>NZ_JBTZBT010000001.1:0-2317747 GCF_054880955.1 Stappia sp. ICDLI1TA098
CGTGCTCCTTCAATATGCCTATGATCTGTTCTTCGGAAAACCGGTTGCGCTTCATCTCTGGTCCTTCTCGTCGGGCCAGAGCCTACTTCAACCTGGATTAATTCACTGGGGCAACGTCAACCGGGGGGCAGGTCACTCAATCGCTCTCATGATTTGTCTAGCGGATATTGAATCCCAAAACCTATTTTGGCGCAATGTCATCGCCCATTCGTTGGCCGCTATCGTCGTCATCGACCACAGATTTCAGGGCTTCATCCTGATAGGCTTTTAAAGTCTGTCCCGTCGTCTTAACGACCCATTCCGTTCGCCCATTGGAATTGCGGCCATTGATCACCGACGCCGCGGCACTGGGGCTCTTGAAGACAACGGCTGCCGCAAACACCAAGAAGTTTTCGTTGTTCAGGTCCTGAACAAGCAGTCCATCGTCGATGAGCTGCTGGCGCAAGCCTGCATAGTCGTTGCGGGTATGCATCGGCTGAGCCAAGGCTTGGGAACCATCCAATACGGTCAATTCGCCATCGTTCTCGAGCGCGGTGGCCCTATATCCATGTTTCTTCGACGATAGCTCCAATTCCAATGGCTCAGAAATTATGGAGAGGTTTGTCTGCCCTTCCAAGGCGGCAGGTGGGCGCGGACGGCGGGCCTTTGGTCGCAATGCGTCAATGCCGACGACGGGAAGGATCACTTCAATTTGGGCAAGGAAATATTCCATGTCCGAGGTATCTGATTCCGGAAGGAATGAGCTGATACTGGCCCCTTTGAGATTTGCAACTTTCGCCCGCTCGGCAGTTTCTGCCAATTCTATTAAGCGCCCCTCCAGATAGCGGACATGGGCTTTCGTCAGGTTCTTGTCTTTGGATGTGAATATGCAGGCGTGTGTCCAGAAGTCCTTCGTATCGTCAGTCGCATGGCTCTTGATGCGGGTTTTGACCGTATCTCCCTCGCCGACATACATCATTTGGCGGCTCGGGTTTTCTGGGTCTTCCCCCATCAAAAGGTAGACGCCAGTGCGGCCAGCTTCCTCCCGATTCAATGCCTCGACCAATCGTGAGCGTGGCAATACAAGCGCATGCCCGGTCCAATTCATGACTTCTGCTGTCAGAAGGCCAGTCGGCGTCCCATCAACCAAAAAAATCCGAACTGATTTCCCGAACATGATCCCCCCTCCGCCGATCCCCGCATGCGGCATTTAACAGACATCCCCCAGTTGATGTAAATGACAAATAATGACCCGCCACTGGACTTTCATCCGGCGCTGATTAGAGCCTCGACGGCTTCTGTTACGCCGTTCGGCGCGGGGTGAGCAACCGGCGGAGGCGCGGAGCTTTCGATATGCGTAGCTGCTGGAGCCGGTTGCGGTGAGGAGCCCGGCGTAGGCGGCAGGGGTCTGGTAGGCGAGCGAGGAATGGGGCCTCGCGGTGTTGAATCCTCTACCCAGTCGGCGATGGCGGTGCGGGCATGATCGAGGCCGAAGAACAGGCTCTCGTTCAAAAACTCGCCGCGCATGCAGCCGTTGAAAGACTCGCAGAAGCCATTCTGCATCGGCTTGCCGGGCGGCGATGTAGTGCCATTCCACCCGGTGATCCTTCGACCAGGCGAGGATGGCGTTCGAGGTGAACTCGGTGCCGTGGTCGGATACGATCATTCCGGGTTTGCCGCGGCGGCCGATCAGGTCGGTCAGTTCCCGTGCGACACGTCTACCGGAGATCGAGGTGTCCGCGATCGCTCCCAGGCATTCGCGCATCACGTCATCGACGATGTTGAGCACGCGGAACCGACTGCCACAGGCAAACTGATCATGGACGAAATCCAGCGGGCATTGGGCCGCGCCTCGACCAGGATCGGAGCACGTGTGCCAACGGGCCCGTCGCCGTACCCGGCGCTTGCGCACGGTGAGCCCTTCCTCGCGATGGAGCCGATAGATGCGGTTGATACCGCACGGCTCGCCCTCCCGCCGCAGCAAGATGAAAAGCCGCCGGTAGCCGAAACGCCGGCGCTCATTGGCGAGATCACGCAGCCGACCGCGCAGTTCCGTCTCCGGTGGGCGCCGGGATCGGTAGCGGATCATCTTGCGATCGGCACCGACAAAGGAACAGGCCCGCCACTCCGACAGGCCCATCACGGCCCTCACATGCGCGACGGCTTCGCGCTTCGCGGCGGGCCCTACCATTTTTTGAAAGAAGCTCGCGAAGTGCCGAGGCTTCGAGCATCTGATCGGCAAGCAGCTTCTTCAGCTTCGCGTTCTCGTCCTCAAGAGCCTTCAGCCGTTTGGCGTCGGACACGTCCATCCCGCCATACTTCGCTTTCCAGTTATGCAGCGTCGCCTCCGAGATCCCGTGCTTGCGGGACAGGTCGCCCGCCTTCGCTCCCGCGTCGTGCTCTCACAGAACCGCAATGATCTGCTTGTCCGCAAACCGCTTTCTCTTCATCTGTCCGTCCTTCAATCGAGGCCGAACTCTAGTCCCAAGTGGAGGAAATTACCCGTGGCAGGTCATCCCAGCGCGACGCAGTCCTTCGGCCTGATCCAGCGCGCAGGACCGCAGGTTCGCTAGAAGCGAACCTCAAGTCTCGCGTTGGCGCCTTGTTCCACGGCATTTCGCCCGAAGCGCCCCTGATAGGTGAGGCCGACCTTTGCGCGGTCGCTGAAGTTGAAGCGAACGCCGGCCTGCAGGAGTGCGCTGTCGCGATCGATGGGCGCTCCCTGGACGGAGAAGCTGTCCAGGCCCGCAATGGCGAGGCGCCGGTCGGCCGTGACGCTGCCGATGGCATGCTGCCAGCCGAGGCGTCCGGTCAGCTCGGTGGTCATGCCATCGCGCGTCGCCAGGGTTTTCGACAGGCGCATGCCAAGGTTCGTTGTCCCGAAGAACTGCCCTGAGGCCTTGCCAGAAAGCGCCACTTCGGCGGATCCGGTCTCCTCTATGGCGCCGGCATGGTGATGAACCACCGCGAGGCCGGCGTAGGGCTCAAGTCCGAGCCAGGGCGTCTCGACCCGATAGGAGAGGTCCGCGAAGGCCTGTGCGGTGCGCGATCCATAGTCGGCGGTGACGGTCTCGTCGATGCCCCCGAAGGCGACGCGACGGCTGGTCGATACCTGATGCCAGCTGTGGGAGACACCGGCGTCGACGCGAAGTGCGCCGGTGCGAACCGCGCCATAGGCGCCAAGCGTGAAGCTCTCCGCCGTAGCACTTGATCCGCGGTTGTCGACGCTTGCCGTTGACCGCCCGAAGCCGGCCAGGAGGCCGAGCCTGATATCCCGCGTCGGGCTGGATTCCACACCGAACAGCCCTCCACCGGTGCTGCTCGAAAGCCGGGCGGCATTGCCGTCACCATTGAACATCGCGTAGGCGCCCTGAGCCTGGCTCCAGATCTGCAGGTTCGTGAGAGGCTCCTGCGCTGTCGAGGGAGCCGCCTCGCCGTTGTTTTGGGCGAGGCTGTCGAAGCCGCTGGCAATGCGGTTGGTCACGGCATCGCGCAGACGGCCACTTTCGCTCACGAACATCGCCGGCAAGGAAGCATGGATTTCACCGGACAGACTGTCATAGGCGGCGCGGGCCGACGCGGCGTCGAGGCCGATCAGCGCGCCATAGAGCGTGGCGGAGGTTGCCGGACCGTCGAGGCTCGTGGCGACGGCCAACTGGTTGGCGGTCCGTGCCTGCGAGGCGAAATTCGCGCTGTTGCGGGTCAGCTCAAGCACCACCGCATTCGGCTGGTAGACGAGCGTTGCATCCAGGAAAGCGAAGCTCTCCGTCACGCTGTCGAAACTCCCGAAGACGCCGCCAGCGCCGGTCATGATCGTGTAGCTGGTCGACGGGGCAAGGGGAGCCGTACTTCCGCTCAACAGCGAAACATTGACCGTTCCGCCCGTCAGGTCGATGCGTCCAGTCGCCGTCGTCAGATCGCTCGCGCCGGTATCGTCCACCTCGACGGCGTAAATGCTTCCCGGGCCGAAGGAGGCGTCGCCGGCCACATTGATGGTCCCGATCGAGTTGCCGGGCGCAAGCGTTCCCCCCGAGGCCAGCGACAGACCGCCGATCGTGCCGTTGCCATGGAGCAGGGCGCCGTCGTTGACGGTAAAGCTGCCGGCAAGCGTGGTGTCGAGCGCATAGACGACACCCGAGTGCAGTCCGACATCGCCGGTGAAGTTCGATTGAAGCCGTGCCGCACCGGTGCGGTAGATCTCGGCCGAACCGGTAAAGCCGGAATAGTCACCCGAGAGCAGCGTCTCGCCGTTCCGGAAGGCGAGCGTGCCGTCGCCGGTGACGTCGGCTGAGAAGTCATAGGCCGCATCCCCGTGATTGAAGACGATGCTGCCGTCACCCGCGCCGAAAGCAACCGTTCCGGCCAGCAGCGTCCCCGCGCCGACTGGCGTCGCGCCTTCCTCTGAGCCGAAGACGAGCGTGCCGCTTGAGCCGGCCGATTTGCCGAGTTCCAGCGTCCCGGTTCCGCCGCCGATTTCAGCAACGCCGTCGTCCGACAACACAAGCATTCCCTGCCCGCCGGCGCCGCTTCCCACCGCCGCAGCGGTTGCAATTGACAAGCGGCTGCCGGCCCCCGCGACAGTGACCCTTGCGCGGGAAGAGCTTCCGACGTCGAGGCTCGCGGCGTTGACCACGGCCTTATCCCAAATCCACAGGTTGCCGCTTCCGCTGCCGCCGGTCTCGCCCAGAGTCAGGTCCGAGCCGATGGTCCATAGCGTTCCCGCACCGGAAATCTCGAACTCGGCATCGCTTGTGCCGGCTGCGGTAATCGCACCGCGCCCGCTTGTCATGGTCTTCCCGCCACCGATGCTGATGATGCCCTCATCAACGCCGATCGTGCCGGAAACGGTCGTGTTGCCGCGCAGGAACACGGTCCCGAAACCCGTTTTCGTGAAGGTGCCCAGGCCGGTGATTTCGCCGGAAAATCCGGTGACGTCGTCCTGATCCAGAACGAGATCGGCCTCAGAGTCGGTGCTGGTCAGAGTGCCGCCGGTGCCCCACAGCAGCGACATCGTCAGGTCATGGCCGGCGAGGTCGAGGGTGCCGCCATTGATCGCGTATTGGGTGTTGTCGGCGAATGCGTTTGCGCCGCCTGCGCGCAACGTTCCGCCGTTCACCACTGTCCTACCGGTGAAGGCGGCGTTGTTGCCGGTCAGGGTCGTGGTCCCCGCATGGGCCGCGATCGTCCCCCTGCTGACGATGTCGGTGGCGAAGGCGTAGGCGCTGTCTGTGTGGTTGAAGACCAGCGATCCGTTACCGTTTCCAAAGGTGAGCGAACTCGCGGTCAGGGTGCCGGCGGCGGATGCGGTTTCACCGGCGGCTGCGCCGATGTTCAGGACGCCCGCGCCACTGAAGCGCGCCACATAGACGGTCGAGGCTGAGTTCAATGCGCCGCCGTCGGTCAGGGTCAAGGTGGCGCTTTGCCCGTTCTGGCCGATGGTCACAACGCTGGCGGCATTGATCGACGATCCTGTGCCTTGCACCGTGACCGTGGCATTCGAACCGCTCCCGTCTCCCAGGATCAGCAACTTCGATGTCGCGAGGACGCCGCCCTGGACGATGTTCACCGTGCCCTTGCTGTTGCCGCTGGAGCCAACGACCATGTTGGCATTCGCGGTCATGGACGATCCCGGTCCGGTGATGTTGAGTGTGCCCTCTGAACCACCCAGGTTGCCGACGAAGGTTTCTTCCCCGACCGACACCGCAGCCCCTTCCGCTATGGAAAGCGAGCCGGTGCCCCGGTACCCGACGCGGAGATCATCATCAATTGACCAGGAAGAGTTCGCACCCGTCACGTTGACGGTACCGGTGCTGTTCGCCGCCTCGCCGAGAAAGGCATTGTAACCGGTGGTCAGGCTGGCGCCCTCCGAGATGGTCAGGCTCCCGGCATCACCGCCCGCATAGCCGAGATAGGCACTATTGGAGCTGTTCAGCGACGTTCCGCTTCCCGAAACGGTCAACGTGCCTGTCTTTCCCACCTGGCCGCCCAGGTAGATGCGGTAGCTGTTGATGCCGGACCCGTTCGAGACCGTCGCGTCGCCATCCGCCACGTGAAAATTGCTTACGCTCGCCGTTGCCCCGTCGAGGTTGAGCGAGCCGCCTGAAACCGTCAGGTCTCCGAGCGCGGCACCGGCTGTGCCGGTCATGGTCCAGGCGGAGCTGCCTGTCTTCGACATGGCTTCAAAGCCGGTGTATTTGGTGCCGATATCGCCCAGATCGAAGCTCGCGCCAGGGCTGGTATCTCCTCCCAGGACAAGTGTGTCGCTCCCGCCACCCGCGACGACATTGCCGGTGATCGTTGAACCGGATCGTAGCTCCAGTGTGTTGGTGCCTGAGGTGAATTCGATGGCATTGGCGCGGACGCCGTCGCCGGAGAGCCCGCCGGCAATCGTGCCGCTGTTGACGATCGTCAGGTCTGAGCCGGAGATGCCGGTCCCGCCGACACCTTCGTTTCCGGCAGGCCCCGTGCTGGCCATTATGGAACTACCGCCCGCGCCCCCTTGACCTCCCGCGCCACCGGTGATCGTGCCGGAGTTTTCGATGGTGAGGTTGCTGCCCGCGATGCCGGCCCCACCCGCACCGCCATTGCCGCCCCTCCCGCCATTGTCGGAGTGACGGAAGCCGCCATTGCCTCCGTTGCCACCGTGTCCGCCCGTGAGTGTGCCGCGGTTCTCGATCATGCCGTCGCTGCCGGAGACGGCGGCGGCGCCAGCTCCGCCGCCGCTGGCGTTCGCATTGACGGAGTCATAGGCGCCATTGCCGCCTGAACCGCCGTTGCCGCCGGTTGCGGACCCGGTCAGCCGCAGCGAAACCCCGCTCCCCGTAACGGCTGTCGTGCCAGAATCTCCCGCAGTGCTGGCGGCAGCGTCTGTTGCGTTGCCACCGTTGCCCCCATTCCGGCCGGCCGCAGTGCCCGACAAGGCGGCGGTGAGTGCATTGGTGGACGACTCGCCCGACAGCACCAGCGATGTGCCGGATGCGGCGAAGGGAGAGCCGGTGATCTCGACCGGGGCGCTTGCACGGACCGTGACGTTTGCCGAAAATGCCGGCAATCCGCCCGACACGGCGATGGTCGCGACGGCGGGATCGATCTCGATCACGTCGCCGCTGGCACCCGCCCTGGCAATGGCCCAACTCAGCGACCCTGCGACCGTTCCGCTTCCGTCATCCGTTGCCTGCGTAACCGCATAGGTCGCCGCCTGTACCGTCTCGACGGACAAGGTCATGAGCGACGCGGCGCACAGGGCCGTCGAGGCGAGAAGCCGCACGGCACACCGGCGCGCGGGACTCGTCCGGCGGGCTTTCTGGCGGCTTTCATGCCTGCGAGCCCAGGGCCTTTCTGCACGGCTCGACGTGTCATGTAGCGCTTCGCAAGGTGCGCGAGACGTCGTGTCGATCATGGCCATGGTTTCTCCCTCGAGCCGCACCGTCAGGTCATGTGACGGCGCGCCGCAGGAAAGCCGGCACGGCTCTCCTGCGGCGCAAGTCGTTTTCACAAGCCGCTTATGGCGTCGGAGGGGGAGGGAGTTGTATCCCCTGTTTAGGGGTTATTGTTCGATATCAGGCCTTTACCGAGCCACAGAGCCATCAGGCTTGAGCGGCTGGAAACACCATATTTGCGGAAGATCCGCTTCACATGGTCATGAGTGGTATGCGGGCTCTGGTTGTTCTGCTCCGCGATGCGCTTCTCTGTCAGACCGAGCAGCAGCCCCTGCAGGACGAGCTGTTCGGTCGGGGTGAGTGGTGCCGAGGCGACACCAACCCCTTCGCCAAGCAGCTGGTGCCGGTAGAACCAGCGAAGCCCGCGCAGCGCATGGAAGATCAGGGCCTGATCCTCGCGGGAGAACGGCGTCTTTTCGAAGCTGCGGTGGAACCCGATTTGCAACTCCGCGTCGGCGCTCACGGGAATGCCCGCCCAGATGGAATCGTGCCGGTCCAGGGCTTTGTAGTAGCGCAGATAGGACGGCCCTTCGAACCACTCCGGCGTTGCCAGTTCGCTCAACAGCAGGACCCGGAACGTTCCGGCCAGTTCCACATTGCGCCTCGTGGTGATGTCCGGTTCGCCCTCGTCCATCTCCGCAAAGGCCTGGTCGATCGCCTCACTGGTGAACTCGCATGGGTTCAGCGTGAAGAGACTGCGGGGCCGCCATCCCTTCATCGGATCGCCGCCCTGGTTCCAGTCCAGCCGCACGCAGCCGATCCAGTCCGCATTCTGCGCATCCACCATGGCGCAGATCTCTTCCAGCAGAAACCTGCGCGACGCCTGTATATCCACCGCGTCGAAGGCGGAAAGGTCGTCCCATAGCTCGTAGATCCTGTCGAGACTGGAAAAACCGATTTGCATGAAGAGTCCGTGAAATGATGAGGGAGCGTCGTAGACAATATAGCGAGTGCTGGCCCATGGTGTGATCCGGTATAACCACCTGATCGCAGTGCGCCCCATGGCGCTGCCAGTCCGCCCTTGTGATCAAGGGGGAAAACTCCGCGATCCGGCGGTCCACGCTTGGGGAGCCGAATGCCGATGATTCCTCTCAAGCGAGGCTCTCGTTTTATCTTCGTTCTGTCGGCAGGACTGCTAGTCCCCAGTCCTCATTGAAGCCTTGTCATCGATGCTGACGGCGGACATCCAAAAAGTTGCAAAACTGCGCTCCCGATCAGCCAATGGAACCGCCTTCGACGACGCTGACGGGCATCAGAAGATGCTGAGCTTCTGCCCCTTCCGCGTCGATCAGGCCGATGAGTATCTTACTGATTTCCTGACCGATTTCATAGGCAGGGGAGGCAACGCTGCACAGGGTTGGCTTGGAGAACTTCTGGAACAGGAAGGCGTTGTACCCGGTCACCATGAGGTTGCCGGGAACGGAGAGCCCGCATCGCTCTGCAGCCTGCATTGCCGCTAGGCCAAGCTGATCGTTGCCGCCCATCACCGCATCGGTGTTCGGGTGGCTTCGCAACCACGATTCGATCTCGTCGATGGATGCTTCGAAATCGTCTTCGCTACAGGACAGATAGTCGATGCCCGCCCGGTTTCCCGCAGCCGCAGCCGCAGCGGCCGCCCGTCGCTCCATGGCCGGCCAAACCTGCCGGGAAGCTACGAACAAAATACGCTTGGCTCCCTTGTCGAGCAGTCGTTCGACAAGCATTCTTGCCCCTGCACCATCGTCCTGGCGGACCGAAGAGACTTCAGGCAGGTCCGGAGGAGGTTCGTCCTGGATGACGACCATGGGGGGCGGCAACTGCGCGAGCTTTCTATAGACCTGCACCCTCTGTTCGCGTTCACCCGAGACCATGACGGCAAACCCGTCACAGCCGAAGCTGCGCTCCATCAGCGTGTCCAGTGCCTCCGGGCTGCGCAACCCGTTCACCATGAGACTGTAGCCTATGGTGGCGAGATAATTGCTCATCCCGGCGGCAACCTGGGTAATGTAGGGATCATCGAGAAAGCGCCGGTCGGGGTGCAGTACGGTCAGGCCGAGCGCAAATTCCTTTTGCAGCCTCAGGCTGCGGCCACTGCGTTGGGGCCGGTAGTTGAGTTCGCGAATTGCCTCGCGCACGCGCGCGGTCACCTCGTCGCCAACACGGGCCATGCGCCCGTTGATGACATTAGACACCGTCATCATGGAGACATTGGCAAGTTTTGCCACGTCCTTGAGGCTCGGCTTTTGTGACCGCCCGACGGCGGACTTCTTGGCCATATCGCGTTCAACCCAACTACCGCCCCGCCACAGGGGCCTTCAGCTTGCTTCCATTGATATACGCCGAATTGCGGCTGGAAGACCCTGGAGACTGTGGATAATCGGAGACTTATGCGCCCGGAAATGCGCTTATCCGCTCTTCCGGGTGCGTCCTTCAGCAGTTTGGCGCCTTCAGGCGGTGTGAAGCGACTTCACCAGTTCGATGGCGGATTGCCGGAAAACGGCTTCGGCATCCTTCGAGACATAGCAGGCAAGCTCCACCTCATAGCCGCCCTCTGCATAGCAGTCGGCTGGTGGCAGATAGCCTTCGGTGCCGTTTGTGTAGCCTCCAACAAAGGTCATTGCGAAGGGCGAAGCCTCGCGGATGGCAAGCCCCGTTGCCGAAAAGATCTCCATCGGAGCCGACACCAGCACCGCATCGCCGATGCGCAACGCGCGTATCGGGATCGGCACCGATGAAACATTCTGCACGCGCTGCGCCATGACGAGCATGATGTCGGCGCGCCGCGCCCGGAAATGGACATCGGCAAGCGTTTCGTGGTCCGCACCATTGTTCTTCAGCGCATGGAGTTCCGCCTTGGTTGCAGCCGCGCGTTCTTCCAGAACATCGATGGGTTCGAACGGCTTTACGGGCAGTTCGGCAACGGCTTCCGCCACGCGGATCGACGCGGGATTGTCGGCAAGCACCGTCTTCTTCTGAACACCGAGCGGGGCTCCGGATTCCACCACGTGGCTATAGTCCATGCGGTAGTTCATCGGAGACATCGCGGTAAGCGCAGTTGCGGCATCCGCCGCGATCCGGTTGCCGATCCGCTCGGCAAGCCGCACGTCGCCGCTCAGGGCTTCGAACGGGATCTGGTCGCCCGCGCTGCCCTGCAGGAACAGGCAGATACCGCCGACGAGCTTTTCGACGCCCTCTTTCAGGGCTCCGGGAAATTCAGCGCTGATCGCCGTATTCTGGTGAGCAAGCACGATAGGATGCGTGCCGTAGCCCACGACGCTCGCGATCGTGTTGCCGTCGAGATCGTCGAAACGCAGGAGCGCTATCGTCGTGTCGCGCAGCCCGCCCTGATGCGGGCTGACCACTATTCGCCCCTCAGGGGTGGAGAAACGCCGGTTCAGCGTGACCTCGCTTGCACCATAGCCGGAGGCAACGCGGGCCGGCTGCAGGCTTTCAACCGCCAGGCGGCACGCCGAAAGGATGGCCTGCAGAGACTTCTCGCGCCATGCCGGCATCAGGTCCATGCCGGGCATGTCCGGCGACAGACCGTTTGTCGTCTCCGCATTCCAGACCGGTGCGCTGTGCGTGTGCGTGGCCCCTATGGAAATATCAGCGGCCGAAACGCCCGTTTCCCTCTCGATCGTCGCGCGTATCTCGTTGCAGACACTTGTCGGCAATCCCGTCAGATCAAGGTCGCAGACCAGAAGTCTTGTCCCGTCGTTTTCAAGGCAAAGCGCCGTCGCATGCAGCGGCAGGTGAATGCTCTCGGCAAGATCGACGGTACGCGCGCCCCACAGGATATGAGGGATACCCACCGGCGGTGTCATGTCCGCACGGCCCACTCCGCATTTCAACAAGGTCGTCTCTTTCATCATACGTAGTCCCGTGCCACGGCGGCGCCGCGCCGCCCCTTGAGAAGCTCGAAATCGCAACCTTCATCCGCCTGCAGAATCTGATCTGAAAACAGCCGCTCGAAACCACCGGCCGGCGTGGCCGCCGGCACCCAGCTTGCCCTGCGGCGCGCAAGGTCCTCGTCCGATACCTCAAGCACGATCGAGTTCGCCGATGCGTCGAGGGAGATCATGTCCCCGTTTTCCACCAGCGCGAGCGGGCCGCCGATGGCTGCCTCCGGTGAAACATGCAGGATGACCGTGCCATAGGCCGTGCCGCTCATGCGGGCATCGGAAATGCGCACCATGTCGGTCACGCCCTTCTGGAGCAGCTTGCGCGGAAGCCCCATGTTGCCGACCTCCGGCATGCCCGGATAGCCGCGCGGCCCGCAATTCTTCAAAACCAGGACACTGGTTTCGTCGACCTCCAGATCGGGGTCGTCGATCCTTGCGTGATAGTCGTCGATATCCTCGAAGACGACCGCCGCGCCGCGATGCGTCATCAAGGATGGCGTTGCGGCGGACGGCTTGATGATCGCCCCGTTCGGCGCCAGGTTGCCGCGCAGCACCACGATCCCCCCGTTATGGGTAAGCGGGGCGGACATGGGACGGATGACCTCATCGTTGAGAACCCGGATCGCGCCATTGTTCTCGGCAATCGTCCGCCCGTTCACAGTGAGGCAATCTCCGTGAAGACGCCCGGCATCCAGAAGCCTGCGCAGCACCGCCTGCATGCCCCCTGCATTGAAGAAGTCCTCCATGAGGAAGCGTCCCGAAGGCATCAGGTCAACGATGGTCGGAATATTGAGGCCGATACGGTTCCAGTCGTCGAGCGAGAACGGCACCTCGACCCGGCCTGCCAGCGCCTGCAGGTGAATGACCGCATTGGTTGAGCCGCCAATCGCGGCATTGGCGCAGATCGCGTTTTCGAAGGCCCCGCGCGTCAGGACACGCGACATGCGCAGATCCTGATGCACCATCTCGACAATGCGCTTGCCACTCATGAATGCCAGCACGCGCCGGCGCGCATCCACGGATGGAATGGCGGCATTTCCGGGAAGCGTGATTCCCATTGCTTCCGAAAGGCAGGCCATGGTCGAGGCGGTGCCCATCGTGTTGCAGGTTCCGGGCGAGCGGCTCATGGCCGCTTCCGCCGCCGAAAACTGTTCCGGCGAGATCGTTCCGGCCCGCATTTCCTCGCTGAGCCGCCAGACATCGGTGCCTGAACCCAGAACCTGCCCGTTGAAGTTCCCGCTCAGCATCGGCCCGGCCGACACGAGGAGAGCTGGCAGATCGCAGCTTGCCGCCCCCATGAGAAGGGCGGGCGTGGTCTTGTCGCAGCCCGCCAGCAGCACCACCCCGTCGATGGGGTTGGCGCGAATGCTCTCTTCCACTTCGATGGCCGCGAGATTGCGGAACATCATCGCGGTCGGGCGCATGTTCGATTCACCCAGCGACATCACCGGAAACTCGACGGGAAAGCCGCCCGCCTCGAAGATGCCGCGCCGCACATGTTCGGCCAGGTCGCGAAGCTGGCCGTTGCAGGGCGTCAGTTCCGACCATGAATTGCAGATGCCGATGACGGGCCGGCCGTCGAACAGGTGTGGAGGGAACCCCAGGTTCTTCATCCAGCTTCGGTGAATGAAGGCTCCCTTTTCATGCCCTCCGAACCATTCGGCGGACCGCAATGGGTCTTTTTTCTGGGTCATTTTGTGTCTCGCAAGGCTGGCGCGATGGTCCTGGTGATCTTCCGTTCGTGAAACCGGGGATATCCTGTCAGGCTGCGGCGGCCTTCAGCTCCTCGGCAAAATGGCAGGCCACCTGGTGGCGCTCGCCCAGTTCCCTGAGTGCCGGAGGCTCGCTTCGGCAGAGATCGCGCGCGAACGGGCAACGTTGGCTGAAGCGGCACCCCGGAGGCGGGTTGAGAGCGCTGGACACCTCCCCGCCAAGGCGCGCGCGGTTGCCCCGAAGGCGCGGATGAGCCACCGGGATCGCCGCCAGCAGCGCCTGCGTGTAGGGATGGCGCGGGGAGGCGTAGAGGGCATCCTTCCCGGCGATCTCCACCACCTCGCCCAGGTACATCACCGCAACGCGA
The DNA here is from genome assembly GCF_054880955.1 of Stappia sp. ICDLI1TA098. Classification (NCBI taxonomy): domain Bacteria; kingdom Pseudomonadati; phylum Pseudomonadota; class Alphaproteobacteria; order Hyphomicrobiales; family Stappiaceae; genus Stappia; species Stappia sp. ICDLI1TA098. The sequence goes on from NZ_JBTZBT010000001.1 coordinate 13,380, forward strand.
TCGGAGATGTGCCGCACGACCGAAAGGTCATGCGCGATGAAGAGGTAGGAGAGGTTGAACTCCTCCTGCAGGTCCTGCAGCAGGTTGATGACCTGAGCCTGGACCGAAACATCCAGCGCCGAGACCGCCTCGTCGCAGACGATGAAGCGCGGATCGGCCGCAAGGGCGCGCGCAATGCCGATGCGCTGGCGCTGGCCGCCCGAGAATTCGTGCGGATATCGCGTGATATGCGCCGCGTTGAGCCCCACCCGGTCGAGCAGCATGCCTGCGCGCTCGCGCATGGCCCGGCGCGTCATGGCACCCTGCACATAGAGCGGCTCGGTCACGATGTCCTCGACCGTCATGCGTGGATTGAGGGAACTGAACGGATCCTGGAAGACGATCTGGATCGACTTGCGGATGGCCTTGAGTTCACCCGCATCGAGCTTCAACAGGTCGCGTCCCTGGAAAAGGACCTCTCCCTTGTCCGGCTCCATGAGGCGCAGAAGCAGCCGCCCGGTCGTGGATTTGCCGCAACCGGATTCTCCGACCAGACCAAGCGTTTCTCCCTCGCTGATATCGAAGCTCACCCGATTGACCGCCTGCACCGTACCGATGATCGTGCTCCGGAAGGGGCTGCGGATGGTGAAGTGCTTGGAAAGGTTCCGAACGGATAGAAGCGGTGCTTGGCTCATGCCTCGGCTCCCTCTGGTTGCGCCGCCGAGGCAAGGAGTTCATCCGCCCGGATACAGGCCGAGGCGTGATTTTGTCCCACAGCGATCATTGGGGGTCTGCCGGTCTTGCAGGCCGGTTGCGCAAGGTCGCAGCGCGGCGCGAAGCGACAGCCGGGCGGCAGCGCGCCGAGGTTCGGCAGCGCGCCGGGGATGGTGGTGAGCCTGTGGGGGTTGCCGGTCAGCTCCGGCGTGCACTGCATGAGGCCCTTCGTGTAGGGGTGCGCTGGGCGGTCGAATATCTCCGTCACCGGTCCTTGTTCCGCGATCCGCCCGGAATACATGACCACCACCTTGTCGGCGCATTCAGCGATCACTCCCATGGCGTGGGTGATCAGCACGATAGCCATCTTGGTTTCGGCCTGGATTTCCAGAAGCAGGTCGAGAAGCTGAGCCTGGATGGTAACGTCCAGCGCCGTGGTGGGCTCGTCGGCGAGAAGCAGCTTGGGAGAGCATGACAGGGCGATGGCGATCATGACGCGCTGCCGCATGCCGCCCGAAAGCTGATGCGGATAATCGTTCATGCGTTGCGCAGGTGAGGGGATGCCGACCTTGGTCAGAAGCTCCACTCCTCGGTCGAAGGCCGCGCGGTAGCTGATGCGCTCGTGAATACGGATCGGCTCGATCAGCTGGTCGCCGATCTTCAGAACCGGATTCAACGAACTCATTGGCTCTTGAAAGATCATGCCGATGGAGCGGCCACGCAGCCGGCGCATCTCCCGGTCGGAAGCGCGTGCAAGGTTGTGGCCGTCGAACATGATGCGTTCGGCTGTGACCTGCGACGTGCTCTTCGGCAGGAGCCCCATGATGGCAAGCGCTGTTACGCTCTTGCCTGAGCCGCTTTCACCGATAAGGCCGACGATCTCGCCCTCGTTCACGTCGAAGCTGACGTCGTCGACAGCTACCACCGTGCCTTCGTCGCCTGTGAAGGTCGTGCGCAGCCCTTCGACGCGCAGAATTGGCTCTTTTGGCATGGTCAGTGTTCCATCTTCACACGAGGGTCGAGAACGTCCCGCAGACCGTCGCCCAGAAGGTTCAGGCCCAATACCGTGATCGCGATGGCCATGCCGGGAATGACCGTCATCCACGGAGCCTCGCGGATATAGCTGCGGCCTTCGGAGATCATTATGCCCCAGCTGGGATCGGTGGGTGCTGCCCCGAGCCCCAAAAAGCTGAGCACTGCTTCCGAGAGGATCGCATAGGCGAAGACGAAACTGAGCTGCACCACCAGAGGCGCCATGCAGTTGGGCAGGATATGGCGCCGCAAGATATGGTAGTCGCCCGCACCCGCCGCCCGCGCCGCATTGACGAATTCGAGCTGGCTTACCTGCAGGACGGATGCTCGCAGGATACGCGCGGTGCGCGGAATGTAGACGACCGCCAGCGAGATCACTGCCGTCATGGCCGAGGCTCCCATCGCCGCGGCAATGCCGATTGCAAGCAGCACCGAGGGAAACGCCATAAGAGCATCCGACAGGCGCATGAGAATGCCGTCGAGACGCCGAAAATAGCCCGCAAGTGCCCCTAGAAGCACACCGAACACCGCATTCAGGAGAACGACGCCCAGACCGATCGCAAGGCTCAGCCGCGCGCCCCAGGCTACGCGGCTGAAAAGGTCGCGGCCCAGATTGTCGGTGCCCAGCAGGAATTCGAACGATGGCGGCTGGAAGCGGGAGCGGATGGCCATCTTGTTCGGATCGGCTGGTGAAATGATCGGTGCGAGGATGGCGATGGCCGTCACGAACAGGCATAGCCACAGGCCGATCATGAAGGAGCGGTGCCGGATGAGGCGACGCACGCGCCGCCCCGCGAAGAACCGTCTCAGGAAAGACGGAGCGCCTTGGCTGTCGTTCATTTCGAGACTGCTCATTGGACGCGCACCCTGGGATCGAGCCAGGCATAGAGCACATCGACCGCGATGTTCAGGATCAGAAGGACCGCTGCCACGAAGATGAGGCCTCCCTGGATCATGGGATAATCGCGGCCGAGGATCGCATTGCCCAGAAGCGCGCCGATCCCTGGCACGGCGAAGATGGTTTCCACGATGACTGACCCCGACAGAAGCACCGAAAGGATCATGCCGAGCACAGTGACGACGGGGATCAGCACATTGCTCATGGCGTGCTTGATGATCACCCGTGGCTCACTCGCGCCCTTTGCGCGGGCCGTGCGGATATAGTCTTGGCCGAGCACCTCCAGCATGGTGGAGCGGGTCAGGCGGGCAAGCAGGCCAATCTGCATCATGGCGAGCGAAAGAGCCGGCATGGTTGCCGCCAGGAACCAGCCCAGCGGGTCTTCGAAGAAGGGCACGTAGCCCCCCGTCGGCAGCCAGCCGAGATGCACCGAAAACAGGACGATCATCACGAGACCCAGCCAGAAATTGGGGACGGAAACCCCGATCAGCGCGAAGGCCATCGCCACCTGATCGATCCAGCAATTGTGTTTCATCGCCGCGATGACGCCGATGGAAAGCCCGAGGATGATCGTCAGGACGAGCGAATAGAGCGCCAGCGATATGCTGATGGGCGAACGCTCCAGCACCACCTTCAGGACCGGCTCTCCCAGAATGATGGAGTAGCCGAGATCGCCCTGAAAGAGGTTTCCGTAGAAGATCATGATCTGCGTCAGAAGGGACTTGTCGAGCCCCAGGGTTTGCCGCAGTTTGATGAGCTCGTCGGGCGTGGCGTTGGGGCCCGCCAGAACGGCGGCGGGATCCCCAGGCACCAGCTGCATGATCCCGAACGAGATCAGGCTGACGAGAAGCAGAATCGGCACGGCCTGGGCTATGCGCCTCAGCGTGTAATCAAGCATGTGACCTCCGAACGTTTTCGTGCCGGTTCACGCATGGCGGAACATGGGGCAGAAGGGCTGGCTATTCGGCCAGCCAGACGTTCGAGACACGCGTGTTGAAGAACGGCACATAGCCCTTCACATTGGCGCGCGTTGCCTGGTTCTTCGGCGTGACGCCGAAGGGAATTGCCATTACCTGCTCGAACACCCGCTCCTGCGCCTTGGCGAAAGCGGCCTGGCGCTCTTCCAGATCCGGACTCGTGCTCAGAACCCGGAATTCCTTCATGAACTCGGCGTCGGACTTGTTGTCCTTCGGCTTGTGCACGTTGGACGGGTCGGCAAGGTTGCGCAGCGACTGCGCGCCGCCCTGGGCGGTGACCGTGATCCAGCCGGTGTAGAAGAAGTTCCAGCCCTTCGTCTCGTTCACGCTCATGCCAAGCGCGGTGGGCCAGTCCAGGACCACCAGTTCGGCATTGATGCCCACGGCTTTCAACTGCTCCGACATGACGAGGGCCGCCGTGTAAAGGCGGGGAATATCCCTTGTCGTCAGGAGCTTGACCGTCTCGCCGTTGTAACCGGCTTCCTTGAGCAGGGCCTTGGCCTTCTCCGGGTCGTTCTGATTGTAATACTGGCTGCCGGCTTCCGAATAATAGGTCTGGCCGGGAAACTGGAACGACGGGTTGAGGCTGTAGGAGCCGTCGCTCATCGCATCCATGATTTCATCGAGGTTCATGGACGCTTGGATCGCTTGGCGCACCTTCAGATTGTCCGTCGGCGGCTCCGAAAGATTGGGATAGGTGAGCCACAGAGCGGCATGCTTGAGCTGCGCCTGAACAATGTCCTTGTTGCCGGTGAGACGTTCCTTGGAGAGCGTCGGCACATCCTCGACGATATCCACCTCGCCCGTTTCGAGCGCTGCAAGACGAGCGCCGGGTTCTGCCAGCGTGCGGAACGTGACGGTGTCGACGCAAGCCTGCTTGCGTCCGGCAAAGCCTGATAGGCCTTCAAGCGTTTCGTTGGGCTTGTAGTCCTCGTAGCGCTTCAGTTTCACATGGCTGTCGGCCACGAATTCCTCAAGCTGGAACGGTCCGGTGCCGATGGGCTCGAGCCGGGTTGCCTCCGCGCTTGCCTGTTCCGAGGGAACGATGACGATCGGCACGGTCGATGCCGAAATGCTCTCCAGGAAACTCGCCTGCGGCTCCTTGAGAACGACGGCGAAAGTACCTTTGTCCGGCGTTTCCCAGTGATCGACTCCGCCGAGAGCGGACCGATCCACGCCGATGCGGCTGTAACGGTCGAAGGAAGCAGCCACGTCCGCCGAGGTCAGCGGCTTGCCATTGTGGAACTTCACACCTGGGCGGAGCTTGAAGGTGTAGGTCAGTTTGTCGTCGCTGACGTCGAGGGCTTCCGCGAGGTCGAGGACGGGCGCCATGTTCTCGTCGCGCGTCATCAGCGTCTCGAAGATGTTCATGGCGACATTGCGCGTCGCGTTCGCCGCATTCACGTGCTGGTCAAGTGTGCCGAGCTTTGCCTCCATGCCCAACACCAGATCACCGCCCACATGACCGCAGAGTTCAGCATAGGCCGGGCCTGCGGCGACCACCATTGCGCCGGCGACCAGCAGGCCGTGCAACCGGTTTTTCGAGTTTCTGTGCGTCATTTCGCTCTACCCCTCTATTTTTTCTTGGCGTCATTATCCGAGGGCGCGGGTCGTGCCACGCTCTCGGATTTCGCTTTCTGGCAAGTGCGAGTCAGGAGGACTTACAGGATGCCATATTTCGCGAACACGGTTGCGAGGCGCTCTCCCGCCTCGAGATCGGCCAGCGTGTTGCGCTCGCCGCGCAGGCGTTCCTGCGCGACTTCGAGAACCCTGGCCTCTATCTCCTGCGGAACGACGACGACACCATCTGCATCGCCGAAGACGAGATCGCCGCTGTTGATCTTCACGCCGGAGCACTCGATGCCGACGTCAAGCGCCACGACCTTGCCGCGCCCCTTGCAATCCAGTGGCGCGATGCCTCCGTGAAAAACGGGAAAGCCCGAGGCAAGGATTTCGCGCGTGTCGCGCACCAGGCCGTCCATGACCGCCCCTGCCGACACGCGAACCTTTGCAGCCGTGCTCAAGAGACCACCCCATGGCGCCATGCGTCCTGAGGTGCCGCATGCGAAAACCGGGATCTCATCGACCTTCAGGTCGTCCACGAGCTTGATCTCGAGCTCGTAGGGATTTTCGCCCGGAGCAGGACGCTCATAGACGTCCATGCAAAGCGCCGTACGCGCCCTTCCGACCATCACCAGAGAACTGTCGAGCGGCCGGATCGTGTGATGCATGGCCTGGTTCATGTACCCGAGATCGTCGAGGACGTCGGAGAGAAGGGCGGTGAAGAAGCGCTCCCTGAGTTCGGTCAGGGTCGGCTGCGGTTCGGTTTCCAGGGGGGCCATCTGTGCGGTCGCCTTCGTGGTGTTTGCATACTTGAATTGCAACAGGTTTATCGTTAAATCTTATGCGAAGGTCGCGCCGAGTCAATAGCCAATTTCGACGGCCGCCCCTCAAGCTGATGAAGGATGGAAAATGGGTTCACTCACAGGAATGACCGCCCTCGTCACCGCAGCGGGACAGGGAATAGGCTTTGCAAGCGCCCGAGCCCTGGCCGAGGCGGGCGCAATGGTGCACGCCACGGATATCAATGGAGAACGTCTCTCCGCGTTGGCCCGGCAAGCGGGCTCCATCGAGCCGCACCTGCTCGATGTCCGCGACATGAATGCCATCACCGCGCTGGTCGCAGGGATCGGCAAGATCGACATTCTCTTCAATTGCGCCGGCATCGTTCACAGCGGAACCGTGCTCGACGTCCGCGATGAAGACATCGATCTTGCCATGGACCTCAACGTCAAGGCGATGATCCGCACAATCAAGGCCGTGCTTCCTGGAATGCTGGGTCGGGGCAGCGGCAGCATCATCAACATGGCGTCGGTTGTATCGAGCGTGAAGGGCGCCCCCAATCGGTGTGTCTACGGCCTCACCAAGGCCGCGGTGGTCGGGCTCACCAAATCCGTCGCCGCCGACTATGTGGGCAGCGGAATTCGCTGCAATGCGATTTGCCCCGGCACCGTCGACAGCCCCTCGCTGCGCGAGCGGCTTGAAGCGACCGGCGATTATGAAGCGGCCCGCAAAGCCTTTGAGGGCCGTCAGCAGATGGGGCGACTGGGGACTGCTGAGGAAATCGCCGATCTCGTCGTGCATCTGGCCGGCGCCACCTACACCACCGGTCAGGCCTACGCCATCGACGGCGGCTGGACGGTCTGAAGCCATAGCGAAAGATGATGAAACTTGTGCGCTTTTGCGCAACCGGTGCAGAAAAGCCCGACCTTGTCGACGACAGCGGCGAACTGCGCGATTTCTCGTCCTATGTTGCGGACATTGCCGGGGAAACGCTTTCGTCCGCAGGGCTCGCGGCTCTGGCGGCACTCGATCCGTCGTCCCCGCCTTGTGTCGCGGCACCAACAAACTCATCTGCATCGGGCTGAATTACGGCGATCACGCGCGTGCTGAATAGCCCCGAGTTTGGTGGACACCGTCGGCGTACGTTTCCTGCTGCCGTTCGAACTCGACGGGTGGCAGTATCCCGTTCCTTACGCGCTTGCGCTTCGGGTTCTAGAACATCTCAACGTAGTCGAACACGTCCTTCCTTGCCTCCTCGCGCGCTTGAGGAGATTGAGAGAAGCTCTCCACCCCGGCATTGTCAGGGCAGTTGCCGCGCCGGCTCAACGAGTGCTCAAGAATGTGGTGCTTCAGGACCGCCGCCCAGTTCATGCTGGTGAACTGCGAGCCCTGATCGGACTGGACCAGAACCTTGCTCTTCGGCTCTCGACGCCACACCGCCATGAGCGACACCTGCAGCACGACATCAGTGATCTGCCGGCTCTGCAGCGACCAGCCGAAGACGCGGCGCGAGAACGGGTCGATCACCACGGCCAGCCTGGCGAGGCGCACGATGCCGTGCGGCAACAGGTCTTTCCCTGATCGAGGAGATCGTCATGCCGCTTGCGGTAGCCGTAGACCCTGTCGCTTTCCTTCCACGCCTTGGTGAGGAGCGCGGTCTGACGGGGATCTTCCCGAGCCCGTTTGCTCGGCGGGTTTTTCAGCCATGCATAGAAACCACTGGGCCGGATACGCAGGCGGCGGCACATCGCACGCACCGTGAACTGCTGACGATGCTCGGCGACAAACGCGTATTTCACTTTGCGTCCTTGGCGAAATACGCGGTGGCTTCCTGATGGCTTCGATAACTTCTTCTTCCACGCGTGGAGCGAGTGTTGGCTCACGCCCGGCCGCTGCGACACCTCCGCAGCCGGATAGCCCCGCTCGGTGATCTGCGCGACAGCATCGCGCTTGAACTCCTCACTGAAATTGCCGGATCCCATCATGGCCTCCTTGCCTCAAAATCAGGGAAGAACGCATCCACAAATCCAGGGTCTGTTCATCTTATGTTCGTTTCAGTGGCACGAAAAACCGTTCCCTTCTTTGCGCTCCGACAACTTCTCCGATCGTGAAACAGGCTAGGGCTTTTGCGATCCGCAACAGGGAACAGGTCGGTCACGATGTCTGAAATCCTTACCAAATCGCGGGCGCGGAACATCTTCTATGGAGGGTCACTCTTCTTCATAGCGGTCTTCATCGCCCTCACGGTCCAAAGCCACCGCTATGTCGTCTCCACCTCCACGGCCGGAATGCCGCTCTCAGACGAGGTGCGCCTCGGCAAGCATGTTTGGGAGCGAAACAGCTGCATCAATTGCCACACTCTTCATGGTGAGGGCGCCTATTTCGCTCCCGAGGTCGGCAACGTGATGACCCGCTGGGGCGTGCTGGAGGACAAGCAGGCCGCCTACGAGATGCTCGACGCCTGGATGAAGGCGCAGCCCTCCGGAATCGAGGGGCGCAGGCAGATGCCCCACTTCGAGATCACCGAGGAAGAGATGCGCGGACTGGCCGAGTTTCTTCGCTGGGCCGATCAGACGGATACGCAGAACTGGCCACCGAACGACGCGGGCTGAGGGAGAACACTCATGAGATATGCATCGCAGAAAGTTGCCCTTGCCTACTTCGTGGCGGCCATGGGCCTGTTTGCCATCCAGGTTCTGGGCGGCCTGCTCGCCGGCTGGATCTACGTGTCGCCGAACACGCTTTCCGAAATCCTGCCTTTCAACATCATCCGCATGATCCACACCAACGCGCTGATTGTGTGGCTTCTTCTCGGCTTCTTCGGCGCTGCCTACTATCTGGTGCCTGAGGAAAGCGAGCGGGAGATCTACTCGGTCAAGCTCGCGTGGCTGCAGCTTGCCATTCTCGTCATTGGCACGCTGGGCGCCGTCGCGAGCTATCTGGTCGGCATTCACGGCGGACGCGAGTTCCTGGAACAGCCGCTCTGGGTGAAGTTTGGCATCCTTGTTGCCGCTGTGATCTTCCTCTTCAACATCTCATTGACCGTTCTTGCGGGACGCAAGACAGCCATCACGAATGTGCTTTTGATGGGACTCTGGCTCCTGTCGTTGCTGTGGATCTTCGCCTTCATCAACCCGGACAACCTCAGCCTCGACAAGATGTACTGGTGGTTCGTCGTGCATCTGTGGGTGGAGGCCACCTGGGAGCTGGTGATGGCCTCGATCCTCGCCTTCCTGCTGCTGAAGCTCACCGGCGTCGACCGCGAGGTCATCGAGAAGTGGCTCTATGTGATCGTTGCAACGGCACTGGTCTCCGGCATTCTCGGCACCGGTCACCATTTCTACTGGATCGGCCTGCCCGCCTACTGGCAATGGGTCGGGTCGGTGTTCTCGACTTTCGAGGTCGTTCCGTTCTTCGCCATGATGAGCTTTGCCTTCCTGATGGTCTGGAAGGGGCGTCGCAACCATCCGAACAAGGCCGCCCTGCTGTGGTCGCTCGGCTCATCGACGGTGGCCTTCTTCGGCGCCGGCGTTTGGGGCTTCCTGCATACGCTGCACGGCGTCAACTACTACACCCACGGCACCCAGGTGACGGCGGCGCACGGCCATCTCTCCTTCTACGGAGCCTATGTCGCGCTGAATCTGGCGGTCTTCACCTACGCCATGCCGATCCTGAGGGGCCGGGCGCCTTATAATCAGGTGCTGAACATGGCGAGCTTCTGGCTGATGACCGGTGGCATGGCCTTCATGACCTTTGTGCTGACCTTCGCCGGAACGATCCAGACCCACATGCAGCGGGTCGTGGGCGACTACTACATGGACGTCCAGGACCAGCTTGGCCTGTTCTACATGATGCGCTTCGGCGCGGGCATCGCGGTCGTACTCGGGGCATTGCTGTTCATCTACGCCATTCTGTTTCCGCGCCGCGAGGTTGTCACTCCGGGAACCAAGGTGGCCGCGCCTGAAGGAGGTCTGGCATGAGTGTCCAGAAAAGCACCGGGCCTTTGCGCGAAGTTCCGTTCTACCAGTCGACCGGGAACGAGTGCGCGCTCTTCCAAGCCGCCTATGAAAACGGTCTGCCCCTTCTTCTGAAGGGGCCGACCGGCTGCGGCAAGACCCGCTTTGTCGAGCACATGGCCGCCTGCCTGAACCGGCCGCTCTACACGGTCGCCTGCCATGACGACCTCTCGGCGGCCGATTTGATCGGCCGCTACCTCCTGCGTGGCGGCGAGACGGAATGGGTGGACGGTCCGCTGACCCGCGCGGTGCGCGAAGGTGCGATCTGCTATCTCGACGAGGTGGTCGAAGCGCGCAAGGATGTCACCGTGGTGTTGCATCCACTTACCGACAACCGCCGAACGCTTCCCATCGACCGCACCGGAGAAGAGCTCAAGGCGCCACGAGAATTCATGCTCGTGGCGAGCTACAACCCAGGTTACCAGAACATTCTAAAGCGTCTGAAGCCCTCGACCCGTCAGCGGTTCCTGTCGATCAGCTTCACGTTCCCCGACGTGGCGACGGAGACGGCTGTCATCGTTCGCGAAAGCGGATTGCCGGAGGAACGGGCAGCGTCACTCGTCCGGCTCGCCGGACATATCCGCGCGCTTTCGGGCATGGACCTTGAGGAAGGCGTCTCGACACGGCTGCTGATTTACGCCGCGACCCTGATTGCCGGCGGCATGACGCTGGAGCGCGCACTCGATGCGGCGGTGATCGAGCCCATGAGCGACGAACCGGACGTGCAGCGCGCGCTGCGCGATCTCGTCGCGACGGTCTACGGCTAGGAGCGGTGCGGCCATGTTCAATCCCCTGGACCTGCTGGAGCCGGAAGAAGCTGTCGGCAATCTCTGGCACGACTGGGCGAGCCGCCTGGCCGCGCCGGAGCAGAATACCGGCAGTGCGGTGACGCTGGAGGCCGTGCGCCCCAGTATCGCCGTGCTCTTTCGCGCACTCGGCGGCGCAAGCGGCGTCGAGATCGCCGAGGCCCCGGCCATAGGCGCAGCTCACCGGCGTGGCGCCGCCGAAACGCTTGCCGACGCACGCCCAATGGAAACGCCCGCCACCTTCGATGGCGAGCATCTTCGCCTGCCGGGCGTCATGGACCATTTTGCGGATCCGCGGCTGAACAAGGCCGCTTATCTCTGGCTTGCCGCGCTTTGCGCGCACACGACACATGTCGAAACCCTGCCGGAAGATCCGCTGGCGGCGGATCTTGTTCGCCTTGCCCGCCTGCGCGAGGCAACTGCGATGACGCTCAAGACCTGTCCCGGGCTCGGTTTGAGCCACCGCGCCCTGCGCCGCCAGGTGCTGGCAACCCGCGTGGCACAACCGCGCGGAGAGGCAGAGCAGGCGGTCGAAGGCCTCATCCGCGCCAGCCTCGGGTCCACGAGCCCACTGTCACGGCTGGCGCGCGAGCTTGCCGGAAGCTCTTGCGAAGAGATTGTGGCACCGCGTGGCTACCGTTCGCCGCGCTCGGTCGCGATATGGCCACGGCTCATCGCCCGCAGGCCGGGCAGCGCTGCGGCAGAGGAAACTCCGGGCTCCTCTCCGCAGGGCCTGGCGACAACCACGCGCAAGGTTGGCAAGCGCGAGAACCGTGACGAGGCGAACCGTCGGGACAGCTTCATCATTCATCGCTTCGAGGCGATCATGAGCTGGGTCGAGAGTCTCAACCTGAATCGCTCGGTCGAGGACGATGATGACGAAAACGCTCAGAAGGCGGCCGAAGACCAGGAGCACATCACCCTGTCACGCCATGACCGGCGCGCGGCAACCCGTCTGCGGCTTCATCTCGACCTTGCCCCACAAGATGCAGATCACGAGGCGCTTGCGGACAGGCATGTCTATCCGGAATGGAGCCACAGAAGCCGCACCTATCTGCCGGGCCACTGTCGGGTCCTGGAGAGCGAGGCGCCGGTCTCCGCACGTCGGGAAGCGAGTTCCGATCCCCGTCTTGTCGAGCGCGTGCGCCGCCAGTTCGAAAGTATGCATCCGCGCCGCATCATGCGCGCACGCCAGACAGACGGGACGGAACTCGATCTCGATGCAGTCGTTGCCAACCGCATCGCTCTTCGGGCGACGGGTGAAAGCAGCGACCGGCTCTACCGCGACCTGCGGGTGACCGAGCGCGATCTTGCCGTCGCGGTGCTCATGGACTGCTCGCGTTCCACGGAAGCGGTGATCGGCGAGCGGGCGATCATCGATACGGCCCGGGAAGCCCTCGGCGCGCTCACGTCTGGTATCGATGCGGCAGGTGACAGGGTCGCCGTGTGGGGCTTCTCCTCACTGCGCCGCGACCGCATTTTCCTGACCCGCTGCAAGGACTTCGCAACACCGATGTCAGAACAGGTTCAGGCCCGCATCGCCGGCCTGAAGCCCGGTCACTACACGCGGCTGGGTGCCGCCATCCGGCACGTCTCGGCAAAGCTTGGCGAGGAGCCCGCGACCCGCAAGCTGTTGCTTGTGTTGACCGACGGCAAACCCAACGATCTTGATCACTACGAGGGTATCCATGGCATCGAGGACAGCCGCATGGCGGTGCGCGAGGCCAGGAGCGCGAGCCAGGCGGTGCACGCAATCGTGGTGGATGCCGATGGGCAGGACTGGTTCGCCCGTATCTTCAACCGGTCGGGCTTCACACTCCTGCCTGATCCTGCGCGCCTGACGGGCGCTCTTCCCAAAATCTACCGTTCCCTGATCGAGGAGACCTGACATGCGCGCGCTTTCCCTTCTTCGCACTCCGATCGCGGCTCTTGCAGGCATGGTAGCGGGCCTTTCGCCAACCTTTGCGAAGGCCTTTGACCGGCCAATCCCGAAGCCGCAGACCGGCGAAGCCGAGGTCTGGTTTCTCGTCGCCTCTCTTGCCCTCGTCCTGTCGCTTGCTGCGGTGCAATGGTTGGTCGCGCGCCGATGACCGCTCGGCCAGGCTGGCGGCTTGTTGCCGCACTTTTTCCCTTTGGCGCGGGTGCGGCGGCGGTCAATCTCTTCTTCGCCTCGCTCATCGCGAGTTGGGTTGGTTGGCCGGTTCTCAGCCCGTACCAGGCCGTCGTCGGCGGGCTGGTGCTTGGCGCACCGGCCACCTGGTTCTTTGCGCAACACATGACGAAGCTGATGCGCCGCGCCGATGTCCAGTCCCGGATCGAGATGGAAGGTGCCTCGCCCGACGACGGCTCAGTTCCCTTCAAGTGAAACAAGGTAACGGCGAACGCTTTCCGCGTCCTGATCACTCTCCGACGCGCTGGAACTGCGCATTTCGGCAGGCGCCATCCAGCCGGGCTCGACGTTTTCCATGTTCGGAAGCTGGTGGGCGATCCCCTTGTGGCAGTCGATGCAGGTCGCCTCGCCCGAGATCAGGAACCGCCGGTGAATGTCCGCTGCCCGGACGGTCTGTTTGCCGAAGTCCATGGCAGCGTCGGAATGACAGTTACGGCACTCAAGACTGTCGTTGGCCTTGAGGCGCGCCCATTCGTGCTTGGCGAGCTCGAGCCGGTGATCGAGGAATTTCCTGCGCGTATTGATCGTACCGAAGATATGTCCCCATACCTCCTTCGAGGCCTGCATCTTTCGAGCGATCTTGTCTGTCCAGTCATGAGGCACATGGCAGTCGGGGCAGGAGGCTCGCACCCCAGAACGATTGGAAAAATGCACTGTACGGGTCAGCTCTTCATAAGGGTTCGCCTCCATCTCGTGGCAGCTGATGCAGAACGCCTCCGTGTTGGTGATCTCAAGGGCGGTGTTGAACGCGCCCCAGAAAACCACACCGCCTATGAACCCACCAAGCGTCAGAAACCCCAATCCGAAATGAACGCTGGGCCGCGCGAGAATCTGCCAGGCCCAATGACAGGCAGCCTTGATCCGCCTCCACATGGCTCACCGATCCCCGGCCGGTTTCGGCCCCAGTTCGCTCATGTCGACAAAGGTGTTCTTGACCAGCGGCGACACATCCCTTTGAGGGACATGGCACATGGTGCAGAAATAGCGACGCGGTGACACGTCCGCGAGCATCTGCCCCTCCCGGGTCATGAAATGGGTGATGCTGATCATCGGTGCTCCTGCGGCTTCCGCAAACTCGCGCCGGTGACAGGACAGGCAGCGGTTGGCATTCACGGTGAGCTGATAGCCCTCGATGGAGTGCGGGATGACGGGCGGCTGTTCCGGGTAAGCCCGGGTTTTGCGGACATCATCCGTAACCTGCTTGGGAACCGGCGGGGCCGCAGCGTTTTCCATCGGGTGCGTTTCGCCCGTCAGTCGCGGAGCGTCCTGGGACAGGGCAGGGATGGCAAACGCGACGACACATGTGAGGATCAGCGCGGCGACGGGCCACGCTTTTCCTGCCGTCTCTGCTTTCAGACGGCGGCTATCTGAACAGCGCATTTCTTGAAGTCCGTCTGTTTGGAGATGGGATCGGTCGCGTCGAGCGTGACCTTGTTGATGAGCACGCTGGCATCGAACCACGGCACGAACACCACGCCGCGGGGCATGCGGTTGCGGCCCCGGGTTTCGACCCGCGTGCGGATCTCCCCACGCCGCGAGCGTAGAACCACTTCCGCCCCCTGGTTCAAGCCGCGCTCGCGCGCGTCCTGCGGATGCATGAAAACCCGCGCGCCGGGGAACGCTTTGTAGAGTTCTGGAACACGCATCGTCATCGAGCCTGAGTGCCAATGCTCGAGTACACGGCCCGTCACCAGCCAGAGGTCGAACTCGTCATCCGGACTTTCCGCCGGAGGCTCGTAGGGAACGGCGAGAATGACCGCTCGCCCGTCGGGTCGGCCGTAGAACTCGACTTCTCGTCCCTTGCCGACATATGGATCGTAGCCCTCGCGGAAGCGCCAACGCGTTTCCTGACCATCGACCACCGGCCAGCGAAGGCCGCGTTCCTGATGATAGCGGTCGTAGGGTGCGAGATCATGCCCGTGTCCCCGCCCGAATGAGGCATATTCCTCGAACAGCCCCTTCTGGACGTAGAAACCGAAATGCTGAGATTCCTGGTTCGCGTAATCGGGATTTGTCTCGGACAGTGGGAACGCGTTGACGTTGCCGTTCTCAAACAGAACCTCGTAGAGGGTCTTGCCTTTGTAGGAGGGATTTGCGTCGAGAATCTCCTGTGGCCAAGCATCATCGGTCGTCAGGCGTTTCGAGAACTCCATGACCTGCCAGACATCGGATTGAGCCTCACCTGGCGCATTGACAAGCTGGTGCCAGACATGGGTGCGCCGCTCCGCATTGCCGTAAGCCCCTTCCTTCTCGACCCACATGGCTGCGGGAAGTATGAGATCGGCCGCCATCGCCGTTACAGTCGGATAGGCGTCCGAAACGATGATGAAATTGTCCGGATTGCGATAGCCCGGATAGGTCTCGCCGGAGCTATTGGGAGCCGCCTGGAGGTTGTTGTTGACCTGTATCCAGTACCAGTTGAGCTTGCCGTCATGGAGCATCCGGTCTTGGAGAACGGCATGATAGCCGGGTTTCTCGGGGATCAGACCTTCCGGCAGCTTCCACGTCTTCTCCGCACGCCTTCGGTGCTCCGGGTTCGTGACCACCATGTCCGCTGGCAGCCTGTGTGCGAAGGTGCCGACCTCTCGCGCGGTGCCGCAGGCCGACGGTTGCCCCGTCAGCGAGAACGGGCTGTTGCCCGGTTCGGAAATCTTCCCGGTCAACAGATGGAGATTGTAGGCCATCTGGTTCGCCCAGACGCCACGAACGTGCTGGTTGAACCCCATGGTCCAGAGCGACATCACCTTCTTGTCAGGGTCAGCATATAGTTCGGCGAGTTCGAGCAGGAAATCCGGCTCGACGCCGGAGATCTCTGACACCCGCTCCAGCGTGTATTCGGCAACATGCGACTTGAATGCCTCGAAGTCGATCGGCTCCATCTTTCCGGCTGAGGCGGCACCGGTCGCACGCTGTTGCAGCTTGTGCTCGGGACGAAGGCCATAACCGATATCGGTCTGCCCTTTCATGAAGGTCGTGTGCCTGTTTACGAACTCCTCGTTGACCCGCCCTGTCTGTATGATGTGGTTGGCGATGAAGTTCAGGATCGCCAAATCCGTTCCCGGCTTGAATACGATCGGGATGTCGGCCAGATCCATCGAGCGGTTTGTGAAGGTTGACAGGACCGCACAGCGCACATGCTCGTGGCCCAGCCTGCGATCTGCGAGACGCGTCCACAGGATCGGGTGCATCTCGGCCATGTTCGAGCCCCACAGCACAAAGGCGTCGGCGTGCTCGAAATCATCGTAGCACCCCATGGGTTCGTCGATGCCGAAGGTGCGCATGAACGCGACGGCGGCGGATGCCATGCAGTGACGCGCGTTGGGATCCAGGTTGTTGGAGCGAAGCCCCGCCTTCATGAATTTCTGAGCGGCATAGCCTTCAAAAATCGTCCACTGACCGGAACCAAACATGCCGACGGCCTCTGGACCCTTCTCCTTCAGAACTGCCTTCGCCTTCTCGGCCATCACATCGAAGGCCTCGTCCCACGACACGGGTTCAAACTCGCCGTCTTTGGAATAGACACCGTTCTTCTTTCGCAGAAGCGGCGTCGTCAGCCGATCAGCGCCGTACATGATCTTCGAAAGGAAATAGCCCTTGATGCAGTTGAGGCCTCGGTTGACCTCAGCCTGGGTGTCGCCGTGGGTGGCCACGACCTGTCCTTTCTTCACGCCGACCATCACGCCACAGCCGGTCCCGCAGAAGCGGCAGGGAGCCTTCGACCACTTGATGTCGAGAGACTGGACGCCGCCCGGAACGGGCTGTCCGTGCGCCGGCACGCTTATCCCGGCCGCTACGGCGGCAATTCCGGCCGCTTGCGCTCTGATGATGTCGCGTCTCGTCAGTTCGAGGTTCATGAGGTGCCCTCCTCGACGTGTTCGAAAACCATGTTTGCTGAGATGACGCCGTCCAGCGTTGCAATCTCCGTGAGACGCCCCCCGACCGTTTCCCGGGTGGCTCCCTCCAGGAGGATCACGAGCTTGGTTCCCTTGCCGGCCGTGACCTCGATGTCGGGCATGGCGGAGAGACAATCCCGCACGCCTGCAACGCGATCCGGCATGGCGGTCACAACGGCACTGGAGATCACGAACGTTGGAATGTCAGGCATTGGCGACCTCACGCATAGGGACGAGTCCGGTCGCGCCGGCCGGACAGGGGGCGATGCAGGCCCCGCAGCCCGTACAGGCGGAGGCATTGATTTGGGGAAGAAAGGGCCCGCCGATGCGCGGAGGAAACCTGATCGCCATTTCCGGGCACGCATCGCCACAGGACCGACAGGTCACGCCTGCATAGGTCAGGCAGGAGCCTGAGATCTCCACGACATGCTCGAATGGTATGGTGGACAGATCGAACAGGTGCTCCGGACAGGACTCGGCGCAAGCGCCGCAAAAGGTGCATTCGCCCTGCGCGAAATCCACCGTCGCGGTTCGTTCCACAATATGCACCACACCGGTTGGGCAGGCCTCGGTACACGAGCCGCATCCGGTGCAGCCAAGTATGGCGTCCTCAAGTAGCCATGGCGGACGCAAGGAGGGCGTCGGAAAAGGTGTGTCGCACCTGCCGCCGGTAAGAAAGAAACGCCTGGAGAGGTCGGTAGGTCGTTCCATGGCGGCCTCAGTGCAGCCCGGCCGGTGGCCCGGGTGGCCCAAAAACGATCTGGCTCATCCATACAATAAAACCAAATCCGCCGACGACGCCTATCGCAATAAAGGGCCAAACCCCGAATGCAAGTACGAGGAATGCGATAAGTTCAGAGCGCCGGCTCGGGCGCATACCGTCTTGTCGCGGGCTGGACATAGGACCGACAATCCTTTCATATCATTTTCCAATTGTGTCTCATATTCCTGATATTTTCAAATTACAGAAAAATATCTATTTAAGGATTTGGGAAACTATACGGGAAGTATATGATTTTTCTTGATGATTAAGGTGGGGAAATGCAACCAATGGCTGTGTTCGCTGTGGCGTCGGTGGAACCGATGGAACCTTAGCGCCGCATCCAAACCGCATAGGCCTCGCCGCCAAGCCCGTCGGACCTGCCATGGGTGGCGATCTGGATGCCCGGCAGCGACGCGTTGTTCTCCTCGAACGCCTGTTTGATGCGGCTGAAGACGATGATGCCAAGGATGTTGGCGTTCTGCGTCATGCCGCCCGGCATCGAGGTCGCCTTCGCCATCATGGAGAGGGGCCGGGTTGGCCGCTGGCTTTCGTGGCGAGAGAGGTGGGGGCAATTCTCTTTCGCCGTGTCCCAAAGGCACGCGGGGAGGGGGGGCTACCGGTGCGCTTGTGCCGAAAGGGGCAGTGCGAGCTCTTGCCAACTCCTGCAAAGCTGCCGGCATCTAAGTGGGACGCCAGGCGTGGCGGAGTTAACGCCCGCAAGGGGCATGGCTCAAGACGCTGGAAAGCGAGATCACTTGGCTCAAGACACTGGTTGCCGCCCCGCCGGGCAACACGTTGTCGCGTGAGTTTCCCGAGGGGGAATGGCAATGGCCGTGATGCATCCGTTGTGACCGCGCCGCGCTATTTGCGCTTCTCTCCATTTTCGATCTCGCGGCGTCTTGATATATATCTATATATGTCGAATATAAATGTTATTTAGTCACTGATAAAAATATCTATACGTATTATTTGATGGCGATCCTAATATATGTATTTTCTGCATTTGCCTATCAAAGGTAAGAGTGTCTTGACAGTTGGGGAATGTCATTTAGGATTGTGCAAATCAGCCACCTGACACGCCGTGATTGCATCTCGTGCGTCGTCGGTCAGCCATCGATGGATGTTGAGGCAGGGTTCGCCCTCCTGAACACGTTGGCGGGGCGGTGGCTGTGGTTCTCTCTGGGCTTTTTCCAACGCGGGCTTTGCTTGGCGCCTTTCTGGCGAGGCTCGGCCGCCAGTGGCTCAGCTTCTTCCTGCTGTTTGTCGTGCTTGCTGCCGCGATGGCGGTCTGCGTCGTTCTGCTTGGCGCCGTCCGGTATTACTTCGCGCCGGGGCGTCTGGTCGACGCCGATCTGTGGCGCATAGACACCGTCTGGACGTCCGGCCATACCAGCGAAAGCGGGCACTGGGCCACGTCACCCGACCCACTGGCCCGTCTGATCCGGCAGGACCATGGGGCGCTGGCGGTTGCCGGACGCTTCACTCCGGTGAGATCGCAGGTGGTGATTGATGAACTGTCGCTGCCGGGCGGTGCCGTCTTCCGCAGCGACCAGCCCTCGCTCGCGGTGTTTGACTGGAAGATACAGAAGGGGGCATTCGCGACCGGACAACCCGGGCCGGGCGACGCTCTGATCAGCGCCACCGAGGCGCGACGCCTGTTCGGGAAACGCGATCCGATCGGGCTGCGTATCTCCCTCTCCCGGGTCGACAGGCATGGCCAGGCATCGACCCATACCGTCGCGGCGGTGTTCACCCCTTTCGCGGAGAACGCCGTTTTTCGACCGGACGTGGTTCTCGTCGATCCGGTGCCCGGCGCGATTGACCGCGACCTGCTGCCCAGCTCCCTGCGCCAGTTGCCGATGGAATGGCTACGCCCGAACGCCTACACCTTCGTTCGTATTCCGGGCCAGGGCGCGCACGAGCGGGCGGAGGCGATCGCCGCGGACCTGACCGCCCGCGCACCGTATCTCGGTGGATGGGTGCCGGACTTCAGGGCGCGGGCGGCGGCCGACATCTGGCTGTCGAACGGGGCCTACGAGGAACTCGTGGCGGCCATATCGCCGGCCCTGGCGCGGTTGCTGTGGCTTGGCGCTGCGGTTCTCGCTTGCGTCGCGCTGGCGGCCTTCGGTTATGGGGTCGCCCTGGCGCGGCTGCAGACGGCGGCATTGTTCGAAACCCTGGGCAGTCTCGCCGTTCCGCCGGCCGCCGGCCGGATGGCGCTCGCGGGCATGACGGCGGTGGCGGCGGTCGGCTTCTGCACCCTGGGGGTCGCCGGAGGCATCTGGCTGTCCAGGCTGGTCGCGAACCTGCTGAGGATGGATCCGTCCGCCTTCGCGATCACGCCACGGGAGGGCATTGCCGTCCTTGCCGCTTGCGTTTTCGTCTTCGTCGCCGTCGGCCTGTTGTCGTTGACCCGCCGTCCGACCGCCTCCGTGCGGGCCCGCCACCGCCCCCTGCCGCTCTGGGCCACTTTCGTCGTCGGCAGCACGGCGGCCGGTCTCTCGCTCGTGCTGCTCCTGCAGCAGCTCTATCTGGCGCGGCAGGACACCGGCATGTCACTGGAGGGCACGCTGGCCCTGCGGGTCGACCAGGACGGCGTCCTCGGCATCCGCCACGATGCCTTCCGGCAGGAGTTGCTGTCTCTGCCGGGCGTGCGCGAGGTCGGCTTCGCCAAGACACTTCCCGGCACCCTGCAAGACTACAGCTACATGGAGCTTCGCGCGGCCACCGACCGTCGGAAGACGGAAAAGCGCTATCAGGCGCTGTCGGCGGATGCGGGGTTCCT
The DNA here is from genome assembly GCF_054880955.1 of Stappia sp. ICDLI1TA098. Taxonomy (NCBI): domain Bacteria; kingdom Pseudomonadati; phylum Pseudomonadota; class Alphaproteobacteria; order Hyphomicrobiales; family Stappiaceae; genus Stappia; species Stappia sp. ICDLI1TA098. The sequence goes on from NZ_JBTZBT010000001.1 coordinate 33,756, forward strand.
GAGAAGCATCGGCGTGGAGTTGATTGCCGGGGAGCTGCCGGAGAACTGGCGGGAGCGAACCGACCAGGCCGTCCTCAACCGGAGCGCTGCCGAGCAACTTGGCTTCTCCGTCCCGGAGGAGGCCGTTGGCCAGACATTGCTGAGTTTCGACGGTGGCCCGCGTGTTCGCCTGCATGTCGCGGCCGTGGTTGAGGATTTTCGCCTGAACGGACGGCATGTCCCGAACTCGCCGCTCGTTGTCTATCACGATGCGAACCTGTTTCGCGCGGTTACCATCCGCTTCGACACCGTCGAAGGGCCTTCCCGGCTTGGGGAAGTCGTCCCGGTTTGGTGGCGGCTGTGGCCGCATGTGACGCCTTCGCGGATCGAGCTTTCGGCATTTTACGGGGCGGCGAACCGACCAGCGGAAGGTGTCGCCCTGCTCATCCTGGGAACCTGGATCACAGCCCTCTTTGTTGTCGGCGGTGCGCTGTTCGCGGTGATCCGCTTCCAGTCGGTCACCTGCCGGCGGGAACTTGGTCTGCGCCAGTTGCTTGGCGCACGGCCGGTGCAACTGGCGCCGGTCCTGGCCAGTCGTCTGGTGATGCCGCTGCTATGCGCAATCCCCTTTGCCGGCGCGGCCACGATCATGCTCGGCCAGGCATGGCTGTCTGGGCAAGCGGAGCGGATCTCGGCGGTGTCGCTAGCCGTGCTTGCGATCGTCTTCCTGGGGCTCGTTCTTTCATCCGTACTGGCTCTCGCGTCTTGCATCGCGGTCGAGCTCTTTCTCATATCTCGAAGAGATCAGTTCTCATCAATTGCGAATGGAGGTGCATGAGAAAATCAATCTGAATTTTCAGTATTATGATAAGTAATGCAAAATTTTACTTACGTTAAACATGAGAAGGAGGAATGAAATGCGGCATGTTCTTGATATCTGTGCCCCCTCTCATTCGGAGGTCTACGAAAGCTACATCGAGGAAATCGAGCCGACTTTAGCTCGGGCTACCACCAGCGACTGTCTCTCGACCGGAACGACGGTCGGCAGCGGTGCCGGTTCAACAGTCGGAAGCTTCTTCTGCATCGGCTGCATAACGGGCACGGGCGGTTACGACTCGGGCTGTAGCAGCTGCCACGAATGAGTTGAAGTCCTCCCCGGAGATGAGAGTTCGATGACCAATTCTAGTGTTGTTGCGGCACTGCGTGGCGGCTCTTCTGTCACGCTCGGGCGTAGCCGGCTTCGCATCTCCGGGGATCCCGTTCCGTCGGGGCTTGTCTCGAGCGGGTTGTGCAAGCGCTATGGCGGGCAGGTGGCGCTCGACGGCGTCAGCCTCGAATGCAGGGCGGGGACCCTGACCTCGTTGCTCGGGCCGAACGGGGCGGGAAAGACCACCCTGCTCGAAATCCTGGTCGGGTTGCGCAAGCCCGACAGCGGCCGGACGACGATCCTGGGAGCCCCCTATTCGAGCCTGTCGCTCGACCGGCGGCGCAAGGTCGGTATCGTGCTGCAACACCAAAGCCTGCCGTCCCTGCTGCGCACCGACGAATATCTGGCGATGGTGCGCAAGGCCTATCGCAGCCAGGATCTGCCTTTCTCGCTGATCGAGGCGTTTTCTCTCGACGGCGCCTGGAAGAAGAGGATCGGTCAGCTCTCCGGCGGCCAGCAGCGCAAGCTCGCGCTGGTAGCCGCGCTGGTGGGGGACCCGTCCGTCCTGATCCTTGACGAGCCAACGGCGAGCCTCGACCCGTTCAGCCGCCTGGCGTTCTGGAAGGAGTTGCGGCGGCTGTGCGACAGGCAAGCCGCGCCGTCCGCCATCCTGCTTTCCACCCACGACATGGCCGAGGCGACCGAGTTGAGCAGCAATGTGGTGATCCTCGAGAACGGCCGGGTGCGCGAGACCGGAACCCCGGACGATCTGATCGCGCGCAACGGGCACCCACCGCGCCTGACGATCGCGCTGAGCGACGCGGAAGTGGCGGGGCGGATCATCGACGCCGATGCGGACATGCGGACGAAGCTGACGCTTGAGACGTCGCGGGAAGGCGTGGCGCAGGTGGTGTTCGAAGCCGGGTATCTCGACGGCCTGCTTGCCTCGCCCTTGCGCCCCCATCTCGATCTGGCGCGGCTGGGCCAGCGCCGGTCGACGCTGGAGGACGTCTTTGTTGCCCTTCTTGGGTCGGAACGCAAGGAAGCACGGGGATGAACGCGCCACTGCTCGCCATCCTGATGCTCAACAATTTCCGCGAATATCTGCGTGATTTCACATCGAGCTTCTTCACTTTCGTGTTCCCGCTGATCTTTGTCGTGATCTTCTTCCTGACGGGGTCCGGCGGGAGCGGATACGGCTCGCTGCCGCTCTCCGTCGAGGGGGACGTGGACACGCCGCAGGCGCAGGCGGTCATCGAGGCCCTTGCAGCGGTGCCGTCCGTGCGCGTGCTGCCGGCCGGCCGTACGGGGGCCGGCACCGTCATGATCACCGTGGCAACCGACGGCCGCGTCGGGCTTGTGATCGCGGCCGACCCGGTGCTGGCACCGACGCTTCGCACCATCGCGCTGGCGGCGGCCGGCAGCCGGGCCGATCCGGCGCCCTTCGACTACAGCTTCGAGCCGGTGCAGCGGACGTCCGAACTCGTGCAGTTGCTGCCTGCATTCTTTGCCATGTCGCTGCTGCAGCTTGGCTTGTTCGGAACCTCGACGCCGCTGTTGCAACAGCGGGCACGCGGTGTCTTCCGCCACATGAAAACCCTGCCGATTACCGTGTTCCAGATCGTCGTGGCGCTGCTGACCACCCGGTTGGTGATCGCACTGGTGCAGATGGCCGGCCTCTACGCCATCTCGACCGCCTTCTTCGGCTTTCGCATCGAGGGCAGCGGGGTGCTCTTCGCCGCGCTTCTGACGCTCGGAACCTGTTGCTTTGTCGCCATGGGCTTTGCCCTTGGCGGCATCGTCGGCAACCAGCAGGTCGGCATGCTGCTGACGCTCGGGCTCAACTTCCTGATGCTGAGCTTCGGCAACGTGTTCTTCCAGGTGCCGCCAGGCGGTGGCCTGGCGCTGATCTCGGGCCTGCTGCCCATCACCTACCTTGTCGAGGGGCTGCGGATGGCGGCGACAGGCGAAGCGCAAGGCGTCTCCCTGGAAGTCGCGGTCGCCGTGCTGGCGGCGGCAACACTGGTGCTGACGGTGGTCTCGGTTCGTTTCTTCAGGTTCGACATGGAGCGGGGGACATGACTGTGTCGCATGGCGCAAGCTGGATCTATTTCAAGCTCTACCCGGGGGTGTTCGGTTCCGGCTTTGATCACCTCGTCGCCACCGACCTGGCGCAAATCGGTGCCCGGCCAGAGGTTGGGAAATGGCACTTCCTGCGCATGACCGATGATGGCGGGCCGCATCTGCGCTTGCGCTTTCTGCCGGCCTCCCCTGAGGCGCTGCAGCCGCTTGCGGTGCAGCTCGAGCGGCAGCTCAGCACCTTGGTGTCGGAACTGGCGGTCACGCCGGAAAGTCCCTTTACCCCGCTTGTCGGCACTGCGAGGGGGGCCGGGCCGGCCCCCGGCTTCTCGCGCGCGCTTGTCCAGCGCGACACCTATGAGCCGGAAACCGGAAAATACGGGACCGGCGAGATGCTGGAGGCCTGTGAGACGCACTTCCAGCTGTCGAGCGAGATCGCAGCGGCGATCATCGGGGCGGAGCTTCTGGAGGGGCGTTCGCGCAAGTGGATGGCTCCGCTGCTGATGGTGCGCTGCGTGCAGCTGTTCGACCTGCCGCGCTCCACCCACCAGTTTCTGGCGGACTACAGCGATTACTGGATGCGTGGCGCGAATGCGGCGCAGTCCCAGTTCGACGAGAAGATCACCGAGATCCGCAAGACCGCGTTCGATCCGCTCGACGCCGGGGCGCTACTTACCGACGACGAGACGGCGCTGCTCGCAAAGTGGGAGATCTCGGTGCGGGCCATGTCGCGGGCCGCAGCCCATCACATGCCGCAGAACGACAATTTCCGCGACCAGCTTGCCTTCAATCTCTGCCACCTGATGATGAACAGGCTCGGCTTCCCGGCGGCGGACGAGGCGTATCTCGCGCGCCTCGTCTCTGCTTTCGACGGGGTGGCGGCATGATCGAGGTTTTCGAGCGGAACGATTTCCGCACCCGGTTTTCATGGTCATCGATCCTCAGCCCCTCCTGCGGGATCGTAAGGAGCGTCGCACCGATCGATGACGAGGAACTGGGCGTGCCGGACTTCCGGCGGCGCACCGCAAGGCTTTGCAACGTGTCGCTGAGCTATCCCTGGATTCGCGCCGGCGACGGAAGCAGCGCGGCTGCGACGCTGACCGCCGGCAATGGCGGTGATCTGAACGCCGACATGGCCTATGTTCGTGCCGTCGCCGAGGCCGCCGAGCGCTACGCCAGCTCGATTTTCGACGAGAACGACTACATCCTCACCAGCGCCAATGAGTTGGGATCAGCGGCGCTGGATCATCGCCGCTGGCCGAAATGCGATGCAGCCGAGCTTGCCGATCCGCATTGTCAGTTGCATGCCTTCGATCCGGACCGGCCAATCCGTTGGGTCGAGGGGTATTCCCTCACACAGGGGCGCAAGGTCTGGCTGCCGCTGGTGATGTCGCACCTGGTGTTCGAGTTGCTGCCGGGGGAAGCGTTCTGGGCGCCGATCACGACGGGGATCGCCATCCATAGCTGTCCCTACCGGGCGGCCGTCTCGGCAATCTGCGAGAGCATCGAGAGAGATGCCATCGCGCTCACCTGGATCTGCCGGCTGCCGTTGCCACGGCTCGTCGTCGACGCCGAACCTCCGGAGCAGGCGGCTCGCACGCTGGCGCGGATCGGCACCCTGCCGCTGCAACATGAGTTTTACGACGCGACGACCGATCTCGGCGTGCCGACCGTCTATCTGCTGCAGAAATACGAAGGGCATCCGCAGCTCTCCACTTTCGTCGGCTGCAGCACCGAGTTCGACCCTTGGACTGCCTATGGCAAGGTGGTGCGCGAAGCCTGTGTGGCGCGTACGGCGATCCCCTTCTTCCAGGACATCCCCGACGACCCGCTCCACTTCTCGCGGCTGGAGTATGGTGCAAGCTACATGGGGCGGCCGGAACAGGCAGCCGCCTTCGACTTTCTGTCGACGGGGCGGCGAGAGACCCTCATCTCGGGGCTTGGCCCCGATTGCGGTCCGGATCCGCGCGATGAATTCGACTGGCTTGTGGCCCGCTTCAAGGCGCTCGATTTCGAGTTGACGCTGGTCGACCTCACGACCGACGACCTGAGGGAGGCCGGCCTGAGCGTCATCCGCGCCTTCACTCCGGATCTGATGCCGCTCGATTTCCTGCCCTCCGCCCGATACCTCGGCCACGCGCGGCTTCAAAGCTACCCGAAGAAGGCGGGCTACGGGCATTTCGACCGGGCTGCCGCCAATCCCTATCCCCAGCCGTTCGCGTGAAAGGAACAGAGATGGCCGCCACGCCTGCCCGCACAGCTGCCAATGACCCGACGACCCTGCAATGCGTCATTTCCGGCGTCTTTGGTCGTCGGGTTCTGGACGAGTTGAGAACCCAGGGGCTGCGTATCGGGCCTGTCGTGGATCTGGACGCGGAGGCGGGGCTTGAGCCGTTGCAGGTGGCTGACACTCTTGCGGTTCTGGATTTCGACCGACCCGACAGCATGGCGAACCTGTGGGACAGGCTGGCCGGCTCCGGCTGCCGGCTGCATCTGATCGCCCTGTTCGCAGACACGCTCATGGTCGGGCCGCATTTCCGCGCCGACCTGCCGGGCTGCCCCGACTGTTTCGCCAGGCGGCGCCTGTCCACCGCCACCTTCGACGATGCGGGGCGGCTGGAAAAGCTCGACAGGGCGTTCCTGTGCCGCGCGCCATCCGCGCGGCCGGGCTTTCCACCCTATCTTGCCGCCCTTGCCGCCCAGGCCTTCGCCGCGCGCCTGCGCCAGCCAGAGGAGGACTGCCGGGGACGCTTCCTGCGCTTTCTCTCCGATGGGAGCTTCCTTGAGGATGGCATGGTCCTGGCGCTCCACGGCTGCCGCTGCCGCCGCGAGACGGCAGCTTCCGGCCGTCGAACCAACCGCCACCTCGGCGAAATGCTGAACCTTGGCCCTGCTGCCCCGGCAACGGATACGTTGAAGGAACCGCTATGCTGAATGTCGAGCGCAGTCACGCCCGGGAGCTTGCCGCGCAGCGGGTTCGCGATCCCGAATTGCTGCGGCTCGCGCCGTTGGCGCCCTATTTTCCGCCGGATTTCGCAATCCTGCCCTTTGGACCAGCGCGGTTGGCGATCCTGTGCGGCAATCGCCGCGAGGTGCTGAGCAGCACCATCCCGCTCGACCTGGTGAAGCGCATACTGGGCCTGTGCGACGGCACGCGCGCACGGGAAGAGATCGCCACTGCCGTGGCGGTGGAGTTCGGCGGTCTCGACGAAGCAGCGAGGAATGTCGACGAACTGGTCGCGTTGCTGGACCGCAATGGGGTGCTGCAGGATGGATCGCCCGGCCCGCAAGGGGGTGTCCATTTGCGCGATCCGGAGACGGAGCGGTTCTGGGAGCAGGTCTGCGGTGCTGACAGCGTTCACCGTTCGAGGCGGGCGCTGCGCGAGGCCTTTGATCGGTTCCGGGTCCGGGTGTCCGGGCCGGAGCATCTGCGCCAGGCAGCGGAGCGTGCGGTGCGCGGGGCCGGCCTGGCGCTGGACGGGGCGGGTGCCTGCAACGGCAGTGTCCACGATGTCAGCCTGGTGCTCTACGATGATCCCGCCGGCCTGCAACTGTCGAACGAGGACACCAGGCCCGGCGCGCTGACGCTCTTTGCCGGAAGCGATCGGGACAGTTTCAGGCTCGGACCGCTGGTTCCGGCCGAGACCGCGAGCGCCGTGGCCAAATGGCTTTCCGGGGCCTGGCTGGCAAGCGGGCGTCCGGTGCTCAGCGGTCATCCGATGAAGGAAATGTGGGCGACGATCACTGCCGCAAGGCTGTTCCGGCTCGCCTGCGGTCTGGAACGGGGCCGGAAGTTCAATGCCGTCGAGATCTTCAGCCGGTGCGCGACCCACAAGGAGTTGCTTCGGCGCGCCGTCCTGGTGTCGCCCTATGTGGCGGTGGAGGCGGGTTCGTCGACGCCAAACGAGGCGCTGCTGGTGGCGGCGGCGCAGTCGGGCATCGAGGAGCCGTTCAGCCGCCACCTGAGCTCGCGCACCTATCTGATGCACTACGCAACCAAGAACCGGAAGTTGGCGAGCGGGCCGGCACCGGCCTTTTTCGGCGCCCCGGCATTCTTCCTGCCCGAAGCCGTGGTTGAGCGGCAGGGCACCTTGTCTGAACGCCTGTCGCTGGCGTGCAAATGGGCCTTCGGGCTGGATGGCGGCCGACGCATAACGCCCTCCGGCGGCGACCTGCGCTCGGCTGAGCTTCTGGTCAACCTGCCGTGCGCCACCGATCTTCCCGCCGGCCTCTACCGGTACCGCGACACCGACCATGCGCTGGAGAGGCTCGGGGAGGTGCTGGCAAGCAATGAAACAGGGTTGAGCGAGAGCGAGCCGTCTTTCCTGATCGTGTCACGGCTGCGGCGGGTGGCGCGCAAGTACCAGGATGCTGCCTACAAGATCTGCGGGCTCGATGCGGGCGTCGGTGCGGCCGTGCTCATGCAGGTCGGAGCAAGGCTCGGGATGCCTCTGACGGTTCGGGCCGATCTGGATATGCGGCCGATCGAAAGGCTCCTGCCGCTTTCCTTCGTCGATGATCGCTATCTGCTTTCAGCATGCCTGGCATCCGGAACATCGGTCGCAAGCGGAGGTCCCGGCGCAGAGCCGGTGTTCGGGCCGGACCCTGCCGCCCTGTCGGAGCAGAGGGCGCTGCTGTGGGTCGCGGCGCTGGGCCGGAGGCCGCTGGCCCCGTCGCAACCGCGCGCGGTTCCGGGGGAGCCGCAGGCATCGTTGGGTGGGCTGGCCGATCTCGGCGCGACGCTGTCGGCACGCCGGGCGGTGCGACTGCTGCCGCCTGATGCCCTCCCGTGCGACACGATCCTGGAGTTGCTCGCGGAAGCCGAGACGGGTGTGGCGCGGTACGTGCCGGGGCTCGCCCGCCACATCCGCATTGTCGCCGTGGATCGGGCACGGGGGCGCGTCTTCAATCGCGGAGCGGGACTGGCGGGCTGGAGGCCGGGGGCACGGGATGCGCGGATCTTCTGGCAAGGCGTACCCGACATGGCTCCGGCCATGTTGGTCGGCGGACTGGAAATGGGCCCTCTTGCCAGTGCCCATGGCGCGGCCGGGTACCGTAATGCGTTGCAGGCCCTCGGCGCTGGCCTGCATCTCGCCTGGCTTGGCGCCTGCGCCCGCGGGCTGCAAGGAACGCTTCTCGGCGGTGTCTTCAACGAGGGGATGAACGCCTGCCTGCCCGCAGATAGCTGGCGGATCGCCCCGATTGCCGGGCTGGCATTCGGAGAGGCCGCGCCGTCATGAGGCCGCCGTCCGTCCCAACCGCCACCGAGGCCCCTCCGATGCTGGTCCGATCCGGAGGCAGGCTGTTCATCATTCCACGCCTGCCCATGCCCTATGTCCGCGTGAGCGGCCCCCTGTCGCGGGCCGTCGTCGCGCTGCTGGGAGGGCAAAAGCGCGATGTCGTGCTCAAGGATCTGGTGGTGTCGGGCGAACCCGCAGCCGAGGCGGTGCTCTCCGCCGCGGAAGCCCTGATCGCCCGTCATTCGCTGGCGGACCTGGGGGCGCGCGCGCCGGCGAGCCCGGCAGGGCATCTCGTCACGGCGCTCGGCGGTGCCCTGACGATGGCCTCGGCCATCTTGTGCATCTCCTTCCTGGCGGCGCAATCCGCCGCTCCCCTGGACAGCGGCGGTTTCCCGCTTTCGGTCGCCACGCTCGGCTGGCTGCTGTTTGCCGTGCCCAGCCTTGTGCTGCTGCACGAGCTCGCACATCTGCTTGTTGCGCGCCTTTTCGGTGTCGCGCCGTCGGCGGTCGGGTTTGATCGCGGCAAGACGGGACTGCCGATGCCCTGGCTCGATCTGCGGGAGGCATGGGACCTGGCGCCGCGCGACCACGCGCTTATCCATCTGGCCGGGCCGGCTTGCGATCTCGTCCTGACGGGGCTGGCGGTCCTGGTGCTCTGGGCCATGCCCGGTCCGATCGCCCCGCTTCAGGCGGTGGCGCTCGCCGGCGCTCTGTTTTTGATGGCCAACCTCAACCCGTTCGGGCGCAGCGACCTTGTCAGCGCCTGCCGCGCCGCTCTTGGCGACCCGGATTACGGACCCTGCCGCTGGCAAGGAGCGGGCCTTTTCGGACCGCCGGGCCTGAAACGGATGACGCGGGTCTACGTCCTGCTTCTGGCTGCACTGCCGGTTCTCCTGTGTCTCGTCTTCCTGGGAAAGATCCTGCGATGAAACCATTTGTCCGTATCGCGCTCGGCCTCCTCATTTTCGTTTCGCCTTCCGCCTGGGCGCAGCAGCCCGTGGCGATACCAGGTCCGAGCGATCTGCCCGCCTGGTCCGCCACGGCACCGGAGATGGATGTCGAGACCGTTGGTTTCCTGCGCATCGCGGTGGACGACCTGCCGGCCACCGAGCGCTGGCTGAGCGAGGAAATGGGGTTCAGTCCCTGGCCGCTGGGGCAGCGGGCGAGCGGAGAGGAGAGCATCATGGTGATGCTGTCCTCAGGCCAGAGCGTCGAGTTCTTCAGCAGGCGGCCGTTTTACGAACAACTGGAGATGAAGGCGGCGAGGACGGTTGGGCTTGCCTTCTATGTTCCGAGCATTGCCACAGCGATGATGTCCCTTGCCGGTACCGGAGTGCCGACGACCGAGGTCATTTCCCTGCATGCCGGCGGCGAGCCGACCTATCCACGAATACTCGAACTGCTGTTCATCCGCTCGTTCGAGTTTCCCTTGTGGAACTTCAGTTTCGCCGAGCGGAATGCTGCAGGCATCGAGAAGGTCCGGCAGGACTATCCCCAGTATGATGACCGCAAGTGGCAGGACCATCCCAATGGCGTCACGGGGATTTCAGAAGTCTGGTTTGGGGTTCGCGACCTTGAGGGCAGCGAACGGGCGTTGGCCGCGCTGGCGCTGGTTCCGGACGAGGCGCGGAGCGCGCCCGGGGAGCGGGTCTATGCCCTTGACGGGATGGTGCTTCGCCTTGTCTCGGCCGAACATCGCGAACGGGGGGAGGAGATCGCGCGCCGGATCGCAGGCGGTGGTGAGGGGGCTTTCCACCTTGTCTTCAGCTCTTCCGGAGGCACGGTCGAGCCAGGCGCGCGGGCAATCCCGGAGAGTGAGCTTCTGCTGGAGGTGCAATGAGCTCTCCCGGCGCACCCCGCCCCCATCCATTCGTGCACCCAGGAGCGGGGGGCGGGAGGAACGATGGCGCCGGTTGCAACGCGGCGCCGGCGGAAACTCCTGTCACGCAACGGCGCCTTGAGTCGATGGACCGCCCGCTGAAGCGGATTTGGTGGCGGCGCCCGCTCGGTTTGGTGGCCGCCATCGTTGCTGCCATCGCCGTGATGGCAATGGCGGCGACACAGGTCGACTGGTCGGATGACCGGGTGATCCGCCTTGCAGGCGACGAGGTGGTTCTCGACCGCGTCAGGCGAGGGGCATTCCAGCCGGTGCTGCATGCCACCGGACTGGTCAAGCCGCGCACCTCCGTTGCGTTGCAAAACAGCATCTCGGGGCGGGTCGACGCGGTGCATGTGAAGCCGGGCGACCGGGTCGGAGCCGGCAAGCTCCTGTTCGAGCTATCGAACCCGGAAACGGAAATGAGCTTCTTCAATCTTGAGGTGCAGGTGGCCGAGCAATTGAACGCGCTGACGCAGCGCGAACAAAGCCTCGAGCGCGGCCGCCAGGAGGACGAACTGGAGGTTCTGCGGCTGACCAAAGAGATTGGCGAGATCAAGATCGAGCTGGAGCGCCGCCGCCAGTTGCTGATGAGAGGCCACGACAAGCCCTCCGAGGTGAAGGGTCTGATGCGGCAGGAAACCTATCTCGATACGGTTCTGGAGAAGCGGCTTGGGATGCTGAAATCGCGGATCGGGTGGCAAACCGATCAGATCCTGCAGGCCAAGACGCTGTCGGGCAACCTGATGCGCAATCTCGAGACGGCGCGGGACTCGCTCGACGCGCTGAACATCCGGGCGACGATGGATGGAACCCTCTCCGATTTCAGTGTCAAGCGGGGCGAGGTGGTGGAGCGCGGCAGCAACCTCGTCACCCTGTTCGAGCTCGGCACGCCGATCATCGAGGCGGAGGTCGACGAGATCTATCTGGACCGCCTCTCGGTGGGGGACGAGGCAAGCTGGAGAGACGCAGAGGGTGCCTGGCGGGCCTTGCGGGTGCGCCGGATCCTGCCCGAGGTGATCGACGGCAAGATCACCCTGGAAATGGACTTCGTCGAGGCACCGCCGGAGGGGCTCGTCCACGGCCAGCGGCTGGACATCCAGATCCGCACACGGGCGCTTGCCGACGACGTGCTCATCGTCGCGAATGGCGGGTTCCTCGCCCAGACCGGCGGCAACTGGATCTTCGCGCTGGACGAAGCGACGGGCCGTGCGCGCAAGGTGCCGGTCGAGATCCTGGCCACCACCCGCGACGAGGTCGCGCTAAAGACTGGCCCCCAACCAGGGAGTGTGGTCGTCGTCTCATCCTATCTCGGCTTCGTCGAGGCCGAATATCTCAAGATCGAGTAGGCCGGTCATGCACATCGAGCTCCACGGCGTTACCAGGCGGTTCCGCAGCCGCGATGTAGAGACAACTGCGCTGAACGCGCTGTCGCTGGCGATCCCCTCGGGCCGGCTCACCACGGTGATCGGGCCGTCGGGGTGTGGCAAGACGACAATGCTGGCGATCATGGGGCTGCTGGACGCCCCCGACGAGGGGGAGGTGCGGTTCGATGGCGAATGTGTTTCGCGTCTGAGCGCGCGTCGAAGGTTGGCGCTGCGGCGGGAAAAGGTCTCCTTCATCTTCCAGTCCCTGAACCTGATAGAGGAAATCTCGGTCACCGAGAACGTGGCCCTGCCGGCGCGCTACATGTCGCTGCCGGCACGCGAATGCCGGGAGCGGGCCGAACAGGCGCTGGAGGATCTCGGCCTTGGCTTTCGCGCCGGACATTTCCCCTTTCAGCTGTCGGGCGGGCAAAGGCAACGTGTTGCGATTGCCCGCGCTCTGGCGATGCGCTCGAACATTATTCTCGCCGACGAGCCGACCGGCAATCTCGACCGGGAAAGCAGCGCCGGCGTGCTGGAGGCGCTGCTCGCCTGCCGCGCGCGCGGCACGACGGTCATTCTCGTCACCCATGATCCGGACATCGCCGAACTCGGCGACTTTGTCGTCGAAATGCAGGGCGGGCATGTCACACTGGAGCGGGCTGGAGAGCTGGGCGAGAGACGGGCCGCACCCTCGGAGCGCTGGGTCCGGGCAATCGGGACATGAGGCACGGTGTCGGTCGGGTTCCTGTACCGGAGGTTCCAGGCAAGATGATCGGAGACGGGCCGCGCGCGGCGGCGGCGGACATCCTCGTCCTGCGGCTTGCTCCCTTGCCGGCGGAAACACTCGAGGACCTGGTCTCGCCCGGCTTCCGACAGGCGTTGGACGCCGTGCAGGCGGCGCAGGCCGACTGGGAGACGCAGCGCACTGTCGTGCTTGCTGCGGGAGACAAAACGGCAATTCGCTCGACTTCCCGACAGCTTCGCAGGGCGCTCGTCGCCGGCACGTTCCGGAGGGTTCCGGTTCTTGTGCGTCAAGAGCCGGGACCCGGTGCGGACCTGACGGAGCTTGCCGCTGCCGCACAGCGTCTCTCGAACGCGTTCGACCTGCTCGAGGATGGGTACGGTGCAGAGGTGGACAGGATATTGGCCGCGCTTGCCGGGCTGGCCGGGGAGGAGCGGACACGGTGGATCTTTGACGAGGTACGCGAGCGGCTCGCCCGGTTTGCACGCTGCCTGGGAGATATGGACGAAAAGCCGGGCCGCAGGGTCAAGGCAGCGATGCGGCTTTTTCGCTATCTCGCACGTGTCTCGCAGAAGACCAGCCCGTTTCAGCGCTACATGGGTGTCGGCCTCTGCCGAGACGGCTCCTCCGGCGGACCGGGACCGATCCGCTTCGATCTGCAGGCGAGCGAGAGCCTCGCGCAGGAGTGGGCCGCGGTGTTGCGCAGGAACCATGCTGGGATGCTGGCCCCGGCGGAACTCGAGTTGGCCGGGGCATTTGCACCTGGTACGGACCGGTTTCACGTCGAACTCCGCAGTCTGTCACAGGCACGTGGCTCGCTCTGGGAAAGCGTCCAGCCGAGGAGTTTCCGTCTGCGCCCGCCGATAGATCGGGTCTTTCGGGATCTGGCGTCGCGGTGTTTCCGCGTGGAGGAGCTTGCCGAAACCTGCGCGAGGCATGGCGTGGCGCGGGAGCAGGCGGCGGAGCTTGCCCAGAGCCTGATAGACAAGGGGTTGGTGCGGCTTTGTCTGCCGGAGGTGAGCGAGGCGGCGGCGGCGCTGTCAGGCGAGCCCGATCCGTCCCTCATGGCGCGACTTGAGGCTGATCCGCTTCTGCGGGGCGTACCTAGGCTCCATCGCGACTGCTGGGTGCGCTTCCGGCGGGAGCCGCACTACGATATCGCCGGAATCCGGGATCGGGTCTGCCGGACCATCGCGGACCTTTCCATGCCCTCGCCCGAGCATCGGCTGCTGCGCGACCTCTTCCTTGCGGTGAAACCGCCGCAAGCCGGCTCGATGCCACTTTCGCATTTCGCCGGAGAGATCGAACGGGCCATGCCCGGGCTGGTGGCGCGGCTGTCGGATCCGGCGCTGGCGCGGCGGCTCTCCACCGAGATGCTCGGGCCTGGCAGCGGCCACCATGCGTTTTGTGCCCATGTGCAGCCGTTCCGGGAGGATGGCGCGCTGCGGCTCGCCCTGAACGGCACCTTCAACGAGCCGGTCTGGCTGCTTGCCCGCTATAGCCAAGGCGGCAGCGGCGAGGCGGAAACCCTGCGCCGTCATCTGCGCGCCTGGCTGGCTCGGCAGACAGAGCTGACGGGTGAGCGGTTCGCCGGACTGTCCAGAGGCAGCGACGTCAACAGTCTGCAGCGACACCGGGGTCTGGTCGACCGCTACCTGGAGGGGTTCTCTCCTCCCGGCGGCAACACTCCGCTGTTGCACACCGGGGAGTGCCATGTGTCGCTTGCGCCGCAGGGACAGCGTTTGATCGTTCGCGACGGCTCGGGGAGCCTGCTGCGTTTCCTCAACCTCGGCAGCGTGCTCGCCACGCCCGCCTGGGGGCTGCACTACTGGTTGATTCATCTGACCAGTCCGCTCACCGTCGCGCGGCCGGATCCAGGTGCGGGCTTCGTCGGCGACGAAGAGGGGCGCCAGCGGCATCGACCGCGCGAATATCACGGCGACTGCGTCCTCTTCCGCGAGACCTGGTATGAAACCTCGCAGGACCTTCTCGATGCGGTCTGGGAGGGGCCAGGCGGAGCCCATCTGCCCTCGGTCGATGTCATGGTGCGGCTGGGGCGGTATTTCCGCGCGCGCGGCATGCCCGAGCAGGTGTTCGTCAGCCGCAAGCCGGGCATGGATTGGCATGCGAGCAACTCGATGGCCAACCGGCACCGCAAGCCGCAATGGATCGACGTCGCCAATCCGGTCTGCGTCGCGCTGTTGCGCCGGATACTGCGCGAAAGCCGGACGGTCGTGTTCCAGGAGGTGCTGCCGGGACCGCAAGACCGCCTCGTCTCGGCAGGCGGCGGGACGCATGTGGTGGAGCTGCATCTGGAGGCGAGCCTGACATGGTAAGCGTGAGGAGGGGAGTGGCGCGGATCGCGGCGGCAGTCTTCGTGCTTGCCGGGCTGGATGCGCCGGGCGTGGCGGATCAGCGGGATGCGGATGTGGTGATCCTCGGCGAGGTTCACGACAATCGGGAAGCGCATCTTCGTCAGGCGCGGATGATCGAAAAGCTCCGGCCGATGACGATGGTGTTCGAAATGCTGTCCGCGGAGGCGGCGCAGCGCGCCTCGCAGGCGGATCGCTCCGATCCGGCGGCAATCGCCTTGGCGACACAGTGGGACATGACCGACTGGCCAGCCTTCGAACTCTACGCACCGATCTTCATGGCCGGTCGCTCGGCCCGGATTGAAGGTGGTGGCGTTTCGCGTGAGGACGCGCGCCGGGCAATTTTCTCCAGCGCCTTTCGGGTGTTCGGGCCCGACGGCCGGCGCTTCGGTCTTGATCGCCCGCTGCCTCGCAAGGAGCAGGCGGCGCGCGAGACGCTCAAGGCAAAAGTGCATTGCGGCGCGATGCCCGCGGTGCTGATGCGCGGCTTCGTCGAAGCGCAACGGCTGCGCGACGCGGCACTGGCGCGGGCCGTGCTGGCGGCACTGGAGGCGCATGGGCCGCCGGTGGCGTTGATCGCGGGGCACGGGCATGCCCGCAAGGATTGGGGTGTTCCCCGCCTGATCGCTCTGGCCGCGCCGGAGGTGAAGGTCCATTCCATCGCCTATGTCGAAACGCAGAGCGATGCTCCGTTCGATGAGACGGTGCTTGTGCCTGCGACGCAACGCGATGACCCCTGCGCCCAGCTCAGACAGAAATGAAAGGTCGTACGGAAGCCCGTTGATCCAGTTTCTTGGGACACGACATGCCGTTGGGGGGCATTGCTGTGTACGGCGAGTATCCGCAGCCGCGTTTCCTCATGTATAAGGACCGCATCCTTCGATACGCCACGAGCGGCATCGAGCTTCTGGAATGCTGTAGCCAATACTGGAACTTGAAAATTGACCACACTCTATGTCGATGCTGACGCGTGCCCGGTTAAGTCCGAAGTGGAGCGTGTGGCAACACGGCTGGGCATTCCGGTTGTGCTTGTCTGCAATGGCGGAATACGGCCTTCAAGCAACCCGCTTGTCTCGCTTCGCATCGTCGCTGAGGGGCCGGATGTGGCGGACCAGTGGATTGCCGCGCATTGCGGTCCCGGCGATGTCGTGATCACTGCGGATATCCCGCTTGCGGATCGCTGCCTGAAGGCCGGGTCGCATGTCTTGCAGCACGACGGGCAGATCTTGAGCCTCGCCAACATCGGCGAGCGGCTCGCAACCCGGGATCTGATGCAGGACATTCGCGCCGCGAACCCGTTCCACCAGGGCGGCGGCCGGGCCTTTTCAAAGGCCGACCGGTCTCGGTTCCTGCAAGCCCTGGACAGGTTGGCCAAACTCGCTTTGCGCCAGGGGTAAGGGAACGGTCCGGCGTTTCGCTGATACTTTCAGGTCAGGCTGTCTGCCTTCGTTCGAGCGCCTCCTTCCCTATGTTATCGCTGGTCCGCTCGCGCTTGCGCGCGGGCAGGAGGGTGGTCTGCCGTCCGGCTCTGGCAAAGGCATGGACAGGCGGGGCGGAATCAAGAAAAATCAAGGGATATTCAAATATCGAAGGATGTCCCGATGGCAGGACCTGCGCGACGCCGATTGACGTTTGACCGGCTGGCGCTCGGAACTTCCATTGCTGCAATCCTTGTCTCAAGTGCCGCCTGGGCCGATGCGACCACGCTGCCGGCCTGCGACATGCAGGGCGGAGCAAGCCCGCTGCACATTGCCCGAGATGGCGGGGACGGCGCCGACGGGCATGGCACGGTCCTTCCCAGGGCCGGTGCGCGTGGCGGGGCCGTTTCATGCCGGGTGGAACCGGCGTCGGGCGACGAACTCGTCCCGACCCTTGTCAGTTCCAACGGTGGCTCCGGGGGCAATGGCGACGAGTTCAACGCCGGCATCGTGGTCGTTGGAGCGCCCGGCGGGGCCGGCGGCGGCGGCGGGACGATCAATCTCGCAATCGATGGGACCCTCGACAGCAATCAGTTCGGGTATGGCGTGGGAGCGGTCGGCGGTATCGGCGGCAATGGCGGTCTGTCGTTCAAGAGCAGGTTCGCGACCGGCGGCGCGGGTGGCACGGGTGGCGATGGCGGCGATGTGACGCTGACCCACGGCGGCACGCTGACGGTCAGCGGTGATGGCAGCTCCGCGCTCGAGGCAACCAGCACGGGGCGCATTGGCGGTCTCGGGGGCGGAAGCGTCAGCGATGTGGTGGTCGGAGCGTGGCAGGGGGTCGCCGGCGGCTTTGGCGGCGCCGGCGGCGACGGTGGTGCGGCGGCCATCGTCAACACCGGAGATATCGTGATCGGCAATGGCGCCTACGTCGGGGTGTGGGTGCGCAGCATCGGCGGCGACGGCAACACGGGGGGGATGTCCGCCAAGGGGCTCCTGGATACCGTGAAAACCGGCGCCAAGGGGGGCGATGGCGGCCATGGCGGGGTGGCCTCGGTCACGAATTCAGGCTCGATCAAGACCGATGAAATAAGGGTAACGGCGATCCTCGCACAGACCTCGGGAGGAAATGGCGGCGCTGGCGGCGGGGGCATCGGCGGGGTTGGTGGCAAGGGGGGCGACGGCGGTACCGTCAACGTCACCAACAGCGGTTCGATCCTGACCACGAGGATGCTTTCCGACGGCGTTTTTGCGCAATCGGTTGCAGGGCGAGGCGGCTCCGGTGGCGAGAGCGCCGCCGGCGGGGGCGGTGGGGATGGCGGGGCCATTTCTGTCACCAACTCGGGCACGATCACGACCCAAGGCTATTTCTCCACCGCGATCTACGGGATCAGCGTTGCCGGCGGCGGTCAGGACGGCGGCGATGGCAAGGGCGAGATCGCGGTTGGTGGTAGCGGTGGGGCCGGCGGCAGGGGCGGCAACGTCATCGTCAACATGACCGGCACGTCCCTTGGCGCGGGAGACCACAGCGTCCACACCTCGGGGGCATTCGCCAACGGCATTCACCTGATTTCCGTCGGCGGCGGCGGCGGGCGCGGCGGCAACGCGGTGGCAACGGGCGTTTTCTCGGCGGTGGCCATCGGTGGCAAGGGCGGCGCGGCAGGCGATGGTGGCGCGGTCACGGTGCACCTTGGCAAGGCCGCCAGCATCTTGACCGAAGGCGACCTTGCCAATGCGATCATCGTCCAGTCGATCGGCGGTGGCGGCGGATCGGGCGGCAGCGCCAAGGCACAGGCCTATTTCTCCTCCGTCGCGGTGGGCGGCTCCGGCGGCACCGGGGGAAATGGCGGCACTCTGGATGTCACGCTCGGCGATCAGGCGAGCATCGCGACGCGCGGGCATCACGCCTCGGCCATCATCGCGCAGTCGATTGGCGGCGGTGGCGGCTCGGGCGGTCAGGCACATGCCTCTTCCTCCGCGCCGATCCTGGCCACATCCGTGTCCATGGGCGGGAAGGGTGCCTCCGGCGGCGATGGCGGCGCGATCACGATCAATCTCGGCGCCGGCTCGTCGATCAAGACGGGCACCGAGAACACCGCCAACGCCGGGTTGATCGATGGGGCCGGCACCCATTCTGTCGGTGTTCTGGCCCAGTCGGTCGGCGGCGGTGGCGGCAATGGCGGTTCGGCGGGGTCCTCGTCCGTCTCCTACGGTGACGGCGTTTCGTTCTCCGCCTCGGTCGCCATTGGCGGCTCGGGGGGAACCGGCGGCAACGGCGGCAGGATCACCGGCATCGCCGACGGCGGGGTGACCACCTACGATGCGAATTCCGACGCCATCGTTCTGCAGTCCGTGGGCGGCGGCGGCGGCAACGGTGGCGGTGCGCATGCGTTCAGCCTGAGCGTGGGAAGCGATGTCGACAGCATTTCGGCAAGCGTCGCCATCGGTGGTCACGGAGGGCACGGCGGTGACGGCGAGACCGTAACGCTGAGCAGTGCCGGCGCGATCCGCACCGAAGGCGAGAATTCCGACGGCATCGTCCTGCAGTCCATCGGTGGCGGCGGTGGCAATGGCGGATCCGCGCTTGCCTTCAGCGCCGGCGTCAGCATCGGACCGACGCTGAACGCCTCGGTCGCCATCGGCGGCTCCGGCGGCACGGGCGGGATCGGCCGGGCGGTTACCTTCAAGGGGTCGGGCAGTGTGATGACGCTTGGCAGAAATTCTGCCGGCGTTCTGGCCCAGTCCATCGGCGGTGGCGGTGGCAACGGCGGCTCCGCGACGACGGTGAGCGTTTCCGCCTCGACGCAACAGTCCATCACGCTCGGAGCCTCCGTGGGGGGCGGCGGGGGCAGCGGCGGTCACGGGGATGCCGTCACCATCGACGGCGTCGGGGCGATCTCGACGACGGGTGAGAATTCCATAGGCGTGGTCGCCCAGTCGGTCGGCGGCGGCGGCGGCAACGGCGGCAATGCCTCTGCCGTGACCTTGTCGGCGTCCTCCGAGGGATCATTCTCTGCACCGGTCTCCGTGGGCGGGCGCGGGGGCGATGGCGGCAACGGTGGCGCTGTCTCGCTGACCACCAAAGGCGGCAGCGTGACCACGGCGGGTGCGAATTCCGCCGGCATGCTCATCCAGTCGATTGGCGGCGGCGGCGGCAACGCCGGCACGGCCACGAGCGTCAACGCCAGCATCACCGCAGGGCCGGACGCCAAGAGCATCACGACCCCTGTTGCAGTTGGCGGCAAGGGAGCTCCGGGCGGCACGGCGGGAGAGATCGATATCGCCTCGGCGACGGCAATCGCCACGAGCGGCGACATGTCGACCGGTCTGATCGCTCAGTCCATCGCCGGCGGTGGCGGCAACGGCGGCGCGGCGATCACCGCAAATGTGACGATCTCTGATGCGGCCCGCGGATCCCTCGGGGGCGGCGCGGCTGTGGGTGGCGACGGCGGCAATGGGCACAAGGGCGGAACGGTCGATCTCGCCAGTTCCGGTGCGATCACGACCGATGGCGACATCTCCCACGGCATTCTCGTCCAGTCTGTGGGCGGTGGTGGCGGCAATGGCGGCGCTGCCTCGACGATCGCCTTCACCCTTTCGGCGCCTGCCGATCTGGAGAAAAAGAACAACGCCATCAACCTTGAAACGTCGATTGGCGGGACCGGCGGCGGTGGAAATCACGGTGGCACGGTTACCGCCGCCAATACCGCATCCATCCGCACCAACGGCAATCACTCGACCGGCATGTTGATCCAGTCGGTCGGCGGTGGCGGTGGCGCGGGCGGCAACGTCGCTTCCGTCTCCGGCGCGGCGGGAAAATCCGTCACCAGCATTGGCGTCGACATCGGCGGCAAGGGGGGAGCGGGGGGCGATGGCGGCGATATCTCGGCGAAGAACACCGGGACCATCGCGACCGTTGGGAACAATGCGTTCGGCGTTCTGCTTCAGTCGGTCGGCGGCGGGGGCGGCTTCGGCGGCAATTCGGCCCGGCTTGCGGCCGGCGCTGGATCCAAGGTCAAGAACCTCAACGCTGTCATCGGCGGCGACGGTGGTTCGGGCGGCAACGGCGGCAGTTCCGGCGAGGCGAAGCAGGGCTTCACAAATTCCGGCACCGTTGCAACGCAGGGCCATCGCTCGGCGGCGGTTGTCGTGCAGTCCATTGGCGGCGGCGGCGGTGCGGGGGGCGACATCATCACCCGAACCGCAAGCCTGGGGGCGAAAAATGCCGATCACGGCAAGCGCTCCGTCACCAGCGGCACGACGACCACGACCGTGGGCGGCGCTGGTGGCAATGGTGGCAACGGACTGGCCGTTTCCATCTTCAACAGTGGCAGTGCCTACACCTCCGGCGCCAATGCGCACGGCCTTGTCGGCCAGTCGCTCGGCGGTGGCGGCGGGATGCATGGGCTGGTTGACACGTTCGATCTCAAGAACGCGACTGATGGCGGCGACAGTGGGGCATCCGCTCCCTCGCCGCCGAACGTCAAGGCGGTGGTCACGCGCGAGATTGCGCGAAAGATCTTCGGCGGCGCGGAGACAGGCGCCGAGGGAGATGGTGGCAGCGTCGATATCGGTGCCGCGGCCGGCAGCGTTGCCTCGACCACCGGCGCCGTGTCTCACGCGATACTGGCCCAGTCCATCGGCGGCGGTGGTGGCGATATCGGGCACGTGGAGGCCTTGAGCCTGCGGGTGGGAGAGACGGCTCCGGCCAGCGAGAGCGCCGGCACTGAAAGCTCGACCTATGACTTCACCGTACAGCTCGGATCGAAGGATCACGCGCTGGCCAGCGCGTCTGGCAGGAGTTCGGTTACGCTCTCTGGCGGTGCCATGGCGATGACGGCCGGCGTCGGATCGCGCGGGGTGCTTGCCCAGTCGATCTCGGGTGGCGGCGGAACCTTCGCCACGGTTCTCGACAGCACCCATATCGCTGGCGACGTGCCGACCGCGACATTCGACGTCACCCTGGGCGGAGAGCAGGGATACGGCGGTCATCCGGCCCGCAGCGGTGAGGCGAAGGTGACACTTCAGCCGTCGAGCGGCAATGCCGCGCGCGTGGTCACGGGCGGCGATCTTTCGCATGGCATCGTTGCGCAATCGGTCTCCTCCGGTGGCGGAAGCGCTGGGGTGGTCGTCTCCGACGCGCTTGCCGTCGCCAGCCAGAGCATCACCGCCAAGCTTGGCGGAAGCGGCGCGGCGGAGGGAGCTGGCGGTCGCGCGACGGTTGCCGTCACCGGCTCTGTCGTCACCGGCGGAGCGGGCTCCTTTGGCGTTCTGGCGCAGTCCGTCGGCAGTGGCGGCGGCGAGTTCCTTGCCGATCTGGCCAAGAGTGACAGCGCGACATTGCGCCTTGATTTCGGGACACAGACGGCAGGCTACGCGGCTGCGGGCGAGGTCGAGGCCGGGCTGACAGGCACGGTCTCGACCGCCGGCGATCTGTCGCACGCCATCGTGGCGCAATCGATTGGCGGAGGTGGCGGCATCGCGGGTGTCCTTGCGGATGGCATCGCCACGGTCGATCTTCATTCGACATTCGGCAAGACGACGACCGCGGGCGGCAATGGTGGAACCGCGATGGTCGCGCTGATCGGAGGGACGATCACCACGGGCGGAGACTTTGCCTATGGCGTTCTGGCGCAATCGATCGGTGGCGGTGGCGGGCTGTTGTCCCTCGACGCGGGGGGCGGTCCGGTCACACTCGATCTGGACCTTCAGGCAAGCGGCGGCGGGGGCGGAGGCGCTGTTTCCGTCTCACTGGACGCAGCCAGCGCGATCAGCACGACGGGCCGCCATGCGCACGCAATCTTCGCCCAGTCCGCCGGCAATGGTGGCGGGTTGGTCACGGTCAACGGCAAGGTTGCCGGAACCCCGACGATACATGTCGGGGCGAGCGGGGCAAGCGGCGCGGTATCTGTGACGTCTCATGGCGACATCCGCACGAGCGGCGACTATTCGGACGGCATCTTTGCCTATTCCGCAAGTGGCGCGGCGCTGGTTCTGGAAAGTGACGACGGCGAGCGGGTGCTCAACGGATATGAAACCGGCGCGCAGTCCGGCCAGGTGAGTGTCACGCAAAGCGGCACGGTCTCGGTTTCCGGCGCTCATGCCTCGGGCATCTATGCGCTGGCGCGACGCTCGGACGGGCTTGGCATCTCGCTCGATGTCTCGGGCAAGGTGATCGCCTCGGGCGAGGGCGGTGCCGGCATCCGCGCGATCAACGGCATGGCGAAAACATCGGGTGGCACGACGCTTTCCACGAAGGTCGATATCCGAAAGGGTGCCTTCGTGCTTGCGCGGGACACGGACACGGCGACCAGCGCTGTCCTGATCGGCGACGAGCGCTCGAAGTTCCAGCTCAACATCGATGGCACCGTCGCCGCGGTCGGTGCCGACGGCTCCAAGGTCGCGACCTACGGCGGCAAGCAGCGCGCCATCAGTGCGAATGGCCGGGGCGAGATCGTGATCGGGGCGAGCGGAGGCATCGAAGGCACCATCGAGGCGACAGCCGGCAATATCTCCGTGCTCAACAAGGGCGTGCTCGACGGATCGGTTCTTGGCATCGGCCTCTACACGATGGAGCAGGGCAGTCGCCACTTCCTGGAGATCGATCCGGGCGCTGGCACGTCGGCCTATATCTCCGCTCTTGCCGTGACACGCAACGGCGGCACGCTCAATCCCTATCTCTCGTCCTTCGGAAAGCTGGCGAATGCCGTCGAGATCGTCGACAGTTTCGGCGCGGGCGCGCTTGCCGGGCATGTCGCCAACACCCCGGTGCTGACATTCCAGACAACAAGCGATGCCGACAGCATCAAGATCACCGGCGTGAACGCCAGCTTCGGGCGCACAATGCTCTCCGGCAACGCGGCGGCGGTCGCCATTGCCGTGGATCCGCTGGTCGAGAGCTGGATGAGCGGCGCCGCCGTCGGTGTCGGCGACGACCGGCTCTATGCGTTCCTGCTCAGCGCGGCCAATACGCCGAGCCTGGAAGGCTTGTCGCAGACGCTGACGGAACACCTCGACGCCTCGCAGGACTACAGTCTGGCGCTGGACCAGCATACGGCTGCCATTTCGCACATCGACAACCTGCACAGTTGCGGCACCCAGTACGGGCCCTGGGCGGCCTTGCGCGAAGATGAATGCACCTGGGCGAAGGCAACCCATCGTTACACCGACAATTTCGCGGCGCACACCACTGCGCGTCTTTCAGGGTTCTCGTTCGGCCGGCAGGCCGCAATTGCCGAGAACTGGCGGCTCGGGCTGGCCGCGGGCTTCAACGTCAGCGACAGCAGCGGCCGGGGCATCTCAAGCGAGGGGTACGGGGTTCACGCCGGCGGCGTGCTCAAGTACACGCAAGGGCCGTGGCTTGCGACCGCAGCGCTGTCCGCGTCCTACTCGTGGGGCGACTCCAGCCGGTTCGTGCCGATCTCGGGGGACACCGCGCAGGCGAGGCTTCGCGCTGCGGGCGTTTCGGGGCGCGTGCGTCTGGCACATGAACTGGACTTCGGCAGGGTCTTCGCGATCCCCACGCTCGATCTCGACATGTCCTGGATCCACGACTTTGGCTACACGGAGCGGGACGCCGGCAGTCTCGGCCTGGCGGTAGATCCCCACGACATGTTCCTTGCCGACCTGCATCCGCAGCTTCGCGTGGGAACGGATCTCCGGTTCGACGGTGATCTTGTGGTGCGCCCGTACCTTGAGGCAGGTGTTGCCTTCGCGCTCGACGACGGGCACCGGCTGACGCAGTCCTTTGCAAACGGGGCGTTGTCGGGTGTGAAGTTCTCCGTTTTCTCCGATCGCGAGAAGGTGCGGGGAACCATTGCCGCCGGCGTCAGCCTGTTACAGGGCGAGCGTTTCGAAGCCAAGCTGCGCTACGACGGCAGCTTCGGCGAGGAAAGCCGCTCTCACGCGGCGAGCTTCAAGGTCGGCCTGCATTTCTGAGGAATGGCCGCGGCTCAGGCGCCGCGGCGGGCCTTGTAGACGCGGCTCACCGGAGCAATGCCGAGGTCGGTCTCGCAATAGGCGACCGCGTCGAGCAGCCGCTCCATCGACAGGCCGGTCTCGTAGCCCTCGCCCGCGAGCATGTAGAGGACGTCTTCGGTTGCGACGTTGCCGGTCGCGCCGGGCGCGAAGGGACAGCCGCCCAGTCCGCCGGCCGCCGCATCGACGGTGCGGATGCCGAGGCGCACCGCTTCCAGCACGTTGACGACGCCCATGCCATAGGTGTCGTGGAAATGCGCGGCCATGTCCGACACGGGGACATGCGCGGCGACCGCCTCGACAACGGCTGCGATCCGACGCGGCGTGGCGCGGCCCAGCGTCTCGCCGAGCGCGATCTCGCCGCAGCCCATTCCGTAAAGCGCCCGCGCCACGGACGCGACCGCATCGGGCCGGATCTCGCCCGCATAGGGACAGTCCGTGATCGTGGAGATGTAGCCGCGCACGAAGACACCCGCCTCGCGCGCCGTTGCGACAAGGGGGGCGAAACGTTCGAGCGAGGCGTCCACCGTGCGGCCGATGTTCTTCTGAGCGAAGGCGTCGCTCGCGGCGGTGAACACGGCGATGGCACGGGCGCCGTTTTCCAGCGCCTGGTCGAGCCCGCGCCGGTTGGCGACGAGCACCATGTCGCCTGCCTGTTCGCGCGAGCCGGCCGCGGCCATCACCTCGGCGGTGTCGGCCATGCGCGGCACCCGGTCCGGGGCGACGAAGGCACCGACCTCGATGCGCGTGGCACCGGCCGCGCGCAGCCGCTCGACCAGACCGATACGCGCCTCGGTCGCGATTGGCTCGCGCCAGGCCTGGAGGCCGTCCCTGGGGGCGACCTCCACGATTTCGACCTGCTGGCTCACTTGCCGCCCCGAAGACGGGCAAGGATCTCCTCGGCGAGGTCCTGACGAACCTTCCCGAGCGCCTTGAGCTCGCTCGCCACCTGGTCGATCTCCGCGCCGATGGCGCCGACCATCAGGGCGACGTTCTGGGCGTGAAGCGCCATGTGACCCTTCTGGATCCCGGTCGTGGCAAGCGCGCGCATGGCCGCGAAGTTCTGCGCAAGGCCGATGGAGACGATGATGCGAGCGAGCGCGTCCGCGGTCTTCACGCCAAGGATTTCAAGGTTGGCCTGGGCGGTCGGGTGGACCTTGGTCGCACCACCGATCAGGCCGACGGCCATCGGCATTTCGAGAATGCCGACCAGATTGCCGTCCGCGTCGGCCTCCCAGCGCGACATGGAGCGATAGTGGCCGTCCTTCGCCGCGAAGGCATGGGCGCCGGCCTCGATGGCGCGGGTGTCATTGCCGGTGGCGAGGACCACGGCGCTGACGCCGTTCATGATGCCCTTGTTGTGGGTCGCAGCGCGATAAGGATCGGCATCGGCGAAATGGAAGGCGGAGAGCATGTCGTCGCGGACCTGCGCGCCGCCGATCTCTCCGAGCGGCCACACGGCGCGGGCACGCACCAGGCGCCGGTCGGCGAGGTTGGTCAGGATGCGCAGCAGGCTGCGGGCGCCGGTCCATTCGACGAGCCTGGGGGCAAGTGCCTCGGCCATGCTGTTGACGGCGTTGGCGCCCATGGCGTCGCGCGTGTCGACAATGATGTGGACAATGGTCATCGGACCTTCGTCGGTCTCGATGACGCGAATGTCGAGGTCGCGGAAGCCGCCGCCGAACTTGACCAGAAGCGGATCGGTCTCGTCGCAGATGGCGCGGATCTCGTCCATGCGCTCATAGACCTTGAGGCGGACGTTCTCCGGATCGCTGGCGCCGAGAAGCTGGATCTGGGCGGCCATCACCGGGCCGCTGCTGGAGGTCTTGAAGCCACCGGTCGGGCGGCAGCGCTTGGCGGCGTTGCAGACGGCGGCGACGACGGAGGATTCTTCCGTCGCCATCGGCACGAGCATCTCGCGCCCGTCGACGATCATGTTGGTGGCGATGCCCACGGGAATGGACATGGCGGAGATGGCATTCTCGACCAGTCGGTCGGCCAGCTCGATCTGTCCGTCGGCGGCCGCCGAAAGGCTGGCGATGGCCGCGTTGCCGAGCTCCGCCTGTTGCGCCACGGCCTGGAGGCGGGCCTCCGGCGCCATCTTGTGGAGGCCTTCAATACGAGACGATCTGACGTCGCTCATCGTGTGTCCTGCTTGTTACTTGATCATGGATTGGGGGAGCCACAGCACGAGCTCCGGGAAGATCGCGCAGATCAGGATCCCGAGTGCCTGGAGGAGCATGAAGGGGATGATTGCGCGGTAGACGGTGCCCATGCCGATGCCGGCGGGCAGCACGCCCTTCATGTAGAAGAGCGTGTATCCGAAGGGCGGTGAGATGTAGGCCATCTGCGCCGAGACGAGGAACAGGATGCCGAACCACAGCCTGTCGAACTCGAGATAGTCGATCACCGGCAGAAAGACGGGAACGCAAAGCAGGATGATGCCGATCTCGTCGAGGAACATGCCCAGGAAGAAGAGCATGGCCAGCATGACGGCGAGCACGACCCAGCGGTCTGCTTCCAGGTTCTGGATGAAGCCGAGCAGGAAGTCCGCTCCCCCGGTTCCGGTGAAGATGGCGACGAAGGCGCGCGCGCCGATGGTGATCCAGAGGATCATCGTCGTCACCTTGACAACGTCCATGCCGACGCCCTGGATCAGCTCCCAGCCGAAGCGACGCTCGATGAGCGCCGAGACGAAGGCCAGCGCGACGCCAACGGCCGCCGCCTCGGTCGGTGTGGCAATGCCCATGTAGATGGTGCCGAGCACGCCGACGATGATGAGCATCGGCAGCACCAGCGACTTGAGCGCCGCGATGCGGATGCTCCAGGTGATCTCCTCGGTCTCGGGCGGGCGGGGAGCGACGGACGGGTTGAGCGTCGCCCGCAGCACGATATAGCCGATATAGAGCGAGGCAAGCAGCAGGCCTGGGACCACGCCGGCGATGAACATCTGGCCGATGGAGGCCTGTGCCGTCACGGCGTAGACGATGGTGATCACCGAGGGCGGTATCAGGATGCCGAGCGTGCCGCCGGCGCAGATCGTGCCGATGGCCAGCTCCGGCTGGTAGTTGCGCTTCAGCATGGAGGGCAGGGCGAGCATGCCCATGGCCGCGACCGCGGCGCCGACGATGCCGGTCATGGCGGCGATGATGGTGCAGATGGCGATGGTACCGACGGCAAGGCCGCCGGGAAGCCGGCGCGACCACAGTTCCATGGCCTTGTAGAGGCTCTCGATCACCCCGGAGCGCTGCAGAATGCTGGCCATCATCACGTACAGCGGGATCGCGAGAAGCGATTCCGAGTGCATTGTGTCGAACAGGTTGAGCACGGTGACGGCCAGCGCTGCCTGTCCCCAGAGCGTGATGGTGAAGACCAGCGCAAGAGCGCCGAGGGTGAAGGCGAGCGGGACGCCCGTCAGCAGAAGGCCGACGAGGCTTGCGAACATGATCGCCAGGACGAGCTCGGAGCTCATGGACGTGCCTCCTCGTCAGACTGTCCGGAAAGGGCGGAAATCGCCTCGACGAGGGCCTGGGCGAAAAGCATGGCAAAGGCGAAGGGCACGACGAATTTCAGCCACCAGATGGGCGGGTTCCAGGCAGAGAAACTGGTCTCCCCGAGCGCATAGGCGTTGACCGCCAGCGGCCAGCTCACCATGGCGAAGACGGCGGCGAAGATCGCGACGACGGCGTAGGTGAAAACTTCCAGCGCCTTGCGCGGCGCACCCTTGACCCGCTCGCTCAGGATGTCGACCGAGACGTGGCCGTGCAGGTGCAGCAGATAGGGGCCGGCCAGCATGAAGTGGGGGCCGAAGACGAGCGTGCTTGCCTCCATGGCCCAGACCGTGGGCGCGTTGAAGGCGTAGCGCGCGACGACCTCATAGAGCAGCATCGGCACGACGGCGAAGATGATCGCGGCGGCGATGACGAAAAGGATCCGGTTCAGGCCGGTGACAAAGGCGCAGAGTGCTTTCATGGAGCTGCCGGTTGGCCGCGACGCGCGGCGGAAACGGGCGGGCGGCGCCTGCTGGCGCCGCCCGCTTGCTGTCTTGTCGGGATCAAAGGAGAGCGAGCGACTTCATGAAGGCGGTCTGGCTCTCGACGATCTTGGTTGCGAGCGGATCGCCCTTGGTCGCCTTGGACCAGGATTCGACCGCCTTGGCGCGGGCCTCAGCCACATCGCCCTGGTCGAGGTGGATCACCTCGACGCCCTGCTCGCGATACTTGTCGAGAACCTTGGTGTCCTCGACAAGGATGCGCTGGCGCAGCGAACCGGAGATTTCGCGGGCGGCGACGGCGAGTGCCGCCTTGAAGCTTGCGGGCAACGCCTCGTAGGCGGCGGTGTTGGCCACGTAGCTGGTCGCGGTCGTCGGCTGGTGCACGCCCGGCAGGATGATGAACTTCGCCACCTCGGCGAGACCGGCCTCGTAGTTGGCCGTCAGGTCGCCGCGGTCGGCGAAATCGATCAGGCCCTTTTCGAGGCCCGAATAGACCTCGGCGGTGGCAAGCGGCGTCACCGCGACGCCAAGGTCGCCCATGACGGCGGAGGCGAGACCGACGAAGCGGCCCTTCTTTCCGGCCATGTCGGCGATGGTCTCGATCCGGACGGTGGAGTGCATCGGCTCCTGGCCGTAAACGGTCGGAGCAATGTAGGACAGGCCGGCCTTGCCATAGGCCTCGCGGGCCATCTCGAGACCGCCGAGTTCATAGAACCACGCCTCGTACTGATCCGCCTCGGGGAAGCCGAAGGGAATGGTCGAGGTGAAGGCGAAGGAGGGGATCTTGCCCGCTTCGTACCCGTCGAAGGTCTTCATCATCTGGAAGGCGCCGGCACGCACGGCGTCGAAAGCCTGGTTCGCCGGCACGAGCTGGCCCGCGGAGAACAGCTTGATCTCGAAACGGCCGTCGGTCAGCTCGCCAACGCGCTCGACAAACTTCTTCTCGAACTCGAACGGCGTCGTGCCGCCGTCCCACAGCGCCTGCATGCGCCACTGAACGGTTTCCTGGGCATGGGCAATCGCGGGCATGGCAAGCGTCGCGGCGCCGCCAAGCGCCGAGGCCGTCAGCAGACGGCGGCGGGTCAAATCGGTCATGGGCATCCTCCCGGGGATTGTATGTTTGTAGACCAGCTCGAATTGTCATAAAATGAAATGGGACAATCAAGGGACAGTTGCATGCGATTTCGCAATGACTGTCCCAATTGAATGGGTGGGACAATCATCGTCAAGGCTGCGAAAGCACGCATGTCGAGGGCCGGCAAAATCGTCCAGCATGTCAGCGGCTTGCTGTCCGCCGGCGCCTACAAGGCCGGCGAGCGGCTGCCCTCTGTGCGTCAGGCGGCCCGCGAGCACGGCGTTTCGAAGAACACAATGGCGGAGGCCTATGACCGGCTGGTGGCGCAGGGCCTGCTCGAGGCCCGCGCGGGATCCGGCTACTATGTGGCACAGTTCCAGATCGTTCGCCCGGTCCCTCAGGCTCCTCATGTGGCGGCGGCGGTGGACGTCGTGTCGCTGCTGCGCGAGCAGCTCGATCAGCACTATGAGGTCCGCCCCGGCGACGGGCGTCCTCCTGCGTTCTGGACGGAAGGATCGGAACTCAAACGCTTCTTCTCCGGCTTCAAGACGGCCGAGCCGGCCTCGGTGGACTTCGGATACGGCAGCTCCTGGGGCTACGCTCCCTTGCGCGAGCGGCTGCGCATGCTGCTGCTCGAACGCTCCATATCCGTGCCGCCGGACGGCCTTCTGCTCACCCATGGCGTCAATCACGGGCTCGACCTGATCATCCGTCATCTGATCGAGCCAGGCGACACGGTCTTTGTCGACGATCCAGGCTACTATCCGCTCTTCGGCAAGCTGACGCTCGCCAAGGCGCATATGGTCGGCATCCGTCGCGGTGCTGACGGGCCGGATCTGGAAGACCTGGCGGCGAAGCTTGCCGTGCATCGGCCGAAGGTCTTTTTCACCCAGTCGCATGCGCACAACCCGACGGGCGGCACCCTTTCGCCGGCAGTGGCTTTCGGGCTGATGCAATTCGCAGAACGCTGGGGCTTCCTGATCGTGGAAAACGATGCGCTTGCCGACATCGTGCCTGCGACGCTTCCCAGGCTTGCCGCGCTCGATCAGCTCAATCGCGTGCTCTATGTGGGGACCTTTTCCAAGACATTGTCGGCAAGCCTGCGCTGCGGGTTTGTCGCCGGCCATTCCTCCATCGTCGGTGCGCTGAGCAATCTCAAGATGCTGACGACGGTCGCGACCTCGGACTATGTGGAGCGCTTCGTCTTTCACCTGATCCAGGGAGGGCAGTATCTGCGTCACCTTCGCCGGCTCAAGGCGCGGGTCGAGGAGGCGCACAAGGCCTCCGGCGCGCAACTCGAGGCGGTTGGCCTGAAGGTGCGGCAGAGCGTGACGCCCGGCTTCTATCTCTGGGCGGAGTTTCCGGGTGATGTCGACGAACTGGAGCTGTGCCGCAAGGCGGCGGAGCGCAGCATCTTTCTCGCCCCCGGCAGCGTGTTCACGCCCGACCGGAGTGCGCGCGGGGCGGCCGCGATCCGCGTCAACGTCGCTTATGGGACCAATCCCGTGTTTATCGAGTTCCTGCGCCAGCAAGTGAGGTGAGGGAACCAGGCGGCCGGTTCGCGGTTGTCCTGTGGCAAGGCGCGGCCCCGTCCCGCGCATCCGCGATACGCGAAGAGGTCTCATGGCGTCCAGCTCGAAACGCAGGGTCTGCATTCTCCTCAATCGCAATGCGGGCACTGTCCGCGGCGCTGACACCGACGCACTTGTCCGCCGGATCTGCGAGCCTTTTCTTGACCGTGGCGACTTGGTGGACCTGCGGCTGCGGGCACCGCGCAGGCTTGCCGCGGAAACGCGCGCCCTCAGCTGCCAAAAGGCACATGATCTGATCGTCCTGGGCGGCGGTGACGGCACGCTCTCGCGCTGCGCCCGCGATCTTCAGGACCACCCGGCGACGCTGGCGTTCCTTCCGCTTGGGACGATGAACCTGTTCGCCAGGGCGCTGGGCATGCCGATGGAACCTGGCGCAGCCGCCCTTGCCATCGCCGGTGGCAGGCAAGCGCACATCGATGTCGGGCTGATCAATGGCGACCTCTTTCTCCATCATGTGTCGTTCGGCCTGCATCCCGCGCTGATCCGCCAGCGCGAGCGCATGACCCATCGCTCGCGGCTGGGCAAGATGATTGCCGGTGCGCGCGCGTTCTGGCTGACGGTCAGGAAACCGCGTCGTCTGCGGCTGCTTGCCAAGGTCGACGGTACGCTTCACGAACGCCCGGTCACAGCGCTGATTGTCTCCAACAACGCCTTCGGTCGCGGGCACATGCCTTATGCGGACTGGCTGACGGGCGGACGGCTCGGCGTCTATTTCTGTCACAGCTTTTCCTGGCCCGCGCTCCTGCGCATTGGTGCGGAGACGCTGCTCGGCCGGTTTGTGGAGAACCCCGAGATCGCGAGCGGGGAGGCCGTTCGCGTTGATCTCGATGCCGGGCGAGGAAATGAGGTCATGGCCTCCGTCGACGGAGAGCTCGTCCGCGTGTCCCTGCCCGGATCCGTCGACATCGTGCCGGGACGCCTGAGCGTGATGCTGCCGGCGACCGAGACGCAGGGCTCGCCTGTCGAGCTGGCGTCTGAGTCGGGTGTGTGAAACCAAATCCCTGCTTCCGCGTTAACCTGTCGGAGGTACCGTGATGAAAACGCCCAAGATCAAGCCCTACGCTGTCGCAATCGCCGTTGCCCTGACCCTGTCCACGGGTGCTGCCGTATTGGTGCTGGCGGAGACGCAGGCCACGGCGCATGGCGCCACGGAAAGCACTCGCGCGGCGGCCGATGAAGGTGGGCGCGCCGCCAAGTCCGACTTGAAGCTTGCGACCGGGAACCTGGGCGCGGTGGAGGTGCGCTGCGTGGCGCGGGGCAACCAGAGCACTTGCACCGGGTGGCCCGTTGCTGCTGCATTTGACGTCAGCGGGCTGTGATCCGCATTCTCCAGCTCATTTTCCGCCCTGCCGCGTATTGCGGACGAGGGCGGCAAGGTTCGGCCGCCGGCACACGATATGCCGGCGGCTTTTTTGTTGGCGGCGTTCGAGAAGGCTCTGTCTAGAGCGCGTCCGGGCCGGAGAGGTGTGCGATTGCGCGGTCGATTTCCTCCAGCAGCGGCTTCAGGTCCTCGCCCTTGTCTGTTCCCATGCGGGAGACCAGTTCCTGGCGCATCCGCTGCAAGCGGTCGCGGCGTTCGGCCAGCGGCTCCTCCGAGATCGCGGCGGCCTGGATTTCGCGCGAACCCATGGTCAGCGCGGTCTGTTCCACGTCCTTTGCATCGCCCACCGTGGCATCGATCGGGTTCGGTTCCGACTTCGGGGTCTTCGGTTTCATGGTCTTCTCCGGATTTGTCGAATGGTGGGCCGGATCCGGTTCGCCCGGTCCGTTTGCCCGCTTCAGGCTTCCGTGGGCAAAATGTTGGTCAGTACGGCGCCGATCATCAGCAGCGACGGCACGGCGATGAAGCCACCGACCGGGCCCCAGAGCCAGATCCAGCCTGCAAGCGAGAGCAGGACAATGAACGGATTGAGCGTCATCGTCTTGCCTAGGACGAGCGGTGTGAGGAACTGGGCTTCCATCAGGTTGAGTGCGAGGTAGGCGGCCGGCGGGGTCAGGATGCCGAACGTCGTGTCGGCGGTCGCCAGCCCGACCCCCGTGAGCACAAGTGCCATGACCGCCGGGCCGATATAGATCACGTAGTTCAGCGCGCCGGCCATCAGGCCCCAGAGCAGCGGCGAGGGTACGCCGAGCACGTAGAGCGTCAGCGACACGGCGATGGCCAGAACGATGTTCACGCCGGTGATCGAAAGCAGATAGCGCGACACCCGCGTCTCCACGTCGTCGAAGGTGCGGCGCACGCGGTTGCGCAACTGCGGCGTGATGCAGCGGGTGATCACGGCCTCGCGGAAATCCTTCCGGGTGGCGATGAAGAAATACATGCTGGCGAGAAACAGAATGATCTGAGCCATGAACGCGGGAGCGAAATAGACGACGCTCTCGACGGCGGTCGTGTCCTCGACGTTGACCTTCATGCTGGTGCCCGTGCCCATGGCGCTGCGCAGCTGCTCCTGAAGGCCGCCGAACGAGGCGATGATGCCCTTCCAGCTGGTCAGCTCCGTCTGCAGCCGTGACCAGATGGACGGCAGCTTGTCGAGCCAGTCGGACAAGGGAACGGCGAAGCCGGTCGCGGCCGCCGAAATGAGGACCAGAAACAGGACCACGATGGCGAGCGCCGAGATCCAGGAGGGAATGCCGTAGCCTTCGATCCTGTCCGACAGCGGGCCGAACATCAGGCCGATCACGACCGCGAGGAAGACAGGTGCGAGGATGACCTGCGCCACGTCGAGCGCTGCGATCAGCACGATTGTGGCGATGGCGATCAGCGACAGCCGCGCCACGTTGGCGAGCAGTGTTTCGAACTCCGCTTTTGACAAGAACCCTCGTGCCTCCCGGCGGATGGTCCCGCGCGACATTGCGCCATCCGCTCGGTGAAGAACGTTGCAGGCGCGCGAAGGTTCCCGGATTGCGGCTTCTGTGCGGGCTGCCTAGATCGGGATGGTCATCTGGAACGACATGCCATCGGGCCGGAAGGTCCTCTCCAGCGTGCCGCCAAGCTCACCCTTGATGTTGGCGTCGATAAGCCGCGAGCCAAACCCCTTCTGCTGCGGCTCCTCGATCTGCGCGACAGTGGTCTCGATCCAGTCGAGGTGAAGCTTGCGCTCGCTGCCCTTGCCGATGATCTGCCAATGCACGGCGAGGTCGCCGTCATTCGTCGAAACGCCGCCGTACTTCAGCGCATTGGTGGCCAGCTCATGGAAGGTCAGGCCCAGGGCCTGGGTGGTGCGTTCGTCGAGAAGGACCTGGGGCCCGTCGATCTTTTCCTTGCCATAGTTCCCGCCGAAGACCTGCTCGAGTTCGGTGCTGAGCAATTCGTGCAGGTCGGCCCGCTGCCAGTGCGAGCGCGTCAGCATGTCCTGGGCGTTGGCCATGGAGTGAAGCCGGGCGGAGAACGACTGGGCGAATTCGTCGATATCTTTGGAGTTCGCGGCCGTCTGGCGGGAGATGGCCAGCACGCGCGCGATGGAGTTCTTGATGCGATGCTTCATTTCCTGAAGCATCAGGTCCTTCTCCTGGATCGTCTTTTCAGAAACCTTGCGCAGCGCGTGGGCTGTCTCGACAGACTTGATCTGGAACCTGGTCGACATCGCCAGGGCAATTGCCAGAAGCAGCGAGATCGTGCCGATCAGGATCGTGTAGAAATGCCCGGCATTGCCGCGAAACGCGGGCGTCGCATGGATCGTGAAGGTCCATTGCCGTCCGGCGACCGTGGCGATGCGCGTCGCGGTGAGTTCGTCGAAGCTCTGGTCAGGGCTGAAATCCCGTGAGTGAAACAGATCCACGGGCGATGCGCCCGTCGTGTCCGCCGTGTCGACGGTGACGGGGAGCGGGGGCACACGCTCGAGTGCGGCCAGATGCAGGTCTCCGGCCCTGAAGGGCGCATAGACGAACCCGTCGACGACGCTATCGGGGAGGCGTCCGGCATCTTCCGCGCCTTGCGATGTTCGTGCGCTGAAGGGGATATAGACGAGGAAGCCGGTCTGCTTGTTCTCCGTGATCTCCTGCACGAGTTCCACGGGCGCGCTTGCGCGCGGCTCTCCGGCCTCTATCGCCTTCAGCATGGCATCGCGGCGGCTCGCGTCGCTGAACATATCATAGCCAAGGGCTGCAAGATTGCGCTGGTCGATCGGCTCCAGAAGAACGATTGGCGTGCGCAGACGCTGCGAGGTCTGCGGCCAGATCTCGCGTTCGATGCCGTAATTGCGGCTGAGATCGTCCTGCGCCGGCTGCTCGGCTCCCTTCGGCACGACCCGGGCATAGCCGATCCCGCGAATGCCCACGAATTCGCCCTTGAGGTCGAGGCTGGTCACATAGCGCTCGAACGCCGGGCGCGAGACGTCGCCGGATTGCGCGGTGAAGAATGCGTGGGCCGATATCAGCAGCGCGATGTGCTGGTTCACGCGGGCCACGACCCGGTCCACCGTCTCGTCCGCAATGCTCTCGAAACGGATGCGGTCGGAGGATTCCTCCGCGTCATACACAACCGCTGTCATGCAGACACCGATCAGTGTGATCACGGCAAATACAGCCGAAGGTAGAATTCGGATCACGCTGCTACTTCCATGTAATCGAGATTTTCTTTTACATCCATTGCTTGTTTTCGCCAATGATTTTCGCTGGTTGGCAAATTCCAACGTGCTTTCACCCGCAGTGGGGATCGAGTTGGAACCACTCCTGCGTTCGTACGTTATCCCCTCAGGAGCATGTGTTGATGCTCCTTGAAGAAAAGGAGTTTTCCATGAACTGGAATCAGATCGAAGGTAGCTGGGAACAATTCAAGGGTAAGGCGCAGTCTCACTGGGGGCGTCTGACCGGTGATGATCTCGATGTGATCGCCGGAAATCGCAAGAATCTTGCAGGAAAGATTCAGGAACGCTACGGCAAGGCGCAGGAAGAGGCCGAGCGCGAGATCGATGACTGGCTCGCGCGCCACTGATTGACGTTCCGGGCCTGCAAGCGAGGCCATCCAAAAGCGATCCGCGCCGGCTCCCTCCCGGCGGTGCGGATCGCTTTTTTTTTGAGGCTGGCGGTGTTTTCCTGGGCCGTTCAAAAGCCCGCTCGGCGCGCGGACCGGCCGCCGACCACGACAAAGGCCGGACCGATTGCAGATCGGCCCGGCCTTTGTTGTGGTGTGATCCTGTGGGGAGAGATCGTCAGGCGGCAGCGCCGACGCTCTGGTCGAAGAACAGAGCCTGACTGATCAGCGCCTTCACCATGTCCGGATTGAACGGCTTGGTGATCAGGAAGGTGGGTTCGGGGCGCTCGCCCGTCAGCAGGCGCTCGGGGAAGGCGGTGATGAAGATCACCGGCATGTCGTGCGACTTGAGGATGTCGTTGACGGCATCGATGCCGGAGCTGCCGTCGGCGAGCTGGATGTCGGCGAGCACCATCTTCGGCTTCGTCTTTGCGAAGAGCTCGACCGCTTCCTTGTGGGTCCGGGCAATGCCGGTGACCTTGTGGCCAAGTTCCTGGACGATGTGCTCGATGTCCATGGCGATCAGCGGCTCGTCCTCGATGATCAGGATCTCGGTCGCGATCTGGCTGGAGATGCCTTGCGCGGCATCCGCGAGCAGGCCTTCGATCTCACCTGCCGAGACGCCAAGAACTTGTGCCGCCTCCGCCTCGGTGAAGCCTTCGACGGATGTCAGAAGGAACGCCTGGCGGGCCGGGGAGGGGAGGATCGAAAGATTGGCGTTGGCGCGCTTTTCCCAGGCAAAGGGAGAATCATGCTCGCTTGGCTCGATCTGCGTCGAGCCGTAAATCGAGGCGAAAAGCTTGTAGAGGGAGACACGGTCGCTACCGGACTGCGGGAAACTCGAGACGTCCGCGATGAGCGCTTCCAGAGCTGCCGCTACATAGGCATCGCCCGACTTTTGCGACCCGGTGACCGCCCTTGCGTATCGACGCAGATACGGGAGGTGAGACGCAACACGGGTAGATAGTGACATGAGGGGCTCCCTGTTTGCCTTTTTCGGCATTCAACAACAGGCAAACGTCCAAGAGAACGGAAAGTTCCATCCGTTTGGATGATTTTTGGAAATCGGCGCTATAATAATACCGGGTCGACGCACTCGGCGCATCTGCGAGCAACGGAGCTGACATGCCGGACACGCGAAATTCGCCAAAGCGGGAACAGCCTCGCGGCCCCGATCACGAGCAGATCACGCAGAAGCTGCGTGAGTACTACGACTCGGTTCAGGACGAAGGTATTCCGGACCGTTTTCTCGACCTGCTTGAACGACTGGACGAGGCGGAGAGGAAATCCTCCGGCGCCGACAAGGCATGAGCGAACAGCCGCCTGCTTCCGATCCCGCCTTCAAGCGGGCCATGCTGGCCCAGTTACCGGCCTTGCGCGCCTTCGCGATATCGCTGTGCGGGCGCGGCGATCGTGCCGACGATCTCGTGCAGAACGCCATTCTCAGGGCATGGTCCAAGCAGCACACCTTCATTCCGGGAAGCAACATGAAGGCCTGGCTGTTCCGCATCCTGCGCAACGGCTTTTACAGCGACCTGCGAAAATCGGGCCGTGAGGTCTCCGATGCAGATGGAATTCTTACCGAGCGCATGGCCGTTGGCCCGGCCCAGGACGCCTCCCTGGCGCTCAAGGACTTCCGTCATGCGCTGGAAGCTCTTCCAAGCGATCAGCGGGAGGCGATCATCCTGGTCGGTGCCTCCGGGTTTTCCTACGAGGAGGCGGCGGGGATCTGCGACTGCGCTGTCGGAACGCTCAAGAGCCGCGTCAACCGCGCACGCACGAGGCTTCGCGAGCTCCTCTCCCTTGCGGACAACGAAGGGGCGGCTCCCGATCGCTCCGGCCCGCTCGCCGGGTCCTTTGTCTGAACCTGCGAGCTTCGTGGCCAGGCTTGCCGTCGCTGCCGGAGATGTGTGAACGCAAGCAAGCCGCCACGCCGGTTGAAGGCGTGGCGGCCTGAGACTTGCGTTTGACCTAAAAGGGGCCGTGATCGATCAGGTCAGCTCGTTGCGATCGCGCGAAGCATCCAAAGGGCCTTCTCGTGGAAGGTCAGTCGCGCGGTGAGCATGTCTTCCGTCACCACATCGCCGACTTCGCCGGCCTTCTCGGCTGCCTTGCGCATCGACTTCACGGCCGCGCGGTGGTCGGCGATCAGGTCGGCGATCATGTCCGCGGCTGTCGTGTGGTCGACCTCGGCGGCCTTGGGCGCGAAGGAGGCGACCTCGCCGAACTTCGCCGGGGCGAGGTGGCCGAGTGCGCGGATGCGCTCGGCGATCACGTCCGCCGCGCCGAAGAGCGCTGTGTAGTGCTCTTCGGTCAGTTCGTGCAGCGGCTTGAACAGCGGGCCGACCACATTCCAGTGGTAGATCTGGCTCTTGATGGTCAGCCGGTAGGTGGCGGCGAGGATCCCGGACAGGGAGCCGGCCATATCGGAAAGATAGGCGTCGTCGAGACCGATATCGAGCTTCTCGTCGTGGGACTCGGGCTTCAGGACTGCTGCGATCTTGGTCATGTCGGTTCCTTCATTGTCTGCTGTGGCAGTGATGCCGGCGGATGTCATTTGTCGGGCGTGCGATCCCGCGTCATCGCCAGGAACGCGAGGCCTCCAACGGCAGCGAGGCCGAGTGCGCCCTTGGAGCGCATCAGTTGCGGAAGCACGGAGACGGCGAGTGTCGCCAGCAGCGCCGGGCCGGAGGAGTTGCTGTTGCGTTCGCGGCGGCGCTTGCGCTCAAGCGCGTTGGCGATGGCCAGACCGGCAACGAGCAGCGCCGCAAGGGCGATCTGGGCGAGGGCGATGATCAGGGCGGCGTCAACCGGTCCGAAAAGGCCGGCGAGATGGACGCCGAGCGCGACGAGCGCGGCCGCATAGGCCGATATCAGCAGCAGTCCGGCAAGCGCATAGACGACTGCCGAACGCCGGAGCCGGCGCAGCGTCGCGCCGAAGTCCGTCGCCAGGATCGAGGCCAGGAGCGGCGCGAGACGCAGCATGAATCAGCGCCTGGCCAGAAAGGCGACCAGGAAGCCGATGCCGGCGGCGATGCCAAGTGCCTGCAATGGCTTGTCGCGCACCCGCGTCGAGACGGCCCGCTCCAGATCATTGAGCTCGGCGGTCAGGCTGTCGAGCGTGTCCTTGGAGGCCTGCGCCAGATCGTTGCCCGCCTTGTTCGCGCGGTCCTTGTATTCCCCGGTCTTGTCCGCGCCGTAGCGCGAGATCGACTGGGCGAGCGCGGAAATGTCGCCACGCAGGCGTTCGATGTTCTGCTCGATGTTGGCGACGTCGTCTTCCCCGCGCGAGGCGGTATTGCGAGCGGCGGATGTGCTGGTGGCCATGTAAGTCACCTCCATGTTGATTGATATTGAAGGAACGCGGCAGCGGCGAAATCGTTCCGTGGACGCGCCCTTTTTCGCGAACATCGTGCGGGCACGAGAAAACGCCGGCACGGGTGCCGGCGTTCTCGTCACTGCTGCGAGCTGTTACTGGGCAGCGGCGGGCTTGGCCTCGCCGGCGTTGCCCGAATACTCGGGAAGCGCCTCGAGCTGCTCCTGCGTGTAGCTCGTGTGGATGCGCAGGTCGCCGTTGGCATCCTCCTTGATGTCGAGCGTGTCCAGGGCCATGGAAACCGGCTTCGCACCGATGCCGAGGAAGCCGCCGACGTCGATGATGAACGCCTCGACCTGACCCTCGCCCGAGACGATCACGTCGCGAACTTCGCCGAGGTTCTCTTCCTGCGCGCCGTAGACGGCCGTGCCGATCAGCTGCTCCGCCGATGCCGCCGAAACCTTGACCGGAGCCGGCTGCGTGTCGGTGGCCGCCATGTCGCTGCCCGTTGTCATCGCCGGATCGGTGGCGGCGGCCGACTTGTCGCCGGTCATCGTGCCGCTGCTTGTCCCGGCCATGGGCGTGGTGTCGGTCGCCATGGCACTCTCGCTCGGCTCGATCATCGACCGGTCGAAGGCCGGTGCGTTCTCGAGCTCCTTCTGCGTGGCGCTGATCGTGAGCCAGCGTTCGCCATCGCGCTCGACCCAGCTGACGCGCTCGAAGTCGACGGCCACATCCTTGGCGCCGATGCCCAGGAAACCGCCAACGCCGACCACGATGGCCTCTGCGTTGCCCGTCCTGGAGAGGACGACGTCATTCACCTCGCCGATGTTGCTCGCGTCCTCGCCGGCGCCGTTGTAGAGGGAGGAGCCGATCAGCGAGCTGGCGAGAATCTGGTCGGTCGAAGCGGCGAAGTAACCGTTCTTGCTCTGCATGGGAGCGGTGTCCGGAGAGGTCGAGAACACGGCGCTGCCTGCGCCGGTCGCGCTGTCCATCTCCGTCTTCTTCATGTCGCTGGCAGCGAGCGCACCCGTCGTCAGGACAGCCGCAAGTGCAGTGGTGGTCAGAAGCGTGCGGATCATGGTGTGATCTCCAAATCTGTCGAATTTCTGTATAGGTCGCAACTTGCTGGGCGTTTTGCATGGCGCCGGCCCGTTGCGACCTCGTGACAACAGATCAACCAGCGAGGAGCGGAAAGGTTCCTCTTTTTTCGTTCTTTATTTTGATGGAGATGGATTTCCGGGGTTCTTTAAAACCGCGCGCACGGCAGGCGTTCTTTTTTGACAAAGGGCCCTGCCGCGGTTCCTCACCGTGTTCCGCCCGGCGCTGGTCCGCCCGGTGCAGGCGTGCCTCGATAACAGAAGTCAGGTCACTATAAAGACGCGTATGCGGTGCATTTCGTCGTTCTTTGGAAGAAATATTTCGAAAATTTGTCTTTCGGGCGAACCAAAATCGATATTCCGCGTTCTTGTTTTGACAGCGCAAGCCGCGTTGGTGAAATCGGAGGCCTTGGTCTTTCCCCTCGGACCAAAGCGCTTCGCCACGAACAAGATCATCTTGCGCCTGTGTTGGCTGCGAGATGCTGCTCAAAGGAGAAAGAACATGTTTGGTTGGGCCCTGACCTTTCTGATCATCGCGCTAATCGCCGCGTTCCTGGGATTTGGCGGCATCGCCGGCACAGCGATCGGCATCGCCAAGCTGATCTTCTTCGTTGCCCTGGCGCTCTTCGTTGTGTCGCTGATTTATGGCCTCATCAGCGGGCGTCGTCCGCCGGCGGTCTGACCGACCGCACGACAAGCAGCTTCCCCTCCCTGACTGCCTGCCCTGACACCGCGGAGAAATCTTCTCCGCGGTGTTTTTTTGAGCGCCGCGGGCTGCGTCTAGTACAGGCTGGCTTTCGGCATCTCGAGACGCGTGGTCTCGCCGTCGATCGTGCAGGTTGCCGACAACTGGCTGAGATAGGCGCGCACCAACCGCGACCGCAGCGGCGTCTCGTCCTCGAATTCGTCCAGCACGTCCTCGATCTGGCTCGCTCCGGAAATCAGGATGAGGATCTTGTCGCCGCCGCGAACCTCGACCTTGATCGTCTCGCCCGGCTGCAGGCAATCGAACCGGGGCGGCAGAAGCTCGGCAAGAATGAAGGCGAGCGGGATGGCGCGGTCCAGATCGATTGCCAGATGCGCCATTTCCGCGACATGGATGCGCACCTTTCCCTGAGACACCCTCGCCGGCTCACGCAGGGACTCCACCACCTCCCGCACCAGCGCCTCGATGGAGACATCCGTGCCTTCGTTCGAGGCATAGGAAATCCGATACGCGGCGGATATCGACAGGACCCTTTCCAGCGCTACCCGAAGAACGGCCTTCTCGCTCGATTCCTTCGCATCGCGGCGCTGCATGACCAGAAGACTGGTGATCATCTGCAGGGTGTTCTTGATGCGATGATGGAGTTCGCGGGTCAGGCGCCTTTGCTCGGAAAGCGAGGTCTCCAGATCCTTGGTCCGGTGCTCGATCCGGTCCGCCATCATGTCGAAGGTCATCCCGAGGATGTTGATCTCAGGTGGAGCGGTGGCGAGCATGCCGACGCGCGCGCCGGTCTCACCGGACCCATAGCGGCGGAAGGTTGCGTAGATATGGCGCAGATAGCGCAGCAGGAAGCGCTGGATGCCATAGCGCAGGACCACGAAGACGACGGCGAGAAGCATCAGCGGCAGAAGCAGAGCCTTGGCAATGCTGAGCCACGGCTCGAGCTGTGTTTCCGAGGGACGCGATGCTGTCACGATGCGATAGCGGGTTCCGGTCAGCGTCGCGACACCCACGTACCAGTTGCCCTCGCTGCGGGCGAAGGATGTCTGTGTTTCCTTATTGAGGTCGAGGGAAGAGACGAGGTTCAGGAAGGACTTGTTTTCGGCGGCGTCGGCCATGTGGGAGGCGACGACCAGGCCCTTGTCGTCGACAAGGGCGAAGCCGACATTGTTGTTTGCCCCCGTGGCCTCGATCGGCGCGATCAGCAGCGTTTGCGGGCGCAGGCCGATGCGGATGCCGACACCGGTTTCCTTGTTCTCTCGGAAGACGGGCAGCACGCGGTCTTCGGGCACATCGGCTTCGCCGGGGCGGATGACCGTCACGCGGCCGCTGCGCAGCGCAACGGTGCAGATTGTCCTGTCGGCGACGCTTACGTCCAGGCGAACCGCCTCGCGCAATTCGCCGCGCATGGACTCGAACAAGGCTCCGCAATCGGTGAGGGCGGTGGCGTCGCGCGCCGACAGGGCTGAGGCATAGCCTTCCGCGCGCGCCATGACCTTGGCGCTCGACTGGCCTATCAGGCGCGCGTAGTCGACGAAGTTCGAATGCCCTTCCTCGGCTCGGCGCAAATGATCCGAATAGGAGAACAGAAACGCCAATGCGGCGAGCGGCACGAGTGCCGCCGCCATATAGCCGAAGAGCCGGCGATCCAGTCTGGTGCTTGTCGGGGGAAGCTTATTCCATGGCACGAATCTTGACCGCTGGTACCGAGGACACTGAAATAACTGCCTGAACGGACCTGTCGGGCCCGAACTCCTCAGCAGAATCAATACTTAGAGTTTCCGAGAGCCTGTTTCTAGCCCTGTTGACGCGGCTCTTCATCGTGCCCACGGCGCAGCCGCAGATTTCGGCGGCTTCTTCATAGGAGAAGCCGGAGGCGCAAATGAGGATCAACGCCTCGCGCTGGTCTTCGGGAAGCGCGTCGAGCGCGTTGCGGAAATCCTCGAAATCGAGATGACCGTGCTGCCCGGGGTGCTCGGCGAGCGTCGCCGAGTATTGACCGTCGACGTCCTGTACTTCGCGCTTCTTCTTGCGGTAGTCGGAATAGAAGGTGTTGCGAAGGATGATGAACAGCCAGGCCTTCATGTTGGTGCCGGCCTTGAAGCGATTCATGTTCGCCCAGGCCTTCATCAGCGTCTCCTGCACCAGGTCGTCGGCCCGGTCG
This sequence comes from Stappia sp. ICDLI1TA098, assembly GCF_054880955.1. Classification (NCBI taxonomy): domain Bacteria; kingdom Pseudomonadati; phylum Pseudomonadota; class Alphaproteobacteria; order Hyphomicrobiales; family Stappiaceae; genus Stappia; species Stappia sp. ICDLI1TA098. The sequence goes on from NZ_JBTZBT010000001.1 coordinate 76,875, forward strand.
CCGACCCCGACCAGCGAGGCCGCGAAGGCACGCAGGCTTGGAATGCAGGAGACGATTTCCTCCTTGATCTCGACAGTCATCGCCGCCATTACCGCGTCTCCTGTCCGGAGTTGCTCTGTTCATCAAGGCGTCGCAGCAGATCGTCGAAGCGATCCGGCACGGGCTGCGTCAGGACCTGATCGTAATAGGCCTTGAGCTGTGTCCCGATGCGCAAATGGATGTCTTCCTCGACACTCTCGCGACTTTCCCTCCGCAGATCGGTATCGGTAAGATCCGCCATTTGTAACTCGTCCTTTTTATTGCAGGCGCCAGTTTACTTCAGGCGCTAAGGGCCGGGGCCGATGTCCGGTCCGGTCTTGCAATCAGCCGTGCGTTCCGGGCCCGTTCGAACTCCCGGCATCGGCAGATGCGAGAGAGGGAAGCGCTGGACATGGCGGACGTACCGATCGCGAAACTGTTTCACGAAGCTGAAACGCACCCGCCCGGGTTCGGTTCCCTCGGCTTTCGATTTTTTTTTTGGATCGGCGCGAGGCCCCTCTCGGGGCCTGCGCTGCCGCGTCACGCGTAGGACGATCGCGACGGTCCCGCGAAGATCCAGAGCAGGAAGCCCAGAACCGGCAGGAGCAGGATAAGGACGATCCACAGAACCTTGCTGCCTGCGGATGCGCCGGAGCCGACGATCTTCACGATGGCATAGACATCGAGAATGAGGATGACGAGGCCCAGCAGACCTCCAACTTCGATACCCATGGGGTCACTCCTTTCTGTCTCGGTGTTCGCGGCAGGAACGCTCTTTGCCGTGGTTCCGACGGACGTTGACGCCCGCGAGCTGGCGCAAACGCGGTGCCTTCGGGCCGTTGTGGAGGCGACGGTCTCGCCGCAGGGCTGGCGATGCGTTCGTCAGAACGTCTGGCCAGCCGGCCTTCGTGGTGAGAACTCGCGTGGGGGCAATTTGGTTCCCCGGGAAATTCCGTCGCAGGCTTTTCCGCGCGCCAGGCAGGCAGGGATCGGCAAGGGGGAGGGGGCGAGACCGTCGCAACCGCGCTGCCGGAGCCATGGCGCGGCGGCTGCTTTTCCTGTCCGCATCCCGGGCGCGTGGCCGGCCTTGCCGATGTGGCCGGTCAAAGGGCGCCCCCGAAGGCGGGGGCGCGTGCAAGCGCGGTCGGGCACCTGGTCGCATGCCGGCGTCGCCCCCGGCGGTGACCCGCTTGAAGGCGCGCGACCGGGACGCGGCTTTTATCGTTCAAGGATGCGTTGCCGGCCTCAGACGGCCCATCCGCCGTCGATGACGTGGCACTGGCCGGTGGTGAAGGCGGATTCCTCCGATGCGAGATAGACCGCAAGTGCCGCGATTTCCTGCGGGCGGCCGATCCGGCCCATCGGCTGGCGGGCGATGAAGTCGGCCATTGCCTTCTCGTAATCGCCGGTGGCGCGCAGGCGCTCGTGCAGGGATGGGCTCTCGACCGTACCCGGGCAGATGGCATTGCAGCGAACGCCTGCGGTCACATAGTCGGCGGCCACGGATTTGGTCAGCCCGACGACAGCGGCCTTCGAGGCGCAATAGGCGAAGCGGTTGGGCACGCCCTTCACGGACGAGGCGACGGACGACATGTTGATGATCGAGCCGCGGCCCTTCTCCAGCATTCCGGGCAGATAGGCGCGGATCATGCGAAACATCGCCTTCGCGTTGAGCTCGAAGGCGAAGTCCCAATCCTCCTCCGGGCAGGCGAGAAGTGCGCCGGCGTGCACCACCCCGGCGCAGTTGAACAGGACGTCGACGGGGCCGGTTTCCTCCAAAAGCGCGGAAATCGCCGACGGATCGGTGACGTCGAGCTTGCGGGCATGCGCGCCGTCAAGACTGGCAAGGGCATCGCCGTTCACATCCGTTGCCCACACCTGTGCGCCTTCCGCAAGAAACGCTTCGGCCGTTGCCCGGCCGATGCCCTGTCCGGCTGCGGTGATAAGGCATGTTTTTCCGCTGAGACGTCCCATCGTCGATTGTCCTCCCCGTTGACCGATTGTCTTACGTCATAACGCCTGTGTGCGGCGGCTGTCAGCGCAAATCTCCCGATCCGCCGCGATCGCGGCGGCGTCTGACCCGCTGATGGCGCGGAGCTAGGCGATGGCGCGCGCGTCTTCGGCGACCCGCTCCTGCATGCGACCGTCGAGAGGAAGGACGAGGGTGGCGACGACGCCGCAGGTCGCGCCGTTGCGCACCCGAAACCTGCCGCCATGGGCGCGCGCGACCGCGTCGACGATGTGCAGGCCAAGTCCGCTGCCGTGGATCTCTCCGGTGTTCGAGGCCCGGAAGTAGCGCTTGGCGAGATGCTGGAGCTCGTTTGCCGGAATGCCGATGCCCTGGTCGGTGACCGTGACCGTCAGGTGCGCGTCGTCGATGCTTGCGCGCACATGGACAGCCTTGTCCGCCGGGGAGAACTTGGCGGCGTTGTCGAGCAGGTTGGTCAGAGCGATACCCAGCATGTTCGCGTCGAACCAGGCGTGCGTGGCGGGCGGCAGGCCCGAGGTGTCGAGATGGATCCGCTGGTCGGAAATGAGATCGCGCGACCTTTCCACAATGGTCTCGAGTGTCGAGCCGACAGGCAGGAGCCTGCACTCCGGCTTCACGGTGATCCCCGCGACCCGGCTGCGGTGAAGCGAAACGTCAAGCACCTCCACCAATGCGCGGATGGCGGACTGGATGCGCCCGATCCGGCCGCGGTTCGCATCGTCTCCGGGCGGGAGCGTGTGGAAGATCGCGGAGACGCTGGAGCGGATCACCGCCAGAGGGGTCTGGTACTGATGGGTGATCACATCGACGAAACGGATCTGCTCGGCCTGGGCGGCGCGTTCGCTGGCAAGGGCTGCCTCCGCCTCCTGCTTGGCGGCTTCCAGCTCCGCGGTCCGGATCTTCACCAGGGACCGTGCGGCGTATTCGGCCTTGCGCGCGATGCGCAGCGACGCCCCCTCGCGCCGCCTGATGTCGGCCACGCGTGCGCGCTGGACCAGCGAGAGCGACATCAGGATGACGAAGATGATCGAAAGCGACTGGTAGCTGTGCTCGGTGAACATGTTCAGGCCGAGGATGCCGAACAGCCTTCCGGCGGCCAGCGTGATGCCGCAGAAGTAGACGAACGACGCTGCTGTCGCCAGGACGATGTCCATTCTCCTGCGGCGCAGAAGCAGCAGCACGTTGCCGAAGAACAGGAAGCCCGCAAGCAGGATGGCGACGAGGATCACCGGCCCGATGACGGTCTGGTAGAAGCCGGCGAGGCTCGCGACCAGGGTGGCGGCGATGACCGGCGCGAGTAATTTCAGAAGCTTGTCGCCAAGCGGAAAGTTCCGGCGGGTTTCGAGCTGGTAGCGGGTGAAATACAGGGACGTCAGGACCACGAGGATCACGGCCCAGCCCGTCAGGATGTCGATGGCATACTGATCGCCGATGGCGAACATGCGCGGCAGCAGGCCGCTGTCGGTCAGGCCGGAAAGCATGTCCGCGAGAAGGAAGCAGAAGAAGCTCAGGAAGAGCGGCTTCCGCAGGTAGATCCAGTAGAAGAAGTTGATCAGCGCGAACGCAAACATGACGGCGCACAGGGACGCCAGTTTGACGGCACGCCACATCGAAAGGCTCGCCAGCGCTTCCGGGGACACAAGGGCGCCCCTCAGGGACATCGTGCTGGTCGTCTTGATCCGCAGGTAGACGTCGAACCGGTCCGTCGCGGGAAACTGCAGTTTCGTGGCGATATACGGCAGGGGGATGCCCTTGTCGCCGTCGGCGACATGATCGCCGGCCATCTCGTGACGGAAGTCGTCCGGCGAGCGGGGGGCACCCGATTGCGCGAGGTAGATGTCGACTCTGTCCAGATATGTCGGGCTCAGGATCATGAAGAGCGCCTCTGGCCAGACACCGTCGCGTTCGAGCGTGAGCCTGATCCAGATGGGGTCTTTCGTGTAGCCGAGCGCCAGCTTGTCGGGGAGGGCCGTGAAGCTGTCGCGCGCCGGGCCGAAGGCGACATCCGCGAACGAGAGATCATGCGCCGTGTCACGCAGCAGCGACATGTGCCCCTCGATCGATTTCTCGAACAGTCCCTGCTCGATCCGCAGCGTCCGCGCGGCGTCCGCATGCGTCGCCGACGGCAAAAGGCAGGCGGATATCGAGATTAAAATCCAGGCAAGGACAAGAGTTGCCTGATGTATGAGCGGCCGCTTATAAGACGAGGTGGCTGGCAGATCTCCGTCGGACGGTCCGGGGCAGGATCGCAGGCGGGCGGAAGGCGGGCTGTTCCATCCGGTTCGCGCACGCGGGCTGGTCTCTCCCGGGAATGAGATACGATTTTGGCAGACGTGATATTGGTCGAGGACAACGTCGCCCTCAGGAAAAGTCTTGCTGACTGTCTGACCGTGCTCGGTCATCGGGTGACCGAAGCCGGGGATGCGGTCGAACTTTACCAGCTTATCGGCCAGCAAGTGTTCGATGTTGCCGTCGTGGACGTCAACCTTCCTCATCACAGCGGGTTTTCCATCACCGAGTATCTGTCCGGACAAACCCGGACGGCGGTGATCATTACCACCGTAAGGGATGCGGTTGAAGATCGCGTGCGTGCCTATCAGAGCGGCGCCGACATCTATATGGCCAAGCCCGTCGAGCCGGAAGAGCTTTCCGCGGCGATCCAGCATCTCGCCGGACGCCGCCGCGCCGGTGACGAAGGCGGGGGCGCGCAAGGCGAGCAGGGCTGGGTGTTCCAGACGCAATCCATGATGCTGACGGCGCCGAATGGCGAGGCCGTTCGGCTGAGCCGCCGCGAGGCCTTGTTCGTCGAGCACATGGTGCGTTCGGAGAGTGACGTCGTCGGCCGTCAGGAAATCTTCGCAGCCCTTGGGGAGCCGGACAACGAGACTTCGAGAAGCCGTCTCGACGTGCTCCTGAGCCGGCTGCGCTCCAAGGTGCTTTCCGGCACCAAGGCCAGTCTCCCCGTGATTACCGCGCACAACACCGGCTTCAGCCTGTCGGCTCCCTTCCATTTGAGGTGATGCCGGCACATGCAATGCCGGCGGGTGCGGCAGCGCTGTCAGGTCGATGGAGAGAACCGGCCATGATCTGACTCTGCGGCATCGCGCGCATTCGGATTTTTTTGCGCCTTTTAGGATAGTTTCGGCGCCGATGTTGGTTCCTTCCCCTTCGTTGTCTTGCTTCTCCTTTTGCGGATCATCTTGTTTTTTCGGAATTTCATAGGTTGTCGATTTGAATAACATTAATTTCTAGTATTTTCTTTTATTTATTTATCAATACTTATTTATTTTTCAAAATTATAAGTATTTACTTGAAATGAAAGATATCTTTCGGAATGTAGTTTGGATTTTCCATTATACTATATTTTATTATTTTGGGGTTTAACTTAGTCTCACCAATGAAATGCGGGCGAATCGCTCTTGTTCGGGCGATGGGCTGGTTGGGGCGAGTGAAGTGACTTGTGGCGTCATTGTTCCGGTGCGGGGGCTCCGGGCATGCGATGCCGCACCAATCTGCGTCCAATCGGCGTCTGCTTCCTTACTTGCGTTGTCCCGTCCGCGGCGGCGCGGGTCCAGCTTATTGAGCAGAGGTTTGCCCGATGCAGCGTGAATTTCCTTCCGTCTATGCGTTTTCGCGACGTGTCGTCCCCACGGGGCTCAGGTATGTCGTGGGGCTGCCATTCGCGGCGTTGCTGCTGTCGGGGACGTCGCTGACGCCGGCAATGGCATATTGCAACGTAATCGATGGAGTGGCGACCTGCATGGGCGCCGACCCCATGCCGATTGTCTATGACGATTACTCGCAAGACAGGGTGACTACGGTCAACCTGCGGCAGGTTCCCGAGACCATCGATGCAACTCGTGGCGGTGACGGCTTTGGTCCGGCCGTCTATATCCGCGACAAGGGTGGAGCGACGCCGGTTCCCGGCGATTGGTCGACCCACAATCAGGACGGTCAGAAAGGCGTGGACGGCGACGCGGGGCAATCGCTCTCCGCCACGGTCACCCTCGATTATGGTTTCGACATCACCGGAGCGAGCGCTGTCGAGCTCGTTACCCAAGGTTGGCATGGCAGCGCCGGGCACGAAGATGTGCACTTCGACAAGCATGCCCAAGGCGGCTGGGGTGGCGACGGCGGTGCGGGCGGCGATCTGGTTTTCGAGGCCAAATACGACGGGAAGCCAGCCACCAAGAAGGTCGGCGCGATCAAGGCGACGGGCAAGCGATCAGACTCGCGCGGCATCCAGCTCACCACTTTTGGTGGCAACGGTGGCCTGGGCGGCTGGGCGGAGTCGGACGGCGGACTGGATGATGCCAAGGGCGGCATTGGAGGCGCGGGCGGCGCCGGCGGCAGCGTCACGCTCTCCCTGCTTGACGGACACTATCTGGACTACAACGGCGCGAGTTTCGGCATTCAGGTCCTCTCCCAAGGTGGGTACGGCGGGGGAGGAGGCTATGGTGATGTCAGTGGGGCGAACACGTCCTACGGCGGTTCAGGTTTCATGGGCGGTGATGGCGGCGACATCACCGTTTCCGCGAAAGAAACGCTCAGCAAAATCACCACCACGGGGTTTGTCGGGATCGAGATCGCCAGCCTGGGCGGCGATGGTGGTACCGGCGGCAATGGCAACTATGCCGGCGATGGCGGCGCTGCGGGGGCAGGCGGAAACATCACCGCCGACCTGATGGTCGACGTCACCACGACCGGGGCCAACGCCTACTACGGAATCTATCTTAAGAGCGCCAGTGGCGTTACAGGCGAGAGCGGCAACGGGAGTCACGCCGGAGACCCGGGCAAGCCGAAAGATGCGGGCACAGTAACCCTCACCCTGACGTCTTCGAGCGTTGTGACGGACAATAGCGAAGCAGATGCGATCCTTCTGCAGAGCATTGGCGGCATGGGCGGTGCCGGCGGGGATGCCTCGGGATTCATCGCCTATGGAGCGACGGGAGGTGTGGGCGGAAACGGCAACACGGTGACCGCGACGTTGATCTCGTCGGCTCTTTCGACCAAGGGGGCGCACGCGAATGCCCTCTATGCCCAGTCCATCGGCGGTGGCGGCGGCAAGGCCGGCAAGACCTCGGGGGTTATAGCGGCCCTGGCCGCAGATGCCGGCGCCGGTGGCGACGGCGGCACCGTCAACGTCACACTGACTGACAGCATACTCGAGACGACAGGCCTCAATTCGGCCGGGGTCAAGATTCACGCCATCGGCGGTGGCGGCGGCAGCTCCGGGGCATCCGACGGCTTCTACGCCGTCGGTGGCCAGGCCGGTCTTGGCGGCAATGGCGGGGCTGTCAATCTCAACCTGGACGGCGCCACCATCAACACCATGGGGGCGAATTCGGTCGGCATCCTTGTGGAGAGCATCGGTGCCGGCGGCGGCGACGCCTATTCGCCGAGCGGTGCGTTTGCCTTCGGTCAGAATGGTGGCGGCGGCGGCAACGGAGACAAGGTAACTTTCACGAGCAAAGGCTTCTCCCTCGTGACCCAGGGGGACCACGCAGACGGCGTGATCCTGCAGTCGATCGGCGGTGGCGGCGGCAAGGGAGCAAGCTCCTTTGCAGCGATCGACATCATCGAGCCGCTGCTTGGTACGAGCGGAGGGGCAGGCGGCTTTGGCGGCGACATCAGCTTCACCGGATCGTCGCACGACAGTATCACGACCGGTGGCGACCATGCGCGCGGCTTCTTCGCCCAGTCGCTGGGCGGTGGCGGTGGCATCGGGGGCAATACGGTCTCGATTGATATCGGTCTCACGTTCAATTCACAAAGTGGATCGAGTTCATTCGGCATTGGCCAGAATGGCGGCACCGTAGCGGGGTCGGTCGGCGGGGCCATCTCAACGGCTGGAGACAATTCGGCCGGCTCGCTCATCCAGTCGATCGGCGGCGGCGGCGGCGCGTCCGGAAACAGCATCGAGGCTGGCGTTTCACTTGAATTCAACCACGACATGGGATCGGACGGCGGAACGGGGGGCAACGGCGGCACGGTCGACTTCACCAACAACGCGAAGATCACCACGCTCGGGCGAGATTCCGACGGCATCCTCGCCCAGTCCGTTGGCGGCGGTGGCGGCCAGTCGAGCACCGTGATCGACGCCAATGTCGGTGTAAACATTGGCCAGTATGGCACAACGCAGGGCGCCCAGGGCGGCATCGGTGGCAGTGGCGGGAAGGTAACTGTTACCTCCAATGGAGACATTTCCACCACCGGCGACCAGTCGCTCGGCATTCTGGCCCAGTCGCTGGGCGGCGGCGGCGGCAAGTCCGGGATGACCATCGACGGCGATATTTCGGTTTCGCTTGGTGCGGTGACGCTCGGTCAGTCGGGCGGCGGCGGTGGCCAAGGCGGCGATGTCGAGGTTGTCAACAAGGGCAGTATCACGACCGCCGGCCACCTGGCCGCGGCTATCGTCGCGCAGTCAATCGCCGGTGGTGGCGGCCAGGCGGGCATGACCGTCAATGGCAACATCGGGCTGTCGCTTGACTACACTCATGGCGGTGACGGCGGCGAGGGCGGAGAGGCTGGCGATGTCAAGGTCACCAACAACGCAGATCTCGAAACCCAGGGCGATGGCGCCTTCGGCATCTTGTTGCAGTCGCTTGGCGGTGGCGGCGGCAACGGCGGACTGACGGCCAATGGCGCGGTGAGCGTCGTCAATGTCATGATTGGCGTGGGCGGCGACGGCGGTATTGGCGGGACTTCCGGCACGGCCGATGTCACCAACACGGCCAAGATCAACACAAAGGGCAATTATGCCGTCGGCATTCTGGTCAATGTGACGGGCGGTTCCGGTGGCAGTGCGGGAATGCTGGCGCAGGGGTCGGGGACGGGCGGACCCATTTCCGGCGCCATCTCCGTCGCCGTTGGAGGCAGCGGCGGCGCGGGTGGCAAGGGCGGCAGTGCCACGGCCACCAACTCTGGTGCGATCGAGACGTCGGGCTATGCGGCATCCGGCATCGTGGTCCAGTCGATGGGCGGCAACGGCGGCATGGGCGGCGCGGTCTATGCCGGTACGCTCAACGTCTCCACCGAAGGCAGCGGCACGGTCAACGTGACGGTCGGAGGCGACGGCGGCGACAGCGGCCAGGGCGGGGATGTCACAGTCACGAACCATGGCAGCGTCACGACCCACGGTCACTATGCGGATGCGATCTACGCGCAATCGGTGGGCGGCAACGGTGGCTCGGGCGGGCTGAGCTATGGCGCGGAGATCGGTGTCGACTTCGGTGGAACGGTCCAGTCCAATGTCCAGGTCGGCGGCACAGGCGGCTCCGCGGCCGTCGCCGGTGATGTTTCGGTGACGAATACGAGCCAGTTGGCCACGACCGGTGGCAATTCTCACGGCATCTTTGCCCAGTCCATTGGCGGAAACGGCGGCGATGGTGGTGCCGGCTACGGCTTCTTTGGCAACTTCGGCCGCGAGAAGGAGAAATATCTCAAGATTGCGCTCAACTCGCAAGTTGGCGGCTATGGCGGCACAGGCAGTCACGCCGGCACCGTTACCATCGACAACAGCGGCAAGATTTCCACTGCTCAGGACACGTCCTACGGAATCTTCGCGCAGTCGGTGGGTGGCGGCGGCGGCGACGGCGGCAATGCGGGCGCTTATTCCATCGGCTACACGCACACGCCCAAAAACGAGGAAGGCGAGGAGGCGGAGTCCAAGGGCGTCACCATTTCCTACACGATGGGTGGCTTCGGCGGTGGTGGTGGTCATGGCGACACGGTCAATGTCACCAATGGCAAGGGCGCTGACATCACGACCAGCGGCACCGCTTCCTATGCGATCTTCGCCCAGTCGGTTGGCGGGTCGGGCGGTATCGGCGGCAATGGCGAACCTGACCTCAAGGGGTGGCTTGCCGATGTCTATGAGGTTTACGAGCAAATCAATACGGCCAAGGAGATCTACGAGCAGGTCAAGGGATTCCCGAAGAGCCTGATCGAGAGCTTCTCGGTCAATGTGGGCGGTGGTGCCGGGGACGCCAGCAACGGCGGCGACGTGATCGTGTCGAATGAAAGCAACATCACGACACTCGGCAGTTCGGGAACGGGCATCTTTGCTCAGTCGGTCGGCGGCGGTGGTGGTTCCGGCGGCGATGGTTCGCAGGGGCTTCTGACCTCGCTTACCGTTGCCGGCAGCTCGGGCGGCGGCGGTGACGGCGGAACAGTAAATGTCACCAACACCGGGACGATTTACACTGAAGGTGAGGGCGCGATGGGCATCTTTGCCCAATCGCTCGGCGGCGGTGGTGGCGCGGTCGGCGACATCGAGACGACCCTTGAGCATGAACTCGACAATCTTTGGGAGACCGTCGGTTCGCTCATTTTCAAGCCGGAAAGCGGCGGTGATGGCGGCGACGGCGGCGATGTCACGGTCACCATGTCGGGGACCATCACCACGAGCGGAAAGAATGCCCACGGCATCTTCGTCCACTCGGTTGGCGGCGGCGGTGGCGCGCAGGGCGAGCTCCTCCTGGAATTTGCGGAGGACAATCCGGGTTATATCGGCAGCGAGGGCCTGGACGGCAATGGCGGTTTCGTGGACATCGCTGTCGACAACAAGGGAGTGGTCGACGTCCAGGGCGAGGGTGCGGTCGGCATTTTTGCACAGAGTGCGTCAGGCGGCGGCGAAAGCTACTCCAAGGGCGTCCGGATCACCGTCGACGGCACGGTGCGGGCGGAAGGCGCGAAGAGCCGGGCGATCCTGGCCCAGGCCTCGAGCAGCTACGAGCACGATCCTGATGGCAAGAACCCGCAGGAAGCCGTCGTCCAAATCAACATCAAATCCGGAGCCCTGGTCGAGACGACCTCGGCGGATGCCTACGAGACCATTGCCATCAAGGGTGGACGGACTGTCCTGCTCGACGGCTCAATCTATCGCTCCAACAATATCTACAACAAAGGCGCTCTGAGGAGCGCCGACATCGGTTCGGTGGTGGTGCGCAACGATAAGACGGCCTCGCTCACCATCGTCAACGATGGCGGAAGCTTCATGGGGTCGGTCGCCCTCGACAGCGCCAATGCGCAGGGGTTCTACAACATCGATGGCGGCGTCGCAGAGCTGGGCACCAGCTTTGACCTTGGCGGCCATGCGAACTCCGAGTTCCAGAACAGCGCGGTCATGAGTGCCGGCAAGGTGGGCGAGATCGCAACCTCGCGGGTGACGACGGGATCGTTCACCCAGGATGGGACGGGCATCTACAAGGTGGATGCGCTCTTCGACGCCGCCGGCAACATCACCCACGACAAGATCGTGGTCGATGTTCACGGTAAAGACGGCCAGGTATCACTTGCCGGTACGATCGAGGCGAACTGGGCCAAGGAGACGGTGATGCCTGATGGCCACGTCGGCTTTATGTCCGTTCTGGCGACGGTGGGCGGTGGCGGAGCCATCGATATCACCGGCCTGACGGTCGCAAATACGGCCGCCGTCAGCTATTCGGTCGCGAACAAGGACAACAACACGCGGGTCGAGGTCGATTATACGGTCGACTATTCCGGCAAGACCAGCGGCGTACAGCTTGGCAAGAACGCACAAGAGTTCGCGAGCTTCTACAGCAAGGCCCTTCAAGCGATCGAGACCGGTCCCCAGTCGCTGGAACTGAAGACGGCTCTCAAGGCGATCTCCCACAAGTTCCTCAATGCCCGTACAGGCGAGGAACTGGCGCAACACTATCTCGACCATTCGGCCGGGCAAAGCCTGTCGAACGCCACGGCTGCGGTTGCCTCGTCGCAGGCACTGCACCGCCTGCTGCAGAGCTGCCCGACGCTTGATCCGAACCTCGGCGAGGACTTCTTTCGCCAGCGCGACTGCGTATGGATGCAGGCGATCGGCAACCGCCACTTCGAGGCCGCCACATCGAACAGCCGTGCGTTCCGCGAGGACACGACCGGCATTGCGGGCGCCTTCCAGAAGGAGATCCTGGACGATACCTTCATCGAGGTCGGCGGACAGCTCGAGTACATCAAGGTCAAGAGCAGCACCTACGGCCAGAGCGGCACGCGGTTCAGCGCCGGTGTCGCACTGAAGCGGGAGGTCGGTCCGATGACCTTCTCGACCACTGTCGGTGGTGGTGTCTACGATCTCGACCAGAGCCGCTACTATGCCCTGGGGGCGACCAGCCATGTCGCCACCGCGGACATCAAGGGCCGGTTCCTCACGGCGGAGGCGCGTGTCTCCTCTGTGTTCGAGCAGCATGGTTTCTACGCCAAGCCCGCGGTCGCCCTGTCGGTGACCCGCTTGTGGCAGGACAGCTACAGCGAACGCGGCTCGGGTGCCTTGAACTGGAACGTCGGCGGTATCTCGAAGACGTCGGTGGCGGTGGCCCCGATCCTGGAGGTCGGTCGCGCCTTCAACGTTCAGGACCGCCCGACCGTGGCCTTCCTGCGGGCCGGTCTGACGGCGCAGCTCACCAATCCGTCTGTTTCGAACTCGGCCGTGCTGGCCGGCACGGACGCGTCCTTCGGCAGCCTGTCCTCGACGACGAGCCCGGACCGTATGCGGGCGGACTTTGCGGCCGGCTTCGACATGGATGTGAGCGAGCGGTTCTCGGTGTCCGTGCTCGGGCAGGCGGGCTTCAGCGAGAACACCACCGACTTTGGCGGCTACGCGCGCATGAAGCTGCGTTTCTGAGCCGAAGGCTTTCGGCCGGCCTCCGGGACAAACGGTCCGGAGAGCCGAGACGCGGGAGGGCGGCCCCAAGGGGCCGCCCTTCTTTCGTTTTGCCGCTCAGGCGAAGACCTTGCGAAGCATCGGCACGCGGGCAAGCACCAGCAGGTCGAGCGCCATCACCGCGACAAGCGTGAGGCCGACGAGCGGGAAAGCGAGGGACACGACGAGCATCACCAGCATGGCGCTGCGCCAATGCGGTATGCCGCCGGGAACCCGCGGCGTGAAGAGCCGCGCGCCGGCCCGCGCCGGGCGGCGCATCCACCACATCGCCAGCCCGCTGATGCTCATGAAGACAACGGCGAGGCAGAACAGGGTGTTGAGCGCGATGTTCCACAGACCCATGTCGCCCTCGTGGAAGGCGATGCCGACGGCCATCGCCTTGCCGGGGAGCGAATAGTCGGCGAAGCCCACGTCGGCGAGGATGCGGCCGGTATGGCGGTCGACATGCACTGTCCGGTCCGAGGTCGGCGTCTCGGCGTCATTGCTCATCGTGTCCTGGTTGATGGTCCATACACCGGTCTCGCCAGCAGGGAAGGAGACGCGGAAGCGCCCCTGGTAGCCGAGGCGGGCGGCGAGCCCGTCGATGGCGTCGATGGTGACGGGTGTGCCCGGCGCAATGCCCTGCACGCCGGCCTGGGAACCCGAGGCCGGCATCGGCGTCTGCTCGAGAGCCCAGGGGACGTTCTTCGGCCCGCCATGGTTCATCGCCGCGTGAATGTCATCGGAGAGGGGGACATTGTCCCACTTTTCCGCCGGAAACGTGCTCCAGGCCTGAACGAACTTCTCGCCCCAGATGCCGGTCCAGGACATTCCCGAGAGCAGGAACACGACGAGCAGGGCGGAGATGTAGAAGCCGACGGCGCGGTGCAGACCCTTCCAGCGGTTCCGACCGTTGCCGGCCGTCCTGGCGAGCAGGACGTTCGCCCAGCTCTCGCCGCGCGGCCACCACAGATAGAGACCGGTGATCACCAGCACGATGCCGAAGCCGGCGGCGATCTCGATCAGCCGATCGCCGGCGTTGCCGATCAGGAGTGTTCCGTGGATGTTGTCGGCGAAGTCGTACCAGCCGTCGCGGCGGTCCCAACTCTCGAGGACCTTGCCCGTGTAGGGATCGACGGCGACCATTTTCTGCACGCCCTCGGAGGCGATGCGAAACACCGACGCACGGTCGTCCCGGTCCGGTTTGATCCATTCGACCAGCCGCCCGCCCGGGACCGCCCCAAGGGCGGCATCGGCCTGTGTGGCTACGGCAAGCACATGCGCCTGCGCGGGAACCGCGACGGCGATCTTCTCGCCGTCACGCCCCGAGAAGGCGGAGATGTAGAGCATCATCAGGCCGGTAACGGCCAGCATGACGAGGAAGGGCGCCACATAGAGGCCGGCATAGAAATGCCATCGCCACGCGGCGAGATAGAAACGTCGGTCGGCGGCCGGTGCGGCGGCCCGGCCGTGAAGGGTGTCCGTGGTCATGTCCTGCGTCTCCAGTACGCGACAGGCCGTGCGCCGGCGATGCGGGCGCGCCTGCTGGAAGAAAGTCCGTGAATTGCGGAAGCTCAGAGCGTCAGGAGACGGGGAGGCGCGCGGGCGCCGAGCGGCAGGCCCTGCCAGTGCGGATGAAACGCCGCCGGCTGCAACTCGCGCGTCGGCGCAGAGGCGGGGGGCGCGGGAAGGTCGAACGAAATGTCGGCCGCGGCAAGGGCGGTGACGACGGGCGCGAAAACGCACAGGCTGGCGTGGCGCTCGTCCGGATCGTCCGGGTTGAGGGGCTCCTCCACCTCGCGACCGGAGGCGTCGAGAAGGACCGTGCGCAATCCTTCGGAGGTGCAAAGGACGACGGAGATATGACCGTCGGCGTCGCGCCCGGGCATCATGCCGCGCGGCATCAGCGACGACAGCACAAGCAGGAAAACGAGGGCGAGCGTCAGCTCCGGTCGAAATGACCGGTTCCCGAAAGCACGTCTCGATTGTCCGCCGTGTTTCATCGCAGCCCCGTCCCGCAGCTCGTTCCTACGAAAGCGCGGCGGCTCTGGCAATCATCGATCTTCGGAAAGCGGTGCCGCGTCGGGCGGTGCTTCGGCAGCGACGGCGGTCTTCTCGCCGATGAGTTCGAAGATGGCGACGGGGCGGGTGCGTCCCTTGGCGTGGGCGGTGCCGAGCGGGCGAAAGTCGATCTTGTCATTGCAGCGTTCGACAACGGCGGAGCTGGCGATGGCGACGGTTCCAAGCTCCTTGTTCATGCCCTCGAGCCGCGAGGCGACGTTGATGGTGTCGCCCATGCCGGTGTACTGCAGACGCTCGGTGGCGCCGACGCTGCCGACCACCGCCTGGCCGGAATGGATGCCGTATCTCGTGCGAAACGCCGGCAATCCCTTGCGAAGCTGTTCTGCGTTGAATTCCGCCAGCCGGCGCTCGACGTCGAGCGCGCACAGGCAGGCCTTGAACGCATGGTCCGGATCGGTGAGCGGCGCGTTCCACATGGCATAGACGGAATCGCCCAGGAACTGGATGATCGTCCCGTCATGGGCGTTCACCGAGGCGTCGAAGACGTCGAAATAGCCGGAGAGCATCTCGACGAGTTCTTCCGGCGAGTGGTTCTCGCTGATGGTGGTGAAATCGTAGATGTCGGTGAACATCGCCGTCACATCCTCGCGCCGCGCCGACCGGCCCTTGAAGTAGCCGGCTTCGATACCCTTGCGGACGAACTCTTTCGGCACGTAGAGGGCGAAGGTGAAGATCGCGTCCTGGGCGCGCCCGATCGCCCAGCCGAGGCGGGAGATCTCGGTTACGCGCGAACGGACCTCTATCGGCTCGGAAAAATCGAGGCTCTGCATGCGCCGCGCCCCGAGGGTCAGGATTTGCAGCGAGTGGGAGATGAAGCGGGACAGCAGGAGCGCCAGGACGATTGCCGCCAGAACCACCGCAAGGGCAACCAGCAACCCGTGCTGCAGATCGCTATTGGCGTCGGCGAGCAACTCGTCGAGGGGACTTGCGACCACCACCCGGTGGCTGGCGAGAAGCTGGCTGCCGACCGGTTGCCCGGCTGTCACCAGATAGGCGCGGCCGCCGATCTCGATGCGCTGGGCACTGCCAGTCGCCTCCATGGCAGGCGCCAGCATGTCCGAGGTCCAGCCCGAGTGGGATCCGTTCGCGCCGCCGGCGAGCGCGAGGCGTTCCGGCCCGGCCTCGACGACGATCCGGCCCTGCGCGTTCAGAATGAAGGCGCGGGTGTCCTGCGTCACCCGCCCGCTGGCGAGGAGGTCGGTGACCGTCGTCAGGATCACGTCTGCGCCGACGACGATCGATGGATCGCCCTTGTGCGCCCGTGCGATTGTCATGCCGAGTTCGTGGGTCGTGGCCATGTCATAGGGGCCAACGGCGATTACCCGGGAATGGGCGGCCTCGCGGGCGGCGGCGTACCAGGGCCGCGTGCGCGGGTCGTAGTCGGTTTCAGGGCCGAACGCCCGTGAGATCTCCCGACCGTCCGCATCGAGAAAGGCCAGCTGCGAACGCCGGTTCGGCGCGACGGGCGGGGTGAACATGCGCACGGCAAGGACCGCGTCGTCCGGGGCACTGAGGGCTTTGCGCCAGCCGGCGCCCGACAGTTTCAGGACATGGATGAAGCTGCCGTCGGGATAGCCGGCATAGAGGCCGTCAAGGTGCGGCGCGTGGGAAAGCGCCGCGCTCAGGACAGCGACCTTGTCGGGCGTGCGCTCCGGAGGCGCGGCCAGGAAGGCATTGTCGACGGACGTCAAGAGATCGACCGGCGCGACGGTCTCGGCCGAGAGAGCCGCGAGGCGGTCGGCGAGGCGCTGCGAGAAACTGGTTGTTTCGCGGGTGGCCGCGGCGATGGCATCCGCCCGCCCGCGGGTGAAATCCAGCGTCACCAGGATGCCCGATACGAGCACGATGAGCGTGATCGTCGACACGGCCAGAATGGTGCCGAGCGATACGGTCAGCCGGGCAGTGCGCGGTTTTCTTTGCTCCGACGACATCGCAATCAGTTCCCCCCCTGGAGTTGCCGGCATTCCGGCGGCTTCGCCGCGCCGCACCGAGCCGGCCGATGCGATGAAAAGCGAATAGTCTTCATATCTTCTGAATATCTCGGAAGCATGGTTCGGGAGCGCTCGGCAAGGTCCGTTGCCGGCGCGCCCGCAGCCCCCGGTTGCGGTCGCACTTTCGAGTTCCAAAGGAGACTTCCGTGAAGCGAATGTCCATTTCCTGCCTGGCCCTGTTGGCTGCCTCCCTGGCGCCGACGGCAGGTGCCTTTGCACAGGACAGCGCCGACCGTATCTGGTCCGGTGGCCCGATCCTGACCATGGACGACACGCAGCCCCGCGTCGAGGCCGTTGCCGAGAAGGATGGAGAGATCGTCGCCGTCGGCTCAGAGCAGGACGTGATGAAGCTCAAGGGCAAGGCAACGAAGGTGATCGACCTGCAGGGGCGCACCATGCTGCCCGGCTTCGTCGATGCCCACGGCCACGCCTTCATGATCGGCATTCAGGCGGCCTCGGCGAACATTCAGCCGGCACCGGATGGACCGGTCAACGATATCGCCGCGCTCCAGGTCGCGCTCGAGGACTGGGCGAAGGCCAATCCCGACCGGGTCAAGCGCCTCGGTACCATCCTCGGGTTCGGCTATGACGACGCCCAGCTCAAGGAACAGCGCCATCCGACGCGCGAGGACCTAGACAAGGTGTCGACGGACATGCCGGTGATGATCATTCACCAGTCTGGCCATCTCGGCGTGATGAACTCCAAGGCGCTTGAGCTTGCCGGCATCACCGCCGACACGACGGATCCCGAGGGCGGCAAGATCCGTCGCAAGGATGGCTCCAACGAGCCGAACGGTGTGCTTGAGGAGGCGGCCTTCTTCGGTGCGGCGCTCAAGCAGCTCAGCGACCTCGACAAGGATGGCGCGCAAGAGCTGTTCGTCGCCGGGACGGAGCTTCTGGCGAGCTTCGGCTACACCACGGGGCAGGAGGGGCGCTCGACGCCCAACGTCGTGAAGATCATGCAGACGGCCTCCGACGCCGGCCGCACCAAGATCGACATCGTCACCTATCCGGACGTGCTGCTCGACCGCGACCTGATTCTCAAGGGCCAGTCGCGCACGTACAAGAACCGGTTCCGCATAGCGGGCGCCAAGCTCACGATCGACGGCTCGCCGCAGGGCTTCACCGCGCTGCGTGATCGGCCGTATTACAATCCGCCGGAAACCTACCGTGCCGATTATGCCGGTTATGCGGCGGCAAACAGCGACCAGGTGTTCGACGCCGTCGACTGGGCCTTTGGCAATGGCGTGCAGATCATCACGCATTCGAACGGCGAGGGCGCGTCGGACATGCTGATCGCCGCGATCCGCACTGCGGAGGAGAAATACGGCAAGGCCGATCGGCGTCCGGTGCTGATCCACGGCCAGTTCCTGCGCAAGGATCAGGTCGCCGCCTTCGACGAGCTGGATGTCTTCCCCTCGCTCTTCCCGATGCACACGTTCTACTGGGGCGACTGGCACCGCGACCGCACGGTCGGTCCGGTCAACGCGGAAAATATCTCGCCGACGGGCTGGGTGCGCGAGCGCGGCATGATGTTCTCCTCGCATCATGACGCGCCGGTGGCCTTCCCCGATTCCATGCGCATCCTTGATGCGACCGTCACGCGGCGCACGCGCTCGGGCGACATCCTTGGGCCCGACCAGCGCGTCGACGTGATGACCGCGCTGAAGGCGATGACGATCTGGCCGGCCTACCAGCACTTCGAGGAAAACCGGAAAGGCTCGATCACGCTCGGCAAGGTCGCCGATTTCGTCATCCTCTCCAAGGACCCGACAGCCATCGATCCGGAGACGCTCGACACGCTCAAGGTGATGGAATCGATCAAGGACGGCGAGACCATCTACACGCGACAGGAGGACGAGACGCCTGGCAAGCAGGGTGCGCTCCAGCCGCTTCCCTATGGCGGCGGCGACACCTTCGGCAACTTCCTGCGCCATGCCTCGCATGAGGCGGAGAGCGCCGGGGGGCATGTGCACGGGCCGGACATCTATTTCACGGCCCTGGCCAAGGGGCTCGCGCGTCACGGCGACTGAGTGCCGACGGCAACGCGCTGAAACGAAAGGGCCGCGGGGGATACCTCCCGCGGCCCTCTTCATTGGTAGTGTGTCATCCCGGGGTGCCCGCCGGCCTTGGCTGGGCTGTTCAGAACTCGCGCACCATGTGACCTTCGCCGACGGGATACATGCGCGAGGGCGGGCGTTGCCAGTCGAGTGGGCGCACGGGGCTGCGGAGTTCGTCCGTGATCAGCCCGCTGCGCTTGTGCTTCTGGCGGGGGTCAGGTACCGGCACCGCGTCGATCAGCTTCTTCGTATAGGGATGCTGCGGATTGCGCAGGATGGCATCGCGCGGACCGATCTCCACGATTTCGCCAAGCAGCATCACCGCGATCCGGTGGCTCACCCGTTCCACCACGGCGATGTCGTGGCTGATGAACAGATAGGCGAGGCCGAGCTCGCGCTGCAGGTCGAGCATCAGGTTCACCACCTGCGCCTTGATCGAGGCATCGAGGGCGGAAACGGATTCATCGGCCACGATCAGTTTCGGCTCGAGCGCCAGGCTTCTGGCGATGCAGATGCGCTGACGCTGCCCGCCGGAGAACTCGTGCGGAAAGCGCAAGGCGTGTTCTTCCTGCAGGCCGACCAGATCGAGAAGCTGTGTCACCCGGTCGGCGATCGCGGCGTCTTCCATCAAGCCGTGCACGCGGATCGGCTCGGCGATGGCGGAGCCGACCGCCTGGCGCGGATTGAGCGAACCGTAGGGGTCCTGGAAGATCATCTGCAGTCGCCGTCGGGCGTGACGCAGCTCTGGATGGCTCGCGTCCATCAGGTCCTTGCCCTCGAACAGGATCTCGCCGCCGGCGGGCTGCACCAGCCGCAGGATGGAGCGGCCCGTCGTGGACTTGCCGCAGCCCGATTCGCCGACGAGCGCGAGCGTTTCGCCGGCCGCGAGCGTCAGCGACACGTCTTCCACCGCATGAACGTTGCCGACCGGGCGGTTGAGCAGACCGCCACGCACCGTGAAGCGGGTGGTCAGGTTGCGCACCTCCAGCAGCGTCTTGCCGCGTTCGTCGGGCTCATTGTCGGGTTCCGGCCCCACGCCGTTGGCATCCAGCGTCGGGAAGCGGCGCGGGGTGCGTGTGTCGCCGAGCCCGCCGAGCTTCGGCACGGCGCCGAGCAACATCTTCGTGTAGGAGTGTTTCGGGGCGGCGAAGAGATCGGCGACGGGTGCTTCCTCGACCTTGTCGCCGCGCAGCATGACCACCACCCGGTCGGCGATCTCGGCGACGACGCCCATGTCGTGGGTGATGAACATCACCGCCATGCCGATCTCTTTCTGCAGCTCGTGCACGAGCTCGAGGATCTGCGCCTGGATGGTGACGTCGAGCGCCGTGGTCGGCTCGTCGGCAATCAGCAGCTTCGGCTGGCAGGCGAGCGCCATGGCGATCATCGCGCGCTGGCGCATGCCGCCGGAGAAACTGTGCGGATATTCGCCGATGCGTCGCTTCGCATCCGGGATCCGCACCAGGTCGAACAGTCGGAGCACCTCGGTTTCCGCTTCCGACTGGCTCATGCCCCGATGCCGGCGAAGGACTTCGGCGATCTGAAAGCCGATCTTGAGGACGGGGTTCAGGCTCGTCATCGGCTCCTGGAAGATCATGCCGATGTCGCCGCCGCGCACGTCACGCATCCTTTCCTCGTCGAGCGCGAGAAGATCCGTGCCGGCGAGCCGCACCGAGCCTTCGATGAGGCTCGATCCTTCCTGCAGCAGGCGCATTATAGAGAGCGCCGTGACCGACTTTCCAGAACCGCTCTCGCCGACGATGGCGACGGTCTCGCCTCGGTCGATGGTGAAGTCGATGTCGCGGATGACCGGCACCCAGGCGCCGTCGACGCGAAAGGAGGTGGTCAGTCCTTCGACCTTGAGAATGGGCTCGGTCATTGTTCCCCCTTCAGGCGCGGGTCGACCGCATCGCGCAGGCCATCGCCAAGCAGGTTGAGCGAGAAGACGACGATCAGGATCGCGAGCGAGGGGAAGAGCGCCAGCCAGAAGCTGTCGAGAATGTTCTCGAAGCCCTCGCGGATCATGCCGCCCCAGGTTGCCGTCGGCGGGTTGACGCCAAGGCCGATGAAGGCGAGCGAGGCCTCGACGCGGATCGCCGTCGCCAGCCACAGCGAGCCCATCACCAGCACTTCCGGGGCGATGTTCGGCAGGATGTGGCGGAACATCAGGCGGAGGTGCGAGTAGCCGAGCGCATGGCCCGCCTCGATGAACTCGCGGTTCTTGATCGCTATTGTCGGCGCCCTGGCGATGCGCGAGAACGGCGGGATCGCGGTGAGCGCGATGGCGATGACCAGATTCGAGATCGACGGGCCGAGCATGGCGACGACGATCAGGCCGAGGATCAGCGAGGGAAAGGCGAGGAGAACGTCCATCACCTGCATGATCAGCAGGTCGATGCGCCCGCCGAAGTAGCCTGCGATCATGCCGATCAGCGTTCCGATGATCATCGCCGAGCTGATGGCGAGCAGGCCGATGGTGAGTGAAATGCGCGCCCCCCAGAGGATCCGCGAGAGCGTGTCGCGGCCGTAGTAGTCGGTGCCGAACCAATGCGCCTCGGAGGGCGGCTTGAGACGGTAGAGGATGTTCTGGTCGAGCGGGTCGAAGGGCGCGATCACCGGGGCCAGGATCGCCAGCATCGCCACGACGGCGAATACCGCGAGGCCGAACCAGGAGGTCTTGTTGGCGTTGAAGGCCTTGAACAGGCCGCTGGCGAGGGTTGCCAGCGCAAGGCGGTAGTAGGTCATGCGCGACGGGCGCCTTGCGGTCGCGGTCGCGGCTCTCGGGGGCGTCGTCATGCGTATTTGATCCTCGGGTCGATGAGGCCATAGGTCAGGTCGGTGACCAGATTCACCAGGACGACGATGAGCGTGTAGATCACCATCATCCCCTGGAGCATCGTGTAGTCGCGCTGGTTGAGCGCGCCGACGATGAGCTTGCCGAGGCCGGGACGGTTGAAGACGATCTCGGTCAGGACCGAGTTGCCGATGAGGATGCCGAGATAGAGGCCGACAACGGTGACGACCGGGATCAACGCGTTGCGAAGACAGTGACGCCAGACGATGACGGCGAAGGCGAGCCCCTTGGCCCGGGCCGTGCGGACATAGTCCTGGTTCAGGACCTCGAGCATGGCCGAGCGGGTCACGCGGGTGATGTAGGCGGCCATGATCAGGCCGAGGTTGATCGCCGGCAGCGCCAGGTCGCGAAGCCGGTCGGCGATCCCGTTGCCCTGGCCGGAACTGATCACCGGGAACCAGCGCAGGTGGATCGAGAAGAAGAGCAGCAGCAGGACCGCGGAGACGAAGGCGGGAAAGGAGAGGCCGAGAAGCGAGCCGATCCGCGCGATGTAGTCGGGCAGCTTGTTGCGGCGCACGGCCGACCACACGCCGACGGGAAGCCCCACGGCGATGCCGAGGATAAGGGCGGCAACGGTCAGCTCGAGCGTTGCCGGCAGGACCTTCAGGATTTCCTCGATCACCGGGCGTCCGGAGACCATCGAGACGCCCCAGTCGCCGATGACGACCCCGCCGAGAAAGGCGATGTACTGCTGGTAGAGCGGCACGTCGAGCCCGAGCCGCACGCGCATCGCCTGAAGAGCCGACTCGCTGGCCTGATCGCCGAGGATCGCCAGCGCCGGGTCGCCCGGCAGCACCCGTACAATGAAGAAGACGATGGTCAGGACGGCGAAAAGCGTGATTGCCGCGAAGCCCAGTCGCTTGAGAATGAATGCTGTCATGAGATGTCGACCTCCGTCGCCGCGACCGGACGGACTGCTTTCGGGCGGCCCGCCGGCATGGCGTATGAGAGCGGTTCCCGAGCGCCTGCGCGTTGCGGTGCTGGGGACTGCGTCGTCACTTTCCGGGAGACCCGCGAGGGTCTCCCGGCGCGGAGTTCACGTCGTCCGGTTACTCGGAGAAGGACGCGAGCTCGGTGACCGGCGGGCTGAGGTTCAGCGAGCCGTGCACCTCGGTGCCGAGGTCGAGCGTGTCCTTCCAGGCCCAGAGCTGCATGCTCTGGACGATCGGCACCGCGCAGACCTCATCCATGATCTTGCGCTGGGCCTCGGCCCAGTACTCAAGCTGCTTCTTCTGGTCGGTCTCGGTGCGGGCGGCCTCGATCTCCTTGTCGGCCACGGCGCAGTGCGAGAAGTTGGCGATGGCCGTCGGGGTGCCGACAATCGCATCCGAATGGAAGAACTGGGTGAGATAGACATCGGCGACGGGGAAGCGGGCCGCCGCGTAGTGGGTCACCTGGCTCATGTCCTTGCGGATCTGCTCGTGGAACGTCGCATGCTCGACCGTCTCGATCTCGAGATTGATGTCGGCCTCGCGCAGCAGCGCCTGGATCGCCTCCATGGTGGACAGCATGCCGGGCAGGGTGGTGTGGATCGCCTTGATGGTCACGCCGTCGGGATGGCCGGCTTCCGCCAGAAGTGCCTTGGCCTTCTCGATGGAATACTCGTAGGTCGGCACGTCGGCGGTGTAGCCGAGATGGCCCTCGGGAACGGGCGAAATCGCCGCGAGCGTCACGTCCGGTCCCTTGAACTGGACCATTGCATCGCGGTTGATCGCATGGGCGACGGCACGGCGCACGCGCACGTCGTCGAGCGGCGGCATGGTCATGTTCAGGTGGATCACCGACATCTCGCCCGGCTTCATCACCGACACGACGGTGCCCGGCACCTGCTTGATGCGCTCGACCCAGGTCTGCTCCTGCTTGCCGTAGATCATGTCGATCTCGCCGGACTGGAAGGCGAGGTCGCGGGACGCGTCGGAGGGAATGTAGCGGTAGAAGATCTCCTTGAGCTTCGGCTCGCCGCGGAAATACTCCGGATTGGCGACCAGCTTGACGTATTGCTGCGGCTGGTATTCGGCGAACATGAAGGGGCCGGTGCCGATCGGCGTGCGCTGGTATTCGTCACCCAGCGCCTCGACGGCGTCTTTGCAGACGATGTTGCCGCCATGATACGGCACCAGCAGGCCGAGCAGGCTCGGGACCTTGTTCTTGAGCTTGATGGTGACCTCAAGCGGTCCCGTGGCCTCGACGCTGTCGAAGGCGGTGTAGTCCTTGGCGAAGGACGAGATCGCCGGGTCGGCCGAGCGCTTCAGCGAATAGACGATGTCCTCGGCATCGATCTTGCCGTAGTCGCCATGGCACTCCACGTCGTCGCGCAGCGAGAAGACCCAGGTAAGCCCGTCCTCGGAGCTCGTCCAGCTCTTGGCGATGTCCGGTTCAATGAACTCCGGGCTCGCCTCGCCGGGCTTGATCCGCACGAGACCGTTGAACATCCAGTGCAGGAGACCCTTGTCGGGGGTCGAGGTGGCGACATGCGGGTCGAGCTTGCCGGCATCGGCGCTGCCCATCCCGACATTCAGGGTTGTTCCGGCGGCATAGGCGTTGCTGGCCGCCAGCAAGGCTGCGAATGCAATTCCCAGTCTGGTCTTCATGGTCTCGTCCTCTGGTCGTGGTTCTTGCGGGTTTTCCCGCTTTTTATCAGCCCCAGAACACGCTGCTCCTCACAGCGTGTCTTCCAGCCGGCAGTTCACCAGCATTTCCGCCATGGCTGCCGTGTTCGGCAGGGCCAGCGCCAGGGCGGCGATTTCGGCAAAGTCCTCCGGGTCGATCATCTCTTCTCTGGAGATCTTGGTGACGCCGTCGGTCAGGTCTGTTGCGACGAAGCTCGGGCAGATCGAGGTGGCGCGCACTCCGTGGTCCCAGCCGATGCGGCGGGTGCCATGGGTCAGCGCCATCACGGCGTGCTTCGTCATGTTGTAGGCAATGTTCTCGTTGCGCACGCGTTTTCCCGAGAGCGAGGCAACATTGATGACGCGCCCGGTGCCGCAAGCCTTCAGATGCGGCAGGCAGATGCGCGTCATGAACAGCGGGCCCTTGACGTTGATCGCCCAGAGGGCGTCCAGTTCGGCCTCGTCGCCGTCCTCAATGGAAAAGGTGTTCGACGTACCGGCGTTGTTGACCAGGGCGTCGAGGCGGCCGAAGCGCTTCAGCGTGGCGTCGAGCCAGGCCTCGTGCGACGTGCGATCGGCGGCGTCGTAGCGGCAGCACAACACCCGTTCCGGGGCGATGGTGGCGAGCGTGTCGGCGAGGTCGTAGGGGTCGCGCGCGCCGGCGCTGATGCTGTAGCCCTTTTCGAGCAGTTTGCGGGCGATGGCGAGACCAATCCCTCGGCTCGCTCCTGACACCATGACGACGCGACCTTCGGGGTTGAGCAAGGGCCTCTCCTTTTTATCCGTGCAGCGTGAGCGGTGCGTGCGCGGCAGTGTGTGCCGCGAAGCGGTCGAAACGGAAGGGCTGGATGTCGTGTCCGGGATCGATGCCGCGAAGGAGCCTGGCGGCGATCGGGCCAGTCACGGGCCCGATGCCGAAGCCGTGACCGGAAAAGCCGGCGGCGACGACCAGATTGTCGAGGCCCGGTAGGCGGTCGATCACCGGCAGCGCATCGGGTGTGAGGTCAAGGGCGCCGGCCCAGACCTCCGCCAGCTCGGCTTCGGCGAAGGCGGGAAGCACGCTGGAGACCTTCTCGATGGTCTCGCGGACGGCGCGCATGCGCGGATGGATCACCGGACGGCCATTGGTCTCGACGATGTCGCCGGGCCAGTCCTCCGCGCCGCTGGTCACGCGGAAGCGGCCGTTGATTTCCTGACGCGCTGCCATGTCGGCATTGGCGACGCCGAGAACCGGGCTCAGCAGCGGTGCGCAGGCGGCGCTGCGCAACACGGTCACCATAGGTCGGCGCAACGGGATCTGGTGGCCGAGCGGGGCGACCAGATCGTTGACGAGGATGCCGGCGGCGAGCAGTACGGCTCCGGGCGTGATCGTGCGCCGGTCGGTGACGACACGGGCGATGCCGGCGCCGTCGGCCTCAAGCCGGATCACCCGTTCACCGAAGGAGAGGCGTGTCCCAAGGCCTTCGGCGCGGCGTGCGAAGGCCTCGACGGTCGCGACCGGGTCGGCGTGTCCGTCGGTCGGGCAGAAGGAGGCGGCGATGATCCTGTCGGAGAGCGCAGGGGCGATCTCGCGTGCGTCCTTGAGATCGGAAAGGAAGGTCAGGTCGAGGCCGGCGCGGGACTGGTCGTCGACGAGCGCGCGGATCGTTGCTACCTCGCTGTCGTTTCGCGCCAGCCGCAGATTGCCCGAACGGCGGTAGCCGGTTTGCGCACCGAGCTTCTCGTCGAGATCTCCCCACAGGGCCACGGCGGCGCGGGCAAGCGGCAGCTCCGCCGGGTGGCGGCCTGACTGGCGTACGCCGGCCAGTGTCCACCCGGAGGCCATGGCGGCGGGTCCGTAGGCGTCGATGATCTCGACCCGATGTCCCGCCTCGATAAGCTCGAGGGCGGCTGAAACCCCGGTGATGCCGGCACCGATGACAAGCACGTCCATTGTCGTCTCGCTCATGCCGGTCATGCCTTGCCCCTCCGTGAGAAGCGCGAGAGGGCGAAGGGCGCCATGTCGACCATCGGGGCTTCGCCGCCGATGTGCTGGACAACGAGCCGGGCGACGCCGGGGCCGATGCCGAAGCCATGGCCGGAGAGGCCGGTGGCGATGACGAGGCCGTCCCATCCGGCCGGCTCGTCGATCACCGGAACCTCGTCCGGCATGACATCGATGAGCCCGCCCCAGGTCTCGGCGATCTCGACGCCCTCCAGACGCGGGTGGAGCTGCTTGGCGGAAGCGAGCACATTCTGGAGGAGCTTGCGGTCGGGTGTCGGGTCCATGACGCGGACCTGCTCGAAGGGAGAGATCTCGTCGGCCTTCCAGCGGTGGTGACCGAGGGGGCCGAAGAACTCCGGGCCGACGCGCAGCTTCATGATCCGCCAGCGTTCGGCCAGAACGGGCAGGAAGGCGCGAAGGTGGCGGAAGGCTGCGGGAACGATCTGGAATTCCGCCGCGCCCGAGCGGGCGATGGTGTAGCCGCCGTCGATGCGCCGGCGAAGCGAGGCGCCTGTCGCGCCGAGCGCCCCCGCCGTGACCTCGGGTCCGGCGGTCGTGCGCATGACGGACGACTTGATGGCAAGCTGCGGCAGTCCGAGCCCGAGGTTTTCCAGGAAGGTGCGCGACCAGACGCCGCCGGCAAGCACCACCGTCTGGCAGGCGATCTCGCCCTGCTCGGTGACGACGGCGCGGACCTTTCCGCCGCTGCGCTCGACGGAGCGCACGGCGCAGTTCTCGATGATGGTCGCACCACAGCGGGTGGCCAGGCGCGCCATGGCGGGCACCGCGAGGCCTGGCTCGGCCGAGGCATCGGAGGCCGTGTAGAGCGCGCCGGCAAACTGGCGGTCGTTGCGCTTGAGAAGGTCGTCGGTTTCCTGCGGGGAGAGCAGCCGCGAGCCGTGATCGAAGCCCTGGCAGGCGTCCAGCCAGTCTTCATGCTTCGCCAGTTCCTCCTCGGTCTCGGCGAGATAGCTGATGCCGCGAATGCCGTAGCCGATGTCCTCGCCGAGGCGTCCGGCGATGTCGCGCCACATGGCGGCGCTTTCGATCATGAGTTGCAGCTCGCGGGGATCGCGGCCGGCCTTTCGGATCCAGCCCCAGTTGCGGGAGGATTGCTCGCCGGCGATGCGCCCCTTCTCGCACAGGACGACCGGAACACCTTTCTCGGCAAGCAGCAGGGCCGTGCAGACCCCGACAATGCCACCGCCGATCACGACGACTTCAGTACGTTCCGGCAGCCGCCGGGGGTCATCAATGGCGCTCACATCGCCCTCCAGATACAAGCTTCCTTGTCAGAGTGCGAAGCGGTCGGATATAACGCAAATACCGTTTCCTTACGTGTGTATCCGGGAATGTTATAGTGTCGGCGATATCGCAACGCTCTCTAGAAGCTTTCCGTGCGGTGATGCGGACAGGAACCGTTTCTGCCGCAGCGGAAGATCTCGCGATTTCGCAGCCGGCGGTCAGTCGGCTGATCCGGGATCTGGAGGATCGGCTGGAGCTTTCGCTCTTCGCCCGCCGGGGCGGACGGGTGGTTGCGACGCGTGAGGCCCATGAATTGTGGACCGAGGTCGAGCGCAGTTTCATCGGCCTCGGACAGATCGAGCGGGCGGCGGCCCAGATCCGCCAGGGCTACCGGGCGACGCTGACCATCGCCGCGGCTCCCGCCATCGCGCAGTCGGCGTTGCCGGGGGTGGTTGCGCAACTTCTGGCTGAGAGGCCGGAATTCCGGGCCGAGTTCCTGTCGATGACGACCTTGCCGGTGGTGCGGCAGGTGGCGCTGCGCCAGTGCCAGATCGGCTTCGGCATTCCCACGCAACACAAATACGAGATCGACGTGGTGCGCACCGGTGCGGTGCCGTTCCGCTTCGTGGCGCCGCCGGGCCATCCGCTCGGAGACTGCAAGGTGATCCGTGCGAAGGATCTTGCGGGCATGGACTTCGTCGGCTTCATGGATTCCACCATGTCGGGGCGGGCGTTCGACCGGCTGTTCGCGAAGATGCGCCATCCACCGGTGCAGAAGATGAAGTCCTACCTCTCCCACATCGTCTCGGCGCTGGTGATGCGCGGTATCGGCGTTGGCATCGTCGATGCCTTCACGGCCGAGGATCATGAGCGGATGGGCGGCGTCGTGCGGCCGATGGATATCGCGGAACGCTTCGAATATTCGATCATCAAGCCCCATGGCGACAAGCTGAGCGGGGAGTCGCTCGCGCTGGTCGAGGGGTTCGAGCGCTACGTGGAGCGGTTCGGCGAGGCTTGAGGGCGGTGGCTATCTGGCCAGGCGCGTGATGCCGGGAACCGGGCTTCCCGCCCAATCGAACAGCCAGGTGTCGCCCTGGCGGACGTTCTGGACGAGGCGCGGCCGGAACGCGGCGAGGCACTGTCCGTTTTCGTGTCGTGCGGAAGGATAGAGCAGCCCGTTCCCGCCTGCCTCCAGAACCTCGCGGGCAAGGCGCTGTCCGGCCGGGTAGGCGACGGCGGGATCGGGGTCGAGCGCACTGGCTTTCGTCCGTGCGGCCAATTCATGAAACTCGGCGGTGAAGCCGGCCAGAAGCTCGCGGTAGGCGGTGCGGTTTTCGTAGACGCCCGTTGCCGCGAGCTCGCGCGTCAGGTGCCAGCCGACCTCCGCCTGTGCGGTCGCCACCCTGTCGGCTCCCCATGCAGCGTACCATGCCCCACGCTCGGGGCCGTTGAACCGGTTGCCCGTCGTCCGCGTGTAGCAGAAGGCGGCGTTCACATATGTATGGCCATAGCCGTCGGCCTCGCCGAGAAGTTCGGACGGGTCGAGACCTCCGGGAACGGGTGGCAGCGGCGAGCGGCGGGGAGAGGTGAGCCCCTCGAGCGTCTCCAGGATCGCCAGTTCCCCGGCCGTGTCGGCGAGGGGAGCCATCGCCGGCTCGTCGATATAGGCGGTGGAAATGAGACGGACGGTCGTCTCCTCGGTGAACAGGCGGCGGGCAAGGCCCTTCGCAGCGCTCACGCGCCGCCCCGAAGCGCGTCGATATGCTGGCGCACGCGCATCATCGCCGGGATGCCGCCCGCGCACATGATCTCGACCGGGGTCCTGCCGTCGAAGCCCGGCCCCGTGTTGACCTGCTGCGGCCATCCCGTGGCGAGCGGCCCGTTGAAGAGCAGGCGCAAGCCCTTGAAGAGGCCGACGATCAGGCTCGCCCGCGTGATCTTGTCCTGGTCGAGCCGTCCGCGAAACGCTCCCGACTTCATCCGACCCCAGGTCGCAGGCGGCACATCGAACAGCGTCGACGCCTCGGTGTTGCCGAGGCCCCATGCCTCGCAGGCGCGCACGACCGCCTTGACGATGGAGGCAACGGCCGCCGGCTCGGCGACAGGGCCAAGAACCGGGGGCATGGCAGGGGTGATCTCGACAGGTCTCAGCATGTCATGTCTCGTCAATATCTATCATATGATGTGGAATATATATTCATATGATCCGGAAAATCAAGACCATGCCCTGGAAGACCGGCCTGTTCCTCCTCCCGTGGAACGGGGCGGCGAAACGACGAAGGGCCGGCGCGCGTCGCGCACCGGCCCTTGTTTGTCATCGCTGACGGTTCCGGCGGGGCCGGTTGTCAGGTTGCCGGCGTCAGGCCGCCCGCGACATTTCTGCGTCCTTGCCCGAGGCGACGGCTTCCGTGCCTTCGCAGAAACGGGCATGAAGCGCGCGCACCGCGTCGTTCATCTTGCCGGCGTTGACGAGGAACTGCACGTCGACGCGGCGGCCGGTGTCCTGCGAGGAGATCACCTCGATGCCGGCTTCGTCCAGGGCCGAGAGGCCATTGAGCGGGACGCGCAGGCCAGACAGGTCGCGGCCGATGACCGAGACGATGGCCGCGCGTCGGCTGGTGATGCGGGCCGACGGATATTTCGTCGTCAGGTCTTTTTCCACGCGCTTGAGGATCTTCAGCGGTGCCTCGACGTGATGGACGATCGTGTTGGCATTGGAGGTCTTGGAGATGATGCGCACCTGATGGCGGGTGAGCACTTCCAGGATCGCGGCGTCGTAGCCCTTGACGCCGACCATGTCCTGCTCGAACAGCTCGAGCGAGGTGACGGGCAGTCCGGTGACGAGCTCGACGCCGGACTTCTCGGCGGCTTCCGCGTCGATGAGCGTGCCCGGATCCTCCGGCTCGAAGGCATTGGTCACGCGCAGCGGAACGCCCGCCTGGCGCAGGGTCTTGGCGGCGTTCGGATGGATCGCCTCCATGCCCATGTTGGAGAGCTGATCCGCGACGTCGTAGTTGGTGCGACCGATCTTGCGGACCCGGTCCTCGCCGACAAGGCGGGGATCGGCGCTGGAAAGGTGGAACTCCTTGTGAATGATCGCCTCGCGCGCGCCGGTGAGGGCGGCGGTCACGGCGAAGGTCACTTCGGAGTAGCCGCGGTCATACTCGCGCATCAACCCCTCGCGGCACTGGGCGTAGCCCGTGACGATCGGCAGTTCGCGGGTGATGTCGACCTGGTCGAAGGCATTGCCGATGCGCTCTTCCAGCGTCGGCTGGTTCTCGTCGCGCCACCCCGAAAGGTCGAGGGCGCGCGCGTTGACGCCGCGCCGGCGCAGCATCAGCGCGAGACAGGTCGCCGAATGCGCCTCGCCGAGGCCGGCGAGAAGCTCGCGGATCGTGTGCATGTGCTCCGACAGGTGGAAATGGCCGTAGGAGCAAAGGCGCTGAAGGTCGAGAAGACAGCCGCGCGCGCCCTCGATGCGCTCGCGCACGAAGTCGTCGGCGTCCTGACGGTCCGCCGCCTCGTCGAACAGATCGGCATTGATCTCGCGCATGGCACGGGAGACGCCGTCGAGGGCCTCGATCCAGCCATGGTGTTCGTCGGCGTCGGCAAAGAGCGCATAAACGCCCGGCGCGCCGGTCTTCTTGTCTTCCAGAAGCAGGTTGGTAACGCCACCAAAGGCGGACACGACGAAGGCGCGGCCGTACAGGCTTTCTTCCGGCCGGTCGCCGATCAGGATCGTGTCCATGAGCTCCCGGGCGCGGCTCATGGAGGTGCCGCCGATCTTCTCGACCGTGTGGCCCGTGCCGGACGCGGGCGAGGCGGCCTCGGTGTCGGTTTCGGGGGTCTTTCGGGCAGCGATGTCGGTCATGGTGAAGCTCAGGGTCCTGTCGTGAGGGGCGAGAGGGGAACGGCAAGCCGTCCCCCTCGAGCGTTTCGTCATGAGGTCCGGGGCCGGCGCGATGCCGCCCGGACGCGGGCCTGCCTCAGGCAGCTTCGTCCGCGGGCGCATAGGAGCCGTCGGCCCGGTGCACCTCGGTGCCGGTGACCGGCGGATTGAAGCAGCAGGCCATGTGCAGCTCGGTCTTGGCGCGCAGGATATGCTCGTCGTGCTTGTCGAGCGCGTACATGACGCCGGGGCGGATCTCGTGGGTCTCGCCGGTGGCGATGTCGGTGATCGAGCCCTCGCCGGCCATGCAGTAGACGCTCTCGAAATGGTTCTTGTAGTGGAACTTGTGCTCGCTTCCCGCCTCCAGGATGGTGATGTGGAAGCTGAAGCCCATGTTGTCGTCCTTGAGCAGCAGACGGACGCTGGTCCAGCGCTCGTTGCTCACCTCGCGCTCGGTGTTGCGCACCTTGTTGAAGTCGCGAATGATCATCTGTGGTTACTCCGCTGCAATACGAGTTGATTCCATGCGCTGGCCGACAGCCTCCTCGAGGATGTCGAGGCCGCGCGTGAACAGGTCGAGGTCGATGTTGAGAGGCGCGAGCACCTTCACCACCTCGTCATGGGCGCCGGATGTCTCGATGATGAGACCTTCCGCGAAGCAGGCCTTGCAGATCTCCGAGGCAAGCTCGCCCGACCCCACGTCGACGCCGCGCATCATGCCGCGTCCCTTGAGGCGGGACCCCGGAATGTGGTCCGAGACCTTCCGCAGGCGCTTCTCGAGCAGTTCGGCGCGCGTTTCGACGCCAAGCCGGAACGTGTCGTCCGCCCAATAGGTCTCAAGTGCGACGCGGGCCGTGACGAAGGCGTGGTTGTTGCCACGGAACGTGCCGTTGTGCTCGGCCGGGCCGAGAATGTCGTGCTCCGGGCGCACCAGAACGGCGGCCAGCGGCAATCCGAAGCCGGAAAGCGACTTCGCCATGGTGACCAGGTCGGGGACGATCCCAAGCCCGTCGAAGCTGAAGAAGCCGCCGGTGCGGCCGCAGCCTGCCTGAATGTCGTCGATGATCAGCAGGGCGCCGTTGGCGCGGGCGATCTCGGCGACGCGGCGCACCCACTCGGGGCGTGCGGCGTTGAGGCCACCCTCGCCCTGCACGATCTCCAGAAGCACAGCGGCGGGAGCATCGACGCCGCTCGACGGATTGGAGAGCATCTTCTCCAGGATGTCGGCCGTGTCGACGCCGTCGCCGAGGCTGGCGTCATAGGGCATGCGCGTCACCTGGCCGAGCCCGGTGCCGGCGCCACCGCGGTGGTAGCCGTTGCCGGTCGCCGCGAGCGCGCCGAGCGTCACGCCGTGGAAGCCGCTGGTGAAGGCGATGATATTGCTGCGGCCGGTTGCCTTGCGGGCGATCTTCATCGCCGCCTCGACGGCATTGGTGCCTGTCGGACCCATGAACATCACACGGTGATCCATGCCCCGCGGCTTGAGGATCCGATCCTCGAAGCTCGTGAGGAAGGCAGCCTTCGCCGAGGTGTGCATGTCCAGGCCGTGGGTCACGCCGTCGGCGGTGATATAGTCGATCAGCGCCTGCTTCATGACCGGATCATTATGGCCGTAGTTCAGCGAGGAACAGCCGGCCAGGAAGTCGATGTAGGTGCGTCCGTCCGCACCCTTCAGCTCCGCGCCCTGCGCGCTTTCGAACACGGTCGGAAAGCTGCGGCAATAGCTGCGCGCCTCGGACTCGCGGCGCGCAAAAATGGCACGGTCGTCGTTGTCGACGGTCGTCATGGTAATCCTCATATTCTGGAACTTCATCAAGTGGCCGCGGTGGCGCCAGTCAGGCAGCCTTCTTCACGGCCTCGGCGAAGCGGATTGTCACCATATGCTCGGTGGCATGCTCGCCGTCGAAGTGTGCGTCCTTGCGGAAGTGCGGCTCTCTGTCGAGCACACCGCCCTGACGGCGCGCGAAGGACGTGAACAGACCCCAGCTCGCCGCGTTGTCGGCGGTGATGGTGGTCTTCATGCGCCGGACGTCGGAGCATGCGTCGCGATCAAGGGCTTCTGCCAGAAGGCGCTTGGCCAGACCCTTGCCCTTGGCCGCGTCGGAAACGGCGACCTGCCAGATGAACAGCGTCTCTGGATCGTCGGGCAGAAGGTAACCGGACACCCAGCCAAGAACCTCGCCGTCGGAAGCGCGTTCGGCAAGGACGCAGGTGTCCGCAAAGTGATCGCACTGCAAAAGGTTGCAGTACATGGAGTTCTCATCGAGCGGCGCGCAGCTGCCGATAAGCCGCCAGATTGCGGCCCCGTCCTCTGCGCGCGGCTTTCGGAGGGTGATGTCGTCGCCTGTCGGCGTGTCTTTGGAAACCTTCGTGAGCGTCATGGGATCCCCGTTTCGTTCGGGGTGGATAATATGTCTATCGAAATATTTTTCAACCCTAGCCAGGGGTGCGTGTCCGAGTTTGCTCGAAAATGCTAGCGTTTCTGCGGTGTTTCGGTAGATATAAAATTCGATTATCGAAATAAGGTTCGTCTGCTAACAAGGGGCTTAAAGGGGGCGATCATGGAAGACAGGGTACAGACGAGTCTCATTGCGCTCAGGCGAATCCTGCGGGCAACTGAACTCAACGCGCGCACGCTCGCGCGCGCGACAGGGCTGACGACACCGCAGTTCATCGTCCTGTCCATCGTCGCCGAGGCGCAGGAGACGACGCCGAAGGCGATCTCCAAGCGCGCCGGCGTCGGGCAGGCGACGGCGACGTCGCTGCTCGACAAGCTGGAGGCGCGCGAGCTTGTCACGCGCACGCGCGGCAACACCGACAGGCGCATCGTCTGGGTGCGGGCAACCGAGGCCGGGCTGGAGATGCTGAAGTCGGCGCCCGACCCGCTGCACCAGGTGTTCGAGCAGCAGTTCGCGAGCCTGCGCGACTGGGAGCAGGCGATGATCGTTGCCTCGCTCGAGCGGATCGGCGACATGCTCAACGCTGGCGGCATCGACGCCTCGCCGTTGCTCGATGTCGGTCCCGTCGACCGCAAGTGAGGCAGGGAGGCGCGCGCTGCCGCAGGCCTCAGTCGACGGCGTCCGCCGGGGCCTCTTCCAGGATCTCGAGCAGCAGATCGGCAAGCGGGCCGAGGGCTTCTGGATTGAGCGAATAGGCGACGCGCGGGCGCATGCTCCGTCCGCCAACGAGACCGCCCTCCCTCAGGATGCGCAAGTGCTCGGAGACGGTCGATTGCGCCAGTCCGAGCGCTGCCACCAGATCGGCGCCGATCAGCGGTCCGCGTTCCAGCAGCAGGCGAACGATGCGCACCCGCGCGGGATGGGCGAGGGCGCGGCCGAGCGCGGCGATGGCGACTTCGCTGTCGTCGCCGGCCTCATCGTGTTGTGCATCGCCCGTTTCCGCCATGCTGCCTCGCCTCTTGCATCGCACATCGTCGAATCACGATAGGCGCGTGTTCGCGTCGGATCAAGCGCGCTGCAGCACCATCCGGCATCAGCCGTGGCGGGTCTTCTCGTGGCTGAGGGCGGCGATCACGCCGCGCAGCTCGGCGAGGCCGCGCATGCGCCCGATCAGCGGATACCCCGGATGGGTGTCGCGGTCGCTGTCCGACAGCAGTTCGTGGCCGTGATCGGGGCGAAAGGGGATCTCGCTGTCGATGCGCCCCTGCGCCGCGCGACGGCGTTCCTCGGCGAGAAGGGTCGCGACCAGCGCCACCATGTCGGTGTCGCCGCCAAGATGCGCGGCCTCCTCGAAGCTGCCGTCCGGCTCCTTGCGCACGTTGCGCAGGTGGGCGAAGTGAATGCGCCCGGCGAAACGGCGTGCGATCGCAGGCACGTCGTTCGCCGGATTTGCGCCAAGCGAGCCCGAGCAGAGCGTCAGCCCGTTCTCGAGCGTGTCCTGGCAGTCAAGTACGAAGGCGATGTCCTCGGCATTCGAGACGACGCGGGGCAGGCCGAGAATGTCGCGCGGCGGATCGTCGGGATGTACGCACAGGCGTATGCCCAGTTCGCGCGCGGCTGGAATGACCTCGGCGAGAAAGCGGGCGTAATTCGCCCGCAGCGCGCCCGCGTCGATGTCCCGGTAGGCGGCGAGAGCCTTTCGCAGGCCGGGAATGTCGTAGCGGTCGTAAGCGCCGGGCAGGCCAGCCATCACGGCTGCGACGACCTGCTCCCTTTCGCGCGTCCCCGACGCATCGAACCAGCATTTCGCGCGCGCCCGTACATCGCTCGAATAGTCGGCCTCCGCCTCCTCGCGCTCCAGCATGAACATCTCGAGCGCGCACATTTGCGCCGCATCGAAGCGCAGCGCCGTTCCGCCGCCGGCCACCGGGCGGGTGAGCTCCGTGCGCGTCCAGTCGATCAGTGGCATGAAATTGTAGCAGATCGTCGCGACCCCGGCGGCGGCGAGGTTCGCCATCGACTGGCGGTAGTTGGAGAAGAGCGTGGAGAGGGATCCCTCGCCACGCTTGATCCTCTCGTGCACCGGCAGGCTTTCCACGACGACCCACTCCTGGCCTTGGCCGGCGTCGGCGATGAGGCGCTGTCGCGCCTCGATCGCTTCCACCGTCCAGATCTCGCCGTAGGGGATTTCGTGAAGCGCGGTGACGATGCCACCGGCGCCGGTCTGGGCGATCTCGTCGAGACGGATCCGGTCGAGCGGCCCGTACCAGCGCCAGCTTTCACGCATGGCAGCCCTCGACCGCCTTGCGGGCACCCTTGTCGGCAAGGGTCTCATAGGCCGCGGTCAGACGCTGGCGGAACGCCGTGTTCGCGGCGAGTTCCCGCGGGAAGATCTCGGTGACGCCAAGAAGGGCCGCGACCTTGCCGGCCGGATCGGCCGCGCCGTTCGACAGTTCCTTCAGCCGATCGGCCATCGGATCGCGCACGTCGATTTCCGCGCCGGTCTCGTCGGTGCCGCCGACGTAGCGCATCCACGCGGCCACCGCCAGGGTGAGGCCCGCCATCGGCCGGCCGGCGGCGATGCCTTCCGCAAGTTGCGTCAGAATGCGTTGCGGCAGCTTCTGGGAGCCGTCCATGGCGATCTGCCAGGTGCGGTGACGGATGCCCGGGTTGGCGTAGCGGGCAAGCAGCGCGCGGGAGTAGTCGGTCAGCGAAACGCCCGGCGGCGGTGTCAGGCCGGGGATGATTTCCTCATCCCAGACCCGCGTGATGAAACGCGCGAATGCCGGGTCGGCGACCGTCTCGGCAATCGTCTCGAAGCCGGCCAGGTAGCCGAGATAGGCGAGTGTGCTGTGGGTGCCGTTGAGACATCGCAGTTTCATTGCCTCGTAAGGCGCGACATCCTTGACCAGCTCGACGCCGACGGCGGCGAAATCCGGGCGCGCGCCGCCGACGAAGTCGTCCTCCACGACCCACTGGCGGAAGGGCTCGTGCATGACCGGGCTTTCGTCGCGTCTCCCGGTCAGGGCCGCGACGCGGTCGAGGTCCTCGTCCTTGGTCGCCGGCACGATGCGGTCGACCATGGTCGCGGGGAACTCGGCTTCCGCCTCGATCCAGTCGGCGAGCGCGGGCTCGATCAGGCGGGCGAGGTCGAGCACGACCCCCTTCAGCAGCCGGCCGTTGTCGGGCAGGTTGTCGCAACTCATCACGGTGAAGGGCGGCAGCCCCGCGGCGCGGCGCGCCTGGAGCGCGCGCACGATGAAGCCGGGCGCCGAGGCGGGGGCGTCGGGCCGGGCAAGATCGGTCTCGATATCCGGGTGCTCGCGCATCAGCCTGCCGGTGGCGGGCTGGTGGCAGTAGCCTTTCTCGGTGACGGTCAGCGAGACGATCTTCACGCCTGGGTCGGCCATGGCGGCGACGACGGCGGCCGGGTCCTCGGGGGCGACCAGAACGTCCTCGATCACCTCGATGACGCGCGGCGTCTCGCCCTCGGGCCCGAGCTCAAGCGCTGTATAGGCGCAGCCCTGCGGCTTCAGCCGGTCGCGCTGGTCGGGGCGTTTCAGCGACACGCCGATGATGCCCCAGTCGCCGCCGGAGGCGGCCATTGCCTCGGCGATGTAGATTGCGCCGTGGGCGCGGAAAAAGGCGCCGAGACCCAGGTGGACGATGCCTGCTCCGTGGCGGGATGCGGCGGAATGGGTCAGGCGGGGAAAATCAGCGGGCAAGCCAGCCTCCATCTACGGGAATCACAGTGCCATGGATATAGCGCGCGGCCGGAGAGCACAGGAAGACCGCCGTCCCGGCAATGTCTTCCGGTTCTCCCCAGCGCGCGGCGGGAATGCGGTCGAGGATCGACCGGTTGCGCGCGGGATCCGCGCGCAGAGCCTCGGTGTTGTTGGTGGCGATGTAGCCGGGAGCGATGGCGTTGACGTTGATGCCGTCCGCCGCCCACTCGTTGGCGAGGATCTTGGTGACGCCGGCCACGCCATGCTTGGCGGCGGTATAGGAGGGCACGCGGATGCCGCCCTGGAAGGAGAGCAACGAGGCGATGTTGACGATCGCGCCCCCCGTGCCGCGCGCAAGGAGTTCGCGGCCGAAGGCCTGTGAGGTGAAGAACAGGGCCTTCAGGTTGGTGTCGATCACATCGTCCCAGTCGGCTTCGGAGAACTCGGCACTGTCGTTGCGCCGGATGATGCCGGCGTTGTTGATCAGGATCGTGTAGCCGGCGCCCGCGAAGGTGTGGCGGGCGGCCATCGGGTCCGCGAAATCGAGAAGCTGCGACGAGGCCCGCCCACCGGCAAGGGCGATCTTCGCCAGCGTTTCGTCGCAATCGCGCCGCCCGGCGCAGGTCACCTCGGCTCCGGCGGCGGCAAGTGCCACGGCAATCGCCTGGCCGATGCCGGTGTTGGCGCCGGTCACCAGTGCCTTGCGGCCGGAGAGGGAGAACGCCCCGCTCATTTCAGGTCGCCCATCTGGATGAAGTCCATGTCGGTGTAGTCGACGTTGTCGCCGGCCATCGCCCAGATGAAGGTGTAGCTGCCCGTGCCCGCGCCGCAGTGGATCGACCAGGGCGGCGACAGGGCGCCTTCCTCGTTCGCCAGCACAAGGTGGCGGGTCTCGTCCGGCTCGCCCATCAGGTGCAGGATGCGCTGGTCGTCGGCCATGTTGAAGTAGAGATAGGCCTCCATGCGCCGGTCGTGGATGTGGGCGGGCATGGTGTTCCAGACGGAGCCGTCCTCGAGCGTGGTGTAGCCGAGGACGAGCTGGCAGCTTTCCATCACCAGCGGATGGACGAACTGGTTGATGGTGCGCTTGTTGGAGGTTTCAACGGCGCCGAGCCTGACCGCGTTGGATTCCGCGATGGTGATGAGGCGGGCCGGCAGGGCGCGGTGTGCGGGCGCGGAGGTGATGTAGAAGCGCCCGGCCCCGGAGAAAGTGACCGCGCCCGTGCCCTGGCCGAGGTAAAGCACATCGCCGCGCGCCAGTTCGTAGGTTGTGCCGCCGGCCTCGATCCTGCCGGCATCGCCGATGTTGACCACCGCCATCTCGCGGCGCTCGAGAAAGGTCTTCGTGCGCGTTTCCTCGACCTTGTCGAGCGTCAGGCTGCCGCCCCCGGGAACGGCGCCGCCGACGACGAAACGGTCGTAGTGTGTGTAGACCAGCCGGATCTCTCCTTCGGCGAAGATGTCAGCGACGCGGAAGTGATCGCGCAGTTCGCCGGTGTCCATGTGCCGGGCGTGGTCCTGATGGACGGCGTGGCGGGTCTCGACGCTGAGCATGGCGTGTCCTTTCGGGACTTCGGTTTCAGAGATCAGAGAAAATCATCGCGGCGCGGCGTGAAGCCGTCGATCAGCCGGCCCGCTTCCAGGCAGCGGCAGCCGTGCACCGCGCCCGAGGGGATGACGAAACTGTCGCCGGGGCCGACCTCGAAGGTTTCGCCTGAGAGGGTGAAGGAGAAACGCCCCCGTTCCACGTATGTCGACTGGACGTGGGGGTGGGCGTGCAGCGCGCCTTGCGCGCCTTCCTCGAAGGTGAAGGAGACGACCATCATCTGCGGGCTTTCGGCGAGCACCTGGCGGGTGACGCCGGGATCGGCGGCAACCGCCGGGAACGGGCTGGTGGGCGACATGGCGGAGGTTTCCTCAATGGAAGAGCGACGGCAGCCACATGGACAGCGCCGGGATGTAGGTGACGAGAAGGAGGGTGAAGACGGCGGCGAAATAGAACGGCCAGATCGTCTTCACCGCGTCCCAGACGGTGATTCTTCCCACGGCGCAGCCGACGAAGAGCACGGCGCCCACCGGGGGCGTGCACAGCCCGATGCCGAGATTGAGGATCAGGATCACCCCGAAGTGCACCGGATCGACGCCAAAGGCCTGTGCGACGGGCAGGAAGATCGGCGTGGTGATGACGATCAGCGGCGACATGTCC
This sequence comes from Stappia sp. ICDLI1TA098, assembly GCF_054880955.1. Taxonomy (NCBI): domain Bacteria; kingdom Pseudomonadati; phylum Pseudomonadota; class Alphaproteobacteria; order Hyphomicrobiales; family Stappiaceae; genus Stappia; species Stappia sp. ICDLI1TA098. Next base: position 116,584 of record NZ_JBTZBT010000001.1, read on the forward strand.
ATGAACGTGCCGAGGAACAGCAGCAGCACGTTGATCAGAAGCAGAACGACGATCGGATTTTCCGAGACGTGCTGCATCAGGGCAACCAGGGTTCCCGGCACCCGCAGATAGGCCAGAAGCCAGCCGAAGGAGGCCGCGCAACCGATCACGAGCAACACCATGGCCGTTGTTCGCACCGCCGCCGTCGTCGCGCCGACGAAGGCGTTCCAGTGCATCGTGCGGTAGGCGACCACGGTTACGAAGAGCGCGTAGACCACGGCGATGCAGGAGCTCTCCGAGGCGGTGAAGATGCCCGAGCGCACGCCGCCGAAGATGATGAGGATGAGCACGAGGCCGGGGATGGCGTTGACGAAGAGCCTGCCGATGGCGGACCAGCCGCTGAAGCGCTCGACCGGATAACCGCGCTGCTTCGCCACGTACCAGGCGGACACCATCAGGCTCAGTGCCAGGATCAGGCCGGGAATGATGCCGGCGGTGAAGAGGTCGGCGATGGAAATGCGCCCGCCCGCCGAGATCGAGTAGATGATCATGTTGTGTGAGGGCGGCAGCATCAGCGCGATGATCGAGGAGACGACGGTGACGTTGACGCCGTAGTCGACGTCGTAGCCGCGCTCCTTCATCTGCGGGATCATCAGCCCGCCGATGGCGGAAGCATCGGCCGCGGCCGAGCCGGAGATGCCGCCGAAGAGCACGGAGGCGGTGATGTTGACCTGGCCGAGGCCGCCGCGCAGATGGCCGACCAGCGATCCGGCGAGAGCCACGAGGCGGCGGGCGATGTCGCCGCGCACCATCAGTTCGCCGGCGAAAATGAAGAAGGGAATCGCCATCAGGGCGAAGACCGAAACGCCGGAGTTCAGGCGCTGGAAGACGACAACCGGCGGCAGGCCCATATAGAGGATCGTCGCGAAGGAGGAGACTCCGAGGCAGAAAGCGACCGGCGTGCCGATGAGAAGCAGGACCGTGAAGGACCCGAACAGGACAAGGAGTTCCACGCGATCACTCCTGCGGATCGACCTCGCCGAAGCGCGCTGTCGGCATGCCGGCGGCGCGGCGTGCGAGGCGTTCGAGCGAGAACAGAATGATGAGGATGCCGCCGGCGACCAGCGGCAGGAAGTCGAACGCGCCGGAGATGCCGAGCGAGGGGAGCTTGTTGGCCGCGGTCTTCTCCGCGAGCTGGCTTCCGAACCAGATCATGCCGCCGCCGAAGGCGACGACGACCGCATCGGAGACCGAATAGAGCGCCAGCTTGACGCGCTGGGGCAGCACGTAGAGCAGCACGTCGAAGGACAGGTGATAGCCCTCGCGTATGCCGACGGCCGCGCCCAGGAAGATGAACCATCCCATCAGCATGACCGAGGCCGGCTCTGTCCAGGACTGGCTGTCGTTGAGGAGGTAGCGGAAGAACACCTGGATGGTGATGAAGGCGGTCATCAGGACGAGGCCGGCTCCGGAAAGCCAAAGCGATATCCTTGCTATCCGCCCGGTGACCTTCGCAACGCGAGTCATCAGGATTTGCACTGTCGTCTCTCCTGGCGGGAGCGTGCCCACGGCGCACTGCCGTGCCGCGGGCACGCGGGGCCGGCTGAGTTACTCGGTCGCCTGGATGCGGGCGACCATATCCTTCAGCTTGTCGGAGGTGACATACTTCGCGTAGACCGGCTTCATCGCGTCGATGAAGGGCGTCTTGTCGATGTCGGTGATGATCTCGACGCCTGACTCGCGCACCTTCGCCTCGGAAGCCGCTTCGCGCTCGGCCCAGAGCTTGCGCATGTGGGGCACGGAGTCCCGGGCTGCCTTGCGTACGATCTTCTGGTCCTCCTCGGATAGCGCCTCCCAGGACTTCTTCGACATCACCAGCACTTCAGGCACGATCAGATGCTGGTCGAGCGTGTAGTACTTGGCGACCTCGTAGTGGCCGGAGCTTTCGAAGGAGGGCCAGTTGTTCTCCGCGCCGTCGATGACACCGGTCTGGATCGAGGAGTAGACCTCGCCATAGGGCATCGGCGTGGCATTGGCGCCGAGCGCGCCGACCATGTCGACGAAAAGGTCGGACTGCATCACCCGGAACTTCATGCCCGAGAGATCGTCCATGGACTTGATCGGCTTCTGGCTGTTGTAGAAGGACCGCGATCCGCCATCGTAGAAGGCAAGGCCGATCAGGTCGTGATCGGCGAAGGCGGCGAGGATCTCGTCACCGACGGGGCCGTCCATGACCTTGTGCATGTGGTCGACCGAACGGAAGATATAGGGCAACGAGGGGATCTGGGTCTCCTCGATGATGTTGTTGAACGGCCCCAGCGAGACGCGGTTCATGTCGATGACGCCGAACTGCGTCTGTTCGATGGTGTCCTTTTCCTGCCCGAGCTGGGCGGAATGGAAGACCTCGATGCCGAGGCGGCCTCCGGTGCGTTCCTCGAGAAGCTGACCCATGTATTTCACCGCCTCCACGGTGGGGTAGCCGTCGGGATGCGTGTCCGAGGACCTCAGGATCTTGTCAGCCGCCCCGGCCGTGAGGGTCGAGGCGGCAAGCAGCGCAAAGGCTGCGGTCATGCTCTTCATGAAAGTCATGCTCAGTTCCTCCCTGAAAACCGAACCGACCTGATGACGTCAGAGTTTGTAGGCTCCCTTCACCAGGCGATAAGTGAGGTCATGTGCGACCTCGTATGCCTCGCTCTCGCCGAGCCTCCCGGTCTCGACAAGTGTTGCGAGGAATGCCGCGTCGACCCGGCGCGCCACATCGTGGCGGGCGGGGATCGAACAGAACGCGCGCGTGTCGTCGTTGAAGCCGACGGTGTTGTAGAAACCGGCCGTCTCGGTCGCCATTTCGCGGAAACGGCGCATGCCTTCCGGGCTGTCGTGAAACCACCACGGCGGGCCGAGGCGCAGCGTCGGATAGACGCCGGCAAGCGGGGCGAGCTCGCGCGAATAGGCGGTCTCGTCCAGCGTGAAGAGGATGATCGTCAGGCCCGGTTCCATGCCGACGGCGTCAAGCATCGGCTTGAGCGCGCGCACGTAGTCGGTGCGTGTGGGAATGTCGAAGCCCTTGTCGCGCCCGTACTGCCCCATGACCAGGCTTGAATGGTTGCGGAATGAGCCCGGATGGATCTGCATCACCAGCCCGTCGTCGAGGCTCATGCGCGCCATCTCGGTCAACATGTGGCCGCGAAAGGCGTCCGCTTCTTCTGCCGTGCAGGTGCCGGACAGCGCCTTGCCGAAGATCCGCTCCGCTTCGGCGCGGGGAAGGTCCTCGGTGCGCGCGCTCGGTGCGCCGTGGTCCGAGGAGGTGGCGCCGAATGTCTTGAAATAGGCGCGGCGGGCGCGATGGGCGGCGAGATAGCCGGTGAAGGTCGCGGTGTCCTCGCCGGTGAGCTGCCCCAAGGCCGCGACATTGTCGACGAAGCCCTCGAACTCGGGATCGATGACACTGTCCGGCCGATAGGCGGTGATGACGCGTCCGCCCCAGCCGCTGTCGCGGATCGCGCGATGGTGGTCGAGCGGGTCGAGCGCGGCCTCGGTGGTCGAGATCACCTCGATGTTGAAGCGTTCGAACAGGGCGCGTGGCCTGAATTCCGGCCGCGCCAGGCAGGCGTCGATGTGATCGTAACAGTGGTCGGCGGTGTCGGCCGAAAGCGGCACGTCCAGGCCGAAAACCTCCTGGAAGGCGTGGTTCAGCCACATGGACGAGGGGGTGCCGCGGAAGAGATGGAAGTGGGTCGCGAAGGTACGCCAGATCCGGCGTGGATCCTGCTCGGTTGAGCCGCCGTCGGCGCGCGGCACGCCAAGGTCGGCGAGCTGGACGCCCTGCGAGCACAGCATGCGGAAGACATAGTGATCCGGCACGACGAAGAGCCGGGCGGGATCGGGAAAACGATCGTTGCACGCGAACCATGCAGGGTCCGTGTGCCCATGCGGGCTGACGATGGGAAGATCCTTGATCGTTCCATAGATCGAGCGGGCAAGCCCGCGTGTCTTCTCCTCGACCGGAAACAACCGGTCGTCGCTCAAAAGCGCCATTCTGACCTCCAGATGCCCCCCGGCGGGCAGGCCGCATTTTGGGGTGGCAGATCGTCTAGTAAGCTAATATGTTAGTCCGCAAGCGGAGTCAATCACGCTTCGCGACAGGCGGATCCGGGCTGCCGGACGGTGAGTGGCGGCGGAGCGTGACCTGGCGAAGGAGGATCGCGCGCGGGTGATCGCGTGATGACTCGCGACTTGCGACACTAGCGGGGTGGCACTGGCGATGCCTGCGAGAATTTTCCGCTGCGACCCCTGGACGCAAGCGATGGCGGCGGGTGGTGGAAAACGACCGCGGCGTCCGTTGTCTCCTGCGCGGGAGGGCTATGGCCGTGCGGGTGCTGGCGTTGACCGCCGGCGAATGCCATAAGCCGAGCCGTCCGCCAGCGGGAGGGGACAGGAAACTTGAAACGAAACGGGTTCGACGGGGGAGTGCCGGCTGGCATGAACGAGCAGATCAAACTCAGGACGCTCGACCTGACGCGCGGGCCGTCGGTGACGGACCTCGTGTTCCAGGAACTCTACGACCGTGTCGTCGGTCTCGATCTGCTGCCGGGCACCAAACTGTCGGAAGCGGATGTGGCGCGGCGCATGGGCGTCAGCCGGCAGCCGGTGCGCGATGCTTTCTACAGGCTGTCGCAGCAGGGCTTCCTGCTCGTACGCCCGCAGCGCGCCACCGTGGTCACGCCGATCTCGGTGGAGGCCGTGCTGCGCGCGCGGTTCGTGCGAACCGCGCTGGAGCTGGAGATCATGCGTGCGGCCATGGCCAATGTCGACGGCGCCGCGCTGACGGACCTCGCCGATCTCATCGCGCAGCAGCGCCTGGCGGTGGAGGACGACGACCGCCCGGGCTTCCACGCGCTCGACGATGCCTTCCACAACCGCATCTGCGAACTTGCCGGCCATGGCCATGTCTGGGCGCTGATCCGCGACAACAAGGCTCACATGGACCGGGTGCGCTATCTCTCTCTGGAAAACGGCGCGCGGCTCGCGCTTGTCGACCACGTCGAGATCCTGGAGGCGATGCGCGATGGCGACGAGACGCTCGCCATCTCCCGCATGCGCGCGCACCTGAGCCGGATCGCCGGCATCATCTCGGAAATCCGCGCCGCCCACGCCGACTTTTTCGATCCAGACGAGTTCGAGCCGGCCTGAGCCTCCCGGTCGCTCAGGTGACCTTGCCGCGCGCGTCGATGGCGATTTCCTCGAGCGTGCCGTCCTTGCGGCGCAGCCATGCCGTGTCGAACATGTTGACGACGACGCAGACGTGGTTCGGCACGATCTCGATGCGCTCGCCCACCTGAAAACTGCCAGCCTTCGGCGTGTGGATGACGCCGTGCTCCTCGCTGAGGCCGACGATCTTCGCCTCGGGATGGCCGATCACGGTTCCGTGGCCGGTCTGGCCGAAAAGGTCGGTGGTCAGTGTCTTGGAGCCGGCATCGACCACGGCTCGGTTCGGTGTCGGGGTGGAAACCACCGTTGCATGAACCTTCACCGCGCAGTCTTCGAGCGTGCAGGCGCCGCTGGCGACCACGGCGCGGTCGTTGAAGATGTAGGTTCCCGCCCGGTACTCGGTGACGATGTCCTCGTCTCCGGCCTTCCACATGTCCGGCGTGCCGCCGCTCGACACATCAGGGCAGGCGATCCCGCGTTCATCGAGCAGGGCAAGTGCCTCACGCATGAAGCGGGCGACGCCGGTCATGTCGCCGACGGCGGGAAAGGTCATCAGCCCGCCGAAGGACAGGCCAGGTGCGGCGTTGATCCGGGCGGCGAGATCGGCAGCCTCCCGCGGCGTCTGCACGCCGCAGCGTCCGGCTCCGGTGTCACATTCCACCAGCACCTCGAGCGGGCGGGGCGCGTCTGCAAAGGCGGACGACAGCCCGTCGATGGTCGCGGCGCTGTCGGCGGTGACGCCGAGGTGGCGCAGGCGCCCGGCCAGTGCGCGCAGACGCTTCAGCTTTGCGTCTCCGACGATGTTGTAGGTGATCAGGATGTCGTCGATCCCGCCATCCGCCATGATCTCGGCTTCGCTGATCTTCTGGCAGGTGATGCCGCTTGCGCCGGCCTCGACCTGGGCGCGAGCGAAGCGCGGCAGCTTGTGCGTCTTGATGTGCGGCCGGAGGCGGACGCCGCGCGCGTCGCAATGGGCCTGCAGGCGGGCGATATTGGCCTGGGCAATCGCCTCGTCGATGATGATCGCCGGCGTTTCGGGCAGGCTTTCGCCGGTTTCCTGAGACATGGGAAGATCCTGAAGGTGCAAGGGGAATCTAGTCGTAGCGCGCTGCCCGGCAGGGTGCAATCGGCCATCGACGTCGACCTCGTCCCGCGCATCGGCTCGCCCGGCCACCACCACACGTCACCGAGCCCGCGGCCGAAGGTCTCGCTCCCCGCCGTCGTCCCCCTTTCCGTCGATTGATCGCCACGCGCCTTTCAAAATAGTTGCGCTAGGATGGGGGTACAACTCACGGGCACATGCCGCCCTTGTCCGGGAACCCGAGGGCGAGGCACGCGGCTGTGAAAGAGGACGGGGCGCCCTGGCTGTGCCGCAGCCGGGGATGGCGGCACATGACCGAAGGCTGCAGACCGGGCGCGGGAACTTCGAGGCGGTCGGCGCGCCTCCCGCCGCTGCTGCGGGCAGCGGGTGCCCTGGCGCAGGTCGGCGGGCCGGTCCTTTCGCGTGCTCTTCCGTTTGCCGCGTCCCGCCCGCGGTTCGCTCCAGTCCGAAAATCCGATTTGGCCGTCCCTTTTCACGGGCGCACCTCGACGAGGGCTCCCGGGTCGGCCTGAACCCGCCCGCGCCCCGGGACGGGGGCGGGCTATCAGGAGGAAGCCCTGCCATGACATTGAGATACCAGGCTGAAATCGAATCCGCCGAGGCGAAGGGAATGAAGGGCTGGCAAAGGGAGGCCGCCCGCGCACTTCTCGCCAGGCTTCGTCCGCCCTCCGGCTTTCCTTGCTTCTTTTCCCAGGCTGCCTGCCGGCGGGGCCGCATCCTGTTCGCCTTCGCGGAAGGGCTGGACGCGGCTTCGCTCGATGCGGGAGCCCGGGATCTCCTTGCCTATCTGGCGCGCGCGCGCGCCTGGGATGGCGACGTTGCGACGGCCGAACCGCTGGTGATGCTGTTCAATCCGGAGAATGTGCATGGCGAGACCGTCGAGGACTACCACCGTTTCGGCTGGCAGGTGTTGCAACACTGGCACGATAACGACCGTGCCGCGTGGCCTGAGGGCGTTTCCCTTGATCCGCACTCGCCCTATTGGGCCATGTGCTTCGACGGCATGCAGCTGTTCGTCAACATGAGCAGCCCGGCCCACCGGATCCGGCAAAGCCGCAATCTCGGCCCGGCTCTCACCCTTGTCATCAATCCGCGGGAGCGTTTCGATGTCGTCGCCGGCGACAATCCACAGGGGCGGTTGATCCGCGAACGCATTCGCACGCGGATCGAGGACTACGACGGCCAGCCGCACAGTCCGATGCTCGGCTCCTACGAGGCAGGTGAGATCGAATGGTGGCAATACGGTTTGAAGGACACCAACGAGCCGCCGGCAAGCGGCTGCCCGTTCCGCACCCGGGCCCGGGAGACCGCGGATTGAGCCTGTATGGCTGACGTTCCATTCATCGGCTCTGTCGGGAGGTCGCGTGCCTTCCGGCAGAGCTGCGCAGATCGGTAAAAGCGTGATCCGACTTCAAAATTCCCCCGGGTCTCAAGAGAATGCGGTGCCTAATTTTGAGGAATATGATTCATGCCCCACCGAAATTCGGATGGACATTGAATCAACTGGGTTTCCAAGATCGAAAGACATATAATTCCCTCATAGGTAGCAATAAATACGATTTTCACTTGATGGTTAATGGTTGTGAATGTAATCTACGTAACGTCAGTTTTGAATTTTTATTCTGCGTCAATTTCTTTTCGAACGCGGGTTGGGCCATGCTCACAGCACCTTACGACCATATTCACGATCTGGTTGGCATTGGCTTCGGGCCGTCGCATCTGGCGATTGCGGTCGCGGCCCGCGAGATGTCCGAGGACGGTGGCTATCCACTCTCGCAACCGGTTTTTCTGGAGCAGCGACGGGAAGTTGTCTGGCATCCGGACATGCTGCTTCCCGACTCCAAGCTTCAGGTGAATTTCCTCAAGGATCTCGCCCTGATGCGCAATCCGCAAAGCCGGTTCACCTTCCTCAGCTATCTGTTCGAGCAGAAGCGGCTGCACGAGTTCATCAACCTGCGCACCTTCTTCCCGTCCCGCAAGGAGTTCAGCGACTACTACCTGTGGGTTGCGGGTTTCTTTGCCAGGCAGGTCTCCTATGGATTGCAGGTGGAGGAGGTCGAGCCGGTCGAGGCGGCGGACGGGAGCGTTGGTCTCCTGCGGCTCACGGCGCGCGATACGGAGAGCGGCAAGGTCTCTGTGCTTCGGGCGCGCAACATCTCGGTCGGTGTTGGCGGCCGGCCGCGCATGCCCAATGGCATCGCCGAGACGGCCTGCGGGCGGATCGCCCACTCGAGCCGCACCAAGTCCAGCGTCGAGCGCAACTGTCCGTCCCCGGAGGGGCGCTACCGCATTCTGGTGGTCGGCGCGGGGCAGACGGCGGGCGATGTCTTCCACTATGCGATCAACGCCTATCCCAACGCGGAGATTTCCGTCGCCCATCGCGGCTTCGGCTTCAAGCCGCAGGACGACACCCATTTCGTCAACGAGATCTTCTTTCCCGAAGCCGTGGACATGTTCTACGAGGCGACGGACGAGATGCGACGCAGGCTCCTCGACCGCCACGCCGACGTAACCCATGCGGCGGTCGACTTCGACCTTCTGCCGGTGCTCTACGATGCGATCTATCAGGACCGCGCGAGCGGTCGCAATCGGCTGAAGATCCTTCGGTTCGCGGAGGTGCTGGAGGCGCGTGAGGACGGCGGGCGGGTGCATGTGGCGCTGCGCGACCTGCTGGGCGGCGAGACGCGTCACGAGGACTATGACGCGGTGATCTTCGCCACCGGCTATCACTACCCGATGCCGGAGCCGCTTCTGGCGCGGCTTGAGCCCTATCTCGAGCGCGACGCACAGGGCCGCTACGCCTTTGCCCGCGACTATTACATCGAACGCCGGGAGGGCTTCTCGCCGAAGATCTACATGCAGGGCTACTGCGAGCACACGCATGGCCTGAGCGAGATCCTGCTGTCGCTGATGCCGATCCGCGCGGAAGAAATTCTCAAGGATATGTGCGCGGGGGACGCGGCACTCGCACTTGGCGCCGAGGCGGCGGTCCGGGATCGTTCGCGCGTCTCGACGGCAATCTGAGCCTGTTCGCCCGGGTGGTCGGCGCGTTGCGCGGCGTCCGGTTTCCGCAGGGGGCGGTTTCTGAGGAGGGATGACGATGGCGGAAGACAGCAAGGATACCGAAGGCACTGGTGGCGCGGCGAAGGCCGGCGGCGGCAAGGGGCGGGCGCGCAAGGATGCGGCCGCGGCGAAGGCAACGGCGGCTCCGGGCGCGGGCGAGGTAGATTTCGCGGCGCTCCAGGTGGAATTGCACCGAGCCCAGCTTGCGCGGATGCGCAGCGCCCACGAGCTCTGCGGCCATGCCAATGCCGAGCTCGGCGCGCTGCGCGCCGAGGTGAACGGCCGGCTCGCCGCGCGTGGCGAGGCTCTGCGCGCGAAGATGCAGGATGCCTGGCAGCGCGTGCAGGAATGCCAGATGGCGCTCTGGCAGGTCTCGAACGGCGGCGGCGAGGTGGCGGCCGCCTCGGGCGAGGCGACGGCGGATCTGGTGCGCGCGCAGGCGGAGGTTCAGGCGTTGCACGCCACCTTGTGCAATCTCGCGGTGCTCGATCCCGATGCCTCGGAGGCGTATGTCGACGGGCTCGCCCGGGAGGCCGAGATCCGCAGCGCCTTCGAACGCGAGATGGCGGAGATCGATTCCCGGCACACGGACGATCTTACAACGCTCATCGACGAGGCGGGCGGTGGCGACCTCGCACCGCAGATGCGCATGCAGCTCGACACTCTGAAGGGCTGGTACGGCATCGCCGGCCGGTAGCAGCGACGACCCGCGGCGCGCGAGCGCGCGTGCGCCGCCTCAAGGAAATGGCAAGAGGGGTGTTGGTGATGTCGGTCATGTCTGAAGGGTCGACGACCCGTCCCGCCGCGAGCCGACGCCTGCCGGGAGATGCGCCGGGCCTTCAAGCGACGCAGGGTCAGGAGCTGTTGCCCCTGTCCTTTTCCCAGGAACGCCTGTGGTTCCTTGATCGCTATAATCCCGGTTCGCCGCTTTACAATCTTCCCGCCTACCTGCCGATTCCGGGCGACGCGCCGGAGGAAACCGTCAAGGCGGCGCTGGATCTCGTCGCCGCCCGCCATCAGCCGATCAAGGCCCGTTTCGTCGCTGTCGACGGCAAGCCCTTCCAGGAGCATCTGCCGGATGCCGAGATCCCCTTCGAGGTGGTGGAGGTGCCGCGCGATCTCGCCGACGCCGCGTTCAACGACGTGTTGTCCGCCGCGCTCAAGGAGGTGGGCGACGCTCTCTTCGATCTCGACAGCGGGCCGATGATGCGGGCGCGGCTGATCCGGCGCGGCGACCGGGATGCCTGGTTCGTCTACTGCATGCACCACATTGTTTCCGATGGCTGGTCGGTCGGCGTTTTCCAGCGAGAGTTCACAACGGCCTATCGGGCATTGCAGGCGGGCGTGCGGCCGGAGCTGCCGCGGCTGCCGATCAGCTTCGCCGAATATGCCGCGCGCCAGCAGAGGGCTTTCTCGGGAGAGCGGGTGAGCGCGCGTCTGGACGCCTGGAAGCAGCGGCTTTCTGGCGACGATCTCGTACTGCCGCTTCCTCTCGACAAGCCGCGCCCGGCTCATCTCACCTTCATGGGGGCAACACAGAGCTTCGCGCTCGATGCGGAGGCGAGCCGCCGGCTGGCGGAATTCGCCCGTTCCGCCGGCGTCACGCCGTTCATGCTGTTTCTCGCCGCCTTCAAGGTTCTGCTGTTTCGTTACACGCACAAGGGGCGCGTGATCGTCGGCTGCCCGACGGCGGCGCGCACCACCACGGATGTCGAGCCGCTGATCGGATTTTTCGTCAACAGCCTTGTCATGGTCACGGACCTGGATGCGGCGATGAGCTTCCGGGCGGCCGTGGCAGCGGTACGCGAGACGACGCTCGACGCGCTCGGCAGCGAGGACCTTCCCTTCGAGAAGATCGTCGAGGCAGTCCAGCCGATCCGGAGCGCCAACATCAATCCGATCTTCCAGGCGATGTTCGACTTCCAGGGCGCGACCATCGCCGCCGATGCGCCGCGCTACGCCGATCCACCGAAGTCGGTCAACACCAGCACCTCGAAGTTCGACCTGACCCTGCAGATGCAGGCGATGGGCGACCGGTTCGCCGGAACCTTCGAATATTCGACGGAGCTTTTCGAGCACGACACGATCAAGCGCCTGCATGAGGGCTTCTGCGCGATGCTGGAGGGGGCGGCAGCAGACCCGGATGCCGCGATCGGCCGCCTGCCGGTGATGACGCAGGCGATCCGCGATCTGGTGGTGCACGGGTTCAACGACACGGCCCGCGAGGTTCCCTTCATCTCGCTGCCGGAGCGGTTCGAGCAGGTGGTCGCCCGCGATCCCGACGCGCCGGCGGCGCGGTGTCTTGGCATCGGGACAAGCTATGGCGAGCTCAATGCGCGGGCCAATCGGTTCGCGCGGCTTCTGCTCGATGCCGACCTTGGACGCGGCGCGGTCGTGGCCCTGTGCATGGATGGTTCTCTCGAACTCGTCGTCGCCATGTTGGGCATTCTCAAGGCGGGCCATGCCTATCTGGCGCTCGATCCGCGCTACCCGGATGGTCGCATCGCCTACATGCTCGAGGACAGTGGCGCGGCGATGGTCGTCACCCAGAGCGACCTTGCACCGCGTTTCGCGACGATGACGGTGCCGGCGCGGGAGAAGGTGCTGGTCTTCGACCGGGGCGAGGATCCCGCGGCCGGATTTTCCGACGAGCCCCCGGGGCTTGCTCTGCATCCGCGCACGCTCGCCTATGTGATCTACACCTCCGGATCGACCGGCCGGCCGAAGGGCGTGATGATCGAGCATGCCAGCGTGATCAACCTCATCGAAGGAACGGTCGCCGCGCTGGATCTGGGGCCGGGCGATCGCATTCTGCAGTTTTCCTCCTTCGGGTTCGATGTCTCCGTGCGCGAGCTCTTCGAGGCGTTGCTGTCGGGTGGCGAGATCGTGCTTGCACCGCGTGCGGACCTCCCGGCGGGCGAGGAGCTGTTCGATCTTCTCGAGCGCGAGCGCATTACCTCCATTACCCTGCCGCCGTCGCTGTGGAGCAGTCTGCGCGCGCGGTCGCTGCCGGACCTGACGAGCGCGGTCTCCGGCGGGGCGGCGTTGCCGGAGAGCGTCGTGGCGAAATGGGGCGGCGCGCGGGCGTTCTTCAACGCCTATGGTCCGACCGAAACAACGGTCGGCACCACCATGGGCCGCTGCCGGCCGGGGGCGGGCAAGCCGACCATCGGCGGGCCCTTGCCCAACTACCGGCACTATGTCGTCGACGCCGGTTTCGAACTCTGCCCCATCGGCGTCGCCGGCGAGCTTCTCATCGGCGGGAAGGGCGTGGGGCGCGGCTACATGGGACGGCCCGACCTGACCGCGGAACGTTTCCTGCCGGATTTCCTCGGCGAAGAGCCGGGCGGCCGCCTGTATCGCACCGGCGACCTCGCGCGGATCCTGCCCAATGGCGAGGTGGATTATCTGGGACGTGCCGACGACCAGATCGAGCTGCGCGGCTTTCGCATCGAGCCGGCGGAAATCGAGGAGGTGGTCAAGGAACACCCGGACGTCGTCAACGTCACGGTGCAATGCGTCGTCGGCGGCAATGGGGAAAAGCGCCTCGTCGCCTATGTGGCGGCGCGTGGCGCGCTGTCCGGCGACGCGGTGATCGCCCATGCGCGCGGGCTGCTTCCCGACTACATGATCCCGGCGCAGGTCGTGCTGATCGACGACGTGCCGCTGACACCGGCCGGCAAGGTCGACCGGGCGCGCCTGCCGGACGCGGATGAAACGCTGATGGCGGCCATCGCCGAGGGCGCGCGCGTTCTCCCGCAAGACCGGCTCGAACGGTTGGTCCACTGGATCTGGTCCATGGTGCTCGGCACCGACGCATTCGGCGTCACCAACAACTTCTTCGCGCTCGGGGGGCATTCTCTGCTGGTCACGCAGGTGACATCGCGCATTGGCGAGCAGCTCGACATCGATGTGCCGATCCGGCTGATGTTCGAGGCCCCGACCGTACGGACCTTCTGCAAGGGGTTGCGCGAACGGGCGGAGGATATCGACGCGCGGCTCGACCGGCTGGATCTGCCGGCTGGCGATGCGGTTTCCGGCCCGGACGGCGCGCAGCCCGAGGAGGCGCGCGCGGCGCCGCTTGCACGCGGCTTCGACCGTGTCGCGCGGCGGCCTGAGGGGCTGTCGCCGCCGCTCTCCTTCGCTCAGGAGCGGCTGTGGTTTCTCGACCGCTTCGCGCCGCGCGGCAATGCCTACAACGGCCTCGTCTCGCTGATGCTGCCCGCGCCGGTCGAGCCGCGGCTGGCCGAGCGGGCGATCAACTCGGTCGTCGCCCGCCACGAGGTGCTGCGCACGGTCTTTGCCGTGGAGGGAGGTCTGCCGGTGCAGCGCGTCACGCCGCGCCTGCGCCTGTCGCTCGATCTCTTCGAGTTCCCTGATGCCGCCTCGGCCGCCGACAGCGACGCGATCCGTGCGCTGATCCTCGAGCAGGCGCGCCGGCCCTTCGATCTTCGCGAGGGGCCGCTGGTGCGCGCCGTGCTCGCCATCGCCGGCGATCGCTCCGGCTGCGTCATCCTGCCGATCCACCATGCCGTCTGCGACGCCTGGTCGACGGGTATCCTTCAGCACGAGGTCGGCGAGACTTACCGGGCGCTGCAGGCCCGGGAGAAGCCGAATCTGCCGCCGCTCGAGGTGCAATACGGCGATTTCGCGCTGTGGCAGCGCACCCGGCTCGACGGCGAACGGCTGGCGCGCCTTTCGGACTTCTGGCGCTCCGCGCTCGCCGATGCGCCGAGCCTCATCGACCTGCCGCTCGATCGTCCGCGCGGGCCGGCGCGCGCGCCCGAGGGCCGGCTCGTGGGCTTTGCCGTCGCCCCTGACGTCCATGCCGCGCTCGCCGATCTCGGGAACGTGACGGGTGCAACCACGTTCATGGTCTATCTTGCCGCCTTCGCGGCCTGGCTGCGCAGGCTTTCGGGCCAGGAGCGTGTCGTCGTCGGCACGCCCATGTCGCATCGCGACCGGCCGGAGCTGGAGCCGCTTGTCGGGCTCTTCACCAACACGCTGCCGGTTTGCGTCGACGGTGCCGGCGAGCCGAGCTTTGCGGAACTGGTCGAGCGTGTGAAGCCGATCGTTCTCGATGTCTTCCAGAACAAGGATCTGCCGTTCGAGAAGCTCGTGGAGCTGGTGCATCCGCCGCGTCATCTCAGCGTGGCGCCGATCTTCCAGGTGATGTTCTCGCATCAGAAGGGATTGCAGGCGATCTCCATCGATGCGGCCGGGATGGCGAATGTCGCGGTTGCCGGCGCGAAGTTCGACCTGACGCTGTTCGTCAACGAGACGCCAGGCGGGGTTGCCGTCGTGTTCGAATATGCCGCCGATGTCTTCGATCCGCAGACGGTGGCCGGCTTTGCCCGCCAGTTCGAGACGTTTCTGGAGAACCTTGCCGAGGACCCCGACGAGATCGTCGACCGGGTGCCGCTTTGCGATACGGCAACGCGCGAGGCGGTGCTGCACGCGGGCATCGGGGCGACCGCCGGTGCGCCGCGTTGCCTGTTCGAGATGATCGAGGACGTTGCCCGGCGCGCGCCCTCCGCCCCGGCGCTAGAGGTGGAGGGAGAGACCATCGACTTCGCGGGTTTCCTCGCCCGCGTCGGGGAGCTGGCGCGCGGTCTCGCCGCGCTGGGTGTCCGGCCGGGCGATGTGGTCGCGGTGCATCTCGCCCGTGGCCGCGACCTTGCGCTGCTGCTGGCGGCGACCTTGCGCGCCGGGGCGACCTACATGAATGTCACCCCCGATCTTCCCGTCGCCCGTCGCCGTTTCATGATCGATGACGCGGAGGCGGTGCTCGTCGTCCACGGCGAAGAAGCAACGGATCTGGCGGGGGTGGAGGGGTCGGGCAATCCGGCCGCCGTGTCGGTCGCAGCCCTTGTCGAGGCTGGACGCGGGGGCGACCTGCCGCAAACGGTCGAGGGTCTGCGGCATGGCTATCTGGTCTACACATCGGGAACCACGGGCATGCCGAAGGGCGTGTACGTGCCGCGCCGGGTGCTCGACACGCTGATCGCCTGGCAGGTCGACGAGGCGGATTTCGCTCCCGGCCTTCGCACCTTGCAGTTCTCCCAGCCCGGGTTCGACGTTTCGATCCAGGAAATGCTGGCGACCTGGGCAAGCGGTGGCACGCTGGTGGTGCCCCGCCCGAGCGAGATCGCCAATCCCGGCCTCTGGCCGGAGATGCTGAAGAGAACGGCGGCCGGCCGGATCTTCCTGCCCTATGTCGCTCTTCAGCAACTCGCCGGCGCTTGCAGCGGGACCGACCGCGCCGGTCTTGGCCTTTTGGAGGTGATCACCGCCGGCGAGCGGCTGGTGGTGACGCCGGAGATCCGCGCGCTGTTTTCGGGGCTTGCCGCGCGCAAGGGCGGGGGAGCCGTTCTCGTCAACCAGTACGGTCCCTCGGAGAGCCATGTGGTGGCCGCCCACAGCCTTGCGGGAGATCCGGCCGTCTGGGAGGAGACGCCGCCCATCGGCCAGCCGGTCAGGGGCGCGCGGCTGCAGGTCCTCGATCGCTATCTCGAACCGGTGCCGCCGGGCATGCCAGGGGAACTCTGCATCGGTGGAAGCCAGCTCGCGGGCGGGTATCTGCACGCGCCGAGCCGTACCGCGGAACGGTTCCTGCCGGATCCGCATTGTGATCCGGCCGGCCGGGGCGGGCGGATCTACGCCACGGGCGATCTCGCTCTCCTGCGTCACGACGGGGCTTTCGTCTTCGTCGGCCGTGCCGACGATCAGGTGAAGATCCGCGGCTATCGGGTGGAGCCCTCGGAGATCGAACAGGCGCTGACCTCGCGGGTGGACGTGGGCCTGGCCTTCGTGGTGCCGCATCGTTTTTCCGGCGAGGTGGTCGAACTGGTCGCCTATGTGCAGCCGGCCGCCGGGCAGGCCGCACCGGACCCGCATGCGCTCGACGCACATCTGCGCGCGATCCTGCCGGAGTTCATGATCCCCGGCGCCTTCGTCGTTATCGACACGATCCCGAAGACCGCCTCCGGCAAGATCGACAAGTCAGGGTTGCCGCCACCTGTACGTCTCGTGCGCCGTGAGAGCGACCATGTCGCGCCGCGCACGGCGCTTGAGCGTGACATCGCGGCGGTCTGGTGCGAGGTGCTGGGGCTCGCCGCGGTCGGCGTCGCGGACAGTTTCTTCGATCTCGGCGGCCAGTCGCTGCTGGCGACGCAGGTGGTGTCGCGGCTCAACGAGACGCTCGGTCTCGACGTGCCACTGCGACGCATCTTCGAGACGCCGACGATCGCCGGCATCGCCGCCGCGCTGGACGGGGGCGAGGCCGCGCCGGTTGCGGCCTCCGCCCGGCGCGACGCGGTTGGCGGGTGAGACGGGGGACGGGACACATGGCCGATGCCCGTCACATGCTTGTCTGTCTTCCGCCGGCGGGGGCGAGCAGCGCCTACTTCCTTGGATGGTCGGAACGGGCCGGCGAGGGGCTGGGCATTCGCACGCCGGAGCTTCCAGGCCGTCTCGGGCGTTTCGGCGAGCCGCCGCTGAGGCGCATTGCCGACATGGCGGAGTGGGTGTTCGCCGAACTCGAGCGGGAGGGGATGCCGGATGTGCTGTCGGTCTTCGGCCACAGCATGGGCGCGCTCGTCGGCTATGAGCTGACGTGTCTGCTGGAACGGCGCGGCGGCCCGCTGCCCGTCGCCCTTCATGTTTCCGCGCACGCGCCGCCGCATGTCACGCGGCCGGGACTTGTCCCTGGCGCGAGCGACCAAGCCGTTATCCGCCATTTTTCCGGGCTTAACGGCCGTCCGGCTGACGCGGGCATGATCGAGTTGATGCTCCCGACGATCCGGGCGGATCTGGAGGCCTGCGCCGGCTATGCGCCGGGCACGGCGGGCCGGCTGGTCACTCCCATCGTTGCCCATTCCGGCCGGTTCGACGCAGCGGCACCGGCTGCGGCCATGGCGGGTTGGCGTGCCTATACGCAGGGCGGTTTCGCCGCCTGCCGGCACGCGGGCGACCATCATTATCCGCTGGCGGCCGGGCCGTGCGGCATTATTGCGGAGGTGACCCGCAGGGCCGTCGCCGTGCCGGCCGCCGCCTCCGTTCCTGGTACCTGGGGAGAGTGACGATGTTTGACGACGGCGGCGAGTTCAAGGTCGTGTGCAACGGCGAAGGCCAGTATTCGATCTGGCCGGCGGGGCGCATGTGTCCCGCCGGCTGGCAGGAGGAGGGCACGCGCGGTTCGCGCGATGCCTGCCTGGTGCGCATCGGTTTGGTCTGGACCGACATGCGGCCGGCCAGCCTGCGCGATGCGCTGGGCGAGGCGGGTTGAACGCGGGCCGTTTCAAGCGCGCGTTTCCGCTTCTTCGAGTTCATCGTCGGAGGCATCCGGCGTCAGGCTCTGCTCGGCCTCGGCCGTCGGCTGGCGGGTGAAGCCGGAAACGCCGGCGGCGGTTTCCTGATAGTCGCGGGTGATCTCCACCGGGCTCACGACATAGGCGGTGATCAGTTCGGCGAGCGAGCGCAGCGCGTGCATGTGGATGCGCTCGTGGCCGTGGGAACTGTCGACGCCGAACGTGATGAGTGCGGTGCGCACATCCGCGCCCGCTTCCACCGCGCTGGCCGAATCCGAGCGGTAGTAGCGGAACACGTCCTTCTGGTAGCGGATGTCGTTTTCCTGGCAGAGATCGACCAGCTTCTTCGTCAGGTGATAGTCGAAGGGGCCGGTCTGGTCGGCCATGGAGAAGGTGACGCCGAACTCGCTGGAGTTCTGCCCGGGGGCGGTGGTGCCATTGTCGACGGCGATCATCGAGGCGACGTCGGGAGTGACGATGGACGAGGCACCGACGCCCACTTCTTCCGCGATGGTGAAGAGCCAGTGGATGTCGACCGGTGTCTCGGCGCCGGCCTGGTTCAGCGCTTTCAGCGCCGCCAGCATGACGGCGACGCCCGCCTTGTTGTCGAGGTGGCGTGAGACGATGAAGCCATTGTCTAGGAACTCCGGGCTCGGGTCGATGGCGACGATATCGCCGACCTCGATGCCGAGACGTTCGAAATCGGCAAGGCCGGTGGCCAGGGCATCGACGCGCAACTCGACGTAATCCCAGCCGATGGGCAGCGTGTCGACCTCGTCGTTGAACGTATGGCCGGAAGACTTCAGCGGCAGGATGGTGCCGCGATAGGCCCCGTGTTGCGAGAAGATCGTCACCCGCGCGCCTTCGGCGAAGCGGGCCGACCAGGTGCCGATTGGCACCAGCGACAGGCGACCGTTGTCGTGCAGGAACTTCACCTGGGCGCCGAGTGTGTCGAGGTGGGAGACGAGTGCGCGGGCGCCGCGGCGCTGGCCGCCCTTGCGGATCGCGCGCATGGCGCCGCGCCGGGTCAGCTCGACGGAAAGACCCAGGCGTTCCAGCTCTCCGGAGACGTGACGGACAATGGTGTCGGTGTAGCCGGTCGGACTGGGGATCGCGAGAAGGGCCTTCAGGGTGTCGGCAAGATAGGTGGTGTCGATCGTAAGGCGGGTCATCCGCTCACCTCCGCGCTGGATTGGTCGGCTGCCGCCTGCCGGGCGGTCGCCGGCATCGACAGGGGGAAGAGCAGGTCGACGAAACGCTCGGCCGTCGGCTGCGGTTCATGGTTTGCAAGGCCCGGCCGCTCGTTGGCCTCGATGAAACGGTAGTCCGCCCCGGTCGGCGCCTTGACCATCAGGTCGATGCCGGTCACCGGAATGTCGATGGCGCGGGCCGCGCGGATGGCCGCGTCGACCAGAACCGGATGGATGATGTCGGTGACATCGTGGATCGTGCCGCCGGTGTGCAGATTGGCGGTCCGCCGAACCTCCAGCTCCATGCCTGAGGGCAGCACTTCGTCGAGGGCGCGGCCGGACTGGCGAACGGTGCGTTCCGTTTCCGCGTCAATGGGGATGCGGGACTCGCCGCCCGTCGCCGCCGCCCGCCGCCGGCTCTGGGAGGCGATCAGGTCGCGGATGGTCTGGCGGCCGTTGCCAACGATCACCGGCGGGCGACGGATCGCGGCGGCGACGAGCTTGTAGTTGATGACGATGAGCCGCAGGTCCTGGCCCTCGACGCATTCCTCGACGAGCACGGTGTCGCAGATCCTCCGTGCCGCCTCGACCGCCGCTTCCACCTCTTCAAGCGTGGTCAGGCCGACGGCAACGCCGCGCCCCTGCTCGCCGCGCGCCGGCTTGACGACGACCTTGCCATGCGCGGCGAGAAAGGCCTCGAGCGGGGCGGCGTCGTCTCCGGCGATGATCTCCGCCGGCACGGCGACGCCGGCCTTCTCGACGACGGTGCGCGTCGCCGTCTTGTCATCGCAGATCGACATGGCGACGGCGCTCGTCAGTTCGCTCAGGCTCTCCCGGCAGCGGATCGTGCGTCCACCCTGCGAGAGGGCGAAGAAGCCGCGCTCGGCATCGCTTACCTCGACGCGGATGCCGCGCCGGCGCGCCTCGCGGACAATGATCTTGGCGTAGGGGTTCAGCCGGTCGTCGGCGTCGGGCCCGGTGAACAGCGTCTCGTTGATCGGGTTCTTCCGCTTCACCGAGAAATAAGGCACCCGGTAGAAGCCGATCTTCTCGTAGAGCGCGATGGCCTGGGTGTTGTCATGCATCACCGAGAGGTCGAGGTGGGCGAGCCCGCGCGCGGCGAAATATTCGGCCAGATGGCGCACCAGCGCCTCGCCAATGCCGGCGTGGCGGGCCTGCGGGTCCACGGCGAGGCACCACAGCGAGGAACCGCGCTCGGGGTCGTTGAAGGCGCGCATGTGGTCGACGCCGGTGATCGTTCCCAGGATCTCGCCGCTGGTCTCGTCCTCGGCGAGGAAATAGCACACGGCCCGCGCGTCGCGCTTCGACCAGAAGAAGTCGGGGGGAACCGGAACCATGCCGCGCGCGGCATAGATGCGGTTGATCGCGTCCGCGTCGGTCCTTGCCGTGAGCCGGCGCAGGAAGAAGCCGCTCAGCGGTCGGCGCGAGGCACGGTAGGTGGAAAGCTGCAGGCGGTAGGTGTGCGAAGGGTCGAGGAACACTTCCTGCGGCGCATTGGCGAGCACCACATGCGGGTCGCGCACGTAGACGGCAATGTCGCGCCGGTCGAGCAGCTCGCCCTCCAGCGCGGCGACGATCTTCTCCGGGTCGGCGAACGTCTGGCCGAAGATCAGCCGTCCCCAGCCGAGGTCGAGCGCGCAGTCGGCTGCGGGAGCGGGGGCACCTGTCTCCCGCGGGTCTATCGGGGGCTTCAGGCTATCCTCGCGCATCCGCTTCAGCCGATGCGATCTGGCGTCGCGCGGGCGCGTCTCGCGCGAGCGCGTGTCACGCGGACCGCCGCCCGGGGGCTTGTTGCTCGCCATGTCGCGTCCTCAGATATCGTTGCTCTGCAACCAGAGCTCCAGCAGGGCGACCTGCCACAGTTCCGAGCCCTGGAGCGGGGTGATGTGCGAGCCCGGGTCGGCGAAGAGCCGGTCGAGATAGGCGCCATCGAACAGACCGCGTTCGCGGGCCGGCTGCGAGGTGAGCGCGTCGCGGGCCATCTCCAGATAGGGGCCATCGAGATACTTGAGCTGCGGGACCGGGAAGTATCCCTTCTTGCGGTCGATGACCTCGTGGGGAACCACCAGACGAGCCGCCTCCTTGAGCACGCCCTTGCCGCCATGGGCGAGCTTCAGCTCGGGAGGGATCGCGGCGGCGAGTTCCAC
This sequence comes from Stappia sp. ICDLI1TA098, assembly GCF_054880955.1. Taxonomy (NCBI): domain Bacteria; kingdom Pseudomonadati; phylum Pseudomonadota; class Alphaproteobacteria; order Hyphomicrobiales; family Stappiaceae; genus Stappia; species Stappia sp. ICDLI1TA098. The sequence continues at coordinate 137,603 of NZ_JBTZBT010000001.1, forward strand.
CAGTTCATGGTCGAGGAAGGGCACGCGCGCCTCCAGCCCCCAGGCCATGGTCATGTTGTCGACCCGCTTCACCGGATCGTCGACCAGCATGATCTCCGCGTCGAGCCTCAGCGCCCGGTCGACAGGCGTTTCCGCGCCCTCGGCCATGAGATGGCCCTCGACGAAGGCGAGCGCCTCGTCGCGGTCGGCCATCCAGCCCTTGCCGAGCTGGGTCGCGAGCGTCGCGTTCGGGCGGTCGAAGAAGACGCGGGCGTAGTCGGCGACCACGCCGCTGGACCCGGCAAGCGGAGGATACCAGTGGTAGCCGGCGAAGATCTCGTCCGCGCCCTGGCCGGACTGCACCACCTTGATGTGCTTCGAGACCTCGCGGCTGAGCAGGTAGAAGCCGATGTTGTCGTAGGAGACCATCGGTTCCGACATGGCCGCGATCGTGTCCGGCAGCGCGGCCATGAGATCCGACGAGGGCACGAAGATCTTGCGATGATCCGTGCCGAAATGCCTGGCGATCAGGTCGGAGTAGACGAACTCGTCGCCCTTTTCTCCATTGGCCTCCTCGAAGCCGATGGAGAAGGTCATGAGGTCGCTCTGACCTTCCTCGGCCAGAAGCCCGGTGATCAGTGAGCTGTCGACACCGCCGGACAGCAGCACGCCGACGGGAACGTCGGCGACCATGCGCCGGCGCACGGCGATGCGCAGCGCCTCGAGCACCCGGTCGCGCCAGTCATCGGCGGTCAGCTCCGCGTCGCCCGCCCGGCGGGTGTAGCTGGCGTTCCAGTAGCGGCGTTCGCTTGTCGTGCCATCGGCAAGCACCCGGCGGATTGTCGCCGGAGCGAGCTTGCGGATGCCTTTCAGGATGGTGCGCGGAGCGGGCACGACGGCGTGAAAGCTCATGTAGCAATTGAGCGCGGCGCGGTCGATTTCGGTTGAGATATCGCCGCCGGCGAGCAGTGCCTGCACGCTGGAGGCAAAGCGCAACCGGCCGGTGGCCTCGGCGAGATAGAGCGGCTTGATGCCGAAGCGGTCGCGGGCAAGCGTCAGCGATCCGTCGCGGCGATCAAAGATGGCAAAGGCGAACATGCCGTGGAAGCGGCTGACGCAATCCGCGCCCCAGGCGTGATAGGCCTTGAGGATCACCTCGGTGTCGCCGGAGGAAAAGAAGCTGTAGCCGAGCCCCTCCAGTTCTGCGCGCAGCTCCGGGTAGTTGTAGATACAGCCGTTGAAGACGATGGAGATCCCCAGCGCGGGATCGCTCATCGGCTGCGCGGCCTGGTCGGAGAGGTCGATGATCTTGAGCCGCCGGTGGCCAAGGGCGACGGGACCTTGCGCGCTGACGCCGGAGCCGTCCGGTCCGCGCGGGGCGAGCTTGTCCGTCATGCGAGCGACGGTCGCAGCCTCTGCAATTCGTCCATCGAAGCGAAATTCTCCGGCAATGCCGCACATGTGATGCTCATCTCCTTCGGTCCGGCTTGGGGCAGTCTCGCCGCGCAGCCCAGTGTGCGCCAGTCTCTCGCGACGGCGCAACGGTCGTTTTTCCGCCGAAGCAGCATTGCTGATGCGTGTCCGGCAGGTCTTGCCTACATAACGTGCGAGCTTGAAATTCGTTTCAAAGGGCAAATAATCAGGGAACGAATTATTCGTCTGTTGAGTTTCTTGGTGGTGATGAAATTGCCTTTCGGCAGGGAGTGGATCGTGGCGGTTGAGCGTGACGGGCAGCGTGGGGGAGACGGAAATGGCCTGCGGGCTGTCGAGGTTCTGCCCGAGACGCAGTCGGTTGCCGACGCGATCCGGCGCATCGCGCACGGTCTGGACGTGCGGTCCAAGCGCGTTGCGCGCGAGTGCGGCCTCACGGTTCCGCAGATCGTCGTGCTGGAGGCGGTCCGGGACTGCGAGGGGGCGACGACGGGAGAAATTTCGCGCCGGGCGCGGCTAAGCGCCGCGACGGCCGTCGCCATCCTGGAGAAACTCGAGGCGCGCGGCATCGTCGAGCGTCTGCGCAGCAGGCAGGATCGGCGGATCGTCCACACGCGGCTCACAGCCGTCGGCGCTGAGCTTCTGGCGGGCGCGCCGCCGCCCCTGGCGGAGGCCTTCTACAGCGGTATGGCCGCGCTGGAGCCGGACGAGCGCGCAACCCTCGCGCGGGCATTTCGCACGGTCGCCGGGTTCATCGACCGGCAAGAGGAGGCGTCGGAGGACGGTGACCGTCCCCCGACGCCGGCAGGGCGTGTCAGCCGAGGACCTCGGTGATTGCCTCGCGGGTCGCCTCGACGATCCGGTCGGCTTCTGCCTCGCTCAGGCAGAAGGGCGGAGCAAAGCCCAGCATGTCGGCCTGCGGCATGGCGCGGCCGATGACGCCGCGCTTGAGCAGGGCGGCCGAGACGGCGGGGCCGACCTTGGCGCTGGTCTCGAAGAAGGTGCGGGTGTCCTTGTCCTTGACGAACTCGACGGCGCAGAGCAGTCCCTCGCCGCGCACGTCGCCGACATGGCGGTGGCCGGAGACAGCATCCTTCATCTTCTCGCGCAGGTGAAGGCCGACCCGGGCGGCGTTCTCGATCAGCCCCAGGTCGTCGATCAGCTTGAGGTTGGCGATGCCGGCGGCCGCGCCGATGGGGTGGGCCGAATAGGTCCAGCCATGCCCGATGGCGCCATATTCGTCGGTTCCCTTTTCCAGAACCTCCCACATGTTCTTCGAGACGATGGAGCCGGAGAGCGGCGCATAGGCCGAGGTCAGGCCCTTGGCGATGGTGATGAGATCGGCCTCGATGCCGTAGTGGGTTGAGCCGAACATGCTGCCGAGACGGCCGAACCCGGTCACCACCTCGTCGGCGATGAGCAGAATGTCGTGACGCTTCAGGACCTTCTGGATCGCCTCCCAGTAGCCGGCTGGCGGCGGCACGATGCCGCCGGTGCCGAGCACCGGCTCGCCGATGAAGGCGGCGACGGTGTCAGCGCCCTCGCGCGCAATCAGCGCCTCGAGATCGGCGACGCAATGGGCGACGAAGTCGGCCTCGCTCATGTCCAGGTCCGGCCGGCGGAAATAGTCCGGCGCGACGGTGTGCTTCACCATGTCGAGCGGCAGGCCGAACTTGTTGTGGAACAGCTCCAGGCCGGTCAGCGAACCGGTCATCAGGCCCGAGCCGTGGTAGCCGCGCCAGCGGGAGATGATCTTCTTCTTCTCGGGCCGGCCGAGCACGTTGTTGTAGTACCAGACGAGCTTGATGTTGGTCTCGTTGGCGTCGGAGCCGCCAAGGCCGAAGTAGACGCGCGACATGTTCTCCGGCGCGCGGTCGATGACCATCCGCGCCAGGGTGATCGAGGCTTCGGTGCCGTGTCCGACATAGGCGTGGTAGTAGGCGAGTTCCCTTGCCTGGGCGGCGATGGCGTCGGCGATCTCCGGGCGGCCATAGCCGACGTTGACGCAATAGAGGCCGGCGAAACCGTCGAGCAGCTCGTTGCCGTCACGGTCGACGATGGTCGAGCCGTGACCGCTGGTGACGATGCGCGTCGGGCTTTCGCCGCGCGCGTGCTGGGCAAGATGGGTGGAGGGATGGAAGAAGGTCTCGCGATCCCATTTTCCGAGTTGGTCGTTGGTCAGCATGTGGTCTCTCCCTGTGTTGTGAGACATGTCTTCGGATGCGGAGCCGGCGCCGCCTGCTGGCATGAGACGCCGGCGAAAAGTCGGGGGCGGGGAGGCGGTCGCCTCAGCTCCAGTCCCGGCAGACGTATTTGACTTGCATGAATTCACGCATGCCCTGGGCGGCTCCCTCGCGTCCGAGGCCGGACTGCTTCGTACCGCCGAAGGGGATCGTCGCGCCGGTCACCTTGGTCCGGTTGACCGCCACCATGCCGTACTCGAGCGCGCGCGACAGCCGGTAGATGCGGCTCGGGTCGCGCGTGTGCAGATAGGCGACGAGGCCGTAGTCGCTGTCGTTGGCCCGCGCCAGCACCTCTTCCTCCGTATCGAAGGGCAGGATCGCGGCGACGGGGCCGAAGGTTTCCTCGTGCAGGATCTTCGCGTCGGCGGGCACGTCGGCAAGCACGGTCGGCTCGAAGAAGAGCGTTCCGGCCGGGTGCCGGCGCCCGCCTGTCAGGCAGCGCGCGCCGCGTTCCAGCGCATCGGCGACATGTTCCTCCTGCTTTTCCATCGCCCGTGCGTTCATCAGTGGGCCGATGTCGGGATCCTCAAGCCCCGGGCCGACGCTCAGCGCCTCGGCGGCGCGGGCGAAGCGGGCGCAGAAGGCGTCATAGACCGGCCTTGCGACGAAGATCCGGTTGGCGGCGAGACAATCCTGCCCGGAGGTCGCGAATTTCGCCTTGATCGCCTCGGTGACGGCGCGCTCCAGATCGGCGTCCTCGAACACCAGCAGCGGGGCGTGGCCGCCGAGCTCGAGAACGAGCTGCTTGACCGTCGGCGCGCACTGGCCGTAGAGCAGCCGGCCGATTTCGGTCGAGCCGGTGAAGGAGAGCACCCGCACCCGCTTGTCGGCGGTGAAGGCGCCGACGACGGTCGGCGCATCGCCGGTGACGACGTTGAGAACGCCGGGGGGAAAGCCCGCGCGCTCGGCGAGTTCTGCCAGCGCCAGCGCCGAAAGCGGCGTCTCTGCGGAGGGGTGAATGACCACGGTGCAGCCGGCGGCGAGGGCTGCGGCTGCCTTTCGGGTGATCATGGCGCTCGGGAAGTTCCACGGGGTGACGAGGGCGGCGACGCCGGCCGGCTCGCGCCACAGCTCCATTTCCGCGTCGGGCAGATGCGAGGTGACGCCGTCGATGTCCGGACGACGCGCCTCCTCGGCGTAGAATTCGACGAAGCTGGCGGCATAGTCGATCTCGCCGCGCGCCTCCGACAGCGGCTTGCCCTGCTCGAGCGTCATCAGCCTGGCGAGATCCTCGCGGTTGCTCAGGATTTCCTGGTGCCAGCGGCGCAGCGCGTCGGTGCGCTGCTGCGGCAACAGCCAGGCCCACGCGGGAAAGGCGCGCGCGGCCGCATCTACCGCGGTGCGCGCCTCCCCGGCACCAAGGCGGGCGACCTCGGCGATGGGCTCAAGGTCGGCGGGATCGGCAACGGTGAAGGTGGCGCCGTCGGTCGCCGCCGCCCAGCGCCCGTCGATGTAGGAGAAGGTTCTCAGCAGGCGCGGGTCGTCGAGAAGCGTGCCGGCGAAACCGCCGGGCTCGGTGCCGGCCTGCGTTCCGTCTTCGATGCGCCGCGTTGCCTTCTTCATGGTCCCGTCTCCCGCCGGTTGTGAGGATCATGCGGCTGTCGGTGCAGGCCGCCTGTTCCCGAAGCTTGGGCGAAATCCGGAAGAAGGCGGGTCTGAAAGCGCGCCGGCCGGCAGACGATCCGTCTTTTCTTCGAGCCGGGTGGGGTCCGATCGGTCGCCCGCCGCCGCTTTCGTTCAGTCTCCGTCGGAGAAGAGCACCTCGAAGGGGGGAGGACCTGCGGATTTCACGGCCTTGGTGACGATATAGGTATAGTAGCGGGCGATGGCGGTGCCATTGTCCAGCATCCTGTCAATCAGGCGCTGATAGCTGTCGATGTCGCGGGTGACGATCTGCAGCAGATAGTCGAAGCCGCCGCCAAGCGACCAGCAGCTTTGCACCTCGGGGATGGTCATCACCGCGCGCTCGAAGGCCGCCAGCGTCGCGCCGCTGTGATTTGCAAGCTCCAGCGTGACGAAGACGGTGACATGCGGGGCGATCTTCTTGAGTGCGATCTCCGCACGGTATCCCTCGATGATGCCGGCCTTCTCAAGCCGCTTCAGGCGCTCCCAGCACGGGGTCGGGCTGAGCGCGATGCGCCGCGCCAGGTCCGCCTTGGAAAGACGGCCCTCTTGGGCAAGAACCCTCAGGATGGCGATGTCGCGGTCGTCGAGGCGGATCATCTTCCGGTCATAGCCGGGGTGCTTGCGGCTGTCCATCGTGGCCGCGCCGGGAGCATTGTCGTTCATCCGACACGAAAATGCTCAGGCACGACGCGCGCTCGGGCGGGGCAACATAAGGTCTGTCCAAGGGCTTTGCGCCGTGATTAGAACGAAAATGGGGTGTCAGATCGACCTTTCGCCCCGATCCCGCACCACGAACCGCGCATGAGGAGGAGCGATGCCGGCGACCGAACTCCCGTTTTCCCAGATGGAATTCTCCCGCCGTCTGGAAAAGGTCCGCTCCGCCATGCGCGAGCGCGACATCGATGCGCTCTTCGTCGAGGACCCGTCCAACATGGCCTGGCTGACGGGCTACGACGGCTGGTCCTTCTATGTGCATCAGGGCGTTCTCGTCTTCCTCGACGCGGATCCGATCTGGTGGGGGCGGCGGCAGGACGCCAACGGCGCGGTGCGCACGGTGTGGATGGATGACGACCGGGTCGCCGCCTATCCCGACTATTTCGTCCAGTCCAACGTCTGTCACCCGATGGAGACGCTCGCCGCGCTGATCGTGCAGAACGGCTATGGCGAGGCGCGCATTGGCGTGGAGATGGAGAATTACTATTTCACCGCCAAGGCTTTCGCCGTGCTTCAGACCGAGATGCCGGAGGCGCATTTCGTCGATGCCACGGCACTGGTGAACTGGCAGCGGGCGGTGAAGTCGGACGAGGAACTGGTCTTCATGCGCCGGGCGGCGCGGATCTCGGAAAAGATCATTGACGGGGTCATCGAGCGCATCCGTCCGGGCATGCGCAAGACCGATCTGGTCGCCGACATCTACGCCGACGCGATCCGTGGCACCGAGGACGCCTGGGGCGACTATCCCGCCATCGTGCCGCTGCTGCCGAGCGGGTCGGATGCGGCGGCCCCGCATCTCACCTGGGACGGCCGGCACATCCAGGCGGAGACGGCGACATTCTTCGAGATCGCCGGCTGCTACCGGCGCTATCACGCGCCCTTCTGTCGGACGATTTTCCTCGGCAAGCCGCCGCAGTATCTGCGCGATGCGGAAAAGGCGCTGGTCGAGGGGCTGGAGGCAGGACTCGATGCGGCGCGCGTCGGCAACCGGGCGGCGGATGTCGCGCGGGCGCTCGCGGCGCCTCTCGAGCGGGCCGGCATCGACCGGGCGGCGCGGTGCGGCTATCCCATCGGCATTTCCTATCCGCCCGACTGGGGCGAGCGCACGATCTCGCTGCGCATCGAGGACGAGACCGTGCTGGAGGCCGGCATGACCTTTCACTTCATGCCGGGCCTGTGGATGCAGGACTGGGGTCTGGAAATCACCGAAAGCATCGTCATCCGGGAGAACGGCCCGGCGGAATGCCTGTGCAACCGGCCCCGGGCGCTCTACGTCAAGGAGTGAAGGAGGGCGCTTCATGGCGTTGATTGACGACACGCGCGAGATCCTTGCGGAGCTGATCGCCTTTCCCACGGTCTCGCGCGACAGCAACCTGGAGCTCATCGCCTATGCGGCCGACAGGCTCGGGGCGCTGGGCGCGCGCACCGCGGTGCTGACCGACGAGACCGGCCACAAGGCCAATCTCTTTGCCACCATCGGGCCGCAGACGGATGGAGGCATCGTGCTTTCCGGCCATTCCGACGTGGTGCCGGTGGAGGATCAGGACTGGTCCTCCGATCCCTTCCGGTTGCGCGCGGAAGACGGGCTCCTCTACGGGCGTGGCGCCTGCGACATGAAGGGCTTCATCGCCGCGACGCTGGCCATGGCGCCGCGTTTCGCCGATACGGATCTGGTGCGGCCCGTCCACATCTGCCTCACCCACGACGAGGAAGTCGGTTGCCTTGGCGCGCGCCGGCTGGTGGAGGAGATCGCCCGCTGGGAGATGCGTCCCTCGGTCGCGATCATCGGCGAGCCGACAGAGATGCGGATCATCGAGGGACACAAGGGCTGCTGCGAGTACACCACCGTCTTTTCCGGGTTGGAGGGGCACGGCTCGCGGCCGGAACTCGGCGTCAACGCGGTCGAATACGCGGTGCGCTACGTCTCCCGGCTGATGGAGCTGCGCGAGACGTTGAAGGGGCGTGCTCCGGCGGCAAGCCGCTTCGAACCGCCCTGGTCGACGCTTCAGGTCGGGCGGCTCGCCGGCGGCGTCGCCCACAACGTCATTCCCGGCCATGCCTCTGTGGACTGGGAGATGCGCCCCGTCAGCGAGGACGACAAGCGGTTCGTCTGCGAGGCGATCGGGGCCTATGTGCGCGATGAACTGCTGCCGGACATGCGCAGGGTCGCGCCGGAGGCCGAGGTGCTGACGCATGTCATCGGCGAGGTTGCGGGGCTGGAACCGGTCGACGACAATGAGGCCCGACGCATCGTGGCGGCGCTCACCGGGGCAAACGGGGCGGACGTGGTTGCCTTCGGCACCGAGGCGGGCCTTTTCCAGTCGCTCGGCATGTCGGCGGTCGTCTGCGGCCCGGGCTCCATCGCCCAGGCCCACAAGCCGGATGAATTCGTCAGCCTCGACCAGCTCTCCGCCTGCCTCGACATGCTCGGCGGCCTCGCGCGGAAACTCTCCGCCTAGGCTTTTTTCTCGGGATCGGTGGTGACCGAAAGCGTTACCCGGTCTGCGGCGAAGCGGCTCAGGCTGAGCTGGATCGGGCGTCCCTCGCCGTCGGCATTGAGCGAGCGGGTCAGCAGCACCACGGCGCCCGGCTGCAGGGCGAGATCAGCCCTGTCGGTGCGGCTTGCCGGTGCGGCCGAGATCTCCGTCGACACGCGCATGTAGTCGGAAACCCCGCAGGCGGCGAACGCCTTGGTGATCGAGCCAAGCTCGCGGAAGTGACCGGGAAGCGCCTCGAAACGGATGGCGTCGAACCAGTGGGTCGCGCGCGACAGAGGGGTTCCATCGGCTTCGCTCACCACTTCCATGCGCAGGACGCCCGCTCCCTCGGCGAGGCCGAGCGCCGTGGCAACAGCGACGGTCGCCGGTTCGCCGACCGTCTCGATCAGCCGTCCCACAGTGCGCGAGACCTGGCCGCCGAGGCCGGCGGAAAACCGTGTGCGCGGGCCGATCGGATAGGTCAGGCGCGCCCGTGGCACGATGGTCGTGCCGCGCCCCTGCACGGTCTCGACCACGCCTTCGCGGGCCAGGGCCGAAAGCGCCTGGCGCACCGTGTGGCGGTTGACCTCGAACTGGGAGGCAAGGGCCGCCTCTGTCGGAAGGCGGCCGGTGTCGTCATAGACACCGTTGCCGATGGCGGCGCGGATGTCGTCGGCGATCTGTCGCCACAGGGCAACGCCGGTCTGTCGGTCGAGCCCCCGGGGGGCGGCCTCGTCTCCGCTCCTGCCCGTCGTTTCGCCGCTGTCCCTGTCCGCTTCGCTCACGCCAGCACCTTGCTCCGGCCGCGTTCCGGCCCGTTTCCGTTGCGCGTGTTTGCCCCATTGCGCCGCCGGCATCAAGCCAGCCGCTTTCCGCCTGCACTGCTGCCGGCCGGCTATTTTCGCGCCAGCGGTCATCAACCCGTCATGGGACAGCGGTATCTTACATTTGTTGGTTGTCTATAACACTAGACAAATTTTGCGGAGAGGCGTAAAACCCTCGGCAGGACGACAGGCCCCGACGACCGGCGCCGCCGGAACGGGGCGAGGCGAGTTCGAAACGGAGCGAACCGATGACGACTTCTGAGCGGGCAGAGGATCTCTCGCCCCAAATGGCGGGGCTCAAGGCGTTGATGGACGTGCTTGCCGCCTCGCCGCGCGCCGAGATCGAGGCTTGTGTACAGGCGCTGGGCGCGGTGCCCGAGGCGCAGCCGGTGCGCGGGCCGGAGACCGGGCTCGTCATGCTGCGCGGGCGCATCGGTGGCGACGGCGCGCCCTTCAACCTGGGCGAGGCGGTGGTCACCCGCGCCACCGTGCGTCTGGACGACGGCACGGTTGGCCATGCCTACGCGCTCGGTCAGGACAAGGCCAAGGCCCGGCTTTGCGCCACCCTTGCCGCGCTCTGGTCGCAGGGCGGGTGCTGCGAGGCGCTGCTGCGCGATGTCGCCGAACCACTCGCCGAGGCGCGCGCCGGCGAGGCCTCGAAGGTCCGGCGCGAGGCCGCCGCGACGCGGGTCGACTTCTTCACCATGGTTCGCGGAGACGACTGATGAGCACCGCAGATCTTTCCGCCATCGCCGTTGCCGGCGGCTTTGCCGAGCCGGTGTTCGGTGCGCAAGGGGTGTTTCGCGTCCTGATGGACGCCACCGCGCGGCCGGGCACGGTCGTGCCGCTTGCCGTGGAGGTCGCGCCGCCGGCCCCGCTTGGCGTCGGGGCGGGCGCCATCGCGCTGGCGCTTTGCGATGCCGACACGCCTGTCTGGCTTTCTCCCTCGCTGCGCGGAGATACCGTTGCCGCCTGGATTGCCTTCCAGTGCGGCGCGCCGCTGAGCGACGATGAGGGCAAGGCCGACTTCGCCTTCGCGCCCGCCGCCGAAGCGCCGGGGCTTTGCGCGCTTTCGCAGGGAAGCCAGGAGTATCCGGACCGCTCGACCACCCTGGTGCTTGAGATCGAGGCACTTGAGGGCGGCGAGCGGTTGACGCTCCAGGGGCCCGGCATCGACGGATCCCGTGTCATCGCGCCCAGGGGACTTCCCGCGGATTTCCTCGCCGCGCGCGCCGACAACCGCCTGCTTTTTCCCCGTGGCATCGACGTGGTGCTGGTTGCCGGCAGCGAGATCCTCGCCTTGCCGCGCAGCACCGTGATTGCCGCGACCGACATGGAGGCCCGCTGACATGTATGTGGCTGTAAAGGGTGGCGAGGCCGCCATCGCCAATGCCCACGAGATGCTTGCCGACCGTCGGCGCGGGGACCGTTCGGTTCCCTCCGTCTCCGTCGCCCAGATCGTCGAGCAGCTTTCGCTTGCCGTCGACCGGGTGATGGCGGAAGCCTCGCTCTATGCACCCGAGCTTGCCGCGCTTGCCGTCAAACAGGCGCGGGGCGACATGATCGAGGCGATCTTCCTGCTGCGCGCCTACCGGACGACCCTGCCGCGCTTTGGCGCCTCGCGTCCGCTCGAGACCGGCGCAATGATTGCCGAGCGGCGGGTGTCGGCGACCTACAAGGACCTGCCGGGCGGGCAGGTGCTCGGGCCGACCTTCGACTACACCCATCGCCTGCTCGATCCGGATCTGGCCGGCGACAGCGAGGTCGCCGCCGCACCGATGCGCGCAAGCGAGGGCGAGCCGCTGATGCGGGTCGCCGACATTCTCGCCGGAGAGGACCTGATCGAGGGCGCGGCGGCGGGCGATGCGCAAAGGGCCGAGCCCTCCGGTGACCTGACCCGCGAGCCGACCGAGTTTCCCATGGCCCGCGATCTCCGGCTTCAGGCGCTGGCGCGTGGCGACGAGGGCTTTCTGCTGGCGCTCGGCTATTCCACCCAGCGCGGCTATGGCCGCACCCATCCCTTCGCCGGTGAAATCCGCCTGGGGCTGGTTGAGGTTGAGATGGATGTGCCGGAGCTGGGCTTCTCCGTCTCGCTCGGGCAGGTGCGCGTCACCGAATGCCAGATGGTCAACCAGTTCGCCGGTTCGGCGAAGGCGCCGCCGCAGTTCACCCGTGGCTATGGGCTGGTCTTCGGCCAGTCGGAGCGCAAGGCCATGGCCATGTCGCTGGTCGACCGCTCGCTTAGGGCCGACGAGTTCGGCGAGGACCGGGTGGCGCCGGCGCAGGACGAGGAATTCGTCATTTCCCACTGCGACAACGTTCAGGCGACCGGCTTCGTCGAGCACCTGAAACTCCCCCACTACGTCGACTTCCAGGCGGAGCTGGATCTGGTGCGCCGCATGCGCGCCGAGTTCGAGGCCGCCCGCGCGCGAGACGACGAGACGGCGACCCCGGCATCGGAGGCTGCGGAATGAGCACGAGCGCAACGAGAACCGGCGCGGTGTCGGGCGACATCGCCAGCTACAACTTCGCCTATCTCGACGAGCAGACGAAGCGGATGATCCGCCGGGCGATCCTCAAGGCGATCGCCATCCCCGGCTATCAGGTCCCCTTCGCCAGCCGCGAGATGCCGATGCCCTACGGCTGGGGCACGGGCGGCGTACAGGTGACGGCCTCGATCATCGGTCCCGATGACACGCTCAAGGTCATCGACCAGGGCGCCGACGACACCACCAACGCGGTCTCGATCCGCGCCTTCTTCCAGAAGGTCGCGGCCGTCGCGGTGACGACGCACACGGGCGAGGCCTCGATCATCCAGACACGCCACCGGATCCCGGAAGCGCCTCTGCGCGAGGGGCAGGTCATGGTCTATCAGGTGCCGATCCCCGAGCCGCTGCGCTTTCTGGAGCCGCGCGAGACCGAGACGCGCAAGATGCACGCGCTCGAGGAATACGGGCTGATGCACGTCAAGCTCTACGAGGACATCGCCCGCCACGGCCATATCGCCACCACCTACGCCTATCCGGTGCTGGTCGCCGGGCGCTACGTGATGGACCCGTCGCCGACGCCCAAGTTCGACAATCCGAAGATGGACAATTCCCCCGCTCTGCAGCTTTTCGGCGCGGGCCGCGAGAAGCGGATTTACGCGATCCCGCCCTACACGCGGGTCGTCAGCCTCGACTTCGAGGATCATCCCTTCGAGATCCAGAGCTTCGATGAACCCTGCGCGCTTTGCGGCGCGGAGGGCGTCTACCTCGACGAGGTGGTGCTCGATGACAAGGGCGGGCGGATGTTCGTGTGTTCCGACACCGACCATTGCGAGGAACGGCTCGCGGCCGGCCACCGCGGCCGCCTCGCGCCCGATGAGGCCTATGGCAGCAAGGAGACCGTGGCATGAGCGGGCTTGCACATGACGACGACCTGCCGCTGCTCTCCGTCGCGGGACTGACCAAGTCCTACGGTGCGCGCATCGGCTGCGAGAACGTGAGTTTCGATGTCTATCCGGGTGAGGTGCTTGCCATCGTCGGCGAGAGCGGATCGGGCAAGACCACGCTTCTCAACTGTATCTCGACCCGGCTCGAACCCACGTCCGGCTCGGTCAGCTACCGGATGCGCGACGGGACGGTGCGCGATCTTTACGGCCTCGGGGAGGCCGAGCGCCGGCTGCTGATGCGCACCGACTGGGGCTTCGTCCATCAGAACCCGGCCGACGGGCTGCGCATGACGGTGTCCGCCGGCGCCAACGTCGGCGAGCGGCTGATGGCGGTGGGCGAGCGTCACTACGGCCGCATCCGCGAGACCGCGACCGAGTGGCTCGGTCGCGTCGAGATTGACGAGGACCGCATCGACGACCAGCCGCGCGCCTTTTCCGGCGGCATGCGCCAGCGTCTGCAGATCGCCCGCAACCTGGTCACCGGCCCGCGTCTCGTCTTCATGGACGAGCCGACCGGCGGCCTCGACGTCTCGGTGCAGGCGCGCCTGCTCGATCTGCTGCGCGGCCTCGTTTCCGATCTCGGGCTGGCGGCCATCGTCGTCACCCACGATCTCGCGGTGGCGCGGCTGCTGTCGCACCGGATGATCGTGATGAAGGGTGGGGAGGTGGTCGAGGCCGGCCTCACCGACCGCATTCTCGACGATCCGCAGGCGCCCTACAGCCAGCTTCTCGTTTCCTCGATCCTGCAGGTGTGACCATGAGCAAGCTTTCTTCCGGGTTGGAACCCGGTGTCGCCCTTTGCGTCGCGGGCCTTTCCAAGGCCTTCACCATGCACCTTCAGGGCGGCGTCCAGCTTCCCGTGGTCGAGGGCGCGCATTTCTCGGTCATGGCCGGCGAATGCGTCGTGCTCGGCGGTCCGTCGGGGGCGGGCAAGAGCTCGATCCTGAAGATGCTCTACGGCAATTATGCCGCCAACTCGGGCAGCATCCTGCTGCGTCACGGGGAGGGGGTGGTCGATCTCGTCGCCGCCGATCCGCGCGCGATCATCCGCGTTCGGCGCGACACGATGGGCTACGTCAGCCAGTTCCTGCGCACGGTGCCGCGCGTCGGGGCGCGCGACGTGGTGGCGGAGCCGCTCGTGTCGCGGGGCATCGAGCCTTCGGCCGCGCGCGAACGGGCGGCGGCGCTTCTTGAGCGCCTCAATCTGCCGGAACGGCTGTGGTCCCTGCCGCCGGCGACCTTTTCCGGCGGCGAGCAGCAGCGCGTCAACATTGCGCGCGGCTTCATCACCGATCATCCGGTGCTGCTTCTCGACGAGCCGACGGCCTCGCTCGATGCGGTGAACCGGCGGATCGTCATCGAGATGATCGCCGAGAAGAAGGCGCGCGGCGTCGCCCAGATCGGCATCTTCCACGATGAGGAGGTGCGCGAGGCGGTGGCCGACCGGATCGTCGACGTCACCGTCTTTTCTCCGGCGCGTGCGGCGTGAAGGGGGCGACGATGACCAAGCTTTCGCAAACGCCACTGGTGCACGAGACCGCCAGCGTCGTGGACAGCCGCCTCGGCCGCTATACGGAGGTCGCAGAGCGCTCGCGCATCAGCGAGGCCACCCTCGACGATTATTCCTATGTCACGCAGGACTGCGTCATCTGGTGCGCAGATATCGGCAAGTTCGCGAATATCGCCGCCGCCGTGCGCATCAACGCCCCCAATCATCCGACGTGGCGGGCGACGCTTCACCACTTCACCTACCGGGCCAACGACTACTGGCCGGACGCGGGGACGGAGGAGGCCTTTTTCGACTGGCGGCGCGAAGGGCGCGTGCGCATCGGCCACGATGTGTGGATCGGGCATGGCGCAACGGTGCTGCCCGGCGTCACCGTCGGCGATGGTGCGGTGATTGGGGCGGGTGCCGTCGTCTCGCGCGATGTCGCGCCCTACACGATTGTCGGCGGTGTGCCGGCAAAGCTTATTCGCGAGCGCTTTTCTCCAGATATCGCGGCGGGAATGCAGAAGCTGGCCTGGTGGGACTGGGATCATGACCGGTTGCGCAGGGCTCTGGAGGATTTTCGTCTGCTCAATGCGGAAGAGTTCCTGGCTAAATACATGGAAAGTAACGGGATGCGCTGAAGTGAAGTTGGTGTGCGCTGTCAGAAAACCTTCACGAAATCGCAGGCAGGTTGTCATGTTGGCGCATTACGCAGGCCCCGATAACGACAATCGGGGCGCAAATGTTCAAACTCGACGGTGTGACGCGCAAATTCGGCACATTCACTGCGGTGAAGGCGGTGACGCTCGACATCCCGCAAGGTCAGATGGTCGGCGTCATCGGGCGCTCCGGCGCGGGCAAGTCCACCCTGCTTCGCATGATCAATCGGCTGATCGATCCGACCGGTGGCCGGCTGGTGTTCGACGGTCTGGAGGTTTCCGCTCTGCGGGGCCGGGGGCTGCGGAACTGGCAGCGCGACTGCGCCATGATCTTCCAGCAGTTCAACCTGGTTCCGCGCCTCGACGTGCTGACCAACGTCCTGCTTGGCCGGCTCAACCACCGCTCGACCGCGCTCAACCTGCTCGGCATCTTCTCTCGCGAGGAGCGGGCAGCGGCGATTTGCGCGCTGGAGCGCCTGGGCATCGCCCAGACGGCGCTGCAGCCGGCCGGCACGCTTTCGGGTGGCCAGCAGCAGCGGGTGGCGATCGCGCGCGCACTGATGCAGCGTCCGCGCATGTTGCTTGCCGACGAGCCGATCGCCTCGCTCGATCCGCTCAACGCCCAGAAGGTGATGGACGCGCTCAAGGACATCAACGAGCGCGAGGGCATCACCGTCATCACCAATCTGCACACGCTGGATACCGCCCGCAGCTATTGCGAGCGGATCATCGGCATGTCGGAGGGCGCGGTCGTCTTCGACGGCACGCCGGAGCAACTGACCCCGCTTGTCGCGCGCCGCATCTATGGCGCGCAGGCCGAGGAGCTCTCGGAAGCGATCACCTCCACCAGTCTTTCCATCGCCCCGCGGGCGACCCCCGAATCCGCTCGGGCCCTAGAACCGGCGCTTGCTGCCGGCTAGGGCCGCGGATCGGCCGCCCGCGTGTCGACCGGCGGCCGGCGCATCTGAAGCGTGAACGACGAACGCCCGGAAAATCCGGAACACCCATGGAGACGTCAATGCTCAAGAACCTTCTTCTTGGCACCGTTGCTGCTGCCACGATGCTATCGGCGGCCGCCGCCATTGCCCCGGCCCAGGCCGAGACCGTCAAGGAATTCCGCGTCGGCATTCTCGGCGGCGAGAACGAGGCCGACCGCCTGCGCAACTTCCAGTGCCTGACCGAGAAGCTGCCGGCCGCGATCGGCGTCGAGAAGGTCGCCCTCTTTCCGGCGGCCGACTACGACGGCGTCATCCAGGGACTTCTGGGTGGCACGCTCGACTACGCCGAGCTCGGCGCCTCGGGCTACGCCAAGGTCTTCCTCGACGACGAGAAGGCCGTCGAGCCGATCCTGACCACTGTCCAGACCGACGGCTCCACCGGTTACTATTCGGTGATGGTCGTGCGCGCCGACAGCGGCATCAAGTCGCTCGAGGAGATGAAGGGCAAGAAGCTCGGCTACGCCGATCCGGACAGCACCTCGGGCTTCCTCGTTCCCTCCGTGACCCTGCCGGAAGCCATCGGCATGCCGGTCGCCGACTACTTCGGCTCCACCGGCTTCGGCGGCGGTCATGAGAACCTCGTCCTCGAGGTGCTCAAGGGCACGTTCGACGGCGGCACCACCTGGGCCTCCGGCGTCGGCGAGTTCAAGGACGGCTACACCTCCGGCAACCTGCGCAAGATGGTCGACAAGGGCATCCTCGACATGGACGACCTGGTCCAGGTCTGGCAGTCGCCGCTGATCCCGAACGGCCCGATCGTTGTGCGCACCTCGCTCGACAGCGACGTCAAGGCGAAGTTCAAGGACTTCATGATGAAGCTTCCCGAGAGCGATCCGGCGTGCTTCTCGGCGATCCAGGGCGGTGACTACACCGGCTACACCGAGGTCAATGCCGACTTCTACAAGGCCATCGTCGCGGCCCGCAAGGCCAAGATCGGTTCCTGATCCATCGCATCGCGACGGGCGGCGGCCACAGGGCCGCCGCCCGTTTCATGCAGTTCCCTTCCTTCTTTTCACGGCTTCCCATGGCGTTCGCAACGGTCTCCCCATCTACCGCCGGTCCCGCCGGTGCGGCCGGCCTCTCACCGGCCGGTGAACTGATCGAGCGTCACTGGCGCGAGCAGGCCGCGCGCAAGCGCCTTTACACCTGGGGCGGGCTTGCGGCCCTTCTCCTGGCGCTGTCCGGCGCATTGTGGTTCGCCAACGACACCAACGCCGGTAAGTTCTTCGACCGGCTGCCATACTTCTTCGACTTCTTCGTCGATCTTGCGCCGCGCGACCCCTGGGAGGTCTGGCGCGCCCTGTTCGACTTGCCGTCGCCCTACTACGATGGCAGCCTCAAGTACAATTACCCGGAGGGGCGGATTTATCTGACCGAAGGGATCTATGTTCCCGAGTATTTCTACAAGATGCTCGAGACGCTCAATATCGCGATCCTGTCGACGCTGATCGGCTTTTTCTTTGGCTTCCTGCTGTGCTTTCTCGCGGCCAAGAACATGGTCGCCAACGTCTGGCTGCGCGGCACCGTGCGCCGGTTCATGGAGTTCCTGCGCGCCTTTCCGGAAATCGTCATCGCCGGTTTCTTCGTCGCCATCCTGACCATCGGCCCGATCCCTGCGATCTTCGCCGTGTCGATCCACACCGTCGGCGCACTCGGCAAGATGTTCTTCGAGGTGGTCGAAAACGCCGACATGCGCCCCGACGAGGGGCTGCGTGCGGCCGGGGGCAACTGGCTGGAGCGCGTCTGGTTCGCCATCGTGCCGCAGGTCATGCCGAATTTCACCAGCTACGCGCTGTTGCGCCTGGAGATCAACGTGCGCGCTTCGACCATCATCGGCGCCGTCGGCGGCGGCGGCATCGGCGAGGCGTTGCGCCTGTCGATCAGCCGCGGTCACGAGGCCAAGACGCTGGCGATCGTGCTCCTGCTGTTCCTGACCATCATCGCCGTCGACCAGTTCTCCGCGTGGCTGCGCAAGCGCCTCGTCGGCGAGCAGGCCTTCGCGTTCGGCCGCTGAGGGGAGGGGCAGACATGACCGCACAATCCACCGCACCGCTTTCCACCGCCGAGATCGAGGCGCTCGCCGAGCGCCATCCGCAGGTCTTCGCGAGCAGCTTCTGGCGTCACGCCCGACCGGTGATCTTCGGAGTGCTCGCCGTGGTCTACGGCGTCTATTGCTGGTGGTTCTTCGGCATCGGCAAGGTGCTCGGCGAGGCCAACTGGGACATCGCCGGCAATTATCTCGCCGATTGGGTGTCCTATGAGACCCGCCCCGATTTCGAGATCGAGACCGATGGCGCGATGTCCGTCTCCTGGCCCCGGTTCTCACCGCTTGGCGATAACCCGAAGCCGGACTGGATCGCGACGACGACGCGGCTGATGGAGCGGCGGGTGGAAACTCCGGCCGTCACCGGAACGGATGCGCCGGCCTCGGCGCGCGAGAAGACGGCCGCCTCGGGCTTCATGGTGCCTGGCGCGCCGGGCACAGAGCCGAAGGGCGCGGCCTCGGGCGGCAGCAGCTTCTCCTTCATGGCGCCGGGTGCACCGACCGGCGGGGCTTCCGCGCAGACGACGGGCGATGCGGCGCCGGTGGCACCGACGACAGTGCGCGAGGAGGTGATCGCCTCGGCCCGCGTCACCATGGGCGCTGGCAACGTCATCGACATCACGCCGCGCCGGGTCGTGGTGTCGCGCGGCGAGGAGCGGGTCGTGCTGCTGATCGACCGCATCGGCGAGACGGTGCGCGTCGAGGGGGGGCGCGGCGAGGGGGCGCTGCCCGACTGGGCTTCGCAGAAGCTCGACGGCGGCAAGGTCATCGTCCGCTTCGGGTTCGTCGGACGCGCCGAGATCCACTATGACGCGGTCAAGGTCCGCCATCGGTTCCTGGGCTGGGAGAACTTTGTCTTCGACACGAACTCGCCGTTCTGGGACAAGAGCGCCGGCGAGGTCGTGTCGCTGGTGCTGTCGGGGCCGCGCATCGATCCGTCGCGCTCCAACCTCTCGCTTGCCTGGAACAACATCCTCTACAACGCGGAATGGCAGCATCTCGACGTCTGGACCAAGCTGCTCCAGACCATCGTCATGGCCTTCGTCGGCACGCTGTTCGCGGGGCTGGTCGCCTTCCCGCTGGCTTTCCTGGCGGCACGCAACATCACGCGGAGCCACTTCTTCAACCAGCTCTGCAAGCGTTTCTTCGATTTCCAGCGTTCCGTCGATATGCTGATCTGGGCGCTGTTCTTCACGCGCGCCTTCGGTCCGGGGCCGCTCGCAGGCATTTCGGCGATTTTCTTCACCGACACGGGCACGCTGGGCAAGCTCTACTCGGAATCGCTGGAGAACATCGACGACAAGCAGCGCGAGGGGGTGAAGTCGGTGGGCGCCTCGCCGATGGCGGTGCAGCGCTACGGTGTCCTGCCGCAGGTCCTGCCGCTGTTCGCCAGCCAGGCGCTGTACTTCTGGGAATCGAACACCCGCTCGGCGACGATCATCGGCGCGGTCGGGGCGGGCGGCATCGGCCTCAAGCTGTGGGAGGCGATGCGCACCAACCAGGACTGGGAGAATGTCGCCTACATGGTTCTTCTCATTCTGGCCGTTGTGTTCATATTCGATAATATCTCCAATGCGCTGCGTGCCCGCCTGATGGGCAAGCCGAGGCATTGAGAAGCCGATCCCGCAGGCCGCCTTTTCAGCACGGCGGCCGTCTCGCCCTCGCGCCGTCCGGCAGCACCTCGTGCCGCCGGACGTTTCCCGTTCCGCGCCGACACCGACACCTGTACCGAGAGGCCGAAAACCAGCCCGATGCGCTACGCCGTCTATTTCACGCCGCCCGCCGATCACCCTCTTGTCTCCCTTGCCGAATCCTGGCTCGGGCGCAGCGCCTTCGGTCATGCCGTTGTGCCGCGCGACATCGGCGGCTATTCACCCGCTGACAGGGCTGGGATGGTGCGCGACCCGGCGCGCTACGGCTTTCACGGCACGCTGAAGGCACCGTTCCGTCTCGCCGAGGGACGCAGCGCTGAGGAGCTGGCGGTGGCCTTTGATGCCTTCGCCGCCGCCCGCCCGGCGCTGGCGCCGCTGCCGCTCGCCGTTTCGCGCATCGGCGGCTTTCTCGCCCTGACGCCGGCGGGCGCGACGCAGGAGCTTTGCGCCCTGGCCGACGCGGCGGTGCGCACCTTCGAGCCGTTTCGCGCCCCGCTTGGCGCGGCGGAGATCGCCCGTCGCAATCCTGACCGTCTGACGCCCTCGCAGCGCGACAATCTGCTTTCCTGGGGCTATCCGCATGTCTTCGGGGACTTCCGGTTCCACATGACGCTGACCGGCCGTCTTGGCGACTCCGAGGCGGAGCGGGCGCTGCCCGCGCTCGCCGCGCATTTTGCCGGCGCTCTCGCCAGCCCCATCGCTTTCGACCGCATCGCGCTCTACGAGGAACGCGAGCCCGGCGGTCCCTTTTCCGTGATCCGTATCCAGACGCTCGCCGGCGGCGGGCAGGCCAACCCGTGAAAGACAAGAAGATGGACATGATCCTGACCAATGCCCGCATTGTCCTCGCCGAAGAGGAGATCCTGGGCAGCCTTCACATTCGCGACGGCAAGATCGCGGCCATCGACACGGGCCCGTCCGAGGCGCCGGGCGCTCTCGACATGGAGGGCGACCATGTCATTCCGGGTCTCGTGGAGCTGCACACCGACCATCTCGAGAACCACTACAACCCGCGCCCCAAGGTGCACTGGAATCCGGTCGCGGCCGTTTGCGCCCATGATGCGCAGATCGCCACCTCGGGCATCACCACGGTCTTTGACGCGCTGCGCGTGGGCATCGACGACAACGCCGACCTGTCGACCGAGGATATGCGCCGGCTGGCCGACGCGATCGAGGCAGGCGTTGCCGCCGGACGGCTGCGCGCTGATCACTTCATCCATCTGCGTTGCGAGGTTTCCGCGCCCAATTGCGTCGAGGCCTTTGACCTGTTCGAGGAGGATCCGCGCGTCAGGATCGCCTCGCTGATGGACCATTCGCCCGGCCAGCGCCAGTTCGCCAGCCTCGAGGCCTATGCGATCTACTACAAGGGCAAGATGAAGATGACGGACGCGGAGTTCACCCGCTTCTGCGCCGACCGCGTCGCCCAGTCCGAAACCTATTCCGACAAGCACCGCAAGGCCGTGGCGGAACGGGCGCAGGCGCGCGGCATCATGCTCGCCAGTCATGATGACGCCACCCAGGCGCATGTGGACGAGGCGGTGGCCTTCGGCATCCGTGTTGCAGAGTTCCCGACGACGCTGGAGGCCGCCCGTGCGTCGAAGGCGGCGGGGCTCGGCGTGCTGATGGGCGCGCCCAATGTGGTGCGCGGCGGCTCCCATTCCGGCAATGTCTCGGCGCGCGAACTTGCCGCCAACGGGTTGCTCGATATTCTCTCGTCCGACTACATCCCCTTCAGCCTCATCCAGGCGGCCTTCTTCCTCGGTGAGGTCGTCGACGAGGTGGACCTTCCCGCGGCGATTTCGATGGTTTCGCGCACGCCGGCCACCGCTGCCGGTCTTTCCGACCGGGGCGAGATCGCGACCGGCAAGCGCGCCGATCTCGTGCGCGTGCGGGTCGAGGAGCATATCCCCATCGTGCGCACGGTCTGGCGCGAGGGCACGCGCGTTGCCTGATCGCGCCGAGACACCCGCGGTCGAGCCGGGCCGGCTGATCGTCGTCGTCGGGCCGAGCGGCGTCGGCAAGGACAGCCTGCTTGCGGCGGCGCGCGGCCGGCTGTCGGGCCGCGACGGGCTGATGCTCGTGCGCCGCACCATCACGCGGCCGGAAACCGGCGACGCGGAAGCGCATCTGCCCATGTCGCTGGCCGGGTTCGAGGCGGCGGAGAAGCAGGGCGCCTTCGCCTTCACCTGGCGCGCCCACGGGCTTGCCTACGGGCTTCCGGCGGCGCTCGATGCCCATCTCGACGCCGGCCGGCCGGCGCTCGTCAACGGCTCGCGCAAGATGCTCGCGGCCATGGCCGAGCGCTTTCCCGGCCTCGCCGTCGTCTCCGTGACGGCAAGCCCCGAGGCGGTTGCCGCAAGGCTTGCCGCGCGGGGGCGCGAGACGCCGGAGGAAATCGCCGCGCGCATCGCGCGCGCGGCCGAGATCCCGGCCGTCGCGCCCGTGGTTACCGTGGACAACAGCGGTCCGCTCACGCGCACGGTCGAAGATTTCATCACCGCCATCGAAGAGCTGCTCGTCTGACGTTGCGGGCAGTGCACGGGAGAGGCGGAACGGTGAGCGCCTATGACCGGAAGCCGCCTCTTCATGCTGATTTTGCTCATGAAACTGGCGGGAAATACGAAGGCGAATTTTTGCCCTCGTGAAAACTATCAGGATTGGCAGCGGCGGTTTCCCATGCTTTTCGAGAGAGGGGGAAAGCGTCGCTCAGGCCGTCCAACGGTGCGATGCAGAGGGAGGTCTATATGACCTGGGACGTGGTGAGACATGGCAGCAGCGGGCTGGATCTGAGCCTTGACGCGGATGTCGCCAGCGAGCGCATCGCCGAGGAAATTCGCGCGGGCCGCTACGAGTCGGAAGAGCTTGCCATCGCCAGCGAACTGGTGCGTGCCGATGACCGGGTGCTCGAGCTTGGCGCCGGCGTCGGGTTCATCTCCGCCGGTGTCGTGTCGCGGGTGGCTCCGGCCTATTACGCCGCCGTGGAGGCGGACAGACGTCTGGTGCCTCATATCGAGCGCACCCATTCCCTCAACGGCGTCCACGGCGTCGATGTGATCAATGCCGCCTTTGTCAGCGACCCGGCCGTGCTGGCACGCGGGGCGGTCGAGTTCACGCTGCACCGCGAATTCTGGCGCTCGGGTATCGGTCAGGACCAGCCGGGCATCATCGAGACGGTCAGCGTGCCGGCGGTCGACGCCAGCCGCTTCATCGCCGAAAAGGCGATCACCGTTCTCATCGCCGATATCGAGGGGGCGGAGCTGGAGTTGTTCCGCCATCTCGATGCCGGCGGACTTCGCTCCATCGTCCTCGAGCTGCACCCGCAGCGGACGGGGACGGACGGCATTCACGAGATCTTCGGCCATCTGGCGCGATGCGGCTTCGTCTATGACACCGCGCTTTCCGCCGGACCGGTCGTCTGCTTCCATGCGCTGGCGGATGCCGGTGAGCTTCGCCCGAAGCTCGTGGCGCGCAGCGGCTGAAGGCGCCGGCCGGCCGCTGGTCGGCCGGGCGCAGCCGGCAAGCATGGCCGGCTGAAAGGGGCCAGGACGGCTCCGGCGAACGGATGAGGCCCGCCGGTTGCGGCTGGCCGCCAGAATCCGGACGTTAAAATGTGGTTCGCCATTTGATGATAGGATCGCTTGACTGGGGGTGCTGTGTGCACCGGCGGCCGCGCCGGGGTGTCCGGGCAGTTCGGCGTTGTGCAAGGCGGTGAGATAGACGGGCGCGGACCACAGGCCGCGCGTGGAAACGGAGCCATGGAAATGTCGTTCCGAATGCTCATCCTGGCACTGGCCGGACTGATGGCGGTGCACCTGACGGATCCGGCGCAGGCGGAGGGGCCGGTTGTCCTGACCGTCGCTGGAGCCATCGCCGGTGGCGCTTCGCTCGACTTCACCATTGCCGATCTGGAAAAGCTCGGCGTGACCACGATCACGACCACCACCCCCTGGTACAACAAGAGCATGTCGTTCGAGGGCGTGCTGATGAGCCGCCTGATGGAGGCGGTCGGTGCGAAAGGCTCCATGGTTGAGGGCATGGCCCTCAATAACTATTACGTCGAGATACCCTTCTCCGACTTGAAGCAATTTGACGTACTTCTGGCCTTCAAGGCGGACGGTGAATATATGTCCGTGCGTGAAAAGGGGCCGTTATTCGTCATTTACCCTTTTGACCGCTTTCCTGATATTCGCAACGAGCTGTATTATTCCCGTGCCATCTGGCAATTACGCCGGCTCACCGTGAAGTGATACCTTGCGAAGAGAGACGATCCTAGCTCGTGTCCTGAAGTTCGGCGACTGGTTTCGCTACGTCGCGCTTGCCCTGCTCGGCATCCTCGTTCTGTTGATACTGGTGCAGGCGGATGCGGTGATGACGAGCGGCGACGCGGTCGGGCGCTCGATGCGCTACGACATGGCGATGACCGGACAGAACGGCCGGCTCGACATGACGAATGCGCGAGAGACGCTTGCGCGCTCGGTCGTGACGCGCGATCCGCTGGATGTCGAGGCCGCTCGGTTGTTCTACGAAATTCTTGTTGGCCGGTTGGAGCAGTGGCAGGACGGTGCCTTTGGGGATTTCGTCGACGCTTCTGCGGATCGGTCCACGCAACTCCGTGATGTGGCGCGGCGGGTGGAGGCGCTGGCGCCGCTCTACCGGCAATTGCCCGACCCGGAGGCCTTCCACTCCATCAACGCGGTGCTGGCGGACGCCGCTCGGGTGTTCGACAAGATCGGCGGGGAGGCGATGTCGGAAAACCTCTCCGCGGCGGGGGAGTTTCGGCAGCAGCTCTATGAGCGCCAGAGGCTTCACAACATCCTGCTGCAGATCCTGATCGGCTTCGGAGCGGGCCTGCTGTTGCTGATGAGCGTGCAGGCCTGGTCGTTGCAGCGCGCCCGCGCGGACGCCGAGCGCGCTGCAAGGCGGTTCGAGTTCGTCGCGCGTCACGACCCGCTGACCCGTCTGCCCAATCGCTCCGCCTTCCACGCCGCCCTGCAGGAGGAGACCGCGCGTCAGGCGCGCGAAGGCGAAACGGATGGCAGCATCGCGGTCTTTGCCCTCGATCTCGACGGCTTCAAGGCGGTCAACGACATTCTCGGACACGCAGCGGGCGACGACCTGCTGGTCGCGGTCGCTGGCCGTATCGGCCGCGTGGCCGCCGGGTGGGGGCCCGGCAGCTTCGTTTCGCGGCTGGGCGGCGACGAGTTCACGGTGTTGCTGCGGGTGCACGGTGGGGAGAAGGAGGCGCTGGAGAAGGCGCTGCAAATCAGCTCGGCCCTGCATGAGACCTATAGTCTGGCCGGGGGCTCGGTGGTGGTCAACGCGACCATCGGCATCTCGCTCGACGACGGACGCCGACGCAGCGGCCCGGATCTGCTTCAGGATGCCGACATCGCGCTCAGCCATGCAAAGGCGAACGGCAAGGGCCAGGTTCAACTCTATGACGCGTCCATGCGCATTGATGCGACCCGCCGGCGGCGGATCGAGGCGGATTTCGACAGCGGCCTGGGCAAGGGCCAGATCACGGCGCATTTCCAGCCGCAGGTCAACATGGAGACGGGGGAGATCGTTGGCGTGGAGGCTCTGGCGCGCTGGCGCCATCCGGCTCTTGGCTGGATACCTCCCTCGGAGTTCATCCCGATCGCGGAAGGCTCGGGCCGGATTGTCGAGATCGGCGAGCGGATCCTGGAGCTGGCCTGCCGCGAGGTGCAGCGGATGCCCATCGACTGCACCGTCTCGGTCAATCTGTCCGTTGTCCAGCTTGCCCGAGAGGATCTGGCGGACCGGGTGTCGGAAATCCTGCGACGCACCGGGCTGCCGCCGCAGCGGCTGACGCTGGAGGTGACGGAAAGCGTCGTGATGCGCGACACAAGGCGCGCGGCGGAAACGCTCGGCCGGCTGAAGCGGCTCGGCATTGCCATTTCGCTGGATGATTTCGGCACCGGCTATTCGGCGCTGTCGTATCTGCGGGCGTTCGACTGGGACGAACTCAAGATCGACCGCAGCTTCGTTCGCTCCATCGCCAGCGACGAGCACAGCCTCTCGATCATCGCTTCCATCGTTGGTCTTGCCGAGAAGCTCTCGATTAAGGTCACGGTGGAGGGGGTGGAAACCCGTCCCCAGGTCGACATGCTCAAGGGGATTGGTTGCCTTGTCGCTCAAGGGTTCTATTTCGGCGTTCCCGCGTCGATAAGCGATATCCTGCGCTCGCCCGCGGGCACGCGGCGGATTGTCGCCAAGGGCGACGACGGCGATAGCGCAGCCCGCGCCTGACGCCTGCCTGCCTTTCACGCCTTGCAAATAGCCGATGGGGGAAGGACTTGCTTGCCTGTGCGACAGGTCAGGCGGGGCGCGTCGGAGACATGTGCGCCGAAACGGCAATGGGGCCCGTGCCGCATGCGGCACGGGCCCCATCGTGGTGTTGGGCGTCGTCAGGCGCTGCGCAGGGTGCGCACGAAGTCGACGACCTCGTTCTGCAGTGTGTTCGACTGTTCGCTCAGTTCGCGGGACAGGGTCATCAACTGGGTCGAGGCATCGCCGGTGGTGCGGGCTGCGTCGCTGACGCCAGCGATGTTCTGCGTCACCTCGTCCGCGCCGCTGGCGGCGAGCTGGGTGTTGGCGGCGATCTCATTGGTCGCCAGACCCTGCTGTTCGACAGCGGCGGAGATCGACTGAGAGGCCTCCTGGATCGTGCCGATGGTGTGGACGATCCGGGAGATGGAGTCGACGGTGGTGTTGGTGGCCGACTGGATCTCGCCGATCTTGCGGCCGATCTCGTCGGTCGCCTGGGCGGTCTGGTTGGCCAGTTCCTTCACTTCGGAGGCGACAACCGCGAAGCCTCTGCCCGCTTCGCCGGCGCGCGCGGCCTCGATGGTGGCGTTGAGAGCCAGCAGATTGGTCTGGGCGGCGATGGTGGCGATCAGGTCGACGACCTCGCCGATCTGGTGTGCGGCCGAGGAAAGCTGCTGCACGTTGCGGCTGCTCGTTTCCGCCTCGGAGGCGGCCTCGCGGGCGATGGCGGAGGAGCGCGTCACCTGCGTGGCGATCTCGCGGATGGAGGCGGTCAGTTCCTCGGCGCCGGAGGCAACCGTCTGGACGTTCGTGGAGGCGGAGTCCGAAGCGCCGGCAACGGCCTGGGCCTGGCGCGTGGTCTCCTCGGCGGTGGCCGAGAGGTTGTGCGCGGCTTCGGCGACGTTCGAGGAGGAGCGGACGAAGCTCTGCGACAGGGTTCCCATCTTGGCTTCGAACTGGTCGGCGATGGTGTTGCGCTCGGCGCGCATGCGCTCGGCGTTGCCGCGTTCGGCCTCCGCCTGGCGGGCACGCATCTCTTCTGCCTCGACCAGCCCGTCGCGGAAGGTGGCCAGTGCGCCGGCCATGTCGCCAAGCTCGTTGCGGCGGTCGGCGAAGGGGATCGGGGTCGACAGGGCGCCGCCGGCGATCGACTGCATCGCGGCGGTGATCTTCTGCAGCGGGCCGGTGACCCCGGAGATCACGTAGAGAAGGCTGGCGACGCCAATGACCACCGCGATGACAACCGTCACGATGATCAGCGTCAGGACGCCATCATAGGTCTCGATGCTCGTGGCGTAGGCGTCGGCCGAACCCGTATTGTTCATCTCGATCAACGTGACCAGATTGGCGGAAGCGTCTTCAAATATCTGGCGCATGTCGCCCTTGAACAACGCGGCGGCCTGATCATTCTGGTTGCTGCGCGAGAGCTCGAGGAGCGTTTTCTCCTGATCTCGGTACGCCTGCCATTTCTTGGAGAAGGTTTCGTAGATCTGGCGTTCCTGCTCTGAGGAGATCAGGGCTTCGTAGGTCGCTCGCAACTGGCCAAGCTGCTGCGAGACGGCCGCAAGGTCGGCTTCGGCGCGCGCCATCTGCTGCTTGTCTTGCGACATGATATGGGCGCTCTCGGCGATGCGGAGATCGGAGGTTGCCGTGTTGATGGCGTTGACCGCCTTGACGCTGGGCAGCCAATTTGTCGCGATTTCGACGGTGCTGGCGTTGAGCTTGCCGGCGCCGTTGATCGCCATGTAGGCGACGCCGAGGTTTGCAACGAGGAGGATGGTTGTCAGTGTGATCAGAATGACACGAACAGATGTCCGCATGGGGGTTCTCCAAAGAAAGTACTGGCGGCATGGTGTTCGGCCAGTTGAGTATTAGCAAGGCGCTTCAAGCTGTTAAACAGGAGTTAAGTCTCTCTGGAGAAATTTAAATCGCGGCGAATTACTTTGAATGTTTGGATTTTTGCAATAAACGCAGAATTGCGTCTATGTCGAAATCAATCTCCCGTTGCGGTCTTGTACGTGAATTTACGTCTCACGGGATTATGTGGCGCGGTCTGGCGAGGGCTTTGGCCGGATCAGAACCAATTGGAGATTGGTTCGGTTTGTCGTTGCACACCGTCGCCGCGCCTTACTCTGCATGAAATGATCGAAAATTCGGCATTTGCGCGGGCAGAAAGCCGCTTGTTTCGGCAAATCTCATCCATTCGCAAGATTCGCGATATCCGCGGTTCGTCGGCGCTTGCCATAGCGTCATCTCTGAGTCACAAAAGAGACCAATTCCTGTAATGGTTCGGATGGGTTCGGGTGGCGGAAGAAGACGGGCAAACGGGACGTAACTCCCACCTCGCGCTGGAGCGATTGCGGGTCATCGTCGACCAGTTCGAGCGCGAGGGGCGCGACCAGTTACCGGCGGAGCGCGAGCTTGCCGAGGAGATCGGCGTCGGCCGCCGCGCGGTGCGCCGGGCGCTCGACGTGCTCGAGGCGGAGGGCAGTATCCTGCGCCGGCAGGGCGCGGGCACCTTTGTCGCGGCCGCCCGCATGCCCTTGGCGGGTGAATTCGTGCCGCTGCCGGAGGCGTCCAACATGTTCGAGGTGATGGAGGCACGGCTTGTCGTCGAGCCGGCGCTCGCCCGCCTCGCGGCGCTGCGCGCCAGTCCGGCCGAGGTCGCCCGCATGCGCGAGATCGCGGGCAAGGTGGCGGCGGCCGAGGATCTCGACAGCCGCGAGCTCTGGGACGGCGCGTTGCACCGGACGGTCGCCACGGCTGCCGGCAATGCGCTGTTTCTTGCCATGTTCGATGTTGTCGACCGGGTGCGCCAGGACGAGACCTGGCGCCATGTCCGCGAGGCACTGCGCACGCGCGGATCGATGTCGCTCTATGTCTCCCAGCATTCCGAGCTTGTCGACGCCATCGAGCGCCGCGACCCGGTCGCCGCCGAGCGCGTCATGCGCAAGCATCTTCTCAGCCTTCAGGAGCGGTTGATGCTCCAGACGACGGAGGATCACGCCGATGTCGGCTGAAACCCGCACGGCGGCTGCCGATGCGCCGCTGCTTTCGGTTGAAAATCTCGCCCTGCGGTTTCGCGGCACCGGCGCCAATGTGGTCGACGGCGTGTCCTTCTCGGTCGACCCGGGCGAGACACTGGCCATCGTCGGCGAAAGCGGGTGCGGCAAGTCGGTGACGGCGCTGGCGCTGATGGGCCTGCTGCCGATGCCGCCGGCCGAGATCGTCTCGGGGCGGGCGATGTTCGAGGGGAGGGATCTCTTCTCCCTGTCGAAGGCCGAGCGCGCGCGCCTGCGCGGCGACCGCATGGCGATGATCTTCCAGGAGCCGATGACCTCGCTCAACCCGGTCTTCACCGTTGGCGAGCAGATCGCCGAAAGCGTGCGGCGCCACCGCAACGTGACGCGGGCGCAGGCGCGGGCGCGGGCACTCGAGATGCTCGAAGCGGTGCGCGTTCCCGCTGCCGCAAATCGCCTTGACGACTATCCCCACCAGATGTCGGGCGGCATGCGCCAGCGGGTGATGATCGCCATGGCTCTTGCCAACAATCCGCGGCTGCTGATTGCCGACGAGCCGACAACCGCGCTCGACGTGACCATCCAGGCGCAGATCCTCGATCTGGTGCGCGCGCTCCAGAAGGAGACGGGCACGGCGCTGATCATGATTACCCACGATCTTGGCGTGGTGGCCGAGACGGCCGACAAGGTCGCGGTGATGTATGCCGGGCGGGTGGTCGAGGCGGGGTCGGTGTCGGCGGTGTTCGACGATCCGCAGCACCCCTATACGCTCGGCCTGATCAGCTCGGTTCCCTCGCTTGGCGATCGCTCCGACCGTCTCGCGACCATTCCCGGCATGGTGCCGGCGATCGACGCCATGCCGGCGGGCTGCCGTTTCGCGCCGCGCTGTCCCTTCGCCGACGACGGCTGCGTCTCGGCGCCGCCGCCTCTGGTGCCGGTCACGGCCGGGCATACGGTTGCCTGCCGCTACGCCCCCCTCGAAGCGACCTTCGGAGACGCAGCATGAGCGCGACAGAACGAGCCTCCGCGACCGTCGCATCGCCCGAGATCGTGCTTGAGGCGCGCGGCGTCGCCAAGCATTTCCGCGCCGGCTCCGGCTTCGGCGGTTCGCTCTTCGGCAAGGATCCGGTGGTGCGCGCCGTCGATGGCGTCTCGCTTGCCGTGCGCAAGGGCGAGACGCTGGCGATCGTCGGTGAAAGCGGTTGCGGCAAGTCGACGCTCGCCCGTCTGCTGCTGCGCCTGATCGATCCGACGGCGGGCGAGGTCTTCTATGGAGGTCGCGACATCGCGCGGCTGCCGGCCGCCGAAATGCGCCGGCTGCGCAAGGATCTGCAGTTCATCTTCCAGGATCCGTTCTCCTCGCTCAATCCGCGCATGAGCGTCGGGGCGATCGTCGAGGAGCCGATGCGCGTGCACAGCACGTTGTCGGCGGCGGAGCGCCGGGCCGAGGTGGCGCGGCTGCTCGAGCGCGTCGGCATTCGCGCCGCCTATGCGGAGCGGTACCCGCACGAGTTTTCCGGCGGCCAGCGCCAGCGCATCGGCATTGCCCGCGCACTGGCCTCGCATCCGCGGGTGCTGATCGGCGACGAGCCGGTTTCCGCCCTCGACGTGTCGGTGCAGGCGCAGGTGATCAACCTGCTCGAGGATCTCAAGGACGAGTTCGACCTGACGCTGGTGCTGATCGCCCACGATCTGGCCGTCATCCGCCACATGAGCGACCGGGTGGCGGTGATGTATCTGGGCGAGGTGGTCGAGCTTGCCGAGACGGATGCGCTCTATGCACGTCCTCTCCATCCCTACACCCGCGTGCTGATGCGCGCGATCCCGATCCCGAGCCCGCGGGCGCGCAAGGCCGAGGCGGTGCTCACCGGCGACATTCCCTCGCCGCTCAACCCGCCGTCGGGCTGCCGCTTCCACACCCGCTGCCCGCTTGCCACCAAGATCTGCGGGAGCGCGCGACCCGAGCTTGTCGAGGTCGAGCACGGCCGCCATGTCGCCTGCCATCACTGGCGGGAGACAGAGGCGGACACGGCCGTCGCCGAACCGGAGCCGTCGGAGGCCGCGCGCCGGCGTCTGGCGCTCTACCGGGCCAGAAGTACCGCCGGACGCACGACGACCGGCGGATGACCGACTGAAAAGACCCTTCACCAGAGGAGACCTTGAAATGCGTAACAGTCTCTATGCCGCCCTGCTCCTGAGCGTCAGTGCGCTCGTGGCGCTGCCTGCCGCCGCCGCCGACCTGCGGATCGGCCTTCAGGACGATCCGGACGTACTCGATCCGGACCAGTCCCGCTCCTTCGTCGGCCGCATCGTCTACACCTCGCTGTGCGACAAGCTGGTCGACATCACTCCGGAGCTGGAGATCGTCCCGCAGCTCGCCACCGCCTGGTCCTGGTCGCAGGACGGCAAGGTGCTGACCATGGACCTGCGTGAGGGCGTCGTCTTCCATGACGGCACCACCTTCGACGCCGAGGCGGTCAAGGCCAACATCGAGCGTTCCAAGACGTTGCCGGAGAGCCGCCGCAAGAGCGAGGTCAAGTCGATCGAGAGCGTCGAGGTGACCGGCCCCTACCAGGTCACGATGACACTGGCCCAGCCGGACGCGACCCTTCTCGCCCAGCTCGCCGACCGCGCGGGCATGATGGTGTCGCCGACCGCGGCCGCGGCCGCCGGCGCCGACTTCGCCGCCAAGCCGGTGTGTTCGGGTCCGTTCAGGTTCGTCGAGCGGGTCCAGCAGGACCGCATCGTCCTGGAGAAGTTCGCCGACTACTGGAACGCGGACAATATCCACTTCGACAAGGTCTCCTTCCTGCCGATCCCCGACACCACCGTGCGCCTGGCCAACCTGCGCGCCGGCGACCTCGACATGCTCGAGCGTCTGGCGGCAACCGACGCCGCCTCGGTCAAGGCCGATGACAAGCTGACCTACGCGGATGCGGTCAGCCTCGGCTACCAGGGCATCACCGTGAACATCGGCAACGGCGAGCGCGGCAACACGCCGATCGGCAATGAGGCCAAGCTGCGCCAGGCCTTCGAGCTGACGCTCGACCGCGAGGCGATCAACCAGGTCGTGTTCGAGGGCGCCTTCGCCGCCGGCAACCAGCCGTTCCCGCCGACGAGCCCGTGGTACGACAAGAGCGTGCCGATTCCGGCCCGCGATATCGCCAAGGCCAAGGAGCTGATGAAGGAAGTCGGTGTCGAAACGCTCGACGTCGAGGTGCAGGTCGCCAACAATCCGGTCCAGACGCAGATGATGCAGGTGGTCCAGTCGATGGCGTCCGAGGCCGGCATCAACGTCAAGCTGAAGTCGACCGAATTCGCCTCCCTGCTCGCCGACCAGTCGGCCGGCAACTTCGAGATGAGCCAGGTGGGTTGGTCGGGTCGCGTCGATCCGGACGGCAACATCCACTCCTTCCTGACCTGCAAGGGCGGTCTGAACGACGGCAAGTATTGCAGCGAAGAGGTCGACGCCCTGCTCAACAAGGCGCGCACCAGCAACGATCTGGCGACCCGCAAGGCGAGCTATGACGCGGCCGAGAAGATCCTCTCGAAGGATCTGCCGATCATCTACCTCTACCATCCGACCTGGATCTGGGCGCTCGACAAGAAGATCGAGGGCTTCGTTCCCTATCCCGACGGCATGATCCGTCTGGAGAACGTCCGTCTGGCTGGCCAGTAAACCCGACATGGCGGCGGGGCCCGGCTTTTCCGGGCTCCGCCGTTCCTTGAGCGCCGAAGATTTTCCTTTGATCCCGTGCAGGCTTACATGACGTCCTTGCCGATCTTCGCCATCAACCTCGACCGCGCGCCCGAGCGGCTTGCGCAACTGGGCGCGCGTCTCGACGCGCAAGGGCTCGCCTTTGAGCGGGTTGCCGCCGTCGATGCCCGCAAACTGTCGCAGGCCGACATCGCCCGTCATGTGGATGACGTCGTGCCGGGCGCTGCCGCCGGCGAGGTTCTGTCGCGTGCCGACTGGGTTCCGCCGGATGCCGATCTCGTCAAGCTCGAGACCAGTCTGAAGCCGGTATGGCTTGCCTGCCAGAGGGCTGCCCGTCGGGGCGCGCATTCCGTGAGGCGGCTCTATTCTTCGCACGACTGCGCGGCCGCCTATGTGGTGACGCGGTCCGCGGTGAGCTGGCTGGTCGCCGAGACCGAGCGGTTTCGTGACGAGGTTGATGAGGTGCTCTTCACCGAGCGCTCGTCACTGAACCGCAGCATGAGGGTCTATCAGATGGAGCCGGCCCTTTTCCTGCAGAAGCACAGGTTCGACGATGCCGGATCGGTGGGCGATCCGGGCAGCTTCATCAAGGATCGCGAGGGCAAGGTCACTCCGAAGAGGTCGCTTGTCGTGCGGCTTGCGCGCATGTGCGCGCAAGGTCGTCGCGACCTTGTCCAGTCGATGATGGTGTCCCTGGGACGTCGCCACACGGATGTGGTGGATTTCCGATGACCCGATCCGCTCTTTCCTCCCCCGCCAGTTCCGGAGCCGTGTGATGCTTACGTTCATCGCCCGCAGACTGCTGATCGCCATTCCCACGCTGCTCATCGTGTCGGTGTTCGTCTTCACGCTGCAGAAGCTGCTGCCGGGCGACCTGGCGCTGATGCTCGCCGGCGAGGACCGCGATCCGCAGGTGATCGAGTTCATCCGCGACAAGTATCGGCTGAACGATCCGCTGATCGTGCAGTACGGCTACTGGCTCGCCGGTCTGCTGCAGGGCGATCTCGGCATGTCGCTGAGGACCAACCAGCCGGTCACCGAGCTGATCGCGCAGAAGCTTCCCGTCACCATCCAGCTCGCGGTGATGGCGATGATCATCGCCATGGTGATCGGCATTCCCGCCGGTATTCTGTCCGCCGTGAAGAAGGGCGGGCCGGTCGACTATATCGCCAACTTCGTCGCGCTCTCCGGCCTGTCGATCCCGAACTTCTGGCTCGGCATCATGCTGATCCTGCTCGTTTCGGTGGAGCTCGGCTGGCTGCCGGCGTCGGGCTATGAATCCTTCTTCGTCGATCCGGTGCGCTCGCTGGAGACGATGATCATGCCGGCCTTCGTGCTCGGCACCGCGCTCGCCGCGACGCTGATGCGCCACACCCGCTCGGCCATGCTCGGCGTGCTCAAGGCGGACTACGTGCGCACCGCCCGCGCCAAGGGGCTTGGCGAGGGCGTTGTCGTCGTCAAGCACGCCTTCCGGAACGCGCTGCTGCCGATCGTGACGCTGGGCGCGCTGCTTTTCGGCGAGCTGCTCGCGGGCGCGGTTCTGACCGAGCAGATCTTCACCATTCCCGGCTTCGGCAAGCTCATCGTCGATGCGGTCTTCACCCGCGATTACGCGGTCGTGCAGGGTGTGGTCCTGTGCACCGCCGCCGGCTTCATCGTCATGAACCTGGTGGCCGATCTTCTCTACTTCCTTCTCAACCCGCGCATGAGGAGCGCCCTATGACGGCGGCAAGCGAAACGGCCGGCATGGACGCGGCCGAGGATCTTCCCGCGCGCCGCGAAAGCCGCGCCTGGAAGAAACTGAAGCGCAACAGGAGCGCGCTGCTCGGCTTCCTGATGGTGTTTTTCTTCGTCGCGGTGGCCGTGCTGGCGCCGCTGCTTCCCATCGCCGACCCGATCGCCACGAGCTGGACGGCGGTGCGCAAGGCGCCCTCGGCCGCGCACTGGCTCGGCACCGACGAGATCGGTCGCGACATTCTCTCGCGCATGATCTGGGGGGCGCGCGCCTCCCTGATGGCCGGTGTCGTCTCGGTCATCATCGCCGTGATCGTCGGCGTGCCCTTCGGTCTGGTCGCCGGATATTTCGGCGGCTGGGTCGACCAGGTGATCTCGCGCATCACCGACGCGCTGCTGGCCACGCCCTTCCTGATCCTCGCCATCGCGCTGGCCGCCTTCCTCGGCCCGAGCCTGACCAACGCGATGATCGCCATCGGCCTGTCGGCGACGCCAAAGTTCGTGCGGCTGACGCGTGGACAGGTGCTCGCGGTCAAGACCGAGGACTATGTGGAGGGCGCGCGCGCCATCGGGCTCACCGATCCGGCGATCATGTCGCGCTACATCCTGCCCAATGTGCTTGCGCCGGTTATGGTGCAGGCGACGCTTACGGTCGCCACCGCGATCATCGCCGAGGCGAGCCTCTCCTTCCTCGGTCTGGGCCAGCAGGCGCCGGATCCGAGCTGGGGTTCGATGCTCAACACCGCCAAGAACTTCATGACGCAGGCGCCATGGATGGCCTGGTGGCCGGGGGCGGCGATCTTTCTCGTCGTGCTTGGTTTCAACCTGCTTGGCGACGGGCTGCGCGACGCGCTCGATCCGCGCGAGTGAGGCCGGACGGCCTTTCGCGAACGACAAGAAGAAGGCCGGTTCCCGGCCCGACAAGAACGACATGCTCAAGGGACAACAGATGACCAGCTTCACCACCCGCCCGGAGATCCTTGGAACCTTCGGCGTCGTCACCTCGACCCACTGGATCGCCAGCGCCGTCGGCATGGCGATCCTGGAAAAGGGCGGCAATGCCTTCGATGCGGCTGCGGCCACCGGGTTCGTGCTCCAGGTCGTGGAGCCGCATCTGAACGGCCCCGGCGGCGACCTTCCGGTCATCTGCTATGATGCCGCCGGCGACAAGGTCGAGGTGATCTGTGGCCAGGGACCGGCGCCGGCGGCGGCCACGATCGCGCGCTACCGCGCCGAGGGGCTGGGGCTCATCCCGGGCGACGGCATGCTGGCGACCGTCATTCCCGGCGCCTTCGACGGCTGGATGCTGATGCTGCGCGACCGGGGCCGGCTGCCCCTGCGCGACGTGCTGGAGCCGGCGATCCAATACGCCCGCAACGGCCATCCGATGTTGCCGCGCGTCGCCGCCACCATCGAGGGGCTCGGCGATTTCTTCGAGAAGGAGTGGCCGACCTCCCACGCCACCTGGCTGCCGGGGGGCGCGGCGCCGGCGGCGAACGCGCTTTTCCGCAACCCCGTTCTCGCCGACACCTGGGAGCGACTTGTCACCGAGGCGGAGACGAAGTCGGGCCGCGAGGCGCAGATCGAGGCGGCGCGCGACTGCTTCTATCGCGGTTTCATCGCCGAGGCGATCGAGGCCTTCGTTGCGCGCACCGAGGTGACCGACGGCAGCGGCGCGCGTCACAAGGGCGTGCTTTGCGGCGAGGATCTGGCCTCCTATGCGGCCACCGTCGAGGCGCCGCTCACCCATGATTACCACGGCTGGACGGTCGCCAAGACCGGCCCCTGGGGGCAGGGCCCGGTGCTCCTGCAGGCGTTGGCGCTGCTTGAGGGCACGGGCATCGAGCACGCCGATCCGGTCGGCGCCGATTTCGTCCATCTCGTCGCCGAGGCGATGAAGCTCGCCTATGCCGACCGCGAGGTCTATTACGGCGACCCGGCCTTTGTCGACGTGCCGCTCGAGACGCTGCTGTCGCGCGCCTACAACGACGAGCGGCGCAAGCTGATCGGGGCGGCGGCCTCCTTCGACCTGCGCCCGGGCGTCGTGCCGGGCCACGAGGCGCAGGTGGAGCGGATGATGCGGATCATCGACGGCCTCGGGGTGTCGGAGACCGGCGTCTACGAGCCGACCATGGCGCATCTGTCCGAAAAGCGCGGCGACACGGTCCACATCGACGTCATCGACCGCTGGGGCAACATGGTCTCCGCCACCCCGTCGGGCGGCTGGCTGCAGTCGTCGCCGGTCATCCCGGAGCTCGGCTTCTGCCTGAACTCGCGCGCGCAGATGTTCCTGCTCGACGACGGCCTGCCGACCTCGCTGGCGCCGGGCAAGCGGCCGCGCACGACGCTGACGCCGAGCATCGCGCTCCGCGACGGCCGGCCGGAGCTGGCCTTCGGCACGCCGGGCGGCGACCAGCAGGACCAGTGGCAGCTTTCGCTGTTCCTGCGGCTGGTGCACAATGACCTCAACCTTCAGCAGGCCATCGACCAGCCGCTGTTCCACACGACCCACTTCCCCGCCTCCTTCTTCCCGCGCCAGCGTCAGCCGGGCCACATCATGGTCGAGGAGAGCTTCGGCGAAGCGGTGATCGGCGAGCTGCGCCGGCGCGGCCATTCGCTGGAGGTGGCGCCGACCTGGAGCATCGGCCGGCTCACGGCGGCGCGACGCGATGCCGACGGCCTGCTGCGGGCCGCGGCCACGCCGCGGCTGATGCAGGCCTATGCCATCGGCCGATAAGGGGAGGGCGGCTTGACCTATTCCATCGTCGCCCGCGAGGCCGGGACCGGACACCTCGGCGTTGCCGTCGCCAGCCGCTTCTTCGCCGTTGGCGCGGTCGTGCCGCATATCGCCGGCGGGGTCGGTGCTATCGCCACCCAGGCGTTCATCTCGCCGCTCTACGGCACCGACGGGCTGGAGATGCTCAAGGCGGGGGCCTCGGCCGATGAGGTCGTGGCGGCGATGACCGGACGTGACGAGGGCGCTCATTCGCGCCAGCTTCACGCAATCGATGCCAGGGGCGGGATCGCCGCCTTTACCGGCGCGAGATGCGTCGACTGGGCCGGGCATGTCGCGGGCGAGGGCGTTTCGGTCGCCGGCAACATGCTGGCCGGGCCGCAGGTGCTCGAGGCGACGCTTGCCGCCTATGTGGCGCGGGGCGATCTGCCCTTCGCCGAGCGCCTGCTCGCCGCCATGGAGGCAGGGGAACTGGCCGGCGGCGACAGGCGCGGCCGCCAGTCGGCCGCGCTCAGGATCCATCGCGGCGAGGCCTATCCCTGGATCGACATCCGCGCCGACGATCATGGCGACCCGCTCGCCGAGCTGCGCCGCCTGCTCGCGGTCGCGGGCGAGCGGTTCCTGCATGTGGCCGAGACCTTGCCGACCGCGCAAGACGTCTCGGGCATGCGCGATCGTTCGGCAATCGATCTGAAGATCGCCGAACTCGAGGATCGCCGCATCGCCGAGGGGCGGCCGTCTGCCTCCTTCGCTTCGGGGCCGCGCGGCGTGGGGGATTGAGGCGGGGCCGACTGGTCCGGCATTTGTGATCCGCACTGGCCCTTGCCCGGCGTGACGGGAGGCGGCTATGCCGTCACCGCCACAAGCAGGCTGCCTGCAGGAGGAACGCCGATGCGCGATGCTGTCACAGTTCTTGCCCTTCACATCGGAAAGGCGCGTGAGCGCTGGCCGGGCCGTCCGCCGTCGGCCATCGGCAAGCAGGCCGTGCAGCGGCCGCTCGCGCTTCTGCGCGAGGGCTTCGCCGATGACGAGCAAGCCGACCGACAGGTTCACGGTGGACCGGAAAAGGCGGTTCATCACTACCCTTGCGATCACTATGCCCATTGGCGCGAGACCTTCCCGGATCATGCCTCGGTCTTCGCCATTGGCGGCTTCGGCGAGAACATCGCGACCGAGGGGATCACGGAGGAAACCGTCTGCCTCGGCGACCGCTTCCGCCTCGGCTCGGCGCTTGTGGAGATCTGCCAGGGGCGCCAGCCGTGCTGGAAGCTCTCGTCCCACACCGGCATCCCGGAGATGGCGGCACGGCTGCAGAAGTCGGGACGCACGGGCTGGTACTACAGGGTGCTGGAAGAAGGCATGGTTGCGCCCGGCGACATGCTGACGCCGGTCGAGCGGCCGCTGCCCGACTGGCCGTTGTCGCGCATCATCCAGGCCCGCTTCGATCCGCGCATCGCGCCCGGGGAGGCCGCCTGCATCGCGGATCTTGCTCCCCTTTCGCAGAGCTGGCGCGCCTCCTTCGTCAAGCGCGCCGACCCCTCCTACCGCGAGGATACGCGCGCGCGGCTTCAGGGCGTCTGAGATCCGCGCCGTTGCCGGGGCGATGATCGACCGCCATCCGATTGCGCTTGATTTCGACGAGGGATCATCCAATCCTCCGCGCCGGAAAGTGCGCGCGCGGGCAGTCCGCGCGCCGGCTGGGAGGCGGTGAGAAATGTCAGAAGCGCAGGGCACCGACATGCGGGCCGCACCGGCGGCAACGGATCGTGAGGGGCCGGCGGGTGATGGCTGCGTGGATGTTGCAACCACGGCCATTCCGCGAAGCGTGTTCACGCTCGACGCGGTCGCGCCGGCGGAGCGTTTCGCCCTCTGGCGCGACAGCATCAACTGCCTGTTCGAGGTCGATGCGCCGCGCGAGGTGCGCGCGCGGGACTTCAGCGCCCGTGTCGAGTCCTGCGTTCTTGGCGACATCGCCGTCGCCAGCACCCGGACGCTGGCCCAGAGCTGGGCGCGCACGCCCGGCGTCCTTGCCCGGGACGGCATGGATCACTTCATGATCCAGATCTACGAGCGCGGCCGGATGCGCTTCAGCCATCGCGGACAAGAGCGGGAGTTCGGACAGAACGCGCTCGTCGTCTTCGATCTGGCGCAGGAAATGTGCTCCGAGACCACCGACATGGCCAATCTGTCGCTGCTGCTGCCACGCGCGCTTCTCGAGCCACAGCTGAAGCATGGGGCCGACCGGCACATGCAGGTCCTGGAGACGGCGGGAAACCCGCTGGCGCGGCTGCTGTTTGATCACATGAAGACGCTGCAGAGCCTGTCCGACCAGTTCTCCGTGCCGCAGGCCGGCGAGGTCAGCGCCGCCTCCGTGGCCCTTGTCGCCGCCTGTCTCAACGGCACGCCGCCGGAGGAGGGCGCGCGCGAGGCCGGGGTCGCCTTCTCCTTCCTCACCCGTGCCCGCCAGCGTATCGAGGAACATCTGTCCGACCCCGACCTGACCCCCGGCCATGTGGCGCGTCTTGCCGGCGTCTCGCGCACACGGCTCTATGAGATGTTTGAGCCCTTCGGCGGCGTTCATGCCTACATCCGCGAGCGGCGTCTCAGGATGGCGATGCGCATGCTGGTCGATCCGCGGTTCTCGGAACGGCCGATCTCGGTGATCGCCGGTGTCTGCGGCTTTACCAATGACAGTGCCTTCTCCCGCGCCTTCCGGACCCGGTTCGGGATCACGGCGCGCGAGATGCGCGCGGGCCCGGTGCAGAACTCACCGCTCGCCGAAGGCATCGGCCGCCCGGTCGACCGGCGCTACGAGAGCTGGGTGCGCACGCTCAGCACCTGATCGCCGGCGCTTGACCGCGCCGCGGTCCCTCGCAAGGTTTCTGTTCGAATTCCTGTCGCTCGCCGTCCGCTTCCCGCCCGGACGTGACCCTTGTCACATCCTGGGCGGAGCTGCGCGCTACAGTTGCGATACCGGCATGAACGTGCCGGCTGTTTCGTCAATCGCTTCCGGAGGGACGCCTGTGCCTGCAAGACGAGCCGCGCGGGGGCCGCGCGCCCGCATTCTTCATTCCGTATTTCCGGGGCGTCACTTGGCGCTTGCCGCGACGCTCCTTGTCGCCGGGCTTGCCGCGGGCGACGCCGCACGGGCGCAGGAGGCCGACGCCGACACCCTGCTTGTCATCGACATGTCCAATTCCATGTGGGGCCAGATCGAGGGCGTGGCCAAGGTCGAGATCGCCCGCGAGGCGCTTGAGGGTCTCGTCGCGTCGCTGCCGGACGGCGCGCCGACCGGCCTGATGGCCTACGGACACCGCCGCAAGGGCGATTGCGGCGACGTCGAGCTCGTCGCGCCGATCACGCCGCTCGACCGGGACGCGCTGACCCGCGCCGTCGCGGAGATGAAGCCGCGCGGCAAGACGCCGATCACCGAGGCTCTGCGCCAGGCGGTGGACACGCTGAACGCCAGCGACCGGCCTGCCCGCCTTGTCCTGCTGTCCGATGGCATCGAGACCTGCGGCGGCGATCCCTGTGCGCTTGCCCGCGAGCTTGCCGCCTCGGGCATCGACTTCACCGCCCATGTCATCGGGTTCGACATCGCCTCGCGCGCCGATCAGGCGAAGATCGCCTGCATCGCCTCTGCGACCGGCGGGCGCTACTTCAACGCCCGCAACGCCGGCGAGCTGTCCGAGGCGCTGAAGACCTCGACTTCGGCCCGCGTCGAGGAGCCCGCGGCCTTTCCCGCGTCGCTGTCGGCCGTCGAGGCGGAAAGCGGTCGTCCGGTCGCCGGCGCGGTCGAGTGGACGGTCTCGCGCGCCGACGACGAGACCGTCGTCGCCTCGCTCACCGGGGCCGCCGTCGAGATCGACCTCGAACCCGGCCGCTATACGGTTTCGGCCGTTTCCGCCGAGCGCGCCGGCGGGGCGGACCTCGTCGTGACGGAAAAGGGCGGCTCGGCGGTGGTTAAACTCGCCTCCGAGGTGCCGCCGGCAAGCGTCATGCCGCAGGCGACCCACGCGCCGGCGTCGTCGACGATTTCTGTCGCCTTCACCGGTCCGATGGAAGACGGCGACTATCTGCGCATCGTCGATCGCAACGGCAAGCGCCTTGAGACGGATCTCTGGGAGAACACGCGCGACGGCAACCCGCTGCCGATGCGGCTGCCTTCGGAGCCCGGCACCTATGCGGTCGTCTATGTCTGGTCGAAGGGTGGCGACCGGGTGCTCGCCAGCGCCGGGATCGAGGTTACGCCCGCCGATGTCGCCGTGGAGGTCACCGCCGAGGTCGGTGCCGGCACGCAGGCCTCGGTGAGCTGGCGCGGGCCGGGCGGGGAGGGCGACTACATTGCCTTTGTGCCCTCGGGCGGCGCTGCCAGGGAGTATGCCGGGCGCTACATCGACACCCGTGACGGGGCGAGCCAGCAGTTGCAGGCGCCGATGGAGCCCGGCGACTACGATGCCGTCTATGTCAGCGGCAACGACGGCCAGGTGATGGCGCGCACGCCCTTCAAGGTGGTGGCGACCTCCGCCAGCGTGACCATGAACGGGACACCGCTTGCCGGCACCCGCGTTGATGTCGCCTGGACGGGACCGGGCGGGGCCAGCGACTGGGTCGGTTTCGCGCGCACCGGTGCGCCGGCAGGCGAATACCTTGGCTGGTCGACGCCGGAGGGGTCCAGCGTCAGCCTGCCGGTTCCCTCCGAACCGGGCGACTACGAACTGCGCTACGTGCTTTCCGCGAAGGAGGGGACCAAGGTTCTTGCCTCCGTGCC
This sequence comes from Stappia sp. ICDLI1TA098, assembly GCF_054880955.1. Taxonomy (NCBI): domain Bacteria; kingdom Pseudomonadati; phylum Pseudomonadota; class Alphaproteobacteria; order Hyphomicrobiales; family Stappiaceae; genus Stappia; species Stappia sp. ICDLI1TA098. The sequence continues at coordinate 179,437 of NZ_JBTZBT010000001.1, forward strand.
GGTCACCGTGCGCGACGCGCAGGTCCGCCTCGAGGCCCCGGGCGAGATTGCCGCCGGCCAGACCTTCACGGCGACGGCGGAGGGTCCCATGGACGGCTCGAACTGGGTTGGCTTCGCCCGCCCGGGCGAGGGACCGGCGGCCTATGTCGGGGGCGCGTGGACGGGGGCGGACAGCATCCGCGACGGCAAGGTCGAGCTGACCGCGCCGAGTGAGCCGGGCAGCTACGAACTGCGCTTCGTCATTGCCACCCGCGAGCCGCGCGTGCTTGTCGCGGTGCCGGTCACCGTCAAGTGAGGCCGGCCGCCCCGGCGGCATGAGCACAAGACCGAAACGCCCCGCCCGGGAGACCGGGCGGGGCGTTTCTACGTTCGGCGGCGGCGGAGTTGCGCGTCCGTCTACTTGATGCCGGCGCGCATGAAGCTCTGGACGAACTGGCGCTGGAACAGCAGGAAGGCGATCAGCAGCGGGCCGGAGGTCATCAGCGTCGCGGCGTTGATGACCGACCATTCGACACCGGAATCGATGGCCGAGAAGACGCTGAGGCCGACGGTGACCGGGCGCGTCTCCTCCGAGTTGGTGACGATCAGCGGCCACAGGAAGTTGTTCCAGTGGTGGCTGACGGAGACGAGGCCATAGGCGAGATAGGTCGGCTTGGCGAGCGGGATATAGACCCGCCACAGGACGCTCAACGCGCCCGCACCCTCGATGCGGGCGGCCTCGTCGAGTTCGCGCGGCACGGTGAGGAAGGTCTGGCGCAACAGGAAGATGCCGAAGCCCGATGCGATATAGGGCAGGGCGATGGCGGGGATCGTGTCGACCAGATCGAGCAGCCGCATCGCCTTGTAGTTCTCGACGATGAGGATGTCGGGCATGACCAGGAGCTGCAGCAGCACCACCGCGAAGAGGATCGAGCGGCCGGGGAAGCGGTAGCGCGCGAAGGCATAGGCGGCGAGCGTGCACAGGAAGAACTGGCCGGCCAGGATCAGCGTCACCAGCATGAAGGTGTTGAGAAAGTAGCGCGCGAAGGGCGCGGCCGCCCAGGCTTTCTCGAAGTTCTCGAAGGTGAGCGGGGCGAACAGGTCGAGCCGGGCTTCGTAGGCGGAGGGGTGGATCGCCGTCCAGATCGCATAGGCGAGCGGCAGGATCCACAGGATGGCCAGCAGCCAGGCGGCGAAGGTGTTGAGGGCCTTGTCGAAGCTGAAGCTCCGGCGGCGGCGCGGCCGGGCGGCCGGTGTTGCGGCTCGGGCGGTCATTTGTAGTGCACCTTGCGGTCGAAGAAGAACACCTGGCCGATGGCGATGGTGCAGAGGATGGCGAGCAGGGCGACGGTCAGGGCGGCGCCATAGGCGGTTTCCCAGAACTTGAAGGCCGTCTCGTAGATGTAGAACAGCAGCAGGGAGGAGGCGTGATCCGGGCCGCCGTTGGTCAGGATGAAGATGTGGTCGACCAGGCGGAAGGAGTTGATCACGGCGTTGACCGAGACGAACAGGGTGGTCGGCATCATCAGCGGGAAGGTGATGCGGAAGAAAATGGTGAAGCGCCCCGCGCCCTCGATCTTCGCCGCCTCGATCAGCGAGGGCGGGATCGACTGGAGGGCGGCGAGATAGAAGATCATGAAGAAGCCGGCCTCCTTCCAGATCGTCACCACCATCACCGCGTTGAGCGCGGTCGCCGGGTCGCCGAGCCAGTTGGTGTGGGGCCAGCCGAACAGCGAGCCGGTGACCTGGTCGATGAGGCCGAAGCCGGGAGTGTAGAAGAACAGCCAGATGTTGGCCACCGCGATCAGCGGCAGCACGGTCGGGGTGAAATAGGCCATGCGCACGAAGGCGCGGCCCGAGAGCTTGTCGTTCACCCACACCGCCATGACGATGGCCAGCGCGATCGAGACGGGGATGGTGCCGAGCGCGAACCAGGCGTTGTTGACCAGCACCTTCCAGAAGTCCGGGTCGGCGATCATCCGCTCGTAGTTGTCGAGGCCGACGAAGCGGGCCGGGCGGCGGCCGCGCGGGGTGGAAAAGAAGCTCGCCCAGATCGTCGTCACGGCGGGAATATGCGTGAAGGCGAAGAGGAAGACGAGCGCCGGCAGAAGCAGCAGCCAGGCATGGATCCATTCCCGGCTTCCGGTCAGCGCGGCAAGGCGCTTCTTGCGTTGGTCGCTCATCGTTCGTCTCTCGTCCCGGGGTCTGTTTGTCGTTGTCCTGCGGTCCGCGCCTTGGGCCGCAAAAGGGTTCGGGAGACGGCGGAATTCCGCCGTCTCCCATGTCTGTCGGGAAGGGCCTTGCGGCTCAGCGATACTCGGCGAGGATCGCGTCGGCCTTTTCCTGGGCTTCCTTCAGCGCCGCGGCCGCGTCCTGCTGGCCGGTGATGGCGGCGGCGAGCGCATCGTTGAAGATGCCGGTGATGCGCTGGTTCTGGTAGGTGGACAGCTCGGCGACGGCGAACTCGAGCTGGTCGCGGGCGACCGTCACCACCGGGAAGTCGGCGGCATAGGCCTTCATCGTGTCCGTCTCCCAGGCGTCCGGGCGCGGCGCGACATAGCCGGTGGCCATGGTCCACTTGGCGGCCTGCTCGGGGGCGGTGATCCACTTCACGAACTCGGCCGCTGCGGCGAGCTGCTCGTCGGAGGCGCCCTTGAAGAGGTAGAAGTTGCCGCCGCCGGTCGGCGCGCCGCGGCGGACGTGCTTCGGCAGCATGGCGACGCCGAACTCGAACGGCGCGTTGGTGCGCATGTTGGTCAGGTTACCGGTCGTCGTCCAGACGATCGCCGCCTGGCGCTCGAAGAAGGCCTTGGGGGTCGCGCCCCACTCGACGATGCCCGGCTCCATGACGCCGTACTTGGTGGAGAGGTCGACGAGATACTGCAGCGCCTCGACCACCTTGGGGTCGTCGAAGTTGGTCTTGTTGCCGTCGCTGTTGGCCAGGATGACGTCATTCTCGGTGGTCAGGCCCTGGAACAGCCAGTAGGGGAAGCCCGAGCTCGGGATGCGCACGCCCCACTGGGTGACGTTGCCGTTGGCGTCCTTCTTGGTCAGCTTCTTGCCGAAGTCGACCAGCTCTTCCCAGGTCGCCGGCGGCGTCTCCGGGTCAAGGCCGGCTTCCTTGAAGGCTTCCTTGTTCCAGTACATGACCGGGGTCGAGCGCTGGAACGGGATGCCGTAGGTCTTGCCGCCGGTCTGGCTGTTTTCCATGAACGCGGGGAAGAAGCCGTTCAGCCACGCCTTGTCGGCGTCGGTCTTGATGTAGTCGTCGAAGGGGACGATCAGGTCCTCGTCGATCAGGGTGAACATGTCGGCCGACAGCGCCACGGAAAGCTGCGGCGGGGTGCCGCCGCGCGAGGCGGTGATCACCTTGGCGATCGTGTCCTGATACGAGCCGGAATAGACCGCGTCGATCTTCACATCCGGGTTCGCGGCGACATAGTCGTCGGTGAGCGACTGGATCGTCTCGGCGGCGGTGCCGCCGACGGCCACGGGGAAGTAGAATTGCAGCTCGACGGCCTGGGCGGAGGCCCAGGTTCCGAGCGTGAGGGCCGCTGCGGTGGCGGCCTTCAGAAGCGTCGTCTTCAACATGGTGCTACCTTCCTGCTATCGGCCGCCCGCGCCCTGCGCGGCCGGGAGGCCCGGTGTCGGTCACCCCCGCCCGGATCGGCGGGAGGTCTGTCGTTTGCCGCCCGCGCATGTCGCGGCCGGATTGTCACGCCCTGTGCCGGGCGTTTCCCTCAGGTCCGCAGCAGCGGACCGGTGTCCTTGATCAGATCGTCGCGGCGGTGGCCGTCGTTGCCGTCGAAGACGTGTAGGTCGTCGAGGTCGAAGCCGAGGCGGATGTCCTCTCCCGGCACCAGATCACGCTGGCCGTTCACCCGCATGACAAGCGCCGCGCCGTTGATCTCGCAATCGACCAGCGCGTCGGCGCCGAGATATTCGACGCTGGTGATGCGCGCGGCGAGCGGCCCGTCGGAGGCCGGGGCGATGGCTTCCGGCCGCAGGCCGATCTTCATGGTGGACAGCGGCGCGCCGCGATCGGCGAGCGATGGCACCAGCGCGGCCGCATCGATCACGTTCATCGGCGGCACGCCAATGAAGCGGGCGGCGAAGGGGGTCGCCGGCCGGCTGTAGAGGGTGCGCGGATCGCTTGCCTGCTCGACGTGGCCGCCGTTCAGAAGCACCACCTGGTCGGCCATGGTGATCGCTTCGACCTGGTCGTGGGTGACATAGACCATGGTGAAGCCGAGCTTGCGCTGCAGCGCGCGGATCTCGACCCGCATCTCGTGGCGCAGCTTGGCGTCGAGGTTGGACAGCGGCTCGTCCATCAGGCAGACCGGACGCTCGGCGATGATCGCGCGGCCGAGCGCGACGCGCTGCTGCTGGCCGCCGGAAAGCTGGCCGGGCTTGCGCTCGAGCAGGGCGGAGAGGCCGAGCAGATCGGCGACGCGCGACAGGCGCTCGTCGCGCTCCGCCTTGCCCATGCCGCGCACCTTGAGGCCGAAGACGATGTTCTCGCCGACATCCAGATGCGGGAACAGGGCGTAGGACTGGAACACCATGGCGAGCTCGCGCTCGGAGGCCGGCAGATGCGTCACGTCGCGCCCGCCGATGGTGATGGCGCCTTCGTCGGCCGTCTCCAGGCCGGCGATCATGCGCAGCGTCGTCGACTTGCCGCAGCCCGAGGGGCCGAGCAGCACGGTGAAGGTCCCCGCCGGGATCTCGATCGACAGGTTGTCGACGGCCCGGTGGTCGCCCCAGATCTTGGAAACGTTCTCGAGCCTGATCTCCTGCCCGTGGGCGTGGAAACCGGTGTCAGTTGCGGTCATTGCCGCTCCTCCTCGGTGTGGTCGCAGACCACGACCCGGCAACCGGCTGCGTCCAGCCTGTCGGTGATCGGGTGTGGCAGCGCCGTGTCGCAGAAAACCGCTGCGACGTCTGTGATATGACCGCCGCGCACATGCGCCGGGCGGCCGAACTTGGTGGTGTCGAGCACGAGAAAGGCCTGCCGGCAATTGGCGAGAATAGCCTGGCGCGCGGCGACTTCCTCCTCGTGGAAGTCGAGCAGAGTCCCGTCCGCGTCGACGCCGGCGACGCCAAAGATGCCGATGTCGACCTTGTAGGCGGAGAAGAACCGCTCGGTGTCGGCGCCCAGTGTATCGCGGTCGCCGTGGCGCAGCCGTCCGCCGGCGATGGTGACCTCGAAATCGGCGTTCTGCGAGGCGGTGAAGGCCACATGCAGGTTGTTGGTGAAGATCCTGAGCCGGGCATGACGGGCCAGCGCCTGCATGACGATCTCCGGCGTTGTGCCGATGGAGAAGGCGAGCGCGGCGCCGTCGGGCACATGGGTGGCCACGGCATCGGCGATGGCGCGTTTTTGCGGCAGGTTCAGGATCTGTCGGCGGGCATAGTCGATGTTGCCGGAGGCGGCCGGCGGCTCGACGCCGCCATGGGTCCGGCGCAGGATGCCATGCTCGCACAGGCGCGCCAGGTCGCGGCGAATGGTCTGCGTCGTCACGGCAAAGCGGTCGGCGAGGGCTTCCACCGAGGCGAAGCCATCCGAGCGCACGAGATCCGAGATCTCCTGCTGACGCGCAGTTATGTCGAGCTGGCCTGCCATTGGCTTGCGCGTTCCTCCCGCCGGGTCCGATGGCATGTCTTATGTTTGGTTCATATGAACACAGAATTACGTTCATATGAACATTAGATGACGGCGAGACCGCGCCTCCGGGGATCGGACAGAGGGTGCCTTGCCCTCATTCGGAGGTGGTCGGCAGGGCAGGTTGCCTAGATATTTCAATCTCATGACCTGAACTTCCTACGGCCGCGACAAGCTCTGTTCCTGTGAAAAATTACGGGGGACTAAGAGGCGTGACTGCGGTTCTTCATACCGCTTTCGTGTCAGCAGCGGGGTCTGGGGTGTGTTTTTGCGAATTAGTTGCAACTGAGTTGACTCTTGCAAATGGTTCGCATAATCATTTTCATGATGATCGGCCCGACGCTTTCCGCGAGCCTGTGGCTTTCCGCAAGAAAGGATCCCATGACATTCCTCGCCCGCATTTGCCTGATGTCTCTCGCGCTGCTTGGCGGCTGGTCCGCCGCTGGCGTCGCCGCCTCTGCGCAACCCGCCGAGAGGCTTGCCGTCGTCGCCACCACCGGCATGATCGCCGATGCCGCGCGTGCCATCGGTGGCGATGAGGTCGAGGTCCACGCCCTGATGGGGCCGGGCGTCGATCCGCACGGCTACCGCCAGACCCGCAGCGACATCGCCGCCATGGTCAGGGCCGATCTGGTGCTCTGGCACGGGCTCTATCTGGAAGCCCAGATGGAGGACTTCCTGCAGGGGCTGGCGAAGCGCAAGCCCGTGGTCGCGGTGGCCGAGAGCCTGCCGCGCGCCGACCTGATCAGCCACGGCCACGCCGACCGGTTCGACCCGCACGTCTGGATGGATCCCCGGCTGTGGTCGAAGGTGGTTGTCAACGTCCGCGACGCGCTCGTCGCCGCGCGCCCTGAAGCCGGGGCTGCCTTCGTCGCCAACGCGGATGTCTATCTCGCCGAGCTGGCGCGGCTTTCCGGCTATGCGGAGCGGGTGTCGGCATCGGTTCCCGAGAACGCCCGGGTTCTCGTTACCGCCCATGACGCCTTTTCCTACTACGGTCGCGCCTTCGGTTTCGAGGTGATGGGCATTCAGGGCATCTCGACCCAGAGCGAGGCGGGACTGCAGCGCATCGCCGAGCTGGTCGACACGCTCGTCGAGCGGCGCATCGGCGCGGTCTTCGTGGAATCCTCCGTCTCCGACCGCAGCATGCGCGCCCTCATCGAGGGGGCGGCGGCAAGGGGCCACACGGTCTCCATCGGCGGCGAACTGTTCTCCGACGCGATGGGCGAGCCCGGCAGCTACGAGGGCACCTATCCGGGCATGATCGACCACAATGCGACGACGATTTCCGGCGCGCTTGGCGGCGATGTTCCCTCGGGCGGCATGGACGGCCGCCTGCGGTCGGGGACGTGAGGCCGATGCGTGCTCCCCACCTTCCCGGCGACGTCGCGACCGGCGGCCCGTCGCTCGCGCTGTCCGCCGTTCCGGCGCGCGAGGCGGCGCCTGGGGTCGAGGGCCCGGCGGCGCTCGCCATCCGTAGCCTCACCGTTACCTATGGCGGCAAGCCGGCGCTGCTCGATGTCGATGCCGGATTTCCCGCCGCCCGTCTTTCGGCCATCGTCGGGCCGAACGGGGCGGGCAAGTCGACGCTGATCAAGGCGGCCCTTGGAATCGTGCCGAAGGTCGCGGGCGAGATCGCGGTGTTCGGCGCGCCGATGGCAAGGGCGCATCGGCGCATCGCCTATGTGCCGCAGCGCGCCTCCGTGGACTGGGATTTCCCGGCCCGTGTCATCGACGTGGTGCTGATGGGCCTTTATGGCCAGCTCGGGCTCTTCGGACTGGTGCGCGCCCGCCACCGGGAGACGGCGCGCGCCTGCCTGGCCCGTGTCGGCATGGCGAATTTCGCCGGGCGCCAGATCGGGCAGCTTTCCGGCGGCCAGCAACAGCGGGTGTTCCTGGCCCGCGCGCTGGCGCAGGGCGCCGACCTCTATCTTCTTGACGAACCCTTCGCCGGCGTCGACGCGGCGACCGAACGCGCCATCATCGATGTGCTCAAGTCGCTGAAGGCGGAGGGCCGGGCGGTGGTCTGCGTTCATCATGACCTGGCCACCGTGGCCGATTATTTCGACCGGGTCCTTCTGATCAACGGGCGGCGCATCGCCGAGGGCACGCTTGCCGAGGCCTTCACCGAGGAGGCGCTTCAGGCAACCTATGGCGGCAAGCTTTCCGCCTCTCATGTCGCCCAGCTCGGGGTGCCGCGTCGATGACGGATGCAGGTGGTCTCTCCTTTCCCGAGGCGCTTGGCGCGGCACTGACCTTCAGCGCCGGCTACAATGCCTCCCTGGTCGCGGTCGGTGCCGGGTTGCTGGGGCTTGCCGCCGGCGCCTGCGGCACCTTCCTTGTCCTGCGCAAGCGCGCCCTCGTCAGCGACGGGCTGGCCCATGCGACGCTGCCGGGGGTCTGCATTGCCTTTCTCGTCATGGTCAGCCTCGGCCTAGACGGGCGCGCGCTTGCCGGCCTGCTTGCCGGATCCGCCGTCTCGGCCGCCATCGGGCTTCTCGCCATCGACTGGATCACGCGGCGCACGCGGCTTGCCGAGGATGCGGCCATCGGCGCGGTGCTCTCGGTCTTCTTCGGCCTTGGCGTGGTGTTGCTCACCGTCATCCAGACGTTGTCCGCGGGGCGCCAGGCGGGGCTCGAGAGCTTCCTGCTCGGCTCCACCGCCGGCATGCTCTACGCCGACGCGCTGACCATCGCCGGCGGCGGTGTACTCGTCGTGCTCGGCGTGTTGATGCTGCGCCGGCCCTTGACCCTTGTTGCCTTCGATCCCGGCTTCGCGCTGTCGTCGGGCGTGCCCGTCGCCCTCGTCGACCGGGCGTTGATGGGGCTGGTGCTGGCCGTCACCGTGGTCGGGCTCAAGATTGTCGGCCTCGTGCTTGTCGTCGCGCTGCTCATCGTGCCGGCTGTGGCGGCGCGATTCTGGAGCGACCGGGTCGGGCATGTGGCGCTGCTGGCAGCGGCCTTCGGCGGGGCCTCCGGCTTCGTCGGGGCAGCGCTCTCGGCTTCCGCGCCCGACCTTCCGACAGGGCCGATCATCGTGCTCGTCGCCATCGCGCTCTTCTGTGTGTCGCTCGTCGCCGCACCCCGGCGGGGCGTGATCGCCGCCGCCCTTGCCCGGCAGCGGTTGCGGGCGCAACTGGCAGGCAGGAGACCGACATGAATGCCGAATTCGTCCAGCTCTCGCTGGTGCCGATCCTCATCGGCGTGCTCTCGGCGATCGCCTGCGCGCTGCCGGGCAACTTCCTGGTGCTGCGCCGCCAGGCGCTGGTGGGCGACGCCATCAGCCATGTGGTGCTGCCGGGCATCGTCGCCGGCTTCCTGCTCACCGGCTCGACCTCGAGCCTGCCGATGCTCTTCGGCGCGGGGGCTGCCGCGCTTGTCGCCGTCGGGCTGATCGAGGCGGTGAAGCGGCTCGGGCGGATCGAGCCCGGGGCGGCCATGGGTGTCGTCTTCACCGGCATGTTCGCCGCCGGCGTTCTCGTGCTCGAACGCACCGACACCAGTTCGGTGCACCTCGACGTGGAGCACGCGCTGATGGGCAATCTTGAAAGCCTGATCTGGTTCGACGCCGAAGGCTGGGGCTCGCTTCTCGATCCGCAGGCGCTCGCCGGCCTGCCGCCGGAGCTTGCCCGCATCGCGCTCGTCGCCCTTGCCATCGGCGTTCTGACGCTGGCCTTCTGGCGCCCGCTCAAGCTCTCGACCTTCGACGAGGGCTTCGCCGCGACGCTGGGCCTGCCGGTGCGTGCCATCGGTCTCGGCCTGGTCTCGGCGGCGGCCATCGCGGCGGTCGCCGCCTTCGACGCGGTCGGCTCGATCATCGTCATCGCGATGTTCATCTGCCCGCCCGCCGCCGCCCGGCTGATGACCGAGCGGCTCGAGCACCAGGTGCTCTGGAGCCTCGCCTTCGCCAGCCTTTCAGCCGTGGCGGGCTATGTGCTCGCCGGCTATGGCCCGTCGTGGCTCGGCCTTTCGGCCTCGGTGTCGGCGGCCGGCATGATCGCCGTCGTCTCCGGCCTTGTGCTTGGGCTCTGCGCGCTCTTCGCGCCGCATCGCCGGCGCATCGGGGCCCCGGCGGCCGACTGAGCGCGCGCTAGCCGGGATCAGGCGGAGAAGGCGTCCGCCCACTCCGGATGACGCTTGCGCTGGGCGTTCACGAAGGGGCAGAGCGGCATCACCTTGAAGCCGTTCGCGCGGGCATCGGCGACCAGCCGCTCGACCAGCGCCAATCCCACGCCCATGCCGCGGAAGGCATCCGGCACGCCGGTGTGATCGGCGATGACAAGCGCCGGGCTGGCGATGGAGAAGGTCAGCTCCGCCGTCTCGGCGTGGCCGGCGATACGGGCGACATAGCGTCCCCGGCTGTCGGTCGCCTCGCGGGTGATGGTGATGTCCTCAGTGCCCATGTTGCTGTCCTCCTCGGGGATGGGGACAGCGCACTTCGCGCCGCCGTCTCCGCTTGTGCTGGCCACTATGGCGCAGGTCGTAGCGGCGAACAATTGCGTGTCTGGATATCTATGTGTTTCGAATTTCCGAACAATGAAGGCCGGCCGTGGCCGAGCGGTCATCCGCCGGCCAAGGCGTGCAATCTTGCCTTGGCGCGTGATATTTTTTCGAAATCCTGCAGCGGAATTGCCGGAAATGCCGCCTCCGGCGCAAAACAATGGGGCGCGCCGGCGGACCGGCGCGCCCTTCGCGGGGAAGCCTGTTTTCCGTGTCGTCGGCGGGTCAGCCGACGGGCGTGTTGTCGTCGCGCTTGATCGCGATCAGGGTCGAGCGGCCGAGTGTGTCCTCGCCATCGGGGAACGGCGACCTGGGATGCTGGATGCCGACGAACATGGTCCGCAGGTCCGCCGACCAGCACAGCCCGGTGATCTCGGAGCCGAAGGGCCCGGTCAGAAAGCGTTCGATGCGGCCCGTCACCGGATCGCCGGCGAGCATCTGGTTGTTGCCGTTTCCGGCGAAGTCGCCCTCGTTGTCGTCCTCGCCGTCGGTCTGGATCCACAGCAGGCCGGTGGTGTCGAAGGCCATGCCGTCGGGCGAGTTGAACAGGTTGCCCTCGTTGACGTTCGCCGAGCCGGCATAGGCATCGGAATGCACCGTCGGATTGCCGGCCATGACGAAGAGGTCCCAGGTGAAGGCGTCGTCGGCGTGGTTCTCGTTTTTCGGATACCAGCGTACGATCTGGCCGTACTTGTTCTTCTCGCGCGGGTTCGGGCCGCCGACCGGGGTCTCGTCGCCGCCGGCGTTCGGCTTGACGCCACGGTTCTTGTTGTTGGTGAGCGCGCAATAGGCCTCGACGGAGACCGGATTGACCGCGACCCATTCAGGCCGGTCCATTGTGGTGGCCCCGACCTTGGAGGCCGCCATGCGCGTGAAGATGGCGATCTCGGGCGCCGGCATGCCGGTGGTCTCGGGCGTCAGCGCCAGCCACTGGCCGGTGCCGTCCTCGTTGAACCTTGCGACATGGAGCGTGCCCTCGTCGAGCAGCTTCGAGGTGTCGGCTCCCGGTGCGTAGAGCCCGGCCGAGACGAAGCGGTAGAGAAACTCGCCGCGCTCGTCATCGCCGAGATAGACCACGACGCGGCCCTCCCGGGTCACCACGACCTCGGCGTTCTCGTGCTTGAACCGGCCGAGCGCGGTGCGTTTGACCGGCGTGGAGGCCGGGTCGGAAGGGTCGATCTCGACGACGTAGCCGGCGCGGTGCGGCTCGTTGGGGTTCTTCGAGACGTCGAAGCGCGGATCGAACTTCTCGTAGCCGTAGACGCTTTCCGCGGCGATGCCGTAGCGCTTGTAATCCTGCGGCAGGGCGAAGGCGGCGTCGGTCGAGCCGAAGTAGCCGTTGAAGTTCTCCTCGCACGTCAGGTAGGTGCCCCAGGGGGTCTTGCCGGCGCCGCAATTGTTGAAGGTGCCGAGCGAGGCGGTTCCCGTCGGATCAGCCTCTGTCTTGAGCAGGTCATGACCGGCGGCCGGGCCGGAAAGGCGCATCTCGGTGAGGTGGGTGATGCGGCGGTTGAGCGGGCTGTCGACGACGATCTTCCAGCCGTCGTCGCCTTCCGCGATCTCCATCACGGTAACGCCCTGAAGCTTCTGCAGCTTGGCGACATCCTCGGCCGAGGCGACCTTGCCGCCGTCGTTGTTCGGCAGGTTGAGCTTGGGGTTCACGTACTCGTGGTTGACCGCGATGACCTGACGTTCGCCAACGACGTAGAACTCCATGCCGTCGGTGTTCTCGCCGAACACCCGGTCGGCGGTTGCCGCGTCGCCGCCCGTTGCGTGGTCGAAGGCGACCGCGTTCGAGAACAGCGGATCGCCCCAGCGCGCCAGAGCCTTCCAGGTGTAGCCGTCCGGCACATGGACGGTGGCGTCGGTGGCGATCGGGACGGCCGTGAAGGTGAAGCGCGCGGTAGCGGCCTGCGCCGAGGTGGACGACAGCAACGACCCGAGGGTCGTGATGCCAGCGCCCATGGCCGCGGCACCGGAGCCGAAGGCGAGCACGCCAAGCAGGCCGCGCCGGGAGATGGCGGCCTCCACGACCCGGTCGAAGCCGGTCGTCTCGGGACGCGGGTCGCGCGCCTCGTCAAAGGCGTCGAAGGAAAAGTCCTCGAAATCGATGCTGGGCTGAGTGTCGCGATCCATGCGGGCTCTCCTGTCGCTGGCCGGAAGCGGGCCGTATCGGCGGCCTCGGACACGACCCTAGCGCCGGTGTGACTCATGCATGTGACGGAGACCCATGTCGGCTCATGCCGCACAGCCAAGAGAGGTGTCGGATCGATTGGATTCCAGAGGGTCGCCATCTCTGCGGCTGCGTTCAAGCTCATTCGGCCTTGAGATGAACCTTCCAGGCAGCCGCCTGGGCGATAGCGCAGAAGCCTGTGCCAAGCAGGAGGAGCTGAAGGTCGCCCCTGATTGCGCCCCTCGTTCTCCAATGCCCTCCCCCTTTCCGGGCAGCACCGGCCTGCCCGCCGGCAAGGGCGGCAAGAGCGAAATCACGGTCGGGATTATCGCCGCGCCGGCTCATGTGTGATGATGAAGCCCTTGCTTGTCAGGATCCATTGTCCAAATTACGCTGCGGCCACCTGACCAGAGGATCCGTATAAATGACCAGCGCTTCCATGCCCGGCTGGGTCGGCGAGCACGCCGACGACGAGATCGTTCCGCGAGACATTCGTTTCGACATTTCCGGCAATGCGGAACGGCACTGGTTCGGCGACGATCCGCTGCGCACGGCGATGGTCGACGGTTTCTCGATCTTCCTGCCCGAGGGCGAGCGCTTCTTCATCCGTTCGCTGAAGCACTATGCTTCGAAGCTCGGCGACCCGGAGTTGATCGAGGAAATCAACGGCTACGCGGTGCAGGAGGCGTTCCACACCCGCGAGCACGAAGACTACAACCGGACGATGGCAAGGCTCGGCTACGATGTCGAGGAGATGGAACGGCCGGTCAACTCCGTGCTCGGAAGCGTGTCAGTGCCGCTGATCCGGCTGGCGGTGACCTGCGCCATTGAGCACCTGACGGCCAATTTCTCGACCATGACGCTGCGCCACCAGGACATTTTCGCCGATGCCAATCCGGCCTATCGACGGCTGTGGATGTGGCATGCGCTGGAGGAGCTGGAACACAAGGCGGTGGCGCTCGATGTCTTCAAGCGCGCGGCGGCCGGCATGCCGGCCTGGAAGCGCTACGGGCTGCGGGTCTCGGCAATGAATGTCACCATCTTCCACTTCTGCCGCATCTACCTGCGCAACGTCCGCCTGCACGCGCAGGCGGACGGCATCCGCACGGGCATCCGCTTCTGGTCGCGCTTCGCCTGGCTGCTGCTGGTGTGGCCCGGCTACACGCGGTTGAGCCTGCTGGCGTTCCTGCGCTACTACATGCCGGGCTACAATCCGCGCAAGGTCGACGACAGCGACCTGATCCGCAAGGGGCGGGCCTGGCTCGCCAACGAATACGCCGCCGGCGATCCGGCCAAGGAGACCCCCGCCAGATGACCAGCCGCGCCTTCGGATACATCCTGCGTGCGGTCGAGCGCGGCGCCTTCCCGAAGAGCCGCAAATGGGCATGGAAGCGGCTCTACAATATCCTCTCCAGGACATGGCGCGACAGCGACTGGCGTTTCATGAACTACGGCTACATGCCGGCGGGTGATGCCTTTGCCCTGACGGCGGAGGACGAGCCGGAGCGGGCCTTCATCGGCCTCTACCACCAGGCGATGGCCGGGCTCCCGGTCGAGGGCGCGCGCGTGCTGGAAGTGGGCTCGGGCCGCGGCGGCGGGGCGCGCTACATTGCCCGCTACATGGCGCCGGCCGCGATGACCGGCCTCGACTACTCGCCGGAGACGGTGCGGCGGGCGCGGCAGCTCAACGACGACACGGCGAACCTTGCCTTCGAGGTGGGCGATGCGGAGGCGCTGCCCTTCGCGGATGCGAGCTTCGACATCGTCGTCAACATCGAGTCCTCCCACTGCTACGCCGATGTGCCGGCCTTTGCCAGGGAAGTGGCGCGGGTGCTGGCGCCGGGCGGCTGCTTCACCTGGGCCGACATGCGCGCGGCAACGATGGTCGAGGGGCTGGACCGGGACCTCGGCGCCTCGGGCCTTGTGCTGGAGAGTGAGACCAACCTGTCGCCGGGCGTGGTCAGCGCGCTCGACGCGGTCAACGAGCGCAAGATGAGCCGCATCCAGAAGAGCACGCTGATGCAGCGGTTCCTTAAGGAGTTTTCCGGCACCAAGGGCTCGCTGCTCTATCGCAACCTGCAGTCCGGCGGCGTCGTCTATCTTGCCCGCCGTTACCGCAAGCCTTTGGTGTAAAAGAAGTTTGGCAGCCCATCCCGGCTGTCAAGCAGATGTCATGTCCACCCCGTAATACTGCCGGATCGGCCCGTGTGCCGCCTGCCATCTTCGAGGGAAACACCCATGAAATTCTCGGTGCTCGGCGCGCTCGCTGCTGCCCTCCTATGCTCGACGCTCGCCGCCAGGGCTGAGCCGCTCTTCAATCGGATCGCGAGCTTTCCGGTCAACACCAACCTGCCGGCCGACATCGACCAGAAGACGGAAACCTCGGCGGAGATCATCTCGGTCACGGCCGACGGCAACATGCTCGTCTACTCCGACAGCCCGCTGGGCGCGATCGGCATGATCGACATCACCGATCCGGTCAATCCGAAGCCGCATGGGATCGTGAGGATCGATGGCGAGCCGACATCGGTGACGGTGGCGCACGGCAAGGCGCTGGTCGGCGTCAATACCTCCGCAAGCTATACCGAACCGTCGGGCCTGCTCGCGGTCATCGACATCGCCACGAAGACGGTGGAGGCGACCTGCGACCTCGGAGGCCAGCCGGATTCGGTCGGCCTTTCGCCCTCCGGAGACCTCCTGGCGATTGCCATCGAGAACGAGCGCGACGAGGATCTGAACGACGGCGAGATGCCGCAGATGCCCGCCGGCTTCCTGGTGCTTCTGAAGATGAAGGACGGCGTTCCCGACTGTGCGGGCAAGGTCGTCGTCGACATGACCGGCCTCGCCGAGGTCGCGCCCGAGGATCCAGAGCCGGAGTTCGTCGACATCAACGACCGCAATGAGGTCGTCGTCACGCTGCAGGAGAACAATCACATCGTCGTCGTCGACGGCAACACCGGCAAGGTGATCAGCCATTTTTCCGCCGGCAAGGTCGATCTCGACAATGTCGACACCGCGGAAGAGGGCGCCCTGACCTTCGACGGCACGCTGAAGGGCGTGGCCCGTGAGCCCGATGCGGTGCAGTGGCTTGACGACGACCGCATCGTCATCGCCAACGAGGGCGACTACAAGGGCGGCTCTCGCGGCTTCACCATCTTCTCCAAGACCGGTGAGGTGCTCTACGATTCCGGGCTCGACTTCGAGTATCGCATCGCCATGGCCGGCCAGTATCCGGAGAAGCGTTCGGGCAACAAGGGCGTCGAGCCAGAGGGGCTCGAGGTCAAGCGTTTCGGCGACACCAATTACATCTTCGTTCTCTCCGAGCGCAGCTCCATCGTCGGCGTCTACAAGGACACGGGCGGCAAGCCGGAGTTCGTCCAGCTGCTGCCGACCGCCGTCGCGCCCGAAGGCGCGGTCGCCATTCCGGGCCGCGATCTTCTCGCCGTCTCGAATGAGGCGGATCTTGTCGAGGAGAACGGCCTTCGCTCTCATGTGACGATCTACAAGCGCGGGGAGGGGCCGGCGACCTACCCGATGATCGTCTCCAGCATGGACGCCAACGGACGCCCGGTCGGCTTCGGCGCGCTGTCCGGTCTTGCCGCCGACGCGTCGGTGCCGGGACGCCTTTATGCGGTCAACGACAGCTTTTACCGGATGCAGCCGACGATCTTCACCATCGACGCGACAAAGAAGCCGGCCGAGATCATCAACGCGCTGCCGGTCACCCGCGACGGCGCGCCGGCGCAGCTGCTCGATCTGGAAGGCATTGTCGTCGACGGCAAGGGCGGCTTCTGGGTCGCCTCCGAGGGCCGCTCCGACAAGCAGGTGCCGCACGCGCTCTACCATGTGGACAGCAAGGGCGCGATCAACCAGGCGCTTTCCTTCCCGCCCGAGCTCATCGTCCATGAGACGCGCTTCGGCGCCGAGGGCGTCACGCTGATTGGCGATACGCTGTGGGTGGCGATCCAGCGTCCCTGGAAGGACGATCCGAAGGATGCTGTGAAGCTTGTCGCCTACAACACCAAGACGAAGGAGTGGGGCGCGGTTCGCTATCCGCTCGACAAGGCCGAAAAGGGCTGGGTCGGCCTCTCGGAAATCTCGCTGTTCGGCGATTATGTCTACATCATCGAGCGGGACAACCAGATCGGCGCCAACGCCAAGATCAAGAAGCTCTATCGCGTCGCGGTTTCGGATCTGGTTCCCGCGCCGCTCGGCGGCGACCTGCCCATGGTCGCCAAGGAAGAGGTTCGCGATTTCATCCCCGATCTGAAGTCGACGGGCGGCTATGTGGTCGACAAGATCGAGGGCTTCACCATCGACACGGCCGGCACGGGCTACGCGGTCACCGACAACGACGGCGTCGACGACAGCAACGGCGAGACGCTGTTCTTCTCCACCGGCAAGATGTGATCTTCGAGGGTTCCGGCCGTGGGGCCGGGGCCCTCGCACATGAACGAAAGACGGCCCGGGAGCGATCCCGGGCCGTCTTTCGTTTGCGGTTGGCGTTTTCTTGCACTCCCGCGTTCCGCCGGGACAGCGGAACGGCCGGGGTTACTGCGGACGCTTGAACACCATCATCGTGAAGAGGCCGAGAGGCCCGTGGCGGCTTTCGTGCTCCAGCGTCATCGAGGTGTTGGAAAGCACCTTCTCGCGGGGGAACAGCGGGTCCCAGCCGAGCTTCTCGGCAAAGCGGGCGAGAAAGCGCTCGGCAGCGGCGACGACGCCGCGCTCCGATGCGAAATGGTTGACGATGATCACCGTTCCGCCTGGGCGCACGACACGCTCGACCTCGGCCATGACCTCGGCCGGATCGGGAACGACCGAGACCACATACATAACCGTGGCGACGTCGAAGCTGGCGTCGGCGAACTCCATCGCGGTGGCGTCCATCGCCCGCAGGCCAGCGACATTGTCGAGGCGCTTGCGGGAGACGCGTTCGCGGGCGCGACGCAGCATCGGGCGCGACAGGTCGATGCCGGTGATGCGCAGCGCGCGGCTGTAGAACGGCAGCGACAGGCCGGTGCCGACGCCGACCTCGAGCAGCTCGCCCTCATGCAGGTTGGCCTCGGCGGCGGCGGCGCGCTGCCCGGGAACGAGCGGGGCGGTAAACACCCAGTCGTAGACCGGAGCCCACCGCGCATAGGCGCTTTCGACCGGGGTCTGGCTGGAAGAGGAGGTGCGGCCGCGCGCCGAGAACGCAAGGCGCGCCAGGCGCAGGCGGCGGTCGACCCAGCGGCGGAGCCGGCTTGCGGGAAAGAACCCTGTTTCCATCAGAGGGCCACCGCCGCGGTCTTGCTGCGCGCGGTCTCGCGGGCAGGCGTTCCGGCCACGGGGATCGTGCGGTCGATCCAGCCGCCGCCGAGAACCCGGGCGCCGTCGCCGTCGTCGGTGAAGAACACGCAGGCCTGGCCCGGTGCGACGCCGGTCTCGCCCTCGACGAGGTCGACCACCGCCTGTCCGTCACGCAAGCGCAGCACGGCCGGACGCGGTGGACGGGTCGAGCGCACCTTGGCGTGGATCTCGAGACCGTCCCGGGGAACAATGTCCTCGAGCCGGCCACCGCCGATCCAGTTGACGTCGCGCAGCACGATCTCGCGGGTGCCGAGCGCCTCGCGCGGACCGACGACGACCCGGCGCGCGTCGGCGTCGAGGCGCACCACATAGAGAGGCTCGCCGGTGGCGACGCCGATGCCCCGGCGCTGGCCAATGGTGAAGTGGATGATGCCGTTGTGCTCGCCAAGGACGCGGCCGTCGATATGGACGATCTCGCCGGGCTCGGCCGCATCCGGCTTCAGCCGCTCGATCACGTCCGCATACTTGCCATGCGGCACGAAGCAGATGTCCTGGCTGTCCTGCTTGTCGGCGATGGAAAGGCCGAACTCGCGGGCAAGCTCGCGGGTTTCCGGCTTGGTCATGCCGCCGAGAGGAAAGCGCAGGAAGTCGAGCTGCTCCTGGGTGGTGGCGAAGAGGAAGTAGCTCTGGTCGCGGTCAAGGTCGACCGGCCGGAACAGCGCGCGGTGGCCGTCGGTCTCGGCGGTGCGCACGTAGTGGCCGGTTGCCAGCACATCCGCGCCGAGCGTGCGCGCGGTCTCCAGCAGGTCGGAGAACTTGACCGTCTGGTTGCAGGCGACGCAAGGGATCGGCGTCTCGCCGGCGATGTAGCTCTCGGCGAAACGCTCGATCACCTTTTCGCGGAAGCGGTCCTCGTAATCGAGCACATAGTGGGGAATGCCAAGGCGTTCGGCGACGCGGCGCGCGTCCTGGATATCCTGCCCCGCGCAGCAGGCACCCGCCCGATGCACGGCCTCGCCGTGGTCATAGAGCTGAAGCGTCACGCCGACCACGTCATAGCCCTCGCGCTGCATCAACCCGGCCACGACGGAGGAATCGACGCCTCCCGACATGGCAACCACGACCCGGGTGTCCTCCGGGCGCTTGGGGATGTCGAGACTGTTGAGCATGCCTGTCATCCTGATAGGGACATCTCCGCGCGTTGCTGGCACGGGCAGTCCTTGTGAGTTCGTCTCCGGCCGGCGGTCAGACGCTTTCGCGTTGCCGCCCGGCCCGTGCTTCCGCGTTTCGGGCGTCAGCCCTGGCCGCGGCCCGTTCCGCCTTGTCCGTTCCGCCTGTCGCGCCCCGTCTGGCTGGCCCGCGCGCGCGGGCGCCGCCAAGGGCCAAAGGAGGGCCGGGCGGTCGGTCCGGCGCTGGCCCCTTGGGCTGGCGGAAGCTGGATGGGCGCGGCGACCGGCGTTGCGCGGTCCGCACGTCTTCGCGCGGACTATAGCGGAACGGCGGCGAAAACGCCAAGCCTGCCAGCACCCTCGCCAGAGGGGAAGTCTCATGCCGACTGCCGCTCGGCAATCCTTTCCCACCTGCGGCAAAGCTTTCCTCCTCATTTGCGACGCGCGGGCGCGCCGGGCAAGAGACGTGGAGGCGAAACATGGCGATTTTCCAAGCGCCGGGCCGCTTCCTGGCGGTTGGCCCGACAATTGCTCAAGGAGGGACGAGATCATGTGTGCGCTGGCCGAGGGCTGACGCCGGGTGACGAACGGAGACGGGCGTGACAAACGCAAATCCAGTGTCGATCGCGATGAATGCCGCGCAGCCGCGCGCCGGCGGCCAACGCTCCGGTGTGCTTGCCGCCGCGAGCGCCGGTGCTCAGGTGCCATCCATGTTTGCCTCCGTGCTTGCGGGCACGGGAACGGCGGGTGCGTCCAGCGCCGCAGCGACCGGCGGCATGGCGGCCATTGCAGGGGCTGCCCAGGTGGCGGGCGGGGATCTTGCGGTTGCCGCCGGCAACAAGGTGCAGCCGCGTTCCGCCACGGGCGCTGGCGTCATCGGTAGCGGCGATCCGTCCAGGCCGGCGATGCCTGAGGCGGGCGTGGCCGCAGATGGGAATGCCGACGAAGGCGCGACGCTGGCGAGCCAGGCTCTGGCCGGTGCGCTTGCCGCGAGCGGGCAGCCGCAGCAGCAGCAGGATCGTGCCAACATCTGGTCCTTCGCAGGTCTCTCGACAGGCGGCGTCGCTGCCACCGGAAGGGTGCAGGCGGCCGCGAGCGACGGCGAGGCGTCGAAGACCGCAGGCGGCACCGCGACCCTGGGCGCGGGCATCGCCGCCGGCGCGTCGGCGCGGTCTGCCGAGGGCGCCCTGTCCCTGCAGGCGGCGGGGAGCGCTTTTGCAAATACGGCGCTGCCGGGCGCTGCTTCGGTTCCTGACGCGGCTTCCGCCCTGCCGGCGACAGGTGCTGCCACGGTCAAGGCACCGGCCGTGCCAGCCGATGCCGAGGCCGGCGCGGTTGCGGAAACGACGCCGGTCGTGGCTGGCGCGCAGACGGGCAAGGCCGGCGGGGATCCGGCAGCCGAGATCACCAAAGTCGCGACGCGCGATGGCAATAGCATTGTCTCGAACATGATGCCGGTCGCCGGTGAGGAGACGGGCGATATCTCGGCGGTGGCCGCGCGCCTTACCGATATGGCGGCCAGGCCGGCGCGCGAAAAGGGGACGGGGGCCGATGCCCGGCTGATGCCTCTTCCCGTGACGGCCAAGGCCACCGAAATGGCTTCGACAGCGTCGCCGGGCGGGCTCATCGCGCCTGGCGGAGACGCAGCCGATGCTGCTTCAGATGCCGCGCCGACTGTCGTACCCCCGCGGCCGGCGGGTGGGCCCGCCGCGACCGAGGCGGCGGCGAGGCCCGCACGCTCACCCGCTGATCCTGCCGTCAATCCGGACATGGCTGCGCCGAAGCCGGCGACCGCGTCCGCGCCTGCCCCTTCCACCGGCACGCCGGCGGCAGTGGTGACGGGCGGCGAAACCTCGCCGGCAACCCCGACCGTCGACGGGCAGGCGAGCGGCTCGATGCCGGCGTCGACCGCTGCGTCCAAGGCGCCAAACGGTCCTTCCGCTCCCGCGCAGTCCGACAGCGCGACACGGGCCGATGCCGGCCGGGTGGCTCCCGTCCAGGCGCAGGCGATCGATCCGGTCATTTCCGCAACGCTCCGCGCACCGGCGTCGCCGGCCCCGGGTCTTGCCGCGACGGTTGAGGCGGCCACGACCGATCCCGCAGGTCTTGAGATCGCCGATGGCGAGGGCGTCGAAGCGACGGCGGCGAAGGTGGCCAGCGGATCGGCCGAGAAGGCCGATGGCCGTCCCGCCGCAAGCCCGGGCGATGGTCGGGGCGTGCTGAACGCGGGCGCGCAGATTTCGGGCGGCTCACAGTCCGCAATCGTGCCGACCGGGCAGGAAGCCTCGAAGGCGGCCGACGCGCACGATGCGCTCTACGGCTACGGCACGGGCAATGACGCCGGCGACGGCGAGACGGCCGGCAAATCCGACACGGCGCGCAAGAACGATACACCGGCGCAGGTGGTCCAGCCGCCGGCGAACCAGACGGCGGCGACCGGGCGCAGCGGCGTCAGCGCCCCGGCGATGGCTTTTGCCGCCGCCATGGCCGAGGCCGGGCAGGGCGATGCGGGCAGCGACGAGCTTTCCGGCCGCAGCGGCGAGGCGCGGCTCGACGGGATGCGTTTCGACACGGCCAGCCAGGGGCAGATTCAAAGCGCCCAGGCAGCCCGCGTCGCGAGCGCCAGCCTGTCGCATCTGTCCGCTGCCGCAAGCACCCATCTTGCGGCGGAGGTCGCTCGGTTCGCCGGAAAGGGCCAGACCCGCTTCCAGATCCGCATGGATCCGGCCGAGCTCGGACGGGTCGACGTGGATCTCAAGATTTCGCGCGATGGCACGGTGAAGGCGCATCTTTCCGTCGAGCGCCGCGAGACCCTCGACATGTTCATGCGCGACCAGCGCGGGCTGGAGCGGGCGCTGGATGCCGCCGGCCTGAAACTGGAGAGCGGTGACCTGCAGCTGAGCCTCAAGGATCAGGGTGGTAGCGGCTTCTCCGGCTTCGCGCAGTCCAACGATGGCGATCAGTCCGGCTCGGGAACGGCGGGCTATCGCGCCTCCACGGAACAGGCCGGTGAGGTCGATCCCTTGCCGGTTGCCAGCCGGGTGAGCGTGAGCGGTTCGACCGGAACCCTGGACATTCAGATCTGACCCGCATCGCGCCGCTGGCGGCAATGCGCAGACGAAAGGAAGATGTGAGATGGCTTCAACCGGCGGTGTGACCGGAAGTGGCGCGGCAACATCGGGGAGCTCTTCGCCCTCCGCGCAGTCGGCGCTTGCGAACAATTACGAGCTGTTCCTCTCGATCCTGACGACGCAGATCAAGAACCAGGATCCGCTCGATCCGATGGACTCCTCCAAGTACACGGAGCAGCTGGTCCAGTATTCTTCGGTCGAGCAGCAGATCAAGACCAACGACCAATTGTCGTCGGTGTTGCAGGTGATGGCCGCATCGACAGCGTCGAGCTACGTCAGCTACATCGGCACGGACGTCGTGGCCAACGGCTCGACGACGAAGATGGAGGGCGGCGACGCTGAGTGGGTCTATAATTCCCCCGACAGCGGCAAGGCGCGGATCGAGATCCGAAACTCGCTCGGTGCAAAGGTGTTTACCGGCGACATCGACGTCTCGTCGGGCCGTCATACCTACGAATGGGACGGCCGCACCATGGCCGGTTCGATTGCCCCTGACGGCAACTACAGCATCACCATCGCCCGTCTCGACGACAAGGGCGAGCCTGCGGTTCTGGTTCCGACCGAGGTGAGCGGCAAGGTCACCGGAATCGAGTTCGGCGACAGCGGTCCGATCCTCAAGGTCGGTGATATCCCGATTCCTGCCTCGTCCGTGATTTCGGTCTCCGGCACCTGAATCATTATTTTTTTCGCTGAGTCATTTCGAGAGTTCCATTTTGCGAAACCGCCGGTGGTGGTCGAAAGCCCAAGGAACCGGTGCTTCGCAGACAATTTGAGGCAAAGCTGAGTCGTTCAAATTGTTACTGAATTCTTGCCTGGCGCTTAGTCAAATTTTAAAGCCGACGAGCTACATTCATAGTCAACGTGGTCATGTTGAGTGTGAGTGTACAATGACCGACCGAGCAAGTGCGCGTGTCAAATATGTGATCGGCCCAGACGGGTCGCCACTTACAATTGCCGATCTGCCTCCTGCAACGACCCGTCGATGGGTGATCCGCCGGAAGGCGGAAGTGGTTGCCGCGGTACGCGGAGGGCTTCTGTCTCTGGACGAAGCCTGCAAGCGATACACGTTGACGGTGGAAGAGTTCCTGTCCTGGCAGAGTTCGATCGACAGGCACGGCCTTGCCGGCCTGCGTGCGACGCGGGTTCAGCAGTACCGAAACTGACGCGCAGCCCTTGCGCGTAATCTCGACGGCGCTCGCTGCGCCGAAGGACGTTCCGGATTCGAGGGGCTGGCAATCGCCGGCCCCTCGTGCGTTTCCGGGGTGCCGTTCGCGCGGGCGACAACCGCACCGTGCCGATTTGCACGCGTTGAGTCGCGACATGGTTCGCGAAGCGTTAACGCACACGGCCGATCCTGCCGGGCCATGCTCGCAATTCGCCAATCCTGAATGGCGGAAAACGGCTGTTCTCACCGTTTATTAATGCCTGTTAACCACTCGTTTACCATCTGCGCGGCAAGTTTTGCCTACCAGCCATTCGGGGGAGTCTCATCATCCCCCTCATCCCCGGCTCCCCCGGATGGCATGGCTTGCCCGAGAGTTGACTTGAGCGGATGGGTGCAACGTGAACGGTATCGCGGAACTCGTAAAGGCTATCGGGCCGGCACGCCTTGCGGCAATGGGCGCGGTCGCGGCCATTCTGGTTGGCGCATTCGCCTTCCTCATGCTGCGGGTGACCGCGCCGCAGATGACGCCGCTCTATTCGGACCTCACCTTCGAGGATTCCTCCGCGATCGTTTCCCAGCTCGACAGCCTGGCCGTCCCCTACGAGCTGCGCAACGACGGCGCCACCATCCTGGTGCCGAACGATGACGTGTTCCGCACCCGCATGCGGCTGGCCGAGCAGGGGTTGCCGCTTGGCGGTTCCGTCGGCTACGAGATCTTCGACAAGGCCGACACGCTCGGCTCGACCAGCTTTGTGCAGAACATCAACCGGACACGGGCGCTCGAGGGCGAGCTGGCCCGCACGATTCGCTCGATCAACAAGATCCAGGCGGTGCGCGTGCATCTGGTGCTGCCCGAGCGCAAGCTCTTCCAGCGCGATCAGACGCCGCCGACGGCCTCCATTGTGCTGTCCGTGCGCGGCGCGCTCGATCCCGGCCAGATCAGCGCCATCCAGCATCTGGTGGCGACGGCCGTCGAAGGCCTGCAGCCGAATTTCGTTTCCATCGTCGACGAAACCGGACGGCTGCTGGCAAGCGGCGCCGGCGAGGAAGGCGAAGGCTTCATCACCGCCTCCCTGCAGGAGCGCACCCAGGCGATGGAAGGCCGGCTGCGCAGCCAGATCGAGGAAATCCTGAATTCCGTCGTCGGCGTCGGCCGGGCGCGGGTGCGGGTGGCGCTGGAGCTCGACCACAATCGTGTCACCGAGACCCAGGAGACCTTCGATCCGGAGAGCCAGGTGGTCCGGTCGTCGCAGTCGCGTGAGGAGAATTCCTCCACCGTCGGCCGCCAGGGCGCGGTCACGGCCGGAAACCAGCTTCCCGAGGCGAACCAGCAGCCTGGCGCGGCGGGCAACCGCGACGTCTCCAACCAGACCGAGGAGATCCTCAACTACGAGATCTCCAAGTCGACCAAGACCGAGGTCCTCGAGGCTGGCGGCATCAAGCGCCTGTCCGTGGCCGTGCTTGTCGACGGCACCTATGTGCCGGACGCCAATGGCGATCTCGTCTACGCTCCGCGCACCCAGGAAGAGATCGACCGGATCAACACGCTGGTGCGCTCCGCCGTCGGCTTCGACGAAGGGCGCGGCGATGCGGTCGAGGTCGTCAACCTGCGCTTCGCCCAGGCCCCGACCACGGTCGCGCCGGAAGACAGCGGTCTCTTCGACTTCACCCGCGCCGACCTGATGCGTCTCATCGAGCTGGGCGTGCTGTTCCTGATCTCCCTGCTGCTGGCTCTCTTCGCGGTCCGTCCGCTGGTCAAGCGGATCCTGACGGTCGACGCACCGGAGACCCCGGCGCTTGCCGGCCCCGACGGGATGTCCGTCGAGCAGGCGGCGCTGAGCGACCATTCGGGCTCCGAGCGCGGCGGCATCGAGCTCGACGAGAGCGGCGAGCCGCGCATCGACTGGCTGGAGGAGGCCCAGGCCGCCGGCGCCGTGCAGATCGCGACGATCTCCAAGGTGGGCGATCTCATCGAAGAATATCCGAGTGAGGCCGTCGGCATCATTCGCAGCTGGATGAACGAGGCGGCATGAGCATCGCGGGCAGCATCGAGGCCGGCAACAAGGGCCAGCTGACGATCAGCAACACCGGCGGCGAGCGTGAGCTCAAGGGCGTCGAGCGCGTTGCCGTGCTGCTTCTGGCGCTTGGCGAAAAGCACGGCCGCCGGATCTGGGAGCAGCTCGACGAGATGGAAGTCCGCGAGGTCTCCTCCGCGATGTCGCGCCTCGGTCCGGTAACGCCGACCATGCTCGAGGATCTCTTCGTCGACTTCGTCAAGAAGATCTCCTCGCGCGGCGCGCTGACGGGCAATGTCGACGTCACCGAGCGGCTGCTGTCGAGCTTCCTGCCGAGCGACCGTGTCTCCATCATCATGGAGGAGATCCGCGGTCCCGCAGGCCGCAACATGTGGGAGAAGCTCTCCAACGTGCAGGAGAACGTTCTCGCCAACTACCTGAAGAACGAATACCCGCAGACGGTTGCCGTGGTGCTGTCGAAGATCGACCCGGACCACGCCGCCAAGGTGCTGGGCATCCTGCCGGAAGAGCTGGCGCTCGAGGTCATCTCGCGCATGCTCAAGATGGAGGCGATCCAGAAGGAGGTTCTGGAGAAGGTCGAGCAGACGCTCCGGGTCGAGTTCATGTCGAACCTGACCAACACCTCGCGGCGCGACAGCCACGAGATGATGGCCGACATCTTCAACAACTTCGACCGCCAGACCGAGGCGCGGTTCCTGGCGGCTCTGGAGGAAGAGAACCGCGACTCGGCAGAGCGTATCAAGACATTGATGTTCACCTTCGACGACCTGATGAAGCTCGACGCCGGCAGTTGCCAGACGTTGCTTCGGCATGTCGAGAAGGACCGGCTCGCGATCGCGCTCAAGGGCGCCTCGGAATCGGTGCGCGACTTCTTCTTCTCCAACATGTCCAGCCGTGCGGCGAAGATGCTGCAGGACGACATGGAAGCGCTCGGGCCGATCCGCCTGCGCGACGTGGACGAGGCGCAGTCGGGAATGGTGGCGGCTGCCAAGGACCTGGCCGCCAAGGGCGAACTCATGCTCTCCAAGAGCAAGGGCGACGACGAAATCATCTACTGAGTGGTTTGACCCGACATGACGACACGATTTGCGAGTACCGAGATGAAGGTCAACCGGTTCCTCTTCGACCGCACGTTCTCGGAGATCGAGATCGCGGCCCGGGAGGAGGACGACGACGTGCATGTCGAGCCCGAGATCCCGATGATGACGGTGGCCGAGCATGAGGCACTGATGGCGGCGGCCGTCGAGACGGCGCGGGCGCAGGGCAGGGCCGAGGCGCAGGCGACGCAGGCGCAGACCGAGGAAGCGCGGCTGTCGCAGGAAGCGCGGCGGCTGGCCGACGAGGTCTCCCAGCTCGTCGAGCATCTCGACACCGACCAGGCGCGGCTGGAAAAGGACGCTGTGGCGCTGTCCTTCCTGGTCGCCCGCAGGCTTTGCGCCCATCTCGTCGCCCGCGAGCCGCTGGGTGAGGTGGTGGCGCTGATTTCCGAATGCCTGGGGCCGTTGCGCCGGGCGCCGCATGTGGTCATCCGCGTGCGCGAGGCGGATCTGGCGGCGCTGAAGGAGCGGGTCGATCCGCTGGTGTCGGAAAAGGGGTTCGAGGGACGTCTGGTGTTCCTGGGCGAACCTGACATCGCCGCCGGCGACTGCCGCATCGAGTGGGCCGATGGCGGCATCGTCCGCGACCGGCGCGCGATCGAGAAGCAGGTGGACCAGGCCGCCAAGCGTTATTTCGAGGCTCGCCGCAATGGAAAGGTCGGGCCGACCGCAAGCATCAGGGATGCCGCCGAGGAGCGGGATGAAACATGAGCGACACGAACGACTTCGACACCGGCGCAGACGCCAGCCTGAAGGCTCCCGAAAGCGCTACCGAGCGAGACAGCGGCCAGCCGCGCACCGCCGCGGACCTGGAGGCCGTGTTCGACGTGCCGGTGCAGATCTCCGCGGTGCTCGGCCATTCGCGCATGCATGTGTCGGAACTGCTGCGGTTGGCGCCCGGCACCCTGCTCAAGCTTGATCGCAAGGTCGGCGAGGCGATCGACATCTATGTCAATGACCGGCTGGTGGCGCGCGGCGAGGTGGTCCTGGTCGAGGACAAGCTCGGCGTCACCATGACCGAAATCATCAAGTCCGACCGCTGACGCGAAGGAGAAGCTTCATGCGACTGTTGATCGTCGGCAGCCTCGAAGGCCAGCTTATCACCGCCTCAAAGATGGCGATGGACCGTGGCGCGTCGGTGACGCATGCCGCCACCACGGACGAAATGCTCAAGGTGCTGCGCTCCGGGCGCGGCGCCGATCTTGTCATGGTCGATGTCGCGCTCGATATCGGCGACCTGATCGCGCGGCTCGAGCAGGAGCGCATCCACCTGCCGATCGTCGCCTGCGGCGTGAAGACGGACGCCAGCGCCGCCGTCAAGGCGATCCGCGCCGGGGCCAAGGAGTACATCCCGCTTCCGCCGGACCCGGAGCTGATCGCCGCGGTCCTGTCGGCGGTTGCACGCGACCAGACGAACCTGATCTACCGCGACGCCTCGATGGCGCATGTGGTGCGGCTGGCCGAGCAGATCGCCGGTTCCGACGCCTCGATCCTCGTCACCGGTGAGAGCGGCTCGGGCAAGGAGGTGATCTCACGCTATGTGCATTCGCGCTCGAACCGCTCCAGCCGGCCGTTCATCTCCATCAACTGTGCGGCGATCCCCGAGCACTTGCTGGAATCCGAGCTTTTCGGTCACGAGAAGGGCGCCTTCACCGGCGCCGTGGCGCGTCGTATCGGCAAGTTCGAGGAGGCCGACGGCGGCACGCTGCTGCTCGACGAGATCTCCGAGATGGACGTGCGGCTCCAGGCCAAGCTGCTGCGCGCCATCCAGGAGCGGGTGATCGACCGGGTCGGCGGCACCAAGCCGGTGCCGGTCGATATCCGCATCATCGCCACGTCCAACCGAAACCTGGCCGACAGCGTCAAGGACGGTACGTTCCGCGAGGATCTGCTTTACCGGCTCAACGTGGTGAACCTGAAGCTGCCGCCGCTGCGCGAGCGCCCGGGCGACATTCTCGAGCTCGCCACCCATTTCGTCGAGCGCTATTCCCGCGACAACGGGGTTCCCCGGCGTGCGATCTCCGAGGACGCCAGGGCGATGCTGATCGCCAATCCTTGGCCGGGCAACGTCCGCGAGCTGGAAAACACCATGCACCGCGCCGTCCTTCTGGCGACGGGCGAGGAGATCGACCAGGACGCCATCCGCATGCCGGACGGCAGCCCCATCGCCCAGGCGATGCCGGCCGACGTGCTGGTGGCGGCGAGCGCCGCGAAGACGGCGGAGGCGGTGAGCCGCAGCTACGTCGGGCGCACCGTTGCCGATGTCGAGCGCGATCTCATTCTCGACACGCTGGATCACTGCCTCGGCAACCGGACCCATGCGGCGCGAATCCTCGGCATTTCCATCCGGACCTTGCGCAACAAGCTGAATCAGTATTCGGACGAGGGGCTGGATGTGCCCGGTCCCGGCGAGGCGCGCGTCGCCATCGCTTGAGGCATGGCCGGCTGACGAAATGGAACGATGACGATGTTCAGGCCTGTTGACGAGGGCGCGCGATGAGCGACGTGAGCGCAAGCGAAGGATCCCGGGTTCCGGCCAAGATGCCGGCCGGCGCGCCGGTATCGTCCGGCGGCGGCTTCCTGCCGGGCCTTCGGCTGGCCGAGATATGGGATACGATCCGGCGCGGCGACATTGCGCTGGCGCTCGGCATCATGGTCATCCTGGTGGTGCTCATCCTGCCGATGCCGGCGATGATGCTCGACCTGTTCCTCGCCATCTCGATCATCTTTTCCGTGCTGATCCTGATGACCGGCCTGTTCATTCAGAAGCCGCTGGAATTCTCGTCCTTCCCCACGGTGCTGCTGATCGCGACGATGATGCGGCTGGCGCTGAACCTTGCCTCGACCCGCCTCATCCTCGCCAATGGTCACGAGGGCACCGATGCCGCCGGACAGGTCATCCAGGCCTTCGGCAACTTCGTCATGGGCGGCAATTTCGTCATTGGCATCATTGTCTTCTCGATCCTGGTGATCGTGAACTTCGTCGTCATCACCAAGGGTTCGGGCCGTATCGCGGAAGTTGCGGCGCGCTTTACCCTCGACGCGATGCCCGGCAAGCAGATGGCGGTGGACGCCGATCTGTCGGCGGGCCTCATCGACGAGGGAACGGCACGCCACCGGCGCAAGGAACTCGAGGACGAAAGCGCCTTCTTCGGCGCCATGGACGGTGCTTCCAAGTTCGTGCGCGGCGATGCCATCGCCGGCCTGCTGATTACCTTCATCAACATCGTCGCGGGCATCATCATCGGTGTCGCGCAGATGGACCTGAGTTTCTCGCAGGCGGCCACCACCTACACGCTGCTGACCATCGGTGATGGTCTCGTCTCGCAGATCCCCGCGCTCGTCGTCTCCACCGCCGCCGGCCTGCTGGTTTCCAAGGCCGGTGTTTCGGGCGCGGCCGACAAGGCGCTTGCCCGCCAGCTCTCGGGCTATCCGAAGGCGCTCGGCATGTCGTCCTTCGTGATGGTGACGCTCGCCATGCTGCCGGGCATTCCGATGCTGCCGTTCCTCAGCATGGCGGGACTTGCCGGCTATCTGGCCTATCGCTCCAGCCGCAAGCAGCAGGTGGTGGCGGAAGAGGCCGTGATGGCCGAGATCGCGGCCGCGGAGCCGCCGGCTCCCTCCGAGCCGCCGATCTCGGATTCGCTGAAGATGGACGAGCTGCGCATCGAGCTCGGCTATGCGTTGCTGCCGCTGATCAACGGCCAGGGCGCGGACAGCGACCAGTTGACCGAGCAGATCAAGGCGCTGCGCCGCCAGCTTGCCGCCGACCTCGGCATCCTGATGCCGCCGGTGCGCATTCTCGACAACATCCAGCTCGGCGCCAACGACTATGTCATCAAGGTCAAGGAAGTGCCGGCCGGCAACGGCCAGCTGTTCCCGGGACACTACATGGTCATGGATCCGCAGGGCGGTCAGGTGAAGCTGCCAGGCACCCACACGACGGAGCCGACCTTCGGACTGCCGGCGACCTGGGTCGAGACCCAGTATCGCGAGGACGCGGCGCTGCGCGGCTATACGGTGGTCGATCCGGCGACGGTGCTCGCCACCCATCTCACCGAAACCATCCGGGGCAATGTCTCCGAGCTCATCACCTATGCCGACGTGCAGAAGCTGCTTAAGGAAATCACCGGCGAACAGGCGAAGCTGGTGGAGGATCTGGTTCCCGGACAGATCACCGTCTCCGGCATCCAGCGGGTGCTGCAGGCGCTGCTTGCCGAGCGGGTGTCGGTGCGCGATCTCGGCACCATCCTGGAAGGCGTCGCCGAGGCGGTCGGCTTCACGCGCAATCCCGCGACGATTGCCGAGCATGTGCGGGCCCGTCTCGCGCGCCAGATCAGCGCAGCCAACACGGGGCCGGGCGGCTACCTGCCTCTTATCGCGCTGTCGCCGCAGTGGGAGCAGGCGTTCATCGAGTCCATCGTCGGCGACGGCGACGAGCGCTCGCTGGCCATGGCGCCGTCGAAGCTGCAGGAGTTCGTGCGCTCGGTGCGCGATGCCTTCGAGCAGGCGGCGCAAGCGGGCGAGGTTCCCGTGCTCTTGACCTCGCCGCAGACACGCCCCTTCGTACGCTCGATTGTCGAGCGCTTCCGCGCCCATACCACGGTGATGAGCCAGAACGAGGTGCACGCGCGCGCCCGGCTGAAGACCGTCGGCACCATCTGAGGCCGCCACGCAGACGCGCAAGACGTAAAAAGGGCGGAGCGCGATTGGCGCTCCGCCCTTTTTTTCGGGTCCGCTGGTTTGCGGGCATGTCCGTCGCGCCTGGCGCGCGGGTCCGCGATGCCTGTCGGGGCATCTCAGGGCCGGCGTCAGCCGACGGGTGTCGTGAAGGGATAGAAAAGAGGCAGGGCGGCAGCGGCGAGCGCGGCGCGGCGGCGCATCACACCTTGAGGTCGATGCTCTCGATCGCCTTGTCGATGACCTCGTTGCGCTCGGCGAGCTTGGCTTTCGCCTCGTTCTGCATGCGCAGCGTGACCTTCTGGAACAGCAGCTCGGTCGCGCTCTGGGCGGAGGAAATGCCAACTGCGAACATGTTCGAGGCGACGGCCTGCTGGTTCTGGAACTTTTCGTAGTGCTGCTGCTGCTTGGCGCGCCATTGCTTGTTGCGCTCGTAGAAGGAGAACTTCTTCGTGCTTCCGAAGGACGATCCAGATTTGATGCCGATAAGGGCCATAAGCGCGCGCGGTCCCGTTGACTTCGTTTTGATGTCGCGTTGCCGAATACGTTTGAACGTAGGATCGCACGCGATTGGTTAACAAGAGTTTACCTCTCGTTGCCGTTTGCGTCGAAGCAGGCCGGCACCTGCTGGGTGATGCAGTGGATGTTGCCGCCGCCGAGCAGGATTTCCCGCGCCGGGATGCCGACGATCTCGCGCGTTGGAAACAGCCGGGCGAGGATGTCACGCGCCGCGGTGTCCTGCGTGGGGTCGAGGAGAGGGAAGACGACGCGGGTGTTGGCTATGTAGAAGTTGCAGTAGCTGCCGGCCAGCCGCTCGCCGGGCTCGCGCACCATCCCGCCCTCGCCGGGTGCGATGCCGGCTGCCTCCCGCGCGCTCATGAAGAGCGGACCGGGCATCGGCAGCTTGACGATCTCGAATTCCCGGCCCCTGGCGTCGCGCGCGGCGCGCAGGAAGTCCAGCGCCTCGGCGGAGCGCTCGTACTGGGGATCGGCGCGGTCCTCGGTCCAGGTCAGCGCGATGACGCCGGGCGCGCAGACATGCAGGAGGTTGTCCACGTGGCCGCTGGTTTCGTCGCGAAACACGCCGCGCGGCACCCAGACCACGGTGGAAACGCCGAGGTAGGCCTTGAGAAGCCTCTCGATCTCGCTGCGCGACAGTTCGCGGTTGCGGCCGTCGCTCAGCAGGCACTCCTCGGTGGTGATGAGCGTGCCCTGGCCGTCGACATGGATGGCTCCGCCCTCGAGGACGAAGGGGGCGCGATAGCGGGCGGCCTGCTCGGCGCGCGCGACCTCGCCGGCAACGGCGTCGTCCCGGTCCCAGGGACGGTAGAGCCCGTCATGGCTACCGCCCCAGGCATTGAAATGCCAGTCGATGGCGCGCCGCTCCCCGCTGGCGTTGATGACGAATGTCGGTCCGGTGTCGCGCATCCAGGCATCGTCACTCTCGATCTCGACAAGTTTGATGCCGGGAGAAAGCAGGGCGCGGGCCGTGTCGTAGAGCTCGGGCGAGACCGCCATGGTCACAGGCTCGGAAACATGGATCGCCTCGGCGACGGCGGCGAAGGCCGCCTGGGCCGGGCGGGCGTTCCGGCGCCAGTTGTCCGGGCGCTGCGGCCAGAGCATCCAGCAGCCCGCGTGGGGCTCGAATTCGCCTGGCATGCGGAATCCGTCGCTGGCCGGGGTGGTTGGCAGAGGCGCGGGGGAAAGCGGTTTCATTCAGGTGCCTCTCGGTGCGTCGGGCGACTTGCCGCGACAGGCCACGTTGGCCCCTGCCGCTACGGCTGGCAAGGCCGCTATCGGCCGGTGCGGCCTCTGTTCACCGGCGCTTGAACCGGAGGCGCGCAGCAGGGTAAGTCTTTCCACGCCTTTTCGCTTTTCATCCAGGATGGATCCGCATGTCCTCGATCGACGTCGAACTCTCCGGCTACACCGACCTGCCCGCGGGCAAGGTGGCCAGCATCGTGACCTATCTGGAGATGCGTGCCCGGCCCCTGGCGCGCAAGGCGGATCGACCGGATCTGTCGCTCGAGCGGGTGACGGTGCCCGATCCGGAGGCCTATCGCGCGCTCTTCCGGCGGATCGGCGACGAATGGCTCTGGTTCGGCCGATTGGCGCTTGGCGACGAGGAACTCGTCGCGCTGCTCGCGCGCGACGGCTACGAACTCTATTTCTGCCGCCAGCGCGGGGTGGCCGGTCCGGTCGGCCTGCTCGAGCTGGATTTCACGGCAAGGGGGGAGGCCGAGCTTGCCTACTTCGGGCTGGTGGCGGAAGCAATCGGCAACGGCGCCGGGCGCTGGCTGATGAACGAGGCCATCGCACGGGTCTGGAGCCGGCCCAGCATCGAGCGCTTCTTCGTTCATACCTGCACGGCCGACAGCCCGCAGGCGCTCGGCTTCTACCGCTCCAGCGGCTTCGTTCCCTACAAGCGGGCAATCGAGATCGCCGACGACCCGCGCATCGCCGGGGTGCTGCCGCGCGAGGCGGCGGCACATGTTCCGGTGATCGAGTAGGGCGCGGCGCGTGCTCAGGCGGTCATGCGCAGCTTTTTTGCGCCAGTGGCGCGCTCCAGAGCCTCGGGAGTTGTGCGAAACACGCTGTTGGGGCTGCCGGCCGCCGCCCAGACGGTGTCGAATCGGCTAAGGTCCTCGTCAAGAAAGATCCGGATGCCGGCCTGATGGCCAAGCGGCGAGACGCCGCCGATGGCGAAACCGGTGCGTTCGCGCACCGTGCGGCCGTTGGGACGAACGAGCGCTTCGCCGATGCGCCCTGCGACGGCGTCCTCGTCGACGCGGTTGTCGCCGCAAACGAGGAGCAGGATCACCTCGTCGCTCTCCTTCCCCAGGAAGACGAGCGACTTGACGATTTCCGCAGGAGTGCAGCCGCAGGCAGCGGCGGCATCTGCTGCGGTTCGGGTCGAATCCGGCATCTGGAGGATGTCGATGTCGAGCCCGGCGGCCGCTGCCGCTTCGCGGACGCGGTCAGTGCTGGAAGATGTTGCCATGGAGAAGACTTAATCCCTGTTAACCATAAGTGACGGTTTGTTCGTGGATGACCCGGATTTCGCCGGAGTGTCGCGATACGCAAGTGCAGGGACTATGGTAATCATCTTTGTTAAGGCTTCGTTTACCTACCGAGAACGGACTCACGTATGAGCAGAGCACGCGACAATGTCGTACCGCATGCGAAGGTGCGCAGCCTCCGTGAAGCGATCCGGAAGGTGAAGTTCGCGGAGGTCGAGCGGACCGACGTTGTGGTCGAACTTCAGGAATCCGAGCGGGCGCGTCTGGAACTCCTCGCCGAGGAACTTCAGGACATCTTCAAGGAGGTCCCGGAGGACGACGACCAGT
Source organism: Stappia sp. ICDLI1TA098 (assembly GCF_054880955.1). Taxonomy (NCBI): domain Bacteria; kingdom Pseudomonadati; phylum Pseudomonadota; class Alphaproteobacteria; order Hyphomicrobiales; family Stappiaceae; genus Stappia; species Stappia sp. ICDLI1TA098. Next base: position 213,668 of record NZ_JBTZBT010000001.1, read on the forward strand.
TTTCCTTCCAGATCGTTCCGGGCAACATCCCGCGCCTGTGGATCGACATCACCAGCCATGTTGCCATGGGGCGCGACAAGCGCATCTATCGCTTCGTCAAGGACACGCGCCTCGGACGGACGGTCATTCTCGAGACCGCCGAGATCGAGGATATGGCCGACTGCATCACCGAATATATCGCCGAGCGGGTGCTCGAACGCGAGCGGACGATGGAGGGCGACTGGCTGAGCAAGCGCCTGCGCGAGCCGCTTCGCAACGAGCAGCAGCCGGCCGCAGCGCCGGCCGTCGTGGGCGAAACCCCGCCGGTGCCGCATGTGCGCGGCCTGTGGGGGCCCTTCGCGGTCTTTGCCATCGGTCTTCTGGTCGGTGCCGCCAGCCTCGTCGGCTACGCCTGGTTTGCCAATCCGCTTTGACGCGGATGGGCCGCGGCCCGTTGCGAATGTCGACGGCCGCCGGGCGTGAAGCCGGGCGGCCGTTTTGCATTTGGCGCGGTCTGATTCGGTGGCCCGGGCGCGTCAGCCTGGGATTGGAAGGTCGTGACGGGCGATGGAGATGACGGACGGGGTGTCCGTCTCGTCCACGTCGTCACTGAGCGGGCCATAACCGCGTTCTTCCATCTCACAGCGCCAGGCGCCCGGCTCTCCCGATATCGAGAACAGGTTGTAGCGTGCGGCCGGTCGCTTGTGGCCGATGCCGTTCGATGCCGAAGGCACGCCAATCACCGGGACGGGGCCGTCCGGCCCGTCGATCTGTGTCCGGGTGGCAAGATGGGTGTGGCCGTGCAGGACCAGTTCGCAGCCTGATCGCTTGACGGCGGCGCGCACACGCGAGGCGTCGGTAAGCCGCTTGTTCCAGGCGGTTGCCCCCGACTGGGGCGGATGGTGGATCATCACGACGCGGAAGAGGCCTTCCTCTCCAAGCGCCTTCAACAGGTCGCGCAGGCGACGGGCCTGCTTGCCGCCGAGCCGGCCGGTGGCGAACCAGGGGCCGCTGGCGCGCGCGCTGGATACACCGACAAGCGCCAGAGGGCCACGGCGGCGCACATACGGGAACGCGGGTTCGTCCTGGCCGTCGCCGGTCATATAGGGAGCCCAGGCGGCGACCGCGCGGCGCAGCGCGCCCTGGACATAGGCGTCGTGGTTGCCCGGGACGAGAGAGACGTGGTCGGGCGTGCCGACGGTCTCCAGCCACGCGCGCGCGGCGCGGATCTCCATGTCGAGAGCGATGTTGACGAGGTCACCGGTCAGCGCGACATGATCGGGCGCGGCCGCGCGCAGGTCGGCCAGAAGCCCGTCGAGCCATGTGCCGGTCATCGTGCGTGCGCGCGAGCGGTGCCAGTTGACGTAGCCGATGACACGCTTCGACAGTAGCTCGCGCAGACGTGTCGCGGGAAGCGGACCGAGGTGCGGGTCGGAGAAATGTGCAAGACGGATCATGGCCTCACATCAGGAAGAAGGGGCCGTAGCGTCAAGGAAAATCCGGCGATGGGGCCTGGAAAAGCAAAAAGCGCCGCTGGCGGTGCAGGGCGCTTTTCCTCAGTCTGGGCCGGGACTTGCGCGGCGCCTCGCGGCCAGTTGGCCAGCGGGGCGCGCAGGGCCCGGACTTGTCGTCGATCCGGCGGCTGGGCCGCTGATCAGTTGCTGGTGAAGGTCGTCAGCACCGCCGCGATGCGCGGGTTGGTGAGATCGACCGCCGGCCGCCAGACATAACGACGCCGCGTGCGGTTCGCGAACAGGGCGGTCAACATGGTTCTCTCCTGCGAGATTGGCAGCTTGGACGAAATAGGAAGTCCCGCGTCTCGGGGGTGTCGTCCTTCCGACTGCGCGCGAACTATCCCCGGAATACCGCCATTTCACAAGCGCATTGACCGAGGGTCACCCATGCGCCCGCCGCATGCTGGGTTAAGATCGGATCAACCATGACATGGCGCGAGTCGGATATTGGAAAGCCGGTGGACCCAACACACGAAAGGACAGGACCGTGACCGCTAGATCGCATCTGCCGCTGGCCGCGCTAAGGCGTCTCGGTCTGGCGCTGACCTGGTTCCGCAGGGCGGTGACGCTGGGCGTGCGCATCGCGGCCCATGACGACGAGGGGCGCCTTCTGCTTGTGCGCCATACCTATCTGCCGGGTTGGTATCTGCCCGGCGGCGCGGTCGACCCGGGCGAAAGCGCACCGGCGGCGGCCTTGCGCGAACTGAAGGAGGAGACCGGACTGATCGGCCGCGACACGCCGCAGCTCGTTTCGCTCTACCGCAACAACCGGCAGGACAAGCGCGATCACGTGGCGCTGTACCGCATCGACCGGTTCGATGTGCCGCCGGGGGCGCTGGCGCCCAACCGGGAGATCCGCGAGGCGCGGTTCTTCGCGCTCGACGCGCTTCCCGCGGAGGTGACGCCGGCGACGCGGCGCCGGATCACGGAACTGGCCGGCGGCGCGGCTCCCGACGAGGACTGGTGAGCGCTGCGGCGATCAGGCCGCTTTCGGCAGCCTGTCGCGGTCGTGGGAGGCCGTCAGGTCGAGCTCGGGTCCGAGCGGCACGATCCCCGTTGGATTGATGGTCCGATGCGAGCCGTAGTAGTGGCGCTTGATCGTCGGGAAGTCGCAGGTCTCGGCAACGCCGGGCACCTGGTAGAGCTCGCGCAGGTAGGCGGAAAGGTTCGGATAGTCGACGATGCGCCGGAGGTTGCACTTGAAATGGCCGTGGTAGACGGCGTCGAAGCGCAGCAACGTGGTGAACAGCCGCCAGTCGGCCTCGGTGATCCGGTCGCCGACGAGATAGCGATGTGTCGCGAGCCGTTCCTCCAGCCAGTCGAGGCTTTCGAACAAGGCCGTCACGGCCTCGAGATAGGCCTTCTGGGTGGTGGCGAAGCCGGCCTTGTAGACGCCGTTGTTGACCGTGTCGTAGACGCGCTCGTTGACCGCCTCGATTTCCGCGTGCAACGCCTGCGGGCTGACATCGAGCGTGGCGTCGACGCCAGGAAGCGCGTCGAAGGCGGAATTGAACATGCGCAGGATTTCGGAGGATTCGTTGGAGACGATGGTCTCGCGTTTCCTGTCCCACAGAACCGGGACGGTGGCGCGCCCCGAACACTTCGGGTCGGCGCGCAGGTAGACCTGCCACATGGCCTGCGCGCCGGTGACGGCCTCGGGCTCGGCAAAGGTCCAGCCGTCATCGAGCATCAATGGCTCGACGGCGGCAAGCGAGATGCTGTCCTCCAGCCCCTTGAGCTTGCGCAGGATCATCGTGCGGTGCGCCCAGGGGCAGGCGAAGGAGACGAGGAGATGGTAGCGACCGGCCTCCGCCTCGAAGCCGCCCGCGCCGCTCGGACCGGGGGCGCCGTCGGGCGTCACCCAGTTGCGAAAGCCAGAGGTGTCCCGGACAAAGCGTCCGCCGTGCGATTCCGTGTCGTATCCGTCGGTGTGCCAGACGCCATCCACCAGAAGGCCCATCTGTCCTTCTCCTCATCTCTGTGTGTTTTCCTGTTCCACAAGAGCACATGGGCCGCCTCCTGCGGGCATCAACCTGCTGGAAGCACTGTTCGAGATAATTGAACGCCTTCAAGGCGAAGGAACCGCTTTACGTTCCGGGGCGCGCGTGCTACCGACGCCAACCAAGCACGAGGGGTGCCGTTCGGCACCTGTTTCACGCGCCCGGGTGGCGCATCTTTTCGAGGCGCGCGAGCGCGACGGGATCTGGACGTTTCATGCTCAGGATCGACCGCCAGCGACGAAGGACCCTGCGACGAGGCTTGACCTCTCGCACCGTCACACCCGCGCCTTGAGACACGACCAGGCGGATCCGAGCGATCCGAGGATCGGAAGGCGCGGCGACATCCCGCCTGTCTTTCCGTCCCGCACCCGAGGTTCGCCCCATGCTCGCCCATTCCTGGCTCATCCGGCACGAAGTTGCCGCCGACCTTCCTGAAATCGAAGCCCTTCAGGCCGAAGCCTTCGGCCCTGGCCGCTTCGCCAAGACCGCCTTTCGCCTGCGCGAGGGCGTGCCGCACGACACGCGCCTGAGCTTCGTCGGGCTGGATGGCGACGTGTTCGCCGGGTCCGTCTGGTTGACGCCGATCACCATCGGTGACGCGCCGTCGCAGTTGCTCGGGCCTCTGGCCGTCTCGCCGGCCTTCAAGAATCGGGGGCTCGGGAGGCTGCTGGTCAATCAGGCGTTGAAGACCGCGCAGGCGCTTGGCGAGACATCGGTGCTCCTGGTGGGCGATGCGCCCTATTACGGGCCACTTGGCTTCGCGCCGGTGCCTTTCGGCCGCATCCATCTGCCCGGTCCGGTCGACCCGGCCCGCCTGCTCGTCGCCAACCTGGTTCCCGGAAGCGAGATGCCATCTGGCGTGGTGCGCGGCGGCCGAGGCGGCTGAACCCACCGGCGCCGCCCACTTTGGCGCGCCCCTTCAGCGCCCTTCGCGGTACCACATCATCGACAGCGCGCCGATCAGAAGGGCGAGACCGAGCACCCCCTGGAACAGGGGATAGCGGTCGATGCCCTTGAGCACGCTGGCATCGGTGGTGCGGAAGCCGATCCACCCGTCGCCCGAGAAGGTCGTGGCCCTGCGCAGGGGCACGACACGGGGCACGAGAAGCTCCCCGCCGACATCCAGCACGCGTTGCACCGCACCGCCCGTCGCCGAGGCCACCGGCGTCAGCAGCGCCGTTGTCGACAGCACGTCGGCGAATTCGCGCGGGTTCGGCGGCCCGACATGCACGAGCGCCTTGCGGTCGCCATCGGCCACCGAATAGAGACCGAGGTCGGGGGCCGGAGAGGTTGCCCGCCACAGGCCGGGAGAGACCTCGCTCGGCGTCAGGCTCCGTGTCGTGCCGTCCGGCAGCGTCAGCGTCAGATCTCCGACGGTCTCGCCGATGGTCTGGCGCTCGGCGACGACTTCGCCGCCGCGCGAGGCAAGGCGCAGGGCCTCCTCCTCGAGGTCGGGTTCCTTCATCAGCCAGTGGGCGAGGCGGCGCAGCAGCGCCACATGCGGCCCGCCGCCCTCGTAGCCGCGCGCCCACAGCCAGACATGATCGGACAGGAGCACGGCGACGCGACCGGCGCCTTCGCGGCTCAGCACCAGAAGCGGCTTGTCGTTGGCGCCGGTCATCAGTGTCTGGCCGGTGGTGACGTTGGCATCGACGAGACGGAACCAGCGACTCCAGTCCGGTGGCGTTGCCTCGCCGCCCGGCAGGCCCCGCGTCACCGGGTGGCGCGCGCCTGTCTCCGAGATCGCCGCGCGGAAGGGCTCCTCGTAGATCCTGCCTGTGGGCGCGGCCGGGAGCACTGGCGCGAGTGGCGTTCCATAGAGACTGCCCGCTTCCGCGTAGTCGGGTCCGCCGGCGACGAGAACGGCGCCGCCGTCGCGCACGAAGCGGGCGATGTTGTCGAAATAGAGCAGGGGCAGCACGCCGCGCCGTTCGTAGCGATCGAAGATGATCAGGTCGAACTCGTCGATCTTCTCCGAAAACAGCTCACGGGTCGGGAAGGCGATTAGCGACAACTGGTTGATCGGCGTGCCGTCCTGCTTGTCGGGCGGCCGCAGGATGGTGAAATGGACGAGATCGACGGAGGCGTCGGACTTCAGCAGATTGCGCCAGGTGCGCTCGCCCGCATGCGGGCTGCCCGAGACGAGGAGCACCCGCAGGTTCTCGCGGATGCCGTCGATGGTGACGACGACCCTGTTGTTGAGCTCGGTCAGCTCTCCCGCGAGCGGATCGACGGAGAACTCGAAGATGTTCTGCCCGCCATGGGTGATCTCGGCCGGCACCTCGACCGTGCTGCCCGGGGTGACGTCCAGGGTGGCGACGACATCGCCGTCGCGCCGCACGGTGAGCCGCGCGTCCGCGCCGCTTTCGAGCGCGCCGCGATCCTGCAAGCGCAGGGTGACGGATTGTTGCGAGCCGACGAGCCCGAATTTCGGCGCACGCACGATCGCCAGGCGCCGGTCGGTCTCCTTGTCGGTGCCGGTGACGAGCGCATGCAGCGGCGCGTCGAAACCGAGATCGGCGGCGCGTTCGGGAATGTCGTGGACCTGGCCGTCGGTGATCATCACAGCGCCGCCGATCCGCTCCGGCGGCACGTCCGACAGGCTGTCGGCGAGCGCGGAGAAGAGCGCCGTGCCATCGGCCGCCGCCCCGTCGCCGCGTCCGGCGCGCACGACACGCAACTCATAACCGGGGAAACCAGCGAAGCGGCTCTCGAGCGCGGCGAGCGCAGCCTGTGTCGTCTGCGTCCGCTCGCCGAGGCGCTGGCTCTGGCTTTCGTCGACGACGACGGACACGACGCTCGAAAGCGGTTCGCGGTCCTCGCGTTCCACCGCCGGGCCGAGCAGGGCGAAGACGATCAGCGCCATCGCCAGTCCGCGCAGCGGCCAGCCGGGAACGCGCATCCACCCGGAGACGAGCGCCAGCATGAGGGCAAACGCCGCCGCCAGGCCAAGCGCCCAGACGGGCAGGAGAGGGGAGAAGGAGAGGGACCAGATCAACGCTCTCTCCTACTGGCCGAGCCGTTCGAGAAGGGCTGGTATGTGCACCTGGTCGGCCTTGTAGTTGCCGGTCAGCACATACATCACGATGTTGACCCCGGCGCGATAGGCATATTCCCGCTGTCCGGGGTCGGCCGGCACGGTCTGGAACATGTAGGAACCGCCGTCGTCAATGGCCCAGGCTCCGGCGAAGTCGTTGCCGGTGACCAGAATGGGCGACACGCCATCGCCGCCGCGCACGGGGCGGCGCACGGGAGTCTCTTGCGTCGCAGGTTCCGTTGCCTCGACCCAGAGCTGCCCGCTGGCATAGCGACCGGGGAAGCTGTCGAGAAGGTAGAACGCCTTGGTCAGGACGTGGTCGGCGGGAACCGGCTCGAGGGGCGGAATGTCCAGACCCTCGAGCACCTGGCGCAGGCGCAGGACGGCGGGAGACGCGCCAAAGCCGGAAATGCCGGCGGAAAGCTGGTCGGCGGTGTCGAACAGGATCGTGCCGCCGTTGCGCATGTAGGTGTCGATGGCCGACATCGCCTCGGGCGAGGGCAGAGGCGTGTCGGCCGAGATCGGCCAGTAGAGCAGCGGGTAGAAGGCGAGCTCGTCGGTCGCCGGGTCGACGCCGGCGGGTGCTTCAGGCTCCAGCGCCGTGCGGGTGGCGATGTAGCGCGTCAGTCCGAGGAGACCGCGCCGGCTGGTTTCGTCCTGTGTCGGGTCGCCGGTCAGGACATAGGCGAGCCGGGTATCGAGCGTCGCCTCCAGTGCGGCGATGTCGGCGGAACTCTCCTGGGCCCGTGCCGGCGGCGCGAGGACGAGCGACATGACAAGGCCGAGGCCGAGAAGCGGCAGCAGGGCGAGCCGGGCGCCGGTGGCGCGTCGGCGGCCGAGACCCGGCCCGCGCCGGTCACCGCGAAGCCAGAGCATGGCGAGCGTGTCGGCGAACACGAGGAGCAGGGCAAGGGTGAAAAGCGCGGGTCGCAGGTCGAGGGTTTCGGTCACCGGATAGTCGGCGATGCTGGCGCGTCCGGCGAGGGGCGAGAAGTCGAGCGTGGGAACCGCGCGCGCCACGGGGAACAGATTGATCGCCCGGAAGGCGTCGTCGGCGCCATAGAGGCCAGGCGGGTTGCGACGGCTGGCGGGAACGTCCGCCGTCGCTGTCACCGGAATGGCGGTCGTCGGCGGCGACCCGATCCGGCCGAAGCCGTCGAGGGTGCGCACGGGGGGAAGCTGGGTCGCCGAACTCGCCTGCGCGGCGTGCGCGGGGGCATTGTCGCCGGTCTCGGGTGTGGCGGAAGCGGAAAGCGCCGCGATCCGGCGCAGCATCTCCACGAAGGTGCCCGACAGAGGCAGGTTCGACCAGCTTGTGTCGGCGGTGACATGGAAGAGCACGATGGTGCCGCGCCCGACCTTGTCGGCGGTGACAAGCGGGGTGCCATCGGCAAGCACCGCCCAACTCCGGTCGGTGAGTTCCGGGCCTGGCTCGGCCAGCACCTGCCGGGTCACCGTCACGTCATCGGGAACGGCAAGGTCGGCGAAGGGCGATGTCGAGGAGAAGCTCGCCAGAGGCTGTGGCTCTTCCCAGGAGAGGCTGCCGCCAAGCGCCCTGTCGCCGGAGCGCAGGCGGGTCGGCACGAGGTCGTCGCTGCCGCCGGCAAGGCGCGGTCCGGCGAAGCGCAGCAGAATGCCGCCCTGTTCCACCCAGCGGCGAACCTCGGCGGCGGCGTTTTCGGGCAGGCGCCCGACGTCGGCCATGACGAGCACGGAGACGCCCTGATCGATGAGCGCGGGAATGGCTTCGTCGAGATCGGTCTGGCGGGCGCGGCGCAGCTCGGCGAAGGGCGAGAGCGCGCGCTCCAGATAATAGAGCGGTGACAGCAGCGGCTGGGCCCGGTCGGCGGCAGTGCCCCCGACAAGGCCGATGGTCCGCCGCTGCCAGCGGTCGTCGAGAAGCTGCACGGCGGCGGCGCTGGGCTCGCCGATGATCTCGAGGCGGGCGACGTCGTTGCGCAGTTCCACCGGGAGCTCGAAGCGTACGGAAAGGCCTTCGCCATCAGCCGTCGCAGTGGCCACGGCCTCACCCAGAACCAGGCCCTTGGGGTCGGTGGCGCGCACGTTTACCGGTTCGAGCGCGCCCTGAGGAGGCAGGACCGTGGCGGTCAGCGCGTCGATGTCGTTGCGCGCGCCGGCCAGCACCGCCGGCCGCGGCAGTCCGGTGTGGACAGTGATTTCCGCGTCGCCGGCGATTGCCGCGAGATCGGCGACGAACCGTGGCGAACCGGGCTCCGCCACATCATCGGCGAACCAGACGATGGCCCCGGGAGGCTGTTCGGCAGCCGCCTTGCGCAGGGCGAGCGTCAGTTCGCCGCGCGTCGTTGGCCAGGGGCGGGGTTGGAGCGCACGCAGGCGTTCGAGCGCGGCGCGCGCGCTCTGCGGCACGAGTGGCTGGTCGGGTCCCTCGGCGGTCGCGGCGAGCAGTACCGCGCGCCCGCGCTCGGCCGCGGACTGAACGAGCCGTTCCGCTGCCTGACGGCGAGTCTCGAAGTCGCGCGCCGAAGCCCAGCCATTGTCGAAGACGACGAGGAGCGGGCCGTCACCGCCGGGAATGGCGCCGGCCGGGCGCCACTGGGGACCGGCGAGCGCGAGGATGACGGCAGCGGCCAGCAGCAGACGCAGGATCGTCAGCCAGAGCGGGCTGCGGTTGGGCGTCTCCTCGCGCCTGTCGATGTCGGCCAGGAGCCGGGCGGGCGGAAAGGCGATGCGCCTCGGACTCGGCGGCAGCAGCCGCAGCAGCCACCAGATGACCGGGAGCAGAAGCAGGCCGACGAGCGCGAAGGGGGCGGTGAAGCCGAGAGGGATAAGGCCGCTCATCGGCCGCCCCCGGCATGTCCGCCAAGCAGCACGCCGCTCAACCTGCTGTGCAGCGCGAGCATCGGCTCGGCGGCGGGCCGGTCGGTGTGGTGAACGAGAAAGCTCCAGCCGGCGCGCCGCGCCACGTCTGAGATCGCGTCACGATGGGCCGCCAGCCGGTCGGCATAGGCCGTCCGCCAGGCCTCGGCCTTGCCGCTGGTCAGCCGGAAACCGGTCTCCGGATCGAGGAATTCGGTCCGCCCGGAAAAGGGGAAACTCTCCTCCACCGGATCGAGCACCATGACCAGATGGGCGCGCGCTCCGGAGGCGGCGACCTTGCGCATCCAGTCGAGCGTCTGATCGAGCGGGTCGAGCAGGTCGCCGATCAGCACCACGTCGGAAAAACGGCGGATGTCGCGCGGGTCGGGCAGGCTCTCGGGCGTGCCGATGTGCGAAAGCGCGGCCGCGATGCGCTCGGCCGCATGGCGGTCGGCAACGGGACGGCGCAGGCCGGGAATGCCGATGCGCTCGCCCGTCTCGGCCAGAAGGTCCGCCAGCGCCAGCAGCAGCACCAGGGCGCGGTCGCGCTTGAGAGTCGAGGACAGGTCGGAGCGGAAGGCCATGGAGGGCGAGAGGTCGGCCCAGAGCCAGACCGTGTGCGCGGCTTCCCATTCGCGCTCGCGCACATAGAGATGATTGTCGCGCGCCGAGCGTCGCCAGTCGATGCGCATGACCGGCTCACCGGCGATGAAGGGACGGAACTGCCAGAAGTTCTCGCCCGAACCGGATCTGCGGCGGCCGTGCCAGCCGGCATTGACCGTCATGGCGACCTGGCGCGCCTCGACCAGAAGGTCGGGCAGCGCGTCGGCGAGCGAGCGCGCTTCCGCGACGACCCTCGGCCAGGCCTCGCCTTCCCCGTCCCGCGTCGCGGCGCGCTGCGCCCGGGAAGCCCTGAACCGTGCCAGGCCGTTCATGCAAGCTCCTATCCGATGCGGTTTTTCAGCCGGCCGATGATGCCGCGGATCGTTTCACCTTCGGCGCGCGCGCCGAAAGTCAGCGCCATGCGATGCTGGAGCACTGGCTCGGCAAGCGCCAGCACGTCATCGAGCGAGGGCGCGAGACGGCCGTCGACGAGGGCGCGGGCACGCACGGCGAGCATCAGGGCCTGGCTGGCGCGGGGGCCCGGGCCCCAGGCGATCAGATGGGCGGTCTCGTTGGTCTGGTCGCCGTTCTCGGGTGGACGGGCGGAGCGCACCATTTCCAGGATCGCCTCGACGACGCTTTCGCCGACGGGCATGCGGCGTACGAGCTGTTGTGCGGCGAGCAGATCCTCCGCGCCCATCACGGCGGAGGCCTTGGCTTCGTCGGCACCCGTCGTCTCGCGCAGGATGCGCCGTTCGGCATCGAGGTCGGGATAGTGGACGTCGATCTGCATCAGGAAACGGTCGAGCTGCGCCTCCGGCAGTGGGTAGGTGCCTTCCTGCTCCAGCGGGTTCTGGGTCGCGAGCACATGAAAGGGACGCGGCAGGTCGTAGCGCTGCCCGGCGATGGTGACGTGATACTCCTGCATCGCCTGAAGCAGCGCCGACTGTGTGCGGGGGCTGGCGCGGTTGATCTCGTCGGCCATCAGGAGCTGGGAGAAGATCGGCCCCTTGATGAAGCGGAACGCGCGGCTGCCGTCGGCGGCCTGATCCATCACCTCGGCGCCGAGAATGTCGGAGGGCATCAGGTCGGGCGTGAACTGGATGCGCCGCGCATCGAGACCGAGCACCGTGCCGAGGGTTTCCACGAGCTTGGTCTTGGCAAGGCCCGGCACGCCGACAAGCAGCCCGTGCCCGCCCGACAGCAGCGTGACCAAGGTCCTCTCGACAACGCTTTCCTGACCGAAGATGACCCGCGCGATCTCAAGGCGCGCGGCAGCGATCTTCTCCATCGCCGCTTCCGTGTCGCGAAGGATCGCCTGCGTCTCGTCGCCGGCCTGGTCGCCATCGTTTCGACTGATCGCGCTCATGTTCGACCCTGCCTCCCTTGTCGTCGCGGGACCGCTCGCCCCGGTCCGACGTTCTTGCTGATCCCGCACCGGGCTCACGCTGCCTTCCGCAATGCGATCCGATGTTTGCGCCGACCGCTCCGTCCGCCTGCGTGGTTCCGGTCCGGCTGCCGCGACCGCGGCGGGCGCGCCGGGCGGGCTGGCTTCACATGATAGCTCATGTCATGACAGGGTATGGGCCAAAACATGGCGGCGACAACCGGATGTGAACGGGAACGAATGGCGGACGACACGCGAAACGACGTGAAGGACATGCCGGCGGGGCTGGCCGAACTGGTCTCGCGGGCGGGTACGGGGCGCGGGCCAGCGCCGGTGGAGCGCTGGAATCCGCCCTATTGCGGCGAAATCGACATGCGCATCGCCGCCGACGGTCGCTGGTACTATCAGGGGGGAGTGATCGCTCGCGAACGGCTGGTGCGTCTCTTCGCTTCCGTGCTTCGACGCGATGCCGATGGCCATCATTATCTCGTAACCCCTGTGGAGAGGGCGAGAATCACCGTCGAAGACGCGCCTTTCCTTGGCGTCGAGCTGCATGTCGAGGGCGAGGGACGCGAGCAGGTGCTGCGGCTGCGCACGAATACCGGCGACGTCGTGCGGATCGACGCGGACCACAGGCTGCGCTTCGAGGATGAGACGGATACGGGGGGGCTGAAGCCCTATGTGCGGATTCGCGGCCGGCTCGACGCGCTTCTGGCCCGCCCGCTGCTGTATCAGCTTGCCGATCTGTTCACGGAACACGATATGTCGGGAAGGACGGTGATGGGCACATGGAGCGCCGGCACGTTCTTTCCGGCCGAGACGACGCCAACGCCAGGCTCGGCCGACGAACGGGAACCGGACACAAGGGCATGACGACACCTCAGGAGATGACGCAGGCTGCGAGCCGGCACGGCATACGGGCGGACGGGACACCCGTTTCCGCCGTCGATTTCGTTGCCCAGGCGCAGGGCCGCATCGCCGCCGCCGCGCGGCGGGAGGTCGGCGACCACATCCTCAACCCGGAACTCGGCCCCTTCGCCTTCGCCAATCGCGCGCCGCGCGACGCGGCCGTGCTCATTGCCGTCGTCGAGCGCCGGGCAGGCGCCTCGGTGATCTTCACCGAGCGCACGGCGCACCTTTCCAGCCATGCGGGGCAGATCTCGCTGCCCGGCGGCAAGATCGACCCGGAGGACGGGGGGCCCGTCGCGGCGGCCCTGCGCGAGGCGGAAGAGGAAATCGGCATCGAGCGGGGGCTCGTCAGTCCGGCCGGCGTTCTGCCGACCTATCTCACCGGCTCCGGCTACCGGGTCGCTCCCGTGCTCGGGCTTGTCGATCCAGGAGCCGCGATCGTGCCGAACCCGGACGAGGTGGCCGATGTCTTCGAGGTGCCGCTCTCGTTCCTGATGGATGAGCACAACCATCGGCGACAAAGCCGGGTCTTTGCCGGAAAGCCACGCTACTTTTATGCAATACCCTTCGGGGAGCGCTACATCTGGGGCGTGACCGCCGGGATCCTGAGGCTCCTTTACGAGACGGTGTACCGCTGATGTTGCGTGTTGTGCTTACCCAGCTGCTGCTTGTGTCATTGCCCTTCATCGGCTTTGCCGCCTGGCTCTTCATCACCAAGAAGGCGCAGACATCGGAGAACTGGCGCAAGGGGCCGCTTGTCTGGCTCCTGATGGCAGGGCTTGCGCTGTCCATCGGCGGCTTCGTGCTGCTGGCCGAGAAGGAAGGCCTTCCCGAGGGCAAGAACTACGTGCCGACGGTGTTGCGCGACGGGGTGCTCATTCCGGGACACTACGAGTAGGGCGCGCGGCGATGAGCGGTGCGATCACGGCTGACTGGCTCACGCGGCCGTCGCTCCAGGCGGTGTTCGACGCGGTCGAGCAGGATGGCGACGCGGCGCGCGCCGTTGGCGGTGCCGTGCGCAACACGCTGCTCGGCGTGCCGGTGGCGGATGTGGACGTGGCGACGACGGCGCTGCCGGACGATGTCATGCGTCGGGCTCTGGCGGCAGGGCTGAAGCCGGTGCCAACCGGGATTGAGCATGGCACGATCACGGTGGTCAGCGCGGGCGATGCCTATGAGGTGACCACGCTGCGCGAGGACGTGGAGACGCACGGGCGCTCGGCGACGGTGCGCTTCGGGCGATGCTGGCAGCACGATGCGCGGCGGCGCGACTTCACCATGAACGCGCTCTATGTCGACCGGCACGGCACGCTTTACGACCCGGTCGGCGGCCTGCCGGACCTTGAGGCGCGTCGGGTCCGGTTTATCGGCGATCCGCTGCTGCGCATCCGCGAGGATTATCTCAGGATCCTGCGTTTCTTCCGCTTCCACGCCCAATACGGAGAAGGCTCGCTCGATGCGCAGGGGCTTGCTGCCTCGCAGGCCGAGCGCGCCGGACTTGCCGTCCTGTCGGCGGAACGGGTGGCCATGGAACTGCGCAAGCTGATCGTCGCGCCGCGCGCGGTCGAGACAGTGATACGGATGGCCGGGGCCGGCATTCTGGAACTGGTCTTTCCGGTCGAAGCCGATCTTGACGCCTTCACCGCGCTGCGCGGGCTCGATGAGGTCTCGTCGCAGGCGCGTGCGCCGGCGCTGTGCCTTGCAGCTCTTGCCGGCACCGGCGGCGCGCACGCAATCGGGCAAACCGCCGAGGGCCTGCGGCTTTCGAACGCCGAGCGCAAGCGCATGGAGCGGGCCGATGGCGTGGCCCGGGCCGCCCGAACGCTTGCCTTGCTGGACCGTGAACCGGCGGAGGCTGCGATAGCCGAATGCCTTTATGCGCATGGTGCGGAGGCCCTGCGCGACGGCCTGTTGCTTGCGGTGGCGCGTGAAGGCGTGCCGGTCGACGCGGGAGAGCTTGGCGCACGTCTCACGCAGATCGAGCGCACCAATGTTCCGGTTTTTCCGCTGTCGGGCCGGGACCTGATTCTGGCTGGCTTCAGGCCGGGGCCCGAGGTGGGCGCGCTGCTGAAGCAGGCGGAAGACCGTTGGATCTCCTCCGGGTTCACCCTGGGGCGCGAGGCTCTGCTTTCTGCCGCGCTCGCAGGGGCGGAAAGCGCGCGCTCCTAGTCCTCGGCGAAGCCGCCGGTGATCCTCAGGCCTTCGATCCAGGTCTCGCCGCCGTCCTTGAAGATGGTGCGCGGCACCGCGCCGGCTTCTCTCACGAGGTGGTCGGCAAAGGCCTGAGAATGGGTGACGATCCAGACCTGCGTGCGCTCGCAGGCCTTGGCGATGACGCGGGCGAGCGGGGCGAGCAGATCCGGATGCAGGCTCGCCTCCGGCTCGTTGAGGGCGATGAAAGCCGGCAGCCGGTAGGACATGAGCGCGCCCATCAGTGCCAGATAGCCAAGTGTCCCATCCGAGAGTTCATGCGCTGCGAAGGCGCGATGGAGGTCGGGATAGCGCATCGCGATCTCCGCCTGCGCGCTCTCGACGGCGATTTCGAGCCGCGTGCCGGGGAAGGCATCCTCGACGGCGGTGAAAAGATCGCGGGCGTCGCCGCGCACCTCCGTCAAGGTGGCGAAGACGGCGGCGAGATCGGACCCGTCGGAGGCAAGCGTTGGGGTCGTCAGAGCCAGAGACGGGCGGCGCAGGGCCGAGGCCTCGTCGGTGCGAAAGGCATGATAGAAGCGCCAGTCGGCGAGTGACCGACGGACGATGTCGACTTCGGGGAAGCGTGCGCCGTCGCGAAACGCGAAGAGCGCCGTCTCCGACCCCAGCAACTCGTTGGCATAGGTCAGTCGGTTGCCGTCGGCGGCCCTGAGCCAGGCCGAAGGCCCCGACCGTTCCATCAGCGCCACCTGGCGCTTGCCGGTGTGGAGGACGAGTTTTTCCTCCTTCACCAGTGGCTCGAGCGGAAGCGCGGCGTCCGAGCCTTTCACCGGCAGCCCTATCGCGATCGCGTAGGAGAGGTCGCCGAGCCGGGCGGAGAGCGCGAGCCGGACGGGCCCGCGTCTGCGATCGCCCGCCCAAAGGACGCTCTCGATGCCGCCTTCTTCGGCGATGGCCCGGGTGATCCGTCCGAAGGCCGCCTGCTGCAGCAGCGAGAGCGCCCGATAGAGGTTGGTCTTGCCGGTGCCGTTGCGGCCGACGAAGACATTCAGCGCTCCGACCGGAAGGTGCAGGCGGCGTATCGAGCGGTAGTTGTCGATCTCGATCGATGTCAGCGGCGGCAGGGACATGGCGTGTTCACGCAGCCCGGATCAAGGCCATTTGACCACGGGTGGCATCGACGACAGGATGGACGAGACGTTGCCGCCGGTCTTCAGGCCGAAAATCGTGCCTCGGTCGTAGAGGAGATTGTATTCCACGTAGCGACCGCGGCGGACGAGCTGCTCCTCGCGCTCCGCATCGTCCCAGGGCTTGTGATAGTTGGCGCGCACCAGCTTCGAGTAGATGTCGAGAAACGACAGTCCCACGTCCTTGGTGAAGGCCAGGTCCGCGTCCCAGTCGCCCGAATGCAGGTAATCGTAGAAAATGCCGCCGACGCCGCGCATCTCGTTGCGGTGCTTCAGGAAGAAATAATCGTCGCACCATTTCCTGTAGCGCGGATAGTCGGCGACCTCATGGGCTGCACAGGCTGCTTCCATCGCCTTGTGAAAGGCGATGGTATCCGGGTCGTCCTGGCTGCGGCGGGCGTCCAGAACCGGCGTCAGATCGGCGCCGCCGCCGAACCACTGGCGCGTCGTCACCACCATGCGCGTGTTCATGTGCACGGCGGGAACATGCGGATTGTGCATGTGGGCGATGAGCGAGATGCCGGAGGCCCAGAAGCGGGGGTCCTCGGCGGCGCCGGGGATCTGGCCGCGAAACTCGGGCGAGAACTCGCCATGGACGGTGGAGACGTGGACGCCGACCTTCTCGAAGATCCGCCCGTTCATCATCGACATGATGCCGCCGCCGCCCTTGGCGCCGGTCGTCGAATCGGTTCGCTCCCAGGGCGTGCGCTCGAACCGTCCGGCCGCCGTTTCCGCGAGCGCGCCGGGCAGGGCGGCAAACTCGGCCGCATCGTCCTCGATGGCCTCGAAGGCGGCGCAGATGCGGTCGCGCAAGGCCTCGAACCAGGCGCGCGCCTCGACCTTCTTCGCCTCGATGTCGGCCGGAACCGGTCCGCCACGCGCCTCTTTCGGTGCCCCGCCGCCTTGTTCGCTCATGTCCGCCGTCTCCGCTCGATGCCCTGAATCTGCGGAAGCTTCATGACAGAAGCGGAGGCGGCGGGAAAGGGGCGGTCAGCGGGAACGGATCGGCGGGCAGGATTTCAACGGCCTCGCAGGGCATTCCGAAGAACAGGGAAGTAAGCCTTCCGTCTGCAAGTCCCGGATACGCCTCAGGCCGGAAAACCTTCCGTCTGCCGCAGGGCTTCGCCGAGCGCCATGGCAGCGGAAACGGCGATGTTGAGCGAGCGCATGCCTTCGGCCATCGGGATGGTCAGGCGGGCGTCGGCGATGGCGTGGACGGCCTCGGGAACGCCAGAGGATTCGCGGCCGAGAAGCAGGATGTCGCGACAGGCGAAGTCATGTTGGTGATAGGGCCGGGCGGCGGCGGTCGTGAGCAGCAAGAGGCGGCGCTCTTCCTGCCTGCGCCACGCGTCGAATGCCTCGAAGGTGAGGTGGCGGGTGAGTGCCGCGCGCTCCATATAGTCCATTCCGGCACGCTTCAATGCGTGGTCGGACAGGGGAAAGCCGACCGGCTCGATGATGTGGACGCGAACACCCATGCAGGCCGCAAGCCGCAGGATCGTTCCCGTATTCTGGGGAATGTCGGGCTGATAGAGCGCGAGTTCCGGCATGTCTGTGTTCCGCTTTCCTGATCGGCCCTGTTGGGCCATGCGCGCCGCGTCGGTTTGCCGACGTGCCCCGCTTTGGCCGGTTTCGGTGGTAGGCTCGCGTGGCCCGCCTGTCATCCGGATTCGGCCCGCCTGGTGCGCGCCATCCGAATTTCCCGCTGCTTCGCGGCCGTCGCTCCTGCTTTCGCGATCCGGCCCGTTGGACGATTTCGCACAGAAGGTCCGGTTTCGTGATCGAGCGTATCTATTCCTGGTTCGAGCGGCGCATCGATCCCTTCGCGCCGTTGCCCGACCGGCCCGTTCCGGGAACCGGCTTCGGCTACCTCGGTTTCTTCGTCGGCCAGGCGCGACTCGCCTTTCTGGCGATGCTGGTTCTGGGCGGCGCGACGGCGCTGATCGAGGCGGCGCTCTACATCTTTGTCGGCGACCTCGTCGACCTGATGCAGGGTGGGCCGCGTCAGGGTTTCTGGATCACCAACTTGCCGGTTCTGGCGATGATGGCCGGCACGGTTCTGGTGATCAGGCCGGTCGTGGCCGCCCTGACGGCGCTGGTCGAGGAGCAGATCGTCGTTCCCGGGTTCTTCAACCTGGTCCGCTTTCAGGGGCACCAGCAGGTCGTCGGCAAGTCGTTGTCCTACTTTCAGGACGAGTTCGCCGGCCGTATCTCGCAGAAGGTCTGGCAATCGGGTCAGGCGGCAGGCGACTTCATGGTCAGCCTGCTGCAGATCATCTGGTTCATCGTTGTTTTCGCGTTGACGACGCTGACGGTGCTGATGTCGCTCGATCCGATGATCGGGGCTGTGGTCGCGGTCTGGCTCGTCGCCTTCGGCGCCGTCTCCGCTCTCTTTGTGCCGCGTATCCGACGTCGGGCAAAGGCATCTGCGCACGCCGGGTCCGGCGTCACCGGCCGTTTCGTCGATATCTACGGAAATATCCAGACCATCAAGCTGTTCACCGACGCGCGCCGTGAGGCACGGCAGATGCGCGACGTTTATGAGGCGTTTCTGGCGGCGATCCGGGCGTTCACACGCACTCTGACCGCCGTGCGCACGATCATGAGCGTGATGTCGGGAGCGATGATCGTGGCGATCGCGGTCCTGGTTCTGCGAGCCTGGGAGGCGGGAAGCGTGACCGCCGGCGACGTGGCGCTGGTGCTCGGCCTGGTGTTGCGGCTCAACGTGCTGCTCGGCAGGCTGATGGGGCAGATGAACGGCTTGTTCCGTGCCCTGGGCACCTTGCAGGACAGCGCCGAGACGATCACCCGCAAGGCCGCGGTCTCCGACCTGCCGGACGCCCCCGCGCTTGAGGTGCGCGAGGGGGCGATCGCGTTTCGTGACGTCGGTTTCCATTATGGCAAGGCCGGTGGGGTGATCGACAGGCTTTCACTGTCGATCCAGCCGGGCGAGCGCGTCGGTCTCGTCGGCCGCTCGGGGGCGGGCAAGTCGACGCTCGTCAACCTGCTGCTGCGCTTCCACGACCTGGAAAGCGGCGAGATTCTCATCGATGGCCAGGATGTGGCGCGGGTGACGCAGGCGAGCCTGAGGGCGTGCGTCGGGCTTGTCACCCAGGACACCTCGTTGCTGCACCGCTCGATCCGCGACAACATCTCGCTTGGGCGCGCGGAGGCGAGCGAGGAGGAGATCCGCCTTGCTGCGCGGCGCGCGCACGCGGAAACCTTCATAGACGAGCTCACCGATACCCGGGGCCGCAGGGGCTTCGACGCGCATGTCGGCGAGCGGGGGGTGAAGCTCTCCGGCGGTCAGCGCCAGCGCATCGCGATTGCGCGGGTCCTGCTGAAGAACGCGCCGATCCTCGTGTTGGACGAGGCGACGTCTGCGCTCGATTCGGAGATCGAGGCGGCGATCCAGGAAAGCCTGACGACGCTGATGGAGGACAAGACGGTGATCGCCATCGCACACCGGCTTTCAACCATCGCGGAGATGGACCGTCTGATCGTCATGGACCAGGGGCGGATCGTCGAGGATGGCACCCACGAGGAGCTTCTGGCGCGCGGCGGGCTCTACGCCCAACTGTGGCAACGCCAGTCCGGCGGCTTCCTGCTGGAACACGAAGATGAGGGTGAAACCGCCTGAAGGCCTCGTCCACCTTGGTGAAACTTGCAAGCCGGCAACATGTATGTTGCGAACGCGCAACAGGTTCCCTGTTTGTGCTGGCAGGCGCTCGTTTGACGATGCGCCGTGCGAAGCGTTCGGCTATTGTCTGGATCTGCGTGGAGATACCCGCGCTTTCGCGTCCTTGCCTCCGGTGCAAATCCGGTTTGGGCGTGACTCCGAGCCAGACCGCAAGAACCGCCACCGTCGAGAAGGAGGGCCGCATGATCGAAGTTCGCGCTGAGCTGATCCATATCGCGATGTGCGCCGCCCCGGTTTCGCCGGAAGCGCTGCTCGTCTAGGACGACGGTTCGCGGGTCCCGCCCGCCCTTTTCCAGTCGACCATTCCTTCCTTCGCGGCCCGCTTTCCAGGCGGACTGCCCCCCAGCCTTGCCTCCGCGCGCCAATCCGCCTCGGGACGCCTGTCGTCCCGGCGGATGCACCGGGTCCGAACTCTGTGTCGGGTGCGCGGTTCACACAATCGTCCGTTCATGCAGGAGCCGCTTGCCATGGACACCCATATTTCCGCCAGGGTTGAGCCGGAAGGCGCGCCCCGGGCCCATCCGTTGCGTTGCTTCCTGCGTGTCGCCGCGCTTGCCGCATTCGCGTCGCTGGCGCTTGCGCTGGTCCTCTTCCTGCCCGTCGCCGCGAGCATGTTTCGCGGCATGGAGGCGGTGATCGTCGATGGCGAGGCGCTGTCCGCGGCCGCTTTCGCCGACCGGCTCGTCTCGCTCTTCCTGGGCCTCGTCGTGCTGTCCTTCGGGGTGGTCGGCTTCGCCCTTTCGGTCCTGCTCACCGAGCCGGCCGCAACGCCCGTCTTCCGTGCCGCCCGCTTCAGGGAGCGGCCGGGTACCGCCAGTTCTGCGGACCGCAAACGCTCCGCGATCCGTCTGTTTCAGGAACTTTGTCATGTTCGCGTGGTTTGAGAAGCTGATTCATCCGTTCCGCGAGGTGCCGCTCGAGGCGCCTCCGGCAACGCTCTTCGCCTTTTGCTGGTATTACACGCGGCCGATCTGGCCGGTGATTGCCGTCGTCGCCTGCCTGGGCGCGAGCATCGCCATCTTCGAGGTGATGGTGTTTTCCTTCCTCGGCGATCTCGTGAACTGGCTCGGGACGGAAAACCCCGAGACGTTCCTGGCCGACAATGCCTGGCAGCTGGCCTGGATGACGGTGGTGATCCTGGTGATCATGCCGGCGCTGGCGCTGCTTTGGGAGCTGATCTTCCATCAGACGCTGCTCGGCAACTATCCGATGGCGATCCGCTGGCAGGTTCACCGCTATCTGCTGCGCCAGAGCGTGGGCTTCTACCAGAACGATTTCGCCGGCCGCATCGCCACCAAGGTGATGCAGACCTCGCTCGCCGTGCGCGAGGTGGTAACCCGGGTGATCGACGTGCTGGTCTATGTCAGCGTCTATTTCGCCGCCGCCGCGTTTCTTATCGGCGAGGCGGACATCCGGCTCGCGCTGCCGCTGCTGGTCTGGTTTCTCGCCTATCTCGGTGTGCTCGTCTACTTCGTGCCGCGGCTCAAGCATCTGTCGCAGGTGCAGGCGGATGCGCGCTCGACAATGACCGGGCGCGTCGTCGACGCCTACACCAACATCGCCACGGTGAAGCTGTTCTCCCACGCGGAGCGCGAGGAGAGCTACGCGAAAAACGCCATGTCGGAGTTTCTCGGCACCGTCCATCGGCAGATGCGCTTCGTGACCTTGCTCAACACGATCCTGCACACGATCAACGTGCTGCTGCTGTTCTCGATCGGCGCCGCCTCGATCATGCTGTGGCAGCGCGCGGCGGTGACGACGGGCGATATCGCGGTGGCGGTCGCGCTTGTGCTGCGGCTTCACGGCATGTCGCAGTGGATCCTGTGGGAGGTCTCGGGCCTGTTCGAGAACATCGGCACGGTGCAGGACGGCATCACCACCATCGCGCGTGAGCGCGAGGTGCGCGACAGCCCCAAGGCCCAGCCGCTCGTCGTCTCGAAGGGTGCCATCCGCTTCGAGGCCGTCGACTTCCACTATGGCAAGGAAACCGCCGTCATCGAGAATCTGACGCTCGACATCCGCCCTGGCGAGAAGGTTGGCCTCGTCGGTCGCTCGGGGGCGGGCAAGTCGACGCTCGTCAACCTGTTGCTGCGCTTCCACGACCTCGAGGGCGGTCGGATCCTGATCGACGGGCAGGATATTCGGGAGGTGACCCAGTCGAGCCTGCGCGCTCACGTCGGCGTCGTCACCCAGGATACTTCGCTGCTGCATCGCTCCGTGCTCGACAACGTCGTCTATGGGCGTCCCGGAGCGGGCGAGGCCGAGGCGATGGAGGCGGCGCGCAAGGCCCATGCGGCCGGGTTCATCGACGGTCTCGTCGATGGCGACGGGCGCACAGGACTTGCCGCGCATGTCGGCGAGCGGGGGGTGAAGCTTTCCGGCGGGCAGCGCCAGCGCATCGCGATTGCGCGGGTCCTGCTGAAGAACGCGCCGATCCTCGTGCTGGACGAGGCGACGTCTGCGCTCGATTCGGAGATCGAGGCGGCGATCCAGGAAAGCCTGACGACGCTGATGGAGGACAAGACGGTGATCGCCATCGCACACCGGCTTTCAACCATCGCGGAGATGGACCGTCTGATCGTCATGGACCAGGGGCGGATCGTCGAGGATGGCACCCACGAGGAGCTTCTGGCGCGCGGCGGGCTCTACGCCCAACTGTGGCAACGCCAGTCCGGCGGCTTCATCGACAGTCGGCGCGACGTGTCGTGAAGCTGCCGATGCGGCGAAAAAACCGCGACAAAGCGTCATTGCCATGACGGAGTATCTGGACAAGTGCTGGCAAGGGTGCCAAAAACCCACCGCTTGGAAAGGTGCGGAAAGCCGCACTTGCCGCCCGAAAGGACGCGCGTCGTCCGCCCCCTTGCCCCGCTACCGGGGTGGGAGGCGACCGGCGCATGCTGTCGTCGGGCCACAGGTTAAAAGAGGACGCGACCTTGGCACAGCAGGATACGGTCGAACCCACTCGCCGCGATTTCCTCTATATCGCGACCGGTGCGATGGGCGCGGTTGGCGCGGGGGCGCTTGCTTGGCCCTTCATTAATCAGATGAACCCTGACGCCTCGGCGCTGGCGCTGGCCTCGATCGAGGTCGACATCTCGCCGATCGAGGAAGGCCAGTCGATCAAGGTGATGTGGCGCGGCAAGCCGCTGTTCATCCGCAATCGCACGCCCAAGGAAGTCACCGAGGCTAACGCAGTGCCGGTCGACAACCTGCCCGACCCGCTGGCGCGCAACCTGAACCTTCCCGCCGACGCCCAGGCGACCGACGCCAACCGCGGCATGAAGGACAAGGAAGCCCTGCTCCTCATGGTCGGCGTCTGCACCCACCTTGGCTGCATTCCGCTCGGAGAATCGGGTGACTTCGGTGGCTGGTTCTGCCCGTGCCATGGCTCGCACTACGACACCGCCGGCCGGATCCGCAAGGGCCCCGCGCCGCAGAATCTCCTGATCCCGCCGTACGAGTTCGTCTCGGACAGCGTCGTTCGGGTCGGTTGATAAGCGGCAATCCAGAGGAGACAGCCATGGCTGGACATTCCAATTACGTGCCGCAGAGCGCTGCGGCGAAGTGGGTCGAGAGCCGTCTGCCGGTGATCTCGCTCGTGCGCGGGTCCTTCGTCGATTTTCCGACCCCGAAGAACCTCAACTACTGGTGGACCTTCGGCGGTATTCTGGCGATCATGCTGGTGGCACAGATCATCACCGGCATCGTGCTGGTGATGCACTACGCGCCGAACACCGAAATCGCCTTTGCCTCCGTCGAACACATCATGCGCGACGTGAATTACGGCTGGCTGCTGCGCTACCTGCACGCCAACGGCGCGTCGATGTTCTTCATCGCGGTCTACATCCACATCTTCCGCGGCATGTACTACGGCTCCTACAAGGCCCCGCGCGAGATTTCCTGGATCCTTGGTGTCGTGATCTTCCTGCTGATGATGGCCACCGCCTTCATGGGATACGTGCTGCCCTGGGGCCAGATGTCCTTCTGGGGCGCCACCGTGATCACCAATCTGTTCTCGGCGATCCCGCTTGTCGGCGAGCCGATCGTGAACTGGCTGTGGGGCGGCTTCTCCGTCGGTAACCCGACGCTCAACCGCTTCTTCTCGCTTCACTATCTGCTGCCGTTCATGATCTTCGGCGTCGTTCTGCTGCACGTGTGGGCGTTCCACACCACCGGCAACAACAACCCGACCGGCATCAATCCGAAGTCGAAGCAGGACACGCTGCCCTTCCATCCGTACTACACGATGAAGGATCTGTTCGCGATCGTGGTCTTCATGATCCTGTTCGCCTACTTCGTGTTCTACGTACCGAACTACATGGGGCATGCTGACAACTACATCGAGGCGAACCCGCTGGTCACGCCGGCGCACATCGTTCCGGAATGGTACTTCCTGCCGTTCTACGCGATCCTGCGCGCCGTTCCGGACAAGCTCGGCGGCGTCATCCTGATGTTCGGCGCCATCGCGGTCCTGTTCGTCCTGCCGTGGCTCGACACCTCGAAGGTTCGTTCGGGCACCTACCGGCCGCTGTTCAAGCAGTTCTTCTGGGTGTTTGCGATTGTGGCCGTGGCGCTCGGCTACCTCGGCGCCATGCCTCCCGAGGGTGGCTACGTGATCGCGGCGCGCATCTGCACGGCCTACTACTTCGCGCACTTCCTGATCATCCTGCCGCTGCTTGGCTTCATCGAGAAGCCGAAGCCGCTGCCGAACTCCATCTCGGAGTCGGTGCTGGGATCGGGAAGCGGCAAGCCGGCTGGTGCTGTCGCGGCGCCTGAGACCAAGTGAACCACGGACGGGATTGGGAGTTCTCACTCATGAAAACTATGATCGCATCCGTGCGTGGCGCAGTTCTGGTGGTGGCGGGCGTTGCGCTTGCCACCCCGGCCTTCGCCGCCGGACAGGCGCCGCACATCGAGCGCCAGCAGTGGTCGTTCGCCGGCCCGTTCGGGTCCTATGACGAAGCCCAGCTTCAGCGCGGCTTCAAGGTCTTCAAGGAAGTCTGTTCGTCCTGTCACGCGGCGAAGTTCCTGGCCTTCCGCAACCTGTCTCAGGATGGTGGCCTCGGCTACACCGATGATCAGGCCAAGGTGATCGCGGCCGAATACACCGTCCCCAAGGGCGTCGACGACACTGGCGAGCCGATCGAGGGGCCGGCGGTCCTGTCCGACCACTGGCCGTCGCCGTTCCCCAACGAGCAGGCTGCGCGCGCGTCCAATGGCGGCGCCTATCCGCCGGACTTCTCGACGCTGGCCAAGGCCCGCGCCGGGCACAGCGGCTTCCCGCTCTTCATCTTCGACGCGTTCACCCAGTACCAGGAGCAGGGGCCGGACTACATCTACGGCCTGCTGACCGGCTACGAGGAAGCTCCCGCCTGTTTCGGCGAGGACTTCATGGGCAACTACAACACGAAGTTCCTTGGTGGCTCGATCACCTTTGAGGCGTGCAAGGGCGAAACCCATCTGACGGGCGGTCCGATCGGCATGGCTCCGCCGCTGTCCGACGAGCAGGTCGAGTACACCGACGGTACGCCGATGACGGTCGACCAGTATTCGCGCGACGTCGCGGCCTTCATGATGTGGATGGCCGAGCCGAAGCTCGAGGCGCGCAAGGAGATGGGCTTCCGCGTGATGATCTTCCTGATCGTTTTCGCATCGCTCCTCTACTTCACCAAGAAGGCGATCTGGCGCGACGTCGAGCACTGATCCGACGGCGCTTCGCCAGGAGTTCGAAAATCAGGGCCGCCGCATCCGATGCGGCGGCCCTTTTCGTTGCCGTGGCCTTCTGATTGGCGCGGGCGGACGAATGTGGCAAGAGAAACGGAAGACCTAGACAGGGAGCTTGAGCGAATGAGCGATGCGGTGCTGGGCGTGATCGGCGGATCGGGCCTCTACGACCTTCCCGATCTTCAGGACGCCGAATGGGTGGCGGTGGAAAGCCCGTGGGGGGAGCCCTCGGATGCCGTGCGCATTGGCCGCGTCGACGGCCTGAAGGTCGTGTTCCTGCCGCGTCACGGACGCGGCCACCGGCTCGCGCCCTCCGACATCAACTATCGGGCGAACATCGACGTGATGAAGCGCTGCGGCGTTACCTCGCTTGTATCCGTTTCCGCATGCGGGTCGTTGCGCGAGGCCTATGCGCCGGGACACTTCGTTCTTGTCGACCAGTTTATCGACAGGACCTTTGCCCGGCCGAAAAGCTTCTTCGGCAAGGGCTGCGTGGCCCATGTCTCGATGGCTGATCCCGTGTCTCCGCTGCTCGTCGATCACATTGCAGCGGCCGCTGGCGCGGAAGCGCTGACCTTCCACCGCGGCGGAACCTATCTTGCCATGGAGGGGCCGCAGTTTTCCTCGCTCGCAGAAAGCAGGCTGTACCGGGAGTGGGGCTGCGACGTGATCGGCATGACCAACATGCCCGAGGCGAAGCTCGCCCGCGAGGCAGAGATCTGCTACGCGACCGTCGCCATGGTGACCGACTACGACAGCTGGCATCCCGACCACGGGGCGGTCGATATCCAGGCCATCGTGCGCGTGTTGCATGAGAACGCCGACAACGCCCGTCGGCTGGTCGGACGGCTGGCGAAAGACCTGCCGCGCCAGCATGAGGCGTGCCCGATCGGCTCCGACACGGCGCTTGAATATGCGCTGATGACCGCGCCCGAAATGCGCGATCCGGCCCTGCTGTCCAAGCTCGATGCCGTCGCCGGTCGAGTGCTGGCGTCAAAGGGTTGAGTTGATAGCGGGCAAGCCTCCCGAAAAATCGCAGGCTTGAACATGAACGACAGGTGCCGATGATGCTTGACGCTCGGCACGCCGAACACGGGACTGAACATGACGAACGACAGCGTATCGGCTGAACTGCTGGCCGCGATCCGCACCATTCCGGACTATCCCAAGCCCGGTATTCTTTTCCGTGACATCACCACGCTGCTTGGCGATGCGCGGGCGTTTCGCCGTGCCGTCGACGCGCTGGTGCAACCCTGGGCCGGATCGAAGGTCGACAAGGTCGCCGGTATCGAGGCCCGTGGCTTCATTCTCGGCGGCGCGGTTGCGCATCAGATTTCCGCTGGTTTCGTGCCGATCCGCAAGAAGGGCAAGCTGCCGCACGAGACGGTCCGTATTGCCTATTCGCTGGAATACGGGCTTGACGAGATGGAGATGCACAAGGATGCGATCCTGCCGGGCGACAAGGTTATCCTTGTCGATGACCTGATCGCGACCGGCGGGACGGCCGAGGCCGCCACCCGGCTTCTCCAGCAGATGGGAGCCGAGGTCCTCGCCGCCTGCTTCATCATCGATCTGCCGGACCTCGGCGGCCGTGCGAAGGTCGAGGCGCTTGGCGTTCCCGTCCGCACGCTCGTGGAGTTCGCGGGACATTGACGCAGGAGGACGCCCCGCAGCGCGCATCGGACGCGCGACCCGGACCGACGCACGGGGCGTCCCCCTTCGACGAGACGTTTCTGGCAGGCTTTCACGACCTGCTCGCCTGGCGGCGCGACGTGCGGCGCTTCCGCCGAGATCCGCTCCCGCCGGCACTTGTCGAGGACATCCTTGCCGAGGCCCACATGGCTCCGTCGGTCGGCAACAGCCAACCCTGGCGCTTTGTGCTTGTGGAGGAGGCGGACCGCCGCCGGCTGGTGCGCGAAAGCTTCCTGAGGGCCAATCGCGACGCGCTTGAAAGCTACGCTTCCGACAAGGGGGCGGACTACGCCCGGCTGAAGCTCGAGGGTCTGGATGCGGCTCCCGTGCAACTCGCCGTGTTCTGTGACGAGGAGACCGGCCAGGGGCACGGTCTGGGGCGGCGTACCATGCCGGAGATGCTGGCCTATTCCTGCGTTTGCGCGGTCAACACATTGTGGCTGTCGGCGCGGGCGCGCGGTGTCGGGGTTGGCTGGGTTTCGATCCTCGAGCCGGACCGGGTGAGCACCGCGCTCGATGTGCCCGAGGGGTGGCGGCTCGTTGCCTATCTTTGCCTTGGCCTGCCGGTCGAGGAGCATCTCGATCCCGAACTGGAGAGGTCGCGCTGGCAGGTTCGCACGGGTCTGGCGGAGCGCCTGCTGCGGCGCTGAGCGGACTTTCCAGCGGGAATTTCTCATTGGTCCCCCGCCGGGACCGGAGCCATAATCGATCAAGGCGCGGCAGGACGACCGCGCGGACAAGGGGAGCTGGCCATGGCCGTGAACATTCGCGAGAAGCAGGATGCCGATCATGACGCCGTCGTCGAGTTGCTGACGCGCCGGTGGACGAGCCCGCATATCCTCATCGAAGGGGAGATGATCGACGGGTCGCTCCTGCCCGGTTTCATCGCCGAGGACGAGGAAGCCGTCATTCTCGGTCTTGTCACCCTGATTCAGCGAGATCGTGAGTGGGAGATCCTGACGCTGGATTCTCTCAGCCGGTGGAGCGGTGTTGGAACGCTTCTGCTCAATGCGGTGGTCGGCGCGGCCATCGAGACGGGCATTCGCCGGCTGCTGGTTCGCACGTCGAACGACAACCTCGATGCCTTTCGCTTCTATCAGAGGCGCGGGTTCCGGTTGGAGAAGATTGTGCCTGGCGCGATCGACGAGGAACGCAAGCTCAAGCCGGAAATTCCGCTTCTCGGAGAATACGGTATCCCGATCCGCGACGAAGTCGTCTTCGCAAGGGCGCTCTAAAGGATCAGCGTCTGGGGAGACGTCAGGGACGGGACGCTCAGCCCGGCAGGGGGGAGGCCGGCGGAATAGGCAAGGCTTGCTTGCGCGGGGGCGATGCCGGCCTCTCCCGAGGCCTGAGCCGTGGTGGCGCTCACCGACCCATCGGAAAGCGCCCGGTTGAGCGACTGGGCTAGCCCCGGGCTGTCGAGGGCTTGCTTGCCCTCGCTCACGGCCTGATCGGTTGCGCGCTTGTCGGCTCGGCTTTCCGTCTCGTCCGTCTGGTCGCGGCGGGCAAGATCCTCGATCTTCTTCGCCAGCTGCTTCAATTCCTCACCGAGCTTCTTCAGATCTTCGCGCTCTTTTTTCATCCCCACGGCTCGGGAGCGGTTCGCCGCCTCCTCTTCCGTCTGCTGCGCGCCGATATAGGCCTGCAGGGCGGACTTCAGCTCTTCCTGGCTCGGCTCATTGTCGGTCTTGCTCGCCGAGTTTGTGTCACTCTCGTCCCCGGGCTTGCCGGATGGCTTTGCCTCGGTTGCGGCTGTGGCTTTGCCCGGTACGGACGTGGGGGCTTGCGTATCCGCGCCGACGTGCGCCTCATTGCTTGCCACGCCAGCTGCCACGGCACCTTGTGCGTCTTCGGAGGCGGCCGTGCCTTGCGCATCGCGGACACCGGCACCCGAGGCGCCCGATGACAACCCGGCTGCATCCGAGCCCAACTGCGCGGCCGCGCCCTTGAAGTCCTGCGCCAGGGCCTTGAGTTCGCGAAGCATCGCCTTGGCCTGCTTCGGCGTTGCGAATTGCAGGCGCTGCTTCAGCTCCTCGATCTTCTGCTTGATCTCGGCGGCCTTGTTCGAGCGTGAAGCGTCCTTCATCTGGTCGACCGCGCGCTGCAGCTGCTGGCTGATCTCGACGGTGTCCTTGATCTCCTTGACCGTGTCCTCGCTCAAGGAGATGCCGCCACTGGCGAGGTTTTTCAGTGTTGCGTCGGTCTGGCTCGCGAAAGCATTGAAAAGGCGGGCGTTCCGCTCCTGGGAGACGCGGGAGGAAAGCCCTGCGAGGCTTGAAGCCGTCTTGAGAAGAGATAGCACCGACATCGCGACGTCCTCCGCCCTCGGGGATGGATGCCTGACGTCGTCGCCCGCATGGCACCGAACTGTCGGCACAGGGGCAGGCAAAGTCCTGCAACCATCAGATGTACTCTGTATCGGCCGGCACCTGTTAAAAAAGAGTTAAGAGTGAACAAGGCGTTAACGAAGAAACCCCGGCCGACGCCGTGGCGACCGGTCTTGCCCGGTCTCGGCCGCGGTCGTGCCCGCTGGCTGGCCCTTCGGGTGTCTCAGACGCTGGTGGCGTTCGGGGGCGGCGTGGCGTCATCGCTCTTGGGCCGGCGCGCGACCAGAACCTTGCCGATGAAGGAGAATGCCGTCTCGCCGTCCTGGTTGACGCCCTCGTTGCGATGCACGGCAATGCCCCAGGCGGGGCGTGTCTTCAGCGGCTTGGTCTCGATGATCGTCGAGGAATAGGTGATCGTGTCGCCGGCAAAGACGGGCTTGAGCCACTTCATGTCGGTGAAGCCGGGGGAGGGGCCGACGCGCAGGTGATCGCCGGTCTCGGCGACCTCGCGGGCGAAACTCGCGACCATCAGTTTCATCCAGATGGCGGCGGTGTGCCATCCCGACGCGCACAGCCGTCCGAAATGGGTCTCGGCCGCGCCTTCCTCGGACAGATGAAACCGCTGGGGATCGAAGGCTGTCGCGAAGCGGATGATGTCCTCGGCGGTGAAGGTGAAACTGCCGAGTTCGCGCCTGGCGCCGATCTCGAGATCCTCAAACCAGATCATGCAGCGCTCTCCCTGCGACCGAAGAGGATGCTGTTCTCGAGCGTCATGACCGGGACACCGTGCTGATTGACGAGGGTCATGCGCAGGGTGACGACGCCGAGACCGGGGCGCGAGCGCAGGGCGCGCGTCGTGAGCACCTCGGCCGTTGCGTTCAGTGTGTCGCCAGGAAACACGGGGCGCATCCAGCGCACTTCGTCGATGCCGGGCGACCCGTTGCAACTTGAGGCGAGCAGCAGGCCGTCGCACATCAGCCGCATCAGCATCGAGCTTGTATGCCAGCCGGAGGCTGCGAGACCGCCGAGCACGGAGGCCTTGCCTGCCTCCTCGTCGAGGTGGAAGGGCTGCGGGTCGAATTCTGTCGCGAACGCGATCACTTCGTCGCGGTCGACGAGCTTGCTGCCGAGCGGGATGACCTGCCCCGGCTCGAAGTCCTCGAAATGGCGGAACGTGCTCATGCAGCCGGTCTATACGCCAGTGCGATGGCTGTCGAGTGCGTGGTGCGGCTGCCCTTGCGGCAGGTTGGTGGCCTGCCGCAAGGGGGGCTGTGTGTCCTGGAGCACCTGCGGCCCGGGAGACCTGGCGGCTTTTACTTCACCGACATGAAGGTGAAAGGTTCGCTTTCCACGAAGGAGTCGGCGGCGTTGCCGGCGTAATAGTGGCCGCCGGCGATAGCGAGCTTCTTCGGCTTCGCTGTTTCCGCGAAGTCGATATCGGCGAAATTCACCCAGAAGGTGTTGGGGGTCGTGGCGGAGTCGAAATAATAGACCAGATTCGTCTGGTCCGATGCCGTCCGCCAGAGCGTGGAGGCGATGTTTGGCTGGCCGGGTGTGGTGATGCCGAGGGGAACGCTGACGCTGCGCATGACGGACAGCGACTGGGCGACCGCCTGGTGGGCGTAGGCCTGGCCGGGAACGGCGGAGATGAAGTTCTTGTCCGTCGACTTGGTCGTCGCGCCAAGCAGGAAGGAGGCGCGCACGAACCGGTCCGCCGCACTGTTGGTGCCGGGAAGGAAGGTATCGCCGCCGATGCGCTCCCAATAGGCGTTGAGGGCAAGCTGCTGGTCGAAGGTCGGCGAGTTGGTCATCACCTTGTACTGTTTGCCATGGTGGATGACGAGCTTACCGCCGATGTACTCGAAGATTGCGGAATCGCCCGTGGCATCGGAAATCGACAGGTGCAGCGTCGCGGCGGAGCCGTTGGGAAGCTTCGGTGCGATGATGCGCAGAGGCTTGTCCTGCATCGCCTGCACCGTTTCCGAGACGCTGGCGAAATTGTCGAGCACGTATTGGGCCCACATGCCGATCACCATCGGCGCACCGGTCTTGCTGTCGCCGTAGTCGGATTCGGCGAGATAGAGCAGGTTGGCGACAAGACCCTTCTCGTTCATGCCGTCGGCGCTGGCGATGTTGTAGCCCGACGCGATCACGCTGCCGTATTTCGAGGTCCATTCGGGCGACCCCTCGCCGGCGTTGCCGGAGCGGGCCATGCCGCGCGGGAACACCCAGAGGTCGGTCTGCATGTCCTCCATCCAGTCCATGTTGCGACCGGTGATCACCGTGTTGTCGTCGCCGACGTAGA
This sequence comes from Stappia sp. ICDLI1TA098, assembly GCF_054880955.1. Lineage (NCBI taxonomy): Bacteria > Pseudomonadati > Pseudomonadota > Alphaproteobacteria > Hyphomicrobiales > Stappiaceae > Stappia > Stappia sp. ICDLI1TA098. The sequence goes on from NZ_JBTZBT010000001.1 coordinate 245,021, forward strand.
CCGTGCGGGTGCAGGCGAGCGCGACGCTCGGGAGGAAACTGGCGCCGGCCATCATGGCGGCGGTGGCGGCGGCAAGAAGCTTCTGTCGGATCATTTGGCGGGTCCCCGGCCTGTGTCATGGAACGAATGACGAAACATCATTGCCTGTTGCCTAGCCCGTAGCTCCTTAAGGGAGAGAAAAAAATGCGAGAAAAACTGGAACAATGAAACGAAAAGGGGCGGTGATCCGGATCACCGCCCCAATATTGGTTCTTCGAACGAGAGCCGGTCAGGTGTTGAACCTGAACAGCAGAACGTCACCATCGCGCACGACATATTCCTTGCCTTCGTCGCGCGCCTTGCCCGCTTCCTTGGCCCCTGCCTCGCCGCCGAGTGCGACATAGTCGTCGAAGGCGATGGTCTGGGCGCGGATGAAGCCGCGTTCGAAGTCACTGTGGATGACGCCGGCGGCCTGCGGTGCCTTGGTACCCTGGCGGATGGTCCAGGCGCGGGTTTCCTTCGGTCCGGCGGTGAAATAGGTGATCAGGCCGAGAAGCTCGTAGCCGGCGCGAATAAGCCGGTCGAGGCCGGGCTCCGTGAGCCCCATGGATTCCATGTATTCGGCCTGCTCCTCGTCGTCGAGCTGGGCGATCTCGGCTTCAATGGCAGCCGAGATGACCACGCAAGCGGCACCTTCCGCTTCGGCCATCTCGCGCACGCGCTCCGACTGGGCGTTGCCGCTTGAGGCCGAGGCTTCCTCGACATTGCAGACATAGAGGATCGGCTTCGTCGTCAGAAGGTTCAGCCCGTCGAGGATCTTCCTCTCCTCGGGCGTGGAAACCTCCAGCAGGCGCGCGGCCTTGCCTTCGCGCAGCAGCTCAAGCGCGCCTTCCATCACCGGAACAGCGGCCTTGGCTTCCTTGTCGCCGACGGTCGCCTTCTTCTTCAGCGGGGCGAGCCTGCGCTCAAGGCTCTCCATGTCGGCGATCATCAGCTCGGTCTCGACGGTCTGGGCGTCGGCGATCGGGTCGATACGGCCATCGACATGGGTGATGTCGTCGTCCTCGAAGCAGCGCAGCACGTGCGCGATGGCGTCGACCTCGCGGATGTTGGCAAGGAACTGGTTGCCCAGGCCCTCACCCTTGGAGGCGCCGCGCACCAGGCCGGCGATGTCGACGAAGGTCAGGCGGGTCGGCAGGATGTTCGCAGACTTGGCGATGCCGGCAATCGCCTTCATGCGCGGATCGGGAACGGCGACTTCGCCGGTGTTCGGCTCGATCGTGCAGAAGGGATAGTTGGCGGCCTGTGCCGCCGCGGTGCGCGTCAGCGCGTTGAAGAGCGTGGACTTGCCCACATTCGGCAGGCCAACGATGCCGCACTGAAAACCCATCAGGAGTGATCCTTCTTTCCAAACATGCGCGCCAACTGATCGGCGAGCGCGCCGCCTTTTTTCTGTTCTCCCGCAAGCGGTGCGGCGACCGCGGCTGGGGGCCGCGCGTGCGCATCGACGGCTGCGGGTGTCGTCTTTTTGCCGGTCTTGGCCGGACCGTCGTCAGCCGGGTTCAGGACGCGGTGCATGCGGTTGCAGAATTCCGCCTCGCGTCCACCTGCCAAAAGCGCCGCCTCTCGGCCGATCCCGTCGAGGAGCGGATCGAGCCAGTCGGCGTCGACCTTCGCGAAGTCGCCGAGGACATAGCCGATGACCCGGTCCTTGTGGCCGGGATGCCCGATGCCGAGACGAACGCGGACATAGTCCTTGCCGAGATGCGCGTCGATGGAACGGATGCCGTTGTGGCCGCCGCTGCCTCCGCCGGTCTTGACCCGCACCTTGCCGGGAACGAGATCGAGTTCGTCGTAAAGCACGAGGACGTCGGCGGGAGAAATCTTGAAGAAACGGGCGGCCTCGCCGACGGCGCGGCCGGAGTCGTTCATGAACGTCTGCGGCTTCATGAGGAGAACCTTCTCCCCGGCGAGCAGGCCTTCGCTCACTTCGGCGTGAAAGCGACCGCGCCAGGGCGAGAAACCGGCGTTGTGTTCATGAATGGCATCGACGGCCAGGAAGCCGATATTGTGCCGGTTGCGGGAGTATTTGGCGCCCGGATTGCCGAGGCCGACGATGAGGCGCATCGTTTCTCTCCGTCACCGCGAGGCAAGGGGTCGGCCGGAAAAGGCTCCGGCCGACCGTACGTATCACTCTTCGGTGGTCTCGGCTTCCGTCGTCTCTTCGTCGTCGGAAGAGGCGCCGCCGCCCGGAGCCGCGATCGTGGCGATCGTGAAGTCACGGTCGGAGATCGTCGGGACGCAGCCAGCCGGAATGGTGACCGAGGAGATGTGGATCGACTCACCGACCTTCGCGGTGGCGAGGTCGACGACCAGCGAATCCGGAATGCTGTCAGCCGGGACGGTCATCTCGACGGTGTGGCGCACGACGTTGAGGACGCCGCCAGCCTTGATGCCCGGGCACTTCTCTTCGTTGATGAAGTGAACCGGAATGTCGACCGTCAGCTCGCTGCCCTTGGCAACGCGCAGGAAGTCGACGTGAATGAGGTCATCACGGACCGGATCGAGCTGGTAATCCTTGGCGATCACGGTGTGCGTGGTGCCGTCGATGTCGATGCTTCCGAGATGGGTCATGAAGCCGCCGCGATGCAGGGCGAGCGTGGCTTCCTTCAGCGGAATCGCAATCGGCAGGGCGGGCTTCTTGTCGCCGTAAATGACGGCGGGGATAAGGCCTTCACGGCGCAGCGAACGAGCGGCCCCCTTGCCAACCCGGTCCCGAGCCGATGCCTTCAGCACATAGCCTTCAGCCATGGCAGTTCTCCTTGGGTTTCATGAAATAATGGGCCCTTGTGCCCAGCCGTTGTCCGCAAGCGGCTTCCGGATGAGCGGGCAACGGCCCGGTCGCGCCGCCTCCAGGGGTGCAGGTGCGCGCGGCTCTCATAGCCGAAGCCGCCTGAAAGGGCAAGAGTGCGGCGGAAAACCTGCCTTCGGCATTCATCGCGCACGCCTGCTGATCCCAATTTGCATCTGCCTTGCAAATTTCTGCGCGAGCCAAGTTCCTCTGCGAGAAGGGTTTGTCTGTGTTCACGTGATTTTAAGTAAAAATCGCAATATTGACGTAGGGGATTTTGGTAAAGGTCGCCTCTAAAGGTGATTGAATTAATCTCGTCCGACTGGTGTTCCGCGGTCTCCGCAAGGGCATCCCAAGGGAGAGGACGCAAGAAGGGGAAGAGAGAATGAAAGCTTTTGTTGCTGGACTGATGATTGCGCTGTTCGGGCTTGCCACGCCGGCGCTTGCCAACCAATTCGAGGCGGAGCTCAAGGCGCTTGCCACCGGCAGGATCGCCGAGGTGGTTTCGTCTGCGTCCGTGATCGATGCCATCAAGGCGCAGAACGCGCAGACGGCGGGTTACGACCAGGCGAAGATCGACGAACTGGACAAGGCGTGGCGCGCGGAAGCCGATTCCGCCGATCAGCCGATGATCGATGAGGTCATGGAGCGGCCCGTTTCGGTATTCCTGTCCGAGGTTCAGGAGGCGAGCGACGGCCTGTTCACCGAGATCTTCGTGATGGATGCGAAGGGGCTAAACGTCGGCCAGAGCGAGGTCACCTCGGACTTCTGGCAGGGCGACGAGGCCAAGTGGCAGGAGACTTTCTCCAAGGGCGCCGGTGCAACTCATATCAGCGATCTGGAAGAAGACGAGTCCACCCAGACCGTCCAGAGCCAGGTGAGCGTGCCCGTCGTCGATCCGGCGACCGGGGAGGTCATCGGCGCGGCGACCTTCGGCGTCAACGTCGAGAAGCTCTAGGCCCCGCATCGGGCGCCCGCGCGCAGATGCGGGCGCCCGGCTACGCAGGCAGACGGTCGACGGAAAGTCCGGATATACGGACCCGCGTCCTTCCCTCGCGTGAATCACTCACAGAGGCATCAAGGAAGATGCCCTGATCCAGGGAGTTCGACGTGAAAATTTCCGCAAAACTGCCGTCGATCATCGTCGGTCTTGCGCTCGTCTGCTCGACGGGAGTCGGACTGGCCAGCTATCTCTCAAGCTCGTCGACCATCCAGAACCTGGCGCACAACCGTCTGACCGCGCTGGCGGAGACCCGTCGCGACGCACTCAACGACTATCTCGAGAACCTGAGCGCAGGGCTCGCTTCCTTTGCCGAAAGCAAGACCGTGCGCGCCGCAGTCGCGGAATTCGCGACGGCCTGGAGCAAATACGGCGACGCGGCGAGTGGGACGCTCGCCGCAGCCTATGTGACGGACAATCCGCACGAGGCAGGGCAGCGTTCGGAGCTCGACAGCGCCGGGCGCAAACCCTATGACCGGGTGCACAAGAAGCTGCATCCCATGCTGCGCCAGCATGCGCGCGACAACAAGCTCAGCGACATGCTGCTTGTCGATCCCGAGGGCAATGTTCTCTACAGCGTCGAGAAACGATCCGATTTTGCGGTCAATCTGCGCGACCCCGCGTGGAAGGATACGACGATCGCGCAGGTTTTCGAGGCATCTGTGGCCGGAGATCCTGGGGCATCGCATATGGCGGACATCGCCCCTTATGCGCCGCTCGGCGGCACGCCGGCGGGTCATGTCGCCGTTCCCATCACGCTTGGAAGCAAGATGCTTGGCGTGCTGGTGTTCGAGTTCCCGAATGGGGTCCTGGAAGCGATCCTGGCCCGCTATGCGGGGCTGGGGGAGACGGGCAACGTCTTCATGGTCAGCCAGGACGGGCTTATCCTCAACGACAGCCCGCGCACGCCCTCGCGCAACGAGCTGATGAGCCGTATGGCCGACGTGCCGCTGGTGCGCGGGTCCCTCGGCGGTTCGGAGATCAACTTCGAGACCATCGACGATTTCGACGGGCGCTCCGTCGAGGCAGCCGCGGCTCCTATCTCCTTTCTCGGTCGCGACTATGCGATCCTGGTGGTTCAGGATCTGGCCGAGGTGATGGCGCCGCTTGGCAGTCTCAAGACATGGATCCTGGCGATCAGCGTCACCGCCCTGATTGCGGCACTGGCGGTCGGCATCATATTCTCGCGCTGGCTGTCTGGCCGCATCCGGCGGCTTTCGTCTGCCATGCACCAGCTCGCAGGTGGCGACGTGGGCGTGACACTGCCCGAGGACAGTCAGGCTGACGAGATAGACGACATGACCCGCTCGGTGGTGGTCTTTCGCGACAATGCCCGCGAACGCCAGGAACTGGCCCGGGCCCAGGAGCAGACACAGAAGGCTGTCGAGGAACGCGCCGCGGAGATCGGCAAGCTCGTCGAGGCCTTCCGCGTCGATGTCTCCGGCATGCTCGACGGGGTCAATGCCAACGCCGATCAGATGCAGGCAACCGCCGAGGCTCTGACCCGGGTTGCAGAAACCGCAGCGGGAGGCGCCAACACGGCGACGACGGCGGCAAGCGAAACCTCGGAGAACGTGCAGTCCGTCGCTTCGGCGGCGGAGGAACTCGCCGCTTCGATCCAGGAGATCGGCCGCCAGGTTTCCAGCACCAACGACATTGTCGCCGGAGCCGTCGCCAAGGCCGCCCACACCAACACGCGGATCGGCGGGCTTGCAGATGCGGCAAGCCGGATCGGTGATGTGGTCTCGCTGATCCAGGCGATTGCCGAGCAGACCAACCTGCTGGCGCTGAATGCAACCATCGAGGCCGCGCGCGCCGGCGAGGCGGGCAGGGGCTTTGCGGTTGTTGCTGCCGAGGTCAAGGAACTCGCCACCCAGACCTCGAAGGCGACCGAGGAAATCGGCTCCCAGATCGCGGCGATCCAGGCCGCCTCGACGGAGGCCGTTGGCGCCATCGGCGAGATCAGCACGACGATGGACGAGGTTAGCCAGTACACTTCCTCGATTGCGGCTGCGGTCGAGCAGCAAGGGGCGGCGACCGACGAGATCTCCTCCAGCGTGCAGGTTGCGGCGAATGGCACGCGCAATGTGTCCGGCTCTATCGCGGAGATCACGCAGCAGGTCGAGGAAACCAGCGAGTCCGCAACGCGCGTTCTGTCGGCTTCCGCCGAGGTGAACGACAGGGCGACGACGTTGCGCACCCGCGTCGACAGCTTCCTCCAGAGTGTCTCCGCGGCCTGACAGGCGACAGGCATCCTCTGTTCGAGGCAAGGGCCGGGGCATTTTGCCCCGGCCCTTGCTGTTTCGGACAGGCTTCCTCCCTGTCCGGATTGACAATCCTTCCCCGCTGCGCTCACTTCACCACCCCGTGACGGCGCACGCGCTCCGGTGTGCAGCTCGTTGCGGCACGGGTTTCGGACGACCGGGACAGATGGGTGTCCGCAAAGGTCGCCTATCGGGGAGGAATTCATCATGTTCAGGAAACTGGCCATCGCCGGCCTTGTCGCAGTCAGCCTTGTTGCTGGCCATGGCGCGGCCGAAGCCAATGACAAGATCACTGTGGGCGCGTTGCGCTTCACCTCGCACGCGCCGAGCTTTGTCGCCTTCGAGCGCGGCTATTTCGCCGAGCAGGGGCTCGATGTCACCTTCGAGTATTTTCAGGCGGCCCAGCCGATGGCGGTCGCCATCGCCTCGGGCGATGTCGACTTCGGCGTTACGGCGATCTCCGGCGGTCTCATCAGCCTTGCGCGCAAGGGCGCGATCAAGGTGGTTGGCGGCGCGCTGCAGGAGGAGCCGGGCATCGAGGGGCAGATGATCCTTGCCTCGAAGGCTGCCTATGACGCGGGCCTGACCACTCCGGCCGCGCTCAAGGGGCGGAGTTTCGGCATCACACAGACGGGCTCCTCGTTCCACTACATCGCCCACAAGATCGCTGACAAGGAAGGTTTCGACCGGTCCGAGATCACCCTGCGTCCGCTGCAGAAGGTGGGTGCGGTGATCGGCGCGCTGAAAAGCGGCCAGATCGATGCCTGGGCAATCGTGCCGCACATTGCCAAGCCGCTTGCCGCCGGTGACCAGATCGAGGCCATCGGCATGGTCGCCGACTATATTCCCAACTATCAGGTCACGACCGTATTCACTTCCACGGCCAATACTGTCGACAAGCCGGAGCTGGTGAAGCGTTTCCTTGTCGCCTTCTCGAAGGGCGCTGCGGATTTCAACGCGGCGCTGGTCGACAAGACCTCGGGCGAGGAGGACGCGGCGGCGATGGTCGAGCTCCTGCACAAGTACGTTTATGCCGACCAGCCGCTGGAGAAGGCATCGACCTCGATCCGCAATGGCGCGATGCGCGTCAATGAGAACGCCAAGCTGAACCTGACCTCCATCACCGACCAGCTTGACTGGTTCAAGTCCGAGAAGCTCGTGCCGGAAGGCGTGACGCTCGACATGCTTGTCGACAGCCAGTTCGTCGAAACCGAGTGACAGGACAGGCCAGGAGGCCTGACAACCGGCAACGGAAGGTCCGATGGATCTCATCTTGAAAGGCATTTGCCACAGCTATGGCGAGACCGAGGTCCTTAGCGGCATCGATCTCGCCATCAGCGAGGGGGAAATCGTCTGCATCATCGGCCCTTCCGGCTGCGGGAAGTCGACGCTTTTGCGCTTCATCGGGGGATTGGAGCTGCCCACGGCCGGCGAGGTGCTGGTCTCCGGCACCGCGCCGGAGGGATGCCTCAACCCCTTGACCTATGTCTTCCAGGACTTTGCCCTGCTGCCCTGGCGCAGTGTCGAGGGCAATATCTCGCTGGTGCTGGAGGACCATCCGCTGAGCGCGGCGGAGCGCGCCCGGGTGATCGACGACGTGCTTGCGCGCACCTCGCTGACCGATTTCCGCAAGGCGCTTCCGCGTCAGCTTTCCGGCGGCATGCGCCAACGGGTTGCCATCGCCCGGGCGCTGGCCGTCCGGCCCGCCGTGATGCTGATGGACGAGCCGCTTTCCGCGCTCGACAGCCAGACCCGGGAACTGCTGATGGACGATCTGGTCGGGCTCTGGCAGCGCGAGCGCTTCACCGCCTGCTATGTGACCCACAATCTGGCAGAGGCCGTGCGTCTCGGTCATCGCATCGTGTTGCTGTCCCGCCGACCGGGAAAGATCCGCGAGATCGTATCGATCGACCGTGACCTGGCGGATCGCGGACCGGGAGATACCCGGCTAGAGGCGATACAGCGGGATCTCTGGCATCTCCTGCGCGACGAGGCGCGTGCCGCCGATCGGGAGCTTGCCGATGCCTCCTTCTGAGAGCGAGACCATGGACGCACGGACAGGCGTCGCCGGGTCCGGCCCGGACCTGCGTCCGGTTCCCTACCGCGGTGGCGGGTTTCGCCCGGTGAAGATCCGGTTTGTCGGGCTGGCCGTGTTCTTCCTGCTTATTGCTGTGTGGGAGCTCGGCTCGCAGACCGGCGTGATCAGCGACCTGGTGCTGCCGGCTCCAAGCGAAGCCTTCGCCGCGTTCCGCTATCTGGTGGAGAGTGGCCAGATCTGGCTGCACCTCGGTGCGTCGCTGCAGCGACTGGCCATCGGCTGGACGCTTGGAACGGCGCTGGGCGTCGCCGTCGGTCTCATGGTCGGGCTGTTCTCGCTCGCCCGGGCCGGGCTGTTGCCGCTCGTTTCGGCGCTGTTCCCGATCCCGAAGATCGCCCTGCTGCCGCTGTTCGTCATCTGGTTCGGCATAGGCGAGGGGTCGAAGGTCGCCACCATTCTCTTCGGATCGTTCTTTCCCACGGTGATCGCCACCTATGGCGGCGTCGACAATGTCGACCGCACGCTGATCCGCATGGGGCAGTCGTTCGGGCTTTCGTGGTGGTCGATCGTGCGCAAGATCGTGCTGCCCGGCGCGATGCCGGCGATCCTGTCCGGCTGCCGGATTTCGGCGTCGATCGCCATCATCCTGCTTGTCGCGGCGGAAATGATCGGCGCCGAATATGGTGTTGGCGCCTATGTGCTGATGGCCGGAAGCCTGTTCGCCACCGACCAGCTTCTTGCCGGCGTCGCGATCCTGTCGATGCTCGGGCTCGTGGTTTCCTGGCTCATCGGACGGGCGGAGCGTTGGCTTCTGCGCTGGCGCGGCTGAGGACCCGCGACTAGCGCGGGCCGATCCGCTCGTAAAGCGAGGCGTTGCCGTTGCGCCCGACAGCCATAACGACATAGCTGGCCTGCGGGTCGTCGCCCATGCCGGTGGAGCCCGCCGGCATGCCGGGAACGGCGATGCCGGCCACGTCCGGGCGTTGTGACAGCAGGCGCCGGACGGAGGCGACGGGCACATGGCCCTCGACGAAATAGCCGCCGATCATCGCCGTGTGGCAGCCTTCCATGTCCGCGGGAACGCCGGCCTTCGACTTGATCGGGGCGAGATCCTCGCGGTCCTCGATGGTAACGCTAAAGCCGGCGGCGCGCATGGCTTCGCTCCAGGCCTCGCAGCAGCCGCACCAGGGCGACTTGAACACGGTCATTGCCGTCTCGTCGGCCATCGCCGGCTGGGCGAGGGCGATCTGCGGCAGAAGTGCGATCAGCGATAGCGTGGCGCGGAGGGTCATGGCGTTCGTCCTGTCGGTGTCGATGCGCCTGTCATGCACCTTCCACCAGAGGGAAGGTCAAGGCCGCGCATGCCGGACCGCGCCGCCGCTTCGCCCCTTGCCGCCGCGTCTGCGTGGCCTAGTATCGATGAGGGGGCGATGCAGGCGAGGGCAACCGGCAGGTCACCCTTGCAGACCCGAGGAGATATCCATGCTGAAGCCAGTCACTGTCGCCGTTGCGGCGCTTGCCTTTTCGGCGCTCTTGCCGCAAGCGGCCGCCTTCGCACAGGATCACCGTACGCCGGCGCCCGAGGGCGCCGAGGTTTATTTCATCTCTCCCAAGGATGGGGACACGGTGAAGAGCCCGTTCAAGGTAACTTTCGGTCTGAAGGGAATGGGGGTCGCGCCGGCGGGGGTGGAGAAGGAGAAGACCGGCCATCACCATCTTCTCATCGATCAGAAGCTGGAGGATTACAACAGCGCCATCCCGTCAGACGAGACGCATCGCCACTTCGGCGGCGGTCAGACGGAGACCATGGTCGAGCTGACGCCCGGCACGCATACACTGCAGCTTCTGCTCGGCGACATGAACCACGTCCCGTTCGACCCCTCGGTCGAATCGCCCGTGATCACCGTGACCGTCGAATAGGGCGGGCAGGGAGGTCCGTCGTGGCGCGATGTTGGCGGGCCTCACGCAAAACGGCGGAGCAAAGCCCCGCCGTTCTTCAGATCGTCATGATGTAAGAAACGCTTGTCGCGCCTTAGCTGAAGAGGCTCGACACCGACTGCTCGAGCGCGGTGCGCGAGATCGCCTCTCCCATCAGCGGGGCGATGGAGATCGTGCGGATGTTCGGTGCGGCGAGCACGGCGGCGGTCGGCTCGATGGAATTGGTGATGACCAGTTCCTTGAGCTTGGAGGACGTGACGCGGGCTACCGCGCCGCCGGACAGGACGCCGTGGGTGATGTAGGCGGTCACAGAGCGCGCGCCCTTGTCGAGCAGGGCCTCGGCGGCATTGCACAGCGTGCCGCCCGAATCGACGATGTCGTCGACGAGGATACAGTCGCGGCCTACCGGATCGCCGATGATGTTCATCACCTCGGACTCGCCAGGCTTGTCGCGACGCTTGTCGACGATGGCGAGCGGGGCATCGATGCGCTTGGCCAGCGCGCGGGCGCGAACCACGCCGCCGACGTCCGGAGAGACGACGAGAACGTTGTCGGTCGAGTAGCGCTCCTTGATGTCGCGGGTCATCACCGGGGCGGCGAAGAGGTTGTCGGTCGGAATGTCGAAGAAGCCCTGGATCTGCCCGGCGTGCAGGTCGAGCGTCAGCACGCGGTGCGCGCCGGCGTGGGCGATCAGGTTGGCGACCAGCTTGGCCGAGATCGGCGTGCGGCCCGTGGCGCGGCGATCCTGGCGGGCATAGCCGAAGTACGGCATCACGGCCGTGATCCGCTTGGCCGAGGACCGGCGCAGGGCATCAATGATGATCAGCAGCTCCATCAGGTGATCGTTCGCCGGGAAGCTGGTCGACTGGAGGATGAAAACATCCTCGCCGCGAACGTTTTCCTGGATCTCGACGAAAACTTCCTGATCGGCGAAGCGTCGGACCTGGCACTTGGCCAGGGGGGCGCTCAAATAGGTGGAAACTTCTTCGGCAAGCGCGCGATTTGAATTGCCCGCGACGATCTTCATGGCCCGCTAGTCCTTTGATTGGGTCCGAGCCGCGGGGGGCGCAGCGTCGGGCGACAGGGTCACACGTGGTCTGTCAGGTGTTCTCGTTGGCCATGATAGGACGCGACAGACGGGGCAGTGCTACTTCTGCAAGGACCCGCCGTTCCTCCAACAGGCGGCGGCGTTTTAACAACCGCACCGCCTTTTCACAACCGGGCTTTGGGTCATGCGTGGCAATTTTGGTGAACGGGCGCTTTTGGCGCCCGTCCGGGTCAGCTGCGGATCCAGGCGGCAAGCTCGGTGACCGCACGGCGTGCGGCGCGCGAGAGCGTGTCGCTGTTCGGGCCGGCCCAGGGGTCGCCGGAGGATCCGGGCGCCGTCTCCTGGCCGACGATGCGATGGACGCGGTTGCCCCCGTTGTCGACGACATCGAGAACATAGAACATGGTTGTCGACGACTGGTCGCCCGATGCCGAGAGATAGCCGTTCACCCGGAATGTCGCCGGTGCACCAACGCGCCGCACCAGCTTCAGATCCTGCTTGCGCGCTTCGGTGCCGATGGCGCGCGACAGTTCGTCGGCAATGTTTCCGGGGGCGCCGGTGAAGGGCTCGAAAGCGACCGTGACCTTTTGCGGGTCGGTCACCGCGGGCGCGGAGGCTGTGGTCGAACCCGGGCTGACATAGGCCGGCGGCACCTGATTGCCGGCGCAGGCGGCAAGGGCGAGCATCGCTGTCGAAAGGACAGTCATGCGCAAAACGGTCGGGCGTTTGGGTCGGGTCACGCTCATATGGCCTTGTCGGTCTGCTGTCCGTCTCGAAATGTGCCGTCCCGACAACGCGGGCGCGGTTTCCGTTTCATCGTTTAGCCCGCCTTTGCCGGCAGGTCGAGGGGGCGTGTGACGAAGGCGCGCGAACGGCTCATGCGTCTGCAAGCGCGATCGCCGACATGAGCCGGCCGTAGTCGGGCTCGCCGCGGTGGGTCGCGCGGCGATAGGAGAAGAACAAGTCTTCCTCGCCATAGGTGCAGCGCGCGAGATCTGCCGCCTTTGCCACGCCGGCCGAGGTGAGCCGGAAGCCGATATAGCCCGGCAGATCGAACAGTGCCTTGTCCTCTCCCGCACCGGGAATGAAGAAGCGCTCGTTGTCCGGGTCGACGAGGGTGAAGCGTTCGACGAATTCGGCTCCGACCTCGTAGTTGGTTTGCGAGATGGTGGGGCCGAGCACGGCGATGATGCGGTCGCGCCTGGCGCCGAGGGTCTCCATGGCGGCGAGAGTCGCCTCCAGCACGCCGGTCACGGAGCCGCGCCAGCCGGAGTGCGTTGCACCGATGACGCGGGCATGCGGATCGGCGAAGAGCACCGGCCCGCAGTCTGCGGTGGAGATGCCGAGCGCGATGCCCGGTCGATCCGTCACCAGTGCGTCGCCCCTGGGCTGGTTCTCTGCGGTCCAGGGGGCGCTGACGACGATGGCGGTCGTTGAATGATGTTGGTGTGGAGAGACCAGCGCTCCGCTCGGCAGGCCGAGCAGGCTCTTGATCCGCGTCCTGTTCTCGGCGACGGCGGCCGGGTCGTCTCGCGAACCGTGACCGACGTTGAGAGAGGTGTAGATGCCGCGGGAGACACCGCCTGTCCGGGTGAAGAAGCCGTGGGCAATTCCGTCGAGGACGGCGAGGTCGGGAGATGTCAGCATGCGGCGATATGGCTCCGTGAAGGCCCGGCGATGGTGGGAGGTGACGGGACGGCTGTCAAACCAAGTCTGCGATCGCGTCGGCAATATGGCGAAGGCCGGGGCCGGTCAGTCCTGCCGGTCGAACGGTGGCAGGACGACGTCCTCGGCGCCAAGCGCCAGGACCTTGAAGAGACTGCCCATCTCCTCGGGCCCCGCGAGACGCTGCACCTCTCCCCTGATTCTCTCCTGCTCCTCGCCGGATTTGCCCGCACCCAACTGGCCCGCCCGTTCCAGAAGACCCATGGCAAGCAGGAACGCGCCCTGCTGCATCAGCGGATGGGCGTGCGTTCCACCAGCGCGAAAGGCGCGCGCCAGCGCCTCGAAGTTCACATGGGCGGTGAGGTCGGCGCGCCCCGGATCGTCGAGCACCGGCACATAGGCATGGTTCCTCATGGCCTGGAGCGTGTCTCCGAGCGCACTTTGTCCGTAGCCGTAGTCTATGACGAGCGCCGTCCCGCCCTGTGCGGACAGCCGCTGCCCGAGCGTCTGGGCAAGGGCGTTCGCCAGCGGCTGGGTCTCAAGGATGGCTCCGTCCCGGGGGGCGGCCGGCAGCGCCGGCAGATCGGACTTGGAAAGAAGCCCAGGGCCGAGGGCGAAACAAAGCCTGCCGTCGTCGTCGAGCGCCACGCAGCGCTCGCGCCATTGTCCGCCGACACACGCGTATTGGCGTATCGGGAGAGCGTCGAAGAATTCATTGGCGACGACGAAAAGGGGAGCGTCGTCGGGCAGCGCATCGATGCGATCGTGCCAGACGGGCGCGCGCAGCAGCTTGGGAGCACGGGTCTCCAGCGTTTCTTTCTGGACCGCGCGCAGGCGCTTGCTGGTCTCGACGAAGTGCAGCGTCAGGCCCGAGAGAAACGCCGGACGCAGGGCTGCGACGCGCAGGATGTCCCCCATCAGCGTTCCGCGCCCGGGGCCGAGCTCGACAAGATGAAAACGTTCGGGCGCGCCCGAGCGCATCCAGGCCGTGACGAGCCAGGCGCCGATCAGCTCGCCGAAGACCTGGCTGACCTCGGGCGCGGTGATGAAATCGCCTCTCGCTCCGAAGGGTTCGGCCTGCATGTAGTAGCCATGATGCGGGTCGGCGACGCAGAGCGACATGTAGTCTGCAACCGGCATCGGGCCGTTCTGCTCGATGAGCGAGCGGATGCGGTCGAGCAGGGGCGCGTTCGCCGGGCTTGCTGCGTTGTTCATTCAGGCCGTCTCCCCGCCGCCTTTGCGCTCCTTGCGCAGGGCGCGCCAGATGGCGAAGGCTCCGGCCATGACCATCGGCAGTGACAGCAGCATTCCCATGGTGAGGCCGGGGCCGAAATAGCCGAGTTGTGCATCGGGAACGCGGTAGAGCTCCGAAAACGACCTGGCGAGGCCGTAGCCGACCGCGAAGACACCCGCGACGAGCCCTGGCCGGCGGTAGCCGCCGGCACGCGCGACAAGTGCGGTGATGACAAGCAGCGCCAGCCCCTCCAGCCCCGCCTCGTAGAGTTGGCTGGGATGACGCGGCTCCGGTCCCGCGCCCGGGAACACCATCGCCCAGGGCACGTCGGTTGGCCGACCCCAGAGCTCGCCATTGATGAAATTGGCCAGTCGGCCGAAGAGCAGACCGATCGGGGCGACCGTGGCGGCCAGGTCGAACAGGGTCCAGAGCGAAAGCTTGCGCCGCCAGGCGAAGATCACCATCGCCGCTACGACGCCGAGGAAGCCGCCATGGAAGGACATGCCTCCGGTCCAGACCTCGAGGATCTCCAGCGGGTGGCTGAGGTAGTACCCCGGCGCGTAGAACAGCACATAACCGAGCCGTCCGCCGAGGATCGTGCCGAGCGTGGCATAGACGACGAAATCGTCGATATCGAGCAGGCTCGGGCGGGCCATGCCGGCCCAAAGGCGCTCGCTGGCGACAAGCCGGCGCATGTAGTGCCAGCCAAGCATCAGGCCGGCAATATAGGCGAGGGCGTACCAGCGAATCGCGAAGGGGCCGAATTCGATCAGAATCGGGTCGATCGCGGGAAAGGGCAGGACCAGTGTCGGCATGTCGTCTCCGGGGGGTGAGCTGGCGCGGCGCGACGTTGCCGCCGAACGCAGGGCCCCGTCAAGCGGGCGGGCGGGCGCTTTCCCGTGGGCCGCGACAATTTCGCATGGCGCGGGTGTTTTACCGCGTCGCAAACCGCATTAGGTAAGAGAGGCGCTCCGGGTTGAAAGGGGCGCGGTAAATCTTCGATGGAAGGGCTTCCAGGATGACACAGGGTCCCAATCGCGTACTCGACGATCTCGCCAAGCTTATGACGGACGCGGCGGGTGTCGCGCAGGGAGCACGGCGCGAGGTGGAAACGATGTTCCGCGCCCAGGCCGAGCGCTTTCTCGGCGACATGGATCTGGTGAAGCGCGAGGAGTTCGACGTGGTGCGCGACATGGCCGCGCGCGCGCTCGATGCGGTCGAGGCGCTGGAAGCGCGCGTGGCGGAGCTGGAAAAGGCCGCGGGCAAGGAGGCTCCGGCCGGGGAGTGACCTGGCGGGCCGGGTAAGGGCCGAGACGATCCACGGAAAATCGCGCCGCCCGCCGCAGTGCGAGAGGTGTTGAGGGGGCGTTGTTTTCGTCTCTTCCAAGCCCTTGAGAAGTCGGCTGAATTTTCGGGGAAGTCTCGGGCTTCCGGCGGTTTCGGGCTCGAGATTTCCTGTGGTTTCGCGACTGGCGGTCCACAGTTCGAAAAGCGTAAATTTAGAGTGAACATATCATTGGGCGGAAAACTGCCTGTATACTGAGAACAAGCGAAGATTCGCGGGCGCCGCGTCCGTTTCCGGAGAAGATCATCGCGGCGGTCATCTAAGTTTCGCGAACGGCAGGCCAGCACCCTGCGGACCGACACGGCGGATGCGCGCCTGGTGCGACGGCGCGGGTTACCGCAAGCCGAGAGGAACCTTCATGAGCCTCATCGACATCGAATTCGAACGGCCCGCCAATCCAGTCGACACGATCGAGCATGTCGCGGCGATCAACGACTGGGTTTTCGAGCGTTCCTGCGACGAAGAGATCACGATCTCCGTCTCGGGAAGCTGGTGCGACTATCACATTTCCTTCTCCTGGATGGAGGATCTGGAGGCGTTGCATCTTGCCTGCGCCTTCGATCTCAAGGTCGCGGAGCCGCGGCGCACGGAAGTCGTACGCCTGCTCGCGCTTGTCAACGAGCAGCTCTGGATGGGGCATTTCGACCTCTGGAACCGCGAGGGCGTGGTCATTTTCCGGCAGTCGCTGCTGCTTGCCGGCGGAGCCGAGGCGACATCGCGCCAGATCGAGGGGCTTCTGGCGAATGCGCTTGAATCCTGCGAGCGCTACTATCAGGCCTTCCAGTTCGTCGTCTGGGCGGGCAAGTCCGCCTCCGAGGCGATCGATACGGCTCTTTTCGAAACTGCGGGTGAAGCATGAGTTTTTCGAAGGCGCGTCCCCTTGTTCTGGTCGGTGCAGGCAAGATGGGTGGCGCGATGCTCGCCGGATGGCTTGAGTCGGGTGTCGATCCCGCCGCGATCCTGGTGGTCGATCCCAATCCTTCCGACGAGCTGAAGGCGATGGCCGCAAAGAGCGGTTTTTCTCATGCCCCGGGCCTTTCCGACGGGCAGATCGCCGGTGTGATGATACTGGCGCTGAAGCCGCAGATCATGGCGGGAGCGCTGGGCGCGCTTGCCGGTGCCGTCGATGCGAACACGCTCGTCATTTCGGTTGCCGCGGGAACGCCTGCCGCCGTATTCGAGGGGGCCTTCGCGGGAGCCGCGTCCGGTGCGCCGCGTGTCGTGCGCGTCATGCCGAACACGCCATCGCAGGTCGGGCGCGGGATGAGCGTGGGTTTCGCCAATGCGCATGCCGATGCTGATGATCGCGAAACCGTCGACACCTTGATGCAGGCAATCGGCAAGACCGCATGGGTGAACGCGGAGGCCGATATCAACGCGGTGACCGCGGTCAGCGGATCCGGGCCGGCCTATGTGTTCTACCTTGTCGAGGCCTTGGCTGCCGCCGGTGTCAAGGCCGGGCTTTCGGAGGATCTCGCGATGACGCTCGCGCGCCAGACGGTGTGCGGAGCGGGCGAGCTTCTTTTCCGCTCGGACCTGCCGGCAGAGCAACTGAGGCGCAATGTCACCTCGCCCAACGGAACCACGGCGGCCGCGCTTGAGGTCCTGATGGCGCCGGACGGCATTCAGCCGGTGATGGACGCGGCGGTTGCCGCTGCGAAGCGTCGCTCGGAAGAACTCGCCGGCTGAAAGCGGGCCCGTGCGGCCCGTCTCCCTTCGCCGCGTGTTTGCTCCAGGCTCCGCTGCGCCTTGCGGTGGGGTCGCCATCCTCGCATATCGTTCCTACATGTAGGTTTGCCAGGCGGGTGCCGCCGACAGCAGACAGGAGCACGAGATGGCCAGCCAGAAGACCAGACGGAAGATCGTCGAGACCTTTCTCGAGCTTGTTGGCGAGCGTGGTTGGGGCGGCTTCGAGATGGCCGAGCTCGCCGAGCGCGCCGGCGTGAAATTGTCGGCGCTGCGTGCGGAATTTCCGGACAAGATCCACTGCTACAAGGCGTTCCTCTCCCAGGTCGACCAAACCGTTCTCGACGGCATCGATCCGTCGATGAAGGACGAGCCCGCCCGCGACCGCCTTTTCGACGTGCTGATGGCGCGCCTCGATGCGCTGGAGCCGAGCAAGCCTGCGCTGCGGGCTCTCAGCCGGGATGTACGACGCGATCCGCAGCTCGCCCTTGCTGTCAACGGCGAAAGCGCCCGCTCCCAGCGCTGGATGCTCACGGCAGCCGGAATTCCTGCAAGCGGGTTTCGCGCGCGCATGATTGCGCAAGGTCTGGTGCTTGGCTTTGCACGGGTCGTGGATGTGTGGCTCGACGATGAGGATCCGGGCCTTGCCAAGACCATGGCCGCGCTGGACAGGCAACTCGACGAGGGCGAGACCTGGATCGGTCGCGCCGACAGGCTTGGATCCTTCCTGAAACCGCTGTTCAGGGCAGCCGGCGCGCCTCGCAGGGGCGCAAGCGGCGAGGCTAAAACCTCCGCATCAGCGCCCCCGTCGTCGGATGAACCCGGTTCCGCGCCGGCCTGACCAAGGCAGGTGTCACCATTGATTTTCCACCGGTGTGGCAGGCAGGCTACATGCCGTTGGTCTAGTCTTGATGCTCCTTCGCTTCCGCCGTCCGGCGGTTGGCAATCCCGAAAACACAAGGCAGACATGCTGGAAGACTGTCGTTCTGGAGTGCGTCCCCACCGGGGCGGGCCGGACGACGGACAGGCAGACAGATAGACAAGGCAGGAGCGCAGCATGGCAACGCATGACGCAAGCGAGGTCGCCCCGACGATTTCCTTTGACGACTTCATGAAAGTGGATGTTCGCGTCGGTCGGATTGTCGAGGCAGCGCCCTTTCCCGAAGCGCGCAAGCCGGCGTTCCGCATGATGATCGACTTCGGCCCGATCATCGGCGTTAAGAAATCCTCGGCCCAGATCACGGTGCACTATACGCCCGAGGAACTCGTCGGCCGGCGGGTGATGGCAGTGGTCAACTTCCCCCCTCGCCAGATCGGCCCGCTCATGTCCGAGGTCCTGACCCTTGGCGTTCCGGACGAGAATGGCGAGGTGGTGCTGCTGTGTCCCGACAAGGACGTGCCGGTGGGTGGGCGCCTCTTTTGAGGCGTTTTCCGCGCGGCCTGTCGGCGTCACGCCCAGCATCTTTCAGATAGGGATCCGAACCCGCGCGGACAGCCCTCCCAGCGTCGCGCTCTCGCCCAGAACGATATCACCGCCATGGGCGCGCACGACATCGCGGGCGATCGCCAGTCCCAGGCCGCTGCCTCCCGCGTCGCGGTTTCGCGCCTGGTCGAGCTGGTAGAACGGCCGGAACACGCTCTCGCGCTCTTCCTCCGGTATGCCGGGGCCGTCATCCTCGATGACGATGGTCAGCCAGCCGTCGGAATTGCGACCCTCGATATGAACGTTGTCGCCATAGCGTGCGGCATTGGTGACCAGGTTGGTGAGCGCGCGCTTGAAGGCGAGCGCCTTGACCGTGACCGTCGGCGGTCCGGTGAAGCTTGAGGAGACATTGGCCTCCAGGATCTCGGCTTCCGCCTCCAACTCCTCGAAGACGAGCGCCATGTCGGTCGGCTGGGCCTGCTCGTCGCCTTCGCCGCGGGCGAAGGCGAGATAGTCTTCCAGCATGGATTTCATCTCGTCCACGTCATGCTGGAGCGCGTTCACTTCCTCGCTCTGCGGAAACAGCGCCAGTTGCAGGCGGAAGCGCGTGAGGATTGTCCTCAGATCGTGGCTGACGCCAGCGAGCATTGCCGTGCGCTGTTCGATCTGGCGCTCGATGCGGCGGCGCATCTCGATGAAAGCCTGCGCGGCGCGGCGCACCTCGCGGGCGCCGCTCGGGCGAAAATTCTCCATCGGGCGTCCCTTGCCGAAGCTTTCGGCAGCATTGGCAAGGCGTTCCACCGGTCTTGTCTGATTGCGCAGGAACAGCAGCGCGATGATCATCAGGACAAGCGATGTCGACACCATCCAGACGATGAAGAAATGAGAGTTGGAAGCGTAGGTCTGGCTGCGTCGGGCGATCACCCGCAGGGTGTGGTCCTCGAGCAGGATGCGGATCTCGATGAAGCTCGACCGACCGACGGTGTCGATCCAGAACGGCCGTCCGATACGCTGGCTGATCTGCTGGGAAAGATAGCGGTCGACGATGTCGAAGAAGGGCTTGGGCCGAGGCGGCGGCAGCGGCTCGGGCGGCAGAACGGTGACCGCCAGGTTGAGTTGCAGGCGAGCCAGTTCGACCAGCTGCTCGATGTCCTGTTCGTCGGGATGGCGCTCTATCAGTTCCGCCAGCATGGCGATGTCGCGCACGACGGAATCCGACAGGCGCTGGGTGACGAGATTGTAGTGGCGTTCCATGAAGACGAAGGCGAGCACCGCCTGCATGATCACGAGCGGAACCACCAGGATCAGAAGCGTGCGCGGAAACAGCCCTTTCGGCATGTGCCGATAGAGCGTGTGCGCGAGCCAGCGATAGGGCAGCACGAGACTGAGCGCGAGGCGCCTTGCGGGTGCGGGAAACGCAGGAACCTTGCGGCGAAGGGCGCGCAGCCGTTCCCCGGCGAAGCGGGTCAGTCGCATACGAGACGATAGCCGATGCCGCGCACCGTCTGCAGGAAGAGCGGATTGCCGGGATCGGCCTCGATCTTGCGGCGGAGGCGGTTGATCTGCACGTCGACGGTGCGTTCGCCCAGGCCGCTGTCGCTGCCGACGATCTCCGCGCGGGGCACGGTGTCGTTCGGCTTGTCGGCGAAGATCGAGAGAATCTCCTTTTCCCGGTCGGTCAGGCGCACGGCTTCGTCGCCACGCTTGAGCTCGCGGCGGGCGGCGTCGAAGATGAAGGGGCCGAAGCGGATATCGGCGGGCGGCGGCGTGTCGGTGTCGGTGCGCCGGCGCAGGATGGCGCGGATGCGCAGCAGCAGTTCGCGCGGTTCGAAGGGCTTGACGAGATAATCGTCGGCGCCGGCCTCGAGACCGGCGATCCTGTCGGATGAATCAGAGCGCGCGGTCAGCATCAGGATTGGCACATCGCTGCGCGCGCGCAGGGCGGCAGCCAGTTCGAGACCGCTTTCACCGGGCATCATCACGTCGACGACGAGCAGATCGAAGGAAAGTCCCTCAAGCCGGCGGCGGGCCTCGGCGGCGGTTGCGGCGGTGGTTATGCGGAACCCGTGCTCGCTCAGGAAGCGGCGCAGCAGCGTCCTGATCCGCGTGTCGTCGTCAACGAGCAGCAGGTGCGCGGCATCGTCATCCGGCGCGCTGCCTTTTCGGTCGCCTTGGGCGCGGGCATCGAGTGTATCGGGGCTCAACGCGGGCTCCTCAGCTTCTCTCGATCAGTCGGGCCACGTCGGCGCGCTGGTCGGTGTCGATCATGTGAAAAAGGAACTGGCGTGCGATGCCTCGGGCCTCGGGCGCCATGTCGTCGAGAGCTCGGTGGATGCGGCGCGCCTGAAGATCCGTCAGCCGCTCCGCCAGAGCGTGACCGCGTTCGGTGGCGAAAAGAAGACGTTCGCGCCGGTCGTGCGGGCCCGGCTCCTGGAGGATGAAGTCCTCCTCGACGAGTTGCTTGAGCACGCGGGCTAGGCTCTGCTTGGTGATGCGCAGGATGCCGAGGAGATCTGAAACGCGCAGGCCGGGGTTGCGATTGACGAAATGCAGGACCCTGTGATGCGCCCGCCCGAAGCCGAATTCCGCGAGGACTGCGTCGGGATCGGAAGTGAAATCGCGATAGGCGAAGAACAGCAACTCGATCAGGTCCACGGCGCAGTCCGGTCCCGTCGGATCGGTCCCGGAGGCGGCCTTCGACGGCGGGATTCCGGGGTTTGAGAAATTTACGTCAGTCATATTGACTTATATCCGACCGATTGTTACACGTTGGAGGTCTTCTGCGAAACGATCGTACGTCATCGTCCGTCAAGCATGGTGGATGTTGTCCTTCGGCTTTGCAGAGCGTCTCATTCCCGGTCGTGACGGCCTTGTTTCAGGTGGTCCTGCCTTGCGGTTTCGACACCATACAAAGAGTTGACGAAGCGCGCAAAAGGGAGTTGCCGGGCCATGGCCCGGTCGGACGGGAAGGACATTCGGGACGTGGCGTGCGAAGGCGCCGCGCAGGCAATCGCAAGCGGGATGAAGCCCGCTGCAGATCGGGAGTTTAGACGAGATGGCGCAGATCCCTTTTGATCAACGCGACGGATACATCTGGTACGATGGTGCATTCGTGCCCTGGGCCGATGCCAAGCTGCATGTGCTGAGCCACGGCCTGCACTATGCCAGCGGCGTGTTCGAGGGCGAGCGCGCCTATGGCGGCGAGGTGTTCAAGCTTGGCGAGCACACCGACCGCCTGCATGAGTCGGCCCGCATTCTCGGCTTCGAGATTCCCTATTCGGCGCAGACCATCAACGATGCGACACGCGAACTGCTGCGCCGCGGCAATCTGGTCGATGCCTATGTGCGTCCGATCGCCTGGCGCGGCAGCGAGATGATGGGCGTGTCGGCGCAGCACAACACGATCCACCTTGCCATTGCCGCCTGGGAGTGGCCGAGCTACTTCGATCCGGCAGCGCGCCTCAAGGGCATCCGCCTCGACATGGCGCCCTACCGTCGCCCGGACCCGGCAACGGCCCCCAGCCGCTCGAAGGCCGCCGGCCTCTACATGATCTGCACCATCTCCAAGCACGAGGCGGAGCGGAAGGGGTATGCCGACGCCCTGATGCTCGACTGGCGCGGAAATGTCGCCGAGGCGACCGGTGCGAATGTCTTCTTCGTGAAGGACGGCCAGCTGCACACGCCGAAGCCGGACTGTTTCCTCGACGGCATCACGCGCCGTACGGTCATCGACCTTGCCAAGCGTCGTGGCATCGAGGTGATCGAGCGGGTGATCCTGCCGGAGGAAATGGAAGGCTTCGAGGCCTGCTTCCTCACCGGAACCGCCGCCGAGGTGACGCCGGTCTCGGAGATCGGATCGTATAATTTTGCTGTCGACGCGATCACGACCGCCCTGATGGAAGACTATCAGGCGGAGGTTCAGCCGAAGGCGGAAGCAAAGCTCGCCGCCGCGGTCTGACCCAAACAGCGCGCGGAAGAAAAAAGGCGGTCCGAAAGGGCCGCCTTTTTTGTATGTCCTTGTTCGGATCCAGAGGCCGCCGCTCAGGCCTTGAACATCTGTCCGCGCTCGGTGATCGCAACGATGATCAAGGCTGCCACCGCGAAGACGGCGAAGCCGACTGTCAGCGGCACGACCGTTCCGTCATACTGGCTCGATACCAGGAAGCCGAGCGCGGCACCGCCGCAAGTCGTGATGAAACCGATCAGGGCGGAAGCCGTTCCGGCGACGTGGCCCTGCGGCTCCATGGCGATCGCGTTGAAGTTCGGACCGATCATGCCAAAGGCGAAAATGCCGAGCAGTAACAGGCCGGTGAACGTGAAGAGGTTCGGCCCGAAGGCCATTGCGACGATGACCTGCAACACGCAGACGACGGCATAGAAGGTCAGAGCCATGTGCGACAGCGGCTTCAGCCCGATCCGCTCCACCACCGAGGCGCTGAAGAAGGAAGACACGGCGAGCGCCAGACCGGTCATGGCAAAGACGAGGGGGAACAACTCGCCAAGGCCGAAGGCTTCGGCAAAGATCTGCTGGGCGGAAGCGATGAAAGCGAAGAGTGCGCCGATGATGCAGGTGAAGGCGAGCGTATATCCCAGCGACGTACGGTTGGTCAGAACATGCGCGAAGGCCGCAAACATGCCGCGCAACGAGAACGGATGCCGTTCCTCGCCCGGCAGTGTCTCGCCGAGACGCAATCCGCTCCATGCCAGCAGGGCGAAGCCGCCGAAGGCGAGAAGCAGGAAGATTGCTCGCCATGGCCCGAACAGCAGAACCGCCTGTCCGGCCGAGGGAGCGAGAATGGGCACCGTCATGAACACCATCATGACCAGCGACATGATGCGTCCCATTTTGGCTCCGGAGTAGCAGTCTCGCACCATGGAGACGGCGACGACACGCGGGGCAGCGCAGCCGACTCCCTGGAGCAAGCGGCAGAACAGGAACTGCTCGTAGGTGGTGGCGAAGATCGCGAGCAGCGCTGCGGCGGCATACAGCGCGATCCCGCACAGCAACACGGATCGACGCCCGAAGCGATCAGAAAGCGGTCCGCAGATGAGCTGTGCGGCGCCAAAGCCAAGCAGATAGACGATCACCACCTTCTGGCGCTCGTTCGGATCGCCGACCAGAAAGTCGCGGGCTATCTCGCCGAGCGCGGGCAGCATGATGTCGGTTGCGAGAGCGTTCAGCGCCATTAGCGCGGCCGCAAGCGCCACGAACTCGCGGAAGGAAAGGCCGTGGCGAGGAGTTTGCCCGCCGGTGGTGGGACCTAGCATGGCACCGGCAAGCGGTGCGGCGGTGGTGGCGGGGGCAGAGGAGGGTGGCATGTCTTTTCCGAACGAATGTCGCGCTCCGCGAAACG
Source organism: Stappia sp. ICDLI1TA098 (assembly GCF_054880955.1). Classification (NCBI taxonomy): domain Bacteria; kingdom Pseudomonadati; phylum Pseudomonadota; class Alphaproteobacteria; order Hyphomicrobiales; family Stappiaceae; genus Stappia; species Stappia sp. ICDLI1TA098. The sequence continues at coordinate 268,846 of NZ_JBTZBT010000001.1, forward strand.
GGTTCGAGGGGCGTGGGCACACCTTGGCGTGCAGGAAGAAGGAAGGCTGGCGCTCTGGTGCGGCAGCAATGCTGAAACGGGGCGACCCGGTGGATGCGGCGCGTGGAGGCGCGCCGGGTTGCAGATACTGCAGACCAACCAGGCAGGTCCGGAACCTTCGGTCCAAACCGTGCCGGGGTCAAGCCACTGTTTTTTGACGGTCCGGGGAGGGCCGTGTCAGAGGCGACGCCAGCGTTCCGCGTCGGCGCTGTCGGCCTCGCGCGCATCCACCCAGGCACCGGCGCTTCCGTCCCTGAGATGTTCCTTCTTCCAGAACGGGGCGCGGGTCTTGAGATAGTCCATCAGGAATTCGGCCGCTTCGAACGCCGCGCGGCGATGGCGCGAGGCTGCAACGACCAGAACGATGTTTCCACCGGGCGGAATTCGTCCGTGGCGGTGGATCGCGGTGAGACCGGCGAGCGGCCAGCGCCGGGAGGCCTCCTCGGCGATGCGCATGATCTCGGCTTCCGCCATGCCCGGATAGTGCTCGAGCTCGAGAGCCTCCAGACGCCCATCCTCGTCTCGGCAAAGGCCACTGAAGGTGACAACAGCACCGATGTTCGCGCTGGCAGCGGACAGCGCCGCGACCTCGTGTGCGGCATCGAAGTCCTCGGCCTGGATGCGCACGGTGATAGGAATGGCGGCGGGGGCGTCCATGGCGCTTTGCTCAGCCGCCGGTCATCGGCGGGAAGAACGCGATTTCGCGCACGCCGGCAATTGATGCATCGTGTTCGGCGTGCTCGTGATCGAGGGCGACGCGGATTGCGTCGCGTTCCTCAAAGGCATGCGCATGGGCTTCGTTGCGCTCGGCGAGCCAATCGATCAGCTCGCCGACCGTCCCGACATCGGCCGGAGCCTCGATCGTTTCCGTCTCGAGACCGACGCGCTCTCGCACCCAGGCGAAATAGCGAAGCTGCATCCTGTCCCCCGTTTCCGTCGCGCGGTTCTCAGTCGCCCATCAGGTGGCCGATGCCCGCGCGGAAATAGTCGTACCCCGTATATAGCGTCAGAACCGCGGCAATCCAAAGGGCGGTCAGCCCGGCGATCTGCGTTCCCGGAAGAACCGCCTCGCCTGCGGGCCCGGCGAGCAGTAGCGCCATGGCGATGAGCTGCACCGTCGTCTTCCACTTGGCCAGTTTCGTCACGGGCACGCTGACGCGCAGTTCCGCCAGATATTCACGCAGGCCCGAGACGAGGATCTCCCGACACAGGATAATGGCGGCGGCTATCATCGACCAGCCACCGATATCGCCCTTGGCGGCAAGCAGCAGCAGGCATACGGCGACCAGAAGCTTGTCGGCGATCGGGTCGAGCATCCGTCCGAGGCGTGATTGCTGCTGCCAGGCACGGGCAAGATAGCCGTCGAAGAAGTCCGTGATCGCGGCGACGATGAAGATCGCGAGCGCGGTCCAACGGGCGCCATGGCCCGGAAAATCGGGAAGCAGGCACATCATGACGGCGGGCACGGCAAGGATGCGCCCGTAGGTCAGGATGTTGGGGAGGCTCCAGACGTGGGATCGCGACATGTCTCTGACGGTCTCGCGGTTTGCCGAGCGGCACGGATGGTTGCGAACCTTCAACCATGTAGGCAGGCCGCCGTCAATCTGGCAGCGTCCGTCAGGTGGTAACCAGGGAGCCAGCCGACAGGCATTTTACCGGGCAAGTGGCACTGGCGGAGGGAAGGATGCACTGGCAAAGATCGCGAGGCGGTGCGCCGGGCAACGGTTCAATTATGCGAGAGGACTGCGAGATGAGCGAGAGGACGAACGATCTGGGCCAGCCGGTCGGCGCGGAACTGGCCGGCTGGACGGCTCGGCCGGCACCGCCGCGCACGCCGATGCAGGGCAGGCTCTGCCGTCTGGAGAGCTACGACGGCGCCCGCCACGGGCAGGATCTCTTTGCCGCCTATGCCTTGGATGCGGAGGCGCGCAACTGGACCTATCTTGGCTATGGACCGTTCGCGACGTCGGAAGAGTTCGCGCGTTTCGCCGAAGCCACCTACACCGGCGATGATCCGCTGTTTCATGCGATCATCGACAGGGAAACGGGCAGGGCGGTTGGCGTCGCCAGCTATCTGCGCATCGACCCGGCGAATGGCGTCGTCGAAGTCGGGCATATCCACTTCTCGCCGGCAATGCAGGGCACCGCACTGGCGACGGAAGCGATGTACCTGATGATGCGTCGCGTCTTCGACGAACTGGGATACCGGCGCTACGAGTGGAAATGCGATGCGCTGAACGCCCCCTCGCGCCGCGCCGCGGCGCGCCTGGGTTTCACCTACGAGGGAACCTTCCGCCAGGCGATGATCTACAAGGGGCGGAACCGGGACACCGCCTGGTTCTCGATCCTCGACGGCGAATGGCCTGCGATTCGAGACGCCTTCGAAAGCTGGCTCGATCCGGCGAATTTCGATGAGGCCGGCCGCCAGAAGCGCCGGCTCGATGCCCGCCGGGTGTGATCTGACAGGTCCTGTCGCTCAGGAGAACAGGCGGTCGCCCTGTTCGTCGATGATCTGGCGAGCCTTGCGCAACGCGAATTCGGCGGCCTGCTCGGCCGTCGGCATCAGGTCGGCGCGAATGAAAGGCTGTTCGCGCATCTCGCCATCGGCTCCCGCCTTGGCGATTACGCCGGCGACCTGCCACTGCCCGTCGCGGTTCGTTGGGGCGGGGGTGATCGCAAAGCCCTTGTAGTCGGTCGCGTCGAAACGCGTACCGCCTCCGCTCTTTTCCGTTCCGCCGCCGAAGAGCCCGCCAAAGATCTTGCCGAACACCATGCTGTCCGTTCCTTCCCGTCGTTGATCCGATCGCTCGTCGCTGCTGCTGTCCCGATGGCGCTATGTCAGACTGCGGCTTCCGGCTCCGCTCGCCTGGCCCCGGCTCTGTCATGGCCGAGATCGCGCTCACGCCAGTGACGACGGCGCAGGGAAACATAGCGGTCCTCGCCGACGATCACCACCTGTTCGCCCCCGTCGATCCGGGACACCATCGTCGCCTTGCGGCCGCACCGGCAGATCGTCTTCACCTCGCGCAGTGTCGGCGATGGTCGCAATTTGCCAGACCTGTGCCTGGTCAGGAATTGGGCCTCGACCACGGCCATGAGGTTCGTGCCGATCTTGAACAGGTCCGCCTCCGTGCCTGATCCACTGTTTTGGCTATTTCCGCCGGATTCCACTGGTAGGGGCCGGTCGGGATTTTCACAGGTTCGCTGCGCTGCGCGGCAGGCGCCTATTCGTGGAAGTGGTCATAGACCGTGCGGGCGACGGATTCCGACACGCCTTCGACGGCCATCAGGTCGGAAATGCCCGCCTTGGAAACGGCCTTTGCCGTGCCGAAGTGGCGAAGGAGCGCGCGCTTGCGCGCCGGGCCGACGCCGGCGATTTCGTCGAGCGGGCTCTTGGAGATGTCCTTCTTGCGCCGCGCCCGGTGGGTGCCGATGGCGAAGCGGTGCGCCTCGTCGCGCAGGCGCTGGACGAAATAGAGCACCGGATCGCGTTCGGGCAGCATGAAGCTGTCCTGCCCCGGAATGAAGAACTTCTCGCGGCCCGCGTCGCGTTCAGGCCCCTTGGCGATGCCGACCAGCGGCACGTCGTCGATGCCCATTTCCTCAAGCGTTTCGCGAACCGCGTTGAGCTGGCCAAGACCGCCGTCGATGAAGACGAGATCCGGCCAGGCCGGCATGACGACGGGCTCGGAATTCTCCGCGCCCTCGGCTTCGGTCTCCGCGGCGATCGGTGCCCCCTCGGCACGCAGATCCGCCTCGGCGCGCGCCTTGCGCACGGAGGGGCGTTCGTCGGCGTGTTCCTTGAGGAGGCGGGAGAAGCGGCGCGTCAGAACCTCGCGCATCATGCCGTAGTCATCGCCCGGGACAAGGTCCTGGGACTTGATGTTGAACTTGCGGTACTGGCCCTTAGCGAACCCCTCGAGCCCGGCGACGATCATGCCGCCGACGGCGTTGGTGCCCATGATGTGCGAGTTGTCGTAGACTTCGATCCGGTGCGGCGCGGCGTCGAGGCCGAACACCTTGGCGACACCCTTGAGAAGACGCGCCTGGCTGCTGGTCTCGGCAAGCCGGCGCCCGAGCGCCTCGCGGGCGTTCCTGACGGCGTGTTCGATGAGTTCCTTCTTTTCGCCCCGTCGCGGCACCGAGACCTCGACCTTGTGCCCGGAGCGTTCCGTGAGGGCCGCGGCGAGCAGGTCGCGCTCCTCGATGTCATGCGACAGAAGCACGAGGCGGGGAACGGGCTTGTCGTCGTAGAACTGGGCGAGAAAGCTCTCCAGCACCTCCGCTTCCGTGAGCGAGCGGTCGGCGCGCGGGAACTGCGCGTGGTTGCCCCAGTTCTGCCCTGTGCGGAAGAAGAACACCTGGACGCAGGTCTGCCCGCCTTCCTGATGGACGGCGAAGACATCGGCTTCTTCCACGGTCTGCGGATTGATGCCCTGGTGCGACTGGACGTGGGAGAGGGCGGCGAGCCGGTCGCGGTAGACGGCGGCACGCTCGAAGTCGAGCGTCTCCGAAGCCTGCTCCATCTGGGTCGCCAGTTCCTTCTTGATGATCTGGCTGCGTCCGGACAGGAAGGCCTTCGCCTCGGCGACGAGGCCGGCGTAGTCCTCCAGCGAGATCTCGCCCGTGCACGGCGCGGCGCAGCGCTTGATCTGGTGCAGAAGGCAGGGCCGGCTGCGATTGGCGTAGTAGCTGTCGCTGCAATTTCGGACGAGGAACGCCTTCTGAAGCGCGTTGATCGTGCCGTTGACCGCACCGGCAGAGGCGAAGGGGCCGAAATAGCTGCCCTTGCGCCGGCGGGCGCCGCGGTGCTTGACGAGCGCGGGCGCATCGTGATCGCCGGTGACGAGGATATAGGGGAAGGACTTGTCGTCGCGCAGCAGCACGTTGAATCGCGGGCGCAGCCGCTTGATCAGGTTCGCCTCGAGCAACAGCGCTTCGGTTTCCGTGCGTGTCGTGACGAATTCCATCGAGGCGGTGGCAAGGATCATCCGCATGATGCGGTTGGATTGGCCCTGCAGCCGCGTGTAGCTGGTTACCCGCTTCTTCAGCGAGCGCGCCTTGCCCACGTAGAGAACCTCGCCATCGCCATCGAGCATGCGGTAGACGCCGGGGGCGAGCGGCAGGCGGCGGACGAAATGAGAGATCACGTCGACGCCGCGCGAGTCGGGCGCGAGCGGCGCACCGGCGCTCTCGAACACGGGGGCGGACATGTCTTGCGTGTCCGACGGCTCGGCTGTCGGAGTTGCAGTGTCAGGTGTTTCCGGCGGGGCCCGCTTGTCGTCGCGTTCGCCGTCGCCGTCCGTTTGTTCGTGGTTCATTCCATCATGCCTACGACGTCAGGCGTCTCCCAGGCAAGGTGCTGTCCGCCATCGAGCGCGATCATCTGCCCGGTGATCGAGGGGGTTTCCCACAGGAAGCGGATCGTGCGGCCGAACTCCTCCAGCTCCGCCTTGCGCTGCAGCGGCACGGCCGCCACCTGCATGGCGAAATCTTCTGGCTTCTGGCGCGTGTTGGCGAGCGTCGGCCCCGGTCCGATGGCGTTGACGCGGATGTGCGGGGCAAGGCCCTGCGCCATGGTTTGAGTCGCGCTCCACAGGGCGGCCTTGGAGAGCGTGTAGGAGAAGAACTGCGGCGTCAGCTTCCACACCCGCTGGTCGATGATGTTGACGACGAGGCCGCTCTCTCCCGGCGGCAGGGCTCGGGCCATCTGCTGGGTCATGAAGATCGGCGCGCGGGTGTGGATCGCCATGTGGCGCTCGTAGAGATCGCCCGTCAGCGTGCCGATCTCGTCCGGTTCGAAGATCGAGGCGCTGTTGATCAGCAGGCGCACCGGGCCGAGTGCCCGGTTGGCTCGGTCGACAAGATCGGGTGCGACGTCGGGATCGGTGAGATCACCTGAGACGGTCTCGGCCCGCCCGCCGGCATCGCGGATCTCCGCGGCGAAGGCCGCAGCCTCGTCTTGCGAGGTGTTGGCGTGAATCGCGAGGGCGAAGCCGTTGGCGGCGAGGTCTGCGGCGATGGCGCGGCCGATGCGCCGTGCAGCGCCCGTGACGAGCGCCACGGGCTGCCGCGTCTCGCTGCTGGCCTGGTCGCGGGCGTTCGAGCCGGTTGTCGGTTCGGCAGTCGCAAGGCTGCGCATCTGGGGTCCTCAATGGCTGGGGGCGGGCAGTCGTCCGTCCGGCTGCCCGCTGCGTCGGGAGTTCCTACGCGGAGTTCCCGGCGGCGGATCGGTGCTGGCGCTTGCGCCTGCTCAGACCACCTTGCCCAACTGGAACACGGCCAGGATATACAACCCATAGAGTGTGCACAAAACGACGCCTGCGGGCCAGCGTATCGTGGCGCGAAAATAGGCGAGCGCAAGCACGAGCACGGCTGCTGCCAGCATCACCCAGACGTCGAGCTTCAGAACCTCGGCGGGAATGTCGACCGGCACGACCATGGCGGTGATGCCCATGATGGCGACGAGGTTGAAGACGTTGGAGCCGATGACGTTTCCAAGCGCGACGGCAGCATGGCCGCGTAGGGCTGCCATCAGCGATGTCATCAGTTCGGGAAGAGAGGTTCCAAGCGCGACCACCGTAAGGCCGATGACCGCTTCGGAGACACCCCAGTTTCGGGCGAGCGCCGATGCGCCTTCGATGGTGAAATGCGCGCCAAGAGGCAGGCCGACAAGGCCGACCACGATGAAGACGATTGCAAGAGCCGAGCTCTCCGGAACGCCCTCAACCTCCTCGAAGGGAGGCTCGCCGCTTGCGCAGGCGTCATCCGCAGGAGCCGGCCCGCAGGCCTCGGCGACAGGCTGCCCGTGGCCGCTGGCGGCACGATGCTTGCGGGTCGCGCGTACGGATTCCCATAGGAACACGGCAAGCAGCAGCAACAGGATAGCCCCGTCGACGCGCGATATCGGCGTGTGAAAGCACATGGCGACGAAGACCGCGCTGACGACCACCATGAAGATCGAGTTGCGCACCGCGCCGTCCTCGCAGCAGCGCGTGGCGGCGAAGATCGCGGGAAGCCCGAGCACGGCAAGGACATTGGCGATATTGGATCCAACAACATTGCCGATGGCTATGCCCGGCTGGCCGCTCAGCGCCGCATCGAGCGAGATTACCATTTCAGGAGCGCTGGTTCCGAAGGCAACGATCGTCAGGCCGATCACGAGGGCCGGAATGCCGAGCTTTTCGGCTATGCCAACCGCACCCCGCACAAGAACGTCGCCCGCAACAATAAGGACGACGAGGCCGCCAATGAGGCTGACATAGTCGATGATCATGAACTCTGAGGACCCGGGCGTAAGGATGGCTTGCGGAAACTGGCGAGCAGCGCGTGACACGCGGAACAGCAAGCTCGAGGCGCGCGACATTCTCGCGCCCTTCACCGTCTTCCGTCATCCCGCTCCACCGTCTTTGAGCACGCCTTCCGACGCGCTCCGACCCTATATATGTATTCGCGGGCCGATGAAAACCCGTCATGGCGGGTTGCGTGCGGGAGGGAACCGCCGCCAAGGGCGGATCCGCCCGGTGCCGGTATGGTAACCATTTGCTTACCCTGTCACGAAAAAATCAATCTTTGCCCGCAGATCTCCTCAATTCATGACGGGCGCTGCCACATTCGGATCCCATATAGGAGGCTCGGGGGGCACGCGGCTTCTGGCCGTTCGCACGAACCACCTTTGTAATTGGAGTATCCGCATGAAACGTCTAGCAGCTGCAGGCATGACAGCCGTCGTCTCATTCGCCGCGGCCGCGACGGCACACGCGGCCGACCTTCCGCAGCCGGCCGAGCCCCAGTCCTACACCTACGACGACCCGGTGCCGGCCGCGCGTTTCGACTGGACCGGCTTCTACTTCGGTGGGCAGATCGGCGGCAATCGTTCCGACTTCGAGACGAGCGCCACGACGACCGGCCGTTTCAAGAACGTCGACAACGGCTTCACCGGCGGTGTGCATGCCGGCTACAACTACATGATGACGCCGGAGTTCCTGCTGGGCGCCGAGGCCGACTTCAATCTGTCGGCCATCGACAAGACCCGCACGGTTGCGGGCGTCAACTACAAGACGTCGAGCGACTGGAACGGCACCGTGCGTGCCCGTGCAGGCTGGGCGTTTGATCGCTTCCTCGTGTTCGGTACCGCTGGCCTTGCCATCGCCGACATCGATGTTGCGGCGAATGGCGTCAAGGATAGCACGACCAAGGTCGGCTGGGCCGCGGGTGCCGGTGTCGAGGGTGCCGTTACCCAGAACGTCACGGCCCGCCTTGAATACCAGCACCAGGGCTTCGGCAGCGAGACCTTCGCGCTCGGCGGTCAGGCCTACAAGACGGATCTGTCCAACAATCAGGTCCGTTTCGGCATGAGCTACAAGTTCTGATCAACGAATTCGATCGGGAAAATGCCAAGAGGGAGCCGTTGGGCTCCCTCTTTTTTTGTGCGGTTGAGGTGTCGTTGCGTCCGACCTAGGCTTGCCGCCTCGAAGTGGGCGGTGAAGAGGGGCGAGATGAGCGATGCGGGAAACGGTGCTGGAGCGGGGCCAGCCGCGCTTGCCATGTATGATTGGCCGGAAATCGGCGCCGAAACGGATGCCTTGTGGGCGGCGCTTGCGCGCGCGCTGCGCGACGAGGGGCTCGACCCGCCGAAAGTGCTGGAGCGACAGCGCGAGCTGTTCTCGCTCTGGAGCGATCCCGACCTTTTCCTGGCCCAGACCTGCGGCCTTCCCTACGTGCGCCATCTTGCCGGGCGGGTGACGCTTGTCGGTGCCCCCGCCTACCGGCTGGACGGCTGCGCGCCAGGCCAGTACCGCAGTGCGCTCGTCGTGCGGGAAGATGACCTGTCGGAGGGGATCGCCGCGTTTCGCGGCCGAAGGGTCGCCTTCAACCACCCGGGCTCTCAGTCGGGGGAGGGCGCGCTGCGGCATCTGGTTGCGCCGTTGAGCGAGGAGGGTCGGTTCTTCTCGCAGGCGCTGGAGGCGGGTTCCCACCGCGGTGCCTTGCGTGCGGTTGCCGAGGGGGCGGCCGACATCGCCTGCCTCGATGCGGTGAGCTGGGAGCTGGCTAAGCGGCACGAGCCGGCCTCAGCCAGCGTGAGGGTGCTTGCCTATACGCCGCCGACGCCCGGCCTGCCGCTCATTTCGGCCGTCGGGCGCGCGGCGGATCTGCCCAGGATCAGGCGCGGGGTCGCACAGGGCATCGCAGCGCTCGACCCGGAGATCCGCGAGGCTCTGCTCCTGGCTGGCTTCGTTGCGTTCGAGCCACGGGACTATGAGGTCATCCGCGAGCGCGACCGGCAGGCAGCCGCGCTCGGGTATGGCTTCCTGGCCTGATCGCGGCCGGCTTCAGCCGGCGAAGCGTGTCGTGCCGTAGGACGGAACGGCCGCCTCGAAGGCGTCGAGCCAGGCAACGAGCGTCGGGTGCTGATTGCGCCAGGAGCCCTCGAAGCGCAGGTCGAGATAGCCGAGCGTACAGGCCAGGGCAATCTGGCCGATATCGGGCGTTGTGCCCTCGTTCACCGTTGCCGGCGGCGTCTTTTCCAGTTCCCCGAGCCCGCGGGAGACCTTCTCCGCCTGATAGGCCAGCCAGTCCGGATGCCGGCGTTCCTCGGGGCGGAAGCGCACCTCATAGACCTGAAGCAGCGCCGCATCGGCGATGCCATCGGCGAGCGCCTGCAGGCGGAGCACCGGGAAACGGGCGTCGCCTGCTGGAATGATACGTCCGCCGCCCGCCAGGTGGTCGAGATACTCCACCACGACCCGGCTGTCATAGAGCGCGGTGCCGTCCTCGAGCAGGAGGGCTGGTATCTTGCCGAGGGGGTTCTGCGTGCGGATGGAGTCGCCCGGATCGGTCGTGTCGGTGGCCTCGACATGCAGCAGGGCGGCAAGGTCGAGGACGGCGGCGGCGATCTTGGCCTTGCGGCCGAACGGGGAGGCGGGAGACGAGCGAAGAACGAGCACGGATGGATCCCTGTTTCATGGGGCGGGAGCAGTCGATTCGATGCTCCCGGGCCCGGGCGTGAAACGAATACGGGTCGGGCGGTTTTTGCCGGAACCCGACACCGGCTGGTTAACGCGAGATTGTATTGAATGCCAGTCGCTTGAAAAGAAGCAATATCTTCAGTGCTTTATTGTCGAAAATTGCGCTCGAAGGGGTAACTGAGCGTTAACAGGCGGTTTCTAGCTTGCTGAAAAGTGCCGGTCGCAGGTCGGTGCGACGAGCAGCAGGACCGCCGGATGCGCTTCTCCCTTGCCTCTCCATTTGTCGCTGTGCGGCGCGTGCTTTTGCTGATGGGGCTGGTCTATCTGGCGTCCCTTCCGCTGCTTGCGCCGCTGCGTCCCGAGGTAATCGACGCACCGCTGTCCCGCTATCACGCGGCCGTGAATTCCATCTTCACGGACAACTGGGGCAGCTTCGACCAGGTTCCCGACGCCCTGCGTCGGATGCCGGAGGTCGTGCGCCAGCGGTTTGAGGCGATGCTGAAGAGGTAATCCCTCGCACCGCAGCCCTCAGCCTGGCGGGTGGATGCGTTGCCAGCGCGCCGGGCGCGCCGCATCCTTGCAGGTGTCGGGTCCCCACAGGCTCGTGAGGCGGAAGGCATAGTCCCGCCATTTCCAGGTCGCGCGATATCCGCAATGGCGGTCGGAGGGGCCGACGTGCTCCGCCGTCAGTTCTCCCGTGTCCGCGTTGAAGCGCGGGCGGGGCAGAAGATCGGTTCCGACCCAGCCGAACCGGGGGTCGTGAACGGCGAAGACGAGTGTCTCGACGCCGCCGATCTCACCTGAATCCCGCAGATAGAGCCGGTATGTCTCGCCTCCGGAGGTACCTGATGTGCAGGGGAGCGCGTAGAGGGTCGCGACATCGGAGAGCACGCCGATGACGACAGGGGCATCCGCCAGCCCCGGGCTTTCGGATGCCTCGCAGTCGGAGGTGCGGGCATGGCGTTCCAGCACGGCATAGGGGACGCCGAGGGCGCGCACCGCCTCTTCCCGGCCAAGGCGCGGCAACTGGCGCGCGGGCGGTATCGGCGCGAATGTTCTGGCGTCTCCCGTGTCGTTGGCAAGCTCGTCCATCGCAGCTCTCGATCCGCTCAGAGAAAACAGGGCCTCATGAGCGCCGCCGAGTGCATCGAGAAAGGAAATCCGAAGGCCTTGGCCCTGGCGCAGGGCCTCGACAAGCGTGCGTCCGGCGCGCGGCGCGGTCACATGAAGCCGTTCTATCCTGTCTGCGGGTGCGAACTCGTCGGGCCGAAGCACATGGACGGGCCGGTCGTCGATCTCCCATTGCATGGCGCGCCGGTCGTCGGGACGTGGAGACGACGTCTCGAAGGCAAGCGCGATGCCGCCGGGCGTCCGTTCCAGGCGCAGGCGGTAGACGGGCGCGCCCGTCGCCGCATCAACGCCCGTTGCCTCGGCGAAGCAGGGAGCCTGCGCGGAGCAGGAAACCCGCCAGCCGCCGGTGTCATCGCGGGCCTGCGCCGTTGGCGCGCAGACGAGCAGCAGGGTCAGCCAGAGGCCGCGCAGTGGAAAGACGGGTGTTTCAGCGCGGCGCGGGAACATTGATCTGCCTTTGCCTGCAGCCGCGCCTGTCCACCGCGCGGCAGGACCTGAAGTCGAGATCTCTGGTCAGGCAGATGCGCACCTCGGAGAGCCTTCCGGCCTCGCATGTGACGGCCATCGCCGAATCGCGCAGGCCCGGATTGGCAAGACGAAATGCTGTTTCGACCGCAGCCGGGGCGACGCGTCCGCCGTCGCGCGTCGTGGCGAAAGCAGCGGGGATCCTTATCTTCTCGAATGCCTGACGGGTGAGAGCGAAATAGTCGTCGGGCTCGAGCCCCGAGCAACTGCCGTGCTTGCGCCACTCGTGGCGGATCAGCCCCCGGCTCGGCATGATGTCGAGCATGCGCTCCACCGTGCCGCGGCCCGGCTCACGGTATCGCGTCCGGCAGGATGAGGGATATCCGCGCTCGTTCTGCGGCCAGAGGCCGTGAACGACGAAGCGGAACGGCTTTGCCACCTTGCACTGGGTCGGATCGGCCTTGCGCCCGGCGCGGGCGCAATAGCTCGGAGACCATGAGAGCGAGAGCACATAATAGTCGAACTCTCCGCTTTCGGCCGCATGCGCCGACTGCGGTCCCGCCGTTGCAAGACCGAAGAACAGGAGCAAGGCGCCAAGACAGAGATCAACAGCGCGGCAATGATATGCCGCGCTGGCAATGCGATGCCTCACGGACGGACAGTGCGGCAACGAGCGTCGTAGACCCGCCAGGGATCGACGCCGGCAACGCAGGCCTCAGCCTTCCACCCCAGGCCGACAAAACCGGCGTGTTCCATGATCGCGTAGTAGACGCGGCGCTCGCGCCCGTCGCTCATCGCGGCGCGGGCCTCGCAGAAACGCCGTGCATAGGGGCTTGGCCGGTTGACCGAAAAGCCTGTCTCTACGATGCGTTCCATGGCGCGGATCGTCAGGCCGCGACCGTATTCGACGTCGGCACGGGCAACGCGACCGGCAACCGCGTTCTGAACCGCCACATCCTCGCAGGCTGGAACGCGGGGATCCCCGTTCCAGGAGAAATAGGGGCGTTCTTCGGCCTTTGCTCCACTGAATGCCGAAGCGGCAATCAGAATTGCGCCGGCGCACAGGGGGGCAAGGGTTCGCAGCGAAGCGAAAGCGGGCATGTCGGTCTCCTCGGGAGGCTGCTTCGAATGCACGATGCGGCAGTGCGTCTTGGCGGTCAAGCTGGCGGGAGGGGCTCCACGCGGATCATTTCTCGCCCGTGAGCTGGAGAACGCGCCAGTCTGCGCCGCGGCCTTGCGCGAGCGTCGTCGTCAGCCAGGGCAGAACGGTCTCGAGTTCGCCTTTCAACGTCCAGGGCGGATTGATCATGATCAGGCCGCTTCCCATCATCGGACCGTCGGTACGCGCCTGCCCGGCGAAATGCTCTGCGACCATGATCCGCTCGATGCCCGAAACGCTCATCGCGTCGTAGAAGCGCTTCACGGTCTTCTTGTCCTTGATCGGATACCAAGCGATGAAGCAGCCTGTGCCCCAGCGCCGCCACCCCTTGTAGAGGCCGGTCGCCAGCTTCTCGAACTCGTTGGTTTCCTCAAAGGCCGGGTCGATCAGCACGATGCCGCGCTTTTCCTTCGGCGGCACGAAGCCGCGCAAGGCGTTCCAGCCGTCAAGCTCGATCGCCTTGACGTGAACGTCGCCGGCGAAAAGCTCGGCCAGCTTCTGGAAATCGTCGGGATGCAGCTCGGTGACCGTCAGGCGGTCCTGCTCGCGCATCAGCTTGCGGGCAAGCAGCGGCGATCCCGGGTAGACGGAGAGCTTTTTCGCGTTCTCCTCCATGCCGCGCACGACGTCGAGCCAGGGTGCCAGGATCTCGGCGACCTTCTTCGGCATGTCGGCTTCGAGCACTCGGCCGACGCCCTGGCGCCATTCGCCGGTGCGCTGCGCATCGCCTTTTGTCAGGTCATAGCGGCCCAGGCCGGCATGGGTGTCGATAATCCGGAACCCGCCGGGTTTCGACTGCAGGTAGGTGATGACGCGGGCGAAGACCATGTGCTTGAGCACATCGCCGATGTTGCCGGCGTGAAAGGCGTGGCGGTAGTTCACTGTCCGGCCTCCTTGAGTATGGCCGCCACGGGGCGGGCTAGAAAGACAACCGCCTTGTCGCCATGGTCGGCGGTGCCGATCTCGGAAAAACCGAGGCGGGAATGAAAACGCAGCGAGCCCGGGTTGGCCGGGCGGGTGTTGACTTCGCAGGCAAGCGGCAGCGCAGCGTTGCGCGGATCCGCCGCCGCGCGCTCAAGAACGGCCTCGTAGAGCTTCTGGCCATAGGACTTGCCCCGCGCGGACGGCGCCAGCGCGATGCGGTCGACATAGAGGAACTCGCCGACCTCGCGCTTCAGCCAGGCGAAGTTACGGCTGTCGTAGGTCGCGGTATGGTCGAGACAGATCAGCACGCCGACCGGGATCTCGTCCTCGACCGCGACGAGGGTCATGACACTGGCATCCGCCAGAGCATGCAATTCGGCCGCGCCTATGCTGTTGACCGCCGGAAGGCTGGCCTCGTTGACAGCGAGAACGGCATCCGTGTCGGCGCGGGAGAAGGGTCTGATATCCACCATGGGTACGGTCCGGTGCGATCTGGGAATGCGGGGCCGGCGTCCGCAGACGAAGCCAGCTCCGGGATAGGGCGTCGACGGCGGTCCTGTAAAGGTCTCGCCACAGCTTTCGGGGGAAGGGGAGGGGGCAGAAAAGAAATGCGGCGGCCCGCGAAAGGCCGCCGCATTCCGGAACCCGGACAGGGAGGGCAGGCCTCAGGCCTGCTCGCCGCCGTCTTCCTCGATCTGCAGTTCAACGGCCTTGGGACCCTTGCCATGTCGATCCGGCTCGGTTTCGAAGGAAACGCGCTGGTCGCTCATGAGGGTTGTCAGGCCGGATCGTTCCACGGCGGAGATGTGAACGAAGACGTCCGCATCGCCATTGTCCGGCATGATGAAGCCGAACCCCTTGTCCGCCTTGAAGAACTTCACGACGCCAGTCTGACGCGGGCCGCGCTCGACAGGCGGACGTCTCGGTGCGCCGCGATCACCACCGCCGAAACGGTCACCGCCGCCGCTGCGATCACCACCGCCGAAACGGTCGCCACCGCCGCTGCGATCACCGCCGCCGAAACGGTCGCCACCGCCGGCGCGATCACCGCCGCCGAAGCGGCCGCCACCGCCAGCGCGATCACCACCGCCGAAGCGGCCGCCACCACCGGCGCGATCACCACCGCCGAAGCGACCACCGCCGCCGCTGCGATCACCGCCGCCGAAACGGCTGCCGCCGCCGCCGAAACGATCACCACCGCCGCTGGCGCGTTCACCGCCGCCGCCACCAAAGCGGTCGCCACCGCCAAAACGATCACCGGCAGGGAAACCGCCGGTCTCTTCGCCCGGGGCACCCCAGCTCGTCTCGCTGAAGCTGTCCCGCCGCCCGCCGCGCTCGGGCTTGTTGCGCTTGTCGTGGTCGTTACCACCGCCGAATTCTTCCGGATCGCCGCCAAAGTCCTTCGAACCACCGCGCCGTCTGCCTTGCCGACGGTTGTCCGAACGCCAGTCATCCATGTTAAATTCACCCTGTATGAACCCGCTGCTCCGCCGGGCTCGCTGGTCAATGTGTTGGCGACGTCCGGTATGATCGCAATCTTGCCCGGCCACGCCCTGTTCACGCCGCGTCTGTCTGGGGATGTCGCACCCGTCGCTCGGGCCGTGACCAAGGGGTCCAGGCCCAAAGGCTTCCGGGACAAAGGAGCGGGAGTGCTGGGGGTTCAGGCATCAGGCGATCCGCAATGGGCGTTGCCCCCTGCATCACCAGCCGCTTGACGCCAGGCACGAGAGAACTTCTTTCCCGTCCCCGCATGTTCGGCACCAAGAACGCCGAACATCCTAACCGTCACATCCCAGACCTTGTCCGCCGCCACATCCTTGCCAATCGCGCACGCATCATACGTGTGGAGACGTGGTTCGGGCAAGGAAAACCCTGCGAAACGCCATAGCTTGCAGGTTCTCCAGAGTGAATCCCCGCCCATTCCTGCCGTAAATTGCGGAAATTGACAGGGCATGGAGCCCTCGCTTGCGTGATGGTTGTCAAGCGGCGGGGGGCGGGTTACCTGAATGGATACCGAAGGCTGCGGCCACCCGTCCGCTCAGCAGCTCCCTCCAGCGCCGAAAGAGCTTCGCACCATGTCCGAAACCGATCAGGCAGAACCGCCCGTACAGATTGTCGTCATTCCCGTGACGGCCTTTCAGCAGAACTGCTCGGTGATCTTCGATCCGAAGACGAAGCTTGGCGCGGTTGTCGATCCCGGCGGTGACGTCGAGCGGATCCTGGAAGTTCTGGCGGAGCATGGCGTCAAGGTCGAGAAGATTGTCCTCACCCATGGCCATATCGACCACGTCGGTGGTGCGGCGGAACTCGCGGAGCGGCTTTCCGTGCCGGTCGAGGGGCCGCACAGGGCCGACGAGACGTTGATCGCCCGGGTCGAGGAACAGGCGCGTCAGTTCGGGGTCGACGGCGTGCGCGTGGTGACGCCCGACCGCTGGCTGGAAGAGGGTGACGAGATGTCGATTGCCGGTCGCAGTTTCCAGGTGCTTCACTGTCCCGGACACGCACCCGGTCATGTGGTCTTCTTCGAGCCGGAGCTGAGGTTCGCGATTTCGGGCGATGTGCTTTTCGCCGGCTCCGTCGGACGCACGGATCTTCCCGGTGGAAACCACGAGACGCTGATCGCCTCCATCCGCGACAAGCTTCTTCCGCTTGGCGACGACGTCAGCTTCCTGCCGGGCCATGGCCCGGCCTCCACGATCGGTCACGAGAGAAAGACGAACCCGTTTCTTCGCTGAGGCGGTGCGCTTCGGAAGGGCCAACGACATGATCAAGCAGCTTGCCATTTTCGCCCTCATTGCCGCCGCTCTGGCCGCCTCGCAGACGGCGCGGGCTGGGGACTTCACCGACCGCCAGATGCTGATCGACCGGCTGAATCGCGACGAGGCCCGCGGCGGGCCTTATATTCGCGGCGGCCGGTCGGCGTTCCAGGCCCGGGTGAAGGTCTGCAACGTCATGCCGACGCCGGTGCGCGACCCCAAGACGGGCAAGCTGGTCAAGGTGATGAAGGAAGTCTGCTGGATGGAATGACGCTGGCCGCGAGCGGAACTCGGCGGCCTTCGCGGTCCGGGCAGGCCACGTCCGTCAGAGCAGGCCCTGAAGCACCTCGATCTTGTCGTTGACCAGCCAGCCGTAATAATTTTCCTCTGGCCAGCGGGCGCCGCCGGCAGCCCGCCGCCTGCGGAACGCGGCGGCGCGATCCCATGAATCTCCGAGGTTGTAGAGAGTCGCAGTCAGGCCCGGATTTCCCGAGATATCGACATTGGCGACGCTCTTGTAGGCGTCGATGGCGTCGCGCAGGACAGCGGCCATGTAGTGGAGAGACTTGCCCGGATCCATCGTCGCCCGGTAGATCTCCTGCTCGTTGCGCACGGAGAGCTTGGGATAGCCGCTGGTACGGTTGACCCGGTCGCTCATCATCAGCGCGGTCAGCGGCGAGAGCTGGCCGAGCCCGAAGCTCTGGCCGGCGAAGAGCGGTTGGAAGAAGGCTTCGTTGAAGTTCTTGCCGGGATAGCGGACACCATCGACCAGCTTGCCCTGGAACCTGGCTCTCCAGATCCGCTGGTAGCAGGACCACAGGCGGTTGCTTTCCTGCGAGCCGGCATTGCAGCGCTTGAACTCCGGGCGCTGGACGAAGTCGGCGACATGGACCCCGCCCAGTGAAAATTCCATGCGGATGCCGGCGTAGCTCAGCGCCTTGACGTAGTAGGACTGGGCGCTGTCGAGACTGTCGTAGTTATAGGTGTGCTCGCCGACAATCGCGCCCAGCATGTGGATCGGATCGATTCCGTAGGCGCTTGCCGCTTTCTTGATGTCCCGGATCAGCCGGGTGTCGCGACGAAGTACGCTGACGATCCTGTCAAACTTGGCGTCATAGGCGGACCGGCTGGCGGCTGTCCGCCGCGCCGAGGCGAACGGAATGCGCGGTTGCGATGCGTTGCGGTTGCCGGCGGGAACCTTTGTTGCGGCCTGTGCCGCCTCGATACCCAGGACGGGGGCAAGCGGGCCTCCTGCAAACGGCAGGGACAGGGCGAGGGCGATCGCGCCCAGGCGCAACAGGGAAGCGGTCTGTTTCACGGGCCAACTCGAGGTGACAAGGCGGTTCATGGGGCGGCCGGCAGGCCTGACGATCAGATGACGCCCTGCATATACGTTTCGGGCCGTAACGGAAAGGCGCATGCCGAAGGCGACCGCACGCGACCGGCGGCACAGGTGAATTGTCGCCGCGCGGGTGGGGGGAAGCTCGCGGCTGGCGAAGTTGCTCATCGCTCTGGTCGATCCTTGTTGTCGCTTCGGGGGGCGGCGAAGATGGTGGCGCCGGGCATCGGGGCTATCTGGGCGAGCGTCATGTGTCGCCTCAGGATGCTTTTCGCGCCGGCGGATGGCAGATCCGCCCACCGGTCGCGGGGCTGGCGACGCCCGTGGTGAGCGGAAAGCTGATTGGCAGTCCGGTGCGCACCCGCATCGCGAGAAAGGCGAAGCACTCGGCCTCGATCGCATCGCCGCGCCAGCCGACATCCTCGGCCACGGCGACATCGACGCGGGCTTCCTGGCGGATCGCCTCCAGCAGGTGCGGGTTGCGACGGCCGCCGCCGCAGACAATGACGCGGGCGGGACGACGTGGCAGCCGGTCGAGCGCCGCACCGACGGCGCCTGCGGTGAAGGCGGTCAGCGTCGCTGCTCCGTCCTCGACCGACAGACCGTCGGCCATCGCCGAGGTGAAGTCGTTGCGGTCAAGGGACTTCGGGTAGGGCGCATGCAGATAGGGATGGGCGAGGAGCCGCGCGAGGCGGTCGCGGTCGACCCGTCCGCTGGCCGCGACTTTTCCGTCCCGGTCCATGTCGCCGAGGCCGTGGGCACCGATCCAGTCGTTGAGCGGAGCATTGGCCGGGCCCGTGTCGAACGCATGCGGCAACCCGTCCTCGTCGACCCAGGTGATGTTGCCGACGCCGCCGAGATTGAGAACGGCGGTCTCCGGACCGGCGCCGATCGAGCGCAGGAGCGCGGTGTGATAGATGGGTGCGAGCGGCGCGCCCTGGCCACCGAGCGTCATATCGTGGCTGCGGAAGTCGTTGACGACGGGTATTCCGAGGCGTTCGGCCATCAATGTGCCGTTGCCGAGCTGGCGGGTGCGGCCGCAGGCGCCGCCGGTTGGTGCGCGGTGCAGCACGGTCTGTCCATGGAAGCCGACGGCGGCAATCTCGTCGTGGCCGATCCCGTGCTCTGCGAGGAAGTCGGCCACCGCTTGCGACTGGGCCTCGCTGACGCGCGCCTCCGCCTCGGCGAAGATGTCAGGCTCCGGTCCCTCGAAGTTCCACAGCGCGGCCTCCTTGAGCGTTGTCGCCAGCAGCGGCTTCAGGCCGTCGGGATAGGGGGCAAGTCTCCAGGGGCCGAAGGCAAACACGCGCTCGCCGTCGGTGCGCAGCATGGCGATGTCGATGTTGCCATCGAGGACGGTGCCGGTCATCAGGCCGATTGCCCAGTGTCCTTCGGAGGTGTGGTCAGACGTGTTCATGCGATTCTCGTTGACTGGCGATAGGTTAGCGGCACGCGGGGACATCGCGGCGAGCAGAGGTGGGACCGGGAAAACGCGCGGAGCGTGAGCGAGGGAGGGCTGGTCAGTGGTGTCGGTACCCGGCACCCGGCAGCGGCCTTTCCACCTGAAATCCGCTTCCGCATGGTTCTGCCTCCCCCTTTGTCCCGATTGCAGCCCTGTACGTTTTCGGTTGCGATCCTGGTCCTCATCGCAACCGCGAGAACTCTAGCATGAGCGTGCCCCATCGGGGCAGGGGGAGCTGTGACCGGGATCACGTTCCCGCGATCCAGGTCCGTTGACCTAGTCGTCGGAGAGGGTCGTTGCGCGCGTGCATTGCCCGTAGGCGTTGCTGATGGCCGAGTTCAAAGTCGGATCGTCGCTGCGTTCCAGCAGGCGGACCCAGCTCCCTTCCGAGGAGAGGGTGTCGAGCGTGCAGCGGCAGATCTCGGCGCAGTCGGGCGGCGGGACGTTGCCCTCTGC
This sequence comes from Stappia sp. ICDLI1TA098, assembly GCF_054880955.1. Lineage (NCBI taxonomy): Bacteria > Pseudomonadati > Pseudomonadota > Alphaproteobacteria > Hyphomicrobiales > Stappiaceae > Stappia > Stappia sp. ICDLI1TA098. The sequence continues at coordinate 288,545 of NZ_JBTZBT010000001.1, forward strand.
CTCCGCCTCTCCGGGCTCCAGGATGGCGCAGCTCATCTCGCATTGCTCGAGGAAGGCCGTTTCTGCCGGATCCGGAGCGACGCCGAGGGAAACGGCGGCCCACACCGCGCCGTAGAGAAGCGGCTGATGCAGGAGATAGAAGGCGAGCGAGTGCCTGCCGAAAAAGGCCGTGAGCCGTGTGCCAATGCCTCTTGCCCGCCATGTGCCAAGTCTTGCCCATGCTGGCGTGGACAGCGTGAGGCGGGCGATGGCGATGCCGGCGAGGATCGGGGCGAGCCAGGGAAACAGGGGGACGTGGTCCACCGACGGCGACGAGGTGGCGACAAGGCCCGTCCAGCCGAACCAGTCGTCTCCGGCAAAGGAGAGGCTGAGCACGCGCGGCAGCGCCAGCGCGCCGGCGGCTGCGAGAAGCGTCAGCGGCGCCGGCACGAAGACGAAGGGAAGCGTGATGAGAGAACCGGCGGCAATGGCGTGCAGGATGCCGAAGCGGACATACTGGTCGCCGAGCGCGTACCAGGTGGCGAGGCTGATCGCGCCGGCGGCAAGGGCGATGCGCCCGGCACGCAGGAGCGCCGCCTTCCAGCGGATGCCGCGCCGATGAGACAACACCAGCCCGACACCGACAAGGAAGAGGAAGGACCCTGCGATCGCGGCCGCGAAGCTGCGCCAGCCGGCTCCGCGGTCGACGGGCCAGTCGACAAGCGCGAACCAGGAAAGGTCCCAGGACAGATGGTAGACCGCCATCGCCAGCAGCGCGATGCCGCGCGCCACATCCAGCCAGTCGAGCCGGCCTGATCGGTCGGCGCGGGCACTGGCTGCGTCGTCGCCCGGGGGCGGCGGTGGCGCGCAAGGAGAAACCGCGGTGCCTGTCTCTTCGGTCATGGCGGCGGGTCTTTCCGTGTTGGGGCTCGGTTCGACGTCAGGCGCGGCGCAGGCGCGCGCGGCGGGCGTCGACGAGCGGTGCGAGCTGGACGACCAGGATCGCGGCGAAGATGAGCAGGCAGCCGGCGAGGCCTGTTGGCGTCAGCCTCTCGCCGAGAAGGAGCGCGCCGAAGAGTGCGGCGAAAAGAGCCTCTGACGACAGCAGGATCGCGGCGTCGACGGAGCCCGTCCATCGTTGCCCAAGCGCCTGAAGCGTGAACCCGAGGCATCCCGAAATCACACTGGTGTAAAGAAGCTCCGGCCAGGCGCTGGCGATATCGCCCAGCGTTATCGGCTCGAGGAACAGGCCCGGCAGAAGCGCGACGAGGCCGGTCACGCCGAATTGCCATGCCGACAGCGCCAGCGGTCGGCCGCTGGTGGCGGCAAACCGGCCGATCAAGCTGACGTGCAGGGCCCAGAAGATCGCGCAGACGAGCATCAAAACATCGCCGCTGCCAAGCGTGCCGAGCGAGCCGCGACCCAGCATCCAGATTCCGGCGAGCGTCACCAGGGACGCCGGCCAGACGATGACATGCGGCCGCTCATGGAAGATCAGCGCGGCCATGACGGGTGTCAGGACAACGTAGACCGCCGTCAGGAAGCCGGCGTTGGTGACGCTTGTCGTCGTCAGGCCGACCTGCTGCAGAGTGATGCCGAGAAAGAAGATCAGTCCGAGCAGGGTGAAACGCAGGAAATGCCGGGGGGCAAGCGGCGCGGGTCCCCTTTCGCGCAGGGCGAAGGGCAGCACCACAAGGGCTGCGATGGAGAAGCGGATCCCCGTGAAGGTCAACGGCCCCAGGTGATCCATCGCGGTCGACTGGGCGACGATTGCCGATCCCCAGATGAGGGCTGCGATAAGGAGAAGGCAATTTGCGGCAAGTCGGCTCATTCAGATCGGCTATCCGAAAGCGCCGGGGGCCGCAAGCGCCATTCGGTCCGTTCAGCCGTTGGGAAAGGCGAAGCAGATCACGAAGGTCAGGGCAAGTGTCGCCGAGGTGACCCAAAGGGCTGTCGGCCAGGGAGAGACCCTGCGTACGGAAAGGGTGTCTGCGTCAGTCCGGTTGGTGAAGCTCATGCGCACTCTCCGCCGTTTGTCACGCACGAAAAGTTAAGTGTTTTGGTTAACGAAGAGTAAAGAGGCGAATTGCGCGCCTGTCGGGTTATTCAGATATTTTGCAACTCGCTGTGGATTTCCAAGCCTTTTCAGTCACGAACCGCGCGACACTGCGGTCGCGCGGTTCGTGACTGAAAAGGTAAACGGGCGGGCGGGTCCATGACCGTCGCCCGCCCGCGTCCCGATCATTTTTGACTGCCGGGGTCAAAGCTCGAGCGCGTCGAGTCCTGCTTCCAGGTGATCCGCCATCAGCGGCATGCCGAGCAGATACTTGGCGGTCGAGCCGACGGCGCGCTCGCGCGCCTCGTTCACGGCCTGCTGGAAATCTTCCGCGTCGAAATCGCCGCGACCGATCCACAGCAAGGCGACGAGCTCTGCGGCCTCGTCGACGTTGAGGTCCTCGATCAGCTCACGCAGCTCCTCTTCGCTGAGATTTTCGGTCTCTTCCTCGGCGAGCCCGTCGTGGGCGTGGCTGTCGGTGAGCGTGTCCTCGTCGAACTCAACTTCGTGGTCGTTGCCGTCCTCGAAGCTGTCTTCGAGGGCTCCCGAGACCGCACGCGCCTTCTGGATCAGCATCCGGATCGTGTCCGGTGATAGGCTGAGATCGACCGCCATATTTCAAGCTCCCTGTCGGGGTGGAGAGGACGGATCCTGTCCTCCCGCATCGTTCCCCGATGTTTCGCGCGTTTTCGCGTGCTTCGCAATGGCGGGTGGGGGAGGTGTGGACGGAACGCGGCGGGCGGTTGCCTCGATCAGCGGCTCTGCGGGGGAGTTTCCGTCGCGGCTTGCTCGGCCGGGGCGATCCGCTTGAGCGTATGGGCGAGCGGTCCGCCGAACATCGTCAGAGACAGCGCGAACAGGAGGCCGAGGGCAACCGCCAGCCCGAGCATCGCCGCGGCGCTTTCCTCGCTGCCGCGTTCGCCGCGCGTCGAGGGGCGGGACGAGAGGGAAAGGGCACGGGGCATCAGTAGAAACCTCTGTCGTGGCGCTTGCCGCGTTCGGCACCGTCCTTCAGGCCCTGCACCATGTGGCGGGCCAGCATCGACAGCAGCAGCAGCATCGAGCCGAAGGCGAGCGCGAGAACGCCCATCGTCCAGTCGTCGGCAGCGGTCGCGCCGGCGGCCCGTGCGCTGGAGGCAATGAAGATCGCCGGCAGGGCGCCAATGGCGACGACCAGGGCAGCGCGCATTGGAACGGCAAGCCTGCGCCAGCGGCGCGGCTTGGCGGTGCCGGAGAGAACGGACTTGCGCGGGGAGGAACTGGGGGAACGCATCTGACTGCTCCGCGTTTCGCTTTTGGTCGATGCGTTGAAGGTGACGGGCGAAAGGGGCTTCGCAAGGTCGCCAATCGGGCGCTTCCTGTGTCATTTGTAGGCGGATTGAAGGCAGATCATGGCGCTCCCGCCACATACATTTCCACATTCTTACCGGCCCCTTTACCGATTGGCAGGAGCTTTCGCCCATGATCCTTGGCATAAGTGAGCGCCTGGCGCGACGGTGCCGTCGGGAGCCTAAGTCGGAAGATTGATGATGGAATCCTTGGAGAAGCCGGAGCCGCAGGCGAGCCCTGAAGCGGACCGTGGCCCGCGCCAGCCCGCGGGAGCGCCCGGTGCCGCCGACGCGGCCCTTTCGCTCGCCGGTCTCGGCTTCTTCATGGTCGATATCCAGGCCAAGCGGATCGTCTGGCTGGAATCTCAGACGCTTGATTTCGCCGCGCGCGCCGGTCTCAACGAGGCGCCACTTTCGAGCGCATTGCGCCTTCTCGCCCAAAACGACCAGAAGCAGATTCTGGGCCTCATCCAGCAGGCCGTGAAATACGGTGCATCCGGTCCGGCCGAGCTTGGCGGCGGCGAGGTCGGCACCGGGCTGACGTTGTCGGCCATGCGCTACCAGGCCGAGGGCGGGCGGACGTTTATCGTTGCCGTTGCCGACAGCGAGCAGGAGGAGGAGGGGACCGGCTCGGCCGTGCGCGGTGTCGCGCCGCTCATCCGCCATCTGGTCGAGAGCAGCGAGAAGGCCGTTCTCGTCGTCGACAGCTTCGGTTACCTGCGCTACGCCAATGATGCGCTGGTGTCGCTGTTCCACATAGCCGATGCCTCATTGTGCGTTGGCCGCAACATCGCCCACATCCCCAACCGCGTCGGCAAGACGCTGACCTCCGTCGTGCTGACGACACTGGCCAGACGGGCGCCGATGGAGGGGAACAAGCGGTTCTTCCTGTCCTCGGGCGACTCGATGACGCTGACGTTCTCGATCGTTCCGTTCCGGGTGTCCTCCGGACTCGGCGGCGTCGTTTTCTCGGCGGAAAAGGTCACCTCCAGTGCGGTTGATTTCATGCAGGTGTTCAACTGCGTGAACGCGCCGACGCTTGTGGTCGACGTCAAGACCCGCATGACCGTCGCGGTCAATGCCGCGGCGCGCAAGACCTTCGCCATCAGCGAGCAGCTGATGGAATCGGCGCCGATCACCGAGACCATGCTGCATCCGAAGACGTTCATGACCCTGCTCGACCACGCCCGCAAGGGGGCGACGACGCCGGTTCAGGCGACGGTCAGCGGCTTCGACGGCGTGTCGCGCAGCAAGCGGCTGCGCGTGACGCTGATGGAAACCGGCTCCGCGCATTATCTCCTCATCGAAAGCAAGCACTAAGCCGGGCACCGCCCGGGGGTGATGCTTAAGGCTCCCGTCTCCGGTCGTCCCGACCGGACGCCTTCGCGCGTGCCGAGTCTCCAGAGGCTCCGCCCGAGAGCAGCGGTACTTGCTGTTTTTTGAGAAAAACTTCTCCGAGCGCCGCGTGTGCAGCGGGAGGCGAAGTATTTGAATTTCAATTGACTGGTGCGGTGTCGGGAAAATGCAATCACATGTAGCAATTCCGACTTACCCAGGGTTGGTGGAATATTCACTTTCTCTTCATTTTTCGAGCGTGGAATTGCCGTAGGGGAAAATATTTACATGCTGGTTTTTCGATTTTTCGAACCGGCGACAGGCGGGAGGGAACTTCAATGTTGGGAGTTCGACATGACAAGAAAAGAAGATCGAGTTTTCCTCGAAAGCCAATCCGGCGCGGCTGCTGTTGAGTTCGCAATCGTCGTCCCGGTTTTTCTTCTCATCATGCTGGGCATCCTGGCCTACGGAATTTACTTCGGCGCGGCGCACAGCGTCGCGCAGATCGCGGCGGATGCGGCGCGCGCCTCGGTTGCGGGATTGTCCGATGCGGAGCGCGAACGGATCGTGCGTACGCATATCGCGGCAAGTGCGGGGTCCTATGCCCTCATCGACGGCGCCAAGGTGGCCGTGGACGCTGGCCCTCTTCCTGGAAATGCACGTCAGTTTCGCGTCGTCGTGACCTATCACGCCGGCGACCTTCCGATCTGGCAGATGCGGCCGATGCTTCCCTTGCCGAGCGAAACGATCCAGCGCGTCGCCATCGTTTCGCGTGGCGGCTACTGAGTGCGGGCGAGGGAGCGTGTCATGGGATTGTCTCTTCGCCGCCGCCTGCGTGATTTCAGCCGTGATACCTCCGGAACCATTGCCCTCATGGCGGGCTTCTTCTTCCTGCTCATGATCGGGGTGACCGCCCTGGCCATCGACGTCGGTTCGCTCTACTTCGAGCGCCGTGTCCTGCAGGGCGGGGCCGACCTTGCGGCCATCGCCGGAGCAGGCGACATCGCGCGGGCCGAGGAACGGGTCGAGGCGACGCTCGCGGCAAATCAGGTCCTGGCCGATTATGAGGTCGTGCGGGGCAATTACGTCGCGGATCCGGATGTGGAGCCCGATCAGCGCTTCACAGCGGGGCGTCTGCCCTACAATGCGGTGCGCGTGAACCTCAGTCAGCCGGGCAAGATCTTCTTCGCCCGCGTGTTCGACGCCCAGCAACCCGAGATCAGTGTCACCGCCGTGGCCGCCAGCGCGGAACTGGCCTCGTTCAGCATCGGCAGCAGGCTCGCGTCCTTGAAGGGTGGTGTCGCGAACCAGTTGCTGGGCGCGCTGGTCGGCGGATCCGTAAACCTGTCGGTGATGGACTACCGGGCGCTGGCCGATGTCGATCTGCGGATCGCCGAGGTCCTTCAGGGACTGTCGACGAGCGGGGCGGTCACCGCCGGAACCTATGGTGAGGTGCTGTCCGGTTCCGTCACGGTCGGCGAACTGATGAAGGTGCTTGCCGACATCTCCGCCGCGCAGGGCGATGCCGCCGCCTCCGTTGCGTTGCGCAGGCTGGGCCAGGCGGCCGGGTCCGACATTTCCGTGCCGCTTTCGTTTCTCGTCGACGCCGGCCCCTTCGCCGAGCTTGCCATCGGCGACCCAGCGGAAGGTTTCGACCTTTCGGCATCCGCGCTTGATCTCGTTTCCGCATCCACGGTTCTCGCCAACGGAGGGCGACAGGTGGAGCTTAACCTGTCGATTGCCATTCCCGGGCTTTCCAGTGTCAAGGCGGTCGTTGCCATCGGTGAGCCGATGCAGGGGACATCGATGATGGCTGTCGGCCAGCGCGACACCAGCGTCTCGACAGCACAAACGCGCCTGCGTCTCGTCGCCCAGATCGGTGGCAAGGGGCTGTTCTCGACAATCTCACTCAAGCTGCCGCTTTATCTCGACCTGGCGCACGCGCGCGCCTCGCTGGACAGGATCGCCTGCCTGCCGGGCGGTGGCGTGGCGGTCAGGATCGCGGCCAGGCCGGGGATCGCCGACCTTTGGATCGGAGAGATCGATACGGCGACGATGGCGGATTTTTCGGCTTCTCCTCTTGTTTCCAAAGCCGACATCGCAGTGCTGCCGCTCATTCGCGTTCGCGGTATTGCCCATGTGGAAGCCGGCAGCGTGCAGGAGAAGATCCTGTCGTTCTCGCGTTCAGACATCGGCCGTACGCCGGGCAAGAGCGTCAGCACCACGACGATCCTGCAGTCGGTGGTCTCTTCTCTGCTCGGCGATCTGGACCTCGATGTCCGGCTTCTCGGCCTGGGGCTGACGGAAGCGAATGTCACGGCCGGTCTCGTCAACACGCTCGAGGGGGTGGCGATGCCGCTCGATGCGGTGGTGAATTCGCTTCTCTCGACGCTTGGCCTACATCTGGGCGAGGCGGATATCCGTCTGCACGCGGTGCGGTGTGACGGGGGCGTTCTGGCCGGCTGAACGCCGTCCGACGGGGCTGAGCGGCGAGATCCACCCTTGCACGCTTCCGCCGCCGGCAGTAGGGTCCGCGCTTGCACATCCTACCGCCCATCGGGCCTCATCGGGAGATCATCATGGCCTTCATCGCCGACGCGCTTGCGCGCGTCAAACCGTCCGCGACCATTGCCGTTACCAACAAGGCACGGGAGCTGAAAGCGGCGGGTCGCGACGTTATCGGACTTGGAGCCGGAGAACCGGACTTCGACACGCCGGCGAACATCAAGACGGCGGCGATCAACGCGATCAATGAAGGCAAGACGAAATACACGGCCGTCGATGGCATTCCCGAGCTGAAGCAGGCGATCGTCGCCAAGTTCAAGCGCGAGAATGGCCTGTCCTACGAGGCCGGTCAGGTCACCGTCGGCACCGGCGGCAAGCAGGTGCTCTACAACGCGCTGGTCGCGACGCTGAACCCGGGCGACGAAGTCATCGTGCCGACACCCTACTGGGTGAGCTATCCGGACATGGTTCTGCTCGCAGGCGGCAGCCCGGTCATCGTCGACGCCGACCAGCAGACCTTCAAGGTCGCGCCGGAGGCCATCGAGGCGGCGATCACGCCGAAGACCAAGTGGATCATCTTCAACTCGCCATCGAACCCGTCGGGCGCCGCCTACACGCGCGCCGAGCTCAAGGCGATCACCGATGTGCTCATGCGTCATCCCCATGTCTGGGTGATGACCGACGACATGTACGAGCACCTGGTCTACGACGATTTCGAGTTCACCACGCCGGCCCAGGTGGAACCCGGTCTTTATGACCGCACACTGACGGTCAACGGTGTTTCCAAGGCCTATGCCATGACCGGCTGGCGCATCGGCTACGCGGCCGGTCCGGCCGAGCTCATCAAGGCGATGGCGAAGATCCAGTCGCAGTCCACGTCGAACCCCTGTTCCATCGCCCAGTGGGCGGCGGTCGAGGCTTTGACCGGACCGCAGGACTTCATCCCGAAGAACAACGAGGTGTTCAAGGGCCGTCGCGATCTCGTCGTCTCGATGCTGAACCAGGCCAAGGGCATCACCTGCCCGGTGCCGGAAGGCGCGTTCTACGTGTTCCCCTCCTGCGCCGGCACGATCGGCAAGACGGCGCCGTCCGGCAAGGTCATCGAGAGCGACGAGGATTTCGTCACGGAGCTGCTCGAGACTGAAGGCGTGGCGGTGGTTCAGGGCTCGGCCTTCGGTCTTGGCCCGAACTTCCGGATCTCCTACGCCACTTCGACCGAGGCGCTCGAGGAAGCCTGCACGCGCATCCAGCGCTTCTGCGGCAACCTCAAGTAGGACAGCGCGGCGCTTTCCCGCTCTCGCGGGCGTGCGGCATCTCATTGTGATCGGGGCCGGTCGGCATTGCGCCGCCGGCCCTTTTCTTTTCGCGCGACAGCCACCCCGTCCCCTGCCTTCGATGTTGCGCCGCAGTATCGGTTTCCCTTGCGTTTCCTGCCGTTTCGGCGACGATGGATGTCCGCCCGCGGTCCGGCGGGCGGCGGTACCGGTATGCGGATTTGCCGTTCAGGACCGCACCGGTTCCTTCGACAACCACGAGGCTCGCATGGCGGGCCGGGGAGAAGGAGACGCGATCATGGGCGGAAAAGGCGAACAAGGCGGCAGAGAGGTCGGGCCCCGGTGCATCGGGATCGTCGGTCCCTTCGGCAGTGGCAAGACCACGCTGTTGGAGGCTGTTCTCGCGCGCACCGGGGCCATTGCCAGACAGGGGAGTGTTCCTGCCGGCACCAGTGTCGGTGACGGCGCGCCAGAGGCGCGCGCCCATACGATGAGCGTCGAGGTCAATGTCGCCTCGACGGACTATCTCGGCGACAACTTCACCTTCCTCGATTGCCCCGGCGCGGTGGACTTCCTCGCCGAGAGCCTCGGCGTTCTTGCCGGCGTCGATCTCGCCATCGTCGTTGCCGAGGCGGACGAGAAGAAGGTCCCGGCCTTGCAGGTGATCCTCAAGGAGCTTGAAGATCGCAACATCCCGCGCATTCTCTTCCTCAACAAGATCGACAGGTCCGCTGCGCGCATGCGTGACGTTCTGGCGATGCTGCAGCCGGCCTCGGCGGTGCCGCTGGTTCTGCGCGAGATCCCGATCTGGCGGGATGGAACGGCGGTTGGCTATGTCGACCTGGCGCTGGAGCGGGCCCATGTCTTTCGCGAGAATGCGGAAAGCGAGGTGATCGATATTCCCGACGATGCGAAGGCGCGGGAGATGGAAGCGCGCTTCTCGATGCTGGAAACGCTCGCCGATCATGACGACGACCTCATGGAGGCCCTTCTGGAGGACGAGAAGCCACGCACCGATCATGTCTTCGCCGATCTTTCCGGGGAGATGCGCAAAGGCTTCATCGTGCCGGTGTTCTTCGGCTCGGCCGAACGCGGCAACGGTATCGGCAGGCTGCTGAAGGCCCTGCGCCACGAGGCGCCCGGCATCGCCGTGACCCGGGCGCGGCTTGGGCTCGTCGCCGGCGACACGGCGATCGTGCAGATCCTCAAGACCGTGCACACGGCCCACGCCGGCAAGCTCTCGCTCGCCCGCCTGCTCAGCGGGCGTCTCGGTGATGCGGACACCGTGTGCCGCGAGGACGGCGGTGAGGCGCGTATCTCCGGCTTCTACCGGGTCACCGGCCAGCAGGCCGCCAAGCGGGGCCCGGCTGTGGCCGGCGAGACCGTCGGCCTTGGCAAGCTCGACAAGGTTCTGACCGGGGAGACGCTGAGCGCGACTGGATCGGTTGTGCAACTTGCTCCCCTCGTCCCGCCGGCCCCGGTCATGGGGCTTGCGGTCTCGCCGAGTGAGCGGCGCGACGAGGTCAAGCTTTCGGCCGCGCTTGCCCGGCTTGGAGAGGAGGATCCGAGCCTGGTGATCACCCACCAGCAGGACAGCGCCCAGACGCTTCTCGAGGGGCAGGGCGAAATGCACCTGAGGGTGGCGCTCGAGCGGCTTGCGGGCAAATACGGCCTGTCGGTGAATACCGAAACGCCTGCCATCCCCTACCGGGAAACCATCCGCACGGGCACCAGCGTGCGTGCGCGGCACAAGAAGCAGTCCGGAGGTCACGGCCAGTTCGGCGACGTGGCGCTCGATATCCGTCCGCTGCCGCGTGGCGAGGGGCTCGTATTTGCCGATACGATCACCGGTGGTGTCGTGCCCAAGCAGTACATCCCTTCCGTTCGCTCCGGTGTGGAGGAGGCGCTTGCCCAGGGGACGCTCGGCTTTCCGGTGGTCGATCTCGCCGTCACGCTCACCGACGGCTCGTTCCATAGTGTCGATTCCTCGGACCAGGCGTTCCGCATGGCGGCGATCCAGGCCCTTCGCGAGGGACTTCCGAATTGTCAGCCGGTGCTGCTCGAGCCGGTCCTGATTGTCACGATAAGCTGCCCGAGCGAGGCAACCGCGCGGATCAACGCCATCGTTTCCAGCCGGCGCGGACAGTTGCTCGGCTTCGATGCGCGCCCGGGATGGTCCGGGTGGGACGAGGTGAGCTGCCTGTTGCCGGAAACGGAGATGGAAGGGCTCATCATCGAGTTGCGCTCGGCGACAGCCGGTGTTGCCACTTTCACTTCGCGCTTCGACCATCTGGCCGAACTCACGGGGAAGGCGGCGGATCAGGTTCTTGCCCGCCACGGCCGGCGCGCCGCCTGAGAGACGCGCCACGCCAGACTGCCCTGCGGTTCGCGGCGCTCGCGGTCGCAGGGCTCCGGGGCCGCTGCCGACTGGATCCGCGGCAGATCCCGCCTACATGACGAACTGGGCGTGGCGGCGAAAACCTGGAGGCTCTCTTGTCCGTGCGATTTCTTCTTCTTGCAACGGCCCTGGCGGTGCCCGTCGCCGTCACAGCGGTGCGGGCCGAGCCGCTCGCGCATGCGACCGATCTGACACGGATCGTCGTGACGCCGGTCGTCTCGGGGCTCTCCTATCCGTGGGGCTTCGACTTTCTTCCCGACGGCTCGATCCTCGTCAACGAGATCGAGGGGCGCATGATCCTGGTGCCGGCGGATGGTACGGAGCGGATCACTGTTTCCGGAGTGCCCGAGGTTCGGGCGGCGGGCCAGGGCGGCCTGCTTGATCTCGTGGTCGCGGGCGACTTCGCCGAGAGTGGCACTGTCTATTTCACCTTTTCCGAACCGGGCGCGGCAGGCGCGGGAACGGCCGCGGCGCGCGCCCGCCTTGTGCGTGCGAATGGTGACGCGCGGCTGGAGGATGTTACCGTCATCGCCCGCATGGCGAAGAAGACCGGTTCCGGCCGTCATTACGGCTCGCGTGTGGTTCCCGCGCCGGACGGCACTGTCTTCGTCACGCTCGGCGACCGGGGCGAGGCGGATCGGGCGCAGGACCCGTTCGATCATGCTGGCTCGGTCCTGCGCGTCACGGCCGATGGAGGTGTTCCCGCGGACAATCCCTTTGCCGACGGCAAGGCGGCGCTGCCGGAGATCTGGTCTGTGGGCCACCGCAATGTGCAAGGCGCGGCCATCGAGCCTGGCACCGGCCTGCTGTGGACGGTCGAGCATGGTGCGCGCGGGGGCGACGAGATCAATCGGCCGGAAGCCGGGAAAAACTACGGCTGGCCCATCGTTTCCTATGGGCGGCACTACTCCGGCCTTCCCATCGGCATCGGTACGCAGGCGGAAGGCTACGAGCCGCCCCTCTATCACTGGGATCCCTCCATCGCCCCCTCGGGTATGGCCTTTTACACGGGAGACGCGGTTCCGGTGTGGTCCGGCGATCTCTTCGTCGGCGCGCTTAAGGACCAGCTCATCTCGCGGCTCGAGGTTGTCGGCGGCAAGGTCGTCAGCGAGGAGCGGATCCTGCAGGGCGACTATGGCCGCATCCGCACATTGCGCAATGCACCTGACGGCGGGCTCTGGTTCTCGACCGACGAGGAGGAGGGTGGAATTTACCGGATCAAAGGGGCGATGTAGGTCTGATGCGCGGCGGCTTCACCTCGGCTTGATTTGCACGCGAGCAGTTGTCGGCGTTACTCAGGCCTTGCGGTGTTCGCAACCGGCGGCGCCAGGAGGCATGGAGAGCATGATGAACATCATCCGCAAGCGGAGCTGGGAAATGCCGGAGCGCCTGGCGACACCGGAGGCGGCGTTCCTGAATAGGCGTGCCTTTCTCGCCGGTGCCGCGGGAGCCGGGGCGATCTTGTCCGGCGTCGCCATGCTCCGACCCGCCTTTGCCGAGGGGGACCCTAGCGCGGGTCTCTATCCGGCTGCCCGCAACGATGCCTATGTGATCGAGCGGGAGATTACGCCCGAGCGGCTTACATCCCGCTACAACAATTTCTACGAGTTCGGCTCCCACAAGCAGATCGCTTCGGCGGCTCAGGCGTTGAAGATCCGTCCCTGGGAAGTCCGCATCGACGGTCTTTGCGACAACCCGCAGACCATTGCCATCGACGACCTGCTGAAGAAGATGAAGCTGGAAGAACGCCTCTACCGCCACCGCTGCGTCGAGGCCTGGTCTATGGCCGTGCCCTGGACCGGATTTCCGCTGGCCGATCTCGTAAGCCTCGCTGGCCCCAAGGCAGGTGCGAAGTATCTCCGCATGGAGACCTTTCTTGATCCGGACGTGGCCAGCGGCCAGCGTGCGGACTGGTATCCCTGGCCCTATGTCGAAGGACTGACGCTCGCCGAGGCGACGAACGAACTCGCCTTCATGGTGACGGGTGTCTACGGCAAGCCGTTGGCCAAGCAGTATGGCGCGCCCCTGCGTCTCGCCGTGCCGTGGAAATACGGCTTCAAGTCGATCAAGTCGATCGTCCGCTTCTCCTTCACGGAAGAGCGCCCGCAGAGCTTCTGGGAGCAGATAGCGGCCTCGGAATACGGGTTCTGGGCCAACGTCAATCCGCAGGTACCGCATCCGCGCTGGAGCCAGGCGCGCGAGCAGCTTCTCGCGACCGGCGAGCATGTGCCGACCCGCCTCTTCAACGGCTACGGTGAGCAGGTGGCTGGCCTCTACAAGGGGCTGGAGGGTGAGAACCTCTACATGTGACCGCACGCTCGCGCTGCAAGCAAAACACGACCACGGCAGAGACGTCCGGCACCGAAAGGGCCGGGCGTTTCGTCTTTTTGAGGGGGAGTTCAAGTCTTTCCCTGGCGGGCAAAAAAAATGCCGGGTCCGAAGACCCGGCAGTTATTCGATTATGCCACCTAAGTGGCGCAATCACCTTCCAGAGGGGAACAGCTGGTCGCATCAGACGTCGCTGGGAGGAGATAGCGACGAAGCAGACCAACAGCCTGCTGCTTATATGCAGTGCACAACCCGCCTACGCAAGAGGCAGTGTTGCAGATCAGCTATGCAAAAAGCGTTGATCGGCTGCCGGGGGCGGGCAGCGGCCGGCGTCGGAGGGCACTTGTGCCCTTCCCGTGATCGTATTTCTGGTCAGAAAGTCCGCATTTGCCTGCGTTCTGGACAGGTGGAGTGGCGCTCGCAATGCCAGCCATGACGCGAAACTGTGCGGGTGGGAGTCGGGCCGCGCCCGAAAGATGCGTGCCCCTCCGCCGCGCGGGCCGGCGCGGGCCGGCGCGGGCCGGCGCGGGAGAGGGGACATTATGCCGCAGTGCGGGAGAAAATGGCGCCGCCGGGCGCCGGATCAGAAGGTCCAGCGTTCTGCCTTGGAGAGCAGGAAGTCGCGGAAGGCCGTGACGCGGGCGGTGTTCTTCAGCTCAGAGGGATAGACGAAGTAGGTGTCGAAGCTCGGAACCTCCGCCTCCGGCATGAGCTGCACGAGGCCGGAGCCTTCCTCGTTGATATAGTCTGGCAGCATGGCGATGCCGATGCCACGCTCGACCGCGCGGCGGATGGCCACCACGTTGTTTATCCGCAGCACGCAGCGGCGGATCTCGCCTTGCGGGAGACCGGCGGTCTCCATCCAGTTCATGTCGCGCAGATAGGCCGGCGCGTGCTCGCCGAAGGTGACAAGGCGGTGGTTGTCGAGGTCGGCGACCGACTTAGGGGCTCCGAACCTCTGGATGTAGGCGGGCGAGGCATAAAGGTGGAAGTGCACGGTGAACAGCTTGCGCTGGATCAGGTCCGGCTGCGTCGGCTTGCGCAGGCGGATCGCCACATCGGCCTCGCGCATGCCGAGATCGAGTTCGTCGTCATCGAAGATCAGCCGGAGTTCCATCTCCGGGTAGAGGTCGATGAACTCGTTGAGCCGCTTGGTCAGCCACGTCGAGCCGAGGCCGACGGTGGTGGTGATCCTGAGCGTCCCGCTCGGCTTCTCGCGGCTGTCGGTGAGGCGGGTCTGCACCGACTCCAGCTTCATGAAGACTTCGCGCGCGGTGCGGTACAGCACTTCGCCCTGTTCCGTCAGCAGCAGACCGCGCGCATGGCGGTGGAAGAGGGGGATCTTGAGGTCGTGCTCGAGCGCGCTCACCTGTCGGCTCACGGCCGACTGGCTCATGTTGAGCACGTCTCCTGCATGGGTGAAGCTGCCGGCCTGCGCGGCCGCGTGAAAGATGCGCAGTTTGTCCCAATCCAACGGCACGATGTGTCCAGCCCGTGTTCTTGTGGTTCAGCCCTCTGGGGCTCTCAGGCTATTCTGCTGCGACAGCGTCGGCAACGTCCAGTTCCGCAAGGTAGCGTTCGGCCTCCAGCGCGGCCATGCAACCCATGCCGGCCGCTGTCACGGCCTGGCGGTATGTCTCGTCGGTGACATCGCCGGCGGCAAAGACGCCGGGGATTGATGTGACCGTGCTGTCGGGCGCGGTCCAGATGTAGCCGGACGGCTTCATCTTCAGCTGTTCCTTGAACAATTCGGCCGCCGGCGCATGCCCGATGGCAACGAAGAACCCGTCAGCGGCAATGTCGCGGGTCTCGCCGGTCTTGACGTCGCGCACGCGCGCGCCGGTCACCGCCTTGGGCGTGCCGCCGCCCAGCACCGCCTCGACGACACTGTCCCAGACGACCTCGATCTTGGTATTGCGCTGCAGCCGTTCCTGCAAAATGCGCTCGGCACGGAACGAATCGCGGCGATGGACGATTGTGACCTTGGAGGCAAGATTGGCGAGATAGAGCGCTTCTTCCACGGCGGTGTTGCCGCCGCCGACGACGATCACTTCCTTGCCGCGGTAGAAGAAGCCATCGCAGGTCGCGCAGGCCGAGACGCCGGCGCCCATGAATTCCTGCTCCGTCGGGATGCCGAGCCACCTTGCCTGTGCGCCGGTGGCGATCACCAGCGCATCGCAGGTGTGAACGGTGCCGCTGTCACCGGTCAGGCGGAACGGGCGGACGGAAAGATCGGCGGAGAGGATCGTGTCGTAGATGATCTGCGTGCCGACGTTCTCTGCCTGCTTGCGCATCTCCTCCATCAGCCAGGGCCCCTGGATCGGATCGGCGAAGCCTGGATAGTTCTCCACCTCCGTGGTGATGGTGAGCTGTCCGCCGGGCTGGATGCCGGTCACGAGCACCGGTTCGAGCATGGCGCGCGCCGCATAGACGGCGGCGGTGTACCCGGCGGGACCGGATCCGACGATCAGGAGCTTGTGGTGCTGCTCGGCCATGGGCGTGTTCCTTCAGCTTTCCGCCCGCGCGCTTGCTTCGGCGAGCTGGGCGCGGTGTGCGGAATATCTCCAGCGGATCGCGGCCGCGATCCGGGGGGTTGCATCGATTGGCTCGTAGGTAGTCGTTTTAAGTGGGCCGGGGAAGGGGTGGACGTGCCCGAGGCGGGCCAATCCCGAAAGAAATTGCTCGAACTTGCGGTGTCCGCCGGAAGGACGGAACACATGCACGGGCCGCCCGGTGGCGAGCGCCTCGCCGACCATGTTGGCGGAGTCCGCCGTTACGATGATCGCGTCCGCATTCGCCAGGAAGGCAACGAGCGGATTGTCGCCCGTTCCGTCCCAAAGGAGGTGGCCCGGGGCATCGGCGAGTGGCTGCAGCATCCGGTGCAGGGAGTCCGGCGTGCGGCGCGAGGCGGTGGCCATGAAATGGCATCCCTGCGCGTCGAGCCGCTTCAGCCCGTCGACGAACCGCGAGATGTCCATGTCGTTGAAGCGGTAGTGACGGCTGTCGCCGCCCACGAGAACGGCGACCCGCGGATGAGGGAGGGCAGCGATATCCGCCGGCGGGTTGGCGCGCGCGGCCGCGAGGCGGGCCTGCGAGAACCGGTGCGGCCCGGTCGCCGTGACCAGGACATTGTCGCCGCGCAAGGGGTCGTGGTCCGCCACCCAGATGAGGTCGGCCGCTGTCGTTCCCGCGCGCGGGTCCTTCAGGAAGACGGTAAACGTACGCCCGCCGCTGTCGCGTTTGATGCGGCGCAGGTAGGCGACGGCCCGCCGTCCGGAGGCGATGGCAATGTCGGGGAATGGGCCCGCGATCGGGCTGGCTGGATTCTCGGGCGCGTCGCGCGGGTCGATGTCGCCGCGCGGCATCAGCCAGCTCCAGGGCGCGCGCGGGCGCACGCGGCGCAGGTCGGCCGAAAGTCCGAGCGCCTCGGCAACACCGATGCACTGGGTTTCATCGCCGGCCTTGCCGTCGGTGACGATCCAGGCGCTGGCGCCCGAAAGATCGTCTTCGCTTGTCGTATATTTCCCGATCATGCCGTTTGTTGTCACACTATTGCACAACTGCGCAAAAAACCTTAAGGGGCGTATCCTAGAACAGACGCTCGCGGCGGTGCGAGTCGGAATGTCGGGCGCCCCGGTCGCGCCGCTCCGATCCCGCGGCTGTGTGCCAGTGATTGGCGAAGGAGACCAGTGTGAAAATCCGTCTGGATGCGATTGATTGGCATATCCTGCAGGAGCTGCAGAACGACGGGCGTATCACCAATGTCGAGCTTGCCCGCCGCGTCGGCATTTCGGCTCCTCCGTGCCTGCGGCGTGTCAGGGCGCTGGAGGAGGCCGGGCTCATTCTCGGCTACCGCACGCTGCTCGATGAGAAGCAGCTCGGCTACGACGTTACCGCCTTCGCCATGGTCGGGCTGCACAGCCAGACCGAGGCCGACCTGCTGGCCTTCGAGGAGAAGGTTCAGTCCTGGTCGCAGGTGCGCGAGAGCTACATGCTCTCTGGTGAGGTCGACTTCCTGCTGAAGTGCGTGGTTCCCGACCTGCAGAGCTTCCAGAACTTCATCATCCGCGATCTGACCGCCGCCCCCAATGTCGACAGCGTACGGACCGCCCTCACCATCCGCCAGACCAAGAACGAACCCGTCGTACCAATGCGCGACGTGGGGTGAGTGTCTGTCCGCCCGCTTCTGCCGGTCGTCCATTCGCACAAAAAAGGCGCCGCTTCCAACCGGGAGCAGCGCCTTTTTTCAAATGCGATCCGCCTGAGAGCGGCAGCCCGGTCTCAGCCGAACTTGACCTTCATGATCTCGTAGGCCCGCGCGCCACCCGGCGCCGTGACCTCGACGCTGTCGCCGACAGCCTTGCCGATCAGCGCGCGCGCGATGGGCGAGGAGATCGAGATGCGGCCAAGCTTCACGTCGGCCTCGACATCGCCGACGATCATGTACTTCTTCTCTTCGTCGGTGTCTTCGTCGACCAGCGTCACCGTGGCCCCGAACTTTACCGTGTCCCCGGACAGTTTGGCGACGTCGATCACCTCCGCGCGGCCGAGCTTGTCCTCGAGTTCGCTGATGCGACCCTCGTTTAGGCTCTGCTGCTCCTTGGCGGCATGATATTCGGCGTTTTCCGACAGGTCGCCATGGGCGCGCGCCTCGGAGATGGCCTGAATGATGCGCGGACGCTCTTCGGAGGTACGCTGCTTCAGTTCCTTCTCGAGCATGGCATAGCCAGCGCTTGTCATCGGAACTTTTTCCATAGGTCTTCGACCCCTTCATCTCGAATGCCGGCAGCCGGACACGCATGTCTTCGGGTGCTCGGGTAACAAGACACACGTCCGGCCGGGGATTTCCCGGCCGGTACGCTCAAAAATCGGTCAGGCCTCTGCGAAGTAGGCCTGCAGCGGAAACACTTCAAGATTGCCCGAGGCGTAAGCCTCGATGCCCTTCGCGGCGGCAATAGCCCCTGCCAAGGTCGTGTAGTAGGGAACCTTGTGCAAAAGGGCCGCCCGGCGGAGCGAGCGGCTGTCGGAGAGTGCCTGTGCGCCTTCCGTCGTGTTGAAGACGAGCTGCACTTCTCCATTCTTGATAGCATCAACGATGTGGGGACGCCCTTCAAGCACCTTGTTGACCTTGTCGCAGGAAATCCCCCGCTCCTCAAGGAATGCCTGCGTGCCATGGGTGGCGATGATCCGGAAACCGGCCTTCGCCAGGCGCTGGATCGGGTCGAGCGCGCGCTCCTTGTCCTGGTCGCGCACGGACACGAACACGGTGCCGCTGGTGGGAACACCCGTGCCCGAGCCGAGCTGCGACTTGGCGAAGGCGACCTCGAACGAGCCGTTGAGCCCCATGACCTCGCCGGTGGAGCGCATTTCCGGGCCGAGGATCGTGTCGACGCCCTGGAAGCGCGCGAAGGGGAACACGGCTTCCTTCACGGCGACATGGTTGAGCTTGCGCGTCTGGAGGCCGAAGCTTGCCAGCGGCTCGCCGGCCATGATGCGCGAGGCGATCTTGGCGATCGGCTGGCCGATGGTCTTGGCGACGAACGGTACGGTGCGCGAGGCGCGCGGGTTGACCTCCAGGACATAGATCTCGCCGTTCCTGATCGCGAACTGAACGTTCATCAGGCCACCGACTTCAAGTGCACGGGCGAGCACCTCGGTCTGGCGGGTGAGTTCTGCGACCATCTCGTCGGAGAGCGAATAGGGCGGCAGCGAGCACGCGCTGTCGCCCGAATGGATACCCGCTTCCTCGATGTGCTCCATGATGCCGCAGACGAAGACGTCCTTGCCATCGGCAAGCGCGTCGACGTCGACCTCGATGGCGCCGTCGAGATAGCGGTCGAACAGCAGCGGGTTCTTGCCAAGCACGGTGTTGATCTGGCCGGTCTTGTCGTTCGGGTACTTGGCCCGGACCTCGGCCGGCACCAGCTCCGGCAGCGTGCCGAGCAGATAGGCGTTGAGCGCCTCCTCGTCCCGGATGATCTGCATGGCGCGGCCGCCGAGCACGTAGGAGGGGCGCACGACCAGCGGCAGGCCGAGCTCGGCCACGATGAGCCGGCTCTGCTCGACCGAATAGGCGATGCCGTTCTGCGGCTGCTTCAGACCCTGGCGCTGCAGCAGCTTCTGGAAGCGGTCGCGGTCCTCGGCCAGGTCGAGCATGTCAGGGGCGGTGCCCAGGATCGGCACGTCGGCCTCGACCAGAGCCTGGGCGAGCTTGAGCGGGGTCTGTCCGCCGAACTGCACGATGACGCCATGCAGCGTGCCCTTCGTCCGTTCGGTGCGGATGATTTCCAGCACGTCTTCTGCGGTCAGCGGCTCGAAATAGAGCCGGTCGGAGGTGTCGTAGTCGGTGGACACGGTCTCCGGGTTGCAGTTGATCATGATGGTTTCGAAGCCGACCTCCTGCAGCGCGAAGGCCGCATGGCAGCAGCAATAGTCGAACTCGATGCCCTGGCCGATCCGGTTCGGACCGCCGCCGAGAATGACGACCTTCTTGCGCTCGCTCGGCTGTGCCTCGTCGGCGAGCTTGCCGGCGAAGGGGACCTCGTAGGACGAGTACATGTAGGCGGTCGGCGAGGCGAATTCCGCCGCGCAGGTGTCGATGCGCTTGTAGACCGGGTGCACGTCGAGGCGGGCACGCAGCTGTGCTACGTCACGCTCCTCGCTCCGGGCCAGAGAGGCGAGGCGCGCGTCGGAAAAGCCCATCCCCTTCAGCCGGCGCAGGGCGTCGGCGTTTTGCGGCAGGCCGTGAGCGCGGATCTTTTCTTCCGTCTCGACGATTGTCTGGATCTGGCGCAGGAACCAGGGGTCCATCTGGCAGGAGCGGTGCACCTCAGCAAGGTCCGCGCCGAGGCGGAAGGCCTGGGCCACCTTGAGCAGCCGGTCCGGCGTCGGCGAGGCGAGGGCGGCGCGGATCGCGTTCTTGTCGTCGTTCTGCCCGAGGCCGGGGATCTCGACCTCGTCGAGGCCGGTCAGGCCGGTCTCGAGACCGCGCAGCGCCTTCTGCAGGCTCTCGGCGAAGGTGCGGCCGATGGCCATGACTTCGCCGACCGACTTCATCGCGGTCGTCAGGGTCGGCTCGGCGCCCGGGAACTTCTCGAAGGCGAAACGAGGGATCTTGGTGACGACATAGTCGATCGACGGCTCGAAGGAGGCCGGCGTCGCGCCGCCGGTGATGTCGTTCTCCAGTTCATCGAGCGTGTAGCCGACCGCAAGCTTCGCCGCGATCTTGGCGATCGGGAAGCCGGTCGCCTTGGAGGCGAGCGCGGAGGAGCGCGACACGCGCGGGTTCATCTCGATGACAATCAGCCGGCCGTTCTCGGGATTGACCGCGAACTGCACGTTGGAGCCACCGGTCTCGACGCCGATCTCGCGCAGCACCGCCAGCGAGGCGTCGCGCATGATCTGGTATTCCTTGTCGGTCAGCGTCAGCGCCGGGGCGACGGTGATCGAATCGCCGGTATGCACGCCCATCGGATCGATGTTCTCGATGGAGCAGATGATGATGCAGTTGTCCGCCTTGTCGCGGACGACCTCCATCTCGTACTCCTTCCAGCCGATGACCGATTCCTCGACCAGCACCTCGGTCGTCGGCGAGGCGTCGAGGCCGCGCTCGATGATGTCGAGATATTCCTCGCGGTTGTAGGCGATGCCGCCGCCGGTGCCGCCGAGCGTGAAGGACGGGCGGATGATCGCCGGCAGGCCGATGTCGTCGAGTGCATCGAGCGCCTCGGACAGGGAGTGGGCGAGGCGCGAACGCGGCGTCTCGAGCCCGATCTTCTCCATCGTCTGGCGGAACAGCTCACGGTCCTCGGCCTTGTCGATCGCCTCCGCGGTGGCGCCGATCATCTGCACGCCGTACTTCTCCAGCACGCCCATCTTGCGCAGGGAAAGCGCGCAGTTCAGCGCTGTCTGGCCACCCATCGTCGGCAGCAGCGCATCGGGGCGCTCCTTCTCGATGATCTTGGCGACGATCTCCGGCGTGATCGGCTCGATGTAGGTGGCGTCGGCGAGATCCGGATCGGTCATGATCGTCGCCGGGTTCGAGTTCACCAGAATCACCCGGTAGCCTTCTTCGCGCAGGGCCTTGCAGGCCTGGGTGCCGGAATAGTCGAACTCGCAGGCCTGACCGATGATGATCGGGCCGGCGCCGATGATCAGAATGGAGGAGATATCTGTGCGTTTGGGCATGAAGGGCTCGCGAGGATGCACCACGACCTGCACTGGGTGCCGGGCGGGTGAGGCTTCTGGTTCTTGCAAAGTGTTCGGCTGAGCGCGCCTTATAGGGAAAAATGGCGTCGGGCGAAACCCCATCCGGGGCAGTCAGGCGGCCTATTCGTCTCCAGGCGCGGCATCGGCGCCCGGGTCGGCCGTATCGCCCGCCTGCGCGCGCAGGGCGCGGTGCCCGTCGAAGTCGGCGATGCCGATGCTGATCGCGTAGCAGGCAAGCCTTACGGAGCGGGGGATCTCGACCGGCCGTCCGTTGCGATCGCCCTTCTCGTAGTACTGAATCATCCGCTTCTTGAGGCCCAGGCGCTCGGCCGCGTCCTTCTGCTTCAGTCCGAGGGACTTGCGCCATTCCCGGAAGAGCTCCGGGGACATCGTGTCGCCGCGCGGACCAGATCCGCCAGCGTCGAGCAGGTGCGTGGGCATGGTCACGATCGGTCTCCCCCGGGCTTGTTCGCAGCGGCAACACGCAAAAAGTGCGCGCCCTTGTTTCAGCCCTCGGGCAGGCTTTGTCAAATCCTGCCGGCGCGGGGAAACAGTGGCGGCCAAGTGGCAGTGCGCGCGAGAGCCGCCCGCCGCCGTGAAAGATGGTAAATGGCGCTGGGCGCTGCGACATCCGCTGTTCCAGCCATGCGGAAGGGATAGCCCTCGGGCATCGGTCCTGATAAATTGGACAGTGACATGCCACTTTGCAGGGGCCTTCTGCCCTGACCTCCTCATGCGGATCCTCGCCGCAGCTTCGACGGACTGAATTCCATGCTTGCGAGAACCGGCGTTCTGGCGTCGACGGACACATTGCTCATTCACGGGCGCGCCCGTGTAGGTCTCGCGGAATATTGCGAGCAGCGCGGCGTGCCGTTCGATCTGGTCCTGCAGCAGAGCGGGGCGGACGGCGTGTGCGAGACGGCTCCGCTGGTCGGTCATGTGAGCCTGCGCGATCACGCGCGCTCACTGGAGATCGCGAGCCGCTTCGCAGGCGATGACTGCTTCGGGCTCGGCTGGACGCGCGACCAGGGGCCGGGTGCCGACGACACGGTCTCGCTCGCCTTGCGCTATGCGCCGGACTTCCTGTCCGCCGTCGACTTCATGGGACGCTTTCTTCACCTGCTGTGCGATTTCTCGGAGGTCTTCGCGCAGTGCGAGAACGACTGCGCGACGTTGAGTTTCTCGCTGTCGCCGGAACTGGTTTGCCGCGACCAGGTGACCGACCGGATCGCCAGCAAGGCCTATCGTCGGCTGATGAGCGCCGGGGGCGAGGGCGTGGAGCTGCTTGAAGCGGTGATCGCGCGCTCGCGCCCCGCGGATGCCAGCGTTCACGAGGCCTTCTTCGGGGGCGCGGTGCGGTTCTCCACCGGCGGCAATCGTCTCGTCTTCCGCGTGCCGAAGGACAAGGCGCCGAACCCGCGCCGGGACGACGACCTGTTCGCGGCGATGTGCGAGTTGAACCGGCGGCGGCTGGAGGACCGGCGGCGGCTGGAGGATTTCACCGCTCTCGTGTGCGATGCCATCGGTGAGCGGATTTCGCGGCCGGACCTGACCGTGGCTGATGTGGCGCGCGGTCTGGCGATGAGCACGCGGGGCCTTCAGCGTCGACTGGCGGAGCGGAACCTGACATTCCACAGTCTGCACGAAAGCGTCCGTCTTCGCATGGCGGCCGACTATCTTGCGCTGTCCGACCTGCCCATGTCCGAGATCTCCTATCGGCTGGGATTTGCCGCCGTCGGCAATTTCTCCCGTGCCGCCCGCCGTTGGTTCGGCTGCCCGCCGACCGAGTGGCGGCAGGCCCATTCGGGCGTCGGGCGCAGCGGATGTTCGTGATCCTTCTCGCGCGGACGGGGCGCGAGCCTTGCGGCCCAAAGGGCGGGTCAAGGCCCCGAGGCGGTTTCCTTTAGGGTTCAAGTAATAAGTAATCGTGTAAAAATTAATAATCCGGAAACGATGTCTTTTGGGTTTGCCTCCCCGTGTGCCCACCATCGGGAGTTGCCTTAAAGACTTCTGGCCTGAACGCCGTTTTGGCATCTGTCCACAACGCCGAACGCGGCGGCAGGTGGAACGGCGTTCCTTGACTTCTTGTTCTGGTTGTCGTGCGGGCGTGCGAAATGTGCATTTATGTGACGAATTGTGTTTTGGGATAAATTTTTGGCGCGTTATGCGAAGGTGTCTTCTAGGTGATAATGCCATAGTCGGGGTTGACGTGCGCCCGTCGGGGGACAGAGCGCACTTTGATCGGGAATGACGGACACTGAAATGACGGAACTGTCTAGAAGCTCAGTCTTCGGGCCGGACCTTGCCGGGCCGATTGATTCCGATGATCCGAATGCCGCAAAGCTGTCGATCGCCGAAATGTCGGAGACGTTCGGCGTGACGCTGCGTGCGCTTCGGTTCTACGAGGAAAAGGCTCTGCTCCAGCCGGAGCGCAAGGGAGCCCGCCGTTTCTATGGCACGCGTGACGTGGGGCGCATGCGTGTCATTCTCCAGGCCAAGCGCCTGGGCATGACGCTGGTCGAGATCCGCGAGATCATTGCGTTGCTCGAGGGCCGCACGGGCCGCATCGGGCAGCTCAAGGAGCTTCGCGAGATGTGCTCCAAGCAGGAAGACCTGCTGAAGGAGCAGTTCGCCCAGATCGAGGATCAGGTGCAGGAGATGAGCGGCGTTCTCAAGGCGCTCGAAGGTCTCATCTCTGCAAATGACGGCAAGGCCTGAACAGGGCCCGCGAGCAATGTGCCCATGATCTGCCTGCCCGGGTTCTGACCCCAGCCGGGAGTCGCGACATTCGCGACTGGTGATTTCATGGCCTAGCAAAAAAGCGCTTCCGGCGACCCGCCGGAGGCGCTTTTTGTTTTGGGGGGGCGGTTCGTTTGTCGTGTGGCGCGCCGGCCCTTGCCGGAACCGGGCGTGGAAACGAAAACGGGCAGTCCCAAGGACTGCCCGTTCGAAACGTTTCTGTCTTTCCGGCGCCCTCAGGCGACGACGTCCTTTTCCGGGATCGCCTCTTCGCCCTTGCGCGCGCGCATCAGGTTGGTGAAGCGGCGGAAGAGGTAGTGGCTGTCGCGCGGGCCGGGCGAGGCCTCAGGGTGATACTGCACCGAGAAGACCGGCTTGTCCTTGAGGCGCAAGCCGCAATTGGAGCCGTCGAAGAGCGAGACATGTGTCTCCTCGACGGCGGCCGGCAGGCTCTTGGCGTCAACGGCGAACCCATGGTTCATCGAGGTGATTTCAACCTTGCCCGTGGTACGGTCGAACACCGGATGGTTGGCGCCGTGGTGGCCCTGGTGCATCTTCAAGGTGGTGCCGTCGAGCGCAAGCGCGAGCATCTGGTGGCCGAGGCAGATGCCGAAGACCGGCAGGCCGCTGTCGACGATCTCGCGGATCACCGGCACGGCGTATGTGCCGGTCGCGGCCGGGTCGCCCGGGCCGTTGGACAGGAATACGCCGTCAGGCTTGCGCGACAGCACGTCCCGCGCCGAGGCGTCGGCCGGCAGGACGGTGACCTTGCAGCCGGCGTCGGTCAGCAGGCGCAGGATGTTGCGCTTGATGCCGTAATCGAGCACGACGACGTTGAACTCACCCTCGGGCTTCTCGCCGTAGCCCAGCTCCCACTGCCAGCTGGTCTGCGTCCAGCTGTAGCTCTGGGTGGCGCTGACGTCCTTGGCAAGGTCCATGCCGACGAGGCCGGGCCAGGAGGCGGCGGCCTGCTTCAGCGCCTCGATGTCAAAGTTGCCGTCCGGCGAATGGGCGATCACCGCATTGGCAGCGCCGGTCTCGCGGATCAGGGCCGTCAGGGCGCGGGTGTCGACGCCGGTCATGGCGACGATGCCGCGGGCTTTCAGCCAGGCATCGAAGTGACGGGCGGAGCGGTAGTTGGACGGTTCGCTCACTTCGGCGCGCATGATCGCGCCGCGAACGCCGGATGCTGCCGCCATGTTGACGGTCTCGACATCCTCGTCGTTCGTCCCCACATTTCCGATGTGCGGGAAGGTGAAGGTCACGATCTGTCCGGCGTAGGACGGATCGGTGAGGATTTCCTCATAGCCGGTCAGCGCGGTGTTGAAGCACACCTCGGCGCAGGCCTGACCGACGGCACCAAGGCCCTGGCCCTCGATCACGGTCCCGTCGGCCAGGACCAGTACGGCCGTGGTCGGCGTCGCGGACCAGACGTCTGCGGTCGTCATTGTGTTGCTTTCTCGGTCGGTTCGGTGACAATCTGGCGGTCAACGCGCCTTGACGGATCGGTATTCTGGTGTCAACGGTGCGTCAAGCGCGGCACTTTATGGGAAGCGCGCTTAGGGGTCAACTGTTGGCTTGTTAATAATAATCTCGATAAATCAACGTCTTAAGCAAGGGGCTTTCGCGAACTTCTTTCCGCTGCGAAGGGCGGTAGGCAATGGGCGCGAGGCAGACGGCAGGGCAGAGCATGCGTGAACGGATCGATGCGGCGTTGCAGGACGCCGTGGGCAGCGACAACAAGCGCCGGGCGGCGACATTGCGCCTGGTGCTTGCCGCGATCAAGGACCGCGAGGCGCGGGCCCGCGAACTTGGTCATGACGGCATGCCGGAAGCCGAGGTTCTCGACATTCTCAACAAGATGGTGCGCCAGCGCGAGGCCTCCGTGCGCGACTACGAAGAGGCTGGCCAGCTCGAACTTGCCGAGCAGGAGCGCGAGGAAGTCGCCATCATCAACGAGTTCCTGCCGAGCCAGTTCGACGCCAAGGCGATGCAGGTCGCCTGCGAGGACGTGGTGCGCGACATCAGCGCCAACGGACTGCGCGACATGGGACGCTGCATGAACGCGCTGAAGCAGCGCTACCCGGGACAGATGGACTTCGTGCGCGCCAGCTGCGTGGTCAAGGATCTGCTGCGCACCGAGTGACGCCGGGCCGGCCGTGTGTCGCCTGGCCCTGAACTTTTCCCCTCTTATGCACAATGCACGCATCGGCTTTTGTGGGCGCGCTCTTGCGCCTCGAAAGCGTGGATTTGCCTCGCTTTCGCGCCCACATCGGTGGGTGCGTGCCGCCGTCGTCCGCTGTAGGGTTGGACGCTGCCGGTGCTAAGCCGATATATGCAGGAAGCTTGTCTGTCGGGTTTGGCGTTGTGCCGGCCGGCAGCGCCTTCTCTCGCGTGCCCTGGCATGCGGGCGCGGGCCATCCAGACGTTCGGACGCTTTCATGCGCTTTTCGCCCAACCTCCTTGACGAGATCCGTGCAAGGCTTCCGCTTTCGGAGGTGGTGGGCCGGCGTGTCTCGTGGGACCGGCGCAAGTCGCAGCCGGCGCGTGGAGACTTCTGGGCCTGCTGCCCGTTCCACCAGGAAAAGACACCGAGCTTTCACGTCGACGACCGGCGCGGGCGCTACAAGTGCTTCGGCTGCGGCGCGTCGGGGGATCATTTCCGTTTCCTGACCGAAACCGAGGGGCTGAACTTCCCCGAGGCGGTCGAGCGGCTTGCCGGGGACGCCGGCGTCGTGCTTCCGGCTCCTGATCCGCGCGAGGCGGCGCGTGCCGAGCGCCGGGCCAGCCTGGCTGACATCTGCGAGATGGCGGCGCGCTTCTTCCAGGACCAGCTCACGCTTTCCGGCGGCGAAGCGGCGCGCGCCTATGTGGCCAGGCGCCGGCTCAAGCCCGAGACCCTGCGCGAGTTCCGCATCGGCTTCGCTCCGTCGGGGCGTGATGCGCTGAAACGGCACCTCGCCTCGAAGGGCGTGGAGGAGGCGGACATGGTGGAGGCGGGGCTGGTGATCCGCCCCGACGACGGACGCGCCTCCTACGACCGGTTTCGCAACCGGCTGATGATCCCGATCCAGGATGACCGCGCCCGCGTCATCGCCTTCGGCGGGCGCACGCTCGACCCGGATGGTCAGCCGAAATATCTGAACTCGCCGGAGACACCGCTCTTCCACAAGGGCACGATGGTCTTCAACTTCCACCGCGCCCGCGAGCCGGCCCACAAGAGCGGCCAGGCGATCGTCGTGGAGGGTTATCTCGATGCCATCGCCGTATGGCAGGCGGGCATGGGCAATGTGGTCGCAGCCCTGGGCACGGCCTTCACCGAGGAGCAGGTGGGGCGGTTGTGGCGGCTGTCGCCGGAGCCGGTGATCTGTTTCGACGGCGACGCGGCCGGCGTCGGCGCCGCCCATCGGGCGGTCGACCGCATTCTTCCCGGCCTCAGGAGCGGTCACTCGTTCGGCTTCGTCTTCCTGCCCGACGGCAAGGACCCGGATGATCTGATCATCGAGGGCGGGCCTCCCGCCTTTGCGCGTGCGCTCGGCGAGGCGCGCCCGCTCATCGATGTCATGTGGGAGCGCGAGATCGCGCTGGCGCGGATCGACACGCCCGAGCGCCGCGCGGCGCTGGAGAAGTCGCTCGACGACCTGATCCGCACCATCGCCGACGAACGGGTGCGGCGCGGCTATCAGCTCGACATCCGCCTGCGCCTGTCGAACCTCTTCTATCAGCAGAGCCGGGCGCGGCGTGGTGCCCAGGGCGGTGGCGGCAATCGCGGCGGGCAGCAGGGGCAGGCCGGTGCCGAGCCTTCCGCACAGGCGCGCGGCTCCGATCTTCCCGACAGCTCGATGTTCGGCAATGAGCGCACTTTGTGCGGATTGTGCCTGCGCTATCCCGAACTGCTCGAGCGTCATGTGGAGCGTGTCAGTCGGGCGGTTTTCGGCGACACGCTGCACGCGCGTTTTCGCGACGAGCTCTGCCGCATCGCCACCGAACTGGAGGACCAGCCGGTCAACGGCTTCTTCGAGACGCTCGACGCGCGCTTCTACCAGATCCTGAGCGAGGCGCTCGATGGCGAGAGCCGTGGCGAGGAAGGCCGGGCGGGCGGGACTGCGGGGAGCGCCGCCCGCTTTCGCGATCTCTTGCAGCGCCTGCCGATCCTGCGTCACGATCCGCCGGCAGATTTTATCGAGGACCTCTTCGTTCACCTGCTCGACGTGCTCGAGACGCGGGCGCTGGCGGAGGAGCTGGATGCCGATCTTGGCGCGCTCGACGAGGCGCTCGACGAGGATGCCTGGCAGCGCGTTCGCGCCCAGTCGCAGGACCTGGCGCGGCGGCGGGAGGAATGCGCCCGCGACGAACAGGATCTCGCCGACAGGGCCAAGGTGATCCGGGCCGCGCAACCGGCTCCGCGTCCCCCGTCGGTCGCCGCGATGCAGGGGCGCGCCTGACGTACAGTCCGTGATCGGCTGTTTCGCCTGTTGATAGCGTGCCGAATCAATTGACGGCAACGAATCGCTCTTGCGAATCCGGGTCTTTGCGCTACATAGATCCTTCATGCAGCAAACGGCACCGCGCATGGCAGGTCACGGGCGATACGACCCATCAAGACCATATGCCAACAATGCGGCACGAAATCATCACGCTGCGCGAAGCCCTAGATCAACGGGCGCCGGTCCCTCGGACCGGACGGCCAGGGGTTGGTCGTTTTCAGAAAGCTGGAGCAACAGGTTCGCCTCACGCGGGCCAGGTTTGTTTCGGAGCGGAGCCAGATCTCCGGATGACACCCGGTTTGCGGGTGCAACGGCGAGACGCTTTGCGTCCGCGGCTTGTCGAAACGATTGGCAGGGTTAAGTGGCACTTAACGGTCACCGAATAAATGTCTGACTGAATGTTCCGTGCGCCGGCCCGACAGGCCGCTCGCGGGCGAGGTCGACATTTGGTTTGCCGGTTGTCCCATGGCGGGTGGGACAGATCGACGGCGAGCCGCGGCGACCTGAACGACGTGACGAACGACAGCACCGGGCCCTTGGGGCTCGCGGGCCGGAGAGAAACATGGCAGCGAAAGCAACCCAGGCGGAAGACACCCAGGAAACTCCGAGCGAGAGCTCTGACGGTCCGCTTCTCGATTTGTCGGATGCCGCTGTCAAGCGGATGATCAAGGTCGCGAAGAAGCGCGGCTATGTGACCTACGAAGAGCTGAACGAGGTGCTTCCCTCCGAGGAGGTGACCTCCGAGCAGATCGAGGACACGATGGCGATGCTCTCCGACATGGGCATCAACGTCATCGAGGAAGAAGAGGCCGAGGAGGCCCAGTCCGAGGAGAACCGCGAGGCAGGCGGCGATCTGGTCGAGGCCAGTACCACCGCCGTCGCCAAGGCGCCGGCCAAGGAGCCCGCCGACCGGACAGACGATCCCGTGCGCATGTACCTGCGCGAGATGGGGTCGGTCGAGCTGTTGTCGCGCGAGGGCGAGATTGCCATCGCCAAGCGCATCGAGGCCGGTCGCGAGGCGATGATCGCCGGTCTGTGCGAAAGCCCGCTGACCTTCCAGGCCATCATCATCTGGCGTGACGAGCTCAACGAGGGCAAGGTCCTCCTGCGCGACATCATCGACCTCGAAGCGACCTATGCCGGTCCCGATTTCAAGGCCGAGGGCGCCGAGGACGAGAGCGAAGACGGCGAAGACGGCGCGACCGAGGGCAGCGCAGGCACGCCCGGCGCCAAGAACGAGGAAAACGGCGGCTCTTCCGGCGAGGCCAATGCCAACACCAACGCGGATGGCGAGGGAGACGGCGACGGCGATGACGACGATGAGTTCGAGGCGAACATCTCGCTTTCGGCCATGGAGACGGAGCTGAAGCCGAAGGTCCTGGAGACCTTCGACCGCGTTGCCGACGACTACAAGAAGTTGCGCCGCCTGCAGGACCAGCTTGTCGAGAACAAGCTCGCCAACAAGACGCTGTCACCCTCGCAGGAGCGCCGCTACAAGAAGCTCAAGGACGACATCATCACCGATGTGAAGAGCCTGTCGCTCAACCAGCAGCGCATCGACGCGCTGGTGGCGCAGCTCTATGACATCAACAAGCGGCTGATGGGCTACGAGGGCCGGTTGCTGCGTCTCGCCGATAGCCATGGCGTCGACCGCACTGACTTCCTCAAGCAGTATCAGGGCAACGAGCTCGATCCGAACTGGATCCGCAAGGTCGCCAATCTCGCCTCCAAGGGCTGGAAGAACTTCGTCGCCTCCGAGAAGGAGATGATCCGCGAGCTGCGTCAGGAGATTCAGGACCTGGCCTCGGAGACCGGTCTGGAGACGGCCGAGTTCCGTCGCATCGTGTCGATGGTGCAGAAGGGCGAGCGCGAGGCGCGCATCGCCAAGAAGGAGATGGTCGAGGCGAACCTGCGTCTCGTGATCTCCATCGCCAAGAAGTACACGAACCGCGGGCTGCAGTTCCTGGATCTCATCCAGGAGGGCAACATCGGCCTGATGAAGGCGGTCGACAAGTTCGAGTACCGGCGCGGTTACAAGTTCTCGACCTATGCCACATGGTGGATCCGACAGGCGATCACCCGCTCGATCGCCGACCAGGCCCGCACCATCCGTATCCCGGTGCACATGATCGAGACGATCAACAAGATCGTGCGTACCTCGCGCCAGATGCTGCACGAGATCGGCCGCGAGCCGACCCCGGAAGAGCTGGCGGAGAAGCTGCAGATGCCGCTGGAGAAGGTCCGCAAGGTCCTCAAGATCGCCAAGGAGCCGATCTCCCTCGAGACGCCGATTGGCGACGAGGAAGACAGCCATCTGGGCGACTTCATCGAGGACAAGAATGCGGTCCTGCCGATCGACGCGGCGATCCAGTCGAACCTGCGGGAGACGACGACACGGGTGCTTGCCTCGCTCACGCCGCGCGAGGAGCGCGTGCTGCGCATGCGCTTCGGCATCGGCATGAACACCGACCACACGCTGGAAGAAGTCGGCCAACAGTTCTCGGTGACGCGTGAGCGTATTCGCCAGATTGAAGCCAAGGCGCTCAGGAAGCTGAAGCACCCGTCCCGGTCGCGCAAGCTTCGTTCGTTCCTCGACAGCTAAGACCAGGGCATGGCAGCAGGCGGGACAGCCGTCCGTCCGGCATGGGGCGTGATGGCCGCCTGCTGCCATGCCTGCTTCCCGCCAGCGTGGCGGTTGCTGCACCTGTTGCCTGTGGCGTGTGGGTCGCCGTTGCCTGCCTCGCCCTTGCCTTCGCCTGCGACACTCTCGTCCGGCTGCCCTTCGCGGAGCGGCTCGGCGCGGCCGGCCGGAAGATCGCGGCCTTGAGCGCAGGCAAGCAGGCCTCGCTTGATTTCACGGTCGGGAACCCGCGCGCCAGAACGCGGCGCGGCTGTCGGTTGCGGCTCATTCTTGCCGATCTTCCCTGGATGTATTCCCAGATCCGCCATTTTGCTGAGGACCTGCGCGAACGGCTTGTGCCGGGATCGCGGATCGTGGCAAGCGGACGTGGTACGTGGATGGGGGTGGTCTTCGAAGGCGTGCGTGTCGTCGGGGACGAGCGTTAGGCAGTGCAGGGCTCTATGGCAGGCGAAAACCCGCAGGACGACGACAGGAGCCGCGTGGGGCCGGCCACGCGGCCTGACGCGCGCGCCATGGCGGCGGACATGCCTGCGGTCTCACCCGCAGTGCCAGGCGAGGACAAGGTCCCGAGCGAAACCTTCTGGATGCGGCCCATGGGCGTGGGCCTTGCGCTTTCGCTCCTGCTGCATCTGGCGGCGGGCTACCTGTTCGTTCATGGGGTCGAGGTTTCGCGCACGCTTCCCGGGTTCACCGAGGAGCCCGTCGAGGTGGTGATGGTCTCGCCCGAGGAGGCCGCGGCGGCGAAGGACCCGCCACCACCCCCGCAGGAGCGGGCCCGGAAAGAAGAAGCGCCCCCGCCCCCTGAGGAGGACAAGGCCGAGGTCGTGGAAGACCCCGAGCCCGCGGCAGCGGCCCCCGAGCCTGAGCCCAAGCCGCAAACCGATGCGGAGCAGGAGCCCGAAGAGACGGCAGCCGAGGAGCAGAAGCCCGAGCAGCCCCCCGAGCAGCCCCCCGAGCAGCCCCCCGAGCAGCCCCCTGAGCAGCAACCGCCCGAGACAGAAACACCGCAGGAGCAGCCCGCGGCCCCACCGGAGGGGGAGGCGCCTGCGGAGCAGATGCGCCGTGTCCTGCAGCCGGTGACCGAATTTGGCGAGGAGGACAGCGGCAACCAGGAGCTGGACGGCGACGGCGCACGCGAGGCGCAGCCGCTTGAGGACGGCGCGCGCGACAAGGAGCCCGGATCCGAAACCGAAGGCGCGCCCGAGGAGGAGACACCGGCCGAGACGGCGGATCAGACCGCCGAAGCCTCTCCCGCCGAGACGGCTGGCGAGGCCCCCGAGGTCGCCGGGGACACCGCCGACACTGCCTCCCAGGAGCCGCCAGTTGCACAGGAGACGCAGGAGCCCGCGGCCGTGCCCGCCCCGGCACCCGAAGTTCTGGCGGCCGAGGCCTCCGGGGAGGATGGTCTTGCCGGAGAGGCCGCGCCGGGAACGCCGACAGGCGCTGGCGTTGTTGCCCTGCCGCCGCAAAAACCCGTCGACATTGCCGCGATCGCGGCCCGGGCGAGGGGCGCGCCGTCCGGTGCGGCGCTGCCGGGCACGCTGCCGCCGGGTGTCTCGGTTTCCGGGGCAGGCGGCACCACCTCGGCGCGCCAGCTCTTTTCCCATGCGCTGTCGCAGGACCCGCGGGTGCGCGCGGCCATGCGCGGCATGGGCCATGCGGCGCGGGCCGATCTCCTGTGCATGACGGAGCTGCGCAGCCAGTTGCGCAGCGGCCGGCCGTCCTACAATCCCGACCTGCTGCCCTCGTTCCGCCTGCGCACGGGCAATGTGCTGGAGCCCAAGCGGGCGGCGTTTCGCGCCAACGGGCTCTGGTACGAACTCGCCTTCCGCTGCGAGCTCAATGCCGAGATCACCCGGGTGGAGACCTTCAGCTACCGGGTCGGTGCGCCGGTGCCGCGCGTGGAATGGGCCGAGCGGGGTTTTCCGGCCAATTGAGGGCTGGCCGCCTGACTGGGGGCGTCTGTTGTCAGCGGGCGAGATCGTCGAGGATCGGGCAATCGGGGCGGTCGTCGCCGTGGCAGCAGGCGACAAGGCGGGAAAGCGTCGCCTTCATCGTCTCCAGCTCGGCGATCTTGCGCTCGACCTCGCGGATCTTCTCCTGTGCCACCTTCTTCACGTCGGCGCTGGCGCGCTGCTCGTTGTCATAGAGCGAGATCAGTGACCGGCATTCCTCGATGGTGAAACCGAGGCCGCGGGCGCGCTGGAGAAAGCGCAGCCGGTGCACGTCGCTGTCGGAATAGTCACGATAGCCGTTGGCCGCGCGCGCCGGACGGATGAGGGCGATGTCCTCATAGTAGCGGATGGTCTTTGCCGGCAGCTCGGAGCGCACGGCCGCCTCGCCGATGTTCATGGGCACGGTCTCCTGTTCTCGTCCCTCCTATCTGGGCCTTCCCGTTACTGGAAGGTCAAGGGCTCTGCCTCGCGCGCCGCGTCACCACACAGGTGGAAAAGTCGGATTTCCCTGAAAGGAAGTTGTCGTCTTGCGTCATGCTCGTCAGACTGGCGAGGGTGAAGGGCATTGCGGGGGCGCGTGTGGCGGATAGGGAAGAGCGGCTGGAGATCGGCAGTCGATATGAGTTGCAAAACTGGTTGGCGGGAAACCCTGTCGACTGGGCGCAGTCGATTGCCGTGAGGGCGGCGCTCAGGGTCATTCCGTTGGTTTTCAGGATCCACGAGGCTCCTGACGGGCGCGCTGGCCTCGGCTCAAAGCAGGGCTTGATCTTGCTGGCTTTCAGGACACCCCGCCCGCGCCGTTTCCTCTTGTCTCTCCCGCCCTCCATTCAGTGGACAGGGGCGCGCGGCGGGCGGTTGGGGCTGGGGCGGTGCCTGCATGCCTGCTAGGCTTTCGGCCGGACGGTTTCCGTCCGCTCGCCAGTCGCGCGCGCCGATCCGCCGTTTCCGCGCAATGCCCATTCGGAGATCCTCATGACTTTTCTGCGTTCCTATTCGCCGTTTCTTCTCAGCGTGCTGCGGATCATGTCCGGTGCCCTGTTCCTGCAGCACGGCACGACCAAGCTGCTGTCCTTCCCCGTGACCCAGATGTCGGGTGTCAACGTGATGACCATGCCTGGCGCCGCCGGTATCTTCGAACTGGTCTGCGGTGCGCTTCTGGTGCTTGGCCTCTTCACCCGTCCGGCTGCGTTTCTGGCCTCCGGCACGATGGCGGTTGCCTATTTCCTCGCCCACGCGCCGCGCGATTTCTATCCGATCCTGAACGGTGGCGAGCTTGCGGCACTGTACTGCTTCACGTTCCTCTACATCGCCGCTGCCGGCCCGGGGCCGCTCAGCATCGACCGGCTGCGCGGCGCGGCCTGAGGAAGACGTCTTCGCGACGATGCCCCGTGCGGTCTCCGTGCGGGGTTTTTCTTGTGCGGGGAGGGAGTTACAAGAGTGTCCGCGCTCCTTGCCGTGAGGTTTTCGCCATGAAGGTCATCGTCGTTGGCGCCGGTATCGCCGGCCTTTCCACCGCCTGGGCGCTCGTGCGGCGCGGCGTTGAGGTCACGCTTCTGGAGCAGGGGCCGATACCCAATCCGCTTTCCGCCTCCGGCGACCAGCACCGGGTGATCCGGCGCGCCTATGGCGGGCACACAGGCTACCAGCGGCGCATCGACGAAGCCTTCGACGCCTGGGATGAGCTCTGGTCGGATCTCGGCGAAAAGCATCTGGTCGACACGGGCTTCCTGCTGATTTCGCAAACGGGCGCCGACGAGGCGATTGCCTCGCGCGACAGTCTCGAAGCGGGCGGTTATCCGGTCGAGCGGATGACGGCCGCGGAGGTGGCGGGCCGTCATCCCTTCCTCGACGGAGAGGCGATCCATTCGGCCGCCTTCAGTCCGGAAGGCGGCGTGCTGCTGTGTCGCGGGGTCGGTTCCGGCATCCTCGACTGGCTGCGGCGGGCGGGGGCGGATGTGCGCGAGAATGCGCAGGTTGTCTCGCTCGACCGGGAGACGGCCAGCGTGCGGCTCGCCGACGGGACTAAGCTTGCCGCCGACCGGCTGGTGGTCGCCGCCGGGGCGTGGGTGCTGAAGCTGCTGCCGGATCTGGCGGACCGGCTCACCGGCTATCGCACGGCGGTGGCCTATCTGACTCCGCCGGAGGACCTGCGCGCCGCCTGGGAGGCATCGCCGGTGCTGCTCGACGTCGGCGGCGCGGTCGAGGGCTATGTCCTGCCGCCGGTCGCTGGCACCGGACTGAAGGTCGGCGCCGGCATTCACAAGGTGCCTTGCGGCCCGGATGCGCGCCGGGAGGCGGAGACCGGAGAAGGCGCGCGCCTGCGCGGGTATTTCTCCCCGCCCTTCGCCCGGATCGACGACTATGCCGTCGCCGAGGTGGTGACCTGCGCCTACACGTTCACCGAGGACCGGCATTTCTTCGTGGAGGCGGGCGCGCGCACCACGGTTGTTTCCGCCTGTTCCGGCCATGGCTACAAGTTCGGGGCGGCGGTGGGGCGGCGTGTCGCCGAAGGGGTGCTCTCCGGCGACGGTGCGGCACTTTCCGCCTGGCTTGCGGCGCGCGATTGAGAGCGGATGCCGCGTTCGCGCGCGGGGGGGCGTTCAGCGACGCGTGGGAAGCATCCTGGCCATGACGTCGTCCTTGAGGACGAAGCGATGCCAGAGCGCGGCCAGGACGTGCAGGGAAATCAGCACGATAAAGACCGGCTTCAGCGTCTCGTGGATCTCGCCGGAGATGTGGATGCCCAGATACCAGGCCGCGAGCCCGGTGAGCGGAGCGCCGATCAGCAGGACGTAGAACAGCACGTAGACGGATTTCATCGCGGTGACGAGATGCGGATGCAGGGCATCGGGAGCAGGGGGAGCGCCACGGGCCACGCGCAGGCCGAGGCGCGCGAGCGCCAGGACCAGAACGGCGACCCCGACCCAGATGTGCAGATTGCCCATCAGCCAGACCAGCGTTTCCGGTGTTTTGCCGTCGCGCAGGACATGGCCGTAGTCCTTGATCGATTCCCCGAACACGAGCTGGAAGATGACGAGGGCGGCGATGAGCCAGTGCAGCCCTATCTGCGCGGGACTGTAGCTGGGCGGCGTCGCCCGGGAGTGGATGGAAGGGGAAATCTCGGACATATGGCTACCTCATGGGAAAGGATGGCTGAAACTCTGCGCGCCCGTCCCGTCCCAGGCTGCGTCGGCATTATATTCGCATTGTTTCGCAAATTTGTGCCTGTCCTGTCGCCAATTGTAACGAAGGCGGCGGGCACAAAAAAACGCCCGCGCGGGGCGCGGGCGTCTTCGGTTTTTCAGATGCCCGAGGGCTGTCAGGCCTTGCGGCCTTCCTCGACGATGTCGCGGATGAAGCGCGGCAGCGCGAAGGCCGCCCGGTGCACTTCGGGCGTGTAATAGCGGGTGTCGAGCCCGGCCGCCTCGAAGCGCTGCTCGAGCGTTTCGAGCGACACCTTGCGCAGCTCCGCATTGTCGGTTGCCCAGCCGAGCGCCATGTGACCGCCGAAATATGTCGGGATCGCCGCCACATAGGCGGAGGCGTCCGCATAGATCGCCGAGAAGCGGCGGATCGAGTCGAGCAGCTCGTCGCGCTGCAGGAACGGCACGCCGTTCTGGGTAACGAGCACGCCGCCCGGCTTCAGGCAGCGATGCACCGCGCGGTAGAACTCCTCGGTGAAGAGCACGGCGCCCGGACCCATCGGATCGGTGCTGTCGACCATCACCACGTCGAAGCGGCGGTCGGTCTCGGCGACAAAGCGGGCACCGTCGTCGATGACCAGATCGAAGCGGTCATCCTCGAAGACGGCGGCGTTGAAGTCGCCGAAATGCTCCTTCGAGAAGCTCACCACGGCGTCGTCGATCTCGACCTGTGTCAGGCGCTCGATCGAGGCGTGTTTCAGCGCTTCCTCGGCCATGCCGCAATCGCCACCGCCGATGATCAACACCTCGCGGACGTCGCCATGGGCAAGGATCGGCACATGCGACATCATCTCGTGATAGATGAACTCGTCGCCGGTCGTCACCTGGGTGACGCCGTCCAGCATCAACACCTTGCCGAAGACCGGGTTGGTGAACAGCACGAGATCCTGATGCTCGGAACGATCCTGGAACAGGATGTTGTCGCACTCGTACTTCACCTCGACGCCCGGATAGAGCGTCTCGTTGAAGACCAGACCCTGGCTCATGCGACCTCCTTGCCGCGCAGCAATTCGCTGACATCCGTACGGCCGGGCGAAAAGGCGCGCTTCAGCACCTCGACGCATTTGTCCGGTTCCGCGTCGCCGCACATGAACACGTCGAATGCGGCGTAGCCGGCCTCCGGCCATGTGTGCACCGAGATGTGACTCTCGGCCAGCACCGCGACGCCGCTCACGCCGGCAGGCTCGAACGGATGCAGATGGATATGCAGAAGCGTTGCTCCCGCCTCCTCGACACAGGTCCGGAGTGTCTCCTCGATATAGGGGAGGTCGTCCAGACGCTCGGCGTCGTAGAGATCGATGATCAGATGTGCTCCTGCGCAGCGCACGCCGGCCTTCTCGATGAAGTGATCGAGGCGGTCGACCTCTGCGGCGACGCGAGGTGCGGTGTAAATCTTGTCTTCCGTATGGGTGGTGCTTCTCGGCTCGACATGGGCGGACACCGTCCGCTCGTTGCAGTCGCGAGCCTCCAAGTCCATCCCCAATTGGAAGAGGCCGTCGTCAGACATGGCGGTCTCCCCAACCAGTAGATGAAACCCGGGTAAGTCCCGAAGAGCTCCGTATAAGGGCCGATTCGGGCAAATTCAATGCCCGCCGGAAATATATTCCGTATATTCGCGCTGACCTTACGGCCGCAGGCGCATCATTTGGGGCAAACGGGCAAAGACTTTCGAAGAACTGTTAGCCGGGTAAGTCGTTTTTGCGTCGAAAGGTCGCGGCGCGGGTGCCCCCCGCGCCGCCGTTTCGTTACTGGTTCAACTCGAAGGAGACGTTGACGCGGATCTCGAGCTCGCTCTCGCCGGCCTCGATCGGAGCCGGTGCGCCGCCATCGGCCATCTTCATTTCGGCGCGTGCCATCATCATCACCGGGCGGGGCGAATAGTCCTGCTCGTTGATGGAGAGCACCCGGCCGAGCTTCGCGCCGGAAGCCTCGGCGTAGATCCGGGCCTTGCGGATGGCGTCTTCCATGGCTTCCTTGCGGGCCGCGTCCTTCAGCTTGTCGGCGCCGCTGACCATGAAGCTGATGCCGCCGATCTGGTTGGCGCCGTCGCGGACCATGACGTCGAGCAGCGTGCCGAGCTTTGACAGGTCGCGCACGCGCACGGAGACCGAGTTGGAGACGCGGTAGCCGATCATCTCCTGGTGGTATTCCTCGCGGGTCTTGGACTTCACCTGGCTGTAGCGCGGCGAGACGTTGAAGCCCGAGGTCTGGATGTCGCGCGCCTCGATGCCGGCTTCCTTGATGCGGTCGATCACCGCGGTCATGGCCTTGCTGTTCGCGGTCATCGCCTCAGCGGCGGTCTTGGCGTCGCTGACGACGCCGCTGGAGACCATCGCCATGTCCGGGGCGGCGCGCACGCTGCCCTGTCCGACCATGTCGATGGTGGCGATGCGGGGCTCGTCGGCGGCCAGCGCCGGCGAGATCGCAAGGGCGGCTGCGGCGGCGAAGATCGCCAGTCGGGGGGCGATGCTGTGGCGGGTCATACGGTCTCTCCGGTGGTGAGGGGCCGGTGTTTCGGCCTGTCATGGATGGCGGGTCCGGCGGGCCCGCCGGCAGGTCAGGCGAGCATTGGCCGTCAATTGCGGCGGCGAAATGACAGTCCAGGTTGCGCCGTTCAGACAGCTTCGCGCAGGCGTTCCAGCGAGATCGGCTCCCCGACTTCGCCATCGGCGGAAAGCAGCACGGCCATCGGCCGCGTCGCGCGGAACTGGGCGCAGATGATCAGCACCATCACCGTCAGCGGCACGCAGAGCACCATGCCCGTGATACCCCAGATTTCGCCCCACAGGCTCAGCGACAGCATGATCACGAGCGCCGAGAGGTTGAGGCTGTTGCCCATCAGCCGCGGCTCCAGCAGGTTGCCGATGGAAAACTGGATGGCGCCGAGGCCGAGAGCGATCGCCAGGAAGGGCGTCAGGCTGTCGAAATAGACCAGCGACAGAAGGCTGGGGAAAATCACCGCCGTCAGCGAGCCGATGGTGGGGATGTAGTTGAGCAGAAAGGCGATGAAGCCGAAGAGCGCCGCATAGGGCAGGCCGAGCAGGGTGAGAAAGCCCGCGGTGAGGCAGCCGGTCAGAACGCTGACGGCCGTCTTGATGCCGAGATAGTGGCGCAGCGCCTGGGTGATGCGGCTGCGGATCAGGAAGGCGAGCTCGGCCTGATCGGACGTGGCGAAGAGGCGCTGCATCTTCCGGTCGAAGGTCGACTGCTCCAGCATGAGAAACAGCACGTAGATGAAGACCAGCGAGGCGGAGCTTGCAACCGTCGTCAGCGCGTTGGCGCCGGCGGTGATGGCGCGGTTGAGGAAATTGTCAGGCACCAGGTCGCGCAGTTCAATGGGGTCGGCCAGCCCGAGCTTGGCGGAATAGGTGTTGAAGAGACTTTCGAAACGGGCCTGGTAGACGGATGCGTCGCGGGCAAGCTCGGTCAGATTGGCCGTGACGATGTCGACCACGACGATGGAAATGCCGAAGATCACCGCAAGCGCGGCGACGAAGGCGACGCTCCACGGCAGGTGCAGCGGTCCGAAAGGTATCGAACTGATCAAGGTGGCGAGCGCGTTGATCAGATACCAGACCAGCAGCGCGATGACGAAGGGCAGCAGCAGGGCGCGCCCGACGACGAGGAGCCAGCCGACGAGGCACAGGCAGACGAGAACGAGGGTCAGCGTCATCAGGAAGCGCGGCATCGTCTCTCCGGGTCCGTGCGCGCGGGCGTGGCCCGCCATGCTTCGACCCATGCCGGAGGGGAGGGGCCGCGTCAAGCATTCCGGGGCCCTGCGGAGGCTTGCCCGTGGACCATGGTGCTCCAGCGTCGTGCGGGTGCTCTCTGCTGCTTGCAAGGCCCGGACGAGGTGATATAGGAAAAGGCACGCGAAAGGTGCCTTCGCCCGAAGCTCCTTCGCCGACGTCACCGGCCATCCGCGCCGGCGCCTGGGGGCCTGTAGCTCAATGGTTAGAGCCGTCCGCTCATAACGGATTGGTTGCAGGTTCGAGTCCTGCCGGGCCCACCATCCCCTTTCAAAACAAGCGCTTGATACGAAGAGCACGCAAGTGGGTCACACAGGGGAGCCGCAGACGTGCTCAATCCGGCCTGTCCCGCGCTGGTCCGGGCCGGCGTCCGGTGGGTGCGGAAAGTCGTTCGCCGGGCCCGCGATCATGCGCGCGGGCCCGGCGAAGGGATGCGTCTTACATCTTGCAGTCCTGGTGGAAGCTGTCCTCGTAGTCCTTGACCACGGTGCGCACCGTCGTCGTCCAGTACTTGCCATCGTCGCGCTTGGCGACCTTCAGCATGTGGAAGTCCTGGATCGGATAGTGGTTGTTGCTGAAGGAGAAGCTGCCCCGGACGGAGGTGAAGTCTGCCGCCTCGAGCGCCTTGCGCATGGCGTCCTTGTCCTGGGTATTGCCGCCGGTCTTTTTCAGAGCGCTGCCGATCAGCATGGCGGCGTCATAGGACTGGGCGGCGAAGGAGCCGGGGACGTAGCCGTATTTCTCCTCGAAGGCGGAGACGAAGGCCGTGTTGGTCTCGGACTTCATGTCGGGCGCCCACGAGCCAGCCGACAGGAAGCCGAGGGCGGCGTCCTGCTGGCCCGGCAGCGTGGATTCATCGGTGGTGAAGACCGACAGGAACTTCAGCTTGTCGGACAGGCCGGCTGCGTCGAACTGCTTGACCAGCCGCACCCCCATGCCGCCCGGCATGAATGTGAACAGCGCATCCGCGCCCGACGTGGCGATCCGCGCCAGCTCGGGCGAGAAGTCCTGATGACCCAGCGGCGTGAACATCTCGTCCACCAGCTTGCCCTTGAGGGTCTGCTTGAAGCCCTGAACGTTGTCGCGACCCGCCTGATAGTTCGGCACCATGGCGATGACGTTCTCGAAGCCTTCCTCGTTGGCGATCATGCCGCTGACTTCGGCGGGCTGGTTGTTCTGATAGGAGGTGACGAAGAAATAGGGGTTGCAGTTGCGTCCGGCGAAGGTCGAGGGGCCGGCGTTCGGGCTGATCAGGAAGGTCTTCGACTGCACGACCGGCTTGAAGATCGCCTGCAGCATGTTCGAGAACACCGTGCCGACGACGAAGTCGACGTGCTCGCGCTCGAGCAGCGACCGCGCCTTGAGCAGCGCCACATCCGGCTTCAGCTCGTCATCCTCGACGATGAGCTGCACCGCCTGGCCGCCGAGTTTGCCGTCGTTCTGGTCCAGCGCGAGCTGGAAGCCGTCGACGATCTGCTGGCCGAGTGCCGCGGGCGGGCCCGACAGCGTGACCACCATGCCGATCTTGATATCCTGCGCCAGCGCCGCCGAAGTGGCGAGAGCGCCGAGCGCGACGCCGGCCGCCAGGCCAGCGAGTTTGCGTGTCCATCTGGATGTCATGTCATTCCCCTCTGCGTGCCCCGTATCGGGGTCGGATTTTCTCAAGATTGCCGCCCCGGAAGCAGTCGTGCACCCGCGGCAGGCGGTGTCGTGCGGGTCTCCCGTCAGCCCGTCTTTCTGGCGGCGAAGCCCGCCATCTTTGCATAGCCCTCGACGATGGCCTTGCGTTCCTCGTGGCTCAGCACATCGTCGATGTTGGCGAAGCGGCGCGGGCTGATCCGCTCCACTTCGTCGATGACCCGCTCCGGGCCACCCTTGCGGTTGGTGCGCACCACCTCCGCCGTCTTCGGCAGCCGTTCCTGCTCATAGCGGTAGAGCGCCTCGCGCGGGTGCTCGGCTGCGGCCATGTGGTCGGCCAGACAGCGCGCGTCCAGGATCGCCTGGGCCGCGCCATTGGAGCCGACCGGATACATCGGGTGCGCGGCATCACCCAGCAGCGTCACCCGCCCGTGTGTCCAGCGCGGCAGCGGATCACGGTCCGCCATCGGGTATTCGAAGATCGTGCCGCTGGCGCGCACCAGGGCCTCGATGTCGAAGCCCGGCACGGTGAAGCGGCGCGCGTGGGGCAGCACCCTGGAAAGCGGCGCCTGCTTGGACCAGCTTTCGGGCGGTGGCGGCGAAACCGAGCCGTCTGCGACGCGGACATTGACGACCCAGTTCATCAGCTGCATGCCGTCCCTGGCCGGGGCGATGGGATAGAGCACCAGCTTGGCGCCCAGCCCGCCGGCGATCGCCATGGTCTCGCCGTCCTCCCACACGGGCCACTCGGCCGCGCCGCGCCACATCACCACGCCGGCCCAGCTCGGCGGTCCCTCATCGGGATAGAACCGCCGCCGGCCCGTGCTGTGGATGCCGTCGGCGCAGATGAGCACTTCGCCGCGCAGGGTGCGCGAGGAGAGCCCGTCGGTCGCGTCGGCGAAATGCGCCGTGACCCCGGCCTCATCCTGCACGAAGCCGGAAAGCTTCAGGCCGGTCAGCACCGCCTCGGGCCCCATCCGCTCGATCACCGCGTCGTAGAGCACCTTCTGTAGCCGCCCCCGGTGGATCGAGAACTGCGGATGCTTGTGGCCCGCGTGCATGCCACGCAGCTCACGCCAGACCTCCTGGCCGTTGCGGGTGAGATAGCGCAGCTCGCGCGTGCGCAAGCCGACCTCGTCGAGCCGGGGAAGGAGGCCCAGTTCGGCCAGTTCGGCGATGGAGTGGGGCAGGGTGTTGATGCCGACCCCAACCTCGCGCACCTCGGGGGCCTGTTCGACCACCTGGGCGCGGATGCCGCGTTGATGCAGCATCAAGGCGGTGGCCAGGCCGCCGACGCCCGCGCCTGCGATCAGGATCGTCATTGCGCCGCCTCGCTGTCTTCGGGCGGCAGGAAGTCGATGGCGTGGGCGGCGGAAACCGCGACGATCTCGGCCGGGTCGGCATCGGGGCCCATGTTGTGCAGGGCCCAGAACAGGTCATAGAGCTGTGCCGCCGGCGTCACCCAGAACAGTGTCTTGAGGGTGCTGTCGGACTTGTTGAAGATCCCGTGCGGCACGCCGCGCGGCAGCTTGACCAGGTCGCCGGGCTCGCCGATCAGCTCCTCGCCGTCCAGCAGGAAGGTGAAACGCCCTTCGAGGATATAAAGAAACTCGTCCTGGTCGGGATGAATGTGCGGCGGCACGAAGGTGCCCGGCGGAAAGGTTGCGTGCCAGGAGAAACACTCCTCGGTCATCTGCTTGGGCACGTAGGTCTGGCCGAGGATGTTCCAGCGGA
This sequence comes from Stappia sp. ICDLI1TA098, assembly GCF_054880955.1. NCBI lineage: Bacteria > Pseudomonadati > Pseudomonadota > Alphaproteobacteria > Hyphomicrobiales > Stappiaceae > Stappia > Stappia sp. ICDLI1TA098. Next base: position 332,102 of record NZ_JBTZBT010000001.1, read on the forward strand.
TCTGGTCGAGGCTATCGCGGGATTTCACGATTCCAGGCGCCATTGCGGTCATGGTCTGTCCTTTCTTGCGGCACCGCCGATGAAGCGCGGTGCGGATCTTGCGGCACCGCTGATGAAGCGCGGTGCGGATCTTGCGGCATCGCCGATGACGGGCGTTGCGGATTTTCCGGCATGGCCGGCGATCCGTGCTGCGGATGTGCGCTCAGGCGTCGCCGACGAAGGCGGCGGTGATCGCGGAGGCCGGATCCTTGAGATCCTCAAGCACGGAAAAATGATTGTGATCGCCATCGACGCGGCAGGTGGTCGGAACGTCGAGCCCGCTCCAGATCTCGGCCATGAGCCGTGCCTGGCGGATGAATTCGGGCCGCTCGCCGCCGCCAACCCAGCAGGTCAGGGGGGCCGCCAGTCCGGGCTCGGCCAACACGGCGCTTTCGGCGCGCGCCTCGGCAAGGTCCAGATGCAGCGTGTCGTTCATCTTCGTGTGCAGCAGCGGGCGCAGGTCGTGCAGGCCGCTGATCGACAGGGTGTGGACGATCCGCGCGCGCACATCCGCCTCGAGCGGGCTGTCGGTGCACAGCATCCTCGTCACCAGATGGCCGCCAGCGGAATGGCCGGACAGGCGGATCGGACCGGCGACCCGCGCGGCGGCACTGGCGATGGCGCGGCCGATCTGGGCGGTGATATCGGAGATCCGGGCTTCCGGCGTCAGCGTGTAGGTCGGCAGGCAGACCGCCCAGCCCCTGGCGCGGGCGCCCTCGGCGAAGTCGGTCCAGAAAGACTTGTCGAGCCGCATCCAGTAGCCGCCGTGCACGAAGATGGCGAGCCCGCGCGCCGGTCCCTCCGGCCAGACGATGTCATAGGTTTCGCGCGGATGCGTGCCATAGGCGATATCCAGATCGAGCCGGTGGCCGCCGGCCTGCATCCGGGCGCGGTAGTCGGCCGCGCGCGCCGACCAGAAGCCGGGAAGTTCATGCGAGTTCTCGACGTGCGCCATGTTGGCGAAGGCGTCGTCCCAATCTCGGGCGGGAGGCAAAAGGGTCTTCATTGGTCCTGTCCGGTGTTGCTGTGCCCTCGTACAGGTCTTGGACGGCGTGAGGCGGTCGGGCCGCCTGGCGCACCCCTGTCCTTTCGGGCACACGGGTCCCGTGGCCGGCGCGCATGCGACGCGCCGGCGGGGCGGGTGTCCGGTCCTGTCGTTTCAGAAAAAGGCGAGAGGGCTCAGCCCGCGTCCGGCGGCGGCAGGAAGTCGACCTCATGCAGCGCGGACAGGCGCACGAGCTCGGCCGGCTCCTTCACGCCGTCCAGCGCGATGAACAGGTCATAGAGCTTGCGCGATGGTGCGACGCCGAAGACACAATGCGCCGGCTTGCCCGACCGGTTGAAGATCCCGTGGGCGATGCCGCGCGGCATTTTCACCGTGTCGCCAGGGCCGGCGTGGAAGGTCTCGTCCGGGAACTCGATCTCGAGATTGCCGTCGAGCATATAGATCCACTCGTCCTGGGTCGGGTGGATGTGGTGCGGCACGAAGGTTCCGTCGGGGATCGTGGCGTGCCAGACAAAGGCATCCTCGTTCCAAAGCTTGGGCACATAGGTGTGCCCCACCACGTTCCAGGAATGTTGGTTGAGACCGGTGTCGGCCTTGGTTACCCCAAGATCCATGTCGCACGCTCCGTTCTGGTAGGCTGTTGTTGTCTGTTCCCAGCCAGAGCCTGCCCCGAAACGGGGAAAACCCTTATCCAAAAAACGAACGCCTGTTGCCGGGAAATATTTTAGACTTGAAATAAAATGCGGTTCTTGCGTTCATCACGTCCGGAGAGCCTGAATCCACGGGGGAGGCCATGACCGCCGAACGGACACCGCCGGCCAGGGAGTATTTCGCCAGCCATCCGGTCCTGCGCACCAGCGATCTGGATGAGGCGCGGCATCGCATTGGCCAGAAGTTCTGCGATCATCGGCTGGATGTGCACAGCCGTAGGGCAAACCTGTCGGTGCGCCACAACGCGGTGCGGGGACTCAACCTGTCGGTCAACTACCTCGCCTATGGGCCGGAGGTGACCGTTGATCCGGGCCTGCTGGGGTCGTTCTACCTGTTCCACGTTCCTCTGGCGGGCATGGCCCGCGTGCACCATCGGTGCGAGGAAATGACCGCGACGCCGTCCACGGCGGCGATCCTCAATCCCGACCGCGCGGCGCGGCTGCACTGGGGAGAGGACTGCAGCAAGCTCCTGATCCAGATCGATCGGTCGCATCTTGAGGCGGTGGCGCAGGCGCTCGTCGGTGCGCCGCTGCCCGGCCCGATCCGCTTCGACATGAAGGTCGACCTGACCTCACCGCAGGGCCAGCGCCTGCGCCGCGTTGTCGCCGCCTGTGTCGAGGCGGTCGAGAGTGGGCATCTGTTCCAGCGGCCGCTGCATGGCGGCGACCTGCGCGCCGAACACGACCTGGCTCACGCGCTGCTGACCCTGCAGCGCAGCAACATCTCGCATATCATCGAGCGTTCGGACCGGCAGGCCAGGCCGAAGGAGATCCGCCTGGCGCTCGACTACATCCACGCCAACCTTTCCGAGCCGATCACGCTGGCCGACATCGCCATGGCGGCCGGGATGAACGTGCGCACGTTGCAAAAAGGGTTTCAGCGGGTCTTCGGCCTGTCGCCGATGCAGGTGCTGCGCAACGCCCGGCTGGACATGGCGCACTACCAGCTGATGGCGCATCAAAATGCCCCCGGCGTGACCGAAACCGCCTATTCTTGCGGCTTTTCGCATCTCGGGCGCTTCTCGCGCGACTACAAGGACCGCTTTGGTCATTCCCCAAGCGAAAGACGCCGGAGCTGACACCCTGTCGAATGACGGCGCACGCGCGGGCGATTGACTTCGTTCGCTGGGCGCGAAACAAGGGCCGTCAGGCTTGAAGGGGTGCCTGGTGGCATGAAGCAGTTCGATGTCTTGATCGTGGGCGCGGGTGCGGCCGGGTTGATGTGCGCCGCGGTCGCGGGCGGCCGCGGGCGCAAGGTCCTGCTCATCGACCATGCCAAGGCACCGGGCGAAAAGATCCGCATCTCCGGCGGCGGGCGATGCAACTTCACCAACGTCGATGCGGGCCCCAAAAATTACATTTCCCGGAATCCGCATTTCTTCAAATCGGCGCTGTCGCGTTTCACGCCTTCGGATTTCCTGAGCCTGGTCGAGCGGTACGGTATTGCCTGGCATGAGAAGACACTCGGTCAGCTCTTCTGCGATGGCTCCGCGCGTCAGATCATCGACATGCTTCTCGAGGAGTGCCGCGCCGGGGGCGTGGAAATGCGTCTTGAGACGGCGGTTCAGGATATTGCGAAACGCGACGGCGGCTTTGCGGTTCGCACCAGCGGCGGGATGGTCGCAGCGACGTCGGTGGTGATTGCAACCGGCGGCAAGTCGATCCCCAAGATGGGGGCGACCGGTTTTGCCTACGAGGTGGCCGCACAATTCGGCATCGACCTTGTCGAGCAGCGCGCCGGGCTGGTGCCGTTCACGCTGGATCCGGATACGCTGGCTGCGATTGCCCCGCTTGCGGGCATTGGCGTTCCGGCGGAAATCCGCTGCGGCAAGGTTCGCTTTCGCGAGGCGCTGCTTTTCACCCACCGCGGGCTTTCGGGTCCGGCCGTGCTGCAAATATCGTCCTATTGGCGACCGGGCGAGGAGATTGCCGTCAGATTGTTGCCTGACGTCGACCTGGCGGAAAAGCTGCTTGAGGGAAAACGCGGCAATCCGCGCCAGTCCCCCGCGACTTTGCTTGCCGTTTTTCTGCCGAAGAAATTGGCGCAGTTTTTCACCGAGAAGTCGGGCCTGACCGGTGCGGTGGGCGACCTCACCGACAAGGCCTTGCGCTCGCTTGCGGCCAGCATTCAGGACTGGCGGTTAAAGCCGTCGGGCACCGAAGGCTATCGCACGGCGGAAGTGACGCTTGGCGGCATCGACACCGCGGCGCTTTCCTCCAAGACCATGGAGGCGCGCGACGTGGCCGGGCTCTATTTCATCGGCGAATGCGTCGATGTGACGGGCTGGCTTGGCGGCTACAATTTCCAGTGGGCCTGGGCGTCGGCCCATGCGGCGGGACAGGCGGTTTAGACTGTCAGAGGCCGGAAAGATGGAACGCGGGCGTATGCCCGGGCTCCGCCGCATGTGTCTTGCGTTTGACATGACATTTCGATATTACATGAAATATGGAAAAGAAAAATGCCCTCGCCTCGCTGGCCGCGCTCGCGCATGACATGCGTCTCGACATCTTCCGCCTTCTGGTAAAGGCGGGGGAGGACGGGGTCGCGGCCGGGGAGATCGCCGTCGCGCTGGGCACGCGGGCCAACACGCTCTCCAACAACCTGGGCGTCCTGTCGTCGGCCGGGCTGATCCGCTCGGTGCGGGAAGGGCGCTCGATCCGCTATTTCGCCGAGATGGAGGGGATGCGGGCGCTGCTTGCCTTCCTCATGGAGGATTGCTGTGGCGGCCGACCTGAACTGTGCCGTTCCCTTCTCGACGAAATTGCCTGTACCTGCTGAGGTTCGTCATGTCGCAGCCCTACAACGTGCTTTTTCTCTGCACGGGCAATTCCGCCCGCTCGATCCTTGCCGAGGCGATCATGAACCGGGAAGGGGGTGCGCGCTTCAAGGCGTTCTCCGCCGGATCAAGGCCGAAGGGGGAGGTGCTCCCCGGAACGATCCGGCTGCTTACGCATCTGGACTACGACGTGTCTGATGCACGCTCCAAGGGGTGGGAAGAGTTTTCCGGGGAGCACGCGCCCCGGATGGACTTCGTTTTCACCGTTTGCGACCAGGCCGCAGCGGAGGAGTGCCCCGTCTGGCCCGGGCAGCCGATGAGCGCACATTGGGGTGTGGCCGATCCCGCAGCGGCGAAGGGAACAGAGGCCGAGGTGAATCTCGCCTTCGCGGAAGCCTACAGGCTGCTTCGCAACCGGATCCTCGCGTTCATCAGTCTTCCTGTGGAATCTCTCGATCAGATCTCGCTTCAGCGCAGTGTCGAAGAGATCGGTCGGGATCGCTCTCCGACACTCGACAACTGATACCCAGGAACATGTCATGACCGATACCTGTGCCGCCAAACCCGGCGTGCTCGGCGCCTTCGAGCGCTATCTGACGCTGTGGGTCGCCCTTGCGATGATCGGCGGGATCGCGATTGGCGCTGTTGCGCCCGCGCTCGTCCAGGCGATTGCCGCCGCCGAGGTCGCCTCCATCAATCTCGTCGTCGCGGTGCTGATCTGGGCGATGGTCTATCCGATGATGGTCAGCGTCGATTTTGCAGCCGTCGCCGGCGTGGCGCGCCAGCCAAGGGGGCTGTTTCTCACCCTCGCGGTGAACTGGCTGATCAAGCCTTTCACCATGGCCTTTCTGGCTGTCCTGTTCTTCGACCATGTCTTCGCGCCCTGGATCGCGCCGCAGGACGCGGCGCAATACACCGCCGGGCTGATCCTGCTCGGCGCAGCCCCCTGCACCGCCATGGTCTTCGTCTGGTCTCAGCTGACCCGGGGCGATGCCACCTACACGCTGGTGCAGGTCTCGGTGAACGATCTGGTGATGGTCGTTGCCTTTGCGCCCATCGTCGCGTTGCTGCTCGGCGTCACCGAGATCGCGGTTCCCTGGCAGACGCTGCTGCTTGCCACCGCGCTTTATGTCGCGCTGCCGCTCGCGGCGGGTCTGGCGACGCGCAAGCTGCTCGGCTCGCCTGCCGCGATCGCGCAATTCACCAGCCGGGTGAAGCCGCTGTCGGCGATGGGGCTGGTCGCGACGGTCGCCATCCTCTTCGGACTGCAGGGCGAGGTGATCCTCACGCGGCCGCTGGTGATCGCGCTGATCGCGGCGCCGATCCTGATCCAGAGCTACGGCATCTTCGCCATCGCCTACGGCGCGGCCTTCGCGCTGAAGGTGCCGCATCGCATCGCGGCTCCCTGCGCGATGATCGGCACCTCGAACTTCTTCGAACTCGCCGTCGCGGTCGCCATCAGCCTCTTTGGCCTCCACTCCGGCGCCGCCCTTGCCACCGTCGTCGGCGTGCTTGTCGAGGTGCCGGTGATGCTCTCGCTGGTGGCCTTTGCCAACCGCACCCGCGCGCATTTTCCCGAGGCCGAGACATGATCGTCATTCACCACAATCCCGACTGCGGCACCTCCCGCAACGTGCTCGAGATCATCCGCAAGGCGGGCGAGGAGCCTGTCGTCATCGACTACCTGCGCGAGGGCTGGACACGGCCGCAGTTGCTGGCGCTTTTCGCGGCGGCGGGACTGACGCCGCGCACGGCGCTGCGGACCACGAAGTCGCCGGCGGCCGAGCTTGGCCTGTTGGGCGAGGATGTCCCGCAGGAGACCATCCTTGCGGCCATGCTGGAGCATCCGGTGTTGGTCAACCGGCCCCTGGTCGCCTCGCCGAAGGGCGTGCGCCTCTGCCGGCCGTCGGAGGCGGTGCTCGACCTGCTGCTGCGCCTGCCCGACGGCCCGCTCTTCAAGGAAGACGGCCAGATGATCGTGAACGAGAGGGGCGAGCGGGTTGGCTGAGGGTCCCGACGTCCGGCCGGAAGGCTTCCGCGAGATCTCGGCCGAAGCCCTCTTTCCGGCGGTGCGCTCCACCCATCCGCCGCGCATCCTGATCCTCTTCGGCTCGCTGCGGGAGCGCAGTTTTTCGCGCTTTTGCGCCGAGGAGGCGGCGCGCATCCTGGTGCGCTTCGGAGCGGAAGTCCGGATGTTCGACCCGCAGGGACTGCCCCTGGTCGATTCGGTCGAGCCCGACCACCCGAAGGTGGCGGAACTGCGCGAGCTCGTCACCTGGAGCGAGGGCATGGTCTGGTCGTCACCCGAGCGCCACGGGGCGATGACCGGTCTGATGAAAACCCAGATCGACTGGATCCCGCTATCGCTTGGCGGCGTGCGGCCGACACAGGGAAAGACGCTTGCGGTAATGCAGGTGTGCGGCGGCAGCCAGAGCTTCAACACGGTCAACCAGTTGCGCATCCTCGGGCGCTGGATGCGTCTGCTGACGATCCCGAACCAGTCGTCCGTGGCGAAAGCCTGGGACGAGTTCGACGAGAGCGGGCGGATGAAGCCTTCGCCCTACTACGACCGGATTGTCGACGTGATGGAAGAGCTGGTGAAGTTCACGCTTCTGACGCGCGATGTCCGCGAGCATCTCGTGGACCGATATTCCGAACGGGTCGAAAGCCGCGCGGAGCTGTCGCGTCGGGTCAATCAGGCCAAGGCGACCTGAGCCGGGGACGGGGCTGGCGGAATGCCCGCCTGCCCCAGGTCCCTTGCGCCGGCGTTCGGCTCAGCGCGCGCCGATTTCTTCGACCATCGCCTTGCCGATCTCGGCGATCGCGGCGTTGCGCGTGTCGAAATCCGCGCTGCTGCCGGTCAGATAGATCGCCGCCAGATAGGGCGTGCGATGCGGCGGTCGGATGACGGCAATGATCGCGCGGCTGCCGTTGGCGCCGGCGCCGGTCTTGTCGCCGATGGTCCAGCCTTCGGGCAGGTGCTTGCGGATCAGCGCATCGGCGACCTTGTCGGCGATCATCCAGTCCTCGAGCTGTCGCCGGGAGGCATCGGACAACGCATCGCCGAAGATCAGCGTTTCCAGCGAGGCAAGAACGGCCTTCGGAGAGGTCGTGTCACGCTCGTCGCCCGGCACGGCGGCGTTGAGGCTCGGCTCGTTGCGGTCGAGGCGGGTGGTCGGATCGCCGATCTCGCGCAGGAAGGCTGTCAGCCCCTCCGGGCCGCCGAGGCTGGCAAGCAGCAGGTTGGCGGCGGTGTTGTCGCTGAGCGTGATCGTTGCCTCGCACAGTTCGCCGACGGTCATGCTGCCGCCCGCCCGCTTTTCCGTTACCGGCGAGTAGGTGACGAGCGCTTCCGGCCCGTAGCTGACGCGGCGGTCGAGTTGTTCCTCGCCCGCATCGACACGGGCAAGGACCGCGCCGCACAGAAGGACCTTGAAGGTGCTCGCCATGGGAAAGCGCTCGTCCGCGCGGATGCTGGCGAGCGGCGCCGGGCTGCCTTCGCCGCGCAGTTCCACGCCGATGCGACCTCCCAGCTTTGCCTCGAGCCGGGCGACGGTGTCTGTCACCGTCCCGGCGCGGGCGCTCGCCGGCAACGCCAGCGCGGCCGCCAGCGCCAGGGTCGCCGCGGCCAGCACGGAACGGGTGGGGGAGAAGGGTCTCATGTCGCTGCCTTTCCGAAGGTCGCCACCCGTCCTGTCAGCGGACGGGTGGTTGAGATTTTCTAATGTATTTCGGTTGGTGCGGCGTTCCGGAATGCCTGGTTGTCTTGCTATATTGCGCGGCCCCCTCGCGGCAAACGACAAATCTTTGCCTGTCTCATAAGGTCTTCTAATGGCAACGGATCGCCCCAATCTCCCGCTGAACGGCCTGCGCGCCTTCGAGGTCGCTGCCCGACAGGGCAGCTTCACCCAGGCGGCAATCGAGCTGCGGGTCACCCAGGCCGCTGTCAGCCAGCAGGTTCTGCGGCTGGAGGATCTGCTCGGCGTGCGTCTTTTTACCCGTACGTCCTCCGGGCTCGTGCTGACGGACGAGGGGCTGGCATTGCGTCCGGTGTTGACACGCAGCTTCGACGAAATGGGCGATGTGCTCGACCGGTTCCTTGGCGGGCGCTACCGCGAGACGCTGCATCTGGGTGTGGTCACGACCTTCGCCGCAGGCTGGCTCCAGGAGCGACTGCCGGCCTTCGAGGCGGCGCATCCGGGCATCAGCATCCGCATCTTCACGAACAACAATCGCATCGACATCGCCCGCGAAGGGCTGCATGTGGCGATCCGCTTCGGCGACGGACAGTGGCCCGGGCTCTTCGCGACGCCGCTGCTCGAGGCGCCGCTGACACCGCTCTGCGCGCCGCAATTTGCGGACAGCCTGCGTGTCCCGGGCGATCTTGGCGCACAGGTGCTCTTTCGCTCCTACCGGGCGGATGAGTGGCGGCTCTGGTTCGAGGCGGCCGGTGGGGCGGCTCCCGATCTGCACGGGCCGGTTCTCGACAGCTCGCTTGCCATGGCCGACATGGCGGAGGCAGGGCTGGGCGTGGGGCTGCTGCCGGCCGTGATGTTCGCCCGCCGGCTGGGTCAGGGGCGGCTGGTGCGTCCCTTTGCGGCGGAGGTCGCGGTCGGGCGTTACTGGCTGACGCGCCCGCGAAGCAAGGCGCCAACGCCGGCCATGCGGCTGCTGGAGGCCTGGCTTTGCGAGGAATGCGCGAAGCTCTCCGCCGGGCCGGAGGCGGCATGAAAAAGGGCCGGCGGGATTTCCCGGCCGGCCCTTCGGTGTTGCGGTGGTCGAGGCGGCCTCAGGCCGTCTTGCGCGCGCCAATGTCGTAGAACAGGCCCGCCATCAGCATCAGTGCCTGGCGGCAGGTGTCCTTGATGACATGCTCGTTGGGGGCATGCTGCGAGCAGCCGCGATAGGAATGGGGAACCCAGACGGTCGGCAGCCCGAGGATCTCGCTGAACGTGTCGTTGGGCAGCGAGCCCGCGAGGTTCGGCAGGATGTGGGGCGGCTTGCCGGCGGTTTCCTCGAGCGACTTGGCGACGAAGGTCACCCAGGGCGCGTCAGGGTCGAGGCGGGTTGCCTTGAAGAACACGCGGTCGGCGGGCGTCACCTCGACGTTCCCGAAGCCGTGCTTGTCCAGATGACGGCGCAGCGATGGCAGGATGTCGTCCGGCTCCGTACCCACCACGTAGCGCAGCTGGCAGGTGGCCCGGGCCCAGCCGGAGATGGCGTTGACCGGGGCTTCCGGCACGCCGCTCTTCATGGCGAGAACGGCGAAGGAGTTCCAGCCGAACACGCGCTCGGTCGGGCTGAGGCTTTCCTCGCCCCAGTCCTCGTCGATGGAGGGGCCGGTCTCGCCGGTGATCGGCAGGTCCTTCAGCGCGGCGCGAATGTCCGGCGTCAGGCTGGTCGGGCGCCACTCGGGGATCTGGATCTGGCCGCGCTTGTCGACGATGCAGCCAATGGCATGGGCGAGCACCGTTGCCGGATCGGCCAGCAGGCCGCCCCAGTTGCCGGAGTGATGAGCGCCGTCACGGAAATTCACGACGAGGTCGAAGTTCACGCCGCCGCGCGAACCCATGAACATGGTCGGCGTGTCGGGCTGCAGGCGCGGACCATCGGAGGCGATCAGCACGTCGGCGGCGAGCAGGTCGCCGTGCGTGCGGCAGAACTCGGCAAGACCGGCGGAGCCCGTCTCCTCGGACATCTCGATCAGCACCTTGACGTTGAAGCCGAGCTTGCCGTCGCGCTCTTTCAGCACCGCGGCGAGGGCCGAGATGTTGATCAGGTGCTGGCCCTTGTTGTCGGCGGTGCCGCGACCGTAGAGCCTGTCGCCCTCCTCGACCAGCGTGAACGGACCGAGACCCTCGCGCCACTGGTCGGTCTGGGCGCGGATGACGTCGCCGTGGCCGTAGGTCAGAACGGTCTCGTAGGCGGGATCTTCGATCCGCTGGCCGACGAGCAACGGCCCGCCGCGCGGGTCGGTGTTCTCGAAAATCTCGCAGGCAAAGCCGAGGCTCTCCAGCCAGGGCTTCATCGCCTCGTCGAGATACCGCGCGAGTTCGGCCTTCTGGTCCGGGTTCTGGCTCTCGGTCTCGAAGGCGACGAGACGGGCGAGGTCGTTCTTGAAGGTGCCATCGTCGAAATAGGTTTCTGCCCGTTCGACGGCTCCAGCTCTCGACACCATGCTCAGGTCCTTTCGGTTTCGTGCACTGCGTCGCCCCAGGGCGACATGATTTCGGTTGCGCCCATGTTCTCGCCGTCCTCGCGCAGGACGGCCGCCGGGCAGGCAAAGGCGTAGGGGAAGGAGGTCCGCTTTGTCGTCACGACGGCGTGCTCTGCGGCAAGCGCGTCGATCACCGCGGCCGGCAGCATCTCGTCGGCGACGATCGTCGGCCCGCCGGAAACGTCGATGCGCGGATGGTGGAAGGCCTCTTCCAGGCTCATTCCATGGTCCATCATGAAGGAGGCGATCTGGCCGACGGCGGAAACGATCTTGCGTCCGCCAGAGGCGCCGAGGGCGAAGCGGCGGGCGCCCTTGTCGGGCGCGGTCTCGCCGATCACCGGGCAGACGTTCATCAGGCAGCGCTTGCCCGGGGCGAGGGAGTTCGGCTTGCCCTGCTCGGGGTCGAACCACATGATGCCGTTGTTCATGAGCAGACCGGTGGAAGGCGAGACGACCCGCGCGCCGAAGATCGACAGCAGCGTCTGCGTCATCGCCACCATGTTGCCGTGCCGGTCGACGACCGAGAAATGTGTGGTGCAGGCTGGCGCGGCGGGCGACTCGCCGTCTCCCATGCCCGACAGGCGGCGCCGGTAGGCCTTGTTCAGGGCCTTCGCATAGGCGGCGAAGCTCCGCGCGTCGGCGGTCTCGCCCGGCGTGAAGCTCTCCGACAGCCCGTTCAGCATGTCGGCGAGCGTCGGACCGGCGGTGAGGCCCGGCATGGCGAAGACGCGGCCGCCGCGATAGGCGATCTCGAGCGGGTCCTCGATGACGGCGCTGTAGCTGGCAAGGTCGTCCATCGACATGGCGCTGCCCTTGGCGCGCAGGTCCTTGATCATGGCGGCGGCGACATCGCCCTCATAGAAGTCGCGCGGGCCGGCCTCGGCGAGCCGTGCGATGGTGTCTGCCATGGCGCTCATGTCGATGCGCTTGTCTGAGAGCGCCGTCCAGCCGGCGATGGTCGGCCACTGGCCATCCTCGAGGAAGAGGGCGGCGGCATCGGGATCGCACGCCAGGGAGCGGGTCGCGGAGGCGATGATCAGGGCCGCGTACCAGTCGACATGCAGGCCGTCGCGGGCGAGCGTCTCGGCCGGCTTCAGCAGCTCGGCCCACGTCATGCGCCCGAAGCGGGCGTGCGCCTGGCCGATGCCGTCGACGGTGCCGGGCACCGCCACCGCTGAGGCGCCCTCGATGTTGCGGTTGTCCTTGACCGATTTCCAGGGAAACAGGTCGCTGGCGGTGCCGTTTTCACAGAGCGGATAGTCGGCCGGGTCGAGGGCAGCGGGGGAACGCATGCCGTAGTTGACGGCATAGGCCCGGCCTTCGTCCTGGCGCCAGATCATCATCGCGCCACCGCCGGCCGGGCCGCTCATCCAGGGCTCGACGACGCCCATGGCGAAGGAAACGGCGGTTGCCGCGTCGATGGCGTCGCCACCGGCGGCGAGGATGTCGGCCCCGGCCTCGGCGGCATGGCGGTGCTGGGCCGCGACGACGCCGTGGCGTGAGCGCAGGACAGTCTTTGAAATCTGCTGGGTTCTGGAGAAGCTGTTTGTCACGGCGGTTGTCTCTTGTGTCTTGTTCTTGTCTGGAAGGACGTCGAGAAGCTGTCGGGGGGACAGGCCGCGGGCAGGGCCCGCCGGGGGTTCCGGAGGGGGATGCCGGAGGAGCGGCACCGGCGGTGGCCGCCGGTGCCGTGATCGGTCAGGCGGGACGGGTCAGGCGGACGCGGCCTCCCGGCTTTGCGTGTAGAGATGGCACTCGACCTTGCGCGCGCCTTCGTCCAGGAGATGCGGCGCGGTGGTCCGGCACATGTCCATCACCTTGGCGCAGCGCGGGTGGAAGTGGCAACCCGACGGCGGGTCGATGGGGTTGGGGTAGGCCGCGCCCAGTTGGGTGTCGGGCACGTCGAGGTCGGGATCCGGCGTCAGGACCGAGGCGAGCAGCGCCTCGGTGTAGGGGTGGCGCGGGGCGTCGAACAGCGCGTCGACCGGAGCTTCCTCGACGATGCGGCCGAGATACATCACCGCGACGCGGGTCGCGAGATGCTCGACCACCGCGAGATTGTGGCTGATGAAGAGATAGGTCAGCCCCAGTTCACGGCGCAGGTCCACGAGAAGGTTGAGGATCTGCGACTGCACCGACACGTCGAGCGCGGAGGTGGGTTCGTCGCAGATGACGATCTCCGGCTTCATGATCAGCGCGCGGGCGATGGCGACGCGCTGGCGCTGGCCGCCCGACATCTGGTTCGGATAGGAGTTCATGACGCGCGCGGGCAGGCCGACGATGTCGAGGATCTCGCGCACCGCCTTGTCCTGCGATGCGGCGTCGCCGATCTTGTGAACGCGCAGCGGCAGCGAGATGATGTCGCGGATCGACTTGCGCGGGTTCAGCGAGGAATAGGGATCCTGGAAGATCGGCTGGATGCGCCGGGCCAGGATGCGCCGGTTCTGGTCGCCGATCGGCTCGCCGTCGACAAGGACCTCGCCGCTGGTGGGCGCATCGAGGCCGAGCAGGATCTTGGCGAGCGTGGACTTGCCGCAGCCGCTTTCGCCGACGAGGCCGAGCACGTCGCCCTTGTTGATCGACAGCGAGACATCGTTCACGGCCCTGAGCGGCTTGCGCTCGCCGAACATGCCCTGCTTGATCGAATAGGTCTTGGAAACGCCGCGAAGCTCAAGGACGGGGCGGCCCGTCGCGGCATCGGCTGTCGTGGTCGTGTCGCTCATGCCGGCTCCTCCTGGCGCTGTCTGTGGCCGGTCTCATGGACACAGCGGAAGCAGTGGCCTGCGTCGCTGTCGCGCAGCGGGATGTCCTGCTTGCAGGCTTCCACCGCCTCCTCGCAACGGGTGCGGAAGACGCAGCCGGCAATGTCGCCGATCAGCGAGGGTACGATGCCGGGGATCGACCCCAGTTCGGAGCCGCGCGCGGTCTTGCCAGGCACCGGGATGCAGCGCAGCAGGCCGCGCGTGTAGGGGTGCATCGGCGCCTTGAAGACCTTTTTCGCCGACCCGGTCTCGACCAGTTCGCCAGCGTACATGACGGCGACCTTGTCGGCGATGCGGGCGACGACACCGAGATCGTGGGTGATGAGGATCATCGCCACGTTCATTTCGCGGGTGAGGTCGACCAGCAGGCGCAGGATCTGGGCCTGGATGGTCACGTCGAGCGCGGTGGTCGGCTCGTCGGCGATGATCAGCTCCGGTTCGCACATCAGCGCCATGGCGATCATGACACGCTGGCGCAGGCCGCCGGAAAGCTGGTGCGGGTATTGCGTCATGCGCCGCTCGGCGCCGGTGATGCCGACCTTTTCCAGAAGCTCGATGGCGCGTGCCCTGGCGGCGGCGCGGCCGACGCTGCGGTGCAGGAGCAGCGCCTCGCACAGCTGGTCGCCGATCGTATAGGCCGGGTTGAGCGAGGTCATCGGCTCCTGGAAGATCATCGCCATGCGGTCGCCGCGCAGCGACCGCATCTTGCGCGGTCCGGCCGTGAGAAGGTCGGTGCCGTCGAATTCCAGCTTGTCCGCCTTGCGCTGGATGCTCTTGCCGAGCAGGTCCATGATCGCGAGGGAGGTGAGCGACTTGCCCGAGCCGCTCTCGCCGACGATGCAGAGCGTCTCGCCGCGATTGAGCTCGAAGTCGATGCCGCGCACGGCGTGGAGCGTGCCGGAGGCGGTGGGGATGTCCAGCCGCAGGTTGGCGACCGTGAGGACGGGGTCAGACATGGGCCTCCTCCTCAGTTGCGGTTTTCGGGAGCGGTGACGTCGCGAAGACCGTCACCCATCAGGTTGATGGCAAGCACCAGCACGAACAGCGCGATGCCGGGGATGGCCACGAGCCAGGGTTCGAACAGCATCATCTGCTTGCCTTCCGAGATCATCAGCCCCCAGGACGGCGTCGGCGGCTGCACGCCGAGACCGAGGAAGGAGAGCGCCGCCTCCAGCAGGATCGCATGCGCCATTTCCAGTGTGACCACGACGATCAGGTTGTTGACGATGTTCGGCATGATCTCGCTGAGGATCACGCGGGTGGTGGAGCAGCCGATGGCCTTCGCCGCGATCACGTATTCGCGCGAGCGCACCTGCAAGGTGGAGGAGCGCATGACGACGGCGAACCGGTCCCAGAGCAGGAACCCGAGCACCAGGATGACGACCTCGAGCGAACCGCCGAAGACGGCGACGATCGCCAGCGCCACCAGCACCACTGGCATTGCCAGGCGGACGTTGATGAGGAAGGTCACGACCATGTCGACCTTGCCGCCGAAGTAGCCGGCGGCGACGCCCATGGCGGTGCCGATCACGCCGGAAATAAGCGCGGCGAGACCGCCGATCAGCAGCGAGATCTGCGCGCCGTAGATGAGGCGGGCGAGATAGTCGCGGCCGAGATGGTCGGTGCCGAGGGGGTGGTTCCAGGTGCCGCCCAGGAAGACCGGCGGCTGCATGCGCCCCATCAGGTCCTGGGCGTAGGGGCTGTGCTGGACGATCAGCGGCGCGGCGAGCGCGATGACGAGCAGGAACAGCAGCACGGTGACGCCGAACAGCAGGCCCAGGTGCCCGAAGACGCGGCGGCGAAGCTGCTGGCCCGGCGTCGGACCCTGGATCTCCTCCAGGAGGGTGTCCATCGAACGTGACATGTCAGGCAACCCTCATGCGCGGATCAAGCCAGGCGTTGAGCACGTCCGACAGGAAGGTGAAGACGATATAGAACATCGAGAAGATAAGGATCAGCGCCTGCACGGTGGGCAGGTCGTTGCGGCCGATCGACTCCCACGCCAGGTAGCCGGCGCCATGCAGGGCGAAGATCGATTCCACGACGATGGAGCCGCCGAGCATGAACCCCATCTGCACCGCCGCGAGAGAGACGACCGGGATGATGGCGTTGCGCAAGGCGTGCTTGAAGAGGACGCGGGTCTCGCCGGCACCCTTGGCGCGCGCCGTGCGGATGTAGTCGGATCCGAGCACGTCGAGCATGCCGGCGCGGGTCAGGCGCATGATCGCCGGCATCGCGTAGTAGCCGAGCACGATGGTCGGCATCACGAAGTTGAGCCAGGTCTTGGTGCCCGAGGGCGGCAGCAGGTTGAGCTGGATCGAGAAGACGACGATCAGCATCAGGCCGAACCAGAAGCTCGGCATCGCCTGACCCATCACCGAGAGAAACAGGGCGAAGCGGTCGATCATCGAGTTGGGGCGGATCGCGGCGAGCACGCCGAGGGGAACCGCGGTCAGGAGCGCGAAGCTGATGCCGCAGACGCCGAGCGTCATGGTCACCGACAGGCGGTCCATGATGAGATCGGCGACGGGAAGCCGGAAATAGTAGCTTTCGCCGAAGTCGCCGGTGAGCGCGTGGCGCAGCCATTCCCAGTACTGGACGATCATCGGCCGGTCGAACCCGTAGAGGGTGCGGATCGCCTCGATGTCGGCGTCGTTGGCGTGCTCGCCGGCAAGTGCGGCCGCCGGATCGCCGGCCATGAAGAGAAGGCTGAAACTGATCGCCGAAACGGTCAGCGCGACGAGCAGGGCAAGGCCCAGCCGTTTGAGGATGAAGGTCAGCACGATCGGCTCCCGCAGGCTTCGGACGCGACGGCGCGGAGGCGGTCAGGCCGCTCTTCCGAGATCGCCGAAGGGCCGGCCGGACGCCAGTGGCGTCCGGCCGGTGGTTGTGTCGAGGTTCGGTGGCTTCGAGCTTGCTATTTCCAGCTCATCTCGACGAAGCGCAGCACCTCGTCCGGGGTCGGGGTGTAGGCCACGTCCTCGGAGAAGACGTAGTTGGTGTTGTAGGAGAACATCGGCACCCAATACGCCTGGTCGGCGATCTTGGTCAGCGCCTTGGCGTAGTTCTCCTTGCGCACCTCCGGCTCGGTGGAGCTGTCGGCGATGTTCAGCCAGTCACGGATTTCCTCGTCACGGCTGTCGTCGAGCGAGCCGAACTTGAAGAACTGGCTGGTGATCGCCGAGGCGTCGTTGATCGAGTAGGAACCCCAGGTCTGGAACGAGATCGGCGTGCCGCCCTTCATGCGCAGCTCGCGAAGCGCGGAATACTGCAGCATGTTGAAGTTCACGCGGATGCCGACCGCGTTCAGGTAGTTGGCGATGGCCTCGGCGTACTCGCGGTCGCGATAGGCGTAGTAGTCCGTCTCGAAGCCGTCCGGATAGCCGGCCTCGGCGAGCAGTGCCTTGGCCTTCTCCGGATTGTAGTCATAGGTCGGAACGTCCTGGCTGCAGCCGAACTGGGTCGGGAAGCAGGCCGTGTCGATGACCTTGGACTTGCCCTTCAGCAGAGCCTCGACCAGCGCCTTCCTGTTGATGGCGTGGGCGACGGCGCGGCGGACGCGGACATCGGTGAAGGGATTGTCGGCGCCGGTGCGGCCGGCGGCATCGAGCGTCAGATAGCCGATGCGCATGGTGCTTTCGTTGGCGACCGTGAAGCGGTTCATCGCCGCAAGCTTCTCGGCCTGGTCGGCCGGCACCTGCCAGATGAGGTCGAGCGACCCGCCGAAGAGTTCGGCCATCTGGGTGTTGACGTCGGGAATCGTACGGATGTCGACATGGCCGATCTCGGCCTTGCCCTTCGGGCTGTCGTGATAGCCCTCGTACTTCTCCAGCACGAAGTGCTTGCCCGGCTCGACGGAGACGACCTTGTAGGGGCCGGTGCCGACGGGCTTCAGGCCCATGCCGCTCGGGCCGGCCTTGGCGTAATATTCGTTCGGATAGATCGAGACCGGGCCGGCCAGATACTCGATGGCGGCCGGGAAGGGCGCCTTGAGGATGATGCGAACGGTGTATTTGTCGACCTTTTCCGCCGACTTCATCCAGTTGACGTTGCGCTGGGTCTTCACGCCGTTCTTTTCGTCGGCGACGTAGTCGACCGTGTAGACGACGTCGTCGGCGTCGAATTCCTCGCCGTTGTGGAACTTGACGCCCTCGCGCAGCTTCAGCTCGAGGGTGACGTCGTCGATCCACTTCCAGGAGGTGGCAAGGTTGCCCTTGTACTCGCCCGTCGCCGGATCGGAATAGATCAGCCCGTCCCAAACGGCGCGCTGCATGACGACGCCCTCACGGGACGAGTTGAAGTAGCTGTCGACGTTCTCCAGCTCCTTGGTGAAGGCGACGTTCAGCGTGTCATCGGACTTGCCCGCCTGTGCGGCGGTGGCAATGCCGAGCGCAAGCGCGGCTACACTGCATTTCAGGAGAAAAGAGTTCATATGCCCTCCGGTCGGTCTCTGCGGCATCTATGTGATGCCGTTGCGTCAGCTTGTTATTGTATCGTATTATGATACGTTGTATCTGATTATGGTATTTCAGACGTGCAGAGGCGGTCCCGTCAAGAGGTCGCCGCAAAAAAGTCTAAGATTGTCGGCGAGGGAGCAGCTTTGGGGACGGAGCGGAAGCAGGACACCTTATTCGTGAATTCGCTGGCCAAAGGCTTGAGGATTCTGGAAGTTTTCGACGAGGAGCATCAGGCTCTGAGACTGAGCGAACTGGCGGCGCTTTCCGGCATCGACAAGAGCGCGACGCAGCGGTTGGCCAACACGCTGCACCAGACCGGGTTCCTGACAAAGGACGAGACGACGCGCCGCTATCGGCCTTCGTTGAAGTTCCTGGAGCGCGCCTACGCCTACAGCTGGTCGGACCCGGTCGTGCAGCTTGCCATGCCCAAGCTGATCGACCTGTCGCGGCGGATCGGCGAGACGGTCAACATGGCGGAACTGTTCGGCACCGACATTGTCTATGTCGTGCGCCTGCCGTGCCAGCGCACCAGTTTCGCCGCCACGGTTCCGGGCCGCCGGCTGCCGGCGCTCAACACCTCGTCGGGGCGGACCATCATCGCCCGGTTGCCGCATGACGAGCGCGAGGCCTGCCTGGCGAACTGGCCGGCGCGCGGCTTCACCCCGCGCACCGATGTGGACCGCGACGTCATCCGCCGCAGCGTCGAGGATGCTGTGGAAAAGGGCTATGTCATCACCGAGGGGCAGATGATCCTGCGCGAGATCGCGGTGGCCGCGCCGATCATCGGCTCCGACGGCCGGCCGCTGGCGGCGATCCAGTGCGCGGTTTCCTCCTACGACTGGACGCAGGAGCGGGTCGAACGCGAGATCGTTCCCATGCTCATCGACACGGCCAATTCCATCACGCCGCATCTGGGGTGAGACGGGCCTGCTCGCCGGTTTTTCGCCAGCGCGCCATTTCATGATCTGCGTCACAGTTTGGGACGGGTTTGCCGCGTAACCTTCATGTCACGGGAACCAGACAGGTGGCCGGGCCGTTTGTCCCCAGGAAGGCGCGGCCAAGTCGCCCCGTCAGCCCGAGGAACGTTGCTCGGCTTGCCGTTCCCGTTGTGACAAAGGCCGAAGGAGACCGGAAATGACACCCCTGAAGCAGATTATCGCCGGCGCGTTGTTCGCCGCCGCGGCTGCCGTCGGTTTCGGCGCGGTTCCAGCGGGTGCCATGCCGGCCCCCGCTCATGCCGGCGCGCAGGCGACCGGTACGCAGGACGGCGCTGTCCGTGCCGAAAAGGCCCAGTACCGTCACGGGGACCGCAGGCGCTGGCACAGGAACAACCGCTACTACTATGGCCCGCGCTATCGGCCGGTGCCGCGCTACTATCGCCCGGCGCCACGCTATCGCCCGGCGCCGCGACACCGGGCGGGCCTGCCGCGGGCGCACTACCGCTGGTGCAGCGCGCGCTACAGGTCCTATCGTGCGGCCGACAACACCTTCCAGCCCTACAACGGCCGGCGTCGCGCCTGCATCTCTCCCTACATCCGCTGATCGCGGCCTGAGGGAGAAAAAGAACCGGCTTTCCGGCCGTGCGCGGCCGGTCAGTCGGTTCTGATGCACTCGAGGCCCATGGCCCTGGCCATCAGCCAGGGGCGCGGATCGGGTGCCGTCCCGTTGGCGCTCGCGACCAGCACCAGCTGTCGCAGCGTCGGGCCGGCGAGCAGGAAGGCGGCGGCCTCGCCGCATTCCGGGGCAATCACCGTGTCGGCGCCCCACAGGCACGCGACCAGGTCCCGCAGGGGCAGGGTACGCGGGTCGATGATCCGGGCTCCGTCTTCCTCGACACGCGCGCGCAGCTCCGGGCTGCGGGCGATCAGCGTCGCGAGGCCGGCCCGGCCTCCCGTGGCGAGCACGACGGTCCTTGTGCTCCCTCCGGGCTGCTTCGGCAGGCCGTAGAGCGTGGCGAGACGGTCATGCAGGCGGGCGTGAATATCGCCCCGCAACAGCGGCCGGTCGACGAGATGGACCGTTTGCGCCTGAACCACGCGGCCCTGTCGCATCAGTTCGACAGGCCTTGGACGGAACAGCCCGTCGTTCAGCGCATCCTGGAACTGCGGCAGCATTCCCATGCGCACGGACACCAGCAGCAGCAGGTCGCGGGGAAGATCGAGCGCTTCGATCGCGAAGAAGCGCGGCAACACGTCGATAAGAAAAGCGCCGAGCGAAACCTCCGCGCCCGTGTAGAGCGGCAGCGACGGTTCGCGCGGGATGCGGCGCAACCGCAGCCGTCGCGTCAGGTCGGGACGCGCGGCGGGGGTGGCCAGCAGCTCGCGCGGACGGACGTCGGGACGTGTCAGCCGACCCTCGCTGAACAGCGCGCCGGAAAGCGGATCGATGTCGAAGGGACCTTCGGCGATCCGATGCGCGAGCCTGTCGCGGGTGTCGCCCTCGCGCAGCAGCGGCGCACGCAGCGCCTCGGGGGCCTCGGCGGCAAGCTCGGTGGCCGAGGGGCCGGTCTCGTCGATGCCTTGCGTCAGCCGCCCGGCCGGCAGGTCACGGACCGGCCAGAAGGGGGCGAGGGCCGCGCTCGCCAGTGCGCGCCAGCGGGCGCTTCCAAGGCTTTGGTCGAGCCCCAGACGCCACGGATGCGAGGCTGGCTTCGGCACGGAGAGACCCCTATAAGGTTGCAAATGAACGGTTCGCGTCACGCTTAGAAGCGGGGCAAGGGGAAAGCAAGCATGGAATGTCCGGCCGATCCCGGCGTTTTCAACGTCAATGTCTTCACCAATGTCGCGTCGCGCGATCCGGGCCATTGCCTGGCCCAACACGCCGTTCGCTCCTTCTTCGAGACATTTGGCGGGACGGAATGCTTCCGCTTCGTGACGCGGATTTTCATTGATCCCAACCCGAATCCCGACCTCTACGAGGCGTGGAAGTCGGTCATCCGCGACGCGCTTGCCGACATTCCCTTCGAGTTCGTCGAGACGCGGGGGCTGATCGACGGGTTCGCTCGCTCGCTCGACGTGAGCGAGGGCGCCTTCGCCATGCAGCTCGAGCATGATTTCGTCTTCATGCCGCGGCGCATCGATCATTCGATCGGGGAGATCGTCTCGCGGATGGGGCAGGCGCGGATCAACTATCTGCGCTTCAACAAGCGCACCAACCGCCCGGCTGCCTATGATCTGGCGGTGGAGCCGAACGGTGATCCGGATTTTCCGCTGTGCCGCATCAACGGCCGCTCGAACAATCCGCATGTGATCGATGTCGACTGGTATCGCAAGGTGGTGCTGCCGATCCTGCGCGGCCCGGGCGGGCAGGCGATCGGGCTGGAAGGCGGGCTTTGCCGCTATGTCGGCGGTGGCTATCTATATGGCGACTACGGGCTGGCGCGTACCGTCGATCATCTCGACGGCCGCCGCCTGCGGTTCAGTGACGGCATTCGGCGGCGGCTCTATCTGCTGCGCGAGAGACGCCAGTCGCACGCCTGAGCGTGGCGGCGCGCTGCAATGCGCAGCAACGCGGTGCCCCGGGGGCGTTCGGAGCGGTTGACATCGCGTCATGCGCGCACTACCGCAAACCACCGAGCCTGCCGTAACGGAGCGTCCCACGTGAATGCCGATCTCGTCGCCGTCCTGTCCCGCTACGGGATCACGCCGCTAGGGCTTGTCCACATTGGCGCGAACGACGGGCAGGAACTGGATGCCTATGTCGAGGCGGGCTTTACCTCCTTCAAGATGTTCGAGCCGCTGCGGGAGCCTTTCGCCCGGCTGAAGGCCCGCCTTGCCAAGCTTCCCGAGGGCGTGACGGCGGTTCCGCACAATGTGGCTCTGGGTGCGAGCGATGGCGAGGCGGAGATGTTCGTCGCTGACAACCAGGCCGCCTCGAGCTCGCTGCTCGCGCCGATGCAGGGGCGCAAGGTGTGGCGCAAGATCAGGTTCGTCGGGCGCGAGACCGTGGCCGTCCGCACGCTCGACTCCTTCCTGGTTGCCGGCGAGGCATTCAACGTGATGGTCCTCGATGTCCAGGGCTTCGAGATCGAGGTGCTCAAGGGTGGGCCGGAAACCCTGCGACGCATGGACTGCATCGTCTGCGAGCTCAACCGCGAGAAGACCTATGAGGACTCCGCCGGCGTCGGTGATGTCGACGCGTTCCTCGATGCGGCCGGCTTTCGCCGAATGGAGACCTACTGGGTCAGCCGCTACTGGGGCGATGGCGTGTACCTGCGCAAGGAGCGCGTTCCCGCCGGCATGGAGCCGGTGGAAGTCGACCAGAAGCGCACGCGCGGCCCCATCAAGCGCTGGTTCTATCGCATGATGGGGCGCGTTTGATCCCACGCCAACAACAAGGATGACGGGCATGACGGGTGATGTGGCCGGCGAAAAGTTCGAGCATGTGCGTCATCGCTGGGTCGAGGCCGCGCTTGCCGCGCGCCCGCAGGGAAGTTCCCTCCTTGACGTTGGGGCGGGCGAATGCCGCTACAAGCCGTCGGCCGCGCATCTCGCCTACACCTCGCAGGATGTGGCGGAATATGACGGCTCGGGCGACGGCAGCGGCCTGCAGACGGGCAGCTTCGATTTCTCGCGCATCGATATCGTCTGCGATATTCTCGACATTCCCGAGGACCGCAAGTTCGATGCCGTGCTTTGCACCGAGGTGCTGGAGCATGTGCCGGATCCCGCCGCCTCGCTGCGCAAGATCGCAAGGCTCGTGGCGCCGGGGGGCGAGCTCATCGTCACCGCGCCGTTTTGCAGCCTTACCCATTTCGCCCCGCACTTTCACGCCACCGGCCTGTCGGTGCATTTCTACCGCAAGCATCTGGGCGACGAGGGGCTTGAGATCGTCGAGATGACGCCGAATGGCGGCTATTTCGACTGGGTCGCGCATGAGGTTGGCCGCGTTCAGCGGGTCTACAGGCAATATGGCGGAGGTCGGCTCGGGCCGTTCACGCGGGTGTTGCTGTGGCTTGCCCGGGCACGGCTGCGCGCGCTCGCGCGAGCGGAGCGTGCAGAGGGCGCGCCCGCGTCCGCCGAGTTGCTGACCAACGGATATTTCGTGCGCGCCCGCAGGCCGGCGAAGGCCTGAGGTCGGTCAGACCCGTTCGAGCACCGATGGCGTGGGGAGGGCTGTCATATCGGCCGTGCCGTCAGGCCACTCGGCGCCGGCGATGCGCAGCAGCGCGTCATGGGCTGCCTCGAGACAGGGTTGCGCGCTTTCGTCGACCGTCTGCTCAGGCGTGCCCCGCGCCGGCTCCTGAGGTGTGTTCAAGAGCGCCTTGCCCGCTTGAGCGCGCGGTTGCGTACAGGCGGACCAAGTGTCCATCCACGACAGCGACCAGGTCATGTTCCCCTCCAGTTCCCCTCGCGTGAGCGGGATACTGACGTAAAGGGAATCCCGGGACAAGAACGAAAGGCGACTGAGGCGGGTATCTCTGTCGTATCGACCGCGGAAGCGGTCCGGCGGGATGTCCCGCCGGACGCCCTCAGCAGTTGTTCGGACGCTGCGGGCCGAGGTCGATCTGGCATTCGTTGGTGAGCGCGCCGATGGCCGCGCCGCCAACCGCACCCGCGGCCGCGCCGACAAGCACGGGGCCGCCCGCGAGGGCGACGACGCCGGCGCCGGCCGCGGTGCCGATCGCGCCGCCGGTCACGCCGCGCTCAAACCTGTTCGAGCCGCAAGCGGCGACGGCGAGCGAAAGCGCAAGAAGCCCGGCAAGGGTGAGGGGTCTCCGGATACGCATGAACTTTTTTCCTTCGAACGATGTTCCAGCTGCCGCACCATGCGACGACCATCGTGAATCGTCGGTAAACGCGAACCCGGCGCGCCAGGCGTCTCGCCCCGCCGGCGCGCTTCCGATGCAGCCCTTGCTCCGCGACCCTCCTTCGACTAAGTAACGGGTCAAATTTCCCCTCATCGGAATTAAGCGGAGCGGCAGGCATCCATGGCACGCCAGTTCATCTATCACATGCACGGTTTGTCGAAGGCCTATAACGGCAAGAAGGTCCTCGACGACATCCACCTCTCGTTCTACCCGGATGCGAAGATCGGCATCCTGGGCCCGAACGGCGCGGGCAAGTCGACGCTCCTCAAGATCATGGCCGGTCTCGACAAGGAGTACACCGGCGAGGCCTGGGCCGCCGACGGCGCGCGCATCGGTTATCTGCCGCAGGAACCGAACCTCGACAACTCCAAGACCGTTCGCGAGAACGTCATGGACGGTGTCGCCCACAAGCAGGCGATCGTCGACCGCTACAACGAACTGATGATGAACTACTCCGACGAGACCGCGGAGGAAGGCGCCAAGCTTCAGGACGTCATTGACGCCGAGGATCTGTGGAACCTCGACAGCAAGGTCGAGATGGCGATGGAAGCCCTGCGCTGCCCGCCGTCGGACAGCCCCGTCGACAATCTCTCGGGCGGTGAGCGCCGCCGCGTGGCGCTTTGCCAGCTGCTGCTGTCGGAGCCGGACCTGCTGCTCCTCGATGAGCCGACCAACCATCTTGACGCCGAGACGGTGCACTGGCTGGAGCGCCATCTGCGCGAGTTCAAGGGCTCCGTGCTGATCATCACCCACGATCGCTACTTCCTCGACAACGTCACGGGCTGGATCCTCGAGCTCGACCGCGGTCGCGGCATTCCCTACGAGGGCAACTATTCGGTCTATCTGGAAAAGAAGACCAAGCGCATGGAGCAGGAGGGCCGCGAGGACATGGCCCGTTCGCGCGCCATCGCCCGCGAGCGCGAGTGGATGGGCATGTCGCCGAAGGGGCGGCAGACCAAGTCCAAGGCGCGTATCCGCGCCTATGACGATCTGCTGTCCAAGCAGGAAGAGCGCATGCCCTCGATCGAGCAGATCCTCATTCCGGTGGGCGAGCGGCTTGGCAACAACGTCATCGACCTTGAGGGCGTGTCCAAGGGCTTTGGCGACCGCCTGCTGATTGAGGACCTCTCCTTCAAGCTGCCGCGCGGCGGCATCGTCGGCGTGATCGGGCCCAACGGCGCCGGCAAGTCGACGCTGTTCAAGCTGCTGACCGGCCAGGAGACGCCCGATTCCGGCGTGATCACCGTCGGCGAGAGCGTGCATCTCGGCTATGTCGACCAGTCGCGCGACAAGCTCGACGGAAGCAAGACCGTGTGGGAGGAGATTTCCGGGGGCCAGGAGATCATCTATCTCGACGGCAAGGAGATCAACAGCCGCGCCTATTGCTCGTCCTTCAACTTCAAGGGCCCGGCTCAGCAGGCCAAGGTCGGTGATCTTTCCGGCGGCCAGCGCAACCGCGTGCATCTCGCCAAGGTGCTGAAGCAGGGCGCCAACGTGCTGCTGCTTGACGAGCCGACCAACGATCTCGACACCGAGACGCTGGCCGCCCTCGAGGATGCGCTCGAGAACTACGCCGGCTGCGCCGTCGTGATCAGCCATGATCGCATGTTCCTCGACCGCCTCGCGACCCACATGCTCGCCTTCGAGGGCGACAGCCACGTCGAGTGGTTCGAGGGCAACTTCGAGGACTACGAGAAGGACAAGGTGCGTCGTCTCGGCGCCCATGCGGCCGATCCGAGCCGCATCAAGTACAAGCCGCTGACGCGCTGACCGGCGCGCCCGCCGCAGCGACGGCGGGAGAGCGGTACGAAAGAGGGGCGGGGGTTCGCAAGAGCCGCCGCCCTTTTTCGTTTTGGCGCGTGCTCCGCGCGGCGGGCCTAGGCGCTGCGGCGACGGCGCGCTAAGGTTCGGCGAAGCGGCGCGCGACGGATCAGGCAGGGGGCGGACATGGCAACGGATCTCTTTGGCGAGGAGAGCCTGGAGGACCTGGAGCGGGTGCCAGGACGCAAGGTGCCCGGCACCGTGCGCGAGGTTCTGACGACACGCGGGCCCGACGATTTCCAGACCGTTTGGCAGGCGGCGCTGAAGCTCGGATTCACCGGCGCTGCAGGCGACCTGCACGCCGGCCACACCCGGCGCTCGGGTTCGCGAGAGCCCTGGTATCCGCGCGGCTCGGAGATGTGCAACGAGCGGCAGCTGTCGCTGGTCTCGGTCGAGGAACTCGCCCTCATCGCCGCGCGCATGGGCATCGAGCGGATCGAGGCGGGCTGGATCGGCGCCAACGTGCTGATCGAGGGCATCGCGCGCTTCACTCTTCTGCCGCCGCGCACCCGGCTCGTTTTCGCAGGTGGCGCCGTGGTGCGCGTCGATGGCGACAATGCCCCTTGCCGGGCCGCGGGAAAGGCGATTGCCGGCCATCTCCCCGAACACGAGGGGCTCGAGCTCGCCTTCCCCAGGCATGGCCGCCGGCGGCGTGGGCTGGTCGGCTTCGTCGAGCGGCCGGGCGTCATCCGCCCGGGCGAGGAGGTGGTCGCCCATGTGCCGGAGCACTGGCTTTACCGCTAGACGCTGCCGTCCCCGGCGATCTCCGGCTCATCGGCGGTGACCTGGCGCGGACAGCCCCAGCCGGTCAGCACCTCGTTCATTTCGTTGAGACAGAAGAAGCGCGCCGCGTCGCGGTCATAGCCGTCGTCGAGCATCGCCTCATAGTCCGTGTGACGGTGACGCACATGGGCGGTGACCGCCTGCCACAGGGCGATCGAAGGCGGCAGGCGGCGCAGGTGCGGGGCAAGGGCTGCCTCGAGGATCGGGACCGCGTCGGCGTGCGGGGCGAGCGGAATGGTCACGCGCAGCTGCCGGCGCATCTCCTTCTGCCGGCGCGTGCCGCGGCTGCGCGGTGCGTCCGTCATCATCGCCCGCTCCCTGTTGCCCGCCGCCCTGTCGCCCGCTGCTCTGTCACGCCGCGCTTGTCGCGAGCGGCTGGACGCTGTCGGCCATCGCCTGGGTAATGCAGTCGCCGAGCGCCAGGAAGTCGCGCTCGCGCGGCGAGGACTTGCGCCATGCCAGGCCGACCGAGCGTTGCGGCTGCGGCTCTGAGAAGCGCAGCAGCGCCACGCGCTCGTCGCGCACTTCCACGGCGGCGCAAAGTTCCGGCAGCAGCGTCACGCCATAGCCGGCGGCGACCATCTGCATGACCGTCGAAAGGCTGGTCGCGCCGAAGGCGGAGCGCCCCTGCGGACGCAGCCCCTCGCAATAGTTCAGCGCCTGGTCGCGCAGGCAATGGCCTTCCTCGAGCAGGAGCAGGCTGGCGCCGTCGATGCTGGAAGGGTCGACGCGGGCGCGTTCGTCGAGATCCGGGCGGTTCTGCACGGCCAGCAGGAAACGGTCCTGGAACAGCGGCAGCGTCGCGAGTTCGGGACCGGCGATGGGCAGCGCGGCGAGGATCACGTCGAGCCGCCCCTGGGCCAGTTCGCCGACGAGCGACTGGGTCAGCGTCTCACGCACCTGCAGATCGACATTCGGATAGGCGCTGGTCAGTGCCGGCAGGATGCGCGGCAGCAGGTAGGGGGCGATGGAGGGAATGATGCCAAGCCGGAGCTCGCGCGTCAGCACCTCGCCGGCGTGGCGGCCGTAGTCGATCAGGTCGCGGGTTTCCGCCAGGATGCTGGCGGCACGGCGGGCGATTTCCTCGCCCTCCGCCGTCAGCCGCACCGCGTTCGGCCGGCGCTCCACCAGCGCGATGCCGAGGATCGCCTCCATCTCGCGGATCTGCATGGAAAGAGCTGGCTGCGACACGGACACATCCTCGGCGGCGCGGCCGAAATGCAGGTGCCGGGCGAGCGCATCGAAATAGCGCATCTGTCTCAGTGTGATCATGTCGATTGGATAGTCTTATCGCGCAGGCTTGGCAATGTGTCGGATTCTGATGGGCGGCCGCGCCGGTGCATCCGAAAGGGGGCTTTCGGGTGGCGCTCTCGTATTATCAGAAAATCTTATTACCATTTGCCTGCAATGCGATTGGTTCTGATAGCCTGCCTGTGGCACGCTTCACGGGCTGGATTATGAGACGCGGGTCGCCGGCACAGGTTGCCCGCGCGAAATCGAGAGGGAGATACGCGATGAGTGACAGGCCCATTCTGACGACGACGGCCGGTGCGCCGGTGTCCGACAACCAGAACACGCTGACGGCGGGCGCCCGCGGTCCGGTGCTGATGGAAGACTACCAGCTGCTTGAGAAGCTCGCGCATCAGAACCGCGAGCGCATTCCCGAGCGCGTCGTCCATGCCAAGGGCTGGGGCGCGTTCGGCACGCTGACCATCACCAACGACATCACCCGCTACACCCGTGCGAGCATCTTCTCGAAGGTCGGCATGAAGACCGACATGCTGGCGCGTTTCTCCACCGTTGCCGGTGAGCAGGGGGCCGCCGATGCCGAGCGTGACGTGCGCGGCTTCGCGTTGAAGTTCTACACCGAGGAAGGCAACTGGGATCTCGTCGGCAACAACACGCCGGTGTTCTTTGTGCGCGATGCCTACAAGTTCCCCGACTTCATCCACACGCAGAAGCGCCATCCCAAGACCAACCTGCGCTCGGCGACAGCCATGTGGGATTTCTGGTCGCTGTCGCCGGAAAGCCTGCACCAGGTGACGATCCTGATGTCGGACCGCGGCCTGCCGCCGAGCCCGCGCTTCATGAACGGCTATGGTTCGCACACCTACAGCCTGATCAACGCCGAGGGCGAGCGCTTCTGGGTGAAGTTCCACTTCAAGACCATGCAGGGCCACAAGTTCCTGACCAACGGCGAGGCCTCCGATGTGGTCGGCCAGACCCGCGAAAGCTACCAGGAGGATCTCTTCGGTTCGATCGAGAAGGGCGATTTCCCGAAGTGGCGCATGTGCATTCAGGTGATGCCGGAGGCGGATGCCGACAAGACGGCCTACAATCCGTTCGATCTCACCAAGGTCTGGCCGCATGGCGACTATCCGCTGATCGAGGTCGGCATCATGGAGCTCAACCGCAACGCGGAGAATTATTTCGCGGAGATCGAGCAGGCCGCCTTCTCGCCGTCGAACAAGGTTCCCGGCATCGGCTATTCGCCGGACAAGATGCTGCAGGCGCGTGTCTTCTCCTACGCGGATGCGCACCGCTACCGGCTCGGCACGCACTATGAGGCGCTTCCGGTCAACCAGCCGCGCTGCCCCGTCCATCACTACCACAAGGACGGCAGCATGAATTTCTTCGGCCAGATGACCGGCAGCACCGATGCCTTCTACGAGCCCAACAGCATGAACGGCGCCGTCGAGGCGCCGGAGTACCGGGAGCCGCCGCTGAAGATCTCGGGCGACGCCGACCGCTTCAACCACCGCGAGGGCAACGACGACTTCTCGCAGCCGCGCGCGCTGTTCAACCTGTTCGACGATGATCAGAAGGCACGGCTCTTCTCGAACATCGCCACCGCCATGCAGGGCGTGCCGCAGGCGATCGTCGACCGTCAGACGGCGCTCTTCGACCAGGTCCACCCGGACTATGGCAAGGGCGTGCGCGCCGCCCTCGCCGAGCGCGCCTCGGCCCGCGACGCGGCGGAGTGACAAGGGCTCTCGGAGCCGGGATCTCCCGGCTGCCTCGAGGCTGAAATGCCCCAAGGGCGCGGCGACCTTCGCCGCGCCCTTTTTCCGTCCCCGGCGCAAGCAGCAGGCGAGGCGGTCCCGGGTCAAGCCGCCTTGCCGCGGGCGCGACGGCAGCTGGTTCGTCCGGAGCCATCCGCAGGCCCGAAGCCGACGTCGGCGGCGCTCCGGGCTCGATTGGGCCCCGGGTCAAGCCCGGGGTGACGGCGGTGCGAGGGGCGGCGATGAGGGCGTTGACGATGGGCAGGGAGAAGCGATGAGCGCGGAGGCCGGCGGGTGCGCCCGCCGGTGCCTGGCTTGTGTGTCGGAGCGGTCAGGCCCGTTGGCTTCCCGTCTGCCGCCCCGTCGGGGCGAAGGGGAGGCCTTGATTTTCTCGGGATACAGGTATAAAGATATCTTTATATCTTCCTGAGAAGCGGATATGCACGGGCCGGACGGCGCGATGCCATGTTCGCCGCGTCGATGACGAGGACTGCGATGAGCCACGGGTTCGCCTTGACCGACGGAACGCCGCTGAGCGCGGAACAGCTGCTTGTCGGCCTGCGCACGGTGGGCGAGGACACGCGCCTGCGTCTGCTGGCGCTTCTTGCCGACGGCGAACTCACCGTCAAGGACGCGACCACGATCCTCGGCCAGAGCCAGCCGCGCATCTCGCGCCACCTCAAGCTTCTGACCGAGGCCGGCCTCGTCCAGCGCTTTCCCGAAGGGGCCTGGGTGTTCTACCGGCTGGGCGAGGGGGCGATGGGTGATTTCGCCCGGTTGCTGCTGTCGCGTCTCGACATCAACGACCCGCTTCTCGCCGCTGATCGGGTGCGCCTGGCCGCCACCCGCCGTGTCAAGGCAGAGGAGGCGGCCGCCTTCTTCGCCTCGCGGGCGCGGACCTGGGATCAGGAGCGCTCGCTGCATGTGCCGGAGGCGGCGGTGGAGGATGCGATCCGCGAGATCGTCGGCAAGCGCCCGTTCCATACCATGCTTGATCTGGGCACCGGCACCGGAAGCCTGCTGTCGCTGTTCAGCGACCAGTACGAGCAGGCGCTCGGTCTCGACCAGAGCCATGACATGCTGGCCGTGGCGCGCGCCAATATCTCGCGCGAGGGACTGAAGAACGCCCAGGTGCGGCAGGGCGACATCTACGCCCTCAACGTGCCCTCGGA
This sequence comes from Stappia sp. ICDLI1TA098, assembly GCF_054880955.1. Taxonomy (NCBI): domain Bacteria; kingdom Pseudomonadati; phylum Pseudomonadota; class Alphaproteobacteria; order Hyphomicrobiales; family Stappiaceae; genus Stappia; species Stappia sp. ICDLI1TA098. The sequence continues at coordinate 362,657 of NZ_JBTZBT010000001.1, forward strand.
GAGCTTCGACCTTATCACGCTGCACCAGGTGCTGCATTTTCTCGACGACCCCGGCCGGGCGATCCAGGAGGCGGCACGGGTGCTGCGTCCCGGCGGACGGCTGCTGATTGTCGATTTCGCCCCGCACGAGCTGGAGTTCCTGCGCGACGCGCATGCGCATCGCCGGCTCGGATTCGCCCATGAGCAGATGAGCCGATGGCTGCAGGATGCCGGTCTCGACATGGTCGAGATCCGCGACCTGCATCCCGATGCCGGCGAGGCGGACCGCCTCACGGTCACGATCTGGCTTGCCCGCGATCCGCGCATCGTCTCCGATCTGCCGGACCTGAACCTGACCCAGGAGGTCGCCTGAATGTCTTCCTTCGACAAATTCCGCCGCTTCGAGCTCGGCAATGGCTCCGGCAAGGAGGTCTCCGTCTCCTTCGAGTTCTTTCCGCCCAAGAGCGAGAAGATGGAAGCCTCGCTGTGGAATGCCGTGAAGCGGCTGGAGCCGCTTGGCCCCTCCTTCGTCTCCGTCACCTATGGCGCCGGCGGCTCGACGCGCGAACGCACCCACCGCACGGTGGAGCGCATTCTGCGCGAGACCGAGCTGCGCCCGGCCGCGCATCTGACCTGCGTCGGTGCCAGCCGCGACGAGATCGATGACGTCATCCGCTCCTACCATGAGCTCGGCGTGCGCCACATCGTGGCGCTGCGGGGCGACCCGCAGGAGGGGCTCGGCGCAATCTACCGGCCGCATCCGCAGGGCTATGCCTATGCGGGCGACCTGATCACCGGCATCCGCCGTATCGCCGACGACATCGAGGTGTCCGTCTCCGCCTATCCGGAGCGCCATCCCGAAAGCGCCGACTGGCAGACCGAGATCGACAACCTGAAGCGCAAGGTCGATGCCGGCGCGACCCGGGCGATCACCCAGTATTTCTTCGACAATGACCTGTTCGAGAGCTTTCTGGAGCGGGTGCGCGCCGCCGGCATCACCATTCCGATCGTGCCGGGCATCCTGCCGATCGTCAATTTCGAGACGACCATGGTGTTCTCGGCCAAGTGCGGCACCACGATCCCGCACTGGCTGGCGCGCCGCTTTGCCGGTCTCGACGAGGATGCGGAGACGCGCAAGCTGGTCGCGTCGGCGGTCGCCTGCGAGCAGGTGCTCGACCTTGTCGATCGCGGTGTCGCCGACTTTCATTTCTACACGATGAACCGTGCCGACCTAACGGTCGCGATCTGCCGCATGCTGGGCATGAGCCCGGCCGCTGCCGCGCAGCAGGCCGCCTGAAGACGGATCCGGGAGACACGACCAGATGACGAACCGCACATCCGCCGCCACGGCCCTTGCCGAGGCCGCCGCCAAGCGCATTCTCGTTCTCGATGGCGCCATGGGCACCATGATCCAGGCCCTGAAGCTGGACGAGGACGGCTATCGCGGCGCGCGCTTCAAGGACTGGCAGCAGGACGTGAAGGGCAACAACGACCTTCTCAATCTGACGCAGGGCCCGGCGATCCGCGACATCCACATCGCCTATCTTGAGGCCGGCGCGGACATCCTGGAGACCAACACTTTCTCCTCCACCACCGTCGCCCAGGCCGACTATGCGATGGAGGAACTCGCCTACGAGCTGAACCTGGAAGGCGCGCGGCTCGCCCGCGAGGCCTGTGACATCGTCACGGCGCGCGACCCCGCGCGTCCGCGCTTCGTCGCCGGTGCCATCGGCCCGACCAACCGCACGCTGTCGATCTCGCCGGACGTCAACAATCCGGGCTTTCGCGCGATCACCTTCGACGCGCTGAAGGAGTCCTACGCGGAAGCCGTGCGCGGCCTCATCGACGGTGGTTCGGACCTGATCCTGGTCGAAACCATCTTCGACACGCTGAACGCCAAGGCCGCGCTCTTCGCCATCGACGAGGTGTTCGAGGAAAAGGGCGTCAAGCTGCCGGTCATGATCTCCGGCACGATCACCGATCTGTCCGGACGCACCCTGTCGGGCCAGACGCCGGAAGCGTTCTGGTATTCGCTGCGCCACGCCAGCCCGTTCTCCATCGGCCTCAACTGCGCGCTCGGCGCCAAGGAGATGCGCGCGCATATCGCCGAGCTTTCGCGTGTCGCCGACACCCTGGTGTGCGCCTATCCGAACGCCGGGCTCCCCAATGAGTTCGGCGAATACGACGAGAGCCCGGAGGCGATGGGCGCGCTGGTCGGCGAGTTCGCCGAGAGCGGGCTGGTCAACATCGTCGGCGGCTGTTGCGGCACCACGCCGGATCATATCCGCGCCATCGCCGAGGCCGTCGCGCCGCATGCGCCGCGCACGGTCGCGGCCCCTCCGCGCCGGTTGCGCCTGTCGGGCCTCGAGCCCTTCGTGCTGACGCCGGAGATCGCCTTCGTCAACATCGGCGAGCGTACCAACGTCACCGGCTCGGCCCGCTTCCGCAAGCTGATCAAGGAAGGCGATTACGACACCGCGCTCGAGGTCGCCCGCCAGCAGGTCGAGAGCGGCGCCCAGATCATCGACGTCAACATGGACGAGGGCCTGCTCGATTCGAAGGAGGCCATGGTCACCTTCCTCAATCTGGTTGCCGCCGAGCCGGACATCGCCCGGGTGCCGGTCATGGTCGACAGCTCCAAGTGGGAGGTGATCGAGGCCGGCCTGAAGTGCGTCCAGGGCAAGGCGGTGGTCAATTCGATCTCGATGAAGGAGGGCGTCGAGGCCTTCGTCGCCCAGGCGAAGCTCGTGCGCCGTCACGGCGCGGCGGTCGTCGTCATGGCCTTCGACGAGGATGGCCAGGCCGACACCCAGGCCCGCAAGGTCGAGATCACCCGGCGATCCTATGAGATCCTCGTCAACGAGGTCGGGTTCCCGCCGGAAGACATCATCTTCGACCCGAACATCTTCGCCGTCGCCACCGGCATTTCCGAGCACGACAACTACGGCGTCGACTTCATCGAGGCGACGCGCTGGATTCGCGGCAACCTGCCGCACGCGCATGTCTCGGGCGGCGTCTCGAACCTGTCGTTCTCCTTCCGCGGCAACGAGCTGGTGCGCGAGGCGATGCACTCGGTGTTCCTCTACCACGCCATCCAGGCGGGCATGGACATGGGCATCGTCAACGCCGGCCAGCTGGCGGTCTACGACGATCTGCCGGCGGAGCTGCGCGAGCTTGCCGAGGACGTGGTGCTGAACCGGCGCGCCGATTCAACCGACCGGCTGCTGGAAGCGGCCGAGCGGTTCAAGGGCAAGGGCGGCAAGGCGCGGGTGCAGGACCTGAGCTGGCGCGAGCTGCCGGTCGAGAAGCGTCTCAGCCATGCGCTCGTCAACGGCATCACCGACTACATCGACGAAGACGTCGAGGAGGCGCGCCTCAAGGCCGAGCGTCCGCTGCACGTCATCGAGGGACCGCTGATGGACGGCATGAACGTCGTCGGCGATCTCTTCGGCGCGGGCAAGATGTTCCTGCCGCAGGTGGTGAAGTCGGCGCGCGTCATGAAGCAGGCCGTTGCGCATCTGATGCCCTTCATGGAGCAGGAGAAGCGCGAGCAGGGCATCGAGGGCATGCCGAGCGCTGGCAAGGTGCTTCTGGCCACCGTCAAGGGCGATGTCCATGACATCGGCAAGAACATCGTCGGCGTCGTGCTCCAGTGCAACAACTTCGAGGTCATCGACCTTGGTGTCATGGTGCCGGCGACGAAGATCCTCGACACCGCGCGGAAGGAGAAGGTCGATATCATCGGCCTGTCGGGGCTGATCACGCCGTCGCTCGACGAGATGTGCAATGTCGCCGCCGAGATGGAGCGCGAGGGCTTCGACCTGCCGCTGCTGATCGGTGGAGCGACGACGAGCCTGATCCACACGGCGGTGAAGATCCACCCGAACTACCGCCGCTCCCAGGCCGTCTATGTCACCGACGCCAGCCGGGCGGTGGGCGTCGTCTCCAGGCTTCTGTCGAAGGGGGAGCGCGACGGCTACATCGACGGGATCCGCGCCGACTACGCCAAGGCGGCGGAGGGGCATTCGCGCTCGCGCGGCCAGGGCAAGCGCACCAGTCTGGCGGATGCGCGCGCCAATGCCTTCAAGCCCTCCTTCGAGAGCTACCGGCCGAGCGCGCCCTCCTTCCTGGGCACGAAGATCGTCGACGACATCTCGCTGGAGTCGCTGGCGGAGGTGATCGACTGGACGCCGTTCTTCTCCACCTGGGAGATCAAGGGCACCTATCCGGGGGTTCTGACCGACAACCGCTATGGCCCGGCGGCCAGGGCCCTGTTCGATGACGCCAGACGCATGCTCGACGAGATCGTGCGCGACGGCCAGCTTCGCCCGAAGGGCGTTGTCGGCTTCTGGCCGGCGGCAGGCCGGGGCGACGACATCGTGCTCTTTGCCGACGAGGCGCGCACCGGCGAACTGGCCACGCTGCACACCTTGCGCCAGCAGATGGCGCGTGCCGGCAGCGCCCGGGCCAATCTGGCGCTCTCCGATTTCGTCGCGCCGGAAGCCTCCGGCATCGCCGACTGGCTCGGCGGCTTCGCCGTCACCTCGGGTCATGGCGAGGAGGAGCTCCTCGCCCGTCACATCGCGGCCGGCGACGACTACAACAAGATCCTCGCCCAGGCGCTCTGCGACCGGCTGGCCGAGGCCTTCGCCGAGAAGCTCCACCAGATGACGCGCACCACCTTCTGGGGCTACGCGGCGAACGAGAAGCTCTCGGCCGAGGATCTGATCGGTGAGAAGTATCAGGGCATCCGCCCGGCGCCGGGGTATCCGGCCCAGCCGGACCACACCGAAAAGGGAACGCTGTTTGAGCTTCTCGACGCGTCCGCGGCCGCCGGCATCATTCTCACCGAGAGCTATGCAATGTGGCCGGGATCCTCGGTCTCGGGGCTCTATTTCGCCCATCCCGACGCCCATTACTTCGGCGTCGGACGCATCGAGCGCGACCAGATCGAGGATTACGCGGCGCGCAAGGGCTGGGACGTGGAAACGGCCGAACGCTGGCTCGCCCCGATCCTGAACTATGATCCGCTGAAGCTGCAGGCGGCGGAATAGGCCGTCCGGTCTCTCATCCGTATGCCGGCTGGCGACACTTCGGGAAGGCCCGCGTCTTGCTAGAGGCGCGGGCCTTTCGCGTTTTTCAGTCCTGGCGCGGGTGCTGGCTGGCAAGGGCCGGCACCCGGCCGCGCAATGCCTCGCCGACCCGCCGGACGGCGCGTCCGGCCGGGCGTTCTATCGTGGTGGTGACAAGAAGCGCGGCGAATGTCAGTCCGGCCAAAACGACGACGGCCGTTGCGGGAAACCCGATCAGGGGCGCAAGCAGCAGGAAGCCGGCGTAGCCGATGTGCTGGTGGAGCAGGTAGAAGGGATAGGTTGCCCGGCCGAGAAGGGCGACGACGGCTGCCGGAAGCCGCGTGTCGGCACTCCGCGTCAGACCGGCCATGACGGCGAGCGAAGCCGCGATGATCGCCCCGGCGAGCGGGCCGGAGAAGGCTTCGCCATAGATTGGCTCCAGCCCCCGCGCGAAGGCGATGCCGCTCGCCAGCGCCTGCACGAGGGCGGCGACGAGCACGATTGTCGCGCCCGCCTCGCCGCGCTCGCGCGCGCGCAGCATCATGCCGAAGGCGAAGAAGCCGGCGAACTCGGTGAGAAACACGCGGCGCAGCAGTCCGCTGCCGACAAGCCCCTGGTCGAGCGCGGCGATGGTCACCCAGACGAGCGCGATCACCACCTGGTGGCGATGCCACAGGCCGGTCGCCATCAACAGCCCGACCCAGCCGTAGAACACGATCTCGGCGACGATCGACCAGTAGGCGCCATCCATGAAGGGTTGCCCGAGAAAGGGAGAGAGCATGGTCAGATTTGCGAGATACTGGGCGATGCCGACGGGAAAGACGAGGCCCGGCACCAGCAGGGTGACGAGAGCGGTGGCGCTCATGCACAGCACATAGGTGGGCCACAGCCGCGCGAAGCGGGCGATGGCGAAGGCGACGGGGTCGCGGCCCTCGGTCGAGATCGTGATCACATAGCCGGAGATGGCGAAGAACACCGATACGCCGAGATAGCCGTAGCGGGCGAGCCCGCCTGGATCTCCGGTGAGCGCGTCGCCGGCCTCGCCCGTCACCTCCATGCGGAAGCCGAAATGGAACCATGCGACGGCGGCAACGGCGACAATGCGCAGCAGGTCGAGGCCGGGGCGACGATGGGGCGGGGTGGCGGCCCTGGCGGCGTGCGTATCGCCTCGCTGGCCTGCCTGCCCGGTGTTGTCCCCCATGACGATCCCCTTCCGCCCCCAGCCCGATGCGGACCACCCCGCGCGCGACGAGTTGAGTTTCGCAGGCGAGCGTTTAAGAGCGGTGAAACGGCCGGATCAGCGGCCGTCGGCGTCGGGCGGCGGGCCGGCGGGCGCGAGCGTCGGCAGCACGGCCGCTCCGATTGCCTTCTTCTCGGCCTCGTTGAACTCGCGGGTGTCGCCCGGCTCCTGGGCGACACGCACGGTGACCTCGCGGTGGGCGAAGTGGATTCCGGCTGCCTCGCACAGGTCGCGGATGCCGGAATAGACCACCTTGCGCAGTTCGAACTGGTCGCCCGGGCGGGTCATGAACTTCACCCGCACGATCATGGCGGAATCCTCAAGCGCCGTGACGCCTTGCGACTTCACCGGCTCGAGGAACTTCGAGCCGTAGTCGGGATGCTCCAGCAGCTCCTGGCCAAACTTCTTGATGAGCTTGCGCATCTTGTCCACGTCGGTGTCGTAGGTGACGCGGAAGGCGAGCTTCATCACTGCCCAGTCGCGGGAGAAGTTCTTGACGAACTTGATCTCGCCGAAGGGCACCGTGTTGAGCGGGCCATTGTGGTGGCGAAGCTGCATGGAGCGGATGGAGATCTTCTCGACCGTTCCCTTGACGCTGCCGATGTCGATGTACTCGCCCTTGCGGAAGGCGTCGTCGACCAGGAAGAAGGCGCCGGAGAAAATGTCCCGGATCAGGGTCTGCGATCCGAAGCCGACGGCAAGGCCAACGACACCGGCGCCGGCGAAGAGCGGGCCGACGTTCACGCCGAATTCGGACAGGACGATCATGCCGCCGAGGACGACGATGGAGATCAGCAGGAAATTGCGGAAAATCGGCAGCAGCGTCGCCAGTCGGCTTTCGCCGCGCCCGTGACCCTCGGCCGCTTCACCGTGTCCGCTGGCGGTTCCGCTCTCGCGGTGGATCTGCCGATCGATGGCAAGCTCGACGGCCTGATACGCCATGTAGGACAGGAAGACGATGACGCCGACTTCGAACAGTATGCTGGCGATCGAGCTCTTGTCGGCGATGTGCACGCCCCAGCGCATCAGGATGAAGCCGATGGCGATGACGACGGCGAGAATCTCGGCGCCGTGGTCGAGCAGATTGCGGTAGGGCAGGCGGTGGCGTTCGGCTTCCATCGCCTCGGCCGCCGCCTGGGACCGTGCGGCCTCCTCCTCGGGCGGCTCGCCGGCGGCCGTGTCGGCGCGCATGAGGTCGCGGACGCGCGTCTCGAGCTTCTGGTCGCTGTCAAGGCGGGGCAGGAGCAGCCGGTCGACGATGAGGATCATCAGGCCCAGCACACCGCCCCAGACAAGGGCTGCCATGATTGGAGCCGCCACCAGCCCAATGGCATCCGGTTTTTCCAGCAGAATGCGCACGCCGGATGTGAGGAAGGCGAGCGCGAAATAGACGAGGATCAGGGGGAGCCAGACGAGGCCGGCGATGCGGTGGGCCCGCGAGGAGGCGGCCTGACCGCCGGAGACGATACGTCCGATGGAGCGCCGGTGGGCGATGGCGACGAGCGACAACAGCAGGCAGGTCGCCCCGATGGTGGCGATGAGCGCCAGCCGGTGCGGTGCCGGATCGAGGCCCATCGCCTCCATCCAGTCGCAGATCGACATCATCAGGATGCTGAGGCCGCCGGCCGCCATCAGGCCGCGATAGAGGCTCGTGGCCTCCGGGTCCGAGAAGGAGATCATGCGCCCGTGCGACACCCCCGGCGCGAGCGCGGTGCGCAGCACCAGGCGCAGCGCAAGCAGGGTAAGGCTCGCCTCCACGCCGATGAATACCGACACCCGCGAGGCGGGGTGCCCGGAAACGAAGGCGAAGGCGACCGCCATGGTCACTGCCGCGAAGGGGACGATGGCAAGCGCCATCAGGATGGCACGGGAAAAAAGGAAGGCGATGCGCGTCGACCGGTCGGCCCCCGGGTGCGGGAGGCGGCCCTGGAGGAAGCGGGCAAACATCCAGCGCTCGGTGATAGCGAGCACCATGCCACCGGCAGCGAACGCGCCCGCCAGAACGATCAGCGTTGCCCAGATCCAGCTCAGGCTGCCGTCAGGCGAATGGGTGCTCAGCGCGGCGGCGGCGCGCTCGGGAAAATCGGCCGTTGCCGGAAGCGTGCGCTCGAGCGCCTCTCGAACCTGAAGTCCAAGTTGCACGAAGGCGCGTTCGCCCGCCATCTGCCGTGCCGTTTCGGCGTGGGCGGGGCCGGCGGCGGCGATGGTGGCAAGGCCCGCGGTGGCGGATTTCAACAGTGTGGCGGCGTTTGGAAGAACGCGCCCGTCCGATTCGCCCATGATTGCTGCCCCCGGCCAGACCCTACAGTCGGAAATTGATTCGTCGGCACTTTACGGCGAGACGAGGGCGGGGGGGAAGCGCCCTTGTCTCGCCGGTCTTTCCAAGGGATCAGCAAGCCATCCGGCCCTGCCACTGGCCGAGCAGGGTACGCGCGGACTTCGGGTTGATGGTCTCGTAGCGGCGCATCGCCTTTTCCCGTCCCGCCTCGCTCAGACGGTAGCGCCAGGGGCCGATGGTGAGCACCTTGGAAACGGTGTCCGCACCAAGCCCGCAGGCCCGCGCGACGATCAGGAACGGGTCGGTGTCGAGGCGCACCATCCAGAGCGTCGCTTCCTCGATGCCGATGTCGCCGAGCATGGCGAAAGTGGCCACGACCTCGGCAAAACGATCTTCCTCGGCAAAGCGCAGCAGCGTCGCCTCGTCGATGCCGGGACCGCGGGCGAGCGCCAGGACGCGGCCCATCGCGGTCTCGAAGTCGTAGCGCTTCAGCCAGAAGTCGTTGGAGAGCTTCTGGGCGGCGAGACGGGCGGCCTGCGGTACGCTCTCGCCTTCCGCCTGGTTGGCGGCGAGCAGGCGCATGCGCACGCGCTCGCTGGCAAGGGCGGCAAGGGTCTCCACGGCCGGCTCGTCGAGATCGGCCCGGTTGGCCAGGGCGAGCTGCAGGTCCTCGTCGAGGCCGGCGGCCTGGATGAGGCTGCCGATGGTGCGGGACGAGAGGCTGGCGCCGCCGTTGCCGGCAACAGTGCGGTGGACGTCGGTGCCGCCATTGTCGACAAGCACGTCGGTGACCATTTCAGAGAGGATCTCGCGGGTGGCGATGGCCACACGGTGGTCCTCGCCGCGGTTGAGTGCGATCTCGATCAGGTCGCCGTCCCTGAGCGCTGTGGACCGCTGCAACACGGGTCGTGCCACGGCGATGTCGTCGGCGGCGAGACGTCGCATGGTTGCCTCCGGTGCGCGGCGCAGCGAGGCCAGCCGGTCGGCGATGAAGGCGCGGGCCTGTGCTTCGACCATATCGGAAAGGCGGACCAGAACCGAATCGTAGATTTCGATCTGTTCGTCCGAGCACTTTTCCGAGGTCAGCGAAAACAGGGTCGCCACGTTGCGGGCCAGCTCGTTGCGTCGGCCCATGTCCTTCTCATTGGCCAGCGCCTCGAAATTCACCAGTTCGGTTGTTGGCATGTTCGACATAGCATTTTCCTGACCGGAATCGTTCGATTGACCATCGCTAGCACGTCCTACTTAAACAAAATCTCGTAGTCACCAATAAAAAATATAGATTTACTTGATTTTCATTAGAATAAAATTTGAGGGGAGTTTTCGTAAAATTGTTCGCATCGGCCGGTGTCGCGTCTTCTTGGCGGCGATCTTGCGGCATGGCATCGTTGCGGGCGGGTGCTTGAAAGTCAGGCGGACCGCAAGGGCTGTGCATCAAAAGGGAGTGGCGCTCGTGAGCGTAACGGACAAGATGGCGTCGAGGCCGGGCGAGGTCCGGCTGGCCCGCGACCCGGCGGTCCTGCCGGCCGATGCCGGACTGGTGTTCATCGGCCATATCGAGACGCCCTGGAGCGACCTCTCGGCCTGCCCGCGCAACGGCCGCAAGAGCGATGCCATCTGCCGGGTCCATGTAAGTGACGCCTATGCCGAGGGGCTCAAGTCGGTGGCGACCTGCAGCCATCTCATCCTGCTCTACTGGATGAGCGTGGCGCGGCGCGACCTGATCGTTCAGGCGCCGTCCTTTGCCGGTACGACCCACGGATGTTTCGCGCTGCGCTCACCGGTCCGGCCGAATCCAGTGTCGCTGTCCGTCGTCGACCTGCTGGGCGTCGACGGCAACGTGCTGAGTGTGCGCGGCCTCGATTGCCTGAACGGCACGCCGCTGGTCGACATCAAGCCCTATTTCGCCCGCACCGACAGCTTTCCCGAGGCCGAGGTCGGCTGGGCCGGCTAGGGTTCCGGCCAGGGCGGCTCTTTCCTTGAACGGGCCGTTGTCCTCGCGGCGGTCGCGCGCCGGCCTCCGGCTCAGGGGCGGGGACAGGCGCGCGTGGCGGGTGAACGGGCGGCGGGGACAAGCCAGCTTGCGGTTTTTCTCGCCGCTGCGGAGCGAGGCTCTCGGGAGCTTGCCCGGAGGGCGGCAGATACGAAAAACCCGGGCGGTTTCCCGCCCGGGCCGCGTGCCCTTCGGCACGACAAACTTGCTTCGAGATGCGACAATCTTTCGAAAATTACGCTCTCGGGATGTCTGAAACGCATCCTCTTCGTGTCTGCGATGAGTCGGCACCCGACTTGACGGGGTGCCTCAGAGAACTCCGACAACGATGGCGGCGACGAACAAGAATGCCGCGCACGCGGTAAGGAAGTTAAGATTGCGGACGAATGTCATGCTGTGGCCTCCCGCAGTCTTTCGACCGGTAAATAATAAGTTACGGGGCGCAGACGACAAAGCGAAAAAGATGCTGCACTGCCGCGTGTCCGGAAAACGGCTTTGCGCGCAATCGGTTGCATGGTGGAAACCGGTTGCGGACGGCGTCGGATTTGGCAGCTCGGGCAGGTGGTCGGGTGAATTTTCTGGAAATGCGCGCGGTGCGTGTTCTCGGGCCCGGTCAGGCGCGGGCGTCGGCGGGCCCGACAGTCGAAGGGACGCGAGACAGAGATCACGGATGGGTGAACGGACTGTATTTCCTGTTCTTTTTCAATTCCCGAAGTTTAACGGTGAGGAAAGAGGTTGCCGCTAACCTATTGTGAAACGGCGATGAAGGAAATGGCATGAATTCGACGCATGACGCAGCGTTGACCCCCAAGGCTCCGGCCGGAAACATCGGGGACCTGGTCGTCGCGCTGGCCGACATGTTCTGCCGCTCCGAGGCCAAGGAGCGCGAACGTGTCAGCCCTGTCTTCGCCGAGGTGCTGCTCCATGTGATGGACCGCCTTGAGGCGGCGGCGCGGACGGCGATCGCGCGGCGCGTCTCCGAGGAAGACAAGGTCCCCAAGCCCATCCTGAAGGCGCTTGCCAGCGACACCGAGATCGAGGTCGCCGAGCCGGTGCTGCTCAACTCGCGGGTCCTGAGCGACGAAGACCTGGCAGAAATCGCCAAGGAAGTCTCGAACGCCCACATGCTTGTCCTGTGCAAGCGTCATCCGATCCGGCCGGTGCTGACGCGGGTGCTGGCGGAAAGCGGTAATCCCGAGGTTCTGCACACGCTGGCGCGCAATCACGCCGCGACGCTCGGCGGGGATACGTTCGACATTCTCGTTGCGCGCGCACGCAAGGACGAGGAATTGCAGGAGGCGTTGAGCGCGCGCGACGACCTGCCGATGGCCTCGGCCGAGAAGCTTGTCCCCTTTCTCTCGCGCGAGCTTTCGCAGCGCATTCGCGACGGCAACCTCAACGAGGTGCTGGTCAAGGCGATCGCCACCCGCGCCGCCCGCGAGGTCGAGATCCAGCTGCGCGAGTTCAACGGCGCCAAGTCGAAGACCCAGGAGCTCATCGACAAGGCGCTGGAAGGCCAGGTGCCGGTCGACGTCGCCGTCGCCGCCTTCGCCGACAAGGATCGGGCCTTCGACCTGGCCCAGCTCCTGGCCCGCAAGCAGGGGTGGCCGGAAAACGTTGTCGTTCCGCTGGTGTTCCGGGATGACGAGATGCCGCTCTTTGTGCTCTGCCGCATCAGCGGGGTGAGCGAGGAGGCCTACAGCAAGATCATCAAGATGCGCTCAAAGCGCATGCGGCTGTCGTCGTCCAATTCGGCGGAATCCACGCGCCGCTATGCCGAACTCTCCGTGGCCGAGGCGCGCAACACCTTCCTCGCGATGGCGAGGAAGCTGAAGCTGCCTGCCGAGGTCTGAGGTCCAAGGTCGGCCGGCGCACCGGCCGGGTTCACCCGTTGGCGAAGGCCGTTTCCAGAATGCTTGCGGCACGCAGCGCGCTGCGGTCGCGGCCGAAGGGGGCCAGCACCTGAATGCCAAGCGGCAGGCCGTTTCCGGCGACGAGGCCGGGCACATTGACCGCGGGCACCCCCATCAGCGTCCACAGCCGGTTGAAGACCGAGGACCCCGTCGAGGCAAGCCCAAAGGGTGCGGTTCCCGGAGCCGAGGGCGTCACCAGCGCATCGAGGGTGGCCATCGCCTCGGCGCAGGCACGCCTTGCGGCCAGCGCTGTTTCCTGAGCCGCATCATAGTCTTCGGCGGAAATCGCGGCACCATCCTCCAGCGTCTTGCGCAGCTTCGGGCTGATCCGCTCGGCTGCCATGTCGACCTCGGCCGCCAGTGCGCGCGTCGCCTCATAGTCCTGGATCGTCTGGTGGGCGGCGAACGCCTCGCGGAACACGGGGGGCAGCGAGACGGAGGAGACCTTCGCGCCGGCGCGAAGCGCCAGGCTGCGGGCCCGCTCGAACGCCTCGAGCATGTCGTCGTCGGCCTGAGCCCAGGGCTGCGGCTCCAGAAAGCCGAGGTGGGGCGTGCCGTGGCTGGCGCCGTCGATGCGCCAGTCCCGTCCCGCCAGCGCGCCCGCGCCGAACGCGACATCGGCGACGCCCTTGCCGAACAGGCCGAGCGTGTCGAGCGACCAGGAGAAGAACTTGAGGCCGACGGTCGGCAGGCGTCCGAAGGAGGGCTTGAAGCCGGCAACGCCGCAGAAGGACGCTGGCCTGACCACGGAGCCGCCGGTCTGGGTGCCCAGCGCGAGCGGGAAGAAGCCGGCCGCAACGCCGGCCGCCGAGCCGGACGAGGAGCCGCCGGGCGTGTGCTCGAGATTGTGCGGGTTGCGGGTGCGGCCAGGCTCGAAGAAGGCGAACTCGGTCGTCACCGTCTTGCCGAGGATCGCGCCGCCGGCCCGCCGCGCCAGCGCGACGATGGCCGCATCCACCGCCGGCCGGTGGCCGGCGTGGATCGGAGAGCCATATTCGCTCGGCCGGTCGCCGGTGTCGATGTTGTCCTTGACGCCCAGCGGCAGCCCCCTGAGGGGGCCGCTGGCGCGGCCTGCGTCGGCCCGGGCGGTTTCCAGGTCGTAATTGACGAAAGCGCCGATCTCGTCCTCGCGCTCGGCGATCCGCTCGGCGACCCTCTCGTAGAGGTCGTCGAGGCTGAGTGTGCCGGCCTCCAGGCCGCGCGCGAGTTCCAGAGCCGAAAGCATCCCGTTTCTCCCCCGCTCCCGCCGCGGGCCTCCAGGGATGTCGGAGCCGCGACGGTTCTGGGCCCCCGCGTCAGGGCACCCTTGTTGACCTCGGGAGTTTTTCCAATCAGCGGCTATCTTGCAAGGCTTTTCAAGGATTTGGGCACAGATCAGGTTTCTGGGGTGTGGCGCTTCTCCGGGTGCAGCGTCTTGCCGAGGATGTGAGTGTCCCGGCCGATGACGTGGGAGCTTGCGCCAACGATCAGCGGATCGGGCGCGCGGACCACCGACCGGTCCTTGTCGGGATAGGGCAGGTTGGCCAGGAAATGCTGCATGCAGTTGATGCGGGCGCGCTTCTTGTCGTCCGACTTCACCACCGTCCAGGGCGCGTCCGCCGTGTCGGTATAGAAGAACATGGCTTCCTTCGCCTCGGTGTAGTCGTCCCATTTGTCCATGGAGGCCCGGTCAATGGGCGAGAGCTTCCACTGCTTCAGCGGATCGGTTTGCCGGTCGTTGAACCGGCGGCGCTGCTCGTCCCGGGAGACGGAGAACCAGTATTTGAACAGGCGCAGGCCGGACTGGACCAGCATTTGCTCGAACAGCGGGCACTGGCGCATGAAGTCCAGATATTCATTGGGCTGGCAGAAGCCCATCACCCGCTCGACGCCGGCACGGTTGTACCAGGAGCGGTCGAAGAAGACGATTTCACCGCCGGCAGGAAGCTGCTCGATGTAGCGCTGGAAGTACCACTGGCTTTGTTCGCGCTCCGACGGCTTCGACAGGGCGACAACCCGCGCGCCGCGCGGGTTGAGGTGCTCCATGAAGCGCTTGATCGTGCCACCCTTGCCGGCGGCATCGCGCCCCTCGAACAGGACGACGATCTTCTCGCCGGTTTCCGCCACCCAGTTCTGCGCCTTCAGCAGCTCCACCTGAAGCGCGGCCTTGTGTTCCTCGTAGACCTTGCGGCGCATCTTGGCCGCATAGGGGTAGGAGCCGGTCTCGAAAACCTCGCGGATGGCATCCGGATCGTGCTTCATCTCGGCAAGCCGGTGCCGCCGCGCAGCGCCCGCGCGCGCACTTGGCGTCGGCTCCGCCGCGCCGGAGGTCGCAAGCGCTGCGTCGGCCGTGGTCGCATCCGCCGCAGGATCCGCCGTCTCCTCGGCGAGGGGGCTGGCGGCCTCGCTCGGCAGATCGGCCGCCTCGGGCGCATCTTGCTGCGTGCCTGGTTTCGTTCCGGATTGTCGCTTCGTCACCTGGTGTTCCCCGCTGGCGTCCGCGTGTTGCGGCTTCGTGACAAGCAGGCTCGCACGCGCGTGCGGAGTCGGCAATTCGGGGAGACGCGGATGATTGCGCAAGGCGTTTCGGGGCGATGGCGCGGACAAGGCAGTCGGGGAAACCGGGTGGCGATTATGAAAGAGGCGCCCGATGGGGCGCCTCCGAAGTTCGCTTGGGACCTGGCCTTGCCTTACTGGCAGAAGCGCTTCTCGCCGCCGTAGGTCGTGTAGGTTCCGGTGCGCGGCTCGAAGCTGCGGAACTTGTCGGCGCAGTAGGCGTACCACTCGCGCGACCAGGGCTCCGGCGCGTAGCCGGCGGAAACGCGCGGCGCATTCGGGTAGTAGGGCTTGCGGAAGCCTGTCCCGCGGTGGGCCGGGTCGATGTAGTAGTCGCCGTCGTCCGGCCCGTAGTTCGGTCCATAGTAGGGCGGATCGATCGGCTCGGGGGCGCTGGCCGCGCCGGCAAGGGCTGCGCCGGCGGCAAGTCCGATCACGCCAAGGGCAATGGCCGCACCGACATTGTTGCCGTTATCGCGATCCCGGTCGCGGTAGCCGCCGCGGTCGGGACGGTGGTGCCGGTTGTGGCCGCCGTGACGGCCGCCGCCGCCGTGGCCGCCACGGTCGCGCCATTCGCGACGGGGGCCGGCTTCGGCCGGAGCGACGACGGTCGGGACGATGATGGCGCCGACCAGAGCGGCGGCGAGCAGACGGGATGCGATACGCTTGAGAGCCATTTTCTGGTCCTTTCGGAACGCTTTCTAAGCTGAGTCCGGCGCCCGGTCTTGGGGGGCATGGCGTCGGTCGGCCGGGTGTCTCCGTGATCGATGAGGCCAGAATGACCGATCCTGGTTGAACGGGCACTGAGACCCCCGTTCATCTGGCATTCAGTTTCAAGAACGCGCAGGCTTCTCTTTCTGTTCCGTTGCTCGGTGCCGAAGCCTCCTAGCGACAGAACCGGTAGCGCCCGGAATAGGCCAGGAAATAGCCGGTCTCCGGGTTGAAGCTGCGGTATTTGCGCGCGCAATAGGCATACCAATCCGGCGTCCAGGGAGCCGGGCGTGCCCGGTGGACGCGAACCGGCGGGTCGATGTAGTCGCGCCCTCCGGAGTTGAGGGATTGTCCGATAATGGCGCCCGTCGCAAGCCCCATGATGCCGAGCGCGATGCCTGGGCCCGGGTCGTAGCGATAGGGCCTATAGGGGCGGTAATAGCGGTTCCGGTTGCCCCAGCCCCTATTGCCCCAGCCCCTATTGCCCCAGCCTCTGTTGTGGCGGCCCCTGTTGCCCCAATGGCCGTGGCCCCGGCCCCTGTGGCCCCAGTTTCTTCCGCCCCTTTGGTGGTGGCGTCCACCGACGAGATGCACGCCGACGGCCGGGCGACCGTCGCGATAAACGCCCTGCGCGGCCGCGGACTGCGGGGCAAGGCTTGCCGGCACGCACAGGGCTGCGGCCAGCGCGCCGGTTGCAAGCCAGCGGCGGAGGCGGGGCAGTCCAGCTTTCAGACGCAGGGTCATGACGGATCTCACGGTTGTATTTCCTTGTGATCTTTGCCAAGCATCGCTTCCAATATGGCGACAGCGTGACCCGGACTGTGTGACGGCCGTCACGATCCGGTCGATGCGGAAGGAACCGGCATGGTTGAAGGCGAGACGGGCGACGGGCGACAGGACCGGCCGTCCCCGGTGCTGCCGACGGACGCGGAGGCGCGCGGCATGGCGCGCCGGCTGATCCGCATCGCGCGCTTCGGCGCGCTGGGCGTGCTCGACCCGGGTGACGGGTTTCCCTTCGTCTCGCGCGTCGCGCTTGCGAGCGAGATGGATGGTACGCCGGCGATGCTTGTCTCCTCGCTCTCCCAACACACCAGGGCGCTGCAGCATGACGCGCGTTGTGCGCTGCTTGTCGGCGAGCCCGGCAAGGGCGACCCGCTTGCCCATCCGCGGCTTTCCCTCACCGGCCGGGCGGAGCGGATCGGGCGCGATGACCCCGCCCATGCTGCGATCCAGCGCCGCTATCTCTGCCGTCATCCCAAGGCCAAGCTCTACGCGGGCTTTTCCGACTTCTCCTTCTTCCGCATCCGCATGGAGCGGGCGAGCCTCAACGGCGGCTTCGGCAAGGCCTATCTGCTCGAGGGCGCGGACCTGTCGATCGCCGGCCATCCGGCGCTGGAGGAACTCTCGGCGATGGAGGCGGGTGCCATCGCCCACATGCACGCGGACCATCTCGACGCGGTGCGCTTGTATGCCGAGCGGCTGGCGCGGGCGGGCGAGGGGAGCTGGTTCCTCTCCTCCTTCGACCCGGAGGGGCTCGACTTCATGGACGGTGACCGGGTCGCCCGCCTGGCCTTCGACCCTCCGCTCGCGACCGCCGGAGATTTGCGCCCGCGTCTCGTGGCGCTTGCGAAAGAGGCCCGCGAGAGGGGATGATCGGCGCGGCTGGCGAGGCGATTCTTCAAACCGGCGCGCCGGGCGGGCGACGCGAGCAGACAGGACCAACGTGAAGACCGATTTCCGCGCGCGCGATCTGGACTTGGCGAAACCCGCGACACCGGGACGTGGCCGTGCCGCATCCCTGCTGGCGGCGATCCTCGGGCTTGCCGTTCTTGCCGGCAGCGCGCTGCCGGCCGCGGCCGCCTATCGGCTCGACAGCTACAAGGACCGGCTGTTCCGCTATCCGGGCCTGCTGGCGGGGGCGGCTGAGGACGCCTTCGTCATCGTCGACTACGACAAGCGCCGCGACATCCACCGCCGCGACAAGGTGTGGGAGCGCGAGGTCTACGGCGAATACGTGTCGATGAAGCCGAGCGGCTCGCAGGAGGACCTGACGCTCAAGGCCAACGGCCGCACGGTCAGCTACATGCGCGTCGGCGAACCGCGCGGGGCGAAGGCCGTCGTGATCTACGTCCACGGCCAGGGCGGCAATCGCTTCCAGGGCATGAGCGACGTCAGTTTCGGCGGAAACTTCAACCGCATCAAGAACCTGATGGTGCGCAACTCCGGGCTCTATCTGACGCTCGACGTGAAGAATTTCGAGGCCAAGGGGGCGGCCGACGTCAAGGCGCTGATGCGCCACTACGTGGACCAGTCACCCGGGGCGAAGGTCTATGTCGCCTGCGGGTCGATGGGTGGCTTCCTGTGCTGGCGGCTGGCCAAGGACCCCGGCGCGGCCGCGATGATGGGCGGCATGCTGCTGATGGGCTCGACCTGGGACGAGGAGTTCCTTTCGTCCGCCACGTTCCGCGCCGGACGGCTGCCGATCTACTTCGGTCACGGAAGCTGGGACGAGGTCTATGACTGGCGCCGACAGGCCAGCTTCTTCGAACGCCTCAAGGCCCGTGCGCCGACATATCCCGCGCGGTTCGTCCTGTTCGAGACCGGCACGCATGGCACGCCGATCCGCATGACCGACTGGCGGCTGATACTGAACTGGATGTTCGCAGCTACCGGGCGCTGACCCGGGAAAGGGAAGTGACATGGCTCATGTAACGGCGCTTTATGCGGCGCTTTTCGCCCTTCTGTTTCTGTTCTATTCGGTTCAGGTGGCGCGTCAGCGCAAGTCGGCGCGCGTCAGCGTCGGCCACAATGGCAACGGGCGGCTGGAGCGTCTCGCCCGTATCCACGGCAACGCTGCCGAATACGGCCCGCTGATCCTGCTTCTCATGGCGCTGGCGGAATTGCAGTCCACGTCGATCTACCTGATCCATGCCATGGGCATCGCCCTGATCGTCGGCCGGCTGCTCCACGCCCATGGCATGGCCGAGGGTGACCGCAATCTTCCGTTTCGGGTGGCCGGCATGCTGCTGACCATGCTGTGCCTGTTCGCCGGAGCCGTTATCCTGCTTCTCGGCGTGCTGCGAGGGCTGTGAAGTCGCAATTTGACGCTAGGTTACTTTTCCCGGATAATTCCCGCATTGATTGTACAATTATTTCATTCGCGCCTATCGGGAGGGTGCCATGCAGAGCTTCAAGTTCACGACCTGGAACATCGAGCACGCCGACAAGCTGATCGATGATCTTGCCGACGCGGATCCGAGCAAGAGGGCGAAGGCGGAGGCGCGGCGCGAGGCGATCACCGCCGAGATCGCGGCGATTGATCCGGATATCCTGCTCATCTGCGAGGGGCCGAACGGCGAGGCGCGCGCTGAGGACTTCTTCGGCGCGGTCGCCCCGGGGCATGCTGTGGTGACGCGCGGCGGGGGCGAGCGCGGAGACTATGGCATGCAGGGCACGGATGCGACGACAGGGCGGCAGTGGATCTGGTTCCTGATCCGCAAGGGCGTCGATATTTCCGGCGAGCTCCTTCATCTCGACCGCTGGCAGGCGCTGGTCGCGGCGAACTCCGGCGGCGAGCACGCGGGCGGGCGCTGGGATGTGTCCTACCCGCGCTTTGCCGGAGACACGCTTTCATATGACATCGACCGCAATCATTCCCACTGGCGGCACCCGCAGGTGCTCCTTGCGACCGTTGGCGGGCACCGGCTGGAGATCGTCGGCGCGCACCTGAAGAGCAAGTTCACCCGGGTGCGCGGCACCGGCGACCCCACCGATCCGCACTATTTCGCCGACAATCCGAAGCTTGTCGCCGAACTCGTCAAGGCGCGGACCAAGATCACCACCGAGTGTGCCGACGTGCGCCACTATATCGATGCCCGTTTCGAGGCGGAGACCGGTGTGCCGATCATCGTCGCCGGAGACCTCAACGACGGTCCGGGCAAGGAGCGCATCGAGCGGCGCTTCCTCTATCACGATCTCATCAGCACGCTGCAGGGAGAGATCTTCTTCGCGCGGCGCTTTCTCAACCATGCGCTCTTTGACGCGGTGGAGGAGGAGCGCTGGTCGGTCTTCTTCCGCGATGCGCTCGATCCCGGCCGCGACCCGCGCATCCTGCTCGACCACATCCTTTTCAGCCAGAGCTTCACCGGCAACAGGCAGGTCCCGTCCTTCGCCTACCGGGCGCGCGAGGGCGGGGGATGCGTCGAGCACGAGATCCACCACGCGGTCACCGGGACCCGTCCGGCCTACGCGATGACCAGCGACCACAAGCCGGTGTCGATGATCTTCGACCGGCGCGGCGTGGTGCTGGCGGGCAAGCGTTGAGACGGTCCGTCTCCGCTCAACAGTCGGTGTTGGTGGGCACGATGGAGGCGGGATCGCGCCATCGCTCCGGCTGGAGCCGCGCGCGGCCCGCGCGGTAGCCATGGAGGTTCGCGGCTGTCGCGACGGAAACGGAACGGCCGGCGAAGACAAGCGGGGTGGCCAGCGGTGCGGCCCAATCGTGCGGCGTGTCGCCCCAGAACAGCGTCCGGCATGCCCCGTCGGACGAGCGGCTCACAAGCAGCAGCTCGACAAGGCATCCTTCCAGAACGAAGGCGCGCTTGTGATGAAAGCGCTTGGCGGCGAGTGGGCGGGCGGCGGGCAGGCAGCCGGCAAGCGCATGGTCGAGGGGCGAGACGGTGTCGATCTCGAGAAGAAGGTCGATGTCGCCATGGGGGGCGGGTGGACGCAGCCCGCGTGCCTCCTCCGCAAACCCACCGAAGAGATGACAGGTGAGGCCGGCCCGCGTGAGCGCGTCGCTCACCTGGAAAAGCAGGGAAAGGCTGGCTGTCACGGGCGGCCTCGCGAAACGGGGTGGCCGGTGGCGCGCGGGCTCCCCCGGGGGCTGCAGCCCGAAGGCGATTGTCGTGGTTTGAGCGCGCGGCGGCAACGACTTGCAAGGGCGGTGCCGCCGCCGTGGTACTCAGGCCGAGCGGATGTTGTGCAGGAAGGTATCGAGTTCCTGCTGAAGCAGGTGCGACTGGCTCGACAGGTTGCCGACCGTGGACAGCACTTGGCGCGCGCCGGCGCTTGAATCCACCGCGCTTGCGCGCACGGACCCGATTGTCCGGGTGATGTCGTTGCTGCCCTTGGCCACGTCGCCGACATTGCGCGCGATCTCGGCGGTCACCGCGCTTTGTTCCTCGATGGCGGAGGCGATGGCGGAAATCTGGTCGTTGATCTTGCCGATGGCCTCGACGACTGCGGCGATGTCATTGGAGGTGAGGGCGGCGCCGCTCTGCATCTCGCTGACCTGGCCACTGATGTCGCCTGTCGCGCGTCCTGTCTCGTTGGCGAGCGCCTTCACCTCTCCGGCGACGACGGCGAAGCCGCGGCCGGCCTCTCCGGCGCGGGCCGCCTCGATGGTGGCGTTGAGGGCCAGCAGATTGGTCTGTCCGGCGATGTCGTTGATGAGCTTGACCACATCGTCGATCTTGCGCGCCGAGGAGGCGAGAACGGTGACGGTCTCGCTCGACCTGCGGGCGCTTTGGCTGGTGATGCCGGCTGCCTCGAGCGCTGCGGTGACCTGACGGCTGATCTCGCCGATAGAGGCGGACAGTTCTTCGGCGGCGCTGGCGACGGTCTGGACGCCGGTGGCGGATTCCTCGGCGGCGGCGGCGACCGTTCCGGCATTGTTGGAGGTATCCTGGGCGCTGCGGGCCATGACCTCGGCGGCCGCCTCCAGCTCGACAATGGCAGTCGCGATGCTGTCGGAGACGTGCTTCACCGTCGTCTCCAGATTGTCGGCAAGGCGCAGGGTGGCGTCGCGTTTCTCGATTTCGATGCGCTCCTCCTCCTCCCTTGCCTGCTCCTGCAGCCGCTTGATCTCTATGGTCTTCTCGCGGAACGCCTCGAACGCGACGGCCAGTTCGCCGATCTCGTCGCGGCTGCGCACGTTGAGCTCAATGCTGGTGTCGTTCTGGGCAAGACGGTTCAACGCGGTGACGACGAGGCGCAGCGGCCGGCTGATGCCATAGATGGAGAGCAGGGAGGCGAGGACGATGCCGCCGGAAATGGCGATGCCGGCAACGATGCTGACGACCAGCAGACCGTGCCGTTCGTGCTCCTCGGCGGCGCGGCTGGAGGCGGCGGTGAAGCGGTCCAGCTCGTCGGTCAGGGCGACAAGCTCACCGTTGAGGCGCTCCTGCTCGCGTTCCAGTTCGACGGAGATCTTTTCCGCAGTGGCAATGTCGCCCGCCCGGATCTCGGCGACGACCTTCTGGATGTGGTCGTCATAGGCAAGGTGTTCCACCTCGATGCGTTTCAACTGCTCGAGAATGTGATTGTATTTGGCGCTGTGCGCATCGGTCCTGGCGACCGAAAGCCCTTGCTTGGCGATTCCTTCGGCAAGGGAAATCTCCTCGCCGACCTGTTGGGCAAGTTTGCCGAGCCCGTCGGCGAGCTGGTCGAGTGATCCGGTTGCCGGGCTGGGGGCAAGCTCACCGACCCGTAGCAGCCGCTCCAGCAGCACCGCCTGCTCGAGCTGATGCAGGCTGACCCGGGTGACATTCGTCGTCAGCGGGATCGTTTCCCCGGCGATCTCCTCAAGCTCTGTCCCGATGCGGTTCATCTGGAACAGGCCGACACAGGCGATGACGATCATCATGCCACTCAGGAAAGCGACAAGCCCGAGTACCTTGGCCGAAATGGAACGCAGTCTGGAGGGGCCGGCGGGGCTCATAGCCATATCTTTTTCCGTAGCTTGAAGCAGGTTGTTACGGTCGTTATTCCCCATCCCCGATTTCAATTTATCTGCGCCAACGATTAACATTTTATACGATTGATATATTCACGAGATAAAGTTATCGAAAGGTTGCCTGTCATGGCATTTTTACCGTCATTGCATTATTTTAATTAATATAATTTTATTATTAAACATCAGAATATACTGAATTATATCGTATTTCTGGTTTTTTGAGAGATCTAATTGCGGTTTATTTTTTGATTTCTGACGGTTTTCAGCTTTGATTATTTTATAAATTGCTTTCGATGCGTCGTCTTGCTTATGGCGTGAGCATCTTTTGTGACGCGTCAACCTTGTTCAGGCGGGCTGGCCACGGTTCGACTTTCCGTATCCTGGATAGCGTATTCCGGGCAAGGACGCGCGCGGATCCCGGTGAGGAACCCGCGCGCGCCGATCGGTCCAGGCCGGGGCCGTCAGGCCTTGCCCCAGCCCCCTGCCGTCGGGGTGATGACCGTGACGGCCTCGCCGGCCTTGAGCACCGTCTGGTCGCAGCCTGCGAGTTCCTCGCTGGTGCCGTCAAGGCGGCGCACCAGGGTGCGGCCGAGCTGGCCGTCGTCGCCGCCCTCCATGCCCTTCGGTGCGATGGTCCGGTGGGAGGAGAGGATGGCCAGTTCCATCTCCTCCAGGAAGCGGATGGTGCGCTTCGTGCCGCTGCCAGCCGACCACTTGCCCTTGCCGCCCGAACCCTGGCGGATATGGAAGTCCTCCAGCAGCACCGGATAGCGGAACTCGAGCACTTCCGGATCGGTGAGGCGCGAGTTGGTCATATGGACGTGAACGCCGTCTGTACCGTCGAAGCCGGGGCCGGCGGGCGAGCCGGAACAAAGCGTCTCGTAGTACTGGTAGGTGTCGTTGCCGAAGGTCAGGTTGTTCATCGTGCCCTGACTGTTCGCCATCGCCTGCAGCGCGCCGAAGAGCGCGTTGGTGACATGCTGGCTGGTCTCGACGTTGCCGGCGACGACGGCCGCGGGATAGGACGGACGCAGCATGCAATCGTCGGGAATGACGATGTGGATCGGCCTGAGGCAGCCGGCGTTCATCGGGATGTCGCCCTCGACCATGACGCGGAAGCAGTAGAGCACCGCCGCGCGGGTTACCGGCTCGGGGGCGTTGAAGTTGTTGGGCTTCACGCCACTGGTTCCGGTGAAGTCGACGGTCGCCTCGCGTTTCTCCTTGTCGACGGAGATCTTCACCCGGATCACCGACCCCTGGTCGGTGGGGTATTCGTACTCGCTGTCGGTCAGCGCCTCGATGACGCGGCGCACGCTTTCCTCGGCGTTGTCCTGGACGTGGCCCATGTAGGCCTGGACGACGTCGAGGCCGAAGTGGGCGACCATCTTGCGGAGTTCCTTCACGCCCTTTTCGTTGGCGGCGATCTGGGCCTTCAGGTCTGCGACGTTCTGGGTGACGTTGCGCACCGGCCAGGGATGGTTGGTCAGCACCTCGACCAGCGCGTCCTCGCGGAAGTTGCCCCGGTCGACGAGCTTGAGATTGTCGATGAGGACGCCTTCCTCGTCGACGGTGGTGGCGCGCGGGGTCATGGAGCCGGGGGCGGAGCCGCCGACGTCGGCGTGGTGACCGCGGCTTGCCGCCCAGAACAGGATCTCCTTGCCCGCATCGTCGAAGACCGGGGAGACGACCGTGATGTCCGGCAGATGCGTGCCCCCGTTATAGGGGGCGTTGAGGGCGAAGACATCGCCCGGGCTGATCCGTCCCTCGTTGAGCTTGATGACGGTCTCGACCGAGCGGTCCATCGACCCCAGATGCACCGGCATGTGCGGAGCATTGGCGACAAGCGCGCCGGAGGCATCGAAGACGGCGCAGGAGAAGTCGAGCCGCTCCTTGACGTTGACCGAATAGGCCGTGTTCTGAAGCGTCACGCCCATCTGCTCGGCAATCGACATGAAGAGGTTGTTGAAGACCTCGAGCATGACCGGATCGGCCTTGGTGCCGATGGCCTCGGCGCGGGCGAGCCTTTCCACGCGCTTCAGGACGACGTGGTCCTTGGCGGTGATCTCCGCCTGCCAGCCCGGCTCGACGACGATGGTCTGGTGCGGCTCGACGATCAGCGCCGGGCCCATCAGCTTCTGCCCGGGCCGCAGGTCGCCGCGGGCGAAGAAACCGGCCTCGTGCCAGGTCCCGTCGGCAAAGACGTCGCCGGTGGAGGAGGGGGCGGGCTCGCCGGTCGCGGTCGCGAGATCCGGCTCGTCGATGCCCGAACCGCCGCCGACCGATTCCACCTCGAGCGCTTCCACGACAATGGGCTTGTTCTCGTAGACGAAGCCGAACTGGGCCCGGTGCGCGTCGGCGAAGGCCTGGGTCATCGCGTCTATGTCGGAGGCGACATAGGCGACGGCGATCGGCGTGTCGGTGCCCTCGTAGCGCAGCAGCGCACGCGGCAGGTCCCGTACCTCGGCCGTTGGGACACCCTGTCCGGCGACCTCGGCGCGCGTCTCGGCGGAAAGCCGGTCGACCAGTGCCTGAAGCTCGTCGAGGGTGGCGGGCTCGAGACGCTTGACGACCGCCTGCTGGCGGGTGGCGCGAATGTCGGCCAGCCCCATGCCGTAGGCGGAGAGGATGCCCGACAGCGGGTGAACGATGACGGTGGTCATGCCGAGGCTGTCGGCGACCGAGCAGGCATGCTGGCCACCGGCGCCGCCGAAGCAGGTCAGCGCGTATTCGGTGACGTCATAGCCGCGCTGGACGGAGATCTTCTTGATGGCGTTGGCCATGTTCTCCACCGCGATGCGCAGGAAGCCGTCGGCCACCTCCGCGGCGGAGCGTCCGTCGCCGATCTCCTTGGCAAGCGCCTCGAACTTCGCGACCACCACGTCGCGGTCGAGCGTCTCGTCGCGCCCCTTGCCGAAGATCTTCGGGAAGAAGTCCGGACGGAGCTTGCCGACCATGACGTTGGCGTCGGTCACGGCAAGCGGCCCGCCGCGCCGGTAGCAGGCAGGTCCCGGATTGGCGCCGGCCGAATCCGGGCCGACCTGGAAGCGCCCGTCGCGATAGTGGAGGATCGAGCCGCCGCCGGCGGCGACGGTGTGGATCATCATCATCGGCGCGCGCATGCGCACGCCGGCGACCTCGGTTTCGAAGGCGCGTTCGTATTCGCCGTTGTAGTGCGAGACATCGGTCGAGGTGCCGCCCATGTCGAAGCCGATGACCGCATCGAAGCCAGCCATGCGCGAGGTCTCGACGGCGCCGACGACGCCGCCGGCGGGACCCGACAGAATGGCGTCCTTGCCCTGGAAGAGGTCCGCCGCCGTGAGGCCGCCGGAGGACTGCATGAACATCAGCCGGCAGTCGGTGCCCTCGATCTGCAGCTCGCTTGCCACCTGCTCGACGTAGCGGCGCAGGATCGGCGAGAGATAGGCGTCGACCACGGTGGTGTCGCCACGCCCGACGAGCTTCATCAGCGGCGAGACCTCGTGGCTGACGGAAACCTGCGGGAAGCCGACCTTGCGGGCGATCTCGGCGACCTTCTTCTCGTGCGCGGGGAAGGCGTAGGCGTGCATGAAGACGATTGCGGCAGAGCGGATGCCGGTGTCATAGGCGGCCCGCAGTTCGGCCTCGACGGCATCGAGGTCCGGCTCGGCCTCGACCGTGCCGTCGGCGCGCACGCGCTCGGCCACCTCGACCACGCGCTCGTAAAGCAGCTCGGGCTTGACGATCTTCTTGGCGAAGATGTCGGGGCGTGCCTGATAGCCGATCTCGAGTGCGTCGCGGAAGCCTCTGGTGGTTACGAGCAGGGTGCGGTCGCCCTTGCGCTCCAGCAGCGCGTTGGTGGCGACCGTGGTGCCCATCTTCACCGCGGCGATGTTCTCGGCCGGGATGCGCGCGTCGGCGGCGACGCCCATCAACTCGCGGATGCCCTGGATAGCGGCGTCGCGATAGGCTTCGGGGTTCTCGGAGAGCACCTTGTGGGCCCTGATCTCGCCGTCCGGGGTGCGCGCGACGATGTCGGTGAAGGTGCCGCCACGGTCGATCCAGAAGTCCCACTTGCCGCTCGTCATGCCGTTGTCTCCCTGAAGTCCGAATTTCCCCGGTTCGCAAGTCCAGCGTTCCCGGATTTGCTTAAGTCAACTTTTTATCGATAAAATGTCAACGTTAGAATTGCGGCAACCGGCGGCGGAGGACCGCCGCCGGTTGCCCGTGCCGGTCAGGGCCGCTGGCGGATGTTCTCCGGCAGCCAGGTGGCCAGATCCGGGAAGGCGATCAGCACGAAGACCATGACGACCATGATCGCGAACATCGGCAGCGCCGCGCGGGCGATATAGGGCATCTCGTGCCGGGTCATCCCCTGCAGCACGAAGAGGTTGAAGCCGATGGGCGGTGTGATCTGCGCCATCTCGACGACCACGACAATGAAGATGCCGAACCAGACGAGATCGATGCCGGCGGCGCGCACCATCGGTTCCACCACGGCCATGGTGAGAACCACCGAGGAGATGCCGTCCAGAAAGCAGCCGATGACGATGTAGAAGACGAGCAGCGCCATCAGCAGCTCGAAGCGGGAAAGCTCGAGGCTGCCGATGAACGTGGCGAGCGCGCGCGGCAGGCCGGTGAACCCCATCGAAAGCGACAGGAAGGCCGCGCCGGCGAGGATCAGCGCCACCATGGCGGAGGTGCGGGTCGCGCCCATCAGGCTTTCGCCGAAGGTCGACCAGGTGAGCGATCCCTGGCCGGCGGCGAGCGCCAGCGCGCCGATGACGCCGAGGGCGGCGGCCTCCGTCGCGGTGGCGTAGCCCAGGTACATGGAGCCGATGACGACGGCGATGAGGCCGAGCACCGGCAGCAGGAACCGCGAGTTTGCGAGCTTCTCGGCGAAGGACATCCTCGGCTCCGGCGTCGGGTTGTAGTCGCGCGAGAACTTCGAGTGGATCGCGATGTAGCCCATGAACATGCCGGCGAGCACGAGGCCCGGCAGGATGCCGGCCATGAACAGCTTGGTGATGGATTCATTGATCGTCACGCCGTAGACGATGAGCGTCAGCGACGGCGGGATCATCAGCCCGAGGGTTGCGGCGCCGGCGAGGGTGCCGATCACCATCTTTTCCGGATAGCCGCGCTTGCGCAGCTCCGGCACGGACATCTTGCCGACGGTGGTCAGCGTCGCGGCGGAGGATCCGGAGACGGCGGCGAAGACCGTGCAGCCGACCACATTGGTGTGGAGCAGACCGCCGGGAAGCCGCGCCATCCAGGGCGACAGGCCGCGGAACATGTCTTCCGAAAGCCGTGTCCGGTAGAGGATCTCTCCCATCCAGATGAAGAGGGGCAGCGCCGTCAGCGTCCAGGAGGAGGACGTGGCCCAGATCACGGTAATCATGGCATCGCCGGAGGGACGCGAGGTGAAGAGCTCCATGCCGACGAAGGCGACGCCGAGGAGCGCAAGGCCCACCCAGACGCCGGTGCCGAGCAGCATGAAGAGAACGAAGAGGAAGAGAACGATCGGGGCGAAGGTTTCCATCGATGCCTATTCCCCGTGGCTCTGTTCGACCGTGTCCGCCTTGATGCCGGCATCGCCGGTGAACAGGACACGCAGGAGGTGATCGGTAAGGGCAATGGCCAGCAGGACGGCGCCGGTGGCCATGGCGAGTTGCGGGATCCACAGCGGCGTCGCGTCCTGCCCCTGGCTGACGTCCTTGAGCTTCCACGACCAGTAGACGGCCTTGATGGCGTAGCGGGCGAGGAACCAGGCAAGCGCCGCGCCGATGCCGAAGCACCAGACCTCCAGCCACCTGGCGTGGCGGCCGAGCGCGGCGAGGAGCAGGCTCACGCGGATATGGGCGCCGCGGTTGAGCGCATGGGCGAAGGCAAGGAACGAGGCGCCGGCCATGGCATAGCCGGCATAGCTGGCCGCGCCGGGGAAGGTGAGGCCCGTCCAGCGCGCCACCATCTGGGCGACGATGATCACCAGGATGGAGACGAGGCAGAGCGCGGCGAGCGCGCCGCCGGCGAAATAGAGCCCGTCGAGAAGGCGTCTCAGCCCTCGTCCGAGTGCGGTCATGGGATCGTCCCTGGGGTTCGCGCGGTCACAGGTGGCCGGTGCCGGAACGAACGTCCGGCTTGGGGCCAGGAGCTATCCGGAAACCCCCGGCGCATCCGCCGGGGGTCCGTGTCAGGCCTGGTCAGTTCGCCTTGTAGGCGTCGACGACGGCCTTGCCCTTGTCGCCGGCGGACTTGAGCCATTCGGCGGTCATGGTCTCGCCGATCTTGGCGAGGTCGGCCTTGAGCTGGTCGCTCGGCATCTCGACCTTCATGCCGTTTTCCTTCAGCCCGTTGAGGGTGAAGGAGGTGTAGTCCTGGGCCTTCTTGAGGCCGTCGGCCGCGGCGGTGGCGGCGCAGTCGGTGAAGACCTTCTTGGTCGCGTCGTCGAGGCCGTTCCAGCTGTCCATGTTGACGAAGACGGCGTTGCGCGGCAGCCAGGCGTCGACGGCATAGAAGTTGGAGACATGCTCCCACAGCTTGCTGTCATAGCCGGTCGCGCCCGACGAGATCATCGACTGGGCGACGCCGGTGGCGAAGGCCTGCGGAACCTCGGCCGCCTCGATCTGCACCGGCAGCATGCCGGTAAGCTCGGCGAGCTTGGCGGTCGCGGCATTGTAGGCGCGGAACTTCAGGCCTTCCATGTCGGCGACCGAGTTCACGTCCTTGTTGAAGTACATGCCCTGCGGCGGCCACGGCACGGTGTAGAGCAGGACGAGGTTCTGGTCGGCGAGAGCTTCCTCGATCGCCGGCTGGGCTGCCGCCCAAAGCTTGACGGAATCGTCGAAGGAGGTTGCCAGGAAGGGAATGCTGTCGACGCCGAAGAGCGGGTTCTCGTTGGCATGAGCGGAGAGCAGGCGCTCACCGATCGGCACCTGGCCGGTCTGGACGGCGCGCTTGATGTCGGCGCCGCCGAAGAGCGAGCCGTTGGGATGGGTGACGATCTCGATCGCGCCGTCGGTGCCCTTGGTCACGCAGGCGGCGAAGGCGGCGCCGTTTTCCGTGTGGTAGTTGCTGGCCGGATAGGCCATCGGCAGGTCCCACTTCTCGGCGCTCGCCGGCAGCGAGGTCGCGGCGAGGGCGAGGCCGGCGGCAACGAGGGCCGTGGTGCGGGCAAGCGTCTTGCGGGTCTTCGTGGACACAGTCATTTCAAGTCCTCCAATCATTTTCTGGCTTTCGCCCGGGACGCCTTGTAACGGCGGTTTCGGGGGCGGGTTCCTGCTCTGGTCGGTCTGTTTGTCTTCCCTTGCCGCTCTTTGCGGGATCGCGTCACTCTAGCTGGCGAAACGCTCCGGCGAATAGGGGGTCAGGTCGATATTGGGCTTTCGTCCGGCGATGAGGTCGGCGACAAGCCGTCCGGTCTTCGCCCCGCCCGTCAGTCCGACGTGGTGGTGGCCGAAGGCCATCAGGACATCGCCATGGACAGGCGACGCCCCGATCACGGGGATGGAGTCGCTCGGCGCCGGCCGGTGCCCCATCCATTTTCGGGTGGATTTCCAGGAGAGGGTGGGCATTGCCCGGCGAAGCTCCGCCTCGAGGATGCCGAAGGGCGCCTCGGCGGGGCCGGCCTCCAGCCCGCCGAACTCGACGATGCCGGCGAGGCGGATGCGGCCTTCCATCGGAGTGATGACGAAACGCCCCGAGGCAACCATGGCGGGCGCCGCTGGCGAGGCGCTGGGTTCCTCGAGCTCAAGGTGATAGCCGCGCTCGCTCTCCAGTGGCACATCGATGCCGAGCAGTTTCGACAGGCCTTTCGACCAGACGCCGGTGGCGACGATCGCGCGGCTTGCCGCAATCGGCCCGGCGTCGGTGCCAAGCGCGGCGAGACGGCCGTCGCCGTCGAACTCGAAGCCCTTGACGTCTGCCTTGACGATGCGTCCGCCGAGCGTCTCGAAATGGGCGGCAAGATCCTTCACGTAAAGGCCGGGATCGCGGATCACGCCATGGCCGGGAAGCTTGGCGGCGAAGCGGTTTGCCGGGCCGAGCAGGGGATCGTAACGCCCAAGCTCCTCGGCTTCCATCTCGTCCCATGTGTAGCCGCAGTCGCGCCGGATGCCCCAACCGAAGGCGTCACCCTCGTAGGCGGCACGGTCGCGATAGACATAAAGATAGTCTGACGGGCGGATCCAGCGTTCGGCCGCAGTGCCCGCTGCCAGCGCCTGATGCTGCTCAAGGCTGTCGCCGAGAATGGGCGTCAGGGCGGCGGCGATGCGGCGGACGTCGCGCTCGTTGCAATGGGAAAGGTAACGGGCAAGCCACGGCATCAGGCGCGGCAGGTAGGACCAGCGCAAGAACAGCGGGCTCTTCGGGTCGAGGATCATGCCCGGCGCCTTGCGCATCAGGCCCGGAACGGTGACCGGCACGACCGAGCAGGACGCAAGAACGCCGCCGTTGCCGTGCGAAGTGCCCTCGCCGGGTCCGGCACGGTCGATGAGGACGACATCGCGTCCGTCCCGGGCAAGCCAGATCGCGGCGCTGACGCCAACGATTCCGGCACCGATCACCGCGACAGTGTCCGTCTCAACACTCGCCTTGCGCACAAACCCCTCCGAAACTGCCCTGTAAAACTCTGCAAGCGGCGGTGCTTCATGTCAACGATTTATCGATAAAATCACGGCAATGGAGGTCGTTCCACAGTCCTTCGCCGGTCGCTGGCATTCGCCTTTGACCGCGAGGGCGGGTCGGGTCATCGTTGGCCGGAACGACAGGGCCTTTGCGCGCCGGAGGGGAATTTGATCGACAGGAACGGGCTTGCGTCAATCGGTATCCTCATGCTGGAAACGCGCTTTCCACGCATTCCTGGCGATCTCGGCAATCCGGCGACGTGGCCGTTTCCGGTTGCCTTCAAGGTGGTTCGCGGAGCGAGTCCGCAGCTTGCGGTGACGGGCGGGGCGGAAGGGCTGCTTGCGCCGTTCGTCGAGGCGGGACATGCGCTAGTCGCGGAGGGCGCGCAGGGCATCGTGACGAGTTGCGGCTTCCTGGTGCTTTTCCAGGATGCGCTGCGCGCGGCGCTGGGCGTGCCGGTGGCGACCTCCTCGCTCATGCAGGTGTCTATGGTCGAGGCGCTGCTGCCGGCATCGCGCCGCGCCGGCATCCTGACGATCTCGGCAGCGTCGCTGACGCCGGCGCATCTTGCCGCCGCCGGCTGCCGGTCGGATACGCCTGTCGCCGGGCTCGACGCGGGGACGGAGTTCTCCGGCGCCATCCTCGGCAATCGCACGACGCTGGACGTCGAACGGGCCCGCGCGGAGAACGTTGCGGCGGCGCAGGCGCTCCTCGATGATCACCCGGAGGTCGGCGCCATCGTGCTCGAATGCACCAACATGGTTCCCTATGCAGCCGACATCCGGGAAGCCTGTGGCGTGCCGGTCTATTCCGTCGAGAGCCTCGTGAGCTGGTTCCACAGTGGCCTCTCGCCGCGCCGCTACCCGTCGACCTGAGCGGTGGTCACGCTCTCTTGCACCGATTTTTGGTTCGGGCGGTTTCCAGTCCGCACAAGGATGCACTAGCCTTGCGCGGACGTTTCATTCTGGCAACGGGAAGATGAATGGCAGACGAGACCAGCCACGCCGCTCCGGCGGCTTCCGGCATCGGGCCTGTCGTATCGGCGGCGCATCTGGCCTCCGGTGCGATGCCGGCGCTCTCCGAGGTCGAATTCGCGGTGACGATGATGGTCAACGCCTATCATCGCTGGATGTCGCGCTGCATGGCGGCGGCCGGTGCTCCGGGCATGAGCCCGCTGGACACGCTGGTCCTGCATTCCGTCAACCACCGCGGGCGTCCGAAGTCACTCGCCGACATCTGCCTGGTGCTCAACATCGAGGACACCCACACGGTCACCTACGCCCTGAAGAAGCTCGTCGGCGCGGGGCTCGTGGAGACGGGAAAGCGCGGCAAGGAAAAGACCGTGGCGATCTCTCCCGCGGGCGAGGCAATCTGCATGGAGTATCGGCGTCTGCGCGAGGCCTTGCTCGTCGGGCCGGTCAAGGCGCTGGGCATGGATGAGGCCGAGCTGTCGCGGCTCGCGGCGACGCTGCGCTCCGTCTCCGGCCATTACGACCAGGCGGCGCGGGCAGCGGCGGCCATGTAGACGGGCGTTCAGCCGTAGGTGCTTTCGCCGCGGCTGCCTGTCGTCCGCCCGGCCACTGGGCCATCGTCGGCCTTTGGCGTCATGTCGGCGTCGGCTGTCGCTTCGCCGTTCGGAGCGGCCGTCTCGCCGGATCCCTGGTCGGACGCATTCGCCTCAGGCAGCGAGATCGCCGTGCCGTCGGTGATCGCGGCATCAGCAGGCGACGGCAAGCCATAGCTGCTGCGCCGCTTGGCGAGGAAGGCGCGGTTCTTTTCCTGCTGGCGCGCAGCGTTGGCGCTTTCCAGTTCGTTCGACAGGTCCATCGGCCGACCGAAGAGGAAGCCCTGCACCTTGTCGCAGCCGGCGGCGCGCAGCAACGTCACCTGTTCCTCGTTCTCCACGCCCTCGGCGGTGATGGTCACGCCGAGCGAGCGGCCGAGGCCGACAATCGAAGCGATGATCGCATCCGTCGTGCCGTTG
This sequence comes from Stappia sp. ICDLI1TA098, assembly GCF_054880955.1. Classification (NCBI taxonomy): domain Bacteria; kingdom Pseudomonadati; phylum Pseudomonadota; class Alphaproteobacteria; order Hyphomicrobiales; family Stappiaceae; genus Stappia; species Stappia sp. ICDLI1TA098. Next base: position 395,699 of record NZ_JBTZBT010000001.1, read on the forward strand.
CTGCCAAGGGTGGCGACGAAGGAGCGGTCGATCTTGATGGTGTCGAAGGGGAAGCGGGACAGGTAGCTGAGGCTCGAGTAGCCGGTGCCGAAGTCGTCCATGGCAACGGACACGCCCAGGGCGCGGACCTCGGTCAGCGTCTTGACCACCGCAGCCGTATTGGCGATGAGCAGGCTTTCGGTGATCTCGATCTCCAGGCGGCGCGGGTTGAGGCCGCTTGCCTGAAGCGCCTCGAAGACATGACGCTCGGTGTTGCCGGGCTTGAATTGCGCGGCGGAGACGTTGACGGAGACGGAGAGGCTCTGGTCATTCCAGGCGGCGGCTTCCGCGCAGGCACGGCGCAGCACCCAGAAGCCGATGTCCTCGATCAGGCCGGCCTCTTCGGCGATCGGGATGAAGATCGCCGGGGAGATGGTTCCGCGTTCGGGATGCTCCCAGCGCAGCAGTGATTCATAACCGGTCAACTTCAGGTCGCCGAGGCTGAACTGCGGCTGGTAGAGCAGGCGGAACTGGTCTTCCTTGAGCGCCTTGCGCAGGTCGGTCTCGAGCTTCTTGCGCTCCTTGGCATCGGCATCCATGTCGGCCGTGTACCAGGCGTAGGTCGAGCGGCCGTCATGCTTGGCGCGGTAGAGCGCCAGGTCGGCGCAATGAAGCAGGCGGGACGCGCGCCAGGCGGCATCCGTTGCCTGGGCAATGCCCATGGAGACGGAAACGGGAATGTCCTTGCCGTCGATCCGCGTCGGCATTTCGGTTGCCGCGAGCATGGCCTCGGCGAGCCGGGTCACGCTTTCGCGGTCGGCGTCGGTCGCCAGCAACACGGCGAACTCGTCGCCCGAAAGACGGGCGACCAGGTGACGCGAGAAGACCGCACTCAGCCGGTCGGACACGATCTGCAGGAAAAGGTCGCCGGCGGCATGGCCATGGGTGTCGTTCACGTCCTTGAACTTGTCGAGGTCGATCAGGATGACGGCGATGTTGCTCGCCTTGGCATGGGCCAGGCGCAAGGCCTCGGTCAGCTTGGTGTTGAAGACCGTGCGGTTGGGCAGGCTCGTCAGCGCGTCGTGATGGGCAAGGAACTGGATTGTCTTGCTGGCGTTCAGCCGGTCGCGGAAGCGCATCCAGACGAACAGCGCGGCAAGGCCCATGGCAACGAACAGAAGGGTGACGACGATGGCGACGCCGAAACGCAGGATGTCGGTCAGGAAGACGCCGGTGTTCTTCTGGTCGTAGGTCACGACCACGGTGCCCGCGAGTTGGCCTTCCTGTGCGATGGGGATGGCGATCAGCGACATCCCTCCGCCCAGCCCGAGAACGCCCTTGCCGACGTCGACGGCGGGGGCGGCGGTGGCGCGCACGTCGCGCACCAGGGTGCGCAACTGGGTGTGGGCGCGTGCGAGGACGTCGGTAGACGCGCGCGGCAGCAGTACGTCGGCGGCTTCGCCGTCGTGCCCGGCGAACCAGACGATGGCGACGGTGCTCACATCCTCATGGCTTTCCAGGTGGTTGACGAACCGGTCTATCCGCATGTCGGTCGCAGCCGACGTGTTGCGGCGGGCATCGAGGCCGTCGAGGGTCGAGCGCAGCATGGGCGGCGTCCCGAGCAGGTCAGGCTTGCGCGCGTATCCTTCATGGGCGAGATCCGCCGTCAGGCGTGGGGCCCGCCCCCTGTCCAGGTATTCGCCGAGTTCCCAGGAAATGCGTTTGGCGGCTTCGCGGGCGTCGCGGATGTAAAGTGCATTGGAAAAGAACACATTGGCGGTGTAGATCGCGATGGCGAAGGCGATCACCACCGAAAATCCGAACAGCAGGCCTGCGACTGATCTAATATTGCGCAAAATGCAAATCCCCCGCGCGGTCGCCTCATTCCTGACCGGGCCGGCAAAGAGTATGGCCGGGCAAAGTTTCCAGACCCTGAATCGAGGCTTTCACGCGCTACGTCAGCAAGGACGAGAGGTGTTTCATGACAAGAGATCCAATGCGGCGAGAGACGGATTCAATGGGAGCGATCGACGTTCCCGCCGACCGTTACTGGGGCGCGCAGACGGAACGGTCGCGCCATCATTTCGCCATTGGCCAGGATCTTTTCCCGCTCGAGATCATTCATGCGCTGGCGCGGTTGAAGCGCGGGGCGGCCGAGGTCAACGCCAGGCTTGGCGTGCTGGACGGTGAGCTGGCGCGGCTGATCGTGGCGGCCGCTGACGAGGTCATCGGCGGCCATCTCGACAGCGAGTTTCCGTTGCGCGTCTGGATGACCGGCTCGGGAACCCAGGCCAACATGAACGTCAACGAGGTGATCTCCAACCGTGCCATCGAGATGGTCGGCGGCGTGCTCGGCTCCAAGAATCCGGTGCATCCGAACGATCACGTCAACCGCTCGCAGTCGTCGAACGACGTGGTGCCGGCGGCGCTCAACATCGCCGCCGCGCTGATGATCGAAACCCGTGTCTTGCCGGCGCTGGCCACCTTGCGCAAGGCGTTGCGCGACAAGGCGGAAGCCTGGCGCGATCTGGTCAAGATCGGTCGGACGCACATGCAGGACGCCGTGCCGATGACGCTGGGCCAGGAGTTCGCCGGCTATGTCGGGCTCCTCGACGACAACCGCAAGCGGCTCGTCTTTGCCCGCGACGGGCTGATGGAACTTGCCATCGGCGGCACGGCGGTGGGCACCGGGCTGAACGCGCCGGCAGGATTCGACACGGGTGTGGCCGAGGCGCTTGCCGCGCAGACCGGATTGCCGTTTCGCGCGGCGGCGAACAAGTTCGCGGTCATGGGGTCGCATGACGCCATGGTCATGGCCTCGGGTGTTCTGCGAACGCTTGCCGTCTCGCTCAACAAGATTGCCAACGACATACGGCTCCTGTCCTGCGGCCCGCGCGCCGGGTTCAACGAATTGCACCTGCCGGAGAACGAGCCGGGCTCGTCGATCATGCCGGGCAAGGTCAACCCGACCCAATGCGAGGCGCTGGCGATGTTGAGCCAGCAGGTCATGGGCCTCGATGCGGCGACGGCGCAGGCGGGCGCGGCCGGGCTTCTGGAGATGAATGTCTACAAGCCGATGATCGGCGCCAATGTGGTCACCTGCTGCCGGCTGCTCGCCGACGGCATGGAGCATTTCTCGCGCTTCGCGATCGAGGGCATGGAGGCGAACGAGGCGCAGCTTGCCGAGACGGTCGGCCGCTCGCTGATGCTGGTCACCGCACTGACGCCGGAGATCGGCTACGACAAGGCGGCGAAGATCGCCCACCACGCCCACCACGACGGGTTGACGCTGCGCGAGGCGGCTCTCGAACTCGGGTATGTGGATGCCGAAACCTTCGACCGGATTGTCGATCCGGCGAAGATGACGGGCGCGATGCCTGAAATGCCGCGGGACTGAGGCGCGAAAAAATCTTGCGCTGTCGCCTCTGACGGGGACGATGCGGAGGGTACGAATCGCGGCCTGCGCCGTGTGAAGGCGATGACGCCCGGCAGCGGCGAAAGCGGGTAGGAGGCAAGGCGATGGACGGTCAGGTGGTTCTGGTGACGGCGGCCGGCAGCGGCATGGGCGCCGCGATTGCCCGGCGGCTGGCTGAGGGCGGCGCGCGGATCGCCATTCTCTCCTCCTCGGGCAAGGGTGAGGCGCTGGCGCGGGAACTCGGCGGCTTCGGCATGACCGGCTCGGTGCTTGAGGCCGACGACATCTCCCGGTTCGTGGCGGCCAGCGCGGAGCGCTTCGGGCGCATCGACGCGGTGGTCAACAGCGCCGGACACGGCCCCAAGGGCGCCGTTCTGGAGATTTCCGACGAGGACTGGCACCTGGGTCTCGACCACTATCTGCTCAACGTGGTGCGCATGTGCCGGGCGGTGACCCCGCATTTCCTGAAAGCGGGCAAGGGCGCGGTGGTCAACATCTCCACCTATGCGACCTTCGAGCCGGAGGCGATGTTTCCGACATCGGGCGTCTTCCGCGCCGGCCTTGCCGCGTTCACCAAGCTCTACTGCGATCGCTATGCGGCGGACGGCATTCGCATGAACAACGTGCTGCCGGGCTTCATCGACAGCCTGCCCGAGAAGGAGGACCGGCGTTCGCGCATCCCGATGGGCCGCTATGGCACCGTCGGGGAGGTGGCCGACACGGTCGCATTCCTGTTGTCAGCAGGTGCTGGCTACATCACCGGACAGAACCTCCGCGTCGACGGCGGTATCACCCGGTCGGTCTAGGCTGTGTTCGACGGATGAGCATCTGGGAAAGGATCAGCGCGGTCGTTGCCGCAATCGGCGCCGGCGGCATCGAGGCGGTTGACAGGATCATCGCCTACATAATCTCGGCCGGGGAGGGGCGCGGGGAACGGTCCGTTGCCTTCACGGTGGCGATGATCGCGCTCGCGGCGAAGATGGCGAAGGCCGACGGCGTCGTGACGGGGGACGAGGAGATCGCCTTTCTCGACGTGTTCGAGATCCCGCGTGGCGAGGAGCGCAACGTGGCGCGCCTGTTCAATCTCGCCAAGCAGGATGTCGCCGGCTTCGAGACCTATGCGCAGCGGCTGGCGGCGCTTTTTCCCGACGATCCGGAGATCCGCGTCGACATTCTCGACGTGCTGTTTCACATCGCCAAGGCCGATGGCGTTGTGCATGAGCATGAGGTCGCCTATCTGGCTCGCGTCGGCGAGATCTTCGGTCTCGATGCGCGGGGCTTCAACCAGATCCTTGCCCGCCACACCCGCAGCCAGGGCGATCCCTATGTGGTGCTCGGCATCAACAGGCAGGCAAGCGACGCGGACGTGAAGCGGCACTACCGCGGGCTCGTCGCCGAGACCCACCCTGACCGGCTGATCGCGCGCGGCGTGCCGGAGGAATTCGTGCGCATCGCCAACGACAGGATGGCGGCGCTCAACGCCGCCTATGCGCAGGTCGCGGCCGAACGCGGCATTTGACAGATCCAGATCCACTGAACGGAACCCGCTGACCATGGGCGTCAAGACAGATACCTCTCTCCCCGCCCGCCTCCAGCCGTCGCCGAACCATGGCGAGCGCCCCGAGGGCGCGCCCATCGACATGCTGATCCTGCACTACACGGGCATGGAAAGCGCCGAGGCGGCGGTTCGCAGGCTGTGCGACCCGCGCGCCGAGGTCTCCGCGCACTATGTCGTTGACGAGGACGGAACGGTTCTGCAGATGGTGCCGGAAGCGCGGCGCGCCTGGCACGCGGGCGCCTCCTACTGGGCGGGTGAGCGGGATGTGAACGCGCGCTCCATCGGCATCGAAATCGTCAATCCCGGACATGACTACGGCTACCGTGCGTTCCCCGACGCGCAGATCGAGGCGGTGATCGCGTTGTGCCGCGACATCTGTGCCCGGCACGCCATTCCGGCCTGGCGGGTGCTGGCCCATTCCGACGTGGCTCCGGCGCGCAAGGTCGACCCGGGCGAGCTCTTTCCATGGAACCGGCTGGCGGCTTCGGGCGTTGGGAGTTGGGTCGTGCCGGAACCGATTTCCGGCGGGCGCTATCTGCAGGAAGGCGACAAGGGGCAGCCGGTCGAGGCGTTGCAGTCGATGCTGGCGCTCCTGGGTTTCGAGATGGCCATCGACGGCGACTACAGCACGGCGACGCGTCTGGCGGTTGCCGCTTTCCAGCGTCACCATCGGCCTGAAAGGGTCGACGGCATCGCCGACATGTCGACGATCACGACGCTTCACCGGCTGCTCTGCGAGCGTCCCGCGGTCGTTTGAGGCCGGTTGACCACGGTTCGGAAACGCGCGCGCCGCCGCGTTTCAGGCAGGCGCGGCAAGGTCTCGCCCCGTCTTTGCCGCATTGCAACATAAGCCTGCCCAGGTCCTGTCAATTTTGACGGTATCTCCACATTTTGTGCGTATTTCATCGGTGTTCTTGTAATATTTCGTGACTTTCCCTGCCGGATTTTCGTCCTACCGCAGCGTCATACCCCCGCGCCTCGAGACAAAACCACGAACTCTCAAAAGGTCGGGCACATGACATTTGCAAACCTTGCGCGCCTCATCGGCGTGCTGACGCTGGCGCTCGGATTGGGCGCATGCCAGACGGCGGCGACGGGAACCACGACGGTCGATCCGTCGATCCTCGAAGCCGGCGCCAGGAGCGCCAAGTACGACGACATCATCCGCACGGAGGCGCGCAAGCACGGCATCCCCGTGGAGCTTGCTCATGCCATTGTGAAGGTTGAGAGCAACTACAATCCGCGTGCCCGTGGCCGCCACGGCGAGATCGGTCTCATGCAGATCAAACCGCAGACCGCGCGCGGCGTCGGCTTCAGCGGCAGCGCCAAGGCGCTCTACGATCCGAAGACAAACATCACTTACGGCATGAAGTATCTCGCCGGCGCCCGCAAGCGGGCCGGTGGCGACCTCTGCGGCACGATCCTGCGCTACAACGCCGGTCATTTCGCAAAGCGGATGAACCCGGTGAGCAAGCGCTATTGCGCCAAGGTCCGGAGCATCATGGCCCGGTCCTGAAGTATCGGTCCGGGGGCCGCGCCGCGGCCCGTGGCGCAAGCTTCGCAAGAGGCCGGGCCCGTTGTCGGCGGCGGCGCGTGATGGAAGTTGGACGGCGATCCCGGCTTCGCGGCTACTCCTCCCCCGCTGCCGCGAGGCCGTCGCGCACCATCCCCGAGAGGATGCGGGCGTTGGCGCCGGGCTCGCGGGACAGGCCGTCGGCCGTGCCTTGCCGGTCCGCGGCGGGTTTCGCCTGGTTCAGCTTCCACACGCCGGAAAGCGTCGAGACCTCAAGCTCAAAGCCGACGATGCCGCGCATGAGTGCGGCGAGGTAGTCGGCGGGAGCTTCGTCGAGCGACCAGGCGGCGGGGCGGCCGCTCTCACGGTCGTGCGTCAGTTCGGCGAGCACCTGCCGAAGCCGCTCGGGCTCCTCGATGAGACGCAGCGTGCCGCGCGCCTCCACCGCCACATAGGCCCAGGTCGGGACCGCCTTTCCGGTCTCGCGTTTTGTGGCATACCAGCCCGGCGAGACATAGGCGTGTGGGCCCTGGAAGAGGGCAAGCGCCTCGATACCCGCACCGACCCCGCGCCAGTGCGGGTTGGCGCGGGCGAAGTGCCCCACAAGCGACAGGGTTCCGCCGGCCCGTTCGCGGATGGCGAGGGGTACGAGTGTCGCGGCGAGCCCGCCCGCGCCCGTCACCAATGTGCACAGGCCGATCTCCCGGATCGCGGCCAGCAGCACCTCGCGCCGGGTCTCCCGGCTTTGCTCTATCGCGTACATGCACGTCAGTCCTTTTCGTCCGTCGCTGCGCCAGCAGCGCGGTAGCCGGCGACCGACGCCGGCCGATCCACGCCGGCGGCGAGGCGCGGGTCGTCGATTATGGCGCTTGCCTCCTCGCGCAGTTCGATGACCCCGGCCCATATCGGCAGGGCGTAGTCGTCCTCATCGTCGTTGGGGGGACCGTCACGCATCTTCATGCTCATGCAGTCGATCCCAAGTGCGAGGATGCCGGTCGCGGCGTTCTCCTTGGCCGTCATCGGGCGCACCTCGTCCCACCGTCCCGGAAGCAGATGGTCCGTCAGCGCGGCCAGCGCCTGGTCGCGCTCCTCGGCGTCGGTGACGTGGCGCGCGTCGCCATGCACCATCACGCAACGATAATTCATCGAGTGGTGAAAGGCGGAGCGGGCGACGACGATGCCGTCCACCAGCGTGACTGTCACGCAGAGCGGGGCGTTCTCGCGGTTCGCCTTGATGATGCGCGTCGCTTTTGCGCCATGCAGATAGAGCGTGTCGCCCACGAGCGCATAGATCATCGGGATCACCATTGGCCGGCCCTCAGCGATGAAGCCGACATGGGCGATCCGGCCGGCGCTCAGGACGTCGCGGGCCGCGTCGCGGTCGGAGACATCCCGGTTGCGGACCCGGGTGCGGGCATATGCGGGGGGGCGGGACTGCGAGGCGTTCGATAGGGGCATGCAGGCATCCTTTGCGATTTCTCGCGAAGTGTGTCATCAAAGTGGTTCCTGAAAAGGTCCAGTTTCATGAATATTGAGGGGCAGGTTTATGCTGGAAGGCTTGCTGATCCTGAACCGGGGGAGCGCGGTGCCGCTTCCCGAGCAGATCTATCGCGGCGTGCGTGCGGCGATCTCCGACGGCCGTCTCGCGCTGGGCGGACGCTTGCCCTCCAGCCGTGCGCTGGCTGCTTCCCTCTCGGTCTCTCGCAACACGGTGAACGCCGCCTATGAGCTGCTGGCAGCGGAAGGCGTGGTGTCCGTGCGCAAGGGGGCGGCGCCGCGCATTCTGGACGAGAAGCGGCTGCCGCCCCGCTTTGGCGGCACGCAGGCAGGCAGCGCGCCCGCGCCATCCGCGGGCCTGTCGGCGCGCGGGCTCGCCATGGCTGTCGACCACTGGGGGGCGACGGAGCGCAAGAGGGGCGGCAAGCTGGAGCCCGGCACGCCGGGGCTTGATTGCTTTCCTCAGGACGAATGGGCGCGCACCCTGCGCCGGGCGACGCGGGGGTTGCGTGGCGGGGCGCTCTTCTATGACGAGATCGCCGGCTACGGGCAGCTCAGGCAGGCGCTTGCGCGCTACCTCGTCGAGGAGCGCGGGCTGCGCGCCTCGCCGGAGCGGATCATCGTCACCCCGTCGACGCAGGCGAGCCTTTTCCTGCTGGCAAGCGTTCTTGCCGACCCCGGCGACACCGTCTGGCTGGAGGATCCGGGATATCTGGGCGCGCGGGCGGCCTTCCTGGCGGCCGGGCTTTCGGTGCGCCCGATGCCCGTCGATGCAGACGGGGCGGACCCCAGCGTCATGCCGCTCGATCCGCCGCCGCGGCTGATCTATGTCACGCCCTCGCACCAGTATCCCTTCGGCGTGCGCATGCCGCTCGAGCGGCGGTTGATGGTGCTCGAGCGGGCGCGGGCCTGCGGTGGGCTTGTCGTCGAGGACGACTATGACAGCGAGTTTCTCTTTGCCGGTCGGCCGCTCGCGGCCTTGCAGGGGTTGGGGCACGACGGCCAGACTGTCTATCTGGGCACCTTTTCCAAGGCGATGCTTCCGGGGTTGCGCTGCGCCTATATGGTGGTGCCGGAAGATCTTGCTCCGGCGCTCGCGCGGGCGCTGCGGGTGACGGGGCATTTCGCCAATGTGGCGACACAGGCAGCGCTCGCCGACTTCATCGAAAGCGGGCGCTACCGGGCGCATCTGAGGCGTATCCGCGAAACCTACGAGGAGCGCGGGTGCGCGCTGGCAGCCGCGCTGAGGTCGCGCCTGGGTAATGCGGTCGGGCTCTCTGATCCGGTCGGTGGCGTGCAATGCGCCGTGCGTTTCAACATGCCTTGCAACGACAAGGCGGTGGCGGCAGCGGCCAACCGGCGCGGCTTCGGTGTCGCGGCGCTGTCTGCCTACGCGCTGGAAGCGGATGTCTGCGGCCTCGTCGTCGGCTTCGCCAATGCGCGTGAGGGAGACGCCGAGGCTTGCGCCATTGCCATCGCAGAGGCGCTGGCGGAAACCGGGGGTCAGGAGGCTTATGCACCTCCTTTGGATGAAATGACGGGGCGGGGTTGCCGTGTCGCTTGACCCGGGCGCGTGCCCCGCATACCTGTCGCGGGTCAGTCGGCCGGACGGCCGCTCCCGCAAGCGCGGAAACGCCGCGGGGGAGGAAAGTCCGGGCTCCATGGAAAAACGGTGCCGGGTAACGCCCGGCGGGGGCGACCCTAGGGAAAGTGCCACAGAAAGCAAACCGCCGTGGCTTCGGCCGCGGTAAGGGTGAAAGGGTGGGGTAAGAGCCCACCGCGCGACCGGCAACGGAAGCGGCATGGTAAACCCCACCGGGAGCAAAACCGAATAGGGACGGCGTGGACGCCGAAAGGCGTCCGGTTTTTTCCAGGCCAGCCGTCCGGGTAGGTTGCGTGAGGCGTTCGGCAACGAACGCCCAAGATGAATGGCCGTCGCGCGTGGCTTCGCGCCACGCCTTACAGAACCCGGCTTAAAGGCCGGCTGACACTTCTCCCCCTCGATACCTGCATTTCTTCCGCCCGATGGCGGCGTGTGCCGAGCATGGGATGGTGCCCCACCGGGGCATGGGACGGCGTCCCACAGCCATTCGGCCGGCCGGCTTTGGCCACTTTCCTCGCGCTCTTTCTCTCGCTTCGCGCCGGTCCGGGATGCCGCAATGGTGGTCGGTGCGCCGTATGCGCGATGCGGCGGTGTGCGCGTTGGCACTGCGACAAGCGCGAAAACCCTGTCCGTGCGACACCGGATGCCGGAGACCGGCCGCAGCCGTCTTGCGGCTGTGTCTCGCGCCTGCCGCCGTCGCCGGGGCGGCGGCGGCAGGCTGCCGCAACTCGCCTCGCAATGTGCAAAACCCCTTTTTCATCAACGCGATTGATTGAGCGCACCGGCAGAAATCGCGGCTTTTCGCCGGTCCGGGGCATCTCAACTCAATATTAAGCTTAATCGTGGATAACCTTTTCAGGGTGCGTCGCGGGGCGACAGGAGGGGGCTCTTACCGCTGGATTCCATTGACGCCCATGAGGTCCCATGCTATCCCAAATCATCCCGTTTCGAGTTGAGGCGGCCGGGCTGTCATGGCCCGCGAAACCAGCGCACGGGCCGAGCGATCGTGCCATGCGCAGGGTGCGTCGTATCGGGTTTTCCAGGTGTCGGGGGATGGCGTTAGGCCGGGATCGTGAGTTCCGGCGGTGGGGCGAGAGAATCTATGTCCGGCTTCGTGTCGCACTACACAAATCGACTCGACGCCAAGGGGCGGGTTTCCGTCCCGGCTCCGTTCCGCCAGGTGCTTACCCGCGACGGCTTCGAAGGTCTCTACTGCTTCCCCTCCCTGCACCACACGGCGGTCGATGCGGGCGGTCACCAGCTCATCAGCGAAATCGAGAAACGTCTCGATGGCCTGGCGACGCTGACCGCCGATCACGACGCCTTGTCCACGGCGCTTTACGGCGCGAGCGAAACCTTGAAGATCGATGGAGACGGACGGGTGATGCTGTCGGAGATGATCCGCGACCATGCTTGCATCGCCGACCGCGTGACCTTCGTCGGGCAGGGGTACAAGTTTCAGCTCTGGGAGCCGGAGCGTTTTCGCGCCCACCGCGCCGAGGCGATGAAGCTCGCCATGGCGGCAATTGCGCGGGCGGCCGGCGGCGGCGCTGCGGGGGTGTCGCAATGATGGCAGCCCGCGAGCGGACCGATGCTGCCGAAACGGCAAACGACGATCGTCACATTCCCGTTCTTCTCGACGAGGTCGTCGCGGCTCTTGCGATGCGCGAGGGCGAGACCGTCGTCGATGGCACCTTCGGTGCTGGCGGCTACAGCCGCGCGCTGCTGGAGACCGGCGCGCGCGTCGTCGGTATCGACCGAGATCCGACGGCCATCGCCGCCGGCGCCGATCTCGCTGCCGCTTCCGGCGGTCGTCTCGCTTTGGTGCAGGGGCGCTTTTCCGCGCTGGACGCACATGTGGCGGGCCTCGGCCTTGCCGGCGTTGATGCAGTGGTGCTCGACCTTGGCGTATCCTCCATGCAGCTCGACCAGGCGGAGCGCGGTTTCTCCTTCCGTTTCGACGGGCCGCTCGACATGCGCATGGACTGCGCCGGTCCGAGCGCGGCGGATCTCGTCAACACCATGCCGCAGCGCGACCTCACGCGCCTCATCGGAATGCTGGGCGAGGAGAAGCGTGCTTCCGCCGTCTCGCGCGCCATCGCCGAGCGTCGCAAGGAAGAGCCCTTCAGCCGCACGGCCGATCTTGCCGCCGTCATCGAGAAGGTGGTCGGGCGTCCGAGCAAGGGCAAGCAGATCCATCCGGCGACCCGCACCTTCCAGGCGCTGCGCATCTGCGTGAACGGCGAGCTCGACGAGATCGTGGCAGCGCTTGCTGCGGCCGAGCGTGCGCTCGTGCCGGGCGGCCGTCTCGTCGTCGTGACCTTCCACAGTCTCGAGGATCGCATCGTCAAGCGCTTCTTTGCCGAGCGCAGCCGCACGCGCGCCGGCGGATCGCGGCATCTGCCGGAGGCCGATGTGCCGCCGGCGACATTCGAGCTGATCAGCCGCGGGGCGGTGGAGCCTTCGGAGGCGGAGACCGCACGCAACCCGCGGGCGCGCTCGGCGAAGCTGCGTGCGGGCCGGCGCACCGACGCCCCGGCGCGCGAGATCGACGGCACGGCGCTTGGCGCGCCGCGTGTTGCTTCCATCGTTTCGGTTGGAGATTGAGGCCATGGCGCGTTTCACCAATCTCATTCTCGTTGCCGGCGTCCTCGGGGCGGCCGCGACGGTCTACAACATGAAGCACGATGCGGAGCGCTCGGCCGAGCATGTCGCGGCGCTTCAGCGCCAGATCGAGGGCGAGCGGGAGCGTATCCAGCTGCTCAAGGCGGAATGGAGTCTGCTCAACGATCCGAGTCGTCTGCAGGGGCTTGTCGACCGCTACAACGACTATCTCCATCTGGAGCCGCTCGCCGTCGAGCAGATCACGCGGATCGAGGACATTCCCGTGAAGCCGGTCGAGTTCGAGCCGATCGACGGCAATGCGACGCTTGGCGGCTATGCCGGCACGTCCGCCCCGGTGGTGAGGTAGCGCCATGGCCGTGACCGAGCAGCCCGTGTCCTTCCTGCAGCGCCGCGCCGTCGGCGAACGTCGCGTGCCGCGCGCGCCCTCGCGCGCTGCCACGCGGGCGCGGGTCTACATGGCGATGGCGATGTTCTCCCTCGTCTTCGTCGCCATCGGCTCGCGTCTGGTGATGCTGGGCATGAGCGAGGAGGCGACCACGGCCTCCTATATCTCCGCGCAGGATAGCGTTGCCGCGTCACGTCCCAATCTCGTCGACCGCAACGGCCAGATCCTGGCAACCGATATCAAGACCGCCTCGCTTTATGCCGAGCCGCGCAAGATCATCGACGTCGACGAGGCGCTCGAGGGTATCGCCAGTGTGCTGCCGGAGCTCGGCACCGATGCGGTCCGCCGCCGGCTTGCAAGCAATGCGGGCTTCATCTGGCTGAAGCGCGAGCTGACGCCGCGCCAGCGCAACAGGCTGCACGATCTTGGCATTCCGGGCATCGGCTTCCTGGAGGAAAACAGCCGCTTCTATCCGGGTGGGCCGACCGCGAGCCACATCGTCGGGTCGGTGAACGTCGACAATCAGGGCATTTCCGGCATGGAGCTTGCCGTCGACAGGGCCTGGCTCGGCGACCTGCAGAAGCTCGGCTTCGCCAGCGACCGCTCGATGGAGCCCGTGGCGCTGTCGATCGATCTGCGCGCCCAGCATGTCGTGCGCGACGAACTGTCCAAGGCGATGGAGCGCTACAGGGCGATTGCGGCGATCGGCATCGTCCTCGACGCAAACACCGGAGAAGTGGTGGCGATGTCGTCGCTGCCGGACTTCGACCCGAACGACCGCGCCCAGGCTCTCGACCAGAAGCGGATGAACCGGGCCAGCGGCGGCGTGTTTGAGATGGGCTCGGTGTTCAAGGGCTTCACCGTCGCGATGGCGCTCGACAGCGGTCGGGTCACGATGGACGACAGCTTCGACGCGACCCGCCCGATCCGCATCGGTGGGCGTACCATCGATGATTTCCACGGCAAGCGCCGGATGCTCTCCGTCGCCGAGACCTTCATCTATTCGTCCAACATCGGCACCGGCAAGATGATGCTGGCCGCGGGCATCGACCAGCAGCGCGCGTTCATGGAACGCATCGGACTGACGACGCGGCTCAAGACGGAGCTGCCGGAAGTCGCGACGCCGCTGCTGCCGCCGAAGTGGAACGAGCTTGCCGCGATCACGATCTCCTTCGGCCACGGCATCTCGGTGACGCCGCTGCAGACGGCGACGGCGGCGGCGGCACTCATCAACGGCGGCAAGCTGATCCCGCCGACCTTCATGCCGAGGGCGATGGCGGACGCGGAAAAGCTGGCGCAGCAGGTGGTCAGCCCGCGGACCAGCCAGATCATGCGCTACCTGTTCCGCCTCAACGTGTTGCAGGGATCCGGCCGGCGCGCGAAGGTGCCGGGATACCTCGTCGGCGGCAAGACCGGGACGGCGGAGAAGATCGAAAATGGCCGCTATGTATCCAACAAGCGCCGCAATTCTTTCCTTTCTGCATTCCCGATGGATGATCCAAAGTATGTCGTGCTTGTCGTGATCGACGAGCCGAAGTCCGAGCGCGAGGGGATTGGCGCGACGGCGGGCCTGAATGCCGCGCCGACGGTGTCGGCGATCATTCGGCGCATTGCCCCGATGCTCGGGGTGCTGCCCAAGTTCGGAGACAAGGCCGAGACAGTTTCGATTTCCTACTGACCGGACGCGCGCGGAACGGGGTCGCACCAAAGTTCCGCCGGGTCCTGATGACGACGCAAAACGGATATTGGCGCAAGACATGCTGCTGAAGGATCTCACCGGCGAACAGGCGCTCGCCGCGGCCGAGTTCGAAACGGAAATCGCCGGCCTGTCCGCAGACAGCCGGACGGTGGAACAGGGCTTCCTGTTCGCCGCGCTGAAAGGCTCGAGCGTTGACGGCAGCGCCTATGTCGAGGCCGCGCGCGCGGCTGGCGCCTGTGCTCTTCTGGTGGGCAGCGACACGCCCTATGCCGCGCTTCGCACACCTCACGCCGAAGCCTGTCCGATCATCGTCAGCGACGATCCGCGGCGCGAGCTTGCGCTTTTCGCAGCGCGGTTCCACGCCGCCCAGCCTGAAACGCTCGTGGCCGTAACCGGCACCAGTGGCAAGACCTCCGTGGCGGTCTTCCTGCGCCAGATCTTCGCTTTCGCCGGCTTCGAGGCCGCGAGCCTTGGAACCATCGGCACGGTCACCAGCCGCGGCGCCAACTACGGCGGGCTGACGACGCCCGATCCGGTGACGCTGCATGAGGTGCTGTCCCGGCTGGCGCACGACGGCATTACCCATGCCGCGCTGGAGGCATCGAGCCACGGGCTCGACCAGCGCCGGCTCGACGGGCTCTCGCTGTCCGCCGCCGCCTTCACCAATCTCGGCCGCGACCATCTCGACTATCATGCCGACGTCGAGGATTACCTTGCGGCGAAACTGCGTCTGTTCGAGACGCTGCTCGAGGCGGACAAACCCGTGGTCGTGGAACCGTCCGCGCCGTATGCCGAACGGGTGATCCTGGCGGCACGGGCGGCGGGGCATCCCGTCTATACGGTCGGCGAGGGAGGCGAGGACCTCGCCCTTGTCGAGATCCGTCATGAGGGCTTCACCCAGATCCTGACGCTGGAGACCGAGCGCGGCATGCGCGAGGTGCGCCTGCCGCTCGCCGGCCGGTTTCAGGTGTCGAACGCGCTGATCGCGGCCGGGCTTGCCGTTTGTGTCGGCGTCGATCTGGATGCGGCTCTTGAGGCGCTCGAGCATCTGGAAGGCGCGCCCGGTCGTCTGGAGCGGATTGGGGAGACGGATGACGGCGCGCTCGTTTTCGTCGACTACGCCCACAAGCCCGATGCGCTCGACACCGCGCTCGCCGCACTGCGCCCGTTCACGCGCGGGCGGCTCATCGTTGTCTTCGGCGCCGGTGGCGACCGGGACAAGGGCAAGCGTCCGCTGATGGGTGAGGCCGCCGCCCGCCAGGCGGACATTGTCATCGTCACCGACGACAATCCGCGCAGCGAGGATCCCACGGAAATCCGTGCCGAAATCATGGCGGCCGCTCCCGGCGCGCTGGAAATCGGCGACCGCCACGCGGCCATCGAGGCGGCCGTCGGCATGCTGCAGGACGGCGACGTGCTGTGCATTGCCGGCAAGGGACATGAGACCGGCCAGATCGTCGGCGGGACCGTCTATCCCTTCTCCGATCACGAGGTGGCGCGCGCCGCGATCGACGCGGCAGCCGAAGCGGCGCTCTTCGAGGCCTTCCGGGAAGAGGGCAGCGAGGACGGCGACCTGGACTTCGAGCTGGACCTGGCAAGCGACGAGACGGTCGCGGGCGCGGACGAGGCGGATACAGGGCGGGACGAGCCGGCTTCGGCGGAGGCTGGCGCCCTGCCGGAGATTTCGCTCGATTTCGAGGACCTGCTTCAGGGGCTTGTTGGTGACGAGACGCCGGAACGCACGGAGCCCGAGGCAGATGCCGACGGTTTGCCGGAACTGCCTGCTTCCGCCGACGGCGAGACCGTCGCCGAGGACGAGGGTACCTTCCTTGCCACCGCCGACCCGGAGCCCGAGGCGCTGGAGAGCGAGGCGGGCGTCGACTATTCCGCCGATGAGATCGCCGCCGAGGAGGCGCTTTTCGCCGAAATCATGGGGCATGGCTCGCAAACCTCCGTTGGCGCATACGCAGACGAGGAGACCTCGATGCCGGCCGGCGATGAGACCGCGTCGTTCGACCGCGAGCTTGGGGATGCTGACCTTGCGGACGAAGACGACGGTGTCGCCGAGGACAGTGCGGCCGTTGCTGGTGCGCAAGAGGACGACTTTCTCTTCGACGGCGAGGTGGAGCACGAAGCCGTAGCCGATGAGGATGCCTCGAGCGAGCCGGTCGTCGCGGCCCCAGCGGACGCCGACGAGGAAATCGAACGCCGCGAACCCGATCTCCTCGAGCCCGAGTTTGTCGAGCCCGAGGATGATGTGCGGGACGACCACGCCGGCTTCGAGCAGAGCGTGGCGGCCGCTGGCGAGGCGGAGGCGCACACATCGGAAATCGTGCCGGACGAAACGGATGACGGGAATGAGGACGCTGTCGCGCAGGACGAGGTTGCCGCGCTGCACGAAGCGGAGAAGCCGGAGCCGGTGTCCTCTTCGGCGCGGATGATCGCGGCGGCTGCCGCCGCGACCGGTGGGGCCTTTGCCATGGCGACGCGCACGGGCACCGAGCCCCATCCGGAAGCATTCGGTGACTGGGCGCATGTCGATCCGGATCGGCCGCTGTGGACGCTTGCGGAAATGATCGAGGCGACCGACGGCGAAGCGATCGGCTGCGATGTCGGGGAGATCACTGGCATCTCCATCGACAGCCGCTCGGTCGCGCCGGGGGATGCCTTCGTCGCCATTGCCGGCGAGCGTTTCGACGGCCACGATTTCGCCGATGCGGCTCTGGAAGCAGGCGCGGCGCTCGCCATCGTCTCCTGGGCGCGGCATTCGAGCCTGACGGCCGGAGGGCGCTATCTGGTCGTCGACGATCCGCTCGAGGCGCTGCGTGATCTGGCGCGGGCCTCGCGGGCGCGCTCGACGGCGCGCATCGTCGCCGTCACCGGCTCGGTCGGCAAGACCAGCACCAAGGACATGCTCAAGCTGGCGCTGGACCGGTCGGGTCCGACCCACGCGCCGGTTGCCTCGTTCAACAACCACTGGGGCGTGCCGCTGACGCTGGCGCGGATGCCGGCACAAAGCCACTTCGGCATTTTCGAGATCGGGATGAACCACGCCGGCGAGATCACGCCGCTCGTCGAACTGGTGCGTCCCCATGCCGTGATCATCACCACGGTGGGGCCGGTGCATCTGGAGTTCTTCGGTTCGGTCGAACGGATCGCCCAGGCCAAGGCGGAGATCTTCTCCGGTCTGGAACCTGGCGGACTGGCGATCCTGAACCGGGACAACGACCAGTTCGACCTGCTCAGCTATCATGCCAAGATCGCCGGCGTGCGGCGCATGGCGACCTTCGGGCGCGAGGGGCCCGCCGACGCGCAGGCCGAACACATTTCCGCGCAGACCGGCTGCACCTCCATCTCGGGGCATATCTTCGATCAGGAGATCACCTACAAGATCGGCGCGCCGGGCAGCCATCTCGTGACGAATTCGCTGGCGGTGCTCGCCGCCGTCGCCGAACTCGGTGGCGATCTGGCGCTCGCCGGCCTGGCGCTCGCCGACTTCCATGCCCCCAAGGGGCGTGGTGCGCAGTCGGTGCTCAAGCTGCGCAGCGGCACGGCGACGCTGATCGACGAGAGCTACAACGCCAATCCGTCCTCTATGCGCGCGGCGCTGCGCTTGCTCGGCGAAACGCCGACGAGCGCGTCCGGCCGGCGCATTGCCGTGATCGGCGACATGCTGGAACTGGGCGCGGCGGAACTGCAGCTGCACGCCGCCCTGCGCGGTCCTGTCGCCGACTGCCGAGCCGACCTCGTCTACTGCGTCGGGCGGCGCTCCCATGCGCTGTGGGAGGTACTGCCGAAGCATGTGCGCGGCGCCTATTCGGAAGAAGCGGCGAGCCTGCGCCCGCTGCTTCTGGAAGAGCTGCGCCCCGGCGACGTGATCATGATCAAGGGATCCCTCGGGACCCGGATGGGACCGCTGGTCGATGCGCTCCGGCGCGAGTTCCCTGTCGACGACGATGGTGCCGAATAGGAACGCCTGAGAGATGCTTTATTTCCTCGTAGAATTCTCCGATCAGTTCTCCGCGCTGAACGTGTTTCGCTACATCACGTTCCGCACGGGTGGGGCGATCATGACGGCGCTGCTGTTCGTGTTCCTGTTCGGCCCGGCGATCATCTCGTCGCTGAGGCTGCGTCAGGGACACGGCCAGCCGATCCGCGCCGACGGCCCGCAGAGCCACCTTCTGACCAAGAAGGGCACGCCCACCATGGGCGGGTTGATGATCCTTTCCGGCATGCTGGTCGCGACGCTCTTGTGGGCGAACCTGACCAACCCCTACACATGGATCGTCCTCGGCGTCACCGTCGGCTTCGGTGCCATCGGGTTTTACGATGATTACCTGAAGGTGACGAAGGCCTCGCACCGCGGCTTCAGCGGCCGCTTCCGGCTGGCCTTCGAGTTTTTGATCGCCGGCGGCGCTGCGCTGGCGGTGACCTTGCTGGAAACCGACGGGGCGGGGACGTCCATCGGCTTTCCGTTCTTCAAGGATCTGACGCTCAATCTCGGCCTGTTCTTCATTCCGTTCGCCGCCTTCGTGGTGGTGGGCGCGGGCAATGCGGTCAATCTCACGGATGGTCTCGACGGTCTCGCCATCGTGCCGGTGATGATCGCCGCCGCCTCCTTCGGGCTGATTTCCTACCTGACCGGCAACGCGGTCTTCGCGGGTTACCTGCAGATCCACCACGTGGAGGGAGCCGGTGACCTGGCGGTCCTGTGCGGCGCGGTGATCGGCGCCGGCCTCGGCTTCCTGTGGTTCAACGCCCCGCCGGCGGCGATCTTCATGGGGGACACGGGGTCGCTGGCGCTCGGCGGCATGATCGGCGCCATCGCCGTTGCAACGAAGCACGAGATCGTGCTCGCCATCATCGGCGGCCTGTTCGTGGTCGAGGCGCTCTCGGTGATCGTGCAGGTCGCCTCCTACAAGCTCACCGGCAAGCGCGTCTTCAAGATGGCGCCTATCCACCATCACTTCGAACATCTCGGCTGGACGGAGAGCCAGGTCGTGATCCGCTTCTGGATCATCGCCGTCGTGCTCGCCCTCGTCGGCCTTGCCACGCTGAAGCTGAGGTAAGGACGATGATCGAGGCCAGGAGTTTCAGCGGCAGGACGGTGGCAGTGTTCGGGCTTGGCGGCTCGGGCCTTGTCGCCGCGCGCGCGCTTGTTGCCGGCGGCGCCTCGGTGGTTGCCTGGGACGACGGCGAGAAGGCGCGCGCGGCCGCGGCCGCGGCCGGCATTGCGCTCGCCGATCTGCGCGCGGCGGACTGGAGCGCCTTTGCCGCGCTCGTGCTTGCGCCGGGCGTGCCGCTGACCCACCCCGCCCCGCACTGGACGGTCGAGCTTGCGAAACGGCATGGCGTCGAGGTGATCGGCGACATCGAGCTTTTCGCCCGCGAGCGCGCCCGCATCGCGCCGGGCGCGCCGCTCGTCGCCATCACCGGTACCAATGGCAAGTCGACGACGACCGCGCTGATCACGCATCTGCTGATCTCGGCCGGCCGTGATGCGGCGATGGGCGGCAACATCGGCGTGCCGGTGCTGGAGCTGGGCGCGCCGTCGCCGGAGCGGATCCACGTCATCGAGTGTTCGTCCTACCAGATCGACTTGTCGCCGGGGCTCGCGCCCTCTATCGGCGTCTTGATGAATGTGTCGCCGGACCATCTCGACCGGCACGGCACGCTGGAGGCCTATGCGGCCGTGAAGGCGCGGCTGATCGCGGCAAGCGACACCTGTGTCGTCGGCACGGACGACGACCACGCCCGCGCGGTCGCCGACAGGGTCGAGGCGGCGGGGCGCAAGGTGTTGCGCATTTCGGCGCAGCATCCGGTGGAAACCGGCGTGTTCGCGCGTGGCTCTGTGCTTTTCATCGCCGAGGAGGGACGGGAGCGGGAGTTCGCGGATCTCTCGGCGATCGTGTCGCTGCGCGGCGCGCACAATGCCCAGAACGCCGCGGCGGCGGTTGCCGTATGCCGGGCGCTCGGCGTTGGCGAGGACGAGATTCGGAAGGGGCTTGCGAGTTTCCCCGGCCTTGCGCATCGCATGCAGGTTGTCGCCCGCAGCGGGCGCGTTCTCTTCGTCAACGACAGCAAGGCGACCAATGCGGACGCGGCCGAGCGCGCGCTCGCCAGCTACGCGCGCATCTACTGGATCGCAGGCGGTCGAGCAAAGGCGGGCGGCATCGAGAGCCTGCGTCCCTATTTCGACCGAATCGTGAAAGCCTATCTTGTCGGCGAGGCTGCGGAGGCCTTTGCCGGGACGCTTGAGGGGGCGACCGACGTCGCCGTCTGCGGCACGCTTGATGCGGCCGTTGCGGCCGCGGCGGCCGATGCGATGTCCGACCCGCACGCGGAGCCGGTGGTGCTGCTGTCGCCCGCCTGTGCCTCGTTCGACCAGTATCCGAATTTCGAAGTCCGGGGAGAGGCGTTTGCCGACGCCGTCGCCAAGGTGGCGAAGAACCAGTCCGGACAGGAGGTTGCCTGATGGTCAGTCGTGCAGATCGCAGCCCGTTCGCCGAATGGCTCTGGACCGTCGACCGCTTCCTGCTGGCGGGCTTCGTGCTGCTGATGATCGGCGGTGTCGTCCTGTCCTTCGCCGCAAGTCCCGCTGTGGCGGAACGTCTGGGCATCGACAGCTATCATTTCGTCAAGCGGCAGGCCTTTTTCCTGCTGCCGGCGATTGCGATCATGCTCGGCGTTTCGGCGCTGGGGCCGCGGATGGTGCGCCGGGTGGCGCTGGCCGTCTTCGCGTTCTCGCTGATCATGATGGTGGCGACGCTGTTTCTCGGCGTCGAGGCCAAGGGCTCGCGCCGCTGGATCAGCATTCTCGGCTTTACCCTCCAGCCCTCCGAATTCCTGAAGCCGGGACTGATCGTCCTGGTCGCCTTCCTGTTGTCGGAAAGTGGTCGACGGCCGGAGGTTCCAGGCTCGCTGTTCTCGATCCTGCTCTACATCATGTCGGCGGCGCTGCTGATCGCCCAGCCCGACTTCGGGCAGACCATGCTTCTGACCCTCGTTTTCGGGGCGCTGCTGTTCCTGAACGGGTTGCCGTGGATCGCCATCATTCCGATCGGGGTGCTTGGCACCGGTGGCGTTGTCTCCGCCTACATGCTGCTTCCGCACGTGCAAAGCCGCGTCAACCGGTTCCTCGACCCGGGCTCGGGCGACACGTTCAACGTTGACCGCGCCATCGAGGCCTTCGTGTCGGGAAGCTGGTTCGGTCGCGGTCCGGGCGAGGGCACGATCAAGCGCATCCTGCCGGAGAGCCACACCGATTTCATCTTTGCCGTCGCCGCCGAGGAGTTCGGCATCGTGCTGTGCATCGTGCTGTTGCTGGTCTTCGGCTTCGTTGTGCTGCGCGGGCTGTCCCACGCCGCGCGCGACGAGGATCCGTTCGGCCGTCTTGCCACTGCCGGGCTGATGATCCTGTTCGGCGTTCAGGCCTGCATCAACATGGCGGTCAATCTCAACCTGATGCCGGCGAAGGGCATGACGCTGCCGTTCATCTCCTACGGCGGCTCGTCGCTGTTCGCCTCGGCGCTGTCCATGGGCTTCGTGCTGGCGCTGACCCGTCGCCGCCCGCAGGCGGTGCGCCACGACAGCGTCGTCGTCTCGCGGCTGTCGCCTTCGAGCCTTGGGTGAGGGCGCAATGACGCGGACGATCCTTCTCACCGCCGGGGGAACCGGCGGTCATCTCTTTCCCGCGCAGGCATTGGCCAGCGAACTGGTGCGGCGCGGCTATGCGGTCGATCTGGCGACGGACGCGCGCGTCGGCGAGATGGGGCGCGATTTTCCCGCGCGGCAGACGCATGTGGTCGCCTCGGCGACCCTGTCGAGCCGCTCACCGGTCGCCCTTGCCCGCACACTGTGGCGTCTGGCAAGGGGCACGCTGCAGGCCCGCTCGATCCTGTCACGGGTCAAGCCCGACGCGGTGGTCGGCTTCGGCGGCTATCCGACATTCCCGCCGATGTTTGCGGCCTATCTGTCCGGGATTCCGACGGTGCTGCACGAAGCCAACGCGGTGATGGGCCGGGCCAACCGGATGCTGGCGAAGCGGGCTGTCGCCATCGCCACGAGCTTTCCGCTGCAGGGCGCCGGCGTGTCGGACCTGCGGGCGCGGATGATCCGCACCGGCAACCCGGTGCGCGACGCGGTGCTTGCCGCCGTTCGCACCTATGTGCCGGCCTCGCCGGGAGAGCGGTTCGAGCTTCTCGTCTTCGGCGGCTCGCAGGGCGCGCGTTTCTTTTCCGACATCATGCCTGAGGCGCTTCAGTGCCTCGGGGCACCCGTGCGTGCCCGCCTGAGGGTGGTGCAGCAGTGCCGCCCCGAGGATCTGGAGCGGGTCCGTACCGCCTGCGAAGCACTGGGCGTCGAAGCCGAGCTTGCGCCCTTCTTCGCCGACATGCCGGAGCGGATCGCCAATGCGCATCTCGTCGTCTGCCGGTCGGGCGCATCGAGCGTGTCGGAACTCGCGGTGATTGGCCGACCGTCGATCCTCGTGCCATTGCCGCATGCCCTCGACAACGACCAGGGCAGGAACGCAGAGGTGCTTTCAGCGGCCGGTGGCGCCTGGCCGCTGGCTCAGTCGGAGATCGACGGCCCACGTCTTGCCGGATTGTTGAGCGAACTGATGGAGGCGCCCGGGCGCCTTGCCGCGGCCGCGGATGCCGCGCGCGAGGCGGGCCGGCCGGATGCGGTCCGCCGCCTCGCCGATCTCGTCGAACACGTCGCCGCCCGCAAGCCGATATCGGCGCTTGCCGCGGCTGACAATCGTGATGGAGACTTTTCATGAAGATGCCCCAGGATATCGGGCCCGTTCACTTCGTCGGCATCGGCGGCATCGGCATGAGCGGCATCGCCGAAGTGCTGCATACGCTCGGCTACACGGTGAAGGGCTCCGACCTCAGCGAGAGCGCGAACGTCAAGCGCCTGCGCGACAAGGGCATCGACGTCAAGATCGGCCATGCGGCGGAGAATCTTGAGGAAGCGCGCGTCGTCGTCGTTTCCTCCGCGATCAAGCGCGACAATCCCGAGCTCCTGGCCGCGCGCGAGCGTTTCCTGCCGGTGGTGCGACGGGCGGAGATGCTGGCCGAGCTGATGCGCTTCAAGCAGGCCATCGCCATTGGAGGCACCCACGGCAAGACGACGACCACGTCGATCATCGCCGCGCTGCTGGATGCCGGCGGCATCGACCCGACCGTGATCAACGGTGGCATCATCAACGCCTATGGCACCAACGCGCGTATGGGCAAGGGCGACTGGATGGTCGTCGAGGCGGACGAGTCCGACGGCACCTTCGTCAAGCTGCCGGCCGACATTGCCGTCGTCACCAATATCGACCCGGAGCATCTGGACCATTACGGCAGTTTCGACGGTGTTCGGGACGCGTTCCTCCAGTTCGTCGAGAATGTGCCCTTCTATGGTTTTGCCGTGATGTGCCTCGACCACCCGGAGGTGCAGGCAATGGTCGGACGCATCGAGGACCGTCAGGTGATCACCTATGGCGAGAACCGCCAGGCTGACGTGCGCATCTTCGACATCACAGCGAAAAACGGCCAGTCCGTTTTCTCGCTCGAACTGCGCGACCGCATTGCCGGCACGAGCGAACTGATCGAGGGGCTGACGTTGCCTATGCCCGGACGCCATAATATCTCCAACGCCAGTGCCGCGGTGGCGGTCGCCTGGAAGCTGGGGATCAAGGCCGAGGCGATCCGCCAGGGACTTTCCGGCTTCAGGGGGGTGAAGCGGCGCTTCTCGCACACCGGCAGTGCCAGTGGCATCGACGTCTACGACGACTACGCCCATCACCCGGTCGAGATCCGCGCGGTGCTTGCCGCCGCCCGCAGCGTCGCGCCGGGCAAGGTGATCGCTGTCGTCCAGCCGCATCGCTACTCGCGGCTGGAGAGCCTCTTCGACGAGTTCTCGACCTGTTTCAACGATGCCGACCACGTTATTTGCGCGCCGGTCTATGCCGCCGGCGAGCCGCCGCGCGAGGGCATCGATCATCAGGCGCTCGCCAATGGCATCCGCGCCAGCGGCCACAGATCCGTGCATGTGATCGGCGGCGAGGAGGAACTGGCGGCCTGCGTCGCGCGGATCGCCGGAGAAGGCGACTATGTCGTCTGCCTGGGGGCCGGCAGCATCTCGCAGTGGGCCCAGGCGCTTCCCGACGGGTTGTCGCAGGCGCTCGCGGGAGCGGAGAAATGAGCTTTCCCGACCTCGTCGAGGCCCATGGGCTCGACCGTATCGGCCTGAGGGGCCGGTTGACGGCGAACCAGCCTGTGGGGCCGGTGACATGGTTTCGCGTCGGCGGGCCGGCGCAATTGCTGTTCCAGCCGGCCGACACCGAGGACCTGGCGCTGTTCCTGCGGCATCTGCCCGCCGGCGTGCCGGTGCTGCCGATCGGGCTCGGCTCCAACCTGCTGGTGCGCGATGGCGGCCTGCCGGGTGTTGTCATTCGTCTCGGGGCGAAAGGATTTGGCGGCGTTGCCGTCGAGGGTGAGACCCGCATTCGCGTTGGCGCTGCGGTGCCGGACAAGCGTGTCGCGGAAGCCGCCGCCGAAGCCGGCCTCGGGGGCTTTGCCTTCTATGCGGGAATTCCCGGCGGCGTCGGCGGTGCGTTGCGCATGAACGCCGGCGCGCATGGCTCGGAAACCCGTGACACGATGGTCGAACTGACCGCCGTGACGCGGGCGGGCGAGATCGTGCGTCTGACGCGCGAGGAAATGGGCTATCGCTACCGCCACAGCGAGGTGGCGGCCGACACCGTCTTCACCGAAGCGGTTTTCGAGGGGACGCCGAGCGAGCGCGAGACGATCCGCGCCGAAATGGCGGCGGTCGTCGAGCATCGGGAAAAAGCCCAGCCGATCCGCGAGAAGACCGGCGGCTCCACCTTCAAGAACCCGCCGGAGAATTCAGCCTGGAAGCTCGTCGACGCGGCGGGATGCCGGGGGCTCCAGATTGGCGGGGCACGCATGTCCGACATGCACTGCAATTTCATGATCAACACCGGCGAAGCAAGCGCCGAGGACCTGGAGCGGCTCGGAGAGACTGTGCGTGCCCGGGTTCTGGAAGCGAGCGGCATCGCGCTCGAATGGGAAATCAAGCGTCTCGGCTTTCTTCCGGAGGGTGTCGAGATCGCGCCGTTTCTCGGGCGCAATGACAAGGAGACCGCAGTCCATGGCTAAGCCAAAGCACGTTGCCGTCTTGATGGGCGGCTGGTCGGCGGAGCGGTCCGTCAGCCTCAGTTCCGGCGAGGCCTGTGCGGCGGCGCTCGAGCGGGCGGGCTACAGAGTGTCGCGCGTCGACGTGGGACGAGATATCGCCAGAGTGCTCTCGGACATGAGGCCGGACGTCGCCTTCAACGCGCTGCATGGCCCCTTTGGCGAGGACGGCTGCATCCAGGGAGTTCTGGAGATCCTTGGGGTCCCCTACACCCATTCAGGGGTCGCCGCCTCCGCGCTCGCCATGGATAAGGCGAAGGCCAAGGCGGTGATGAAAACGGCTGGTATTCCCGTCGCTGAACACAAGGTTATCCACAGGCTGGAAGCGGCGCGGGAGCACGTCTTGAAGCCGCCCTATGTCGCCAAGCCGGTCTGCGAGGGCTCGTCCTTTGGCGTGCTGATCGTCCAGGAAAACGCCGCCCATCCGCCGCAGGAACTCTTCCGCGATGACTGGGCGCATGGCGACATGGTGATGGTCGAACGCTACATCCCCGGCCGCGATCTGACCTGCGCCGTCATGGGGGACGTGGCGCTGGGGGTCACCGAAATGGTGCCTGTGGGCCACAGCTTCTACGATTTCGATGCGAAATACGCGCCCGGAGGCTCGCAACACATCCTTCCGGCGGAAATTTCACCATTTGTTTACCAAGAAGTACAGAAACTTAGTCTCAAGGCGCATCGCGCGCTCGGTTGCAAGGGTGTGACTCGGGCGGATTTCAGGTTCGACGAGCAACCCACAGGTGGCGGCGAGCTGATCTGCCTTGAAGTGAACACGCAGCCGGGAATGACGGAGACATCGCTCGTGCCCGAGATCGCGGCACACGCGGGTCATTCCTTCGAAGAGCTGACAAGTTGGATGGTGGAGAACGCAAGTTGCGGACGCTGAAGGCAAAACGGGGAGAGGACATGGTCCTGCCGATCGAGGCGGCGCTCGCGCCGCGCGGTCGGGGTGTGCCCCGTTTGCATCGCCGCCCCCTGTGGCGCGCGGCCGGACTTCTTCAGGATCTGCCCTCGTGGGCAGGGACGGCGGGCGCGCTTGCGTTCCTGTCGGCAACCATTCTTTACGGCGTCGTGCTTGGCGGCTATGGGCGCATGGTGAGCGAATCACTGACGTCGGCGGCCGGCTTCGAAATCGCCAAGGTCGAGCTTTCCGGACAAAAAGAGACCTCGGAATTCGAAATTCTCGAAGCTCTGGAGATCCAGGACGGCGCGTCGCTCGCGCTCTTCGATGCGACGGCCGCGCGCGGCCGGCTGGAGAACATTCCCTGGATCCAGAACGTCTCGGTGCAGAAGTTCTACCCGAACACGCTGCAGGTGCGCATCGCCGAGCGCGAGGCCTATGCCTTGTGGCAGCGCGGCGAGCAGCTGTCGGTGATCGACGGCGATGGCCGGGTGATCAGCGATGACGTCGACGGCCGCTATGCCAACCTGCTGATGCTGATCGGCCATGGCGCCCAGCACCGGGGCAAGGACGTGATCGATGCGCTGGCCAAGGTGCCGGAGCTGCGCTCGCGGGTCCGCGCCGCGCGTCTGGTTTCCGACCGCCGCTGGGACCTGGTTCTCGACAATGGCATCACCGTGCGCCTGCCGGAGACGGGTGTGGAGCGCGCGCTTGCCGATGTGCTGCAGATGGATGCCGAGAACGGTCTCCTGACGCGCGATATCACCATGGTCGACATGCGCCTCGAGGATCGGGTGGTCGTGCGCCTCACCGACGAGGCGGCGGTGCGCCGCAAGGCCGGGGTCAATGTGATCGGTACCAAGCGTCTCAGGGGAGCTGACACATGAGCCGGCGCAGCGCTCCCATCTATCTTCCGCGCATGCGGCCGCTGCCCGCCCGCCGGGCGGTGGTCGTCTCGGTTCTCGACATCGGATCGAGCAAGGTCTGCTGCCTGATCGCCAAGCTCAGCCCGCGCAGCGACGATTGCGTGCTGCCGGGGCGGACGCATTCCATCGAGGTGCTGGGTTACGGCTACCAGCGCTCGCGCGGCCTCAAGTCCGGCGTCGTCGTCGACATGGACGAGGCCGAACAGGCGATCCGGCTCGCGGTCGACGCGGCCGAGCGCATGGCCGGTGTGACGGTGGAATCGCTGATCACAAACGTCACCTGCGGCCGGCTCGGCTCGGAGATCATCTCGGCGAGCGTCGGGCTTTCCGGCGACGAGGTTTGCGAGGCGGACATCCAGCGTGTGCTGGCCGCCGGCAGCGCACACACGGTGGCCGAGGGGCGGGCGGTCATGCACGCCCTGCCGATCGCCTACACGCTCGACGGCAACCGCGGCATGCGCGATCCGCGCGGCATGCTCGGCCAGCGTCTTGGCGTCGACATGCAGGTCGTGACGGCCGAGATTGCGCCGGTGCGGAACCTGGAGCTTTGCATCAACCGCGGCCATCTGGCCGTGGAGACGATGGTTGCCACGCCTTTTGCCAGCGGTCTTTCGACGCTTGTGGAGGACGAGGCGGAACTTGGGGTTGCCTGCGTCGACATGGGCGGCGGCACCACAACGATCTCGGTCTTCGTCGAAGGCCAGATGGTTCACGCGGATGCGATCGCCGTCGGCGGCCATCACGTGACCATGGACATCGCCCGGGCGCTTTCCACGCGCCTTGCGGACGCGGAGCGGATCAAGACGCTGCAGGGTTCCGCCCTGCGGAGCCAGTCGGACGAGCGGGACCTCATTTCGGTACCGCCGGTCGACGCGGACAGCGATCTGCCGCACCAGATCCCCCGGGCGATGGTGACGCGGGTGATCCTGCCGCGCGTCGAGGAAATCCTCGAGCTGGTGCGCGACCGGCTGACGGCCTCCGGCTTTGCCGGGCGGGTCGGAAAGCGGATCGTGCTGACTGGCGGCGCCAGCCAGCTCACGGGCCTGACGGAAGTCGCCAGGCGCGTTCTTGGACGTCAGGTCCGGCTCGGCCGGCCGCTTGGCGTCGCAGGTCTGCCGGAAGCAGCGAAGGGTCCCGCCTTCGCCGCTGCTGTCGGCCTTTTGATCTATCCGCAAGTCGCCCAGGTCGAGCAGTTCGAACCGCGCCACGCTTTGGGGCGCTGGTCGTTCGGCTCCAGCACTCTGGCCAGGGTCGGCAACTGGATACGCGAGAGCTTCTGAGGCGGGAAACCGCCTCGGAAGAGGTGTCTCCCGAAACAGGGCGACACCACCACGAGGGAACCGAGGGTTAAAGTGGACGACCGGAAGGCCGTCCCAGGGGTCGCGAGGAAACCATGACCATCAATCTTAAAATGCCCGATCTCCAGGAGCTGAGGCCACGGATCACCGTCTTTGGCGTCGGTGGTGCCGGTGGCAATGCCGTCAACAACATGATCCAGGCCGGTCTTCAGGGCTGCGACTTCGTCGTTGCCAACACCGATGCCCAGGCTCTGGCCAGCAACCACGCCGAGCGCGTCGTCCAGATGGGCGTCGCCGTGACCGAGGGTCTCGGTGCCGGCTCGCAGCCGGACGTGGGTGCGGCCGCCGCCGAGGAGGTCATTGACGAGATCAATGATCACCTGTCCGGCTCGCACATGGTGTTCATCACCGCCGGCATGGGTGGCGGCACCGGCACCGGTGCGGCTCCGGTCATTGCCCGCGCCGCGCGCGAGATGGGTATCCTGACCGTCGGCGTGGTGACCAAGCCGTTCCAGTTCGAGGGTGCGCGTCGCATGCGCATCGCCGAATCCGGCATCACCGAGCTTCAGAATGCGGTCGACACGCTGATCGTCATTCCGAACCAGAATCTCTTCCGCATCGCCAACGCCCAGACCACCTTCGCCGATGCCTTCGCGATGGCCGACCAGGTGCTCTATTCCGGCGTTGCCTGCATCACCGACCTGATGGTGAAGGAGGGGCTCATCAACCTCGACTTCGCTGATGTCCGCTCCATAATGCGGGGCATGGGCAAGGCGATGATGGGCACGGGCGAGGCCTCCGGCGACAAGCGCGCCATGCAGGCCGCGGAGGCGGCGATTGCCAACCCGCTGCTCGACGAGACGTCGATGAAGGGCGCCCGCGGGCTGCTCATCTCGATCACCGGCGGCAACGACCTGACGCTGTTCGAGCTCGACGAGGCGGCTACCCGCATTCGCGAGGAAGTCGATTCCGATGCCAACATCATCCTTGGCGCGACCTTCGACGAGAGCCTCGACGGCATCATCCGCGTGTCGGTCGTGGCGACCGGCATCGACAAGGAACTGCGCGAGGACCTGTCTCCGGCCGAGACGCGCATGGCCGAACTGACCGAGCGTCTGAAGACCAACTCGGAGCCGGCTCCCGCGCCTGCCGCGGCCGACCCCGCGCCGCGTGCCCAGCAGCGCCCGGCGGCTCCCGTGCAGCGCCCCGGCGGTGCACCGCAGGCCCGTGCGGCCACGGCCGAGCGTATCGAGCGCGAGCTTGCGATTCCCGAGCCGGTCAAGTCTTCGACCGACCCGGACGTGGAAATCGCCCGCTTCAATCCCGCTCCGGAGATGATGACCCACGAAGCGCCGCTCGCCGATCTCGACGAGAGCGCTCTTCAGGCTCCGGTCGAGGAGGCTCCGGTCGTCGAGCCCTACATCCCGCCGGCGGCCGAGACGGTCGCTCCGCAGCCCACGCGCATGCCCTCCATCGAGGACTTTCCGCATGTGGCTCAGCGCGAGATGCGGGCTCATGTGCGCGAGGCAGAGGACGAGCACGTCGAGGAGCGTCGTCCGATGAGCCTCCTGCGTCGCATCGCCACCGGTCTCTCGCGTCGTGAGGACGAGGAGGAGATGGAGCATCATCCTGCCGCCCACGCCCCGCAGGCGCAGGCACCCGTGCAGCCCCGTCCGGCCCATGCGCCCCAGGCTCAGGCTCCTCAGCCCCAGGCCCAGCGTCCTGCCGCCGAGGCTCCGCGTCAGGCGCCGGCTCAGGCACCGCGCGCCGCCCAGGCTCCGGCCATGCGTCCGGCAGCGCCGCGCCCGGCCCAGCAGGGGGCAGCCGGCCAGCTCGATCTGACCGGTCGTTCGGCTCCTCAGCCGCGCACCATGAGCGAGGAAGACCAGCTCGAAATTCCGGCGTTCCTGCGCCGTCAGGCCAACTAGGCCGGCTCGCAGACCCTCGGACTTTCCCTCGTCGGGCGATCTGGCCATTGGCCAGATCGCCCGAATTTGTTTCCCGGGCAAAAAGTCGCATCTTTCCAGAGGCTTGCCGCACCGCATTTCGTTACATACCGTAACAAAGCTTTATTTCTGACCTGTCCGCTCGTGATTGTATGGTCCTGCCAGCGAATGAGAATCATTGCGCCTGCAATGGTTCGATCCACACCTCGCCCGGTTTTCGGCGAGGCCCTGTTCCCAGAGGACAGGTTTACGGCAGACAGGACATGCAGTCATGAAATCCAGAGCCGATCGGCAGACGACGCTCGCCCAATCCGTCACTCTCGAGGGCATCGGCGTGCACTCGGGCGACGCAGCGTCCGTATCGCTGCACCCGGCGGATGCGGGTACTGGTATCGTCTTCGTCGGCCGTGATCCAAAGACCGGCCGCGAGATCGAGATCCCCGCGCACTGGCGCGCCGTCACCGCCACCGCCCTTTGCACCGTCCTCGGCGATCCGAAGGCCGGCGGCGTTTCCACTGTCGAGCATCTGATGGCGGCGCTGCGCGGCCTGGGGGTCGACAATGCGGTCGTCGAGATGGACGGTCCCGAAATGCCGATCATGGACGGCAGCGCCTTCGCCTTTGTCGAGGCCATCGATGCGGTGGGCCTGCGCCGTCTTGCCGCCGCGCGCCGCTACATCCGGATCCTTCGTCCCGTCCGCGTCGACCAGGGCAGCGCCTGGTGCGAGCTGCGTCCCTTCGACGGCACGCGCTTCGATGTGACCATCGACTTCGACGCCGAGGTGATCGGTCGTCAGGCGATGGTTCTCGATCTTGCGCCGCAGGCCTTCCGCACCGAGGTCGCCCGGGCCCGTACCTTCGGCTCCGTTCAGGAAGTCGAGAAGCTGTGGAGCATGGGCTTCGCCATGGGGTCGTCGCTGGAGAATTCCGTCGCGATTTCCGACGGCAAGGTGCTCAATCCGGAAGGCACGCGCTGGCGCGACGAGTTCGTGCGCCACAAGATGCTGGATGCCATCGGTGATCTGGCGCTTGCCGGCCTGCCGATCCTTGGCGCCTACCGCTCGTACAAGGGCGGTCACCGGATGAACCACGCCATCCTCGTCGAGCTGTTCGAGAAGGCCGGGCAGGGCGCCTATGAGATCGTCGAGAGCGGCGTCGATGCCGAGGCATCCATCACGGCCTCTCAGATGTCCGCGCCGCGCCTGATGGTTGCCAGCGGCGCATCCTGAACTTCGCGCGCTTCGCACGCGGGCGTGCCGCTTGGGTGCCCGCCTCCTTGGGGGTGGGCATGTGCCAATGCCTGCAGGATCTCCGCGTGTCAGCCTGCGCTTGTGACGCGATGAGGGGGGACGGTCCGCCCTGCATTCATTCGCGGCCATAAAAAAGCGACAAATCCCACTCACATGGCGTGACGTGTCCGGGGTTTTTCCGTTACAAGACGGTGGCCTCGGCTGCGGTCGAGGAAACCGTTTGGCCGCGAAGCGGCATCGGTGATCGACAGTCTTGTGGGGCCGCGGTCCACGCGTTCAGACGAAACCGGCGGGGCGGACAAGGGCGCAAGCGTTCGCCGAACCGGATGTGAGGAGTAAAGGCAGGTGATGGCGTTTCAGCCGAAGACCAAGGCAGGCAACACGGTGGCCAATGCGCGGCGTGCGTCGCGGGCAGCTGTTCTTGTCCTTGCAACCGTCGTGCTCGCGGCCTGCTCCTCGACCAAGGACGATGAAGATTTCGCCGCCAACGAGACGCCGCCTGCGGTCCTGTTCAACGAGGGCCTGGCGCTGCGCAGCGAGGGTCGGCTTTCCGACGCGCGCAAGAAGTTCGAGGAAATCGACAAGCAGCACCCCTATTCGGAATATTCGAAGAAGGCGCTGATCAATCTTGCCTACCTGAATTACAGCCAGGGCAAGTTCGACGAGGCGATTACCGCGGCGAAGCGGTTCACGACGCTCTATCCGGGCAGCGAGGACAGCGCTTACGCGCTCTATATCATCGGCCAGTCGTACAACAAGCAGATCCCGGACGTGACGCGCGACCAGGAAATGACCAAGCGCTCGCTCGCCGCGTTTGGCGAGCTGATCCAGCGCTATCCCGAATCCGAGTATGCCGAGGACGCGCGCACCAAGATCCGCATCGCCCACGACCAGCTCGCGGGCAAGGAGATGCAGGTCGGGCGCTTCTACCTGAAGCGCCGGCAGTACATCGCCGCGATCAACCGCTTCAAGGTGGTCATCACCGAATACCAGACGACCCGTCACATCGAGGAAGCGCTCTACCGGCTGACCGAGTCCTACTACGCGCTCGGCGTGGTCAACGAGGCGCAGACGGCTGCTGCCGTGCTCGGGCACAATTTCCCCGACAGCCAGTGGTACAAGGACGCCTACACGCTGCTGAAGACCGGCGGTCATTCGCCGAGCGAGGACTCGGGGAGCTGGATCAGCCGTGCGTTCAGCGGTATCTCTCTCTAGGCGTTCACTCGAGGCGTCGTAGCCTCTCCGGCTTTGCGCGACTGCGCGGGCTCCACACATGATCCGGTCAAAGCTCGCATGCTCGTCACGCTTGCAATCCGCGATATCGTGCTGATCGACAGGCTCGATCTGGAGTTCGCGGACGGAATGTCGGTGCTCACCGGCGAAACCGGCGCGGGCAAGTCGATCCTGCTTGATGCGCTGAGTCTTGCGCTTGGCGGGCGGGGCGATGCCGGGCTGGTGCGCAACGGCCAGCCGCAGGGACAGGTGACTGCGGCCTTCGACGTGCCGATGACGCACCCGGTGCGCAAGCTCCTTGCCGACAATGATCTCGAATCGGATGGCGACGTCATCTTGCGCCGGGTGCAGGCGGAGGATGGGCGCAGCCGCGCCTTTATCAATGATTCTCCCGTCAGCGTGGCGCTGCTGCGCCAGGCCGGCGGACTTCTTGTCGAGATCCACGGACAGAACGAATCCCGCGCCTACACCGATCCGGCCGAGCATCGCCGGCTTCTTGACATGTTCGCCGGCGCCGAGGGGCTTGCCGGCGATGTCGCCGATGCCTACCGGGCGCTGCGCGCGGCGGAGCGGGAGCTCAAGGTTCAGGAAGAGCGGATCGCGGCCGCCCGGCGCGAGGCGGACTTCCTGCGTTCGGCGAGCGCGGAACTTGCGACGCTGGCGCCGCAGGCCGGCGAGGAAGACGAGCTTGCCGAGATTCGCCAGTCGATGATGCAGGTGGAGAAGATCGCCACCGATCTGGGCGAGGCCTTCGAGACGCTCAACGGCAACGGCTCTCCGATCTCCGAGATCGCGGCGCTGTGGCGGCGGCTGGAGCGCAAGGCCGAACAGGCGCCGGGGGTTCTCGGCGCGCCCGTCGGACATCTTGCCGAGGCGCTCGATCGTCTCGAGGATGCGCGCGCGGGGCTCGAGACGGCGCTGCGCGAGAGCGAGTTCGACCCGCAGGCGCTCGAGCGCACCGAGGAGCGGCTGTTCGCGCTGCGGGCGGCCTCGCGCAAGTATCAGGTGCTGGTCGACGAGCTTCCGGGGCTGCGCACACGCTATGAGGCCGACCTTGCCGCGCTCGATGCCGGCGAGGAGGCGCTTTCCGGGCTCGCGGAGGCGGTGCGCGCGGCGGTGTCGCGCTATGATCGCGCCGCCGCCGACCTGTCCGCCCGACGCCATGAAGCCGCGCGCGCGCTGGAGGAGGCCGTTGCACTGGAGCTTCCCGATCTCAGGCTCGAGCGCGCCCGCTTCATCGTCAATCTGGAGAGCGACCCGGAAAACCGCAGCCGCGAGGGCATAGACCAGGCCGAGTTCTGGGTGCAGACCAACCCGGGCACCCGGCCGGGCCCGATGATGAAGGTTGCCTCGGGCGGCGAGCTGTCGCGCTTCCTGCTGTCGCTCAAGGTGTCGCTCGCCGACAAGGGGTCGGCCCCGACGCTGGTCTTCGATGAGATCGACACAGGCGTTGGTGGCGCGGTTGCCGAGGCCATTGGCGCCCGGCTTGCCCGCCTTGCCCGGCGCGTGCAGGTGTTGACCGTCACCCATGCGCCGCAGGTCGCGGCGCGCGCGGCAGGCCACTTCCTGATCATGAAGGAAGACGCGCGCGAGGATGGTGGTGAGGATCGGGTGGCGACGCGGGTGAAGCGCATCGATGTGGATCACCGCCGCGAGGAGATCGCGCGGATGCTGGCCGGTGCGACGATCACCGACGAGGCGCGCGCCGCCGCCGACCGGCTGCTTTCCGACGCCGGCTGACGCCGGGCGCTCCGGCGAGGCATGGCGGGGGAAAAGGCGAAAGCGGTGTTTCCCGCGTCGCGGTGGCGCTCCATATTGTCGGTTCGTGCGAGACGCTCACCCATTTTCCCGACGAGACCGCCATGGCCGACAAGATGCTGACCGACCGCTCCCCGGAAGATCTGACCCTGGAGGAGGCCGCGGCCGAGCTCGAGCGGCTTGCCAACGAGATTGCCGAGCATGACCGGCGCTATCACGGCGAGGACGCGCCGACGATTTCCGACGCCGACTATGACGCGCTGAAGCGGCGCAATGACGCCATCGAGGCGCGGTTTCCGGATCTGGTGCGTTCCGACAGTCCGACGCTTAGGGTCGGCAGCGCCCCGGCGGAGGGGTTCGGCAAGGTCACCCACAAGGTGCCGATGCTGTCCCTCGACAATGCCTTCAAGGACGACGACGTTCGCGATTTCGTCGGGCGTCTCCGCCGGTTCCTGAAGATCGACCCGCTGCAGGGCGCGATCGCCATCACGGCAGAGCCGAAGATCGACGGGCTGTCGCTGTCGTTGCGCTACGAGAAGCACAAGCTCGTCAGCGCCGCGACCCGGGGCGATGGCACCGTGGGCGAGAATGTCACGCAGAACGCGCTGACCATCGACGACATTCCGAGGGAGCTTCCCGAGGGCGCCCCGGAGGTGGTGGAGGTGCGCGGCGAGGTCTACATGCGCCACGAGGATTTCCAGGCGCTCAATGCGCGTATGGAGATCCAGTCCGGCCGGACCTTCGCCAATCCGCGCAACGCGGCCGCCGGATCGTTGCGCCAGCTCAACCCGGAGGTGACGCGCGCCCGTCCGCTGCGGTTCTTCGCCTATGCCTGGGGCGAGATGAGCGAGATGCCTTGCGAGACGCAGTACGAGATGGTCCAGGCTTTCGGGAACTGGGGCTTTTCGGTCAATTCGCGGATGACGCGATGCGACGACGTTGAGGGGCTGCTTGCGGCCTATCACGGCATCGAGGAGGAGCGGGCGCTTCTCGGCTATGACATCGACGGCATGGTCTACAAGGTGAACAGGCTCGATCTCCAGTCCCGACTCGGCTTTGTCTCACGCGCGCCGCGTTGGGCGATCGCGCATAAGTTTCCGGCCGAACAGGCCTTCACCATCCTGCGTGACATCGAGATCCAGGTCGGGCGGACGGGTGCGCTGACGCCCGTGGCGAAACTCGAGCCGGTCACCGTCGGCGGCGTGGTCGTCTCCAACGCGACCTTGCACAACGAGGACTATATCAAGGGCATCGGCCAGGACGGGGAGCCCATCCGCGGCGGCAAGGACATTCGCATCGGCGACACCGTGCGCATCCAGCGCGCTGGCGACGTCATCCCGCAAATCGTCGATGTCGATCTGGACAAGCGGTCGGCGGATGCCGTGGCCTTTGCCTTCCCGAGCGCATGCCCGGTCTGCGGCAGCCATGCCGTGCGCGATATCAATCCCAAGACCGGGCGCCCCGACGCGGTGCGCCGCTGCACCGGAGGGCTCGTGTGCGCGGCCCAGGCCAAGGAGAAACTCAAGCACTTCGTGTCGCGCAACGCCTTCGACATCGAAGGGCTGGGCGACAAACAGGTGGAGTTCTTTTTCGAACTGCCGCTCGGAGAGGGCGGCATCCGCCAGCCGGCCGACATCTTCACCATCGAGACGCGGGACAAGGCCTCGTCGCTTCAGAAGCTTCGCAACCGTGACGGCTGGGGCGAGACGAGTGTCACCAATCTCTTCGCGGCCATCGAGGCACGGCGCGAGATGCCGCTCAACCGGGTGATCTTTGCCCTTGGCATTCGCCATGTGGGCGAGGGCAACGCCAAGCTCCTTGCCCGCCACTATCTCGACTGGGCGAGCTTCGCGGCGGCGATGACGGCGGCGGGCGATCCGCAGTCCGATGCCTGGGCCGAGCTCAACAGCATCGACGGTATCGGCGAGACGGTGGCGCGCGCGGTCGTCGAGTTCTTCGCTGAAGGGCATAACCGTGACGCTCTGGAGGCTCTGCTCCACGAGATCAGGCCGCAAGCCCTGGAGAGGGCCGAGGCGGGCTCTAGCCCCGTGGCGGGAAAGACCCTGGTTTTCACCGGGACGCTGGAGAAGATGAGCCGAGACGAGGCGAAGGCACGTGCCGAGGCCATGGGCGCCAAGGTCTCGGGATCGGTCTCGAAGAAGACCGATCTCGTTATCGCCGGCCCGGGCGCGGGCTCGAAGCTGAAGAAGGCGGAAGAGCTCGGTGTCGATGTCATCGATGAAGACGCCTGGATTGCCATGTCCGAGGCGTGAGAAAGAGCAGTTCTTCTACTTATGTAGAATGACGTAATTTATTGTTTTAAATGGCTTTTCTATTTTTTGGGGCGGTTCTCTTAAAAGAATTTCAATCTCCGATTGCCAGACTTTCGTCACGGGCGTGTGGCCCGAGTGAAATCTGGAGAGAACTATGTTTCGTCGACTGCTGTCCGGTTCGATTGGTCTGCGCCTGGCCGCGATCAGCATCATTCCGCTTGCCGCGCTGCTTGTCGTCAGCTCGATCGAGCTGATGCGGGATTATCGCTCCGTACAGGAGCGCAAGATGGTGGCGGACTTCCTGAACGTTGCTCCCGTGATATCGGAACTGGTGCACCAGCTTCAAAAGGAGCGCGGTGCGTCGGCTGGATATGTCGGATCGAAGGGGAGCGCCTTCGCTGACGAGATCCGCTCCCAGCGCAGGGCCACCGATGAGGCGTTGGAAACCTATGTCTCGGGCGTGCCGGAGCCAACGGGGCGACTTGCCATCGATGGGTTCTCGCGACCGCATGCCACTGTCTCCGGACAGCTCAAGAGGCTTGCCGAGGCACGCCGGAGCGTTGATTCCCTGACGTTCGAGGTTGCCGATGTCGCGGGCTTTTACACGCCGATCATTTCAAATCTTCTCGACATGATCTCGAGCATGTCCGGCCTCGTCGAGGACGGCGACACCCTGCGCTCCGTGATTGCCTACAATGCGTTGATCCAGGCGAAGGAGCGGGCGGGCATCGAGAGGGCAATGGGTGCGGCCGGTTTCGGCGCTGGCGTTTTCAACGAAAAGGTATTCCGCAATTTCGTGCGCCTCGGCGCGATGCAGGACACTTATCTGGATACCTTCCGGCGTTTTGCCTCGCCAGACATGGTGGCGACGTATGAAAGCGCACTTGCCGGTCCGGTCGAAGCCGATGTGGCGGCACTGCGACAGCTTGCCTACGCGGCTCCCTTTGGCGGCGATATCTCGGCTGTGACCGGACCGCAGTGGTTCAAGGGCAGCACCGTCCGTATCGAGGCGCTGAAGCGGGTCGAGAACGCGTTGGCGGGGGCCATCTCTTCCGAGGCTGCCATGGGCGTGGCGGCGGGCGGGCGCTCCTTCTTGTGGAGGCTTGGGCTGATCGCAGCTCTCGCGCTGGCCACCATGGCGTTTTCCGTTTGGGTCTATCGCTCCATTGTTCCGCCGATAACGGGATTGCTGGAGGTGATGCGCCGTCTGGCTGCCAATGACACGGACATTGTCATCGCCAACACCGGCAGGGCGGACGAGATCGGAGCGATGGCCGGAGCCATCGAGATCTTCCGGGAAAATGCCGTTGAGCGCATCAACCTGGAAAGCCGCCTGCAGGATGAACGCCTGCGCGAACGCGACAGGCAGGCCTCCATCGAGGCCATGATCGAGGGGTTCCGCTCCAGCGTGTCTTCGACGCTGGATGTGGCGGGTTCCAAGGCCGTCGACATGCGAAGCTCCGCTGAAACACTGAGTTCGGAGGCGAGCCGCGCCGCGACCGACGCCTCGTCGGCGAGCGCTGCCACGCAAGCCGCCTCCGGCAACATCCAGGTGGTGGCTGCGGCGGCAGAGGAGCTCTCGGCGTCCATTGCCGAGATCGCTTCGCAGACCGTCAAGGCGAGCGATCTCATGGCCTCGGCGTCGACGCGGGCAACCGCGACCAATGCAGAGGTGGCAACGCTGTCCGATGCCGCCGAGCAGATCGGGTCTGTGGTCAATCTCATTCGCGACATTGCGGAACAAACCAACCTGCTGGCGCTCAACGCCACCATCGAGGCGGCACGCGCGGGTGAATCCGGCAAGGGCTTCGCGGTGGTCGCGAGCGAAGTGAAAAGCCTGGCTGGACAGACCGCAAAGGCGACGGAGGACATCGCCTCGCAGATCACCGGCATCCAGTCGTCGACGCGCGGG
Organism: Stappia sp. ICDLI1TA098; assembly: GCF_054880955.1. NCBI lineage: Bacteria > Pseudomonadati > Pseudomonadota > Alphaproteobacteria > Hyphomicrobiales > Stappiaceae > Stappia > Stappia sp. ICDLI1TA098. Next base: position 434,682 of record NZ_JBTZBT010000001.1, read on the forward strand.
GCAGTCGATTCCATCGGCGACATCGCGGCAGCGATGTCGGAGATCCGCGAGCTGACGTCGACGATTGCCGGCGCTGTCGAGCAGCAGCGCGCGGCGACGCAGGAGATTGCAGGATCCGCCTTGGCCGCCTCGACGGGAACGGACACGGTCGCCGACAATGTGACTTCCGTCACGGCGGCCATCGGCGAGACAGCGAGTGTTGCAGGTGACGTCAATTCCGTCTCTGCGAGCCTTGCCGAGGTGACGAGGCAGCTTGCCGGAGAGGTGGAAACGTTCCTTGCCGATGTGACGCGCGATCTGCAGGCGCGTCGGGCCGCGGTGCAGGCGCAGATGCGAGAAGCGGTGATCGTTACCGCCATGGGGCGTCGCTATCAGGCCGTTATCGGCGCGGCGGATGCCTTTGCGGCAAGGGTTACCTCCGCAGCGGGCATCGCGACCGATCAGCCGCTGAAGCTTCAGCTTGCCGATGGGCGGGTTGTTTCCGCGCGCGTTTCCTCGGCCGAAGGGACCTTCTACGATCTTCGCTTCGATGAACCTGCGGAAGCGTTGGCATCACTCATTGCGGCCTGATTTTCGAATAACAATGGCGTCAGACCGGGCAGTGGAGGGGCGCGAGCAATTGCGCCCCTCCAATTGACGGGACAAGTTGCTATATTGGTCCAAAGAGAGAACAGAATCGCGCGAGGTCGAATCCCGATCCGCGGTTCCGGTTTGAGTGACCCTGACCCATCGAGATCCGAGACCGCATGGCCAATTTCCCTGTCGACAGCCGACATTCCGCCCGAGATGCCGAGCCGGTGCCATCGGGGCGCGACGACAGGGGTGTGCCCGCGGGCAGTGGTATCGCGGCGCGGGCGCGGGCGGCCATGGCGCGACCGGCGGAGCCGATGCAGCCGACGCCCTATCTCGAGGGGCTGAACCCGGAGCAGCGCGAGGCCGTGGAGACCCTCGACGGACCCGTTCTGGTGCTTGCCGGCGCGGGCACGGGCAAGACCAAGGTCCTGACCACGCGCATCGCCCACATTCTGGCGACGCGACGTGCGTTTCCGAGCCAGATCCTTTCGGTGACCTTCACCAACAAGGCCGCGCGCGAGATGAAGGAGCGCATCGAGCGGCTGATCGGCGACAGCGCCGAAGGCATGCCCTGGTTGGGCACCTTCCATTCGATCTGCGTCAAGATCCTGCGCCGCCATGCGGAACTCGTCGGTCTCAAGTCCGGTTTCTCCATTCTCGACACGGACGACCAGATCCGGCTGATCAAGCAGATCATCCAGGCCGAAGGGCTTGACGACAAGCGCTGGACGGCGCGTGCCTTCGCCGGGCTGCTCGACGGGTGGAAGAACCGCGGCCTGACCCCCGAACAGGTGCCAGAAGGAGAGGCCCGCAGCTTTGCCAACGGTCGGGGGCGTGAGCTCTATGCGCTCTATCAGGACAGGCTGTCGATCCTGAACGCCTGCGACTTCGGCGATCTGCTGCTGCATGTCATTACGCTGTTCCGCAAAAATCCGGACGTGTTGAAGGACTTCCAGCGCCGCTTCGTCTTCATGCTGGTGGACGAGTATCAGGATACCAACATCGCGCAGTATATGCTCCTGAGGCTGCTGTCACAGGGGAACACCAACATCTGCTGCGTGGGGGATGACGACCAGTCGATCTATGGCTGGCGCGGCGCCGAGGTCGACAACATCCTGCGTTTCGATCACGATTTTCCGGGCGCCAAGGTGATCCGGCTGGAGCGCAATTACCGCTCGACGAGCCACATCCTGGCTGCCGCCTCTCATCTGATCGCCCACAATGAGGGCCGTCTCGGCAAGACGCTGTTCACCGACCTTGAGGACGAGGGGGATGACGAGCGCGTCTCGGTCGCCGCCGTCTGGGATTCGGAGGAGGAAGCGCGGGCCATCGGCGACGAGATCGAGGCATTGCAGGCGAAGGGCCACGGCCTCGAGCAGATGGCGATCCTGGTGCGCGCTTCCTTCCAGATGCGTGAGTTCGAGGATCGGTTCGTCACGCTGGGGATCAACTATCGGGTCGTCGGCGGGCCGCGCTTCTATGAGCGCATGGAGATCCGCGACGCACTTGCCTATTTCCGCGCGATCGTTCAGCCGGCCGATGACCTCGCCTTCGAGCGCATCGTCAACACGCCGAAGCGCGGCCTCGGCGAAGCGAGCCTCAAGCTCGTTCATGCCCATGCACGGGCGAACCGGATGCCCTTGATGCAGGCGGCAGCCGATCTCTGCCAGACGGAAGAGCTGAGGCCAAAGGCGCGCACGACGCTCAGGATGCTGCTTGCCGACTTCGACCGCTGGCGCGATCAGCTCGAGGGCATGCCGCATACCGAACTGGCCGAGATCGTGCTCGACGAGAGCGGCTACACCGAGATGTGGCGCGCCGACCGTTCCGCCGAGGCGCCCGGGCGGCTCGACAACCTCAAGGAACTGATCCGCTCGATGGACGGGTTCGAGTCCATGGCGGGGTTCCTGGAGCATGTCTCGCTGGTGATGGACAGGGACGCGGACGGCAACGCCGAGGCGGTGTCGCTGATGACGCTGCATTCGGCCAAGGGCCTGGAGTTCGACACGGTTTTCCTTCCCGCCTGGGAAGAGGGGCTCTTTCCGCACCAGCGCGCGCTCGATGAATCCGGTCGCGCCGGCCTGGAGGAGGAGCGCCGCCTTGCCTATGTCGGCCTGACCCGGGCGCGCCGGCGTGCCAAGATCTGGTTCGCCTCCAACCGGCGCATTCACGGCAGCTGGCAATCGACGATTCCCTCGCGCTTTCTCGACGAGTTGCCTGCCGACCATGTGGACGTGGTCGAGCCGTCCAAGTCCTATGGGGGCTATGGCGGCGGTTACGGCGCGAGCCGCTTCGACACGCGTGATCCGTTCCAGTCGAGCTATTCGACGCCGGGATGGCAGCGGGCGCAGCGCTCCCAGTCTTCGGGAGGAGGCGGTGCGGGGACGCGCGGCGGGTTTGCCGGTCGGTTGAGCGGCAACGAGCGGCGCGGCAGCGGTGGCCCGCGCACCATTGAGGGGGACCTTGTGGTGAAGTCAGTTGCCGAGGAGCCGTCCTCCTTCGCGACGGGCGAGCGGGTCTTCCACATCAAGTTCGGCTATGGCGAGATCGTTGCCATCGAGGGAAACAAGCTCACGATCCAGTTCGAAAAAGCTGGCCGGAAGAAGGTCCTGGACGGTTTCGTCGAGCGGCACTGACGCGTGTCCGCCGACGCCGGGCGCGCGCTTTGGGGGACTATCGGAGCGCCCGCCGCCCCCTCTCCCCGCCAAGGCCGTTGCCGATGGCCGTCCGCGGGTCTATAGGCGGGCAACCCCGCCCCATCCGCAGGAAGCCCCGGAGCCCTCATGTCGACCATCCGCGTCCGTATCACCGCCCAGGAGATCGAGGCAAAGCGCATCTATGAGTTGCTGTCCCGAGACTTCGAGGACGATGGCAACCCGGTGACCGTGTTCGAGGCGTCCGCCGACGGCCGCGACTGGACGGCGGAGATCCTGCTCTTCGACATGAGTGCCGGCGAGGCGTCCGATCTGGTGCGCGACCGACTTGGCGCGGATGCCTTCGCCGCGCCTGTCGAGGCGGTCGAGCTTGAAGACATCAACTGGGTCGCCAAGAGCCTGGAAGGGCTGAAGCCGGTGCGCGCGGGACGTTTCTTCGTGCATGGGGCGCATGACCGCGACAAACGGCCCGACAATGGCGTCTCCATTGAGATCGAGGCCGCGCTGGCCTTCGGGACAGGGCATCACGGCACAACGGCGGGCTGCCTGATCGAGATCGATCGGCTGCTGACGCGGCGGCGCTATGCGCGCATGCTCGATCTGGGTACGGGGACCGGCGTGCTCGCCATCGCCATGGCACGGCTTTCGCGGCAGAAGGTGCTTGCAACCGACATCGATCCGGTGGCGACCAAAACCGCGCGCGCCAATGCGGTGGCGAATCTGGCCGGCCCCTTGCTGAAGGTGGCGACGGCGGCGGGCGTCGACGCCCGGGTCTTCGACGAGGAGGGGCCCTTCGATTTTGTCGTCGCCAACATTCTGGCGCGGCCGCTGATGCGCATGGCGGATGGTCTGTCCCGGCGCATGGCGCATGATGCGACGCTGGTGCTGTCCGGGCTGCGGGTCGAGGACGGACCGCGTATCCTCTTTGCCTATGGTGCGCAGGGGTTCCGCCTGGTGCGCAGGCAGGACCGCGACGGCTGGCTGACGTTGACGCTGATGCGTGGGCGTCACCTTGTGTGACGCACACGCGGCGCGCCGGCCCGGGTGGTCCGGGCGGCGTTCAGGCACAAAAAAACCCGGCGCAAGGCCGGGTTCTTTTGTTGTCTGCCGGGTGCAGGGCGCTTAGCGCGCCTTGCGCCGGATCAGAACGCCGCGGACAATCCGCCCTGACGCTCAAGCTCGGCACGCTCGTAGCCGTAGGCGGCAAGCGTCGCATCATCGAGCGAGAGCAGATAGCCGTTCACATAGCGGCGAGCCTGGCGCTCGCGCGCCGCAACCATGGAATCCATGGCCTTGCGGAACAGGCTCTTCGAGGTGCCGTGCGATACGCCGGCAAGTGCAGTCGTGGTGGCAATGGCCATGATCTTTACTCCGGTTCGAGGTCTCTTCTAGAGAGGTTCCTCCCTCAAACTCACAAGTCCAATATGGGGGGAACCGAGCTCTGCGAAAAGTGCGATAAGTGCATGGCAGTGCTGCGATTGCTGCATGTGCGAATTGGAAATTTTGCGATGCAACATCCAAAGTCTGTGCAAGGCGCACAGCAGCTGTGCATCCGCTGCACAGAACGCGTGCAAAGCCGGGGCTGTGAGACCGTGTTTCCCCTTTCGCGGACCTCGTTTTCTCGCTAGCGTCTCGTCATGTTCCAGTCCTTCGACACGATGATTGATCCCAGTACGGGTTCCGCGCGGTGCGCGGCGCTCCGGGATGAGCTTGCCCGCCGCGGTCTCGACGGGTTCCTGGTGCCGCGCGCCGATGCCCACCAGGGGGAATATGTGCCGCCGAGCGAGGCCCGGCTGGAATGGCTGACGGGTTTCGCCGGTTCCGCCGGCATGGCCGTTGTTCTCGCCCGGGAGGCGGCCATCTTCGTCGACGGCCGCTACACCATCCAGGTGCGCGAGCAGGTCGATACCTCGGTCTTCGCGCCGCAGCACCTGATCGAGACCCCACCTGCGACATGGCTCGCCGAAACGGTGAAGCCCGGCGCGCGTATCGGCTATGATCCTCGGCTTCACACGATCAATGGCGCCAGGCGCCTCGCCGATGCCTGTGCGGACGCGGGAGCCGAACTGGTTGCCGTCGACGACAATCCGCTCGATGCGGTCTGGTCCGACCGGCCGGCGTCGCCGCTTGGAACCGTCACGGTGCATCCTGATGCGTTCGCCGGCGAGCAGGCCGCGGCCAAGATCGACCGCATGGCGCGGGCGGTGGCCGCCGCAAGGGCAGATGCCTTCGTGCTGACCCAGCCCGATTCCATCGCCTGGCTCTTCAATATCCGCGGCAGCGACGTGCAGCATACGCCTCTGCCGCTATCCTTCGCCGTCCTGCCGGCGGAAGGGCGCCCGCGCATCTTCATCGACGCGCGCAAGCTCACCAACGCCTCGCGCGATCATCTGGAGGCGCTTGCCGTGATCGATGGTCCCGAGGCGCTGATGCCGGCGCTGGCGGAGCTTGGTGGCAGTGGTGCGGCGGTCATGCTGGATCCCGACTGGACCGGAGCCGCTCTGGGCGAGGCGGTTGCCGCGGCTGGCGGCCGGGTCGTGACCGGGGCGGACCCGGTGACGCGGGCGAAGGCTGTGAAGAACGCGGCCGAGATCGCTGGCGCGCGGGCGGCGCACCTGCGCGACGGCGCTGCATTCTGCCGGTTCCTCGCCTGGTTCGACGGCGCGGTGGCCGAGGGACCTCTGGACGAGATCGCGGTTGCCGAGAAGCTCGAGTCGTTCCGCGCCGAAACCGGTGCCTTGAAGGAAATCTCCTTCGACAGCATCTCGGCCGCGGGCCCCAATGCGGCCATCTGCCACTATCGCGTTGATCGGCGCTCCAACCTGCAGATCCCGCCGGACAGTCTGTTCCTGATCGATTCCGGCGGCCAGTATCAGGACGGTACGACCGACATCACCCGGACCATTGCGGTCGGTGCCGCGACGCAGGAGATGAAGCGCCATTTCACGCTGGTGCTGAAGGGGCATATCGCCATCGCCACCGCGCGGTTCCCGGCGGGAACGAGCGGTGCGCAGCTCGACGCGCTGGCCCGCATCGCGCTGTGGAAGGCCGGGCTCGACTTCGACCATGGCACCGGGCACGGCGTGGGGTCTTATCTTTCTGTGCACGAGGGGCCGCAGCGCATCGCCAAGACCGGTCATGTCGCGCTGGAACCGGGCATGATCGTGTCCAACGAGCCTGGCTATTACCGCGACGGCTCGCATGGCATTCGCATCGAGAATCTCGAACTGGTCACCCCGGCCGCGATGATTGAAGGCGGCGAGCGGCCGATGCTTGGCTTCGAGGCGTTGACGCTCGCGCCCATCGACCGGCGTCTGGTCCTGGGAGACATGCTGACGGGCGAAGAGCGCGCATGGTTCGATGCCTATCACGCGCGCGTGCTGGCCGACATCGGGCCGCTGGTGGACGCTGAGACGCGGACCTGGCTCAAGGCTGTGACGGCCCCGCTTTGACACACCGCAGCACGCTGCCGCCACAAGCGCGGCGGCTGCGTGCTGCAAGACGACGTCTCGGGTCGTTGAAACGCGGAACGGAGGTTTCGCGTTTTTAAAACCAGCATCTTGATATGGATTCCGGGAGGAATTCCAAGTATACCGCAAGCTAGCTCGCATGTGGCGCTGGCAGCGCGTCAAATTCGATCCGAAACCCCTAGAAAGCGTTTGTCCCTGGGCCGATCCGGCCGCAAGACGGGGACAAGGAGCCTATGGCTTATAGATATCTCCTAGTTCACCCCGTCAGATACCTTCGTGCGCTGTCGCGGAAGTGGCAGCGAAGGATCATCTTCGGCGTTGGCGGCCTCATGGTCGGGCTGAGCGGCATGGCGCTCGCGGTGATTTCCGACAAGGCGCAGGACGTCTTTCGGGCTTTTCTCGAGATATCTCCCTACAGCGGGCTTTTCGTCACGCCTGTCGGTTTCGGGTTGGTGGTCTGGATGACCAACCGCTATTTCCCGGGAACGCAGGGCTCCGGCATCCCTCAGGCCATCGCCGCGCGTCAGTTGAAGAGCCCTCGGGACCGCGTCAAGCTCGTCGGGTTGCGATCTGCGGTCGGCAAGTTGTTGATGACGACGGCCGGTCTTGCCGTTGGAGCGTCAACGGGGCGCGAGGGGCCGACGGTGCAGATTGGCGCCGCGATCATGTTCCTCACCGGGCGGATTTCGCCGCGACGGCAGCAGGGGCTTATCCTCGCCGGCTCGGCCGCGGGCATCGCCGGCGCGTTCAACACGCCGCTTGCCGGTATCGTCTTCGCCATCGAGGAAATGAGCCGGTCGTTCGAGATGCGCACCAGCGGCCTGATCATCGGAACGGTGATTCTCGCCGGCATGGTGCCGCTGACGGTGTTCGGCAATTACATCTATTTCGGCACGACCCACGACGTGCTGCATTTCGGCTGGGGCTGGTTGGCCGTTCCCGTGATCGGCGTCATCGGCGGGATCTGCGGCGGTGCCTTCTCGCGCGTCCTGCTTCTGGTGACGCTTGGCTGCCCCGGGCGGATCGGGCGCTTCATCAAGGCGCGCCCGGTGGCCTTCGCCGTGATCTGCGGCATGGTCGTCGCGCTCTGCGGCCTGGCGACCGGCGGCGCGGTGAACGGCACGGGATACGAGGCCGCACGCGAGGCCCTGCACGGACGGTCGGAACTCTCCTTCATCTATGCGCCGCTCAAGTTTCTGGCGACCGTCGCCTCGGCGATCAGCGGTCTTCCCGGCGGCATCTTTTCGCCGTCGCTGTCGGTGGGGGCGGGCCTTGGCGCCGATCTTTCGCTGCTTTTCCCCAATGTGCCGATCGGTGTGATCGTGCTTCTGGGGATGGTCGCCTATTTCACGGGCGTGGTGCAGGCGCCGATCACCGCCTTCGTCATCGTCATGGAGATGACCGACAACAATCACATGCTGTTGCCGCTGATGGCCTGCGCGCTGATCGCCAACGCGGCGTCCAAGGTCATGTGCAAGGAAGGCGTCTATCAGGCACAGGCGCGCATCTTCGTGAAATGGGTGGAATCGACCTCGACACGGCCGGTCCGTTAGGCCCGGCCCGCACCTTGCCGCTGTCTTCGGGCGGGGACTGGTGCGGGTCGGAAGTCTTTGGCCCGGATTATGGTTTTTTGCTAGTCTGCGGGAAATCCGGTCCGGGTGGGACGTGCGGGGCGATGGTGCCTCCGATCCCGACCGGCAGCGCGCCGGACGGCACGCAGCGTCATTCCTGGGAGTTTCTCAATGTCCCTTGCCACCCTTCAGGCCGAAGTCCACCGCAATGGAGCGGGAATCGCGCTTGTCCTTCAGATCCTGGGCCAGCGCTTCGGTGACAGGTTCTCCGCCGCACAGGCGGTGCGCGAGCAGCATGCGCACACCACGACCTGGTTGCCGAATCAGGCGCCCGACGGCGTCGTCTTCGCCGAGACGACGGAAGAGGTGGCCGAGGTCGTTTCCGTGTGCGCAGAACATCGCGTTCCGGTCATCGCCTTCGGCACTGGGTCCTCGCTCGAGGGGCATGTGAATGCGCCCGCAGGCGGCATTTCCGTCGATCTGTCGCGCATGAACCAGGTGCTCGAGGTTCATGCGGAAGACCTCGACTGCGTCGTGCAGGCGGGCGTTACCCGCAAGCAGCTCAATGAATATCTGCGCGACACGGGGCTTTTCTTCCCGATCGATCCGGGCGCCGACGCAAGCCTTGGCGGCATGGCCGCGACGCGTGCTTCCGGCACCAACGCGGTGCGCTATGGCACCATGAAGGATGCGGTCCTGGCGCTCACGGTGGTGATGGCCGACGGACGGATCGTGCATACCGGCGGGCGGGCGAAGAAGTCATCGGCCGGCTACGATCTTACGCGGCTCATGATCGGCTCCGAGGGCACGCTCGGCCTCATCACCGAGGTGACGCTGCGCCTGCACGGCATTCCGGAAGCCATGTCGGGCGGCGTATGCCCGTTCCCGGATCTGGAAAGCGCCTGCAACGCGGTGATCCAGACGATCCAGCTTGGCCTGCCGGTCGCACGTATCGAACTTCTCGATACGCTGCAGATCCGCGCCTGCAATGCGTATTCGAAGCTTGATTTCGAGGAGACGCCGACGCTTTTCGTCGAGTTTCACGGCACCGAGGCGGGGGTGCGCGAGCAGAGCGAGCTGTTCGGCGAGATCGCCGGCGAGAACGGCGGCGGAACCTTTGTCTGGGCGACGCAGGCCGAGGATCGCAACAAGCTCTGGACGGCGCGGCACAACGCCTACTGGGCCTCGCTTGGCCTGCGGCCGGGCAGCAAGGGCGTTTCGACCGATGTCTGCGTGCCGATCTCGCGGCTGGCGGACTGTATCGGCGAGACCTACCGCGACATCGAGGAGAGTGGGCTGATTGCCCCGCTCGTCGGCCATGTCGGCGATGGCAATTTCCATGTCCTGGTGCTCGTCGACGTCGAGAAGCCGGAGGAAATCGAGGCGACCGAAGCCTTCGTCGAGCGCCTCAATTGGCGCGCCATCGAGATGGGCGGCACCTGCACCGGCGAGCATGGCGTGGGCCAGGGAAAGATGAAATATCTCGACCGTGAACACGGGGCGGGGCTGGACGTGATGCGCACGATCAAGCGCGCGCTCGATCCGCATGGCATTCTCAATCCGGGGAAGATCCTCAAGACAGACTAGGGCCGGGCTGCCGGACGCCGGCTCGAACGAGGGAGAAGAGCGCTGAACTCGATCTACATCACGATCGGCGTGACGCTCATCGCCGTGCTGCTGGCCGCTCTCGTCGGTCCGTTCCTTGTCGACTGGACCGCCTATCGGACCACGTTCGAGCGCTATGGCGAGCAGATGCTCGGCCACCGCGTCGCGGTGATGGGCGAGGCCGAAATGCGGCTTCTGCCCACGCCGACGCTGACCTTCACCGATGTGCGCGTCGGCGAACCCGAAGACCCGCTGCTCGCGGTTTCCCGGTTCACCATGCGGGTGGAGCTGCCGCCTCTGCTGAAGGGCGAGATCCGGGTCATCGACATGACGATGGACGCGCCCAGTCTGCGGCTTTCCATCGATGAGCAGGGGCGTCTTGACTGGTTCACCGCGCGCGACCGCGCAGGGCTGATCCGCGATCTCGACCCCGACCTTGTCATGCTCGAGCAGGCGACGATCCGCGACGGCCGACTCAGCATCATCGATGCGCGCAGCGGGCGCACCCATCGGATCGAGGATGTCGATCTGACCGTTGCGGCGCGCTCGTTGCTCGGACCGTTCAAGATCGACGGCATGGCATCCCTGGGCGGCGAGCGGGCAACCGTGATGCTGACGACCGGCCGTCGCGACGCGGAGGGCGGGCTCCGGCTGCGCGCCAGCGTCATTCCCGTGTCGACGCCCGTCGACCTCGTCATGGACGGGCGACTTGCCATCGACGATGGCCGGCCCGCCTATGAGGGTGGCTATACGCTGGCCTCCGTCACGGTGGATGAGGACAAGACGAAAGCCTGGCGGAGCGAAGGCGCCTTCGCGCTCGACATGACCACGTTGAACCTGAAGGAGGCGCGGTTCTCCTTCGGGCCGGAAGAGCGTCCCGTGTCGCTTGAGGGCACGCTCGCGGTGTCGCTTGCCGAGCCCTACAGGTTCGATCTCGAAGCCCGCGCCAAGCAGCTGGATCTCGACCGGATCTCCGGTCGCGGGCCCCAGGAGCCGCTATCGGCGAGGGAGGCCGGCGGCATCGTTCTCGACGCGCTGCAGGCTCTGCCGCATCCCGCCATCGCCGGGACCGTGAAGCTGGCCGTGCCGGGGGTGATCTCCGGCGGTGGCCTCATCCAGGACGTGCGGCTTGAGGCGGACCGGCTGGCGAGTGGCTGGCGCGTGCGCACGCTCGAGGGACAGCTGCCCGGGCGAACCGAGTTTCTCGCCCGGGGCGATATCGAACTCACCCCGAAAGCCGCGTTCCGGGGCAGTTTCGCCGCCTCGGTCGTCCAACCCAATCTTTTTGCCGACTGGTGGCGAAAGGGCGGTGTCGCCGGTGCCGTCGTCGAGCCCTTCGCGGTCGATGCAAGGGTGGCCGCAGCCTCTGACGGCGTGTCGCTCACGGATATGTCCTTCGAGATCGCCGGCCAGTCGGGGCGGGGCGCGATCTCCTACCGGTTGCCGGCGGGCGGTCCGCCTCGGCTGGAAGCGGATCTCGATGCGGAACTTCTGGACGCAGATCAGGCACGTCTGCTCGTCGGCCTTTTCCTGGGCGGCAAGGACAAGGGGCTGGACATCGCCGGAGAGATCTCCGCGCGGATCTTCGCGCAAAAGGTCAAGGCCGGTGCTTTCAGCGCTTCGGGAGCGACGCTGAAGGCCCTTTACGCGAACGACACGCTGTCGATCGATACGCTGTCGATCGACGATCTCGCCGGCGCGCGGATTGCTGCCGAGGGCAAGATCTCCTCCCTGTCGTCGACACCTTCGGGAAAGATGACGGTTTCCGTCGACGCGGACCGGCTCGATGGTGTCGCCGGACTTCTCTCGGCGCTGGTTCCCGAGGCCGGGGCGGCACGTTTTCTCGCCCGCCGGGCCGAGGCATTGTCGCCGGCGCGGCTTGAGCTCGTCTTCACCGGCGAAGCAAGCGGGGCGGGAGCTGGTGCGACGACGCTTGCCGGCGTCACGGCCAGAGGCACGGCGGGGGGCACTGCTGTCGACATTTCCGCCGGCCTGGACGGGCGGCTGGACGCCTGGCGCGCGGCGCGCCTGGATCTGAGCGCCGGGTTGAGCGCGGCGGACGGCGCGGGCTTCCTGGCACAGGCCGGGCTTCCGGTGCTGCCCGTTGCCGCGGTTGGCGATGCCCGGCTGGAGCTCAGTCTCTCCGGTCGCGCCCAGAACGCGCTGGAGGGATCCGCGCGCTTCTACCTCGGCAAGGAGGCATCCCTTGCCGCGGTTGGCGAGATCATCCTGCCGAAGGACGGCGAGGCGGTCTATTCGGCCGATGTCACCGCGAAGGCGCGCGATCTCATGTCGCTTGCGATCCTGTCGGGACGCCTGCCGTCCCTGACGACGGGCAGCGGTGCGGTCGATCTCGTGGCCGGGCTCGAGGGCAAGGGCGACACTTTCACACTGAAGGATATCGCCGGGCGTTTCGCCGAGGCCGAGGTCGATGGCGCGCTGGACGTCAACCTGCGCCGGAAGACGACGGGCATGGCGCCGCGGGTGCGCGGCCGTCTAGTTCTTTCGACGCTGGATCTTGCCGCCGCCACGGATCTGGTGCTTGGCCCGGACGAGATGACCTCCGCCGAGACGGGCGTCTGGTCGACCACGGCCTTCGGCCAGCCGCTGCTGCCGGATCTCGATATCGGCGTCGATCTTTCGGTTGGCGCGCTTGCAATGGCCGGCCTTCCGGAGATCGTCGATCTCGAAGGCCGGTTGACGCTGACGCCCGAGGCGCTCGCGCTCGATATTTCGGGCGGGAAATTCGCCGATGGTGCGATCTCCGGTGCTTACGCGGTCAAGAGGTCCGGAGGGCAGGCGAGCCTGACAGGGTCGGTGAAACTCGAAGGCGCGGACCTTGCGGAACTCGTCTGGCGGCGCGGCGGGCGCGCTGTTGCGACCGGGCGCCTCGACCTAACAGTCGATGCGGAGGGTACGGGGCGGTCGCTCGCGGGCATCGTCTCCGGACTGGCCGGAGGCATGACGCTCGGCGTTTCGGATGGCGAGATCCGCAGGATCAACCCGAACGCCTTCGCTCTGGTGATCCGGGCGGTCGATGCCGGCATGAAGCTGGAGGACGACACCATCCGCCAGGCTTTCGCCAGTCATCTGGACGCCGGGGTGCTGCCCTTCGAGGCGCTTGAGGCCAGCGGATCGATCGCCGGCGGCGTGCTGCGGGTCAACACGCTGCGTCTCGATACGAAGTCGGCCAGTGTCTTCGGCGGCGCGCAGGTGGACCTCAAGGAAAAGACCCTGCAAAGCGAGATCGCGCTGAAGGTCGAGCCGGGCGAGAACGCCGTTACCGGTGCGGAGCCGCAGGTCGGGCTGGTCTTCTCCGGGGCTCTTGCAGCGCCCGAGCGGGGCATCGATATCGCCCCCTTCACGGCTTTTTTAACCCTGCGTGCCTTCGAGCAGGAAGTGCGCCGCGTCGAGGATTTGCAGGCGGAGATCGGCGAGCGCGACCGGTTGATGCGTGAGCTGCGACGGCAGCGCGAGATCGAACGTCGCAAGGAGCGCGAGACGCAAGAGCGCGAGCTCAAGCGCCAGGAGGATGCGCGCCGGGCGGTCGAAGAGGAAGCGGCTGCCAGGGCGGCGGCGGAACGGGCCGCGGCACAGAAGGCCGAGCAGGACCGTGCGGCGAAGGAAAAGGCCGCGCGCGAGGCGGCGGAAAAGGAAGCGCAGCGCAAGCAGCGCGCGGCGCCGCAGAGGCAGGGAGCCACCTCGCCGGCCGCCGGCTTCGGCGACCGCATTCGCCGCGCGCTGGAGGACATCGACAGGGCGAACCCGCCTGAGACCACCGGTTCGGCAGCAAAGCGCGGGGCTGGCGAGGGCGCGCCGATGCAATTGCTGCCGCCGCTCGACCCTCCGGTCTATGTGGGCGCTACGCCCGACCGGTGAAGCTGGTCTATCGCGACGATTTCCTGAAGTGACGAAGCGCTGCGACGCGAAGGGCCGACGACAGGGAGGCATCGGCTCCGGTCGGATCGATGTGACGGGCATCATCGATGCTGGCAACCAGCGCGGGGAGGCTCAACTCCTGCGCCTCGGCCATGTCGTCGAGCGCACCCCAGAACTCTGGCTCGAGCGCGAGGCTGGTACGGTGACCGTGAAGGGTGAGCGAGCGCTTGACGAGGGACACGGACGGCGTCCGGCTCAGGAGGTCTTGCCGGATGGATCCGGCGTGTCGGTCTCGCGCAGATGTCCCTCGACATGGCGCTCGCGACGGTCGCCTTCCAGCGCTTCCTGGCGTTTCTCCGCCTTTGTGCGCCCGAAGAGGACGCGGTTTTCCGCAGCCTTCGTCTCGCGCTCGGCGCGGGCACGGGCCTTGCGGGCCTGTCTGAGATTGACGATTTCGCCGCTCATCGCACTATCCCGGTGATATCCGAGCCCTTTCGGGACGGAGGCAACCGATCAGATCAGGTCTTCTTGCGGAAGGCATCGAGCGAAACGACATCCGCGCTGCCTTCCGTCTTACCGGCCTCGTCTGTCGGGCCGTCGGCTTTCGTGTCGGTTGTGCCGTCCGCCGCGGTGGCAGCGGCCTTGTCCGTCTCGCGTTCGACCTCGCTCAGGATCGCCTCGGCGCGCTCCTGCTCGCGGGCCGCCTCGACCAGCTCTTCCGGCAGTTCCTCGGCCGTCTTGCCGGGCTCGAATTCGAGCGCGAACTGCACGGAGGGGTCGAAGAACCCCTTGATCGAGGAGAAGGGGACGAAGAGCTTCTCCGGCACGCCGCCGAAGGACAGGCCCACCTCGAAGGCGTGGTCGGTGACGGTCAGGTCCCAGAACTGGTGCTGGAGAACGACCGTCATTTCCTTCGGGTAGCGTTCGTGCAGGCGGGGCGAGATGCGCACGCCTGGCGCGTTTGTATCGAACGCGATGTAGAAATGGTGTTCACCGGGAAGGCCGATACGGGCCACCTCGGTCAGGATCTTGCGCACGGCGCCGCGCAGCGCATCCTGGATGACGATGTCGTAACGGATCAGATCTTCGGCCATCGCTCGCAACTGTCGCAGTGAATCGGTGTTGGCGCCACCATGGCGCGCGGCGCTCGACTTGAAAAGGCCTGCACGACAGGAAGCACCCAACTCTCGACAGGCAAGCGTCATATTTCCCGTCGGCGGTGTCTCTTGGCGTCCTGGGCGAACGCCCCGTATCGAGCGGGCGAAAGAAAAGAAGTGGAGGCTTCTGTTGCCAGGTGCCTCCGGACCCCGCCTGTAGGTGCTACCCCACAGGGCTTAAAGGACTACCGGCACCGCATTACGCGGCGACAGCGTTGTCCATAGCATAGTTGTCATTTGCAACTATTGAGACGGCCCGATAACGGCGGAACCATGCCGAACGAAAGAACAGCCTTTACACCCTCGTCGATCCTATTTCGCCCCCGCCGAAGCTCACCCCACCGCATGGTCCGGTGAGCTTGGGTGGAGGCGCCGGGTACCGCCCCCGGGTCCGATAGGCTTATTTCGCAGTCCGTTTATCGTCATAGTCAGCTTGCACCGACACTTCGCAATATAGGTGCACTTGAGCCGGCTGAAAAGGGGCTGGAACCCGCTTCGCACTGCTTGTGGGCGACGGATGGTCGCGCGCTTGTGATCCGGCGTAACTGGGATGCCTTGCGCCACGGGTTTAGGATCGTCGAGCGCGGTGGGGCGAACGCCACGCGCATTGGTGTAAGGAGCACGCCCGATGACCCTTGCCGTTCGGCGAAATGTCTTTTTCCTCGTGCTGGCTGGCGTGGTGATCGCGGCTGTCGCCGCGATCGCGATTGCGCGGGCTGCGGGCTGGTTCGGTTTCGGGGGGGAGGACACCGGCCCGATCTACACCGGCCTCGTGGAAGGAACGGCTGTCGGGGGCTACGATCCGGTCGCCTATTTCACGCAAGGCAGAGCGGTCGAGGGATCGCCGGCCATTGTGTTCCGCTACCGGGGCGCGCAGTGGCGTTTTTCCAGCGAGGCGAACCGCGCCGCCTTCGAGGCCGACCCGCAACGCTATGCGCCGGCCTTTGGCGGCTATTGCGCCTGGGCGGTTGCGCAGGGATCGCTTGCGCGCGGCAATCCGGCCAACTGGGACATTGTCGACGGGACGCTCTACCTCAACTACGACGATAGCGTTCAGACCAGATGGCGCACCGACATTTCGGGATTCATCAAGAAGGCGCGCAACAACTGGCCGGATCTGGCTGGCAGGTGAGGCAGCGGCGGCGGGATCTGTCGCCGGCGGCGTGGAAAGCGGCATCGCGGGTGCTCATGCCCCTTGCAGCACCTGCGGCCGCGGGCGACCATCCAGCCCAGATGGAATCGGCGGAAGCCCTCGGACAAGCGGACGGACTGTGACGTGCGGCAATATCTCGACCTGATGCAACGCATTCTCGATGAGGGAGCGGAAAAGACCGATCGGACCGGAACCGGCACGCGATCGGTCTTCGGGCACCAGATGCGCTTCGATCTCGCCGAGGGCTTTCCCATGGTGACGACGAAGAAGCTGCACCTGAAGTCCATTGTTCACGAACTGCTGTGGTTCCTCGCCGGCGATACCAACATTCGCTACCTCAAGGAAAACGGCGTCCGCATATGGGACGAATGGGCAGACGAGAACGGCGACCTGGGGCCGGTCTACGGCTACCAATGGCGCTCATGGCCTGCACCCGACGGCCACTCGATCGACCAGATCGCTGGTGTTCTCGAGCTGATCCGGCGCAGCCCGGACAGTCGCCGGCTGATCGTTTCTGCCTGGAACCCGGCGCTCGTCGACGAGATGGCGCTGCCGCCCTGCCATGCCCTGTTCCAGTTCTACGTCGCCGACGGCCGGCTTTCCTGCCAGCTTTACCAGCGCTCGGCCGATGTGTTCCTCGGGGTGCCGTTCAACATCGCCTCCTATGCGCTCCTCACCATGATGGTTGCACAGGTGACGGGTTATGCGCCGGGGGAGTTCATCCACACGTTTGGCGATGCGCATCTCTACCTGAACCACATGGATCAGGCGCGCGAGCAGCTTTCGCGCGCGCCCCGCACGCTGCCGCGCATTGAGATCAATCCGCGGATCGATGATCTCTTCGCGTTCCGCTTCGAGGATTTCTCGCTTGTGGATTACGATCCGCATCCGCACATCAAGGCGGCGGTCGCCGTCTGAGCAGCCTTCAGGCAATGGCGAAAGCACGACGGGCGCCCCCATGGGACGCCCGTCGTTTGTTTGATCAGGACTTGAGCCGGTAGCCCGTCTTGAAGATCCAGGCGATGACAGCAAGGCAGATGGCCAGGAAGAGAGCGGTCATCATCAGGCTGGTGCCGAGGTCGACATCGGCCCTGCCGTAGAAGCTCCAGCGGAAGCCGCTGATCAGGTAGACCACGGGATTGAACATGGTCACCGTTTGCCAGGCGGGCGGCAGCATCGAGATCGAGTAGAAGCTGCCGCCGAGAAAGGCGAGGGGCGTGATCACCAGCAGCGGCACGAACTGCAGCTTCTCGAAATTGTCCGCCCAGATGCCGATGATGAACCCGAGCAGCGAGAAGGTGATCGCCGTCAGCACCATGAAGGCGAACATGCCGAACGGATGCTGGATTTCCAGCGGCACGAAGAGATGGGCCGTCGCCAGGATGATGAGTGCGACGAGGATGGATTTGGTCGCCGCCGCTCCGACATAGGCGATGACGATCTCCATGTAGGAGATCGGCGCTGACAGAACCTCGTAGATCGTGCCGGTGAAGCGCGGGAAATAGATGCCGAAAGAGGCGTTCGAGACACTCTGCGTCAACAGCGAGAGCATGATCAGGCCCGGCACGATGAAGGCGCCGTAGCTCACCCCGTCGACTTCCGAGATGCGCGAGCCGATGGCAGCGCCGAACACGATGAAATAGAGCGAGGTCGACAGCACCGGCGAGACGATGCTCTGGAACAGGGTGCGGCCCGTGCGTGCCATCTCGAAGCGGTAGATGGCCTTGATTGCATGAAAGTTCATTGCGGTGCCCTCACCAGATTGACGAAGATATCCTCGAGGGAGCTCTGTCGTGTGTCGAGGTCGCGGAAGCGGATGCCTGCGGCCTGGAGATCGGAAAGAAGGCCGGTAATGCCGGTGCGTTCGCCCTGGGCATCATACGTGTAGACGAGCGACTGCCCGTCGTCGGTGAGCTCGAGATTCCGCCCGGCCAGGCTTTCCGGCAGGGTGGCGAGCGGCTCGGCCAGTTGCAGGATCAGCTCCTTGCGGCCGAGCTTGCGCATCAGCTCGTCCTTGTCCTCGACGAGGATGATCTCACCCTTGTTGATCACGCCGACCCGATCGGCGAGATCCTCTGCCTCCTCGATGTAGTGGGTCGTCAGGATGACGGTGACGCCCGTGTCGCGCAGGCGCCGGATCACCCGCCACATGTCCTTGCGCAGCTCCACGTCGACGCCGGCGGTCGGTTCGTCGAGGAACAGGAGGCGAGGTTCGTGGGCAAGCGCCTTGGCAATCAGAACACGCCGCTTCATGCCGCCGGACAGCTGGAACAGCTTGTTGTCCTTCTTGTCCCAGAGCGACAGGTCGCGCAGGACCCGCTCGACAAGAGCGGGGTCCTTGCGCTTGCCGAAGAGGCCGCGGCTGAAGTTGACCGTGGCGAGCACGGTCTCGAAGGCGTCGGTGGTCAACTCCTGCGGCACCAGCCCGATTTCGGCGCGGGCAGCGCGAAACTCGGTGGCAATATCGTGGCCGTTGACGGTGACCTTGCCGCTGGTGGCGTTGACGATGCCGCAGATGATGCTGATCAGCGTGGTCTTGCCGGCACCATTGGGGCCGAGCAGGGCGAAGATCTCGCCAGGCTCTATGTCCAGGTTGATGTGCTTGAGCGCCTCGAAGCCTGTGTCATATGTCTTGCACAGGTCCGAGACGGAGAGAATCGGCGGCATGGCTGGCCTTGAAGCAAGGGTGGATCGGAGCGCGACGACGGCGTGAAGCCTTGCTGAAGGCTCCGGGCATGCGTCATCCCGATTGTGTGTTGTCGCGACAATATAGGAAGCCGAACCGCGTTCAACAGGCCGCGTGGGGGAGAAAAACCACCTTGTCGCCCCGGGGGGAGGCCTCGCGCTGGCGTGGCAATCCGGCCTTTTCGCGCCAAAAGAGGCACGCCATCGCGCGCCGTGTGGCGGCGGTCAGACGGATTGCACGCATGTCGATGCGCATGCCTGATGCGGCGTGCGCCCGAAGGCGATTATCTCTGATTTTTCAACAAGGGGAAAGTGGTGGGTGCACGGGGATTCGAACCCAGGACCGGCTGATTAAGAGTCAGCTGCTCTACCAACTGAGCTATACACCCACAGACCGTTTCGGTCGGAAGCCGGTAATTCCGTGTTCTGCGCTTCCGCAGGGAATGTCCCGCCTTCGGCTGGCGCTGCGCGCCGGCCGCTGTGTGACGGGTATATACAAAGGCCGGAGAGAGCACGCAAGGGGGTTTGTGTCGCAAATTTATCTTCGTTGAAATTGCTGCCTCGCGCCTGGGGATAAGTGGCGTGCTGGGCGGATGTTGGCGGCGGAATTGCCTGGCCCCTGCCGATGTCGGCGCCGAAGCAGCTCTTGCGGCCGGTGCGAACCGCTGTGGGCGGTATGGCAGCGCGCCTCCGCAATCAGCGGCGCCGGCCATCGTTCGCCGGTCGGGAACCACGGCTGTTTTCTGGGGAGGGGGAGCCTTCTTGCAACAATCGGCAAGGGATGGCCGTGTGTGGCGTAATTTCGTGACTTACCGCTTGACCGGCTTTGCGGGCGCGTCTAGTTTGCGCCCCGTCGGCGGAGACATTCAGGTTGTCCGCAACGAATCGGATCCGCCGGGGAACATCGCCCGCAGGCGGCAAGGAGACGGAAGAGATGATGAGCAACGTGCTCATTCTTGTATGCGGAACGCGCGCGACACGGACGGGATAAACTCCGTTTCCGAATGAAGTCACGCGCGTATGAGGCCTCCCCGGGGGCCTTTTTTATTGCCCGATCGCCAGAGCCGCCGACGGCATGGCGATCCCTTCGGAAGACATGGCTCACATCAGCAAGCTGCGATAATCGAGGACAGGAAAATGAAGCGTGAGATGACCGGCGCCGAGATGGTGCTCCAGGCACTCAGGGACCAGGGGGTCCGCCATGTATTCGGCTATCCCGGTGGCGCCGTGCTTCCGATCTATGACGAGATTATCCAGCAGGACGATATCGAGCACATTCTTGTGCGCCACGAACAGGGCGCAGGCCATGCGGCGGAGGGCTATGCTCGCTCCACCGGCAAGCCGGGCGTCGTGCTGGTCACCTCGGGTCCGGGCGCGACCAATATGGTCACGGCGCTCACCGACGCGATGCTCGATTCCATTCCGCTCGTCTGCATCTCCGGCCAGGTTCCGACCCATCTGATCGGCAATGACGCCTTCCAGGAATGCGACACGGTCGGCATCACCCGTCCTTGTACCAAGCACAACTGGCTGGTGAAGCGGATCGAGGATCTGCCTCGCATCCTGCACGAGGCCTTCTATGTGGCGACCTCCGGCCGTCCCGGGCCGGTCGTCGTCGACGTGCCGAAGGACATCCAGTTCGCCACCGGCACCTACGAGCCGCCGACGCAGGTGGCGCACAAGAGTTACCGGCCGCGCATCAAGGGCGACATGGAGGCGATCCGGCGCGCTGTCGAACTGATCGCGCGTGCGAAGAAGCCGATCCTCTATACCGGCGGCGGCGTCATCAACTCGGGCCCGGTTGCGAGCCAGCTCCTGCGCGAGTTCGCCGAGATGACCGGCATTCCCGTGACCTCGACGCTGATGGGGCTTGGCGCCTTCCCGGCCTCCGACGGCAAATGGCTCGGCATGCTCGGCATGCATGGCACCTACGAAGCCAACATGGCGATGCACGATTGCGACGTCATGGTGAACATCGGCGCGCGTTTCGACGACCGCATCACCGGCCGCGTCGACGCCTTCTCGCCGAATTCGCTGAAGATCCACGTCGACATCGACCCCTCGTCGATCAACAAGACCGTGCAGGTCGACCTGCCGATCATCGGTGACGTCGCCCATGTGCTGGAGGACATGGTGCGCCTGTGGCGCAACGGCTCCTTCGCGCTCGACAAGGAGGCGATGGCGGACTGGTGGTCGCAGATCGACCGCTGGCGGGCGCGCCAGTCGCTGGCCTACCGTCCGTCGGAAGACATCATCATGCCGCAGTATGCGCTGCAGCGTCTCTATGCGTACACCAAGGACCGGGAGACCTATGTCTCCACCGAGGTCGGCCAGCACCAGATGTGGGCGGCGCAGTTCTATGGCTTCGAGGCGCCGAACCGCTGGCTGACCTCCGGCGGCCTTGGCACCATGGGCTATGGTCTGCCGGCGGCCATCGGTGCGCAGGTGGCGCATCCCGACGCGCTTTGCATCGACATCGCCGGCGATGCCTCGATCATGATGAACATCCAGGAGCTGTCGACGGCCGTCCAGTTCGGTCTGCCCGTCAAGGTGTTCATCCTCAACAACCAGTACATGGGCATGGTGCGCCAGTGGCAGCAGCTCCTGCACGGAAACCGGCTCTCTCATTCCTATCTGGAAAGCATGCCGGACTTCGTGAAGCTGGCGGAAGCCTTCGGCGGTCATGGTATCATCGTGGACAAGCCGCGGGACCTGGACGGGGCGATCGAGGAGATGCTCGCCACCCCCAAGCCGGTGCTCTTCGACTGCCGCGTGGCCAATCTCGCCAACTGCTTCCCGATGATCCCCTCGGGCAAGGCGCACAACGAGATGCTCCTGCCGGACGAGGCGAACGACGAGGCGGTGGCGAACGCCATCTCCGCGGAAGGCAAGGCGCTCGTCTGAGCGGGATAGGACCAGGACAATGAACGCACAGAATCTCAACGCGCCGTCCGCCTACTTCATGGCCGACAACCACGAGCAGATCGAAAGCCATACGCTTTCGGTTCTGGTGGACAACGAACCGGGCGTGCTTGCCCGGGTCATCGGCCTGTTCTCCGGTCGCGGCTACAACATCGACAGCCTGACCGTGTCGGAGACCGAGCACGAGAAGCACCTGTCGCGGATCACCATCGTCACCACCGGCACGCCGATGGTGATCGAGCAGATTCGTCACCAGCTTGAGCGTCTCGTGCCCGTGCATCGGGTCACCGACCTGACGGCGGATGCGCGTCGCCGCAATTTCGAGAAGCCGCTGGAGCGGGAGCTTGCGCTCATCAAGGTCACGGGCGTGGGCGAGAAGCGTCTCGAGGCTCTGCGCCTGTCCGATGCCTTCCGCGCCACGGTGATCGATGCGACGGCGGAGCATTTCGTCTTCGAGATCACCGGCCGCACCAGCAAGGTGGAGCAGTTCATCGCGATCCTGAAGCCGCTCGGCCTCGTCGAGGTGTCACGCTCCGGCGTCGCCGCCCTGCAGCGCGGTCCGGACGGGCTCTGAGCAGCGCTGGCGATACCAAAGATCTGACGTGGCGGGAGCAAAAACGGGTGTCATCGGCACTTGCCAGCCCCGCCACGATCGGGTACCAATTTCGCCGGTAACGGTTTGCTTACGTTTTAGCGTCACCGTTTGACAGAAAATTTCAACATGGTGCCTCGCTCGGTACCATTTGTGAGGATGGACGACCCGCATGATCGCCGCTGGCATCCCTGCCGCTTTTGCGATCGACGCGCGTAACACGCGCGGCGGCTCTCTTCGTTCGCCCTCCCTCCGCCTCGGCGGCCTCCTCCTCCTTATCAGCCCCTGAGCGCTGGCTGCCTCCCATACGAAGGAGGCGGGCACTCAGGGGATTGAAAGCTTCAAGACCGCAATCGGATTGAACCGGTTCCCGCGTGCGACCGAACATGTGCGACGCGGCCCGGATGAGAAGGACTGAAAAGCCATGGCTGGCAGCGACAAGATCTTCATTTTCGACACCACCCTGCGCGACGGCGAGCAGTCGCCCGGCGCTTCCATGACCCTGGAAGAAAAGCTGCAGGTGGCCGAACTCCTCGACGATATGGGGGTCGACATCATCGAGGCTGGCTTCCCCATTGCCTCCAACGGTGATTTCGAGGCGGTCTCCGAGATCGCCAAGCGCTCGAAGCGCTCGGTGATCGCTGGTCTGGCACGGGCCATCCACGCCGACATCGACCGCGCCGGCGAAGCGGTCCGCCATGCGGAGCGCGGCCGCATCCACACCTTCGTTTCGACTTCACCGATCCATCTGGAGTTCCAGATGAAGAAGACCGAGGCCGAGGTTCTCGACATCATCACCGATACGGTGACCCGCGCACGCAATCTGATCGATGACGTCGAATGGTCGGGCATGGACGCGACGCGCACGCCGATCGACTATCTGTGCCGCTGCGTCGAGACGGCCATCCGCGCCGGCGCGACGACGATCAACCTGCCGGACACGGTCGGCTATGCCACTCCGGACGAGTACAAGGCGATGTTCGAGCAGGTCCGCGCGCGCGTTCCGAACGCGGATCAGGCGATCTTCTCGGTTCATTGCCACAATGATCTGGGGCTGGCGGTGGCCAACTCGCTCGCCGGCGTCGCCGGCGGCGCGCGCCAGGTGGAATGCACCATCAACGGTCTGGGCGAGCGCGCCGGCAACGCCGCGCTGGAAGAGATCGTGATGGCGGTGCGCACCCGCGCGGATGTGCTGGCGTATGACTGCGGCGTCGACCCGAAGTACCTGACGCGCGCCTCCAAGCTGGTATCGGCGGTCTCCGGCTTCCCGGTGCAGTTCAACAAGGCCATCGTCGGCAAGAACGCCTTCGCGCACGAGAGTGGCATCCATCAGGACGGCATGCTCAAGAATGCCGAGACCTACGAGATCATGCGTCCCGAGGATGTTGGCGTGAAGTCGACCTCGCTGGTCATGGGCAAGCACTCAGGCCGCCACGCGTTCCGCCAGAAGCTGGAGGAACTGGGCTACGAGATCGGCGGCAACGCCTTCGAGGATGCCTTCCGTCGCTTCAAGGAACTGGCCGACCGCAAGAAGCATGTCTACGACGAGGACATCGACGCGCTGGTCGAGAACGAGATCGCGACCCAGGGCGAGCATATCCGCGTCATCGCGCTGACCGTGATCGCGGGAACCGGCGGTCCGCAGAAGGCGATCCTGACCATGGACATCGATGGTCGCCATGAAACCCGGGAGTGCTCGGGCGACGGGCCGGTCGATGCGACGTTCAACGCGATCAAGTCCATCGTGCCGCATGACGCGATGCTCTCGCTCTATCAGGTGCACGCCGTGACGGAAGGAACTGACGCGCAGGCCGAGGTTTCCGTTCGCCTCGAGGCCGACGGCCGCATGGCGACCGGCAAGGGCGCGGACACGGACACCCTTGTGGCCTCGGCGCGGGCTTATGTGTCGGCGCTCAACAAGCTGATCGCCCGTCAGAACCGTCCGGACCATCAGGAACTGCGGGCGGTCTGAGCCGCCTTGGAGCGGCCCAGTTGCTGCTGAGTGAAACGAAAAGCCCCGGCATCGCGCGATGCCGGGGCTTTTTGCATCAAAGACCTGTGCGACTTGTCGCCTGAGGTCAGGCGCTGAGGAAGCGTTTGGCCAGGGAGGGCGAGAGGATCTGCAGGCAATCGACCGCGCCGTCCTCGATTACCGTACGCTGGCGCTGCTTGAAGCCTATGCCTTCCATCATCCGTCTTGCCGGTGTGTTGCCGGCGGCGACGAAGGCGATGAGATGGGTGTAATAGGTGTTGCGGAAGTACCAGTCGACCAGCGCAGAGGCGAGTTCCGAGGCATAGCCCTTGCCCCAATGCGCGGCGCCGAGGCAGACGCTGAGCGCGACCTCCGAGGTTTCCCGGTAGACCGAGAAGCCGGCGCGCCCGACAAAGCTGCCGTCGCCGAGCGTTGCCTTCCACTGGGTGAAGCCGCGCCGCTCCTGACCGGTGATGTAATCGGCCAGATGTCGTTCGGCGTCTGCGCTTGTGTGGATGATCTCGTGGGACGCGAGGTATCGGTTGACGGAAGGATCCCGGTGGAGACCGACAAGATCGGAAAGGTCGGTCTCGGCGAAGGTCGAGAGCCGCAGACGCTCCGTCTGCAGGATCGTGGTATTCGCCATCTTGTTCTCCTCCTCCAGGCGCGGATGCGCGCGCTTGGGTCATCCGGATACGCCGGTTCGTTATGCGGAAATGCTTCCGCTTCGCCGTCCGTCCTGGCGGCGTGGTGCTGTCTCCCTCCCAAGAGCCGGCCTTGCGATGCTCGCGTCGCGACATGCGTGTCGCGTGAACATGGCCCTGGCCGCACCGCGTGCATCCGGGACAAAGGGCCTGACGATTGGTTCGCCTGCCGTGCCCGGGACGCCGCATGCCGTCATTTTACGCCAGATAGGGTGGCGCAAGCAATGCAGGAGCGTTGTTTCAGATTGACTTAAAATTGTGTCAGTGCCGTGTCCACACTTCCTGCGCTAGGGTTGAGCCGTGGCCAGTTGGCGAGTTGACCTCGGAAAAAGGTCTCCTGACGCTTTGCATACTGGCGGGTTGCGGCGGTTGCGGCCACGACCGCGTCGGCGACGGACAGCTTGCCCTCGGCGACGCTTGCCAACTCGCGCAGGCCGATTGCTTTCATCGCCGGGAGGGCCGGATCCAGGCCTCGGGACATGAGCGCGCGGGCTTCCTCGCAGGCGCCGGTCTCCACCATGCGCGCGAATCGATCTTCGATCCGGGCGTGGAGCCAGGGCCTGGGCGGAGCGAGAACAACCCTTCGCGTGTCCTGCGAAAGCAAGGCCTCGCCCGTTTGCTGTTGCCAGTGGAGCAGGGACCTGCCGGTTGCCTCGATGACCTCGAGCGCCCGCGACAGACGCTGGGTGTCGCCCTTCTCCAGCCGCGCCGCCATCTCCGCGTCGCGCTCCGCCAGGGCTGCGTGCAACACGCCGGGCTTGGCGGTCTCGGCGAAGGCCCGCCATCGGTCGCGTACCTCCTGGGGGATCGGCGGTACCCGGGAGAGCCCGCCGAACAGGGCGCGAAAATAAAGGCCGGTGCCTCCGACGATGACGAGCGGCCGTCCGGTGATGCGGGCCTGCTCGATGACCTCGCGGATATCGTCGAGCCAGCGGGCGACCGAATATTTGGCGGCTGCGTCCACATGCCCGTAGAGAAGATGCGGCGCGCGGGCGAGGTCGTCGGCCTCGGGCCTGGCCGTCAGCACGTTCAGGTCGCGGTAGACCTGCATGCTGTCGGCATTGACGACAATGCTGCCGTCGCGCTCGGCCAGCGCAACAGCAAGCGCCGACTTGCCGCTCGCGGTGGGGCCCGCTATCAACGTGACCGGTTGCCTCACGCTCCACTCCTCATCTCGGAAAGCCTGTCTCGATGTCGCTTGTCGCCACGTTGATTTCCAATCCTCTCGCGCCGCAGGTCGATGCGGACACCGTGGAACGGGTCGCCGCCGCCCTCGCGGCTGGCCTGTCCTGTCCCTCGCCACACACCGAGACACTCGCGCCCGGGATCGCGGCCGACATTGTCTTCGAGGCGGACGTCGCGGCCGCCGACGAGGCCGAGCTGATCCTTCGGTCCAGCCTGGGCGATGCCGCCATCGATGTCGTTGTGCAGAAGCGGGCCACCAGACGCAAGCGCCTGCTGATCGCGGACATGGATTCCACCCTGATTCAGCAGGAGTGCATCGACGAACTGGCCGCTGCCGTTGGCAAGAAGGAGGTGATCTCGGCGATCACCGAACGTGCGATGCGGGGCGAGCTGGAGTTCGAGGGCGCTCTGCGCGAGCGCGCCGGAATGCTGGCCGGGCTGGAGGCCGCCGTGATCGGAAAGGTTCTCGCCGAGCAGATCGCCCTGACGCCCGGTGCCCGCGAACTCGTTGCGACGATGAAGGCTGATGGTGCCTATTGCGCGCTGGTTTCGGGCGGTTTCACCTCCTTCACCAGCGAGATTGCAGCAACGCTCGGCATGGACGAGCACAAGGCCAACACGCTCCTTGTCGAGGGCGGGAAGCTGACCGGCAAGGTCGGTGAGCCGATCCTCGGGCGCAGCGCCAAGCGCGAGCGGCTGCAGCAGCTCCTGGACGAAAAGGGGCTGGTGCCGGCAGATGCGATCGCCGTTGGCGACGGAGCGAACGATCTTGCGATGATCGAGCTGGCCGGGCTTGGCGTCGCCTTTCATGCCAAGCCATCGGTGGCGGCGGCTGCCGATGCGCGCATCGACCACGGCGATCTGACGGCGCTGCTTTACCTCCAAGGCTACACGGCGCGCGACATCGTCAGCGGCTGAAGCCCGGGGGGCTACCGGCCGGTAAGAGACAAAAGGGGCGCGGCCTTGCGGTCGCGCCCCTTTTTCGTTCGCAAAGGCTAGATTGGCTCAGGCCGACGTCAGTCGTCCGCGATGGGCAGCGGGATGAAGCGGACTTCTCCCTGCGCGTTGGAGACGAGGAACAGGGCAAGCCGCCGTCCTTCGTCCTTGAGCGCCTTGAGGCGGGCGGAAATGTCGGCCGGCGTGGACACGCTCTCCTGCGCGACCTCGACGATGACGTCGCCGGCGGCAATGCGCTTTTCCTCGGCGGGCGAGCCGGTGGCAACGGCGGTGACGACAACGCCGGCGACATCGGCAGCGATGCTGTGCTTCTGGCGCAGCTCGTCGGAAACCGGGGCAAGGGTCATGCCCAGAACTTCGGTTTCCTTTGCCGCAGCGCCGGGCTTGCCGTCCGCGCCATCCTCGGCGTCGGCGATCTTGTCGGCTTCCTCGAGGCGGCCGAGCGTCACCTTGAGTTCCACTTCCTCACCCTTGCGCAGGACGACGATGGAAACCTCTTCGCCGACCGGCGTGTCCGCGACCATGCGCGGCAGGTCGTGCATGGAGGGAACATCGGTGCCGTTGAACCCGATCACCACGTCGCCGGGTTCGATCTTGGCGTCCTCGGCCGGACCGCCCTCGGTCACGCCGGCGACCAGCGCGCCGCGGGCGCGGTCCATTCCGAGGCTTTCGGCGATCTCGTCGGTGACTTCCTGGATGCGCACGCCGAGCCAGCCGCGGCGGGTTTCGCCATACTCGCGAAGCTGTGCCACCACGCGGATCGCCGTCTCCGAGGGGATGGCGAAGCCGATGCCGATGGATCCGCCGGAGGGCGAGATGATGGCGGTGTTGATGCCGATCACCTGGCCTTCGCGGTTGAACAGCGGGCCGCCGGAGTTGCCGCGATTGATGGAGGCGTCGGTCTGGATGTAGTTGTCATAGGGGCCGGAGTTGATGTTCCGGTTGCGCGCCGAGACGATGCCGGTCGTGACCGTTCCGCCCAGGCCGAACGGGTTGCCGATGGCCATGACCCACTCGCCGACGCGCATCTTCTCGGAATCGCCGAAAGACACGTCGGTCAGCGGCGCTTCCGGCTTCACCTTCAAGACGGCGATGTCTGTCTTGGGGTCGGTGCCCACCACCTCGGCCGAGAGCTTTGCGCCATCGGTGAAGTTCACCGTGATCTCGTCAGCGCCCTCGATGACATGGTTGTTGGTGACGATGATGCCTTCCTTGCCGTCGAGCACGAAGCCCGAACCGAGCGACTGCACCCGCCGTGGACGGTCGCTGTCGCGGTTCTGACGGTTGAAGAATTCGTCAAAGAACTCCTGGAAGGGAGATCCTTCCGGAACCTGCGGCAGCGGCACGGAGCGCTGTGCCGTGACATTCTGCGCGGTGGAGATGTTCACGACCGCGTCAAGCAGCTTCTCGGCCAGGTCCGGGACGGACTCGGGCGGCTGGGCGTGAGCGGGGGAGAGCGGCGTTACGACGCTGCCGAGACCGACCATGCAGGCAAGCGTGCCCGCGGCCGCGAGACGTGCGAGCCGCGACGGGCTTCGGGGGGAACGTGAGGCGATGTTCAACAGGGCCATTGGCCGTTGTCCTCCAGTTGGCAAGGGGCCATCCGCGCGCGGTTCATCCGACCGGCGCGCGAGGATCGCGGGGGCACGGGACGCGGATACGTCCGGCTGCCCCGATTCTAACGCGAAACCGGCGCGGGAGAAATGAATCTCCCGCGCCGGCTGATTGGGGGTTCCGGCTAGCCGCGTGCCAGCCAGACGATCATCACACCGACGAACAGGGCGGCGAGGCCACCGACCCTGAGCGTCTGGTCGGGCAGCTCCTGCATCGCCTGCATCGCGCGTTTGAGAGCCGTGGGGGCGAGCGCATAGAGCGTGCCTTCCAAAG
Organism: Stappia sp. ICDLI1TA098; assembly: GCF_054880955.1. Classification (NCBI taxonomy): domain Bacteria; kingdom Pseudomonadati; phylum Pseudomonadota; class Alphaproteobacteria; order Hyphomicrobiales; family Stappiaceae; genus Stappia; species Stappia sp. ICDLI1TA098. The sequence goes on from NZ_JBTZBT010000001.1 coordinate 463,648, forward strand.
CCAGCGCGAGGCCGAGCGCCGCAAGAAGCTCCGTCACTGGGCGACCGGCGCGACCGGTGTCTCGTTCGTCGGACGACCGACGCCACGCGGGTCACGGAAGTAGCGGAAGAAGTCCGAGCTCGGCGACAGCACCATCGAGGTGCCGCCCTCGTTCAGCGCCGCCGCGTAGGCCTGCATCGAACGATAGAAGTCGAAGAACTCCTGATCCTTGCCGAAAGCCTCGGCGAAGACGCTGTTCCGCTCCGCGTCGCCATCGCCGCGGATCACTTCCGAATCGCGCTTGGCCTCGGCGACGATGACCGTGGCGTCACGTTCGGCGCGCGAGCGGATACGCTGAGCCTGCTCGGAACCCTGCGCGCGGATCTCGGTCGCCTCGCGCTGGCGCTCCGTCTGCATGCGACGGAAAATCGCCTCCGAGTTGGTCTGCGGCAGGTCGGCGCGACGGATCTTGACGTCCACGACCTCGATGCCGAGCGGGGCTGCCTTCAGAGCCACCCCCTTGCGGATTTCGTCCATGAGCTCGGAACGGTTGTCCCGCACCACATGGAGGAAGGTCGAGCGACCGAGCACCGAACGGATGCTGGCATCCATGAAGGTCGACAGGCGCTGGTTTGCCTCCGACACGTTGTTGACCGTCTGGAAGAAGAGCACCGGGTTGGTGATCCGATAGCGGGCGTAGGCGTCCGCGACCAGCCGCTTCTTGTCCGACAGGATCGGCTCGATGGGCGGCATGTCCAGGTTGAGCACGCGCTTGTCGAAATAGACCACGTTCTGCACGAACGGGATCTTGAACTTGAGGCCCGGATCGCGCTCGCTGCCCTTCACCTCACCGAACTGCAGGACGAGCGCCTGCTGGGTCGGATTGACGATGTAGACGGACATGTAGGCGACGAAGGCCGCGACGACGAGGACGACGCCGATGAGACCGAGAAACCCGTTCTTCATCACTGGTTGCCTCCGGTACGGGCCGAGCCCTGGTTGCGATTGAGCTGGTCGAGCGGCAGATAGGGCACCACGCCACCGTCGCCACCACCGACCTTGTCGTCGATGATGATCTTGTTGTTGGCGCCGAGCACCTTCTCAAGCGTCTCCAGATAGAGGCGCTGGCGGGTCACGTCGGGAGCCTTCTCGTATTCCTCGAGAACCTTGGTGAAACGCTGGGCCTGACCGTTTGCCTCGGCGACCGTCTGCTCGCGATAGGCGTTCGCGGCCTCGAGGATGCGTGCTGCCTCGCCGCGCGCTTCCGGCACGACGCGGTTGGCATAGGCCTGCGCCTCGTTCTGGATGCGCTCCTGGTCGGCGCGCGCCGCCTGGACGTCGCGGAAGGCCTCGATGACCTGCTGCGGAGGATCGACCTTCTGCATCTGCACGTCGGTTACTTCGACGCCCGCGCCGTAGCGGTTGAGCGAGGTCTGCATCAGCTCCATCACGGAGCCCTGGACCTGCTGCTTGTTCTCGGCAAGGACGGAATCGATGTTGTTCTCGCCAACGACCTCACGCATCGAGCTCTCGGCGACAGCCTTCACGGTGCCTTCGGGATTCTGGATGTTGAACAGGTAGTTGGAGACACCCTCGCGGGTGTTGAGAATGCGCCACTGCACCTTGAAGTCGACGTCGACGATGTTCTCGTCGCCGGTCAGCATCAGGCTTTCCTCGGCCACGTCCTGCTTGGCCACCTGGCTGCCGCGCACCGTTTCGCGCATGCCGATGGAGACCTCGCGGATGCGCTGGACGTCCGGCGTGAAGACAGTGCCGACAGGATAGGGCCAGTTGTAATTGAGGCCCGGCTTGGTCTGGTTGACCACCTTGCCAAAGACCAGCTCGACACCGACCTGGCCCTGGTCGACCCGGTAGAAGCCTGTCGCAAGCCACACGGCGCCGGCAATAAGCACGGCAAGGATAATGCCCTTCGCGCCCATGTTGCCGCCGCCGGGAAGAACGGTTCGCAGGGTGTCCTGACCGCGCTTCAGGAGATCTTCCAGATCAGGAGAATTGCCGCCGCCACCGCCGCCACCGCCGCGCTGCGGGCCACCGCCCCAGGGGCCGCCGCCGCCGGAACCACCGCCCCCCCAGGGGCCGCCGCTCCCGCCGCCTTTCCAGCCACCGCCATTCTGGTTGCTCCAAGGCATCAAGACATCCTTCGTTTGGCCCAGGCCACGCGGCCGGGGTCGTTGCATTCGATTGCGCCAATAGATCCTGGCGAGGTTATAGGAAGATTAGCAGGGCCTTTCAATGAAGCCCATCGTCGCGCCTCCCGAGAGGGAATTGGCGATTCAGTCCTTTGTTTTCAATCTCTCGAAGCGGTTTGCGGCCGCTTCGGGCTTGAAAAAGTCGAGAGCACCGCCAATCGGCCGCCGTTCGGTCGGGCTTCAGCCCGTCAACCGCTCGGAATGCCATGCGAAATGGTCTTCCAGGAACGTGGCGATGAAGTTGTAGGAATGGTCGTACCCCCCCTGTATCCGAAGGGTCAGCTCGACGCCCGCCTGCCGGCAGGCCTCGTCGAGCGCGTATGGATGCAACTGCTCGGCAAGGAAGCCGTCGCTGCCGCCCTGGTCCACAAGAATGTCCCCGCTCCAGCCGCGCGTGCGCAGCAGCTCACAGGCATCGTGCTCGCGCCAGTCCTCGCGATTCTCCCCGAGATATGCCGAAAACGCCTTCTCTCCCCAGGGGCAGGCGGCGGGATTGGCGATCGGCGCGAAGGCCGAGACCGATCGGAAACGGTCCGGGTGACGCATGGCCAGCGTCAGCGCACCGTGACCGCCCATCGAGTGGCCGGTGATTCCGACCGCACCTTCCCAAACGGGAAACTCGGCGGTGACCAGATCGAAAAGTTCCTCGGCGACATAGGTTTCCATGTTGAAATTGGGTGCCCAGGGGGCCTGCGTCGCATCGACATAGAAACCCGCGCCCTTGCCCAGGTCATAGGCCTCGTCGTCGGCGACGGTGTCGCCGCGCGGGCTGGTGTCGGGGGCGACGACGATCATGCCGTGAAGCGCCGCCAGACGCTGGTACCCTGCCTTGCTGGTCGCGTTCTCCCAGGTGCAGGTCAGGCCGGAGAGGTAGAAAAGGGTCGGGCAGGCCTCGCCGCGCAGGGCCTCCGCCGGCAGGAAGACAGCGAATTCCATGTCGGTGCCGGTCGCGGTCGAGGCATGGCGGTACACGCGCTGCTCGCCACCGAAGGCGCGCGCGGTCGAGAGGGTGTCTAGCGTCATTGGGTCTGGTTCTCCAGCAGTTCCGCCGTGGCGGGACGGCGCATGTCGATGTGGGGGATGCCGTCCTCGAGATATTCCGCACTGATCGGGGAAAACCCGAGGCTTGCATAGAAGCCGGAAAGATGGGCCTGCGCGGCGAGGACGGAAGCGGTTCCGGGATGGTTCAGGGCGATCTCGGCAAGTGCCATGCGCACCAGCGCGGAGCCGAGCCCGGCGCCGCGCCAGTCGGGCGCGGTGACGATGCGTCCGATATGGGCTGCGCCGTCGCCGCCCGGTGGCGGCGTCGGTGCGAAGACACGAAGATAGGCGGCGAGCCGGCCTGTCCCTGCGTCCTCAAGCAGGAGATGGCTGGCGTCGGGATCGCGCCCGTCGATTTCCGGATAGGGGCAGGCCTGCTCGACGACGAAGACGTCGACGCGCAGTCGCAGCACGGCATAGAGCCGCTCCGGCGAGAGCTCGTGGAAGTCCGCCCAGGTCGCCCGCAAGGGGCCTCGTCCCCGAGGGCTGGTGGGGGGCTTCGCGGCGCGAATCATGCCTTGCCCGGAGCCTCGCCATGGGCCGGTTCGTCGCCGGCAATGCGGGACAGGGCGGCGATCTGTTCCTCGAGGCGTTCGAGTGCCTCGCCGGTTCGCTCGTGGGTTTCCTTGAGCGACTTTATGCTCGCGGCGATGACCGCCAGCTCGCTCGACAGGGGGCTGTCGACAGGCGCGTCGCCGACGCCATAGAGCAACCAGGTGGGACTGATGCCGAGAAAGCCGGCCAGCATGGTCAGCCGGTTGGCGCGCGGCTCCGAACGGCCGGCCTCCCAGCCGGTGACGGTGGCCGTCTTGACGCCGATGCGCCGGGCAAGTTGAGCGCCGCTGAGACCTGCCGCCTCGCGGGCGCGTCGGATCCTGCCGCCGATCGTGTCCCGATCACGGGCATCCGACCACATGCTGCGTTCCGTTGTCATCGCGTCGCTCCCCCTTTTTGGTTCTCCCGGTGACGGCGCGCCGATGCCGGCGCGCCGTTGAGGCAAGGCGGTCAGAAGGTCACGACGGACCGGATCGACTTGCCCTCATGCATGAGGTCGAAGGCCTCGTTGATCTTTTCGAGCGGCATGGTGTGGGTGATCATGCTGTCGATGTCGATCTTTCCGTCCATGTACCAGTCGACGATCTTCGGCACATCCGTGCGGCCGCGCGCGCCGCCAAAGGCGGAGCCACGCCAGGAGCGGCCGGTCACGAGCTGGAACGGGCGGGTGGAGATTTCCTGTCCCGCGCCGGCAACGCCGATGATGATGGATTCGCCCCAGCCCTTGTGAGCGCATTCCAGCGCCTGGCGCATGGTCGCCGGCCGGCCGATGCATTCGAAGGAATAGTCGGCGCCGCCCTTGGTCAGATCGACCAGATAGGGGACCAGATCACCCTCGACCTCGTTGGGATTGACGAAGTGGGTCATGCCGTACCGCTCGGCGATTTCCTTCTTGGCCGGGTTGATGTCGACACCGACGATCATGTTGGCGCCGACGAGGCGGGCGCCCTGGATGACGTTTAGGCCGATACCGCCGAGGCCGAAGACGATGACGTTGGATCCGGGCTCCACCTTGGCCGTGTTGATCACGGCACCGATGCCGGTGGTGACGCCGCAGCCGATGTAGCAGATCTTGTCGAAGGGGGCGTCCTCACGCACCTTGGCGAGCGCGATCTCCGGCACGACCGTAAAGTTGGCGAAGGTCGAAGTGCCCATGTAGTGGAACACCTTCTCGCCGCCGACGGAGAAGCGCGAGGAGCCGTCCGGCATCACGCCGGCACCCTGGGTGGCGCGGATCTTCTGGCACAGGTTGGTCTTCGGGTTGAGGCAGTATTCGCACTCGCGGCACTCGGGTGTGTAGAGCGGAATCACATGGTCGCCCGGCTTCAGCGAGGTGACGCCCTTGCCGACCTCGCGGACGATGCCGGCACCCTCATGGCCGAGAATCGCGGGGAAGATGCCTTCCGGGTCGTCGCCGGAAAGGGTGAAAGCGTCCGTGTGGCAAACGCCCGTCGCCTTGATCTCGACAAGCACCTCGAAGGCCTTCGGTCCCTCAAGCTGCACGGTTTCGATCGTGAGGGGCTGGCCGGCCTTGTGGGCCACTGCGGCGCGTACATCCATGAGAAGCATTCCTTCGAGCGTGTTGAGCTTGCGGGCGCGCGGTTCCGGCACGATCCCTTTGACCCGATCCTAGGAAAGGATGGCGGCGGGCGAAAGGGCGGAGACGACGCGAAAGGTCGATTGTGCGACAGCGTGAGGAAGCAGATGCCCGGGGTCAGGCACTGTTGTCGCGTCGAATATAGGTGAGGAAGGTCACCTCGGCGCTGTCCTTCGGGCCGCGTTGGGGTGTCTCTCGTGCGGTTTCCCGCCAGATGGCAGGGTCTATGTCGGGAAAGCGCGTGTCGCCTTCAGGTGTCGCATGGACACGGGTGATCTCGAGGCGGTCGGCGCGACCGATGGTCGCGGCGTAGATCTGGCCGCCGCCGATCACCATGATCGCATCGACCCCGTCGGCCCGCGCGATCTCGCCGGCAAGGGCCAGTCCCTCGGCGGGGGTCGCCACGACACGCAGGCCCTCGTGGGCAAATCCGGGATCGCGGGTGATGACGATGTTCGTGCGCCCGGGAAGCGGGCGGCCGATGGAGGCGAACGTCTTGCGACCCATGACCACCGGATGTCCGCTCGTCAGGCGCTTGAAGCGCTTCAGGTCGCTGGAGAGCCGCCAGGGCATGTCGCCGACAGCGCCGATCACCCCGTTTTCTGCCGCTGCGGCGACAAGCACGATTTGCGGCGTGTTGGCTGACGTCATGGGGGCTCCGGCTCCGGCCTTCCGATCTGGCACCTCTAGTAGCGCCCATGGGGCGAAATGAAAACGGCCCGCGCGGAGCGGGCCGTTTCCATCTGTCTATAACCCGGAAAAACCGGGAGGCAAGGGCCCGTAGGGCTTAGTTGCGCTCCTTGTCGACGAGCGCGCCCTTCTTGATCCACGGCATCATGCCGCGCAGCTTCTCGCCGACTTCCTCGATCTGGTGAGCATCGTTGAGGCGGCGGGTCGCCTTGAAGCGGGCCTGGCCGGCCTTGCATTCCTGCATCCACTCGGAAGTGAACTTGCCGGACTGGATGTCCGTCAGGATGTCCTTCATCGCGGCCTTGGTCTGCGGCGTCACGACGCGCGGACCGGACATGTACTCACCCCACTCGGCAGTGTTGGAGATGGAGTAGTTCATGTTGGCGATGCCGCCCTCGTAGATGAGGTCGACGATGAGCTTCACTTCGTGCAGGCACTCGAAGTAGGCCATCTCGGGAGCGTAGCCAGCCTCGACCAGCGTCTCGAAACCGGCGCGGATGAGCTCGACGAGGCCGCCGCAAAGCACGGCCTGTTCGCCGAAGAGATCCGTCTCGCACTCTTCCTTGAAGGTCGTCTCGATGATGCCCGAACGGCCGCCGCCAACGCCGGAAGCATAGGAGAGAGCGATGTCGAGGGCGTTGCCGGAAGCGTCGTGATGGACCGCCACGAGGCAGGGAACGCCGCCGCCGCGCTCGTATTCGCCGCGCACCGTGTGGCCCGGGCCCTTCGGCGCGATCATGATGACGTCGACGGTCGGCTTCGCCTCGATCAGGCCGAAGTGGACGTTGAGGCCATGAGCGAAGGCGATCGCGGCGCCATCACGGATGTTGGCGGCGATGTGATCGTTGTAGATGTCGGCCTGGAGCTCGTCCGGGGTGGCCATCATCATCAGGTCGGCCCAGCCGGCGGCATCCGCGACACTCATGACCTTGAGGCCATCGGCCTCGACCTTCTTGGCGGTGGAGGAACCCGGACGCAGGGCGACCACAACCTCGGTGACGCCGGAATCCTTGAGGTTCAGAGCATGGGCGCGGCCCTGGCTGCCGTAGCCGATGATGGCGACCTTCTTGGACTTCAGCAGGTTCAGGTCGGCATCGCGATCGTAGTAAACGCGCATTTCAGCAGTCTCCCGTTTGCGTTTTCGCTTCTTGGCCGGCGGCATGTCCCGCCGCGCGGCCGGGGTCAGGATTGCCGGGCGCAGCCTGTTTCGCGGCTGTCCCCGGCAGGGTGGTGAAGGGTGAGGAACTGGTCGACGGCGCGCCGCGCCCGTTCCGCGAAATCCGGTTCGGCGACGCCGGGCTCCTCGCCGAGAAGCCAGCGCCCATGGCTGTCGCGCAGGATGAGCCCGTAGAGCGTGCGATAGGCATCGGTCGAATCGTCGCAGGCGATGTGCCCCTGCGCCGCGCCCGCTTCCAGAAGCACCCGGGCCCTCGTGGCGATGCGCTCGCGGCCGCGCTCCAGCAAAAGGCGGCCGAGCGGTGCGCCGTCGCGGCTCGCATGGGCGGTTGCCAGCCTGTTGAGCGCCAGCGACGTGTCGCCGGCAAGCACTGTCAGCAGGTCCTCGGCGAAGGTGACAAGCCGATCACGGAATTCGCCCGCACTCAGTTCGCCCGCCCGTTCGCTTGGCACCCGCACCTTTGCCGCCTGGTGGCCGACGATGGCCGCCAGCAGGCCGTCGCGGTCGCCGAACCAGCGGTAGAGGCTTTCCTTGGAACAATTGGCCGCCCGTGCCAGAGCCGCCGTCGTCAGCGCCTTCTCGCCGCCGTCTACGACAAGCCGCAGCGCCGAGGCGAGGACCTCGTTCTGGCGCGGCGTGAAGTCGCTTTCGGTGAGGGGAGGCATGCTCGACATTCCGGTCCGGGTGGCTGCGTCGGAGGAGGGCGGGAAGGCCGCCAAGACCGACGTTTCAGGGCGCGGGGCCCTGGTTCTTGCAGATCTCGCTGGATTGGTACCGTACGGTACGGTTCGGCGACATTTATCGCATCGGGTCTGAGGACGGTCAAGGGGGAAAGTGGCAGGTGCGAATGGCGGATCGGAGGCGGGAAGGCGCGTTGCGCGCATGTTGCGAGGGCGCTGAAACCGCCCGCGGAGGCTCACACTTGCACCGCATCTCCTGATCTCTTCCGTAAGGAAATGGGAAAGGAGAATCGCTCCCTGATAGGCCTTACCCAGATGCCTGTTTGTCCCGTCAGGAAAAAGTCCCTGTCACATCTGTCGGGGATTTACCGAATATACCGAGGCTGCGACGCAGATGATGGTCGGTAGCGGTTTGTTAACCACGATGCACCACGCTTTCTTTACGTGCCGAGGGTGGCGGGCATCCGCGTGAACCGGGTGGCTCTCTCGACGTTCAGGGCAACCGGCCGTCAAAGGCGCCTGCAAGGCCGTGCGCTTGTCGGCGACCTCAAAGAGTGGACAAGTTCAGGCGTGGCGAAAATCACTCCCCTTCTCTTGCTGCTCAGCCTCGCCATCGGTGCGGCGGCCCCGGCGCATGCGGCCGATGCCAAGGGCTTCAATCCCCTCAAGCTGGATGGACATGTCGTGAAGTGGGGGGCGCCCAGGCTCGGGGTTCCGGCACGCGTGACCTATGCCTTTGCCCGTGGCCCTCTCGACAACACGAGCGCCCGCAACTGCCGGGCGATGGACAGTCTTGAGCGTGTCGCCCGCGAGAGCAGGCTCGATCTTGCCGACATTCGCGGCGAGGCCGTCGCCGCCTTCCGGCTCTGGGAGGAGGTGAGCGGGATTTCCTTCCAGGAGGTCGGCTCCGTCGGTGAGGCGAACATTGTCATCGGCTCCCAGTCATCGCCGCGCGGCTATGCCTTCACCAATGTCCAGCACGCAAGGCAGGTCACTGGCCTGCCAGGGGTGGCGGCGGGCAGTGACCGAGGTCTTGGCAAGGCGGGATCCGCATCCGACGTGACAAGCGAGAAACGCGCCGCCGGTGGCCCACGGGTCTCCCGGATCACGCAGTCCGCCATCTGCCTCAACCCCGCGCAGAGGTGGAAGATCGGCTTCGACGGCGACCCCGGCGTCTATGATCTCAGATACACTTTCGCCCATGAGATCGGGCATGCGATCGGTCTCGACCATTACGTTCGGCGTCAGTCGATCATGCATTTCAGGTATGGGGAAACCTTCCAGACCCTGCAGCCCGGCGACATCGAGGGCGTTCAATGGCTCTATGGCCGCCCTGGCTAACAGCGCGAAAGCCATCGGTGTGCCATCGGCTCCGCTGGTCTCGCGCGGCCGTGCCTCGGGTGAATTGGGCCCTCTTGTAGTACCGGCCTAATACCCGTTGCCGCGCGCGGATTGCTAGCCTCCTCCCCGTTCCAGTTCACATTTGGGAGGATGCGATGAGCAAGAAGAAGATCCTGATGATCACCGGTGACTTCACCGAGGATTACGAGACGATGGTCCCGTTCCAGGCATTGCTGGCGCTTGGGCACGACGTGCATGCGGTTTGCCCGGGCAAGAAGGCCGGTGACACCGTGGCGACCTCGATCCACGATTTCGAGGGCGACCAGACCTACAGCGAGAAGCGCGGGCACAATTTCACGCTCAACGCGACATTCTCCGAGATCGATCCGGCCGACTATGACGCGCTTGTCGTTCCGGGCGGGCGGGCGCCGGAATATCTGCGCCTCGACACTGCCGTCATCGCGGCGGTGAAGCATTTCTTCGAAGCGGACAAGCCGGTTGCCGCCATCTGTCACGGTGCTCAGATCCTGGCGGCCGCGCGTGTCATCGAGGGGCGGACGGTGTCGGCCTATCCCGCCTGCCGGCCCGAGGTGGAACTCGCAGGGGGACGTTATGCGGATATCGCGATCGACGGCGCGGTGACGGACGGCAAGCTTGTCACTGCGCCCGCCTGGCCCGCGCATCCCGCCTGGCTCTCGCAGTTCATGGCGGTGCTTGCCGTTTGACGGGCCGCTGGTGCCCTTGATTGATTTCAAGCGACGCCCGCGCCAACCTGCCTCCCGACGAGGCAGGTTGGCGCGGGCGCGCGGCAGGCGGTGGGCGCAAGGCGTGAGCCCGACGGACAGGGAGGAGGCGGTATGTGCAAGCTCTTTATCGAGGCCGATCCGGGGCTTTGGGAGAGCACGACCCGGTCGCTCAGGATCGACCGGATGGTGACCAGTGTCCGGCTTGAGACGTTTTTCTGGAGCATTCTGGAGGAAATCGCAGAGCGTGACGGGATGAACCTCGTGCAACTCATCACGCGGCTGCATCATGAATCCATCGAGGCCGGCCACGATCTCGGAAACTTCGCGTCGTTCCTGCGCGTGTGCTGCGGCCGCTATCTGGCGCTGCAGCTCAGCGGCGACATTCCCGCGGATGTCTCGACGCCGATCTCGACGCTCGACAGCGCGCGCATCCTCGACAAGGAGCGCGCCCGCCTCTCGCATCCGCTGCCCCGGCGGGTGAGCGGCGGCGCCGCCGTGGCGCGCATCGCCTCGCGCTAGATAAGCATCTCGCCCTTGGCAATGATGACGGCCTGGCCACCGATCCGGGCCGCCTTGAGGGCTCCGGCCTGGATGTCGATCTCAAGATCGATCATCGAGGGACGTCCCATGTCCACGCCCTGTTCGATGCGCAGATTGTGAGTGCCATCGGTGGGCTTGTCGAAGTGGCGGACGACGCCGGCGAAGGCAGCCGCTGCGGAGCCCGTCGCCGGGTCCTCGACGATGCCCATGGCCGGGGCGAACATGCGCGCGGAAAAGGTACTTCCGCTCGCCGCCGTCTGACGGCAGTAGACATAGGCGGCGGCCCCCGACCCGAGTCCGCCGAAAGCCTCGTCCCAATTGGCGTTGCGCGGGCGGGCCCGAGAAAGGGCGGCCAGATTGGCCACCGGAACGAAGGCAAAGGGCACGCCTGCATCGTAGGAGCAGGGCCGGTGGTTCTCGAAGCCGATTTCGTTTGGCTCCAACGAGAGCGCGGCGGCGATGATGTCCCTGTCGGCGAGCGGGTCGGCCGGGCGGGGAAGCCTGGGCACGTCGAACTCGGCGAAGCCCGCCGCATTCGGCTTCAGAACCACGCCGCAGCGCACGTTGCCGACGCCTTCCTCGAGGATGACCATGGCGTTCTGGTCGGCGTCGATTTCGCCGAAACGCTCCATCGCCATCAAGATGGCCGTTCCGACAGTCGGGTGACCGGCGAAGGGGAGCTCCTTGGCGGGCGTGAAGATGCGCAACTTCGCGGAATGGGCCGGGTTTTGCGGGGCCAGAACAAACACTGTTTCCGACAGGTTGAACTCGCTCGCGATTGCCTGCATGCGCTGGTCTGACAGTCCCTCGGCGTCCATGACGACTGCAAGCGGATTGCCTGCAAGCGCCTGATTGGTAAAGACGTCGAGTACGAAATAACGTCGTGCCATCGTGTCGTTCCCTGGCTGGCCGCGAGAGCAGTGCGTGCTGGATTTGATCCGGCCAGACTTTGGCATGGCGGGCGCGCCATTGCCAGCGGGTGCAGGCAGGTGCAGCGTCGCTAGCGTTAATGGCCCACTCGGCTCGGTGCCGGCGTGACGGAGCAGAGGATCTTGCCGAAGCCCTGTCCTCATGGCAGTTTGCCGCCCATGTCACAGTCGCCAGAAGCTCCCGTTCGCGTTTCCGCGTTCTATCTCTTTGCTCCGCTTGAGGATTTCGAGGCGTTGCGCGCGCCTCTGCTTGCTGTTGCGCAAGAAGCCGGCGTGCGCGGGTCGATCCTGCTTGCTGCCGAGGGGGTAAATGGCACCATTGCCGGCGACGCGCCGGGCGTTGCGCGCGTCCTTGCTCACCTGCGTGCCGACCCGCGTCTTGCAGATCTCTCCGACAAGGCGTCCTTCGCCGAGAAGATGCCTTTTCGCCGGCTCAAGGTGCGCCTCAAGCGCGAGATCGTCAGTCTTGGCGTCGAGGGGATAGATCCCCGGCGGACGGTAGGAAACTATGTCCCGCCCGAGGACTGGAACGCGCTGATCAGCGATCCCGACGTGACGGTGATCGACACGCGCAATGACTACGAGATCGCCTTTGGAACCTTCGAACGGGCCGTCTCTCCGCAGACCCGCACATTCCGCGCCTTCCCGGAGTGGGTGCGCGGCGAGCGGGAGAAGGGCCGCGCCCGCAAGCTTGCCATGTTCTGCACCGGCGGCATCCGGTGCGAAAAGGCGACGGCGCTCATGCTGCGCGAGGGGTTCGACGAGGTCTATCACCTCGATGGCGGCATCCTGAACTATCTCGAGAAGGTGCCTCGGGAGGAAAGCCTCTGGAAGGGAGATTGTTTCGTGTTCGACGAGCGGGTCGCGGTCGATCACGAACTTTCGCCGACCTGGGGCCGGGACGCGCCGCCCGAAGCGCATGAGGTTCTGCCGAAGGACGTGGTGGACCGCGACGCGGCGAAATAGGCATCGCGGACCCGGCGTGGCCGTTCAGAGCCTGAAGCGATGGGGCGGCAGGCCGCGAGTTCCCGGCGTGAGCGTGAAGAGGTGGCCAAGGTCCGGATATGCGGCGAGCATGTCCGCGTCGGCCAGCGGGCGCAGCGATGTCACGACCAGTACGTCGAGATCGGGGCCGCAGAAGCACGGCATGGTCGGGCGCGGCACGGGCATGGAGATCGTCTCGACCAGCGTTCCGTCCGGCGTGAAGCGGTTGAGCACGCCGGCAGAGATGCCGGCCGACCAGTAGTTTCCCGAAGCATCGACGGTTCCCCCGTCCGGCCGCCCGGTCTCGTTGACGAGCTGAGCGAAGCGATGTCGGTTTGAGATGGCACCGGTTCGCGGATCGAAATCCCATGCGTCGATCCAGCCGGGACGGCTGTCGGCGTGATAGAGCGTGCGCCCGTCCGGTGACCAGGCGAGACCGTTTGAGACGGTGACGTCGGAGACCAGCCGGGTTACCGTGCCTGCGCGGTCGACCCGATAGAGTGCGGCGATCGGCTGGCGCTCCGGGCGGTCGTCCATGGTGCCGACATAGAAGGCGCCGTCGGGGCCGACCTTGCCGTCATTGAGACGGGTTCTCGCGTCGTTCGCCTCGATCTCCGCCAGCGTCTCCACGATCTCGCCGCTTGACAGGCGAAGCAGGACGATGCGGTCGCGGATGGCGGAGACGAGGAGGTCGTCGTCCTGTGTCAGGCCGAAAGAGCCGATGACGTCTGGAAGGTCGAGGCTGCGTTCCCGGCCGCTTTCCCAGTCGCGGACATGAAGGCGCTTGCCGAGGACGTCACACCACAGCAGGTGCCCGCTTTTCGGATCCCAAATCAGGCTCTCCGCAAGGTCCGAGCGGATGCCGTCCAGCTTCGAAATCGTAGCGGTCATCATGTGCACTTCTCCTGCCCCGTCGCGCTTGGCACGGTGTGGGAGGGGACGTTCGGAATCAAGCCTGGATATTGGGCTACCCGGATATCAGGCGGAGAGGGGATGAAGCGGGGCCGTTCCGCGGCCGGTGAGCCAGTCGTTGCGGATCGAGGCGGCCAGTTTGGTCAGGCCGGAGAGCGTATCCGGCTTGGCGATCACCGCATCCGCGCCGGCCGCCCGGGCCTCCTCGCGCAGGTGCGCCTCGGCGCCCGTGGTGATGACAATGAGCGGCACCGCGTCGAAGGCCGGACGGCGGCGCAGGTGCGCGACCAGTTCGATGCCCGACAGGCCGGGCATGTTCAGGTCAATGAGCACGAGATCTGGAACCGGAACGCCGGCCTCGTCCATGCGCGCAACGGCTTCCAGCGGGCTGACACAGGTTGCCAGCGAGAACCCGCCGGCGTCGACGAAGGCGTCGCGCAGCGCCCGCGACAGCAGGAACAGGTCGTCCGGGTCATCGTCGATAACAAGCACCACCGTCTTGCCGTCGGTCTTGCCCGCCGGTGCGATTGACTGTCTGCTTTTGAGTGTGCGTGCCCTGATCATTGCAACAGTAGCGTATCAGCAAAATTGCCTATCTTCCACTGCGATATATTACATACAGGCTCGCTATTTATGGTCGATGGGAGGTTTTTCAGTCGGATCAATCCCTTGCCGGGAGTGTCGGCAGAACGAAGGCCGTCGTCCGCGCGACCGTGCGGATGGCGAAGGACGAACGCATCCGCGATACTCCTGGCAGACGCGTCAGGTGATCGCGGTGTATGCGCTCGAAGTCGGCCGGGTCGGCGGCGGCGATCCGGAGCAGATAGTCGGCGTCGCCGGCCATCAGGTGGCATTCCATGATCTCCGGGGAACGTGCGACCGCCTCCTCGAAGCGGGCGAGCTCATCGCTTGCCTGGGAGTTCAGCGAGATCTCGACGAAGATCACCAGATTTCGCCGGATCTTGGAAGGATCGAGCAGCGCGACATAGCGCTCGATGACGCCCGCATCCTCCAGCGCCCGGACGCGGCGCAGGCAGGCCGAGGCCGAGAGGCCGACCTTCTCGGCAAGGTCGGAGTTGGCGATCCGCCCGTCGCTCTGCAGTTCCTTCAGGATGTGTCTGTCGATCCGGTCGAACATCGTGCCTGGCCTCCCGCTCGGTTCGCGCGTAGACAGGGTTCGAGCGCATCATGGGCCATGCTTTGAAGGTTCTGGTGCATGAGATTGCGCAATCTCACCAGTTTACGCTGGAATATTGCAAAACTTGCGCTCGGTCAGACGAGTTCGCAAGCACATTCGAGCGGCATTGCTTTAGTCTCTCTGCCTTCGGGTCATCCAGAGGGACCCAGGTAGGAGGCGACAATGAAAATCGGAGTACCCAAAGAAATCAAAAACCATGAGTATCGCGTCGGTATGACGCCGGACAGCGTCCGCGAACTCGTAGCCCACGGGCACGAGCTGTTCGTGGAGACCAGTGCCGGCGCGGGCATCCTTGCAGAGGATGCGGCCTATCAGGCTGCCGGCGCGACGATCCTTGCCGATGCGCGGGCCGTCTTCGACGCCGCGACCATGATCGTCAAGGTCAAGGAACCTCAGGCTGCTGAGCGCGCGATGCTGCGCCCGGACCATATTCTCTTCACGTATCTCCATCTCGCCCCGGACCCGGAACAGACGGCGGATCTGCTGCGCTCGGGGGCGACCTGCATTGCCTATGAGACCGTGACCGACGCACGCGGCGGCCTGCCGCTTCTGGCTCCCATGTCCCAGGTTGCCGGCCGGCTTGCGATCCAGGCCGGCGCGACGGCGCTGGAGAAGTCCCACGGCGGAGCCGGCATGCTGCTCGGCGGCGTGCCTGGCGTGGCTCCGGCCAAGGTCGTGGTCATCGGCGGCGGTGTCGTCGGTGCCCATGCGATCACCATGGCGCTTGGTCTGGGGGCGGATGTGACCGTTCTCGACCGCTCCGTCGACGCGCTCGGCGCGCTGTCCGCCCGGTTCGGCGCGGCGCTCAGGACGGTCTATTCGACCCGCTCGGCGGTTGAGCAATATGTGCTCGACGCGGATCTCGTCATCGGTGCGGTTCTTCTTCCTGGAGCCGCCGCGCCGAAGCTCGTCACCGCCGACCATGTCCGGCGCATGAAGCCCGGATCTGTTCTCGTCGATGTGGCCATCGACCAGGGCGGCTGCTTCGAGACCTCGCGGGCGACGACACATGCCGAGCCGACCTATGTGGTCGACGGTGTCGTCCACTATTGCGTCGCCAACATGCCCGGGGCCGTGCCACGGACCTCGACCTATGCGCTCAACAACGCGACGCTGCCGTTCGCGCTGGCGCTGGCCGACAAGGGGGTGAAGGCGGCGCTGGGCGCCAATCCGCATCTGCTCGACGGGCTCAATGTGATCGGCGGTCACCTGACCTGCGAGGCGGTGGCGGAGGCTCTCGGCCTGCCGTTTGTCGACCCGACGCGGGCACTGGCAGGCGACTTCGGTTCGGCCGCCGCCTGAGTGTCTGGTGCCCATTGATGCGCACCAATGAAAACAGCCGGTCGGGGATCCGACCGGCTGTTGTCGTTTCTGGCGCCCGGTTCGGGCCTGTGGCGCGGTCTTACGGGCACGCCACCCGATAGCGGCGGCCGTAGCGGTCGCGTGTCACGCAGTTCTTCGGCGTTGTCGCCGAACCGACGGCGGCACCGCCGAGACCACCGATGGCGCCGCCAACCAGCGCGCCGCCGACGTCGCCGGTCGCGGCTGCACCGATGGCCGCGCCGGTGGCAGCGCCAAGGCCGCCTCCGACGAGGGTTCTGTCGCGCTGGCTGTCCGACTGGCATGCCGCAAGCGTCAATGCCGCCGCGGAAACGAGAAGAAGTTTTTTCATGTCATAGCCTCCAGTTTGGATCATCCAGCGAAGGCACCCGGCGACCGTATCGCCGGATGCATTGGGGGGCGTCGCCGCTTACGGGCAGACGACGCGGTAGCGGCGACCATAGCGGTCGCGTGCAATGCAGTTCTTGGGAGTGGTGGCCGAGCCGACCATGGCACCGCCGACGCCGCCGATCACGCCGCCAACAAGGGCGCCGCCCACATCGCCGGTCGCAACGCCGCCGATGACCGCACCGGTTGCGGCACCAAGGCCGCCGCCGACGAGCGCGCGGTCACGCTGACTGTCCGACTGGCACCCTGCGAGCAAAAGCGCTGCGCCGCCAACAACTAGGATCCTGAACATCTTGTCGTTCCTCACATGTCACCTGAAGTTCGGTAAAGTGTGCCGGCTTTTCAACCGGCGGGTGGCGCGGCTACCATCGGGATCTGTGCCCCCCTAACCGACTATCTGAGCATCAAAACCGGTGACAGTCTAGCAGGAGCGGATTGTCAGGCTGTGACGCAGATCATTGGTTTGCCGTTCTTTTCAACTCTCCTCGCGAACTTCGGAAACATGAGCGGAGGATGCACCGGCGAGACGGCGCAGGAGACCCATGGTGGAGGCGTCCCGCCCCTTTGCCTCGGACCTTCCCTCGATCATCGGCAGCAGTTCTCCTGCCAAAACCTTGCCAAGCTCCACTCCCCACTGATCAAACGAATTGATGTTCCAAATGGTTCCCTCGACAAACACGCGGTGCTCATAAAGCGCGATCAGGCGCCCCAGCGTGTAGGGGGTAAGCTTGTCGTGAACAATTGTGACGGAAGGACGATTTCCGGGGAAAACCTTGTGCGGGGCCAGTCGCTCGACCGTTTCGGCGTCATTGCCCTGTGCTTCGAGAAGCGCCCGGGCCTCCGCGGTCGTCCGGCCGTTCATGAGAGCCTCCGACTGGGCAAGGCAGTTTGCCACCAGCAATGCGTGATGATGCGCAAGCTCAGGTTCATGGCCTCGGGCGGCGATGATGAACTCGCAAGGCACGACAGTCGTCCCCTGGTGAAGGAGCTGGTAGAAGGCGTGCTGGCCGTTGGTGCCGGCCTCCCCCCAGACGACAGGCCCGGTGTCCTGCTCGACCGGCGCGCCGGCAAGCGTTACCGACTTGCCGTTTGATTCCATGTCGAGCTGCTGGAGATAGGCGGGCAGGCGGGAGAGCCGCTGGTCGTAAGGCAGGATCGCCCGTGAGGCGTGGCCGCAGACATTGCGATGCCAGACGCCGGCAAGGCCAAGCAGCACCGGCAGGTTTCCGGCGAGTGGGGCCGTGCGGAAGTGCTCGTCCATCGCATGGGCACCGTCGAGGAACGCACCGAAATTCTCCGCGCCGACGGCAATCATCACCGGCAGGCCGATGGCCGACCAGACCGAATAGCGCCCGCCGACCCAGTCCCAGAAACCGAAGACGCGGGTCTCGTCGATGCCGAAGGCGGCGACCTTGTCGAGCGCGGTGGAGACGGCAGCGAAGTGGTCGCCCACGGCCTGCTCACCGAGCGCATCGGCAACCCACCGGCGCGCTGTCGCGGCATTGGTCATGGTCTCGACGGTGGTGAAGGTCTTCGAGGCGATGATGAAGAGCGTTGTCGCCGGGTCGAGTGGCTTCAGCGTGTCGGCGATGTGGGCGCCGTCAACGTTGGAGACATAGTGCAACCGGGGACCGTCGGCGTAGGGGGCCAGCGCTCCGGTGACCATCGCCGGCCCGAGGTCCGACCCGCCAATGCCGATGTTGACCACATCGGTGAACGGCCTTCCCGTGCTTCCTCGAATGTGCCCGGCGCGAAGCGCCTCGGCGAATTCACCAGCCCGCGCCAGCGTCTCGCGCACATCTGGCATCACGTCGCGGCCGTCGACCGTCACCGGATCGCCGGAGCGGTTGCGCAGGGCGACATGCAGGACGGCGCGCCCCTCGGTCTCGTTGATCGGGTCGCCGGCGAACATCGCCGCACGGCGGGTCTCCACCCCCCTGGCGCGAGCCAGGCCGAGAAGCAGCGTCAGCGCCTTGGGCGACCAGCAGACCTTGGAAAAATCGACGAGAAGATCGTCGAAGGTGCGCGACAGCCGGTCGAAGCGGTTGGGATCCTCGCGAAACAGCTCGCGCAGGCCACGCGCCTGCAGGCGTTCGGCTTCGAGCGTCAATGCGCGCAGGATCTCGGCGGTGTCCATGTTTCCTCTCCTCTCGCCGCATCGGCCGAATGTCGCAATGTCCGCGCGTCAGCCCAGAGCGGCGGCGGTGCGCGCGCGCGCCTCTATCCCGCTCCAGTCGTCCATGGCGATTGCCTCGGCGCTCGCGATCCAGGAGCCGCCGACGCAGATGACGTTGGGCAACGACAGATAGGCGGGCGCGGAGCTTTCGGAAATGCCGCCGGTCGGGCAGAAGCGGGCGGCGGGAAGCGGGGAGGAGAGCGCCTTCAACATCGCCACGCCTCCGGCCGCCTCGGCCGGGAAGAGCTTCAGCCGCTCGTAGCCGGCTTCGAGAAGGCGCATGACTTCCGATGCGGTGGCCGCGCCGGGAAGCAGCGGCACGTCGTGGCCGGCCGCTGCTGACAGGAGCCTTTCGGTCGCACCAGGGGAGACGGCGAAGGTCGCGCCCGCGTCCACCGCCGCCTGATACTGCGCCGCGTCGAGCACGGTTCCCGCGCCGACCATCGCTCCCTCGACCTCGGCCGCCACCGCTCGGATTGCTTCCAGCGCCTTGGGCGTGCGCAAGGTGATCTCGATTGCGGGCAGGCCGCCCTTCACCAGCGCCTTCGCCATGGTTACGGCCTTCGCCGGATCCTCGATGACAAGCACCGGAATGACCGGGGCCGCCCGCATGATGCGGTCGAGCTTGGAAACGTCCTGCGTCATTTTCAGATCGACTCCTGATCTTCTTGAAACGGGCAGCCCCTGCTTTTCACGCAAAGGCGCCGAAAACATGTGCGCCCTGGTCGGCTGGACCGGCAGCGGCGCGGAAGGCGGCGAACAGATCGCGGCCGAGGCCGGTCTGGTGGTGGGAGAGGTCGGCGGTCATCGGCGGACGGGCGGCGAAATCCTGCGCGTCGACAAGAACCTCGAGCCGCCCGGCCTGCGCGTCGACACGGATCCTGTCGCCGTTGCGAATGCGCGAGATAGGTCCGGCGTCGACGGCTTCCGGGGTGACGTGGATTGCCGCCGGGATCTTGCCGGATGCACCCGACATGCGCCCGTCGGTGACCAGCGCCACCCTGAGCCCCCGATCTTGCAGGATCCCGAGCACGGGCGTCAGCTTGTGCAGTTCGGGCATGCCGCAGGCGCGGGGGCCCTGAAACGGCAGGACAGCGACGAAATCATCGGTGAGTTCGCCGGCCTTGAACGCTTCCTGCAAGGCCTCTTGCGTGAGGAAGATCCGGGCCGGGGCCTCGATCACCCGCCGGTCCGGCTTCACAGCGGAGACCTTGATGACGGCGCGGCCGAGGTTGCCGTCGAGCACGGTGAGGCCGCCATTGGGCTGGAACGGGTTCCTCACCGTCGAAAGCACCTTCGGGTCACCGCTCGCGCGCGCGCCCGGCTCCCAGGCGATGCCGCCCTCGGTGGTGAGCTTCGGCTCCGCCGTGTAGGAGGAAAGGCCGGTGCCGTTCACCGTGCGCACGTCCTCGTGCAGCAGTCCCTCGGACAGGAGCTCGCCGATCAGATAGCCCATGCCGCCGGCGGCCTGGAAATGGTTCACGTCGGCCATCCCGTTCGGATAGATGCGGGCGATCAGCGGCACCGCCTCGGAGAGGTCGGAAATATCGTCCCAGGTGAGCTGGATTCCGGCGGTGCGGGCGATGGCGACCAGATGCATGGTGTGGTTGGTCGAGCCGCCCGTCGCATGCAGCCCGGCGACGCCATTGACGATGGCGCGCTCGTCGATGACTTCGCCGACGGGCGTGTAGTCATTGCCAAGGGCGCTCAGCGACAGGGCACGTTTGGCGGCCTCGCGGGTCAGCGCGTCGCGCAGCGGCGTGTTCGGATTGACGAAGCTCGCGCCCGGCAGATGCAGGCCCATGATCTCCATCAGCATCTGGTTGGAATTCGCGGTTCCGTAGAAGGTGCAGGTGCCGGGCGAATGGTAGGACCTGCTCTCCGATTCCAGCAATTCCGCGCGGCCGATCTTGCCTTCCGCGTAAAGCTGGCGGGTCTTGGCCTTCTCGTCGTTGGAAAGGCCGGTCGTCATCGGGCCGGCGGGCACGAAGACGGCGGGAAGGTGACCGAAGGAAAGCGCCGCGATCATCAGGCCGGGAACGATCTTGTCGCAGATGCCGAGGAAGACGGCCGCATCGAACATCTGATGTGACAGTCCGACGGCGGCCGACATGGCGATCACGTCGCGGGAGAAAAGCGACAGCTCCATTCCGGTCTGGCCCTGGGTGACGCCGTCGCACATGGCCGGCACGCCGCCGGCGACTTGCGCCACCGCTCCGACCTCGCGCGCCGCGTCGCGGATCAGGTCGGGGAAACGCTCGTAGGGCTGATGGGCCGAGAGCATGTCGTTGTAGGCGGTGATGATGCCGAGATTGGGCACCACGTCGTCGGAGAGCCGGGATTTGTCGGTGACGCCGCAGGCGGCGAAACCATGGGCAAGATTGCCGCAGGACAGACGCGAGCGTGTCGGGCCGGCCTCGCCGGCGGCGCGGATACGCTCGAGATAGCGGGTGCGGGTGTCGCGGCTGCGCTCGGTAATCCGCGCGGTGACATCGGCGATCTTGCTGTTGAGGGCCATGGTTCCTGTCCGTCCTTTCGGTTGCGGCGCGCCGCTCCCACGATCCGGGGAGGGCGTCCGGCGATCCTGTTGGACCGGGAAGGGCATTGGAGAGGATGCCCCGTCCCGTGTGGTTTAAATCGATTTAAGGGTCGCCGCAACAGCTCCGGGCCTGTCGCGGACGGGCGATGTTGTCGCGCCTAGATCAGGTCCTCGAACCAGGTGCGGCCGTCGCGCTCGATCAGGGCGATGGAGGCCGACGGGCCCCAGGTTCCCGAAGTGTAGCCCTTCGGCGCGTCCTTCGAGGCGGCCCAGGCATCGAGGATCGGGTCGACCCAGGCCCAGGCGGCATCCACTTCGTCGCGGCGCATGAAGAGCGTCTGGTTGCCGCGTATCACATCCATGATCAGCCGCTCGTAGGCGTCCGGGTTGCGTACGTTGAAGGCCTTGGCGAAGGACATGTCGAGCGGTACCTGGCGCAGCCGCATGCCGCCGGGACCGGGGTCCTTGATCATCACCTGCATGCGCACGCCCTCATCCGGCTGCAAGCGGATCACCAGCCGGTTGGAGGAGATCTCGCCGGCTTCCGCCTCGAAGATCGAGTGCGGGATCGGACGGAACTGCACGACGATCTCCGAGACGCGCTCGGCAAGGCGCTTGCCGGTGCGCAGGTAGAACGGGACGTTCGCCCATCGCCAATTGGCGATTTCAGCCTTGATCGCGACGAAGGTCTCCGTTTGCGATTCCTGGCCGTCGAGTTCTTCCAGGTAGCCGGGCACCGCGCCTCCGGCCGAGGCGCCGGCCCTGTACTGGCCGCGCACGGTGGCGCGCGCCGCGGTTTCCGCGTCCATCTGCTTCAGCGCCTTCAGCACCTTGAGCTTCTCGTCGCGCACGGAGTCCGCGTTCATCGATTCCGGTGGCTCCATGGCGACCAGGCACAGGAGCTGCAGAAGGTGGTTCTGGATCATGTCGCGCATGGCGCCGGCGGTGTCGTAGTAGCCGGCGCGGCCTCCAACGCCGATGGATTCGGCGACGGTGATCTGTACGTGGTCGATATGCGCGGCGTTCCACAGCGGTTCGAACAGCGCGTTGGCGAAGCGCAGCGCCATCAGGTTCTGCACCGTCTCCTTGCCCAGATAATGGTCGATACGGAAGACCTGGTCCTCGGCAAAGACCGCGCCGATGGCCGCGTTCAACTCCTTGGCCGAGGCGCCGTCCTTGCCGATGGGCTTCTCGATGACGATGCGGGTCGTCTCGTTGACGAGGGCGTGGCTGCCGATGCGCTCGCAGATCGCGCCGAAGAAGTCCGGGGCGACGGCGAGATAGAAGGCCCGCACCACCTGGTCGCGCCCCTTCAGCATGGCGGCGAGATCGTCCCAGCCCCGCTCGCCGGCGGCCTCGGCCGAGACGTAGAAAATGCGCTCCAGGAACCGTGCGAGGGCGTCTTCCTCGAGATCGCCGACGTGCTCGCGCAGCGCCTCCGTGGCAAAGTCGCGATACTGCGCCGCGCTCATCTCGCGGCGGGAGCAGCCGATGATGCGGGCATCGTCGGGGATCTGTCCGTCCGCGTCGCGGTGATAGAGTGCGGGCAGGATCTTCCTGTGGGCGAGGTCGCCCGTAGCGCCGAAAACAATCAGGTCGAACGGGGCGACCTCGATGACACGCGCAACCATGTCGGTCCTTTCATGTCTTTCAGGGGGCGGAGAGGGGAGGCTCGGCCCGCTTGTCCAGTTCCGTGTCGATTTCGTCGCGCCTGGGCAGATCCGCGCCGCGGCGCGTGCAGGTCACCGCGGCCGCGTCGACGGCGAAGGCGAGAAGGCTGGTCAGGGCGTCTTGCGTCAGGTCCGCCAGACTGTCGCGGTCGGTGCGTCCGGTCTCGTGCAGGCAGGCGAGCAGGGCGGCCTGGAAGGTATCGCCGGCGCCCACCGTATCGCTTACCGCGACCCGCCGGCCGTCGAGCGCGACCCTGTGGCGCGCCGTGCGCCCGACCGCTCCCCCGACGCCCAGGGTCGTGATCACGAGGGCCGGGCCCTTGCGCAGAAAGGTGTCGGCGAGTTCGTCGATGTCAACGCTAGGATAAAGCGTTCCTGCATCTTCGGAGCTGATCTTGAGCAGGTCCACATGCGGCAGCAGCGCCTCGATGCGCGCGCGCCAGGCGTCGAGGTCGGGCACCACTGTCGGGCGCACGTTGGGATCGTAGGCAATGAGGCGGCGCCCGTGCTCGCGGCGCACCAGGGCAAGCAGGGCCTCGCCCACCGGCGGCACGAGCGCCGAGAAGGAGCCGATGTGGAGTGCCGAGATGGTTTCGGGCAACTCCGGAAGATCTTCGGGGAACACCTGCCGGTCGGCGGCATTGTCGCCGTAGAAGGCATAGGCGGGGCTTCCGTGCGCATCAACGCCGACGACGCTCAGCGTGGTGAGCGCGGTTGTCGCCTTCGCCAGCGAAATGTCGACGCCCTCGCGCGTCAGGGCGCGGCGAAGGCGCGCGCCGAACAGGTCGCTGGACAGCGCGCCGAAGTAGGCGGATGGCGCCCCGAGCCGCGCCAGGCCGACGGCGACATTGAACGGAGAACCGCCGATGCGCGCGTCGAAGGACAGGCGTGCGCCGTCTTCTTCCGCGAACAGGTCGAAGAGAGCTTCGCCGCAGACGAGGATCATTTGGAGCCGCCTTTCGTTGCGCGCGCGGGTGCCGAGGAAACGAACCCGGCGACCGCCTCGACGAGGCCCGACGCGAGCGGCAGCTCGGGGTCCTGATAGGTGGCCAGGCTCGCCGCACGGTCGTTGCCCCTGGCGGTCTTGAGCACATGGGTGGCGCCGTCGAGGATCACGAGGCGCGCTCCGGGGCGGGCGTCCGCGAGCCGTTGCGCATCCTCGACGCTCACCTGAACGTCGTTGGAACCCTGCACGATCAGGACGGGCAGGTCGACGGCGGCGATCATCTCGGCCGGATCATGGGAAAGCAGGTCGATCATGTAGGGCTGGATCGAGGGGTTGAAGAAGCCGGCGAGCTCCGGGCTCACGCCGGAAAGGTCCGCCTCGTGCCCGGCCTCGATCTCGCCGAGAATGCGCTCGACGCTCTCGAGCACCGGCGCGCGCTCGGGCCCCTCGGGCGTGAAGGCGCGGAACTGGTCGCGCAGGATCTGGCCGATCGGCCGGCCGGGCGTTCCCGCAAGCACGAGGCCGCAGATGGGGCCGTTGCCGGCCTCGGTGCCGGGCTCGCCGGTCAGGGCGGTCTTCATCGCCACAAGGCCGCCTTCGCTGTGGCCAAGGATCCAGATACAGGGCGCGCCGATACGCTGGCGGATCACGCCAATCCACGAGCGCAGGTCGTCGGCATAGGCGGCGAGCGTCACGTCCGAGGCATCGGCAACGGCGTCGCGGCTGGAATGGAGGCCGCGCTTGTCGATCCGCACGGAGGTGATGTTGCGTGCGGCGAGGCCCTTGGCGAGGAGCTTAAGCGTGTCCGGACGGATGCCGCTCGGCATGTTGCCGTCGCGATCACTCGGGCCCGATCCCGGCACGATCAGAACGACCGGCCGGTCGGCTGTCGCAGGGCCTGCCATCGCACCGCGCAGCGGACCGAGAGGACCGGGCGCTTCAATCTCCGTCGCCTGGGCGTCCGTCGTCTGCACGAGCATGCAGGAGACGATCAGCGCCAGCGCCGCAAGATGAATTCGCATCGTTCTACCTCTGCAAAGGCGGAGTGCCTCAGGCGGCCACGGCCGCTCCGGGCGGCTCCTTGGCGCCGGTCATGATCGCAACGGCGTCGGCCATGGAAAATTCGTCTGGTCGTATGACACAGGCGCGACGCCCGAGCCGGTGGATGTGAATGCGGTCCGCGACCTCGAACACATGTGGCATGTTGTGTGAAATCAAAACGATAGGCAAGCCGCGCGCTTTCACATCCCTGATCAGTTCGAGGACGCGGCGGCTTTCCTTGACGCCGAGCGCGGCCGTCGGCTCGTCCATGATAACGACCTTGGAGCCGAAGGCGGCGGCGCGCGCCACGGCGACGCCCTGGCGCTGGCCGCCCGAAAGCGTCTCGACGGCCTGGTTGATGTTCTGGATGGTCATCAGGCCAAGCTCAGAGAGCTTCTCGCGCGCGATGCGCTCCATCCCCTTGCGGTCGAGCTTGCGGAATACCTTTCCCAGGAAGCCGCTCTGGCGCAGTTCCCGCCCCATGAAGAGGTTGTCGGCAATGGAAAGGGCGGGGGAGAGGGCGAGGTTCTGGTAGACCGTTTCGATGCCGGCCTGGCGGGCATGCATCGGCGAGGTGAAGTGAACCGGCTGTCCTTCCAGGCGGATCTCGCCCTCGTCAGGCACGACCGCGCCGGAGATTGCCTTGATCAGCGTCGACTTGCCGGCGCCATTGTCGCCGATGACGGCGAGCACTTCGCCGGGGAAAAGCTCGAAGTCGGCCCGGTCGAGCGCCACGACGCGGCCGTAGCGCTTGACGAGGCCGGTTGCCGACAGGATCGGTTCGCGGGTCATGCGGCCACCTTTCTGATCCACTGGTCGACGGCGACGGCCGAGATGATCAGCACGCCGATGAGCAGATATGTCCATTGCGGGTCGGTGCCGACGAGACGCAGGCCGAGCGAGAAGACGCCGACGATGAGAGCGCCGAAGAGCATGCCGAGAACCGAACCGCGCCCGCCGAAGAGCGAGATGCCGCCAATGACGACCGCGGTGATGGACTCGATGTTGGTGAACTGGCCGGATGTGGGCGAGACCGAGCCAAGGCGACCGATGAGCGCCCAGCCGGCGAAGGCGCAGATGAGGCCGGCGAGCGTGTAGACCGAAATGCGCACGCGCACCACCTGCACGCCGGCGAGTTCGGCCGCGTCCGGGTCGTCACCGACGGCATAGACATGCCGTCCCCAGGCGGTGTGGTTGAGGACGTAGTTGAGCACGAGCACGAGCACGAACAGGCCGACGACGCCATAGGTGAACACCGCCCCGCCAATGTTGAACTTCTCGCCGAAGAACTGGAGGATCGGTGCTTGCCGCTCTATTTCCTGGCTGCGGATCGTCTCGTTGGCGGAATAGAGGAAGTTTGTCGCCAGCACGATCTGCCACATGCCGAGCGTGGCGATGAAGGGCGGCAGGCGCATGACGGCGACCAGCGCGCCGTTGATAAAGCCGCAGAGCGCTCCGCAGGCGAGACCGCACAGGACGGCGATCTCCGGGGGCAACCCGTAGCGAAAGGTAAACTGCCCCATCACCACCGACGACAGGACCATGATCGCGCCGACCGAGAGGTCGATGCCCGCGGTCAGGATCACCAGCGATTGCGCGCAGCCGACGATGCCGACAATGGCCACCTGCTGAAGGATGAGCGTCAGTGAGAAGGGGGAGAAGAACTTTTCACCCAGATAGAAGCCGAAGACGGCGACCGACGCGATGAGCACGATCAGCGGCACGAACTCTGGCCGGGCATGCAGCTTGTGCTGCACGAGATCGAGCAGCGACCTGTGGTGCCGGTCGAAGGCGGCGACGGATCCGGGCCCGCTTGCAAGCGATGTCTCGTAGGCCTGTGGCGTGCGGCTTTCCGCTTCGCTCATGGTGTTCTCCCGAAAGACTTGGCGGTTCGCGACATGCCGGCGGCGCGGGGCGGATCTCCGTCCCGCGCCGGCCGAGCGCAGGAAATCAGACGTGTGCGGGGATCAGCCCCAGCACTTGTCCAGGCCTTCCTTGGTGTCGATCGAGGGCACGCCGTCCACCGGCCTGTCGGTCACGAGCGCAACGCCGGTGTCGAAGAAGTTCTTGCCTGGCGTCGGCTCGGGCTTCTTGCCGGTGTCGGCGTATTCCTTGATCGCCTCGATGCCGAGCGCGGCCATCAGCAGCGGATACTGCTGCGAGGTGGCGCCGATGACGCCCTCGGAAACGTTGCGCACGCCCGGGCAGCCGCCATCGACGGAAACGATCAGCACGTCCTTCTCGCGCCCCATCGCCTTAAGCGCCTCGAAGGCGCCCGCGGCCGCGGGCTCATTGATCGTGTAGACGACATTGACGCCGGGATCCTTGGTGAGAAGGTTCTCCATGGCCGAGCGGCCGCCTTCTTCGTTGCCGGCGGTGACGTCGTTGCCGACGATGCGCGGATCGTCCTCGTCGCCCCACCGGTTGACGTCCTTCACATCGATGCCGAAGCCGGTGAGGAAGCCCTGGTCGCGCAGCACGCCGACCGAGGGCTGGCTGACGGCAAGGTCCAGCATGGCGATCTTTGCGTCCGCCGCCGCGTCGCCCAGTGTGGCCTTCGCCCATTGCCCGATCAGTTCGCCGGCCTTGAAGTTGTCGGTGGCGAAGGTCGCGTCGGCGGAGTCGATCGGTTCCAGCGGGGTGTCGAGCGCAATCACCAGAATGCCGGCGTCCCGGGCCTGCTTGACGCTGTCGACGATGGCCTTGGTGTCGGACGCGGTGATCAGGATCCCCTTGGCCTGATCGGCGATGCAGGTTTCGATGGCGGCCACCTGGCTTTCATGGTCGCCATCGATCTTGCCGGCGTAGGACTTGAGCTCGATGCCCAGTTCGGCCGCTTTCGCGGTGGCGCCTTCCTTCATCTTGACGAAAAAGGGATTCGTGTCGGTCTTGGTCACCAGGCAGGCCGTGACATCGGCCGCCATCGCGGGACTTGCCGCCGCCGCAGCGACGAAGGTTCCGGCGAGCATCAGCTTGCGTAGCATCTGTGGTCTCCTCCCACGTGTTGCCAGTGTTTTGCCGTGCGCCTAGGCGCTCCGGCTGCTGCGTGAGCCTTGGGGCATGGCGCGGATCCTTTCCGGCCCGTCCTCGGCTGCGCCCTTGTCCGCCACCCGCCCAGTCAGGATTGCCGCGCGTGGCGAATAGTTGAAGAAAATTGGCAGGTTGGCGGCACCGGCCGCGCCCGCGTCAGGTCCGAAGGAGCCGCGCATCAACCGCGGCGGGCGACGCGCTTCGGGAGCGGTTTCCTGCAGCGCGATCTCAAGGTCCGCAAGCAACCGGTCGGGCAGGCCGGCGTCGATGTCGAAGTCGATCACCACGAGCGGCACGTCGAGCACGGAGATCGCCGACCAGATCGCGGGAGCCAGCGCGGCGACGCAATCCTCCAGCCATTCGTCGACCGCCGGGTTGCGGGCCGCGATGGCCTGCTCGATCTCGGCGCGCGTTTCCACGGGGTGACCGCGATAGGTGATGTGCCGCTTGAGCGAGACGATCGAGGCGCGGGTGAGCAGGATATCCAGCACGCCGCGCGGCGGCGGGGCGGAAGTCAGGCCGCTTCGCGATACCGGGATCATGGCAATGTCGCCGGCATTGCCGTTGACGCCCTTCAGGCAGTCGCCGCCGTAGACGACGCCTCCGCCGATGGCCGGTCCCATGAACAGATAGAGGAAGTCGTCCTCATGCTGGCCGATGCCCGAGAAAAGCTCGGCGATGGCGGCGGCGGTGCCATCGTTCTCGAAGAAGACGGGATATCTGACGGCTTCCTCCAGCATCGTCTTGAAATCGATGCCGTCCCAGGGGGCGAAAGTGTCTGTCGGGAGGCCGAGTTCGGGGAGCCAGGCGCCGAGGTTGAAGGGCATGGCCAGCCCGACGCCGGCGATCCTCTCCCGGTCGTCGCTGTCGACGAGCTCGATGAGTTCGGCGATGTCGCTGGCGACAATGGCAACGGCCTCCTCCGGCGACGGCAGGATCCGGTCGTGGGAGCGGCGGCCGATGATGTGGCCCGAGAAGTCGGCGACGACGGTCTCGATCAGGGTTCGGTCGAGGCGGACGCCGAAGCCGAAGGCGCCGTTCGGTGCGAGTTGGAGCATCGTGGCCGGCTGGCCCCGACCGCCGCTGTGACGTTTGCCGAGTGTCTCGATCATTCCGCCGGCGGCAAGGTCCTGGATGATGCCGCCGATTGCCGCGTTGGTCAGTTGCGCAAGCCGGGCGAGATCCGCCTTCGAGGCTTCGCCGACCCTGCGTAGAACCTGGAGCACGATGCGTTCATTGTAGCGTCTGAGCTGGACCGAGTTCGATCCCTGACCAACGAGTGGGCGTCTTGGCAACGAATTGTCCTCCCAAGTTTTGCGACTCCGCTCCCATTATCGGACGAGGCCGCTCTCGTTGCCATCCTTGATAAATTTACTTCATTTGATTTATTAAAAAATAGCCATGCCGTACTGTCAATCGAATTCGATGTTGCGGTGCGAAGCCTGGAAAGAGTGCCGGTGGCGGGGTTGTGTCTGGTCCTGGCGGCTCCGGTCATGCGAAGCTTGCGCTGCTTGCAGCAAGATGCGGAAAGGAAACGGACGATGCCGAACGCGACGATGACGGAGCAATTCCTGAGGCGGGCCATCGCCGCGGGGCGCGGCCTCGAGCCGGCCGATCTGGTGATCCGCAACGCGCGGCTTTTTTCCGTCATGGACGGGTCGTTCGTCGACACCGACATCGCGATCGTCGGTGAGCGGATCGTCGGCACGCACGGGCGCTACGAGGGCGCGCAAATGCTCGACGCGGGCGGGCGGGTGGTCGTTCCGGGGTTCATCGACGCGCATCTGCATGTGGAATCCTCCCTTGTCTCGCCTCTCGAATTCGACCGCTGCGTGTTGCCGCATGGCGTCACCACTGCAATCTGCGATCCGCATGAGATTGCGAATGTACTCGGAATCGAGGGGATTCGCTATTTTCTAGACGCATCCGAGCGCACGTTGATGGATTTGCGCGTCAATCTTTCTTCGTGCGTTCCTGCAACATCGTTCGAAACGTCTGGCGCACGCCTGGAAATTGCCGATCTTGAGCCGCTTCGAGATCATCCGAAGGTCATTGGACTTGCGGAGTTCATGAATTTCCCGGGTGTCCTTTCCGGTGACCCTGCGGTATTGGCGAAGCTCGCCGCCTTCCAGGGCGGACATATCGACGGACATGCGCCGCTGCTTTCGGGGCTCGATCTCAACGGGTATCTCGCGGCCGGCATTCGCACCGACCATGAGGCCACGACCGCCGCGGAGGCGCGTGAAAAGCTGGCGAAGGGCATGACGATCCTGATCCGCGAGGGATCGGTGTCGAAGGACCTCGAAGCCCTCGCCGAGATCCTCACCCCCGATATGGCGTCCTTCATCGGCCTGTGCACCGACGACCGCAATCCGCTCGATATCGCCGAGGAGGGGCATGTCGACAGCATGATCCGCCGGCTGATCGGTCGCGGCGCGCGGCCCCAGGACGCCTATCGGGCGGCGAGCTGGTCGGCGGCCATGGCCTTCGGCCTGCGCGACCGCGGCCTGGTCGCGCCGGGCTGGCGCGCCGACCTGGTGCTTCTCGACGATCTCGAGAGCTGCCGTGTCCACTCGGTCGTGGCCGGCGGTCGTCCTGTCGACGAGGCCGGCTTTGCCGCACGCGCTCCGCTCGATCCCGTCGGTCTCGAAAGCGTCGTCATCGGTCGGATTTCGGCGGAGGACTTTCGCATCGAGGCGTCTCGCGCCAACGAACGACCGGTGATCGGCGTGGTGGCGGGGCGGATCATCACCGAGCGGCTTTCGGCGACGCTGCCTGTGCGCGATGGCGCCGTGATTGCCGATCCGGCGCAGGACACGGTCAAGGTCGCGGTTGTCGAGCGGCACGGGAAAACGGGCGGCATCGGCCGGGGCTTCGTCTCGGGCTTCGGCTTGCAGCGGGGGGCCATTGCCTCGTCCGTCGGCCATGACAGCCACAACATCTGCGTCGTGGGGGCGGACGACGCGTCGATGGCGACGGCGGTCCGTCGCATCGGCGAGCTGCAGGGTGGTTTCGTCGTCGCCGAGGGGGATGAGGTGCGGGCCGAACTGGCGTTGCCCATTGCCGGTCTCATGAGCCTGTCGAGCTTCGAGGAGGTGCGCGTCACGTTGGAGGACTTGCGCGCGGCCGCGCGCGATCTCGGCTGCACCCTGGCGGAACCCTTCCTGCAGGTGGCGTTCCTGCCGCTTCCGGTGATCCCGCACCTGAAGATCACCGACATGGGTCTCTTCGACGTCGACCGCTTCGCGCTGGTCGAATGACCGGGGAGGCCGCAAGCCGTTCGCGGGGCGTTGCGATTGTCCGTCGCACGACCAAATTTTTACGTTGACGTAAACGGAAGCTCTGGCGATGGTCGGTGGCGGGGCGACGCGTGTCCGCGTGGTTGTCCTGGTCCGGGGGGAGACCGGCCCGAGATAGGCGATGCGCCATGAATTTGGCGTATAATGCCTGAAAACAAGAACGACCACAGGTCGGGGAGGAACACTCGTGAGCGAACCGCAGGTCTGGCTTGCAGCCTTTCGTCCGCAGCCCATCCACACCTACCTTGACGATGCGGTGCGTCGTCACGGTGACCGGCCGGCCATCGATTTCCTTGGAAAGGGCTACAGCTACGCCGAGTTCGGGGCGGAGGTCGACAAGGTTGCCGTCGGGCTGCAGGCGCTGGGCGCGGTGAAGGGCACGAAGATTGGTCTGTGCCTGCCGAACACGCCCTATTATCCGATCTTCTACTTTGCCGTGCTGAAGATCGGGGGCATCGTCGTCAACTTCAACCCGCTCTATGTGGAGCGGGAGATCGCAGCGCAGGTGCAGGATGCGAACGCGCGCATCATGATCACGCTCGATCTCAAGGTGATCTACGACAAGGTGGATGCGGTGCGCCGCGCCGGGCATCTCGACACGGTGGTCGTCTGTCCGATGGCCGACGCGCTGCCGCCGCTCAAGAGGCTGCTGTTCACGCTGTTCAAGGCGCGCGACCGGGCGAAGGTTCCTCACGACGACGCCCACCCGCGCTATGGCGAGCTGACGGTCCGCGGGTCGACGCCGCATGTGCCGGAGATCGCGCCCGACACCGATGTCGCGGTGCTGCAATACACCGGCGGAACCACCGGGCTTCCCAAGGGGGCGATGCTCACCCACACGAACATCTCCGCCAACCTCGAGCAGATCCGCTCGGTGTTCTGCATGGCCGAGCCCGGTCAGGAACGGATGCTGTGCGTGCTCCCGTTCTTCCATGTGTTCGCCATGACGGTGGCGCAGAACCTCTCGGTCGCCATCGGCGCGGAGATGGTGATGCTGCCGCGCTTCGAGCTGAAGCAGCTTCTTGACGCGGCGAAGCGCAAGCGCGTCACGCTCTTCCCCGGCGTGCCGACGCTCTATACGGCCATCAACTCGGACGAGTTGACGCGCTCCTACGATCTCACCTCGATCAAGATTTGCCTGTCCGGCGGCGCGCCGCTGCCCGTCGAGGTGAAGGAGCAGTTCGAGAAGCTGACCGGCTGCATGCTGGTCGAGGGCTACGGGCTGACCGAGGCTTCGCCGGTGGTCACGGTCAATCCGCTCGACGAGCGCCGCCGGGCCGGGTCCATCGGCATGGCGGTGCCCGGCACGACCATCGCCTTCCATTCGATCGAGAACCCCGCGCAGCAAGTGGGCGAGGGGGAAAAGGGCGAGCTCGTCGTGCGCGGACCGCAGGTCATGGCCGGATACTACGAGCGCCCCGAGGAGACTGCCCGCGCAATCCGCAACGGGGCCCTGCACACGGGCGACGTCGGCTATCGGGACGCGGAGGGCTTCGTCTATCTGGTCGACCGCATCAAGGACCTGATCCTGTGCTCCGGCTACAACGTCTATCCGCGCATGATCGAGGAGGCGATCTACCGTCACCCCGCCGTCGAGGAGGCGATCGTCATCGCGGTCCCCGACACCTACCGCGGTCAGGCGCCGAAGGCCTTCGTCAAGCTTCGCCAGGGCGAGAGCCTTACCGGCGGCGAGATGCTGACCTTTCTCAAGGGGCACCTGTCGAAGATCGAGATGCCGCAGGAAATCGAGTTCCGGGACACGCTGCCGAAGACGATGGTCGGCAAGTTGTCGAAGAAGGAGCTCGTTGCGGAGGAGGCGGGAAAGCGCGACGGCGGGACGGGCTGACGCATTTGTTTCGCACGAAGTCGCAAGGTGTGTGCGCGCCGCTTGATGCGGCGGGCGGGGCTTGGCATTGTCTTCGTCCTCTTAACCGACGAGCCGGAGGCCGCAGCGCCAGATGACGGGCGAATTGCCGACGTACCTCACGACCAGGGAAATGGCCGACCTTCTCCGGGTCAAGGAGCGAAAGATCTACGACCTGGCTGCAGCCGGCGAAATCCCGCACAGCCGGGCCACCGGCAAGCTGCTGTTTCCCCGCGATGTCGTGCTGGCCTGGATCGAGAGCGCCAGTGACGCGCCGTCGCCGGATGCGGTGCGTCCGACGGTGCTGCTTGGCAGCCACGATCCGTTGCTCGAATGGGCGCTGCGCGAATCGGGCTCGGGCCTTGCCGCCTTCTTCGACGGCAGTCTGGACGGGCTCGACCGCTTCGAGCACGGCGAAGGTGTCGCCGCCGGCCTGCATGTGGTCCAGGACGAGGGCTGGAACACCGACGCGGTGTCCGCGCGTTTCCGCTATCGGCCGGTGGTGCTCGTCGAATGGGCGTGGCGCAACCGCGGCCTGATCGTGCCGCAGGGCAATCCGCAGGATGTCACGCGCCTCGCCGATCTCGCCGGCCGCCGGGTCGTGCGCCGACAGAAAACTGCCGGGGGTCAGTTGCTGCTGGAGCGACTGGCACGGGAGGAGGACCTGGCTCTTTCCCAGGAAGACAGTCCACTGGCCCGTGATGAGCGCGACGCGGCGCTGGCGGTTCTGGACGGACGAGCCGACGCGGCCTTTGGGCTCGAGGCGTCGGCGCGGCAGTTCAAGCTCGATTTCGTGCCGGTCTGCGAGGAGCGGTTCGACATTCTCGTTGCCCGCCGCGAGTGGTTCGAGCCGTCTTTCCAGGCGCTCGTCGCCTTCACCCGCACACCTGCTTTCGCCGAAATGGCAAGAAGCCTCGGCGGCTACCGGGTCGAGGGCATCTGGAAGGCGCATTTCAACGGCGGATGAGCCGCCTGTCCGTCTGGTGTGCGGCTTCGTCTGGTGCGCGGCTCAGGGCGGATCCGAGCGCACGCCGGTGCGCGCCGTGACCTGCCGCCCGAGGCGCTGCTCGCGAAAGGCGGTGTAGAGCGCGGCCGTCACGATCAGCGCGGCGCCGGCAAGCGTCGCGATACCCGGGATGTCCCCGAAGATGAGAAAGCCGACGACCGTCGCGTAGATCAGGCGCATGTAGTCGAACGCGGCGATGGCGGAGGCCTCGCCGGCGCGGAAGGCGCGGATGTTGCACATCTGCCCGGCCCAGGAGAACAGGCCGACGACGACGAGAAGTCCGAGTTCCTCCCAGGTCGGCGTGAGCCAGTTGTAGAAGGCGATCGGCGCCATGATGACGCCGACGAAGACCGCCTGGTAGCTGAGGATCGTGATCGGGCGTTCCACCTGCGACAGCTTGCGGATGATCACCATCACCACGGATGCGCCACAGGCTCCGATCACGGCAAGGGCCGAATAGAGGTAGGTGCCCTCGGCACCCGCCGGCCTGGCGATGATGATGACGCCGAGAAAGCCGATCAGCGTCGCGGCCCAGCGATGGCGGCCGACCGTCTCGTTGAGGAAGAAGATGGCGAGCACGGTCAGGAAGAAGGTCTTTGAAAAGCCGATGGCGGTGGCGTCGGCGAGCGGCAGGTGCACTGCGGCGGTAAAGCCGCACAGCATCGCCGTCGAGGCGCAGACGACGCGCAGCGCATGCAGCATCGGCCGTCGGGTCACCAGCGAATGCGGCAGGCCGTAGATGATTGTCGGGGCGACGATCAGGGTCATCAGGACCTGCCGGATGAAGATGATCTGGGCGACGTGCAGCCGCTCGCCTAGGATCTTGATCAGCGTCACCATGACGGTCAGGAGCATGCCGGCCAGCAGCATCCACAGGATGCCGCGCATGTTGTCGGGCAGAAGCGACAGTCGGTCGCCTGCGTCGCGAAAGCGCTGGGCTGGCCCCCGGTGGCGGGGAGGGGAATCCATGCTTGGCTGTTCCATCGAGCGGGCCGCGTGCGCGGCAAGGCAGGACTGACAGCATAGACCCATCCGCGCCAGCGAAGGAAGGGGGCGTGGACCGGGCGAACGAGCTGAGGCCGATCAAGACCCACTTGGCGGGCCGGGCGGTTTGCCGTTAGTCTGGCCCGCAACGGGCCGCAAACGCGTGCTGTGACGCGCGTGTTTGCGGCCTGACAGACCCGCCGGCGAGGACCCACCTGGCCGAACCGCAACCTCTTCCGCCCTTGACCGCACGTCGCGCGACCCCATGTCGCCAGCGAGCCCCCCGGCAGCCAGCGAACTCTCAATGAGGCCTTTCGAATGAACGAGATTGTCCAGGCGAAATTCGGTATGGGCGCCCCGGTGCGCCGCAAGGAAGATGACGCCCTGATCACCGGCCGCGGCAACTACGTCGACGACCACAAGCCGGAGGGCGTGCTCAAGGCCTTTGTGCTGCGTTCGTCCATGGCGCATGCCCGCATCGCGCTCGGCGACCTTGCCGACGCGCGTTCGGCTCCCGGTGTCGCGATGATCCTGACGGCTGCGGATCTGGAAGGGCTCGGGAACATGCCGACCAAGGCGGTGCTGACCCAGCCCGACGGCTCCAAGCACGCCATTCCCCCGCGCCCCGTTCTGGCCACGGACACCGTGCGCCATGTCGGCGAGCCCATCGCCATGGTGATCGCCGACACGATCGCGAACGCCAAGTCGGCGGCGGAACTGATCGAGATCGACTACGAGCCGCTTGATGCCGTCGTGGAGACGGGCGATGCGCTGAAGCCCGGCGCGCCGCTGGTCTGGCCCGAGAGTGGCACGAACCTCGCCTACACCTTCGAGATCGGCGACGCGGAGGCGACCGGGGAGGCTTTCGCCAGGGCCCATCACGTCACCCGCATCGAGATCGTCAACAACCGTCTCGTGTGCAACTACATGGAGCCGCGCGGCTGTATCGCCGAATATGACAAGGATACCGGGCGCTACACGCTCACCGCCGGCACCCAGGGCGGTCACGGCATGCGAGACATCATCACCGGCGACATCCTGCGGATCGAGAAGGATCGGCTGCGGGTGGTGACGCCGGACGTGGGCGGCGGTTTCGGCACCAAGAACTTCGTCTATCCGGAATACCCGGTGGCGCTGGTGGCGGCGGAACGTCTTGGCCGACCGGTCAAATGGGTCTGCGAACGCTCCGAGCACTTCCTCGCCGACGCCCACGGGCGCGACAATCTCGCAGCCGCCGAGGTCGCGATGGACGAGGAAGGGCGCTTCCTTGCCATGAAGGTCGACCTGATCGCAGCCATGGGTGCCTATCTTCACCAGTTCGGGCCCTATATTCCCTTCCTCGGGCTGTCGATGACGACCGGCCTTTATGACATTCCGGCGATGCACGCGGCGCTGCGCGGTGTCTTCACCAACACCACGCCGGTCGATGCCTATCGCGGCGCGGGCCGGCCGGAAGCCGCCTATCTGCTGGAGCGTCTGGTCGACAAGGCGGCGGCGGAGATGGACCTGTCGCCGGCCGAGCTGCGGCGTCGCAACTTCATCACGCCGGAGCAGCTTCCCTACACGACGCAGGCCGGGCGCATGTACGACACGGGCGAGTTCGCCCAGCACATGGACAAGGCGCTTGCGGCGGCAGACTGGGACGGCTTCGAGGATCGGGCCCGCCAGTCGCGCGAGCGCGGTCGGATGCGCGGCATCGGCATGGCCACCTATATCGAGGCCTGCGCCTTCGCCGGCTCCGAGGAGGCGACGATCGAGCTTGGAACCGACGGCTCGCTGACGCTTCTGATCGGCACCCAGACCAACGGCCAGGGCCATGCGACCGCCTATGGCCAGATCATCGCGGAGCAGTTCGGCGTCGATCTGGACAAGGTTTCGATGATCCAGGGCGACACTGACCGGGTGCGCAAGGGCGGCGGCACGGGCGGTTCGCGTTCGATCCCCATCGGCATGCCCTCGGTGCTCGAGGCATCGAAGTCGCTGGTGAAGAAGGTCAAGGAACTGGCGGCCGACAAGCTGGAGGCCGGGGTCGAGGATCTTGAGTTGCTGGATGGCGAGGTTCGCGTTGTCGGCACCGACCGTGCCGTAACGCTTGCCGAGATCGCCGCCGGCGCGCCGGAGCCCCTGATGGGGCGCGAGGAGGTGCGCCAGAACGAGGCGACCTATCCCAACGGCACACACATCTGCGAGCTCGAGATCGATCCGGAGACCGGTGACACGGAGCTGCTCGACTATGTGATCGTCGACGACTTCGGTGTTGTGGTGAACCCTCTGCTTCTCGCCGGGCAGGTGCATGGCGGCGTGGTGCAGGCCATCGGCCAGGCGCTGATGGAGCAGACCGTCTATGACGAGGACGGCCAGCTCATGACGGCCTCCTTCCTCGACTACCGGATGCCACGGGCGGCCGACATTCCGCCCATTCGCTTCGACACCCGCAACGTGCCTTCCACCACCAACGCGCTCGGTATCAAGGGTGCGGGCGAGGCCGGCACCATCGGCGCGACGCCGGCGGTGATGAACGCGGTCAACGATGCGCTGCGCCGGGGGGCGGGCGTGCCGCAGATCGAAATGCCGGCAACGCCGTCGCGCGTGTGGGAGGCGATTGCCGCGACCCGCAACTGATCCGTCTCTCCGGGGCCGGGCGACACTCGAAGGAGGGCCGGATCGCCGCGGGGTGGTCCGGCCCTTTTCGCGTGCGTTGCCGGGGCCGGTAGCTCGGGCCTTCCAGTCGGTCGGGTCTGGCAGCGGGGGAGAAAGCACGGCGGCACAGTCGCTTGTGCCCGCCGATGGTTGCGCGACCGGGCGCAAGGTGCTTTGCTTGGGTGCGGTCCTCGGGTCCGCTCCTTCCCACCGAGAGCAGGGCGCGCGGATATCGCGGTTGCCGCCCGCAGCCCCTCCAGCCCGGACACCTCCTTCATGTCTTCCAAGAGCGCGTCGTCTTCCAGCAGCGCGCCCGAGCCCGGGCCGAAGTCTTCACCCGATCTGAACCACTACAACCCCAGGCTCGGCATCACGCTCAAGGTGGGGTCGGCGTTGCTGTTCACCGGCATGGTGGCGCTGGTGAAGATCCTGTCGGCGCGCTATCCGGTGGGCGAAATAATCTTCGCCCGCAGCTTTTTCGGCATCCTGCCGGTGCTGGCGATGGCGGCCTGGCGGGGCGAACTGCCGGGCGCCTTCCATACCAAGCGGCCGATGGGCCATATCAGCCGAGCGGTTGTCGGCGGACTGGCCATGACCTTCTGGTTCGCCGCCCTTGCCCGGCTGCCGCTGCCGGATGCGACGGCGATCAGCTTTGCCGCCCCGCTGATCACCGTGGTCTTCGCCGCGCTGATCCTGCACGAGACCGTGCGCATCTACCGCTGGTCCGCTGTCGTCGTCGGCTTTATCGGCATTCTCATCATCCTGTCGCCGCATCTGGGCGGCTCGGTGGAGGGACCGGAGACGGCCACCGGGTCGGCCTTCGCCTTCACCTCGGCCGTCTTCATGGCGCTGGCGATGATCACCGTGCGGCGGCTCACCGGCACGGAGCGGACCTCGACCATCGTCATCTGGTTCGCCGGCGTGACCTCGATCATGGCGCTGATGAGCGCTCCCTTCGGCTGGATCATGCCGGATGCGACGGATTTCGCGATGCTTTTGTGCATGGGGCTGCTTGGCGGCGTGGGGCAGATCCTGCTCACCAGCAGCTACCGTTTCGCCGATGCCTCGACCATCGCGCCCTTCGATTATTCGACCATGCTCTGGACGGTTATCGTCGGCTGGCTGGTCTTTTCCGACGTGCCGTCGGTGGAGGTGATCGCCGGAGCCCTGATCGTGATCGGCGCGGGCGTTTTCGTCATCTTCCGCGAGCGGGCGCTCGGGCTCGACCGCTCGAAGGAGCGGCGCACGGTGACGCCGTCCAAGGTCTGACCCGAGCCGCCGCAGCGATTCGCGTGGGGCTCAAAACGCCTTGAAGGTGATGATTGTCTTGGTGTCGAGGATGCCGTCGAAGGGATGTACCTTCTCATTGACGAAATGACCGATATCGGTCTCATCCTCGACGTAAAACTTGACCATGAGATCGTAGTCACCCGCCGTCGAGTAGATTTCCGAGGCGATTTCGGCGTCAGCAATGGAATTCGCGACCTGATAAGCCTTGCCGAGATGGCATTTGATCATGACGAAGAACGGGATCATCTTTCTCTCCGTTGCGGCGCTCGCGCAGGGTGGCCGGCGCCGGTTTGGGTTGCCCGCCAGTGAAGCGGAAGCGGGCACGCTCGGCAAGTGGCGTGCCGGCCGCCGATCCGCGTCTCCTGTGCTTTCTGTCGGTCAAAGGGGGGATGGCGGGGGCTGGAAAGTTGCGGCATGGGCCGGAACCTGCCATGAAAACGGGACCGTTCGGCCCGCTCGCGGGTCGCGCAGGGCGGTGCGAAACGACCACGGAAAACAGACGACCACGGAAAGACGCGATGACGACCCGTCGCCCCACTGATGCCGATGCCGAGTGCCGCGAGATCTCCGGTCCGCGGCCGGCCAAGTCTGCCGGCGCCGCCGGGCTGACCCGACGCGGGGCGCTGGGGCTTGCCGGGGCGGGGGCCGTGGCCTCGCTCGCCCGTCCGGCGCTGGCGCAGACCACGATCGAATGGAAGATGGCGACCGCCTGGCCGGCGGATCTGCCGGGGCAGGGCGCCTCGGCGCAGCGCATCTGCGACATGATCGCGGAACTGAGCGGCGGCCGCATGCGGGTGCGCCTCTTTGCCGCCGGGGCACTGGTGCCGGCGGCGGAAGTGTTCGACGCGGTTGCCTCCGGAACGGCGCAGATGGGACATGCCTCTCCCGCGTTCTGGCAGGGGCGGATGCCAGCGGCGGCGTTCTTCGCCACCGTTCCCTTCGGCATGCTGCCGGGCGAGCATGTGACCTGGATCGAGCGTGGCGGCGGGCAGGAGCTGTGGGAGGCGCTTTATGCGCCCTTCGGCGTCCGGCCGTTTCTGGCCGGCAACAGCGGCTGCCAGCTCGGCGGCTGGTATCGGCGTCCGGTCGAGCGGCTGGAGGACCTTCAGGGGCTCAAGATCCGCATGCCTGGCCTTGGCGGGGAGGTCATGCGGCGCCTCGGCGCAACGCCCGTGTCGCTGCCGCCCGGCGAACTGATCCCGGCGCTGTCGAGCGGACTGATCGATGCGGCGGAATTCCTCGGTCCCGCGAGCGACCGTCCGCTCGGGCTCGCAGCCGTTGCTCCCTATTGCTACGCGCCCGGCTTCCACGAGCCGAACGGGGCGAACGAGGCGCTCGTCAATGCGGTCGCCTTCGACGGCCTTTCAAGCGACCTGAAGGCGGTCGTGCGGGCTGCGTGCCGGGCGGAGACGGTTCTGTCGCTTGCCGAAAGCGAATGGATCAACGCCGACGCGCTGCGGGCGCTGCGCGAGGAGGACGGGGCTTCGATCCGCGTCTATCCCCAGGACATTGTCCAGGCGCTGCGCTCGACGGCGCGCGATGTGGTTTCGGGGCTCGGCGCCGACGGCGATCTGGCGCGCGACATCTTCAAGAGCTATTTCCGCGCGATGAACCGGATCGCACCGTGGAGCGATGCTTCCCGCCGGCTCTTCCTGGAAGGCCGCGGCGTCTACTTCTGAGGATTTCGGTACGTTCGCGGCGCCATTGCGCCATCA
Source organism: Stappia sp. ICDLI1TA098 (assembly GCF_054880955.1). Taxonomy (NCBI): domain Bacteria; kingdom Pseudomonadati; phylum Pseudomonadota; class Alphaproteobacteria; order Hyphomicrobiales; family Stappiaceae; genus Stappia; species Stappia sp. ICDLI1TA098. Next base: position 504,155 of record NZ_JBTZBT010000001.1, read on the forward strand.
ATTCGCCGAGGAGATCGACGGATCGGTGAAGATCCTCTTCACCTCCTCCGGCACCTCGCGATACCGCCCGTCGCGCAGGGCGGCGATGGAGAAATCCACCAGCGGATCGAACAGCAGGTCCTGATGGCCCTCGGGCAGGCAGCGGCAGGTTTCCGCGACCAGCGCCGGGTGGAAGAACAGCAGCAGCGAGTGCTGGAACAGCATCGCCGCACTGTCGGCGTCCTGTTCGGGAAACTCGCCCCTGGCGATGCCCTCGCGGATGACGGCGGCGAAGGAGCGGCGTTCCTCTTCCTTGTGCACCTGTACGACGTCCCAGGCTTCCTCCATGGCCGCCTCGAGCAGGTCGTGGATCTTACGGAAGTCCGTGTAGCGGTCGCGCATGTAGTGGAAATGACTTTTCACCATGATGCGCAGCTGCTCGGCGCAGGTCTGCGCCGGCATCTCCATGCCCTTCTGCATCTGCTGGCGAACCTGCCAGGTCACCAGCCCCGCGACGGCCTTGGTCAGAGCAGCCTTAGATGAGAAGAATCGATAGACATTGGCCGGCGACATGCCGAGTTCGCGCGCGATGTCGGCGACGGTCGTCTTCTGGAAGCCGTAGATGTGAAACAGTTCGCTCGCCTTCTCGACGATGCGGCGGCGCATTTCGATTGCCGCGCTCGAAGTCGAGCCATCGCGGGACCCGCCATCGCGCGGGTCCGTTTCGTGGTTCATCGGGGTTTCCACCGGATGGACCGTCTTCTCGATTGTTTCGCTCATCTGTCCAATGCGGGCTCCGGCCCTGCCTGACTGTTGTTCTCGGTTTCAGCGCCGGCAGGCGCGATCATTGGCCTGCCTCGTCTTTCATCAACGCATCCAGCGCCTTGCCGGTTCCATCTGTCTGGGGTGGCCATGCTCCGGTGCGTCCAACTGACGTGCGTACCAGAATACCATGGGCACCTCTCACCTCGACGTCAACGTCCGCAGTTGAACATATGTCTCCTGACGAATATTGACAATCGTCATTCGACAGACAATATGTGCGAAATGCCGTTCGGGCATCGGCTTGTCATCGTGGCGGCCGCAGGGGTGATGTTGGCGGAACGCAAGATGCCGCGGATCGAGACGCGCGGCGGTTCCAGCCTGGCAAGGGAAAGACGATGAGAGACAATCACACCGCCACCCGCGCCGGGGAAGAAACCGCCGCGTCATCTGGGCGGACGTACGGCCGCCTGCGCCTTTCGGTCGGGCTCCTTGCCGCGGTTTTCCTCGCCGGGTGCCAGCCTGAGGCGAGCGAAGACACGGGCGGGCAGGGCGAGGTCCGTGCCGTCTGGGTCGAGCCGGTCGAAAGCGCGGCCGCCCGCATTCTTGCCTATTCCGGCACGGTTCGCGCTCGTTTCGAGGTGCCGCTGGCCTTTCGCACCGGCGGCAAGATCGCCGAGCGCTTCGTCGATCCGGGAACAAGCGTTCGCGCCGGAGATGTGATCGCGCGCCTCGATGCCACGGACCTGGAATCCAGCCTGCGGGCGGAGAAGGCGCGGGAGCGGGCGGCGGAGACGGAAGCGCGCCGCAGCGCCGAGGACCTCACCCGTGTCGCCGCACTCAAGGACAAGGGGCATGTCAGCGAATCGGCGCTCGACCGGGCGGAGGCGACCGCCGATGCGGCACGCGAAACGCTGAAGGCCGCGCGCGAGGCGCGCATCCTTGCCGAGAGCCGGCTTTCCTACGCTGTCTTGCGCGCCGATGCGGACGGCGTTGTCACCGAGGTCCGGGCGGAACCCGGCGAGGTGGTGACCGCCGGCCAGCCGGTGGCGTTGGTCACGCGAGGCAGCGCGCGCGAGATCGAGGTCGCCATTCCCGAGGCAAGGATCGCCGACCTGGATCGCGCGACGGCCCGGGTGTCGCTCTGGGCCGCACCCGGCCGCAGTTTTCCCGCCACCTTGCGCGAGGTTTCGCCGCAGGCCGACAGCGCCTCGCGCAGCTTCACCGCGCGCTATGCGCTCGACGCTCCGATCGCGGCGGTGCGTCTCGGCATGACGGCGACGGTCGCACTTTCGCCGGAAGCCGCGCATGAAGGTCTCTCCGTGCCGCTGTCGGCTGTCTGGTACGAAGGCGGCGCGGCGCGCGTGTGGCGCGCCGAGGCCGATGCCAGGCGGGTCAGCGCGGTTCCGGTGACGGTCAGGCGCATCGAGAGCGAGCGGGCGGTGATCGCCGGCGATCTCGCGGTCGGCGACGATGTTGTCAGCATGGGAGTGCACCGGCTTGACCCGGGGCTTGAGGTCCGCGTGGTGCAGCGCGCGGCCAGTGGCACGACCGCCGCTGGCGCGACGTCCTCCGGCGCGCTCGCGGTGGGGGCGCTGCAGTGAGCCGCTTCAACCTGTCGGCCTGGGCCCTGCGGCATCAGGCGCTCGTGCTCTTCTTCATCCTCGTCATCGCGGCGGCAGGCGTCTATGCCTATGTCAATCTCGGGCGCAACGAGGATCCCTCCTTCACGGTAAAGGTGATGGTCGTCACGGCCGCCTGGCCGGGAGCGACTGCGGAGGAGATGCAGGGCCAGGTCGCGGACCGGATCGAGACCCGTCTGCAGACGCTGCCTCATCTGGAGCGTATCGAGACCTACGCGCGGCCGGGCTTCATGGCCTCGCAGGTGGTTCTCAAGGATTCGACTCCGGCCGCCGATGTGGAGGGGCTCTGGTACCAGGTGCGCAAGAAGGTCGGGGATATCCGCTCCGAGCTGCCGTCCGGCGTCCTCGGTCCCTTCTTCAACGATGAATACGCCGACGTCTTCGTCCAGGTTCACGCGCTGACCGCGCCGGGCGCCTCCGCCATCGAGCTTTCCGATCTCGCCGAGACCCTGCGTCAGGGCTTCCTCAGGGTTCCCGGCGTGGAAAAGGTTCAGCTCTTTGGCGAGCAGGATCCGAAGATCTACGTCGACATCTCCTATTCCAAGCTCGCCACCCTGGGCATTCCCGCGAGCGCCATCTTCGACGCGCTCGCGGCGCAGAACGCCGTCGTGCCGTCCGGTTCGGTCGACACGCCGGCGGAAACCGTCGAGATCCGCGTCAGCGGCAGCCTGAACGGGGTCGAGGCGGTGGCGTCGGTGCCGATCGAGGCCGGCGGCAAGACATTCCGTCTTGGCGACGTCGCCCGCGTGTCGCGCGGCATCGCGGATCCCAAGAGCTATGTGGCACGCTACGATGGCGAGCCGGCGGTCATGATCGGCATCGCCATGTCCGACGGCGGCAACGTGCTGGATCTCGGCGAGCTGCTGCACGAGAAGGCGCGCGAGCTCAAGGCGCAGCTTCCGGTCGGGGCGGAACTCCACCAGGTCTCGAACCAGCCGGAAGTGGTGGAGGAAGCCATCGGCGAGTTCCTGCTCAAGTTCGTCGCCGCCATTTCCATCGTGCTCCTTGTGTCCTTCGCCTCGCTCGGCCTGCGCACCGGGATTATTGTCGCCCTGTCAGTGCCGCTGACTCTGGCCGGCACATTCGTCGTGATGATGGGCATGGGCATCGACCTGGAGCGGATCTCGCTCGGAGCGCTGATCCTGTCGCTGGGTCTTCTGGTCGACGATGCGATCATCGCCATCGAGATGATGGTGGTGAAGATCGAGCAGGGGTGGGACCGCTTCCGGGCCGCCACCTATGCGTGGGAATCGACGGCCTTTCCAATGCTCACCGGCACGCTGGTGACGGCTGCGGGCTTCCTTCCCGTCGGGTTCGCCAAGTCGGCGGCGGGCGAATACGCAGGCGGCATCTTCTGGGTGGTGACCACGGCGCTGCTGATCTCCTGGATCGTCGCGGTGGTCTTCACCCCGTATCTGGGCATGATGCTGCTGCCGCGCTCGCTGGAACGCAAGGCGGCGGAAAGCGGGCATCATGACGAGGAGGCGATCTATGCGACGCCCTCCTACAACCGGCTCCGCCGTCTGGTCTCCGGTGCGGTGCGCTTTCGCCTGCCGGTGGTGCTCGCCACCTTCGCCCTCATCGGTGGGGCTGGCTACGGCATGGGCTTCGTCAAGCAGCAGTTCTTTCCCAGTTCCTCCCGGCCGGAGGTGCTGATCGAGCTCCAGGGCGCGCAATCCGCCTCCTTCGAGGCGACGGATGCCGAGGTCCGCAAGATCGAGGCAATGCTCTCCGACAATCCCGATGTCGACTATTTCACCACCTACGTGGGGGCGGGCGCGCCGCGCTTCTTCCTCGCCTACAATCCGGCGCTGCCGAACCCGAGCTACGCGATGATCCTCGCCCAGTCGAAGGGCGGCGAACACACGGGGCGGCTGACCGAGCAGCTGCGCGCGCATTTCGAGACCGCGCCCGGCCCTGTGCGCGGGCGGGTCAACAGGCTCGAGCTCGGCCCGCCCGTGGGCTTTCCCGTTCAGTTCCGCGTCATCGGCGCGGATCGCGAAGAGGTGCATCGGATCGCAGAGCGGGTGCGCGACAAGATGCGCGCCCATCCGGACACGCGCTTCACCGAGTTGCAGTGGGGCGAGAAGATGAAGTCGATCCGTCTCGAGGTCGACCAGGACCGGGCGCGGGCGCTGGGCCTTTCGACGAGCGAGATCGGCCAGTCGCTGCAGGCACTTCTGTCAGGTGTCGAGGCGACGGCCCTGCGCGACGGCCGCCATTCGGTCGGCGTCGTGGTGCGCGCGACGGAAGCCGAGCGCGCCGCGCTCGGAGATCTCGGTGATCTTGTGCTTCGCGTTCGCGACGGCAGGGCCATTCCGGTTTCGCAGGTTGCCAGGATCTCTTATGAGGCCGAGGAGCCGATCCTGTGGCGGCGCAACCGCGAGACCGTCCTGAGCGTGCGCGCCGATGTGGCGCCCGGCGTGCAGGCGCCCGACGTCACCGCGGCGCTGCTGCCGGCGATGCGCGAGATCGAGGCGGGGCTACCCGCCGGCTACCGGATCGACACCGGCGGCGCGGCCGAGGAATCGGCCAAGGCGAACACGGCGCTGGCTGCCGTCTTCCCGCTGATGCTGCTGGCCATGGCGTTCCTGATCATGCTGCAGATGCAGTCGTTCTCGAAGATGGTGCTGGTCTTTCTGACCTTCCCGCTCGGGCTGGTCGGAGCGGTGGGGGCGCTGTTGCTGACGGATGCGCCCTTCGGCTTCGTCGCCATTCTCGGCGTCATCGCGCTGGGGGGCATGGTGATGCGCAACACGCTGATCCTGGCCGATCAGATCGAGCATGATCTCGGTGCGGGAGCGACCATGCGGCAGGCCATCGTCGAGTCGACCGTGCGGCGGTCACGCCCGGTGATCCTGACCGCGCTCGCCGCTGTTCTGGCGTTCATCCCGCTCACCTTCAATATCTTCTGGGGGCCGATGGCGATCTCGATGATCGGCGGGCTGACGGTGGCGACCGTCCTGACGCTGGTCTTCATGCCGGCGCTTTATGCCCTGTGGTTCCGCCGCCGCCTCGACAAGACCGAGGCGGAAATGGCGAGCCAGGCCGGTCGCGGGGCTGGCGGCGATGCCGCATCGGCCAGCGCACACACGGAAAATCCAGTTGAGGCAGAGCGTCAAACGGCCCCCGCACCGGCTCTGCCCCACGCGGCGGAGTGACCCGCGAGGTCATTCCGCCACGCCGCGCCGCCCGCCCCTCCGGCCTTTCGGCTCCCCCATCCCGGGGCCGGTTCGGGGCGGGCGGTCGAGGCCTTGCGCCCCTGGAGATCGGCTTGGGGCGTTCAAGGCGGGTGCCTGTGTCATTCCGGCAACGATCGGCGATGAAAGCATTGCTGCACTGCGGGAGTACTTGGTTGATCGATTTTGGAATTAATTTCTGAATTTTTCGGCTTCGTTCATGAAAGTGTCGTGAAAGCAATATCTTGAGCATATTTTTCATTGCACGCAAAACGTGCATGTCCTAACGATATTGGCAATATTTCGCGATCTCGCGCTGCAAAATCCCCGGATTTTCGGGAAATTTCCCGGCTTGCTTCTCTCGTTTTGGTTGGTAACGATTACGTAAACGTAATTGCCGGCAGGGGCATGCTGGCGAAGGCCGCTTCGGGAGGAAATGGCAGACATGGCAAGCAAGCGCAGGGTTCTATTGCTTTCGGCGACTGCGGTCGCCTTGTGTGTCGGCGCGACGGGAGCCTATGCGGGCGGTTTTGCGCTGCGCGAGCAGAGTTCCTATTATCAGGGCATGTCGTTCGCCGGTTATGGTACGACCGGGCCGTCGATCTCGTCCATGTTCTGGAACCCGGCGGCGCTTTCGGGGGCCGGCGCGGGCTTCACGTCCGAAACCCACAACACTGCGATTGTTCCGAATTCCGAGATCACCGGCACCTTCACGCCAGGTGTCGTGCCGGTTCCGGCGAGCACTGCGCCGTCCGGCGACATCGGTTCCGACGCCTATATTCCCGCAAGCTACATGGCCTATCGGGTCACCGACCAGGTGGTCTTCGGCCTCTCCGTCAACGCGCCCTTCGGCCTGTCGACCAAGCCGAACTACAACTGGGCGGGCCAGTTCTACTCGCGCACGTCAAAGGTTTCCTCGCTCAACGTCACGCCGATGATCTCCTATCAGATCAACGAGCAGCTTGCCGTCGGCTTCGGCCTGCAGATCGAGCAGCTCAAGGTGCGCCTGGCCACCGGCATTCCGACGGTGCCGGGCTTCCCCTCGGGCATCCTGGAGGGCGATGACATCGGCTTCGGCGTCACCGCCGGCCTGACCTACAAGCCGATGGCGGGAACCGAGGTCGGTCTGGGCTACCGCTCCGGCATCGTGCACGAGCTTGGCGGCAGCCTGCAGTCACCGGCCGGAACGCCGGCGATCGGCGCCAACCTGATTACGCCGGACTCGGTGAATCTTTCGGTGAAACAGCGCATTACCGATCAGTTCCGGCTGTTTGGCACGGTTGAATGGAGCAACTGGAGCCGGCTCAAGGCACCGCGCGTTTATGCGCAGGCCTCGGGTGCGACGGTGCAGACGCTGAAGTTCAATTACAGCGATGGCTGGTTCTTCGCGCTCGGCGGCGAATATGACATCAATGAAGACCTGACGGTGCGCGGTGGTCTCGCCTACGAGATCTCGCCGATCGACGATTCGATCCGCTCGACCCGCCTGCCCGACAACGACCGCTACTGGCTGTCTGCCGGCGCGTCCTATCGCTTCAGCGACAATCTGGCGTTCGACCTTGGCTACACCTACATCTGGTCGAAGGACACGCCGATCAACATCAGCGGCACCCATCAGGACTACAATCCGGCTCTCGGCAGCTACGTCGGCAACGCGGATTCGAGCGTCAACATTGTCTCCGCGTCGGTGCGCTACAACTGGGGCGGGGCGTTGCCACGGCCGAGCCTTGATCCGGCGCGCGGCTACTGAGCGGCTGCAATTCCGGCAATTCGCGTGACAGAATTTCGAAAACAAAGGCCGGCGGAAGCTTCCGCCGGCCTTTTCTTGCGTCATCCTCGCCGGCTCAGAAGGCGGCCGGGTAGAGGCCCCCGTCGATCAGCAGGTTCTGGCCCGTGATGTAGCCGGCGTGGGTGGAGCAGGCGAAGGCGCAGAGCTTGCCGAACTCGTCGGCCGTGCCGAAGCGGCGCGCCGGGATCTCCGCCATCTGGGCGGCGCCGGCGGCGTCGACGGAGGTGCCGGAGAGCTCCGCGGCGCGTTCCAGGCCACCGCGCAGGCGGTCGGTGTCCATCTTGCCGGGCAGGATGTTGTTGATCGTGACGTTACGCCCGGCGTAGCGGCGGGCGATGCTCGCCAGAAAGGCGGTCAGTCCGGCGCGGGCGCCGCTCGACAGGTCGAGCCCGTCGAGCGGCATGCGCACGGAGATCGAGGTGATGTTGACGATCCGCCCGAAGCCGCGCTCGGCCATGCCTTCGGCCACCTGCTGGATCATCTCGATCGGCGAGATCATGTTCTGGATGACGCCGTCGATCATCGCCTCGCGGTCCAGATCGAGATAGTCGCGGCGTGGCGGGCCGCCGTTGTTGTTGACCAGGATGTCGGGGGCGGGGCAGGCGGCGAGCAGCGCCTTCTGGCCCGCGAGCGTCGAGACATTGGCGACGACCGGCGTCACCTCGACCCCGTAGCGGGCGCGCAGGTCGCTGGCGGTGGCGTCGAGGCGAACCGCGTCGAGACCGTTGATCACGAGATTGCAGCCCGCCTCGGCGAGCGCCTCGGCGCACCCGCGCCCCAGCCCGCGACTGGACGCGCAAACGATCGCCGTGCGACCGGAAATGCCAAGATCCATCAGATATCTCCTTGTGCTGCACGCATCCGGGCCGGCCCGGGTTTGCGCCTTGCCAACCGTGATAGCGGATCGGGCGGGCGCGCGTCCATGGCCGGCGCCGGGCAGGCCTGGCGATGACGGATCGTCGCGCCTGTCACATTCCTGAGATCGGAATCGTGGATCAAGGCTCCAACACTTGTCAGGAGCGCGCCATGTCCGTCGAGCCGGCCCCGCGTCACTACCGGGCGATTTTCCTTTCCGATATCCATCTCGGCACGCGAGGGTGCCAGGCGGATCTTCTGCTGGACTTCATGCGCCACAACGACGCCGACACGATCTATCTGGTCGGGGATATCGTCGACGGTTGGCGGTTGAAACGCATGTGGTACTGGCCGCAGGCGCACAACGACGTGGTGCAGAAGCTGATGCGCAAGGGCCGCAAGGGCGCGCGCATCATCTACACGCCGGGCAATCACGACGAGTTCCTGCGCGATTTCCTCGGCACCCACTTCGGCGGCATCGAGGTTGTCGAGGAGACGATCCATGAGAGCGCCGACGGCAAGCGCTTCCTGGTGATCCACGGGGACAAGTTCGATGTCGTCGTGCGCCACGCCAAGTGGCTCGCGTTTCTGGGCGACTGGGCTTATGTCACGGCGCTCAACCTCAACACCGTGCTGAACGTGATGCGCCGCCGTCTCGGCCTGCAATACTGGTCGCTGTCGGCCTGGGCCAAGCTGAAGGTGAAGAACGCTGTCAGCTTCATCGGCAAGTTCGAGGAAACGCTCGCCCATGAGGCGGCGCGCCAGAAGGTCGACGGGGTGATCTGCGGGCATATCCACCATGCCGCCGACCATCGCGAGTTCGGCACCCGCTACATCAACACCGGCGACTGGGTGGAAAGCTGCACGGCCGTTGCCGAACATCACGACGGCACCTTCGAGATCATCCGCTGGGCGGACCGCTCCGCCGTTGCCGCGGAACCCCGGCAGCTCGGCCGCCCGCAGGTGGCCGCATGAGATCGCTGCTCATCGTCTCCGACGCCTGGCATCCGCAGGTCAACGGCGTCGTGAGGTCGATCGAGCGCACGGTCGTCGAGCTGGAGCGTCGCGGCGTCAGGGTGGTGGTGCTGTCGCCGTCTGATTTCTACACCGTTCCCTGTCCGACCTACCCGGAGATCCGGCTGACACTGACAACGCCGGGAAGCCTGCGCCGGCGGATCGCCGGTCTCGATTGCGAGCACCTGCACATCGCCACCGAGGGGCCGCTGGGAATGCTGGCGGCGCGGGTGGCGCGCACCACCGGCCAGCCCTTCACCACGAGCTACCACACCCGTTTTCCCGAATACCTCTCGGCGCGCATGCCCGTGCCGGTCTCCTGGTCCTACGGCTGGCTGCGCCGGTTTCACAACGCCGGCAGCGGCTGCATGGTGGCGACGCGGACGCTGGAGGAGGATCTTGCCGGGCGGGGCTTCCGCAACCTGATGCGCTGGTCGCGAGGTGTCGACCATGACCTCTTTCGTCCCCACCGCGACAGCGTGCTGCCGGCCGATGTCGAGGGACCGGTGTTCATGTATGTCGGTCGGGTTGCGGTGGAAAAGAACATCTCCGCCTTCCTCGATCTCGACCTGCCCGGGTCGAAGGTGGTCGTCGGCGGGGGGCCGCAGCTCGGCGAGCTGAAGGCGGACTATCCGGACGTGCTGTTCACCGGATCGAAGTACGGGGAAGACCTCGCCCGCCACTATGCCAGCGCCGATGTGGTCGTTTTCCCGAGCCTGACGGATACCTTCGGCAACGTGCTTCTGGAGGCGCTTGCCTGCGGGGTGCCGGTCGCCGCCTTTCCGGTGATGGGGCCGATCGACATCATCGGGGGAACGGATGCCGGCGTGCTGTGCGAGGATCTCGGCGCCGCCGCGCTTGCCGCGCTCGACATCCCTTCCGCCCGCTGTCGCGAGCTGGCGCTTTCCTACACCTGGGAAAAGAGCACCGGGCAATTCATCGACAATTGCATGCACGCGCAGGAAATAGCGCGCGCCACCACTGCCGCCGCCTGACGCCGCCGCGTTTCGCGCTTCAACGGCCTTCTCCGATCGTGTACCGATTGAATGATCTTGCGAAGGAGAGCGGCATGGGTATCAACGTCAAGGCACCGGTTTTTCAGGACATTCTCGATGCGCGCCGGCGCATCGCGGGCGAAGCGGTGCTGACGCCGCTGATCTCGTCCGCCTTTCTCGACGAACTGACCGGCGGCCGGATCCTGCTCAAGGCGGAGAGCCTGCAGCGCACCGGGTCCTTCAAGTTTCGCGGCGCGTTCAACCGGCTGTCGATGATCCCCGAGGCAGATCGGGCGCGCGGCGTTGTTGCCTGTTCCTCGGGCAATCACGCCCAGGGCGTGGCGGAGGCCGCCCGTATCCTCGGCATGCCCGCGACCATCGTGATGCCGGCGGATGCGCCGGAGGCAAAGCTTTTCCGCACGCGCCGTTCTGGAGCGGAGATCGTGACCTATGACCGGGCCAGCGAGGACCGCGACGCGATCACCCAGGCGCTTGCCGCGGAGAAGCAGGCAACGCTGGTGCATCCCTACAACGACCTGGGCGTCATTGCCGGGCAGGGCACCATTGGCGTCGAGGTGGTGGAACAGGCGGCCGAGCGCGGCCTGGCCGTCGAGGCGATGCTGACCTGCGCCGGCGGCGGCGGCATGACCGGCGGCATCGCGCTGGCGCTTGAGGCGCTGGCGCCCGATTGCGAGTTCCTGCCAGTGGAGCCTGCCGAATTCGACGACTACGGCCGCTCGCTCGCCGCCGGCGAACGGGTCGCCAACGCGCGCTCCAGCGGCTCGATTTGCGATGCACTGCTGACGCCGATGCCGGGCGAAATCGGCTTCGAGATCACCCGACGCCGCGCAAAGCGCGCGCTCGCGGTCACCGACGAGGAAGCCCTCGCCGCCGTTGCCTTCGCGTTCCGGGAGCTGAAGCTTGTGGTCGAGCCCGGCGGTGCGGTGACGCTCGCCGCCGTGCTGAGTGGCAAGCTGCCGGTGAAAGGGCGCACGGTGGCGCTGACGCTTTCGGGCGGCAACATCGACGGCGCCATGCTCGCCCGCGCACTCGCCGGCTAAGACACCCGTCATCGGCCAGGGTTGGTGCCCTGGCCGGGGCGGTGCGCGCGGGGGCGTGGATTGGGCCCCGGGTCAAGCCCGGGGTGACGCAGGAGAGGGGGCGACGTCCTGGGGGCTTCCCCCCGGGGAACGGCGGGGGCTGGCGCTGGCGGCGTTAGTTGAAGGCGCGTGGCGAGCCGGGGTGGCGCATGGTGCGGAACAGGTAGACGTCCCGGGCGACGCTCGAGGTGCCGACGCCGAGCCAGGCGCAGCGGAAGCGCAGGAACGCGCCGTAGGACTTGGGGCGGATGCCGGTTTCCTTCATCAGCAGCGCCACCGCGCCGTCGGCCTGTGAGGCGAAGGTGTCGCGCACGGTGCTCTCGCGCAGGCTCAGGTGGCGCGCCACAAGCCAGATGATGGCGTCCATGTCCTGACGCTCGATCAAGGTCAGCAGAATGGTCTCGAAGCTTAATTCTCCGGCCGCGATCTGGATGCGCACCTCGTGTTTGGACAGGGTCTCGCCATCGACCTCCATCTCGGCCTCGCGCTTGTCGGTGACCGCGCGGTCGGCGATCTGCCTGAGCCGGTCGGGGTCGTCGAGCGCCTTTTCCAGCTCCGGCGGCATCAGCGGGCAATCGGCCTCGCCAATCATCCGCAGCTCCTCGCGGAAAAGATCGTCGCCGGCGCAGCGACGGGCAAGGGCCGCCAGAAGGCGCGGGTCGGAGTTCGACTGGATCAGCAAGGCAAGCAGGGCGCGCACGTTGAAAGCGGCCCCGTCGTTGTGCAGCAACGCGTTGATGACCTGAAACCCGCCGCGCGCGACCAGCGTGTCGGAAATGCGGTTGGGCACGTTTTGGCGGCGGGCGATCGCCAGGCGGTGACGGTCGCTGCGGTGTCGGGCGACCTCGACCAGCTTTTCCTCGGAGATGACAGGCGAATGCTGGAGCACAGGTTCGCTGAGATCGAAGGATTCCTCGGCAAGCCGGTCGGCCAGCGGGGAGGTGATGCGGTCGGTGCGGGCAAGGCGGACAACGATGTCCAGGCGCACGGAATGGTCAAGCTGGTCGAAGACGTCGAGCACCAGGCTGGAGAACAGCGTCCGTTCGACCTCGCTTGGTTCGCGCTCGAGCTTGTCGGCATATTGCGCGCTCAGCAGACGGACGAGTTCGGAGCGGGCCGACGGCTCGCGGATCCGTGCCAATTCCTCCAGCTGCTGCCTGATCATGCCCCCGCTTCCAATCCCCTCGGCAGTCTCCACGCGCCTCCGCAAGGGAGCGGCGCCCGCCCGGTGGTGCGCCCTGCGCGAGCGCATCGGAAAGGATACGCCCTGTCATGTTAAAAATGCGTAGATGGCGGCACGCGCCAGCCTCGATGCCGTCGCAGTGTGATCTTCCCGGCGCGGCTGCGCAAGGGCTGTGACGGCTGTGCGGGCTCAATTGTCCCACGCGACAAGTATAAGAAATAAAAGAAGAAAATTACAGGGCGAAGGCCCTGAAGCGAAAGATTAGCTGAACAGGGCCTGGCGTTCGCCGGCCGAGAGCTCCTCGAGCGGGTCATCGCCGTCGACCTCGTCGTCCATCCGCGACAGCTGGCGCGACACGGCGTCGGCGACGGTGTCGTTGTCCGCCGTGGCCTTCGCCTCGGGCTCGACTTCGGTTTCCGTCTCCGTCTCCGTTTCGGTCTCAGTCTCGTTGTCGGCGGCCATCGCGGCCGCCATGTCGTCCTCGCCGCCGTCGGCGGGGGCGTCGAAGGAGGCCATCAGCGCCTCCATGTCCATTTCCTCATCGTCGGCGGCTTCGTCGGCGTCCTCCGCATCGACGAAGGCGACATCGTCCACGGCCGGACTGTCGATCATGACGAGATCGTCGAAGTCGTCGGCCTCGACGGTTGCCGGTGTGTCGGCATCGAAGAGGGCGCTGATGTCGTCCTCGTTCATCGGCTCGCTGCCGGCGTCCTGCGCGTCGGCGTCATCTTCCGCGAACAGGGCGTCGATCTCGTCGGCCGAGGCGGTGGTTCCGGCGAAGTCGCCGGCGCTCTCCTGCGCCGCGCCATCGGTGTCTTCCGTCTGGTCCCCGTCGGTGGGGCCGAACATTTCGTCGACCGTGTTCTGGCTGACGCCACGCCCGTCGAGCTGGGGGCCGTTCAGAAGGTGGGCGTCGGGACGGCTGTCCTCGAGATAGGCGCCCTCGTCGGCATTGCTGCCCTCGATGCCCCAGATCGAGATCATCATGTTGATGCGCGATTCGAGGTACTGGAGAACGTTGACGATCTTCTGGGTGCGCTGGCCGGTGAGGTCCTGGAAGGAACAGGCCATGAAGATCTCAGTGGCGCGGGCGTCGATGTCGTCGCAGGCGGCCTCGTCCGCGCCGGCCTCGCGCAGGGTCCAGGCGTGTTCCTGGATCGCCTCGGCGGCGGCGAGGATCTCCTGGGTGGCGGCTTCCGTCTTGGTGACGATGGCGTCGAGTTCGTTGGAGGCCTCGACGAAGCGGTTTCCGTCGTCCGATTCGTGCTTGATGTTGGCGATCTCGCGCTTGGTGCGCTCGATGGCTTCCTGCATGTCGGCGATGTCGAGGCGGATGCGGTCGATGCTCGGGATCGCGCGCTCGCGCGTCATCGTCTTCTCGAGCCGGGCGATGGCCTCGAGCACGACCTGCGTGTCGGGTTTCTGCTGGCGGCGTATGTATTCCGATAGGAACGAGCGTCCGCGTTCGGTCTCGGACAGGGCGACGAGAATCGCTTCGAAGTCGTCTTCCCTGATCGTTCCCGGCGTCGCCATCTCAACCATGTTCCTCGTCCGCAACCTGTCGTTTCGTCAAACCGGATCGCGCCGCCGGCACTCTCGCGCAAGGATGATGTTTAATCGCCAAATCCTTAAAATCGGTATAGAAGGCCGGCTTCAGCGCCAAACGGACCCCGCAAAATGCCGCAAGGTTATCTGGTCTCGGGCCTGTTCGCGGCCTACTTCTTCGGATTCGGGCTGTTCCTTCCGTTCTTTCCGGTGGTGCTGCGTGACACGGGCCTGACGGCGGCGGAGATCGGGACGCTGCTTGCGGTGCCGATGATCGTGCGGCTGGCCGCGAATCCCCTCGTCGGCGGGCTCGCCGACCGCTACGCGCGTCCGGGCACCGCCATCGCCGTGCTCTCCGGCCTCGCCGCACTCGCCTTCGCTGGCCTCTTCGTTGTCTCCGGCTTCTGGCCCATTGCCGCGCTGCTCCTTGCGGCCGCCCTCGTCTGGTCGCCTCTCGTGCCCATCGAGGATGCGCTCGCGGCTCGCCTCGACCGGGAGGGCAGGGGGCAATACGGGCGGATGCGGCTGTGGGGATCGGTCGCCTTCATCGCCGCCAATCTCGTCGGCGGGGCGGCGGCCGGGGTGCATGCGCAGGCGGTGGTGATCGGCGGGATCGTCGGCGGCATGCTGGTTTCTCTCGCCATCGGCCTGCGGCTCACGGTCCCGCAGGCCCGCTCGTCGGCGGACATGGAGCCGGAGGCAGAGCCGGAGCGGGAGCGGGCCGGGGCGGCGGTCGAAAAAGGCCGCGGCCTGCCGGATATCGGCTTCCTGCTCGTCGTGGTGGGGGCGGGCGTCCTGCAGGGCAGCCATGCCGCCTATTACGCGTTCAGCGCGCTGTTCTGGGAGGACGCCGGCTTTTCAGGGCTCTCCATCGGCATCCTTTGGGGGCTCGGCGTGACCACGGAGATCGTGCTCTTCGCCTATGCGGGGGCGGTGGGGGCGCGCATCGGGGCGCTCGGGATCCTGGGGATCGGGGCTGCGGCGGCCATCCTGCGCTGGCTGCTTTTTCCCTTTGTGGTCGATCCGCTGGCCACCGGACTGGTCCAGTTGCTGCACGGCTTCAGCTTCGGCGCGACGCATCTCGGGGCGGTCGCCTTCGTGGCGGCGCGCGCGCCGCGCCGCTGGGCAGGCCTTTCGCAGGGATTGCTTTCGATGGTGATCGGGCTTTGCACGGCGCTCGCCTCGGCGCTGGCCGGCGCGCTCTATGGCATCGGCCCGACGCCGGCGTTTCTCGCCATGGCGGCGATCGCCGGGGTCGGCTGTGCGATGCTCGCCGCCGGGGCCCTGCGTCTCAGGGCCGCGGCGACGCGACGCGAGGGCTGATCCCCTGCCGGCTCAGCCCCAAAGGGCGGGGCCGGGGGGGATGAGCAGGCTGCCCTCGAAGGCAAGGCCCGGCTCGCGATCCTGCGCGAGCAGAAGCGGCGCGTCGAGGTCGACGTAATCGGCCTCCTGCGCCACCAGCACGGCCGGAGCCATGGCAAGCGAGGTGCCGAGCATGCAGCCGACCATGACGCGGAAGTCCATGGCGCGCGCCTTGCGGGCAAGCACCAGCGCCTCGGTGAGACCGCCGGTCTTGTCGAGCTTGATGTTGACCGCGTCATAGAGCGGGGCCAGCCTCTCCAGATCGGCGGAGGTGTGCAGGCTCTCGTCGGCACAGACCGGGATCGGCCGCTCGAGCGTGGCGAGCGCGCCATCGGCGCTCGAGGGCAGTGGCTGCTCGATAAGCTCGACGCCGGCCTCCTGGCAGGCGGCCATGTTGCGGGCGAAGAGCGCCTCGGTCCATGCCTCGTTGGCATCGACGATGAGACGGGCCTGGGGGGCGGCGGCACGAACGGCGGCAATGCGCGCGTCGTCGCCCTCGCCGCCGAGTTTCACCTTCAACAGCGGGCGGGACGCGGCCTTCGCGGCATCCGCCGCCATCTTTTCCGGCGTGCCGAGGCTGATGGTGAAGGCGGTGATCTGTGCCCTGGGCTCCGCGAGCCCGGCGAGCGCGGCGGCGGTGGTGCCGCCGCGTTTCGCCTCAAGATCCCAGAAGGCGGAATCGAGCGCGTTGCGCGCCGCGCCCGCCGGCATCGCCTGCTGGAGACCGGCGCGGTCGAGCCCGCGCGCGATCTCCGGGGCGAGGCGGGCGATGTCATCCATGACGCCCTCGACGGTCTCGCCGTAGCGGGCATAGGGCACGCATTCGCCGCGACCGGCATGGGCCCCCTCGCGCAGGGTCGCCACCACCACATTTGCGTGGGTGCGGCTGCCGCGCGCGATGGTGAACCCACCCTCGATCGGCCAGCTGTCGGTTGCGACCTCGAGCGTGACGGTCATGGCTTGCCGAACTCGCTCTCGATGCGGTCGACGATCTCCTCGCAGCCGAAGCGGACCGGATCGGTCGCCGGCAGGCCGTGCTCGGCGGCGATGTCGGAGAGCAGCACCTTGGCGTCGGCCTCGTCGAGGGCGGCTGTGTTGACGCAGATGCCGACGCAACGGATCTCGGGGTTGGTGAGGCGGCCGCAGACCGTGGTCAGGTCGATGACCTGCTGGATGGTCGGCAGCGGCGTCTTCACGCCGCGCATGTTGGTGCGGGTCGGCTCGTGGCAGACGACGAAGGCGTCGGGCTGGGACCCGTGCAGAAGACCCAGCGTGACACCGGCGAAGGAGGGGTGGAACAGCGAGCCCTGGCCCTCGACCAGATCCCAGTGATCGGGCTCGCCGGCCGGCGACACCCACTCGGCCGCGCCCGAGATGAAGTCGGCGATGACCGCGTCGAGCGCGACGCCGCGCCCGGAAATGAACACGCCGGTCTGGCCGGTGGCGCGGAAGTCGGCGTCGAAGCCGCGGTCACGCATCACCTTCTCGAGCGCCAGCACGGTGTACTTCTTGCCGACCGAGCAGTCGGTGCCGACGGTGAGCAGGCGCTTGCCGGTGCGCTTGTGGCCCTTGCCGGTGTCGAAGCGGATGTCCGAATGGCGCACGTCGCGCAGATGGCGTCCGTTGCGTTCGGCGGCGGCGAGGATCTCCGGCACATCGCGCAGGCGCATGTGAAGACCGCTGGCGACGTCCATGCCCGCGTCGAGCGCGGCGACGATGGAGGAGACCCAGTGCTCGGGCAGCACGCCGCCGGCGTTCACCGCACCGACGATCATGGTGCGCGCGCCAGCGCTCGCGGCCTCGGCCGGGGACATGTCGGGCAGCTTCGCATCCGCCTGGCAACCCTCGAGGCGATGCTGGCCGATGCACCAGTCGCGGCGCCAGTCGACGATGCCAAGCCCGGTCTTGGCGGCAAGCGCATCCGGCACGTCGCCGAGGAACAGCAGGTAGGGATGGGCGATTTCCATCGAAAACTCCTTAGAACATGCGGGCGCCGGACTCTGCCGGCGAAGCGTTGGCGTGCCGGCGAGCGGCGTTGTGCGCGTGCACCGGTCCGCCGTCTTCCACATCGGGAGGTCGCGGGCCGGCTGGACGCTGACGTTGCCGCCAAGGTATACGTTTGCGACGGGATGCTCGGCAAGGGCCGCGCATCGACTGGCCGGTCGAACCGGGCGGCGGCGGAACGGGACGGCGACAGGCGCAGATGACGACCCATGTGGCAAAGGATGTTCCTCGCCTGACCCTCGAGCGGGATGGCGACGCGGCCCGACTCGTCGTCGAAGGCACCTGGAAGATCGGCAACAGCGAGCTCATGGAGCGCCTGCTGAGCGACCTGCCGGTCGAGCGCAGCTCGCATCTGCGCATGGATCTGTCGCGCATCACCGGACTGGACACCGCCGGCGCCTGGCTGCTGCACCGCGTCCGCGGCGACCTCGAGTTCAAGGGCGTGCGCGTCGATCTGGACGGCGTGGAGGGGGCGCATGCGGCGCTGATGGACGAGGTCGAGCGGCTGCATCCGCCGCCCTGGGAGCCGGAACACCACCCCCTCTCCCTGTTTGGCGTCTTCGAGCGGACCGGGCGACAGGTCGTCGAGATCCTGAAAGACTGCAAGTCGGTGCTGCATATCGTCGGCTCGCTGGCGTCGGTGCTGGCGCGTGTCTTCGTGCGGCCCAAGTGCATCCGCCTGCCGTCGCTCGCCACGCAGTTTGAGCGGGTGTGCATCGGCGCGGTGCCCATCGTCATGCTGATGAGCTTCCTGATCGGCGCCATCATTTCCCAGCAGGGCGGCTTCTACCTGCGTCAGTTTGGCGCGGACGTTTATGTCGTCGATCTCGCCGGCGTGCTGGTGCTGCGCGAGATCGGCGTGATTCTCACCGCGATCATGGTCGCGGGCCGCTCGGGATCAGCCTTCACCGCCGAGATCGGCTCGATGAAGATGCGCGAGGAGATCGACGCGCTGCATGTCATCGGCCTGCGGGTGACGGAAGTGCTGGTGATGCCGCGCCTTCTGGCGCTGATCATTGCCCTGCCGATCCTGACGTTCCTGTCCGATCTGGCGGCGCTGTTCGGCGCGGGTCTCGTGAGCTGGTTCTATCTCGACATCGCGCCGCCGGTGTTCATCAAGCTGATGCAGGAGGCCGTCACCGTCGACACGCTGGTCGTCGGTCTGGTCAAGGCGCCCTTCATGGCGCTGATCATCGGGCTGGTGGCCTGCGTCGAGGGGTTCAAGGTCTCGGGATCGGCCGAATCGCTCGGGCAGCACACCACGCTCTCGGTGGTGAAGGCGATCTTCATGGTGATTGTCGTCGACGGGCTGTTCGCCATCTTCTTCTCCTCGATCGGGATCTGACATGACGGACGGGGACACAACAGCGGTATCCGGTGACGCGACCTCCGGCGAGCGGGAGGTCATCCTGCGGGCGCGCGGCGTCACCGTGGGCTTCGGCAAGGCGATCATCCTCAAGGACCTCGATCTCGACGTCTACCGGAGCGAGATTCTCGGCTTTGTCGGCGGTTCGGGAACGGGCAAGTCGGTGCTGATGCGCGCGATCCTCGGCCTGACACCGCGCCAGGCCGGCACCATCGAGGTGTTCGGCACGGATCTCGACCAGGCAAGCGCGGACGAGCGCAATGCCATCGAGCGGCGCTGGGGCGTGCTTTTCCAGCAGGGTGCGCTGTTTTCGTCGCTGACGGTCCGCCAGAACGTGCAGGTGCCGATGATCGAGCACATGAACATGTCGCAGCGGCTGATGGACGAACTGGCGCTGCTGAAGATCGAGATGGTGGGCCTGCCGCGCAGCGCGGCGGAGAAGTTTCCCTCCGAATTGTCGGGTGGCATGATCAAGCGCGCGAGCCTGGCCAGGGCGCTGTCGCTCGACCCGGATCTGGTCTTTCTGGACGAGCCGACCTCCGGCCTCGATCCCATTGGCGCTGCCGCTTTCGACGACCTGGTGAGCCGTCTGCGCGATACGTTGGGGCTTACCGTTTACATGGTGACCCACGATCTCGA
This sequence comes from Stappia sp. ICDLI1TA098, assembly GCF_054880955.1. Classification (NCBI taxonomy): domain Bacteria; kingdom Pseudomonadati; phylum Pseudomonadota; class Alphaproteobacteria; order Hyphomicrobiales; family Stappiaceae; genus Stappia; species Stappia sp. ICDLI1TA098. Next base: position 523,570 of record NZ_JBTZBT010000001.1, read on the forward strand.
CAGTCTGCATTCCATTTGCGACCGTGTCGCTGTATTAGGGGAGAAGAAGGTGCTGCGCGCCGGTACGATTGATGAGCTCATGCATTTCGATAATGCCTGGGTGCAATCGTATTTCAATGGCGAGCGCGCGTTGCGGCGGGTTTAGATCGGGGATTCGAATTCAGCATGGAAACCCGCGCGAACTATATCATTATCGGCGCGTTCGTCTTTATCACGCTGTTCGTCGGCTTTGTCTTCATCTACTGGCTTGGGGCGCGTTCCGAGGGGCCGCGCGCGCTGCCGGTCAAGGTGGTGTTCAACGGCGCGGTGACCGGGCTTTCCGTGGGAGGCGCGGTCAATTTCAACGGCATCAAGGTGGGTGACGTCGGCGCGCTGGGCTTCGATTCCAAGGACCCTTCGGTCGTCATCGCCACCATTCGCGTCAACCCGACCACGCCGCTGCGCAAGGACGTGAAGGCGACACTCGGGTTCCAGACGCTCTCCGGCATCGCCTATGTGGATCTGTCCGGCGGCAGCAACACAGCACCGCTGCTGCTCGATCCCAATTCCGACACCATCCCGGTGATCCAGGCCGAGCGCTCCGCCTTCGAGGACATCGTCGAGGGCGCGCGCGACATTCTCACCCGGGCGGACACGACGCTGGCCTCGATCGAGAACGTGGTCAACGACAACCGCGGCGATATCAATCAGATCATCCACAATGCGCGGATCTTCTCCGACTCGCTGGCGGCCAACGCCGACGGCGTCGACACCTTCATGACGAGCGTCGCGGCGACCGGCGACGCGCTGACCAAGCTTTCGGGCCGCCTGGAAGGGCTGGTCGACAGCGCGACCGAGATCGTCGACGCGGTGCCGCGCGACAAGGTGGCCCAGATCATCAACGATGCCTCCGAGGTGACCTCCAAGGTGGCCAAGGCCTCCGACGGCCTCGTCGGACTGATGGACGATGCGGAGAAGGCGGCCGCGGAGTTGCAGAGCTTCGCCGCCGGGCTTTCGGAAAGCCTCGCCAAGGTCGACAAGCTTGTGGCAAGCGTTCAGCCCAAGGCGGTGCAGGACATCGTCGACGGGGTGGCGAGCTTCACCAACATGCTGAAGGCGCGCAGCGACGACCTCGACAGGCTGGTCGTTTCCACGACCAGGACGATGGACAACATCGAGAGCGTCAGCCAGGTCGCCGCCGACAGGCGCGAGGACATCGGCGAGATCATCACCGAGGCGCGGGCGCTCGCGACCCGGCTGAACTCCGCCGTCGACAAGGTCGACCAGGTGATCGCGGCGATCGATCCGCAGCGGGTGTCCAAGGTGGTTTCCTCGGTCGAGACGTTCACCGAGGGCCTGTCGACGCGCACCGACACGGTGACGACGGCCATCGACCGGGCCGGCGAGGCAATCGCCAACGTCAGCGAATTCTCGCAGAGCCTGAAGGGGCGCGGGCCGGAGGTCGACCAGATCATGCGCGACGCGCGCGAGCTTGCCTCCAAGCTCAACGCCACCGGCACGCGCCTGCAGGCGATGGTCGACAAGGTCGACACGATGGTCGACGGCGACGGCGAAGGGCTGATCAAGGAAGCCACCAAGGCAGCGGCCGCGATCCGCAAGGTGGCGGACGTGCTGGCCGAGCGGGTCGGCCCGATCACATCCGGCCTGGAGCGCTTCACGACGCGCGGCGCGGCCGATTTCGGAAATGCCATGGCGCAGCTGAACCGGACGCTGGTGGAGATCCAGCGCACGGTCGAGAGCATCAACCGCGATCCGCAGCGGGTGATCTTCGGCGGGTCGGACAAGCCGACCTTCAACGGGGCGCAACGGCGATGAGCAGGGCGGGGCTGGAGTTGGAGATGACGGGGCGGGCGATGCGAAGCGGGAGCAGGGCTGCGCATGCCTGGCGGATTGGCGCACTGGCCCTTGCCGTTGTGCTCGGCGGCTGCGCCTCCAGTTCCGCGCCGGATGCCTTTTACGGGCTGACGGCGCCGGCGGCGAGCGATGTCGCGAGCCGGTCCGGCGGGCGGTCCATCCAGCTCCTGGTGCCGCCGCCGCGCGCGCTGCAGGCGCTCGACACGGTCTCCATCGCCGTCGTCGATACGGGTCCGGTCTACACCTATTTCCCAAAGGCCGCCTGGACCGACACGCTGCCCAAGGTGCTGCAGGCGAAGATCGTCCAGACGCTCGAGAATACGCGCGGGCTGCGCGGCGTCGGCCTGCCCGGCGAGGGGCTGCTGATCGATTACCAGCTGCAGACGGACCTGCGCTCCTTCGAGCTTCACGTCGACGGGCAGGACCGGGCGGTGGTCGAGCTGATGGCCCGCCTCGTCAACGACCGCAATGGCCGCACCAAGGCGAGCCGCGTTTTCCGTGCCGAGGTTCCCGCCTCCGGCGTGGCCGTCGGAGATGCGGTCAAGGCGATGAACGCGGCCGCCGACGGCGTGCTCTCCGAGCTTGCCGCCTGGGTGCTTGCCAACGTGTGAGGCAGGCGGCGGGGCGTTACGCCCTGTCGATGCGGGCCTGATAGCAGTTGTTGCGCGCCGAGCGCATGTGCACGAAGGCGACGTCGTCGCGGGCGAGCAACTCGGCCGCGCGCGCCGCGATCGCCGGAACCTCCACCACATCCCCCGTGCCATAGATGATCCGCTCGTCGGCGGAATAGCCGCGCAGCATGTAGCGGTCGCCGCGCGCGAACATCTCCGGCAACTCGGCCGTATCCGTGTGGCGCTCGCAAGGGGCCGCGCAGAGGAAGATCGGCCCGAGTTCCGCATAGGGCTGAAGCGTGGTGAAGGGGCGCAGTGCCAGGATCAGGTACGGCGCGCCGATCGGAATGTGGCGCAGACAGTGGCGGCAGGGCAGGCCGCCTTCCGCGCAGATGCGCCGCTCCGGCGCCTGGCCGTTGGCATCGAAGGCGCCGTCGCGGTAGCGGGCGGCGGTGGCGCTGTCGAGGGCGACGAAGCGGATGTCGGTCATGTGAGGTCTCCTGTTGGTGCCCGGGGGAACTCAGGAGGCCTAGGAGGAGAGCAGCGCGCGGGCGACCCGATTTGCGAGCCGCCCGTGCCTGACGCCAAGAGTTACTCGGCCGCCTCGCGGAAGGCGGGGTTGTGGGTCTTGGGCTTGGCCTTGATCTTCAGTTCCTTCAGCTCCTCGCGGGCGCGTTCGGCGTTGCGCATGAGCTGGAACTTGCCCGGCTGGTACTGTTTCGGCGCGAAGATCTCGCCCGCGCCATAGTCGCCGGCGGCGCGCAACGCGAACGCCGGGTCGGCCAGATGCGGGCGGCCAAGGGCGACGAGATCGGCGCGCCCCGCGGCGAGGATCGTATTCGCCTGGTCGGCCGTGGTGATGGCCCCGACCGCCATGGTCGCAACCTCCGCCTCGTTGCGAATCTGGTCGGCGAAGGAGGTCTGGAACATGCGGCCGTAGACCGGCGCGCTCTTCGGGCTGGTCTGGCCGGTGGAGACGTCGACCAGATCGGCGCCCGCCGCGGCGAAGGCGCGTGCGATCCCGACGCTGTCGTCGGCGCTGATGCCGCCCTCGATCCAGTCGGTGGCCGAGACGCGCACCGACATCGGCTTCTCCTTCGGCCAGGCGGCGCGCATCGCGTCGAAGACCTCGAGCGGGAAGCGCAGGCGGTTCTCCAGCGCGCCGCCGTATTCATCCGTGCGCTCGTTGGTGACCGGCGACAGGAAGCTGGCGAGCAGGTAGCCGTGGGCGCAGTGCAGCTCGATCATGTCGAAGCCGCAGCGGATGGCGCGCTCGACGGAGGCGACGAAATCCGCCTTCACCGCGTCCATGTCGGCCCGTTCCATCGCCTTCGGCACCTGGCTCTCGGGATAGTAGGGCAGGGCGGAGGCGGAGAGGATCGGCCACGCTTCCTCGGCGGGAAGCGGGCGGTCCATGCCCTCCCACATCAGCTTCGAGGCGCCCTTGCGGCCGGCGTGGCCGAGCTGCAGGCAGACCTTCGCGGCGGACTGGCCGTGGATGAAGTCGACGATGCGGGTCCAGGCGGCTTCCTGATCGTCGTTCCAAAGGCCGGTGCAGCCCGGCGTGATGCGCGCGGTCGGCGAGACGCAGGTCATCTCGGTGAAGATGAGGCCGGCGCCGCCGATGGCGCGGGCGCCATAGTGGACGAGGTGAAAGTCCTGCGGCACGCCGTCGACGGCGGAATACATGCACATGGGCGAGACGACGAGGCGGTTGGCCACCTGCATGTCGCGCAACCGCAGTGGCTGGAAGGCGGGAACGACCGGGTTCTTCGTATCGACGTCGAGGCCGGAGGCGCGGACCTTCTCGGCGAAGGCGCGGGTGGCGTCGGCGACGAAGCCGGGAGCGCGCAGCTCGAGATTGTCATAGGTGATCGCCTTGGAGCGGGTCATCACGCCGAAGGCGAAGGTGACCGGGTCCATGTGCCAGTAGCGTTTCACATGCTCGAACCAGACGAGCGACACGTCGGCGGCATGCTGGGTCTTCTCGACCTCCTCGCGGCGGGTGTCCTCGAAGTCGGCGAGCGCTCCGGCGACCGTGGAGGTCCGGCGCAGGCTCTCGTAGAGGGCGATGGCGTCTTCCATGGCAAGCTTGGTGCCGGAGCCGATGGAGAAATGCGCCGTCGACTTGGCGTCGCCCAGCAGCACGACATTGTCCATCGTCGAGCGGGCGTTGCGGATCATCGGGAAGTTGCGCCACATGGAGCGGTTGATGAGCAGCTTGTGGCCGTCGAGTTCCTCGGCGAAGACCTCTTCGAGGAAGTCCGCGGACTCCTGCTCGCTCATCGCACCGATGCCGGCATTCTCGAAGGTCTGCGGATCGGTCTCCAGCACCCAGGTCGAGCGGCCGGGCTCATACTGGTAGGCGTGGGCGATGAAGATGCCGTGTTCCGTTTCCTTGAAATGGAAGGTGAAGGCGTCGAGCGGCTTGGTCGAGCCCATCCAGGTGAACTTGTTGGGACGCAGGTCGACGGAGGGCTGAAAATGATCGCGGTTGGCCTCGCGGATGGCCGAGTTGATGCCGTCCGCGGCAACGATCAGGTCGGCGCCGGCAAACTGGCCGAGATCGCTGACATCGGCCTCGAAGTGCATCTCGACGCCAAGCGCCCGGGCCCGCTCCTGGAGGAGAAGCAGCAGCGTGCGACGCGAGCAGCCGCAAAAGCCGTTGCCGCCGACGCGGTAGGAGGCGCCCTTGTAGTTGATCGAGATGTCGTCCCAATAGGCGAAATTCTCGGTGATCGCCCGGTAGCTTTCGCTGTCGTAGCGCTCGAAGGTCTCAAGCGTCTGGTCTGAGAAGACGACGCCGAAGCCGAAGGTGTCGTCGGCGCGGTTGCGCTCGTGGACAGTGATCCGCGCGCCCGGCTGCGCCTTTTTCATCAGGATTGCGAAATAGAGGCCGGCCGGGCCTCCGCCGATGATTTCGATCCGCATGGCATTTTCCTTCCGTGGCCATGGCGGCCCTTCCGGCCTGCCTGGCTCGTCCCCTCTGGCGTCCGTGCCCGGTTGTCCCGTGCTCCGGCGCCGGTTCGTTGTCGCCGTGCCATGTCCCGGCCGCGCCGGGTTCCCCGGAAGGTTCCCTCTGGCGGCCGCCCTCGCGATGGACATGCTTGCGTCCCCGTCGGAGATATTTTAAGCTTAAAATAATTCGACGCGCAATGCCGTTCTGGATCGCTTTCGGGATCCGCAACGAAGCGGCAGGCGGGCAGCCGGCGCATCATGGCCCGGCAAGCGGGAGAGACAGGTTGGCACAGGCTTCGCTTCATGGCCGTCACGCCTTCGTGACCGGCGGCACGCGCGGCATCGGGCTTGCGATTGCCCGTCGCCTGGTGGCCGAGGGCGCCAGCGTGACGATCCTCGGACGCGACGCGGGGCGGGCGGAAGCGATGGCGCGCGAGATCGGCGCCGCTGGTTTCGCGGGCGCCGATGTGACCGATCGCGACGGGCTGACCGGCGCGATCCGGCAGGCGGAAAGCCGTCTCGGTCCGGTGGCGATCCTCGTCAACAATGCCGGGCAGGCGGAAAGCGCGCCCTTCCTGAAAACCTCGCCCGAGCGTTTCTCGCGCATGATCTCGGTCAACCTCGACAGCGTCGTCACCGCCTGCCAGGCGGTGCTTCCCGGCATGATCGACGCGGGAGAGGGGCGGATCGTCAATGTTGCCTCGACGGCGGGCCTCAAGGGCTATCGCTATGTTTCCGCCTATGTGGCGGCGAAACATGCGGTCGTCGGGCTGACGCGGGCGCTGGCGCTGGAGACGGCGGAAACCGGGGTGACGGTCAACGCGGTCTGCCCGGGCTTCGCCGACACCGACCTGGTGCGCGACAGCGTGGCGAAGATCCGTGAGAAGACGGGCCGGGACGAGGCGGCGATCATCGCCGACATGGTGCGCGACAACCCGCAAAAGCGGCTTGTCGACCCGGACGAGGTGGCGGACGCGGTGGCATGGCTTGTCGGCGCGCGGGCGCGTTCGGTGACCGGCCAGTCGCTGGCAGTCGCCGGCGGCGAAGTGATGTGAGGCCTGGCGATGGATGAACGGACCCCAGTTTCCGAGGCAGGCGCGCTTGCCCCTGCGGGCGTGACGCTCGACGCCGAGACCCGCCTTCATGGCGACGGCGATCACCAGACGGAGCTTCGCCTGTGGCTGAGGCTTCTGACCTGCGCCAACCTGATCGAGACGGATATCCGCTCGCAGCTTCGCGCCGAATTCGACGTGACCTTGCCGCGGTTTGACCTGATGGCGCAGCTCGAGCGCACCCAGGACGGCCTGACGCTGGGCGAGCTTTCGCGACGCATGATGGTGTCGGCGGGCAATGTCACGGGCCTCGTGGAGCGGCTCGTCCAGGACGGGCTGGTGGAGCGTCGCCCGGCCCCCGGCGACCGGCGCTCGGCGCTGGTCAGCCTGACGGCGGCGGGGCGCGCGAGCTTCGAGGGCATGGCGCATGCCCATGGCGACTGGATCGGAGAGATCTTCGCCGGGCTGGAGCCGGCCGACATGGAGGCGCTCATGCGGCTTCTGGCAAAGACAAAGGCGTCGGCGATGGCTGCGGCACTGAAGCCGGCCACGGTGACGCAGGACACCCGAGGGGACGAGGAAACACCGAATGGCTGACGCCCTGACCGCATCTGCGCCCGCGCCGCAGGAAACTTACGCCATCACGCTACCGGTGCGTGACTATGTGCCCGTGCACTTCAAGCTTGAGGTGGAGGGCAAGACCGCGCTGATCACGCTCAACCGTCCGGAGCGCAAGAACCCGCTGACCTTCCAGTCCTACGCGGAGCTGCGCGACCTGTTCCGCGCGCTTCAGTTCGACGAGGAGGTCAAGACGGTGGTGATCACCGGTGCCGGCGGCAATTTCTGCTCCGGCGGCGATGTGTTCGAGATCATCGAGCCGCTTCTGTCCCGCGACATGCCGGGCATCATGCAGTTCACGCGCATGACCGGTGAGCTGGTCAAGGCGATGCGCGCCTGCCCGCAGCCGATCGTGGCGGCGGTCGACGGCGTCTGCGTTGGCGCCGGCGCGATCATTGCCATGGCCTCCGACCTGCGGGTGGCGACGGCGGGCGCCAAGGTCGCCTTTCTGTTCAACAAGGTCGGCCTTGCCGGCTGCGACATGGGCGCTTGCGCCATCCTGCCGCGCATCATCGGCCAGGGGCGGGCTTCCGAGCTGCTCTACACAGGCCGGGTGATGAGCGGAGAGGAAGGCGAGCGCTGGGGCTTCTTCAACCGGCTGTCGACACCGGAGGAGGTGCTTGGCGATGCGCGGGCGCTCGCCGACACGCTGTCCGCCGGTCCGACCTTCGCCAACTCCGTCACCAAGCGGATGCTCCACATGGAGTGGGACATGTCCATCGACCAAGCGATCGAGGCTGAAGCCATGGCCCAGGCCGTGTGCATGAAGACCGAGGACTATCGCCGTGCATTCGAGGCCTTCGCCGCCAAGCGCAAGCCCGTCTTCGAGGGGAACTGAGGAGCGGCCATGACGGACAAGAGCTTTCTCGACTGGCCGTTCTTCGACGCGGGGCACAGGGCCTTCGCCGACGAGGTGGAAGCCTTCGCCGCGGCCGAGGTCGCCGGACTGGCCGACCATCACGATGTCGACGGGTCCTGCCGCAAGCTGGTCGCGGCGCTCGGCCGCGCCGGGTTGTTGCGGGCGGCCGTGCCGGCGGCCTTCGGCGGCCTGCACGAGCGGCTCGACGTGCGCAGCCTGTGCATTGCCCGCGAGACGCTGGCCCGCCATCATGGGCTTGCCGATTTCGCCTTCGCCATGCAGGGGCTCGGCACCGGCTCGATCTCGCTTGCGGGATCCGAGGAGATCAAGGCGCGCTACCTGCCTCCGGTCGCCCGCGGCGAGAAGATCGCCGCCTTCGCGCTTTCGGAACCCGAGGCGGGCTCGGACGTGGCCGCCCTTGCGACCGTTGCCGAGCCGGACGGGCCGGACCATGTGCGCATCACCGGAGAGAAGACCTGGATCTCCAACGGCGGCATCGCCGATCACTACATCGTCTTCGCCCGCACCGGCGAGGCGGCGGGCGCGCGGGGGCTCTCCGCCTTCGTGGTCGACGCGGACGTGCCCGGGTTCCGCGTGAAGGAGCGCATCGAGACCACCGCGCCGCATCCGCTTGCGACGCTCGCCTTCGATGGCGTGCGCGTGCCGGTCTCGGCACGGCTCGGCAGAGGCGGCGAGGGCTTCAAGGTCGCCATGGCGACGCTCGACATCTTCCGCTCGACAGTCGGGGCGGCGGCGCTCGGTTTCGCCCGCCGCGCGCTTGACGAGACGCTCCGGCACACGACGACGCGCCAGCTTTTCGGCGCGCCGCTTTCCGATCTGCAGATGACGCAAGCCTCGCTCGCCGAGATGGTCGCCGACGTGGATGCGGCGGCCCTTCTCGTCTACCGCGCCGCGTGGACCAAGGACATGGGGGCGGCCCGCGTCACCCGCGAGGCGGCACTTGCCAAGATGGTGGCGACCGAGAACGCCCAGAAGGTCGTCGACCGCGCCGTGCAGCTGCACGGCGGTCACGGTGTGCGCACGGGCACAAAGGTGGAGGAGCTTTACCGCGACGTGCGCGCGTTGCGCATCTACGAGGGCGCAACGGAAATCCAGAAGGTCGTCATCGCCCGTCAGGCGGTGGCCGACCACGCAGCCCGCTGCTCCGCCGCTGTGACGGCGGAGTAACGAACTTCCCGTCAGAGCCGGCGCAGAACCGGCCGACGGATCCTTCCAGAAGGAGTGCCTGATGGCCCGCTCAGCTCATGTCGATACCTTCGCGGCGGACAACCTCCCGCCCCGCGACCAGTGGCCCGACCTCATCAATCTCGACCGCCTCGGCTATCCGGAGCGGATGAACTGCGCGGTCGAACTGATCGACCGCAATGTCGAGGAGGGGCGCGGCGACAAGCTCGCCCTGATCGGCCCCAACGAACGCTGGACCTATGCCGAGCTCGCCGAGAAGGTGAACCGGATGGCCAATGTGCTTGTCGAGAAATTCGCTCTCGCGCCGGGCAACCGCGTGCTCCTGCGCTTTCCCAACACGCCGACCATGGTGGCTGTCTATTTCGCCGTCCTGAAGGCCGGCGGCATCGTTGTCGCCACCATGCCGCTGCTGCGGGCCAAGGAGCTGTCGGTCATCGTCGACAAGTCCGAGCTTTCGCTGGCCGTCTGCGACCACCGTCTTGCCGACGAGATGGAGATGACGCGGGCGCGCACCGAAAGGCTTGAGACCATTGTCTATTCGGGGTCGGGAAGCGCCGACAGCCTCGAGGCGCTGATGGCCGATGCCTCGCCCGAGTTCAGCGCCTGCGACACGGCGGCCGACGATGTCTGCCTGCTTGGTTTCACCTCCGGCACGACGGGCGTGCCGAAGGCGACCATGCACTTTCACCGCGACATGCTGACGATCTGCGACTGCTACGCGCGCGAAGTGCTGAGGCCGCAGGAGAGCGACGTCTTCATCGGCTCGCCACCGCTGGCCTTCACCTTCGGCCTCGGCGGGCTGGTTCTGTTTCCCTTCCGCGTCGGGGCAAGCGCGATCCTGCTGGAGCGTGCCGGGCCGGACGAACTGCTGAAGGCGATACCCGAACTCCGGCCGACCGTCGTCTTCACCGCGCCGACGGCCTATCGCGCGATCCTGGCCAAGAAGGGGGATGCGGATCTCTCGTCGCTGCGCAAATGCGTGTCGGCTGGCGAAGCGCTGCCCAAGGCGACCTGGGACGACTGGCTGGCGGCGACCGGGATCAAGATCCTTGACGGCATCGGCGCGACGGAGATGCTGCATATCTTCATCGCCGCGCGCGAGGACGAGGTGCGCCCCGGGGCGACCGGCAAGCCGGTGCCGGGCTATGAGGCCAAGGTGATCGGACCCGATGGCGAGGAGGTGCCCGACGGCACGCCGGGGAAGCTTGCCGTGCGCGGGCCGACGGGCTGCCGCTATCTCGCCGACGACCGCCAGGCCGTCTATGCCGTCAACGGCTGGAACGTCACCGGCGACACCTATATCCGCGATGCCGATGGCTATTTCTGGTATCAGGCGCGCTCCGACGACATGATCGTGTCGGCTGGCTACAACATCGCCGGACCCGAGGTCGAGGGCACGCTGCTGGCCCATCCGGCGGTCGCCGAATGCGGCGTCGTCGGCGCGCCGGATCCCGATCGCGGGCGCATCGTCAAGGCCTATGTGGTGCTCAAGCCCGGCGTCCAGGGGGATGCGGCGCTGGCGAAGGCGCTGCAGGATTACATCAAGGCCGAGCTTGCTCCCTACAAGTACCCGCGCGCTGTCGAGTTCGTCGACAGCCTGCCGCGCACCGAAACCGGCAAGCTGCAGCGCTTTGCCCTTCGCGACATCGCCGCCCGGGACGGCGAGGACGCCCTTCACGCCAAGGCCGCATCGTGATATCGGCCGGGCCAACGATCTGGATGAACGAATGACCAAGACCGCCGAAACCGCCGCCGCCGTGGCCGAGCCTGCGTCCTCGCCGCTGACGCCGCTCCAGCCCGAGGGCTGGCCTATCCCGAGAGGCTATGCCAACGGCATGGCGGGCGAGGGGCGCTATGTGCTGACAGGCGGCCAGATCGGCTGGCGTCCCGACGGGACCTTTCCGACGGATTTCGTCGGCCAGATCCACCAGACGCTGGAAAACGTCGTCGCCGTGGTGCGTGCGGCCGGAGGCGGGCCGGAGCACATCGCCCGGCTGACCTGGTATGTCACCGACATCGAGGCCTATCGCAACTGCCTGAAGGAACTGGGCCCTGCCTATCGCGCCGTCATGGGGCGGAACTATCCGGCCATGGCTGTCGTGCAGGTGCTGGCGCTGGTCGAGCGCGAGGCCATGGTCGAGATCGAGGGCACGGCCATCGTGCCGGTCTGACAGGGCAGCCGCCATCCATGCAAAAAGGCCCGGCAGTGGCTCTGCCGGGCCTTTTTTCGTGTCATTGCGCTCATCGTCGATGAACGATTCGCGGTGTCTTCAGCCGTTGGCCGCGCGTGGTGCTTGCTGGCGGTCGAGAAGGCGCTCGATCACGTTGACGATGATGCGGTGACCTGCCTCCTGGTCGAGGGACATGATCGATTCCGGGTGGAACTGCACGGCTGCGATGGGCTCCGCCTCATGCTCGATGGCCATGACGATGCCGTCTTCCGTCTCCGCCGTGACGCGGAAGCCCGCTGGCAGGGCGTCGCGGACCGCGTGCAGCGAATGATAGCGCCCGACGGTCACCGGCGAGGAAAGGCCGGCGAAGAGCAGGCTGTCGGGCGTGAAGCGCACCGGCGAGGGTTTGCCGTGCATCGGGATATCGAGCTGGGCGAGCCGGCCGCCGAGACCCTCGGCGAGCGCCTGGAGGCCGAGGCAGACGCCGAAGATCGGCAGGCCGCGGGCGCGGGCCCGGCCGATGGTGGCGGCGCAGTCGAAATCCTTCGGGTTGCCGGGGCCGGGCGAGAGCACGACGAGGTCGGGCGCGACATCGTGGAAGACGCTGTCGGCCACCGGCGAGCGGTAGGTGACAACGTCCGCGCCGGTCTGGCGGAAGTAGTTGGCAAGCGTGTGGACGAAGCTGTCCTCGTGATCGACAAGCAGGATCTTCAGTCCCTTGCCGGGCTCCTCGGCGCGCGCGAGTGCTTCGGCGGCGCGTCCCTGACCGGCCTCGCGCACGGCGGCGCGCATGGCCTCGGCCTTGAGTTCGGTCTCCGCCTCCTCGTCTTCCGGCACGCTGTCGAAGAGCAGCGTCGCGCCGGCCCGGATCTGGGCGACGCCATCCTTGATGCGCACGGTGCGCAGCGTCAGGCCGGTGTTCATGTCGCCATTGAAGAGGATGGCGCCGATCGCGCCGCCATACCAGGCGCGGGGGCTCTTCTCGTGGCGTTCGATGAAGTCCATCGCCCAGCGTTTGGGAGCGCCGGTCACCGTCACCGCCCAGGTGTGCGACAGGAAGGCGTCGAGCGCGTCGAGGTCTTCCCGTAGCGTGCCCTCGATGTGGTCGACGGTGTGGATCAGGCGCGAGTAGAGCTCGATCTGCCGCCGGCCGATGACGCGCACCGAGCCGGGCACGCAGATGCGGCTCTTGTCGTTGCGGTCGACGTCGGAGCACATGGTGAGCTCCGCCTCGTCCTTGGCGGAATTGAGGAGCTTGCGGATCTGCGCCTCGTCCTCGATGGCGTTGCGCCCGCGCCGGATTGTGCCCGAGATCGGGCAGGTCTCGACCCGGCGACCGCCGGAGACGCGAACATACATTTCCGGGCTGGCGCCGACGAGATACTCCGCGTTGCCGAGGTTGATGAAGAAGCCGTAAGGGGAGGGGTTGATGTCCTGCAGGCGGCGGGAGACGGCCGAGGGCGCCGCCGGGCAGGCCTCGTAAAAGACCTGCCCGGGCACGGTCTCGAACAGATCGCCGCGGCGGAAATAGGCCTTCGCCTCGTCGACCAGCCGGGCGTATTCGCCGGGCTGGTGGTCGCCCCGGCCGGGGTCCTCGTTGGCCGGGCGATAGACGTTGCTGGCGCCGTCGCGCGGCAGGCCATCGGTGCTCTTACCCTCGACGGAGAATTCATAGGCAAGCACATGGGCCTTGCGGCCGTAGTGATCGACCAGAAGGATCTCGTCGGGAAGGTAGAGGACGACGTCGCGCTGGTCGTCGGGCCGTTCCATCGCAAGCTCGATGGGCTCGAACTGAAAGGCGAGATCGTAGCCGAAGGCGCCATAGAGGCCGAGGTGCGCGTCGTCGCAGGAAAACAGCGCATTGACGGCGCGGATCACCGAAAAGACGGAGGGCTGACGCGAGCGCTCCTCCTCCGAGAAGGCGCGGGTGGCCGGTGCGATCCGCATCTCCAGGCGGGTGTCGTCGCCGGAGAGCCGCTCCAGCTCGGGCAGGGCGTCGAGCGTCTTGCGGATCGCGGGAAGCAGCAGCCGGCCGCGGTCGTTGAGCGCGGTGACGCTGACGTCGCGGGCGCGGGATTCGATCACCAGCGGCGGATTGACCAACGCCATGTCCCAGCGGGTGTACCGCCCGGGATATTCGTAGGAGGAGGAAAAGACGGCGCCACGTTCGGCGTCGAGCCGGTCGATCCAGGGGGACGTGCCCTTGGAATAGTCGGCGGCGCGCGCCGTCACCGTCACCCCGATACCGCCCTTCGTCACGAAGGTTTCTTCACGTCCCAGCTGCATTGTCCGCCTTCCTTCATCCGGCCGCCGGACCCGCTGTTGCAGCGGTCAGAAATGACAAAGCCGCCGGCGGGACCCCGCGGCGGCTTTCCTCATCTTTCGAGTGACGACTGGTCACGCGTTGTCGGTTGCCGCCCTTTATGAAAGGCGCCACCACCAACCGCTGTTCGTGACAATCATCGTGCTCATGGCATTTTCACTAGCGCAAGCGGGCGGCGCGCGCAACGCGGAATCCGCGTCAGCCGCGCGCCGCCCGGCGGCTCATTCGACGAAACGCCCGAGACGCACCGCGGTCATGCCCTTCGTAAGCCGCTTGCTCGGCATGATCAGGACGGTGCGGTCGTGCGGCGCGACAATCGGCTTGTCGCCGTCGCGGGCGATTACGGTGCCGGCCTTCTCGATCACCTCCTGGCCGAGGAAATCGCCCTCGAAGCGGAAGTCGTCGGTCATGATCGTGACAGGCTCGACAATCTCGATGAAACTCTGCGGCGCGGGCGCGCCGATGCGTGCAAGCTCCGCCGCTCCGAAGGCGGCATCCACGACGCCGGTCGCACGGAGAAAGCGGATCGAGGTCGCGAGGGCGACATCCGCGCTCGACTTCTCCCAGTGCTGGCCGCATTCCACCAGCAGCGCGTTCTTCGGGCTTTGCGGATCGGAGAAGCCGGCGTAGTCGCGCATGCGCTTGCCGGCGGCGTGGCCCTTGTCGGTGACCACGAGAGCGGGATAGCCGACGGCGCGGGCAAGCTCTCGGCCCTTTTCCAGGGGACCGGAGAGGGTCAGCGGGTCGGTCGCGTTCTGCATCGAGTGAAGGTCGAGCAGCAAATCGACCGTGTCCACGAAGGGCCGCAGCTCGCGGGCGCGGCGGCGCTCGCGGGTGCTGTCGTCGTCCAGCGTCTCGGCCTGCCAAAGGCGGTTCATGTCCTCATCCGCCCAGCGCGAGGCGAAGGGATCGGCCGGATCGTAGAGCTCGTAGGCGTCGAGATTGACGAAGGCGAGGGAGAGCCGGCCGGCGAGCGGGCGCACCTGCTGGCGGAACAGCCAGTCGAGCGCGATAGGGCCGCACAGCTCGTTGCCATGGACGACCGCCGTGATCGCCACATGGGGGCCGGGCTTGCCGCTGTCGAAGGTGGTGACGCCACGAATACCGGTGTTGCCGGTGAGATAGGCGGAAATGTCCGTCTTCTCGAGTTCGAGCGGGATGCTGCCTGCGGTCGGAAGGCCGGTCATGCGCAGGCCTCCTCGATCAGCTTGCCGATGAAGGCCTCGCATTTCTCCAGCTCGCTGACCTTGATGAACTCGTCGGCCTTGTGCGCCTGCTCGATGTTGCCCGGGCCGATGACCACGGTCGGAATCGCGCCGATCTCCTGGAAGAGGCCGCCCTCGGTGCCAAAGGCGACCTTGGCGTGATCGTTGCGCCCGGCAAGGCGCTTGGCCAGCACCGTGACCTCCGCGTCCGGCGCCGTGTCGAGGCCGGGGAAGCTGGAAATCTGTTCGAAGGCAATGCCGGTCCCGGGGGAGCGCTCCTGCATCGCCGGCTCGATCTCCTCGCGGGCGTAGCGCATGATCTCGTCAACCAGCGCGTCGGCATCCTGCGAGGGCAGGACGCGGAACTCGAAGGCGATCTCGCAGCGGTCCGGCACGATGTTGAGCGCCGTGCCGCCATGGCACATGCCGGTGTGGGCGGTGCTGACGGCGACGTCGTAAAGCGGATCGGAGGCCCCTTCGGCGAGCACGCGGCCCATGTCGCGGATCTTCAGGATCAGCTCCGCGGCATAGTCGACCGCATTGACGCCGTGCGGGGCAAGCGAGGAATGGCAGGTCAGGCCGGTGACGATGGCCCGGTAGGAGCGCTTCGACTTGTGGCCAAGCACCACCTGCATCTCGGTCGGCTCGCCGACGAAACAGGCGCGCGGGCGCGGCAGCGTTTCGATCATCTTCTCGATCAGGCTCGGAACGCCCTTGCAGCCTACCTCCTCGTCATAGGAGAAGGCGAGGTGGATGGGAGCCTTGAGCGGGGCGGCCAGCATGTCGTCCACACGGGCGAGGCAGCAGGCGAGGAAGCCTTTCATGTCGCAGGAGCCGCGCCCGTAGAGCTTGTCGTCGCGCAGCGTCAGCTCGAAGGGCGGGCTGGTCCACTCCTGCCCGTCGACGGGAACCACGTCGGTGTGGCCCGAGAGAACATAGCCCGGCACATCGGCGGGACCGACGGTCGCCAGGAGGTTGGCCTTTTCGCCGGTCTCGTCCAGAACGCGGGCGGTCTTCACGCCACGGGCATGGAGAAAGGCCTCCACATGGGCGATGAGCGCGAGGTTCGATCCCCGGCTGGTGGTGTCGAAGGCAACCAGCTCTTTCAGGATCTGGGCTGATTTCGGCGCGGCGTTCTGCAACATGGAGTGTCCTCTTGCCCCTTGCGGGCGGGTGGTTTCAAGGCGGGTTCGTCTCTGTCAGGTCAACATCAGGCGGGCTGCGAATAGGCGTCGGCGGGGACCGTCCGGCGCGCGTACTCGATGAAACTCTGCGCGATCGGCGTCACCGGGCCGGCAGGTGTGAAAAACTGCGTCAGATAGTCGATGCGGGGGGTGAAGGGGCGAAAGACGACGCCTTCGACCGGGCGCAGGTTGACCGGGAACGGGTTGACCAGGCCGATGCCGACCCCCTCTCGCACCAGCTCGCACACGGCGATGCTGGTTGCCGTTTCGGCGCGAATGTTCCGCTCAACACCCCGTTCGGAGAAGATCCGGTCGTAGAGATTGCGCTGATGGAAGCGCCGGGTGAGCGTGATGAAAGGCTCCCCGGCCAGGTCCTCCGGCACGATCTCGGTGCGCCCGGCGAGCCGGTGATGGTGTGGAATGGCGGCATGGGCGACGGCCTGACGGAAGGGGTACATGCGCAGCCCGTCGTGGCGGATACGCCCGTCGCCGATGCCCAGGTCCGCGTTTTCGTCGGCGACGGCGGCCGTGACATTGGCCGACATGCCGATCTCCAGATGGACCGAGGCGTCCGGGTTCTCGCGCAGGAAGCCGGCGATCAGCCGCGTCACCAGCCGGTGGGCCAGGGTCGGCGGCGCGCAGATGCGCAGACGGCGCGGATTGGGCCGGTCGGTCTCGTTCGCCGTAAGGCTCGCCAGGGTGGCGAAGATCGGCTCGATCTGCTCGTTGAGGGCAAGGCCGTCGGCCGTTGGCTCGATGCGGTTGCCATGGCGCAGGAACAGCTTGCGCCCAAGGCGGGCCTCGAGCTGGGCGACGGCGCGGCTGACAGCGGGCTGGGAGATGCCGAGCCGGTGGGCGGCGGCGGTCGTCTTGCCTTCGCTGATCACCGCGCGCAGCACCTCAAGCTCCCGGAGGGTCAGTCCGCCGCGCTGGAAGTTCTCGCCCACGCGACGCGGCGCGGGCTGCTCAAGATACTCGGTATTTGTCACGAGAATAGGTCTATGCGTGGAAGGTATCGTTTTTCATTTGTCGATCATTAAATCGCATAATAGCCTTTCCGACAAGCCGTGGATGGCGCAGGCCAATCCGCAAACGGCACCGGTCGGGACCTCCCGGATCTCGCCCCGACCGAAAAAATCCTTCCAGGGGTCCGGAGGGGAGACAGTTGATGCATTCCGTGAAAACGCCGCTTCGGCGCGCGCTGCTTGCTGCCGCGTGCTCGACGCTTGCCTTCGCCGGTCCGGCGCTTGCCGACGACCTGGTGATCGGCCTCGATTCCGAGGCAACCTCCATCGATCCGCATTTCCACAATCTCGGCCCGAACAACCAGCTCGGCTTCATGATCTTCGACCGGCTGGCAAATCCGGACGAGCGGCAGAACTTCAAGCCGGGGCTGGCCGAAAGCTGGAAGCCCATCGACAACACCACCTGGGAATTCAAGCTGCGAAAGGGCGTGAAGTTCCACGACGGGTCGGACTTCAACGCCGACGACGTGATCTGCACTTTCGAGCGCGCGCCGAACGTGCCGAACTCGCCCGCCGGCTTCGGCACCTACGTGAAGGGCAAGACCTTCATCAAGGTCGATGACTACACGATCCACGTGAAGACCGACGCGCCCTATCCGGTGATGGTCAACGACCTCGGCAATGTCGCCATCGTCTCCAGCGAGGGCGGCTGCGACGGTTCGACGGAGGACTTCAACTCCGGCAAGGCGGCGGCGGGAACGGGGCCGTTCAAGTTTTCCGAATACGTGCCGGGCGACCGGATCGTGCTCGAGGCCAATCCGGATTACTGGGGTGACAAGCCGATCTGGGACAAGGTGACGCTGAAGCCGATCAAGTCGGGTCCCTCGCGGGTCGCGGCGCTGCTCGCCGGCGACGTCGACGTGATCAACGGCGTGCCGACCACCGACATCGGCATGCTGAAGGGGCGGGACGACGTGACCCTGTCTCAGGGCGTTTCCAACCGCGTCATCTACCTGCATGTCGACCAGTTCCGCGAGGCCTCGCCCTTCGTCAAGGCCAATGGCGGCGGCGACATCAAGAACCCGCTGCTCGACGTGCGGGTGCGCAAGGCGATCTCCAAGGCGATCTCGCGCGATCTCATCCGCGACCGGGTGATGGAAGGGCTTTCCATCCCCGCCGGCCAGCTCCTTCCCGAAGGTTTCTTCGGCGTGTCGGAGAACCTGAAGCCGGACGACTACGATGTCGCCGGCGCCAAGGAGCTGCTCAAGGAGGCGGGCCTGCCGGACGGCTTCGAACTGACCATCCACGGGCCGAACGACCGCTATCTGAACGACGCCAAGATCGCCGAAGCCATCGCCCAGATGCTGACGCGGGCGGGCATCAAGACCCAGGTCGAGACGATGCCGCGCTCGGTCTACTTCAGCCGGGCATCGACGGGCGCGGAGGGGCTGCCGGAGTTCTCGCTGATCCTGGTCGGCTGGGGCGCCGGCTCGGGTGAGGCCTCCTCGCCGCTGCGCGCGCTCATCGCGTCCTTCGACAAGGAAAAGGGCATGGGCACCGCCAACCGTGGCCGCTACGCCAACGCGGAGGTCGACAAGCTGATCGAGGAAGCCCTCGCCGAAGTCGACGACCCCAAGCGCGCCGAGCTGCTCGCCAAGGCGACGGAGCTTTCCATCGGCGAGGATCAGGCGATCATCCCGATCCACTATCAGGTCAACACCTGGGCGAGCCGCAAGGGCCTGCGCCACATCCCGCGCACCGACGAATACACCGTCGGCTACGGCGTGGTGAAGGAATAGTCCTGCCGGCGCCGCGCGCGCCAAAGCGACCGACCCGGCCCGCAGGCTTTGCCCGCGGGCCGGGCACCCGTCAACGGGGCCTCCTCCCCCGGTCCGGAATCCGCACATGAGCGTCTTTATCCTCCGACGCCTTTTCCAGAGCATCCTCGTCATGGCGGCGATGGCGGTTCTGGTGTTCTTCGGCGTCCACTTCGTCGGCGACCCGGTCTACATGTTCATCACCCCGGACATGGACCAGGCCGACATCGAACAGGTAACCCGGGCGCTTGGCCTCGACCGACCGATCTGGGAACAGTTCTGGTACTTCATGGTCAATGCGGTCACCGGCCATCTGGGGCAGTCCTTCGTCTTCGGCGAGCCGGCGCTGGGCCTCATCATCGAACGCATGCCGGCGACGCTGGAGCTTGCCTTCACGGCGCTGCTGATGGCGATTGTCATCGGCATCCCGCTCGGCCTCTACGCCGGCCTCTATCCCGATGGCGTCGCGGCGAAGACGATCATGGCCGGCTCGATCCTCGGCTTCTCGCTGCCCACCTTCTGGGTCGGCATCATGATGATGCTGGTCTTCGCCGTGATGCTCGGCTGGCTGCCCTCGACCGGGCGAGGCGAGACGGTGGACGTGCTCGGCGTGCCGCTGTCCTTCCTGACGCTCGACGGCTTGCGGCATCTGGCGCTGCCGGCGCTCAACCTGGCGCTGCTGAAGATCTCGCTGGTGATCCGGCTGACCCGCGCCGGCACGCGCGAGGCGATGCTGCAGGACTACATCAAGTTCGCCCGCGCCAAGGGGCTGTCGCGCTCACGCATCGTCGGGGTGCATCTGCTGAAGAACATCCTGATCCCGGTGGTCACCGTGCTCGGCCTCGAGTTCGGCTCGCTCATCGCCTTCTCGGTGGTGACCGAAACGATCTTCGCATGGCCCGGCATGGGCAAGCTGCTGATCTCCTCGATCCAGCAGCTCGACCGGCCGGTGATCGTCGCCTACCTGATGATGATCGTGTTCCTCTTCGTGGTCATCAACCTGGTGGTCGACATTCTCTATTCGCTCCTCGATCCGCGCGTGCGGCTCGGCGAGCGCGGACAGTGAGGGCGCGATGACCGTGACCGACCCCGCAGGCGACGGCGCCTCCCTTGCCGCGCCGGCCGTGACGCCGCCGGAGAACGCGTTTCGCCGCCTTCTGTCGGACTATTGCGAGAGCCGGATCGCGGTGCTCGCCTTCCTGGTGCTGCTGGCGATCGTGGTCGTCGCCCTGGCCGCGCCCTGGATCGCGCCGCAGGATCCCTATGACCTCGCCACCGTCTCGATCTTCGACGCGCGCCAGCCGCCGGGCGCGCAGAGCATGGACGGCTACACCTTCTGGCTCGGCACCGACGGAGCGGGGCGCGACCTGCTTTCGGCGATCATCTACGGCTTGCGGATCTCGCTGTCGGTCGGCGTTGCCTCGGCGGTGATTGCCGTTGTCGTCGGCATGACGGTCGGGCTCATCGCCGCCTATGCGGGCGGGCGCACCGAGACGCTGATCATGCGCGTCGTCGACATCCAGCTGTCGCTGCCGGCCGTGCTCATCGCGCTGATGCTGCTCGCGATCCTGGGCAAGGGCGTCGACAAGATCATCATCGCGCTGGTGATCGCCCAATGGGCCTATTACGCCCGCACGGTGCGCGCCTCGGCGCTGAGCGAGCGGCGACGCGAATATGTGGAGGCAGCCGCCTGCCTCGGCCTGTCGCATGCGCGCATCGTCTTCCGCCACATCCTGCCGAACTGCGTCGCGCCGCTGATCGTCGTCGCTACGGTGCAGACCGCCCACGCCATCGCGCTGGAGGCGACGCTGTCGTTCCTCGGCGTCGGCCTGCCACAGACGGAGCCCTCGCTCGGGCTGCTGATCTCCAACGGGTTCGAATACATGCTCTCCGGCAGATACTGGATCGCGGTCTTTCCCGGACTGGCGCTGCTCATCACCATCGTCTCGATCAACATGGTCGGCGACCAGTTGCGCGACGTGCTCAACCCGCGCCTGAGGAGGTGAGGCCGATGACCGGCGAAACCGTGCTCGAGGTCGAAAACCTCAAGACCCATTTCTTCACAAAGGCCGGCGTCGCGCGCGCTGTCGACGGAGTGTCCTTCAAACTGAAGCGGGGCGAGGTGCTGGGCCTGGTCGGCGAAAGCGGCTCGGGCAAGACCGTCACCGGCTTCTCGCTGATGGGGCTCGTCGACGCGCCGGGGCGGATCGTCGGCGGCTCGATCCGCCTTGCCGGCCAGGAACTCGTCGGCCGGCGGGAAGAGGAATGGCGGAGCCTGCGCGGCAAGCGCATCGCCATGATCTTCCAGGATCCCATGATGACGCTCAATCCGGTGCTGCGGGTAGATACGCAGATGATCGAGGCGATCCGGGCGCATGAGTCTATCTCGAAGGAGGCGGCGCGCGAGCGGGCGCGCGCGGCGCTGGTGCGCGTCGGCATTCCCGCCCCCGACGAGCGGCTTGCCGCCTATCCGCACCAGTTCTCCGGGGGTATGCGCCAGCGCGTGGCCATCGCCATCGCGCTGCTCAACGAGCCGGAGGTGATCGTCGCGGACGAGCCGACCACCGCGCTCGATGTCACCATCCAGGCGCAGATCCTCTACGAGGTGCAGAAACTGTGTGCCGAAAGCGGGCTGGCGATGATCTGGATCACCCATGACCTTGCCGTCGTCGGCGGCCTCGCCGACCGGGTGGCGGTGATGTACGCCGGCCGCATCGTCGAGGAAGGGCCGGTCGATCCGGTGCTCGACGCCCCGGCCCATCCCTATACCCATGGTCTTGTCGGCTCGGTGCCAAGCCAGAACCGGCGCGGCGAGCGGCTGACCCAGATCCCGGGCATGGCGCCGTCGCTGCTGGCGCTGCCGCAGGGGTGCAGCTTTGCCGCCCGTTGCCCGCGCGTCGATGCGGCCTGCCGAACGATGCCCGAGCTTGTCGGCGTCGGCCCCGCCCGCCTTGTGCGCTGTCACTACCCCCACGCGGCCGAGGTCGCCAGCTCCGGAGGTTCCGCATGAGCGGCGAACCGCTTCTGCGCCTGGAGGGCGTTTCCAAGCGCTTCGTGCGACGGCTCGACGCGGCCGAGCGCGTCGTCAATCTGTTCGGCGGCAACCGCCGCGAGGAAGTGGTGCACGCGGTCGATGACGTGTCGCTGGCCATCGGCGAGGGAGAGGTGGTCGGCCTCGTCGGGGAATCGGGTTGTGGAAAGTCGACGCTCGGGCGGGTTGTTGCCGGCGTGCACGGGCCAAGCGAAGGCCGGGTCTTCTGGCGCGGCCGCGACGTGGCGAAGCTGTCGGGCGCGGACCGGCGCGAGGCGACGCTGAAGATCCAGATGATCTTCCAGGACCCGATGTCCTCGCTCAATCCGCGCATGCGGGTGCGCGACATCATCGGCGAGGCGCCGCGCGTGCATGGGCTGATCGGGACGGCGGAGGTCTCCGACTATGTGGACCAGATGCTGATCCGCGTCGGTCTCGATCCTGACTTCAAGACCCGCTATCCGCACCAGTTCTCCGGCGGTCAGCGCCAGCGCATCGGCATCGCCCGCGCGCTGGCGGTCCGCCCGGAGTTCCTCGTCTGCGACGAGAGCATCGCCGCGCTCGACGTGTCGATCCAGGCGCAGGTTCTCAATCTCTTCATGGATCTGAAGCAAGAGCTGAACCTCACCTATCTCTTCATCAGTCACGATCTCGGCGTGGTCGAGCATCTCGCCGACCGGGTGGTGATCATGTATCTCGGCCGGGTGGTGGAAAGCGCCCCGGCGGAGGAACTGTTCGCCCAGCCGAACCACCCTTATGCCCGCGCGCTGCTCGACGAGGTGCCGAGGATCGATGCGCGCCGGCGCGTGTTCCAGCCGGTGAAGGGGGAAATTCCCTCGCCGCTGTCACCGCCGCCGGGGTGCCATTTCCATCCGCGCTGCCCGCGCGCCTTCGCCCGCTGCAAGGTGGAAGCGCCGGCGTTGCGCGAGATCGCACCGGGCCGGCTTTCCTCCTGCCATCTCAACGACAGGTGAGGGCAGCGATGGCGGGCGCTGAGGACACGGGGATGATCGCGATCGAGCTGCCGGCCGGACCGGCGGTGGCGCTGGTGCTCGACAGTCCGCACTCGGGGACGCTCTACCCGAACGACTTCAACGCCGCCGTGCCGCCCGCGCGCTACCGCCGGGCGGAGGACATGTATGTGGACGAGCTGTTTTCGGCGGGTCCCGGCCTTGGTCTGCCGCTGCTTGCGGCGCGTTTCGGGCGGATCTATTGCGACGTGAACAGGGCCGCGGACGACCTCGCGCCCGGCACGCTGGATGATGCGGCGGGGATGGCGCTTGCCCCGTCCGCCAAGGCCCGCCTCGGCAAGGGGGTGATCTGGACGGCGACGCCTCCGGACGGGGCGCCGCTGCTTGCCGCCCCCGTGCGGCGCGCCGACTACGAGCGCCGGCTGTCGCGCTGCTGGCGGCCCTATCACGCGGCGCTGGCCGGCCTTCTCGACGACGCCCGCAAGGCGGCCGGTGTCGTCCATCACCTCGACCTGCACTCGATGCAGCCGGTCGCCAATGCGATGCATGAGGACGCGAGCGGTTCGCGTCGCCCCGACATCGTGCTTTCCGACCGCGAGGGAACGAGTTCGGGGCCGGCGTTCCTCCATGCCGCGCGGGCGGCGCTCGAGAGCCTCGGGTTTTCCGTCGCGCTCAACGATCCGTTCAAGGGGGCGGAGATCCTGCGCCGCCATGGCAATCCGGCTGCCGGCACTCATTCGGTGCAGGTCGAGGTCAACCGGGCGCTCTACATGGATGTCGAAACCTTTGTGAAATCGCCGCGTTTCGAGGAGACGCGGACACGGCTGACGGCATTTCTCGCCGCCATGCGGGATTGGGTCGCAGCACGGTAGAACGAAATTCCCCCGCGAGACTGTTGAATTTTCCCGCCGGACAGGGCACCAGAACGCAACGACGGAAACGTGGGGCCTCCTTCCGGCCCCGCGCCCGCCTCCCTCGTCCCGACCACGGAAACGCACAATGAACACCGGCCTGTCGCGTCCGAAGAACCAAATCCGCTGGCTGCTGCTGGAGGGCATCAGCCCGACCGCAACGTCCCTGCTCGAGCAGGCCGGCTATTCCAACGTTACCACGCTGAAGACGGCGCTCGACCGCGATGCGCTGATCGAGGCTCTGCACGGGGTTCATATCCTCGGCATCCGCTCGCGCACGCAGGTGGACGAGGCGATCCTGGAGGCGGCCGGCACACTGGTCGCCGTCGGCTGCTTTTCCGTTGGCACCAACCAGGTGGATCTTGTTGGCGCCAACCGGCGCGGGGTTCCGATCTTCAACGCTCCCTTCTCCAACACCCGCAGCGTCGCCGAGCTCACCATGGCCGAGATCGTCATGCTGATGCGCGGGGCCTTCACCAAGTCGATGGCGGCGCATCAGACCGGCCGATGGCTGAAGACGGCCTCGGGCAGCAACGAGGTGCGCGGCAAGACGCTCGGAATCGTCGGCTACGGCAACATCGGTTCGCAGCTTGCCGTGCTTGCCGAGGCGATGGGGCTGAAGGTCATCTACTACGATCACACCGACAAGCTGCGTCACGGCAACGCCGAGCCGACCGGCTCGCTGCACGACCTGCTGGCGGCCTCTGACGTGGTGTCGCTGCACCTGCCGCAGACCCCGGAGACGCGCGGCATGATCGGTGCGGCCGAGATCGCGGCGATGAAGAAGGGTGCCTATCTGATCAACAACGCGCGCGGCACGGTGCTCGACATCGACGCGCTGGCGGCGGCGCTGAAGTCGGGGCATCTGGCGGGCGCGGCGGTCGACGTCTTCCCGAAGGAGCCGAAGTCCAACGACGAGGAATTCGTCTCGCCGCTGCGCGGTCTCGACAATGTCATCCTGACGCCGCATATCGGCGGCTCGACCGAAGAGGCGCAGGAGCGCATCGGGGAGGAGGTGGCGCGCCGGCTGATCGAGTATTCGGACGTCGGCTCGACCATCGGCGCGGTGAATGTGCCCCAGGTGCAGCTTCCCAAGGGCACCAACAACACCCGCTTCATCCAGGTTCAGCGCAACCTGCCAGGTGAACTGGGCAAGCTCAACGACCTGTTCGCACGCTACAAGATCAACATCGCCGCGCAGCATTACCAGACCGACGGCGAGATCGGCTACGTGGTTCTCGATGCGGACGGTCCCGTCGCAAATGCGGTGGAACTTCTGGAGGCGATCCGCGAGCTTCCCGGCACCATCCGCGCTCGCCTGCTCAACCGGGTGTGATGAGCAACCGGCCCCGTCTCCCGCCGACTGGCGGGTGGCGGGACTATTGCCGGATTGCCTCCAGATCGATGCGGATCTCCACCTCGTCGCCGACGAGATCGTTCTCCAGCGCGTAGGTCGAGCCGAAGTCGGAGCGTTTGATCGCGGTGCGGGCGCTGATGCCTGTCACATAGGTGCCGCCAAACGGGTAGGGGCCGGACTTGTTCCAGGTGACATCCAGCGTGACCGGCTTCGTCACCCCGCGCAGGGTCAGATCGCCAGTGACCTTGCCGGTGCGTTCGCCGGTGGGACGGGCCTCGCTCATGACGAAGGTCGCGAGCGGATGGGCCTTGGCGTCGAGGAAATCGGGTGAGCGCAGGTGCTCGTCGCGCGCCTGGTTGTTGGAAAAGACGCTGCCGGTCTCGATCTCGACCTTCAGCCTGGAGAGTGTCCTTGTCTCCTCGTCGAAGGTGAAGGTGCCCGCCCCCTTCAGGAACAGGCCCCAGGTCGGCGCGTAGCCGATATGCACGGCATTGAAGACGATGGAGAAATGCTCCGGATCAATGCGGTAGTCGCGCGGCTCAGCCTGCGCCGGGGCTGCGAGGGCGAAGAGTGCTGCGGCGGCAAGCAGCATGCGGCGCGGTCCGGCGAAACGGCGAAGGAGCGGGCTTGGCACGGTGTCCTCCCATGATGGATGAAACCCTGTTCGCTCCTGGAATATAGGCTCCGCGCGGCGCTCGGCGAGGTGCGCTCAGTCGTTCCAGAGCCAGGCCGCGCCGCGTACGCCGGAGCTGTCGCCATGGGCGGCCTTGCGGATCGGCACCTCGTAGCGGTCGGAAAAGATGAAGGGCGCCATCGCCGCGGGCAGGCGCTCGTAAAGCTCGTCCACGTTGGACATGCCTCCGCCCAGCACGAAGACATCCGGGTCGATCAGGTTGGCGGCCATGGCCATGGCGCGGCCGAGGCGGGAGATGTAGCGCGCCAGGCTTGCGGCTGCCTGGACGTTGCCGTCGCGCGCCAGCGCCACGATCTCGCGGCCGGTCAGCGTCTCGCCGCTTGCCTGCGTGTAATCCCACTGGAAGCCGGAGCCCGAACACAGCCGGTCGATGGTGCCGCGATGGCCGGTCCAGCAGTCGGGCCCGGGAAATTCGTCCTCGCGCATCCAGGGCAGGGGAATGTTGCCCCATTCCCCGCCGATGCCATTGGCGCCGCGATGGGCGCGCCCGTCGATGGCGATCCCCGAGCCGCAACCCGTGCCGATGATGATGGCGTGAACCAGATGGGCGCCGGCGCCGGCGCCGTCGGTCGCCTCGGAAACGGCGAGGCAATTGGCATCGTTCTGGATGCGCACCGGACGGGCGAGGGCCTGCTCGAGATCGCGGTCCAGCGGCTTGCCGTTCATCCAGGTGGAATTGGCGTTCTTGACGAGGCCGGTCGCGGGAGACAGCGATCCCGGTATGCCGAGGCCAAGGGTGCCGGTTGTTCCGATCGCGGATTCCGCGGCCGCCACGAGATCGCGCACGACACTGATACAGCCGGGATAATCGTCGCGCGGGGTGGCGACGCGCTTGCGGAAGAGCTCCCGGCCGGAAGCGGCGTCGAGCGCGATCACCTCCATCTTGGTGCCGCCCCAGTCGATGCCGAGACGAAGGGGAAGTGCCTGCGGTTGCGTCATGCGTGCTGTCCGGTGATCGGGATACGGGAAAGGCGACTTCAGGCTAGAACCGCTACGCCGGACGCACGCGCACGCCGGCGCAGAGCGTCATCAGGCCATTTGTCAGTGACAAGCGTGGTCACCATGTCGAGGCTGCCGAGGCGCACGAGCGCGCGCTTGCCGAACTTGCTGCTGTCGACGGCGAGGATGCGATGATCCGAGCGACCAAGGGCGGCCGCGACGGCCGCGACCTCGGCCTGATCGTCATCATAGAGATTGCCTTCCGCATCGATGCCGCTCACGGAGACCACCGCGTGATCAAACCGGAACTGGCGGATGAATTCGTCGGTGTTTTCCTGGAACAGCCCGCCGTCCACCGGGCGCACGAAGCCGCCGGGGATGGCAAGCGCGAAGTCCGAGTTTTCGCTCAGGATCGAGGCCACGCGCAGGCTGTAGGTCACCACACGAAGGTCGCGACGCACCAGAAGCGCCTGGGCGACCGCCTCGCAGGTGGTGCCGGTGTCGATGAAGATGGCGGCGCCGTCCGGCACCAGCTCCGCGATGCTCGCGGCGATCTTCAGTTTCTGGGGGGCCTGCTGCAGGCGCCTTTCCCGTAGTGTTAGGGGCGTCACGGGGGCCGCGAGTGCCGCTCCGCCATGGAGCCTGCGTACCTTCCCCAGTGCCTCAAGCGCCATGATGTCACGGCGTGCTGTTTGAGTTGTGACCGAGAACAATTTCGTTATCTCATCCACCGAGATGAATCCATTTTCTTCAATGTATTGTTCGATGAATGATTTTCTATTCTCCTTTTTGTTTCCTTCTGTTCGGTACTTACGTTGCGTATCCATATCGAATAATCCGGGCGTCATCTTCTTTTATGGGCGTTATGTACTGTCGCATTTTTTTTGTCCGATGTCTCGTCGAAATTGTTATCAAACTGACAAGAGCCTTCAATAATGTCCGTAAAGCAACATTTTTTGTTGTGAGGCAGACATAATCGGGAAGGCGTAGTTATGAGTAACCTGGGTGAGACGAGGCGTTTGCGTGGTGCTGGAAAATCAATCGAAACTGAACGCGGTATGGTTGTTGCGCGCCGCAACGGCAACGGCGGGCGGGTGCTGCGTGCCGCCATGGCGCATCTCTTGTGCAGCGTCGCCGTTCTCGGCGCACTGAGTGGTGCGGCCGGTGCCCAGGACGCGCAGAAGGACGGCATTCGCGTCCTGACCTTCAATACCTGGGGGGATGGGTCCAACAGCGGCCTGCGTGCTGACCCGACCCGGATGTCTGACTTCTTCCTGAACGGCGACTATGATGTGATCGGCCTCCAGGAGAGCACGTCGGGTGCCTATCGCAGCGCGCTCCTGGCGCTGCTGCCAAGCCTCGGCCTTGGCACCTACGACGCCAGCCAGCGTGACGATGCCTCCGTTCTGTCCCGACTTCAGGGCAGCGTCGGATCCTTGAAGGATCTCGTGCCTGGCAGCGGATACGACCGCTTCATCGGCTATGCGGCGCTGGATGCGCAAAAGGGCATGCCGAAGATGGGGGTCGGCTCCGTCCATTTCGACTATCACGACGAGCCGGCGGTGCGTGTTGCCGAGGCCAAGGGGTTGAACGCGATCGCCAAGGGCGTGACGAATCCTTTGCTGATCGTAGGTGATTTCAATGCCGGCGACGTCTCGGAGCGCGGCTTGCACTCGGCCGAGCAGGCTTCCTATCTGTTTGCCCGCGTCCTGATGGACGGTGGCAGTTCCCAGCTTTGGAAGGACCTGGCCGGGCAGTACACGCCCGAGGGCCGCGAGGCCGAGTTTCAGGCTTATGTCGCCGACATGCGGAGCGGGGCGAGCGGGTCCGAGAAGTACCGCCAGGTGATCGCCGACTATTTCGACGCGCATCGCGCGGACTATCCCGGTGCCAGCGATGCGGGGCAGCTGAGCTGGCGTCAATGGGAAGAGATCATCGCCAAGGACATGGCCGGCAAGGGCCTGACCTTCGAAGACGAGACATATGCGGTCGACGCCAACCTGCCCGTGACCATGAATGTTCTGAAGAAGGACTACATCCTGCTTCAGAACGAGAGTGAGCGGGAGCTGTTTCAGCCCATCGAGGCTGGCGACGGGCGCACCACATGGACCTCCAAGGGCGAGGATCACACCAACACCTGGACGAGCTGGGATCACGTCAAGATCGATCATTTCATCGCCGCGCGGCCGTTCGGCAAGTGGATGGTGCTCGACGACGATCCGAACGATTCCTACACCGGCGTCCTGACCGAAACGGCCTTCAGCAACGACGGCTCGCGTCAGCTTTCCGATCATGAACTCGTCGCCCACACGGTGCGTTGGGTCGGTCCGGTGCTGCAGGATCTCACGCCGGACGGCGCGAAGAAGCGCATCATCTGGGGAGCCGCGGCCAACACGTTCGACGAGGCGGGTGGGGTGTTTCACCTGACCCGCAACAACAGGCGCACGGACGTCTACCTCGGGCAGATTTCGGACGCGGACGGCAACCCGATCCTCACCGGCCTCAGCGAGGCGGAGAAGAAGACCCTGCTCGACTGCTCGAGCCAGGATGCGGGGCTGCAAGCGTCGATCCAGGAGTACTGCATCGACGATCACACCTTCATCGGCGAGACCGTGGTCAGCGACAACGGCACCGTGATCGTCGATGAGGACGCGGCGCTCGGCCTTGCCTCGGCGGACCTGCGGCTGGTCAACGGCCGGCTGCGGATCGCCGGCACGGCCATGACCGAACTCGATCGCAAGGTGGGCCTCGACGCCGTTGGCCGGATCGAGGTCGAGGAGGCGGCGAACACCGTGTCGCTCGCGCAGGGCATTTCGGGCGTGGGCGTTCTCGTCAAGGAAGGGGCGGGCACGCTCTCCCTTGAGGCTGCGAACAGCTACGCCGGCGGCACCGTGGTGGAGGCGGGACGCCTCACGCGTACGCTTGCCGGCGGCTTCGTGCAGAACACCGCCTATGAGGTCAATGGCGGCACTCTGGATCTTGGCGGCTTCGATCTTGCGGCGTCGCGGCTTTCGGGCACCGGCGGGGCGATCGCGCTGGGCGGGTCCTCGCTCGGCGTCGACCAGTCCGCGAACACCCGCTTCGATGGCGTGATCTCCGGCACGGGCGGGCTCACAAAGTCCGGCACCGGTGCTCTGGTCCTCAACGGGCAGAACACCTACACGGGAACCACCCGCGTCGACGGTGGTTGGCTGGTCGTGGGCGATGCGGATCACGCAAGCGCAAGCCTTGCCGGCACCGTGTTGCTCGGTTCCGGTGGTCAGATCGGCGGCGCGGGAACGCTGGGTGCGCTGGC
Source organism: Stappia sp. ICDLI1TA098 (assembly GCF_054880955.1). Taxonomy (NCBI): domain Bacteria; kingdom Pseudomonadati; phylum Pseudomonadota; class Alphaproteobacteria; order Hyphomicrobiales; family Stappiaceae; genus Stappia; species Stappia sp. ICDLI1TA098. The sequence goes on from NZ_JBTZBT010000001.1 coordinate 553,591, forward strand.
GCTCGACAATGGCGCCGTTCTGGCGCCGGGCAACTCCATCGGCACGCTCAAGGTCGCCGGTGATCTTTCCTTCTCCTCCGGCTCGATTTTCAAGGTCGAGATCGACGCTACCGGCGCGGGGGACCGGGTCGAGGTCGGCGGAGCCGCGACCCTTGGCGGGGCGACCGTCGACATCACCAAGGCCGTGGGCAGCTATGGCGTGGGCCAGCGCTACACGATCCTGACGGCGACGGGCGGCGTGTCCGGAACCTTCGGCAACCTGACGCAGAACCTGCCGTTCCTTGACCTCACGCTTGCCTATGATCCGAACGCGGTGCATCTGGACGTGCTGCGCAACACGGCCTCCTTCGACAGCATCGCGGCGACCGGCAATCAGCAGCGGACGGCCAATGCGGTCGAGGCTCTGGGCGTCGGCAATGTGGTCTACGACGCGGTTGCCCGCCAGGCGAGCGACACCTCGGCGCGGGCAACGTTTGACGCACTGTCGGGCGAGATGCACGCCTCCGTCCGCACGGCGCTGATCAACGACAGCCTGCTGTTGCGCTCTGCCGCCAATGACCGCATCCGCGCGGCCTTCGCCGAAACCTCCGCGCCGAACGCGGTTGTTGCCACCCATGGCGCGGCGGCAACGCCGGCCCGTGCGGGGTCCGGTCTGTGGGGCACGGCGCTCGGCGGCTGGTCGTCCACCTCCGCCAACGGCAACGCCGCGCGGATGACGCAGACCACGGGCGGGTTCGTCGCCGGCATCGACGGCGAGGTGAGCGACAGCCTGCGGATCGGTGTGATGGGCGGCTTCACCCGCTCGACCTTCGATGTTTCCGCGCGCTCGTCGAGCGGCAACACCGAGACGGCGCATGTCGGCGTCTACGGCGGCGGTATGTGGAACGGCGCGGCGCTGCGCGGCGGTGCCGCCTTCAGCTGGCACACGATGAAGTCCAGCCGTTCGGTCGTCGCACCGGGCCTTGTCGAGACGCTGAGCGCGGACCACTCGGCCCGCACGTTCCAGGCCTTCGGAGAACTTGCCTATGAGGCGCGTGTCGAGGCGGCGGTGTTCGAGCCCTTCGCCAATCTCGCCTTCGTGCAGATGCGCACCGACGGCTTCTCCGAAACCGGCGGATCGGCGGCGCTGAGCGTTGCCGGTGCGAACGACAGCGTCACCTTCACCACCGTCGGCCTGCGCGCTTCGACGCCGCTCTCCTTCGGCGATCTCGACCTGATGGCCCGCGGCATGGTCGGCTGGCAGCATGCCTTCGGCGATGTCTCGCCGACAGCGCGCATGGCGTTTGCCGGCGGCGGTGCCTTCGATGTCACGGGTACGCCGGTGGCCGGCGATGTCGGCCTTGTCGAGATCGGCGCCGACGCGCTGATCGGCAGCCGGGCGAGGGCGGGGCTCTCCTACGCAGGACAGTTCGGCTCGGGGCTTTCGCAGAGCACGGTGAAGGCACGGCTGGCGATCAGCTTCTAAGCCGGTCGGAGGCTTGCGGACAGGCCGGGAGGGGCGACCTTCCCGGCCTTGTTTCGTTCACGGCTCCGCCTCGCGCCGGGCCCTTGCGGCAAGGGCGGAGGAAAGGCTGGGGGCGGCGGCCACCAGCATGCGCGTGTAGGGATGGCGCGGATGGTCCAGCACATCGGACGTGCGGCCGCGCTCGACGATCTTGCCGCCGTTCATCACCAGCACCTCGTCGGTGATGGCGCGCACCACGCCGAGATCGTGGCTGATGAAGAGATAGGCGAGGCCGTGGCGGGCGCGCAGGTCGGCGAGGAGGTCGAGAACCTGGGCGCGGATCGACACGTCGAGCGCGGAGACCGGCTCGTCGGCGACGATCAGGCGGGGGCGGGTCACCAGCGCGCGGGCAATGGCGATGCGCTGGCGCTGGCCCCCGGAAAATTCGTGCGGGAACTTCTCCGCATCGTCCCCCGCCAGGCCGACCTCGGTCAGCGCTTGCCGCACCCGCCCTGCGCGTTCGGCCCGCGAGAGGTCCTCTCGCAGCAGATGCAACGGCTCGCCGACGATGCGCCCGACGCGGTGGCGTGGATCGAAGCTGCCATAGGGATCCTGGAAAACGACCTGGATCGAGCGTCGAAGCGCCCGTGCCGCCGGGCCGCGGACGCGATGCGGATCGGCTCCCTCCACGCGGATCTCGCCGCCGTCGGGTGGCTCGAGGCCAAGCAGCGCGCGGGCAAGGGTGGATTTGCCGCAGCCCGATTCCCCGACCAGGCCGATGCTTTCGCCGGGGTGGATGTCGAAGCTGACGCCATCAACGGCGGTGAAGGTGCCGGGGCGGGCGAACAGGCTTTCGCGCGGCCGGGCGTAGCGGCGCACGAGCGCCCGGACGCTGACCAGCGGCGCAGCGCTTTCGTCGCGCTCCGGCGTTGCCGGCCGTTCGGGCACGTGGGAGGACGCTTCCATCAGCGCCAGCGAATAGGGATGGCGAAGATTGGCGAAGAGCGCCGCCGTCGGCCCGCTCTCCACCAGTGCGCCATCCTTCATGATCGCGACCCGGTCTGCCATCTGCGCGACGACGGCAAGGTCGTGGCTGATGAGCAGACAGCCCATTTTCCGCTCGGCCGCGATTTCTGCAATCAACGCCAGGATCTGCGCCTGGATGGTGACGTCGAGCGCGGTCGTGGGCTCGTCGGCGATGAGCAGGTCGGGCTCGCAGGCAATCGCCATGGCGATGACCACGCGCTGGCGCTGGCCGCCCGAAAGCTGGTGCGGAAAACGGCTGGAGGTGACGCCCGCGCCCGCGAGGCCGACCCGGTCAAGCAGGCGGGCGACGCGCCGGCCGGCCTCCTGCTTCGACAGGCGAAGGTGCCAGACGAGGCCCTCGGCGATCTGCTCGCCGATGGTCTTCACCGGATTGAGCGCCGTCATCGGTTCCTGAAACACCATGCCGACGCGGCGGCCGCGCAGGCGGCAGAGTGCCGCTTCGGGCAGCGTGAGCACGTCCGTGCCGTCGAGCGCCAGGCGACCGGAGGCTGTCGTCCCCTGCGGGAGCAGCTGCATGGCGGCGAGCGCCGTCATCGACTTGCCCGAGCCGCTCTCGCCGACGAGGCCGAGCGTCTCGCCCCGGGCGATCTCGAAGCTGACGCCCTTCAGGATCGGTGTGCCGTGGATCGAAAGGGCGAGGTTTTCTGCCTTGAGAAGCATGGTCATGCCACCCGCCGTTTCAGCCGGGGGTCGAGCAGGTCGCGCAATCCGTCGCCCATCAGGTTGAGTCCGAGCACGGTGACGACGATGGCCAGCCCCGGATAGAGGGCAAGCGAGGGGGCGAGCGCCATCATGGTCTGCGCCTCGTTCAGCATCCGCCCCCAGGAGGCGAGCGGCGGTTGCGCGCCGAGGCCGACATAGGACAATCCGGCTTCCGCGAGGATGCCGAGGGAGAACTGGATCGTGCCCTGCACGATCAGCAGGTTGGCGATATTCGGCAGGACGTGTTCGGCGAGGATGCGGGTCTCGCCCTTGCCGGCGACCCTGGCGGCGAGAATGAACTCGCGCGACTTCAGCGACAGCGCCCCGCCGCGGGCGACACGGGCGAAGACCGGCACGTTGAAGATGCCAATGGCGATCACCGCGTTCATGGCACCGGGACCGAGGATGGCGGTGATCATCACCGCCGAAAGCAGGGCGGGGAAGGCGAAGACGAGGTCATTTGCCCGCATCAGCGCCTCGTCGAGCAGGCCGCCGCGCGAGGCGGCGAGAAGCCCAAGCGGGACGCCGACGGCGATGCCGATGCCGACGGCGACGAGCGCGACGGCGATGGAGGTGCGCGCCCCCACCATCAGCATGGAGAGCATGTCGCGGCCGAACTGGTCGGTGCCCAGAGGGTGCGCCATCGACGGTCCCTGCAGCCGGTCGGGCACGGACAGGACGTCGATGGGATAGGGCGTCCAGACCAGCGACAGCAGCGCGGCGAAGGTCACCAGCGCGACGATGGCGCCGCCGGTGACGAGCGCGCGATGGGCCAGCACGCGCGCGAGCGGTCCCTTGCGGGCCGTGCCGGGGGTCTCGGTGTTCATCGCGGTTTCCTCCGCAGCCGTGGATCTGCCAGCGCGTAGGTCATGTCGACCAGGAAGGTGACGGCGATGACGGTCGCCACCAGCAGCAGGACGACGCTTCTGACCACGATCAGGTCGCGTTGGCCGATGGCCTGGAAGACCAGCCGCCCGAGGCCGGGCAGGTAGAAGACATTCTCGATGATGATGGTGCCGGCGATCAGAAAGGAAAACTGCAGGCCGAGGATCGTCAGCACGGGGATCAGGGCATTGCGCAGGGCGTGGCGCCACAGCACGGCCGTGCGTGTCAGCCCCTTGGCCCTTGCGGTGCGTACATAGTCCTCGTGCAGCGCGTCGATCAGCGCCGAGCGCATGACACGGGCGAGGATCGCCGCCTGCGGCAGGGCCAGGGCGATGGCGGGAAGCGCCAGGGCGGTCAGCGCCGGGGCGAGGCCCGCCTCCCAACCGGGGAAGCCGCCCGATGGAACCATCCGCAACACCACGGCGAAGACATAGACGAGCAGCATGGCGAACCAGAAGTTCGGCACGGCGATGCCGATCTGTGTGAGCGCCATGATGCCGCCGTCCTGCCAGCGTCCGCGCCGCGCCGCCGCGTAGACCCCGACGGGAAAGGCGATCGCCGTCGACAGGGCCAGCGCCAGCAGCGCGAGTGGAAGCGAGACGGCGATGCGCCCGGCGATGAGCTCTGAAACCGGCACGGCGTAGGTGTAGCTCTGGCCGAGATCGCCGCTGGCAAACCCGGCAAGCCAGTCGGCGTAGCGCTCCAGCGGCGGCCGGTCGAGGCCGAACTCCGAGCGAAGCGCGGCGAGCGTGTCTTCCTGGGCGTTGATGCCGAGCATCACCTCGGCCGGGTCGCCCGGCAGGATCTCCAGCACGAAGAAGATGACGAAGCTCGCGACGATCAGCGTCGCGACGAGGCTGGCGAGGCGTTTGGCGGCAAGAACCAGCATCGGCGGCAAGGGGCTCCGGAGGGAATCTGCATTGTCGCCGCAAGGCTATAGGGGAAGGGCGGAGTGGGAAAGGGGGCAGAGCAGGGGGAGCGATGCGCCGTCCGGCGGCCCGCTGCTTCCCGAGCGGTTTGCCGGTTGCACCGGTTGCCGCCGTCCCTCCGCAATTTTCCGTAATCTTCGGGCGTGCAAGCTGCGGACAGGCGGATTAATCTCTGCCTCCCGCCGGGGACTCGCTGGAGCCGGCAGCCGGGCGCTGACCCGGAAAGACGAAGGCCGGGCGGACGGAGGATCCGCCGCGCCGGCACGCAGGAAGAACAGTCGGGGAGGTATCATGACGTTCTGGAGCAAAATCGCGGTGGCTGGACTTGCCGCGCTCATTCCGCTTTCCTCGGCCGCCGCCGAGACCCGCGTGACCTACAAGTCGGCCTCGGCCGGATCGTCCTACTACCAGATGGGGGTGCAGATCGCGGAGGCGATCAAGGCCGGCACCAATGGCGGCATCATCCTGACGCTCGAGGAAAGCCAGGGGTCGGTGCAGAACGTCATGGAAGCGGCGGTGCGCCCGGGCAACTATGTCTTCACCTCGCCGCCGGCGCTCGTGCGCCTGGCGCAAGGCGGCAAGGCGATGTTCGAGGGCAAGGGAAACCCGAAGTTCGACGAGATCCGCGCGCTGTTCCCGATCCCCTCGCTGACCATGCATTTCGTCATGCGCGCCGACACCGGCGTGACCGATTTCGCCGGCATGGAAGGCAAGACCATCCTCGTCGGCAAGGGCAGCTTCGGCGCGACGGAAGGGGCCAAGTATCTCGACCTCTTCGGCCTCAAGGACAAGGTGAACCTCGCCAACGTGGAGCTGTCCAACGCGGGCGCGGCGCTGAAGAACGGCCAGATCGACGGCTTCGTCACCGCCGGCTCCTATCCGGCGCCGAACGTCATCGAGGCGGCCGCCGGCACCGGCATTGTCCTTCTCCCGCTCTCGGACGCGCAGATCGCCGAGACCAAGCGCACCAGGCTGGTCATTCCCGCCGGCACCTATCCGGGGCAGGACGCGCCTGTCGCCACCACGTCGCTCGATGTGATCGCCTTCGCAACCACGGCGATGGACGACGACACCGCCTATGAGCTTACGAAGACCTTCTGGGATGAGAAGGCGAAGATGGCGGATGACGCGCCGTGGTGGAAGGGCGTGACGCCGGAGATGGTGGCCGCGATTCCGGGCAAGGTTCATCCCGGCGCGCTGCGCTACTACACGGAAAAGGGCATCGCCGTTGGCGAGGCGGCCAAGTAAAGGCTTCCGTGATCAAGCTTTTGTCCGGCGCGGGCCGCAGGCCTGCGCCGGTTCTTCAGCTTGTCCCGCGCAAGGGAGCCATCCTCCCCCCTGCGGAGCCCCGCGTCCGGGCGCATTTCCTGTTTCCTGACTCTGCTGTCGAGGCCTGAATGACCCTGAAAGCCCGACTGATCTGGACCGCGCTTGGCGCGGTGTCGATCGCGTTTCACCTGTGGCTCGTGTTCTCCGGCCTCGTCCCCAATCTCGTCAGCCGGCCGCTGCATATGGCGCTGGCGGTGCCTTTCGTGCTGCTGTTCGCGCCGAAGTCCGCCTTCGAGCGCTGGAGCGGGCCGCCGATCGCCGTTCTCGGGATCGCCGCAGCCGGCTGGGTTGCGTGGAACGCCGAGGCGCTGGGCGACCAGTACGGCTATCTGTCCAGCGATTTCCAGATGGGCGTGGCGCTGGTGCTGATCGCGGTGACGCTGGAGATGGCCAGGCGGGCCATCGGCTGGCCGCTGCCGCTCGTTGCCGCACTTGCGCTTGCCTATGCGGTCTGGGGGCAGGGTATTCCGGGCGAGTTCGGTCATCCCGGGCTTCCCATGGCGAGCCTCTTCGGCACGCTGACGATTGCCGAGGGCGGGCTTTGGGGCAAGCTCACCGGCGTTTCGGTCTCCGTTGTCGCGATCTTCGTCATCTTCGGCGCGGTGCTGAACGCGGGTGAGGCCGGGCAGGGCTTCATGAACGTGGCGGCGGCCGCCGCCGGCCGGCTGCGCGGCGGGGCCGCCAAGGTCGCGGTGCTGTCCTCGGCGCTGTTCGGCTCGATCTCCGGCTCAGCCTCCGCCAATGTCGCCTCGACAGGGGCGATCACGCTGCCGGCGATGACCAGGCTCGGCTATCCGCGCGCGCTTGCCGGCGCGGTGGAGGCGGTGGCGTCCTCGGGCGGGCAGATCATGCCGCCGCTGATGGGGGCGGGGGCCTTCGTCATGGTGGAGCTGACCGGCACGCCCTATTCCGACATCATGATGGCGGCGATCCTGCCGGCGCTGCTCTATTTCGTCGCCGTGTGGGTTGGCATCGACGCTTATTCGCTGCGCTATGCGCTGAAGGGGCTTGCGCCGGAGGATCGGCCGGCGGCGCGCGCGGTGGCCATCACCTCGGCCTTCTTTCTCGTTCCCTTCACGATTCTGCTGTGGGGCATGTTCTGGCTGAAGGTGACACCGCAATACGCCGCCTCGCTGGCGATCCTCGCCGGTGCGCTGCTGCTGTTGCTCGATGGCCGGCTGACCTTCGACGTCCGGCGTACGGCGCGTCGGCTCGAGGAGGCCTGCACCAACGCCGGCCGGCAGATCGCGACCATTGCCTCGATCATCCTGTGCGCGTCGATCATCGTCGGCGTGCTCGGCCTCACCGGCCTCGGGGTGAAGATCACCTCGCTCATTCTCTCCGGTTCGGGTGGCTACCTGTGGCCGGCGCTGGTGCTGACGGCGATTGCCTGCCTGATCCTGGGCATGGAGGTGCCGACGACGGCGGCCTATGTGATCTGCGTTTCCGTCGCCGGGCCGGCGCTGTCGCACCTCGGCCTGCCGCCGCTTCTCGCCCATCTCTTCGTGTTCTGGTACGCGCTGCTGTCGACGATCACGCCGCCGGTCTGCGGAGCGGTCTTCATTGCCGCCGGCATGGTCGGGGAAAACTGGCTGAAGGTCGCGATGTCGGCGATGGCGCTTGGCCTCGGGCTCTATCTGGTGCCGCTCGGCATGATCGCCAATCCGGCGCTGATCGGGCTCGCGGCGGAGCCCGGCCACGCGCTTGTCGCGGCGGTCAAGGTGGGCGCGGCGCTGTCGGCGATCTCCTTCGGCGTCATCGCTCCGTTCAATGTGCTGCTGCGCGCCGCCCTCGTCGCCGGCGGCGCGGTGCTGCTCTTCGTCTGAAGGCGGGCGGGCCTCAGCGGGCCCGTCCGTCGACGGGACCGTTCTCGGTCAGCTCCAGCCCGGTCAACCGCCGGTCGAGGTGGCGCGCGCGCCAGGAGAGCATCTTTTCCGCATAGTGCAGGCGAAGCGAGGTGTAGGCCGGATCGTCGGCGACGTTGCGGGCTTCATGCGGGTCGGCCGCAAGGTCGAAGAGCAACGGCGGCAGGCCGGCGAAATGGACGTATTTCACGTCCTCGTCGCGGATGACGCTCATGGCCGAGGCATCGAGCGGCACGCCCAGGCCTTCCTCCGCCTCACGGGTCGCGACCTCGCGGAAATCGTATTCCCAGTGCACCGCATCGCGCCATTCGGCTGGTGCCCCGCCTTCCAGGAACGGCGTCAGCGGTGCGCCGTCGAGCCAGTTCGGACACTCGGCGCCGATTGCCTCCAGAACGCTGGGCATGACATCGACGGATTCCGTGAAGGCGGAGACCTTGCGCCCGTGGCCGGCGGGCCGGCGTGGATCGCGGACGATGAGTGGGATGTGGTAGGCCTGATCGTAGAAGCCGAGCTTGGAGAAAAGCTGGTGGTCGCCCATCATCTCGCCGTGGTCGGCGGTCAGCACGATCAGCGTGTTCTCCCACTCTCCCTTCGCCTTCAGCCCATCGACGATGCGACCGATCTGCGCGTCGACCTCCGAGACCATGCCCCAATAGGTGGCGCGGATGCGCCGGCGGTCCGCCTCGCTCCAGTCGCGGGCCCGCCCTCGCGCGCCCCAGACGAGGTCGGCCTTGTCGAGGCGCTCGAGGGAATAGGCCAGGAACGGGTGAAGCGCGGCGGCCTCCTCCGGCGTTGCCGCGCCGAGGAAGTCCGGCCCCTCGCCCGGATCGTACATGGAGGCATAAGGCTCGGGCGCGATGAAGGGCGGATGCGGCCGGATGAAGCTCAGATGTGCGAACCAGGGCCGCGCACCGGCCTTCGCCCGAGAGGGCGGGGCGCTTTCCATTTCGTCGAGCCAACGCAGGAACTCGTCGACCAGGAAGGCGGTCTCCGTTTCATCCTTGCCGTAGCGGGCGGGGCGGGCGGAGGGAGGGTCGGCCGGGCCGTCGACCGGCAGCCAGATGTCCTGCGGTGGGGAAGGCAGCCGGTGGCCGCGGGCGGCGAGCCAGGAAAGCCAGGGGGCGTGGTCCTCCGGCACGCGCACGCGCACGCTCATGCCGGGCAGAATGCCCTCGTAGGTCCTGAGCCAGGGATCGTCGCCGGTGACGGTGCGCGGATCGACGGACTGGTCGGTGTAGCCGAAGAGCGTCGGATCGTAACCGGCACGCCGGGCGGCGAGTGCGATGGTGTCGTGGCGGGCGTCGAGCGGCGTGCCGTTGCGCACCACCCGGTTGGTCATCTGGTAGAGCCCGGTGTAGAGGCAGGCCCGCGCCGGCGAGCAGGGGGCCGCCTGGCAATAGTGGCGCGAGAACCAGACAGCTTCGCGACCCAGCGCGTCAATGTTCGGGGTCTTCACCACGGGGTGGCCCGCAAGGCCGAGACAGTCGCCACGCCACTGGTCGGCGGTGATGAGAAGGACGTTGAGCATGGATCGCTTTACCTGACATCATGTCTGATCCGGCGCGTTTCTGTCGCGCCGGACTGGGCTGACATTGCGCCCCCGCTCTGCCGATTGTTGCGGAGGCGGAAACGCACCGTCGCGCGGAGATCACTGGCGGGCGGCGGCTTGTGGCTTATCTTGTCGGGGACGGTCACGTCTTTCAATGACAAGGGCGCGACACCGGGCGGGCGGCTTGCCAGGCGGGCGGGATTGTCCGCAAGATTCCACCTGCGCCGAGCGCGCGGCCGCCGCGGCGGCGAAAACGGAGCGAGGCCAGCCATGACCTGGATGCCAGATCTCGACCCGCAGCCCGGCGATGCCGGCGCCTGCGATCTCATCGACATGGTGATCGTGCCGAGGGCGCGCGATCTCGGCGGTTTCGAGGTGCGCCGGGCGCTGCCCTCGCCCAAGCGCCAGATGGTCGGCCCCTTCATCTTCTTCGACCAGATGGGCCCGGCTGAGTTCCTGCACACCGGCGGCATCGACGTGCGTCCGCATCCCCATATCGGCCTTGCCACGGTGACCTATCTCTTCGAGGGCGAGATCCATCATCGCGACAGCCTGGGGTCGGATCTGGCGATCCATCCGGGCGATCTCAACTGGATGACGGCGGGCTCGGGCATCGTCCATTCCGAGCGCGAGGATCCGGCGCGCAAGGCGATGGCGCGCAAGCTGTTCGGCATCCAGAGCTGGGTGGCGCTGCCGAAGGACAAGGAGGAGCAGTCGCCGGTGTTCGAGCACGTCGGGCGTGGCGACCTGCCGATGCTGCGCGACGACGGCGTCAGCGTGCGCGTGATAGCCGGCGAGCTCTACGGTGCCCGTTCACCGGTGGCCACTGCCTCGGAGACGATCTACGCCGACGTCTCGCTGGAGCCGGGCCGGCGCTTTCCGGTCGATGCGACCCATGAGGAACGGGGTATCTTCACCGTCAGCGGCACGGTCGAGATCTCCGGCGAGCGGTTCGAGGCGGGTCAGCTTCTCGTCTTCCGCCCCGGCGACCGCATCACCGTGACGGCCGAAGGGCCGGGGGCGGCGCGCTTCCTCATCCTCGGTGGCGAGCCGATGGACGGACCGCGCCACATCTGGTGGAATTTCGTTTCCTCCTCGAAGGAGCGGATCGAGCAGGCCAAGGAAGACTGGAAGCGGATGCGCTTTGACACGGTGCCGGGCGACGCGGAGGACTTCATTCCGCTTCCGGGGGCCTGACGGGATTAAGCGTCGCCCCGCCGGTCGGTATGTTGCGACGGCGGGGCGGCTCTTCCGGGTCCCAGGGGAAGGGCGCGAACATCTCCGCCGGGGCGACGAAATCACCGGTCGGGAAATCGACGATGACATTGAGACGCACGGTGTTCGTGCCGTCGCCGGTCAGGCCGGCGTCCTCTGGCAGGACGCGGGAGACCATGCCGTATTGCACGGCTTCCGCCGCAGTGTTGCGTTCGATGGCCGCGCGCAGCGAGGGCGGCCAGGGCCAGCCGTAACGTCGCCCGACGGCGTCGAGAATGCGCAGCAGCGAGGCGCGCGCTGCCGGAACGCTTTGCGGGTTCTCGCCGTTGAGCTTGATCCGCACTGTGCCGAGCTCCGTTTCGCCCGGGCCGCGCAGGTTGACGAAGAGCGTCGAGCGGGAACCGTCCGCGCCGGTGCGCCCGATGGTGACCAGTTCGCTGGCGCAGTACCAGCTTCCGGCGACGAAGGGATCGGGTCGCCAGTCGGACATCGGGATGCCGAGGCCGGTGATTGCCTCGCACAGCGCGCGGGGGTGGCCGCCGTAGACGCGCCTGAAGCGCGCCGGCTTTTCAAGGGTCGGGGCAAGCAGGGTGTCGCGGGCCGCGGGCGTCAGCGCCGCCATCGGGTCTGGCGGAAGAGCCGGGGCCGCGGGCGGCGGCGAGGGGGGCTCTTCCAGCGCGACGATGACGGCACCGGCCAGGGCGGCGGCCACGAGCAGCAGCGGCACGGCGAGACGCGCGCGCCTGACAAGGCGCTGGCGGCCGGCGATGCCGGCAAGCGCGGGCGCGCCGGGGCCGGGCTGCGTCCTCGCACCGCCCGACCGCCCGGGGAGGCCGGCCTTGCCGCCTGGTCGTTCCGGTGCCACCTCGCTTCCTTTCCCTACGCGCGTGTTCAGCGCGGCAGTCCTAACATGACGACGCCGGCTTGGCGCGCCTTTCGCCGGCGCGCACCATGTGCGGGGTGACATGTGGCGCTCGCGCGCGCCAGCGGCTAGGCTCTCCTCAAATCGCGCCCGAGGGAGGGCAGCGGTAGGTCGGACGGCACTGGCCGGATCGGCAGGCGATCTCGAAAAGGGGGAGGTCCTCAAACATGTTCGGACACTGGAACCGACGCGGCGTGCTGGCCGCCGGCGCGATGCTGGCGGTCGTTGGCCTGTCGCTTGGAAACGTCGGCCCGGCCGCGGCGGCACGCACGGACGTCAGGATCGGCGTGCGGCTTGAGCCGCCGCATCTCGACCCGACGGCGGGCGCGGCGGCGGCGATCGACGAGATCACCTATGCCAATATTTTCGAAGGCCTGACGCGGATCGATTCGACAGGCGCGGTCCAGCCATGGCTGGCCGAAAGCTGGTCTGTCTCCGAGGACGGGCTGGTCTACACCTTCAAGCTGCGCAGCGGTGTCACCTTCCATGACGGCACAAGCTTCGAGGCGAGCGACGCGAAATTCTCGCTCGACCGGGCACGTGGCGAGGGCAGCACCAATGCGCAGAAGCCGCTGTTCGCGCATATCGACAGTGTCGAGGCGGTCGATCCGGCGACGCTGAAGGTGACGTTGAAGCAGCCCGACGGCGCATTCCTCTTCAATCTCGGCTGGGGCGACGCGGCAATCGTGGCGCCGGAGAGCGCGGACACCAACAAGTCCGAGCCGGTCGGCACCGGCCCCTTCGCCTTCTCCCGCTGGGTGCGGGGCGACAGGGTCGAGATGGCGCGCTATCCCGGCTACTGGGGAACGCCGGCGCACCTCGAGACGGCAACGATCAAGTTCATCGCCGATCCGGCGGCCGAGCTGGCCGCGCTGATGGCAGAGGACATCGACGCCTTTCCGAATTTCCAGGCGACCGAGAACCTGCCGATTCTGGAGGCCGACCCGCGCTTTACCGTGGCGGTGGGCACCACCGAGGGCGAGACGATCCTGGCCATGAACAACAAGGCCGGTCCGCTCGCGGATGTGCGGGTGCGGCGGGCGATCTCGCACGCGGTCGACCGGCAGGCGATCATCGACGGGGCGATGTTCGGCAACGGCACGCCGATCGGCACGCATTTCGCTCCGCATCATCCCGCCTATGTGGATCTGACCGGCCGCTATCCGCTGGACCTGAAGAAGGCGAAGGCGCTGCTGGCGGAGGCGGGATATCCGAACGGCTTCAAGGCAACGCTGAAGCTGCCGCCGCCGACCTACGCGCGCCGGGGCGGGGAGCTCATCGCCTCCGATCTCAAGAAGATCGGCATCGAGTTGGAGATCGTTCCACTCGAATGGGCGCAGTGGCTGACGGAAGTGTTCAAGGGCAAGGACTTCGATTTCACCATCGTGTCCCACACAGAGCCTATGGACATCGGTATCTATGGCCGCAAGGACTATTATTTCCAGTATGACGGCGCCGACTTCGGGCGTGTGATGGACGAACTCGCAGCGACCACCGACACCAAGGCGCGCTACCAGCTCTTTGGCGCGGCGCAGCGGCTCATCACCGATGACGCGGTGAACGTCTATCTTTTCCAGCTTGCCAAGGCGGGCGTGTGGAACGCCAAGCTCAAGGGCATGTGGGTCAACGCGCCGATCCAGGCGAACGACCTGACCGGCGTCTATTGGGCGGACTGACGCCGCCCTGCGCGGCGCGAAAATGAAACGGCCCGGACAGTCAGCCCGGGCCGTTTGACGTTGAAACCCGTGTGCCTCAGACGGTGCCGCCAAGCTCCGTGCCGAGATCCTGCAGCTCCTTGCCGCCTGCCATCAGGTTTTGCAGTTCGTCGATGGTGATCTCGCCCTTGGCGTGGGTGCCGAGCGTCCTGCCACGGTTGAGCACGGTGAAGCGGTTGCCGACCGCATAGGCATGGCGGACGTTGTGGGTGATGAAGATCACCCCCAGACCCTTGGCCCGCACCTGGCCTATGTACTTCAGCACCATCGATGTCTGGGCAACGCCAAGCGCCGACGTCGGCTCGTCAAGGATCAGCACCTTGGCGCCGAAATAGACCGCGCGGGCGATGGCGACGCACTGGCGTTCGCCGCCCGACAGGGTTCCCACCGCCTGCTGGGGGTCGCGCACATCGATGCCGATGCGGTGCATTTCCTCGCGTGTCACCGCGTCCGCGTGGGTCATGTCCATGTGGCGGAACGGCGGGAAGCCCTTCAATGGCTCACGCCCCATGAAGAAGTTGCGGGTGATCGACATCAGCGGGATCATCGCCAGATCCTGATAGACTGTGGCGATGCCCGCATCGAGTGCGTCGCGGGGGCTCGAAAACGAAACCGGGCGCCCTTCGACGAGGAACGCGCCGTCGCTCGGGCTATGGACGCCCGACAGCGTCTTGATCAGCGTCGACTTGCCGGCGCCATTGTCGCCGAGCAGGCACAGGACCTCGCCGGCGTGGACCTTCATCGACACGCCGCCAAGAGCGATGACCGAGCCGAAGTGCTTGACGAGATCGCGCACCTCGATGAGCGGGGCGGCGGCCTCGGGGCTGGTTGCTGCCTGTGCCATGGTCACCGCTCCCCCGTTGCGCGCTTGCGGATGAAGTTGTTGAAGAGCACGGCGATGAGCAGCATCCCGCCAAGGAAGACGAGATACCAGTCCTGGTCGATCTGTGTGTAGGTGAGGCCGATGAGCACCATGCCGAAAATGATCGCGCCGAGGAAGGCGCCGATGGCGGAGCCGTAGCCACCGGTGAGCAGGCAACCGCCGATCACCGCGGCGATGATCGCCTCGAACTCCTTCTGGAACCCCCGCCGGGCATCGGTCGAGCCGGCGTCGAGAACGGTGAGGATGGCGACGAGCCCGGCGCACATCGCCGTCGTCATGAACAGGATCGTCTTCACCCTCTTGACGGGAACGCCGGAGTTGCGCGCCGAATTGGCATCGCCACCGGAGGCGAAGATCCAGTTGCCGAAGCGGGTGCGCAAAAGCACCCAGGTGGCGATCAGCGCGATTCCGGTGAACCAGAGGATTTCCACCGGAACGCCGGTGACCTTGGGTGTCCCGTTCTTGAAGGTGTCGATCCAGCCGGCCTCGGCCAGCCGGGCGAAGAGCCCTTCGAAAGCCTCGCCGGAAAACAGCTCCATGACGAAGCCGTCGCCGGCGGCGTCCTTGATGCCGCGCAACTGGGTCGCCCCGCCGGTCGCCCATTTCAGGCCGACGAGGGTGAGACCGCGCAGGATGAACAGGAAGGCCAGCGTCACGATGAAGGACGGCAGGCCGGTGCGCAGCACGATCTGGCCGTTGATCGCACCGATGCCGGCGGCGAAGACCAGCGTCGCGAAGATGGCGACGATGAGCGGCATATCCCAGGTGACGAGCACCGTGCCGAAGGCCAGGCCGGCGAAGGCGACCATGGAGCCGACTGACAGGTCGAACTCGCCGCCGACCATGAGCAGGGCGGCGCCGATGGCGAGAATGCCGAGCTGGGCGGCGGGAGCCATGAAGTTCATCACTCCGGCCAGCGAGAACATCGCCGGGCTTGCCGTCAGCATGAAGAACAGGGTGACAAGAACGAGGCCGGCCAGGGCGCCAAGTTCGGGGCGGCGCAGCAGCCGCGTGATCAGGCCCGTTTGCCGGAGCCGCTCGTCGGCGGTCTCTCGGCGCGGCGGGTCTTGCGTCAGTCCGTCGCTCATGACGACGTGCCTTTCACGATTGTGGAGCTGGGGGCGTGCCGGCGGAGCGCGCGTGGCGTTGCCGCCGGCCGCCTGTCTCGCAATGCGGCGGGCGCGCGCATGGCAGCGCGCACCCGCTTCGCAAGGCTGTCGTCAGCGGATGCCCTTGGCCGAAAGCTCGACGACCTGGGCGGCCTTGTCCTTGGTGATCAGGTTCGGGCCGGAAGGCACGTTGCCGCCGGGCATGAGGCCGTAGCGGGCGTTGTTCGCCAGGAAGACGACGGGCAGATAACCCTGCAGGTACTGCTGCTGATCGATGGCGAAGGCTGCGTCGCCGTCGGCGACGGACTGCAGGAAGTTGGCCGAAAGGTCGAAGGTGGCGACATTGACCTTGCCGACGAGGCCGCTGTCCTTGACCGCCTGCACCGCCGGCTCGCCGGCGAGACCGGCGCCGAGCGCCATGACCGTGTCGATGTCGCCGTCGGAGGCGAGCGCCGCCTTCACCTTGGACAGGATCTCGGCCGGATCATTGGTCGTGGGCAGCACGCTGACCGCCCCGCCGAAGCCTTCCGCAAAGCCTTCGCAGCGCTGATCGAGCGAGACGTTGCCGACCTCGTGATTGACGCAGACCGCCTTCTTGCCACCCATCTCCTTCAGCTTCTCGCCAGCCTTCTTGCCGGCATCATATTCCTCCTGCCCGACGTGAAGCGCCGCGCCGAGGCCGGCGGAGACATCCGAGCCGGAATTCATCGAGATGACCGGAATGCCGGCGGAGACCGCCTTGCGGATCGAATCGCCAAGCGCGTCCGCATCGGGAATGGAGACGACGAGACCGGCCGGCTCCTGATTGACGGCGGCGTCGATGAGCTGGGCCATCGCCACCATGTCGAAGGTCTCCGGCGCGCGGTAGTCGACGGAAACGCCCATGTCCTTGCCGGCCTGGGCGACGCCGTTCTTGACGACCGACCAGAACGGATCGGAGGCCTGACCGTGGCTGACGACAATGATATTGATGTCGTCCTGGGCTGCGGCCGGCGCGGTGCCGGCAGCGGCGATGAACCCGACCGCCGCGGCGGCGGTGAGCATGCTGGTGAACAAACGCTTCATGATCTTCCTCCCAATGTCCGATTGTCGCCACGCCCGGCGGGCCGGACGCGGGTCTTCCCGCCCCTGTTCCTCCAGGCGGGTGTTTCATCGCCGCGGCATTCGTCGCGGTCGACTGTCCTCCTCTGACCGGCATCCGCCCCCTCTCCCGGGGAGGCCGCGCTGTCGGTCCGGAAAATTCAGAATGACATGTTCCAAAAATTTATATATGGAATTTTTATTCCATTTACAGCAAGGCAATGTCAAGCTGAAATCGGGTGGCGCCGGTCTGTTGTCGCGTGACGCGGCCGCACGCACCCTTGAACTGGAGGCCGGGCCGCTGAACGCGGGCGCTCCCGGCATGTGTCCATCGACCGGAAGGAATGCTCGATGAGCGAGGATGCAGGACCGCCGCGCGACTATGACAGCCTGAGGGCGCTTCTCATCGAGCGCCGGCCGTCGATGCCCAAGCGGCTGGCGCAGGTCGCCGCCTTCGCGGTGGACAGGCCGGACGATGTCACCTTCGGAACGGTGGCGGTGATCGCCGAACAGGCCGACGTGCAGCCCTCGACGCTGGTGCGCTTTGCCCAGTCGCTCGGCTTCCAGGGGTTCTCGGAATTCCAGGACGTGTTCCGCGCCCGGCTGCGCGAGCGCTGGCCGGATTACGACGAGCGGCTCGAGGTGTTGCGCCGGAGGTCCGGCGACAATCACGATGCCCAGGCGCTGTTTTCCGATTTCGTCGACACGGCGGTCGCCTCTCTGCTGCGCTTGCGCAACACGCTGTCGCCGGAGGCGATGGACAAGGCGGCGCGGCTGATGGCGGGGGCGCGGGTGATCTACCTGGTCGGCCAGCGCCGGGCATTCCCGGTGAGTTCCTACATGGCCTATGCGCTGTCGAAGCTCGGCATGCCGGCGGTCCTTGTCGACAATCTTGCCTCGCTCGGTCCCGAGCAGGCCCATGCGGCCGGGCCGCAAGACCTGGTGATCGTGGTCAGCTTCACGCCCTATACGGCGCTGACGGTGGATGTGGCCAACCAGGCGGCGGCGCGGGGCGTGCCGGTGCTTGCCGTCACGGACTCGCCCTTCTCCCCGCTGATTCAGTCGGCGAAGGCGGTGATCGAGGTGGTGGAGGCGGATCTCGGCGCGTTCCGCTCGCTGTCGGGCACGCTGTGCCTGGCGATGGCGCTGTGCGTCGCGGCGGCCGAGCTGCGACGCGGCGACACCTGAAGCACGGAATTGCGAGCGCCTTCAATGTGGCCATGACAAAAAATAAGGCCCCGGCGGATCCTCGCCGGGGCCTTTTTCATGGCGCGACCGTTGCGCGTTTCAAAGGCGGACGGGCAGGCCGGTTCGAACCGCCTCGGTGGCCGCGTCGGCCAGGCGCTGGGCGCGCAACCCGTCCTCGAGATCGGGCTTCGGCGCGCCCTGGCCCGTCGCCGCCGCGATGAAGGCGGCCAGTTCCAGCCGATAGGCGGCGGCATAGCGCTCCAGGAAGAAGTTCTGCACCGGATCGGCGGTGATGCCGTCGCCGGTCGCCAACTCCACCGTGGTCTCGTGCTGGTTGCCGGCCTTGATGAGGCCGAGCGCGCCATGCACCTCGACACGCTGATCATAGCCGTAGGTGGCGCGGCGCGAGTTGGAGATCTGGCAGATGCGACCGCTCGCCGTTTTCAACAGGACGGCTGCGGTGTCGACGTCGCCGGCCTCGCCGATCGCCGGATCGACGAGGCTGGAGCCGACCGCGTGAACCTCGATCGGCTCCTCGCCGAGCAGGAAGCGAGCCATGTCGAGGTCATGGATCATCATGTCGCGAAACAGGCCGCCGGAGCGCGCGATGTAGGAAACCGGGGGCGGGGAGGGATCGCGCGAGAGGATCGTCACGAGTTCGACAGCGCCGACGCGCCCCTGGTCGATCCGCGCCTTCAGGCTGGCGAAATTCGGATCGAACCGCCGGTTGAAGCCAATGAAGACGACCGTGCCAGTGCCCTTGACCACCTCCATGACCCGCTCGATGCGGTCCGACGAGAGGTCGACCGGCTTCTCGCAGAAGACGGCCTTGCCAGCCCGCGCCGCACGCTCGATGAAATCGGCGTGCGTGTCCGTCGGAGAGGCGATCAGAACGGCGTCGGAGCTGTCGCCCTCGAGCACCTCCTTGAGCGACAGGACGGGCGCGTCGAGGCGGCTGGCCAGCGCGCCCGCGGCGTCCTCGAGTGCGTCGGAGATGCCGGCGAGACGCACGTCGCCGACCTCCGCGGCGCGCGCGGCGAGATTGGCGGCGTGGATCTGGCCGATCCGTCCCGCCCCGATGACGGCGATTGAAAGCACGGACGCCTCCCTTGCTGGAGAATGGGTCGCCTCAGGAACGTATGTTCCATATCTGGCGGAACATAGAATTCATGTTTCGTCAGTGCAAGCGGGCAGGCCCGGTTCAGGATTTCAGTGCGACGAAATAGTGGATGGCCCGCGTTTTCCCGAAGACGCGGTGCTCGACAATCTCGAACCCGGCCTTTGCGAAGGCCTGGCGGAGCGCCGGCGCCGTGAGGAAGGAGACGGGGGGCGCGAGTCCGACACCGCGCATGGCCCGCACGACGAGGCGTAGCGGCAGCGACACCTCGCCCAGGCAAGGGGTCTTGGAGATGAACCTGCCGCTGTGCTTGAGCTGGCTGCCGACAGCAGCGAGTGCCGCGTCGAGGTCTGGGACCAGATGAAGCAGGTTGAAGGCCATGACCGCATCGAAGGGGGCGCCCTCGATCCGGTCGGCGGCGTCGGCATGGCGAAAGGTGAGGTTGAGCGGCGCGGGCTTTTGCCCCGCGATGCCGATCATCCTGCGCGACAGGTCCGAGGCGGTGAGCTGCGCCACGCAGGGTGCGAGCCTGATCGCGGTGGTTCCGGTGCCGCAGCCGAGCTCGAGGGCATTGTCGGACGGCCGCAGGGTGGAGCGCACCGCGTCGAGCATCGCCTCATAGGCGGGTACGTCCTTGATCGGGCGCGCCGCGTATCTTTCTGCGACGCGGTCCCAGAAGAGGACGTTCGGGGGCGGGCTGGTCATCTCGGCTTCCCGGGCAGTGGACGTCGGGCATCAGCCTGACCAAAGCAATATATGCGTCCTTGCCGGTTCTGACAGCCAAACTTCGTGAAACGGAGACGCAAGCGCCTATGAACCGGCGCTCCTCCACCCGTCGCGAACTGCCCGCAAGCCGCAGGATCCGTGCTGCATGCGACGCGCTGGCGGCCGGATTCGTCGCGACGGCGCGGGCATGTGGCTCTGCCGGGGGAGACTAAAAAGGAACATTCGTTCCATATTGACGAGAATATGGAATTCGCGTTTCATGCGCTGGCGCGCCGGCCGGTGAATTGCCGGGCGCGCAACGCAACGGGCCTGGGAGGGGCGCATGACACGCAAGGAGGGCGGGCGTCCGCTCGGTATCGGCCTCATCGGAACCGGTTACATGGGCAAGTGTCACGCGCTTGCCTGGAATGCGGTCGCGGCGGTCTTCGGGGATGTGGCGCGGCCGCGTCTGGAGATGCTGTGCGAGGTGAACGAGGATCTGGCGCGGGAGCGGGCGGCGGCTCTCGGTTTTGCCCGCGCGGGCGCGGACTGGCGGATGCTTGTCGCCGATCCAGCGGTGGATGTCGTCTCGATCACCACGCCCAACCAGTTTCATCCGGAGATGGCGATTGCCGCACTTGAGGCTGGCAAGCACGTCTGGTGCGAAAAGCCGATGGCGCCGGCGCTTGCCGATGCGCGTGCCATGGCACGGGCCGCGCGAGAAAGCGGGCGGGTGGCGATCCTCGGCTACAATTACATCCAGAATCCGATGTTTCGCGAGATCGAAGCGATGATCGCCGGGGGCGCCATCGGCACGCCGTTCCAGCTTCGCGCCGAGATGGACGAGGATTTCATGGCCGATCCCGCGACGCCCTTCAACTGGAAGAGCGCGTCGAGTTCCGGACACGGCGCGCTCGATGACTTTGGCGTACATCCGCTGTCGCTCGCCCATCGTCTCTTCGGCAAGGCGGAGCGCGTTTTCTGCGACATGGCAAGACCCTTCGCAACGCGCCCCGACGCGGAGGGGGCCCGCGCGGTCGAG
This sequence comes from Stappia sp. ICDLI1TA098, assembly GCF_054880955.1. Classification (NCBI taxonomy): domain Bacteria; kingdom Pseudomonadati; phylum Pseudomonadota; class Alphaproteobacteria; order Hyphomicrobiales; family Stappiaceae; genus Stappia; species Stappia sp. ICDLI1TA098. Next base: position 574,317 of record NZ_JBTZBT010000001.1, read on the forward strand.
ACCCATGACATGGCCAATGTGCTCCTGCGCTTTGCCGGCGGGGTGCAGGCGAGCCTGCTGCTCAACCGCTCCGCCTGGGGGCGCAAGGGGCGCATCGCCGTGCAGGTGTTCGGCTCGCAAGGGGCGATCGTCTACGATCAGGAGCGGATGAACGAGGTGGAACTCTACAGGGCGGAGGGGCCGGTGGCGCGCCAGGGCTTCTCGCGCATTCTCGCCGGCCCCGCGCATCCGCCCTACGACCGGTTCGTGCCGGCGCCCGGACACGGGCTCGGCTTCAACGATCTCAAGGTGATCGAGTGCCGGGAACTTCTGAGGCGGATCGCGGGGGAGACCTCCGTCACCATCGGTTTCGAGGAAGGGCTGGAGATCGAGCGCACCGTCGATGCCGCCGCGCGCGCCTTCGAGGCCGGCGGCTGGGTCGAGGTCTGAGGCAAGGCCGCCAGGCAGGCGCGGTCTGGCTAGGCGCGGTATGCCTGAACGCGATGTGCCTGGGCAAGTGCGCGGGCAAGCACCGCATCGACCTCCGGCCCGCCCATCTGGCTGACGTTGAAGCGCATGAAGTCCGGAAGCGACCGGGTGACGCTGAAGGCGTTGCCCGGCGCCAGCACGATGGTCTCGCGCAGCGCCGCGCGGGCGACATCTGCCGCGTCCGTCCCTTCCGGCAGCCGGCACCACAGGTAGAACCCGCCGCGCGGCAGGAGCCAGGGGGTGATGCCGAGCGCGGCAAGGCGCGTCGCGGTCTGGCGGCGCGCGCGCGCCAGCCGGGCTCGCAGCGCCGCCATGTGCTTGCGGTAGCCGCCATCGGCGAGCGCCGCGTGCAGGAGCTGTGTCGCCATCGGGCTCGGGCCGCCAAAGCTTGTCGCCACCTGCAGGTCGACGAGCGCGGCGATCCAGTCCGGCCGCGCCGCGATATAGCCACAACGCATGGACGCCGAGAGCGTCTTTGAGAAACTGCCGATGCGGATCACCCGCTCGAGGCCGTCAAGGCTTGCCAGGCGCGGCGAGGGCTCCGGCTCGAACTCGGCGAAGATGTCGTCCTCGATGATTGTCAGGTCGTGGCGCGTGGCCAGCGTCAGCACCCGGTGCGCGATCTGTGCCGAGATGGTCGCGCCGGTCGGGTTGTGCAGCGCCGAGTTGGTCAGGTAGAGGCGCGGCTTTTCCGCAACGAGCACCGCCTCGAAGCGGGCGATGTCGGGTCCTTGCGGCGTGTAGGGAACCGGCACGAGGCGCACCTGATGGGCACGCAGCAACGCCTGGAAGTTGAAATAGCAGGGATCGTCGACGAGCACCGTGTCGCCGGGACGCAGCAGCAGCCGGCAGATAAGGTCCATCGACTGGGATCCGGAGCCGGTGAGCAGGATCCTGTCCGGCGGCAGCTCCAGACCCTGCTCGCCGAGCGCGCGCGCGATCAGGCGGCGCAGCCCGGCCGGCCCCTGAACGGAGCCATAATCGGTGAGCACTTCGTCGTCGGCGCGTGACAGCGCCCGCAGTGCGCGCCGCAGCGAGGCGGTGGGCATCCAGTCCGCCGGCAGCCAGCCGCAGCCGGGCTTTGGCAGGGCGGGATCGGCGTCGAGCGATTGGCGCGAGACCCAGAAGGGATCGATGGCCCGGTCGAGACGGGGGCCGGCGGCGGCGATCTGCAGGGGCTGCGGCGTGTCGCGGACAAAGAACCCCGCGCCGCGCCGGGCCTGGATCAGTCCTTCCGCCGCGAGCCGGTCGTAGGCCTCCACCACCGTCGACGGCGAGACGTGCATCGTCGCCGCGAAGGCGCGGATCGAGGGCAGGCGCTCGCCCGGCGTCAGGCCTCGCGCCTCGATCCGGCGGCGGATTGCCGCCATCACCTCTTGCGTACGGGTGGGGGGCGTCATCTTGCTTCCCGGGTGTATGGGGAGTGAGTGCAGTACAGTTTGGATGAATTGTATTGATCTGTTGCTGTCTCCGCCAGCCCAATCGCGCCACACCGGACGGGACGGACAGGAGCGCGATCATGCAGTCACCTCTCGCCGCCTGGGGCAACGGTCTCCTCGGCGTGCTCATCTTCAGCGGCTCGTTGCCGGCGACCCGTGTCGCCGTCGCGGGGTTCTCTCCGCTCTTTCTCACCTCGGCGCGGGCGGTGCTGGCGGCGCTGCTTGCCGCGACGCTGCTTGCGGTGCTGCGCGAGAAGCGCCCGGCGCGCGGCGACATTGGTCCGCTTGTGCTGGTCGCGCTTGGCGTTGTCGTGGGTTTTCCGTTGCTGACGGCGATGGCGCTTGAGCACATCACGTCCGCCCATTCCGTGGTCTTCATTGGCCTGTTGCCGCTTGCGACCGCCCTCTTCGGCGTGCTGCGGGGAGGCGAGAGGCCGCGTCCTTTGTTCTGGCTGTTTTCGTGTGCGGGGGCGCTGGCGGTGGCGGTGTTCGCGCTGTGGCAGAATGCGCGGATCTCGCTCGCCGGCGATCTGCCGATGCTGGCGGCGATCCTCGTCTGCGGGTTCGGCTACGCGGAAGGCGCACGCCTTTCGCGCCGGCTCGGCGGCTGGCAGGTGATCTGCTGGGCCTTGGTGCTCGCTCTTCCGGTCATGGCGCCGCTGGCGCTTGTCGCGCACCCGCAGACCCTTGCCGGAATTGCCGCGCCGGCCTGGCTCGGCCTGGCCTATGTGTCGGTGTTTTCGATGCTGGTCGGCTTCTTCTTCTGGTATCGCGGCCTCGCGCTCGGCGGGATCGCCGGCGTCGGCCAGTTGCAGTTGCTTCAGCCGTTCTTCGGACTGCTGCTCTCCGGGTTCGTGCTGAACGAGCCGGTGGTGCCGTCGATGATCGGGGTCACCGTCTTCGTCGTCGCCTGCGTTGTCGGCGCCCGGCGCTTCGCCTGAGCCGAACCAAGGGATCAGGCGAAGCTTGCCCGGGTCCTCTCGACCTCCTCGGCGATGAAATCCGCGACGGCGCGCACGCGCGCGACATCGCGCACGCTCTCGTGCAGCACCAGCCAGTAGCTGCGGCGGATGATGCGTTCCGGCAGCACGGGGATGAGGTCGGGATCGCGCCGGGCGATGAAGGAATGCAGGATGCCGATGCCGGCGCCGGCGCGCACCGCCTCGACCTGGCCAAGTGCCGAGGCGATCTCGAAGCGCGGGCGGAAGTCGCGGTCGATTTCGTCGGCATAGGCGAGCGCGGCGGAGTAGACGAGATCCTCGACATAACCGACGAGGGCGTGGCCCTTGAGTTCCTGCGGGCTGCGCGGAACGCCGGCGCGCTCGAGATAGGAGCGGGTGGCGTAGAGGCCGAGCGTGTAGTCGACGAGCTTGCGCGCGACGAGCCGGCCATGGTCCGGCCGCTCGACGGTGATGGCGATATCCGCCTCGCGCCGGGACAGGGAGACGGCGCGCGAGACCGGCACGAGCTGCAATGTCAGGTCCGGATGGCGCTCGGTCAGAAGGCCGAGCCGGGGGGCGAGGAAATCGACGCCGAAGCCATCGGGCGCGCCGATGCGCACGCTGCCGGCGACAGCGACATCCGCGCCACCGATCTGGGTGCGGGCCGCGAGCATTTCCGCCTCGACCCGTTCGGCGGTGACGAGAAACCGGTCGCCGGCGGGCGTCAGCAGCGAGCCGGTGGTGCGCCGGTCGACGAGCTTGACGCCGAGATCCTCCTCCAACGCCGACAGCCGGCGGGCAACGGTGGCGTGGTTGAGCCCGAGAGCCCTGGCCGCGGCAAGCAATTGCCCCGTGCGCGCCACCGCCAGGAAGATGCGCGTGTCGTCCCAGTTCATGGCGTCGGCGTCTCCGCATTGCAGGTCATCGACTATAATTTTCGCACAACGGATGCGGCATTCATACTGTTGCTTAGTACAATTATTAAAGGCAATAACAGGGGGACCGGAGGAGCGCGGCACGGTGTCGCCTGTCCTGCGGGTGGATTCGCCAGTGCGCGCCCGGCTATGCTTCCGGCGGCTGGCAGGACCGGACCCGGGAAAGACAGCGGCGATACGCACGCCGCGCGGTTCCCGAGGGGCGGAAAAAGGGAGAGACGACCCATGCAGACAATCGGACATTTCATTGGCGGCAAGCATGTCGAGGGCACCTCGGGGCGTTTTGCCGACGTCTACAACCCGGCGACGGGCGAAGTTCAGGCCAAGGTCGCGCTGGCGAGCCAGTCGGAGCTTTCCGCGGCCATCGCCAATGCCGCCGAGGCACAGGTGGGCTGGGCCGCGACCAACCCGCAGCGCCGCGCCCGCGTGCTGATGAAGTTCGTCGACCTCCTGCACCGCGACATGGACAAGCTGGCCGAGGCGCTGTCGCGCGAGCACGGCAAGACCATCCCGGACGCCAAGGGCGACGTGATCCGCGGCCTTGAGGTCGCCGAGTTCTGCATCGGCGCGCCGCATCTGCTCAAGGGTGAGTTCACCGAAGGCGCCGGCCCGGGCATCGACATGTACTCGATGCGTCAGGCGCTTGGCGTCGTTGCCGGCATCACGCCGTTCAACTTCCCGGCGATGATCCCGATGTGGAAGTTCTGCCCGGCCATCGCCGCGGGCAACGCCTTCATCCTGAAGCCGTCCGAGCGTGATCCGTCCGTGCCGATGATGCTGGCCGAGCTGATGCTCGAGGCCGGCCTGCCTGCGGGCGTTCTCAATGTCGTCAACGGCGACAAGGAGGCCGTCGACGGCATTCTCGACGATCCGACGATCCAGGCCGTCGGTTTCGTCGGTTCGACCGCGATTGCCGAGTACGTCTATTCGCGCGGTTGCGCCAACGGCAAGCGCGTGCAGTGCTTCGGCGGCGCCAAGAACCACATGATCATCATGCCGGATGCGGACATGGATCAGGCCGCCGACGCGCTGATCGGCGCTGGCTTCGGCGCGGCCGGCGAACGCTGCATGGCGATCTCGGTTGCCGTGCCGGTTGGCGAGGAAGCCGCCAACGCGCTGATGGAGCGTCTTGTCCCGCGCGTCGAGGCGCTGAAGATCGGCCCCTACACGGCCGGCAATGACGTCGACTTCGGCCCCGTCGTCACCGCCCAGGCGCTGGCCCGGATCAAGAGCCTCGTCGATCAGGGCGTGAAGGAAGGCGCGACGCTTGCCGTCGACGGCCGCGACTTCACCCTGCAGGGCTACGAGAACGGCTACTTCATGGGCGGTTGCCTGTTCGACAATGTCACCAAGGACATGTCGATCTACAAGGACGAGATCTTCGGTCCGGTGCTGTCGGTGGTGCGCGCCAAGACCTACGAGGAGGCGCTCGACCTGCCGATGAGCCACGAGTACGGCAACGGCACGGCGATCTTCACCCGTGACGGCGATACGGCGCGCGATTTCGCCAGCCGCATCAACATCGGCATGGTCGGTATCAACGTGCCGATCCCGGTGCCGCTGGCCTATCACACGTTTGGTGGCTGGAAGCGTTCCGGCTTCGGCGATCTCAACCAGCATGGCCCGGACGCCTTCCGCTTCTACACGCGGACGAAGACGGTGACCTCGCGCTGGCCGTCGGGCCTGAAGGACGGCGCCGAGTTCTCCATCCCGACGATGAAGTGAGCCCCGGTCCGGCCCTGTGGGGCCGGATCGATCGTGCCGGTGGCACGATCGAAGGGGCGAACGCGGTCGAGGGTAAGCGGGCGTAAGTCCGCGTCGAGACCGCAACCCCGAAGGGGCGAACGCGGTCGAGGGTAAGCGGGCGTAAGTCCGCGTCGAGACCGCAACCCCGAAGGGGCGAACGCGGTCGAGGGCAAGCGGGCGTAAGTCCGCGTCGAGACTGCAACCCCGAAGGGGCGAACGCGGTCGAGGGTAAGCGGGCGTAAGTCCGCGTCGAGACCGCCCCTCCCGGTCCGGCCCTGCGGGGCCGGATCGATCGTGCCGCATCTGAATGAACAGGGACCCGCTCCGGCTTGCCGGGGCGGGTCTTTTTGCATGTGCGTTTCCGGTTCAGACGGCGACGGACGCATCCGTCGTGAAGTGGCTCATGTGGATCATCCCGCTGATCGCCGCGCGAAAGTCGGCGAAGCGGGCGTCCTTGACGAAGGCCTCGGCGGCGGCCTGCGCATGGGCCAGGCTCTGCCATTCGGCCAGATCGGCGAAGGTGGCGTCGTCCTCGCAGCCGCGTACCGCCGTCCAGGAGATGAAGCCCGGCATGGTCTTGATGTGGCCCATGGCCTCCCGACGGATGCGGGTCGCGTCATCGGCGTCGCGGACGGTGTAGACGACGAGTTCGAGGCATCTTTCGCTCATGTCAGCTCCTTGAAGGGATGGTCCGGCCCCGGGGTGGGGCGGTCGCTTCCTTCTAGGGGCAGGCTGCTGACAGCATGGCGTCAGCAGCCGCGATGCGCGCCCGACTAACCGGCAGGGCAAAGGGAGGGGCGGGCGAAGACGTGCGAGCGCCGCAGCAGCAGGTAGCCGGAGAGATTGAGCGCGAGCACGACAGCCCCGAAGATTTCCGCCGTCGCAACGAAGCCGAGATTGCGAACGAGGAAGCCGGCGGCGATTGCCGGGAGGCTGAAGGCCAGATAGCACTCGACATAGAAGGCGGCCAGAAGTTCGGCGCGCTCCTCGGGGGCGGCGAGCGGCAGCAGGGCGCGGGTGCTGCTTGAGAAGCTTGCCCCCATGCCGAAGCCGGCGAGCAGCGTTCCGGCGACCAGCGCGGCGATCTCGCCGAGGACGACACCTGCGACCAGGGTGATGACGCCCAGCGATATGCCGGCGGCGCCGATGTCGGCGAGGCGGGCAACGCAGCGGCCGCGCTGGGTGAAGACGGCGCTGGCGGCGGAGAGCATCAGCATCGAGGCCATGAGCCCGCCGAGGAAAGGTGTCTCGATGCCGGTGGTCTGGGCGACGACGCTCGGGATCATCGACATGAAGAACCCGCCGAGGGTCCACAGCGAGGCGTTGAAGGGGGTGATGTGCAGCAGGGTGCGTCGTGCCGCCGGTGGAACGCTGATGCGCGGATCGAGCGCGGCGAGTGCGCCGGGGCGGCGGGTGACCGTTTCCCGCGTGCGCCACACCAGCACCGCCTGCAGGGCGTTGAGCGACAGGATCAGCGCGTAGACGAGAAGTGTCGGGGCGGGAGCGAAGGAGACGAGCGCGCCGGAGACAAGCGCGCCGAGCCCCATGCCGATCATCGGCGCGAGACTGTTGATGGTCGGGCCGTTGGTCTCGTCCACATCGACGATTGCGGCGCCGAGCGAGCTGGCCGCAAGCCCGGTCCCCACGCCTTGCAGGATGCGCGCCGCCAGAAGCCAGTAGGGGCCGTCGGCGATCAGGAACGTTGACATGGCGCAGATCTGGACAGCCAGCGCGGCAAGGACAAGCGGACGCCGGCCAAGATGGTCGGACAGCGATCCGGCAATGAGCAGGGCGGCAAGAAGCGAGAAAGCGTAGACGGCGAAGATCAGGCTGATCAGCACCGGGCTGACCTGCCAGAGCTCTTGATAGATGCGGTAGATCGGCGTTGGCGCGCCGGCGGCGGCGTAGATCGTGGCAAGCGTCAGCGTGAAGGCCAGAAGCGTCTGCCTGCTCTGGCCGCTCCTGGCAGCGGGCGGCACGGGACGGTCCATGGCGGAGGGGGGCATCGGGCTGGACATGTGGGGTGTTGCACCTTAAAGCAAAGTTGTTGCGTTAGGTGTAGGCGAGGATGCCTTTAAACGCAAATTATTAGCGTTAGTGGGGCGACTTGTCGGGCCCGGCTTCGGACACGAGGTGTCCGTGGCGCATTTCGGCTGGATGCAAACGAGGTTGGCGGTGAGCGAAGACCAGGCGAGGAAGGCGGGAGCGGTCGTCTCGGGTGTGCGTCCGGGTGGTCGCAGCGCGCGCGTGCAGGCTGCTGTCCACGCCGCGACGGAGGCACTGCTGGCGACGATGCCGCGCGCGGCCGTCACTGTGCCCGCCATTGCCGCGAAGGCCGGTGTGACGCCCTCGACGATCTATCGCCGCTGGGGCGACCTGCAGGAGCTGTTCGCCGATGTCGCCGTACAGCGGATCCGCCCGGACACCGGGCCTGTCGACACGGGATCGGCCGTCTCGGACCTGACGGTCTGGATCGAGCAATACAGCGACGAGATGGCCTCCGATCTGGGCCGCGACCTGATCCGCGACGTGCTGGCTAGCCGGGCGGAGGGCAGGGCGGCGCAGTGCTGCGGCATGGTGCGCGAGCAGATCGCGATCATCGCCGCGCGCGCCAGCGACCGGGGCGAGGCGTTTCCCGATCCGGAAGCGGTGATCGACCATCTGGTGGCCCCGGTCGTCTATCGCATCCTGTTCGACACACCGCCGGAGGCATCCTTCTGTCGGGGGCTGGTCGGACGCCTCCTCGCGCGCGACCGGTGACGGTCGCGTTCCGGGTTCGTCAGAAAAGGCACTCGCTTTCGATCAGCATCTTGAAGCCGGGCTTGTTGGGCACTTCCAGCGCTTCGAAGGTCTTGTCCCTCAAGGTGACCCTGCTGGTGCCGAAGCGCTTTGAGCCTTCGAATTCGCTCATGGCGATCCGGTCGAATTTCCGGCCGATGTCCGCCTTGCTCCAGCCATAGGTTTGGCTCGGCTGAGTGAAGCGCGTGTGCAACTTGTCTCCCGTTTTTGTGTCCGTTGCGATGACGTTGAACTCGGTCGGACCGTCGCTGCACGGGTTCGCCAGGAGGAAGCGGGCCATGTCGTCGGGCTTGTGTCGCTCGGTCGGTGAGATCGTGATCCAGCCTCCCGGCAGCTTGCCGTCCTTGGCGCCGCGGATGATCGCGTCGTCGCTCTTGGAAAACGACACGGCGAAGATGCTGGGCTTGCCGTCGCGCGCGCCGATCCTGAAGAAGCCGCCGAGATAGTCCTTGCCGTTGGTATAGCGGACCTCGAACGCGCCGGAGCGGATGTCGATGACGTCCTCGCAGTCCGGGTCGACAGTGAGGGGAAGCCCCTTGGTGTCGTCGGCGCGGCTGGCGTTGTGGTGCAGCCAGTACCGGCAGGTCACGCCGCCAGAGTAGTACTTGCTGGGCTCGAAGGCCGCGTAGCTGCGCAAATCGAGGGTTCCCGGCGCGCTCTGCGACGTGATGCGCCAGTGTCCGGCGAAGCCAATCCCCCCCGGCGCGGTTTCCGCGAGCTCGGCGACGCCGATCGAGGACGGCGAGCCGTCGACGACCTCGTCCTTCCAGAAATGAAGCGCCTTCACATCGAGCTGCCAGATGTTCCAGAAGCCCGACACTTCCTTCCAGTCCTTGCCGCTGCGCGCGCGGAAGGGGCGGATCGTTTCGAAATAGGCGTGCGCTCCCTCCTCGCGTTGGTTGGAGGAGGCCTTCGGATCAAGGCACATGCGCGAGAAGATGGCATAGCGCTTGGAAATCAGAACCGCCGGGCAGGAACTGGGCGCGCCGTCCTTCTCTATCCGCAAAATACCATGCCCGAGGAGATTTCCCTGCGAGGCCCAGCCGAGGGTCCTGTCGCCGAGGTCGCGCGCCAGCATGCGCGCGCGCGACAGCGGCCCGGAGTAGGAGGCCGGCTGCGCGGCCGGCCTAGCGGCAGGCTTGCTGGTGGCGGGGGCGGCAGTCTTCGTCTGGGGCGCGGCTTCAGGCGGGGAGCTTGGAGCGGGGGCGAACACCACGTAGCCGAGCCCGAGCGCGGCCACTACGGCGATTGCGGCGATGAGCGGCTTTCGCGCGGATCCACTCGCGCTCGCGGCGGGCGCGCCTGGCGAGGTCGTCCCCTGCGACGCGGCGGTGTCGCGTGGTGCTGCCTTTGCCGCCGTGGGAACAGGGTCGGGATCGGAGATTTCCCAGTCGCCCAGCGTCATCTCGCCGGCCGGGGCGCTCGCTTCGCCCGGATTGGCGGCGGGCGTCGCCGTAGCCTGTTCCGGCGCCGCAGGCGCTTCGTCGTGCTGCGCGACCGTCACGAGCACGCGCGGGCGCGCCAGCATGTCGCCGGTACCCGCGCCGATCGTCTCGACGACGCCGTCGAGCGGCGTGCGCATGACAAGGGTCTTTTCGGTCGCCGTGCGGAAGGTCAGCAGGGCGTCACCGGCGGTGACCGATGCGCCCACGGCGACATGAACCGTTTCGACCGTGATTGGAAAAAGCGCGTCGTCGCGCGGGCTGAAGAGTTGTTTGATCTTCCCCGATGCCATCTTGCCCCACCCCATCCGAAGCCCGAACCCGGGGCAGTCTAGAAACGTTTTTAGCGGTTCGCCAGCCGGGCGTGGCGCGGAAAGCACATTGGTATTTCCCTTTACGCAAGGTGGAGCGGCGGATACGCTCCCGCTGGCTTTTTGCCAATTGCGTGGAGTGAACGGAATGTCGAGGCGTGAAGTTGTTTTTCTGTCCGGTGTGCGCACCGCCATCGGCAGCTTCGGAGGTTCGCTCAAGTCCGTTCCCCCCTCGACGCTGGGTGCGAAAGTTGCCGCGGAAGCCGTGCGCAGGGCGCAGATCGAGGTTGGCGATGTTGGCCAGGTGGTCTTCGGCCATGTCATCAACACGGAGCCGAGAGACATGTATCTCGCCCGTGTCGCGGCGGTGGAGGCGGGCATCCCCGCCGAGGCCCCGGCGCTGACGGTCAACCGGCTGTGCGGCTCGGGCGCGCAGGCGATCGTTTCGGCAGCGCAGGCGATCCTGCTAGAGGATGCGGATTTCGCGCTGGCGGGCGGGGCGGAGTCCATGAGCCGCGCGCCCTATGCGGTTCCTGGCGCGCGCTTCGGCGTCAAGATGGGCGACGCGCCGTTCCATGACATGATGCTCGGCGCACTGAACGATCCCTTCGGCGGAGGCCACATGGGCATCACCGCCGAGAATGTCGCGGAGCGCTACGGCATCAGCCGGGAGGCGCAGGACGCGCTTGCGGTCGACAGCCAGCACAGGGCGGACCTGGCCATTCGCGACGGGCGTTTCGTCGATCAGATCCTGCCGATTGATGTGCAGGCCGGCCGAACGATGACACGCTTCGATACCGACGAGCATCCCCGACCCGACACAGGACACGCGACCTTGAGCGGCCTCAGGCCGGCCTTTCGCAAGGACGGGTCGGTCACGGCCGGCAATTCCTCCGGCATCAACGATGGCGCGGCCGCGGTGGTTCTGGCCGAGCGAAGCGAGGCGGAAGCGCGCGGGCTTAAGCCGATGGCACGCCTGGTCGGCTATGCCCACGCCGGCGTCGAGCCGGATGTGATGGGCATCGGCCCGATCCCGGCGGTGCAGAAACTGTTCCAGCGCACTGGCCTGACGGCGGCGGATTTCGACGTGATCGAGTCGAATGAAGCCTTCGCCGCCCAGGCTTGCGCGGTCATGCGGGAGCTTGGCCTGCCCTCCAACCGGGTGAACCCCAACGGCGGCGCCATCGCACTGGGCCATCCGGTGGGCGCGACGGGCTGCATTCTCACGGTCAAGGCGCTCTACGAGCTGGAACGCACCGGCGGACGCTACGGACTTGTCACCATGTGCATCGGCGGCGGCCAGGGCATCGCCCTGGCGGTGGAGAACCTGAGCGCCAACTGAGGCTTTTGCCCGTCGACGTCTTCCTGCGTTGTTTCGCGCGTCAGCGCCGGCGCTCGTGCATGGGCGCGGGTTCTCGCCTATGGTCCAGCTGGAATCGCCGCACCGCGCGGGTGCGTCGAGCCGGTTGCCGGTCAGAGGATGCGACAGACGATGAAGCCCGCCACGACACCCGTCCTTGCAACGCTTGCCTTTCTGGTGTCGCTCGCCCCGGCCCTGGCGGAGGGGCCGCCGGCCTTCACCCAGGACCCGGGGCACGACCATCCGCTCGCCGGCCGGATCTGGTCGACACGCGAAGGCGCCTTCGTTGCGCCGCGGGTGGTGGACGAGGCGGTTGCCGATGCGCGGTTCGTGCTGCTTGGCGAAACGCATGACAATCCCGATCACCACAGGCTCCAGGCCTATTTGCTCGATCAGGCATCCAGTTCCCGCAAGCCGGCGGTCGTCTTCGAGATGCTGCCGCGCGATCTCGCCCCCAAGGTGGCGGATTATCTCGCCGGCGGCGGTACCGCGGAGGGCTTTGGCGCGGCGGTCGGCTGGGCCGATCTCGGCTGGCCCGACTACGGGATCTACCGCCCGGTTCTGGAGGTCGCCATCGGCAAGGGGCTTGCCATTGTCGCCGCCGATACGCCGAAGCCGGAGCGTCGCGCAGTGGCGGGTGAGGGGATCGCGGCGCTTGGCGCGGAGCGGGCCGGGCGGCTTGCGCTCGACCGGCCGCTTGGTGAGGCAGCCGAAGCCGAGATGCTCGACACGCTGTTCGAGAGCCACTGTGCGTTGATGCCGCGCGAGAGCCTGAGGCCGTTGCTCCTGGTGCAGAGGCTTCGCGACGCGACGCTCGCCGAGGCGATGATCGCCGCCGACGAGAGGGGCGATGCCGGCGCGGTGCTGATTGCCGGGGCTGGGCACACGCGCCGCGATCTCGGCGTGCCCTGGTATCTTTCCGCGCGCCTGGCCGAGGCCTCCTCGGTCTCGCTCGCCTTCGTCGAGGTGCGCGAGGGCGAGGACGACCCGGCCGCCTATGCCGGCGGAAGCAGGGAGACGGCCGCGCCTTACGATTTCGTCTGGTTCACGCCCGGCGTGGCGCGCGGCGATCCGTGCGAAGGGCTCAAGGAGCGTTTCGGCAAGAAGGGCAAATAAGGGCCTCTTGCGGGTGCGACGCCATATCCGCTCGTTCCCGCAAGAGGGGCAAGGTCGGCGGAAACAAGGGGCAAGGACCGCTTTTCAGGCCGTGACCTTGCGGTTGCCCGACCGCGGAGCAAACCGCGATCCATCGGCGCGAGGGCGGTCGTCTCAGGACAGCGGACCGCGATAGATGTCCGGCTCTTCCTGGTCCCGCCCGGCCCCCGTCTCCGCTTCCGCCTCCGCGTCCGCCGGCTTCTCCTGTGAAGCCGGGTTGTCGGGAGCTTCCCGCGTGCGGGCTTCGCTTTCCGGCCGCGCCGCCGGAGCGGGCGTGGGACCGGCGATCCGCGCGGTGTCGCCATGGTCGTCCGGAACCGGCTTGTCGTAGCTTGCCTTGCGCCGCGCCATGACCTTGGCGCGGCCACGCCGGCGCTTGACCCTGCGCGCGATGCTGCGTGCCGCACCGGCGATGTCCTGACGGGAGAAGAAGAAAGGCAGCACCGGCTCGTCGGGCTCGACATGCTCGACCGCCAGTCCGACGGCGGTGATGCCGTGGTCATCGTCGATATCGCGCACGACGAGGTCGATGTCTCCATAGGCGACCCGGTCGGCCGGCTCGATGTCGTCGCCGAGCTCGCGTGCGAGCACCTCGCGCACCGAACGTTCGGCGTCCGCTTTCTCGACGCGGAAGCCGTAGATGGCGCCGAGATCGGCAAGGCGGGCGTCCGGGTCTAGGGCGAAGTCACCGAAAAGCGCGGGATCGTGCCCCTCGGCGGCGGCGCCGGCGAAGAGAGAGTCGAGGACGGGCACCTGGCGGCCGGTGGCGAGGATGTACATCCGGTCGCCAGGCTGCGGCTTGCCGGCCTTCTGCAGGCGCAGTGGCCGGCCGTCACGCAGAATCAGCACCGGTCGTGCCCATCGCGGAATGCGCTCGCCGCGCGCCACCGCGCTGGCCTGATTGACAGTGTAGCCGACAAGCTCGTGATCCTGTCCGCCGGGCAGCTCCAGCTCGATGCGCTCAACCGGGCCAATGCGCGGCGGCACCGTCAGCTTCAGCCGCTTGGCGATCGGGCGGATCGTCCAGCCCTGCAGGATCAGCGATGTCAGGACAATCAGGAACGTGACGTTGAAGATTTCCTGGGCATTGGGAAGGCCGCCGACCAGCGGCAGGATGGCCAGCAGGATGGAGACCGCGCCGCGCAGGCCGACCCAGGAAACGAAGGCAATCTCGCTGCGGGTGAAGCCGAAGGGCATCAGGCAGAGCCAGACGGCGACCGGGCGGGCGACGAAGATCAGGATCAGGGCGAGGCTGAGCCCGGGCAGGGCGACCTCGCCGAACTGGGATGGGGTGGCAAGCAACCCCAGTGTCACGAACATGCCGATCTGGCCGAGCCAGGTCATGCCTCCCTGGAAGTTCTTCAGCGCCGGCTGCTGGCGGATGCGCACATTGCCGCACAGAATGCCGGCGACATAGGCGGCGAGAAAGCCGCTGCCGCCGGCAAGGGAGGTTGCGCCGAACAGCGCCAGCGCCAGCGCCAGAACGACGATCGGATAGAGCGCCGGCTCGAGCCCGATCCGGTTGACGATCTGGACGATGGCATAGCCGCCGGCAAGACCGGCGACGAGGCCAAGTCCCATCTGGAGCACCAGCTCCTTGGCCAGATCGGCGCCGAGACCCGCATCTACGTCGACCGTCCCGGCGGTGATCAGTCCGACGAGCGTCATGGTGAGGAAGATCGCCATGGGATCGTTCGATCCCGATTCCACTTCCAGCGTCGCCGAGATCATCTCGCGCAGATGCACGCCGCCGACCCGAAGCAGGAAGAACACGGCGGCCGCATCGGTCGAGCCGACGATGGCCCCGAGCAGCAGGCCGTCGGTCCAGGGCCAGCCGAAGAGATAGTGCGCGGCGGCGCCGACCAGCCCGGCGGTCAGCCCGACGCCGACGGTCGCCAGCACCAGCGCCGGGGCGGCGGCGAGCTTCAGCGTTCCCATCCGGGTGCGGAAGCCCGAATCGAACAGGATGATGGCAAGCGCGATGGAGCCGATGAAATAGGCCGCGCGCGCGTCGGAAAAGGCGATGCCCCCGGGCCCGTCCTCGCCGGCGGCAATGCCGACCAGCAGGAAGACCAGCAGCAGCGGGGCGCCGATGCGGAAGCTGACCAGCGACGTGAACACCGACACGGCCACGAGACCGGCGGAGATCAGGATCACCAGGTTCAGCGTTTCGAGCATGGGCAGCGGCTTTCGGCGGTGTGATCCGCTGAACAGCGGAATCATCTGCTTGCACAACTATAGGGCAAGTTTGCCCGAACCGTGGCCGTGAGGCCACGCAAGCGACCAGGGGGCTGTATTTTCAGTGGCTTCCGGGTGGCTGCGCAAGGATGCCCTGTGACTTTCCTGCTTCCTCGCGCCGTGGAAGGCTGAAACGGAAGCGGGCGCGCCCGTTTCCGGCCGCGCCCGCGTCGTGTTTCAGACTGCGGTTTCCCGCAGGCGGTTGCCTCAGTCGAGGCGGCCGCTTGCGTGGGCGAGCATGGTGTAGACCTTGCCCGTGTCCGACGTCAGGTAGGTCTGGCTCATGATGTTGTCGCGGTCGTTGCGCGAGACCTGGGCCAGAAGCTGCTCGAAGTCGTTCAGGTAGCGGTCGACCGCCCCCCGGAATTCCGCGTCACGCGCGTACTTCTGGCGGATCTCGTCGAAGGTCTGCTGGCCCTGCAGCGTGTAGAGACGGCGCGTGAACACATGCCGCTCGCCCCGCTTGTAGCGCTCCCACAGATCGATGAACGTCTCGTGGTCGATCGCGCGGGCAATGTCGATCGACAGCGAGTTGAGCGACTCGACCATCTGCAGCGGCGAGCGGGCTTCCGCCGCCGCTTCGTCGCCGGCTTCCTCCTGAGAGGCGCGGCGAAGCAGGTCGCTGACCCAGCCCTTGCCCTGCTGCGGCGCGGCGCGCTCGCCGCCGGACTGGCGGCCGGCCGGCTCGAAGTCGCTCAGCGTCTTGCGGCGAATGTCGCCGCGAAGCTCGCCGCGCGGCTGCTGGGCCGGAGCGGAGGCGGGGGCCTGGGCCTGGGCCTTGGCGGCCGGCGCGCGCTGCGCCGGTGCGGGGGCCGGTGCCGGTGCGGGCTCGGCGCGTGGTGCGGCGGCCACGGCGGCCGTCGCAAGCGTACGCTCTCCGGCACGCGAGGTGTCGAGTGTGGTCGACTGGCGCGAGACGATCTCGGACAGCTCGGTCAGGGCGCGGACCTGCTCGCTCACCACCTTGCGCAGAGCGGAAGCGGACTGCTCGGCCTCCTCCGGCAGGTCGAGAATGCCGCGCTTCAGCTCGCTGCGGGTCTTCTCCAGTTCGCGATGGACGTCGCGGGCGACGTCGCGCATGCGGGTGGTCGCCTCGGTGAAGCGCTCGGATGCGTCGGACAGGGTCTTCGACATCTCGGCAACGACTTCGTCCTGGGCGGCGCGGACTTCCTCGCGGGCCTTCTTGCCCTCAAGGCCGGCCGACAGACGCATGGACTCGAACTGTTCGGTGACGGCGCGGGTCGCGGCCTCGGCGGCAGCGGTGAGCTGCTGCGTGACGTCGCGGCTCTTGTCGTCCGCCGCCTCGAGCATCTGCTCGAGCTGGCCGGCGAAGCCGCGCATCAGGCTGTCGACAGCTTCGGTCTTGGCCAGCAGCGTGTCGGCAACATCCTCGATGGCGGTCTTGCGCTCGCCGACGCGGCTTTCCACGTCGCGGTTCGTTTCCTCGAGGTTGCGGGCGGCGTCGGACAGCATCTTTCCATGCTCCTCGAGCCGGGTCGACAGCGAGGAAATGTCGGAAAGCACGGTGTCGGACACCTCGCGCAGCACCGAGGTCTGCTCCTTGAGCGTGCCGCTCGAGGCGGTCGTGTCGGTGACGGCGCGGTCGATGGCGGTGCGGAACTCGCCGGCGCTGCGCGACAGCGAGGTCTCGATCCTGCCCAGGTTCTCACCGGCGTTGGCGACCACCTCGGAGAGCTGGCCGTTGGACTCGGTAAGACGATTCAGCAGGCCGCTGATCTCGATTTCCAGTTCCGAACGGGTGCGGTGGAGGATGTCGGCCGCCGACGTGCTGCGCTCGTCGAGCGTGGCGACGAGCTGGTCGCCCGCCTCCACCAGCTTGCGGGTGGCGTCGAGACCGGTGCGGGCGAAGCCGTCGGTAACGTCGCGCCCCTTGACGGTGATCGCGTCGAGGATGGCTTCGTGGATCTCCGCGATACGGGTCGTGAGCCCGTGGGCGCGTTCCTCGATGCTGGCGACAAGCTCGTTGCCGTCGGTGCCGATGAGCTCGGCAAGCTTGCCGGAGCGGGCTTCGAGAGCAGCGTTGAGCTGGTCGGCGCGGGCGATGAGATCCTCGGCCACGGCGTTGCCGCGCTCCGACAGGAGGTCAGCCGCCTCGCGCACGGCGCCGGCAACGCGCGAGCGCACGCCGTCGGCCTCGCCGGAGACCATGTTGCCGATTTCCTCGATGGTGCGGGCCAGGACCATGCGGGCCTGCTCGCTTTCGCTGGCCAGGGCGCCGGTGACTTCCGCGACGGTGCGGGTCAGGTCCTCGCGAACCTTCTCGCTTTCGCCGCCGAGCGCACCGCTCATCTCCGACAGGCTGCCGAGGAAGGCCGTGCGGGCCTGCTCGCTTTCGGCCGCGAGCGAACGGGCCGCCTCGCTGACCGCCTCGACGAGCAGGGCGCGCATCTTCTCGCCCTCGCCGGCCATGGTGCCGGTTGCCTCGGTGAGCGACTGGACGATGATGTCGGCCGCCTTCTCGCTTTCGGCCTGCAGCGTGCCGCGGGCCTCGCCAACGGAGCCGAGGACGATCTGGCGCAGGCGGGTGCCCTCGCCCTGGAGCTTCTCGGTCGCCGCACCAAGCGTCGTTTCGACGATCTCCTGCAGGCGACCGCTTTCGCCCGACAGCGTGCCGGACAGGCGTTCGATGGTGGATCCGGCCTCGGTCATGACCTCGGCGAGCAGATCGCGGGCGCGGTCGCTCTCGGAGGTCAGCGTGCCGGAAATCGCGGCAAGCCGCTCGGCCAGCACGCGCTCCAGCTCCGCGGAGCGGCTGTCCAGCGTCTCGGCGACCTCGAAGACCTTCGAGCCGAGCGAGACGTTGATCTCCGCGATCCGGTCGGACAGCGTGTCGGTGAGATCCTGGCTCTGGCGCGACAGCACCTGGCCGGCGTCGGTGAGACGCTCGTCCAGTGCCTTTGACATTTCGCCCTGGCCTTCGACGAAGGCAGAGGCGATCTCGCGGGTCCGGGCGATCAGCGTCTCGCTGATCTGACGGGCGCGGGCGTCAAGCGCCTGGTCGATACGCTCGGTGCCGACCGACATGGTGTTGGCCAGATGCTCGGCCTTGTCCGACATGGACACGGCCGCCAGCTCGACCTTCTCGCCGATGGTGCTCTCGAACGTGGAGAGATGGCGTTCGATGTTCTCGCCGATGATGCGCGAACGCTCGGACAGGCTGTTGCCGATCTCCTCGGCGCGGCTGCCAAGCGTCTCGCCGACCTCGTCGACCTTGGTCGACAGCTTGAGCGTGATCGCCTGGGAGCGGTCCTCGAGCAGATCGGAAAGCGCCACGGTGCGCTCGTTGAGGGTCGTCTCGAACTGACCCGTGCGTGCCTCGAGCGTCGTCGACAGACGGTCGATGCCGCCGGCCAGCGTCGTGTCGAAGCCTTCGATACGGCTGTCGAGCGTCTCGGCGAGCGAGCCGGTGCGGCTGTCGAGCGAGCTGGTGAGCGTCTCCACACCGCCGGAAATCGTCGCGTCGAAGCTCTTCATGCGGCTGTCGAGCGAGGAGGTGAGGAGCTCCAGACCACCGGTGATGGTGGTGTCGAAGCCCTGGATTCGGCTGTCGAGCGTCTCGGCCAGAGAGCCGGCGCGGCTGTCGAGCGAGGAGGTCAGTGTCTCGATGCCGCCGGTCAGCGTCGTGTCGAAGCCCTGGATGCGGCTGTCGAGCGTTTCGGCCAGCGACCCGGCGCGGCTGTCGAGCGAGGAGGTGAGTGTCTCGATGCCGCCGGTCAGCGTCGTGTCGAAGCCCTTGATGCGGCTGTCGAGCGTTTCGGCCAGCGACCCGGCGCGACTGTCGAGCGAGGCGGTGAGCGCCTCGAGACCGCCGGCCAGCGTCGTGTCGAGACCCTGGATGCGGGTGTCGAGCGAATCGGCCATGGCGCCGGCGCGCAGGTCGAGCGTGGTGTTGAGCGATTCGATGCGTCCGTCGAGCGTCTCGCCGAGTTCGGCGGTGCGCAGCTCGAAGGAGGACACGAGCTTCTCGCCGCGTTCGCCGATGAGCCCTTCCATGCGGTCCAGATAGACGGAGACGCCGTGCTGCAGCGCGCCGCCGCGCTCGTCCAGCGTGGCGTCGAGCCGATCGCCGATCGCCGTCAGCTCGCCTGCGACGCGCTCGCCGCGCGAGCCGATGAGGTGAGCAAGCTCGGTGCCGGTTTCCGCCAGCGTGCGGGCGAAGCCGGACGTCTGGCTCTCGAGCGAGGCGGTGATCTCGGTCGAGGCGCTTTCGAGCGCGGACCGGAAGTTCTGCGCCTGGCCGTCGATGAGGTTGGCCATCTCGCGCGAGCGGCTTGCCAGACGTTCGTCCAGCGCCTCGCCGTTGATGGTGATGGCCTCGTGGATCTTGTCGCCGACGGAGCCGAGGCGGTCGGCAAGCTCGGTGCCGCGCACGGTGATCGTCTCGGTCAGGCTGCCGGCGGTCTCGTCCAGCTTCGAGGCGATCTCGCCGCCGCGCAGCGACAGGTCGACGACGATGGACTCGCCGGTGCCACGCAGGATCTCGGCGACTTCGTTGGTGCGCGAGGACAGCGTCTCGACGATTTCCGCGCCCTTGACGGAGATCGTGTCGGTGACCTCCTGGCCGCGCAGCGAGATGCTCTCCACGACGCGGTCGCCGGTCTCGGCGAGCGAGCTGTCGAGGCCGGAAACGCGCGTGTCGAGGGTCGACAGCAGGTTGTCGGTGCGGGTGGTGATGGTGTCGATCAGCTTGCCGCCGGTGAGCGACAGGTTGGCGGTGATTTCGTCGCCGCGGCTGGTCAGCGTGTCGATGAAGCCGGTCGCGGTGGTCGCGAAACGGTCGTTGACCTCCGCGCCGCGGGTCGCCAGCGTCTCGGTGAACTCGTGGCCGGTCCGGTTCATGGACTCCACCAGCATCTCGCCGGTTCCGGTCAGGCGCTCGACATAGCTGTCGCCATGGTTGGTCAGCGTGTCGACGAGCTGGCTGCCGGCGGTGTCGAAGGTCTCGGCAATCTCGCGCACGCGGCCGTCGACCGTGGCGTTGAGCTCGCTGACGCGGCTGTCGATGGCGTTGTGGAGCTCGGAGACGCGACCGCCGATGGAGCCGTTGAGTTCGGCGACGCGGCCGTCGATGGCGCTGGTCAGCTCGGAGACGCGGCCGTCGATCGCACCGGTCAGCTCGCTGACGCGCCCGTCGATGGCGCCGGTGAAGTCGGAGACGCGGCTGTCGATGGCGCCGGTCAGGCGGTCCGTCGCGGAATCGGCGATGTGGCTGATCTTCTCGGAGGTCTCGGCGAGCTGCGCGGCGAGGCCCTCGTGCGCGCCGGAGATCGTGTCGCGGACACGGTCGGCGTTGGAAACGACCGCCTCACGCTGGGTCACGAGCTCGTCGATGAGCGAGCGGATCTTCAGTTCGTTGTCATTGTAGGAGCGTTCGAGCGAGGACACCTCGTTGTGCACGAGAACCTCAAGCTCGCTGGCGCGGGCGATTGCGCGCTCGATGCCGTCGCCCATTGCGGCAACCTCGCGGCGGATGGCCTGGCCGACGCTCAGGATCGATTCCTTGGCGACGTCTTCCGGCTCGGCGAGGCGAAGCGCCACCTCGGTCATGCCGCGCGCGACGATGCGCATCTCCTGGGCGCGGTAGATCATCAGCGCCATTGCCCAGAAGAAGAGCACAGGCACGATGACCGCGACGCTCGACATCAGCAGCGAGGGCGAGGACAGGATGTCGCCGGTGGTCTGCACCGCGGCGAGGTCGGAGGAGAAGGCGGCCGAGGCGAGCCACCATCCGCCGGCGACCCACAGGATCGAGAGCGCGAAGGCAAACCAGAAGGGCGCCGAGGTCGGGCGCCGCTGCAAGGCGTAGATGAGATTTCCGATCGTGCGCCGGTCGTCGTTGGCGGCCGAACCGGGGCGGCTGCCGCCGCGCCCGCGTCGGCCGTTGCCGCGACGGCTGTCGCTGTCGGACGTATCGCCGGCATCGGACGACGACGCGGTCGGACGCGCGCCTTCGTTGCGCTGGGCGCTGCCGCCGGAGGCGGTTTCGCCGCTCGCCGCCGTGTCGCCGAAATCGATCTTCAGCGCTTCCTCGACAGCACTGAGGGCGGCCTCGGCCGGGTCCTTCGCCTTCGGGGGATGTGCCATGTTTGTTTCGCCTCGCGTCCGTACTCGTTACACATCGGATGGTACGGCGCAGAACACGCGCCGCCATACCATGCGCGGCTGGGCATCCCGATCAACGCGCCGGGATCGGAACGTCGGGAGATATGGGTGCCAGCGCCGGCCTCTGGCGCAAGGCATACGTCTCCCAAACTTGCCGCACCCTTAAAGCTAATGACACAATCCAGACTGGCGAACAAGAATTTGCAGAGTCAGTCCAAGGGGATGGGCGCCAAGAGCGGGAGCTGGAAGGCGGTCTCCGGGGCCGCCGGGACACCCGCCGGAGGCCACCGGAAGATCGTGAAACGACGCTGCGCCGGGGGCGTCCGCCGCCTCGGGACCAGGCGCCGTGGCGGGTGCCCGGGCCTGGCAAGGCGGGCGCCAGGCCGCTGCCTTTCGACTGAAACTGGCCCTGGGTGGCGGTATCAGGGGCCACGACCGCAGGCCCGTCAAACCGGCAGAGCCTTGGTTTTCCAACCTGATCCCGCCCATTCGACTCGTGCGCCGGCAAACGGTGAGGGAGGCGTGCGTCTGGCAGGCAAATCGCCGCACGCCGCGCCGCCTGGCGTGCACGGCTGCCGCGGGGGGCGGCTCGCGGACAGCGCTGCGTCCATGTGCTGGCACGGGGGCTTCGCGCCGGAGCGAACCTCGTGAAAATGTCTGAATGCGTATTAACCAAAGATTCACTTTGTTGGCGGGCGTTCGGGGAAATCCGGGTGCCTTAACCCCGGTTTCGTGGTTTTTGCCGATCCTTGTGCCTGCCGGCGGGCTAGACCTGATGCCGGTTGCGACCCGAGACCGAAGGAGAATTCGGCTATGGCTCAGGGAACGGCACAGCCGCTTGCAGCGGAGGACGAGCACGCGGCGGCGGAGCCCGCCGTGGCGCGCGAAACGATGAACGGGGAGCCGCTGGATCTCGTCCATCTCGACCGCCACACGCTTGGCAACCGCGACCTCGCGCGCGAGGTTCTCGGCCTTTTCGCCCGTCAGGCGGAGCAGCTTCGCCATCGCCTCGGCGAGGAGGGCGACCCGGCCGAGCGCGCCAGGGCGGTTCACACCATCAAGGGCTCGGCCCGAGGCATCGGCGCCTGGAAGGTGGCCGAGGCGGCGGAGACGATGGAGGCGGCCCTTCGCGGCGGCAAGGCCGGCGACGCCTCGGCGCTCAACGCGGCGCTCGACGAGGCCCGCGATTTCATCGCCATGACGCTCGACGCCGAGTGACGGCAGGACGCGTGCGCATGTCGCAGTGAGGTCTCGCTGCTTGACGTTTTTCAGTGAGAGGGTATGTCGAAGGCGACCGGTCCGACACAGGATCCCGGCAAGTCGACCACGGACACTTTCACCGCACCCAGCCGAGACAGCATCCCATGCCGAAGATCACCTACATCACCGCCGATGGCTCCGAGACCGCCGTCGAAGCCGCCGTCGGAACCACCGTGATGGAGAATGCCATCAAGAACATGGTGCCGGGCATCGAGGCGGAATGCGGCGGTGCCTGCGCCTGCGCCACCTGTCATGTCTATGTCGACGATGCCTGGGCTGCGGCGACCGGCTCGCCGGAGCCGATGGAAGAGGACATGCTGGACTTCGCCTATGACGTCCAGCCGACCTCGCGGCTTTCGTGCCAGATCAAGATGAGCGACGCGCTCGACGGCCTCGTCGTGCGCATTCCCGAGCGCCAGGCCTGACACGCGGCCTGGAGCACGCCCGCGCGCCGCTCCAGGCCATGCCCTGACTGACGTGCCCTGACCGACTGTCTTGGGAAGGGGCTGATTGTCGCGAGAACGGGCGCGGCGGAAATTCCTCCGCCAGCGCCCTTCGCTTTTTGCCAACACCATGCGCTGCCGTCACAAGACGGCGACGGCATCTCACCCCACATCGAGACCGCATCGCAGTGCGGCGGGCCGGCGTCCGCCAGCCCGCCTCGCGGGTTTGCGCGCCTATTCCGCCGGGCTGGCGGCGAGCTTGCCGCGGCCGGGCCATGCGACCTCGTTGCCCTCGTCCGGGTCGCGCGGGACAAGCCGGGCGAGCACCAGGCTGACGCAGGCCATGGCCGCACCGATCAGGAACACGGCGGCCGGTGACACCAGCCAGATCAGCCCGAAGAGGGCGGGGATGAACACCGCCGCGATGTGGTTGATGGTGAAGGCGACGCCGGCGGTGGGGGCGATGTCGGCCGGGTCGGCGATTTTCTGGAAATAGGTCTTCATGGCGATGGCGACCGCGAAGAAGGCATGGTCGATCACGTAGAGGCCGGCGGCCAGATGCGGGTTGGTGACGAAGGCATAGGTCAGGAAGACGGCGATCAGCCCGATGTATTCCACCGTCAGCGCCGTGCGCTCGCCGACCTTGCCGATCCATGAGCCGATCTTCGGCGCCAGCAGCATGTTGAAGACGCCGTTGATCAGAAACAGGCCCGCCACCTCGTGCACCTCGTAGCCGAAGCGCTCGACCATGAGGAAGCCGGCGAACACCGTGAAGATCTGCCGTCTGGCGCCGCCCATGAAGGTCAGTGCGTAATAGAGCCAGTAGCGCCGGCGCAGCACCAGCGTCTTGCGCTGGGGCACACCCTCGCGAAACTGCGGGAAGGCGATGAGCAGGAAGGCGACGACCACCAGCGTCAGCATGCCGGCGATCAGGAAGACGGTCGAGAACTCCAGTTCGAAGGTCTTCCAGGCGACGAAGATCATGCCATAGGCGATGAGCTGGGCGAAGGCACCGACGGACAGGATCTTGCCCATGCCGGCGGCCGCCGTTTCCTTTGGCAGCCACTGCAGCGACAGCGACTGGCTCATCGTCTCGTAATAGTGGAAGCCCACCGACATCACGAGGGTGGTGAGATAGAAGCCCCACAGCGTCGGGAAGTAACCCGTCGCCGCCACGCCGATGCCCAGGCACGCCAGCGACACATAGGCCAGCGTCTGCTCGCGCATCAGCAGCAGCACATAGATCGCGGTGAAGGCGAGAAAGCCGGGGATCTCGCGGATCGACTGCTGGATGCCGATCTCCTTGCCGGTGAAGGCGAGCTCGTGAACGGCGAAATTGTTCATGAGGTTCCACCAGGCAGCGAAGGAAAGCTGCATCGCGCCGGCCATGATCATCAACAGCATCAGCGGCGAGCGCCAGCCGGAACGAACCTCGGGAGCGGTGGGGGGCAGGGGGGCTGTCATGGTCGTTGTCGAAATCCGCTTTGAACACTGGTCGGAAAGACGCCGTGGCGGGCGCCCTGGAAAACAGTTTCTGCCGTCACCCGTCGCTGCGGGGCGGGGCGCGCAAGAGGGCCCCCCGAAAGAGGTGGCCCCGCGAAAGCTGAACGCGAGACACTGGGCCAGGGCGGCGCTGTCGGCCGTCGCCCCGGGGAGCGGCATTGCCTGCGCGCTCCGCTTGCCGTTGGCCTGCCGCGTTTCGCGATCAACCCGCCGGGCCGGACGGCATTGACGTGCCTTTTCATAGCCCGGACCGGCATTTGCGTGTTATCGTCATTTTGTCAAAATATGTCGGTGAAACGTCGGGATCTGCACCGAGCCGGTGCTTCCCGGTTGCGCAAGGTCTGGCCATGATCCACCCCGCCCGCCTTCAAAAGCTTCCCGAGGAGCATCCCGATCCGATCATTTCCTATGTGGGCACGGAAGGGGCGGGGACGGTGACGACGCCGCATGCGCATGCGCGGGCGCAGCTGTTTCACATCCAGCGCGGGGCGGTGACGGTGACGACCCAGGCGGGCAGCTTCGTCGTGCCGCCGGAACGGGCGATCTTCATTCCGCCCGGCGTGACCCATTCTTCGACCTATCACACCGAGACGGAGGTCCGTTTTCTCTACATGCGGGTGGACGGCCTGCCGGCGTTGCCGGGCGCGCCTTTCGTTGTGCAGGTGACGGCGCTGCTGCGCGAGCTGATCCTGGCTTTCATGAAGGCGGCGCCGGACTATGCCGGCAACGGGCCGACGGCGCGCCTCGCCGCCGTTCTGGTCGACCAGATCTCCGCCTCGCGGGTCGCGCCGCTGCATCTGCCAATGCCGGAGGCGGAACGGTTGCGCGCCGCGCTGGCACCGCTGGTCGAGGATCCGGCCGCCGGGCTCTCCGTCGGCGATCTCGCCGCGCGGGCCAGCCTCTCGCTGCGTTCCTTCGAGCGGCATTTCTCCTCCGAGACAGGGCTCACCTTCCGCGCCTGGCGACAGCAGGCGAAGCTGATGAAGGCGGTGGAATGGCTCGGCCAGGGGCTGCCGGTCGGGGAGGTCTCCGACCGGCTGGGCTACGAGGGGCCGAGCGCCTTCGTCGCCACCTTCAAGAAGGCCTTCGGCGTCACTCCGGGGCGCTATTTCGCCGGCCCTTGAGGCGGCTGCGCCGAACGCGAGGTACAGGACTTTCACCACCGCGCCCGCCCGGCCGCTGCTGTCGCCTCACCAACATCGCCTCTCCCCGCACCGCCGCCACCGCCCGCATCGCCGCCCCCCCCCCCCCCGCACCACCGTCACCCCGGGCTTGACCCGGGGCCCATTCGTTCCCGGGGCGCCGGCGACGTGGGCTCCGGGCCTGCGGATAGCTCCGGCGAACCAGCCGCCGCCGCGCCAACCGCGACGTGGATTGGGTCCCGGGCCAAGCCCGAGGCGGCGGATGAGCGAGGGAGGGGCGACGGACGAGCAAGGGCGCGGTGTGACCGACGAGCAAGGGAGACGCGGTGCGGGATGCAGGTGCGGGAGGGGATGAGGGGGCGTTCGGTATGTCAGGCGGTCTCGCGGATCGGCAGCGGGCGCTGCTCCTCGATCGCCTCCATGGCGAAGTAGGAGGTGACGGAATCGAGTTCCACCCCGGCGATCAGCCTCTGGTAGACTGCGTCGTAGCTGGCCATGTCGCGGGTGACGATCTTCAGCAGGTAGTCGTAGTCGCCGCCGATGCGGAAGAAGTCGATCACTTCCGGGATCGTCGAGACATGGGCGCGGAAGCGCGTCAGCCAGTCCAGCGAATGGTGCCGGGTGCGCACCATCATGAACACCACGAGGTCGAGGCCGAGCTTCTCGCGGTCGAGTCGGGCGCTCTGGCCGGTGATGACGCCGGCCTTCTTCAGCGCCTGGATCCGGTTCCAGCAGGCATTGGCCGACAGGTTCACCTTCTCCGCGAGGGCGCGTTGGGTGATCGCGCCGTCGCGTTGGAGCAGGCGCAAGATGGCCGCGTTGAACTGGTCGATCATTATCCCCGTCTCCTTGTCATTTTGTCGATCATTGCTACATCGAAAAAGCCATATTTCGCGTCAAAAAGACCAAAATCAGGCTCCCGACAAGGCAAAATTTCGAAAATAAAGCTCGAGATTCGTTCAGTGCCCCTCCGGCTCCCGGCGGGGACAGTCGGGGAATAGATCATGATCCTGTCGCGGTTCACCGAAAGCCTGCCGGAGGGCGAGGCCCTGATGCCGGCGCTGCGTGCCGGCCTCATCGGCGAGGGGATGGAATTCGACGGGCCTTTCGGACGGCGCAAGCTGGTTTACGCCGATTACACGGCCTCCGGCCGCGCGCTTGCCCAGGTCGAGGCCTTCATCGCCGGGCACATCCTGCCGTTCTATGCCAACAGCCATACAGAGGCCTCGCATTGCGGAGCGTTCATGACGCGGGCGCGGGCCGAGGCGCGTGCGGTGATAGCGCGGGAGTTGAACGCCGGGCCGGGGATATCCGTGATTTTTGCCGGGGCAGGGGCAACCGCGGGGATAAACCGTCTCGTTGCCCTGCTTATCCCCGAGGCCGGGATCTCGCCGGCGCTGTGGGAAGGGGGCCTGCGTCCGCTGGTTGTCCACGGTCCCTACGAGCATCACTCCAACATCCTGCCCTGGCGCGAGAGCGGGGCGGATGTTGTCGAGGTCGGGGAGGCGGAAGGCGGCGGGCCCGACATGCAGGAGCTCGAACGCGTGTTGGGGTCCGCGTCCGGCCGGCCGCTTATCATCGGCGCTTTCTCGGCTGCCTCGAACGTTACCGGCATCGAGACGGATGTTGTTGAAGTCACACGTCTCTTGAAGCGACACGGGGCGCTTGCCGTATGGGACTACGCCGGTGGCGGGCCTTATCTGCCCATCGACATG
Organism: Stappia sp. ICDLI1TA098; assembly: GCF_054880955.1. Lineage (NCBI taxonomy): Bacteria > Pseudomonadati > Pseudomonadota > Alphaproteobacteria > Hyphomicrobiales > Stappiaceae > Stappia > Stappia sp. ICDLI1TA098. Next base: position 601,337 of record NZ_JBTZBT010000001.1, read on the forward strand.
CGTCCGGCGCCCGACGCGCAGATCGACGCGATCGTCATCTCGCCGCACAAGTTTCCGGGCGGTCCGGGGGCGTCCGGCATTCTCGCCCTGCGCGAGGCGGTGGTGCGGCGCGTGCGGCCGGCTTGGCCGGGCGGCGGCACGGTCTCCTTCGTTTCGCCCTGGGGGGAGGATTACTCCACCTCGCTCACCGCGCGCGAGGAAGCCGGCACGCCCGACATGCTGGGCGACATCCGTGCCGCGCTGGCCTTTCTCGTCAAGCAGGCGGTTGGCTGCGAGACCATCGTCGCGCGGGACAAGGCGCTGGCGCAGCGGGCGTTTTCCGTCTGGGACAAGGTTCCTGAACTGGAGATTCTGGCGTGCGACAAGCGCGGGCGACTGCCGATCTTCTCCTTCCGGGTGAAGGATCCGGCGGGCGGGTATATCCACCAGCAACTGGTGACGCGGATGCTGAGCGATCACTACGGCATCCAGGCGCGCGGTGGCTGCGCTTGCGCCGGTCCCTACGCGCATCGGCTGCTCGATATCGACCAGGAGACCTCCGAGGCCTTGCGCGGGGCGATTGCCGCGGGGCGCGAGATCGAGAAGCCGGGCTGGTGCCGGCTCAATCTCGGATATCTCTGCGACGACGCAACGGTCGGCTACATCATTGACAGCGTTGCGGAACTGGCGACGAGGGCAACGGAGCTGAAGCCGCTCTACGCGTGCGATCCGGCGACGGCGCGTTTCTCGGTGGCAAGCTGAGTGCACGGGATTGGAACATGGTTAACGAATTCCGGCTAGGCTTTGCCCAAACCAGCAGAGCCGCAGGAAATCGCGATGGAATCGACGCTTCAGAACATCGAGAAGAACCGCAACACGGAACGGCAGCTTTCCTGGTACGAGGAGCGGGCGGCCTATCTCGACGGCGGCGACATCCCGGCCCATCGGCTTGTCGACATGATGCCGGTCTTCAGCACCCGCCAGGCCGTGACGCGGTTTCTGGAGACTCATGAATACTGGAACCTGATCAAGGACTTGCCGGGCAATATCGTCGAGTGCGGCGTCGCTGGGGGCAACTTCCTGATGGCGATGGCGCATTTCTCGTCGATCTTCGAACCGCATCACTACACCCGCAAGATTGTCGGCTTCGACACGTTCGAGGGGTTCACCGAACCGTCGAAGGAGGATCTCTCCTCGGGGGCGGCGCACATGCGCAAGGGCGGGCTTGCGTATGATTCCCATGAACTCTTGAGCGAGGCGATCCGTCAGTTCGACGGCAACCGGATGATCGGCAACATCGCCAAGGTGGAGCTGGTGCGCGGCGATATTTCCGAGACGTTTCAAGACTATCTGGAACGCCAGCCGGCGGCGACGATTGCCCTGCTGCACCTCGACTTGGATCTCTACAAGCCGACCAGGGACGTTCTCGAGCTTGCCTGGGATCGCATGGCGCGCGGCGCGGTGGTGGTTTTCGACGAGCTCAATCATCCCGACTATCCAGGCGAGACGATTGCCGTGCGCGAGACGCTCGGCCTCGGGTCCTTGCGGCTGCGTCGGGTGCCTTGCGCCTCGATGGCGGCCTATTGCGTGAAGGGGGAGTGAGATGACGTTCCTGACGCGGTTTCCGGCCGGCTTCACGGTCGCGGCCGGCGGGCTCGAGGCGGCGATCCGGCAAAGCCTGGGCTTTCTCTACGCGCACACGGGCACGCACGATCGGGCCTCGTTCTCGCGGGCGCTGATCGATGACCGGGAGGCTGGCGGCCAGCTTGCCGCCGAGACTCAGGACGCCTTCGTCGCCTCCGACGTTTTCGCGGAGATCGTCGCCTCGGCACCGATGCGAGGTTTCGCGGCCGATCTCGTCGGCTGCCGTGAGGCGGATCTCGTCACCGCCTTCCCGCACCTGCGCATCGACCTGCCGACACGGTTTTCCGCCGACGAAAAGCGGCTGAACCTGCCCTGGCACCAGGAGGCGGACTATTATCTGCCGAAGGGCGACTGCTCGACGAAAAGCCTGGTGATCTCGACCCCGCTGTTCGACTGCAAAGCCTCCGACGGCGCACTGGTCGTCGGGCCGGGATCGCATCTGGAAGGCTACGAGACCCATTCGACCGTCTTCATGGACGAGGCGCGCCAGCGTCACAAGCGGGTGATCTGCACGCCGCCGGCCGAAGAGGTCGTGGCCGAGACGGTGCAGGGCGAGAGCCAGGTGATCACCTTCCTGCTCAAGCACCGCAGCGGCGTCAACGAAGGCCCGTTCGTGCGCTGCACGATGCTGCTGAGGGTGGGCGCACGCCAGGACATCGACGCCGAGACCTCCTGACCGCTGGCGCCTGAAACCGGGCGTCTCGCGCCACGCCGCGAACGGAAAAGCGCGCGCGAACGAAAAAAAAGGCCGCACGGCAGGAGCCGGCGGCCTTTGAAGTTTGGGAGGCAGTAGACAAGGGACTTTGGAGCCTTTGGGGCGACGGGCCTTGCGGCCCGCGGCCCCCTCTCTTCAGGCGGCGCGGACCTCCGAAAGGAAGCGATCCACCTCGCTGCGCAGCATTTCTGCCTGGCCAGAGAGTTCGTTCGCCGAGGCCAGGAGCTGGCTGCTTGCGGCACCCGTCTCCTGTGCAGCGGAATTGACGGTCGAGATATTCGACGTGACGTCGGACATGCCCATCGCGACCTGCTCGATGTTGCCGGCGATCTCGCGGGTCGCCGCACCCTGCTGGACGACCGAACCGGAAATCGCGGTGGCGACGGCGCGCATCTGCTCGATGGTCTCGCCAATCGAATCGATCGCGGTGACGGTGTCGCGGGTCGAGCTCTGGATGCCCTTCACCTGGTCGTTGATGTCTTCGGTCGCCCGCGCCGTCTGCGTCGCGAGGTTCTTCACCTCGGCGGCGACCACCGCGAAGCCCTTGCCGGCCTCGCCCGCACGCGCCGCCTCGATGGTGGCGTTGAGCGCCAGCAGGTTGGTCTGCTCGGCGATGTCGGTGATGAGGGCGATGACCTCGCCGATGCGGGTGGCGGCGATCGTGAGCGTGCCGACCTTCTCGTTGGTGCTTCCCACGTTCTCCACCGCGATCTGCGAGATCGACTGGGAATCCTCGACCTGGCGGCTGATCTCGGCAATCGAGCTGGTCAGCTCCTCGGCAGCGCCGGACACGGCCTGGACGTTGGAGGAGGCCTCCTCCGCCGCCGAGGCAACGACGGTCGAGCGCTCGGAGGTGTCGCTCGCCGCACTCGACAGGGTCTGTGCCGCCGCCAGCATTTCCGTCGCCGCGGAGGCGACGGTGCCGACGATGCCGCCAACGGCGTTCTCGAAGTCGTTGGCGAGCTTGTGGCGCGCCGCGCGGGCCTGCTCGGCGGCGCGCGCTTCGGCCGCTGCCTGCTCGGCCTCGAGGCGCTTCACCTCGATGGCGTTGTCCTTGAAGACCTGCACGGCGCCGGCCATTTCGCCGATCTCGTCGGCGCGCCCGGTATCGGGAACCTGGAGTTCGAGGTTGCCTCCGGCAATGGAGCGCATGACGCCGCTCATCCGGCCGATCGGGCGGGAAATGGTCCGTGCGAAGAAGAAGCCGGCCAGCGCCATGACGAACACGACGAGACCTCCGATGACGAGGAACTGCCAGGCCATCCGGTTGATCGGTGCCTCGACCTCGGCCAGATCGATCTCGGCGAGAAGCGCCCATTTGGTGCCGACAAAGGTCAGCGGCGTGTAGGAGGCCAGAACGTCTGCGCCACGGTAGTCGGTGGAGACGGCGACGCCGCTCTCGCCGGCCAGCGCCGCATTCACTGAAGAGGTGTCGGACTTGCGCGCCAGGATGGTGGTGGGATCGCCTTCCTTGCGGAACCGGCTCTCCGAGCGCAGCAGGTGATCCTCGCCGACGATGTAGGTCTCGCCGGTCTCTCCCAGGCCGATGGAACGGGTCATGATCGTGTTGATGCGGTCGATCGGCATCTGGAAGACCAGCGCGCCCTCGAAGGTGCCCTTGGCGTCGAGGATCGGTGCGGCGACGAAGCTGGCCGGCGCACCGTTGGAGGGGGCGTAGGGTGCGAAGTCGGCATATGCCAGGTCGTCGATGGAGTGGGCCGAGCGCACCTGGCGGAAGACGGCGCCAAGGTCGGTGTCCTTCCATTCGCCGGCAAGCAGGTTTGTGCCGAAGTCGGCTTCCTTGAACACCGTGTAGACGACGTCGCCTGCGGCATCGACGAGGAAGATGTCATAATAGCCGCGTCGCTCGAGATAGTCGCGGAACCAGGGGTGGAAGCTGGCGTGGATCCGGCTGTAGTCGCTGCCGTCGGCCGCTGCGTCCAGCTTATGCTTCTCGCCGAGCGGGTTCGGATTGTCGTCGATATAGGCGCGTCGCAGGGCCTCGTTGCCGCGCTCCTTGCTCGGTGCGCTTGCCAGATAGGCGTCCTGGAACGCGCGCAGCGCGTCGTGCACCGCAGCATTTTCCGAGGTGAGCGCGATGTCTTCCCTGATGCTGGCGAGATAACTCTCCACTTCGGCCTGTCGCGAGGACACGGTCGAGCGCATCGCTTCGAGAGAGGCGTCATAGAGATGTGAGCGCGAGGCCTGATAGCCGACGATGCTCGTCACGATGGTTGCCGCTGCGACAGCCGACGCAACGAGAAGGGGGATTTTCTGTGAAATTCTCAGGGAGACCATGATCGCGCCACTCTCTTACCTTGGGGCATATTGGCAGAATGTGCAGGATCCCTTACGCTGAAGTTAATATTGAATAGTTAGTTTTATCAGGGTTTTGTGACGCCGTTTACCGTGCGCTGTCCGGCGTGAAATATGCCATATGATTTAATTATTTAGCTTCCCGCTCCGCGCGAAAAAAAATGCGCTGCACCATAAAAAAGATGTCTGGCCGCGTTCAGCGAACGAGATCGCGCATTGCCTCATCAAGGCCTTCAAGGGTCAACGGGTAGTGGCGGCCGTCCATGAGCTCGCGGATCATCTGGATCGAGTGGGTGTAGGACCAGTGTCGCTCGGAGACCGGATTGAGCCAGGCGGACCGGGGGAACTGCTGCGTCAGCCGTTGCATCCAGACGGCCCCCGCCTCTTCGTTCCAGTGTTCGACCGAGCCGCCGGCATAGGCGATCTCATAGGGGCTCATGGAGGCGTCGCCGACGAAGATCAGTTTGTAGTCGGGTCCGTATTTGTTAAGCAGCTCCTGGGTCGGAATGCGTTCCGCGTGGCGGCGGGCATTGTTCTTCCACACGTATTCGTAGGGACAGTTGTGGAAGTAGAAGTACTCCAGCACCTTGAACTCGGTGCGCGCGGCCGAGAACAGCTCCTCGCAGACGCGGATATGGTCGTCCATGGACCCGCCGATGTCGAAGAACAGCAGCACCTTGACCGCGTTGCGCCGCTCCGGGCGCATGTGGATGTCGAGCATGCCCTTGTGGGCGGTGGAGCGGATCGTGCCGTCGAGGTCGAGCTCGTCCGCCGCGCCCTGCCGGGCGAAGCGGCGCAGGCGCTTCAGCGCGACCTTGATGTTGCGGGTGCCGAGTTCGACCGTGTCGTCGAGATCACGGAACGTGCGCTTGTCCCAAACCTTGACCGCGCGCCGGTGACGGCTGCCGTCCTGGCCGATGCGCACGCCTTCCGGATTGTAGCCATAGGCGCCGAAGGGAGAAGTGCCGGCGGTGCCAATCCACTTGCTGCCGCCCTGGTGTCGTCCTTTCTGCTCCTCCAGGCGCTTGCGCAGGGTCTCCATCAGCTTGTCGAAGCCGCCGAGCGCCTCGACCTCTGCCATTTCTTCCGCCGTCAGGTGTTTCTCGGCAAGCTTGCGCAGCCATTCCTCGGGAAGGTCCTCCGCCTCGATCGCCTCGCCAAGCGCCAGACCGTTGAAAGTCTGGCCGAAGACCTGATCGAACCTGTCGAGATTGGCTTCGTTCTTCACCAGAAGCGCGCGGGCGAGGAAGTAGAAATCTTCCACCTGCTTGCCGGCCAGGTCCGCCTGCAACGCTTCCATCAGCGTCAGGTACTCGCGCAGGGAGACCGGGACGCCGGCGCCGCGCAGATTCGTGAGGAAGGTGATGAACATGGAGCGACTATAGAAAAGCCTGCCGGCCGAGACCAGCGGCTTGGCGTCCCGGCAAGGCCTGCTTCGGTCGCGGCGTGCCCGATCGTTGATCGGGACCGGGCACGCGGCCCTCAGGAGAGGGACGTCAGCATCTTCCCCAGGTCGGTGGACTCCAACTTGAAGGAGACCCGTTTGTCAGCGCCGGCAAGCGTCGCGTATCGGTCGCCGAGCAGTTTCTCGCCGAGGATCGAGGCGAGAACGGACACCGACATGTCGTTGACCTCGATGCTGAATGTTCCGTCGAGTTCCTTCGGGTCGAGCTTTGTCGCGGATGCCTCGCACCACTTGGAGCATTGGCCCGTGCCATGGTTGTAAATGGCTCCGCACCCGTTGCTACAGGAAATGGAGCAGCCGTGACCGGCATCGCATGTTGCCATCTTGAAAATCCTTTTCGCTGAAAAGATCTGTTGCATCAGGGCTGCATAGAGTGACGCAGAGGAATTTTCCTGATTTCGCAAATTTACTATTAAAAATACGTTTAGTCAAAAAATACTATTTTTAGTTGCGTTTCGGGGGCTGTCCTGCCGTCGAAGCGGCTGCCCGTCCCGAGGCGCTGTCCAGCAGGGCCTTCGCCTCCGGATCGGAGCGGAACATCTCGCCCATGACGTCGGAGACCGTCGGCCCGCCGTGGCCGACGAAGGGGGCCGGGCGACAGACGGCGATGGCGGCGATGCCGACGCGGGCGGTGAGCATGCCGTTGATCACACCTTCGCCGAGGCGGGCGGAAAGCCGGGCGGCGACGCCGTGGCCCAGAAGCTGGGAGACGAGGCTGTCGCCGGCAGCCATGCCACCGGTCATCGCCAGATGGGCGCCGACATGGCGGGCAAGCCGCAGGAAACCGAGGAAGCCGGGCCTGCCGCCATAGAGCACGGCGAGGCGGCGCATGATCCGGAGGTTCTCCACGAGCACGACGGCGAGATCGAGGATGGCGCGCGGCGAGATGGCGGTGACGACCGAGACGCGCTTGACGCTGTCGCGCACGATGCGCACGGCGCGTGCATCCAGCGGTGTCAGAAGGTCGCGCTCGGCCAGGCGCACGAGGTCGCGGCCATCGATCACCTCGCGCAGATGGGCGGCAACGGCGGCGCGCCCTTGCGCTGTTTCCGGTCGGTTGCGATAGAGCTCAAGCATCTGGCGCAGGGCGGTGCGGGCGGCGTCCTGATCGTCGGCCTCCGCAGCCTTCGCCAGTGCTGTTCGGGTTTCGTCGATGCGGCGCAGGCGCGCGATGCCGATGATCTCGCGGACGGTCAGGCCGAGCGCGGCGACGAGAGCCAGCGCGGCAAGCGCCACGCCGAGCCAGCCGAGCCAGTCGGTGCGGGTGAAAAGATCGCGGATCAACGCATCGACCGACAGGCCGACGGCGAGCGACACGAGGCCGCCGAGGCCGGCGGCAAGCCAGCGCCCCCAGCGGATCCCGCCTGTCGCCGGAGGGGGAGCGACGACGACGGGAAGTGCGTCGGGATCGGCGCTGGGCCGCACGTAAGGCTCGTCGAAGCCGGCGCCGCCGTCGTCGGCCGCGTCGGCGATGCGGGCCGTGTCGAGGCGCACGGCCGTCGGGCGTCGCGGGTGGCGCTGGCCGGGTGAGCTCGGCTTTTCGGTCATGCCAGATGGTCTCCGATCAGGAACTGGAGCGCGCGGTCGAGACGGATATGCGGCAGCGACAGGGTCATGCCCTCCGCCGTTCTCTGGAGTTCCGGCGGACGGAAGCGGACATAGCGCACGCCCGCGTCCACCGTCGTCTCGCCGGTGAACAGCGTTTCGGGATCGTCCGGCAGGTCGCCGGGAAACAGGGCGATCTCGGTCTTGCCGTCATAGGTTTCGCCGTTGACGCGCTCGCCGGCAAGCGGCGTGCCAAGGATCGCCGGCATCTCCTCGCCGCCGTGGGTGAGGGTGGCCTCGCGGGTGGCGCGGATCGCGGCGAGCGCCAGCACGTCCACCTTTGCGCCGCCGTATTCGGCCCGCTCGATGGCCCGGGCGACGAGGCGGCGCAGCACCGCTTCGAGCCGGTCATGGTCGGCGCGGTTCAGGTGATCCGCCTTGGTGGCGGCGAAGAGAATGCGGTCGATGCGCCGGGTGAAGACCGAGAACAGCCGCGAGACGCGTCCCGGGCGGAAGGCCTGCAGGATCTCGGTGAGCGCGGTTTCGAGGTCGGCGAGCGCCTCGGCGCCCGCGTTGAGCGCGCCGAGTGCGTCGACCAGCACGATCTGCCGGTCGAGCCGGGCGAAGTGGTCGCGGAAGAACGGGCGCACGACGTGCTTGCGGTAGCTCTCATAGCGCCGCTCCATCATCGCGGCGAGCGAGCCCGGGGGGATGGCGCGCGTCTCCTCGCCCAGGTCCAGGGGGGCGAAGGTGAGGGCGGGGGAGCCTTCCATGTCGCCGGGCATCAAGAAGCGCCCGGGAGGCAGCATCGACAGCGCGCGCTCGTCTTCCCGGCAGGCGGCGAGGTAGCGCTTGAAGCGGTCGGCGAGGGCCCGCGCGGTGGTCTCCTCCGCCTCGGCGAAGGGGTCGGCGGCGGCCAGGGCCTCGAGGAACGGCCGGGCGATCTCCTCGCGACCGCCCTTTCGCGCCAGCTCGACGGCCTCTTGCGAGAAAGCCCTGAAGTCCTTGGAAAGGAGCGGCAGATCGAGCAGCCATTCGCCCGGATAATCGACGATGTCGAGATGGAGCCTTCCGCGCCCGAGGGTGCGCGAAAAGAAGCTCGCGGAGGCATAGTCGATGGTGAGCCGCAGTTCGGCGATCTGGCGCGTCGAGTGCGGCCACAGCCTCTCCTTCAGCAGGGTGTCGACATGGGTTTCAACGTCGAAGCGGGGGACGGCGTCGTCGGGCTGCGGCTCGAGATGCGCGCCGGCGATGCGCCCGCCCGCCGCCGCCTCGAACAGGGGCAGCCGGCCACCGTTGACGAGATTATGCACCAGTGCGGTGATGAACACCGTCTTGCCGGCGCGCGACAGGCCAGTGACGCCGAGGCGGACGGTGGGGGTGCCGAGATCGCCGACCGTCTCCGACAGATTGTCGAAGGAGTAGCGCAGCTCGTCGGCCATGCGGGTAAGGAAGCTGTCTTGCGTCACGTATCGTCTCCGTGCCGCCATGTGGGGAGGATGGCGGGGCAGCGCAAGCGGAACGCCGGGAAGGCGGGGGCGCGGCTCAGTCGGCGGGGCCGATGGCCGAGAGCTCGGACGCCTCGTTCAGGTGGCGCGGCAGGGCGACGGCGACGAGATGTCCGTCTCCCCGCTTCAGGCTCCGCCAGTCGTCGATGTCGATGTCGATCACGGCAAGGCCGGCGGTCGGGTATTTGCCGGCGATGGTGTGGAGCAGGCGCTCCTCGCCGCGACCGGAAAGCTCCAGCGCCGTCTCCTGTGTCGCCGGATTGTGGCCGACGACCAGCAGGCAGCGGGCATCACCGCCAAGCGCGCGGATCACCTCGAGATAATCGAGGTCGCCGTCGTCGTAGAGCGCCGGGGGCATGTCGAGCCGCGCTGCGGCGCCCACGTGCGGGAGAATGAGGTCGAGCGTCTGGCGGGTGCGCAGGGCTGGCGAACACAGGATGCGGTCCGGCTCCAGGCCGTGGCGGCGCATGTGGGCGCCAACAATAGGCGCTGCGGCGCGTCCGCGTCCGTTGAGCGGGCGTTCGAAGTCCGAGGGCGCATCCGCCGTCCAGTCCGACTTGGCGTGGCGCAAGAGCATCAGTCGCAGCATCGAGGGCTCCGGCTAGAGATCGGGGGAGGGGCTTGCGCCGCCATTCAATCACATGCGCGGCGGCGCGTCGTGCGGAATGCGGACGCTTGCTGCCGGTTCGGACGCCGGCTCAGGCGTCGGCGTCTTCCGGCGCGCGACGGTATTCCAGGAGGTCGCCCGGCTGGCAGTCGAGCACCTCGCAAATGCGCTCGAGCGTTTCGAAACGCACGCCCTTCACCTTGCCCGACTTGAGCAGCGAGACGTTCTGCTCGGTGATGCCGATGCGCTCGGCAAGTTCGCGGGAGCGCATCTTTCGCCGGGCCAGCATGACATCGAGGTTGATGATGATCGCCATGCGGCTTCCTTACACGAACTGACGGTTTTCGTCCGCAATTCGCGCGGCTTCCTCGAGTGTCCAGCCGAGCACCACGAGAAGTGCGCCGGAGATCACGGCAAGCACGTCATTCCCGGAGAGGCCGACGGCAAGCTCGCGGCTGCCCGGAGCATTCGCCCAGGTCGCGGCAAGGCTTGCAAGGCTGCCGGCTAGGATGGTCACCGGAGCGAGCAGGGCAACGATGACCCCGATGCGCCTCAGCCGCCGTCCGCTTTCGGGGACGAGCACGGCGCCGCGCGCGAAGCCGAGGAAAAGCCGACGCAGGATGAGGAGACCAGTGACGATGAGCGTCAGCGGGATGACGCCGAGCGCGATGCAGAGGATCCGCGCGGTCGGGGTCAGGATGGTGCCGCTGCCGGCGGAGAGGGCGTCGACAAGCCAGCGGTCAAACCCCGCAGGGTCGGCGACCGCAGTGATGGCCAGAGCGAGCGGCAGGCCGACCGCAACGGCGAGCGTCACCCAGGCCATGGCACGACTCATGCGGATGATCCGGGCCATACGGCGTGCATCGTTGGGCATGTAGTTGGAGGCCATTTCAGTTTCCTTCATGTTCTGGTTTTCAAATTTATTGTTTTACAATAATTATTTTCTGTCAATCGAGTTTTTCAGACCTGGGGAAACGGACTTCGTCATGCGCAAGCTTTCAGTCAAGCCGTCTTCGTTGGTCCGTGCGGCCTGACTGTCCGCCGTGCTCCTCCTTGCCTCGGCCTGCTCGCGCATGCCGCTGTCGAGCGCGGTCACATTGCGCAAGTTCGATCTGCGTGCGACTGATTCTGGGCGTGTGGAAGTGGTGGTCGGATATCTGGAACGGATGCGGGGCCGGCCTGGGCGGAGCGGTCATGGTGTTGCGCCAGATCGAGAAGGCGAGCGGCGCGAGGGCTCCGGGTTTTCTCTCTTCGGCGTCACAGCCGGGTGGGCCGGCGCGGGCGCACCGTGCTCGGTCGCCTTGTGTCTCGACGGGCGTGAGGCGCGCTCTCAGCGCCCGTTTTCGGCGAGCTGGGCGGCGAAGGCAGTGACGAGCGGGCCGATCGTCGTTTCCTGTTGGGGCAGGGTGTAGGACATCCACAAGGTGTAGTCGGACGCGCGGGCGTGGAACCGCCAGAGCGTCTCGCAGCGTGTGCCGTTGCGGGTCTCGCCGGTTTTGAAGGAGATGCCGCTGGCGGCGGCGCCGGTGGCGGACAGGCGCGAGAAGCCGGCCTCGCCGTAGCGGGTCTCGAACTCCCGTGCGGCCTGCGCGCTGTTGCCGCTCGGGTGGCTGCGCAGGATCGCCGAAATGCCCGTGTCGCTCTGGTAGATGCAGCCGGCCACCCGGTCGGCCGAGCTTGGAAGCACCTGCAGCCGGCTGAGCGAGCCGACGCGGTCGGGGCAGGTGAGGCCGGTGAAATGGCGCATGCCGTTGGCGACGGTCTTCCAGCCGGCGTCGGAAAGGGCCGATCCCGACCTTTGCGCGGCTGCGGGGCAGACCGCGGTCGCGACGATGGCGGCGGCGGTCAGGATGCTGCGGGCCGCGTTGTCGCGGCCTCTGGCGTTGTGGTGCATCCCGTCGGCCTCCCTTTTTCGTGTCCTAGCGCCCGTCGCGCCGATTGAGGAAGGCGAGGCGCTCGAAGAGATGAACGTCCTGCTCGTTTTTCAGCAGTGCGCCGTGAAGCGGCGGAATGAGCTTCTTTGCATCGGTCTCGCGCAGGGTCGCCGGGTCGATGTCCTCGTTGAGGAGCAGCTTGATCCAGTCGAGCAGCTCCGAGGTCGAGGGCTTCTTCTTCAGGCCGGGCAGATCGCGCAGATTGTAGAAGGTCTTGAGAGCCTCGGCGAGAAGCGCCTCCTTGAGCCCGGGGAAATGCACGTCGACGATCTGGCGCATCGTCTGGGTGTCGGGGAAGGAGATGTAATGGAAGAAGCAGCGGCGCAGGAACGCGTCGGGAAGCTCCTTCTCGTTGTTGGAGGTGATGATCACCACTGGGCGCTGGCGCGCCTTCACGGTCTCCCCGGTCTCGTAGACATGGAACTCCATGCGGTCGAGTTCCTGGAGAAGATCGTTGGGAAACTCGATGTCGGCCTTGTCGATCTCGTCGATCAGCAGGACGGGTCGGTCCTCGGACGCGAAGGCCTCCCAGAGCTTGCCCTTGCGGATGTAGTTGGAAATATCGTGCACCCGGTCGTCGCCGAGCTGGCTGTCGCGCAGACGCGAGACGGCGTCATACTCGTAAAGCCCCTGCTGCGCCCTGGTCGTCGACTTGATGTGCCATTCGAGGAGCCTGGACCCGAGGGCATCGGCGATTTCCTGAGCGAGCACCGTTTTGCCGGTGCCAGGTTCTCCCTTCACCAGAAGCGGCCTTTGAAGCGCAACCGCCGCGTTGACGGCAATGCGCAGATCCTCGGTCGCCACATAGCCGGAGGTGCCCTCGAAACGCATGAAATTCCCCTGATCCGTTCTGTCCGCCGGCACAGTAGGTGGCGCGCCAGAGACGCGCAAGACCTGCCGGGATGCGCCGCCCGGCCGGCATTTGTTGCCGGGGAAGATCTGGTCAAAGCTGCCGCCTGCCGCCGGCGATGAGAGGCGGTTTTTTAGAAAAGCTTTTATTTTCAATTTGTTGAGTGATTTTTCCGGATTGGCACAGGGTTTGCGAACTGCTCAGCCGAGGCCGGCAGGGATTTGTCGCCGGCATGGCCATCCATGCGTCCTGGAGGTTCAGATGGGTGTTTTTGGTGCATTGAATGCGGCGGTCTCCGGCCTGACCGCGCAGGCTTACGCGCTGGAGAACATCTCCGGCAACATCGCGAATGCGTCGACGACGGGCTACAAGCGTCTCGACACGTCGTTCTCGGATCTTGTCGGCGGAGGCACCGGCGCTCAGACCGGTCAGCTCGCAGGCACCGTGTCCGCCAGTTCGCGGGCGACCAACGGCCTGCAGGGCGATCTTCAGCAGGTCGACGTCAATACCTACATGGCGGTCAATGGCTCCGGCTATTTTGTCGTCCAGGCGCGGGCGGGCGAGGTCGACGGCCGGTCGATCTTCACCGGCAATGATCTCTACACGCGCCGCGGCGACTTCGAGGTCGACAAGGAAGGCCGTCTGGTCAACAAGGCCGGCTATTACCTGATGGGTCAGCCGATCGATCCGGTGACCAAGAACGTCTCCGGCTCGGTTCCCGAGATCATGACGATCGACACGTCGGTGATCCCGGCCGTGCAGACCGACCGTATCCGCTACGAGGGCAACCTGCCGACGGTGCCGCAGACGAGCGCAAAGCTTGCCGGCGGCGACGATCTGCTCGCCACCGGGCTGACCAAGGCCTCGACGGGTGCCGCGCCTGATGCCGCCGCCGTGGGCGAGATCGTCGGCGTCGACACGATCAGCGCCGATGACGAGGTTTCGTTCCTGAACTCCTCGATCGCCGGCGAGGCGATCACCGTCTACAACTCGAGCGGCACGCCGGTGAACGTGCAGATGCGCTGGGCGAAAACCTTCGAGTCCAACGGCACCCAGGAAGACACCTGGTCGCTCTACTACCTGACGGATTCGGATGCCTCCGGCACCGCCACGAAGTGGACCAAGGTTTCCGACGCCCAGTTCGATTCCGGCACGACCAACGGCGGCCGCATGCTGGTTCCGGCGAGCAACAACATGGCGCTCACCAACCTTTCCGTCGACGGCGAAACGGTTGGCGACGTGACGCTCGACTTCGGCACCAACGCGCTGACCCAGTATTCCGACAGCAACGGTACCTCCAACATCTCCAAGCTGACGCAGAATGGCTATCCCTCGGGTGACCTGACCGGCGTTACCGTGTCCGAGGCGGGGCGTCTGGTGGCCTCCTACTCGAACGGCCGCACGCGCGAACTCTATGAGATCTCGCTCGTGTCGTTCTCCGGCGAGGCGTGGCTTGAGCGCCGCGACGGCGGTGTCTTCGAGGTCACGCCGGAGTCCGGCGAGCCGATCGCCGGCGCCACCGGCAAGATCGTCGGCAAGCGGCTCGAGGCATCGAATGCCGACATCGCCGACCAGTTCTCGCAGCTGATCGTGACGCAGCAGGCCTATTCGGCGAACACCAAGATCGTCACCTCGGCCGACCAGATGCTCAAGGAAGCGATCAACATGATCCGCTGATCGGCGTGATCACTCCACCGCCCGGCCGATCGTGGCCGGGCGGACACGTGCACCAGGACAGGCGCGGGTACGGCAATGGGACTAGGTAGCGCTCTCAATACAGCTCTGCTCGGACTGGGGTTCAATCAGCGCCAGCTCGAAGTGACGTCGACCAATATCGCCAACGCGAACACGATCGGCTACACGCGCAAGAGCCTCTCGGCGACTGTTGCCTATGACGGCAACGGCAGGGTCACGGGCGTCGACACCACGACCATGAGCCGTTTCCTCGACAAGGCGATCCAGACCCAGTACCGGACCTCGCTGGCGGAGCAGGGGTATTCGAGCGTCGCGAAGCAATACACGTCGCGCCTCGACCAGCTCTTCGGCACGATCCAGGATCCCAGCTCGATTTCGTCTGGGGTCAACAGCTTCGTCGCATCCATGTCGCAGCTTGCTTCCGGTCCCGAGGACCAGAGCTACCGGCTCGACGTCATGCGCAACGCCCAGACGTTGGTCAACCGCATCAACGACATGTCCTCCGAAATCCAGGCGATGCGCCAGGAAACGGAAGCGCAGATCGGTGAACAGGTTACCCGGGTCAACGATCTTCTGGGCGAGATCCAGAAGCTCGACCGTCAGGTGGTCGCCTCGAGCCAGAACGGCGAACAGCCGGTCGGGCTGATGGACGAGCGCGACATGCTGCTCGAAGAGCTCTCGACCTATCTCGACATCGAGGTGAAACCGACCGAACAGGGCGGCGTGCGCATCCACACGGGTGGCGGCACGCTCCTCTACGACGTCGACGTGATGAAGATGAAGTTCGATGGACGCGGCAGCATCAATGCCAACGCGCTCTATTCCATCGATGGCAACGACCGGGGCGTCGGCACGATCGTGCTGGAAAACGCCGAGGGCAGCCAGATCGACCTGCTGGCGACGCGTTCGCTGAAAAGCGGATCGCTTCTCGGGCTGGTCAGTATGCGCGACGAGGCGCTGACCGACGCGCAGGCGCAGCTCGACGCGCTCGCGGCGACGATGGCGCGCGCCTTCTCGACGCACGAACAGGCCGGCACGCCCTATCCGGCGACCGGAACGCAGACGGGCTACGAGCTCGATCTCGCCAACATGCAGCCCGGCGACAGCCTGACCTTCGACGTCAAGGATGTGGCAACCGGGCGCACCAAGTCGGTGACGGTCTATCGCAGCGACGGCACGGAAGATCCGGCGCTCACCAAGACCTCCGACAGTGACGACATCTTCCTTGCCGTCGATTTTTCCAGCGGCAACTACGGCACCATCGCCGCCGGCATCCAGGCGGCGGTCGACGGCGATTCGCGCATCGGCGCGGGCGTGCTGAACTTCACCAATCCGGCCGGAACGACGCTGCGGATGGAGGCGGCGACGCCGGCCGCGACGCGCATCACCTCGGCCGCCGCGCAGGAAACGGTTTCCGGCACCGGCACGGCCGCGGACGCGCTGCCCCTTTTCGTCGATGACAACGGCCAGCCCTTCACCGGTATCGGTGACGGTCGACCGAACGTCACCGGCTTCGCGGCGCGCATCCGCGTTTCCCAGGAGATCCTGGACGACCCCTCGCTTCTGGTGAAGTACGCGCCGGACGTCGAGAACGGCGACACGACCCGGCCGCAGGCGATCCTCGACAAGCTGACGAAGACCGATTTCGCCTATGCGCCGGGCACCAAGATCGGCGGAAGAAACTCCGTCTTCAAGGGGACGATCAACGACTTCGTCACCGCCTCGGTCTCCTACCAGAGCAGCAAGGCCTCCCAGGCCAACGCCACCGCGACCGGCCAGGACGTGGTGACGGCAAATCTCAAGACGCGGCTCGACAGCTCGTCCAAGGTCAACATGGACGAAGAGCTCTCGCAGCTTGTGCAGTTGCAGAACGCCTATGCGGCCAACGCCCGGGTGATGCAGGTCGTGCGCGAGCTCTATGACATTCTGATGCGGAGTTAGGACCCATGGCGATCAACATGTATGGCAGCCTTGCGATGCCTTCGCAGGTTTCTTATCTCACCAACCTTCGTTCGCAGATGGACACGCTGCAGGAGCAGATCGGCACCGGCAAGCGCGCCACCACATATGGCGGCCTGGGGTCGGAGCGCGTGCTCGACCTGTCGATCAAGCAGCAGCTTTCTCAGATTGGCGTCTACAAGCAGACGATCGACCTGGCGAGCCTCCGTCTCGACACGCTCGACAAGACCAGCGAACGACTGGAGGCCATCCGCATCGAGGCGAAGGCCTCGACCGACCAGAACAATTTCGAGCTCTTCAGCAACGGCCGCAGTTCCTCGCAGACCTCGGCGGAAATCTCGCTGCGGGAGTTCATGGCGCATCTCAACACGGACGTGGGCGGGCGGTTCCTGTTCTCGGGCAAGGCCGCGGACACGACGCCTGTCCAGAGCCTCGATTACATCCTTGAGGGCGACGGCAACTTCGCCGGCCTGAAGACGGTGATCTCCGAATACAATCAGGCCGATCTCGGTGCGCTCGGCAACGGCCGGATGACGACTGCGACGGCCGGCACCCAGGTGACGCTGTCCGAGGACGGGGCGCATCCCTTCGGCTTCAAGATCGACAGCGTCGCATCGGGCCTGTCCAACGCCACGGTGACCCAGACAGCGGGGCCGCCGGCTTCGCTCGATGTCGATTTCACCGGCCAGCCCGAACCCGGGCAGGCGATCCGCGTGTTCGTCAACCTGCCGGACGGCAGCCAGACCGAGGTGAAGCTGGCGGTCGCCGGCGGCGAGCAGGCCAACGAGTTCACGTTCAACCGCGGAGCGACGCCGGCCGACACGGCGGCGAACTTCCAGACGGCGCTCGACAGCGCCCTGTCCAAGGTGGCGAACACGGAGCTGAAGGCGGCCTCGACGATGCGGGCCTCCGACGCGGTGTTCGACACCGCTCCGAAGTCGCCGGTGCCGCCGGGCTACCAGCCGCTGGCGCGCGTCGTGCCGAGCGCCGGGCCTCCGGTCGACTTCACCACGGCGACGACCGTGCGCGACGGCACGGCCGACACCGTGGCCTGGTACTCCGGTGACAATTCCTCGACCAGCGCGCGCTCCGACATGAGCTCCCAGATCGACGAGAACCTGACCGTGCGCTACGGCGCCAGGGCGAATGAGGACGGCTATCGGGAGGTGGTGCAGTCGCTGGCCGCCTTCGTCGCCTCCGATTTCTCCAACTCCACGACGGAGAACCAGGAATTCTACAAGTCGATGGCGAAGCGCTCCTACAACGGGCTGACGCCGGACGGCGATCAGGCATCGGGCATTCGCTCCAATCACATGGAGTTCGTGTCCGCCCAGCGGGCTGTCGCCGATGCGAAGAGCCGTTACAAGATCGAGGAGAGCACGCTCAATGCCGCCATCGACGGCATCGAGGGCGTCGACAAGGATGCCGCGGCGGTGAAGCTGTTGACGCTCAGAACCTCGCTGGAGGTGAGCTATCAGGCGACCAGCATCACGTTGAACATGTCCCTGTCGAAGTATCTCTGAAGCCGGCGGAAGCCTTCTTCGCGACATCCTGCCGCCTCCCGGAACACTCCGGGGGGCGGTTTTCGTTTGCGCCGGGACATGGTCTCAGCCCCTGCTTTTGGAGAGGGGAGAAGAAGGAGCGAGCCTGCTGGACCGTGCCGCAGGCGTCGGGAGGGGCCGGGGTAGGGAATACGGGGGCAGGCGGCCTGCAGAAACACGAACGCCGGCCCAGGAGGAGGCCGGCGTTCGCGAGCATGTGTGATGCGCGCCAGGCGCGCCGCATGAGCGGATCAGTTGCCGCGCAGACCCAGAGCGATGTTGCGGTTGATCTGGATCAGTGTCGTCAACCTGTCGGGCTTCGGGTCGGCCATCACGTCAAGCGTATGCTTGAAGATGAAGGCGCCGAGGGAGCCGAGGTTCTGCTTGATCTCGACCGGCAACGGGTTGTCGTTGCTGGTGACCGAGGTCGCGAGGATGGTCCACAGACGCCGGTTGTAGGACAGGGCTGCGTCGAGCGAGGAGGGGGTATCCGCCTCCCAGTCGTCCTTTACAGCCTGCAGACGAGCCGCGGCCCTGAGCAGAAGCGTTGCCTCGAGCTCACGCGGGTTTGCCGTCTTCTGCGACGTTTGCTGATATGCTGCCGTTGCCAGATTGTGCATGTGCGATCAGTTCCCGTTCGTACTCGACCAAGTCGCGAGCCCGTCTCAGGGCAGCGTAGAGAGATCCGGTTAAGATCTCATTATTGATTGCATCCACCAGCTTCATGGCGCTGGGGGCCGCCTGGATCAGGTCGTTGATCAGCTCGAAGTAGATCTGCCTGTGCCGCTCGATGTCCTGGTTGAGGTACATGAGCTGCACCGCCAGGTAGATACGCCTGGCCGGCGTGTTCGCCGTTTCAGCCGTGTAGATGTCTTTTTCACGAAGGATCGGCTCGTTGCCCTCGATGAAGATATGCGTTCGATGGTCTCCATTGGTGATGACCGTGGAGCCAACTATGAAACGCTCGCGAGGACGAAGTTCGATCTTCAGTGCCATGAAATTAGATTCTCACAGGGCTTCGATTCTTGCAAGTAATAAACGGCTTCTTGTAAAGAAGAAAGGCGGCAAGTTTCCTTGCCGCCCGGTAATATTTGCCGTGTACTTCACGATTAGAAGAGCTTGAGAACCGCCTGGTCGGCCTGCGAGGACAGCGACAGGGCTGTCGTGGACAGCTGCTGGCGGGTCTGCAGGGCCAGAAGGTTGGCGCCTTCCTCGTTGGTGTCGGCGAGCACCAGATTGTCCGCACCCGTCTGCAGGGTGTTGATGGCGGCCTTGGTGAAGTCCTGGCGGATCTGCACCGTCGACAGGCTGGAGCCGAACTTGGAGCCGGCCTCGCGCAGGGTGATCAGCGCCTCGGACAGCTCGTCGAGGGCGTTGTTCGCCTCCGAGTCGCTCAGGCTGGAGACCTGGGTGATGCTGAGGCCGGAGGCCGTCAGGTCCTCGCCGCTCAGCTTCAGCTCCGACTTGGTCGCCGAGTCGCGCTTCTCGTTGAAGGCGACGGTAAGCTTCGACGACGAGGAGTTGATCAGGTTGATGCCGTTGAAGCTGCTGTCGGCGGCAAGCTTGTCGATCTGGCCCAGGATGTCGTTGAACTGCGACACGAGCTTCTGGCGCGTGGAGGAGTTCGAGGCCGGGTTGGCCTGGGTGGTGATCGACAGGGTGTCGGCATCGCCGGCGGTGGCGCCGTCGGTGAAGGTCACCGAGGTTTCGCCGGCATCCGTGTAGTCGCCATCGGCCGGGGTCGACAGGTCGATGTTGGAGTTGGTGCCGAAGCCGAGGCTGGCGGCCAGCGAGGTCGCCTGCGTCGTTGCCGTGGAGGCGTCGCCGCCCGCGTCGACGATCGACAGGTTGACCGTCTCGGCGTCGGAGCCGGTGATCTTGAGCTTGCCGGCGTCCGTGACCTCTGCCGTGGCAACGCCCGAGGCGTTGATCACGTCGAGAACGTCCTGAACGGTCGTGACCGGGCCGGTGCCATCCACCTTCTGGGTGGTGCCGACGGTGATGTTGATGTTCGAGACCGAACCGGTGTCGGTGTTGGTCGTGTTGACCGTCAGCGTGTCACCGTTGGCGAAGCCGAGGTTGGCCAGCGTCTGGCGCTTGGCCTGATCCTGGATCGTCTCGCCTGCAACCGGCGCAAGGCCGTTGGTGGAGATCGACGAGGAGCTCTCGATGACCGTACCGGATCCGGCGCCGCCGTCCTGCAGGGCCTGACGCGCGGTCGACTGGGCGCTCTCGACCAGCTTGGTGATCGCGGTGATGCCGTTGTCGGCCGCCTCGATGGTCTTGATGGCGTTGCCGATGCCGTCGAGCAGGTTGCTCAGATCGTTGGCGCGGGCACCCAGCGTCTGCGAGGTGAAGAAGTTGGTCGGATTGTCAAGAGCCGAGTTGACCTTCTTACCCGTCGCAAGGCGGTTCTGGGTAAGATTCATCATGTCGGCGGTCTTCTGAAGCGTCAACAGGTTCTGACGCACGCCAGCTGAAAGCGTGATGTCGGACATTTGGTAATCCTCTCGCGACGCCCCTTGGACGGGCTGCCCCATATTAAGGTTCGTTAACGACGTTCTGAGATTATCTTTAACAAGAGGTTAACGGGCGTCTTGCATCTTGCGGAAATTTAGAGAAACGCAACAAAGGTTACCGGAATCGGGGCTGAATCCCGGCCTCAGGCGTGCAATCGCGAGCGGGGATCGGTCTGGAGTTCGGCTGAACATGCAAAAAGGGCAGTGAGTCGCGACTCACTGCCCTTTCGTATTTTGCACGGATCGAGTCGTTTCGAGCCGGTGTCCGTGTCGTATGCGCGTCCTGTTGCCGGCCTCTTAGAAGAGACGCAGCACCGCCTGGTCGGCCTGCGAGGACAGCGACAGGGCTGTCGTGGACAGCTGCTGGCGGGTCTGCAGGGCCAGAAGGTTGGCGCCTTCCTCGTTGGTGTCGGCGAGCACCAGGTTGTCCGCACCCGTCTGCAGGGTGTTCACCGATGCCTTGGTGTAGTCCTTGCGGACCTGCACCGTGGAGAGGTTCGAACCGAACTTCGAGCCGGCCTCGCGCAGGGTGACCAGCGCCTGGGACAGTTCGTCGAGGGCGTTATTGGCTTCAGTGTTGCTCAGGCTGGAGACCTTGGAGACACTGAGGCCCGTCGAGGTGAGATCCTCACCCTGCACGGTCAGCTCCGACTTGTTGGTCGCATCGCGCTTCTCGTTGAAGGCGACGGTGAGCTTCGACGAGGAGGTGTTGATCAGGTTGATGCCGTTGAAGCTGGAGTCGGCGGCAAGCTTGTCGATCTGGCCCAAGATGTCGTTGAACTGCGACACGAGCTTCTGGCGCGTGGTGGAGTTCGAGGCCGGGTTGGCCTGGGTGGTGATCGACAGGGTGTCGGCATCGCCGGCGGTGGCGCCGTCGGTGAAGGTCACCGAGGTTTCGCCGGCATCCGTGTAGTCACCATCGGCCGGGGTGGACAGGTCGACGTTGGAGTTGGTGCCGAAGCCGAGGCTGGCGGCCAGCGAGGTCGCCTGCGTCGTTGCCGTGGAGGCATCGCCGCCCGCGTCCGTCACCGAGAGGTTGACGGTCTGGCTGTCCGTGCCGGTGATCTTGAGCTTGCCGGCGTCCGTGACCTCTGCCGTGGCAACGCCCGAGGCGTTGATCACGTCGAGGACGTCCTGAACGGTCGAGACCGGGCCGGTTCCATCCACCTTCTGGGTGGTGCCGACAGTCACGGTGATGTTGGAGACAGCACCCGAGCTGGTGTCGGTGGTCTGCAGGGCGATGGTGTCGCCATTGGCAAAGCCGAGGTTCGACAGGGTCTGGCGCTTGGCCTGATCCTGGATCGATTCACCAGCGACCGGAGCAAGGCCGTTGGTCGAGATCGAGGAGGAGCTCTCCACCACGGTACCGGAACCGGCGGAGCCGTCCTGCAGAGCCTGACGCGCGGTCGACTGGGCGCTCTCGACCAGCTTGGTGATCGCGGTGATGCCGTTGTCGGCCGCCTCGATGGTCTTGATGGCGTTGCCGATGCCGTCGAGCAGGTTGTTCAGATCGTTGGCGCGGGCGCCGAGCGACTGGGACGTGAAGAAGTTGGTCGGGTTGTCGAGGGCCGAGTTGACCTTCTTGCCGGTGGCCAGACGATTCTGCGTCGAGGCCATCATGTCAGCGGTGCTCTGGAGCGTCAGGAGGTTCTGACGCACGCCAGCGGAAAGAGTGATGCCGGACATTCGGAAATCCTTTCGGGCTGTCCAATTCGAACTCAAGCTTCGTTCTGAAGCTCACCGCCACAGTAGGTCCCGAATGACTAAGTTAAGGTTAACCGGCCGTTGTTCCGATCCTGATTTTTGCAAGTACAACAAGGACTTTGTTAACCATGTGGTAAGCGAATCAAAAAAACGGGCGGCGGGAAATCCCGCCGCCCGTCTTGTGCTTTCGGTCCGTCCTTAGAGGAGGCGGAGCACCGCCTGGTCGGCCTGCGAGGACAGCGACAGGGCTGTCGTGGACAGCGACTGGCGGGTCTGCAGGGCCAGAAGGTTGGCGCCTTCCTCGTTGGTGTCGGCGAGCACCAGGTTGTCCGCACCCGTCTGCAGGGTGTTGATCAGGTCCTTGGTGAAGTCCTTGCGGACCGACACGGTGTTGAGGTTCGAGCCGAAGGTCGAGGACGACTCACGCAGCGTCGACAGAGCGTTCGAGAGCGAGTCGAGCGCGGCGTTTGCCTCGTCGTTGCTCAGGGTCGAGGCGCTCGTCAGGCCGAGGCCCGAAGACGTCAGGTCCTTGCCGGAGATGGTCAGCTCGGACTTGTTGGTCGCATCGCGCTTCTCGTTGAAGGCCACGGTGAGCTTCGACGAGGAGGAGTCGATGAGGTTGACGCCGTTGTAGCTGGAGTCGGCGGCAAGCTTGTCGATCTGGCCCAGGATCTCGTTGAACTGCGACACGAGCTTCTGGCGCGTGGCGGAGTTCGCGGCCGGGTTGGCCTGGGTGGTGATCGACAGGGTGTCGGCATCGCCGGCGGTGGCGCCGTCGGTGAAGGTCACCGCGGTTTCGCCGGCATCCGTGTAGTCGCCGTCGGCCGGGGAAGACAGGTCGACGTTGGAGTTGGTGCCGAAGCCGAGGCTGGCGGCCAGCGAGGTCGCCTGGGTCGTCGCCGTGGAGGCGTCACCGCCCGTGTCGACGATCGACAGGTTCAGCGTGTCCGTGTCGGAGCCCGTGACCTTGAGCTTGCCGGCATCGGTGACCTCTGCAGCGGCAACGCCCGAGGCGTTGATCACGTCGACGGCGTCCTGAACGGTCGCGACAGCGCCGGTGCCATCCACCTTCTGGGTGGTGCCAACGGTGATGCTGATGTTCGAGACCGTGCCGGTGGCCGTGTCGGTCGACTGCAGCGTGATGGTGTCGCCGTTGGCGAAGCCGAGGTTGGACAGGGTCTGGCGCTTGGCCTGATCCTGGATCGACTCACCCGCCTGCGGCGTCAGGCCGTTGGTCGAGATCGAGGAGGAGCTCTCCACCACGGTGCCGGAGCCGGCGCCGCCATCCTGAAGAGCCTGGCGAGCGGTCGACTGAGCACTCTCGACGAGCTTCGAGATCGCCTTGATGCCGTTGTCGGCAGCTTCCAGCGTCTTCGTCGCGTTGGAGATGCCGTCGAGCAGGCTCGACAGCTCGTTGGCGCGCGAGCCGAGCGACTGGGAGGTGAAGAAGTTCGTCGGGTTGTCGAGGGCCGAGTTGACCTTCTTGCCGGTGGCAAGGCGGTTCTGGGTCGACGACATCATGTCGGCGGTCTTCTGCAGCGTCAGCAGGTTCTGACGCACGCCAGCGGAAAGAGTAACGCTCATCTTCTGTACCTTTCTGGTATCCGTAACGTGCAACGCATCCTCGTTGCCGGACCAGAATAAGCGTCGAAAGCAGAATCACATGTAAAAACAATTGGTTAACGAGGGTTAAGGTTAACTCATGGTTGCCGTAGCGAAAGGCATTTGAATCAAGGTCTTGCGACCGGTCGCCTTCCCGACATGGCGGCGCTAAAAAGGGGAGGGCGAATCTGCGCGGAGAGATCTGGATGGAAGACGTGCTGGCAATCATTCCCGCGCGCGGCGGCTCGAAGGGGCTTCCCGGCAAGAACCTTCGCAAGATCAATGGCAAGCCGCTGATCGTCTGGTCTATCGAGCAGGCGCTTGCGGCGCGCAGCGTGTCCCGGGTCGTGGTCAGCACGGACAGTGCCGAGATCGCCGATGTGGCGCTGAGGGCGGGGGCGGAGGTGCCCGCGCTTCGCCCCGCCGAACTTGCCCGCGACGACACGGCGACGGAGCCGGTTCTGCTTCACGTCCTGAAGAACTGGTGTCCGGAAGGCCTTCCGGCTCTGGTGATGCTTCTCCAGCCGACCTCTCCGTTAAGACTTGCCGGCACGCTCGACGCGGCTGTGGCGCGGCTTGTCGGGGAAGGGGCGGACTCGCTCGTCTCGGTGTGCGAGAGCCATGCCTTCTTCTGGAGCAATCCTGCGGAGCCGCGCGCCCACTACGATTACATGAACCGGCCGCGCCGCCAGGACATCGCGGAGGCGGAGCGCCGCTATCGCGAGACCGGCTCCATCTACGTCACCCGCGCGAGCGTGTTGCTGGAGAGCGGCAACCGGCTTGGCGGCAAGATCGCGATGTTCGCGACACAGCCTTGCGAATCATGGGAAATTGACGACCTCTCCGACGCGGTTGTCGTCGAGGCACTGATGAGGCACGCCTGTTCATGATCATTGAGCGCAACATCACGCCCTTCGTGGTCTTCACCGACGATACGCTTGGCCATGCGCTCAACAAGATCGGCGACAACCGCAAGGGCGTTGTCTTCGCGGTGACCCAGGGCGGGGTGCTGGAGGGCGTGCTGACCGACGGCGACTTCCGTCGCTGGCTGCTTGCCTCGCGTGAGCTGAGGCTGGACCTGCCCGTGCGCGAGGCGATGAACCGGGAATATGTCTCGGCACCGGCGGCGCGGCGCGCGAGCGACATCGCCGACCTGTTCTCCGAGCGCATCGAATATGTTCCGCTTCTTGACCGGCAGCGTCGGCTTGTGGCGATCGCCAGCCGCAGCGCGCAGGGCCTTGCCATCGACGGGCGCGAGATCGGGCCGGGGCATCCGGCGTTCCTGATCGCGGAGATCGGCAACAACCACAACGGCAGCCTGGAGACGGCCCTTGCCCTCGTTGATGCGGCGGCGGCGGCCGGGGCGGACTGCGTCAAGTTCCAGATGCGCGACATGGAGGAAGTCTACGGCCGGCTCGACGCCGACCGGCAGGACCTCGGCGCACAGTACACGCTCGACCTGCTGGCGCGGTTCCAGCTTTCCGACGACGATCTCTTCCGCGCGTTCGACCATGCGCGCGCCCGCGGCCTGGTGGCGCTGTGCACACCCTGGGACCGGGCCAGCCTCGCCGGGCTCGAGCGCTACGGGCTTGGCGGCTACAAGGTCGCCTCGGCCGACCTCACCAACCACGACCTGCTTGCGGAAATCGCCGCGACGCGCAAGCCGATGATCGTCTCGACCGGCATGTCGAGCGAGGCGGAGATCGTCGATGCGGTGCAATTGCTGCGCCTTGAGGGCGCCTCCCATGCGCTGCTGCATTGCAATTCCACCTATCCGGCGCCGGCGAAGGATGTGAATCTCGCCTACATGGCCCGGCTTGCCGAGATCGGGCGCGGCGCGCCTGTCGGCTATTCAGGGCATGAGCGCGGCATCGCCATCGCGCTTGCGGCGGTGGCGCGCGGCGCGGCGATCGTCGAGAAGCACTTCACCTTCGACCGGAACCAGGAAGGCAACGACCACCGGGTTAGCCTGTTGCCGGACGAGTTCGCGCGCTTCGTCGACGGCGCGCGCGATGTGGAGGCGGCGCTCGGCTCGCAGAAACCCAGGCGCGTCACGCAAGGGGAAATGATGAACCGCGAGACACTGGGCAAGAGCCTGGTCGCCGCGCGGGCGCTTTCCAGCGGGACGGTCGTCGGCGAGGCGGACGTGGCGGTGCGCAGCCCCGGCAACGGTCTGCCGCCCTATCAGCGGGACCGGCTCGTCGGCGTCGTGTTGCGACGCGACCTGGCGGCGGGCGCGCCCTTCTTTCCCGCCGATCTCGAGCGGCCCGAGGTTGTCGCGCGGGATTATTCGTTCCGTCGGCCCTTCGGCCTCCCGGTGCGCTTCCACGATGTCGACCGGCTGGCGGAGCGGACCAACTGCGACCTTGTCGAGTTTCACCTCAGCTACAAGGACATGGAACTCGACCCGGGCGACTTCCTGACCCGCGAGCGCTATCCGCTCGGGGTCGTGGTCCATGCCCCGGAGCTCTTTGCCGGCGACCATGTGCTCGATCTGGCGAGCCGCGATGCGGATTACCGGCGGCAGTCGATCACCGAGCTCGAACGGGTCGTGCGTCTCACCGAGGCGCTGGCGCCGCGCTTCGACACCACCGGGCGGCCGCTCGTCATCGTCAATGTCGGCGGCTTCACCCAGGACCGGTTCCTGCCGGCGGGTGAACGCGAGAGGCTTTATGATCTGGTCGGCGAGGCGCTGGCCCGGTTCAGCGGGGCGGGCGTCGAGTTGATCCCGCAAACGATGCCGCCGTTCCCCTGGCACTTCGGCGGCCAGCGCTTCCACAATCTCTTCATGGATGGCGGCGAGATTGCCGGGTTCTGTGCCGAGCACGGAATGCGCGTCTGCCTCGACGTCTCCCACTCGAAGCTCGCCTGTGCCCACGCGCGCACGTCTTTCTCCGCCTTCCTGGCGGAGGTCGGGCCGCACGCGGCGCATCTGCACCTGGTCGATGCGCAAGGCGTCGACGGCGAGGGGCTTCAGATCGGCGAGGGCGAGATCGACTTCGCCCATCTCGCCGAAACGCTGGACCAGACCTGCCCGCAGGCGTCCTTCGTGCCCGAGGTGTGGCAGGGGCACAAGAACGAAGGCGAGGGCTTCTGGATCGCGCTGGAGCGGCTTGAGGCCTATTTCTGAGCGAGGCGGGCGGGGATGACTGCCGCGCGGCCGGGATATGTCGCCCGCCATTTGTCGAAGTCGGCGGCCATGCGCGGCATCAGCACGTCCGCATGCGCGCCCGGCGGCACCTCGTAAATGGTCGTCGAGGGATACCAGGGCGCGTTTCCGTCGCCGACGAGGATCGGGCTCGTTGTGCCCGAATAGCGCCAGACCGGGACACCGAGAACCGCAGCGATATCCGCGCCGGTGCAGTCGGGGGCGATGTAAAGGTCGGTCAGTGCGGCAAGGGCGGCGGCGTTCTCCAGGTCGTCGAAGATGTCGATCTCGTCGTAGCGGTGGATCACGATGCCGGTGCGTGCGGTGAAATCGTCGAGTTCCTCGGCGGTGTCGCCATATTGCAGCGAGAGAAAGACGCAGTCGTCGCGCTCGAGGATCGGCCGCAGGCTTTCGAGGCCGATATAGAGGTGGGCGTGGCGCTTGTTTGCTCGCAGCGAGCGCCAGGACAGCCCGACCACCGGACGTCCGTCGCAAAAGACGGGGAGCTGGGAGAACCGCTCGAGCCGCTCCGGCTCAGCGCCAATGACCCTGGCCCGGTCAGGAAAGCTGTCCGGCGTCGGGCGCAGCAGGCGGGGCAGCGATCCGAGCGAGATCTGCGCGGCGAAGTCTGCGTGCGGCGAGCGCCCGCTTGCCTTGTCGAGCGCATTGGCGCGGAAGACGAGCGCGGGAAAGTTCCGGCTCAGGATCGGAAGGTTCTTGGGGCCGCATTCGACGATGACGTTCGGCGTGCGCGCTGCCGCCTCCTCGAGCATGGTGGCGGCGCGGAAGACATCGCCGACGCCCTGGTCAGACCAGAGCAGAACGGCGCCGTCTGCGACTGGCGTGCCATCCCAGACGGGCTGCACAAAGTTGCGGTGGATCAGGCCGGGCAGCTCGGTGGCGAAGCGTGTCTCGAGAAGCTCCCATCCGCGCGCGAGATTGCCCTTGCGGACCTCGACGAAGCCGAGGGTCGAGGCGAGATTGGGGTTTTCCGGTTCCAGCGCCAGGCCCGTCTCGATCGCAGCGACCGCCTCATCGAAACGACCGAGCCTGAACAGCGTCTTGCCGTGGACCAGATGGACAAGCGGGGCATTGGCGCCGAGGGCGAGCGCGGCGGTGCTTTCGCTCAAGGCCTCTTCGTAGCGGGCGTTCGACCAGAAGGCATTCGCCCGGCTCAGTCGGTAGGCGGCGTCGGGGATCGTGCACAGGCTCTCGTCCTGCTCGAGCAGAAGCGCGAGCGCCTCGTCCCCGCGGTCGAGCGCGATAAGCGCGTCGACGCACACCAGAATGGCGGTCCTGTGGTTCGGGATCGACTGGAGCAGGAATTCCGCGACCTTCACCGCCTCAGCTTGCCGGCCCGCCATGGACAGCGTTCTGGCGTAGTCGGCCAGGAGATCGGCGTTGCCGGGCGCCGCGCGCAATGCCCGGTCGAAATCGGCGAGCGCCGCCAGCGCGCCCTCGGCGTCGCGACGCAGTACTGCCAGGCGGGCGAGCAGATCGGCATCCCCGTCGATGTGCGCAAGGGAGCGGTCGGCAACGACAAGGGCGGCTGCGGCGCCGTCCTGCTCGGCGACAAGGTCGACCAGATTGGCGAGGTGGCGGGAGGTGGCGCCGGGATGGGCGACCAATTGCGCGAGAATGGCGATGGCGCGGCGGGGGAAGCCCTGTTCGACAAAGCAAAGGGCCAGGAGGTTGGCGGCCTCGGCGTTACCGGGCTCCGTCTTCAGGATCTTCTCGTAGAGCGGACGCGCGCGCGCCGGCTTGCCGTCGCGCTGGAGCAGCAGCGCCTTGCGCATGAGGTCGAGTGTCGCGGGGGAGGAAGCCGGCATCCAGTAGTCCGATCGGTCGAGCCAAGATGCGCGGAGTATAGCCGATTCGGGAAAGCTGCTTCGATGCTCGCCAGACATATCGTCCGGAGAGGGCCGGCCGCGTGCAAGATGCGCCGCGCGCGGGAGGCTCAGGCTCGCGGGCGGAGTGCCGAAAGGCTGCGCGCGTGTCTGCTGCCTAGAGCTTGCGGTTGACGTCCAGGCCGGTCATTTCCTGGTGCGTTGTCGCGGCGAAGGCCCGGCGCAGGCGCAAAAGGGCCTCTTCGGGGATCTGCCGGACGACTTCGCCGGTCTGGGTGTCGATGGCGCGGAAGACGAGGGAGTCGGTGATCTTGTCGCGGTATTCCACGCGCTTGATGTCACTCTTCTCGACTGGTTGCGGCCGCTCCTGCTCGGACGTGGAGCCGTTCTCGTTGCGGGGGCGCAAGGACTGGGCGTCATTGGCCGGCATCACCGCCTTCTCGGGGGCAATTTCCGTGACGATTGCGGGTGCGTTTTCCGGCTCGGCAGGTTTTGCCGTGGGCGGCTGCACGAAGACGGGCGGTCTTACTGCTCCAGTTTCCATTTTCACACTCCCGCGCCGGATGGGACCGTCCTTGGGTGACCGGCGTCAGTCTGTTCGCTGAAGCCATCGCTTCTCTTGGATTTGCATGGCCACTTCTCGTGACGACTGCAAGAGATCCTGCGTTTTATTTTTACCGCAAGCGAACTTCACGTAATCAGAATATGATATGGAAGTGAATCGAAGATTAACGATTTGGTTACAATTTTAACGAGGTCTGTTTGATCCTGATTCGTTCGGTTTCTTCTTTTTCAGAACGAAGGCGGAACGTCAAGGTGCATGAAAAAGCCCGCCGACACGTTGTGTCGGCGGGCTTTTGTTGTGCGCCAGCTCTGGTCAGAGCGAGCGGTTGAAGGCGATGCCGTCGACAGCGTCGTGGGGGCGCGGGGCGGCGCCGCCGGGACCGTAGGTGGTCGGCGCCCGTGTTGCTCCGGCTCCCTGGGCAACCTTGCGCAGGAGGTTGTCGGCGACCTCGCGCGCGGTCGCGAGAACCGCCAGGTTGATCCGCAACACCGGCTGGAACTCCGTGTGGCGGCGCTTCAGCCGGTCGACGGCGTCGGGCGCGAGATTGCCGAGGGCGATGGTCTGGTCGCGGATATGGGTCATACCGCGCATGTAGATGCTGACCAGCTTTGCCTTGTCAGGCTGGAGCTGGCCGGCCTCGTCCAGCTTGCCGAGGCGGACGAGTTCGGTCTCGCGCTCGATGATGGCCAGCAACTGGGACATTGCGTCCTCGAGCCGCCGGCAGGTTGCCTCCGCCGCGCGGGCATCGGCAATTGCCCCGGAGAAGAACTCCGGTGCCAGTTCCGCGATCTGCTTCGTATCAAGGTTCATCGTCAGGACCCTTCCTGCAAGGCGATCAATTCGCGCTGCACACTGTCTGCGATGCCGAGGCCGCCCGAACGGGCGATGGTGTCGGCATATTGTTCCACCAGCATTCCGCGCCAGGCGTCGGAACCGGTGCCTCCGCCCCAGGTGCCGGCGCTGTCCTCAAGGCCGGCGAACATCGACTGGAGCATGGTGTTGATGAAGACGGACTCGAACTGCTCCGCGCTGTGACGGGTGGTGTCCTGGATCGAGGAGCCGCGGGCGGAGGCCTCGCCGCGCGCCTGGCTCATGAGCGAGGAGGCGCTGGCGGCGGGCGTGCGGTTCTGGGCGGCGCCAAGGGCGGTGTCGATGGAAAGTGCGCTCATCACATCACCTCGATATCGGCCTGGAGAGCCCCGGAGGCCTTGATGGCCTGGAGGATCGAGATCATGTCGCGCGGGCCGATGCCGAGGGCGTTGAGCCCGTCGACGAGCTGCTGCAGCGTCACGGTCTCGGGGACCACGGCAAGCTTGTTGTCGGACTGGTCGTCGACAAGGATGCTGGTGCGCGGCTCGATGGCGGTCTCGCCGTTGGCGAAAGGCAGCGGCTGCACCACCTGCGGCGTCTCTGCGACCGTGACGGTGAGGTTGCCCTGGGCGATGGCGATGGTCGAAACCTTGACGTTCTGGCCCATGACGATGATGCCGGAATTCTCGTCGATGACGATGCGTGCGGGCAGATCCGGCTCGACGATGAGCTGCTCGATGTCGGTCAACAGGTCGACGATGTTGCCCTCGAACTGGCGCGGCAGGTCGATGCGAACGGTCGCCGGATCGAGGGGCTCCGCGGTCGGCAGGCCGATAAGTTCGTTGATGGCGAGCGCCATGCGCCGCGCCGTCGTCAGGTCGGGGTTGCGCAGCGCCAGTCGCAGGCTGGTCATCGAGGCCAGCTTGAAGTCGATCTCGCGCTCGACCAGCGCGCCGTTGGCGATCCGCGCCGAGGTCGGCACGCCGCGTACCACGGTGGCCGCGTCGCCCTGTGCGGAGAAGCCGCCGATGGCCAGCGGCCCCTGGGCGATGGCGTAGACCTCGCCATCGGCGCCGAGCAGCGGGGTGACCAGAAGCGTGCCGCCCTGCAGGCTCTTGGCATCGCCAAGGGCGCTGACGGATACGTCGATCCGCGTGCCTTGAGTGGAGAAGGCCGGCAGGTTCGCCGTCACCATCACCGCGGCCACATTGTTGGTGTTGAGGTCGAAGCCGCGGGTGTTGACGCCGAGGCGCTCGAGCATGGCTTCAAGGCTCTGACGCGTGAAGGGCGCGTTGCGCAGGCTGTCGCCCGAACCCTGCAGGCCGACGACGAGACCGTAGCCGATGAGCTGGTTGTCGCGAATGCCTTCGAAATCGGAGATGTCCTTGATGCGCGAAGCGGCCTGCGCCGAGGGGACGACGAGGCTCGCGGCAATGAGGGACAGCAGCAGAGCGAGGATGGTTCGTGCCAGCATCATGTCGAATGGTCCGCGTGCGGGTCTGTGACATGATCGCGGAATGCGATTGGCGTGCCAGTTTTTTTGAGGCAGCGCGCAATTTTGTAACTCATTGAAATTTATAGATATATTTTTTAAGCTAGCGTTCGTCTGCGGTTTTTTAGCAGGCCTGCCCGGCAAGAATTGCCGGCGTGTTAACGCTTCATTTACCAACTCGGAAAATTGTGTAGCCCATGATGTGCTGCACTCGACCAGGATCGGCGTCCTTATGAGGATCTCAGGCTACAGCCCGCTCTCCGGCGTGTCGGGGGGCAAGTCCAAGAAGCGTGCCGGGGGAACCGGAGGCGCGTTCGATGTCGGCTCGAGCGAGCAGTCGCATGCTTCGGAGGCGACCGGCTCGGCCGGTGGTGTCTTCGGTATCGGCGGGCTGCTCGCGCTTCAGGAGGTCGATGACCCGTTGACTGGTCGCCGCAAGGCCACGCGGCGAGGAAACGACCTGCTCGACACGCTCGAGAATCTGAAGACGGACCTCTTGGCCGGCCAGGTGTCGCCCGACCGCCTCGGGCGGATCGCGCTGCTGCTCTCGCGGCGCGAGGACAGCGGAAATCCCGATCTTGAGCAGGTCATCGACGAGATCGAATTGCGCGCCCGGGTGGAACTCGCCAAGCTCGGTCACTACTGATCCGCGATGTAGGTGATGTCACCAATTTGTCCGAGAATGGCGCAATCCTCTGCGTAACTAGCTGAATATTCTGCCATAAATTTGATCGTATTTTCCTGTCCGGCGGCGTTGTCCGTTGGCCGGTTGAGGGCTATATTCCGCGCGGCCTAGTTGGGAGCCGGAGTGGAACATGACGGTTGAGTTGGATGCCGAGTATCGTCCGAATGAGGACGAACTTTTCATGAACGAGCGTCAGCGTGAGTATTTCCGGAACAAGCTGTTGCGGTGGAAAGAGGATCTCCTGAAGGAGAGTCGCGAGACGCTGACGAACCTTCAGGAAGAAAACCAGAATCACGCTGACATTGCTGATCGCGCGTCCTCGGAGACGGACCGATCGATCGAACTGCGCGCGCGCGACCGGCAGCGCAAGCTGATCTCAAAGATTGATGCTGCCCTCGAGCGGATCGCGGACGGATCTTACGGCTACTGCGTCGAGACCGGAGAGCCGATCTCTCTGAAGCGGTTGGAAGCCCGTCCGATTGCAACCCTGTCGCTTGAAGCGCAGGAAGCGCACGAGCGCCGTGAGAAGGTATACAGGGACGATTGAGTTCCCTGATCGGCACTTGGTAAAATTATCAGGGTTTTCTCCTGGCCCGGGCGTTTTGCCCGGGTCTTTGTTTTTTAAGTCCTTTCCGGTGTTTTGCCTTCCCCTGGGGTATTCGGGAAAGGAATCATTAAGCCGCAATGGAGGATCCATTTAAGAATTGAAAAACACACGCCGTCTATCATTCCCGGAACGAAGAACGAGGTTTGTCAGGGAAGGTTCGGGTATCAGGCATGTACGACGTGTTGATCCTGAAAGACGCGACCACGAGCGCCGACGAGTTGGTCCGGACGATGGCGGCATCCTTTACCTGTGTCGTGCAGTCGCTTCCGGAGTTCGACGGCACGCTGCTGGGTGAAGTGCGCTCCGCCGTGATCTATTCCGAGCTCAGGCGCCCGCAGGATCTCGCGCGCATCAGCGAGGCGATTCCCGCGGACTGGCGGCTGGCGAATGTCGTCTATGTCGCGCCAACGGCCGAGCGCGTCGGAGTGGTTCAGGCGGAGGCGAGCGGCATTGGCCGCATTCTGCCTTCCCACCGTTCGCTTGACGATGTGCGCGCGGCCATTCGCGACATCCTGAACCACGATCTCAGCGTGCGTCTTGTCAGCTTCCGAAGCGGGATCACCAAGGCGGTGAAGGCGACGGACACGCTGTTCAATGGCATCGGCATCGCCATGCGGCGA
This sequence comes from Stappia sp. ICDLI1TA098, assembly GCF_054880955.1. Lineage (NCBI taxonomy): Bacteria > Pseudomonadati > Pseudomonadota > Alphaproteobacteria > Hyphomicrobiales > Stappiaceae > Stappia > Stappia sp. ICDLI1TA098. Next base: position 634,694 of record NZ_JBTZBT010000001.1, read on the forward strand.
CGCCAGCCGCTGCGCCTCGACGGCCTCTTCAGCTGCAGCGCGGCGATCAACGAAGCGGTGCTCGGGGACGGGCTTGCCACCTGGCTCAACGCCGTGCAGTCGCATCACAGCCAGACGTTGCGCCACGTCCTCAACGTGGCCGGCCTTGCGGCGAGTTTCTCCAATCATCTGGGGCTTGACGATGCGGACCGGGCGCTGATGACCGAGGGCAGCCTGCTCCACGATGTGGGCAAGCTCTTCATCCCCATTGCCGTACTCGAGAAGCCCGGAGCGCTCTCGGATGCCGAGAGGGCGCTGATCACCCTGCACCCCCAGCGCGGCGCGGAGGCGCTGGTCCAGAGCGGGGTGACGGATCCCATCCTGATCTCGGCTGCCCGTTCGCATCATGAATATCTCGACGGCACCGGCTATCCGGACAAGCTTTCGGGCGACGCGATCAACCCGCTGGTGCGCATGCTGACGATCATCGACATCTACAGCGCGTTGACCGAGAAGCGGTCCTACAAGGAGGCGATGACGCCGCGCCTTGCGATTGCGGAGCTGGCCAAGATGAAGACGCGGCTCGACCAGCGGCTGCTGGCCGAGTTCCGGAAGATGATCCTGGAGCCTGCGTTCGCCGCAAGTCGCTCCCTGCGCGAAGAGCGGGCCCGGTCCGGCTGCGCGAGTCTGCGCATCGGGCTGCATCCGCTCGACCGGGGGAGCCAGCCGACGGCGCTTCGACGAATGGGCGCGTAGGTTCCCTCGTCTTCCTGAGGGTTGCGGAAAAAGCAACGGGCACGGCCCGCCGGGGAGCGGAGGGACCGTGCCCGCTTGCCGTTCTTGCCTGGGGAGCGCGAAACGGCCTGGGGAGTTTCCGACGCCTTTGCCTGGGGAGTGCTCGGGCGTCGAGGAGGCGGGCAGGGGAGCTGCCCGCACCCTTCAGAAGGGCAGGACGATGTCGAGCACCTGTGCGCCATAGCGCGGCTGCTGCACGTCGGTGATCTGGCCGCGTCCGCCGTAGCCGATGCGGGCCTCAGCGATCTTCTCGCTCTCGATGGTGTTGCTGGCGGAAATGTCTTCCGGCCGCACCACGCCGGCGACGATCAGCTCGCGCACCTCGAAGTTGACGCGAACCTCCTGGCGCCCTTCGATCACCATGTTGCCGTTGGGCAGGATCTGGGTGACGACCGCAGCAACCTTGGTCGTCAGCTTTTCCGTGCGGTCGACCTTGCCGCTGCCCTTGAAGGCGGATGCGCCATTGGCCGAGGCGATGTTGTCGGAGGCGGTGCCGGCGGGCAGAATGAAGGTGTTGATCGCCGCGCCGACGGCGCCGCCCGTGCCGCTGCTCTCAGATCCCTCGCGCTTGCGCTCCGTGGCGTTGTCGAACTCCGCCTTGTCGGAGATTGTCACCAGCACCGTCAGGATATCGCCGACGCGGGCGGCGCGCTGGTCCTTGAAGAAGGCGCGCGCGCCGGACCGCCACAGCGAGTTGGAGTTGTAGTGCACCGACTGAGGCGTCGGCATCGGCATCTGCACGGGGCGGTAGCCGGCCGTCGTCGTCGGATCCTGGATGGCCGACAGGGCGGGGGCCTTGCCGACGTTGGCGAGCCGGTCTGCCGAGCCGCAGGCGCCGAGCGTCGCGGCGAGCGTCAGGGCAAGGAGGGGGCGGACCAGGCGCGGTGCCGCCGGAAGGGCGCATGTGCGGAAGGTCATCAGTTCGTCTCCTGGAGCTGGGCGAGGCGGCGGGGCGAGAAGCCCACCTCGACCTGGTCATGCCCGCGAACGGTTGCGGTGATGGTGCGGCGAGACTGGAGATTGAGGATGTCGATCATGGTGCCGGCGGAGCCGCTTTCCATGGCCTGGCCGACGGTCGTCAGCGTCATGCCGGCAACGCGGTAGATCATGGTGACGCGCTCGCCGCGACGCACGAGGATCGGCTCCTCGAAATCGCTGCGGAAGATCGGACGGCCCGGCTGGATGTTGCGCCGCGCGGCAAGGCCGACGACCGCTTCCCGGTCCGTGACCTGGTTGGGAGCAAGGCGCTGGCGCGGCATCCGGTCGACGGCAAGGTCGGACGCGGAGATGATGGCGCCGCGGTCGATCGGGCGTGTGGCGGTGAAGATCTCGATGGTTTCCATCGCCGAGCCGGTGAGAGTCAGGGTGCGGCTGTGCTCACCACGAACGCGGACGGTGGCGCGCAACTGGCCGGAGGCCGGGTTCCAGTCGAGCATGTCGACGCGCACGGGCGTGGTCTCGCTGGCATCGACGAGAACCGGAGCGTGCATGCCGGCGACATTCACCTCCAGCGCCTTGGCGTCGACGTTCGGATAGCGCTCGACGATCCGCTCCCGCAGGGCTTCCTCGAGTTCACGGGCGCCGATGGTGATGGCCAGTCGCTCGACCGAAACGCTGCGCAGGCCGTCCGTGTCGGCCTCCTCGTAGCCGGCGGCGCGGGCACGCTCCACGACGAGCGAGGCGGGGACGTTGCCGCGGGTGCCGAGATCGGGCGAGCGGAAGAGCGGGGTGGCGCCATGGCGACCGGCGTCGGGAAAGAAGTCGCCGAGCGTGACGACGGGTCCGGTGACGCGGATCTCGGAGCGCAGCGCACCGGCGGCAACGGCCTGAACGGCGGTGAGCGCGACGATGGCTGCGGCAAGCACGATGCGGCGGGCCGCGGTTGTGGCAAGGCTGGTCATGATCCGGCCTCCTTAGCGCAGGTTCGAGGTCGTGCCGTACATCTCGTCGGCTGCCTTGATGATGCGGGAGTTCATTTCGTAGGCGCGCTGGGCGGCGATCAGGTCGGAGATCTCAGAGACCGCCTCGACATTGGCCATTTCCAGGTGCTTCTGCATCAGATCGCCGAACCCGTCCTCACCGGGAACGCCGACAACGGCCGCGCCGCTCGATTCCGTCTCGAGGAACAAGTTGTCGCCGATGGCTTCGAGGCCCGACTTGTTGATGAAGCGGGCGGTCTGGAGCTGGCCCAGCTGCTGCACGGCGCCGGCGGCGTCGATGATCTGCACCTGTCCGTCGGCGGAGATCGTCGTGTCGCGCGCTTCCTGGGGGATGACGATGCCCGGGGCGACGGCGTAACCGTCGACGGTGACGAGCTGGCCGTTGGCATCACGCTCGAACGAGCCGTCGCGAGTGTATGCGGTGGTGCCGTCCGGCATCTGGATCTGGAAGAAGCCTTCGCCGCGAATGGCGATGTCGAGGTCCTTGCCGGTCTCGCTGAGATTGCCCTGGGTCATGATACGGGCGGTGGAGGCCGTCTTGACGCCCGAGCCGATCTGCACGCCGGTCGGCACGATGGTGCCGGTGGACGAGGTGTTGGTGCCCATGCGGCGCAGGTTCTGGTAGAGCAGATCCTGGAAGTCGGCCCGCTGGCGCTTGTAGCCAGTGGTGCGCATGTTGGCGATGTTGTTCGAGATGACCTCGACATTGAGCTCCTGGGCTCGCATGCCGGTCGCCGCGATGTGAAGTGCCTTCATGGTGGGATCCTTCCTTCTCGCTGCCGTCAGGCCTGTAGGGAGCCGAGGCGTTCAATCGCCTTGCGAAGCAGGTCGTCGCCGTCCTGCATCATCTTGGAGATCGATGTGTAGCTGCGGGTGATCTCGATCATCCGGGAAACCTCGACGACGCCGGAGACGTTCGACTTCTCGATGGCGCCCTGGAGAACGCGGACCTGCTGGGCAGGCTGCGGGTTTTCACCGGAATAGAGATTGTCGCCGATCCGCTTCAGATACTGGTAATTTTCGAAGGCGACGACGCGCAGAGTGTCCTTCACGCCAGCCGAGGTGCTGATGGTGCCGTCCTTGGCGAAGGTGAGGTTGGTCTCGTTGGCATCGAAAACGATCGGGCCGCCCTCGCCGAGAACCGGCAGGCCGTCGGCGGTCACCAACTGGCCGGTGTTGTCGAGGTGAAGCGAGCCGGCACGGGTGTAGCGCTCACCGTCGGGCGTCTGCACGGCGAGAAAGCCGTCACCCTCAAGCGCCAGATCGAGCGTGCCGCCGGTCAACGAGATGTCGCCGGGCTCGAAGTTCGACGCTGCGCCATAGTCGAGAACGTAGGACAGCTCCCGGTCCGGCTGCTCGAAGTTCGAGGCCTCGGCCACAGGCATCAGGTACTCCTCGAACAGGAGCCGCTGGGCCTTGAAGCCGTTGGTGTTCAAGTTGGCCAGGTTGTTGGCCACCACATTCAACTGGTTTCGAAGTGCCGCCTGACGCGACAGTCCGATCAGGAGTGAATTCTCCATGACGTTTGTTCCTATGCTCCCCAGCGAGCATCTGGTCTCCCCAGATCAGATGCCGTTAACCATCAAGCAGACATCGTGCCAGTTTGAGGATTCGCGGAATTCAGCCGATTTCGCCTCGGTGGGGCTGGCCCTGCACGGCAGTTTCGAGCCGGTAGGCTTGCCGGGCGGCAAAATTTGCCTTGTCGTGCAAAACGCCAGGGGCTTGGTAACTTCTCGTTAACCATTTCCGCTTTAGAAATTAAGCATACGCGCGGGAGGGATGCGCAGCGGAAGAGATAGCAAGATGACAGCTGATGCTGATGCGGCCGAGGCCGAGGCCACCGAAGGCGGTGGCAAGTCCAAGAAGAAGCTGATCATCATTGCCGCGGCCGGTCTGGTCCTGCTCCTGGGCGGGGGTGGCGGAGCGGCCTACTTCCTCGGCTTCCTGGGCGGCGGCACGCCGGCTGCGGTGCCGGCGGAAGGCGGAGCGGAGGCTCCCCCGGCGCAGAAGCCGGCGGTGTTCTACGACCTTCCCGAGATGACCGTGAACCTCTCGACCGGCGGTCGCGCGACATACCTGAAGGTACGTATCGCTCTTGAGGTTGTAGACTCGGATGTATTGTCCAAGATCGAGCCGTATCTGCCGCGCATCCTCGATGCGTTCCAGGTCTATCTGCGCGAGCTTCGTCCGGCGGACCTGGAGGGCTCGTCTGGGCTCTTCCGGTTGAAGGAGGAGCTGCTGCGACGCATCAACACCGCTGTCTATCCGGCGCGGGTCGAAGGCGTCCTGTTCAAGGAAATCCTCGTTCAGTAGGACTTTGGGTCAATGGCCGAAGACGACGATCTCGACAACATCGACGAAGCCTGGGGCGAGGCGCTTGCCGAGCAGATGGGCGACGAAGGCGAGGAAGACGACGATCTTGCCGCCGCGTGGGGTGCCGCGCTGGAGGAGCAGGGTGTCGCCGCCGGCGACGACATGGCCTCCCAATGGGCGGCGATGATCGACGACAACGAGCCCGAGCTCGAGAACGCCACGCGCGGCGCCGACCGTATCCTCAACCAGGAAGAGATCGACAACCTCCTCGGCTTCAACATCGAGGACACGATTGCCGCCGACCAGAGCGGCATCCGCGCGCTGATCAACTCGGCGATGGTCTCCTACGAGCGTCTGCCGATGCTCGAGATCGTCTTCGACCGTCTGGTTCGCCTGACGACGACGAGCCTGCGTAATTTCACCTCGGACAACGTCGAGGTGTCGCTCGACACGATTTCGTCGGTGCGTTTTGGCGACTACCTGAACTCGATCCCGCTGCCGGCGATCCTCGGCGTGTTCAAGGCCGAGGAATGGGACGGCTTCGGTCTCTGCACGGTGGAATCGAGCCTGATCTATTCGATCATCGACGTCCTGCTCGGCGGTGGCCGGGGCATGTCGGCGGTGCGCGTCGAGGGGCGTCCCTACACGACGATCGAGAGCAATCTCGTGCGCCGGATGATCGAAATCATCATGCACGACATGGAGCAGGCGTTCTCGCCACTGTCTCCGGTCCACTTCAATCTCGAACGGCTGGAGACCAATCCGCGTTTCGCGGCGATCTCCCGTCCTGCCAACGCGGCCATCCTTGTCGAGCTTCGCATCGACATGGAGGACCGGGGCGGCAAGATCGAGATCATGATGCCCTACGCGACGCTCGAGCCGATCCGCGATCTGCTCCTGCAGATGTTCATGGGCGAGAAGTTCGGCCGCGATCCGATCTGGGAAGGCCATCTGGCGACCGAGATCTTCTCGGCCGAGGTGAATGTCGATGCGGTGCTGCACGAGACGCATGTGCCGCTCGGCCGGGTTCTCGACCTGAAGGTTGGGGAAACCCTGCTTTTCGACGTGTCGCCGAACGATCCCGTGTCGATCAAGTGCGGCGGCATCCCGCTCACTCAGGGTACGATGGGCAAGGACGAGGATTCGATTGCCATTCGCGTCGACCGCGGCCTGCAAAAACCGAAAATGACGTTGGCCGCTTTCGAGCGCGCGATGCAAAAGGAAATGGATCCGACATGAGCACGCTGCCCCTCGGACTGATCATCGAAACCCTCGTTGCCGTGCTGCTGATGGTCACGATCGGGTATTGCGTCGTGCTCAACAAGCGCCTGAAGCGGCTGCGTGCCGACGAGGAAGCGCTGCGGGCCACCATTTCCGAGCTGATCACGGCGTCGGAAATCGCCGAACGCGCCATTCTCGGGCTCAAGGCGACGGCTGGCGAGGCCGACCGGACCCTCGGACAGCGGCTGGTCGACGCCGAGCGCATGTCGCACGATCTCGCCGAGCAGGTCGCGAAGGGCAATGTTGTGCTTGACCGCATCACCCAGATCACCGAGGCGGCGAAGCCCGTCCAGAGTGCCGCTGCCGCCGCCGCGTCCGTGCAGGCTCCGGCGGAGCCGGCGCGCCCGGCCCCTGCGATGCGGGCCAGCGACATCCGCTCCGCCGCAATCGAGGCGACGGCGCGTCTCGAGCACTTCCGCAAGCGCACAGCGGAGCAGGCTGCATGACAAGCCTGCGTCTCTTTCCCACACTTCTGCTTGCGGCGAGTGCTCTTCTGGGCGTGAAGCTGCTTGCCTTCGTGCTGGACGGAGAGCATCCGACTTCCATCGGCATGGCGATGGCGCAGGAAACAGGCGCCGCGGGCGCTGCCTCGGCTGATGCCGGCGCGCCGGCGGCAACCGCAGGAACGCCGACGCCGCTCGACTCCGCGGCCGGTGACATGATGCAGGGCGACGCGGGCCAGGTCGGCGCCGATGGCGAGGTTTTGCCACAGGGGCTCGAGGTCGGCAGCTCGATCGCCGAGCGCAAGGTTCTGGAATCCCTCTCCGGCCGGCGCCGCGAACTCGACCAGCGCGAGAAGCAGGCGGATCTGCGCCAGCAGCTTCTCAAGGCGACCGAGGACCGGCTGCAGAAGAAGGTCGACGAGATGACCGCGCTCGAGCAGAGCATCAAGTCGATGCGCGACGAGCAGGAAAAGAAGAAGAACGAGGAACTCAAGGGGCTCATCGTCATGTATGAGGCGATGAAGCCGAAGGACGCCGCGCGCATCTTCGACCGCCTCGATCTCGAGATCCTGCTCAAGGTGACCCGTCAGATGAAGCCGCGCAAGCTTGCCGACGTCATGGCGAAGATGTCACCCGATGCCAGCGAACGGCTCACCGTCGCGCTTGTCACCGGGCATCTACCCGAGGAAAAGACCGAGGCGCCTATGACCCAGGCGCTGCCCAAGATCATGGGCAACTGAGGGCGCCGCAGCGCGTCCCGTCCGCTCCGCTCGCCGCCGTGCCGCGTCGGGCGTTGAGCCTTGTTTCCTGCCATCGGTTAAAGAGGGCGTTAAGCCGAAGCCGGTAGGATGCGGCTTCATTTCATGCGCGATGAGGAGCCCGGTGAGTACAGTCGGCCGGAGAACGCAGACACTTCGTTCCGCCGGCGGCATCGCCGCCGCGGGGCTTTGGCGTGCCTGCCTGTCGCCGGTCCGGGCGGCTCTTTCGATCCTTGCGGTCGTGCTCGTGCTGGTTCCGGCCATAGCCTCCGCCGAGACACTCAACGCCGATATCGTGGCGAGCGAGGAGAAGGGCTACGGTCGGATCGTCATCACCTTCCGGGACCGGGCGCTGCTTCCCGAATATGACGCTCTTTCGGCCAATGGCGTGCTGCGCATCCGTTTTCGCGACGTGGTCATGGCCCAGGTCGAAAGCGTGCCTGTCAACATGCCGCAGTATGTCTCCATTGCCCGGCGCGACCCGGACGGATCTGCGATCCGCTTCGCGCTGATGCGCGACTTCCGCGTGAACACCATGGAGGCGGGCGAAAAGCTCTTTATCGATCTTCTGCCCGCAAGCTGGCAGGGCCTGCCTCCCGGGCTTCCGGACGACGTGGTGCGCGAGCTCGCCCGACGGGCGGAGGAAGCCATCCGCCGCGCCCGCGCGCTCGAGCAGGCGCGCCTGAAGGGGCAGGAGGAGCCGACCGTCGAGCTGTCCGTCGGCACGAATCCGACGTTCACCAGGCTGTCCTTCGACTGGAACGTGAACTTCGATTCCGCCTTCGTGCGCGAGGGCGACATGGTCAAGCTCACCTTCAATCAGGATGCCCCGCTCGATCTGTCCGATCTCAAGGCGCATCTCCCCCCCGGGGTGATCGATGCAACGTCCTTCAGTGATCAGGGCAAGCTCAAGTTTCTTCTGAGGGTTGCGCCCGCGGTCGACATCCGCGCGTTTCGCGAGGGCGACAGCTATGTCGTCGACGTGACGCCTCCGCAGATGCCCAAGGATCCGGTGAATGCGGCAATCGACGAGGCGCTGAACGCCGACGCCGGTGTTGCAAGCGCTCCGACCGGTGTCATCGAGGCGCCGGGCAGGGCGCCGGCGGTGACGGCCCCGGCGGGCCAGGTTGCCGGTCCTGATATCGAGACCGCGCCGCCGGCGGCCGGCGATGCCGCAGCCAGGCGCGCCCCGCAGCCGGCATCCGCCGAAGCCGCGGCTCTGCCGGTTCCTCCTACGCCTGCTCCCGACCCCGCGCCGGAGACCGTCGCCGAGGCAGCCCCTCCGGCTACACCGATTTCGACCGCCGATGTCATGGTGGCGCCGCCTGCTGCCCCGGCTGCGGGAGAGAGCGTGGCGCGTGGTGGCGGCGCGTTGCCTCCGGCAATCGACCTGACGAAGATCGGTGGCGCCTCGCCGGCGGATGCCAATGCCTCGTCAACGCCGCCCGCTGCCTCGCCCGAGCGTCCGCCGGTGGGATATGACGACGAGAGCCGTCGCTTCGTTGCGGTCGAGGCCCGTCGCATCGGCGACATGGTTCGTGTGGTCTTCCCGTTCTCGGAGCGCATTTCCTCCGCTGTGTTCCGTCGTCACCAGAGCTTCTTCCTGGTTTTCGACACAAGCGATCCCATCGACGTACGCGGCATGCGCTCCGTTCTGTCGGACATGGTCGATGCGGTGGAGGTCGATGGCGACGGCGGCAACGGCTGGCAGACGATCCGCATCGATCTCGGCAAGGATGCGCTGGCGACGGTCGGCGTCGACGGCAGTTCCTGGATCATGACCATCGGCGACACGATTCTGGAGCCGTCGCGCCCGCTGACGCTTGACCGTACGGTGCGCGGCGACGGCGGCACCGTGATTACCATTCCTTTCCGCGAGCCCGGCAAGGTTCGTGAGGTTCACGATCCCTTTGTTGGCGACATGGTCACGGTCGTCACCGGCTTCGGGCCGGCGCGCGGTGTTCTGAAGCCGCAGCGGTTTGTCGAATTCGACGCTCTGATGTCGGCGCATGGTGTCGCCGTGGTGCGCAAGACCGACGATCTTTCGGTCGCCACGGAGGGCGACACGATCGTGCTCGAGAGGCCGCGCGGACTGTATGTGTCGCATGGCAGCCTCGATGAAGGAACGCGGGTCCTCAAGCCGACGGCTGATCCGAATGCGGCGAGCCACATCGACCTCGGCAAGATCATGTCGAGCGACACCAAGGACTTTCTGCTGAAGATCAAGGCGATGGAGTTCAACATCGCCAACACGCCGGAGAGCGCCCGACGCGTGCCGCGCATGAACATGGCTCGGTTCTACCTGGCCCACGGGTTCGCGCATGAGGCGCTGGGACTGATGCGGCTTGCCTCCGAGGAGGATCCGCTGCTCGAACGCGATGCGACCTTCAACCTGCTGATGGGCGCGGCGCAGGTGCTTGCCGCCCGTCCGAAGGAGGCGCTTGCCTTTTTGAACAAGCCGGCGCTTCTCAACAGCCCCGATGCCGCGATCTGGCGGACGATCGCCAGCGCGGGGCAGCGCGACTGGAACGAGGCCCGCCTGTCCCTGCCGCGCGGGCGCGCCGTCGTTGGCAACTATCCCGTCTTCATCCAGACCGAGTTCAATCTCGCCGCAGCGCAGACGATGGTCGAGATCAACGACTATGGCCAGGCGGCGGCGGTGCTCGCGGAGATCGACCCGAGCCTTGCCACCCACGCGCAGGCGGCGCGCTACGACATCATTCGCGGCCAGATCGCCGATGCCTCCGGCCGCTCGCGCGAGGCGCTGACCGCGTTCGATCTGGTCAAGCGCTCGGACGTGCGCCCGCTCGCCGCCGAGGCGACCTATCGGGCGCTGCGCATCCGTCATCGCGACGGAGAGGTCGACACCGCCGATGCCATCGATCAGCTCGGCGGTCTCGCCACGTCCTGGCGCGGCGACGAGACCGAGCTGAAGACACTGCGGTTCCTCGCTCAGCTTGAGGCGCAGGCGGGCAACTATCGCGAGGCCTTCGAGGCGATGCAGTCCGCCCTGCAGGCGAACGCGGGAGCAGAAACGACACGGCTGCTGCAGGATGAGATGGGGGCTGTCTTCAGCAACCTGTTCCTGCGGGGCGGGGCCGACAAGATGGAGCCGATCAAGGCGCTGGCGCTGTTCTACGATTTCCGCGAGATGACGCCAGTTGGACGACGCGGCGATGAAATGGTGCGTCGCCTTGCGAACCGATTGGTTGCGATGGATCTGCTCGACCAGGCGGGCGAGTTGCTGCGCCACCAGATCGATCACCGGCTCAAGGGCGCGGCGCGCGCCCAGGTCGCTGCCGACCTTGGGGTGGTCTACCTGATGGACCGCAAGCCGGAGAAGGCGTTGCGCATTCTCAACCAGACCCGCCAGGCCAAGCTTCCCCGCGAGCTGGAGCGCCAGCGCAACATCGTCGAGGCGCGAGCCCTGACGGAGAATGGCCGCCCCGACCTTGCGCTCGAGATCGTGCGCAACATGCGCGGCGAGGATGTCGAGCGGCTGCGGGCCGACACGCTTTGGGCGGCGCAAAGCTGGCGCGAGGCGGGCGAGCAGCTGGAAGGTCTTCTCGGTGGGCGTTGGTCCGACGACGTGCCGCTGGCCGACCAGGAGCGCACGGACATCCTGCGCGCGGCAATCGCCTATTCGCTCGCCGACGATGCCTTCAGCCTGAGCAGGCTGCAGTCGAAGTTCGGGGAGAAGATGAGCAACAGCCCGGACGCGAAGGCCTTCAGCGTCGTGACGCGTCCGGCTGACGAGCGCGGCACCGAATTTCTGTCGGTTCTCGACAACCTCAACGGGATCGACTCGCTCGACGTGTTCCTGGCCGAATACCAGCGCAAGTACCTGCATCCGAGCGTGCCGGGCGTCGATGATGGTACGCCGCTCGAGAGCCCGCAGGACAAGACGGTCGACAATGGCGCGGACGGCGGCATGGTCGCCGCGGCAGCCGGCAAGACCTGAAGTCCGCCCGAGGTCTGAGCCTGCCCCGGCACGAGGCCGCCCGCGCGTGTCGCGTCTATCCGGTGGCGAAGCTCTGGATGAGGCTTCCCGCGATCAGGTTCCAGCCGTCCACCAGCACGAAGAAGATGAGCTTGAACGGCAAGGAGATCACCACCGGCGGCAGCATCATCATGCCCATCGACATAAGCACCGAGGCGATCACAAGGTCGATGATCAGGAACGGCAGGTAGAGCAGGAAGCCGATCTCGAAGGCGCGGCGCAACTCGCTGATCATGAAGGCGGGCACGAGAATGCGCAGGCTCAGCTCCTCCGGCGTGGCGGGGGCTGGCTGGCCGGACATCTCGACGAACAGCCGCACGTCCGTTTCGCGCACATTGGCGCGCATGAAGGCGTGGAACGGAACCGAGGCGCGCTCGAACGCTTCACTAAGCTCGATGTTTCCGTCGACCAGCGGTTGGACGCCCTCGTTATAGGCCGTCTCGAAGACCGGCATCATGATGAAGGCGGTGAGGAACAGCGCCAGAGACGTCATGACGGCGTTGGGCGGTGCGGTCTGCAGGCCGATGGCCGAGCGCAGCAGCGACAGCACCACGACGATCCGGGTGAAGCTCGTCACCATGACGAGCACGGACGGAGCGAGGCTGAGGATCGTCAGCAGCGCGACGAGCTGCACCGCGCGCTCGGTCAGCGTGGTTCCTTCGCCGAAGCCGATGGAAATGTCCTGGGCGAAGGCCGGCGCGGCCAGGCCAACGGTCGCCAGACCGATTGCAAGCGCGGCGACCTTCACACGGCGTGCGCGGAGCCCGGTCCGGGGACCGGATCCCTCTGCCGGGGCTCCGCGGCTTTCGCTCATGATTTGCGCGGTCCGCTGATTTCACTCAGAAGGCGCGCCATCTCTTCCTCGATCGCATCCATCGAAGTGGCCTGACCGGTACGGGCGGGTGCCGCTTCGTCCTTTGCCGCGTCCGGCGTTGCGTCGTCGCCCTTTTCCGAGCTGGCCTCGGTCGCGGCGGCGGCCGGTGTATCCGGCTTGTCCTGGCTTGCGGCGGGCTCGGTGACGGAGGGAGCTTTCCGCTCCTCTTCCACCGGCTGCCTGGGGGCCGGCTCTGTCTTTTCGACGGAGCTGCCGAGCTCGGCGAGAAGCGCATCTTCGAGCGAACTGTCCAGGGCGTGGTCGGAAGCGACCGGGGGCTTCACCTCGGCGGCTGCTTGCGTGGTGGCCTGTTCGGGGCGGGCAGGGGCGCTATCAGCCGGCTTCGGGGCGGGGCGCGATGCACCACCGAGGCTGGAGAAGCTGCTGGCGGCAGGTGCGGAGGGGCGTGCGGAGGTCGGGCTCACGCCGGCGAGACTGCCGCGCGCAGAGGTGGTGTCGTCCTGCTTTTCAGTGGACGGCTCCACCGGCTTTTCGGCGCCAGTCTCCGCACCGTCGGCGTCGCGCGCCGGATTGCTTGCGTGCGGATAGGCGGTGCGGGCATTGGCCGCCGGTCCCGAGGACGGCGGGGTGATCGTGCGGCGCATGGGAGCGGGGTCGCGACGCCAGGACGGCTCGGCGGCCGGTGCCGGGCGCGCCGGCTCGGGCGCCTTGGCCTCGCCCGTCGCGGGGGTGTCGGCGCGGGTTGTCGCACGCCGGGCCAGGCCGGCAACGGCGGCGCCGGCGGCGGCAACCGCAGATCCCGCGGCGGCGGCCGAGGCGCCGGTGCGGCGCAGTGCGGCGGAGGCTGCTTCGCCCGCAGCCGGCTGCGGTGCGCGCGGCTGCGGCTGCGGCTGCTGTGTTGGCGTCACCGGGCGCAGGGTCGGCGCGGCAACGGGCGCGCGCGGCTGGGCGGGAGCCTGCGGCGCGGCGGCGGGCCGGACGGGCGCGCTCTGCGGCGTGGCAATCCGTGCCGACGGCGCTTCCGGCTGCATCGCGGGCTGTTGAGGTGCCATCTGGACGGGCGCGGGCGTCGCGGCCTGCGGGGCGGTCGCCGGCTCGACGGGAACCGCCGGGGTTTCCATCGGGGGCGGAACGAAGGCCGCGTTCTGCTGGCGCGGATAGGCCTGCGCAACGGGAACGCCGCGCACGATGTTCTGCTCGACGACCACGTCGCTCGGCCCACCGACGAGAATCAGGTGTTCGACATTGTCGCGCCGGATCAGCACCAGACGGCGCCGGGCGTCGAGAGCGGCCGCATCCATCACGGCAATACGCGGCTGCCGAGAGCGTCCGCCGAGCGCGCGCGTGCTTGCGATGCGTCTCAGCACCCAGACAAAGATGGAGATGAGCGCGAGGACGATAATCACGGCGATGAAGAAGCCGATGCCGCGCGCCCAGCCCGGCTCCATCTGGAAGGTATCGACCAGCCAACTTGTCATGCCCAACGGCCTTTTCTTCTCGGCGGCGGATCGGCGCCGGTGCGCGCGTCCGTACCCTGGTTTGTGAAAGCGCCGGCGGGCGGCGCCTCCTTCCTTCTTGTGCATGCCGCTTGCGAGGCGCCCGAGCAAGATGCCCGTGACGGTTCTTCGCAAGCGGTGCGAATCCTTCAATTAACGCTCTTCTTTATCCGTTTTGCGCGATTCCCTCAAAGAGGGAAGCTGCAAGCAGGATCGAATCCGGGCAAAAAGTGCCGATATCGCTTCGCATTCTGCCATCTTGCGGCCGAGGTGTCCTGGCTGGCGCAGGAGAACCGCCATTCAATTCTTACCAGTCGGTTAATCGTTAACCCGGTGTTAACCATATGGGCGGCAGGATCTGCCTAGTTCGAAAAATCGCCCACGGAGCCCGGCCATGTCGGTCACGAACCTGCCTCTCTTCCAGATGCTGAAGTCGAAGATGCAATGGCATCAGACGCGGCAGGGCGTGCTCGCCGAGAACATCGCCAATTCCGATACACCCGGCTACGAGGGGCGCGATCTCAAGAGCTTCAGTTTCGATGACGCGATGCAGCACGGAAGCATCGGCCTTGAAACGGCGCGGACCTCTTCCGGTCATCTGGCCGGTTCGATGGTGCATGAGACAGGCGGGTCGAAGGTCAAGCCCGTCGGCGGTTTCGAGGTCACGCCGGATGGCAACTCGGTGACCCTCGAGGAGCAGATGATGAAGGTGACCGAGAACCAGCTCGACTATCAGGCTGTCGCTTCGCTCTATTCCAAGAGCCTCGGCCTCATCCGAACCGCGCTGTCGCGCAACGGTTAATCCCCGCGAGTCGGGCGGGCGCGGGTCTCTGCGCCCGCCGGGTCCGAAGGAGTGAGACATGGATTTCGTCAAGTCGATCTTCGTCGCTGCGAGCGGCCTGAAGGCCCAGAGCGGGCGGATGCGCATCATCGCGGAGAATATCGCCAACGCCGATTCGACCGGCCGCTCGCCGACCGAGGATCCCTATCGGCGCAAGATCCCGACGTTCCACGCCACGCTCGATCGCGAGCTGAAGGCGGAAGTCGTGGAGCTTGGGCCCGTCGAGGTCGACAAGAGCGACTTCAAGACGCGCTATGAGCCCGGTCATCCGGCCGCCGATGCGAGCGGTACCGTGCGGACGCCGAATGTCGACACGCTGGTTGAGATGGTCGACATGCGCGAGGCGCAGCGCTCCTACGAGGCGAACCTCAATCTCATCAGCGCCACAAGGCGCATGGTCCAGAAGACCCTCGAGATCCTGCGCGCCTGATCGGCGCTGTCCACGTCACAAGAATTCTGAGCCAACGGAGCCGCAGCCATGTCCATCCCGTCGATCGCCGCGAATGCCTATCGCATCACGTCGGCCCTTTCCGGCGCGAATCAGGATACGCAGGCAAAGGCCACCTCCATGGGTGCCCCCGACTTTGCCGGCATGGTAAAGTCGGCGGTGGAAAACGTCGTCGACCAGGGCAAGAAGTCCGACCAGCAGGCCATGGCGCTTGCCGAGGGCAAGGCCAACGTGGTCGATGTGGTGACGGCGGTCGCCGAGACCGAGGTCGCGATGGAGACGCTGGTCTCCGTGCGTGACCGGGTGATCTCCGCCTACCAGGAGATCATGCGCATGCCGATCTGACGCACCGCGCGGATCGGCTGGCCGGCGCGGCGACGGAAGCGCGGGCGCGCGGGGCTCACGGCGAAATGCCGACGGACCACGCTGCGGGCCGAGCCGGACAAGACGGATGCGAGCATGACCGGACCTGAAGTTCTGGATATCGCGCGGGAAGGGGTCTGGACCCTGATCATCATATCGGCCCCGCCGATGGTCGTCGGACTGCTGGTTGGCGTGGTCATCGCGCTCTTCCAGGCGTTGACCCAGATCCAGGAAATGACGCTCGTCTTCGTTCCCAAGATCCTGGCTATCTTCCTCACCTTGCTGATCACGCTGCCCTTCATGGGCCAGGTGCTGTCTGCCTTCACGGCACGGGTCGCCAATCTGATCATCGCGGGCGGCTAGCATCATGCAGTTCTCCGTCCAGATGCTTCCCGGCGTCGCCCTGGTCTTCATGCTGATCTTCGCACGTATCGGCACGATGCTGATGCTGATGCCGGCGCTCGGCGAAGGCTCGATCCCTTCACGGGTCCGCCTGTCGCTGGCCTTGATCCTGACGATGGTTTTCTTCCCCATGGCGCAGCCGCTGTATCAGGTCGACGCGGCCTCGAGCATGCCGCGCATCCTTCAGCTTTTCGCCATGGAATTCGGTATCGGCTTCTTCATCGGGCTGGGCGCGCGGATGATCACCTATGCGCTTTCCATCGCCGGCCTGATCATCGCCAACCAGTCGGGCCTTGCCTTCGCCATGGCCACGGACCCGACCATGGACGGACAGCAGGGTGCGGTGATCGGTGCTTTCCTCAGCCTGCTCGCGGTGACGTTGATCTTCGCGACGAACCTGCATTATCTGACGATTGCGGCGATGAACGACAGCTTTCGCCTGTTTCCGCCAGGTGGCATGATGCCGGTGGGCGATTTCGCCCAGATGGCGACCGATATGGTGGGCGAGATCTTCGGCATCGCCATGCGCATCTCGGCTCCGTTCCTTGTCGTCGGTCTCGTCTTCTATTTCGGTCTCGGCCTGCTCAACAAGCTGATGCCGCAGATGCAGATCTTCTTCATCGCCATGCCGCTCAACATCGCCATTGGCGGGCTCATGCTCTTCGCCCTGCTGGTGACGATGATGATGTGGTACCTGTCGCACTTCGAAACGGCCCTGGGCCGGTTCATCGCGGGATAGGGCGATGTCCGAGCAAGACGCTTCCGAAAAAACAGAAGACCCCACGCAAAAAAAGCTCGACGACGCGCTCGAACGCGGCGACGTGGCCAAGAGCCAGGAGGTCTCCACCTGGTTCGCCATGCTCGGCACCGGCCTGGTCATCGCGATCATGGCGCCGGGAGCGGCCGAGGGGGTCTACACGGCGTTGCGCGGGTATCTGGTCCATGCGCATGAAATCCCGGTCGACGGCGCCGGACTGACACTGCTGTGGCGCGACACGGGACTGAAGATCGCCGGTATTCTCGCATTGCCGCTGCTGATGCTGCTGGTGCTCGCGGTGGCCGGCAACATGGTTCAGCACAACCTCATCTGGACCACGGAGCGGATGAAGCCGAAGATGGAGAAGATTTCTCCCGCCGCCGGCTTCAAGCGGCTGTTCTCGTCCGAAAGCCTGGTCAATTTCGCGAAGGGGCTGGTCAAGATCTTTGTCGTCGGCGGGCTGATGGCCGCGGTTCTGTGGCCCCGGCGTGACGAGATCGACACGATGATCATGCGCGATACCGGCGTTCTTCTGGAGGAAGTGCGCGGGCTGGTGCTGCAGCTCATCATCGCCCTGCTGTCGGTCATGACGGTTGTGGCCGCGCTCGATTTCCTCTGGCAGCGCCAGAAGTGGTTCGAGAAGCAGAAGATGAGCATTCGCGACATCAAGGACGAATACAAGCAGACGGAAGGCGATCCGCTGGTCAAGGGCAAGATCCGGCAGTTGCGCATGGAGCGGTCGCGCAAGCGCATGATGGCCGCGGTGCCGGAGGCGACGGTGGTCGTCACCAACCCGACGCACTTCGCCGTTGCGCTGAAATACGAGCAGGGAATGCAGGCGCCCATCTGCGTTGCCAAGGGCTCGGACCGGATTGCACTGCGCATCCGCGAGCTCGCGCGGGAGAACGAGGTGCCGGTGGTCGAGAACCCGCCACTCGCCCGGGCGCTGTTCGCGGCCATCGACATCGATCAGGAAGTGCCGGAAGATCAGTATCGCGCTGTGGCGGAAGTCATCGGATTCGTTTATCGAATGCGGGAACGCAGATCCTGGCGCAGTTGATTGCCAGTGACCGGTTGTCCATCGTCCAGTGTCGGGAGCGCGGAGCCTGACCGGGCGTCCTTCGGGGGTTGGAATGAGTGAGATCGAACCGATGTCCCGTGGCGCGGTCGTGGAACGGCCCGAGCGCTCGGGAAGCATCGGCCTTCTGATCGTCCTGGCGCTCGGGCTCGTGGCGGCTGCGGCGGGTCTGGCGTTTCTGCCGCATGATGCGGCGGAACCCTTTGTGCTTGCCCTGCTCGGGGTGCTGGCCGTGGTCGGCGTGTTCTCGCTGTTCGCGGGCGCCATCGGGCTTGTGCGCTTCAGCGCCCGCCAGTCGGCCAGTCCGCTGCCGGCCGCCTTTCTCGATTCCTTCGACGATGGCGTCCTCATCTGCGAGCGCGACGGGCGCATCGTCTATTCCAACAGTGCCTATGCGGAACTGATCGGCGCGGAGACCCCGGCCGAGGTGCGCGGCGTCGAGCGGGTCTTCTCCTCCGATCCGTCCGCGACCGACGCGATCTTCCGCCTGTCGCGCGCAGTTGCCGAGGAAGGCAGCGGCGAGGAGGAGGTCCGTCTGCCGCATCCGCTCGGGCACAGCGACGGCGACCCGCGCTGGTACCGGGTCAAGGTGCGCCCGATCGACCTGCCGGGCGGAACACGACGCGGCCCGGCCGCCACCGTCTGGCAGCTTGCCGACATCAGCGGCGACCGCACCGAGCAGGAAACCTCGTTCCAGGAATTGCAGCGGGTCATCAACTTCCTCGACCATGCACCGGCGGGCTTCTTCTCCTGCGACGGCGGCGGTCGGGTGGTCTATCTCAACGCCACGCTTGCCGACTGGCTTGGCTACGATCTGGTCCAGTTCGAGGCCGGAACGCTGCGCCTTTCCGACTTCATCAGGGGCGACGGGGCGGGGCTGCTGTTGTCGCTTCAGGGACGTGCCGGGGAGGTCAAGAGTGAGACCTTCGACCTGGACCTTGTCGCGCGCAACGGGCGCGGCGTTCCGGTGCGTATCCTGCACCGGGTGCCCTTCGACGCCGAAGGCCGGGCGGGCGAGAGCCGGACACTTGTGCTGAATCGCTCCAAGGGAGAAGATTCGGCCGAGGCGCTGCGCTCCTCCGAGGTTCGTTTCGCGCGTTTCTTCAACAATACGCCGATTGCCATCGCCTCGATCTCGCGCAGCGGCGACATTCGCAAGACGAACGCCCCCTTCGTTCGGCTGTTCGGCACCTCGGATGGCGGGGAGGCGGCCGTCAAGCTGGTCGACCTCGTTGCGCCGGCTTCCCGCCAGCGCCTTGGCGAGCTTCTCGTCGCCGCGGCCGACGGGCAGAGCGAGATCCTGCCGCTCGACGTTCGGCTCGATGAGCGCGAGGACGGGCGCTCGGCGACCGTCTATGTCTCGGCGGTGCGCGACGGCGAGGAGGATGGCGACGTCGCCATCGTCTACGTGCTGGAGACGACGGCGCAGCGCGCACTCGAGGTGCAGTTCGCGCAGGGGCAGAAGATGCAGGCCATCGGCCAGCTCGCCGGCGGCGTCGCGCATGATTTCAACAACGTCCTGACAGCGATTATCGGCTTTTCCGACCTGCTGCTGGCCAGCCACCGGCCGAGCGACCCGTCCTTCCAGGACATCATGAACATCAAGCAGAACGCCAACCGGGCCGCAGGCCTGGTGCGTCAGCTGCTTGCCTTCTCCCGCCGCCAGACGCTGCGGCCGAAGGAACTGGCGTTGAACGACGTTCTCGCGGATCTTTCCATCCTGCTCGACCGGTTGCTGGGCGAGAAGGTCGAGCTCAGCGTCGTGCACGGCCGCGATCTGTGGCCGATCATGGCCGACCTCAATCAGCTCGAGCAGGTGATCGTCAACCTGTCCGTCAACGCGCGTGACGCCATGCCCAGGGGCGGGCATCTCACCATCCGCACGCTCAACGTCGACGAGGAACAGTCGCGCTCCTACGACAACACCCGCGGCATGCCGGCCTCGGACTATGTGCTGATCGAGGTGGTCGACACGGGCACCGGCATGACGCCGGAGGTGATGGAGAAGATCTTCGAGCCGTTCTTCTCGACCAAGGACGTGGGCAAGGGCACCGGGCTCGGCCTTTCGACGGTCTATGGCATCGTCAAGCAGACGGGCGGCTTCATTTTTTGCTCGAGCGAGATTGATGTCGGCACCGCCTTCCGGATCTTCCTGCCGCGCCATGTGCGCAACGAGGCGGAGCAGGTGGAGGTGAAGCCGGTCGAACAGACGCCGCTCACCGATCTCACCGGCTCGGCCACCATCCTGCTCGTCGAGGACGAGGAGGCGGTACGGGCCTTCGCCGCCCGTGCGCTGACCTCGCGCGGCTACACCGTGCACGAGGCCTCGAGCGGCGCGGAAGCCCTGGAGATCATGGAAGAGACGGGAGGCGACGTCGATCTGGTCGTCTCCGACGTGGTCATGCCGGAGATGGATGGTCCTTCGCTTCTGCGCGAGCTGCGCAAGACCCGGCCGGACCTCAAGATCATCTTCGTTTCCGGCTATGCTGAGGATGCCTTCGAGAAGAACCTGCCGGAGAACCAGAAGTTCTCCTTCCTGCCGAAGCCCTTCACGCTGAAGCAGCTTGCGACCGTGGTGAAGGACGTCCTGTCCAGCTGATGCGCGGCGGGCTTTGCGGCCCGCGCGCAAGGGGGCGAGGATGGGAACCGGTTGGAACCGGGACAACGAAAGAAAGCAAAAAAGGCCGCCGGCATCAGCCGGCGGCCTTTCTCGTTTTGCGGGGAAGAAACGACAGTGTCCGGCCCATAAGGGCCGGGCTTCCTAGTTGCAGGTCGATGCCGCCTCGGCCTTGGTCTTGAGCCCGACAAGGCTCTCGCGGTTGTTGTACTGCGGCTGGGTGAGCGTGAAGACCTGCTCCAGCGCGGTGCCGGCGTTGTTGACCACGGCGACGTCCTGAACGACGAGCGTGTCGCAGTTCGCGCCCTGGAAGCGGACGCGGATGCGGAACTTGCGCGGGCCGTTGTCGGAGGGGCCGAACTCGCTGTCGAGGGCAGGGTTGGCCTGGGTGACGGTGCGCTCGAGCACCACCATGTTCGGCTGGTTCTGGGCGATGGCCGTGCCGCGTTCGACCGCATTGGCGACGATGGTCTGGCGCACGGTCTCCGGCTGGGCGCGCACGCGAAGGGACTGAGCGCCCGCGGGCACGGTCAGAACGGGGGCGTCCGGCGTTGTCGGGCGGCTGGTTCTCCGTCCTGTGTCGCAGGCCGCAAGAGCGAGGGCGGCGACGAAGAGAACGGTCAATCGAAGATACATTTCAAATCCATCCTTCTGCGGCATTGCGCATGCAATCGGACAAGCGGATTTTCTGCCTTCCGGTACGATCACAACGGATGTCACGGAAAACGGTTCCTTCGGCCCGGCCCTGCTTCCGGTCCGGCATCCATCAGGATGCGCCCGCGCAAGTTAACAGACCCTGCGTGAGGTGGCACCCTTGGCAGTTCGTTCAGGAGGGGAGTGGAGCCTAAAAGCTGTCACCTGTGTCGAAGCCGCCACCGCCAAAGGACCCACCGCCGGAAAAGCCGCCTCCGCCGAACGAGCCGCCGCCCCGTTCACCGCCCATGGAGCCAGGCAGGCCGATGCCGCCGGGAAAGCCGATGTCGCGCCCGTGGCGGCTGCGCTTGCGGCGGGATTTCTCCGCCTTGGCCCAGTAGTCGGCACCTGACAATGCGCCCTTGGCCAGTTCGCCGAGGAGCACGCCGGTGAGGCTGTCATCGTTGAAGGTCGAATCCCAGGTGTCATACCCCTTGCGGCGAAACTGGCGGGTTACCTTGACCAGCTCGTCGCGCCGGCGTTCAAGGTCGCGCAGGCTCCGCTGCTCGCTCTCGAGCGTGCCCGTGGCCTGATCGATCCGTGCCTCGAGGTCCTGCAGGCGGCGCACGATCTGTTCGTCCTCGCGCGATGGCGTGGCAAGGGCCTCCTTCCAGAGCTGGGACAGCTCCTCGGAGCGCAGCGACCGAAGCAGGGCGTCCTCGGCGCTGCGGTAGTCCGCATCCTCGCCGGCGAGGAACGGCTGTTCCCTGCGGGTGACGTCCTCAAGTTCGGTCTCGAGTTTCTCCAGCCGCGCCGTTGTTTCCTCGATGCCGGTCTCCGCCGTCTCGATGATGCCGGCCAGATCCGTGCCGGCGATTTCGGCGGCGACCTTGCGGGAGAATTCCCCCAGGCGCGCCTGCTCGGCGGCGGCTTCCGCCTCGCGGTCGCTGGCATAGCCGTCGAGCCTTTCGGGAATCTCCACCAGCATGGCGTAGTTGGGGCGCGCGTCCTGATAGCGGATGAGCCCGGCGACCCAGCGGTCGAGCAGGCGCACCAGCCCGCCGTGACGGTAGGCGGGGGTGCCGAAGCCGCGTTGCCACAGATAGAGGAAGAGCGGGTCGCGCTCGTAGGCCCGGCCCTTCTCGGCGCGGTCGGTTGCCGCGAGCTTCGCTTTCTCGCGGGCCGCGTCCGCTGTCTTGCGGGCTTCTTCGGCGCGGATGCGCTGGCCGGCATACTCGGGGTTTGCCTCCAGCCGTGTGTCGACCTCGTCCAGAATGGCATCAAGGCGGTCGCTGGCCGCGTCGCGGTCGCGGGTGAGCTTGCGCCGCGCCTCGGTCAGCTCGGTGATCTCGGAGGTGAGCGCGTCATGCTCGGCGCGCAGCGACGACTGCGCGAGGTCGCGCTGCTCGAGCCGCTTGCGGGCCTCCGCCTCGTCCTTGTCGATCCGCTGGCCGAAGGCGTGCTCGCCCGCGTCGCGCAGGCGGAAGCGCGCCAGTTCGCGGAACGCATCGAGCTCCGCGCGGCGCAGGTCGGCGATGTCGCTCATCGCCAGTTCGACAGTGCGTTTGACCGAGGCTTCCTCGCGGCGAAGCTCGCTGAGCGTGCGCTCGATAGAGCCCAGGGTCTGCCGTCCGCTCACCATTCCCGTGTCCACCTCGACCTGTCATGCGTCTTCGGCTGGCCTACCATTTGGTGATCGCCCCCGTTTCTACCGGCTTCGACCAGTCCGGCTCGAGGCGTCCGCGCGCCTTGGCGCCGAGCACCGGATCCTGCACGATGCCGTCGTCCTCCTTGTCCCGGCGCACGGCGTCGAAGGTGCCCTTCGACACGCGCTGGGCCCAGATGTCGACGTGCTTGACCTCGCCGTCCTCTTCCGAGGTGACGTCCTGGGAGACGACTTTCCCGTCCGGGCCGATGGCCTCGACGATGAGGTAATAGTTTCGCGCCGCGCGGTTGGCCTGGGGAATGCGGGTGACGCCCGAGGGCGTTCCCGGTCGCGAGACCACGCGGACCTGGAATGTCTGCAGCAGCCTGGCCTCGAGCGCGCGCAGCCGATCTGCGGCCTGACGAGCCGCGGGCGCATCGCCCGTGGATGCGGCTGCCCTGCCGGTGGCGGCGATGGCGCGCGCGTCCTCGGCGACCTGCGGCTCCTCGGCGACGGCGGCGATGCGCTCGACCAGTGTGTCGTAGGTCTGCGGCAGCGTTTCGCTCAGCTCGATGCGCAGGTCCTGCGCCGCGCGCTGGCGGGGCACTTCCACGAGGAAATGCCAGGCAAGACCGGCGGCGAGGGCAAGGGCGAGGGCGATGGCCAGCCATTTGCCCCAACGGCCCCGGGTGACATAGAGCGTCGCCAGCGTGCGCTGGAAACCGAGAGCCGGCGGAGTGTAGACGAAGCGGTTGGCCTTCAGGTTCTCCACGCCCTCGGCGAGGATACGCTCGGAAACCTCGATGCCCTGGCTCTTGTAGATCTGACGCAGCCGCTCGATCATCTGCGCGTCGCGCTGGTCGGAATCGAGTTCCTTGACCGCAATCCGCTCGTCATGACGCAGCGTGTCGACGACATCCATTGCCATCATCAGGTCGTCGAGCGGGGCCTTGGTCGGGGAGGCGCTTTCGGGGGGCATGCTTTCGTTCCCGTTGGGGCCGGTCGGGCGAACCCGGTGACGCCGGACTCGCTTGTCATATGTGGCCGGCCGGGAGGTCGGCGCAAGCGCCCGGCGGCCGTCGGTAGCCGCCGGGTGACGTCATTGCCTAGGCGCCGAGGGCGTTGCCCTGGGCGGCGAGGCGGGCGAGCCGGCGCTTGCCGTCCTCCACCGCGTCGCGGATCTCTTCGGAGTTCTTGGTCGACATCTTCCGCATCTCCTGGATGATCTCGCGAGAGTTCACCTGGAAGTTGATCACGGAATCGACGAGCTTCTTGACTGCGGCCGCCTGGACGGTCGGTCCATAGCCAGCTTTCAGCGCCGCTTCCTGCACCGCATCGCCGATCTCCGCAAGCGTTTCCAGCGACTTCGACACACCTTCCTTCATGGCGTTGAGCGTTTCGGTGGATTCGTGCAGCCCCTGAAGGCCGGTGAAGGAGGCGTTGAGCGCCGTCAGCACCGAGTCGTTGGTGGAAAAGAAGCTGACCGCCTGCGAATAGACCCGCTCCTTGGCGTTTGTCGTCTGCATCAGACGCGCCATGATCACCTCGGACGTGTTGTAGCCGATGGTGAGGTTGTCGGAGAGGTCCTTGGCGATCTGGTAGCGCTTTTCCTCGTCCTGCATGGTGCGCATGGTCTCGTCGCGGGCAAGCTCCAGGCGGGCCTTGCCGGCCGCGTCGTCGCCGGTATAGGCCTCGACCTTGCCGTTGGCGCTCTCAAGCGCGGCCTTGGCCGCGTCGAGACGGTCCGAGGCGGAGCCGAGAACTTCCAGCGCCAGAACCTCCGCCTGTTTCAGTGCGCCGCGGAAGTCGCGATAGGCCTCGAGGATGCGTTGCTCGCGCTCGATCTGGTCCTTGGTGTCGCGGGCGACGTCCAGATAGGTCTCGCGGATCTTGCCGAAGCGGTCGGAGATGGTGCCGCGCGTCATGTCGCGCCACTTGTTGGAAATGTTCTCCATGAAGGAGATCTTGCCGTCGGCGAGCTGGTCGACCATGCCCTTGGCGTCGTCGCGGATCGAGTTGAACGCCTCGGTGATCCCCTCGTAGCGCTCGCCGATGCTCATCGCCTGGATCTCGTTACGCACCACCTCGTTGAAGGTCTGCGACTGGCCGAGCGTGCGCGTGATGACGGCGATCTTGTCCGGAGAAAGGTCGGAGATCTTCTCAAGCAGCGCGTTGATCGGCGCCTCGGCGGTGCTGCCCGGCATCAGGCCCATGTCGCGCAGCGCGCCCATGGCCCGGTCCAGATACTGTATGGGGGAAAGCGCGGTTGCAGGTGTCGTATCCGCCATAGTCCGTCCTCTGTTTCCCTGCCCCGGCGGTGCGAACGCGCATCCAGGTTCCGGTGGCAATCGTGTTACGCCCGATTTTTCGACGGCAAACGCGACCGCATCGTGACGAAGGTGGCGCGCCGCGGCCAGGGCGAGTTAAACACATTCGCGCCGCCGGTGGCACCATTCACGAGCGGTCCGAATGCGCGGCCGCCGCCTGGCCGTCTCTAGCCGGCGCGCGCGACCGCGATGCGCGCCGCCAGGCCGGCGTTGTTGCGCACCAGCGCGATGTTGGTTTCCAGGCTGCGGCCCTGTGTCAGCTCCAGGATGAACGACAGCACGAAAGGCGTGACGTCCTTTCCGCTGACACCGCGCCGGCTTGCCTCGTGCACGGCGCGCTCGATGGCGCCGGCCATCTCGCCAGCGGGGATCTCGGCTTCCGCTGGAACCGGGTTGGCGACGAGCAGCCCGCCATGGCCCGGGAAGGCGTCGCGCATGGCCATCAGCCGCGCTATCTCCTGCGGCGTGTCGAGCCGGTAGGGCGCGGCAAGGCCGCTGTCGCGGGACCAGAAAGCGGGGAAGACGTCGGTGCCATAGGCGATGACGGGCACGCCCTTGGTTTCCAGCACCTCGAGCGTCTTGGGCAGGTCGAGCAGCGCCTTGGCTCCGGCGGAGACGACGCAGACCGGCGTGCGCCCGAGTTCATCCAGATCGGCGGAAACATCGAATGTCGTCTCCGCGCCGCGATGGACGCCGCCGATGCCGCCGGTGGCGAAGACCTCGATGCCGGCGGCGTGGGCGGCCATCATCGTCGCGGCGACGGTGGTCGAGCCGGGGCGCTTGGTGGCCAGCGCAAAGGCAAGATCGGCGCGCGAGCACTTCATCACGCCCTCGGCACGGGCGAGGCGTTCGAGCGTCGCGTCGGAAAGGCCGACGTGCAGAGCGCCGTCGAGAATTGCAATGGTGGCGGGGATCGCGCCATGGGCGCGGATGTCGGCTTCGACCTGGCGGGCCGTCTCGACGTTGCGCGGCCAGGGCATGCCATGGGTGACGATGGTTGATTCCAGTGCGACGACGGGCTTGCCGGCGGCGCGGGCCGCTGCCACTTCCTCGCCGAAAACGATGGGCGCGTTCGTGCCTGTTTCTGCCGCTTCGCTCATGCGCTCTTCAGATCCTCTCGTCGGACCGCCCGGCCTTTGGCGCGGACGGGGTGCCTCTCCCCCGGTGTCTCCCCACAGTCACATTCGCAAGACGTGTTCCCTGGCGCGCTTATAGGGGTGGGGGCAGGCCGAGTCGAGCGCCGGCGCGCGGTCGCGGGTGTGCCATCCGGGCGCATCCCTCAGCCGTCGGCGATCGCCGGCCAGGACAGCGTCGCGGCGACCGCACCGTCGCAGCGCAGGGTCAGCGCGGCCGCGCGCAAACCGGCGGCAACGGCCCCCCTCAGGTCACGGCCATGATCGAGACCGGCAAGCGTTCCGGAGATGAGTGCGTCGCCCGCGCCCGTCACGTCGCGTACCGCGCCGGGCTCCACCTCCACGTCGAGCCGGGCGATGTCACCGCCTTCCATCAGCAGCAGCGGCGCGGCGCCGTCGCTCAGGCAGCAGGCGCGCAGCCCGGCCGCGCGCAGCGTCCGCGCAAGCACTTCCGGATCGGGAAGCGGCTCCTGTTCGTCGTGGCCGGTCAGCGCCGCTGCTTCCGCGCGGTTGCAAAAGAGAAGGTCAAGACGAGGCAGCAGCGCGCGAAGCCGGCCTGCCTTGGCCCGGGACACGGTGTCGGCGGCAAGGCGCCGCTCACCCGCGGCCGAGGCCAGCCGCTCCAGAAGTGGTGCCGGCAGATTGGCATCAAGAAACCACAGGCGGGCCGAAGCGGCGGCCGGCAGGGCTTCGTCGAGTGCGTCGACGGCCAGTCCGTCGGTGATGCGTCCGTCCACGACGGCGGCGGGCAGCGAGCCGTCGGGATCATGGATGGCGATGTAGCGGCCGGTCGGGACGCCGGGGCAAATTGCGGGGCGGACATCGACCCCCTCGTCGGCGAGGCGCTCGAGCAGCGTGCGCCCCTCGGCGTCGTCGCCAAGGGCACCGACAAGAGAGACCGGCACGCCGAGCCTGAGCAACGCACGCGCCACATTGGTCGCGACACCGCCGGGGCGGCTGGAAAAGGCCGCCGGCGTCGAGGTTTCCCGCAGCACCTCGCGCGTGGCGTGGGCGAGCGTGTCGAGATGGATCGCGCCGAAGCAGCAGACGGACATGGCTGGGGAACCTGAGCGGATTTCGAGCTGACGACTACATCGCACGCCGCCCGGCATGGGGGGAAGTGGCGGCGCGGTGATTCTCCCGCTGCCCGCCACCTGTCAGGCGGGACCGTAATTCCGGCGTGACGCAAGTTGTCCACCGAACGTGAACGAAGCTCGAACACGAGCCAAATCAACGTTCTGTTTCAATACTTCAGCTTGCATTGCGGGGTGAGAACAAAAATGGTACAAACGCGCGATTTGAAACGCCGTCCCCGGCGTGGAATAAGGATGCTCCTGTGTCGCAAAATTCACTCCGCTTGGTCGAAGGCATTAAGATGGACAAGACAAAGGCGCTCGACGCCGCGCTTTCGCAAATCGAACGGGCGTTCGGCAAGGGCTCCATCATGCGGATGGGCCAGGGCCAGGTCGTCGAGGTGCAGACTGTTTCGACCGGCTCGCTCGGGCTCGACATCGCTCTTGGCATCGGCGGCCTGCCGCGCGGGCGCGTCGTCGAGATCTACGGCCCGGAATCCTCGGGCAAGACGACGATGGCGCTGCACACGATCGCCGAGGCCCAGAAGAAGGGCGGCATCTGTGCCTTCATCGACGCCGAGCATGCGCTGGACCCGATCTATGCGCGCAAGCTCGGGGTCAACATCGACGACCTGCTGATCTCGCAGCCGGATGCGGGCGAGCAGGCGCTCGAGATTGCCGACACGCTGGTCCGTTCGGGCGCGATCGACGTGCTTGTGGTCGACTCGGTCGCCGCGCTGACGCCAAAGGCCGAGCTTGACGGCGAGATGGGCGACAGCCTGCCGGGCATGCAGGCGCGCCTCATGAGTCAGGCGCTGCGCAAGCTCACGGCCTCGATCTCGCGCTCAAAGTGCATGGTCATCTTCATCAACCAGATCCGCATGAAGATCGGTGTGATGTTCGGCTCGCCGGAAACGACGACGGGCGGCAACGCGCTCAAGTTCTATGCCTCGGTTCGTCTCGACATCCGTCGCATCGGCGCGATCAAGGACCGCGACGAGGTGGTCGGCAACCAGACACGCGTCAAGGTGGTGAAGAACAAGCTTGCTCCGCCGTTCCGTCAGGTCGAGTTCGACATCATCTACGGCGAGGGCGTTTCCAAGATGGGCGAGCTGCTCGACCTTGGCGTCAAGGGCGGCATGGTCGAGAAGTCCGGCGCCTGGTTTTCCTACAACAGTCAGCGCCTGGGGCAGGGCCGCGAGAACTCCAAGCAGTTCCTGCGCGACAATCCCGAGATCGCCAATGAGATCGAGCTGGCGATCCGCCAGAACGCCGGCCTCATCGCCGAGCGGATCACCGAGCCCTTCTCGGAGACCGAGGCGGACGAGGACGGCGTCGTCGGCGAGTGATCGCCCGGCGTTGCCCTGTCTGGCGGATCGCGTAAGGCCGGTGGGCCCCGTGCTCGCGGTTGGTCCAGGCTTGTGATCGAAGCGCCCGCGTTCTCGCGCCGTGACATGCGGCAGACGAGACCGCGGGCGTTTTCATTGACGGAGCCGCGCCCTGTCCATGGCTTTGGACGCGCCGGTCACGGCCTTTCGACGTCGGGTTGAACGTCCTGCGCGCGCTGGACTTGTCGGTTCCCGGCGGATAAAAGCGGCCGAAGATCTTCAGACAAGGCGCAAGGCGGGTCAGGGGCGGCCGACAGGGAGGCTGCGGGTCCGCGTTTCGCCAGCGAGCAATGGGCGGCTTCATGAGCGGTGTAAACGAAATCCGGTCGGCGTTTCTTGAGTATTTCGCCAAGAACGGTCACGAGATCGTGGCGTCCGGGCCGCTGGTGCCGCGCAACGATCCGACCCTGATGTTCACCAATGCGGGCATGGTTCCGTTCAAGAACGTCTTCACCGGGCTCGAGAAGCGCGACTACCAGCGCGCGACGACGGCGCAGAAATGCGTGCGCGCCGGCGGCAAGCACAATGACCTCGACAATGTCGGCTACACCGCCCGCCATCACACGTTCTTCGAGATGCTGGGCAATTTCTCCTTCGGCGACTACTTCAAGGACCGGGCCATCGAGCTTGCCTGGAACCTGATCACCAAGGAGTTCGCACTGCCGCAGGACAAGCTTCTCGTCACCGTCTACTCCGAGGATGAAGAGGCGCATGCCCTGTGGAAGAAGATTGCGGGGCTTTCCGACGACAGGATCATCCGCATCCCCACCTCCGACAATTTCTGGGCGATGGGCGACACCGGCCCGTGCGGGCCGTGCTCCGAGATCTTCTTCGATCATGGCGAGCACATCTGGGGCGGCCCTCCGGGCTCGCCGGAAGAGGACGGCGACCGGTTCATCGAGATCTGGAACCTCGTCTTCATGCAGTACGAGCAGCTTCCCGGCGAGCGCGTCGACCTGCCGCGTCCCTCGATCGACACGGGCATGGGACTGGAGCGCGTCGCCGCCGTTCTGCAGGGCGTTCATGACAATTACGATATCGATCTGTTCCGGGCGCTGATCGCGGCTTCCGTCAATGCAGTCGGCGTCGAGGCCGAAGGCGACGCGCGCGCCAGCCACCGGGTGATCGCCGATCACCTGCGTTCCACCAGCTTCCTGATTGCCGACGGCGTGCTGCCCTCGAACGAGGGGCGCGGCTATGTGCTTCGCCGCATCATGCGCCGCGCCATGCGCCACGCGCACCTGCTGGGCGCGAGCGATCCGCTGATGTGGCGGCTGGTGCCGACGCTGGTGCGCGAGATGGGCCGGGCCTATCCGGAGCTTGGCCGCGCCGAGGCGTTGATCACCGAAACGCTGCGGCTCGAGGAAACCCGTTTCCGCAAGACGCTGGAACGTGGCCTGTCGCTGCTCGACGAGGCGAGTGCCGATCTGGGAGAGGGCGCGGAGTTCGACGGCGAGACCGCCTTCAAGCTCTATGACACCTACGGCTTCCCGCTGGATCTGACCCAGGACGCGCTGCGTGCCCGCGGCATCGGTGTCGACACCGATGGCTTCCGCACCGCCATGGAGCGTCAGCGCGCCGAGGCGCGCGCCGCATGGTCGGGCTCCGGCGAGGCGGCGACCGACACGGTCTGGTTCGCGCTGAAGGACCGGCTCGGAGCCACCGATTTCCTGGGCTACGACACGGAGACGGCCGAGGGCGTTGTCACCGCGCTGGTCAGCGACGGGACCGAGGTCGCGACGCTCGCGGCCGGCGACACCGGTCTGGTTATGCTCAACCAGACACCCTTCTACGGCGAGTCCGGCGGTCAGGTCGGCGACACCGGCTGGATGCGCGGCGAGGGCGTCGAGATAGAGGTCACGGGCACGCAGAAGAAAGCCGACGGCCTCTTTGTTCATGAGGTCAAGGTCGTGTCTGGCACGCTTGCGGTCGGTGTGGCGCTGGAGCTTCTGGTCGACGGAGGCCGCCGCAGCGGAATTCGCGCCAATCACTCCGCCACGCACCTTGTCCACGAGGCGCTGCGCGAGGTGCTCGGCGGCCATGTGGCGCAGAAGGGCTCGCTGGTCAGCCCCGAGCGCCTGCGCTTCGACTTTTCCCATCCCAAGCCGATGTCGGCGGAGGAGCTGAAGCGGGTCGAGGATCTCGCCAATGCCATCGTGCTGCAGAACGGCGAGGTCTCCACCCGCCTGATGGGCGTCGATGAGGCCATCGAGGAGGGCGCGATGGCGCTCTTCGGCGAGAAATACGGCGACGAGGTGCGCGTTGTGTCGATGGGCCGCGCGATTGAGGGCAACAAGGCCGGCAAGACCTATTCGCTGGAGCTTTGCGGCGGCACTCATGTCGCGCGCACCGGTGACATCGGTCTTGTGACGGTGGTCTCGGAAGGAGCGGTCGCGGCGGGCGTTCGCCGCGTCGAGGCGCTGACGGGGGCTGCCGCGCGCCAGTATCTCTCCGGCCAGGACGAGCGGCTGCGCGCCGTCGCCGGTGCGCTCAAGGTGGCGCCTGCGGATGTGGCGGCGCGTGTCGCTACGCTCGTCGAGGAGCGGCGCCGTCTGGAGCGCGAGCTTGCCGATGCACGCAAGAAGCTCGCGATGAGCGGTGGCGGCGCCGGCGAGGCCGGTGCACCGAAGGATATCGCCGGCATCAAGCTGCTCGCCCGCGTTGTCGAGGGGCTAAACCCGAAGGATCTCAAGGGGCTTGCCGATGAGGCGAAGGGCCAGCTTGGATCCGGCGTGGTTGTGCTGGTCAACCGTGGCGAGGAGAACAAGGCGGCCGTGGTCGTTGCGGTGACGGCAGACCTGACCGACCGGATTTCGGCGGTTGATCTCGTGCGGCTTGCCGCCGAACAGCTTGGCGGCAAGGGCGGCGGTGGCCGGCCGGACATGGCCCAGGCCGGCGGCTCTGACGCCTCGCGCGCCGATGAGGCCTTCGCGGCCATCGAGGCGGGGCTGCAGGCCGCCGCGAGCCCCGCGGGAGCCTGACGCGTGGCGCCGGGTCGCGAGCCTCGCTTGGAGGCGGCGGACGACCCGGCCCGCCCGACGGACCACGCCCGGCCTGCCGAGACGCGGCTGTCGGCCTATCAGCGCCTGCGCCGCCGCGTCTACCGCTGGCTGGAGGTCGGCCCCGCCGGTGATGCGCAGGGGCGCTGGGTGGACCGGCTGCTGATTGCGCTCGTCATCTCGGCCGTGCTTCTCGTTGCTCTTGAGACCGAGCCCGACTTCGAGGAGCAGTGGGGAGACCTCTTCGCGTTTGCCGAATTGTGTATCGGCACGGTGTTCCTCGTGGAGTATCTGGCGCGGCTGTGGATCGCTGACCTGCATCCGCCCTTCCGCCGCTACACGCCGTTGGGTGCACGCCTTCGCTACGCCCTGCAGCCGGTGGCGCTCATCGACCTGCTGGCCGTT
Organism: Stappia sp. ICDLI1TA098; assembly: GCF_054880955.1. Classification (NCBI taxonomy): domain Bacteria; kingdom Pseudomonadati; phylum Pseudomonadota; class Alphaproteobacteria; order Hyphomicrobiales; family Stappiaceae; genus Stappia; species Stappia sp. ICDLI1TA098. The sequence goes on from NZ_JBTZBT010000001.1 coordinate 666,643, forward strand.
CTGCCCTTCCTGCTTGCGCCGTTGCTGTCCGCTGGCGACTTCAAGGTCCTGATCTTCCTGCGCCTTGCGCGGTTCTTCAAGATCGCGCGCTACTCGCCCGCGCTGCGCTCGCTCGCCAACGCGGTCTTTGCCGAGCGGCATGCCATCGGCGCCAGCCTCATCATCATCTTTGGCGTGGTCATGGTGGCGGCGACCGCCATGTACATGGCGGAGCGGCATGTTCAGCCGGACAGCCTTGGCACAATTCCCGCCGCCATCTGGTGGGCGCTGACCACGGTCACGACCGTCGGCTACGGTGATGTGGTGCCGGTGACGCGCATCGGCCAGATGATCGGCGGGCTGGTGATGTTGCTCGGCTATGGGCTGTTCGCGTTGCCGGTGGGCATCGTCGCCACCGCCTTTGCCCGCGAGATTCATTCGCGCGACTTCGCCATCACCTGGGGCATGGTTGCGCGCGTGCCGCTGTTCCAGGACCTCAAGGCGGCGGAGATCGCCGAGATCACCAAGCTGCTGCGGGCCCAGTCGGCCGCGCCCGGGCAGGTCATCAGTCGGCGCGGCGAGCCTGCGAACAGCATGTATTTCATCGCCTCGGGAGCGGTCGAGGCGGTTTTCGAGACATCGCGCATGCGGCTTGAGGAGGGGGCGTTCTTCGGCGAGATGGCCCTGCTCGCCGAGCGGCGGCGTACGGCAACCGTATCTGCGGTGAGCCCGACCCAGCTTCTTGTCCTCGACTCTCATGATCTGCGCGGCCTGATGCGGCGCAAGCCCGCGGTTGCCCGCCATGTTCTCGATGAGGTCATGCGCCGGCGCGATGCTTCGGGGGGGGACATGCTGGAAGAAGAAATCGTCGCCGCGCAGGCCGACACCGTCGACAGGAGACGCGCGGGCGATGCCGGGGACGGCGAAGAGCCCGCGACCGAGGCGGCGATGCCGGAGGTCGAGGAGACCATGCCCGATCTTTTCGCGCAGGACCCCCAGCCGGACCTTTCCGGAGAGGAAGACGGCGAGCAGGACGCCCAGGCGCGGGACGAAGAAACGCCGGATGACGATCTGCCGGACGACACGGTGCCGGGCGACCGGATCCGGCCTGCCTGAGGCCCTCGGGGCGCGCGTGCCGTCCGGCTTTCGCCTGTCAGTTTGGTACGAGGCCCGCGGGCAGTCGCTCATAGAGCGGGTCGCCATACCAGAAGGCGTCCGTCGGGCCGATGGCCTGATCGACGACGTTCCAGCGGTCATAGGCCTGATAGAGCAGGACGTAGGTCGTCAGGCCGTCCATGTATTCCGCGTTCTCGGCGAAGGTGGTGGTGGCCAGGTCGATCGCCCCGCCGCCCGGGCGCTGCGGATTGACGATGGCGAAGGCCCAGGGGCCGGCAACCTTCAGCCGGTCTACGACGAATTCGACCGGGGCGCCGACACGCACCTCCACCAGCGGCCGGATGGCGTCCATGATCGCGGATCGCTCGGCCGACCCGCGGGCGGGCTCGCGCGCGCTCTGGGCAAGGGCAGGGGAAGCGCACAGGGCAAGCATGGCGACAAGCGCCAGGGCCGCGCGCACCGGCGCGATCCGCGGAAGCAATGACGTGAACGAGTGCAACGGGGTGTCCTCCAGGAAGAAAATCCGTCCACCCGATGCTGCCGGGCGGACATGAAAAAGGCGCCACACGGGCGCCTTTTCCGGGTTCACGTCTCGGCGTGGCCGTCAGGCGGACATCGCTTTCTGCAGGTTTTCGTCGATCTTGTCGAGGAAGCCGCTGGTGGTGAGCCACTTCTGGTCCGGGCCGACGAGCAGCGCCAGATCCTTGGTCATGTTGCCATCCTCGACGGTCTTGATGCAGACCTGCTCGAGCGTCAGGGCGAACTTCGCCAGATCGGCGTTGTCGTCGAGCTTGGCGCGGTGGGCGAGACCGCGGGTCCAGGCGAAGATCGAGGCGATCGGGTTGGTCGAGGTCTCCTCGCCGCGCTGATGCTGGCGATAGTGACGGGTGACGGTGCCGTGAGCGGCTTCCGCCTCGACGGTCTTGCCGTCCGGGGACATCAGCACCGAGGTCATCAGGCCGAGCGAGCCAAAGCCCTGGGCGACGATGTCCGACTGCACGTCGCCGTCGTAGTTCTTGCAAGCCCAGACGTAGCCGCCCGACCACTTGAGCGCTGAAGCGACCATGTCGTCGATGAGACGGTGCTCGTACCAGATCTTGGCGGCCTCGTACTGCTCCTTGAACTCCGCGTCGAAGACTTCCTGGAACAGGTCCTTGAAGCGGCCGTCATAGGCCTTCAGGATGGTGTTCTTGGTCGACAGGTAGCAGGGAACGCCGCGCTGCAGGGCGTAGTTGAACGAGGCGCGAGCGAAATCGCGGATCGAATCATCGAGGTTGTACATCGCCATGGCGACACCCGACGACGGCGCGTCGAAGACCTCGTGCTCGATCTCGGCACCGTCTTCCCCGACGAACTTGATCGTCAGCTTGCCCTTGCCGGGGAACCTGAAGTCGGTGGCGCGGTACTGGTCGCCGAAGGCATGACGGCCGACGATGATCGGCTGGGTCCAGCCCGGCACCAGGCGCGGAACGTTGGAGATGATGATCGGCTCGCGGAAGATCACGCCGCCGAGGATGTTGCGGATCGTGCCGTTCGGGGAACGCCACATCTTCTTCAGGCCGAATTCCTCGACGCGCGCCTCGTCCGGCGTGATCGTGGCGCACTTGACGCCGACGCCGTACTTCTTGATCGCGTTGGCTGCGTCGACGGTGATCTGGTCGTTGGTCTCGTCGCGCTTCTCGATGCCGAGGTCGTAATACTTCAGATCGATGTCGAGGTAGGGATGGATCAGCTTGTCCTTGATGAACTGCCAGATGATCCGCGTCATCTCGTCGCCGTCGAGCTCGACAACCGGATTGACAACCTTAATCTTCGCCATGTGCTGATGACCTCGCGTCTGGGGTGGCGTGCGCAGCTTCTGCGCCCGATTCCGCTCGTCCTGTCAGGCAGCGCGAACCGCCGCCGACAATGCCGTGCGGCCCCTATAGCAAAGGGCCGGCCAAACGCAAAGTCGGCCTTTCGTCATTCTACGCGATTGAGGATGACGGACGCGTCATGCTTGCCAGATATGGCAATTCGGCGCATAGGTCATACTGTCAAGAATTCGGATAGGAGGCAGTCATGCCAGCCCTGAAACGCAAGGCCGCGCTCTGCCTGCAGTCACCCGTGTCGTTGTCGATGCGGCTCATGCTCCTTGGCTTTCTCGCCCTGACGCTCGTCCTTTCCCCGCTTGCAACGCGCGATGCTCGCGCCGCGCAGGAGATCCTTGTGGTGAGCGGGAACGTGCCGGGCGGCACGCCGGTGGTCTTCACCCGCGAGGATCTGGTCGCTCTGGGGATTCATTCCGTTCGCGCCGATACCCCCTGGACGGATGCCGCCACCCTGTTCGAGGGACCGCTGTTGCGCGACGTGCTCGACGCCGCGCGCGCCGAAGGCACGCGGATCGAGGCCGTGGCGCTCAACGACTACCGGGTCGAGATTCCGATGGAGGACCCGCGTTCATCCGACATGATTCTGGCGCTCAGGGTCGACGGCAAGTCTATCGGCGTGCGCGAGCGCGGCCCGCTGTGGGTGATCTATCCCTGGGACACGCGCGAGGACATGCGCTCCGAGTTGTACTATTCGCGGGCGATCTGGCAGCTCAAGGAAGTGATCGTCAAACCTTGAGGCACGCGGTCGCGCCCCGGCCAGGCGCTCTTTCTCCGCCCTGCGAGGGGCCTGTCTTTCTGCAGCAAGGCCGCGCATGCGCGGCCTTTTCTCGTTCCGGAGCGGCCTGTAAGGTTCAGCCGGCCGGAGGGCCTTTCGCCCTCCGCCGGAACTGGAGGCGCCGTCCCGGCGCCCGCAACACGGGCCCGCATCGCGATGGATCACGGCAAGAGATGGGTTCGCGCGCTCTATTTGTCGCTTCTTGTCGGGGTGGCGATCATTACCGGCTCGCTGTTCTTCGTGCTGTCGATCCTCAACGGCCAGAACAACGACGACCGCTCCGAATACCGGCAGAGCATGATCTGGTACACGGCCCAGCTCGTCGTCGAGTTCCAGGATCTGCTGCAGGCGCTCGACACCTTCATCGTCCACGGCGGACGCTCGGCCGATGGAGAGGAGGTCTCTGCGCGTTTCGACATTCTCTGGAGCCGGGCGATCCGGCTGGACGAAGGCGAGGCCGGGCGCGAGTTCGGCGAGGTCGAGGGCGCACCCGAACTCATGTCGGCGCTGGCGTCGGCCCTTCGTGCTGCCGACGACCGGCTGGCGGAGGCGGTCTCCGGCGATGTGGCGATGGCCGAGAAGATCCGTGCCGACTTCCTTGCGCTTCAGCCGATTCTCGATTCGTTTCGCTCCTCCGTCTACCGGCTCCAACTGGCGGCGGCGACGCAGCAGCGCGAGGAGTTGCGGCAGACCGTCAATCTCGTGCTCTTTCTCATCATCGGCCTTCTCGTCGCCGGCGCGTCGATGGGGGGGCTGCTCGTGCGCGAGCGCCAGCAGTTGCTGCGCCTTGGCGAGCAACTGGAGCGGCGGGTGGCGGAACGCACGGCCGAGCTTGCCCGCGCCAACATGGAGCTGCGGGCGGCCAATGAGCGGCTTAGCCAGTTCAACAATCTCGCCTCCCATGACCTGAAGGAGCCGGTGCGCAAGATCGCGGTCTTTAGCGACCTGCTGCTGGAGGGCGTGGAAAGCGGCGACAAGGAGATGATCGGCTACGCGGCCGGCGTGATGCGTGCCTCCGCCGGTCGGGCGCGGGCGCTGATCTCCAATCTTCTCACCTATTCCGCCGCGTCCGAACGGCCGCTGGAAGCGGAAACGGTGCGCATCGACACGCTCGTCGAGCGGGTCTGCGACAGCTTGTCGGAGCTTATCCGCGAACGCCATGCGAGGATCGACGTCGATCCGCAGGCCGGCGAGATCGCCGGCGATGCGGTCTTTCTGGAGCAGCTTTTCCAGAATCTCATCGGCAACGCGGTGAAGTTCGCGGATCCCGACCGTCCGCCGCATGTGCGCATCCAGGTGGAAAGGGCGGAGGGGGGGAAGCCGCTGAAGGTTCATGTCAGCGACAATGGCATTGGCTTCGACATGCGCCACAAGGGACTTGTGTTCGAGCCTTTCCGCCGGCTGCATCCGCGCGAGCGCTATGCGGGCACCGGCATGGGCCTGGCGATCTGCGCCGCCATCGCGCGGCGCCACGGCTGGGAACTCGATGCGGACAGCATCCCCGGGGAGGGCTCGCGGTTCACCATCGATTTCGATCCGCCCGCCGCAACGGAAACGGCCGCCCGCGAGGCGGACGGCCGTTCCTGATCTTCTCCGGCCCGGCAAGGCTGCCGGCGCGGTGTGTCAGAAGCTGGAGAGCCGGCGGGCGGCAAGCGCGATGGCGATATAGCTCCAGCCGTTCATGAGAACGGCGATGCCGCCCATCAAGCCGAGTGCCCACAGCGCTGAGGAGGGGAACTCGAACCAGATGCACAGGCCGGCGGCGAGCGAGATCACTCCGGCGACCAGCAGCCAGCCCCAGCCGTCGTGCGGACGCACCTTGAGGGCGAGCAGGATCTGGGTGATGCCCTGGGCCAGCAGGATGCCGGCGACGACCAGGGTCAGCGTGAAGGTGCCGACCAGCGGGTTGAAATAGACGGCGGCGCCGCCGATCAGCGCGATCAGGCCGGTGGCGATGCTCCACAGGAATCCGGACCAGGCCTTGACCGAGAAGGCGTGCCAGATCTGCAGGACGCCGGCGACGGCAAAGACCATGGCGATGACCAGGGTCACGGCGATAGAGCTTGCCAGCGGCAGGGCGATCATCAGTCCGCCGCCGATGACCAGGGCAATGCCGAGCGCGAGGAACCAGCCCCACTTGGCACGAACGGTATCGGTAACGGAGACAGGGGCGGCGGGTGTCGTCATGTTTGATTTCCTTGCGGTGTGGCAGGCTGTGCGGACGTCGAGACCGGGACGGAAACTCCGGCTCCGCGAGACTCTTCGACAAGGCGTAACAAAAGCTTACAGCACGCGCTGCTTGTCCGCGAGGATGTCCTGCGTTCTGGGCACTGGAAAAACGGTGCGGCTTGGGCTATTTGCGCGCCATGACACGCAATGCCAACATCGATCCGGCCGCGCGCGACGTCGCGCCCGTTCCGCCCTGCGTCATCCTGTGCGAACCGCAGCTTGGCGAGAACATCGGCACAGCCGCCCGCGCCATGGCCAATTTCGGCCTTTCGGACCTGCGCATCGTCAATCCGCGTGACGGATGGCCGAGCGAGAAGGCCCGCGCGGCCGCGAGCCGTGCCGACCATGTCATCGACGCCGTTCAGGTCTTCGACAGTGTCGAGGCGGCGGTTGCCGATCTGGGCTTCGTCTTCGCCACGACGGCGCGTTCGCGCGAGATCGCCAAGCCGGTGAGCGGGCCGGACGAGGCGGCGACGACGTCGGTGCGCCTCGGCGTCCAGGGGACGAAGGTCGGCTTCCTGTTCGGCCGCGAGCGGTGGGGCCTCAACAACGACGAGGTGGCACTCGCCGACGAGATCGTCACGCTGCCGGTCGATCCGGATTTCGCCTCGCTCAACATCGCCCAGGCGGTTCTGGTGTGTTCCTATGAGTGGCGGGTGAAGGCGAATGGCGGGGCGCTGCCGTTCCGCCTCGACGTGGAGGCCAATCCCCCGGCCTCGAAGGATGACCTGCAGCGTCTCTTCGAGCATCTGGAAGGCGCGCTCGACACGGTCAACTTCTTCCGTCCGCGCGAGAAACGTCCCTCGATTGTCCGCAACCTGCGCAACATCCTGCAGAAGGCCTCGCTGACCGATCAGGAGGTGAAGACCCTGCGCGGCGTCATCGCCGCGCTCGAGGGCCGCAAGACGCGACCGCGCAAGGATGCGGGCGTCGACGGCGAGGCCGGCGAGAGCTGACACGCATCCGCCGCAATCGGCGGCGAGGAGGGATGTCATGACAGACACCCCGCAGACCGCAGGCAAGGCCGGCCAAGACCGGGCCGACGGACGGCCCGTGCTGGTCTTCGACAGCGGTGTCGGAGGCATGAGCGTGGCGCGGGCGATCCGCGCCGCAGCGTCGGAGCTTCCGCTTCTCTATGCTGCCGATTGCGCCGGGTTTCCCTATGGTGACTGGCAGCCGGAGGCGCTTGCGACGCATTGCGTCGCACTGGTGCGCGGGCTTGTCGAGGCGCACCGGCCGCGTGCGGTGGTCATCGCCTGCAACACAGCCTCGACGCTGGTTCTGCCGCCGCTGCGCGCCGTGCTCGACATTCCGGTGGTGGGCACGGTCCCGGCGGTGAAGCCGGCGGCCGAGCACACCCGCAGCGGTCTTGTCAGCGTGCTGGCGACGCCGGGCACCGTGAAGCGGGAATACACGTTCGACCTGATCCATCGCTTCGCCTCCGAGGTGGCGGTGACGCTCGTCGGCTCCAGGCGACTTGCCGCACTCGCCGAGGACCGTCTCGCCGGCGGTGTCGCGGACCGGGCGGCGATCGCCGCCGAGATTGCCCCCTGTTTCGTCGAGAAGGACGGGCGGCGCACGGATGTCGTGGTGCTTGCCTGCACGCACTATCCGCTTCTGGTCGATGTCCTGGCCGAACTGGCCCCTTGGCCGGTGGAGTGGATCGACCCGGCGCCGGCGATTGCCCGGCGTCTCGTCGAGGTGCTCGGCGGCCCGGGAGCGGTCGGCGGCAGGCGGAAGGGCGGGGGCGACGCGGCGGTCTCGACCGACGGGCGCGACCTCGCCGGGCTGCTGGCCCGACTGCTCGCGCGGGAGGGCTGAGGGGCGGCGGAATTCCGCGGTCCCGGGGGGCGGTCAAATGCCCGTTTCCGGCGACATTCGTTTGACTCACCCCCGGCTTTGGGCTAGGCAGACCGGGCTCTGCAGGCCTTGGTGGCCCGCTTTGCATTTCACACACCCGTGGACACCCGCGCCGGCGCTGTTTGGCCGGGAGTCCTGTCGCCTGCAGCCCGGAAGGCAGCAGGAAAGGAGGGCGTGTTTCCTTTAGACGCCTTTAGCGAAGGAACCGCGCATGTCGAAGCGCCATGGTGTAAAGTACAAGCTTGACCGCCGGATGGGCGAAAACATCTGGGGTCGTCCGAAGTCTCCCGCCAATCGCCGCGAATACGGCCCGGGCCAGCATGGCCAGCGCCGCAAGGGCAAGCTTTCCGACTTCGGCGTGCAGCTGCGCGCCAAGCAGAAGCTCAAGGGCTATTACGGCAACATCTCCGAGAAGCAGTTCCACCGTACCTACGTGGAAGCCTCGCGGATGAAGGGTGACACTTCGGAGAACCTCATCGGTCTTCTCGAGTGCCGTCTCGACGCGGTGGTCTACCGCGCCAAGTTCGTGCCGACCGTTTTCGCCGCTCGTCAGTTCGTCAACCACGGCCATATCAAGGTCAATGGTCGTCGCGTCAACATCGGTAGCTACCGTTGCAAGCCCGGCGACGTGATCGAGGTTCGTGAGAAGTCGCGCCAGCTCGCGATCGTCATCGAGGCGACTCAGCTCGCCGAGCGTGACGTTCCCGACTACGTCGTCGCCGACCACGGCAAGATGACCGCGACGTTCCAGCGTGTTCCGGGTCTGGGCGATGTGCCCTATCCGGTGCAGATGGAGCCGAACCTCATCGTCGAGTTCTACTCGCGTTGATCTGTCGCTTCTCGAAGCGAAATCCGAAGGGGCGCATCGCAGGATGCGCCCCTTTTTCGTTTCGCGTCGCGCGGCCTTTCACGGATGCGGGCTTTTGATATTCGCCAAGTCGAATATGATGGGCGGAACGAGTCGACCGCAAGGCCGGGGAGGAGGATGCGATGTCGAGGATGGATCGAAGCGGAAACCCGCGGGTTTCAAGGCGTCAGGTGCTGGGGGCGGGGCTTGCCGCGCCCTTCGTTGCGCGGGCCGGCCTTGTCATGGGCGGCGCGACAGCCGGGCTGCCGCTGGTGGCGCCTGGCGCCCGGGCGGCGGACGCGGCACACTCGCTGACGCTTGGCGACACGCGGCTCACCGTCTTGAGCGACGGCGCGCTGGTGCTGCCGGCCTCGACGCTTGCCGCCAATGTCGGCGAGGAGGAGCGGGGGGCGTTTCTGACCGCCGCCGGCTTCGACAGCGCCGTGCGGCACAGCGCTCTCAACATCACGCTGATCCGCAAGGGCGATGCGCTGATCCTGATCGACACGGGCGCCGGCATGAACTTCTTCGCCGAGGCCGGGCAGCTCGCCGACAGCTTCGATGAGGCCGGGCTCGACCGGGAGGCGGTGACCCATGTCGTGCTCACCCACGGCCACCCGGACCATGTCTGGGGCGTGATCGACGACTTCGACGAGAGCGAGCGGTTCCCCAACGCCGAATACCTGATGGGCGCGGTGGAGTGGGACTTCTGGATGGATCCGGACTTCCTTGCCAACAACCCGGAGCAGATCCATTCCTTTGCCCTGGGGGCGCAGCGCAATCTCGGCGCGGTCGCGGAGAAGGTCACCCGTGTTGACGCGGACCACGCCGTCGTCTCCGGCGTGACGATGATCGCCACTCCCGGGCACACGCCGGGACACATGTCGGTTCTCGTCGAGGATGGCGGCGAGCAACTCGTCGTCACCGGCGACGCACTGACCCATCCGGCTGTCTCCTTTGAGCGGCCGGACTGGCAGCCGTCGACGGATCAGGTGCCGGAGGTCGCGGTGAAGACGCGCAGGGCCCTGCTCGACCGGGCGGCGAGCGATGGGCTGCTTCTCATCGGCTACCATCTGCCCTGGCCGGGCGTCGGCCGTGTGGAGGCGAAGGGCAACGCCTGGCGGTACATCGCCGAGGGATGAGGCCGTCGCGGGAGCGATGCCGGGCAATCGGAGCATGGGAACGGGGACGGCCGCGCGGCCGTCCTTGCCTCGGCGCGCAGCCTTTGGCATGTTGCCGCGACTTTCCGCCCCAAGGACCATGGTGCCAGCGCGATGACGAGCCTCGAGACCGTACAGATCGCCCCCGATGAGCCGGGCGTGCGGGACGACATGGACGGGCCGCAGGGCGATTGTCCGGCGCTGTTTCGCGATGCACCCTCGTCGGTCGGCTTCAAGAAGCTGCGTAAGCGCCTGCTCCGGCAGGTGCGCGAGACGATCTCTTCCGCCGCCATGGTGGAGGCGAGCGGCGCCACGCCGAAATGGCTCGTCTGCCTGTCCGGCGGCAAGGACAGCTATACGCTGCTTGCCGTCCTGCTCGATCTCAAGTGGCGCGGCCTCCTGCCGGTCGACCTGCTGGCCTGCAATCTCGACCAGGCGCAGCCGGGGTTTCCGGGGCATATCCTGCCCGAGTTCTTCGAGCGCCACGGCATTGCCCACAGGATCGTGCGCGAGGACACCTATTCCATCGTCACGGACAAGATCCCGGCAGGCAAGACCTATTGCTCGCTGTGCTCGCGTTTGCGGCGCGGCCTGCTCTACCGCACCGCGCGCGAGGAGGGGTGCCAGGCGATCGTGCTCGGCCACCACCGGGAGGACGCGCTGGAGACGCTGTTCATGAACCTCTTCTTCGGCGGGCGGCTCGCTTCCATGCCGCCGAAGCTCGTCAATGACGACGGCGATCTCATGGTGCTGCGCCCGCTCATCGGCTGCGCGGAGGACGATATCGCCCGTTTCGCCAAGGCGCTTGATGTTCCGATCATTCCTTGCGACCTGTGCGGCAGCCAGGACGGGCTGCAGCGGGCGGAGGTGAAGAAGCTGCTTCAGGAGTGGGAGCGCGCCCACCCCGGGCGGCTTTCGGTGATGGCGCGGGCGCTTGCGAACGTGCGTCCCTCGCATCTCCACGATCCGCGCCTGTTCGATTTCGCCGGCCTGGTGCCGGAAGGCTCCGCAACGCCGGCCGATGCGCGCGAGGACGCGGATCCTTGCGGCGCCGGCCTTGCCATGACGCAGGCGATGTTCGCCGCCGAATAGACCCTTCCATATCAGACCAACCGCTGGAGCCGGGGAGGGCGCACCTTCCCCGGTTTCGTGTTTCTCGCGCCGCCCTCCCCGGCGCCTCTTCTTCCGGAGCCCGACCATGACCACCCAAATGCCCTGCGGCATCGACTTCGGCACGTCCAATTCCACCGCCGCTATCCTCGACGGTGCCGGGGCTGCGCATCTTCTTCCCCTGGAGGGCGAGAGCGTGGTGCTGCCGAGCACGCTGTTCTTTTCTTTCGAGGACACGCATGTCCGCTTCGGCCGTGAGGCCGTGAGTGCCTATGTCGAGGGCGTCGAAGGCCGGCTGATGCGCTCGCTGAAGAGCGTGCTCGGATCCAGCACCATGGCCGAAAAGACCATGATCAAGGCGCAGCGCTGGACCTTCTCGGAAATCATCGGCCTCTATCTGGGGCAGGTGAAGCACCGCGCCGAAGCCGCCGCCGGCAGGGAACTTGATGCCGTCGTGCTTGGCCGTCCGGTGCATTTCGTCGATGACAACGAGGAGGCCGACTTGCGCGCGGAGGGGGAACTGGAGGCGATTGCCCGCGCCGCCGGCTTCAGCTCCGTTGCCTTCCAGTTTGAGCCGATCGCGGCGGCGCTCGACTATGAGCGCTCGGTTTCGGGCGAGGAACTCGCCGTGATCGTCGATCTCGGCGGCGGCACCTCCGACTTCGCCATCGTGCGGGTGTCGCCGGAGCGTCGCGGCAAGCCCGACCGTCGTGATGACATCCTGGCCAGCACCGGCATCCATATCGGCGGTACCGATTTCGACCGGCTGCTCAGCCTGCGGACGGTGATGCCTGCGCTTGGCTACGGAACGCCGTCGCGCGATGCCAGACGCGACCTGCCGAACTGGGCCTATTTCGAGCTGGCCACCTGGCACCGGATCAATTTTCTCTACGCGCCGCAGGTCGATACGCGGATGCGCGCGCTGAGGCAGGATGCCGCGCGGCCCGAACTGGTGGAACGGCTTATGGAACTGGTCGCCGAGCGTCAGGGGCACGCGCTCGCCGGTGCGGTGGAGGAGGCGAAGATCGCGCTTTCCGATGAGGATCTCCACCGTCTGCGGTTTCCCCTGCGCGACACCGATCTCGACATCGAGGTGGCCTGCGCGGATCTGGTCGCGGCGATCGGGCAGTCCGTTGGCGGCATCGAGGGTGCGCTTGCCGGCTGCCTGAAACAGGCTGGCGTCGGGGCGGAGGCGATCTCGTCGGTGTTTCTCACCGGCGGCTCGGCATCCATTCCCTTCGTGCGCGAGCGGCTGACCGGGCTGTTTCCCGGTGCGCGCGTGGTGCAGGGCGATGTGTTTGGAAGCGTCGGCGCGGGGCTTGCACTCGACGCGGTGCGCAAATACGGCCCGGCGTGAACCGCCGAGCGGGACTTACGATCCGGTTTTTGCGGTAAGGCCGCGGTCGGAGCCGGCCGGCCGGTTGCGCACGAGAATGACGAGAGCAGCGGGGGCGGCGGCGGCGCCGGCCTCGGCAAGCCCGCCATGGGCGCGGCAGGTATCCGCGTCGCTGATGCCGTTGGCGGGCGCGAAGACCATGAGCTTGACGCAGGAGATGCGGCGAAGGCCCGCATCCGATTCCTGAGCCATTGACCCAAGACCCAGAACAAGGCTGAGCGCAATACCGGTGACGGCGAGTTTCGCGATCCGCATCTGTCAATCCTTTCGGTGCCGGGAACCCCTGGTACGACCGAGGACTACCCCGTATCCGCTGAGTGGAAGCTGAAACGGGTATTCATTCTGTGTTCATCTTAGGCTGATTCGGCAAAAATTTCCTAGTTCGTAAAAATTGCAAAATAAAAGGGCGGATCGACTGCGATCCGCCCCTTGTTAACAATTTGTTAACCTCTGCCTTACGCGGACTGACGGATTTCGATGCCGTTGTCCGTGAAGTGCTGCTGAAGCTCCTGGCTCTGGAACATCTCGCGAATGATGTCGCAGCCGCCGAGGAACTCTCCCTTGACGTAGAGCTGGGGGATCGTCGGCCAGTTGGAGAACGTCTTGATACCCTGGCGCAGCTCGTCATCCTCGAGCACGTTGATGCCCTTGTAGGGAACGCCGACGTAATCGAGGATCTGCACGACCTGTCCGGAGAACCCGCACTGCGGGAAAGCCGGGGTGCCCTTCATGAACAGGACGACGTCATTGCCGCCGACCTCGTTCTTGATCCAGTCCTGAATGCTCATGGTCAGTCCTTTCGTTCCGCCGGGTCCAAGGTCCGGCGTTTCGTTCCTGCTGTCGGCCGGCGCTCAGTCCGGCGCGCTCGTCTGCAGTGCGAGGGCGTGAAGCTCGCCGCCCATGTTGCCCTTCAGCGCCTGATAGACCATCTGGTGCTGCTGCACCCGAGACTTGCCGCGGAAGGCCTCCGACACCACGACGGCGGCATAATGGTCGCCGTCGCCGGCGAGGTCGCGGATCTCGATCCGGGCATCGGGAAATGTCTCCCTGATCAGAGCCTCGATCTCGCGTGCCTGCATTGCCATAGTGCTGTCCTTGTGCCCGCCGGCGCCCTCATCGGCCGCCGGCTCCGTGCGCCTAGTCCTGGCGCGTCTTTTCCATGTAGTCCGGGAACCAAGTCTCGTGGCTCTCGGCGAGCTTTGCAACGGATATGGTGAGGATGTCCTCAACCGTCAAATCCTGTCCGCCGACATGGCCGATCTCGGCGATCTCCAGCCCGGCGTCGAGGGCGTCCTCGACGACGCTGTCAGCTTCCTCGGCGTTCAGCGTCAGCACGTAGCGGCCCTGGTCCTCGCCGAAGAGGGCGGCATGGGCCGGTCCTTCGACCTTGACGCGCGCGCCGCGCCGGCCGGCCATGGCCATCTCGGCGAGCGTCACGGCGAGGCCGCCGGTGGAGATGTCATGCACCGCCGTCACCCGCCCTTCGCGGATGAGGTCGCGCACGAAGTCGCCGCGGCGGCGCTCGGCGGCGAGGTCGACGGGCGGCGGTGCGCCCTTCTCCGCGCCCAGGATGTCGCGCAGGAAGGCGCTCTGGCCAAGGTGGGTGCCATTGCCGCCGATGACGGCGATGACGTCGCCGTCGGCCTTGAAGGAGGCGGTGGCGCGCTTCGTCACGTCCGCCAGCAGGCCGACGCCGCCGATGGCCGGGGTCGGCAGGATGCCTTCGCCGCTGGTCTCGTTGTAGAGCGAGACATTGCCCGAGACGATGGGCATGTCGAGCGCCTCGCAGGCCGCGCCGATGCCCTTGATGGCGCCGACGAGCTGGCCCATGATTTCCGGGCGCTCCGGGTTGCCGAAGTTGAGGTTGTCGGTGGCCGCGAGCGGCTCCGCGCCCACGGCCGTCAGGTTGCGCCAGCATTCGGCGACCGCCTGCTTGCCGCCCTCGAAGGGGTCCGCCTCGACGTAACGCGGCGTGACGTCGACCGCGAAGGCGAGCGCCTTGCCCGTGTCGCCGACGCGGATGACGCCGGCATCGCCGCCCGGGGAGGCGATGGTGTTGCCCTGGACCAGCGTGTCATACTGCTCGTAGACCCAGCGGCGCGAGGCGCCGTTGGCGTTGCCGACCAGCGTCAGCAAGGCAGCGGCGTAGTCGGCCGGCTCCGCGATCTCGGAGGCCGGGATCGTCGGCTGCTTCACGGTTTCCGCCCAGGGACGGTCATACTCGGGAGCCTCGTCGCCGAGTTCCTTGATCGGCAGGTCGGCCACGGTCTCGCCCTGGTGGCGGACAACGAAGCGCAGCGTGTCCGTGGTGACGCCGACGATGGCGAAGTCGAGACCCCACTTGCGGAAGATCGCCTTGGCCTCGTCCTCCTTCTCCGGCTTCAGCACCATGAGCATGCGCTCCTGGCTCTCGGAGAGCATCATCTCGTAGGCGGTCATGCGCTCTTCGCGCACCGGCACCTTGTCGAGATCCAGGTCGATACCGAGGTTGCCCTTGGCGCCCATTTCCACCGCCGAGCAGGTCAGGCCGGCCGCGCCCATGTCCTGGATCGCGACAACGGCGCCGGTGCGCATCAGCTCCAGGCAGGCCTCCAGCAGGCACTTCTCGGTGAAGGGGTCGCCGACCTGCACGGTCGGGCGCTTCTCCTCGATGGTCTCATCGAACTCGGCCGAGGCCATGGTCGCGCCACCGACGCCATCACGGCCGGTCTTGGCACCGAGATAGACGACGGGCAGGCCGATGCCCTCGGCCTTGGAGAGGAAGATGCCGTCGGTGCGGGCGATGCCGGCAGCGAAGGCGTTGACCAGGCAATTGCCGTTGTAGCGGGCGTGGAACTCGACCTCGCCGCCGACCGTCGGCACGCCGAAGGAGTTGCCGTAGCCGCCGACACCGGCAACGACGCCGGAGACAAGGTGGCGGGTGCGCGGATGCTCGGGCGCGCCGAAGCGCAGCGCGTTCATCGCCGCCACGGGACGCGCGCCCATGGTGAAGACATCACGCAGGATGCCGCCGACGCCTGTTGCCGCCCCCTGATAGGGCTCGATATAGGAGGGGTGGTTGTGGCTCTCCATCTTGAAGACCACCGCCTCGCCGTCGCCGATGTCGACGACACCCGCGTTCTCTCCCGGGCCCTGGAGCACGCGCTCGCCGGTGGTCGGCAGCGTCTTCAGCCACTTCTTGGAGGACTTGTAGGAACAGTGCTCGTTCCACATGGCCGAGAAGATGCCAAGCTCGGTGAAGGTCGGGGTCCGCCCGATCAGCGCCAGAATGCGCTCGTACTCGTCGGGCTTCAGGCCGTGGGCCTCGATCAGCTCGGGCGTGATCGCGATGTCGTTGGGGATCATGTTCGGTTCGGACCTCGGAAACGGAAGATGCGCCCGTTTAGCAAACCGGGCGCACAAATGGAATTGCAGACATTCATCCGCGGTATTTCGCGGCCTCTCGCAAGCAAGGAAAACGGACACCATGGCGCAGGACGAACGGCATCTGCATCTGATCCTCAATGGCAAGTCGGCGCAACGCGAGGATGTGCGCGCGGCGGTTGAGGCGGTGCGCGGGCGCGGGCACCGGGTGGAGGTGCGGGTGACCTATGATGCTGGCGATGCGGCTCGTTTCGCGCGCGAGGTGGTCGGGCGCGAGGGCGATGACCTGCCAGATGTGGTCGTCGCCGGTGGCGGCGACGGCACGCTCAATCAGGTGGTGGCGGCAGCACTCGAGGCGCGGCCCGCGCCGCCCTGTGCCTTCGCGGTGCTGCCGCTGGGGACGGCCAATGATTTCGCCGCCGGCCTCGGCCTTCCGGTGGACAACATGGGCTCGGCGCTGCTGCTGTGCGCCCGGGGCGCGGCAAAGCCGATCGATGTCGGGCGGATCAACGGGCGGGTCTTCGTCAATGTCGCCAGCGCCGGGGCGGTGACGAGAATCACCCGCGAGGCCGATCCGCGCGCCAAGCGGCTGCTGGGCGGGGCGGCCTATCTGATCGCCGGCGCCAGCCGCTTCGCCGAGCTCACGCCCACGCGGGCGCGGATCTCGGGCGAGGGCTTTTCCTTCGACGGAGAGTTCATGGCGCTGGCGGTGGGCAACGGCCGACTGGCCGGCGGCGGCGTGGCGCTGTGCGCGGACGCCCGCGTCGATGACGGCAAGCTCGATCTCTCGCTGTTTCCCAAGCCTGACGCGGATCACATGATGGCGCTTCTTTCCAGTCTGGTGAAGGAGAACGAGACGGGCCTTCAGGGCTATGCGCGCACCCATCGCTTCACGCGGCTGACGGTCGAGGCGGACGAGGACCTCGCGGTCAATCTCGACGGCGAGCCGATGGCGGCGCAAGTGCTGGAGATCGAGGTTGATCCGGGGGCGATCCGCTTTGTGACCGGCTGAGAGGCTAGCGCCCACGCTCCAGAACGTTTGCCTGTTCCATCGCGTAGACGATCTCGCCGACCTCGTCGAGGCGGGCGGAGATCGCCGCGCGGGCGTCGTGGAGGCCGCGGTTGTAGAAGTGGCCGGCGATGTCGCGCACCAGGGCGCCGACCAGCGTTTCGGCCTCGAACGGGCCGATGGCGGAGCCGGTCTCTTCCTCAAGTGCTGTGCGCAGCCAGTCGGCGATGGCCGTGGTCTCGTCGCGGGACAGTTCGAGTTTCGCCATAAGGCACGGACCTCCGGGAGTGCGGCCGCGGGCGCGCAGGACGTTACGCCGTCTCCAGCGCCCCGGCGATTCCGGCGAAGAAGGCGGCGCCGTCCGTCGACGCCTGCAGGCTGTCGACGTAGTTTTCCGGGTGCGGCATCATGCCAAGCACGTTGCCGGCCTGGTTGACGATGCCGGCGATATCATGGGCCGAGCCGTTCGGGTTGGTGCCCTTCGCATAGCGGAAGGCGACGCGGTCCGCGTCTTCCAGCGCCTTCAGCGTCTCGGCGTCGGCGAAATAGTTGCCGTCGTGGTGGGCGACCGGGCAGCGCCAGACGTCGCCCTTCGTCAGGTTGCGGGTGAAGGGGCTCGCGGTCGAGGCGGTCTCCAGCAGAACCTCGCGGCAGACGAAGGTCAGTCCCTGGTTGCGCATCAGCGCGCCGGGCAGCAGGCCAGCCTCGGTGAGCATCTGGAAGCCGTTGCAGACGCCGAGCACCAGGCGGCCCTTCGCCGCGAAGTCGCGCACCGCATCCATGATGGGCGCGCGTGCGGCGATCGCGCCGGAGCGCAGATAGTCGCCATAGGAAAAGCCGCCGGGCAGGACGACAAGGTCGACGTCGGGCAGGCTGGTGTCGGCATGCCACACGGAGACGGGCTCGACACCGGTCGCGAGCCTGAGCGCGTGCATCATGTCGCGCTCGCGGTTGGAGCCGGGGAAGGTGATGACGGCGGACTTCATGACGTCTTGTCTCCCTTGGAGCGCGGGGCGGAAACGGGTCAGACCAGAAAGATCGCGGCGGCGAGCGCGAGCGCGGCCGGCAGAACGATGAACAACGCGGCCTTGATCAGCAGAAAGCGGATCGCCCGGGCGCTGTCATCGTCCATGGGTGCTCCGTCGTCGTGCGTGGCCGCGATCCCCTCAGAGGATCTCGATGGCGTAATTCTCGATCACCGTGTTGGCGAGCAGCTTCTCGCACATGGCGGTGAGATCGTCGCGCGCGGCCTGCGCGTCGCGGCCCGACAACTGCACGTCGAACACCTTGCCCTGGCGGACACTGTCGACCCCGGCGAAGCCAAGCGCGGCGAGGCCGCCCTCGATCGCCTGACCCTGAGGGTCGAGAACGCCGGATTTCAGGGTGACGGTCACACGTGCTTTCATCGGGGGATGTCTCCGCAAGTCGGCGCCGGCGCGCGTTGGCGTCCACCGGCTGGGCAGTTGGCCCGCTTCTAGCGCGCTGGCCGTCCGGAAGGAAGGGGGTTTTGTGCGCTTTGCAGCGGCGGGAGGCGTTTCGCGGCCCGTTTTTCCCGTTCGGGCTCCCGCTCAGGGATAACCTCGCCGATCTGCTATCGGGTGTCGCCGCGCGCTCTCCCCGCCTACCAAGCCTGCCATTGCAACGGCGATGGAGGGTTTCATGCCGATACTGGAAGACAAGGTCGCAATCATCACCGGGGCGAGCTCCGGGCTGGGGGCGGCGACAGCGCGGCTCTTCGCCGCGCAAGGCTGTGCCGTCGTTCTTGGCGCGCGGCGCCGGGGCGAGCTTGAGGAGGTCGCCGGGGAGATCGAGCGGGCAGGCGGCCGGGCGGCGGTTCTGGCCGGCGACGTGCAGGAGGAGGACTACGCAAGGGCGCTGGTCGATCTGGCGAGGGACCGCTTCGGCGGCCTCGACATCGCGTTCAACAATGCGGGCATGATCGGCCCCATGGAGCCCGTGTCGTCCCTGTCGCTCGACGACTGGAACACGGTGCTCGCCACCAACCTGACCAGCGGGTTTCTGGGGGCGAAATACCAGCTTCCGGCCATGGAGGAGCGGGGCGGTGGCTCGGTGATCTTCACGTCCACATTTGTCGGCCATACCGCCGGCCTGCCGGGCATGGCAGCCTATGCCGCCAGCAAGGCCGGCCTGGTCGGCCTGACCAAGGTGCTGGCCGCCGAGGTCGGCGCGAAGGGGATCCGGGTCAATGCGATCCTGCCAGGCGGCATCGACACGCCGATGGGACGCGAGGCGGCTTCGACGCCGGAGGCGCTGGCCTTCGTGGAGAGCCTGCATGCGCTCAAGCGCATCTCTTCACCCGAGGAGATCGCCGGGACCGCGCTCTACCTTGCCTCTCCGGCCTCCAGCTTCACCACCGGAACGGCGATGCTGGTCGACGGCGGCGTTTCGATCAACCGCACCTGACCTTCGCTGCAAGGCGTCCCTGAAAAGCCGAAAGCCCCGGCCGTTTCCGGTCGGGGCTTTCCGTGTTTCTTGCAAGCGAAGCGCGCGGCGATCTCGCCTGGCGAGCAGCTTACTTGACCAGCACGGGGCCGGTGCCGTTCGGCCGGTCGTTGTCGTTGAGGATGCCGAGGCGCCGGGCCACTTCCTGGTAGGCTTCCAGCATTCCGCCGAGGTCGCGGCGGAAGCGGTCCTTGTCCATCTTCTCGTTGGACTGGATGTCCCACAGGCGGCAGCTGTCGGGCGAGATCTCGTCGGCGACGACGACACGCATCATGTCGCCTTCCCAGTGACGGCCGCACTCGATCTTGAAGTCGACGAGACGGATGCCGACGCCAAGGAACAGGCCGGTCAGGAAGTCGTTGACGCGGATCGCCAGCGCCATGATGTCGTCCATCTCCTGGGGCGAGCACCAGCCGAAAGCGGTGATGTGCTCCTCGGAGACCATCGGATCGTCGAGCGCGTCGTTCTTGTAGTAGAACTCGATGATCGAACGCGGCAGCTGCGTGCCTTCCTCGAGACCGAGGCGCTTCGACAGCGAACCGGCTGCAACGTTGCGCACCACCACCTCGAGCGGGATGATCTCGACTTCGCGGATCAGCTGCTCGCGCATGTTCATGCGACGCAGGAAGTGGGTGGGGATGCCGATCGCGTTCAGCTGATTGAAGATGAACTCGGAGATCCTGTTGTTCAGGACGCCCTTGCCATCGATGATCTCGTGCTTCTTGGCGTTGAACGCGGTTGCATCGTCCTTGAAGTGCTGGATGAGCGTTCCAGGCTCAGGGCCCTCATAGAGGATCTTGCCCTTGCCTTCGTAAATGCGCCGGCGGCGGTTCATAGGCACGTACCGTGTTGGTGAGAGAAAATCCATTCTGGCGGAGTGGCTCCAGTGCGCTGCGTGCCTTCGGGTGCCGTCTGCCTCGCCTTGTCCTTGGCAGGAGGGCGGAGCATCGGCGCGTCCGGAAGCAGCAGATGAGATACGGTCCCCCCGCTCGATGGCGCGGAAACTACACGATCGCCCGACAAAGTACAATGAAGCCGTTGGGCGACATTTGCAGCGCCTGCGCCGCAGCTTGCGGCCGGTGTGCGAGGGAGCGTGCAGAGTTCAGGAAAGCGGGCGTTATCGCGTTGATTTGGTCACCCTGCAAGGATATGCAAGGTGCGAACCAATACCCATATGGGGGGACGGACCGGGCCGACAGGCCGCGCGAGGGCGTGGCCGGGGTCAGGGCCGGGTCCGCACCGCCCCGAAACCGCCCACATACAGTGGCGATACACGCAAACGCGATACACAGGCAGGAGAAAGAGCGCATGAACACGTTCAACAACCGCGAGGAGGGGTTCGAGGGCAAGTTCGCTCACGACGAGGAACTGCGCTTCAAGGCCATCGCGCGGCGCAACAAGCTGCTCGGCCTGTGGGCTGCCGAGAAGCTCGGCCTCGATGCCGAGAAGGCTCAGGAATATGCCAAGGAAGTCGTCCGTTCCGACTTCGAGGAGCCGGGCGAGGAGGACGTGTTCCGCAAGATCCGCAAGGATTTCGACGACGCCGGCGTGGAGCAGTCCGATCATCAGATCCGTCGCACCATGGACGAACTGCTGCACACCGCGGCTGAGCAGATCCAGTCGGGCACCTGAACCCCGACAGTTTATGACTTCGCGCGTCGCGGCTCCGCTCCGCGGCGCGCTTTCCCTCCCCGTCGCGTCCGGGCCCCCATTGCCGGCGGCCCGCGACCCGCGCGGCCGGGGCATCCTGCTTCGGCCAGATCGATCCCGCCATCGGCACCGCGCCTTGCGCTGCTGCCTTAGGCCCGGCACAGGATGACCCGTCATGACCTCCCGAACGCCTTCGCTCGCTTCCCGGCTTCGTGCCGGAGAGACCATTGTCACGGCCTGGTCGTCGCTGGCGGTGCCGATTGTCGCCGAGCTGTGCGCGCGCGCCGGCTACGAGGGCGTCATGCTCGACATGCAGCACGGCTTCCACGACATCGCCTCGGTCCGCGACGGCATCGCCGCCGCGCGGCTTGGCGGGGCGCATCCGGTGGTGCGCACGCCCGTGGATGATTTCGCCAATGTCAGCCGGGCCTTCGATCTCGGCGCCGAGGCGGTCATCGTGCCGATGATCAACACGCCGGAGGACGCGCTGGCGCTGGTCGCAGCGGCCAAGTACCCGCCGCTCGGCGCGCGCAGCTGGGGGCCGCATCGCGGGGCCATGCTTGCCGGGCTGACGCCGCCTGAGTATCTCGCCGCCGCCAACAGCGAGACGATCGCCTTCGCCATGGTCGAGACGCCCGCGGCCCTTGCCGCGCTGGACGAGATCCTTGCGGTCGAAGGGCTTGATGCGGTCTTCGTCGGCCCGGGCGATCTGTCGCTGACCCTGTCGGAGGGCAAGGGTCTTGCCCCGAGCAGCGACGAGGTGCAGGGCCATGCCGCCGACATCGCCGCGCGGGCGAAGGCGGCCGGTAAGCTCGCGGGTATCTTCTGCAACACCGCCGCGGATGCCATCAGGGCGCGCGAGATGGGCTACGGCTACATCGCCTATGGCGTCGACATGGCCATGTTCCTCGACGAGGCAGCCCGCAAGCGCGCCGAAATCGGCTGAGGCGCGCGCCGATGAGGAAGCCCCGCCCGCAGGGCCTGGCGCCCTAGGTGAAAGCCCCATGGGGCGGGGTGCCGCATTCTTTTCGCATTTGTGAAGGCTAGGGTGAACCGTGTCGTGCGGCGCGGGCCCGCCGGTGCGGGCCGGGGATCAGGAGCGCCGCCTCAGCGCGGAGTGACTTCCTATGTGGAAACTGGCAGCCTTGCTTTTCATCGTGATCGCCCCGACGCTTGCGGGCATCTGCGCGCTCATGCCGATGACCTTCTATGGCATCAACGACTATGAGCCCTGGCTGCTGGCGGCCTTCGCCGGCGTCGGCGTGGTGCTCGCCGTGCCCGTCTCCCTCTTTGTGGCCGCCAAGATCAGCGCGCTGACCAAGGCCGGCCCGCGCGCGGCCAGCTGACCCGCGGCGGACGGGGCGCTTCCCTCAGGGATGACGGAGGTATCCCTTGAGGTCCGCCTGCAGGTTCTCGATCGGCGGCTTGCCGTTTTTCAGCAGCGGCTTGCGGGCCGGCGCGCAACCCGGT
Source organism: Stappia sp. ICDLI1TA098 (assembly GCF_054880955.1). Lineage (NCBI taxonomy): Bacteria > Pseudomonadati > Pseudomonadota > Alphaproteobacteria > Hyphomicrobiales > Stappiaceae > Stappia > Stappia sp. ICDLI1TA098. The sequence continues at coordinate 688,941 of NZ_JBTZBT010000001.1, forward strand.
GAATAGGGTTTGGCCGCGTCCTTGGGCAGCGGCCTGGCCACCGCCGCGCCGGCAAGACCGAAGACGTCGCCGCGTTTCGTATCGAGCGTGAAGATTTCCTGGTTGTGAAAATTGCCGCACTGGGTGCTGCTGCCGGCCTTCTTCATCGTCGGGTTGCGGGTTCCAGCACCGTAGTCGTAGCAGACCTGCAGGTAGTCCTTGCTGTCGTCCAGCTTCCAGCGGCCTTCCAGGATACGGCTGTTGCCCGGATACCAGAGCCAGGAGCGTCCGTCGGCGGAGGTGTAGGAGATCTGCGTGCCGTGCCCGGGCATGTAGGACACGCTGGTGCGGTCGGACATGGCCTCGGGGGCGTCGTTGTCGGTGTAGCGTGTCAACCCGCGCAGCCTGTCCTTCGCCACGATGGCACGGGCGGCAGGAGAGGAGTTTTCCGTGTTGCCGCAGGTGCTCCTGCCGTCACGGGCCTCGACGAGCGTTTGCACCAGTTGCTTGTGCCGCTCCAGATCCTCCTTGCTCGGGCCGCACCCGGCGAGGATCATCGGGCCGGCGAGGAGCAGCGCTGCGCGCAGGACGTTCTTGCCTGATTTCATCGAAATGTCTTTTTCCGGAAAAAGAGGTGGCTGGCGAAATGAATGACGCCGCCTAACGCTTGATGTGACCAGGGAAATGCAGTCAAAGCTTTTGCGCCGAACGCACGTCCCGAACTGTATGTGCGGCGTTTGCGGCAAGCAACGGCGAAAACGCCTTCCGCCGGGTGTGAAGAAGGGCAGGGCGCTGTCCTTGCGTCATCGCCTGCGCGCGCTCACAAGTCCTTCATGAGATAGGCGAAGGACATCAGCCCTTCCGGCCATGGGCCGTGGCCGCTGTCCTGGTTGATGTGCCCGGCTTCGCCCGCGTCCTGGAAGTGGGCGCCCCAGTCGAGCGCGAAGCCGTGTGCCGTGTCGTAGTCGCAATGCGGATCGTTGCGGCTCGCGACGACGCGCGCCATGAAGGGAAGCGGACCTTTGGGGACGGGCAGGAAGTCGCCGACTTCGAAGGCGGGTTTCGGCGCGCTGCGGGCGAGATTGGTCGGCGCGACGAGGAAGGCGGCTTTCACCTTGTCCGCCGGAAGGGCGCGGGCTGCATGGACGCAGGCGATGGCGCCGAGCGAATGGGCGACGAGCACAACCGGCCGTTCGGCTGCCTCGACGGCGGCCGCGATCGCCTCGACCCACTGCTTGCGCACGGGATGGAAGGTCGAGGACAGCTCGACGAAGCGAGCCGTGGGCATTTTCTCCTGCCAGCGGTGCAGCCAGTGCGCGGCCGGCGTCTCGCCGTAGCCTGGAACGAGGAGAATGTCTGTCTCGGAGATCTTCATGGCCGCTCTTCTCCCGGTTGGGCAGGAAAATGGGGACGGCCGCGAGGCTCGTCCCCATCCGTGCTGTCAGTCTTTGCCGAAGACGCGGGCGAAGATCGTGTCAACGGACTTGACGTGGTAGCCGAGGTCGAAGCGCGAGCGGATCTCGTCCTCGGACAGAGCATCGCGCACGTCCTTGTCCTTCAGCAGCTCTTCAAGGAAATCGACGTCGGAGCTGCCCTGCGTCTGGTAGCTGTCCCACACCTTCATGGCGTTGCGCTGGACGAGCCGGTAGGCGTCCTCGCGCGACACGCCGGCCTGCGTCAGCGCCAGCAGGATGCGCTGGGAGTGCACGAGACCGCCAAGGCGGTTCATGTTGGCCAGCATCCGCTCCGGATAGACCATCAGCTTGTCGATGACATTGGTCAGCCGGGCGAGTGCGAAGTCGAGGGTGACGGTCGCGTCGGGGCCGATCATGCGCTCGACCGAGGAGTGCGAGATGTCGCGCTCGTGCCACAGCGCCACGTTCTCCATCGCCGGCATCGCATAGGCGCGCACCATGCGGGCGAGGCCCGTCAGGTTCTCGGTCAGGACCGGGTTGCGCTTGTGCGGCATGGCGCTGGAGCCCTTCTGGCCGGGGGAGAAATACTCCTCCGCTTCCAGCACCTCGGTGCGCTGCAGGTGGCGGATTTCGGTCGCCACGCGCTCGATCGAGGAGGCGATGACGCCGAGCGTGGCGAAGAACATCGCATGGCGGTCGCGCGGAATGACCTGGGTCGAGACCGGCTCGACGGCGAGGCCCATGGCGTTGGCGACATGCTCCTCGATGCGCGGATCGATGTTGGCGAAGGTGCCGACGGCGCCGGAGATGGCGCATGTGGCGATCTCGGCGCGGGCCGCCAGAAGGCGGGTGCGGCAGCGGTCGAACTCGGCATAGGCCTCCGCCATCTTCAGGCCGAAGGTGACCGGCTCGGCATGGATGCCGTGGGAGCGGCCGATGCAGACGGTGTCCTTGTGCTCGAAGGCGCGGCGCTTGATCGCGCCAAGCAGCGCGTCGATGTCGGCGAGCAGCAGGTCGGCGGCGCGGGTCAGCTGCACGTTGAGGCAGGTGTCGAGCACGTCCGAGGAGGTCATGCCCTGGTGCACGAAGCGCGCGTCGGGGCCGACGATCTCGGAGAGATGGGTCAGGAACGCGATGACGTCATGCTTGGTCTCGCGCTCGATCTCGTCGATGCGGTCGACGTCGAAGGTGGCCGAGCCGCCCTTCTCCCAGATGGTCCTTGCAGCTTCCTGCGGGATGACGCCGAGCTCCGCCAGCGCGTCGCAGGCATGCGCCTCGATTTCGAACCAGATGCGGAACTTGGTCTCGGGCGACCAGATGGCGACCATCTCGGGCCGGGAGTAGCGCGGAATCATGCGGTGTCCTCTTGGGAGCTGTTTGGAAGCTTCGGAAAGTTGCCGGTGCCATATCAGACGCGGCGGCGCGGCTCAATCCGGGCGAAGATCCAGCCGGCCGCGAGAAGTGCGGGGAGCAGGACGGGCAGCAGCGGGCGGATGCCCATGACGACGAAGATGTAGCTGCTCGTCGCCGAGGTGAAGATCGTCTCCCAGAGCATCCGGAAGGATGGCCTGTCGGTGTGCCACTGGGCGTAATAGGTGTTGAATTGCAGGTAGAAGAGGAAGGCGGTGGCGGCGGCTGTCGCCACCGCGAGCGCCACCACCATCGCCGCGAAGCGGGCGGATGTGCGGTGACGCCTGCGCCGGAAGGTGAGCAGCGAGGCGATGCCCCAGGCGGCGAGCCCGCCGGCGAAGCCGCCGACGGCGAAGATCGCCACGACGCCGAGCGAGCGTCCGGTGAGCGCCTCCGCGCGCAGGGTGAGCACACCCGCCTCGAGCCCTGTCACGAAAAGCGACCAGACGAACGCGAAGAGGAGGGGGCGCATCGGCGTCTCCTTCGGCTGCGGCCGCGGGCCGGCCGGATCAGGCCGCCGCCGCGGCCATCTCGGCGGCACTGCGGATCGCGTCGATGTTGCTGCGGTAGCCGTCGACGCCCGCACCCTTGAACACGGCGGAGCCGGCGACGAGCACATTGGCGCCGGCGGCGGCGACCAGCGGCGCGGTGGCGGGAGTGACGCCGCCGTCCACCTCGATGTCGATCGGCCGGTCACCGATCATCTCGCGGATCCGCGCCACCTTGTCGACCATCGCCGGGATGAAGGACTGGCCGCCGAAGCCCGGGTTGACGCTCATGACGAGGATCAGGTCGAGCCGGTCGAGCACATATTCGAGGACGCTTTCCGGTGTCGCCGGGTTGAGCGAGACACCGGCCTTCTTGCCAAGCGAACGGATCGCCTGCAGCGAGCGGTCGAGATGCGGGCCCGCCTCGGCGTGGACGGTGATGATGTCGGAGCCGGCCTTGGCGAAAGCCTCCAGATAGGCATCGCAGGGCGCGATCATCAGGTGGGTGTCGAACACCTTGTCGGTGTGCTTGCGCATCGCCGCGATCACGTCTGGGCCGAAGCTGATGTTGGGCACGAAATGCCCGTCCATCACGTCGAGATGGATCCAGTCGGCGCCGGCTTCCACGACGTCGCGGACTTCCTGGCCAAAGGCGGAGAAGTCGGAGGCGAGCATCGAGGGGGCGATGGTGATCGGGCGGGTCATCGGTGGCAGCTCCGGCAGGGGCGAGGGGAGGTGGCGGGCGATGCCGCCGCATTCGCGAATGCGGCTATCATAGCCGGTGCCGGCTCACAAGGCCGCAGGGAAAGCGCCGCTGCCACCGCCTGTGCGCCTAGAGCTTGCCGGTGATCGCCAGATAGCGTCCGTCCTTGCCCTCGAAGCCGATCGACTCGACCAGCACGAGCACGGCGAAATAGGGCGTGTCGTTCCATCTCTTGCGGTAGGTGACGAGCCTCTCGATGCGGTAGTCGAGCGGGCACCCGCGGCTTTCCGGCAGGCTCTTGTCGTCGTTGAGGAGGCGTTCGTCTTGCCCCTCTGTCATCGTCAGGCGGAACCCTTGCGTCTTGCCGAAGCCCGAGGGGCAGGACTTGGCGTCGAGCGGGAAGACCGACATGCGCAGATCCAGCGGAGTGCCGAAGTCGGGGGACTCGCGCACCGTCGAGGCCACCATCAGGTAGCGGTCGGCGAATTTTTCCGTCGGCGGATTGTGAGCGACCGTGTCGCCGCGCCCGTCGATCCCGGCCGCCTCCAGCACGGCGCGCGCCGTCTCCCGGTTGCGGGCGCGGGTTTCCCGCAGCACCTCTTCGAGGTCGAGCGGCTGGCTGTCGTCGATGCGCTCGCGCAGGCGGAACGGTGAGCCCGGCACCCAGCTGTCCTGGCTCGTATCGATCACGTAGATGTTGGAATAGGGAAAGCCGGAACCGTCCTGGATGCCGTATTCCTCGAAGGCGAAATGGCCGCCGTCGGCGGAAAAGCCGAGGATCTCTGTCCTGGCGTAGTCGCCGGCAAGCGCCGGGCCGACGGGGGCGACAAGCACCGCGACGGCTACGGCAAGCAGACGGACGAAGTGCCTGGGCACGGCGATGAAGCGGGAGCGGTTGGGCATCGGACTGTCCTTCGCGGGCAAGGGGCAAGCCCTTGCGGGCTTCGTGCCGGCAAGTCTAGCTGGAACCGGGGGCTGTGATGTGATCGCCGTCACGCGGGCGATGATCGGCGGCAAGACGTGTCGCCACCGGCTTCAGCAGCCAGGGCAGCAGGTAGATCGGCAACTGCCCGAGGCCGAAATAGAGCCAGGCGAGATCGGGCAGTGTGCCGCCGAGGGCGGCGACGAGCAGACCCATGTTGCGGTTGCCGCAGGCATGGGCGAGCACGAAGGCCTGGTCGCGCCTTGTGCGGGCGAAGACCAGCATGGTCAGGCCCATCTGCGCCAGCGCGACGGCGAAGGTGAGCGCGCCGACACCGAGCGTCAGCAACGGTGTCTCGGCGAAATGCGCCGCCACCCCGTCCATCACGGCGACGGCGAAGACGAAGAGGATCAGCACGTTGAGCCCGTCGATATGCTCGCGCGCGGCCGCTACGCGCGGCGTTCCGGCGAGGCGGCGGATTACCCAGGCGCTGCCGGCGGAGGCCGCGAGCAGCAGCGCCAGGCGGATGCCGAGGGCGAGCGCGTCGATGGGCAGCGTGTCACCGAGGATCAGGCCGCCGATCAGAGGCGCGGTCAGCGGCGTCAGCAGCATGCCGGCGACGATCAGGGCGAGCGACAGGGCGCTGTCGAGGCCGATCAGGGCGATGAAGGCGGGTGCCGACATGATCGCCGGGCCGGCGGTGACGAGAAAGACCGCAAGGCCGAGGTCGGGCTGCAGGGAGGCCGGGCCGAAGGCGGTCACCAGAAGGGCGGCCGCCACCGGCACGGCGACCTGCATCCACACGAAGGCAAGGAAGATCAGGCGCGGCCGCCGCATGTGGGCAAGAACGGCCACCGGGTCGACGCGCAGGAAGGCAAGCACCAGGAGCACGAAGATGGCTTCGCCCACATAGGGGCGGAAGAGCGCTGAAAGCTGCGGCAGGAAGAGGCCGAGCAAGGCGCTGATGGCGACGGCGCGTGTGCCCTGGCGTCCGAGCCACGCGAGAAGATGGAGGGGCAGGGCGAGCGCCTGCATGGCATGGCCTCCGGCGGCTGCGGCGGGAGGTGCAAGCATGCCGGCCGGCGGCAGGCTTGGCAATGACCGGCGACACGAATGCTGGTGAAAGCGTGTGGCCGCAGGGGCTTCGCAACCGTCGACATGGGACCGCGCGCGACTTGCCGCTTGCGCGGCGCGGCGGATTTGTGTCGATAGATGATATGCGTAGCGTCGACGTCATCGTCCTGGGGGCGGGTATCACGGGGGTCAGCGTCGCCTTGCACTTGCAGGCGCGAGGCTGGCGTGTGTGCCTCGTCGACGATTTCGCGCCGGGAGAGGTCTCCTCGCGAGGGAATTCGGGGCTTCTTGCCCGCACCGGCTTCACGCCGCTGGATGTGCCGCAGGGAGCGATGGACATCCTCGCGCGCCTTTTCTCACGCTCCGGGGGGATGCGAATCGAGGCACGTGCGCTTCCCGCCCTGCGCCGGTTTCTCAAGGCGGCGCGCGTCGAGACCTCCTCGCTGAACGTTCCGCGCCATGCCCGCGCGCTGGCGCCGCTTCAGGCGGCGGCCATCGCCGAGCATCTGGCGATTGCCCGTGCGGCGAGCGCCTTCCGTTTTTTCCGGCGCACCGGCTGGATCAAGATCTACCGGACCGCGGCCTCGCATCAGGCCAGCGAGGTCGAGCGTCATTTCGCCCGGATTGTCGGCATTCCCTACGAGGATCTGGACGACGCGCGCCTTGCCCGGCTCGAGCCGGATATTCGCGGGCGCATTCTTGCCGCTGTCCACTGGCCCGACAGCCAGTCGGTGTCCTCGCCGGGCGGGGTGACCAAGGCCTATGCACGCCTCTTCCGCGAGCGCGGCGGCGAGATCGTTACCGGCGATCCGGGAGCGCTGTCTCAGGCGTGGTCGAACTGGACGGTGCCGACGGCCCATGGCGAGATCGCAGCCGAACAGGCCGTGCTGGCGCTGGGCTCGGGCACGCTGCCGCTGTTGCACCGGTTCGGCCTGGCACTGCCGCTTGCCACGCTGCGCAACCGCCACGGCCATTTCCGGCCCGTATCGGGCGTGTCGCTGTCGCGGCCGGTCAGCGATGTTGACGGCGGTTTCCTGATGACGCCGATGGAGCGCGGCATCCGCCTGATCGGCGACGAGGAACTGACGGCAGGCCAGAACGAGCCGGCCGACGAGATCCGCTCCGCTGGTTTCGAGCGGCAGGTGACCTGCGCGCGCGCGCTGATCCCCCTTGGCTCCGCGGTGGAGGACGTGCCGGTCATCGGCCACCGTGTGCTGACCCCGGACGGGCTGCCCGTGCTCGGCCCCGTCCCCGGTGGCCCCGGCCTGTGGATGGCGCTCGGCCACGGCGCGGACGGCTTCTCTCTGGCGCCGGCCATGGGGCGGCTGCTCTCGGAGATGATGTCGGGCGACCCGGCCTTCGTCGATCCGGTACCCTTCACTCCGGCGCGCCTTCTGGTCGGTTAGCTGCCGGTCTCTTCCGCGGGAGCCGCCGCCCAGCGTGCGGCGAAATCCTGCATGAGTTTCGCGAAATCCTCGGGAGGAGGGAAGCCCGTATAGCTGTGTTCGACAGGCAGCTCCACCCAGGCAAGTTTCTCCGCCGTCATCGTCTCCATGAAGGGGTACGACAGGCGGGCGTCGTCGAACATGGTCGGGCGCACGTTGACGAAGGCATCCATGCCGACAATCCGCGTGAACATCCAGGTCATGCAGTCGGGGCAGAAATAGTGGTCGAGCTGAGGGCCTTTCGCCCCGCCTTTCACCGGCTCTCCCTTGGTGACGTGAAAGGCGGAGGTTGGCACCATGGCGGTAAGGGAAAAGGCGCTCGCGCTCATCTTGCGGCAACCGTCGCAGTGACAGGCCGCCGTCATGATCGGCGGGGCGGATACCTCGATTTCCGTCTTGCCACAACGGCAGGATCCGACAAGCGGCTTCATGGGATGCTCCCCTTCAGGGCAGTGGGCGTTGCGATTCCTGGCCGCAGTGTGGCCCGAAACCGAGCGCCCCGAAACCTGCATACCTGCCCTTTTGCCCAAAATGACGCCTTGTCCATCTTGTCGACAGGTGATCTCTTTCGGGCGGATCCTGTTCTTGCCCGCTCTGCGTAGGAGATCGACAACATGCTTGCCCATCAGGTCGCGGTGCTTGCCGGTCTCACTGCCCTTGTCATGGTGAGTCCGGGGCCGGACATGGTCATCGTGCTGCGCAACACGCTTGCTGGCGGGCGTCGTGGCGGCCTGATGACGGCGCTCGGGGTTCTCGCGGGAAATCTGGTGCACATCGGCTATTGCGCGGTCGGCATCGGGCTGCTGATCTCGCGCAGCATTGTCGCCTTCTCGGTGCTGAAATACCTGGCCGCCGCCTATCTGGTCTATCTCGGCATCATGAGCCTGCGCTCGGCCGGCGGGAGAATTTCCCTCGACGCGTCGGCGGAGACGACAAAGGCGCGTCGGCGCACGTTCTTCGTGCAAGGCTTCTTCAACAACATCCTCAACCCGAAGGGCACGCTCTTCTACCTCGGCGTCTTCACCATGGTGATCACGCCGCAGACCTCGGGCGCGGGCATGCTGGCGCTGGTGGCGACCACGGTTTGCGTCAGCGCGCTGTTCTGGCTGGTCTTTGTCTTCACGCTCGACACGCGGCCGGTGCGCCGATCCATCGAGGGGGCGCAGGCAGGCGTGTCACGCCTGCTCGGCGGCGTACTCATCCTGCTCGGCCTGCGCATCGCCGTGATGGACCGCTGAGGGCGGGCGAGGCCGCCTCAGCTTTCGCGAAGCGGCAGGGCGACCGTCTGTTTCACCGTGCTGACGACGATGCGTGACTGCACGTCGGAGACCATGGCGTTGTCGAGCAGCTTCAGCCGCAGGAAATCGTCATAAGCCTTTATGTCGCTGGTCACGACCTTGATCAGGTAGTCGACGGCGCCGGTGATGCGCTCGCAGATCACCACCTCCGGCCAGCGGTCGACCAGCTTGTCGAAGGTTTCCATGTTCTCCCGGCTCGGCACCGCCAGCTTGACGAAGGCATAGGCGACGAAGCCGAGGCCCACGGCCTCGCGGTCGACCACGGCGACCGTCTGGCGAATGATGCCGCTTTCCTTGAGCTTCTTGATCCGCCGCCAGCAGGGCGTCTGGCTCATGCCGGCCTCGCGCGCGATTTCGGCAATCGACAGCGAGGCGTCCCGTTGCAGGATCTTGAGCACGCGAATGTCGGACGGATCGAGGAGATATTTTTCGCTCATCCGGCTCTTGTACGGAATTTTACTGCGATTTCCAGAGTTTTGTGAGGGCGGATAGCACAGAATTTGACCGTAAGCCGGAGGATATTGGGTGGCCGCGATAAGCGGGCGCACGGCACCAGAGGGCCGTTGAAGCCCGGGCGGAAGAGGAGCCGTCGCCATGAATGCCATCACCCGTGCCATTTCGCTGGGAAACACGCCCATTTCGCTCGACGACAAGTATGTCGCCACGCAGGGGCATGTCTATCTCTCCGGCATCCAGGCGCTCGTGCGCCTGACGCTCGACCGCCGCCGGCTCGACCGGGAGGCGGGGCTCGACACCGCCGGCTTCGTCTCCGGCTATCGCGGTTCGCCGCTCGCCGGCTACGACACCGAGTTGGTGCGGGCGAAACGCCATCTTGCCGCCGCCGACATCGTCTTCCAGCCGGGCGTCAACGAGGAACTCGGCGCGACCGCGGTCTGGGGCTCGCAGAAGGTCGCTCTGCATGGCAGGGGCACCGACCGCGACGGCGTCTTTGGCATCTGGTACGGCAAGGCGCCGGGCGTCGACCGCGCCGGCGACGTGCTGCGCCAGGCCAATGCCAGCGGCACGGCCGCGCATGGCGGCGTGCTGGCGCTGGCCGGCGACGATCATCTCGCCAAGTCGTCGATCCTGCCCGCCCAGTCCGAATTCTTCTTCGCCCATGCGGAGATGCCGGTGCTCAATCCTTCCGACATCCAGGAAGTGCTCGACTATGGCCTGCACGGGCTGGAGCTGTCGCGGTTCTCGGGCCTGTGGACGGGCATGATCTGCCTGGCCGACACGATGGATGCCTCCGCCACCATTTCCGTCGATCCGGCCCGGCTCTCCTTCGAGCGGCCGATGGAGCGGGATCCGCGTCGCCATGCGGACCTCAACCGGGGGCTGCTGCTGGCCAATCGGCTCGAGACCGAGCGGCTTCTGCGCGATGTGCGCCTTCCCGCCGCCCGGGCCTATGTGCGGGCGAACGGTCTTGACCGGGTGGCCTTCGGCTCCGGGCGTCCGCGTGTCGGCCTCGTCGCCACCGGCAAGGCCTATCGCGACCTGCGCCAGGCGCTCGAGCTCATCGGCATCGACGAGGCGCGTGCGCGCGACATCGGCCTTGCCATCTACAAGGTCGCCATGCCCTGGCCGCTGGAGCCGATCGGCGTTTCCGGCTTCGCGCGCGGACTGGAGCGGCTGCTCGTCGTCGAGCACAAGCGCGGGTTCATCGAGCCGCAGATCAAGGAACTGGCCTACGCCTGGCCGGAGCATGCGCGCCCGGCGATCTGGGGCAAGAGCGCACCGGAGGGCGGTCCCTTCCTCTCCGACGTTCTGGAGCTTTCCGTCGCCGAGATCGTGCCGGCGCTGCTCGCCTTCCTGCCCGAGGCGGTGGTCACGGCGGACATGCGGGCCGTGGCGGAGCGCATGAACCGGCAGGCGATGTGGGCGCAGGGCCACGCGGAGCGGGCCGCGCGGGTGCCCTATTTCTGCTCGGGCTGCCCGCATTCCTCCTCCACCGTGGTGCCCGAGGGCGCGCGTTCGCTCCCGGGCATCGGCTGCCATGCCATGACCGAGATCCCGGGGCGGACAACGGACGGGCAGATCGCCATGGGCGGCGAGGGGGTGCTTTGGGTCGGCCAGGCGCCCTTCGCCCGGGATACCCACGTCTTCGCCAACATTGGCGATGGAACCTATTTCCACTCGGGGATCCTGGCGATCCGCCAGGCGATCTCGGCGAAAGTGCCGATCACCTACAAGATTCTCTACAATGATGCGGTCGCGATGACCGGCGGGCAGCCGGTCGACGGCATTCTCACCGTGCCACAGCTCACCCGCCAACTCGAGGCGGAGGGCGCGGAGCGCGTCGTTGTCGTCAGCGAGCGGCCGGACGCCTATCTCGGCCGCCACGATCTTGCGCCGGGCGTCGATGTCTACCACCGCGACCGGTTGATGGAGGTGCAGGAGGAGCTGCGCCAGGTGAAGGGCGTCACCATCCTCATCTACGACCAGACCTGCGCGGCGGAGAAACGTCGGCGGCGCAAGAAGGGCGGCTATCCCGACCCCGACATCAGGCTCTTCGTCAACGACCGTGTCTGTGAAGGCTGCGGTGATTGCTCGGTGCAGTCGAACTGCCTTTCGGTCGAGCCGCTGGCGACGCCCTTCGGCGAGAAGCGGCGGATCAACCAGTCGTCCTGCAACAAGGATTTCTCCTGCGTGAAGGGCTTCTGCCCCTCCTTCGTCGAGATCGAGGGGGCGGAGCTTGCCCGCATGGAAGTCACCGGCCTCGACATCGACGGGCTCTCGGAGGCTCTGCCGGCGGCTGCGGTCGCTCCGCTGGAGACCACGGTGAACCTGCTCATCGCCGGCATCGGCGGGGCGGGAGTGACGACGACGGCTGCGGTGATCGCCATGGCGGCCCATGTCGACGGCAAGCAGGCCTCGACGCTCGACATGACGGGCCTTGCTCAGAAGGGCGGGCCGGTCACCTCGCATGTGCGCTTCTCGACGCGCGCGCGCGCCATCGAGGGGCCGCGCGTTCCCGCCGCCAGCCTCGACGTGCTGCTTGCCTCCGACATGGTGGTGGCCACCAATGCCGAGCAGCTCGCCTTGATCGACCGGGAGAAGACGGCGTGTTTCGCCAATGCGCGTGTCGCGCCGACGGCGGAATTCGTCATGCGCCAGACGCTTTCCTTCGACGAGACGCGCATGCGCCAGACGCTGGCCGAGGCCTGTCCGCTGTACGCCGGCCACGATATCGCCGGCATCGCCGAGGCGGTGCTGGGCGATGCCATCTTCGCCAACATGATGCTGGTCGGCATGGCGCACCAGGCGGGCCGCCTGCCGCTGTCGACGGCCGCGCTGGAGACCGCGATCACGCTCAACGGCGCGGCGGTCGCGCGCAACATCAAGGCATTTCGCGCCGGGCGGGTGCTCTTCGCGACACCGGAGGCGATCCTTTCGGCGCTGCCGGGAGGCCGGGAGCCGGCATCCGGCGCGCAGATGGATCTCGACGCCCGCATCGCCTTTCTGGAGAGCGAGCTTGCGGCCTATCAGGACACGGCCTATGCGCAGCGCTTCTCCGCCGCGGTGGCGCGTGTCCGGCAGGCCGACGAGGCGCGCGGCAACGGCGCTCTCAGGCTCACCCGAACGGCGGCCGACATGCTCTTCCGGGTCATGGCCTACAAGGATGAATACGAGGTGGCGCGGCTCTACACGCTGCCCGGGTTCGGCGAAAAGCTCGCCGCCCAGTTCGCCGATCCGAAGAAGGTGAGGGTGATGCTCGCCCCGCCGCTGCTGGCGCGTTCGCTCGACGCGAAGACGGGCAGGCCGAGGAAGATCGCCTTCGGGCCGTGGATCTTCACCGCCTTCCGCCTGCTCGCGCGCATGAAGCGGCTGCGCGGCACGGCGCTCGACATCTTCGGGAAGACGGCCGAGCGGCGTGGCGAGCGGGCGCTGGTTGCAAGCTATCTCGCCGATCTGGAGCGGGTCGTTTCCTCGCTCGGGCGGGCCGACTACGGTCTGCTGGTCGAGATCGCGCGGGTGCCGGACCTTGTGCGCGGCTTCGGGCCGGTGAAGGAGGCGAACATGGCGAAGGCGGCGGCGAAGCGCGCGACGCTCCTTGCCCGTCTGGATGCGCCGGACGCGGGCGCATCCGGTCTCGAGGCTGCCGAATAGGCGGACCGGCAATCGCCGCCCTCAGTTCACCGCGACGACGGGCGTGTTGACGCGGACACGGGCGAACAGGTCGGCGATGTCCTCGTTCTTCATGCGGATGCAGCCATAGGAGACGGCGCGGCCGATGGAGCCGGGCCGGTTGGTGCCATGGATGGCGTATTCGCCGCCGGCCAGCGTCATGGCGGCCGCGCCCATCGGGTTGTTCGGCGCGCCGCCCTCGATGCGGGCGGGAAGGTGCGGCAGGTCGCGCCAGACCGTTGCCGGCGGCGACCAGGCCGGACGCACGTATTTGCCGGACACATAGGTGCGGCCGGTCCAGACCTTGCCGGTCTTGCCGACGGCGACGCGGTAGCGCAGCGCCGTTCCGTCCCGCTGGACGAGATAGAGGCGCTTTTCTCCGTTCTTCACAAGGATCGTGCCCGCCTGGAAGCGGGTATCGGAAAAGCGAACGAGCTCCGGCGCGGCGAACGCGCGGCTGCTCCAGAATGCCAGCCCGATCGCCAGATAGATGGCGACCATTCCCCAGACCACTTTCTGCATGTCGGTACTCCCGTCAATGCTTAACGAGGAGTTTACGACATCGCAGAGAGCGACTGAATGCACCTTCGCGACAATCGCCTGTTAAGGTTACGATTCGCGCGCGCTTGACCTTGATGAAAGTGTCTCTGTCAAGAAAAACCCCGCCCGGTCGCCCGGGCGGGGTGTGCGGCGGACCGGGGTCCGCTGCGACGGGAGCCTGTCGCGGCTCAGTTCAGGTAGTCGTACTTTCCGTCTTTCCACTCGTAGAAGACATAGCCCGGCAGGGTCACGTCGCCCTTGTCGTCGAAGGAGAGCTGGCCGAGAACGGTCGTGAACTCGCCGTCGTTGAGCTTCTCGATGACGGCGTCGAAGTCCGTTGAACCGGCGGCCTTGACGGAGTCGGCCCACGCCTGGATCGCGGCGTAGGTGTAGAGCGAGTAGCCCTCGGCGGTACGGCCTGCGGCCTCAAGCGCCTTGACGACCGGGGCGGCGTCCGGGTTCTTGCGCGGATCCGGCGAGAAGGTCATGAGCGTGCCGGCGCCGGCGTCGCCGGTGATCGACCAGTACTCGTCGGTGACCAGCGCGTCGCCGGAAACGAGGATGGTGTCCATGCCCTGCTCGGCCATCTGGCGCTTGATCAGGCCGGCCTCGGAGTGATAGCCGCCGACGTAGAGCACGTTGATGCCCTCGGACTTCAGCTTGGTCACCAGCGCGGTGTAGTCCTTCTCGCCCGCCGTGTAGGCTTCGTAGAGGGTCTCCTGCTTGCCCGCCTCGTTCATGTACTTCTTGGTCTCGTCGGCGAGACCCTTACCGTAGGCCGACTTGTCGTGGATGATGGCGATCTTCTTGTCGCCGAAGTTCTTGGCGAGGAAGGCGCCGGCCACCTGGCCCTGCTGGTCGTCGCGGCCGCAGGTGCGGAAGATGCCCGGCCCCGGACGCTCATCGGTGAACTTCGGGTTGGTCGAGGCGGGAGAGATCTGGATGATGCCCTCTTCCGAATAGACCTGGCTGGCCGGGATCGAGGAGCCCGAGCAGAAGTGACCGGCGACGAAGACGACGCCCTTGCCGACGAACTGGTTGGCAACGGCCACGGCCTGCTTGGGATCGCAGGCGTCGTCGCCGACCTCGAGGACGAGCTTCTCGCCATTGATGCCGCCGGCCGCGTTGATGTCCTCGACCGCCTGCTCGGCACCCGCCTTCATCTGCTGGCCGAAGGATGCGTACTGGCCGGTCATCGGACCGGCCGTGGCGATCACGATGTCGGCCATGGCCGCGGTCGACAGGCCCATGCCGACAACCGTTGCCACACTCGCCATAAGAAGCTTTTTCATTGACTGTTCTCCCCTTGCTCCAGATGCAAAACCGAACCCGGACCGGGCCGGCGCTGGACCACTCTGGCTTGCGGGATTTTCACCCGCGCCGGCACCCCGTGGATGGCGGCTTGTACCGAAACACTATCGGCTTCTCAGACAAAGTCGAGCGTTTCGGAACCCTTGCGGACGCAACGGAAAATCGCGTCCGCCAGCCCCGTTTTCACGAGGTGATCGTATCGTCGGCACCCGGCTTCACGCGCCAGCTGAAGGGGCTGGTCTTTTCGTAGAGCCACCGGTACTGCCGCGTCATCTGCTCGGTGCGGGTCAGCCGCCAGCTGGCAAGGCCGACCGCGAGCAGATAGACGAAGGCAACCAGCCAGTGCGAGACGGACAGAAGGCCGCCGTGGTTGAGCGCGTAATTGAGGAAACGCACGCCCAGCGACAGCAGGAAAAGAAACCAGACAAGCACATAGAGCGGACGCCAGGTCAGCGCGCAGGCGCGCCCCGTGGCCCAGGCGGCGGTGCCGCCCAGGCAAAGCGTCAGCACGATGAAGCCGGTCAGGCTCGAGTCGTAAAGGTAACCCATGTCAGGCTCTCCCCAGTGCCCGGGGTCGCGGCCGTGCCGCTTGCCCGGGGGCACCCCGACGGGAGCCGGATTGCCGGCTCTCCGCGGAGATTTCCGAATGCGGCCGCGCGCTTCGCCTTGCCGAAAGGGCAGGGGCGGGCGCGGCCGGCGGCCTCAATGGCGTCCGCCCTCGAGATAGGCGGCCTTGACGTCGTCGCGCGCCAGCAGCTCCTTGCCCGTTCCGGCCATGGTGATGGCCCCGTTGACCAGCACATAGCCACGGTGGGCGAGCTTGAGCGCGTGATAGGCGTTCTGCTCGACAAGGAAGACCGTCAGCCCGTCCGAGCGGTTGAGCTCGGCGATGGCGTCGAAGATCTGCTTGACGACCAGCGGCGCGAGCCCCAGCGAGGGCTCGTCGAGCAGAAGCAGCCGCGGCCGGCCCATCAGGGCGCGGGCGATGGCCAGCATCTGCTGTTCGCCGCCCGACAGCGTTCCGCCGCGCTGCTCGCGCCGCTCCTTGAGCCTCGGGAACAGGCTGAAGACCTTCTCCAGATCCGCATCGAAATGCGTCGGATCGGCCACGGCCGCGCCCATCTGCAGGTTCTCCATCACCGACATGCGCGGGAAGATCCGCCGCCCTTCGGGCGATTGCGCGATGTCCATGCGCATGATCTCGTGGGTCGGCATGCGGGTGATGTCGAGATCCTTGTAGAGGATCTGGCCCGTGGTGGCCTGCGGCGCGCCGCAGACGGTCATCATCAGGGTCGACTTGCCAGCGCCATTGGCGCCGATGATCGTCACGATCTCTCCCTCGAACACGTCGAGGTCGACGCCGCGCAGGGCGACGATCTTGCCATAGTGGGTCTCGACGCCGCGGACTCGCAAAAGCGGTTTCTGCACGCTCACAGGCCCACCTCCTCTTCGACCAGGTCGACTTCGTCGTCGGCGACGCCGAGATAGGCCGCGATCACCTTGGGATCGTTCTTCACTTCGTCCGGCGTGCCGTCGGAGATCTTTTCACCGTAGTCGAGCACGATGACGTGGTCGGAGATTTCCATCACCACCGACATGTCATGCTCGATGAGCAGGACGGAAGTTGCGTGCTCGTCGCGGATGAAGTGCAGCAGCGTGTTGAGCTCGCTGCTCTCGCGCGGGTTCAGGCCGGCCGCCGGCTCGTCGAGGCACAGGAGTTCCGGGCTTGTGCACATGGCGCGGGCAATCTCCAGCCGGCGCTGGTCGCCGTAGGGAAGATCGGCCGCCGGGGCGTCGGCACGCGGCAGCAGCTCGGTCCGTTCGAGCCAGTAGCGGGCCCGGTCCATCGCCTCGCGTTCGGCGCTGCGGAAGCCCTTCAGCCCCAGCAGGCCTCCGACCGTGTAGCCGGAGGCGACCATCAGTTCGTTGTGTTGGGCGACCATCAGGTTTTCCAGAAGCGTCATGCCGCCGAACAGGCGGATGTTCTGGAAGGTGCGCGCCACGCCCGCCTTCGCCGAGATCTGGAAGTCGGGCATGCGCTCGAGCAGGAAAACGTCGCCGCCCTTGCGCCGCATCGAGATCCGCCCCTCGGTCGGCTTGTAGAAGCCGGTCGCGCAGTTGAAGACCGTGGTCTTGCCGGCGCCGTTGGGGCCGATCAGGGCGGTGATGTCGCCCCGGCCGACGTTGAAGGAGAGGTCGTTGACGGCCACCAGGCCGCCGAAGCGCATCGTCAGATGGTCGATGCGCAGGACCGGATCGTCGTTCCAGTGGGTCATCCGTGGCCCTCCTGAACCATATCGGCGGATATGCCCTTGGCCTTGCCCCGGTCGAGTGCGACCGAGGGTGTGCGGGTCGAGATCAGGCCGCGCGGCTTCCACACCATGATGACCACCATGAGCAGGCCGAACACCAGCATCCGGTACTCCTCGAACTGCCGGAAGAACTCGAAGCCGCCGATCATCACCACCGCGGCGATGACGACGCCGATCTGCGAGCCGAGCCCGCCGAGCACGACGATGGCCAGGATCACGGCGGACTCGATGAAGGTGAAGCTCTCGGGTGAGATGAAGCCCTGCCTGGTCGCGAAGAACGAACCGGCGAAGCCGCCGAACATGGCGCCCAGCGCGAAGGCGGTGAGCTTGGTGTTCGTCGTGTTGATGCCGAGCGCGCGACAGGCGATCTCGTCCTCGCGCAGCGCTTCCCAGGCCCGACCCACCGGCAGCTTGCGCAGCCGCATGGTGACGAAGTTGGTCGCCAGCGCCATCAGCAGGATCAGGTAGTAGAGGAAGATGATGCGGTGGATGGAGCTGTAGTCGAGCCCGAAGAAGGCGGCGAACCCGCCCTCGCCACGCTCGAACTCGAGCCCGAAGAAGGACGGCCGGGGAATGCCGGAGATGCCGTCAGGCCCGCCGGTGAACTCGTACCAGTTGAGCAGCACCACGCGGATGATCTCGCCGAAGGCCAGCGTCACGATGGCGAGATAGTCGCCCCTGAGCCGCAGCACCGGGAAGCCGAGGATGATGCCCCAGAAGGCGGCGAGAATGCCGGCCAGCGGCAGGCACACCCAGAACGAGAAGCCGAAGTAATGCGCCAGCAGCGCGTAGGAATAGGCACCCACCGCGTAGAAGGCGACATACCCCAGGTCGAGCAGGCCGGCGAGGCCGACGACGATGTTGAGGCCCCAGCCGAGCATCACGTAGGTCGTCACCAGGATGGCGAGATCGAGATATTGCCGCGAGCCGCGCGTGCCCAGGAAGTACATGAGCAGGAAGGGCAGCACGACCGCCAGCAGGAACAGCAGCGGGGCGACCAGATGCGAGACGGAGGACATCGCCCCCGGCTTCGGCTTGAGCGCAGACAGCATGCCGGTGAGCGGGCGCTCGCTCTTCCAGACGAAGAGGTTGAGCAGGAGCCGTCCGACGAAGACGACAAGAACGGCGATGGCCACGGTGCTCCAGCGGTACTCGATCTGCAGGCCGCCGACGTCGATCTTGGTGCGCATTCCGATCAGCAGGCCGAACAGGCCGAGCGCGATCAGGCCTCCCACGGCCGCATCCTTCAGGGACGCGCCGAGGAGATCATCTTTCCGGGTTGCCATCGGCTCAAACCTTCTCGACTTCGGGCCGTCCGAGCAGACCTTCAGGCATGAAGATCAGCACGATGGCGAGGATGGAGAACGCCGCGACGTCCTTGTACTCGAGCGAGAAATAGCCGGACCAGAAGGTCTCGATCAGCCCGATCAGCAAGCCGCCAAGCATGGCGCCGGGAAGCGAGCCGATGCCGCCGAGAACCGCTGCGGTGAAGGCTTTCACGCCGGCGAGGAAGCCGATGTAGAAGTCGATGACGCCGTAGTAGAGCAGGAACATCAGACCGGCGACGGCGGCCAGCGAGGCGCCCATCACGAAGGTCAGCGAGATCGTCCTGTCGACGTTGACGCCAAGCAGCGAGGCCATCTTGCGGTCCTGCTCGCAGGCGCGCTGGGCGCGGCCGAGCGAGGTCTTGTTGATCAGCAGCGTGAAGCCGACCATCAGCAGGAAGGTGGTGACCACGATCAGGACCTGCATGTAGCTGGCCTGGACGACGAAGGAGCCGTCGGTGGTCGAGGTTTCCCAGAGCTGGAAGTTGCCCGAGATCAGCGGCTGCAGGGGCTTGTTGCGCGCCCCTTGCGCGATCTGGACGAAGTTCTGGAGCGCGATCGAGGCGCCGATCGCGGTGATCAGCGGCGCCAGGCGAAAGGACCCGCGCAGCGGGCGGTAGGCGATCCGCTCAACCGTCCAGCCCCAGACCGCGGTCAGCGCCATGGCGATGACCAGCACCAGAACCAGCGCCAGGATGAGAAGCAGAAGCGGCGTTGCCGCGGTGATGCCGAGGGCGATGACCAGGATCAGCGCGATGAAGGCGCCGACCATGAAGATATCGCCATGGGCAAAATTGATCATGCCGATGATGCCGTAGACCATCGTATAGCCAATGGCGATGAGGCCGTAGATCGACCCCAGCGTGACGCCATTGATCAACTGCTGGAAGAAATAGTCCATTGCCCTGTGTTCCCCTCATGAACCGGAGGCTTTTGCCTTTCTCGGTCCCGCATGCGTCGAAGAATTCTCAACGACGAATGAAATCCGTTTTTATCAAGACGCTCAAGGGGAGACAATTCCCCTCGTTTGCCACCTGCCAGAAAAGAACATCTTTCCCGTTGGGCGGCTGGATCGAACATTTCATCCTCGCCGGGTGGCGACGGCGAGGATGGTCCACCTGACGTGGCACACCTCGCGCTGTTCCGCAGGGTCGCCGACACGTCGACCTGCGCAAGCCTTGCCGGCCGGATGAGTTTCGAAAGATCGGCCCCCGCCGACTCCTCCTCCTGCTTGCAAAATATCTCTATGACGAAAAAAGTCACAGCAGAACGGCTGGGACAATTGAATTTCACCGACCAGGTGGTTAGTTTTTCGAACAATGCAACCGTCCCGCCTGCCACCGCTCAATGCCCTGCGCGCTCTTGCGAGCCTCGCCCACACGGGTCGGGTCGGTCTTGCTGCCGAGGAACTCGGCGTCACCCACGCCGCCGTCAGCCATCATCTGCGGAACCTGGAGGACTGGTTCGGCACGGCCCTTGTGCGCCGCGTCGGCCGGCGCATCGAGCTGACGCCGGAGGCGGAGCGGATCGCCGCCGCCATGCAGGCAGCGCTCACCCGGCTCGGCGAGGTCTGCGGCGACGTTGCCGAGGCGGCGCGGCGCACGGAGCTTTCCATCGCCTGCGTGCCGTCCTTCGCCACGCGCTATCTCATTCCCCGGCTGGTCGACTTCACCGAGGTCGATCCGGCGCTGCGCCTGCGTCTGCTTTATGCGCTCCACGGCACGCCGCAGGACGCGGACATTTCCATCGACTGGTACGACGCGCCGCCGCCGGCCGACCGTCTCGCCGTCTGCATCCGGCTGCTGTCGGGGCACACGCGCCCGGTCTGCAGTCCGGCGCATCTGGCCCGCTACGGTCCCTTCGACCGTTCGCAGCAGATCGTGCGCGCCCGTCTGCTGCACGACGAGACCCGCAAGGACTGGCGCGACTGGCTGATCGACAACGGCCTGCCGCTGGAGCAGGCGTCGGAGGGACCCGTCTTCGACGACTTCAACCTTCTGGTCAGCGCCGTCGTGGCCGGCCACGGCGTGGCGCTCTGCGTGGAGACCATGATCGAGGCGGAGCTTGGCCGTGGCGATCTGGTGCCGCTCACCGGCACCATCGGCGCCAGCAGGCGCGGTTACTGGCTGACGGCAACCGATGCGCCGAGCCCGGCCGCGCGGCGCTTTGTCGACTGGTTGAGCGCGCAGATGCCGGATGCGGGCAATCTCGTGCAGAAAGGGAATTGAAACCCCCTCGATATAGCCTAAACCCAAGCATGGATGGGCGGTTGCGCCCGAGGGGAGCCTGCGAGTGCCGCGAATGACGAACAGTCCCGTGTCCGGACCGACCGGAGCCGATCCGCGCCCGGTCGCCGACGAGGTCGATGCCGCCGCCTTTCGCGAGGCAATGAGCCGGCTCGGCTCGGCGGTGCATATCGCCACCACCGATGGCGCGAGCGGACGCTGCGGCACCACCGTTTCGGCGGTGACCTCGGTCTCGGATTCGCCCCCCTCGATCCTGGTCTGCGTCAACCGCCAGGCACGCATCAACGCCGCCATCAAGGAAAACGGCGTCTTCGCCATCAACACGCTCCCCGCCCACGCCGAGCGGCTGTCCGATGCCTTCGCCGGCAAGGGCGGTCTGAGCTTCGACGAGCGATTCGCGCTTGCCGAGTGGATGGTGCTGGCGACCGGCACGCCGGTGCTCGCCGCCGCCCGCGTCGGCCTCGATTGCCGCGTCACCGAAATCACCGAGGTCGGAACCCATTCCGTCATCTTTGGCGAGGTCGTCGCCCTGTCGCTCGGCGACCGCGGTCCGGCGCTGATCTATCTCGACCGCGCCTACCACCGCATCTGAGGCAGGTCCGCCCGCCGGTTCGCCCTTTTCCTCATGCCGGGAGCCACACGCCTTGCTGAACCTGATCACCGATGTGCCCGGCCTTCTGGTGGGCAATGCCGAGGACGCGCGCCTGAAATCGGGCGTCACCGTGCTTGTCCCGGATGCGCCGTTGCGTGCCTCCGTTGCCGTTCTGGGCGGGGCGCCGGGGACCCGCGACACGACCCTGCTGGAGCCTGAGTTCACCGTTGATGCGGTTGACGCGCTGGTGCTGTCTGGGGGCTCGGCCTTCGGTCTCGATGCCGCCTCCGGCGTGCAGATGGCGCTGAGGGCGGCGGGCCGCGGTTTTGCCGTTGGCCCGGTGCGGGTGCCCATCGTGCCCGGCGCGATCCTCTTCGACCTCGCCAATGGCGGCGACAAGGACTGGGGCGACGGCAACCCCTATGGCGCGCTCGGGCGGCAGGCGCTTGGCGCGGCGGCGCGCGACTTTGCCCTCGGCAGCGCCGGCGCGGGCACGGGGTGCACCACGGCCACCTTCAAGGGCGGGCTCGGTTCCGCCTCGGCGCGGCTTTCGAACGGAGCGACCGTCGGCGCGCTCGTCGCCGTCAACGCGCTGGGGTCGGCGACCATGGGCGAGGGGCCGCATTTCTGGGCCGCCCCCTTCGAGAGGGAGCGTGAGTTCGGCGGCCTCGGTCTGCCGGTCCGGGTCGACGGCCTCGACCGCATCCGCACCAAGTTCGACGCGGTGCGCGAGGGGGCCAACACCACCATCGGCATCGTCGCGACCGATCTCGATCTCACCAAGGCGGAACTGAAGCGCCTCGCGGTCATGGCCCATGACGGCTATGCCCGGGCGCTGTGGCCCTCGCACACCGCGCTTGACGGCGATCTGGTCTTCGCCGCCTCGACGGCGCGGGTGAAGTCGGCTGAGCCGATGGCCGACGCCATCGAGGCGGGGGCGACGGCGGCAGCCGTGATGAGCCGGGCGATTGCCCGTGCGGTGTTCGCCGCGACCCGGGCCCCCGGCGACGTCCTGCCGACATGGGCGGAGACCTTCGCGGCGCCGGCGGGCCGGGGCCGGCAGCCCTAGCCGCCGCGCAGCCAGCGGCGCGGATCGGTTGCGGCGGTGAGCGTGCGCGCCGAGCCGGACAGCGCCTTGCACAGGTCTTCCACGGCCTCCAGCGAGTGAACCGCGCGGAACTCGTCCACATGCGGCAGCATGGCCCGCACGCCGCGCGCGCGCGCCTCGAACCGGTCGAAGCGCAGGAGCGGGTTCAGCCAGATCAGCCGGCGACAGGAGCGGTGCAGCCGGTCGATCTCGCGGGCGAGGTCCTCGTCGGTGTCGCGCTCGAGCCCGTCGGTGACCAGCAGCACGATCGGCCCGCCCGAGAGCACCCGGCGCGACCAGTGGCGGTTGAAGTCGGCGAGCGCGGTGGCGATCCGCGTGCCACCCGACCAGTCCTCCACCCCGTCGGTGCAGGCGATCAGCGCCTCGTCCGGGTCCTTCATGCGCAACTGCCGGGTGACGTTGGTCAGCCGGGTGCCGAACAGGAACGTGTGGACGTTGCGCCGCTCCTCCGTCAGCGCATGCAGGAAATGCAGCAGGATGCGGGTGTACTGGCTCATGGAGCCGGAAATGTCGCAAAGCGCCACGATGGGCGGGCGCTTCTCCTCCGGCCTGCGGTGGCGCAGGTCGATCATGTCACCGCCGGTGCGCAGCGAGGCGCGCAGGGTCTTGCGCGGGTCGATGCGCCCGCGCGGCGCGGCGACAAGCCGCCGCCGGCGCACCTTCTCCATCGGCAGCACCATGCGGCGCAGCGCCGCCTTGGCGGTGGCGATTTCCTGCGCGCTCATCTGGGCGAAGTCCTTGCGCTGCAGCACCTCGCGGCCCGATGCGGTGAAGCGCGCGTCGATCTCCATCTCCTCGCGCTCGTCCTCCCGGCGGCGCTCCCGGGTCGCCTGGAACGCCTGTGCGACACGGGTCTGGGCGGCCTTCGGCTTGTCCGGCTCGCCGCGCGGCGGGGCCACGGGCGACAGGATCGACAGCAGCTTCTCGACGAGCCCGCGCGACTTCCAGTAGATGCGGAAGGCCTCGTCGAAGACGGCGCGCTGGTCGCGCTTGCGCACGAAGACGGCATGCAGCGCCCAGTAGAGGTCGTCCCGGTTGCGGATGCCGGCAACCTCGACGGCGCGCACCGCGTCGACGACGCTGGCGGGCCCCACGGGCATGCCGGCACGCCGCAGGGTGCGCGCGAAATGCACGATGTTCTCGGTGATGCGCCCGCGCGGGGCGTCGCTTTCTGCCGGTGTCGTCATCGATGCAGGGGCGCCGTCACTCGGTGTCGGCCAGGGCGCGGTCGTGCTCGCGGCGGATGTCGTCGATGATTTGTCGTGCCCTCGACCCGCGTACGCGCTCGATGTCGTCCTGGTATTTCAGCAGCACGCCCAGCGTATCGGACACCATGTCGGGATCGAGCGCGATCTCGTTCAGCTCGGTGAGCGCCGTCGCCCAGTCGAGGGTCTCGGCGACGCCGGGCTGCTTGAAGAGATCCTCGTTGGCCCTGAGCGCCTGGACGAAGGCGACGACTTCCCCCGCCAGCCGCTCGGCCGCGCCGGGCACCTTGCGCCGGACGATGGCGAGTTCGCGCGCGGCATCGGGATAGTCGACCCAGTGGTAGAGGCAGCGGCGCTTCAGCGCGTCGTGGATCTCGCGGGTGCGGTTCGTGGTGATGATGACGATGGGGGGCTCCTCGGCACGAATGGTGCCGAGTTCGGGGATCGTCACCTGATTGTCGGCCAGGACTTCCAGGAGGAAGGCCTCGAAGGCCTCGTCGGCGCGGTCGAGCTCGTCGATCAGCAACACGGGCGGGCCGGAAAGCGACGGTTCCAGCGCTTGCAGCACCGGACGCTTGATCAGGAAGCGCTCGCCGAAGACCGACTTCGACAGATCCTCGTGATCGGCGTCGCCGGACGCCTCCGAAACCCGGATCTCGACCATCTGCGCCGCATAGTTCCATTCGTAGACAGCGGTCGAGACGTCGAGCCCCTCGTAGCATTGCAGGCGGATCAGGTCGCGCCCGAGCCCTTCTGACAGGACCTTGGCGATCTCGGTCTTGCCGACGCCGGCCTCGCCCTCGAGAAAGAGCGGCCGCTTCAGCTTCAGCGCCAGATGCAGGACGGTTGCGAGCGCGCGGTCGCCGACATAGCCCTGCCCGTCGAGCAGGGCCAGGGTCTCGTCGATGGAGGCGGGCAGGGGACGTTGCGACATCGGATCTCCGGCTGGTTTGCTGGCGGCACGACCGCCTGGCTCGGTGGCGTGCGCGCAGGTCCGCGCGCGGCGCTACGCTCACCATAGAACCTCCCGGCCGGGTTTGTCAGGCCCTCCACCCGTCGCAACGTGGATTGGCTCCCTGAGCCTTCGCAGCCGGGCACGGGGCATGCGGACCGCTGCGGGCACGCCGGCCCCCGCTCCGGCTGTTGCGATGTGGATTGGGTCCCGGGTCAAGCCCGGGATGACGCCGGGGGGGGAGCTGGCGCCGGAGGATCAGGGGTCAAGCCCGGGATGACGCCGGGGGGGGGAGCTGGCGCCGGAGGATCAGGGGTCAAGCCCGGGATGACGCCCGGAGGGGGAGTTGGCGCAGGAGGGGGCCGGGTCGGGGCAGCTCCAGAAGGGGGGGCTGGCACAGGAGGGGGCCGCCGGGAGGGAGGTGTGGCGGTGCGTGGCAGTGTGGGCGCGGCTCCACGCCCGGTCCGGTGCCTGCGGATGTGCGCTTGGTGGCCCTCGCTCCGCAGTGCTGGCTGATGCATCTGCCGGTCGCCTTCCGCTCCGCCGTCACCCCGGGCTTGACCCGGGGCCTATTGGTTCCCGCAGCTTTCGCAGACTGGGCTCCGGGCATGCGGGCCGCTTCTGGCGCACCGGCCCCCGCTCCGGCTGTCGCGATGTGGATTGGGTCCCGGGTCAAGCCCGGGATGACGCCTGGGGGGGGGAGCCGGCGCAGGAGGGGGCCGGGTCGGGGCCGCTCCGAAGGGGGGGCTGGCACCGGAGGGTGCCGCCGTGGGGGCAAGCCACGGGGAGGGACGTGGAGGGTCATGCCGCTGAGGTTGCCGTAGGGGCGATATCGGGATGACCCGGAGCCTTCAGGGTTTGTTAACCATGGTGGCCGGAAACTTTACGCTAGGAGAGGGTAACGGAGGTTCCGATATGACGAGATCGGATTTTTCGCGCCAGCTTGAGGGCTACGGGCTGCTGACGGCTCATATTCTCTACCACATGCCGGACCACCCGAAGCTGCTCCAGAGCTTTCTGTGGCAAACGCTCGACAAGGCTCCGGTCTTTCCCGAGCTCAGGCAGTTTCTGGAGTTCTGGCAGCGCGACATCGAAGGCAAGCTGCATTCGGTGAAGATCGCCCATCGCGGGCTGATCGGGCCGGGAGACTGGCGTCTTCTCGACGCCGAGTTCCCGATCCACTGACGCAACGCTGTCGCCAATCAGCGCGGCGGGATCGAGAGACCGGCCCCGTCGCGCATGACGCCATTGGCCTCTGCGGTGAAGTCCGAGCCCGTGCCCTCGTGCAGCACGAAGCCTGGCAGCAGGCGCAGCGGCGCGCGGCTTGCGCGGACCGCCCGCACCAGGATCCGGGTCGCCGCCGCCTCCGGCCGGGGGCGCAGCGGCACGATGTCGATTGCCCCGAAGCGGCGGGCCAGAACCGACAGCACCTCGTCGAGCCCGTCGGCGCGGAAGATCAGCGTCAGCGTGCCACCCTCCTTCAGGATGTCGGTGATGGTGCGGGCCCAGGGCTCCAGCCCGCGCCCGTCCAGAACATGGGCGCCGGCCCGCGACACTTCCGGCGAGGCGCGGAAGCGGGTGTCGGCGTAATAGGGCGGATTGCAGATGACGTGATCGGCGATGGCGGGGCCAAGACCCGCGGCATGGCGAAGTTGGCCCGCGCCCGTCACATCCGCCTCCATCAGTCGAATGCGGTCGGCAAAGCCGGCGTTTTCCTCAAGCGTCAGCGCCTGGCGCGCGAGATCGAGGGCGCGACGGTCGCGGTCGACCAGCGTCACGCTCACGCCGCGAAGGCGGGCGGCGAGACAGAAGCCGGCGGTGCCGACGCCGGACCCAAGGTCGATCACATGGCCGGTGGTGCCGGCGGCAACGGCGGCGGCGAGATAGACCGCATCGAGCCCGGCGCGGTGGCCGGCGCCGCGCCTTGGCTGGAGCACCTGCACGAGGCCGCCGAGAAAGGCGTCCTTGGTGACATCGCCGGAAGACAGGCCATCGGTTTCGGCCGCGGGCGCGAGGCTCATGCCGCGCCTCCGGAGGCGGCGAGGTCGGCGGCCTTCAGGCAGTCCGCGTGGATTTCGGCGCCAAGGTCGGCCTCGCGCAGCAGGCGCACGGCGGCGACGGCGTCGTCGTCGGCGATCATCACCCGGCGGGGGATGATGCCCAGGGTTCCCTCCAGCACGCTCATGTTCCCGTCGAGCACGACATGGCCGATTCCGGATTCGTCGAGCAGCGCCTCGACGAAGGAGATCAGCACCACGTCGTTGGTGCGCAGGACTGGAACCATGGATCGGCCTTCCGTCTGGGGTGGCGGCCGCTTTCCCGCAGGAGGGCCGATTGTCGCGGACGAGCTTACCGCGTCCGGCGCGAAGACGCGACCGCCGGCGCGCGATGCGGGGGCAAGTCCGGGGGCGAGGTGGGTGAGACGATGTGTTCACGACCTCCGAACACCGGCGGATTCGCGCCATCGGCCTGCCGTTGTGATCGGTGTCCCTGCGAAAGACGGCTTGCCGGATGGAGGGGGCGGACCTATTGTCCCGCCCGTGCACAATGACAAAAAGGTACTGAACGTGGGCGTTGTGGTTCCCTTGCGCGAGACCCGGTCCGAACCGGCAGGCATCCAGAACCTGGTCGATCTGACCTGCGACGGCATGGGCGCCGTCAACCAGGTCATTCTCGACAAGGCGGGATCCAATGTCGACCTGATTCCGGAGATCGCCAACCATCTCATCTCCTCCGGCGGCAAGCGGCTGCGTCCCATGCTGACACTCGCGATGGCCGAGCTCTTCGGCTACGCCGGGCAGGGGCATGTCGGGCTGGCCGCCAGCGTCGAGTTCATGCACACGGCGACGCTTCTTCATGATGACGTCGTCGACGAGAGCGACATGCGGCGCGGCAAGCTCGCCGCGCGCAAGCTCTGGGGCAATCAGGCCAGCGTCCTCGTGGGCGACTACCTGCTCGGCCAGGCCTTCAAGATGATGGTCGATGTCGGCTCGCTCGAGGCCTTGCGCATCCTGTCGACCGCCTCCGCAGTCATTGCCGAGGGCGAGGTGATGCAGCTCGGTGCCGCCCAGAACCTGGCGACCAGTGAAGACCGCTACATGCAGGTGATCGAGGCGAAGACGGCAGCGCTGTTTGCCGCCGCCGCCGAGGTCGGTCCGGTGATCGCCGGCATCGAGGGCGAGCCCCGCCAGGCGGCGCGCGACTACGGCATGGCGCTGGGCCTCGCCTTCCAGCTCGTCGACGACGCGCTCGACTACGGTGGCTCGGCCGCCGATCTCGGCAAGGATACGGGCGACGACCTGCGCGAGGGCAAGATCACCCTGCCGGTGATCCTCGCCATTCAGCGCGGCCGCGACGAGGATAAGGCGTTCTGGAAGCGCTGCCTCGAAGACCGCGATGTGCGCGACGACGACCTTGCGACCGCGATCCGGATCATGGACGAGACCGGCGCGCTCGCCGACACGGTCGTGCGCGCGCGCAGCTTCGGCGCCGAGGCGCTGCAGGCGCTGCAGACGCTGCCCGAGGGGCCGCACCGCGCCGCGCTTGCCGAGGCCGTCGAATTCTGCATCGCGCGCGTCAGCTGAGGACTAAATTTCGAAATTTAAGCGCCCGGCTTGCAGGAAATGCACGGCCGGGCGCTTTTTTGCGCCGCTTCTCAGCCCATGCGCTCGGAGGCGTAGCTGCCCGGGCTCGCCGGGAAGACGACGGTCTTGTTGCCGTTGAGAAAGACCCGGCGATGGATGTGGGCGTGGATGGCGCGGGCCAGAACCTGGCTCTCCACGTCGCGGCCGAGAGAGACGTAATCCTCGGGCGACTGGGCATGGGTGACGCGCACCGTGTCCTGCTCGATGATCGGGCCCTCGTCGAGATCCGTGGTGACGTAGTGCGACGTCGCGCCGATCAGCTTCACGCCGCGCTCGAAGGCCTGCTTGTAGGGATTGGCGCCCTTGAAGCTTGGCAGGAAGGAGTGGTGGATGTTGATGATCCGCCCTTCCATGCGCGCGCACATTTCCTCTGACAGGACCTGCATGTAGCGGGCAAGAACGATGAGCTCGGCGCCGGTCTCGTCGATGATCGCGAGCTGGCGGGCCTCGGCCTCGGTCTTGTTGGCCCGCGTTACCTTGATGTAGTGGAAGGGAATGTCGTGGTTGACGACGACCTTCTGGTACTCGAGGTGGTTGGAGATCACCCCGACGATGTCGATCGGCAGCGCGCCGATCCGCCAGCGGTAGAGCAGGTCGTTCAGACAGTGTCCGAATCGCGACACCATGATCAGGACCTTCATCCGCGCGTGTTCGTCGTGGAAGGCGTAGTCCATCTCAAACGTCTGCGCGCGCTTGGCAAATCCGTCCTGAAGCTCTTCCAGGGTTGCCCCGGTCTCGGCGTTGAAGCTGACCCGCATGAAGAACCGGCCTGTCTCGCGATCATCGAACTGGGCACTGTCGGTGATGTTGCAGCCATGATCGGCCAGGAAGGTCGAGATGGCGGCGACGATCCCGCGCCGGGAAGCGCATGTCACGGTCAGGGCGAAGGCGGTCATGAACGGTCATCCGGTGGTTGGAGGCGGCCCGGCGGCCGGTCTCGCAGTGCGGTTGCGCGAGGTATAGCACCTCGGCGAGTCTTGGCATTCGCGGATGGCGGTACCACCGGGAAAAGCGTCGCGAAACGATAAAAATCCGACCTTGCCCCGCTGACGTTGCGGATCGGGGACAAAACGCGGGCTTCCCGGTCCGGAAAAGCCTCAGTCGACGGGGGCGGCCACGACCCACCAGTCGGGCTGGTCGCGCGAAATGTCGCGGGCAAGACGCGTCGCCTGATCGAGGTTGTCGAGAATCGCGAAGCAGGTCGCCCCGGATCCGGACATGCGGGCAAGGTGCACGCCGTCGGCGTCTGCGAGCCGTTCGAGAACGCCGGCGATCTGAGGCGCGACGCGCAGCGCCGGGGCCTCCAGATCGTTGCGCGCCTGCCGGCACCAGCCGCAAAGGTCCCCCAGGGTGGCGAAGCCCCCTTGGGGGAGCGATGGAAGAGGGGGATTGTCGCGCCGCGCGAGCGAGGAAAAGACGGCCGGAGTGGCGACCGGAACCCCCGGATTGACCAGGACCAGCGCGTGCGCCGGCAGGCCGGGGAGCGGTGCGATCCGTTCGCCGATCCCGGCAACGAGCGCCGGCCGGCCGGAAATGCACATGGGAACATCGGCGCCGAGCCGCTCGCCGAGCGAAAGCAGCGTTTCATCCGGCAGGGTGGGGGACAGGGCGTCACGCAGAAGGAGAAGAGTGGCGGCGGCATCGGCCGAGCCGCCACCGATGCCGGCTGCGACCGGCAGGTTCTTTTCGAGCCGGATGAGAAAGGGGCGCACCGCCTCGCGCGCGCCCGTCTCGAGCGTGGCAAGCAGGGCTTCGGCGGCCCGCAGGACCAGATTGTCGGCCGCGCCGCCGGCCGCCTCCAGTGCATCGGAGAACCGTCCCGACAGAGCCATTCCGCCAAGCGGGGAGCGGGTGGCGCCCGCCTCGCCGGCGGGCACGAGCGCCACCTTGTCGCCGACGCGCGGAAAAGCGACGAGGCTTTCTATGAGGTGATAACCGTCCTCGCGCCGTCCGGTGACGTGCAGGGCGTAATTGACCTTCGCCCGCGCGAGGCGGGCGAGGTCCGGTGTGGTGAACTGGGGGGGATTTCCCCCGCAAGACGGCGTCACGAGAGGGTCAGCCGCCGTTCTTTTTCGGCTCGACATGGGCCGCCGGCGTGCCTTGCGGCAGCTTCAGTCCGTTCTCGATCTTGTCGAGGATGGTGACCAGATCGTCCGGCTCGGCACCGAGGTCGCGGGCGTGGTTCCACTGGAAGCGGGCCTCCAGCTTGCGTCCGACCATCCAGTAGCCGTCACCAAGGTGATCGTTGATCACCGGATCCTCGGGGCGCAACTCGACCGCACGCTCAAGCTCGACAACCGCCTCGTCGTAGCGACCGAGGCGGAAATAGACCCAGCCGAGACTGTCGACGATATAGCCGTCCTTGGGCCGCAGCTCGACGGCGGTGCGGATCATCTCCAGCGCCTCGGGCAGCTTCAGCCCACGGTCGACGAGCGAATAGCCGAGATAGTTGAGCACCAGGGGCTGGTCGGGCGAGAGCTCCAGCGCCTTGCCCAGATCCGCCTCGGCGGCATCCCACTTGTTCTGCCGTTCTCGGCAGATGCCGCGGAAGTAGAAGATCGTCCAGTGCTTTTCCTCGGGCTTGTCGATCGTGTCGATGCCACGGGAATAGGCTTCCTCGCATTCGGCGAAGAGCTTGTGCGAGCGCAGCACGTTGCCGAGCGCGACCACGGCCTCATATTGGGTCGGATCCTTGGCAACCAGCGCCTCCAGATGGGCGCGGGACTGTTCGAGATCCTCCAGAGCGTTGTAGTTCAAGGCGATCTGGATCTCGGCGTCACGCTTGAGCGGCGAATCGGGGGAGAGATTCTCCAGGATGCCGATCGAACGCTCGAAGCGCCCGAGCCGGTCGAAGAGGCCGGCGAGTGCCACCGCGGCAACATCCGCCTTGGGGTCGAGATGCAGTGCGAGCTGGAGGAAAACGGCCGCGAGTTCCTCGCCGCCATCCCGTCCGATCGCCGCGCCGAGGCCATAGAGAACCTCGGCCGAACCGACCTTGGCATCGCCAGCGATCGGCCCGATCTTCTCGTTGCTTTCCAGAGCCTTGCGCGTCGCCCTCATAACCGGATGGTCGGGGAGGACACGGTCGTATTCGGCCAGGACCTTGAGGGCCTCGTCCTTCTGGCCGTTCTTGGCCAGGGAGCGGGCATAGGCGTCGACGACGCGCAGCGCTCCCTTGTCGGTGTCATAGGCGGCGCGGAAGTTTTCCAGCGCGTCCTTGGTGCGCCCGGCATGATCCTGGATCAGGCCGGCGTGATAG
This sequence comes from Stappia sp. ICDLI1TA098, assembly GCF_054880955.1. Classification (NCBI taxonomy): domain Bacteria; kingdom Pseudomonadati; phylum Pseudomonadota; class Alphaproteobacteria; order Hyphomicrobiales; family Stappiaceae; genus Stappia; species Stappia sp. ICDLI1TA098. The sequence continues at coordinate 720,297 of NZ_JBTZBT010000001.1, forward strand.
GTGAGGAAAACGGTGAACCAGGACGGGCCGTCGAGGCTGGAGACCTGCGCAAGCGCCGCGTCGGTGTTGCCCTCGGCCTCCTTGGCCCAGGCGGCGACAAGACCGCCGGCAAGCTCGGCAAGCGGGCCGCGTCCGCCCTTTGCGAGGAGCTTGTCGGCTTCGACTGGTTTGCCGTGCCTCAGCGCGTCGGCAGCAAGCAACAGGCCGGCGACGAAATGGTCGGGCTGTTCGCTGCGCAGCCGTTCGGCCAGGTCGAGGGCCTCTTCGATGTTGCCGTTGGCGAGCTGCAGCACGAACGCCCGGTCGAGCAGGAACGTGTTGCCAGGATCCGCCTCCAGCGCCTCGGCGAAGAAGGCGGCGGCATTTGCAAGGTCGTTGGTCTGCCCGGCGAGCCGACCGGACAGGTAGCTGCCGCTCAGCGTTACGGGAAGACCGTCTGCGGTCCCGCTTTCAGCGATGATGCTGGCGGCGGCGTCCGTTTCCGATAGCGCCGGTGTCGCGGCAGCGGAGACGAGGGCGAGTGCCGTTGCGGCGAGAAGGCCGCGGGAAAGGGCGGTGTTTCTGAAAAGGCGTCGCATCATTGTGTCGGACTGGCTGCCTCTGCTGGCACGCGGGTTCAGGCGAGTCATGGCGTGAATTTTCTCCATGAGGATGGCCTTTATGTGTCTGCGCCGCAAGCAGGCCTCGCGACAGTGCCTTGTCGCCCTTGCGGAAGTGGGCAGGAAACGGGGAGGGCAGCGCGCGCCCGCTCCCCCGGCAAAGTATATTGCAGTGCGGCGAAAGCCTGTCGGGAACCCGTTCGAAGGTCCGAAAGTCCTTTGTTTCTCGCACTGCATCATTTAAGGGGAAGGCGTCCGGAGTGGTACCGGCTCCGGCAAAAAAAACGGGCGCGTTGCGGCGTCTGCGGGAGAAGGGACAGGAACGCAATGACCAAATGGGTGTACGGCTTCGGCGACGGCAAGTCCGAAGGGGCGGCCGACATGAGGAACCTGCTTGGCGGCAAGGGCGCCAATCTGGCGGAGATGAGCAATCTCGGTCTGCCGGTTCCCCCAGGCTTTACCATCACCACCGAGGTCTGCACCTGGTTCGAGGCGAACGGCCGGTCCTATCCGGACAGTCTCGGCGCCGAGGTCGACGCGGCGCTTGCCGAGATCGCCCGCATCACCGGGCGCGGCTTCGGCGACGCGACCGATCCGCTTCTGGTTTCCGTGCGCTCGGGCGCGCGCGTCTCCATGCCGGGCATGATGGACACGGTCCTCAACCTCGGCCTCAACGACGCCACCGTTCCCGCACTCGCCAAATCCGCCGGCGACGCCCGTTTTGCCTATGACAGCTACCGCCGCTTCATCCAGATGTACTCCAACGTGGTGCTTGGCCTTGAGCATCACGATTTCGAGGAAATCCTCGAAACCTACAAGAACGACAACGACTACGCGCTCGACACCGATCTTTCCGCCGAGGACTGGCAGCAGGTGATCGTGAGCTACAAGGCGCTGGTTGAGGAGGAGCTTGGTCAGCCTTTCCCGCAGGACCCGGGCGAGCAGCTCTGGGGCGCGATCGGGGCGGTGTTCCTGTCCTGGCAGAGCGCCCGCGCGGTCACCTACCGTCGGCTGCACGACATTCCCAATGACTGGGGCACGGCGGTCAATGTTCAGGCCATGGTGTTCGGCAACATGGGCACCGATTCCGCGACCGGCGTGGCCTTCACCCGCAATCCCTCGACCGGCGAGAAGGCGCTCTACGGCGAGTTCCTGATCAACGCCCAGGGCGAGGACGTGGTCGCGGGCATCCGCACGCCGCAGGACATCACCGAAGCCGCGCGCATCGCCGCCGGCTCCGACGCACTGTCGCTTGAAAAGGCGATGCCGGAGGCCTTCGCCGAATTCGTCGCCATCTGCGACAGGCTCGAGGGCCATTACCGCGACATGCAGGACCTGGAGTTCACCATCGAGCGCGGCCGGCTGTGGATGCTGCAGACGCGCAACGGCAAGCGCACCGCCAAGGCGGCGCTCAAGATCGCCGTCGAGATGGCGGACGACGGTCTGATCTCGCCGAGGGAGGCGGTGATGCGCGTCGATCCGTCCGCCCTTGACCAGCTTCTGCACCCGATGATCGACCCGAAGGCGGAGCGCGACATCCTCGCGACCGGTCTGCCGGCGTCGCCGGGCGCGGCGTCCGGCGACATCGTCTTCTCCTCCGACGAGGCCGAAGAGGCGAAAAACGCAGGGCGCAAGGTCATTCTCGTGCGCGTCGAGACAAGTCCTGAGGACATTCACGGCATGCACGCGGCCGAGGGCATCCTGACCACGCGTGGCGGCATGACCAGCCACGCGGCGGTCGTCGCCCGCGGCATGGGCAAGCCCTGCGTCTCCGGCGCGGGTTCGCTGCGGATCGACTACCGGGCCGGCACACTGACGGTCGCCGGGCGCAAGTTCGCAAAGGGCGAGCGCATCACCATCGACGGGGCGACCGGCCAGGTGCTCGTCGGCGAGGTGGCGATGCAGCAGCCGGAAATGTCGGGCGAATTCGCGCGGCTGATGGAATGGGCCGACGCGGAGCGCCGCATGAAGGTGCGCACCAACGCGGAGACGCCGGCGGATGCGCGCGCCGCGCGCGGCTTCGGCGCCGAGGGCATCGGCCTGTGCCGCACCGAGCACATGTTCTTCGAGGGGGAGCGCATCGTCGCGGTGCGCGAGATGATCCTGTCGGAGAACGAGGCGGGCCGCCGGGCGGCGCTTGACAAGCTGTTGCCGATGCAGCGCGGTGATTTCACCGAGCTCTTCGAGATCATGCAGGGTCTGCCGGTGACCATCCGCCTGCTCGACCCGCCGCTGCACGAGTTCCTGCCGCACAGCGACGAGGAGATCGCCGAGGTCGCCGCCGTGATGGGCGTCGACGCCGATCGGCTGCGCGAGCGGGCTCTGGAACTGCGGGAGTTCAACCCGATGCTCGGTCATCGCGGCTGCCGCCTGCTCGTCAGCTATCCGGAGATCGCCGAAATGCAGGCGCGCGCCATCTTCGAGGGCGCGGTTGCCGCGGGCAAGAGCACCGGCTCCCCGGTGACGCCGGAAATCATGGTGCCGCTCGTCGGCGTCAAGGCCGAGCTCGACCTGGTGCGCGCGCGCATCGATGCGATGGCCAAGGCGGTTTCGACGGAAACGGGTGTCGCCATCGCCTATCAGGTGGGCACGATGATCGAGCTGCCGCGGGCCTGCCTGCGCGCCGGCGAGATCGCGGCCTCGGCGGAGTTCTTCTCCTTCGGCACCAACGATCTGACGCAGACCACCTTCGGCATCTCGCGCGATGATGCTTCCTCCTTCCTCGGCGCCTACCAGCGCCTCGGCATTGTCGAGCGCGACCCGTTCGTGTCCATCGACCAGGAAGGCGTCGGCGAACTGGTGCGCATCGGCGCGGAACGCGGCCGGGCCGCGCGTCCGGGACTGAAGCTCGGCATCTGCGGCGAGCACGGCGGCGATCCGGCCTCGATCTTCTTCTGTGAGAGCGTCGGCCTGGACTATGTGTCCTGCTCGCCGTTCCGCGTGCCCATCGCCCGCCTTGCCGCCGCCCAGGCGGCGCTCAAGGCGCAGACGGCGTAAGTCGCGGTGCGCCGGCCGGCCAGCCTCGAGGCCCTGAGGGCCGGCGGCAAGGCCGCGTTGGCGCGCGCGTTGTCGGCGGTCGAGACCGAAGCGGGCGAGGACGATCTTGCCCGTTTTCTCGACGCGGCGGCGGCCGCGCCGCGGGCGGAGGTGCTTGGCCTGACCGGGCCGCCGGGCGTCGGCAAGTCGACGCTCACCAACGCGCTGATCCGGGCCTATCGGAGCCGTGGCGAAAGGGTCGGGGTGATTGCCGTCGATCCCTCGTCGCAGGTGACCGGCGGCGCGCTTCTCGGCGACCGGACGCGGCTTGCGACGGATCCGGAGGACGCCGGCATCTTCGTGCGCTCCATGGCGGCGCGTGACCGTCTCGGTGGCCTGTCCGATCACGCCATCGCCGCCATTGTGCTGATGCGCGCGGTGATGGACAGGGTGATCGTTGAATCCGTCGGGATCGGACAGTCGGAGGCGGATGTCGTCCATGCTGTCGACACGCTGGCGCTGTGCATCCAGCCTGGTTCCGGCGACAGCCTGCAGTTCATGAAGGCGGGCGTCATGGAACTGCCCGACCTGATCCTCGTCACCAAAGCCGACATGGGTGGATTGGCGCGCCGCGCGCGCGCCGATGTGGCTGGCGCTCTGACCCTCGCCAGGCCGGCGGATGCGCGTGCCGCACCGCAGGTTCTCTGCATTTCCGCTACGTCAGGGGAAGGGATCGACGAAGCCCTGGCCGCGGCCGACGCGTTTGCCGGCAGCGCGCGCGACAGCGGTGCGCTGCGGGAGCGCCGGGTGCGACAGGAGCGCCATTGGGTGGTTGACGCGCTACGCCAGCGCTTTGGCAGCGTCGGGCTCGGCCTTTGCGATGTCGACGGCGCACTTGCCAAGGCTGGCGGGCCGTTCGCGGCGATGGCCATGCTCGACGCGGCGATGCGGGCCCGGCTCGACGCGGGGCAGTCATCGACGCCAGACCCCTTGACGCCAGATCAGCCACCGCTCGCCTGACGCTTGTCGCGACAGGCTCCGCCCCTCTTTCTTCAGGCGCAGCGCGAGGCCGCCGCTGCGGTCGGCACGTCGGTCTCGCCAGGGGCGGTGACACCGGCCAGCCGCCTCTCGGCTTCGGCGATATCCTCGCGCGGCATCGGCCGCGACAGGTAGTAGCCCTGCAGGCGGTCGCAGTTGGTGCGCTGCAGGATCGCCGCCTGCTGGCGCGTCTCGATGCCTTCGGCGACCACCTTCATGCCAAGTGCCTCGCCGAGATCGATGATCGTCGACAGGATCGCGTGCGCATGCGGGGCGACGTCGAGATCGGCGATGAAGCTGCGGTCGATCTTGAGCGTGTCGAACGGGAAACGGCGCAGATAGCTCAGGCTCGAATAGCCGATGCCGAAATCATCGAGAGCGACGCGTACGCCGAGGTCCTGGACCTGGGTCAGCGTGTCGAGAATGCCGCTGTCATCGTCGGCAAAAACGGTCTCGGTGACCTCGATCTCCAGCCGCGTCGGCTCGAAGTTGCAGTCCTCCAGCGTGTCGCGCAGATCGTCGATGAAGCGCGGATGGCGGAACTGGGTCGGTGACACGTTGACGGCGACGCCCAGATGCGGCCAGGCGGCGGCATCGCGGCAGGCGCGGCGCAAGACGTAGAGGCCGAGCTCGTTGATGAGGCCGGTTTCCTCGGCAATCGGCACGAAGACCGAGGGGCTGATGGCGCCCATCTCCGGGTCGGTCCAGCGCAGCAGCGCCTCGACGGAGAGCACGCGGGTGCCATCGATGGTGGTCTGCGGCTGGTAGACCACCTGAAGGCGCTCGTTGCGGATCGCCTCGCGCAGGCCGTGCGCCAGGTTCTCGCGGGTTCGCACGTGCTCTTCCATGAAGGAATCGAAGAAGGCCCACCGCCCGCGCCCGCCCGACTTGGCGGAGTAGAGCGCGATGTCGGCCTTGCGCAGCAGCTCGCCCATCGAAAGGCTGTCGTCGGGCGCGATCGCCGCGCCGACGCTGAGGCTGACGTGCAGGTGGTTGCCTGCGACATACATCGGCACGGCGAAACGGTCCTGCATGCGCCGCAGGACGGTCTCGATGTAGGAGCGGTCGGCGCACTCGGGCAGGAGCAGGGCGAACTCGTCGCCGCTGATGCGGGCAAGCGTCGCATTGTCCGGCGCCAGCACCCTGAGGCGTCGCGCCGCCTCGCGGATGACCTCGTCGCCTGCGGCGTGACCGAGCGTGTCGTTGATGTCCTTGAAGTGGTCGAGATCGATGTAGATCACGCCGATGATGCCTCGACCGCTGTGCCATTCCCCAAGCTCCTCGCGGAAGCGGGAGGAGAAGAAGTCGCGGTTGGCCAGTCCGGTCAGGCTGTCGTGCAGGGCCGCATGATGGGCGCGGGCCTCGCTCTCCGCCAGACGGCGGGTGTTCTGGCGGGTGTAGTAGAGAACGAGGCCGGTCAGGCCGGCGATGGTCGTCGCCAGGAAGAACAGCATCGGGCTAACGCCGGCAAGGATCTGTGCGCCCGGGTTTTCCGACTGCCAGGTCAGATAGCCGATGTCGCGCGCGCGCGGATCCTTGATCGCGAGACTGGCGGCATTGCCATCGTTCGGCACCCTCGGTGAAACGCGCAGATCATGGGTGCCGGAGCGTTCCGCGAGAGCGGACAGCCGCGCCGGGTCGAGCATCTTGATGCTGACGAGGACGGCCGGCGGCTGGCGCTCGGCCAGGAATTGCTTGAGCTCGGGACCGATGGCGGTGACGGCGACGAAGGCGGGACGCCCGTCAAGCTGCGTGAAGCCGGTCTCGTTGACGGAGCGCGTGAACCCGGACTTGGGGCGCTCGACGACGAAGAGGCCGGAGGGAAGCCGCGTGAAGCTGTTGATGAAGCGGGCTCGCACCCGCGCGACGAGCGGGTGGATGCTGTCGGCGAGCTCCCGGGCGGTGGCGGGATCCTGGTCGCGACCGTTGAGGAAGTTGTAGACCGGCTTGCCGTCGACACCGATGATCAGCGTCTGGTCGTGGCCGTGGTTGGCCAGCATCCAGCGGCCGATGTTGGCGTCGATCCAGCTGGGGTTGAACGAGCCCGGCCGCGTGTAGAAGAAGGCCTGGTCCCAGATCGCGGTCCCTTCCTGCTCCTTGGCCAGCAGATCCAGCTGCAGCTTGGTGCCGCCGCGCAGCAGATTGCGCTCGCTGTTGAGGGCGGCGATATCCGCGGAACGCGACGTATAGGCAATGAGCACGACCGAAAAAGCGATCGCGAGCAGAACCAATCCGACGACCGGAAACAAAATGGCGTTGGCCAATTTCGTTCCGCTAGATTTCCGTGACGCACCCATTGCAGCCTCATTTCCCCACCCGGGAAACGCTTACACAGCGAATTTAACAAAAGCCGTGGAATATTAGTTAATTATTATTAACAGACCTATTCCGCTGCGGCAGTTTTCTGTCTTTTTTTGCACATTTGCCGTCACAGAAGCTGGAGGCCGCGGAAGCTGGCGTGTCCGTCGCGGCCGACGATGATGTGATCGTGCAGGGCAATACCCAGAGGCTTTGCTATCTCGGCGATCTGGCTGGTCATCTGGATGTCGGCGCGCGAGGGCGTCGGGTCGCCGGAAGGATGATTGTGGACGAGGATGATGGCGCTTGCGGAAAGCTCCAGCGCCCGTTTCATCACCTCGCGCGGATAGACCGGCGTGTGATCCACCGTGCCGCGCTGCTGCACCTCGTCGGCGATGAGCGCATTCTTCTTGTCGAGGAAGAGAATGCGGAACTCCTCGCGGTCCGAATAGGCCATGGCGGTGCGGATGTAGTCGAGCACGGCGGACCAGGACGAGAGCACCTGCTTCTTGCGCAACTGGCCGCGCAGGAAGCGTTCGGCCACCGCATGGGCGAGCTTCAACTCGTCGACGACCCTGTCGCCGACGCCGCTCACCTCCTTGAGGCGCGCCGGCGGAGCGGCGAGGACCTCGCCGAACGAGCCGAAGCGGGCAATCAGCGCCTTGGCGATAGGCTTGGTGTCGGCGCGCCTGATCGGCGAGAACAGCAGCAGCTCCAGAAGCTCGTAGTCCTGAAGCGCCTCGTGGCCGGCCTCGCGGAAACGCTGGCGCAGACGGTCGCGGTGACCGTGATAATGCGGAGAGGAGGCGCCGGCGTCGGAGAACCCGTTGTCTTTCTGGTCCATCACACCTCTCTCCGGCAGCGTTACGCCCCGGTGCGCACCATCGGATTGTCGAGCCCGGCGGGTGACAATGTGAAGATCTCACAGCCATCGGCGGTGATGCCGATGGAATGCTCGAACTGCGCCGACAGCGAGCGGTCGCGCGTCACCGCGGTCCAGCCGTCGCGCAGTACCTTCACGTGCGGGCGCCCGAGGTTCACCATCGGCTCGATGGTGAAGATCATTCCCGGCTTCAGCTCCACGCCCTCGCCGGGGCGCCCATAGTGCAGGATGTTGGGCGTGTCATGGAAGAGCCGGCCGACGCCATGGCCGCAGAAATCGCGCACGACCGAACAGCGCTCGGCCTCCACGAACGTCTGGATCGCGGCGCCGATGTCGCCGGTGGTGTTGCCCGGCTTGGCCGCCTCGATGCCGCGCAGCAGCGATTCATAGGTCACCTCGACAAGTCGTTCGGACGCCCGCTTGAGCTGGCCGACCGGATACATGCGGCTTGAGTCGCCGTACCAGCCGTCGACGATGAAGGTCACGTCGACGTTGACGATGTCGCCTTCCTTGAGCGGCTTGTCGTCGGGGATGCCGTGGCAGACAACGTGGTTGATCGAGGTGCAGGTCGACTTCGTGAAGCCGCGGTAGTTCAGCGTGGCCGGCACGGCGTCGTTCTGCAGGCCGAAATCGAAGACGAAATCGTCGACTTGCTGGGTTGTGACGCCCGGCTTGATCAGGTCGACGAGCGCATCGAGGCAGCGCGCCGTCACCTGGCTTGCCTTGCGCATTCCCGCAAAATCCTCGGGAGAGTAAAGGCGAATCTGACCGGTGTTCTTCAGGGGCGCCGTGGCGGCATCGACGTAGGTGACCATAAGCAGCAGCTTTCCATCGTTTTCCACCCCGGCTCTTGCATCGCGGGGCGGACTTCTTGCGAGGCCGACAGGGGCGGGAGGGCCCCGCGGCGGCGGCGGCGCAGGGCGAGGCTCCCCGGAGAGAGCGGCAGTCGCCGTGTCGCGCCGCGACCACCGGATGGCACCACATCGGGCACCTTGCACGGCATGCGCGTCGTCGCGTTACATTCCATAGCCATAATTCGGCGGAAGGGCGGGCGCAATCGCATTCGGCCCTGCGGGCCGTCCGCAACCGGCGATAACGGTTGCTGGCCTCTTGCGCCCGCGCCTGTGCCGGCAACGCGAAGTCCGCGCCGACATGGTGGAACCTGGGGCACAAGACTTGAATGACTTGGATGATGAGCTCGAATTCTAAAACTTGATGGAAACCCCCGCGATGGGGCCCTGAACCGTTACATCGAAATCGAAACTGCCGTTCTTGTAGTCAACACCGAGGGCGCGATAGCCGGCAACTGCGGAGAAGTGTCGGGATATCTCATATCCAATTCCTCCCATGACATCCCAACCGAAATTCGAGGAACCGCCGCCCGCGATAGCCGAGCCGGTGAAGTAAATGCGGTCAGTGACGTTCAGACGCCCCTTGATACCGCCCATGGCATCAACCCAGGTCTCTGAATCCTTGAAGGATTGACCGCCAAAGATGCCGCCTTTGAATTTGAGTGTGTTTTCGACAGACCACAGGCGTGCGCCAAAGACTGCATCCAAACGCAGGTTCGCACGATCCAGAACCGAATAGCCGGCAAGCGCGGTCGCAGACATCGTTGACGAGTCGAGTTCGACGCTCGTCGCCAGAACGCCGCGCGGGGTGGCCTGGTCCGTGCCCAGCTTCAGATAAAAAAGATCCGTTGAGAGGCTGAAAGGGCCGTTGCGGATTTCCGCTGCGACCATGGCCGAGAACCGAAGATCGTCTAGAATGTCGGAGAAGCCCATGTTGACATCGACACTGGGGGCTCCGAAAGACGCGACTTGGCCCGACATTCCAGCCGCCCAGAAATACGGAGCGACCTCAACGCTCCACTGGGGCGGAAAGACGTTTTCCTCAAGAGGGGTCGACGCAAAGGACGCACCTGGATCCGCAGCGATCGCTGGTGCTGCCTGAATGCTGGCAACCGCGGTACCGAGTCCGACCAACAGGGTGCGCAGCGCCACCGCGTTCTTCAATCGCCCAGACAGAGTTTCCATTCACATGTCCTTTGCTTCGCAGGCGTATCGACGATTTGGCACAACGCATCGTGACGGCATCGTCCCCTGGGAACCGGAATGTCCAGGGTGTCCCGGGCGCATGTTGTCCATCCAGCGGTCCTTGCCGAATATCGGACGTGTGACGATCCTTACGTTTAGGAAGGAAGAGGCTCTTCCTGCTTTGCATTTCACGCCAGCCCGGCAGGCTGGTGGAGACGTCTGAACTCCACGGGAGAACATCCCTTCCAACGGCGGAAGGCTCTGGTGAAACTTGCATGATCCTCGTAGCCGAGGAGCAAGGCTATCTCCATGATGGCATAGCTTGTTTCACGCAGGAGACTTACTGCCCTCTCGTTTCGCGCAATGGTCACGATGTCACGGTAGGAGTATCCCTTTTCCAGAAGCTGCCGTTGCAGGCTGCGGACGCTAAGCCCGGCCATCTGTGCCGCACCATCGATGTCGGTTCTTCCATCCAGAAGGCGAAGCGCGGCAATCGCCGACACGGAACGTGCCGGCTCCGGCGCGCGGGAAAGGACATTGTCGGCAACCACCTCTCGCAAGGTGATGATCGCGGACGCAGCTCCCTCGGGTCTGCGCGCTTTTCGCACGTCAAGGTCGCCGGACTTGAAGGCGATCCCGGTTCCCTTGCATCCGAAGCGGACGGGAACCTGCAGCCGATCTTCCACCAGATGGGCGTCGTTGTCCCTTTGATAAGGAACCTCAATCCATTCCGGTGACCAGTCCAGCCCGAGAAACTGCCTGGCAATGATAATCATGGGGCCGATCAGGTGATCGATATGCTGGGCCTGCGGTTCGAGCGGCCGTTTGACATGGCGCCAGAGCATGGCCGTGCCGCTTTGAACAAGTTCCAGCCTGCCGTCGGACGCATGGGCCCAAAAGGTAAGATTGTAGCGTCGGATCGCCTTGCCCAGAGTGTCCGCGGTGGCACCATAGCGCCCCCACAGTCCGTACCCCCAGGCCTTCTGCATCTCGAAACCGATCTCGAGGCCGAAGGTCCGGTCGCCGAGTTCGCGTCCGCATATCTCGAAAAGGCTGATCATGGCCGGGAGGGGAATGGGCGTGTGTGGTGAGCCGATAACGTCTACGGGAAGGCCCACTTTCTCGAAAACGCGCCACAGTGCCTGCTCGCCGGCTCTTTGCTCAAAGATCGCCGGAAGTGGACCGAAACCACTGGCTCTGACCAAGAGTATCGACCTGCTGTCGCTCATCGCCCTTGTCGCTTTGGCATTGTGTTGGAGAACCGGACACGGATCCTGATAACGCTCATTGCCTTGCGCAAGCGAAAAACAGTTTGAGGGAGGATCATCCGTTGCGCGGGGCGATACTCAGGCGAAGCGACATACGGTCAAAAGAATGCCTCCCAAATGTGAATTGAATATCAAATCAGGATTTGGGAGGTGGACTTATTGCAGTTCCTTCTGGAGGGATTTTGCCTGTTTTATTTTTCCGAAACGGGTGCGTCCGGGAAATCATGCCAGCGCTGGATCTTCCAGCCGTCGGAGCCTTTCACCAGCCAACCTTCGTAGTTGAGGCTCGACACGGCAGCGAAGCTCTTGCCGTCCTTGGCGTTGGTCAAAAGCCCGGCGACACTGATGTGAGCGGTGTCAGCGGTCTGATCCAGGAACAGGATGTTGGACATCAGATGCCGGCGCTGGTTTCCCGAGGTGCTGAACTCCCTCATCCGCTCCTTCCAGAATGTCCGGAAGCCATCTCCGGTGAACGACACGGCCCCCGCACCCGGTACGCCGGCGACGAACACGGCGTCAGCCGTGAACAGTTTGAACCAGGAATCCGCCTCGTAGTTGTCGTAGGCAAAGGAATAGGCGTAGAGCAGATTGGCGATCGCCAGCCGGTCGGCGGCGTCGAAGCCGACAGCTCCGGGATTGTCTTGCGGGACGTATGTCCGAAGTGGCTTGGCGTCCTTCGCGATGCTCGCTCCTTCGGGAAGCGCGGTTTCGGCCAGAGCCGGCAAGGACGCGGCGGCGAGGAGCGAGCCGATCATGGCAAGGGGGATGAGCTGCTTCATGTCTCTCTCACGTTGGTCTGTGTCAGACGCCACGAAAACGGATCCGGCGCGGTACGGCCGGATCCGTTCGGATACATTGGCCCGAACGGCCATCGAGATCGTGTTTATTGCGCGGTGTGGACGGAAAGCTTGCCAACCTTGGTAATGGCCGGCGGGGCCCACTTGCCAATCAGGGCCGAGGGCTTGGGTGCATACAATCGCATGGTCACGTTGAACGGACCGTTGGGGGCCGGGAGCCAGTTGGCTTCCTTGTCCTTGCCGGGGTTTTCGTGCTGGAAGTACAGATCAAGCGATCCGTCCGGGTTCTTCTGCATCGGCATCCAGCTCGACAGGGCGAAACGGTTCAGGCTGTTGGCGACCTGATAGCCGTCGTTGTCGTAGATCGTGACCGACCAGAAGGCATTGACCGGGGGGATGTCGGTTGCATCAAAATGCAGGACATAGTCGTTGGTTCCGTTGAGAGGATTGCCGTCACCATCCGCCATGGCGATGGGATAGACGGCATCCGCCGGCAGGTTTGCCCCGAGACCGAGCTGAGCCATCAGGGCCCGCTTGAGATAATAGGTGCCGTAGACCCCCACCGTGTCGATATCCATCGACCACTGGTTCACGAAGTTGGCAATGCGCGGGCTCTTCCAGGCCATCAGCTTCTGCGCGGTGACGGGTGCGTCCGTAAGCGCCGACTGAACAAGGGGGCTCGCTGCGTCGAAGTCGAAACTCTTGCCTTCCTCAAACCCGAGGCGGGCCATGCGCGCCAGTATCGGCTGGTCGGTGATGTGCGACGTTTCAGCCTTCAGGAGTTCCGCGCCGTAGGTGAAGTAGCTCCGGCCGGGCATGGTATCGACCTGCTTTTTCGGCGGCGTCTTCGTGTCAACGGTCGGATCTGGCGAGTAGGCGGGTTTGGTAACCTGCTGTCCCCATTTGGAGAGGGGGGTCACCTTGAAACCGGCCTGGACTTTGTGAACGGCCTCATAGTCGGCCGGTCCGTCCGTCTTGGTCCGTCCGATGATCCAGACATGGTTCGTCGGGGCTTTGATGTGATGCGTCTCTTTCGGAAGGCCAAGCTGATCGGCAAAGTCTTTACCGAGTTCCGCGCCGTTCTCCGGTTTCCAGCCAGGGGCGGTGACCAGGAAGGTTCCAGCCTCGGTTCCTGTTGTCCGGGAGCCCGGCGAAGCGAAGACATCCGTCCACATGTCGAGCATCGGCAGAAGGTAGTAGCGCCCGTCGGTGTCGGGCGCCGAGACGATCATCGGTTCATCCCGGAGGTCGAGAAACGTCGAGGAGTAGAGCGTGTCGAAGTTGGGCCGCACGACAGACTTTTCATCCGCCGTCGGGTAGGCCGGGATATTGGTGAACCAGTTCTCACCGCCGCCCATGGACCCGGGGCCGGGCTTGATGCTCATCAGCTGCCGACGCGTCAGGTCCATTGTGATGAGCGGATAGAAATAGAGATAGGCTTCCACCGCGATCTCGTTGGCTTCCGACTGTGTCAGGTCCTTGGCCTGCGCGAAACCGTTTGCGAACATGGTGACGGACGTCGCGAGCAAGACGCCTGTGAGTGCTGCCTTTATTTTCAATTTTCATCTCCAAGCCTGGGAGTTGCCCTGTTTGTTCGAACGTCGGCCGCGGAAATTTTCATGGAGACTTGTCTGAACGGCGTGTCGACACCAGAAAGCCAAGAATCGTCCATCACCAAAAAGGGAGAGGGAGTGGCCGATTTCCAGCACCTTTCAGACGTCTCTCCTCACGGGCCCGAAGCGGCCTCTGAGAACCAAGAGCATGATACTGAGTGCAATTGGATCGGTTGCGCTTTGCATTTTCCGCCAGAGCAAATGGCGGGCATCGAACGAAGCCGCAGCCTTGGCGCAAGGACCATTCATCCGTTTCGTGCAAGGCGCCGGCCTGCAAAAAGCGAAAGCCATGTCGCCGCTGCGATGGTTGGACGATCTGCGTGGACGGTTTGGTCGCGCGTACGCCGGCAGCCCGCTTGCGGCTCCCGTACCGGTCGCCCGCCGACATTCGAGCCGTCACGGACCCCTGCCAAAAGTCCCGGACTGGATTGAGGAGAAGATTGAATATCCTGGTACGGACGGCGGGACTCGAACCCGCATAGCCAAGGCTGAGGGATTTTCGTACCAACTACGGCTTTCGCCGCCGCCTTCCGGCGTTTGTGGTCTGGACTATACCTTCACCGTAGCCAATGCCTTAGGTGCTGCCCGTCTAGTCTCTACACCTTCCCGATCGCTCGGGCTTGGCTCGGGATTGCCATCTGACAGGGTTCCCCGAATTTGAGCAGTTCTACGTCCGGCGTTTCCGCCAGCGCACTCAAGTTTGCCTTAAGTCCCTTGTGTCTACCAATTCCACCACGTCCGCATGGGCATCTCTGCTAGCAAAGCGGTGGCCAATGCTCAACCTGGAACTGCGTCGGTGGCGGTTGTCGAGGCTACCGTCGCCGGTTTGGCAGTGGATGGCCATGTCCGTTCCGCCTTGCGCCTGTTGCTCAGCCGCGCGGGGGGAGGCCGGTGAGGCCCAGTCTTTTCATCCGGCGGTAGATGGTGCTGCGGTCGACGCCGGAGCGGCGTGCGGCGGCCGAGATGTTGCCGTCGCAGGACTTCACCAGCGCGCGCAGGGCCTCGGCTTCCTCGGCCTCCATCGCCTGCCGGACGGGCAGGCGGATGCGGGCGGGGCCTTGTGCCACATCGCTCGGCAGGTCCTCCGGAAGGACCGGGCTGCCCTCGCACATCGCAGCGCACAATGCGCAAAGGTTCACGATTTCGCGCACGTTGCCCGGCCAGTCGTACGCCAGAAGCATCTGCATCGCAGGGCCGGAGAAAACGGGTGTGCCCTCGGTTCGCGCGGCAATGCGGTCGATCAGCCATTCCAGGTCCCGCCGCAGCCTGACCGGCGGGATGTCGAGCGACAGGCCGTTCAGGCGGTAGTAGAGGTCCTGGCGAAACCCGCCCTCCGCCACCATCGCGGCCAGATCGCGGTGCGAGGCGGAAATGACGCGGATGTCCACCGGCTCGGCGCGGGTGCCGCCAACGGGCAGCACCTCGCGTTCGGAAAGCACGCGCAGCAGCCGCGCCTGCAGCCCAAGCGGCATGTCGCCGATCTCGTCGAGAAACAGCGTGCCGCCGCTTGCCTCGCGGATCAGGCCCTTCTTGCCGCGCGCGTGGGCGCCGGTGAAGGCATTGGGCGAATAGCCGAAGAGCTCGCTCTCGATCAGCGCCTCGGGCAGGGCGGCGCAGTTGATCGCGACAAAGGGGCCGCGACGGGTGCTGGCCTCGTGCAGGGCGCGGGCGATGAACTCCTTGCCGGTACCTGTCTCGCCGCGCAGGATCACGCTGATCTGCCGGTCGGCGACCTTGGCACCGCGCTCGGCCAGGCGTTGCAGCGCCGGATCGCCGCCATGGATCTCGCGCAGGGCGGTGGGCAGGGGGCTTGTGGCGCGCGGGGCCGGCGCGGTCGGCGGCACGGCGCGGGCGAAGAGCAAGCCGCCGGCCTGCTTCTCGAGCATGCCCTCGCCCTGCGCGAGCGAGTGCGACAGCTTCGGCAGGTCCTCGACCTCATAGGCGAAGATGTCCGAAAAACGCCGGCCGATCAGCGTGGCGGGCGGCGTGCCCGCCGTCAGCATCTCGGCCGCGTTGCGGGTCATGCCGCTGATGCGCCCGCCCGCGTCTATGGCGACGGCGGCCATGGGGTCGACGTCCAGGAATTCGGGCGAGGGATTGAGCCGCAGGATCCAGTCGCTGCGACGGCTGCGCACCAGATTGGCCATCTCGATCCGCCGGACGCAGGATTTCATTACCTCCAGCGTCAGCGCCTGGCTCATCTTGTTGTGCGGAGCCTGAAGGTGCGACAGGTCGAGCACGCCGATCAGGCGACCCAGGGCATCATGCACCGGAACGGCGGTGCACGACAGCGGTGTCAGCGCCATGTCGAAATGATCCGTGCGGTGCACGGTTATCGCCCGGCCGGAGGCGAGGCAGGCGCCGACGCCATTGGTGCCGGCGTTGCTTTCGTGCCATTCCGACCCGGCGATCAAGCCGGCATGGCGCAGGTCGCGGTCCAGATCCGCATCGCCGATCGTGTCGACGGTGACGCCGCGCGCGTTGGCCAGAAGCAGCACGTATCCCATTGCATTCACACGGCGGAAGAGATCCTCCATGCCGTGGCGCGCCATGCCGAGCAGTTCCTCGGAATCCTGTCTGTGCTGGCGAAGTTCACGCTGGGTGAGAATGCGCGGCCCGGCACGCCGGGCAGGGTCGAGCCGGTGCTCGTTCAGGCAGCGACGCCATGAAGCCAGGACATCGTCGTCTCGATGCGACCGTTGTCCCTCGGCAACGCGGCTGATTTCGAGGACATGCGTCCCCGTCTCCTGCGCTCCGTCCATCGACTCCTCCCAAAGCCGGGGCGAAGATAGCACTTCTTCTTCGCCCCGGTCCAGAAAGCTCGATGGTTCCGTTGCCGGTGTGCCGTCAGCCGGCAAGATCTATCAGGATCTTCAACTGCGTTCCCGCCGGATCAAGCAGCGCCTCGAAGCCCTCCGAGACGGCCTGCTCCAGCGCGATGCGCCGGGTCACGACCCGCTTTGCCGGGATCGCGCCGGATGCGATCAGCTCGATGGTGCGCGGCCAGCTGTGGGTCGGGTAGCACCAGGAGCCGCGGATCTCGGCATCCTTGAAGGTGAGCTGGAAGAAGTCGACGCTTCCCTTGCCCGGATGCAGTCCGGTCTGGACGATGACGCCCTGCTTGCGGATGGCGTCCAGGCAGGACTGGAGGGCGCGCTCGTTGCCGACGCATTCCAGCGCAACGTCGCAGCCGATGCCGTCCTGGGTGCCGGCGCGGACCCGCTCGCCGACATCCTCGCGCGCGGCGTTGATGGCGACGACGCCGGGCACGATCTCCTCGGCAAGCTTCAGCCTGGTCTCGTTCACGTCGGAGACGAAGAGCCTGGTTGCACCGAAGGCCCGCGCCGTGAGCAGCGCGAGGATGCCGATGGGACCGGCACCCGTGACCAGCACGCTGCTTCCCGCCGTGATCCGCCCGCGGTCGCAGGCATAGACGCAAACGGCGGTCGGCTCGACGAGGGCGGCTTCCTCGTCCGACATTTCGGCCGGGATCTTCTCGACGTTGTAGTCGTTGAGGAGGGCCATCTCGGCCATGCCGCCGGAAACCCAGCTCAGCCCGACGAGCGCCAGGCTGCCGGAGAGGTTGTGCCAGCCGCGATCGGCGAAATACTCGCCGCCGCGGGGCATGATCAGCGGCTGTACGGAAACGCGGTCGCCGACCGCGACCTTGGTGACGCCCTCGCCGACGGCCTCGACCGTTCCGCCAAACTCGTGGCCCAGCACCTGCGGCAGCTCTGCGCCGGAGTAGGGGTGCGGCTCCTTGGGGATGAAGATCGGGCCGCTGGCGTATTCATGCAGGTCCGTGCCGCAGATGCCGACGAAGCGGTTGCGGATCAGCACCTGGCCCGGGCCGGGCTGCGGCGGGACGGGAATTTCTTCCAGGCGCAGGTCCTTGGCGGCGTGAAAACGCAGTGCTTTCATGGGAGTTCCTTTCACAGTTCGTCGAAGGCGGCCAGCGCCTTGCCAGCGTAGACCGTGCCCGGACCACCCGACATCTCAATGGCAACGGCGAGGATCTCCACAAGCTCCTCGCGACTTGCGCCGCGGCCTTTTGCCTCGTGGGCGTGAAAGACGATGCAATCCTCGCAGCCGCGCGCGACGGCAACGGCGATGGCGACCATCTCCTTCATGGCGGGCGACAGCCTGCCTTCGCGCGTTGCCGAGGCCATCAGCTCGCGAAAGGCGCCCATCGTCTTGCCGTCGGCCTTGTAGAGGGCCATGGCGCGGGCATTGATCCCGGCGAGCTTCTCCTTTGCATCCGCCATCAGACCAGCACCATGCCGCCGTCGACCAGCAGCGACTGGCCGGTCATGTAGTCGGAGCCCGAGGAGGCCAGGAAGATCGACACACCGGCGAGATCGTCGGGGCGCGAGGGGCGACCGAGCAGGATGTCGGCGGAAAACGACTCGAACGCCTCGTTGTCGCGACTGGTCAGCCCTTCGTCCTTGAAGCCCTTGTCGATCAGCTTCCACATGTCGGTCGCCACCACGCCCGGGCAGATCGCGTTGACGTTGATCTTGTGCTTGCCGAAGGCGCGGGCAGCCGCCTGGGTCAGGGCGACGACGGCGAACTTGCTGGCCGAATAATGCGCCAGCGGCTCGTAGCCTTGCTTGCCGGCGATCGAGGAGGTGTTGATGATCTTGCCCCCGCCGCCTTGCGCGATGAACTGACGGGAGGCTTCCTGAATGCCGATCAGCACGCTCATGGCGTTGACGTCCATGACGCGGTGCCAGTCGTCCTCGGTGATGTCGTTGAAGGGCTTCACCTGCGCGATGCCGGCGTTGTTGAACATCACGTCGAGACGGCCGTACTCGGCGACGGTGCTTTCGATCAGCGTCCTGACGGTTGCGCGCTTGGTGACATCGACCGGAAGGCCGATCGCCTGTCCGCCCGCCTTCCGGATTTCGGCCGCGGTCGCCTCGGCGGTTGCCGGATCGATGTCGGCGATGACCACGCGGGCGCCGGCGCCGGCCAGTCCCTCCGCTATGGAGCGGCCGATGCCCCGGCCCGAGCCGGTGACGATGATTGCGCGATTTTCGACGGAATTGCTCATGTTTCCCACCCGTTGAAAGGCGGCTGCCCCCGGTGGCGGGGAACAGCCTGTTGCGTTAGCCGATGAAAGCGCGGATCAGCCGGTTGACCTCGGCCGCCTGCTCCATCTGGACCATGTGGCCGGCGTTCGCGAGCACATGGACCGCCGCGCCGTCGACGTTGGCGGCATGCGCGACCGGGATGATCGCGTCCGCCTCACCCCAGATCACCTGTGCCGGTACGCCGGAGGCGGAAAGGGCGGCGGCGATGGTCTCGGCCTGCCGGCCCTTGGCGAAAAGGGTCGCCGACAGCTCGCCGAGGAACTCCCGCACGCCGTCGAGGCGTTTGAACTTCAGCAGGTCCTCGACCATCGCGCGGGACACCAGGCTGCGGTCATTGAACAGATGGGCGAGCACCGGCTTCAGGTCCTTGCGCCCCTCGGCTGCGACGAAACCGTCGATATAGTCGGCGTTGATCGCGTCCCCGAGGCCGGCCGCGCAGACGAGCGTGACGGAGGCGACCCGGTCCGGATGGTCGATGGCGAGACGTCCGGCGACCAGCCCGCCCATGGAATGCCCGGCCAGATGAGCCTTTTCGAGCCCGAGATGATCCAGGAAGGCGAGGACGGTCGAGACCATGAGCTCGAGAGCCGCGGGGCGCGCCGTCTTGACCGACTGGCCGTGGCCGGGAAGGTCCAGTGCATAGACCGGCCCGCCCTCGGCAAGCGTGTCGATGTTGAAGAGCCAGTTGTCGAGATCCCCGCCGAAGCCGTGGATCAAGAGAAGCGGCGTGCCCTCGCCGGGACGTTCCGCGTAGCGGATGCGACCCGCCGGAAGGTCGGCGAAGCGGTAGACGGGGCCGGCCTCCTCGTCGTCGCCGCCGGCGGCGGGAACCTCATAGGCGGCGACATAGGCGTCGACCTGCTCGTCGGAAACGGAAGCGGGGGCGAGCACGGCGAGCAGCGCGCGCACCGGATAGACCTCGCCCTCCTTGCCGACGCGCCGGCGCAGGAGGCCGCCGTCGGCGGCCTCGACGACATTGGCGATCTTGTCGGTCTCGACGTCCATGATCTCGTCGCCGGGAGAGATCGTGGCGCCTTCCGCCACATGCCATGCGGAGAGCCTGCCCTCCTGCATGGACAGGCCCCATTTCGGCATCAGGATCGGAGTTATGTCTGCCATTTCAGTTCTCCATGGCCTTTCGGACGGCCTCGGCGATGCGGGCGGCCGACGGCACGTAGATGTCTTCGAGCGCGGGCGAGAAGGGCACCGGCGCGTGCGGGGCGGTGACCATCCGGATCGGAGCCTTGAGCAGGTCGAAGCCGTCCTGCGCAACGGTGGCGGAAATGTCCGCCGCGATTGAACAGCGCGGGTTCGCCTCGTCGACGCAGATCAGCCGGCCGGTGACCTCGACGCTTTCCAGGATCGTGTCCATGTCGATGGGAGACAGCGTGCGCAGGTCGATGACCTCGACCTCGATGCCGTCCTTCTTGAGCAGGTCGGCGGCTTCCAGCGACCGTCCGACCATCTGTCCGTAGGTGACGATGGTCGCATCGCCCCCCTCGCGAACGATGTTCGCCTCGCCGAAGGGGATTGTGTAGGCCTCCTCCGGCACGTCGCATTGCGAGGCGTAGAGGTTCTTGTGCTCGAGGAAGATCACCGGGTCGTTGTCGCGGATCGACTGGATCAGCAAGCCCTTGGTGTCATAGGCGTTGGAGGGGCAGACGACCTTCAGACCCGGAATGTGGGTGAAGAACGGCGTCAGCATCTGGCTGTGCTGTGCCGCCGCGCGAAAGCCGGCACCGCACATCGCGCGGATCACCACCGGCGTTTCCGCCTTGCCGCCGAACATGAAGCGGAACTTGGCGGCCTGGTTGAACACCTGGTCGAGACAGACGCCGATGAAGTCGACGAACATGAGTTCGGCCACCGGCCGCAAGCCGGCGGTCGCGGCTCCGATGGCCGCGCCGACATAGGCGCTTTCCGACAGGGGCGTGTCCATCATCTGGTTCGGGTGCTTGTGGTACAGCCCCTTGGAGACGCCGAGCACCCCGCCCCAGGCGTCGTCCTCGCCTTGCGCGCCGGCACCGCCGACAATGTCCTCGCCCAACATGATCACGGTGGGGTCGCGCGTCATCTCCTGATCGAGCGCCTCGTTCACCGCGTCCTTCATGCTGATGATACGTGCCATTTTCTTCTCCTCCCCTGGTTCTTCAGTTCACGTAGACGTCAGTGGTCAGTTGCTCCGGACCGGGCAGCGGCGCGGCGATGGCCTCGGCCACGGCCTCGTCGATGAGGGTCGCAACCTCGGTGTCGATGGCATCCAGCTCGCTGTCGGAGATGATGCCGGCCTCGGTGACCTTCTGGCGGAAGAGCTTCAGGCAGTCGTTGTTGGCCCGGTTGTGCTCGTTCTCTCCCGGTGCCTTGTAGGTTTGCGCGTCGCCTTCGAAGTGGCCGAAGAAGCGAACGTTCTTGCACTCCAGGAGCGTCGGGCCGGCGCCCTCGCGGGCGCGCTTGATGACCTCGCCGGCGGCCTCGAAGACCGCGAAGAAGTCGAGCCCGTCGACGGTGATGCCGGGCATGCCGAAGCCCGTGGCGCGGTCGACGTAGCTGTCGGAGGCGGTGGCGTAGTCGACGGAGGTGGATTCCGCATAGCCGTTGTTCTCGACCACGAAGATCGCCGGCAGGTTCCAGATCGCGGCCAGGTTCATGCTCTCCAGCACGGTGCCCTGGTTGGAGGCGCCGTCGCCGAAGAAAGTGATCGCGACCCCGTCGTGGCCGAGTTTCATCGCCGCGAGCGCGGCGCCGCAGGCGAGGGGAGCGCCCGCGCCGAGAATGCCGTTCGCCCCCATCATGCCGAGGCTGAGATCGGCGATGTGCATGGACCCTCCCTTGCCCGCGCAACAACCGGTCGCCTTGCCGTAGATCTCCGCCATCATCGCCTTCACGTCGACGCCCTTGGCGATGCAGTGGCCGTGGCCGCGATGGGTCGAGGCGATGCGGTCGCGGTCGTGCAGGTGCATCATGATGCCGACGGCGGTGGCCTCCTCTCCGGCGTAGAGGTGGACGAAGCCGGGGATCTCGCCGCGCGAGAAGTCGACGTGCAGACGCTCCTCGAAGTCGCGGATCGTCTTCATCCTGCGATAGGCGTCGAGCAGCCTATCCTTGGGCAGCGGAAACGGATTGGTCATGAACTCCTCCCTTGTCGTTCAGTTCTGGTTGCTGGAGAAAAGCCCGGTGGCGGCCGCGTGGGCCATGCAGGCGGGAACGTCGATGGTGGCGAAGGCGTCGGTTACCAGGCGGATCGCCACGTCGTCCTTTTCGCTGAAGGTCAGCTCGCGCTCGCCGTCGAGGGCGAGCGAGCCGGCGCGGATCGAGGGGCGGTAGACTTCACCCGGCACCATGCGGGCGGTGGCCTCGATGCCCATCTCGTCGATCAGGCCCGGGGCGATGGGCGCGCGAAGCCTGTGGGCGGCGTCGCGCGACAGGCGAACGTGCCGCCCCTCGGGCGTCGCGCGGTCCACCGGGTCGGTCAGTCCGGCGATCGAGGACATGCCGATCGCCTGGGGAAGGGCAAAGGCGACGAAGAGGTCGCGGAAACCCGCGGTTTTCCAGATCGCACGGGCGCCGATGAAGCGATCCTCGACGACGGCCACATCCACGAGTGCGATCTCGCTGCGCCCACCCACCGTCACCTCGAGCCACTTGTTGCGGGCAAGGGCGCGCTCGGGCGGAACCTGCCCGGTGACGGCGAGGCCGACTGCCAGTCCGGTGATCGTGGGCTCGCGCATTTCGGGAAAGGCATTGTTCGTGCCGGTCGAGACGCCGGCCACCGGAAGATCGCCGCAGGCCTGCACGACGACGCGGTGCGTGCCGTCGCCGCCGAGCACCACGACGGCGCTGACACCCTCCTCGCGCATCATGCGGGCGGCGTGGGCGCTGTCCTCCGCGGTCGCCGTAACGCGCATGTCGAGATAGCGCATCCGCGGAAAGCAGGAGCCCCCCCGGCGCGCTTCGCGCTGGATGCTGCGCTCCAGATGAAAGCGGATGCCGCCGTGCTCGGGCATCATCACCACGTCGCCGACGCCGGTCGCCGCCAGCCCGGCCATCATCCGCAGGACGATGTTTGCGCGGTCGTTGATGGGCAGATTGCCCGCGTGCGATATCACCCGCCGGATGTCGCGGGCAGAAATCGGATTGGCGATAACGCCGACCTTGATCATGTGTGTCCTCCCGCCGATCAAGGTCAGCAACGCCTGTGCCAGTTTCAAAAGCGCGGTTTTCCGGGGAGGAGAGCTCTGCAGTGTTGCGCGGCATGCAACAGATGTGGCGCAACAGGGCGTCGGCGCCACGCTGCCGCAGGCGACATCGGCAGACGCGGAACGGATAGTTTTAGAAACATATTCCAATTTGGAACGAGGTCCCATATGATCGCCCCAAGAGGAGAAACCCAGTGACGGTCGCAGCTGTATCCAGGTGCCTGAAGTTGTTGGAGATACTTGCCGGTGAGCGCGAGCCGGTGGAGTTGTCCGAACTGGCGACGCGGCTCGACATCCCGCCGAGTGCCGTGCATCGGCTCATCAGCACGCTGCTCGACCACGGCTGGGTCGTGCAGGATCCCGCCAGCCAGAACTACGCCCTGTCACTGCGCATGAGTTCGCTTGCCTTCCGCAACCTCGACGGCCGCAACGTGCCCGACGTGGTGCAGGCGGCGCTGAACCGCCTGGCGGCGGAAACCAGGGAATACTGCCGGCTGGCCATTCTCGAGGGGCAGGACCTCGTTTGGGTGGCGCGTGCGCAAGGCGCCGTGACGGGCCTGCGCTACGACCCCGACATGGGGCAGGAGGTGGTTCTCCACGCGACGGCGAACGGCAAGGCCTGGCTGGCGACGCTGCCCGAGGAGGAGGCGCTCGCCATCGTCTATTCGCGCGGCTTCAAGGCCAATCGCGAACTCGGTCCCAACAGCGCGACATCGATCGACGATCTGCGGCGCAGGCTGCGCGAGACCCGTGAGCAGGGGTTCGGCACCTCCGTTGAGGAAGCCGAGGCGGGTACCGCGGCGCTGGCGGTGCCGTTCCGCTCGGGCCCCGACGAGAGCGATCCGGTGGCCGGGACGATCTCGATCGCCGGGCCGCTGCTGCGTATCGGGCAAGAGCGCTGGCCGGAGCTTGCCGATGCGCTTCATCGCGCGGCGGAGGAAATCAGCCAGTTATGGCCGTTGCGCAAGCGCCAGCGCAATGTGTCCGGCTTCGAACGCTTCGGCGCAAACGGGGCGAGAGCGATCCAATGAGTGAGGTTTCCACGTTCCGACGCATCGTCGAGCCGGTGCTCTGGTTCGCCGGGCTGCTGGCGATCTGGCAGGTGTGCGTGCGTGTGTTCGAGGTGCCCATCTTCGTGCTGCCGGCGCCTTCGGACTTCCTGGCCGACATGGTCGAGGAACGCTGGCGGCTGTTGCACCATGGCCTGATCACCACCCGGCTTATCCTCGTCGGCTTCGTCGCGGGCGCGGTGCCGGGGATCGTGCTTGCCTATCTGATCGCCAAGTTCCGGATCGCGGAGCAGATCCTCTATCCCATGGTCGTTTTCATCCAGGGGCTGCCGAAGGTGACGCTGGCGCCGCTCATGCTGGTCTGGTTCGGCTTCAGCGACCTTCCGAAAGTGCTTCTGACGGCGCTGATCACCTTCTTTCCGGTGATGGTCGACAGCGTCACCGGGTTCAAGTCGATCGATCCGCGCCAATACTACCTGAGCCGCTCGGTCGGGGCGTCCTGGTGGCAGACATTCCGCCTCTTCGAGCTTCCCTCTGCCGCCCCGAGCATCCTGTCGGGCATGAAGATCACCATCGTCATCGCGGTCACCGTCGTGATCGTCGTCGAGTGGCTGAACTCGCAGAACGGTCTTGGCTACCTCGTGCTGCGGGCGATGGACAGCTCCAACACGCCGCTCATCTTCGCCGTGCTCGTCGTCGGCTCGCTGATCGGGGTGTTTCTGAGTTTCGGGATGTCGTTGCTGGAGCGCGTCCTGTTGCCGTGGCGGAGGTTCTGAGCCAGGGCGATCAATTGCCAGCCTGAATAACCTGAAGTTGGGAGGAAGGTCATGACGTATTTCGGGAAACTGATCGGCGCATCCGCTGTCGTGCTCGCGGCCGGGCTGATGTCATCGGGGGCGATGGCGGCCGACAAGCTGACGATGCAGATGAACTGGACGGCGGACTCCGCGCATCTGGGCTTTGCCGTCGCGCAGGCGGAAGGGATCTACAAGAAGTACGATCTCGACGTCGATCTGGTCGAGGGGCGCGGGTCGTCCGTGGCGGCGCAGCTCGTTGCCACCGGCCAGGTCGACCTCGGCTACGCGGATGCCGGCGCGGCGCTCAATGTCGCCTCCAAGGGCGCGCCGATCAAGATCGTCTCGACGATCTGGAAATCCGGACAGTTCGGCATTCAGTTCCTGTCGGATTCGGGCATCTCCAAGCCCCAGGACCTGGTCGGCAAGAAGCTGGCGGTCTCGCCCGGCTCGGCGATGATGCCGCTGATCCCGGTGTTCCTGAAGGCCAACGGGATTGCCGAGGGCGATGTGGAGATCGTCACGGCCTCGGAATCCGCCTTCCTCGGCCTGCTGACCTCGCATGAGGTGGACGCGGTCTCGCAGACGCCGGAGAACATCGTGGTGCCTCTCGCCGAACAGGGCATCGAGGCCGGCAACATGTATTTCTATGACAATGGCGTGCCGATCGCGAGTCTGAGCCTCGTCGCGCGCGAGGACAAGATCGCGCAGAAGAGCGACGTCTTCAAACGCTTCATCGAGGCGACCGCCGAGGGCTGGAAGATGGCCATGGCCGATCCGGACAAGGCCATCGAGGACCTGCAGAAGGTCTTCCCCGAAACCGAGAACTCGGCCGCGTCGCTGAAGCAGGCGGCCGCCTTCAGCTTCGCCTCGGTCTGCCCGGGCGGCACGGGCGATGTCATCGGCGTCACCGCTCCGGAGACCTGGGAGAAGATGTTCTCGGTGATGACGACGGCCATGAGCATGTCCAACGACAAGCCCGTGACCACCTACTACACGAACGAGCTGGCCCCGGCCACGCCCGTCACCTGCCCCTGATCGATGCGGTCAGCCGGATGGGGCACGCCTGTCGCGCCCCCTCCGGTAGGTGACGAAGGAACAGCAGGAACAACGGATGGCAACGTCCCCCGAACCGCCCGCGATGGCCATGCGACGCCAGGGCCATAGCTTGCCGCTCGGCGTCTTCGCGCATCTGCGCGGATCATTCGTCGGATCCTTCCTGATCGGCGTGCTGTCGATCGCGGCCCTGCTCGGCCTGTGGGAGGGGCTGGCGATCTGGTTCGAGGTGCCCGCCTGGCTGGTGCCCAAGCCCTCGGACTTTCTCGGCAGGCTGGTCGATGACTGGCGGATCATCGGGTATCACGCACTGGCAACCTCCGTGACCATTGCCGAAGGCTTCGCGCTTGGCGTGGTCGTCGCGGTGCCGATGGCCCTTGCCATCGTGTCGGTGCCGGCGCTGGAGCGCGGGCTCTACCCGGTGGTCGTGTTCCTCAACATCATGCCGAAAACGGTGATCGGGCCGATCCTCATCATCTGGTTCGGAATCGGGCCGCTGGTCGCCGCGCTGATCGTCTTCCTGATGTGCTTCTTCCCGGTGCTTGTCGATTCCATGGCCGGCTTCAGGGCGGTCGATCCGCGCCTGTTCTACATTTCGCGCTCCATGGGCGCGACGCAGTGGCAGAGCTTCTGGAAGTTCCGCCTGCCGGCGGCGATGCCGGAGATCTTCTCCGGCATGAAAATCGGCGTGGTGAAGGCGGTCGAGGGCGTGATCATCGCCGAGTTCATCGCCTCCAACAAGGGACTGGGCTTCATGATCATGCAGGCCTCGAGCTTCATGGACATGCCGCTGATGTTCGCGGGCCTGATCGCGGCGGCGCTCGTCGCGCTGGTCTTCAACGGTGCAATGGGCGTGACGGAACGCTGGCTGATGCCCTGGGAACGAAGCGGGCACTGAACCCGCTGCCAGGAAAAGGAAAGAACAGGATGGCACGAATGGCAGAGACCACGGAGCCGTATCACAGTGCACTTGCGTCCTCGGACGAGGGCGACACCGTTGCCGTCGGTGCGTCGATTGTCGCCAGGGGAATTTCCAAGATCTACGGGCAGGACGGCCCGAACCCGTTTCACGCGCTGGGCCCCATCGACCTCGACGTGAAGCCGGGCGAGTTCGTCAGCCTGATCGGCCCTTCGGGTTGCGGCAAGAGCACGACGCTGCTGCTGGTCTCCGGCTTGGAGCCGGTCAGCGACGGCGTGGTGGAGGTTGACGCCAAGCCGTTGACCAAGCCGATCTCCGAAGTCGGCATCGTGTTCCAGGACCATCTGCTGCTCGACTTCCGCACCGCGATCCAGAACGTGATGCTGCAGCAGGAGATCCGCGGGCTCGACAGGGCGAAGCTCTTCGGACGCGCGGAAATGCTCTTCGACCGCCTCGGCATCAAGGGGAGCGAGAGCAAGTATCCGCGCCAGCTCTCCGGCGGCATGCGCCAGCGGGTCTCCATCGCCCGGGCTCTGGTTCACGATCCCTCGATGCTGCTGATGGACGAGCCCTTCGGCGCGCTCGATGCGATCACCCGCACCCAGATCCGGCACGACCTGGAAATGCTCTGGCTGGAAACGAAGAAGACGGTGCTCTTCATCACCCATTCCATCGAGGAGGCCGTCGGCCTTTCCGACCGGGTGCTGGTGATGTCGCAGAGCCCCGGCCAGATCGTCGAGGAGATCAAGATCGACCTGCCGAGGCCGCGTCCGGCGCATCTGGGTGAATATCCGGAGTTCTCGAAATATGCCGAGCGGATCTACCGGATCTTCTCGAAGCTGGGTGTTTACAAGTTTTGAGCGCGGCGATGACAGGGGTCGTCTTCAATCACGCAACGGTGCGCGAACGTGCCGACATGCTGACGTTCCTCGACCTCTGTGCGGGGCGCGGGCTCGACACGGTGTCGATCTGGGGCAACGAGATCGACAAGGTGGGCGAGGCGCGGGCGCTGGAGGCGATCCGCGCGCACGGACTGTCGGTCGCCGGTTACAACCGCATCGGCCCGTTCACGGCCGAGGGGCTTGGCGCGGCGGAGGCCGAGCTGGAGCGTGCCGCCCGCTTCGGGGCCGACCATGTTTTCCTGTTCACGGGCGGGCTTGAAGAGGGCGCGCGCGACCTTCCCGGCGCGCGACAGCGGGCCGAGGAGACAATCGCCGGCCTGCTGGAGCGCGCCCGGCGCGTTGGCGTCAAGCTGGCGATAGAGCCCTTGCACCCGATGCTTGTCGGCGACCGGACGCTGATCTCCAGCCTGAGCCACGCGAACGACATCTGCGACCGGCTGGGCGAGGGCATCGGCGTTGTTGTCGACGTGCATCACCTGTGGTGGGACGAACGGCTGGAGGCGGAAATCGCACGTGCGGGTCGGGCCGGCCGGCTGCTTGGCTTCCATGTCAACGACTGGCTGGTGCCGACGCGGCACTTGCTCACGGACCGGGGCATGATGGGTGACGGCGTGATCGACCTTCCCGGCATCGAGGCGATGATGCGTCGCGCCGGGTTCGGCGGACCGGTCGAGGTGGAGATCTTCTCCAGCACCTGGTGGCAGCGCGATCCGGCGGAGGTGATGGATATCGCCTTGGATCGCTGCGCGAGGATTTTCGGAACGGAGCAGGCGGCATGGGCGGATTGATCCCCAACCTGGATGGCGCGTCGCGGATCTATGCGGTCTTCGGCGATCCGGTGGCGCAGGTGCAGACACCGCGGCTGGTGAACCCGATCTTCGCCGCGGCCGCGTGCAACATCTTCGCCGTTCCCTTTCATGTCACTCCGGCGCAGTTCGACAGCGCCTGGGATGCGTTTTCCATGCTCGACAACGTCGCCGGCATCGGCGTGACGGTGCCGTACAAGGTGGCGGCCGCGCGCAAGTGCGCGACGCTGACACCGACGGCGGAGGCCGTTGGCGCCGTTAATTCGATCCAGCGCAGTGCGGACGGGAGCATGCACGGGGCCCTGTTCGACGGCACCGGCTTTGTTCTGGGGATTGGCGCGCACCGGGCGCGTCTTGCCGGCGCGCGGGTGCTGATGGTTGGCGCGGGCGGTGCCGGGCGCGCCATTGCCCATGCGCTGGCGGGCGAGGGGATTGCCTCGCTGGCACTCGTGGACCTCGACCCCGACGCCATCGCCTTCACCGCCTGGATGGTCAATGGCCTGTTGAAGCGCGAGGCGGCCACCGCCCTCGATCCGCTGGCGGAGGCGAGGTTCGACGTCGTGATCAATGCCTCGCCCATCGGCATCAAGGGCAATGCCGGCTTTCCGATCTCGCCGGAAGCCTTGCACAGCGACATGCTGGTTGCCGACATCGCGGCGCTTTCGGGCGAGACACAGCTTCTGCGCGATGCGAGGGCGGCCGGCGCGGCGACCTCGGACGGCAACGACATGCTGCAGGCGCAGATCGCGCTGATCGCCGGGTTCGCGTCCGGACTGCCCGCTGGAACGCCGCTGGGAGCCTGAGGCAGCACAGCCGAAGCCGCGACGACCCGGACGTCTCCGCAGCGCAGCCGCGCGGGCGGTTGTCGGCTAGCCCCAGAGCGCGCTGATGTGGTCGGCGATGAGCCCGACCTGACCCTCGATCATCCGAAGACCGGAATGACACGCGACGCCACGACGTTTCGCGGCCTCGAGCAGCGGCGTGGTCTCCGGTTGGGCGATCACCTCGGCCATGGTCATGCCGGGATGCAGAAGGTCGGGATCGAGCGGCAACGCGTCCGTATCCTTGAGGCCCAGCGAGGTGGCGTTGATCACGAGCTGGCCGGCTTGCGGCAGGGGATCGCCGGCGCAGGCGTATTCGCGGCCCAGGTCGTCGTTGACCTTTCGGGCAAGCGCTTCGGCCTTGGCCCGGGTTCGATTGGCGACGATGATTTGCGAGGCGCCCGCCCCGGCAAGCGCGAAGGCAATGGCGACGGCGGCTCCGCCGGCGCCGATCATCAGGCAGCTTCGCCCGGCAATCGCGATCCCGGCGGCATTCAGTCCACGCACGAAGCCTTCGCCATCGAACTGATACCCCTTGAAACTGCCGTCTTCCTCGCGGCGAACCAGGTTCACCGCGCCGACGCGCTCGGCAACATGGTCAAGGCTGTCGCAAAGCGCCAGCGCCGCCTGCTTGTGGGGCAAGGTAATGCCGAAGCCGACAAGGTTCGGCATCGCCTTGAGGCCAGCCCAGCAGACGGCCAGATCGTTTGTCGGCACATGCAGGGGCACGCAGGCGATATCCGCGCCACGGGCCGCGAACAGCGGGTTGATCGCTCCGGGCGTGCGGGCCTGGGCGATCGGATCTCCGATCACGCCCATGAGCCGGGTGCCGCCGCCGATCACGACTGCCATGACAGATCCTCGCGCTTGAGCCAGACCATGCTGCCGTCCTCGACGCCGACGATCAGGTCGAGCGCGCCGCGTCCGGCCCAGTCGACCGCCTCGGGCGAGGCGACGTGCATGGCCATGGCGATCGTCTCTCCCTTGTGCTTCATCGCCACGGGCAGGGCAAAGCGCGGTTCCTCAGGCGTGCCGACATTGCGGGCGTAGAAGAGGCCGGCCTGTTTCGTGGTGTTGCGCGGCGCACCGGTTGCCGGGTCGTCGGGGACGCAGGCCCGGGCGTGGGTGCCGAAGATCAGGTCGGTGCGTCCGCTGCCTTCCCAGTCGCACAGGCAGAGCTTCACGCGGCCGCGTCCGCCGCCCACGTCCACCGTGAAGCGGATGTCGCGGCCGTCCTCCCACTTGAGGTGGCGCTTGTCGGCGAGTTCCGTGTCCGACACTTTCGTCCAGTCCGAGAGCACACCATCCTCGTCCAGGGCGAGATAGTGCAGCGGACCGTCGCCGCCCCAGTCGGTTACGGCAGGGCGCACCCGCCAGACGGTCTTGAGCGGCTTGCCCCGGACGGTGAGCAGCTCCTCCTGCGCGAAGACCGGGGGAACGGTCCCCTTGCCGAGGTTTCGGAACAGGCGGTGATAGCCGGTCACGTCGCTGACGAGCAGATCGCCGGCGCCCGAGCCCGTCCAGTCGGCGACGGTGGGGCAGGTGTAGCCGAACATCTTTTCCGAGGGGCCCTGCACGGAGCCGGTAAGGCCGGCGGCGATGCGCACCGGCTGACCGGCCGCCGTCAGCATGACTTCCTTGTCGAGATGGCGGGGATCGCTATCGCCCCGGTTCGCGTAGAACAGAAGCTCGCCGGTGCTGTTGCCGACAACGAGGTCCGGGCGGCCGTCGCCGGTGAAATCATGGGCAGCCGGCGAGGGCAGCACGCCGGCGTGGATCAGCGGCCGGGTGGTCTGCACGCGGCCGATCTTCTCGAAACGCGGCTGGCCGTCGTCTCCCTCGCCGCAGTTCCTCAGATAGGTCACATAGCCATCCTCGGCGCCGACGAGAATGTCGAGCCTGCCATCGCCGTTCCAGTCGGTGACACAGGGAAGATGGATGCACTGGTCGAGCTCGAGGACCTCGTCGCCCGGCGTGCGCACCAGGGTGTTCGGCTCGAAGTGGCCATCCTGGCGCTGGCGGGCGAGGTGCAGGATGTTCCAGAACTCGCCGGCGATCAGGCTCGTCTCGCCGGGCCGGAAGGTGCCGAACGCGGGCGCAAGCTGGCCGTAGACCTCCAGCGGCGTGTCACCAGCCAGCAGCGGACGGCCTTTCTCGAGAACCGGTGCGGCGAGCGATCCGGTGTTCTTGAAGGCATAGAGAAAGCCGCGCAGCGGGCCGCCGAGCCAGCGTCCGGCGGCGTCATAACCGCGGTAGCCCTCGTCGTTCCATTCCAGTCCGTTGGGCCAGTAGTCGTCCCAGCTGTCGCTGCCGACGATCAGCTCCGGCACGCCGTCACCGTCGATGTCATGGAACCGGACCATGTGGAAATATTCGTTTCCCTTGACCCAGTCGGCGTCGAGCTCGAGCACCACCGGCTCGCCGAACTCGGGCGCGCCCCGGCGGCCGATGTTGGGGAACAGGTAGATCTGGCGCCGCATGCGGGACGCGGACACGAGGTGGAAGACCTCGCCATCCGGAACGGCGGTCACGTATCCGCGAACGCCCTCGACGCATTCCTCCTCGCCGAGGATCGGCGTCCCGTCGTCGTTGGTGCCGATCTGCCGGCGCAGGAAGACCTTGCCGTCGTAGCAGGGGTCCCAGGTCGAGAGCAGAAGGTCGCGCGCGCCCGTCCCCGTCCAGTCGACCACGTCGACGCAGGTGATGATGCGCCCCGCGACGGAGGCCGAGGCGACATCCGGATGGTAGCTGAGCGCCTCGGGGCCATAGTCCGGCCCGTGCCAGACAGTTGCATCGTCCTCCCACCTCTTGACGTTCACGCGACGAACCTCCTTGTCGACTTGAATTCTGGAATGCTATTCTAAAATAAAAAATGATTACAAATCCATTGGAAAGAACGGAAAATGCGCAAGGGCTCTGACGGTATCGTACCGGTGATGCTGACACCTTTCACGGAAGATGACCGGATCGACTGGGATGGCCTCGCACGTCTCGTCGACTGGTATGTCGCCCAGGGTGCGGACACCCTGTTTGCAGTGTGCCAGTCGAGCGAGATGCAGAGGCTGTCGCTGGCCGAACGCGTCGAACTGGCGCGGCGCACGATCGAGTTCGCCGACGGACGGGTCGGGGTCATCGGCTCGGGCCATATCAGCGATGCTCGGGACGCGCAGCGCGAGGAACTGATGGCGATGGCCGACACCGGCCTGGACGCGCTGGTCCTGGTGACCAATCACCTCGATCCCGCGAACGCGGGCGAGGCGGCGTTCCGCGAGGGGCTCGATGCCGTCCTCGGCTGGCTTCCCGGTGACTTGAAGCTGGGGCTCTACGAATGCCCGGCGCCATACCGGAGGCTTCTGAGTGACGACGAGTTCAAACTGTGCCGCGACACCGGACGCTTCGTGACGTTGAAGGATGTGTCCTGCGACCTTGAGACAGTGCGGCGGCGGGTCGGGCTTGCGGGCGATTCAGGCTTTGCCGTGGTGAACGCCAACGCGGCGATCGCCGCGCAGGCGATGCGGGCCGGTTCGCGCGGCTTTGCCGGGGTCTTCACCAACTTCCACCCGGATCTCTATGCCTGGCTCTACCGCAACCGGGATGCGGACAGCGATCTGTCGCGGCGGCTGGAAGTGTTCCTGGCGCTGGCGGCCATGGCCGAACCCATGGGCTATCCGGGCCTTGCCAAGATCTACCACACGCGCCTTGGGACCTTTGCCTCGGCGCACTCCCGGGTCACGGATTACGACATTTGCGAAAGGCACTGGGCCGTTATGGACCTGCTTGAGCACATCGAGACGGGCACGGCGCAATTCCGGGAGGAGATTGCGGCGCAATGACCATCCTGAACGTCGGCTCGATCAACTGGGATCGCGTGCTGCGGGTGCCGCATTTCCCGCAGCCGGGTGAGACGCTGCAGGCGTTCTCGGTGTCGGTCGGGCCTGGAGGCAAGGGGCTCAACCAGTCGGTTGCGATCCTGCGGGCCGGAGGATCGGTGCGTCACGTCGGGGCGGTTGGAGCCCTGGATGTACCAATGCGCGAGACCCTGCGTCGTCTGTCCCTCGACGACGGCGCGGTTGTCGGCGTCGAGGGCATCGAGACGGGAAGCGCGACGATCTTCGTCGACCGGGCCGGCGAGAACCTGATCGTGCTGGACTGGGGAGCGAACGGGCGGGTGCCGGATGGCGCCGTTCAGGCGGCCATCGAAGCGGCACAGGCGGGCGACTGGCTGCTGTTCCAGAACGAGACCAATCAGGCGGAGAGCTGCGCCCGGCCGGCACGTCGGCGCGGGCTGAAGGTGGCCTATTCGGCCGCCCCCTTTGTCGCCGATACGGTCGTTCCGCTGCTTGCCGATGTCGATCTGCTTTCCGTGAACGCAATCGAGCTTGAGCAATTGCTTCATGCCATAGGTGGCGCGGGCAACCTGCCGGAGAGCCTCGCGCTGCTCGTCACGCGCGGCGGCGAGGGCGCCGACTATATCGCCGGCGGCAGCAAAACGACGGTCGGCGCACATGCGGTGAGCGTCGTCGACACGACCGGGGCGGGCGACGTGTTCCTAGGTGCCTTCCTGGCGGAGACCGACAAGGGAGCCGATCCGGCCACCGCGATGGCGACGGCCAATGCCGCGGCGGCGCTACAGGTCGGACGGCACGGGGCGACGGAGGCGATTCCGACGCTGGCCGACATCCGCGCATTCCAGGTGCAGCACGGCTGATCCGCCCGGCCCGGCGTCACGTCTTGCCGTTTGTCCTCGCCGTATGTTCGCTTGCGGGCGCATGGGCGTCGCCCTTGTCAATTGGGGGTAGGGTTCGGCCCTGAAATCGGCTAAGCCTTTGCGGCCTTGTTGTCGATGAAAGATGCCCGGTTCGTGATTTCGCTGCGCCCTGTCCTGAACGTTCTCGGTTTCCTCCATGTCGGGCTGGCGACGGCCATGCTGATTCCGGCGATGGTGGACGTGGCCGCGCGCAACGCCGACTGGCAGGCCTTTGTCATGTCGTCGCTGATCACCGGCCTGATCGGACTGTTGCTGTCGGTTGCCGTCGGCGGATCGCTCGGCGACGGGCTCAACATGCGCCAGACCTTCATCCTGACGACGCTGTCCTGGGTAACGCTGCCGGCCTTTGGCGCACTGCCGTTCCTGTGGCTTGGCGTCGGTTACGCGGACGCCGTCTTCGAGGCGGTGTCGGGATTCACCACGACCGGTTCGACCGTGCTTTCCGGCCTCGACGACCTGCCTCCGGGGCTGCTTGTCTGGCGCTCGCTGATGCAGTGGATGGGCGGCGTTGGCATCATCGTCATGGCCATCGTGCTGCTGCCGTTCCTGCGGATCGGCGGCATGCAGCTCTTCCAGAGCGAGAACTCCGACCGAAGCGAGAAGATCGTCGCCCGCTCCATCGAACTGGTGCGGCTGATCGGCGTCTCTTACCTGTTTCTGACTGCTCTTTGCGCGGCGGCCTTCTGGGCGACCGGCATGTCGCCCTTCGACGCGGTCAACCACGCCTTCACGACGGTGGGAACGGGCGGCTATTCCACCCACGACAAGTCGTTCGGCTTCTTCACAAACCCGGCGACGGCCTGGGTCGCGATCGTCTTCATGATCACCGGTGCGCTGCCCTTCGTGCTGATCATCCAGGCGCTCCGGGGGGCGCCACTGGCGCTTTGGCGCGATCCGCAGGTGCGTGCCTTCCTCGGCTTCATCGTCCTCGTCTCGCTGGCGGTCACCGTCTACATCGGCCTCGTGCACCGGTTGCCGTTCGAGGACGCGCTGCGGCTCTCCGCCTTCAATATGATCGCCATCATCACCGGCACGGGCTATGCCTACGGCGACTACACCACATGGGGAACGCCGGTGGTCGTGCTGGCGCTGCTGCTGAAGTTCGTCGGCGGCTGCACCGGCTCGACGACGGGCGGCATCAAGATCTTCCGCTTCCTGGTGTTCTTCGGCACCGTGCGGGCCCACTTGCGCCGCATGGTGCGCCCGAACCGCGTGGTGCCGGAGCTCTATGGCAACACCCGGCTGACGCCGGAACTGTCCTTCTCGGTGCTGGCCTTTCTCGTCGTCTATATGGGAACGGTCGGCATCATCACGCTGCTGCTGGCCGCCTTCGATCTCGATCTCGTCACAGCGCTGTCGGCGGCGGCGACCTCGGTCGGCAACGTCGGACCCGGACTGGGGCCGATCATCGGGCCGTCGGGCAATTTCGCGCCGCTTCCCGATGGGGCCAAATGGATCCTGTCCTTCGCCATGCTGATGGGGCGTCTCGAGCTTTTCACGGTCATCGTGCTGCTCGATCCCGATTTCTGGTCGCGCTGACACCGGGCGCGCCCGTTCTTCCAAGGGGTTTCCCCATGCGTTTTCCCACCGCTCTTGTTTCCGGGCGACTCGTGCGTCGCTACAAGCGGTTTCTCGCCGACGTCATTCTCGACGATGACGGCGAGACGATCACCGCCCATTGCGCCAACCCCGGCTCGATGCTGGGGCTCGCGCCGGAGGGCGCGCGCGTCTTCCTGTCGAAGTCGGACAACCCCAAGCGCAAGCTTGCCTATTCCTGGGAGATCGTGGAGGTCGACGGAGTGCTCGTGGGCATCAATACCGCGCATCCCAACGGGCTGGTCGAGGAGGCGCTTGCCGCCGGGCTTGTCGGTGAACTCGCCGGTTATTCGAGCCTGCGGCGCGAGGTCCGCTACGGGAAGAACTCGCGCATCGACATCCTGCTGGAGGAGAGCGACGGCCGGCCGGTCTATGTGGAGGTCAAGAACGTCCATCTGATGCGCGAGCCGGGACTGGCGGAATTTCCCGATTCCGTTACCGCGCGCGGTGCCAAGCATCTGGTGGAGATGGGAGACATGGTCGAGCAGGGGGCGCGCGCGGCGATGGTCTATCTGGTGCAGCGTCCCGATTGCGCGCGGATGAACCTGGCCGCGGACATCGACCCGGCATATGCGGCCGCCTTCGCAGCGGCGCGTGAGCGCGGTGTCGAGGCTTATGCCATCGGGTGCCGGATCACGCCGGAGGAAATCGTCGTCGACCGGCGCGTCATGCTCGAGATGTGAGCACGGGTCGCGCCGGTCGACCTTTTAGGGTCAGGCGACGCTGCCGTTGTTGCGATCCTGAAGCACGATGATCGGCGTGTCGTTGGGGACGCGCGAAGCGAGATCGATGACATCCTGATTGAGCAGGCGGACGCAGCCCGAGGACACGGCCTTGCCGATGGACCAGGTCTCGAGCGTGCCGTGGATGCGATACAGCGTGTCGCGCCCGTTCTCGAAGATGTAGAGCGCGCGGGCGCCAAGGGGGTTTTCCAGCCCCGGCGCCATGCCGTTGCGATACTTCTCCAGCTCCGGCTGGCGCTGGATCATCTCCGCCGGCGGCGTCCAGCGCGGCCAGGCGCGCTTGTAGGCGATCCTGGCGCGGCCGCCCCATGAGAAGCCGGCACGGCCGATGCCGACGCCGTAGCGCATCGCCTGCCCGTTCTCCATCACCAGATAGAGAAACCTGTTCGGCGTGTCGACGATCAGCGTGCCGGTGCGTTCGTCGGTCTGGTAGGGCACGACCTGGCGGAAATAGACCGGATCGAGCCTACGCAGATCGACGGCGGGAACCGGGAATTCCTCCTGGGGCATCGCCGCGTACATCTGCAGGTAATACGGGTCGATGGCCACCTGGGCGGGAGCGGTGGCCGCCGGCTGGAGGCGACCGTGCGGCGCCGACTGGCAACCGGCCAGGGCCAGGCCCGATATGCCCGCCAGTCCGGTGAGAAAGCTGCGCCGCGACGGCAAGGCAAGATTGGGAGGCGTCATTGTCTTCATTTCGTTTCACATAGGTCAGATGCGCCAGCGGGCGAGTGGCAGCCCGGCGAGGGCAAGGGAAGGGGCGGCGCGTCCCGAGGTACACGGGAAGAACCCCGAGCACACGCGGTCGGTTCCACGGTTCCGGGAAAACCGTTCAGGCGCGCGGTGGCGGATTGTCGAGAGCGGGTTCCGCGAGTGCGATCAGCGTCCCGGTCTCGCGCGGGTGCCGGCGCGCGGAGCGCTCGGGAGGCGCGAGGCGGGGGGTGCCTGGTGCGACATAGGGCACGCACTTGCCCTGCAGGGCACAGGAGCGCAACGGACCTCCGCGCGCCACCTCCCGCGTGGCCGACGCTTCCGTTGCCGTCGCGCCCGGGGCCTCGAGGCTGCGCAGGGAGGACGCACGCAGGTTCGCCCCGCCCGCGTGCAACGCGAAGGCAAGGAGAAGAAACACGGTCAGGCCGTGGCGAAGGCTGGCGCCGAATCCGCTCATGTCTCCCTTTTGCCTAGGAAAATGCGCCGAAATAGCGGCGCGCGCCTATCTCGGCGGTTCAGCCCTGCGTATTGGTCGCGATCGGCGGCTGGAATTGCCAGCCCATGTCCCAGGGGAAGTAGATCCAGGTGTCCTGCGACACCTCGGTGACGAAGGTGTCGACGAGCGGGCGGCCCATCGGTTTGGCGTAGACGGTCGCGAAATGCGCGTCCGGCAGCATCTCGCGCACGACCCGCGCGGTCTTGCCGGTGTCGACCAGATCGTCGATGACCAGCACGCTCGCGCCCTTGCCGCCGTCAAGGTCGATGACATCCGGGTCGACGGGCTTGATGACCTTGAGCGCGCCCTGGGATTCGTAATCGTGATAGGAGGCGATGCAGACCGTCTCGATCATGCGGATGCCCAGTTCGCGGGCAACGATCGCCGCTGGAACGAGACCGCCGCGGGTGATACAGACGATGGCTTCCCACTTGCCCTGGCTGGACAGGCGCCACGCAAGCGCGCGACAGTCCCGGTGGAACTGGTCCCAGGAGACGGGGAAGGCTTTCGGGGCTTGCGGGTTTTCCATGTAATCTCGTCCTGATGGGCGGTGTGTCTTAGGGGTTCGGTGCCTGGCGGGTCGTCTCGGCGACGGCCTCGCTCACGGCGGATGCGGCACGCTCCAGAAGCGCTTCGTCGCGTGAGCGCACGACAATCTGCGTGGAGAAGCGGCCGTCGTTGGAACGGGGGTAGGAGCCGATCATCGTTCCGGGGTTCTCGTCCTGGATCGTGCGCAGGCGGTCGGCGATGCGACTTTCGGGAAGGTCGGCGTCGATGGCGCGCGACAGGATGCGGGTTCCTGTCTTCAGCGTGGGGGCGATGGCGTCGAGCATCGCCTGCATGATCGCGGGAACGCCGGCCATCACATGCACGTTGCCGATGCGAAATCCCGGAGCCTTGGAAACCGTGTTCTCGATCAGCTCCGCGCCCTGCGGGATGCGCGCCATGCGCAGGCGCGCCTGAGTAAGCTGTCCCTCGGGATAGAACGCCGTGAGAATCGCGACGGCGCGTGGGTCGTGGTCAATCGGCACGTCGAAGGCTGCGGCGATGGAATCGGCGGTGATGTCGTCATGGGTCGGCCCGATGCCGCCGGAGGTGAACACATATGTATAGCGCGCGCGCAGCGCGTTGACCGCCTCGACGATGCGCTCGGTAACGTCGGGCACGACACGGACCTCGGCGAGATCGATGCCGAGCGCGGTCAGATATTCGGCCAGATAGCCGATGTTCTTGTCCTTGGTGCGGCCTGAGAGGATCTCGTCGCCAATGACGAGAAACGCGGCGGTGACGATCGTGTCCTGGCGCTCGCCGGTCATGAGTCGCGGTTTCCTGCTTTCCGGTGCATCATTTCCCCGATGCCGGGCGCTCACGCTTCGGCCGGAGGTTGCCATCCATATAGCCAATCGAGCCGTCCGAGAAGACGTATCGCGGGCAGGGTGCGCATCACCGTGTCCCGGGCAAGCGCCAGCGGGCCGGACATGTGATAGATGCGGTCGTTTTCCCGCGCCAGACGAAGCACGCGCTCCGCCCGGTTCTGGCGTGCATCCTGATAGGCGGAGAAGGCGGCGGGAATCGTGTCGTGACGCTCGACCTCGCGCGCCAGGACTGCCGCGTCCTCCACTGCCATTGCCGCGCCCTGGGCGGCAAAGGGAAGCATGCCGTGGGCGGCATCGCCCAACAGGGCGAGCCGGCCGTCGACCCAGCTCGAGCCGGGGTCCATGCCGCATAGCGCCCACTTCAGCCAGCTTTCCGGCCTCTCCAGCAAGGCGCGAACCTCTGCTGGCCAGTCGCGGAAATGGCCGAGCAGTTCGTCGCGTGCGGCGGGTCCCGACCAGGTTTCCTGTTGCCAGTCCTCGCTGACAATGGCGACGACGTTGAGCTGGGTGCCGGCGCGGACCGGGTAGTGGACGATATGGGCGTTGCGACCGATCCACAGTCCGGTGACATGGCGCCAGTCGCCGGGAACGGAGTCGATGGGGAAAACCGCGCGATAGGCGGTGCGTCCGCTGTAGACGGCCTGGCGGATGCCCATGACACGGCGGCGGACCTGGGACCAGACGCCGTCCGCGCCGATGAGGCCGCAGCCGGTCTGGAGATCGCCGCGGTCGCTTTCCTCGAGCGCGATGGTGACGCGGGAAGCGTCTTGCGTCGCGTCGCGAAGACTTGCTCCAAGCGTCAGGGTGACGCCGGCGGAAAGGCGCGCCGCATCGAGCAGAATAGATTGCAGGTCGGCGCGGTGGATGACGAGATAGGGCGCGCCGTAGCGCTCCTCGACGGTTCTGCCGAGCGGCACGTCGGCAAGCGCGCGGCCCGTGCGCGCCGACATGATCCGGATCGCTTCCGGGGCCACCGCATGCCGCTTCAGCACCTCCTCGAGGCCGAAGGCGCGGTAGATGTGCATCGCGTTGGGCGGGATCTGCAGGCCGGATCCGACCGGGTCGAGGCGCTCGGCGCGCTCCAGAACCGTGACCGGTATCGCCCGGCGTGACAGCGCCAGTGCGGTGGTCAGTCCACCTATGCCGGCTCCTGCCACATAGAGGGGGCCGGAGCCTGTTTCGGAAGTCGCCATGTTTTTGTCCGGCGTGTGTCCCGCGTCATGCAGCGCGAAGCCGATGACGCCGCGCGGTCACGCCGCTTCGGGCTTCCAAAGGCAGCCGGCCGGCTCCGTCTCACCCGCGCCGAGCTTCGCATTGTAGCGGTACAGCGTCGAGCAATAGGGGCAGACGATCTCCGTCTCGTCACCCATGTCGAGATAGACATGCGGGTGATCGAAAGGCGGTCGTGCGCCGACGCACTGGAATTCCTTCGCGCCGATCTCGATGGTCTCGAAGCCGCTGTCGTTCTGGAAATGGGGGATCACTGCGTCCGCCATCGCATCCATCCTTGCCGTTCGGGTCGATGTTTGGCGGGACCATACGCAGGAAGACCCGGATTGAACAGGGGAAAGCGGCGAGAGGGATGCGACATTCCAGCCGGTGGAGCTGATCCGCGGGCACTTCTGGTCGGCAAATGCGATGAATGACATTGCCTTCGTCGCGTGGCGCGGGACTTTTCAACAAGGGAGCGGGGCTCTATCGTAGCGGGAGCAAATGTAACCTTTACGTAAGGGTAAGAGGATAGATGCCCCACTTCGATTCCGCCGGACTGCGACTTGCCTACCTCGACGAGGGGCGGGGCGAGCCGATCCTGCTCATCCACGGATTTGCATCCAACAAGCAGGTGAACTGGGTCTATCCCGGTTGGGTCAAGCTGCTGACGGAGACCGGGCGCAGGGTCATAGCGATCGACAACCGCGGGCATGGCGAGAGCCAGGGAAGCCACAAGCCGGATGATTACGGTGCGCCGGCGATGGCGGAG
Source organism: Stappia sp. ICDLI1TA098 (assembly GCF_054880955.1). Classification (NCBI taxonomy): domain Bacteria; kingdom Pseudomonadati; phylum Pseudomonadota; class Alphaproteobacteria; order Hyphomicrobiales; family Stappiaceae; genus Stappia; species Stappia sp. ICDLI1TA098. The sequence goes on from NZ_JBTZBT010000001.1 coordinate 761,073, forward strand.
GATGCCTTTCGGCTTCTCGACCATCTCGGCATCGGTCGTGCCGACGTGATGGGCTACTCGATGGGCGCGCGCATTTCCGCCTTTCTCGCGCTCAATCATCCCGAGCGGGTGCGCAGCGTCGTCTTTGGCGGCCTTGGCTATGGAATGGTGTCCGGCGTCGGCGATCCCGAGCCGATCGCATCAGCCCTCGAGGCGGAGAAGCTCTCCGATGTGACCGACCGCACCGGGCGCGCCTTCCGCGCCTTCGCCGAGCAGACGAAGTCGGACCGGCTGGCGCTTGCGGCCTGCATGCGCTCCTCGCGCCAGAAGATCTCGGAGGAGGAAATCTCGCGCATCCGGCAGCCGGTTCTGGTTGCCGTCGGCACGAAGGACGATATCGCCGGTTCGCCGCAGAAGCTTGCCGCGCTGATGCAGCATGCCGAGGTGCTGGAGATCCCCAACCGCGATCACATGGTTGCCGTCGGCGACAAGGTCTACAAGCAGGGTGTCGTCGACTTCCTCCATGCCTTGGCGCGGGCGGGTGTGTCATGAGTGCGCGGACGGTCGAACTTTGCGGCGCGGAGGGCAATACCCTCGTGGCAGACCGTTTCGGCAGTGGGGCCCGGTCGGCATTGCTTCTCCATGGCGGTGGGCAGACCCGCCATGCCTGGGACGCGACCGGAGTGCGGCTGGCCGAGCGCGGTCTCAATGCGTGGAGCATGGATCAGCGCGGCCATGGAGACAGCGCCTGGGTGGAGAGCGGCGCCTATGACTTCACCGATTTCGCCCGCGACGTCGTTTCCGTCAGCGACCTGATCGTCAGCGAGACCGGCGCACGACCGATCGCCATTGGCGCGTCGCTTGGTGGAATAGCGGCGCTTCTGGCGGAGGGGAGGCTGCAGCCGGGAACGCTCTCCGCACTGGTGCTGGTAGACGTGACGCCGCGCATGGATCCTTCCGGCGTCGACAGGATCATCTCCTTCATGGCGGAGCGCATGCACGAGGGCTTTGCCTCGGTGGAAGAGGCGGCCGACGCCATCGCCAGCTATCTGCCCCATCGCCGCCGCCCCTCGAACCTCGACGGTCTTTCGAAGAACCTGCGGCTGCATGAGGACGGGCGCTATCGCTGGCACTGGGACCCGCGTTTCATCGACGGCCGCCACGGCACCGAGGCGCGGCCGCAGGATGTGGAGGCGCAGCTCGTCGCCTCGGCGGCGGCGTTGCGCCTGCCCGTTCTGCTTGTGCGGGGCGCGCGTTCCGAGCTCGTCACCGACGCGCATGTCGAGGAGTTCCTGTCCCTCGTTCCCCAGGCCGAATACGCGGATGTAAAGGGCGCGGGGCATATGGTGGCCGGAGACCGGAATGACGCCTTCGCCGATGCGGTGGTGTCGTTCCTGGAAAAATTGAAAGCCGCCTGAAGCCGCCTTCGTGCCATGCGGGCGGGACGTTCCAGTGTGCGGGGGGGCGTCACGCGCGCTACGGGGGAATTCTATATTTTTCAGAGACCTATATGGTAAACTGAAAGTTAACGCGGAGCGTGAGCGTGTTTAAGCTTCCTGTGAGGAGATTGCTCCAGCAGGTTGGCTAGCAAGATCTTTCGGTATTTGCGTCGGCTTGGATCTTTTGGGCGCTTGAAGCGCTGCTTCAGGTTCTTCATGCGATGAATCTCCTGCTTCGCAAGGAGAATCAATCAGCCTGATTGCGCGGTAAGGAATCAGGCGATGTGGCCGGCGTCAAGAGCGACTGCGGCAGGTCCCCGGCAGGGCGCGGCTTCCAGGCGAAAGTGCGTCGCATTCCATCCCTGCACCTTCGCTGAAACCGGTTAACAAAACGACTCGCACCACGCGCGAGACGCCTCGCCGCCTCCCCTATGGTCATCGCCGGGGCGATGGCTATATGATGTCTCCCGAGACCGCAGTCACAATGCATGCGCCCGGACGTTGCCCCAGGGGCCGGCCGGGGCAAGGAGGCAGGCATGCCGCAATCCACACACGCAACGGAAGCGGCAGTACTGCCGCGCCACGATCCCGTCTGGGAGCGTCTTCACGAGGAAGCGGAGGCAATGGTTCGCGCCGAGCCGGCGCTTTCCTCGTTCGTCTATGAGACCGTCCTCAATCACGACCGGCTGGAGGAGGCGGTGGTCCATCGTCTTGCCGACCGGCTTGGCCATGTGGTCGTTTCGGCCTCTCTCATCCGGCAGACCTATCTGGAGGCGCTGGTCGAGAGCCGGGAGCTTGCCGAGACGTTCCGCGTCGATATCGTGGCCGTCTATGATCGCGACCCGGCCTGCACCCGCTTCCTGGAGCCGCTGCTTTACTTCAAGGGGTTCCACGCGCTGCAGACGCACCGGCTGGCCAACTGGCTGTGGAAGCGCGGGCGCAAGGATTTCGCGCTCTATCTGCAGAGCCGCTGCTCGGAGGTGTTCCAGGTGGACATCCATCCGGCCGTGCCGGTCGGCAACGGCGTCTTCGTCGATCACGCCACGGGCATTGTCGTCGGTGCGACCGCGCAGATCGGCGACAATGTCTCGATCCTCCAGAACGTAACGCTCGGCGGCACTGGCAAGGAGGAGGGCGACCGCCATCCCAAGATCCACAACGGCGTTCTGATTGGCGCCGGCGCCAAGGTGCTCGGCAACATCGACATCGGCCATTGCTCGAAGATCGCCTCCGGCTCGGTGGTGCTCCACGACGTGCCGGCGAACTCAACCGTGGCGGGCGTTCCGGCCAGGGTGGTCGGCGCGGCGGGGTGCGCCGAGCCGTCGCGCACGATGAACCAGCTGATCGTCGACGAACCGCAGAGTGACAAGGCGTAGTCCGACGACCCGGGCGCGGCCAGGGTCAGAGACGGTGAACAGCGCCTCCTGTGCGGCGGGATTGTCTCTGCCGCATTGGTGGCTCATTCGCGCATCACTTCTCCCCAGGCGAAGCTCGCATGGGGAAAGTGGCCGCGAGTGCCTTGGCTCGACGCTTTGAACGTGTAGGGTTCGCGCATCGACGGTGCCCGGGCCGGTCGCCGCTTCGGTGTCCGGTCGCATCGCGCGGAACCGCTGGTTCGCGCGGGGCGCCACAGGAACATGACACCCGCCGGGCCGGCTTGCCCGGGCGGGCGACGAGAGGAGCCGACCGTGAAGGCAGACGAAATCCGCAAGCTTGAACTCTATTTCCAGAAGAAATTCGAGCTGCCGAAGCTTGCCGTCCGGGCGCGCCCGAAGAAGGACGATTCCGCCGAGGTCTACATTGGTGACGAGTTCATCGGCGTGGTCTATCGCGATGACGACGATGGCGATCTGAGCTGGAATTTCTCGATGGCCATCCTCGAGATGGATATCGAAGAGATGTGATTTTCCTTCGGCTCGAGGTCGACAGGACACGAAGGCGCGGCGAGCAGGGTTCGGCGCGCCTTTTTCTTTGCTCAGATATCGGGGTCAGGGGCGAAGCGAGGCGACGAGCGCGCCGACGCGGGCATCGAGTTCGCGCCAGTTCGCAAGTTGCGCCTGGCGGAAGCGGTAGGTCGCGAACAGTCGGTCGCCAATGCGGATCGAGCGCTCGCAATTGGCGGCGAGCGACTTTTCACGCGGGGTGAAGCAGCGGGCCGCAAACAGCCCCTCCGGCTCGGCACGGTGAGCGACGAAGTCGGTGCCCGAGGCGCTGTCGCCGGGAAGCGGCAGCAGCGCAAGGCCCTCGGGGCCGGGCAGGGATTCGCCGGCTGCCAGCGACAGCCACACCCGGCGCAGCCGCTCGCTCGTGTCCATCGTCTCGGCATCATCGGAAAGCGCGATGTTGAGCACCGGCGAGCGGTCGCCGGCATCGGCGAAGTCGCGGGCGCGCAATTCGCTGTAGCCTTCCATCGACGGCCACAGCACCGAGAGATTGACACGCTCCAGGCTGCCGCCGGCGACGCGCTCCTCGACTCTGCGCATCATGTTGGCCGGGATTGAAAGCGTGAGCGTTCCAAGGGAGACGGGAATGTGCTCGGCGCGCGCGCTCCAGCCGCTGGGCGCGCGTGCGAAGCTCATCCAGGAGCCGACGGTATGAGCAACGAAGGCCGTGCCGGCCAGCGCCAGCGCGAGCACGATCGGCGTGAAGTGTCGCGCCCGCATGCCCGTACCGTTCGGGAGCGACATCGGCATCGTCATGCGCTCCCCATCCTTGCTTCGTTCCTCTGCATGGGCGCTGCGCGCCTGTTCCGCCGTGGGACACCTGTCCCGTTTCGAAGCGGAAGGCGGTGCCTCTTGCGCGCCATTTCATGGTTACCGGTTCGTTAACGGACCGATACACTCGGCACGCTATTTGCTCGAGCTTTTTACTCAAGCGGAAAGCCAGTTTCAGGACAGGCTCTCCGATGTTTGGTTAATGAGGGGTTAACAGGGTGATGGGCGAACTTGCGGCGGCGGCGTATTTGGGGTGTTCAGGGTTTGTTGTGGCCGGGATTCTTGGCAGTTTCTATCAGTTGGTGACGGGTAAGCCCTTGCGATTTGTGTTTCAGGTCGAGACATGGCTGCAGGGGCTTGTTTCCTGTCTTTTGTGCGTTTTCGCCGGCCCTTTCATCATCATGCGCAATGCGATTCGCGGAAGGCGCATCGAACAGAGGCCATTTGGCTGGCTTGTCGCGTCGTCCACCATTGCCGGCATGTGGAGCCTATGCTCGGGCGTGATGGTCTTGCATGTGATGCTGGTCGTGCTGCAATGAAGGTGGCCGGTCTTGCGGTCGGCCCCAGCCAACACACGCCCTGAAGGAGACATCATGCCCCTCTATCGCCTCGGCGAGCGATGCCCCGAACTTCCCGGCGAGGGAAATTACTGGATCGCGCCCTGCGCCACGCTGATTGGCAGCATCGTTCTCCTGAAGGACGCCAGCGTCTGGTTTGGCGCGATACTGCGCGGCGACAATGAGACGATCACCGTCGGCGAGAATTCGAATGTGCAGGACGGTTGCGTCATCCATACGGATCTTGGCTTTCCGCTCACCATCGGTAGCAATTGCACGATCGGCCACAAGGCAATCCTGCATGGCTGCACGATTGGCGACAACAGCCTTGTCGGCATGGGGGCAACGGTGCTGAACGGTGCAAAGATTGGCCGCAACTGCATCGTCGGCGCGAATGCGCTCATCCCCGAGGGCAAGGAGATTCCGGACAATTCGCTCGTCGTCGGCATGCCGGGGCGGGTCGCGCGCCAGCTCGACGAAGCGGCAGCGCGAGGGTTGACGGAGTCGGCCGCCAGCTATGTGCGCAACTGGAAGCGGTTCCGTGACGGATTGGTCCAGCTCTAGGCATCCACCATCGCCCGCATTGGCCGGGCGCAAAAAAAATGGCCGGTCCCGAAGGACCGGCCCGGCACCCCGACCCACAAGTTTGGGGAAGGGGGGGAGGTCGGCGGTGCCGAAGGTGGTGAGGCGCGGCCTCGTCAGTTCGACAAGCTAGCCACCGTGCTGACACGGCGGTCGCTAATCGCGGCCCAGCGGGCCGGGTTCGAGGGCGACTGCCTTTTGACGAAACGGTATGGAGCCGAATACCAGGGCAGAACGGCCTCGATCTGGTTGTCGAGGATCACGTCGCCCTGATCGGTGCGAACCGTCAGGACAGCGTGTCCAGCGCTGTTCGTGTCCTTCACGACAGTGATAAGAAGTGCACTGCGCGGCCAGCCGCGGGCTTCGAGCACGCGCTGCTTCTCCAGAACGTATTCCTCGCAGTCGCCCTGACCGTCCGTCGGATAGGTCCAGTACTCCTCTACGCCGAAGAGCTCGATGTCGGTCACGGGCTTGACGCTGCGGTTGACTTGCGCGTTGACGGCGATCAACTCGGCCCAGCGGTCCCGGTCGAGCTTCACGACCACGGCACCACCTTTGCCTGTACGGCAGGCCGATGGATTTTCCTTGCAAAAACCCACATGCCCGACCGGCGCGCTGGCGGCCTGCCCGGTCTCCATGTAGCGGCCGGGGCCGTCATCCGCGCGTGCGGTGCCGGCGGTCATCAGGATCGCCAGAGCTGCGATCGCGAAATGTGCTTTCGATGTCTTTTTCATCGTATATCCCTTCCCCAAGGTTGGATATACAATGACACGCTCGTTTTTATTCCAGTATAAGCCCGGAATGTGTTTTTGATGCAAAGTATAATTGCATTTAAGTCAAATTTTATTCAAATAAATACATATTTTTATGCTTATTTGATTCAAATTTTATCGATTATCGGGCATGACTGAAATCGGGCGAGCAGCTCCCGCTGACAGGCGGTAGCTGCTTGTGAAGAGTGCTCGGGAAGGGCTTGGGCTTGTTGGCGCTTGGGTTGTGAAGAGGGAGCTGTTCTGTGCCGCCTCTCGGGCGCTCAGCTCAGACACTCAGTTCGGCCGCGCACGCGACGTTTCGGCCGGCGCCGCGTTGCAACGCGATTGGCCCGGCTGAGAGCCGGGCGATGTGCAAGGAACATTTGTGTGAAAGCTGGGAGGTCGTGGCGCGAGCGGAGCGCAGGCGGCAGGGCGCGGGACAACGCCAGTCGGAAGTTGCGGAAAAGCCCGGTCAGGAAATATGGCGTTCCAGAAGATCGCGGTTCTGGATGTTCGCGAACTCGACCGCGACGCCGTCCTCGGTGTGACGGATGACGCGCGCGCGCATCTTGCCGATGTCGATGACGATGCCGATCTCGGGTTTGACGTCGGTCTTGAGCGAGGCTCCGGAGAGCGACAGGTCGACGATCCGGCACTGGTACTTGCGCCCGTCGGGAAGAACGATCTGCGTCAGCGGGTTCTTCGGCGTGAAGCGCTCGTGCCTGCGGTCTTCCGGCAGGTTCAGGACGTCGCGGTTGGCGAGCCATGTGAGCACATTGGCGAGCTTGTCGCGCTTGCGCAGGGGGGCGTTGATGCGGATGGCAAACCCGCCCTCGATCTCGCGGACGACCTCGCCCTCGATACGACCGATGTGGTCGATGTAGGCAATCACGCGCTCGCCGATCCGGGCGGTTGTCGGGGCGATGATGGCCGCGCCGCCGGGCGACATGTCGATAACCTGACAGGGGTACTCGCGGCGATCTTCAAGCATGAAGCGACCGAGAATATCGACCCTGACGCGCGAATGGCGTCGGCGGTCGACATCCTTCGTGGCGGCGACTGTCATGTATGTGAGTGCCGTGGCGTGCGCCATCAGTCACCGACCTTCCCTAAACCACCAACACGGATATCATGCCGCCGGAACGCTGCTGCGTCCACCCTAGGTCGGGAGCGTTAACATAGCGTAATCGCTGGAAGCTGGTCAGTTCTTGCCACCCTCGATGACGGTGAGGTGTTGCACCTGCCTTGCCCCTGCAACGGGAAACGGGCTGGCGCTGGCGGGCAACGGCGCGCGGCGGATCTGGGGAACCGACGAGGCTGCGGTCGCCACCTGCGCGGTGCGCATGCCCAGGAAGGACGGCCGTTCGTCCGGCCAGAGCAGGCGGACGCTCTTGATCGTCTGCGACAGGATCGGGTGCATTCCCGCCCAGTAGGGCTGCTCCAGCGCGACACAGCTTCCGAGCACGCGGCTGCATCCCTCGCCGGGAATGTGCAGCGGCAGGAGAAGCATTTCCATCTCCACCGCCTGCTTGCGCTCGGTGAAGCCGGCGATGCCCAGAACGGCAGCGGCGGCGTCCTCGGTAACGGCTGCGAGCAGCGTGCCGAGCGCCTCGTGGTCCTCGCTCGACCAGCCGCGCAGGATGTTGCGGTTCTTCAGCTCGCGACAGTGCAGGGAGCACAGGCGCGTGCCGGCGAGCCGGTAGCGGTAGGTGTCGCGGTTGACCAGTTCGAGGATGAACGTGTCGCCCAGCAGGCCGCGAATCTGGCCCGGCTCGATCTCATTGCGGTCGGGGGCGGGGCGCTCGTCGCGCAATCCGTCCCAATAGGCATAGAGGCGTTGTGTCACCGGATGTTTCATTTGCGCGCCCGTCGTTCGGTCGTTTCGGGACGGCTGCCTCGGATCTGTCCCGATCGGGGACGGTTCCAGCTGCCGGGCCGGGTTTCGTCCTCAACGAAGCAGGGCGTGTGCCAGTTGCCGGCGAAAGCGGTTGGGCGCGGCGGTCGGCCATGGTATTCGCCGGACGCAACCCGATATGCTTGAGCCCGCGCGCGGCAGCGCGCCGCAGGAGTGCCGCCCTTGTCGAGCCCGGAACACATGCCAGAAACGCACCGCCCCGCGCCGCAGCGACCGTTTCCGCCGGAAGGCCGGGAACCGGCGCTGAACCTTCCTCGCGTCATCGTGGCGCTGGCGCTGGCCATGGGCGCGATCCATGTCGTCGATGCGGTGTTTCTCTCCGAGCAGGCGCAGCTTGAGGTTCTTCTCACCTTTGCCTTCCTGCCCGCGCGCTATCTTCCGGGTGCGTCCGCGGAGCTGCCCGGCGGCTACCTCGCGAACGCCTGGACGTTCGTCACCTATGCCTTTCTGCACGGCGGCTGGAGCCACCTCTTCGTCAACCTTTTGTGGATGGCGGTGTTCGGCAGCGCGGTGGCGCGTCGCTTCGGCGCCCTGCGCTTCCTGCTGTTCTCGGCCGTCTGCGCCATTGCCGGCGCGGCGGCTTATCTGTCCGCGCACTTCGGCGAGATCGCGCCGATGATCGGTGCCTCGGCGGCGATCTCGGGCCATATGGCGGCGGCAACGCGCTTCGTCTTCCAGATGGGAGGCCCGCTTGGAGCGTTCCGCCGTTCCGACCAGGCGGCCTACCGGGTCCCTGCCATCGGCTTTGTCGCGGCGCTGTCGAATCCCCAGGTCCTGATCTTCCTTGCGGTCTGGTTCGGCATCAATCTGGTGTTCGGCCTGTTCACGCCGGCCATTGCCGGGGAGGGCGCACAGATTGCCTGGGAAGCACATCTTGGTGGCTTCCTTGCCGGTTTCCTGCTGTTTTCCTTGTTCGATCCGGTTCGTCGGCTCGCACGCTGACGGCCTTCCTTGGCGTCTTTGCCGATTGCGCCAGCGTCAGGATAGGTCATGATGACGGAGCGACAGGCGGGCACCGTCAACGCCGGAGGAGCGTTTCGCGTACCGGAATCGGGTCCGGAATTCAGGCATGGGAGGATCGGCGCATGACCGTTGCAGCGATTTTGAACGAGAAGGGGCGGGAGGTCACGACCGCCTCTGAGGGCGCGACGATGCGCGAGATCTGCGCAACGCTTGCGCAGCACAAGATCGGCGCCATCGTGATCGCAGGCGCCGGGGCCGGCATTTCCGGCATCCTGTCGGAGCGCGATGTGGTCCGCGCCATTTCGCAGGACGGGCCGGAGGCGCTCGACAAGGCTGTCTCCGACTACATGACGCGCAAGGTGGTGACCTGCCAGGCGCATGAATCGATCAACTCCGTGATGGCCAGGATGAGCGGCGGCCGCTTCCGCCATGTGCCCGTCGTAAAGGACGGCAAGCTCGACGGCCTGATCTCGATCGGCGACGTGGTGAAGTACCGTATCGCGCAGATCGAGCGCGAAGCCGAGGACATGCGCAACTACATCGCCATGACCTGAAACGAACATCGCCGGCGCCTGTCGGGCGCCGGCGATGTGGACTGGTCCGGGCTGCACGGGACACCGCTGCGGATGCGGTAGCCGGCGGCAACGGTCTTAGTGGTCGTGGCTGTGCCCGTAGACCTCGGCCGGGTCGTAGACCCGGTCCTCGCCAATCGGCGACAGGCGCGGGCTTTCGCCGGCGTTGCCCTTCACCACATGGCGATAGAAGCAGGAGCGATAGCCGACGTGGCAGGTCGCGCCGTTGCCGGCGACATTGACCTTGAGGACGAGCGCGTCCTGATCGCAGTCGGTGAGAATGTCGACGACGGCGAGGATCTGTCCCGAGGTCTCGCCCTTCTTCCAGAACCCCTTGCGCGAACGGCTCCAGAACCATGCCTCGCCGGTCTCGATGGTGCGTGCCAGTGCCTCGGCGTTCATGTAGCCAACCATAAGCACGGTGCCGTCGGTTGCGTCGGTGACGACGCAGACGATGAGCCCATCGGCATCGAACTTCGGCTGGAAGGAGGCACCGCCTTCGATCTCGGCCTTGCTGCCCCGCTGGGCGAAAAGCGTTTCGGTCATGGTCTTTCGGAATTTCTTGCGTGGTGTGCGAGGGGAACGGGCCGGCTTATCGCCGGCCGTCGCGCACCAGGGTCATGAAGCGCACCTGTTCGGCCGGGTCGTCGCGGAAGACGCCGGTGAACTGGGTGGTGATGGTCGAGACGCCGGTCTTCTGCACGCCGCGCATGGTCATGCATTGATGCTCGGCCTCCAGCATGATGGCGATGCCGCGCGGCGCCAGATGCTTGTCGATGGACCCGATGATCTGCGCCGTCAGGTTTTCCTGTGTCTGCAGGCGCTTGGCGTAGATGTCGACGACCCTTGCGATCTTCGACAGGCCGACGACGCCGTCGGAGGGATAATACGCGACATGCGCCTCGCCGATGAAGGGCAGCATGTGATGCTCGCAATGGGAGAAGAAGGGGATGCCGCGCACGAGGACGATGTCGTCGTATCCGCCGACGTCTTCGAAGGTCCGCTGAAGATGCTCGGCCGGATCCTGATCATAGCCTGAGAAGATCTCTCCATAGGCCTTTGCGACCCGCTTGGGCGTTTCGATCACGCCCTCGCGCGTCGGGTCGTCGCCGGCCCAGGCAATGAGCGTGCGCACTGCCGCCTCGGCTTCCTCGCGGGTCGGGCGCTTGAGCGCGGGCGTGTGATCGCCGTCTTCCCCGTTGACCGACTTCAAGATGGCATCCATTGCGGGGTCTCCCGTTTGTGCTTTATTCCGCATGCCTTACGCTATCCCTGCCGCCGCGGACCACATGGCCCCGGCCTGTATGGTCGTGCCGACCCACCCGAGACCGGGGAGTAGCAGCACGGAAGTTGACGTCAAGACCCCGGAAATACGGCGGATATGGGCCACATCCCGTCCTGACTTTCGGTGTGGGAGACGCGGGTTCCGGCGACAAGGGTCGCCGGATGCGTTTTCTTCGCCGACAAGCGCCTATATAAGAGCTTTGGGAAGGACGTGAAGTTCGGGTTGTCCGTTTCACGTTTCGGTGATGAGGCCTTCATGCTCGACGACATCTACAACGCGCGAATCCTCGAACTGGCTGGCAATATCCCCCGTCTTGGCCGCCTCGATGCCCCTGACGCATCCGCCAAGGCACACTCAAAGTTGTGCGGATCGACCGTTGTTGTCGACCTTAAGATGCAGAATGATGTTGTGACCGATTTCGCGCAGGACGTCAAAGCCTGCGCGCTCGGCCAGGCATCGGCCTCGATCATGGCCCGCAATGTCGTCGGCGCGACCGCAGACGAGCTGCGCAAGCTGCGCGATGAGATGCGGGCAATGCTCAAGGAAGGCGCCCCGGCGCCCGCCGGGCGTTTCGCCGACTGTGTGCTGCTCGAGCCGGTGCGTGACTTCAAGGCCCGCCACGCCTCCACGATGCTTGTCTTCGAGGCAGTGGTCGATGCGCTCGACCAGATCAAGGCGAAGGACGAGGCGGCAGCCTGAGCCGCCCGCGGGAGTGCTGCCATGTGCGGGCCCGGAAGCAGCCATCGGCACGGGGAAGGCGCGCAGCACCGCCCCCCGTCGGCAGGCCACGTCAGCGTGCCCGCGCGCGTCGGCATGGCGGTGATCCGCGCCTATCAGCTCTCCTTGTCGGCCTTTATGGGGCGGGGCTGCCGCTACGCGCCAAGCTGCTCCTGGTACACCTCCGATGCGATGGCGCGTTACGGGTTCTGGGCGGGCGGCTGGATCGGCCTTGCCCGAATCCTTAGGTGCCGGCCAGGTGGCGGCAGTGGCTTCGATCCGATCCCCGGGAGCCTGCCGGACAACGCTCGCTGGTATATGCCCTGGCGCTATGGCCACTGGACGTCCGACCATATCGATCCGGCGACGCGGCTCGACTGAGTTCTTACCTCAAGGTCTTTCCAGCGCGACGTTTTTCGATCCCGTCCGAGAGCCGTCGCTCCCATGCGAAAAACGCAGGAGCCATGCGAAAGCTCTTGGCGACGCTCGCGGTGAAGGCGAGTATGGAGACTGCCTGCAACGTGACGTCCCGCATCGTGGAGGCGCGCGCCGTGCAAGGCATGGCCAGCCGGGGTCCGCGCAGCGCGGGCTCAAGGCGCCGCAGCCGCTGGAGCCGGAATTGGACACTCCCGACCTGGTGCAGGCCAGCATTCGCGCAGCCCGCCCCGACGACCTCGCAGACCTCCTCGCCATCGAGACGGAAGCGTTCACCCACGACCGCATCTCGCGCCGTTCGTTCCGACGGTTCCTTGAAAGTCCGGGCGCGTCCTGTCTGATCGCCGAACTCGACGGCAAGGCGGTTGGCTATGCGCTTCTGCTGTTTCGGGCCGGCACTGCGCTGGCTCGCCTCTATTCCTTCGCGGTGCTGGCGGAGATGCGGGGCAGGGGCGTCGCCCGTCCGTTGCTTGCGGCGGCGGAGGCGGACGCCTATGCGCGCGACCGGATCGTGCTGCGCCTCGAGGTTCGTGAGGACAACACACCGGCGCGCCGGGTCTACGAGCGGTCTGGCTACCGGGTACATGGGCGCGTCGCCGGCTACTATGCCGACGGCATGGCGGCCTTGCGGATGGAAAAGCCACTTCACGACGCGGAGGCCCAGGCATCGCGCGTGCCTTACTTCGCCCAGACCACCGATTTCACCTGCGGCCCCTCCTGCCTTGTCATGGCGCTGAAGCATTTCCTGCCGGAGACGGAGATGGGGGAGCGGCTGGAGCTGCGCCTGTGGCGGGAATCAACGACCATCTATCTGGCCTCCGGCCACGGCGGCTGCGGACCTTTCGGGTTGGCGGTCGCAGCGGCCGAGAGGGGGTTGCGCGCGCAGGTCCGCCTGACGCCTCCGGGGCATCTCTTCATGTCCTCCGTGCGCGATGCGGACAAGCGTCGGGTGATGGAGATCGTGCAGGACGACTACCGCGCTCAGGCTGTCGAACTTGGCATTCCGGTGCTGGAGGAGCAGCTCTCGCCGCGCCAGCTTGCGGAAACGGTGGCGGGCGGCGGTCTCGCCATCGTGCTCATCTCCGAATATCGTATGCTCGGCCGGCGCGGGCCGCATTGGGTGCTTGTCACGGGCGAAGATGGCCGTCACCTCTTCGTGCACGACCCCTGGCTTGGCTACGAGGGCTATGAAACCATCCAGGATGCAGCAAACCTGCCGATCCCGGACGGGGAATTCGAACGCATGGCGCGCTGGGGCAAGCCTCCGGTCCGCGCCCAGATCATCCTGACGCCAGGACCTCTTTGAAGAAGGATTAGCCGGACATGGCGACATGGGTCGTTCTGGTAGACAACCCGAAAGACGTCTCGAACGCCGACACACCGCACAAGGTGATGAGCGTACGTGACTACCTGGTGCGGCCCAAGCTGTTCACGGGCACCTATCCAAACATCATCAACCTGTCGCGTTCCTACGCCTATCAGGGCGCGGGCTATTACGCCTCGTTGCTGGCCGAGGCACGCCAGCACCGGGTGCTGCCAAACGTTGAGACGATGATCGAGCTGTCCCGCAAGGGGCTCTACCGTCATGCACTCCCGGAACTGGAGGACAGCCTTAACCGCTGTCTTGCGAAGGCGCCGGAGGAGGCGGAAGGAAGCCGCGTCCTCGTCTGCCTCGGCATGACGCGGGCGGCCGCGCTCGAGCCCTTCGCGCGGCTGCTGTTCGACTGGTACCGGGCACCGATCCTTGAGGTGCGCTTCGCCGGCGGCGACTGGCGCGCGATCACCCGCATCCGCGCCGTGCCGGTTTCCGAACTCGACCCGGCGAGCCGCGCCTTCATGATGGAAAGCCTCGATCGCTACACGCATCGCGCCTGGCGGGCGCCGAAGCAGCGCGTGCCGATGAAGTACTCGCTCGCCGTGCTTTCCAATCCGAAGGAGGACCTGGCACCGTCCAGCCAGGAATCCTTGCGCTACCTTGCCAAGGTCGCGGCCCGTCAGGGCGTCGAGATCGTGCCCATCGGCAAGGGTGATCTCGACCGGCTGGCGCAGTTCGACGCGCTGTTCATCCGCGAGACAACCAACATCGACAACCACACCTATCGCTTCGCGCGGCGGGCGGTGCAGGAAGCCATGCCGGTGATCGACGATCCGGTATCGATGATCCGATGCACCAACAAGGTCTATCTCGCCGAGCTGATGGAATCCCATGGCCTGCCGATCCCGAAGACGGCGATCCTGTCCAGCGTCAAGGAAGCGGCGGGGCTTGAGGCGCGGCTCGGTTCGCCGGTGGTTCTGAAGATCCCGGACGGGTCCTTTTCGCGGGGCGTCTTCCGCGTCGAGGGCGAGAAAGCCATCGCCGAGAAGCTCAAGGCGCTGCTCGAAGAAAGCGACATCATCATCGCGCAGGAATACTGCCCGACGGAATTCGACTGGCGTGTCGGGGTGCTCGATGGCGAGCCGCTCTTCGCCGTCCAGTACCTGATGGCGAAGAAGCACTGGCAGATCGTGCGCCACGAGGATGGAAAACAGGCGGAGGAGGGGCGGTTCCGCTCCGTTTCGCTCGCCGAGACGCCTCCGGCGGTGGTGGAGACCGCCGTGCGCGCCGCCCGCCTGATCGGCGACGGTCTCTATGGCGTCGATCTCAAGTCCTTCGGCGACAGGGTCGTTGTCATCGAGGTCAACGACAACCCCAATCTCGACCATGGCGTGGAGGATTCCGCCGAGAAGGATGCCGTCTGGGACCGGTTGGTGCGCTGGTTCGTGAAGCGGCTGGAGGCGAGGTAAGAACCTGAAGGCTGTCGGGCGGCGACCCTGGACCGCCCGCGTCACGGTCCAAGCCATCGCCGAACCTGCGTTCCCGCCGAACTTCGCGCCGCGCGACGGTTGTTTGGCGGGCGCAAATCCCTTATGGGAGGGCCTTCCAGAAACACAGGACGCTTCGCTTACCTGCCCCGTTTGCAGGAGTGAGCAGGAGACAGACATGATTTATCTGACCTTCCCCGACAATTCCGTGCGTGACTTCGAGCCTGGCGTGACCGGGGCGGAGATCGCTGCCGGCATTTCCAAGTCTCTCGCCAAGAAGGCCGTGGCGGTGACGCTCGACGGCGAACTCACCGACCTGTCGCTGCCGATCGAAGGCGATGCGCGGCTCGAGATCGTGACGCGCGATGACCCGCGCGCGCTTGAGCTCATTCGCCACGATGCAGCCCATGTGATGGCCGAGGCCGTGCAGGCACTGTGGCCTGGCACCCAGGTCACCATCGGCCCGGTGATCGAGAACGGCTTCTACTACGACTTCAAGCGCGACGAGCCCTTCACGCCCGAGGATCTGCCGGTCATCGAGAAGAAGATGCGCGAGATCATCCAGCGCGGTGATGCCTTCACCCGCGAGGTGTGGTCGCGCGACGAGGCCAAGCGTTTCTTCCTGGACAAGGGCGAGACCTACAAGGTCGAACTCGTCGATGCGATTCCGGCGGGAGAGGACGTCAAGATCTACCGCCAGGGTGACTGGCTCGATCTCTGCCGCGGCCCGCACATGGCTTCTACCCGTCAGATCGGCGATGCCTTCAAGCTGATGAAGGTCGCCGGCGCCTACTGGCGCGGCGACAGCGACAACGAGATGCTGACCCGCATCTACGGCACCGCCTGGGCGAACGAGGCCGAGCTCAAGGCCTATCTCCACATGCTGGAGGAGGCGGAGAAGCGCGATCATCGCCGGCTTGGCCGCGAGATGGATCTCTTCCATTTCCAGGAGGAAGGTCCGGGCGTTGTGTTCTGGCACGCCAAGGGCTGGAGCCTGTTCCAGTCGCTCGTCGCCTACATGCGCCGCCGCCTTGCCGAGGATTACGATGAGGTCAACGCGCCGCAGATCCTCGACACGTCGCTGTGGGAGACCTCAGGTCATTGGGGCTGGTACAAGGAGAACATGTTCTCCGTGCAGTGCGCCGACACGGAGGCCGAGGATACCCGGCTGTTCGCGCTGAAGCCGATGAACTGTCCGGGGCATGTGCAGATCTTCAAGCACGGGCTGAAGAGCTACCGTGACCTGCCGCTGCGCATGGCGGAGTTCGGGGCCGTGCACCGCTACGAGCCGTCGGGCGCCATGCACGGGCTGATGCGCGTGCGCGGCTTCACCCAGGACGACGCGCATATCTTCTGCACCGAGGAGCAGATGGCGGCCGAGTGCCACAAGATCAACGACCTGATCCTGTCGGTCTACGAGGACTTCGGCTTCAACGAGATCGTGGTGAAACTCTCCACCCGCCCGGAGAAGCGTGTCGGCACCGACGAGATGTGGGACCATGCCGAAGAGGTGATGACCCGCGTGCTCGGCGAGATTGCCGAGCAGTCGGGCGGGCGCATCAAGACCGGCATCCTGCCGGGCGAGGGCGCCTTCTACGGGCCCAAGTTCGAGTACACCCTGCGTGACGCCATCGGCCGCGAATGGCAGTGCGGCACCACGCAGGTGGACTTCAACTTGCCGGAGCGTTTCGGCGCCTTCTATGTCGACAAGGACGGTGAGAAGAAGACGCCGGTGATGATCCACCGCGCCATCTGCGGCTCGATGGAGCGGTTCCTCGGCATCCTGATCGAGAACTTCGCCGGTCACTTCCCGCTGTGGCTCGCGCCGCAGCAGGTGGTCGTCACCACCATCACCTCGGATGCCGACGATTACGCGTCGGACGTGTTCAAGGCGGTGAAGAAGGCCGGGCTGCGCGCCGAACTCGACCTGCGCAACGAGAAGATCAACTACAAGGTCCGCGAGCATTCGCTGGCCAAGGTTCCGGTGATCATCGTCTGCGGCAAGCGCGAGGCGGAGGAGCGCACGGTCAATATTCGCAGGCTCGGTTCCCAGAACCAGAGCGCGATGGGGCTCGACGAGGCGATCGCCGCTCTCGCCGAGGAAGCGGTTGCGCCGGATCAGCGCCGCGCCGACGACGCCTGAGACGGAGCGCTGCGGCGAACCGGCACCAGTTACCGAAGGCCGACGCGGCATGCCCGCGCCGGCCTTTCTTTTTGAGCCTGCGTGGCCGGAATTGGTGGGTCCTGTCGCCGAACTGTCACGGGAAAGAGGCTAGATCTCCGATTCAGCCGCGACGGGATCTCTGTCCTGCCGCAGCGGAACTGGTCGAGCACGGCGCGAGGGCCGCGAGTTGTCTGATACTGAATTGAGCTATGCCAACGACGGGCATACCTGGCTGAAGCGCGGTTTCATCCGCTGTGTGGAAACCGTGTCGGGCCGGGGCTACCTGCTTGGCTACTATCGCTACTGGCGCGATGCGATCGCCACGACGTCCCAGTACAAGTGGAGCGATCTGCTGGACCTGATCGGTGTCGACGTCGTGGTCGCGGAAGGGGCGTGGCCGCCGGAGGACCTGCCGAACGGGCCGCTGGTCATGATCGCCAATCACCCCTACGGCCTGGGCGACGGCCTGGCGATCCTGTCCATGGCCGAGAAGCTGGGCCGGCCCTACCGGATCCTGATCAACAACGAGTTGCTGAAGGCGCCGGAGATCCGGCC
This sequence comes from Stappia sp. ICDLI1TA098, assembly GCF_054880955.1. Classification (NCBI taxonomy): domain Bacteria; kingdom Pseudomonadati; phylum Pseudomonadota; class Alphaproteobacteria; order Hyphomicrobiales; family Stappiaceae; genus Stappia; species Stappia sp. ICDLI1TA098. The sequence goes on from NZ_JBTZBT010000001.1 coordinate 778,504, forward strand.
CTATGCCCTTCCGGTCGACTTCGAGGAGACGGCCGAGGCGCTCAGGACCAACATGCGCACCCGTCAGGAGGCGCTGCGCCTGCTCAACGAGGGCGTTACCATCATCGTCTTTCCAGGCGGCGGTGTGGCCACCGCCGAGAAACCCTTCGGGCGGGCACGGGAACTGCCATGGAAGACCTTCACGGCCAAGATGATCCGGTCGGCCAAGGCGACGGTGATCCCGCTTCATTTCGAAGGGCAGAACTCGGCGCTCTTCCATCTCGTTTCGCGGGTGTCGCTGACGCTGCGCCTGTCGCTCTATATCCGAGAATTCCGGCGCATCATGGGATGCGAGCTTCGCGTGCGCGTCGGTGCGCCGGTTCTCTATTCGGAGCTTGCCGTTTTCGGGGATCAGAAGGCGATGATCGAGCACCTTCACCACAAGGTGGTGTCAATGGCGCCGGCAGTGGTCCGCCCGCGTCCGAAGGCGGACCGCCGCCGGATGCGCCGGATCGCGGCGTGACTACTGCCTGAGCAACTGGCTGGTCAGAACCTCGACCTCGCCGTGGTTCGCGGTCTCGACATTGAAATCGCGGGTGTAGAGCTTGTCCTCGTTACGGGCGATGACCGTGTAGTCACCGGAGGCGAGAACGAAGGCAGGGAACGCGCCGGTCGCCTCGACGACGGTGTCGCCGCCGGGTGTCAGCACCGACCAGCGGGTGTTTGCTATGGCCTCGCCGCCTGGCTGGCTGACGAGTTTCAGCGTCACGCGGGCGGCGTTCTGGTAGACGGTCGCCTCGGTCAGCTTGCCTGGCTCGACGCGAATGTCCGCGCGCACCACCGCGTTCACCGCGCCGTAGCGGCTGACGATGTGATAGGTGTCGGCGTTCAGGCGCACGATTTCGCCCGGCTTGACGTTTCCGGCAATGAGCTTGCGCTCGCCGCGGCTGCTGAACTCGCTCTGGTAGATGTCGAAGACGACGCGCCCGGTGCGGATCGGCTGGTGACCGCCGAACTGGGCGTCGAGTTTCAACCCGCCGGCATTGAGCAGAACGGTCTGGCTGGTGACGCCGTGGCGCACGCTGATGCGGCTGGTGCGCCCGGCGTAGCCAAAGGCGGTGTGGACGAAATACTCGCCTGGCGTCAGTCGGAGATCCGCGTCGCCGCCCTTGGCGCTGGCGACGAGTTCCAGCTTGCCTTCCGCGTTCGGCTTTTCGGCATAGACCCGCCAGGTAACGCCCTGCGAGACGGCCGGGCCGTCCTCGGAGAGGCGGGCAACGAGATAGACCGGCGCTTCCTTGCCCATGTCGGGCATTCCGGTGTCCGGGGTCGAGGAGGGGGCGTAGGGAACGACCGAGGCGCCAGGAACCGGGCCTTCCAGGAGCGGGGAGGCAGAAAGTTCGTCCGAGCCGGGCAGGCCGTTGCCGAAGGGGGAGGATTGCGACAGGGGGCGGCTTGCGCCTGGGCCGTCGAGCAATCCTTCGAGGCCTGCTCCTGAAGTCGAGGAGCGTGCGGGGGCGTCGATGTCGGGCTTTTTCGGCGGGGTGAGCACATCCTGCGCAAAAACCGGGGAGATCGCTATCGCGCCGAGCGCAAGGCCGGTCACGAGCCCCACGAGATTGAGAAAGCTGCCGCGCATCGAACCAATTGCCCCGTCGTGTCGCCTGCAAGGATGTCCCGCGTTTCAAACCCTGAAACTGGGGCGATTTCAAGTCCGCTTCCGTCTGCCGCAACGGCAGCGATGCCGTTGTCCGCAGGCATGCCCCCCGAGCAAGCCGGACCTTGAAGATTGACAGGGCCGAAAACGGGCTTACCTCATGGGCCATGACCCCGGAGCCCGACCCTGCGGTTCCATTCCCCAAGGCTTCTCCAGCCGATCATGACAGGGATCCTTATGACACAGGACATTTCCGAAACCATGCGCCTTTTGCTGGCGCGCCGCTCCCACCCCTCGGCGAGCATGGTGGAGCCGGCCCCCGAAGGCGAGACGCTTGACCGCATGCTGACCGCCGCTGCCCGTGTGCCGGATCACGGCAAGCTTGCGCCCTGGCGCTTCGTTCTCATCCGCGGCGATGCCCGCGCGGAGCTTGGCGGCAAGCTGGTCACGCTGCTCGAGGCGCGCGACGGGGCACTTCCCGAAAACCGGCGTGCGCAGGAAGCCGGGCGCTTCACCCGCGCACCGCTCGTCATCGCGGTTGTCAGCCGCGCCGCGGTGCATCCCAAGATCCCGGTGTGGGAACAGCAGCTCTCCGTCGGCGCGGTGTGCATGAACCTGATGCTCGCCGCCCATGCGAGCGGATTCGTCGCCCAGTGGCTGTCGGAATGGATGGCCTTTGACGACGGGGTTGCCGCCATCCTCGGTCTTGGCGAAACGGAGCGCGTCGCTGGCTTCATCCATATCGGCACCGCAAGCGAGACGCCGAGCGAGCGTCCGCGCCCGGACCTTGCAGCCGTCGTCAGCGAATGGACCGGTGCATGAGCACCTATTCCTACAATGTCTCGGACGGGCACGGCCTGCCGCACAATCCCTTCAAGGCGATTGTTGCGCCGCGCCCCATCGGCTGGATCTCGACGCGGGCAGGCGACGGCAGCGTCAATCTTGCGCCCTACAGCTTCTTCAACGCGGTATGCGATACGCCTCCGATCCTGGCCTTCTCGTCGAGCGGCTACAAGGACACGGTCGCCAATATCGATGAGACCGGCGACTTCGTCTTCAATCTCGCGACCGAGAATCTGAAGGACGCGATGAACGCCTCCTCGGCCCCTCTGGCGCATGGGGTGTCGGAGTTCGAGGCGGCGGGCCTGACGCCGGTGGCTTCGACCAGCGTCGGCGCACCGCGCGTCGGTGAGGCCAAGGCGGCGCTCGAGTGCCGGCATCTGCGGACGATCCGGCTTACGGGCCTCGACGGGCGCGAGACGGACAACTGGATGGTGCTTGGGGAAGTGGTTACCGTCCATCTGGACGAGAGCGTCCTTCGCGACGGGCGTTTCGATGTGACGCTGGCCCGGCCGTTGTCGCGTCTTGGCTACATGGACTACGCGGTCGTCGACGAGGTCTTCACGATGGCCCGACCGAAGGGCTAGTCCGAGGCGTCTTCAGATAAAAAGCCCGGGCGGAGCAGCGGATCCACCCGGGCTTTTTCGTGTCTGGTCGTGTCGCGGGTTCAGGCGCGTCCGGCGGCCCGCGCGCGCGCGATCAGCTTTTCCGCGCGGCGCAGATGCGGCCTGTCGAGCATCTCGCCCTCCAGCCCGACGACACCAGGATTGCCGGCGGCCTCGAAGGCGGCGACGATGGCCTGCGCGTGGGCCACATCGTCCAGCGAGGGCGTGAAGACCTCGTTGATTACGGGCACCTGGGCGGGATGGATCGCCATCTTCGCAGTAAAGCCGTCGCGCAGGGCGGTCAGTGCCTCCACGCGCAACCCCTCCATATCCCGGAAGTTGGTGAAGACCGTATCGACCGGAACGACGCCGGCGGCGACCGCACCGCAGAGACAAAGGTTGCGAGCAAGCCGGAAGGGCTCGGTGAAGCCTCCGCTCGCGTCGCGGTTCGCCAGTGCCCCGAGGTCGGCGGACAGGTCCTCAGCCCCCCAGGTCAGCCCTTCCAGCCGTGGGCTCGCGCCCTGATAGGTGCCCAGATTGAAGACTGCGGCGGCCGTTTCGGTGGCGACAGGCAGGATACGGGTCGCGCCGTCCTCAAGGCCTGCCTCGGCTTCATGAACGGCAAGTTTGGCCGACAGGTGCTCGACATCGCGGCCGGAAATCGATTTCGGCAGCATGACCCCGTCGGGGCCCGCGGCCATGATCGCGGCAAGGTCGGCCTCCGTCTCGCCTGTGTCGAGCGCATTGATGCGCACATAGAGCCTCGGCCGGTCGGCGGCGCCGATATGGGCTGCGAGGAACTCCGCTGCGATCGTCCTCGCCGTCGCCTTGGCCTCGAGCGCGACGGAATCCTCCAGGTCGATCAGCAGGATATCGGCGCCGCTCGACAGGCTCTTGGCAAGCTTGCGTTCGCTGTCGCCGGGAACGAAGAGAAGCGAGCGCATGATCAGCCGTCTTCCGTCTTCTTGCGCATGAAGGCCTGGCGCCGGCAGACGGCGACGAGCTTGTCGTGCTGATTGTAGGCCTTGTGCTCGAATTCGACGATGCCCGCATCGGGGCGCGACTTCGAGACGCGCTTGGAGATCACCTCGGTCGTGCAGTGCAGGCTGTCGCCCTGGAAGACCGGGTTTGGAAACTTCACGTCGCTCATACCCAGATTGGCGATGGTGGTGCCGAGCGTCGTGTCGTGCACGGAAATGCCGATCATCAGACCGAGTGTAAAGATGCTGTTGACCAGGGGCTGGCCCCATTCGGTCTGCGTCTCGCAGAAATGCCGGTCGATATGCAGCGGCTGAGGATTGAGCGTCATGTTGGAGAAGAGCATGTTGTCCATCTCCGTCACCGTGCGCGTCAGCGCGTGGCGAAACAGCCGCCCCTCTTCGAATTCGTCGAAATACAATCCGGCCATGCCGTCCTCCACTTGATGTTCGCGCATTCTCCCCGGGGCCTTCTTTGGGGGCAACCCGAATCATGTCGCTCGATTGGCGACATATTTCTCAATTCGCAACGCAAGTTAGCGAATGTTAACCCCTCGTTAACCACTTTCCTCGGACTCTTTAATCAATTCGCAAGAACTCTCGAAGCCAGTCAGGAGCGTGGAGCATGAAAGTCGGCGAAACGACCTCGATCGCATCGCGGATAGAGCAGGCTTTTCAGTCCGCCAGCACCTCCACTGGTGCGTCCTTCGACTACCTCGTGAAGACGGCGAAACGCGAATCGAATTTCGATGAGGACGCAAAGGCGCGCACGTCGAGCGCCTCCGGCCTGTTTCAGTTCATCGAGAGCACCTGGCTGGAGACGCTGAAGGAGACCGGCTCCAAACATGGCCTTGGCCAATACGCCGAGCAGATCCAGCGCACCGCGAACGGCAAGTACCGGGTCGCCGATCCGCAGATGCGCCGGGAGATCCTGAGCCTGCGCGACAATGCCGAGATCGCCTCGGCAATGGCGGGCGAGCTGACCCAGAAGAACGCCGCCTACCTAAGCGACAAGCTCGGTCGCCAGCCGAGCGACGGCGAGCTCTACATCGCCCACTTCCTCGGGGCCGGCGGGGCGTCGAAGCTGATCCGGCTGGCCGAGCAGAATCCGGACATGGCCGCCGACAAGGTGTTTTCCCAGCAGGCGCGGGCGAACAAACCGATCTTCTATGATCGCGGTGGCGCGCGCTCCGTGCAGGAAGTCTACGCCAATCTGATCGCCAAGCACGGGGGATCGATGCCGACCCTGCCGGGCACCTCCGGCACACGCTTTGCGGCGTTGCCCGCGACAAAGCCGGAGAGCGTTGCGGCGGTGCGTGATTCGGGCGGCATGGATGCCATTCCCAACGTCGCGGTGGCCGAAACCGGCACGGGCCTGTCGATGGGCGATCCGACCAACCGGGTGCTGTCGGCCTGGTCGGCGACCCGCGAGGTGTCTTCTCCGTTCCATGCGCTCTTCCGCAATGGCGTGGAGGCGCGCAAGGCTTCGTTCGACACGCGCTACCTTTCCGCCTTCGCGGCGCAGGAGGCCGGCCAGCAGGAGGCCCTGCAGCGCGCGGCCGTGCAGCGCGATAGCGAGCCCGATGCCTACACGCAGCTTCGTTCCCGGGTGCTTGACGAGGGCATGTCGCTGAAGACGGCCTCGATCGCCAAGGGGCAGCCAATCGATCTCACCGGCTTCTTGAGCTATCGGCCGAACTTCGAACAGAAAGAACTTCTGCCTCCGGTCTGATCCGCCCCCGGATTTCGCTGATGATCCTTTCGCGCCGCCGCCCGCCTTGTCGCGGGCGGCGGCGTTTTTGCTCCTGCCGCGATGCGACCAATTGTCCGCTGCGGTGTGTTTTGCGGAAAACTGGCGTTCTTGCCTCATGTATTTTGGGCCGGCCGGGTTCAAGCCGACCGCGAGCGGGCGTAAGGTCGCTCCGGCAAGGCGGCTCTCTCTTGGGAGCGTCGAGGGCAGGCCAGGCTCGGCTGGCAGGAACGGGATGAGCGGATCATGACGGGCATATCGCGTCGGGAGCTTCTTGTGGGAACAGGAGCCTTGTTGGCGGCGCCAGCGGTCGGCGGCTTTGCCGCGCGCAGGGCCTTCGCGGCTGACGGTGCGCTGAAGCTCAGCCGGCTTTCCCACGAAGTCCTGCCCGGTACGCTGACGCGCGACATGATGAGCTTCGTTCCCGAGGGGCCTGCGCCGGTCCTGCGAATGCGACAGGGGCGCCCGTTCTCGGTTGACGTCGATAACAGGTTGGGCGAGGCAGCGACCGTGCACTGGCACGGATTGCGCATTCCCAATGCGATGGACGGCGTGCCGTATCTGACCCAGAATCCCATCGAGGACGGCAAGAGTTTTCGCTACAGCTTTACGCCGCCGGATGCCGGCACCTATTGGTATCACCCGCATTGCAACACGCTGGAGCAGATTGCCCGGGGGCTGACCGGCGTTCTCGTCGTCGAGGAGGACGAGGATCCGGGGTTCGACGTCGACCTGCCTTTGAACATTCGTGATTTCCGTCTGGACGGGAAGGGCTCCTTCATCGAGTTCTACAAGCCGAGAAACGCCGCGCGCGGCGGCACGCTCGGCACGGTTTCCACGGTCAACTGGCAGGTGGAGCCGCTGCATGATCTCCCCGCTGGAGCGCTCGTGCGCCTGCGTCTGGCGGTCACGGACCTGACGCGCGTCGCCTCCTACGACCTCGCCAGCGATCTGCCGGGCAGCCCGGAGGGAGGTTCGGCGCGTGTCATCGCGCTCGATTCCAACCCGTTGCCCATGGCGCGTCCGGCGCGCGACATCCTGCTCGCACCCGGACAGCGCGCCGATATCGCGCTTCGGATGCCGGCGCGCGAGGGCGCGACGGTGACGCTCACGCGCAGTTCGCCCACCGGGCCGGTGACGCTGGCGACCTTCCGGGCGAGCGGTGCCAGCGTCAACCGCAGTCTTGCGGAGCTGAAGCCTCTGCGGCCCAATCCGAATGCCGAGCCGGATCTTGCCAATGCCGAGACGCTCGACTTCCTCTTCGGCTGGACGCCGTCCGGCGATGCACCGCAGCGCTCCATCTGCGGAAGCCTCGGCTACACGTTCTGGTCGATCAACCGGGTCGCGTGGAAAGGTGACGTGCCCGGTCCGCTCGATCCGCTGGCGGTGATGAAACACGGCCGGAGCTACATCCTGCGTCTGCGCAACGAGACCCAGAACGATCACCCGATCCATCTGCATGGCCACACGTTCAAGCTTCTGCGTTCCGACAAGCGGCCCGTGCCGCCGCTGTGGACCGACACGGCGCTGCTGCAGGCCCAGGAAACCATGGAGGTGGCTCTTGTCGCCGACAATCCGGGCGACTGGGCGTTCCACTGCCATGTGATCGAGCACCAGAAGACCGGCCTTGCCGGCTTCCTGCGCGTCGAGGCCTGAGCGGTTCGGCAGGGGAGGGCGGGGTGGTGCACCCGGGCGCAGATTCATGGTGAACGAAGATTTAAGCGTTTCGCGCGCATAGTCGGTGTCGAACAAGGTGCCCGCGTTCCTGGGCACCTTTCGGGAACCTGGCACCATGATCGTAGAACAGTTCTTGCGGTGGATGGACGACGCGCCGGATGACCGGCGGGCGGAAGCGACGAGCGCGCTGGCGCGCGCCTATCTGCACTCGACGCTGAGCGAGGGCGAGCGGGAGGCGGCGGAAGCGGCCCTGACGCTGCTCCTCGATGACCCATGCGTGCGTGTCCGCAGGGCGCTTGCCGAGGCCCTGGCGCGCAGCGAGGACGCGCCGCGCGAGGTGATCCTGGCACTTGTCTCCGATCTTCCGCAGATCGCGACCACCGTGCTGCGCCATTCACCGGTGCTGCTCGATGCGGAGCTTGTCGACGTGGTGGCAGGGCATTCGGATCCGCTACCGGTCGCTGTGGCGAGCCGCTCGCAGGTGAGTGTCTCGGTCGCGGCCGCGATCGCAGAGGTTGGTTCGCTGAACGCGGGCGTCGCGCTTGTCGGCAACGAGGGTGCGGACATTTCCCGACTTTCCCTGATCCGCCTGGTCGAGCGCCACGGCAAGGAGGCCGCCCTGCGCGAGGCGCTGCTGACGCGCGGCGATGTGCCGATAGAGATCCGCCAGATGCTTCTGAAGCAGGTCGGAGACCTGCTGAGCGACCATCCGCTGGTGCGCCGGGGGCTCAACGAGGACCGGGCACGCACCGTGGTTGCGGAGGCGCGGGAGCGGGCGACGGTGTCGCTTGCCAATTGCGCCGCGCCGCATGAGACCGAGGCGCTGGTCGAGCACTTGCGCCAGTCGGGGCAACTCACGGCCGGTCTGCTGCTCAGAGGTGTGTGCACGGGCAACGCGGAGCTGTTCCAGACGGCGCTTGTGCGCCTTTCCGGATTGTCGCGGCGGCGGGTGGCGAGTGTCCTCTCGTCAGGCCGCAGCCTGCCGCTGCGCGCGTTGCTTGGACGCGCCGGCCTGCCATCGCGGACCCATTCGCTGTTCTGCGTTGCGGTGTCCGTTTGGCGGGATCTGCTGTCGGCCGCGCCGAATGCGCCGGCGGTCGCTGGCAGCGCGCGGGTTTCCCGGCTGCTGATCGGCGAGGTTATCGCCCGCTATCAGGCGCAGGACGGCGTCGAGGCCGACGACCTCGTCGTCATGCTCAGGCGGTTTTCCGCCGAAATCGCCCGCGAGGCGGCCCGCGACTTCCGCGAGCGCACGCTGGCGGCCTGATGGTGGTGGTCTGACGGGCGGACCTTTCTCCGCTTCCGCTCAGTCGTCCTGTTCCGGCCGACCGTTGCGCGCGACGAAATCCTCCGTCACATCGGCAAGTCCGTCGACCAGCGCGCGCGCGGTGTGGTTTTCCTGTTCTCCAGCGGTTTCCGCGACCATGGCACGAACCGCGTCGACATGCTGGGCAATGAGCGTCAGCGGCAGAAGCTTCGTGTCAACGTGATCCATCAGGTAGCAGAGGTTGCCGGCAACCGCGCCGACGAGCGGGTAGCCGAGCGTGCTTGCCTGCCCCTTGATGTCGTGCGCCGCGCGGAACAGCGTATCGCGGCGTTCCGCGTCGATGCCATTGGTCTGGATGTCGGTCCACGCGTTGGACAGCGTCAGCGCTTCCGATGCCATCCAGTCATCGAAGTCGTCGGCGAGGCGGGCGAGCGCCGCCTCGGCCGCCTTGACCGGATCGAACCGCGCCGCCTCGCGCGCGCTCATGACACGCACCTTGGAGCGCAGGTCGCGCGGCGGCTTCACAACTTCGAAATCGTCGTCTCGTCCGGTCTGGTCATTGGCCATGCCTGGTCCCCGACTGCGTTATTGATCTTGCGGATGTCGCCGTCGTCCGGCTCGCCGCGGGTTCCGTTTCCCCGGAGGACGCGGCGGTCAGGCCGATTCCCTCAATCCTGAGGTTGAACGATTCTGCGTGACTTGGCCGGTTCCGTCCAGAGCGTAGCCGTCGTCGGTGCGCAGGCCGCGCCGGTCGATCCCCTGAAAGTTCGGGGTCTGGAAACGACGCCTGTCGGGGCCGAAGAAGGTCTTGCTGCGGATGAAGTCGCGCTGGTTGAGCACGCAATTGGCGATGCGCAGATAGAGCGCCTTGGCCGAGACCGGCTTGCACAGCACTTCGGTCACGCCGCTGTCGCGGGCCTCGATGACACGGCGTTTCTGAGTATGCGCGGTGACGGCGATGATCGGCACGAAGCATCCGGGCTGTCGGCCGGAACGGATGCGGCGGGTGAGCTCGGCCCCGTCGACAATCGGCATCAGCCAGTCCATGACGATAAGATCGGGGTCCTGGCGCGAGATCTGGTCGAGCGCTTCAGCACCGTCCTCCGCCTCATGGATGGCAGTGATGCCGAAGCCTGCCAGCATGCGACGGAGGATGCGCCGCATGTGGGCGTTGTCCTCGACGATCAGGATGCGCAATGCGCCAAGACTGAGGGTCGGATACGACATGTTTCTTCCGCTTTGTCATCCGCCGTGCGTTCGGCAGACGGATGCTTGGGCCGCAAGAGTGCCGTCTATCGGTTAAACTTTCGCATATTCTTTCATAGAGAATGCGAAATCGCGGCTCAGTAGCGGAACATCTCCGTCAGGATACGCTCGTCCCAGTTGTGATCGGCGTCGAAGAGCACGAGGCTGCTCGAGCCCTCTTCCTCGCGGACACGGACCTCGACGACGTTGCGGATCTCGGTGTAGTCGGCGGCCGCGCTCACCGGGCGCTTGTCTCCTTCCAGCACGGTGATGCGCACCCGCACCCGGTTGGGCAGCAGCGCCCCGCGCCAGCGCCGCGGGCGAAACGGGCTGATCGGCGTCAGCGCCAGCAGATGCGCGTCTATCGGAAGGATCGGCCCGTGGGCGGACAGGTTGTAGGCGGTGCTGCCGGCCGGCGTTGAAACGATGACCCCGTCGCAGGCGAGCTCTTCCATGCGCACCCGGTCGTCGACGGAAATGCGCAGCTTCGCCGCCTGGTGGGTCTGGCGCAGGAGCGAGACCTCGTTGATGGCCAGCGCGGAATGGATGTGTCCGAGCGCGTCGGTTGCCTCCATCACCAGCGGGCGGATGCGGCTGACCGCGGCGCTGCGGATGCGCTCGAGCAGGTCGTCCTCGCGGTATTCGTTCATGAGGAATCCGACGGACCCACGATTCAGGCCGTAGATCGGCTTGCCGGTGTTCATGAAGCGGTGCAGCGTCTGCAGCATCAGCCCGTCGCCGCCAAGGGCGACGATCACGTCGGCGCGCTTGGGGTCATGCGCGCCGTAGCGTGTCTCGAGCGCTTCGCGGGCAAGCGCTGCCTCCTCCGTGTCACTGGAAACGAAGGCGATCCGGTCGATGGCGGGAAGCGAAGCGTTCATAGCGCGACCTGACGAAGCGGACGGCAGCGGAGGCCGTGGAGGGAAACGGGGCGACGTCGCCTGGGCCCGCGGGATCTGCATGTGTTCGATGCGGCACGACGCAAGCCCATGGCAGGTCTCCACCCGGTTTCAAATCCCGACATGATGCGCCACAGTCGCTGGGACGTGACCGCAAGGCACGGGACATCCGGTCTCGTAGCATGCCCGACACCGACTTGGGAATCCGTTCGCCGATGCAAAACGAAAGCGACATCCATCTGATTTACGCGACTTTTCCAGATATGGAGAGTGGCAGGCAGGCCGGGGAGCGTCTGATCGGCGCGCGCCTGGCGGCCTGCGTCAACATGTGGCCCGGAATGGTCTCGCTATACCGGTGGGAAGGCAGGGTCGAGGAAGGCGAGGAGATCGTGTTCCTGGCCAAGACAACGGCGACGCGTCTTGCCGAGGCGGTGGCGGTGATACGCGAGGTTCATCCTTACGAGGAACCGGCTATCGTCGCAGTGGCAGCCGCTGGTGGCAGCGCCGGATTTTTCGACTGGATCCGCGCCGAGACTCAGCCGGAAGGGTGAGGCGCGCCAAGCGCGCGTCACTTCTTCTCGCCCGCCACCGCCTGCACGGTCTTCAGATAGGCAGCGATCGCCTCGCGGTAGTCGGCTGGAAGCTTTGCCCAGTTCTGCTGCACAGAGGCCATGCCGCCGCCAACGCTGTCGAACTCGGGCGTGAAGCCCGTTTCCAGATAATAGGCGATATCCTTGGCCGACCAGGAGCCGATGCCGTTGGGGGCCGGGGTGATGTTGGGGATCGTTCCCTTGCCGTCCGGGTTGGGACCTCCGGCAAGCCAGCGCGAACGGTCGAGCCCGCCGAAGACGTCGCGCGGCGTGTGGCATTCCGCGCAGTGGCCGGGGCCGGCAAGCAGATACGCGCCGCGTTTCACGGCGTCGCTGGCGTCGGCCGCCACGGCGGGCGGTTCGCCGCCGAGATAGAGGAACTTCCAGAAGCCAAGCGCGCCGCGCCAGGAAAAGGGGAAGGACAGGTCGTGACCGGCGACCGCGTTCTGCGATGTCGGCAGCGTGTCGAGGAACGCCTTGAGGTCAAGCAGGTCTTCCGACCGCATGTTCTTGTAGGAAGTATAGGGGAAGGCCGGATAATAGTGCTCTCCGCGCGGCGAGGTGCCCTTGGTCATCGCGGTGAGGAAGTCCGCCTGCGACCAGCCGCCGATGCCATGCGCGGCGTCGGGCGAGATGTTGGGCACGCGAAAGAGGCCGAAGGGAGTGTCGAGCTCGACGCCGCCGGCAAGCACGAGCTTGGCGTCTCCTTCCGCGCCTGGCGCGGCGTGACAGGAGGCGCAGCCGCCCGCCCAGAACATGTGCTCGCCGTTGGAGAGATCTGGCTCATGTGCGGGGATCGCAGACGTGTCGACCCGTTCCGGACGGGTCACATAGAGCATTGCGGCGATGATGAGCAGGAAGACGCCGACAAGGCGGCGGAAGGTCCTTCGGGTCATTCAGATCCTCTGCGGGTCCTCTGGAGCCGTCACCGCCCCGCCGCCTCGGCCCGTCTGCGACAGCGGCAGGCCGGGGCGGCGACACGTTGAGCAGGGCCGTGTGCCTCAGTTCTTCTTGACGCGATATGTCTCGTGGCAGGCCTTGCAGTTCTTGGCCACCGGGCCGAAGGCGCCCTTGAGATCGTCGAGGCTCTTGCCGGCGGCAGGGATCGCGGCAAGGGCGGCGTCCTGCATGTCCATGGCGATCTTGTCGAAACCGGCCTTGTCTTCCCAGATCTTCGGTCCGGCTTCGCTCTCGGCCGTCTCGCTTCCTTCTGGAAACTCGGTGATAAAGCCGGACGGCGTGGCGAAGATGATCCGCATGGCAAGGCTTGCCGCCAGCGGGTCATAGTCGATCTCGCCCTTGATCATCTTGCCGAGCGTGCCCGTCGCGGCGCCGATGGACTTCATCATCTCCTGGCGAATCGCGACCGGGTCGGCGTTGGCGGCAGCCGCGCTCATCACCAGCGGCATGGCGAGCGCAAGCGCCCGGATACCCGTTTTCATCATGGTCAGTGTCTCCCTCGAATGGCACGGCAGTCGCCGCCCCGGACAACATTCCGCGCGAAGTGTCGCACGCTCAAGTCGGGGAGGCATCACGAAGCCGTGACTGCTCCGGCGCAAGTGTCTCATTTTTCTGCCAATCCGGAAAGATGCGCGCCCGCCCGGTCGGGGCCGACCGCTGCAGCCCGGATCAGGCCGTCGAAATGACGCGTAAGGGCACGGATCTGCTCGACCGAGTTGATCACCAGATAGAGCGTGCCGAGATAGAGCGCGGCGCGCTGAGGGCCGAACACGGTGTAGGGGGCGGAGAATCGCTCGCGCCCGTCGAAGAGAAACAGGCGGAAGGTCGGATAAAGCTCGTCGATCAGCCGGGCCATGTGGCGCAGCTGAGCCTGTCGGTCTGCAGCGGGAAGACCGGACCAGATGCCGGTGCCGGCAGCGAGTTCCTCCAGCGTCTGTAACGGCATGCAGACCTCCATGTCGGTCTCCGGTCTGCGGGTATAGGCGAGCAACCTGCGGCCCTGGTCGGCCTTGGCGGCGGCCTTGGCGCTTTCCGGAGCGCCGAATTCATAGGCAACGACGGCCTCGGTCCGCAGGAGGTCGGGGATCGTGGAGGGGACATAGCGGATCTTGTAGCCGATCGCCTGCTGGTGCCAGCTCGCCAGCAAGGTCTCGCCGCGCCCGTCTTCCGCCTGCTCGATCTCGATGGCGGGAGCAATGTCGGCTGCACCGTTGGTGGTCTGCGTGAGGCCGAGAAGCCAGTCGGTGGTCACGCCTTCGGCGCGGGCGATGTCGCACAAGGCCTCGGTGCGTGGCATTCGTGTCGAGACCGGGTCGAGGAAGTGGCTCAGCGCCGACCGGTCGAGGCCGATGCGCATGGCGAAGCGGGCAGGCGGTTCCGCACGCCGCGCCATCAGGATCGCCAGCCGCTCGCGAAAGATCGCCGCCAGTTCCCGCTTGTCGGTTCCCCTCATGCCCTGCTTCCTGCTCGCCCGGATCATGGTCTATGTGAAATCACATGAAAATTGTGAAGTCGCATACCTCTTGTGTAATCAATGTATCATCTCGCTTTCGCTTGATCATTGACTCATTGCAAGGCTCGGCCATCGGCTCGATCAAGGAGGCATGCCAGACAAACCCACCTACCGCCTTGTTCCGCCCACCTGTCGCCTCGCTGCTGCCGATACGAGGCGGCCGTCTGCGGGCCGACTTTGGTGGCGGCCCGTCCGCTCGCAGGAGCGGGCGGGGGGGCGGAAGAACGACGTCGGCGGCCGCATGCGTCCATTTGCTCGGCTTGCCGCTGTCGAATGGCCGACGCTCGGGCTGCTCGTCGGCGTGTATGGGGCTTTCCTGGTGCTCGCCCTTCACGCCGAATCGCTGGGCTGGGGCGCGGCTCTTCTGTTTGGCGTGCTGATCGCGTTGCATTCGTCGCTTCAGCATGAGGCCCTGCACGGTCACCCGTTCCGCGCGCCGCGCATAAACGCGCTGCTGGTGGCGCTGCCGTTGGGACTGTTCGTGCCCTATTGGCGGTTTCGCGCGCTGCATATCGCCCATCACGATGATCCGCGCCTGACGGATCCGTATGAGGATCCGGAGAGCTGGTACCAGCACCCGCGCGACTGGGCGAGCGCCGGGCCGGCGCGTCGGCTGGTGCTGCGCCTCAACAACACGCTTGCCGGGCGTGTGTTACTTGGCCCCGCGGTCAGTCTTGCCGCGTTCTATCGCACCGAAGCGCGCCTGATTCGCGCCGGACAAAGGGGTGTCGCGCGTGCATGGATTGAGCACGCCGCATTCGGCGCACTGCTGTTCTGGCTTCTGGCGCAGGTTCCGGGCTTTCCGTTCATGGCCTATCTGGCCGGCTGCTATCTCGGCTTTTCCCTGCTGGCGATCCGCACCTTTCTGGAGCATCAGGCGGAAGAGGCGGTCGGTCATCGGACGGTGCTGATCGAGGACCGCGGGCCGCTCGCCTTTCTTTTTCTGTTCAATTCGCTGCATGCGGTCCACCACGCCCGGCCTGGCCTGCCGTGGTATCGGCTGCCGGCTGTCTACGCGGAGAACCGCGAGGCGTTCATCCGCAACAACGGCGGTTATGTGTTTCGCTCCTACTGGCAGGTGATCCGCACATATGCCTTTCGCGCAAAGGAACCGGTGCCGCACCCGCTGAAAAGGTCGGGGCCCCCGGCGGGTGCGTGAGGGCAAAGAAAAAGGGGGCCACATGGCCCCCTTGTCGTTTCCGGCAAATTCCGGCGCTTGCTCAGACGGCAAATTCGGAAATGCCGCCGTGCTTCGCCGACCAGGCGAGCGGGGCGTCGAGGAAGGACTCCACCGCTGAGAGCGTTGCCTCGGGGAAGTGGCCGTCCTCGCGGGCAACCGCCAGCACGTCGCGCCAGGTGGCGAGATAGTGCAGCGTCAGCCCGTGCTTTGCCATGGCGGCGTGGGTCTCGGGGAAGATGTCGTAGAAGAACAGGACAAGGGTGTGGTCGACCTGGGCGCCAGCCTTGCGCAGCGCCTCGGCGAAGCGGACCTTGCTGCCGCCGTCGGTTGTCAGATCCTCCACGAGCAGCACCCGGTCGCCTTCGCCGAGCGCGCCCTCGATCTGGGCATCGCGGCCAAAGCCCTTCG
Source organism: Stappia sp. ICDLI1TA098 (assembly GCF_054880955.1). Classification (NCBI taxonomy): domain Bacteria; kingdom Pseudomonadati; phylum Pseudomonadota; class Alphaproteobacteria; order Hyphomicrobiales; family Stappiaceae; genus Stappia; species Stappia sp. ICDLI1TA098. Next base: position 794,051 of record NZ_JBTZBT010000001.1, read on the forward strand.
GCTTCTTGCGGACATACTGCATGGGCAGTGCCAGGCGCTCGGAAATCCAGGCCGCGAAGGGAATGCCGGCCGTCTCGCCGCCGGCGATGCCGTCGAGAGATTCAAAGCCGATGTCGGAAAGGATCTTTGCCGCGGCGAAATCCATCAGCGTGGAGCGCAGGCGCGGATAGGAAATGAGCTTGCGGCAGTCGATGTAGACCGGACTGGCGATGCCGGAAGTCAGCTTGTAGGGCTCGTCGGCACGGAAATGGACGGCCTTGACCTCAAGCAGCATCTTCGCGGTCTGGCGGGCGACGAAGGCGGGATCCGGGAAACCGAGCGGGGTCATCTTCTGTCCTCTTGTGTCTCGACCGGACCGCCGTTGCGGGTTGGCCGGGCGGCGTCGGGGCGTCAAGCCCCGTGGTGCGGGACTGCGCGAAAGGGCTGGTCCCGGCGCAGCGGACCGAACCATGCCCTGAAGGACCGACGCTCGGAGGAATGTCACCGGGAGGTGGTGCCGGCAGCAGGATTCGAACCCGCGACCCCCTGATTACAAATCAGGTGCTCTACCAGCTGAGCTATACCGGCAAACGCGGCGCTTCTAGCACAAGTCCTGACGGGGTGCATCAGTTTCTAGCGTGCTGCCTGTGCGAAAAACGCGCGTTGTGCTCAAGGGGCGGAGAAAGCCCGGTGGCAGGTGCGCGCGGGTTCGCTCAAAGCCCCAGTTTCATGCGCGTTACATAGAGAGAGAGAACGGCGGCATTGGAGACATTGAGCGAGGCGATCTCGCCGGGCATGTCGAGGCGGGCGAGCGTGCCGCAGGCTTCGCGCACACCTTGGCGCACGCCCTTGCCCTCCGAGCCAAGCACCAGCAGGACCTTGTCGCCAAGTTCGGTGTCCTCGAGTCGCGCAGGGCCGTCGCTGTCGAGCGCGACGCAGGTAAAGCCGGCCTCGCGCATTTCCGCGACGAAGCGGGCCATGTTCTTGACGCGCACATGACGGATGAGATCGAGCGCGCCCGAGGCCGACTTGGCGAGCACGGGGCCTTCTTCCGGCGCGTGGCGCTCCGTCGTCACCACGGCGTCGGCGGCCAGCGCCACGGCGGAGCGCAGGATGGCGCCGACATTATGCGGGTCCGTCACCTGGTCGAGCGCCAGCACGAGCCGGGCGCGTCCGAGGTCGCGCGCACCATAAGCGGGCAGGGGGAGCGCCTCCAGCACAGCGCCCTGATGCACCGCATCGCGGCCCACGAGCTTGTCGAGCTGGCGCGGGCTGACGATTTCCACAGGCACGTCCGGGGAGACGCCGCGTTCGGCCAGGCGGCGCAAGGCGTTTTCCGTCGCCAGCAGCTTGATGCGCTCGCGCTGGGGATTGTTGAAGGCCGCCTCGACCGTGTGCAGCCCATAAAGATGCAGCGGGCCTTCCTCAGCCTGTCGGGAGAAAGAGGAACCGCGATGGCGGGGTTTTCCGCCGGGATGCCGGCGTGCGGGGCGAGTGGGCGTTGTCATGGGACGAGCGCTTATCGCGGGTCCCCATCGCGGGCAAGCGGAAAGCGATCCACCGGGGGCGTCGATTTTGTGTCCACAGGAGGCAAATGGGCGTTGACACCCCCATGCCTGATCTGCATAACACCCGCCACGGGAACGGCCTCGCGATTGTTTTGCGAGGCATTTTCGTGAAGCCATCCGGAACGCTTCTGCGTCGGGAAGGGTGACTCGGAGGAGTGCCCGAGTGGTTAAAGGGGACGGACTGTAAATCCGTTGGCTTTGCCTACGTTGGTTCGAATCCAACCTCCTCCACCACCCCCCGACCGGCGGCGGGTGTAGCTCAATGGTAGAGCAGCAGCCTTCCAAGCTGATGACGAGGGTTCGATTCCCTTCACCCGCTCCACTTACGAGTTCACGGCCGCAACCGGACTTGGCATGCGAGAATGACGTTGCCAGGTCAGAGCATCCACCGCCGAGCGGCGGTCGGGTCTTTATCGAGTTTGATGGACTTAACCGCAAGCTAAGAGAGCGACGCCGATGGCGAAAGCAAAGTTTGAGCGGACGAAGCCGCACGTTAACATTGGCACGATTGGTCACGTTGACCACGGCAAGACGACGCTGACGGCCGCGATCACGAAGTACTTCGGCGACTTCAAGGCGTACGACATGATCGACGCCGCTCCCGAAGAGCGTGCGCGTGGCATCACGATCTCGACGGCTCACGTTGAGTACGAGACGGAAGCGCGTCACTACGCCCACGTCGACTGCCCGGGTCACGCCGACTACGTGAAGAACATGATCACGGGTGCTGCGCAGATGGACGGCGCGATCCTGGTTTGTTCGGCGGCCGACGGCCCGATGCCGCAGACCCGCGAGCACATCCTGCTTGCGCGTCAGGTCGGTGTTCCGGCGCTTGTCGTGTTCCTGAACAAGGTCGACCAGGTCGATGACGCCGAGCTCCTTGAGCTCGTCGAGATGGAAGTGCGCGAGCTTCTTTCGTCCTACGAGTTCCCGGGCGACGACATTCCGATCGTTGCGGGTTCGGCTCTTGCCGGCCTCGAGGGTCGCGATCCGGAGATCGGCGAGACGAAGATCCGTGAGCTGATGGCTGCGGTCGACGACTACATCCCGACGCCTGAGCGTCCGGTTGACATGCCGTTCCTGATGCCGATCGAGGACGTGTTCTCGATTTCGGGTCGTGGCACGGTCGTCACGGGTCGCGTCGAGCGCGGCATCGTGAAGGTCGGCGAGGAAGTCGAGATCATCGGCATCCGCGACACGAAGAAGACGACGGTCACGGGCGTCGAGATGTTCCGCAAGCTGCTCGATCAGGGCCAGGCTGGCGACAACATCGGCGCGCTGATCCGCGGCATTGGTCGTGAAGACGTTGAGCGCGGTCAGGTTCTGTGCAAGCCGGGTTCGGTTACGCCGCACACGAACTTCAAGGCCGAGGCCTACATCCTGACGAAGGAAGAGGGTGGCCGTCACACGCCGTTCTTCACCAACTATCGTCCGCAGTTCTACTTCCGCACGACGGACGTCACGGGTGTTGTCACGCTGCCCGAGGGCACCGAGATGGTGATGCCGGGCGACAACGTGTCGGTCGAGGTTGAGCTGATCGTGCCGATCGCGATGGAAGAAGGCCTGCGCTTCGCCATCCGCGAGGGCGGCCGCACCGTCGGTGCCGGCGTCGTCGCTTCGATCATCAAGTAATACGCTTCCCGCGATTCTCGCGGGTGGCATGAACTCGAAGGGCGCGGCCTCGCAAGGTCGCGCCCTTCTTGCGTTCGCGGGGAGGGGGCTTCGCTCTGCGTCCGGGCGCTTGAGGTGCGCGTGTGTCGCCGGGGAAAAGTCTGGAGTGGGTGCCGTGTCGGGCGGCGGTGACGACGCCTTCGGCCGGTGATCTGGCGGTTTGTGTGCCCTGCGCGAGGCCGACCTCGGTGCGCGCGCCGCGGCTTTCGCGTGTGAGGGCTATTCCCGTCTAGCTGGTTCAAACGAAATGTGAATTAATTCACCCATTCGTCATTTCCCGCTTGATGCGTCCGTGAAAACTCCTTAAACGAAGGCCTTGAAAGGTCTAGGGGTGTAGCTCAGCTGGTAGAGCATCGGTCTCCAAAACCGAGGGCCGGGGGTTCGAGTCCCTCCGCCCCTGCCACCTTTGCTCTTGATCGACGGGCCGTTAGGCCTTAATTAGGGCTTTCGACCAAGGCGCGTGGATGATTCCGCGCGCCTGTGTGTCGTGACGAAACCGGTAGTTCAATGGCGAAATCGAACCCTTTCACGTTCATCGGCGAGGTCCGCAAGGAAACGGCCAAGGTCTCTTGGCCGACGCGCCGGGAAACCGCGGTTACTACCGTGATGGTGTTCATCATGGTGATTCTGGCCTCCGTCTTCTTTCTGCTTGCCGACTGGCTCATGGGTCGGGGTATCGGCTGGCTTCTCGGTCTTGGCTCCTAAGTTGGGATCGGAATGCAATCGGCTCGAGGGATTATGACCAAGCGTTGGTACATCGTGCACGCCTACTCGAATTTCGAGAAGAAGGTGGCGGAATCGATTCGGGAGAAGGCTTCCCAGCAGGGGCTTGAGGATCTGTTCGAGGAAGTGCTCGTTCCGACCGAGAAGGTTGTCGAGGTTCGCCGTGGTCGCAAGGTCGACGCGGAGCGGAAGTTCTTCCCGGGCTACGTTCTGGTCAAGATGGAAATGACCAACGAGGCCTACCATCTGATCAAGAACACGCCGAAGGTGACCGGGTTCCTCGGTGCCGATCAGAAGCCGATTCCGATTTCCGAGGCCGAGGCCATGCGGATCCTGCATCAGGTGCAGGAGGGCGTCGAGCGTCCGAAGCCGTCTGTGAGCTTCGAGATCGGAGAGCAGGTACGGGTGGCCGACGGCCCCTTTGCATCCTTCTCGGGGCATGTCGAGGAAGTCGACGACGAGCGCGCGCGCCTCAAGGTGGCGGTCTCGATCTTTGGTCGGGCGACGCCCGTCGAACTGGAATACGGACAAGTCGAGAAGATCTGATCGCGTGCATGTCGCTCGAGCGCCTTTTGGGTGTTCGCGGCTGCGCGGTCGGTTGTTTTTGGCGAAGTTTCGGCCTAAGGGCCGGAGGGTCCGGCAGGTTGCCGGACAAGTTGGGGCGAAGTTGCTCCACTCCCTGGTGGGAGGCACCGTTCGCATCGTTCGCCGGGCGATACGGGGTCTGACCACCTGATCTGAGAATGCCGATTCGTCGGTAGCGCCAGTTGGAGATACGAATGGCGAAGAAAATTGAAGGTTACATCAAGCTGCAGGTGCCGGCCGGCTCCGCGACCCCGTCGCCGCCGATCGGTCCCGCGCTTGGTCAGCGCGGTCTGAACATCATGGAGTTCTGCAAGGCGTTCAACGCGCAGACCCAGGATGTCGAAAAGGGCACGCCGTGCCCGACCGTCATCACCTACTACTCCGACCGCTCCTTCACGTTCGAAGTGAAGACGGCGCCGGTCAGCTTCCTGCTGAAGAAGGCTGCCGGTCTGAAGTCGGGTTCGAAGACCCCCGGCAAGGGTGGTTTCGCCGGCAAGGTGACGAGCGCCCAGGTGCGCGAGATCGCCGAAGCGAAGATGAAGGACCTCAATGCGAACGACGTCGACGCGGCCATGCTGATGGTTGCCGGTTCGGCGCGGTCCATGGGTCTCGAGGTCACGGAGTAAGTCGATGGCGAAGATTGCAAAGCGCGTCAAGGCGTCCCGCGAGGGCGTTGATCGCAACAAGCTCTACGCTCTCGACGAGGCGCTTGCGCTGGTCAAGGAGCGGTCCAAGGTGAAGTTCGACGAGACCGTCGACATCGCCATCAACCTCGGTGTCGACCCGCGTCACGCCGACCAGATGGTCCGTGGCGTCTGCGTCCTGCCGAATGGCACGGGCAAGTCGGTTCGTGTTGCCGTGTTCGCGCGTGGCGACAAGGCTGACGAGGCCAAGGCCGCCGGTGCCGACATCGTCGGTGCCGAGGAGCTGGTCGCCGAGGTGCAGTCGGGCAAGATCGATTTCGATCGCTGCATCGCCACCCCGGACATGATGCCGCTCGTCGGTCGTCTGGGTAAGGTGCTGGGCCCGCGCGGCCTGATGCCGAACCCGAAGGTCGGTACCGTGACCCCGGACGTCTCCTCGGCCGTGCGTGACGCCAAGGGCGGTGCCGTTCAGTTCCGCGTCGAGAAGGCTGGCATCATTCACGCCGGCGTCGGCAAGGTCTCGTTCGATGCCGACAAGCTTGGCGAGAACATCAAGGCGATCGTCGATGCCGTGATCAAGGCCAAGCCGGCCGGCGCCAAGGGCACCTATCTCAAGCGGGTTGCGATCAGCTCGACGATGGGTCCCGGCCTGAAGGTCGACACCTCGACCGTTACGGCCTGATTGTTTTCGCGGCGCGCTCGACGCGTCGCGACACGAATTCCGCCCGGCCCTGGCCGGGCGGATCATCCGCCCCTCGGGGCGGGTGTCCTGTCCGAGACTGCAGGTGTGTGACGCCGGTTCGCCGGTTGATCGCTTAAGCCCGAAGCGGGCCTGCATAGACGGGTAAGAGCCGACACGGGGAATTCCCCAGCCGGTTCGAACCGTTTGTCCTTGCCGCGCCGAAAGGCTCGCGAGGGGGCAGGATCCTCGGTGTTGTCCGCCGACGGTCCTCACGAGGGATCGCCTGCGGGCGGCAGAGACAAACCGGCGGCATTCGCCGCCAAATGGAGTAGGCAAGTGGAAAGAACGGAGAAGCGAGAGTTCGTCGCGTCGTTCAACGAGGTGCTTCAGGGCACCGGCGTTGTCGTCGTCGCGCACTACGCCGGGCTTTCGGTTGCGGACATGACGACCTTCCGGTCGCAGGTTCGGGCAGCCGGCGGCACGGTCAAAGTCGCCAAGAACCGTCTTGTGAAACTTGCCCTTCGAGGCACTGAGCTCGAGCACATCGCCGTCCTGTTCAGTGGTCCGACCGTCATCGCCTATTCGGAAGATCCGGTCGCCGCTGCCAAGGCCACGATGGCGTTCGCCAAGAACCAGAGCAAGCTCGTGGTTTTGGGTGGCGCACTCGGCTCGACGAACCTGAATGCGGATGGTGTCAAGGCTCTGGCCGAGATGCCGTCGCTGGACGAGCTGCGTGGCAAGCTGGTGGGCCTGATTCAGACCCCTGCTTCGCGCATCGCCCAGGTCGTCAACGCTCCGGCCGGGCAGCTTGCCCGCGTGTTCGGCGCGTACGCCAAGAAGGACGAGGCCGCATAAGGCGGATTCCAAACACACTGTCGAAACCGATTACGGTTCGAACCATAAGGATTTGAGAATATGGCTGATCTCGAGAAGATCGTTGAAGAACTGTCCGCTCTGACCGTCATGGAGGCCGCCGAGCTCTCCAAGATGCTCGAAGAGAAGTGGGGCGTCTCCGCCGCCGCTCCGGTCGCCGTTGCCGCTGCTGGCGCTGGCGCTGCTGCTCCGGTCGAGGAAGAGAAGACCGAGTTCGACGTCGTCCTGACCGACGCTGGCGACAAGAAGATCAACGTCATCAAGGAAGTCCGTGCGATCACGGGTCTTGGCCTCAAGGAAGCCAAGGACCTGGTCGAGGGCGCTCCGAAGACGGTGAAGGAAGCCGTTGCCAAGGCTGAAGCCGAAGAGCTGAAGAAGAAGCTCGAAGAGGCCGGCGCCAAGGTCGAGCTGAAGTAACAGGGCTTATGCCCCGCGGTCCCGGCCTTCGCGGCCGGGACCGCATCTTTCCAAACCCCGGCGGGTCTCCCCGTGCGGGGTATCAGTCCCTAAGAAGGGTGTCGCCGAAGCGCGGTCCTTCCAAGGGGCGGTTGTCCGAAGGGCCGCAGCGTGTCTCAGACATGCCGGCGGTTAGGCCGGGATCGGCTTTTCGGAGAGCCGTATCAGATCGAAACGAGGAGCGACAATGGCGCACACGTTCAACGGTCGCAAGCGGGTCCGCAAGATTTACGGATCGATCCGCGAAGTCGCCGCGATGCCCAATCTCATCGAGGTGCAGAAGGCGTCCTACGACCAGTTCCTTCAGGTGGACAAGCCCGAAAAGGGCCGTGCCGAAGAAGGACTAGAGGCCGTCTTCAAGTCGGTTTTCCCGATTTCCGACTTTGCGGGCACCGCCCTGCTCGAATTCGTCAGCTACGAGTTCGAGGCGCCGAAGTATGACGTCGAAGAGTGCCGTCAGCGCGGCATGACCTTTGCCGCGCCGCTCAAGGTGACGCTGCGCCTGATCGTGTTCGATGTCGACGAGGACACCGGCGCGAAGTCCGTCAAGGACATCAAGGAGCAGGACGTCTACATGGGCGACATGCCCTTCATGACGGACAACGGCACCTTTGTCGTCAACGGCACCGAGCGCGTGATCGTTTCGCAGATGCACCGCTCGCCGGGCGTGTTCTTCGATCACGACAAGGGCAAGACCCACTCCTCGGGCAAGCTGCTCTTCGCCGCACGCATCATTCCCTATCGCGGATCGTGGCTCGACATCGAGTTCGACGCGAAGGACATTGTGCATGCGCGCATCGACCGCCGTCGCAAGATTCCGGTCACCTCACTGCTCAAGGCCCTCGGCCTCGACGGCGAGCAGATCCTGAACACCTTCTACAAGAAGATCGAGTACACCCGCGACGAGCCGGGCACCTGGCGTGTTCCGTTCGAGGGTGACCGTCTGAAGGGCACCAAGGCGTCCTTCGACATGATCGACGCCGACAGCGGCGAGGTCGTGATCGAGGCTGGCCGCAAGATCACCGCGCGCACCGTTCGCCAGCTCGTCGACAAGGGCGTCAAGGCGCTCAAGGTCGTCGACGAGGATCTCTACGGTCATTATCTGGCCGAGGACATGGTCGATCCGGCGAGCGGCGAGATCTACGCCGAGGCCGGCGAGGAGATCAACGAGAAGGTTCTCGGCGATCTTGTCGATCGCGGCTATGCCGAGATCACGATCCTGGACATCGATCACGTGACGACGGGTGCCTACATCCGCAACACGCTGACGGTCGACAAGAACGAGACCCGCGAGGACGCGCTGTTCGACATCTACCGGGTCATGCGCCCGGGCGAGCCGCCCACGATCGACACCGCGGAAGCGATGTTCCAGTCGCTGTTCTTCGATTCCGAGCGCTACGACCTTTCCGCGGTTGGACGCGTGAAGATGAACATGCGCCTCGACCTGCAGTGCGAGGACACGGTCCGCACCATCCGCAAGGAAGATATCCTTGCGGTGATCACGGAGCTCCTAGAGCTGCGCGACGGCCGTGGCGAGATCGATGACATCGACAACCTCGGCAACCGCCGCGTGCGTTCCGTTGGCGAGCTGATGGAAAACCAGTACCGCGTCGGCCTGCTGCGCATGGAGCGTGCGATCAAGGAGCGCATGTCTTCCGTCGAGATCGACACGGTCATGCCGCAGGACCTGATCAACGCCAAGCCGGCGGCCGCGGCCGTGCGCGAATTCTTCGGATCTTCGCAGCTGTCGCAGTTCATGGACCAGACCAACCCGTTGTCGGAAGTCACCCACAAGCGTCGTCTCTCGGCGCTTGGCCCGGGCGGTCTGACGCGTGAGCGTGCCGGCTTCGAGGTGCGCGACGTGCACCCGACGCACTATGGCCGCATCTGTCCGATCGAGACGCCGGAAGGCCCGAACATCGGCCTGATCAACTCGCTGGCGACCTTTGCCCGCATCAACAAGTACGGCTTCATCGAAAGCCCGTACCGGAAGGTGAAGGACGGTCAGGTTACCGCCGAGACGGTCTATCTGTCGGCGATGGAAGAGGCGAAGTATCACATCGCCCAGGCCAACGCCGAGATCGATGGCGACGGCCGTTTCGTGTCCGACCTGATCACCTGCCGCCATGCGGGCGAGAACATGCTGCTCCCGCCCGAGCGCGTCGAGTTCATGGACGTGTCGCCGAAGCAGCTCGTTTCGGTTGCCGCCTCGCTCATTCCGTTCCTCGAGAACGATGACGCGAACCGCGCGCTGATGGGCTCGAACATGATGCGTCAGGCCGTGCCGCTGGTGCGTGCCGAGGCGCCGCTCGTCGGCACTGGCATGGAGCCGGTTGTCGCACGCGACTCCGGCGCCGCCATCGCCGCTCGCCGCGCCGGTGTGGTCGATCAGGTGGACGCCACCCGTATCGTCATTCGCGCGACCGAGGATCTGGATCCTGCGAAGTCGGGCGTCGACATCTACCGGCTGATGAAGTTCCAGCGTTCGAACCAGAACACCTGCATCAACCAGCGTCCGCTGGTGCGTGTCGGCGATCTGATCGGCAAGGGCGACATCATCGCCGACGGGCCGTCAACGGATCTCGGCGATCTGGCTCTCGGCCGGAACGTGCGCGTCGCGTTCATGCCCTGGAACGGCTACAACTTCGAGGACTCCATCCTGCTCTCCGAGCGGATCGTGCGCGACGACGTGTTCACCTCCATTCACATCGAGGAATTCGAGGTGATGGCGCGTGATACGAAGCTCGGGCCGGAGGAAATCACGCGCGACATTCCGAACGTTTCGGAAGAGGCGCTGAAGAACCTCGACGAGGCCGGCATCGTCTATATCGGTGCCGAGCTGAAGCCGGGTGATATCCTGGTCGGCAAGATCACGCCGAAGGGCGAGAGCCCGATGACGCCGGAAGAAAAGCTTCTGCGCGCCATCTTTGGCGAGAAGGCCTCCGACGTGCGCGACACCTCGCTGCGGCTTCCGCCGGGCGTGGGCGGCACGGTCGTCGAAGTGCGTGTCTTCAACCGCCACGGGGTGGAGAAGGACGAGCGCGCGATGGCGATCGAGCGCGAGGAGATCGAGCGTCTCGCCAAGGACCGCGACGACGAGCAGGCGATCCTGGACCGCAACGTCTATGGCCGTCTGGCCGAGATGATCCTCGGCAAGGTCGCCATCGCCGGGCCGAAGCACTTCAAGAAGAATGCCGAGATCAACGGCGACGTCCTCAACGAGTTCCCGCGTTCGCAGTGGTGGCAGTTCGCCGTCGAGGACGAGAAGCTGATGAGCGAAGTGGAAGCGCTTCGCGGTCAGTATGACGAGAGCCGCAAGCGTCTCGAGCAGCGCTTCATCGACAAGGTGGAGAAGCTGCAGCGTGGCGACGAGCTGCCGCCGGGCGTGATGAAGATGGTCAAGGTCTTCGTTGCCGTGAAGCGCAAGCTTCAGCCGGGCGACAAGATGGCCGGCCGTCACGGCAACAAGGGCGTCGTGTCCAAGATCAACCCGATCGAGGACATGCCGTTCCTGGGCAACGGCGAATATGTCGACATCGTGCTGAACCCGCTCGGCGTGCCGAGCCGCATGAACGTCGGGCAGATCCTGGAGACGCACCTCGGCTGGGCCTGCTCCGGCATGGGCCACCGTATCGGCGAGCTCTACGAGGAGTACAAGCGCTCCGGAAAGCTCGATGCGCTCAGGGGCGAAATCGTCGAGGTCTTCGGCGACAACCTGAAGGGCGAGCCGGTCAAGGACTACGACGACGAGTCGCTGCTGCGCCTCGCCGACCAGCTCAAGACCGGTGTTCCGATCGCGACTCCCGTCTTCGACGGCGCCCGCGAGCCGGACATCGTCAAGATGCTGGAGCAGGCGAAGTTCGCCAGCTCGGGTCAGTCGCAGCTCTACGACGGGCGTACGGGCGAGCCGTTCGACCGCCAGGTGACCGTGGGCTACATCTACATGCTGAAGCTCCACCACCTGGTCGACGACAAGATCCACGCGCGTTCGATCGGTCCCTACTCGCTGGTGACCCAGCAGCCTCTCGGCGGCAAGGCCCAGTTCGGTGGCCAGCGCTTCGGCGAGATGGAGGTGTGGGCACTCGAGGCGTATGGCGCTGCCTATACGCTGCAGGAGATGCTGACGGTGAAGTCGGACGACGTCGCCGGCCGTACCAAGGTCTATGAGGCTATCGTTCGTGGCGATGACACGTTCGAGGCGGGCATTCCGGAGAGCTTCAACGTTCTCGTCAAGGAAATGCGCTCGCTCGGCCTCAATGTCGAGCTCAAGGACAACAAGGTTCCCTCCACCGACGGGGACCTTCCGGCGGTCGATGCGGCGGAGTGATCTCCGCCGCATGACTGACGCCGATACCAGATGCCGCACCGACGGTTCGGGAAGCAGGACAAAGGTCCTGCTTCCCTTCCGTGCTTTCGAGGAGAGAGCCCATGAATCATGAGGTCATGAACCTGTTTAATCAGCAGGTGCCCGCACAGACCTTTGACCACATCAAGATCTCGCTCGCGAGCCCCGAGAAGATCCTGTCCTGGTCCTACGGCGAAATCAAAAAGCCGGAGACGATCAACTACCGGACGTTCAAGCCGGAGCGCGACGGCCTGTTCTGCGCCCGTGTGTTCGGCCCGATCAAGGATTACGAGTGCTTGTGCGGCAAGTACAAGCGCATGAAGTACAAGGGCGTGATCTGCGAGAAGTGCAGCGTCGAGGTGACCCTGTCGCGCGTTCGCCGCGAGCGCATGGGCCACATCGAGCTCGCCGCTCCGGTCGCGCACATCTGGTTCCTGAAGTCGCTGCCCTCGCGCATCGGCCTTCTGCTCGACATGACGCTGAAGGACCTCGAGCGGGTGCTCTACTTCGAGTACTACGTTGTTCTCGAGCCGGGTCTGACGCCGCTGAAGCCGCGCCAGCTCCTGTCCGAGGAAGACTACCTTCGCGCGCAGGACGACTACGGCGAGGACACCTTCACGGCCCTGATCGGCGCCGAGGCCATCCGCGAGATGCTGATGGCGCTCGACCTCGAGAAGGAGCGCGACTTCATTCGCAAGGAGATCGCCGAGGCGACCACCGAGCTGAAGCCGAAGAAGCTCGCCAAGCGCCTGAAGATCGTCGAAGCGTTCATCGATTCCGGCAACAAGCCGGAGTGGATGATCATGACCGTCGTTCCGGTGATCCCGCCGGACCTGCGTCCGCTCGTCCCGCTCGACGGCGGCCGCTTCGCGACATCGGATCTGAACGATCTCTATCGCCGCGTGATCAACCGTAACAACCGCCTGCGTCGCCTGATGGAGCTGCGCGCGCCCGACATCATCATCCGCAACGAGAAGCGGATGCTGCAGGAGTCGGTCGACGCACTGTTTGACAACGGCCGCCGCGGTCGCGTCATCACGGGTGCCAACAAGCGTCCGCTGAAGTCGCTCAGCGACATGCTGAAGGGCAAGCAGGGCCGCTTCCGTCAGAACCTGCTCGGCAAGCGCGTCGACTATTCGGGGCGTTCGGTGATCACGGTTGGTCCGGAGCTCAAGCTGCACCAGTGCGGCCTGCCGAAGAAGATGGCGCTCGAGCTGTTCAAGCCGTTCATCTACTCGCGTCTCGACGCCAAGGGCTTCTCCTCCACGGTGAAGCAGGCGAAGAAGCTCGTGGAGAAGGAGCGTCCGGAGGTCTGGGATATCCTCGACGAGGTCATCCGCGAGCATCCGGTGCTGCTGAACCGCGCGCCGACGCTGCACCGTCTCGGCATCCAGGCGTTCGAGCCGACCCTCATCGAGGGCAAGGCGATCCAGCTGCATCCGCTCGTCTGCGCGGCGTTCAACGCCGACTTCGACGGTGACCAGATGGCGGTGCACGTCCCGCTGTCGCTCGAGGCGCAGCTCGAAGCACGCACGCTGATGATGTCGACGAACAACATCCTGCATCCGGCCAACGGTTCTCCGATCATCGTGCCGTCCCAGGATATCGTTCTCGGCCTCTACTACCTGTCGCTGATCGCCGACAACGAGCCGGGCGAAGGCATGGTGTTCGGTAACATCGGCGAGCTGCATCATGCGCTCGACACGAAGGCCGTCACCCTGCACGCCAAGATTCGCGGCCGTGTTCGCACGACCGACGCGGAAGGCACTGTCAGCACGCGCATCATCGAGACGACGCCGGGCCGCATGCTCATTGGCGAGCTTCTGCCGGACCATCACGAGGTCCCCTACGACGTCTGCAACAAGCTGATGACCAAGAAGGACATCAGCCGCATGATCGACGCCGTCTACCGTGCCTGCGGGCAGAAGGAGACGGTGATCTTCTGCGACCGGATCATGGGTCTCGGTTTCCGCCACGCCTGCCTCGCCGGCATTTCGTTCGGCAAGGACGACATGGTCATTCCGGACAACAAGACCAAGCTGGTCGACGAGACGGCCGAGCTCGTGAAGGAATACGAGCAGCAGTACAACGACGGCCTGATCACCCAGGGCGAGAAGTACAACAAGGTCGTCGACGCCTGGGCCAAGTGCACGGATCGCGTCGCCGACGAGATGATGAAGCGCATTCAGTCGGTGCAGATCGACGAGGAGACCGGGCGTCAGAAGCAGATCAACTCGATCTACATGATGTCGCATTCCGGTGCCCGTGGCAGCCCCGCGCAGATGAAGCAGCTTGCCGGCATGCGCGGCCTCATGGCCAAGCCGTCGGGCGAGATCATCGAGACGCCGATCATCTCGAACTTCAAGGAAGGCCTGTCGGTTCTGGAGTACTTCAACTCCACCCACGGCGCCCGTAAGGGTCTGGCGGATACGGCGCTCAAGACGGCGAACTCGGGTTACCTGACCCGCCGTCTCGTCGACGTGGCGCAGGATTCGATCATTCTCGAGCGCGATTGCGGTTCGGAGAACGGCATCACCGTTCAGGCCATCGTGGACGCTGGCCAGGTCATTGCCTCGCTCGGTCACCGCGTGCTCGGTCGTACGGCTGCCGAGGACGTGCTCAACCACGCCACCGGCGAAGTGATCGTTCCGCGCGGCACCCTGATCGAGGAGAAGGAGGTCGAGGTCATCGAGGCGGCCAACGTCCAGATGATCAAGATCCGCTCGGTGCTGACCTGTGAGACCAAGCGCGGCGTTTGCGGCACCTGCTACGGCCGCGACCTTGCGCGTGGCACGCCGGTGAACATCGGCGAGGCGGTCGGCGTCATCGCGGCGCAGTCGATCGGCGAGCCGGGCACGCAGCTCACCATGCGTACGTTCCACATCGGTGGCACGGCGCAGGTGGTCGATCAGTCGTTCATCGAGTCCAACTTCGAGGGCACGGTGTCGATCCGTAACCGCAGCGCGGTGCGCGATTCCGACGGGAACCTCGTCGCGATGGCACGCAACATGGCCGTGGTGATCACCGATGCCGACGGCAACGAGCGTGCCGTGCACCGCATTGCCTACGGCTCGAAGCTGCATGTGGACGAGGGCGACACGGTGGAGCGCGGACAGCGCATCGCGGAGTGGGATCCCTACACCCGTCCGATGCTGTCCGAGGTCGATGGTATCGTCGACTCCGAAGATCTGGTCGAGGGCGTTTCGGCGCAGGAGACCGCCGACGAGGCCACGGGCATCACCAAGCGTGTCGTCATGGACTGGCGTACCTCGCAGCGTGGCAACGACCTGAAGCCGGCGATCGTGATCAAGGACGTGGACGGTTCGCTGAAGAAGCTGCCGCGTGGCGGTGACGCCCGCGCGCTGCTGTCTGTCGATGCGATCCTCGCGGTTCAGATCGGTGCGACGGTGAAGGCCGGCGACGTGCTCGCGCGTATCCCGATGGAGAGCGCCAAGACCAAGGACATCACCGGCGGTCTGCCGCGGGTGGCGGAACTGTTCGAGGCGCGTCGTCCGAAGGACCACGCGATCATCGCCGAGATCGATGGCACCATCCGGTTCGGGCGCGACTACAAGAACAAGCGTCGCGTCATCATCGAGCCGCATGACGAGAGCCTGGAGCCGGTCGAGTACCTCATCCCGAAGGGCAAGCACTTCCACCTGCAGGAAGGCGACACCATCGAGAAGGGTGAGTACATCCTCGACGGCAACCCGGCACCGCACGACATCCTGGCAATCCGCGGCGTGGAGGCGCTTGCCGCCTACCTCGTCAACGAGATCCAGGAGGTCTACCGGCTGCAGGGCGTGGTGATCAACGACAAGCACATCGAGGTGATCGTTCGCCAGATGCTGCAGAAGATCGAGATCACCGATGCGGGCGACACGGACCTGCTGACGGGCGAGCAGATCGACAAGCTCGATCTGGACGACGTCAACGAGCGGGCCATCGACGCGGCCCTGAAGCCAGCGTCGGGCGTTCCGGTCCTGCTCGGCATCACCAAGGCGAGCCTTCAGACGCGGTCCTTCATCTCGGCCGCATCGTTCCAGGAGACCACCCGCGTCCTCACCGAGGCGGCGGTCAACGGCAAGGAAGATGCGCTCGAGGGCCTCAAGGAGAACGTTATCGTCGGCCGCCTGATCCCGGCGGGAACGGGCGCGATGATGACCAAGATCCGGCAGGTGGCACAGCACCGCGACGACCTCATTCTCGAGGCGCGACGGGCGACGTCCACGGCTGGAGAGGCCGACCCGATGCTGGCGGACATGACGGGCGCCGGCGAATAAGGCCGGCTCATCCCGAGACGAAATCGAAAAGGGCCGCCATGTGCGGCCCTTTTTTCTTGGGCGGGATGCGTGGGCGCAAAGAGCGCCCTTTCATCCGACAACTGGACGATGGGAGACCACCATGGCTGATACACCGGGAAACGGCCCCGAGGGCGAGCTGCCGCCGACCGTCTATGCGATCTTCGGCCGGGCACGGCTGGATAGCGTCGGTACGCCTGAAGAGAATGTCGAGGTGAATATCCTGCTGTGCGCACCCGACGAGGACAGCGCCGTGCGCCGCGCGCTCGAGGCGCTGGCCGGGGAGGGCTATGTCACGGCCGAGCTCGACCAGATCGGCGTCGTGCTCGAGGAGCCGGAGGATCCGACCTTCGAGAGCGCCTATCAGGATGCGCTTGCAGGAGAAGTCGCGGTCATTGCCTTCCGCGACTGAGCCGCCTGCTCTGGGACCCTCCGGCTACTCGGCGGCGGCGCGGGAATCGGCAATGGAATCAGTTCGATGGAATCGGATGCGGGAGAGAGTGGGGAATCGGGCCGCGGGCCCACGATTCTCGAGGCAAAAGTTACCGAAGCGTTGACGCCGGCTCGCCCCGGGGCTCTCTCGGGGGCGTGTGGGCCATTCATTCTGCCGCCGGTTTCCGACCAGGGAAGGACGCTCGCTACATGAATGATCAACTGTGTCGCTACACGCTTCGTGACTTTGCAGAAATTGCGCGATACGGTCACAATCGAAAATGTAACCGCCTGACTCCCGAGCGGCGGAATACTGCCGATTTAATTGGTCCACGCACTTGACGCAGGGCGGGCCTGTCTGTAGTTTCCGGCCATCCCCAAGGCAGGCGGTAAGCACCTGTTGGTTCCGATGCGACGCGCATGGAACATGGAGTTGCTTAAACGCTGCCGGGATTACGAGGCGAAAAATATCGCAAGTACGACCGCCGCAAGGTGGTCCTCTCGATTGGCGGCGCCTTTCCTGTCTGACTGACGGGAATAGGCGCGATTCCGTGTGTTCGGCGGGCAACCGGTTGCTTGCGCTATGCGGGAAGTAGCCGTTTCGCCCGACCTTCGGACGCCGGTAACGGCCATGGAGGGTAGAGTTTCGCGGCTCGCAGGCGGGTCGCAGTCATCGCGGGCCCGGCAACGGGTCTAGTTTGAGCGCAAAAAGGCCAGCCCCGGGTTGGTACTTTGGAAGGTCAAGGTCTGAGGATCTGTCATGTCACGCCGTCACAGGGCTGAAAAGCGCGAGATTATCCCTGATCCGAAGTTCGGGGATGCGGTCGTCACCAAGTTCATGAATTCGATCATGTACGACGGCAAGAAATCCAATGCCGAGAGCATCGTCTATGGTGCCTTCGACGTGATTGAGGGCAAAGTTCGCCAGAATCCGATCGAAGTGTTCCACGCTGCGCTCGACAACGTCATGCCGCAGGTCGAGGTTCGCTCTCGTCGTGTTGGCGGTGCCACCTACCAGGTGCCCGTCGAGGTTCGTGTCGATCGTCGCCAGGCTCTGGCGATCCGTTGGCTCATTTCGGCTGCTCGCGGCCGTAACGAGACCACGATGATCGATCGCCTTTCCGGCGAGCTGCTCGATGCCGCGAACAACCGCGGCTCGGCTGTCAAGAAGCGTGAAGACACGCACCGGATGGCTGAGGCCAACCGCGCGTTCTCGCACTATCGCTGGTAACCGGACCGCAAGAGGCTGACATCATGTCGCGCACTCATAAGATCGAAGATTACCGCAATTTCGGCATCATGGCCCACATCGACGCGGGCAAGACGACGACGACCGAGCGGATTCTGTTCTATACCGGCAAGAGCCATAAGATCGGCGAAGTCCACGACGGCGCCGCCACGATGGACTGGATGGAGCAGGAGCAGGAGCGCGGCATTACGATTACGTCGGCCGCGACGACTGCATTCTGGAACGAGAAGCGTCTGAACATCATCGACACGCCGGGTCACGTCGACTTCACCATTGAGGTGGAGCGCAGCCTTCGCGTTCTCGACGGTGCCGTCGCTCTGCTCGACGCCAACGCCGGTGTCGAGCCGCAGACCGAGACGGTCTGGCGCCAGGCCGACAAGTATCATGTCCCGCGCATGATCTTCGTCAACAAGATGGACAAGCTTGGCGCGGACTTCTACCGCTGCGTCGAGATGATCAAGACCCGCCTCGGAGCCAAGCCGCTCTGCGTTCAGGTGCCGGTTGGCGCCGAGAACGAGTTCGCCGGTCTGGTCGATCTGATCAAGATGAAGGCTCTCATCTGGCGCGACGAGACGCTCGGCGCTGCCTGGGACGAGGTCGACATCCCGGCTGACCTGGTCGATCGCGCTCAGGAATTCCGCGATCTGATGATCGAGACCGCTGTCGAGGCCGACGAGGCCGCGATGGAGGCTTATCTCGAGGGCGAAGAGCCGACCAACGAGGGTCTGAAGGCTCTCATCCGCAAGGGCACCATCAACGGCGAGTTCGTTCCGGTGTTCTGTGGTTCGGCCTTCAAGAACAAGGGCGTGCAGCCGCTCCTCGACGGTGTCGTGGACTACCTGCCTTGCCCGATCGACGTCCCGTCGATCCGTGGTATCGATCCGAAGACCGAGGGCGAAGTCGTCCGCAAGTCCAACGACGAAGAGCCGCTTTCGATGCTCGCGTTCAAGATCGCCAACGACCCGTTCGTCGGTTCGCTGACTTTCTGCCGCATCTACTCCGGCGTTCTGAACAAGGGCGTTTCGCTCCAGAACACCGTCAAGGAGAAGAAGGAGCGCGTCGGCCGCATGATGCAGATGCACGCGAATTCGCGTGAGGACATCGATGTAGCTTACGCTGGCGACATCGTCGCCATCGCGGGTCTGAAGGACACGACGACGGGCGACACGCTTTGCGACCCGCTGAAGCCGGTCATCCTGGAGCGCATGGAGTTCCCGGATCCGGTCATCGAGATCGCCGTCGAGCCGAAGACCAAGAGCGACCAGGAAAAGATGGGCCTCGCGCTCAACCGCCTGGCTGCCGAGGATCCGTCGTTCCGCGTCAAGACCGACGAGGAATCCGGCCAGACGATCATCGCCGGCATGGGCGAGCTT
This sequence comes from Stappia sp. ICDLI1TA098, assembly GCF_054880955.1. Taxonomy (NCBI): domain Bacteria; kingdom Pseudomonadati; phylum Pseudomonadota; class Alphaproteobacteria; order Hyphomicrobiales; family Stappiaceae; genus Stappia; species Stappia sp. ICDLI1TA098. The sequence continues at coordinate 812,932 of NZ_JBTZBT010000001.1, forward strand.
CATCTCGACATCATCGTCGACCGCATGAAGCGCGAGTTCAAGGTCGAGGCGAACATCGGTGCGCCGCAGGTTGCCTATCGCGAGACGATCACCCGTCTGGCGGAAGTCGACTACACGCACAAGAAGCAGACCGGTGGTACGGGCCAGTTCGCCCGCATCAAGATCGTCATCGAGCCGAACGAGGTCGGCGCCGGTTACACCTTCAAGAGCACCATCGTTGGTGGCTCGGTTCCGAAGGAGTACATCCCGGGCGTCACCAAGGGTATCGAGAGCGTCATGTCCTCGGGCCCGCTCGCCGGCTTCCCGATGGTCGACATCAAGGCCACCCTCATCGACGGTGCCTACCATGATGTCGACTCCTCGGTCCTGGCGTTCGAAATTGCGGCCCGTGCCGGTTTCCGCGAGGCCATTCAAAAGGCCGCGCCGAAGCTTCTCGAGCCCATCATGAAGGTCGAGGTGGTGACACCGGAAGACTACATGGGTGATGTGATCGGCGACCTGAATTCGCGTCGCGGTCAGATCACCGGGACTGAAAACCGCGGTGTCGTGACTGTCGTCAATGCGATGGTGCCGCTGGCGAACATGTTCGGATACGTGAACAACCTGCGTTCTATGTCGCAGGGTCGTGCTCAGTATTCGATGGTGTTCGATCACTACGAACAGGTTCCGCAGGCCGTCGCGCAGGAAGTTCAGGCAAAGTTCGCCTGACGCTGTCACCGCCAGATCAATTAAAGAACTAAGGTACGGAGAAATCCGATGGCGAAAGCAAAGTTTGAGCGGACGAAGCCGCACGTTAACATTGGCACGATTGGTCACGTTGACCACGGCAAGACGACGCTGACGGCCGCGATCACGAAGTACTTCGGCGACTTCAAGGCGTACGACATGATCGACGCCGCTCCCGAAGAGCGTGCGCGTGGCATCACGATCTCGACGGCTCACGTTGAGTACGAGACGGAAGCGCGTCACTACGCCCACGTCGACTGCCCGGGTCACGCCGACTACGTGAAGAACATGATCACGGGTGCTGCGCAGATGGACGGCGCGATCCTGGTTTGTTCGGCTGCCGACGGCCCGATGCCGCAGACCCGCGAGCACATCCTGCTTGCGCGTCAGGTCGGTGTTCCGGCGCTTGTCGTGTTCCTGAACAAGGTCGACCAGGTCGATGACGCGGAGCTCCTTGAGCTCGTCGAGATGGAAGTGCGCGAGCTTCTTTCGTCCTACGAGTTCCCGGGCGACGACATTCCGATCGTTGCGGGTTCGGCTCTTGCCGGCCTCGAGGGTCGCGATCCGGAGATCGGCGAGACGAAGATCCGTGAGCTGATGGCTGCGGTCGACGACTACATCCCGACGCCCGAGCGTCCGGTTGACATGCCGTTCCTGATGCCGATCGAGGACGTGTTCTCGATTTCGGGTCGTGGCACGGTCGTCACGGGTCGCGTCGAGCGCGGCATCGTGAAGGTCGGCGAGGAAGTCGAGATCATCGGCATCCGCGACACGAAGAAGACGACTGTCACGGGCGTCGAGATGTTCCGCAAGCTGCTCGATCAGGGCCAGGCTGGCGACAACATCGGCGCGCTGATCCGCGGCATTGGTCGTGAGGACGTTGAGCGCGGTCAGGTTCTGTGCAAGCCGGGTTCGGTTACGCCGCACACGAACTTCAAGGCCGAGGCCTACATCCTGACGAAGGAAGAGGGTGGCCGTCACACGCCGTTCTTCACCAACTATCGTCCGCAGTTCTACTTCCGCACGACGGACGTCACGGGTGTTGTCACGCTGCCCGAGGGCACCGAGATGGTGATGCCGGGCGACAACGTGTCGGTCGAGGTTGAGCTGATCGTGCCGATCGCGATGGAAGAAGGCCTGCGCTTCGCCATCCGCGAGGGCGGCCGCACCGTCGGTGCCGGCGTCGTCGCTTCGATCATCAAGTAATGTAACCTGGTCCGCACGTCGGCAGACGACGGGCGGACCGCATGGGGACTGAGAGATGAACGGTCAAAACATTCGGATCCGTCTCAAGGCGTTCGATCATCGTGTACTCGATGCCTCGACCCGCGAGATCGTCAACACGGCGAAACGGACCGGTGCACAGGTGCGCGGCCCGGTGCCGCTGCCCACGCGGATCGAGAAGTACACCGTGCTTCGCGGACCGCATATCGACAAGAAGAGCCGTGATCAGTTCGAGATGCGCACGCATAAGCGTCTTCTCGACATCGTTGATCCGACGCCGCAGACGGTTGACGCGCTTATGAAGCTCGACCTGGCCGCTGGTGTCGACGTCGAGATCAAGCTGTAAGGCGCTCACAAGGGGACACGCCGATGCGTTCTGGAGTGATCGCACAGAAGGTGGGAATGACTCGCATCTATAATGATGCGGGAGAGCACGTGCCGGTTACGGTTCTCAAGCTTGAGAACTGTCAGGTCGTCGCCCACCGGACGGAAGAAAAGAATGGCTATGTCGCGCTGCAGGTCGGCGCCGGTCTGGCCAAGGTGAAGAATACGCCCAAGGCGATGCGCGGCCACTTCTCGGTCGCCAGCGTTGAGCCGAAGCGCAAGCTCGCCGAGTTCCGCGTTTCCGCGGAAAACGTGATCGAGGTTGGCGCCGAGATCACGGCGGACCATTTTGTCGACGGGCAGTTCGTGGATGTCACGGGCACCTCGATCGGCAAGGGCTTTGCGGGTGCCATGAAGCGGCACAATTTCGGTGGCATGCGCGCCTCTCACGGCGTGTCCATTACCCACCGTGCGCATGGCTCGACCGGCCAGTGCCAGGACCCCGGTAAGGTGTTCAAGGGCAAGAAGATGGCCGGTCACATGGGTGCCGAGCAGGTCACGACGCAGAACCTGAAGATCGTGCGCACCGATCCGGAGCGCGGCCTCATCATGATCCAGGGCGCTGTCCCGGGTTCGAAGGGTGGCTGGATCCTGGTTCGTGACGCCGTCAAGAAGGCTCTGCCCGAGGGTGTGCCGGTTCCGGGCGCTTATCGCGCTGGTGCCGCAGCCGCTGCGGTCGAGAAGGAGAGCGAGTGATGGAACTTGAGGTGAAGACCCTCGACGGGGCCGCCGCCGGTTCGATCACGGTGTCGGACGAGATCTTTGGTCTCGATCCGCGCACCGACCTGATCCACCGCGTCGTGCGCTGGCAGCTTGCCAAGCGCCAGGCGGGTACGCACAAGGCGAAGCAGCGTTCGGAAGTTTCCGGCACGACGAAGAAGTTCGTCCGCCAGAAGGGCACCGGCGGCGCTCGTCACGGCAACAAGAAGGCCCCGCAGTTCCGCGGCGGCGGCAAGGCTCACGGTCCGGTGGTGCGCAGTCATGCGCATGACCTGCCGAAGAAGATCCGCGCGCTCGGCCTGCGCCACGCACTGTCCGCGAAGTTGAAGGCCGAAGGCCTGATCATCGTCGAGGCAGCCGCGGCGGACGAGGCGAAGACGAAGGCACTCGTGTCGCGCTTCGCCAAGCTCGGCCTGAAGAACGCGCTGTTCGTGGACGGTAGCGAGCTGGACCAGAACTTCTGCCTGGCTTCGCGCAACATCCCGGCGATCGACGTTCTGCCGATCGAGGGCATCAACGTCTATGACATTCTGCGCCGGGAAAAGCTCGTCCTGACCAAGGCCGCCGTGACGGCGCTCGAGGAGCGGTTCAAATGAGCATCCTGAAGCATTACGACACGGTCGTTTCCCCGGTGATTACCGAGAAGGCGACCATGGCCTCGGAAGAGAACAAGGTCGTGTTCAACGTCTCCCCGACGGCGACCAAGCCCGAGATCAAGGCAGCGGTCGAGAAGCTGTTCGGCGTCAAGGTGACGGCGGTCAACACACTCGTGCGCAAGGGTAAGACCAAGCGCTTCCGCGGCCGTATCGGTCGTCAGTCGGACGTCAAGAAGGCCGTCGTCACGCTTGCCGACGGTCAGTCCATCGACGTGACGACCGGGCTTTAAGGGCGGAGAGGAAAGATGGCACTTAAGACCTTTAATCCGACGTCGCCGGGTCGCCGCCAGTTGGTGATGGTTGATCGCGCGGGCCTCTACAAGGGCAAGCCGATCAAGCAGCTGACCGAGGGTCTGACGAAGTCTGGCGGTCGTAACAACACCGGCCGCACGACCTCGCCGAACCGCGGTGGCGGTCACAAGCGCCGCTATCGTCTGGTCGACTTCAAGCGCACCAAGCTCGATATGTTCGCCACTGTCGAGCGGATCGAGTATGACCCGAACCGCACGGCGTTCATCGCTCTCATCAAGTATGAGGACGGCGAGCTCAGCTACATCCTGGCGCCGCAGCGTCTGGCCGAGGGCGACAAGGTCGTCGCAGGCAAGGCCGTCGACGTCAAGCCGGGCAACGCGATGCCGCTTTCGGCGATCCCCGTCGGCACCATCGTCCACAATGTGGAGATGAAGCCGGGCAAGGGTGGCCAGATCGCACGCTCCGCCGGTGCCTATGCGCAGATCGTCGGTCGCGACCAGGGTTACACCACGGTTCGCCTGCAGTCTGGCGAGCAGCGCCGTATCCTCGGCACCTGCATGGCTTCGGTCGGCGCGGTGTCGAACCCGGACCACGGCAACATCAATCTTGGCAAGGCCGGTCGGTCTCGCTGGATGGGTCGTCGCCCGCATGTCCGCGGTGTCGCCATGAACCCGGTCGATCACCCGCACGGCGGTGGCGAGGGTCGTACCTCGGGTGGCCGTCATCCGGTCACGCCGTGGGGCAAGCCGACCAAGGGCAAGCGCACGCGTTCCAACAAGGCCACGGACAAGTTCATCGTCCGCAGCCGTCACGCGCGCAAGAAATAAGAGGGGCCGAACATGGCACGTTCTGTTTGGAAGGGCCCGTTCGTCGACGGATTTCTGCTTAAGAAGGCAGACAAGGTCCGCGCCTCGGGTCGCAACGAAGTGATCAAGATGTGGAGCCGCCGCTCGACGGTTCTGCCGCAATTCGTAGGTCTGACGTTCGGCGTCTACAACGGCCAGAAGCACGTTCCGGTGATGGTGTCCGAGGATATGATCGGTCACAAGTTCGGCGAGTTCTCGCCGACCCGTACGTACTACGGTCACGGCGCGGACAAGAAGGCGAAGAGGAAGTAACGATGGGCAAGCCGAAGGGCGGGCGCGCGCTCGCCGATAACGAGGCGCAGGCGGTCGCCCGGATGCTGCGCGTTTCCCCGCGTAAGCTGAACCTGGTCGCGGCGTCGATCCGCGGCAAGAAGGTGGAAAAGGCTCTTGCCGATCTGACCTTTTCTCGCAAGCGGATTTCCGACGACGTCAAGAAGGCGCTGATGTCGGCAATCGCCAACGCCGAGAACAACCACGATCTCGACGTCGACAGCCTTGTCGTCGCCGAGGCCCACGTGGGCAAGGCTTTCGTGATCAAGCGGTTCCAGCCGCGTGCTCGTGGCCGCGTCGGCCGGATCGAGAAGCCCTTTTCGAACCTGACGATCGTCGTTCGCGAAGTCGAGGAGACTGCCTGATGGGACATAAAGTCAATCCGATCGGCCTGCGCCTCGGGATCAATCGCACCTGGGATTCGCGCTGGTACGCCGACAAGGGCGAATACGGCAAGCTGCTCCACGAGGACTTTCGCATCCGCGAATACCTCCTCAAGGAGCTGAAGCAGGCCGCGATCTCGAAGGTCGTCATCGAGCGCCCGCACCGCAAGTGCCGCGTCACCGTCCATTCCGGTCGTCCGGGTGTGGTGATCGGCAAGAAGGGTGCGGACATCGAGAAGCTCCGCAAGGCGCTGACAGCGATGACCAACTCGGACGTGCACATCAACATCGTTGAAGTGCGCAAGCCCGAGACCGATGCCCAGCTGGTGGCCGACTCGATCGCCCAGCAGCTCGAGCGTCGCGTGGCTTTCCGCCGTGCCATGAAGCGTTCCGTTCAGTCGGCGATGCGCATGGGCGCCCAGGGTATCCGCATCAACTGCGGTGGCCGTCTGGGTGGCGCCGAGATCGCACGTACCGAATGGTACCGCGAGGGTCGGGTTCCGCTGCACACGCTGCGTGCGGACATCGACTACGGTGTTTCGACGGCTCACACGGCCTATGGCACTTGTGGTGTCAAGGTCTGGATCTTCAAGGGTGAGATCCTCGAACACGACCCGATGGCGTCTGAGCGCCGCGCGGTCGAGGGCGATGGGACGAACCAGGGCGGCGGACGTCGCGAGCGCGGTCGCGCGGCGTAAGCCGCCGACCGGGTTCTGGACAGTAGCAGAGCGAGAGAGAAGAGATGCTGCAACCGAAGCGAACGAAGTTCCGCAAGCAGCACAAGGGCCGGATCCACGGAACCGCCAAGGGCGGTACCGATCTCAACTTCGGTGCCTTTGGCCTGAAGGCCGTGGAGCCGGAGCGGGTGACCGCGCGCCAGATCGAGGCGGCCCGTCGTGCCATGACCCGTCACATGAAGCGTGCGGGTCGCGTATGGATCAGGATTTTCCCGGACGTGCCGGTGTCGTCTAAGCCGACCGAAGTGCGTATGGGTAAGGGTAAGGGTTCGCCGGACTACTGGGCCGCTAAGGTCAAGCCCGGCAGGATCATGTTCGAGATTGACGGTGTGCCGGAAGAGACGGCGCGCGAAGCGATGCGCCTGGCCGCTGCGAAGCTGCCGATCAAGTGCCGCTTCGTTCAGCGTATCGCCGACTAAGGCGCGACCAGGAGACTGATGCCATGAAGGCGACCGACGTTCGGGCAAAGACCTTGGACGAGCTGGGAACCGAGCTCGAGACGCTTAAGAAGGAGCAGTTCAACCTGCGCTTCCAGCGTGCGACCGGTCAGCTTGAGAATACGGCGCGTGTGCGCCAGGTGCGACGCGACATCGCGCGCATTCAGACGATCATGCGCGAAATGCGTGTGGCCACAAGCGCGTAAGGAGAACGGGATGCCCAAGCGCGTTCTGCAGGGTGTCGTTGTCAGCGACGCCAATGACAAGACGGTGACGGTTCGTGTGGAGCGCCGCTTCACGCATCCGTTGTACAAGAAGACCGTCCGCCGCTCGAAGAAGTATCGGGCGCACGACGAGACCAACGCATGCAAGGCCGGGGACCTCGTCCTCATCCAGGAATGCGCGCCGGTTTCGAAGACGAAAACCTGGACCGTTGTCGAGGGTTCGACCGCGGACTGACGTGACTTCCGGCGCTCCCATGCGAGCGCGGTGAAAGAAGAACAAGGCGGCCAGTCATGATTCAGATGCAAACAAACCTCGACGTGGCGGACAATTCCGGCGCCCGTCGTGTCATGTGCATCAAAGTGCTCGGCGGCTCGAAGCGGAAGTATGCCAGCGTGGGCGACATCATTGTCGTCAGCGTGAAGGAGGCTAACCCGCGCGGCCGCGTCAAAAAGGGCGACGTGATGAAAGCGGTCGTTGTGCGCACGGCGAAGGATATCCGCCGTCCCGACGGCTCTGTGATCCGGTTCGACCGCAATGCGGCCGTGCTGATCAACAACAACAAGGAACCGATTGGTACCCGTATCTTCGGGCCGGTTCCGCGTGAGCTGCGGGCGAAGAACCACATGAAGGTTATTTCGCTCGCTCCGGAGGTGCTGTAATGGCCGCAAAGCTCAAGAAGGGCGACACTGTCGTCATTTTGACCGGTCGCGACAAGGGCAAGACCGGCGAGATCGTCGCCATGATGCCGAAGGAAGACAAGGCTCTGGTGCGTGGGGTGAACGTCGTTCGTCGCCATCAGCGTCAGACCGCCCAGGCTGAAGGCGGCATCATCTCCAAGGAGCTGCCGATTCACGTATCGAACCTGGCGCTCGCCGATCCCAAGGACGGCAAGCCGACCCGGGTCGGTTTCCAGGTCAAGGAAGACGGCACGAAGGTGCGCGTGGCCAAGCGCTCGGGAGATCTGATCGATGGCTGATACCAAGACGCTTCCCCGGCTGAAGACGGAATATCTGGATAAGATCCGTCCGATGCTGCAGGAGAAGTTCAACTACCAGAACCCGATGCAGATCCCGACCCTTGAGAAGATCGTTCTCAACATGGGCGTCGGCGAGGCGGTCGCGGACAGCAAGAAGGCCAAGATCGCTGCTGACGATCTGGCCGCGATTGCCGGTCAGAAGCCGGTGATCACCAAGGCGCGCAAGTCCATCGCTACCTTCAAGGTGCGCGAAGGCATGCCGCTTGGCGCTAAAGTCACCCTGCGTGGCGAGCGCATGTACGAATTTCTGGACCGCCTGATCACCATCGCGCTGCCGCGCGTTCGTGACTTCCGCGGGCTGAATGCGAAGAGCTTCGACGGCCGTGGCAACTATGCCATGGGCATCAAGGAGCACATCGTGTTTCCGGAGATCAACTACGACAAGGTCGACCAGGTTTGGGGCCTTGATGTGATCGTGTGCACGAGCGCGAAGACGGACGACGAGGCGCGCGAGCTTCTGCGCGCGTTCAACTTCCCGTTCCGCAAGGCGTAACGGGCAAGGAACGAGGACAGAACGATGGCGAAGAAAAGCGCGGTCGAAAAGAACAAGCGGCGCGAGCGGCTCGTTAACAAGTACGCCGAAAAGCGTGCGGAGCTCCGGGCAATGTCTAAGGACGAGAGCCTGTCGCTCGAGGAGCGTTATGCAGCCCGGCTGAAGCTGGCGAAACTGCCGCGCAACTCGGCCGAGGTGCGCCTGCGCAACCGCTGCGAAGTGACGGGTCGCCCCCGTGGCTACTATCGCAAGCTTAAGATGTCGCGCGTCGCGCTTCGCGAACTGGGCTCCAAGGGACTTATCCCGGGCCTCGTGAAGTCGAGCTGGTAAGGAGAATCCCATGGCGATTTCCGATCCCTTGGGCGATATGCTGACCCGTATCCGCAATGCCCAGATGCGTCGCAAGAGCAAGGTGAACTCGCCGGCTTCCAAGCTGCGCGAACATGTGCTCGACGTACTGGCCGCGGAAGGGTATATCCGCGGTTACACGACCGTGGAATATGAGGGCGGCAAGTCCGAGCTCGAGATCGAGCTCAAGTATTTCGACGGCGAGCCGGTGATCCGTTCGATCGAACGGGTTTCTAAGCCGGGTCGGCGGGTGTACTCCTCGGTGAGGAACATCCCGCGCGTCGCAAACGGCCTCGGTGTCTCGATCCTCTCCACGCCGCGTGGCGTGATGGCGGATCATGATGCTCGGGAGCAGAATGTCGGTGGCGAGGTTCTCTGCCGCATCTTCTGATGCGGCAGTCACTTCGTACGAAGTAGATTGGACAGGTTGGTCATATGTCTCGTATTGGCAAGAAGCCAGTCCCCGTGCCTAGCGGGGTAACGGCAACGATCAACGGTCAGAGCATTGAGGTCAAGGGACCGAAGGGGCAGCTCTCCTTCGCTCTCAACAGCCTGGTTCTGGCCGAAATGACGGATGATGGCATCAAGGTGAATCCGCGCGTGGACAGCAAGCCCGCGCGTGCGATGTGGGGCATGTCCCGCACCATGATCGAAAATCTCGTTACGGGTGTGAGCAAGGGTTTCGAGAAGCGTCTCGAAATCACGGGTGTCGGTTACCGCGCCCAGGTGCAGGGCAAGAACCTGCAGCTCGCTCTCGGGTTCTCCCACGACGTCGTCTACCCGATGCCCGATGGCATCGAGGTGGCCTGCCCGAAGCCGACCGAGATCGTGATCTCCGGCATCGACAAGCAGCGCGTCGGTCAGGTGGCTGCCGAGATTCGCGAGTTCCGTCCGCCTGAGCCCTACAAGGGCAAGGGTGTTCGCTATGCGGGCGAGTTCATCGTTCGCAAGGAAGGCAAGAAGAAGTAACGGACCGGATCATGGCGAAGACACACACACTCTTCGAGCGCCGCCGCGACCGCGTCCGCCGTTCGATCAAAAAGGTTCTGAACGGCCGCCCGCGGCTTTCGGTGCACCGTTCGTCCAAGCAGATCTATGCTCAGATCATCGACGACGCGAAGGGCCACACGCTGGCCTCGGCATCGTCTCTCGACAAGGACCTGCGCGTCGACATCACGTCCGGCGCGAACATCGCCGCCGCCGCGGCTGTGGGCAAGGTTCTGGCCGAGCGCGCCAAGGCTGCTGGCGTCACCCAGGTGGTGTTCGACCGCGGTGGCTATCTGTTTCACGGCCGCGTCAAGGCTCTTGCCGACGCAGCGCGTGAGGGCGGACTTGAATTCTGATCGTCGTATAAGACGCTCACAGACAAACGAAAGCGAATATCATGGCGAGACAGGATAATCGGGAGCGCGGCGGCGATCGTAACGAGCGTGACAGCGAGTTCGTCGACAAGCTCGTTCATATCAACCGCGTCGCCAAAGTGGTGAAGGGCGGTCGTCGTTTCGGCTTTGCCGCACTCGTCGTTGTCGGTGACCAGAAGGGCCGCGTTGGCTTTGGTCACGGCAAGGCGCGTGAGGTGCCGGAAGCGATCCGCAAGGCCACCGAGGCCGCGAAGCGTTCCATGATCCGCGTGCCTCTGCGCGAGGGTCGGACGCTGCACCACGACGTCAACGGTCGCCACGGCGCCGGCAAGGTCGTGCTTCGCGCGGCTCCGGCTGGTACCGGCATCATCGCCGGTGGCCCGATGCGTGCGGTGTTCGAGACGCTCGGCGTTCAGGACGTGGTTGCCAAGTCGCTCGGCTCGGCGAACCCCTACAACATGGTGCGCGCCACCTTCGAGGCGCTGAAGCACGAAGATAGCCCGCGCTCCGTCGCGGCCCGTCGTGGCCTCAAGGTGTCGCAGATCCAGTCGCGTCGCCGCGACATCGACGACAGCGTTGTGGCGGCCGAGGGTTGAACCCGGCTTCCGCAGACACCAGCTTGAGAAAGGCTTGGTTCCATGGCGAACGATAAGACCGTTACGGTCGAGCAGGTGGGCAGCCCGATCCGGCGCCCGAAGGACCAGCGGGCAACGCTGATCGGTCTTGGTCTGAACAAGATGCACCGCCGCTCGACGCTGAAGGATACTCCGGAAGTGCGTGGCATGATCCGGAAGGTTCAGCACCTCGTTCGCGTCGTCGAAGACGCGTGAGAGTGCGGGGAGACAGACGATGAAACTCAATGAACTCCGGGACAACCCCGGCGCCACGAAAGATCGCATGCGCGTTGGTCGCGGCATCGGTTCGGGCAAGGGCAAGACCGGCGGCCGTGGCGTCAAGGGTCAGAAGTCCCGCTCGGGCGTTGCGATCAAGGGCTTCGAGGGCGGCCAGATGCCGCTCCACCGTCGCCTGCCGAAGCGCGGTTTCGTGAACATCTTCGCGAAGTCGTTCACGGCCGTTTCGCTTGGTCGCGTGCAGACGGCGATCGACGCCGGCAAGCTCAACGCCAGCGAGACCGTGACTGCGGAGGCTCTCAAGGCCGCCGGCGTCATCCGTCGCGTCAAGGATGGCGTTCGCCTCCTGTCCGACGGCGAGCTGAAGACCGTGGTCTCCTTCGAGATCGCCGGCGCCTCCAAGGCGGCCATCGAGGCTGTCGAGAAGGCTGGCGGCAAGGTCGCAATTATCGGAGCCCAGGCTGAATAAGCCTGGGTTTCCCCCATTTTTCCTTTCTCGAGTGCACTCACCTGACCGGAGCCTGGAATGGCATCTGCTGCCGAACAGCTAGCGGCTAATCTGAATTTTTCAGCTTTCGCCAAAGCCGAGGAATTGAAGAAGCGTATCTGGTTCACACTGGGTGCGCTTCTTGTGTATCGGTTCGGCACTTACGTGCCGCTGCCGGGGATCAATCCGGATGCCTTTGCGCAGGCCTTTGGTCAGGCGCAGCAGGGCATCGTCGGCCTGTTCAACATGTTCACCGGCGGTGCCGTGGCGCGCATGGCGATCCTGGCCCTCGGCATCATGCCCTACATCTCGGCCTCCATCATCATTCAGCTGCTGACGTCGGTCGTACCGTCGCTCGAGGCGCTGAAGAAGGAGGGCGAGCAGGGCCGCAAGGTCATCAATCAGTACACGCGCTACGGCACGGTGCTGCTTGCGACCGTGCAGGCCTACGGCATCGCCGTCGGCCTTGAATCGTCGACGAATGTGGTTCTCGATCCGGGCTGGTTCTTCCGTGCCAGCACCGTGGTGACGCTGGTTGGCGGTACGATGTTCCTGATGTGGCTCGGCGAACAGATCACGTCGCGCGGCATCGGCAACGGCATCTCGCTGATCATCTTCGCGGGCATCGTCGCCGGTCTTCCCGCGGCACTTGCCTCGACGCTTGAGCTCGGCCGCCAGGGCGCGCTTGCGACGCCGATCATCCTGCTGCTGCTGATTCTCTCCGTCGTCGTGATCGCGGTGATCGTGTTCATGGAGCGGGCGCAGCGACGTCTTCTGATCCAGTATCCGAAGCGGCAGATGGGCAACCGCATGTTCGAGGGCAACACCTCGTTCCTGCCGCTCAAGCTCAACACCGCCGGCGTTATCCCGCCGATCTTCGCCTCCTCGCTTCTCGTTGTTCCGGCGACGCTGGCAGGGCTTGGCGCGACGGGCGGCGATTCCGGCGTGCTGACGACGATCACGGCGCTGCTTGGCCACGGCCAGCCGCTCTACATGGTGCTCTATGCCGTCCTGATCATCTTCTTCTGTTTCTTCTACACGGCGATCGTGTTCAATCCGACGGACACGGCCGACAATCTGAAGAAGCATGGCGGCTTCATTCCGGGCATTCGTCCGGGGGAGAGGACCGCCCAGTACATCGACTACGTGCTGACGCGCATCACTGCTGTCGGCGCCATCTACATCGTCCTGGTCTGCCTGTTACCCGAATTCCTCATTTCCGCGACGGGCGTTCCGTTCTACTTCGGTGGTACGTCTCTCCTGATCGTCGTGAGTGTGACCATGGATACGGTTTCTCAGATCCAGGGACATCTGCTCGCTCATCAGTATGAGGGACTGGTGAAGAAGGCGAAGCTCAGGGGGAAGCGCAGATGAGACTGATTTTTCTCGGCCCGCCGGGGGCGGGCAAGGGCACGCAGGCAGCGCGCCTGGTCGAGAAGCATGGCATTCCGCAGCTGTCGACCGGTGACATGCTGAGGGCCGCTGTGGCGGCGGAGACGCCGGTGGGTCTGAAGGCCAAGTCGGTGATGGATGCGGGTGGTCTTGTTTCCGACGATATCGTCATCGGTATCGTCGCTGACAGGATCGAGGAGGCGGATGCCCAGAACGGCTTCATCCTCGACGGGTTTCCCCGCACGGTCGCACAGGCCGAGGCGCTCGACCGGATGCTTGAGGGCAAGGGGCTCAAGCTCGATACGGTGCTTGAGCTCGAGGTCGACCAGACCCGGCTTGTCGAGCGCATCATGAAGCGCGCGGCCGACGCCAGGGCCGCCGGCCAGCCGGTGCGCAAGGACGATGATCCCGAGGTGTTCAAGCAGCGTCTTGCCGCCTACAACCGGGACACCGCCGTGGTCGCTCCCTATTATCGCAGCCGCAACCAGCTTCGGTCGATCGATGGCATGAAGTCGATTGACGAGGTCTCTGCGCAGATCGATTCCGCGCTTGACGCGGTGGCAACGGCAAGCTAAGGCTCGCCCCCTGCCACAAGACCCGCATTCGCGCCGCGCGGCAACCGCGCGGCACGGATGCTTTTTGTGCAACTGAGTTTCCCCGCAGGGGCCGGGCTCCACCGGACGCGGGGGCAACCCGGCGCAGCCCAATTCGGGCGCGCCCAACATGGAGACGGCATTGGCCCGTATCGCAGGCGTTAACATTCCGACGAACAAGCGCGTCGTCATCGCGCTTCAGTACATCCATGGCATCGGCGCGAAGTTCGCGCAGGAGATCACCGAGAAGGTGAACATCGCTCCCGAGCGTCGTGTCAACGAGCTCAGCGATGCCGAAGTTCTCGCGATTCGCGAGACCATCGACCGCGACTACATCGTCGAAGGCGACCTCCGTCGCGAGGTCGCGATGAACATCAAGCGTCTCATGGACCTTGGCTGCTACCGTGGCCTGCGTCACCGTCGCGGCCTTCCGGTGCGCGGCCAGCGCACCCATACGAACGCCCGCACCCGCAAGGGTCCGGCGAAGGCGATTGCCGGCAAGAAGAAGTAATTCATCGGAAATCGCCCGGTGGAGCCGCCGACATACGGCGGTGAAGAGATCGAGCAAGGGATACAAAAATGGCAAAAGACACCACGCGCGTCCGTCGTCGCGAACGGAAGAACATTTCCTCCGGCGTCGCGCATGTGAACTCCACTTTCAACAACACCGTGATCACCATCACCGATGCCCAGGGCAACGCGATCTCCTGGTCGTCCGCTGGCGCGATGGGGTTCAAGGGTTCGCGCAAGTCGACCCCGTATGCGGCTCAGGTCGCGGCCGAGGACGCGGCCCGCAAGGCCGCCGAGCACGGCATGCGCACCCTCGAGGTCGAGGTTCGCGGTCCTGGTTCGGGTCGTGAGTCGGCGCTTCGCGCGCTGCAGGCGGCCGGCTTCATGGTGACGTCGATCCGCGATGTGACGCCGATCCCGCACAACGGTTGCCGTCCGCGCAAGCGCCGCCGCGTCTGACGACCAGTCGCACACCTTTTATTCCCATGGCACAGCATGGCCGGGCGCCTCGCGTCCCGGCGGGACAGCCGGAGGAAGAGATTTGAGCATTCACAAGAACTGGCAGGAATTGATCAAGCCGAACAAGCTTGACGTGAAGCCGGGCTACGATCCGCGTCTCCTTGGTTCGGTTGTCGCCGAGCCGCTGGAGCGTGGCTTCGGCCTGACGCTCGGCAACGCGCTGCGCCGCATCCTCATGTCTTCGCTCCAGGGCGCAGCCGTGACGGCGGTGCAGATCGACGGCGTGCTGCACGAGTTCTCGTCCATCCCGGGCGTTCGCGAGGATGTCACCGACATCATCCTGAACATCAAGGAAATCGCGCTGCGCATGCAGGGCGAGGGTCCCAAGCGCATGGTTGTGCGCAAGCAGGGACCGGGCGTGGTGACGGCGGGCGACATCCAGACGGTTGGTGACATCGAGGTTCTGAACCCCGATCTCGCGCTCTGCACCCTCGACGAGGGCGCCGAGATCCGCATGGAATTCACCGTCGACACCGGCAAGGGCTACGTGCCGGCAGAGCGCAACCGTCCGGAAGACGCCCCCATCGGGCTGATCCCGGTCGACAGCCTCTACTCGCCGGTCAAGAAGGTGTCCTACAAGGTCGAGAACACCCGTGAGGGCCAGGTTCTCGACTATGACAAGCTGACGCTGACGGTCGAGACCGACGGATCGGTCTCTCCCGAGGATTCGGTCGCTTTCGCGGCACGCATCCTTCAGGACCAGCTTTCCATCTTCGTCAATTTCGAGGAGCCGCGTCGCGAAGTGAAGGAGGACACCGTCCCCGAGCTCGCGTTCAACCCGGCGCTTCTGAAGAAGGTGGACGAGCTCGAGCTTTCGGTGCGTTCGGCCAACTGTCTGAAGAACGACAATATCGTGTATATTGGCGATCTCATTCAGAAGACCGAGGCGGAGATGCTGCGGACGCCGAATTTCGGCCGCAAGTCGCTCAACGAGATCAAGGAAGTTCTTGCCCAGATGGGTCTCCATCTTGGCATGGAGGTGGCCAACTGGCCGCCGGAGAACATCGACGAACTCGCTAAGCGTTACGAAGATCATCAGTATTGATCGCGTAAGCGCGATCACCCCGGGTTCAAGAGGCGGCCTGACCGCCCCCATCGAAAAAGGAGAGAGCCATGCGCCACGGCAATCGCGGCCGCAAGCTCAACCGGACGTCCAGCCACCGCAAGGCGATGTTCGCCAACATGTCGGCGTCCCTGATCGAGCATGAGCAGATCGTGACCACCCTTCCCAAGGCGAAGGAACTGCGTCCGATCGTCGAGAAGCTTGTCACCCTCGGCAAGCGTGGCGACCTGCACGCCCGCCGTCAGGCGATCGCGCAGATCCGCGACGTCGCCCTGGTGCGCAAGCTGTTCGACACACTGGCCGAGCGTTACAAGGGCCGCAATGGCGGCTACACGCGCGTCCTCAAGGCCGGCTTCCGCCATGGCGACAACGCCCCGCTCGCCGTGATCGAGTTTGTCGATCGCGATGTCGATGCCAAGGGTGCCGTCGACCGTGCGCGCAATGAAGCCGCGCAGGTGTCTGAAGACGCTGCGTAACTGCACATTTCGAGGCGGGCGGGGCACCCTGGGTTGCCCCGCCCGTTTTGGCATTTTTCATTAAGAACTTGATTTAACTCGCATTTTTGAAGATATCGATTATCCAAATTTTAACGCCCTCATGAGTACCACTTTAGCGATAGGGTCCCACGCGTTCGGAGGGGTGATATGTCGCAGGGTGGCGAGCCGCAGGCTCGGACGGGGAATCGTTTCCTGAAGTTGTCGGTCGTCGTGCCGGTGTTGATGGTCGGACTGACCTTCGCAGCTTGTGTTGCTGTGGGCATCGGTGGCTATCTCAATGCCCGTGAGGGCCTTACCAATTCCGCCATCGGCGAGTTGACGATGATCGCGAAGGCGCGTGAAGGGCTTGCTGACTCCAAGCTCGGCATGCTGCGCGGCGATCTGTCGACCACCGTTTCCGGCGCGGGCGCGGCGATGGCGTTCGGAGATCTCGATGCGGCCATGTCCAGCATCGATCAGGAGCGCGAGACGCTTCTCGCCTATTTCCAGCCGGATGGCCTCGACGCCGCCGGCCGTGCCGAGCTGAGCGGCAAGAACAACAAGACGCTCTACGCCTGGCGCCACTCGGAGCTTCATGCCGGCTTCTACTCCGCGTGGAAGAACAATGGCTATGCAGATATCTACGCCATCAGCGCGGACGGCCGGGTGCTTTACAGCGTCACCAAATCCGGCGATTTCCTTCACCTCGTCTCCGATGACGAACTGAAGGACACCGCGCTTGCCGACGTGTTCAACAAGGCCATGGCCGGCAAGCCGGGCGAGCAGTTCGTCTCGGACTTTTCGTTCTACGCCCCGGCCGGCGGCGCGCCGTCGATGTTCATTGCGCAGCCCGCCTATCTGACCAAGTTCAATGGCCAGCAGCTCGCTGGCGTCGTCGTTGTGCGCATCGGCTCGGAGTATTTCGAGCGGATCACCAACGGGCTTGAGGATCTTGGCGAGACCGGCCAGGTCTATGTGGTCGACGCGAGCAATCATCTTGTCACCAACAAGCCGCGTTCGAGCGAGGCCACCGCGCTGGTCGAGGTCGCCGACAACCCGGTCGTCAATGCAGCACTTGCCGGCTCGGACGGCGAGGGGGTTGTTGCCAATGTCGATGGCGTCGACCGGATGACGGTCGCGGTGCCGATGGAGGTGGGCAACGTTCGCCTTGCCGTCGTCGCCGAGCGGTCGGTGGCGGAAACGCTGTCCGCCGTTACCGAGATGCGCAACTCGATGGTGATCCTGACGCTCGTGACGGTCGGTCTCGCCATTGTCGTGGCGCTGCTGTTCTCGCGCTCCATCACCAAGCCGCTCCATGCACTGGTGCGGGCGCTTGAATCCATCGCCGGTGGCGATACCTCGACCGATATTGCCGCCGCGCGTCGTGGCGACGAGATCGGCGATATCGGCCGCGCCGTCGTGCTGATCCGCCAGAACGCGGTCGAGGAACAGGAGCGGCGGGCGGCGCATGAAGCCCAGCTTGCCCGTTCGCAGGCCGAGCAGCGCCAGCAGATGCTCTCCGACCTCGCCTCCGACTTCGAGGCGACCGTCGGCCAGGTGGTCGATCATGTCGCCCGCTCGGTGGACAGCCTGCGCGTGTCGGCCGACACGATGCGCGAGATGACGGAAGTCTCGGGCGACACCTCGGACCGCGCGGCGCAGATGTCGATGGATGCGATGAACGAGGTGCAGTCGATCGCCACGGCGTCCGACCAGCTCTCGAGCTCGATCCAGGAGATCTCCTCGCTGATCGAGCGGTCGTCGGTCATCGCCCAGACGGCGACGGCACGGGCGCAGTCGACCAACGGAACGGTGCGCTCGCTCGCCGAGGCGGCCAACCGCATCGGCGAGGTGGTGACGCTCATCAGCGACATTGCCGACCAGACCAACCTTCTCGCGCTCAACGCCACCATCGAGGCGGCGCGTGCGGGTGAGGCGGGCAAGGGCTTTGCGGTCGTCGCCGCCGAGGTCAAGGAGCTTGCCTCACAGACCGGCAAGGCGACCGGCGAGATCCAGCAGCAGATCGATGCCATCCGCCATGCAACCGAGGATGCGGTGACGGCCATCGGCGAGATTCAGCACACGATCGGCGAGATCAGCCAGTCGGTGACGGATGTGTCGGCGGCAGTGACGGAGCAGAGCTTCGCCACGCAGAGCATCGCCGAGAACACCCAGCGCGCTGCCGGTGGCACGTCCAAGGTCTCCAACGACATTTCGGAGGTGCGCAGCATTTCCGAGCAGACGACGGACGCCGCCAACGCGGTTTCCACGTCGGTGACCGAACTGGCGACCCAGGCCGAGCATCTCGACAAGGAAGTGAAGAACTTCCTCGGTCAGGTCCGCTCCGCCTGAGCGAAAGGCTGAACCGAAAACCGAAGGCCGCCGGAAATCCGGCGGCCTTTTTTCGTTGTGGGCGAGGTCCGTGCTCGGCGGGGATGCGGCAAATCGATCCGTCTGTCCCATTGCCACGTTTCGCCCCAATCTGGCATGTATGGCGGGTTCGATCCTTTCCGCCGTTTCCCGCACGCGTCCGCCCTTTGCTGAGCGGGCGCCTTGAGGTGAAGCGGGCGGGTTCATGGAAATCGGAGCGTCCCGGCAGGACCGGGACCTGCCAGCGAGGAGATTGCCGGGATGGATGGGTCACGTCTGGTTCGGGCCGGAAAACGCGCGCTCGCGGTCCTTTTGGTCGCAAGTCTCCTGCCGGCGGGCTTCGCCTTCGCCGCCGACGGCGCCGGCAACGGGCGCAAGGTGCCGCAGACGGCGGCGGAGCTGTCCATGTCCTTCGCCCCGGTGGTGAAGGAGGCGACGCCGGCCGTCGTCAACGTCTACGCCAGCCGCACGGTGCAGAGCCGGCCACGGTCGCCGTTCTTCGACGACCCGTTCTTTCGCCGCTTCTTCGGTGGTCCCGACCAGGGGCTCGGTCCCCAGCGACAGCGGGTCGAATCCTCGCTTGGCTCGGGCGTGATCGTCTCCGCCGACGGCATCATCCTGACCAACCATCATGTCATCGCCGACGCGGACGAGGTGCGTGTGGCGCTGGCCGACCGGCGCGAGTATGACGCCGACATCGTGCTCAAGGACGAGCGCACGGACCTTGCCATTCTCAAGGTGAAGGGGCTCGACGGCGACCTGCCGTTCCTACCTTTTGCCGATTCCGACGAGCTTCAGGTCGGCGACATCGTGCTTGCCATCGGCAATCCCTTCGGCGTCGGCCAGACCGTGACCCAGGGCATCGTCTCGGCGCTGGCGCGCACCCGCGTCGGCGTCACCGACTACCAGTTCTTCATCCAGACGGACGCGGCCATCAATCCGGGCAACTCGGGCGGAGCGCTCGTTGACATGCAGGGCCGGCTCGTTGGCATCAACACCGCCATCTTCTCCCGCTCGGGCGGGTCCAATGGCATCGGCTTCGCCATTCCCTCGAACATGGCGCGTTTCGTCGCCAGCGCGGCCAAGGGCGACGGCAAGCTGCACCGGCCCTGGCTCGGTGCGAGCCTGCAGATGGTGAGCGCCGAGATCGCCGAGGCGCTCGGGCTCGAGCGGCCGAGCGGCGTGCTGGT
This sequence comes from Stappia sp. ICDLI1TA098, assembly GCF_054880955.1. Lineage (NCBI taxonomy): Bacteria > Pseudomonadati > Pseudomonadota > Alphaproteobacteria > Hyphomicrobiales > Stappiaceae > Stappia > Stappia sp. ICDLI1TA098. Next base: position 832,501 of record NZ_JBTZBT010000001.1, read on the forward strand.
GACCCAGGTCGCGGAGAAGTCGCCGGCCGCGCGCGCCGGACTGAAGGTCGGCGACCTGATCGTGCGCGTCGGCGGCGCGGAAGTGAGCGATCCCGACAGCTTCGGCTACCGGTTCTCCAACCGCAACGTCGGCTCGAGCACCGACTTCACCGTGCTTCGGGCCGATGGCGAGAAGACGCTGACGGTCGCGCTGGAACCTGCGCCGGAAACCGTGCCGCGCGATCCGCGCAAGATCCGGGGCTATTCTCCCTTCGTCGGCGCGACGGTGATGAACCTGTCGCCGGCGGTCGCCGAGGAACTGCGGCTCGACAGCTTCGAGACCGGCGTGGTCATCGGCGCGCTCGAAAATCGCTCCCCGGCGGCGCGGGTCGGCCTGCAGCGCGGCGACATCGTCCTGTCGATCAATGGTGCGTCGGTCGCGGACACGCGGGAGCTGGTGCGCATCGCCGACAGCGATCCGGGCATCTGGCGTCTCGAGATCAAGCGCGGCGACCGGGTTCTGCGCATCGCGCTGAGGGGCTAGAGGGCCGTGCGGGCAGGCTGGCGACTTCCATGAGCGATCTTTTTCACGCTGCCGGGCTTGGCGCTGACGCGCGCCGTCCGCTGGCCGACCGGATGCGGCCGGCGCGGCTGGAGGATGTGGTAGGTCAGGAACATCTGATCGGCGAGGAGGGCGTGCTGACGCGCATGCTTGCCACCCGCTCGCTCGGGTCTCTCATCTTCTGGGGACCGCCGGGAACGGGCAAGACAACGGTCGCCCGGCTGCTGGCGGATGCGACCGACCTGCGTTTCGAGCAGGTCTCGGCCATTTTCACCGGGGTCGCCGATCTCAAGAAGGTGTTCGAGGGCGCGCGCGCCGCACGGATGACAGGGCGCAACACGCTGCTCTTCGTCGACGAGATCCACCGCTTCAACCGCGCCCAGCAGGACAGCTTCCTGCCGGTCATGGAGGATGGAACGGTGACGCTCGTCGGGGCGACAACCGAGAACCCGAGTTTCGAGCTCAACGCGGCGCTGTTGTCGCGGGCGCATGTGCTTACCTTCCGCACTCTCGACGGCGATGCGCTCGACAAGCTGCTGGCGCGCGCCGAGGAGGAGGAGGGCAGGCCGCTGCCGCTCGACGAAGGCGCGCGCGCGGCGCTGCTGCGCATGGCCGATGGCGATGGGCGGGCGGCGCTGACGCTTGCCGAGGACGTCTGGCGGGCGGCGCGAGAGGGCGAGACCTTCGACGCCGAACGGCTGCAGGAACTCGTGCAAAGGCGCGCGCCGGTCTACGACAAGTCGCGCGACGGCCACTACAATCTCATCTCGGCGCTGCACAAGTCGGTGCGCGGCTCCGACCCGGATGCCGCGCTCTACTGGTTCTGTCGCATGCTCGACGGCGGCGAGGACCCGCTGTTCCTCGCCCGCCGGCTGATCCGCATGGCGGTGGAGGACATCGGGCTCGCCGACCCGCAGGCGCTGGTGCAGGCCAATGCGGCGCGCGACGCCTACCAGATGCTTGGCTCGCCCGAGGGCGAGCTGGCGCTCGCACAGTCGGTCGTCTATCTCGCCACCGCACCCAAGTCGAACGGCGTCTACACCGCCTACAAGAGCGCCTTGCGCAAGGCCAAGGAAAGCGGCTCCCTGCCGCCGCCCAAGCACATTCTCAATGCCCCCACCAAGCTGATGAAGTCGGAAGGCTATGGCGACGGCTATGCCTATGACCACGACCAGCCGGACGCCTTCTCGGGACAGGATTATTTCCCCGAGACGATAGGGCGCCAGCGCTTCTATGATCCGCCGGAGCGGGGCTTCGAGCGCGAGATCCGCAAGCGGCTCGACTATTGGGCGCGCCTGCGCAAGGAGCGCGGACAGGGGTAGGGGAGGCGGTTGTGCCATTGCGCTGCGCCGCGAATAGGCGGACGATGGCGCAACAGGCGACGGTGCCACAAGGGTACGCGTCGACAGTCGGGTGGAAACGCGAAGGGCGTGTCAACGTCCATGAAACAGATCGAATTGCGTCTGGCGCTGGTGCTCTACGGCGGTGTTTCGCTCGCCGTCTACATGCACGGCATCACCCGCGAGTTCCTCTCCCTGGTGCGCGCCTCGCGTCGCCTGGAGGCACATCGCGGGAACGGCAAGGACAGGCAGCCCGGTGGGCGCCGCCGCGCGACGCGGATCGATCCGCTCGCCCATGCGGATCCGCTTGCCGCCGGGCATGGCGGGGCGGTCGGCGAGGGGGGCAATGCCGGTGCGGCGGATCTTGCCGCCTCGGTTCCTGGCGAAGCCCCGCAGGCGGATGAGCCGAGCGTTGCCGCCTATGCGGAGCTGCTGGCGCTCTTCCGTCCGAAGGCGGATCTTCGTGTCGTCGTCGATGTGATCTCCGGGGCCTCGGCTGGCGGCGTCAACGGCATCATGCTCGGCCGGGCGCTGGCCCATAACCTGTCGCTCGAGCAGCACCGCGACCTGTGGCTGGAAAACGCCGACGTCACCCGCCTTGCCGGCGATCCGGTCGGGCTGACGCGCTATCTCAAGGGCTCCATCGCTCCCGTTCTGGACCGTCTCGTGTCGCGGGCGCTGAAGTCGGAAGTGACCGATGCTGAGACGCGCGCGAAGCTGCGCCAGTTCATGCAGGCGCGCTGGTTCACGCCGCCCTTTTCCGGAGAGCGCTATGTCGGCTGGATGCTGGATGCCGCCCAGTCGATGGCGCGGCCGTCGGGCCGCCACGAGCCGGAGACGCTCATCCCGCGCGGCCAGTCGCTCGACCTTTTCGTCACCACCACCGATTACCACGGCGCGCGTCGGCGCTTTCCCATCGACGATGGCGTCGAGGTCGAGGAGACCGAGCATCGGCGCATCCTGCACTATGGCGCGCGCTGCCGGGGCACTGGGGAGATCGAGAGTGCCTTCACCGATGCGTCGGTGCCGGATCTTGTGTTCTCCGCGCGCGCCACATCGTCGTTTCCCGGCGCGTTCCCGCCGATGACCGTCGGCGAGATGGACAAGGTACTGGCCGAGCGCGGCGAGACCTGGCCGAATCGCGAGGCCTTTCTCGCCGCCGCCTTTCCCGAGGGCGATGCGGAGGGGCGTATCCTGATCGACGGCAGCGTCGTCATGAACAAGCCGTTCCAGCCGGTGCTGGAGGCGATCTCCGGGCGTCCGGCGTCGCGTGAGGTCGTGCGCCGTATCGTCTATGTCGATCCGCTGGCGGGTAATGACAGCCATGCGGAGGAGGAGGGCAACGGTCCGTTGTCCGAGGGGCCACGCAGCCCCGGGTTCTTCCGCGTCATCCTGGCCTCGCTCGCGCATATTCCGCGCAATGAGCCGATTGGCGACGCGCTGGAGCAGGTGGCCGACTACAACCGGGAGGTGGCGCAGGTGGCCGAGGTGATCGCCGCCGCCGAGCCGGTCGTGGAGCAGGAGGTGCGCTCGATCCTGCGCGGCGACGGCGAGCGGCCGATGACGGTGAAGGAGCTCAGTCGCAGCCGCGCGATGGTCAACGAGCGGGCTCACGTCTTCGCCGGCTACGCCTATCACGGCTACCAGCGGCTCAAGCTCGCCGGCATCGCGACACGCACGGCAACGCTGCTGGCCGGGCTGGTGGTTCCGGGAACCGGCCGTTCGGTGGAGCAGAGACGGTCGGAGGCCGAGCGGCGCATCGCCAGGCTGCTGGAGGCGTGGATTGCCCGCCAGCGTGTCGATGCGGGCATTTCGGCCGGGGCGATGATCGGCGAGGCGGGCTCGGGCACGCCGGAGCCGATCCTGAGGCTGCTGCGCGCCCTTGATGTCGACTACCGCGTGCGCCGGCTGCGTTTCGTGATCCGTCGGCTCAATCTCCTCTACCGCGAAACGGACCCAGAAGCGCAGGTCGATCCGGTGGAGATGGACGAGCTCAAGAGCACGCTCTACGAGCAGGTCGAGCACCTGACACAGCGCTGGTCGGTCGACTTCTACGGCGAGGCGACGCGCAACTGCGCGTTGCGGCTGCTGTCGGCCCCCATCGCGGATACCGATACGCGCGTCGAGGAACTGATCGCGCTGCTCGGCGCGCGCATGGGACTGGCGGATCTCGACAAGCTCAGCGACGACATCTTCTCGGTGATGGCGCTCAACTATCTCCCGCCGCGTCTTCGCCGGTCGCTCAACACGGCCTATCTGGGCTTTGCCTTCTACGACCTGGTGACGCTGCCGGTGTTGCGGCGCTCGGCGACGGCTGAACACAACGAGATCCGCGTCGACCGGATCAGCCCGACCGATGCCAATTCGCTGCGCCCGGGCGGCGTCACGCTGAAGGGGCGCAGCCTCAACGCCTTTGGAGCGTTCTTCAACCGACGCTGGCGCGAGCACGACTATCTTTGGGGGCGGCTGACGGCGGCGGACCGGCTGATCGCCATCGCCGTGCGCGCGGCCTCGGCGGAAGTTTCCGTGTCGCCGGCACAGTTGCGCGTGGCACGGCGGAACGTGTTTCGCGCCATCCTTGAGGAGGAGCGCGGCAAGCTCGACGCGGATCCGACGCTGGTGCCGATGCTGCTTGAGGACGTCGAGGCGATGTTCGCCGATGGCAGTGACGAGGAGGTCGCGTCCAGGACCCTGGGCGAGGCCGCTGCCGCGTTCACGCCGAGGGCGGTGCCGCCGGCGCCTGTCGCTTCGGCGCCTATGCGTCCGGCGCGTCCGAGTTCCGGGACCGGGTGATCTCGACGCTGACGCGGCCGCTGGCGATAGGCAGCGGCGCACCGGGCTTGTGCACGCGCACGCGCAGGCGCTCGATGCGCTCGTCGGTTGCGAACACCGCCTCGGCGATGGCGCCCGCGAGCCGCTCGATCAGGTTGAAGCGGGCGGTGGTGACGACGTTCTCGATGGCCCGCGTCAGTGTCGCATAGCACACGGTGTCGGCGTATTTGTCGGTGCGCGAGGCCGGCCCAAGGTCGACCCAGCAGGTCAGATCGACGATGAACCGCTGGCCAAGCCGCGCCTCCTCGTCGTGCAGCCCGTGAAAGGCGAAATAGGCGAGGTCTTCGAGATGAATGGTGTCCATGGGGAACCTGCGCGAGACGGGCGGGCCGCGAAGGCGCGGCGCCGGGCGCGGCCTCGGACAGGGCCGGGCCGCAACATGCGCCAGCCATAGCAGAGCCGGCACGGGCGAGCCAGCGCCGCAGGGGGCGGCGCCGAGAGGGGATCAGTGCGAGCGGGCGACGTGGGCGTCCGCGCCGCATATGCGCGCGCCGAGCACCTGCGAGACGCCGCGCAGGCTGAAATTGGCGAAACGCTCGTCGTCGAACAGGACCTGCACGCCCGAGCTGCGGCGCAGCATGTGCCAGAGCCAGGTGAACTGGTCGCCACAGTACCTGCAGTCGGCGCGCACCAGTCCGTATCGGTCGGCGCGCATCTGGATGATCGAGCCGCTGATGATGAGTTTCAGCAACTTACCCGCCGGTGGCGGACGGTTGTCGATGCGGACGTCGACAACAGGGTGCATGCCCTTGCGCGCCTTCTGGCACCAGATCGTGAAACTCGCCCCGTCGTTGGTGTGGGTGGAAAAGCGGGGAATGCCAGAGACGACATCATAGCTCCAGGCACTCTCGGCTTCTGCCGCATCCGTTCGGGAGGTCGTGGTGGCAAGGACGGGGGGGAGGGCGAGAAATGTCGCCAGCAGCAAGGGGAAAAGACGTGCGCGGGAATAAATCGGTCTGCCCTCCGGCCAGGTCATGTCCATGAAACAACGCGGCGTCGGTCCGCCGCCAGCGAAAAACATCCGTTACGGGGCGGTCGCGGTCTCGGTCGGCCCGAATCGCTCTTCAAAGGTTCGGCGCAGCACGATGTCGACGTCCTCCAGCGTTACCGGCAGGCCGAGATCGACGAGGCTCGTGACGCCATGACGGGTGACGCCGCAGGGCACAATACCCGAGAAGTGGTCGAGGTCGGGATCGACGTTGAGAGAAATGCCGTGAAAGCTTACCCATTTGCGCATGCGGATGCCGATCGCGGCAATCTTGTCCTCGCGGTCTTCGCCCTTGTCGGGCCGGCGCACCCAGACGCCGACGCGGTCCTCGCGCCGTTCGCCGCGGATGTGGTGCTCCCACAGCGCGCCGATCAGCCAGTCTTCCAGGGTCGCGACGAAGGCGCGCACATCCGGGGTTCTGCGCTTCAGGTCGAGCATCACATAGACGACGCGCTGGCCGGGGCCATGATAGGTGTACTGGCCGCCGCGCCCCGTGGCATGGACCGGAAAGCGGTCGGGGGCGAGTAGGTCGGACGGGTTGGCGCTGGTGCCGGCGGTGTAGAGCGCAGGGTGCTCCAGCAGCCAGACGCGCTCGGGCAACGTCCCCTCGGCGATGCCGGCGACACGGCGCTCCATTTCGGCGACGGCGACGTCATAGGCGACCGGCCGGGCGCTCACCGCCCACTCCACCGCCGGCGCGTCCGACGGGGGGAGAAAGATCCGGGCGAGGTCCGCGCGCTCTGTCATTTTGCAAGTCCGTTAGGGGTTTGTTAACCAGACGCCGGCCAAGGTCGGCAGGCGGCAAAGGCCGTATAGGATGAATGCTGGCGGATTGCCATTCCTCATCGGTCCCGGGCGGGTACATGGGCATTTTCGACGATATTTCCATCGACATTTCCGTGGTGCTCGGGAAAGCCGAGATGCCGATCCATCAGCTGTTGCGCATGGGTCGTGGCGCGGTCATCGAGCTGACCGCGCGCGAGGAAGATGACGTCCAGATCCTCGCCAACAACATTCCGATCGCCCGCGGCCAGGTGGTGCTGCATGGCGAACGCATCGGCGTTTCGATCACCGAGGTTCTGATGCGCCCCCCCGAGGTGCGCGCGACGCGCAAGACCGGGCCTCTTTGAGCCTCATGCTTCGTGCCTGTGCATATCCTCGCGCAATTCGCTTGCGCCGGAAAATTCCTTTTGCTAGAGGATGGCGCGTCGCGGGGCACTGTCCCGGCAGACGCAAGACTGACAAGCGGTCGTGGCGGAATTGGTAGACGCGCAGCGTTGAGGTCGCTGTGGGGTAAAACCCGTGGAAGTTCGAGTCTTCTCGACCGCACCAAAAAAGAACCCGGTCTTCGGACCGGGTTTTTTTGTGCCTGGCTGCAGGCTATTCTTCGGCAGGAACGACCTTTGGCTTCTTGTGGGGGAAGATGACGCCGGGCCTCGCCGATCTTCTTGCCGACCCGCGCGATGGCGGACCTCTGTCCCTGCGCAAGCAGGTCCTTCGGGACGGTCGTATCGAAAGCGGCGAGCTTGTCGCTGCTGACGGTGCCGTCTATCCGATCGTGCGCGGCATTCCCCGCTTCGTCGCGCCGGAGATGTACGAGACGGTCCGCTCGTTCGGCGACCAGTGGAATCACTTCAATTTCGACGCCTTCAAGCAGAACTGGCTGGATCACACCGTCGCCAACACCTTCGGCGACACGTCGGCCTTCGCGGGCAAGGTGATCGTCGATGCCGGCGGCGGCAGTGGCGCTCAGTCGTTGTGGATGCTGGAGAGCGGCGCGGAGCGGGTGATCCTGCTCGACCTGTCCCACAGCGTCGACGATGTCGTCTCCCGCAACATCGATGTAACGAAATGGCCGAACTTCGATGCGATCCAGTGCTCGATAGATGCGCCGCCGCTTCGCCGCCGCTCCATCCGCGACTATGTGATCTGCCACAATGTCATCCAGCACACGCCGAGCGTCGAGAAGACCGCCGAAGCGCTCTACGAGATCGTTGCGCCTGGCGGGGCCTTCGTCTTCAACTGCTACAAGGCGCAGATACGCGGGCTGATGGGTTTCGTTCGCACCCATTTCGTCTACCGCCCGGTGCGTGCGGTGCTGTCGCGGCTGCCCTTCGGGGCGATTCTCGCCTATTCGAAGGTGGTCGCCGCGCTTCGCCTTGTTCCGGGGCTCGGCTATCTGCTCAACAAGCTGCGTTTCTGTCTCAGCGGCCGGTTGCCCCGGGTCGCCGGCGAGAGTTGGCTGGAGCGCAAGCGGCGGCTCTACCGGCAGACGGTGCTCAACACCTTCGACATGTTCGGTTCGCACGGCTACCAGCATCACGTGAACGACGAGGATATTCTGGCGCTCGTGGACCGGCTGCAGCCGGATCGATCCGCCGTCGGCAATCTGGAGCGCTACTTCCGCAAGCCGCAGCCGACGGGCTGTGCGCTCATCGTGGCGCGGGCCTGTCAGGAGCGGATGCGCTGAGGCATTCTTGGCGACGTTCTCCCGTGGCCCTTGTTTTTCCATGACTTGCAGACATATTCCGCTTTGGCGAGCGCCGGTGGGCAATCGCGCTGGCGGGCGAGATTCCGTTTGAGGCATCGCCCGCTTGACGTTAGAGCATGTGGGTGGGGAGGCGGGTCCCCGCAGATGCGGAACTCGGGCGGGCCGTGGACCGACGACAGGGTCCGCGTGCTCCGGTGCGCTTCGGTTCGATGCCGCGGCGCGTCGCGATCCGTCTGCCGCTGCGACCTTTCCCGCCGCGCAAGCGACCTGAAACACACAGCACCAAGGAGGGGATCGTGGCCGAAGCCGAGCCTGTCGAACCGAACGATGCCCTTCTGGAAATGCCACCGGTGCGCGACGATGACGGGCGCGTCTCCGAGGACTTCCTCGCGCTGGCGCGCGCCGCCGTCGACACGGAGGATGCCCCGGCGCTGATCGGCCTTGCCGGCGATCTGCACGAGGCGGATGTCGCCGACCTGATCGAATCGCTCGAGTCCGACCGGCGCGTACCCTTTGTGCGCCTGCTCGGCGAGGAATTCGACTACGCCGCGCTGACCGAACTCGACGAGGCGGTGCGCCTCGCCATTCTCGACGAACTGCCGAACGACACGCTTGCCGAGGGCATTGGCGAGCTGGATTCGGATGACGCCGTCTACATTCTGGAGGACCTGCAGCCCGAGGACCAGGCGGCGATCCTTGAGCAGCTTCCCTATCCCGACCGGATCCAGCTGCAGCGGTCTCTCGACTATCCGGAGGAATCGGCCGGCCGTCTGATGCAGACGGATTTCATCGCCGTTCCCCCGTTCTGGAGCGTCGGCCAGACCATCGATTACATGCGCGACGCGGAGGACCTGCCTGAGACCTTCCATGAGATCTTCGTGGTCGATCCGGGCTTCCGGCTGATCGGCGCGGTGCCGCTCGACAAGATCCTCAGGACCAAGCGCAACACCAAGATCTCCGCGATCATGACCGACGATCCGGAGACCTTCAAGGCGACCGACGACCGCGAGGAGGTGGCCCGAAGCTTCGAGCGCTACAACCTCGTCTCGGCCGCCGCCGTGGACGACGCCGGCCGTCTCGTCGGCATGCTGATGATCGACGACATCGTCGACGTCATCCAGCAGGAGGCCGAGGAGGATCTGCGCGGTCTGGCCGGCCTCGGCGACGAGGAGATTTCCGATACGGTGCTTGTCACCGCGCGCTCGCGGCTGAACTGGCTGGTGGTCAATCTCGGCACCGCCGTTCTCGCCTCCGTGGTGATCTCGCTGTTCGAAGGGACCATCGAGGCGATGGTGGCGCTTGCCGTGCTGATGCCGATCGTCGCTTCCATGGGCGGCAATGCCGGCACCCAGACGATGACGGTGGCCGTGCGCGCGCTCGCCACCCAGGAACTCGACGCGCGCAACATGTGGCGGGTGCTTCGACGCGAGGTGCTGGTCAGTCTGCTCAACGGCGTGGCGCTCGCCATGCTCGTGGGGCTGTGTGCGTGGCTCTGGTTCGACAGTGTCGGGCTTGGCGTGGTCATCGCCTCGTCCATCGTCGTCAATCTCTTTTTCGCCGGGCTTTCCGGCCTGCTCATTCCCGTCGCGCTGGAAAAGATGAACATCGACCCGGCCATTGCCTCATCGGTGTTCGTGACGACGGTGACCGACGTGGTCGGCTTCTTTGCGTTCCTGTGGATCGCGGCTCTATGGTTCCAACTGCCCCTGTGAGGGGCGGTAACGTGCTGGAGAACATGACATGACGACACCCCCCCGCGTGCAGGGTATTCTCGAGACGGCAGTCTATGTGAACGATCTGGAGGCTGCCTACCGCTTCTATGGCGGTGTGCTCGGGCTCGAGCGGATGCTGTCCGGCGACAGGCTCAATGCGTATGACGCAGGCCCGGGCGAAACGCTGCTGGTGTTCGCCCGGGGGCTCACGTCGGAGGATCTCGAGACGCCGGGCGGCACCGTGCCGGGGCACCACAGCGACGGGCCGTCGCACTTCGCCTTTCGCATCGCCAAGGCGGACGTGGAGCCCTGGCGGGCGCATCTTCTCGCCTCGGGCGTCACCATCCGCTCCGAGGTGACCTGGCCGGCGGGCGGCATCAGCCTCTATCTCGACGATCCGGACGGCAATGTGGTCGAGCTTGCCTCGCCGGCGCTGTGGCCGAACTTTCAGGAGTAGGCGAGGGGGCGATGCAGCATCTTCTTCTGGTGGCGCTGGGCGGGGGCGCGGGAGCGGCCTGCCGGCATCTGGTCAACATGTGGGCGCTCAGGCTCTTCGGCACCGGCTTTCCCGTCGGCACGCTCACTGTCAACGTGGTGGGCTCGCTCCTGATGGGCGTGCTTGTCGGCTGGCTGGCGGCGCGCTCGAGCGGCGATTCGGGGCTGCGCCTGTTGCTGGCGACCGGGTTCCTTGGCGGCTTCACGACGTTTTCCGCCTTCTCCCTCGACGTGGTGCTTCTGTGGGATCGCGGCGAGGCGATGACGGCGCTTGTCTATGCGCTCGTCTCGGTGCTGGTGTCCGTCGCCGCGCTGTTCGTCAGCCTCTGGGCGATGCGCGCGCTGGTCGCCGCCGCCTGAAACCGCGGGCCGGGGACGGCGTCGCGCTCCAAGCTTGCTCTTGCCGGCTGGCCGCATTAGGTAGGGCGTTCCTTGCGATGGCGGCGCCCGCGACGGGCCCTGGAGGTCCGCGCGCCGTACGTCGCGCCACCTTTCGCGCGCACAGACCTGCGCAGCCCGGGACCGACAAGAACCATGGCCGGCATAGAACAGATCACCGTCACCCCCGACGAGACGGGCATGCGGCTCGACCGGTGGTTCAAGTCCCGCTATCCGGGTCTTGGACACGGTCATCTGCAGAAGCTCCTGCGCACCGGTCAGATCCGTGTCGACGGCAAGCGCGCCGAGACCTCGACCCGTGTCGGCACGGGGCAGGTGGTGCGCATTCCCCCGCTTCAGACCGACGCCCATGTGTCGGCCAGGGACCTGGCCAACCCCAAGCCCAAGTCGCGCAAGCTGGTCGAGGGCGACCGCGAGGCGGTGGAGGCGATGGTGGTCTATCAGGACCGCGAGGTCATGGTGCTGAACAAGCCCGCCGGCCTCGCCGTGCAGGGCGGTTCCGGGCTTACGCGCCATCTCGACGGCATGCTCGAGGCCTTCCGCGACCAGAAGGGCGAAAAGCCGCGCCTCGTGCATCGGCTCGACCGCGAGACGTCCGGCATCCTGCTGCTGGCACGCACACGCAAGGCGGCGGCGGAGCTTGCCAAGGCGTTTCGCGCCCGCCAGACACGCAAGATCTACTGGGCGATGGTCGCCGGCGTTCCCAAGCCGCGCCAGGGCCGCATCTCGACCTATCTCGCGCGTGACGAGGACGAGGAGCGCATGCGCATCGCCCGCCACGGCGAGGACGAGGCGCAGCACTCGCTGTCGCTCTATTCGGTGGTCGAGAATTCCGGCCAGAAGGTCGCCTGGGTGTCGCTGCGGCCGATCACCGGCCGCACACACCAGTTGCGCGCCCACATGGCCCATATTCATCACCCGATCATCGGCGATCCGAAGTATTTCAACATCGAGAACTGGGAGCTGCCCGGCGGCATCCAGAACAAGCTGCATCTGCACGCCCGCCGCATCGTCATTCCGCATCCCTCCGGGCGCGGCGTGATCGATGTGTCCGCGCCGCTGCCGCCGCACATGCAGCAGACCTGGAACCTGCTCGGCCTCGATGCCGCCCAATACGATCCCGAGACCGACGATCCGGAGGATTGAGCCCTGTATCTCGTCATTTTCGATTGTGACGGCACGCTGGTCGACAGCCAGGACACGATCCTGCGCGGGCTTGCGGCCGGTTTTGCCGCCGTCGGCCTGCCGGCGCCGGACCGGGAGCGGGGGCTCTCCATCGTCGGCCTGTCGCTCGAGGTCGCCTTTCGTCGGCTGATCCCGCAGGAGCAGGCGGATCTCGTTCCGGCGATGGCGGATGCCTACCGCCGCACGCAGGTTTCCCGCCGCGAAGCCGGGCTCGACAATGATCCGCTCTATCCCGGCGCGCGGGCCGCGCTCGATGCGCTGTCGGCGCACGACGACGTGCTGCTTGGCATCGCCACCGGCAAGGCGCTGCGCGGGGTGCGTCACCTTCAGAAGGTGCACGGCCTGGAAGGGCGTTTCGTCACCATCCAGACGGCCGACAGTGCGCCGTCGAAGCCCAATCCGGCGATGATCGAGCAGGCCATCGCCGAAACCGGCGTCGATCCCGCGAAGACTGTCATGGTCGGCGACACCACATATGATCTCGACATGGCGCGGGCGGCGGGTGTCGCCGCCATTGGCGTCACCTGGGGCTATCACGACCGGGTGCGGCTCACGACCAGCCGCCCGTTCCGGCTGATCGACGGGTTCGATCAGCTCCTGCCGGCGATTTCGGACCTGTTCGGCTGGGAGCGGAGCCTCTCGCACGCCCTGCCGGATGCACCGGACGCCGCGGCGGCAACCTGACGGGAAAGATACATGCGCGACATCCTGAGCGACCTTGAAACGGACGCCGCCGCGAACCCGGTGGAACGCGCCCGCGCGCTGTCGCGCCGTACGCTGGCGAAGCGCTTCTACGAGGCAGTCGAGGTCGGCACGCAGGACGGACCCGAGGGGCCTGTTCATGCGGTGCTTCTCGACGGGCGCGCGGTCAAGACGCCAACGAAGGAGCCCTTGCGCATCGCCAACCGCGGCGTGGCCGAGGCCATGGCCGGCGAATGGGCGGCCCAGGGCAAGGAAATCGACCCGCTCACCATGCCGGTGACGCGCATCGTCAATGTGGCGGTGGATGCGGTGGCGAAAGCCGCCGGAGAGGTTGCCGACGACATCGCCGCCTATGCCGGCAATGACCTCCTGTGCTACCGCGCGGAGGGGCCGGACCGGCTCTGCCGTCTTCAGGAAGACCTCTGGGGGCCGGTGATCGCGCGGGCCGAGGCGCGTCATGGCGGCCGCTTCAAGCTTGCCGCCGGCATCATGCCGGTCCGTCAGGATCCGGAACTCGTCGCCCGCGTTCGCGCCGCGCTGGAGGGGCGTACGCCGCTGCATCTGGCGGCGCTTCACGTTGCCACCACGATCACCGGCTCCGCCCTGCTGGCCCTGTCGCTTGGCGAGGGCGAGATGGAGGCGGATGCGGTCTGGCAGGCGGCCTGCGTCGACGAGGACTGGAATATCGAACAGTGGGGCATGGATCACGAGGCTGCGGCCGTGCGCGCCGCCCGGCGCCGCGACTTCGACGCCGCCGCCCTGATCCTCTCTCTCCAGCCGGTCTGACCTCCTTCCCCGTCGCTCGCCGCCCGGGCGCGCCGCGTGCGGCCGGGGCGTGCGCGCCTGCGCTCTTTTCCTCCCGCCTGCCCTTGCCATTCCTGCCCGCGTTGCCGCCGCAGTGCGGTTTGGCGTTTGACGCAAGGGGAGGGAAGGATAAGCTTGTTGAAAGCCTTGCGTCCGGCCTGCGCCGGCCACGCCGAAAATCTGGTCAGTCTCTGGCGTTTTTTCGGACTTGGAACGGCGGGCGCCGATTGCCACCATCGACGGGAAGGAACAGCCGGGCAAGCCCGTCGCGTTCCGCTCCGAAGGGGCGGCGAGAGACGGGAGCAAGCGGAGCTGGAGGCAAGATGGCGACGGGGGGAATGATGACAGAGACGTCGTTTTTCAACGAGATGCTCGAGCCGGACGGCCGTCCCCGCCAACCCTACCAACGCCTTGCCGACTGGTTCGAGACCCTGCCGCCGGCGGAGATGCGCAAGAAGTCGCGCGAGGCGGAGACGATCTTCCGCCGGCTCGGCATCACCTTCGCCGTCTACGGCGCGACGGAGGCGACGGAACGGCTCATCCCCTTCGACATCGTGCCACGGGTGCTGTCGGCGGCCGAGTGGCGGCGGCTGTCGGCCGGCATCGAGCAGCGCGTGCGTGCGCTCAACGCCTTCCTGCATGACATCTACCACCGGCAGGAGATCATCCGTGCCGGGCGCATTCCTGCCGAACTCATTATCCAGAACGAGGCGTTCCTGCCGGAGATGGTCGGCTTCTCCCCGGCGCGGCGCGTCTATGCCCATATTATAGGCACCGACCTTGTGCGCGTCGGCGAGGACGAGTTCTACGTTCTGGAGGACAACACCCGCACGCCCTCCGGCGTCTCCTACATGCTGGAGAACCGCGAGACGATGATGCGCTTGTTCCCGGAGCTCTTCCAGATGAACCGGGTGGCGCCGATCGAGCACTATCCCGACATGCTGCGCGAGACCATGGAGAGCGTCGCGCCGCTGCACTGCGACCGCAAGCCGAGGCTGTGCGTGCTGACGCCGGGCATCTTCAACTCCGCTTATTTCGAGCATGCGTTTCTTGCGGACTCGATGGGCGTCGAGCTGTGCGAGGCGCGCGACCTCTACGTCGATGACGGCAAGGTGTGGATGCGCACCACCCGCGAGCCCGAGCAGGTGGATGTCATCTACCGGCGTATCGACGACGCCTTTCTCGACCCGCTGACCTTCCGTCCCGACAGCATGCTCGGCGTGCCCGGTCTGTTCGACGCCTATCGGGCCGGCAATGTGACGATCTGCAACGCGCCGGGTACGGGGATTGCCGACGACAAGGCGATTTACGCCTATGTGCCCGACATCATCGAGTTCTACACCGGCCAGAAGCCGATCCTGCAGAACGTGCCGACGTGGAACTGCTCACGGCCCGACGATCTCGCCTATGTGCTTGAGCACCTCGCCGAGGTCGTCGTCAAGGAGGTGCACGGCTCGGGCGGCTACGGCATGCTCATCGGCCCGACGGCGTCGAAGCGCGAGCTCTCCGAGTTCAAGCGGCGGCTAAAGGCCAATCCCGGCAACTACATCGCGCAGCCGACCTTGTCGCTGTCCACCTGTCCGACCCATGTGGCCTCGGGACTGGCGCCTCGCCATGTCGACCTGCGGCCCTATGTTCTCGTGGGCGATACGGTGCGCATCACGCCGGGCGGTCTCACCCGCGTTGCGCTCAAGAAAGGCTCCCTGGTGGTCAATTCCAGTCAGGGTGGCGGCACCAAGGACACCTGGGTACTGGAGGACTGATTTCATGCTCGGTCGTACCGCCGCATCGCTCTTCTGGACCTCGCGCTACAACGAGAGGGCGGAGAACATGGCCCGCCTGCTCGAGGTCGGCTACCGTATTTCAATGACGCCGCGCCTCGGGCAGGACGTGTCCGAAGACTGGCGTTCGACGCTCGCCAGCGCCGGCTGCGAGACCGCCTTCTTCAACAAGTACGACGAACTGACCAAACGCTCGATCGTGGCGCACATGCTGTTCGACCCGGAGAACCCGTCGTCGGTGCGCACCTGCATCGAGGCGGCGCGCAACAACGCCCGCTCGGTGCGCACCGCGATCACCGGCGAGATGTGGGAGAGCATCAACACCACCTACCTCGAGTTCATGGAGGTGCGTCCGCAGCATATGAACGACGACAAGCTGCCGGACTTCCTGTCCTGGATCAAACAGCGCTCGATGATGTTTCGCGGCGCCCTGCTCGGTACGCTGATGCGCGACGAAGGCTATCACTTCTCGCAGTTCGGCACCTTCGTCGAGCGGGCCGACAACACATCGCGCATTCTCGATGTGAAGTACTGGATCCTGCTTCCCGACAATGAGTTCGTCGGCGGCAGTCTCGACCGCTACCAGTGGTCGACGATCCTGCGCTCGGTCTCCGCCCACCGCAGCTACCGCCATGCCTACCGCGATTCCAATGTGCGGCCCTTCAATGTCGCGGAATTCCTGATCCTGCGGAAGGAGATGCCGCGCTCGCTCGCCTATTGCTACGACTGGATCACCGGCAGCATGGTCGATCTCACGGCCCGCTACGGCGAGCAACCGGAAGCCTTGCGGCTGGCGCATGAGACCAACGCTCTGCTGCAGGAGGGGTCGATGGAGCGGATCTTCCAGGGCGGATTGCACGAGTTTCTGGCCGACCTGATCGCGCGCAACAACGCCCTCGGCATCCAGCTCGGAGTCGACTATCACTTTGCTTGAGGGAACACTGCATTTCCGCCCGGCCGGAGATCCGCGCCGCAAGCGGCCCCGAAGCGTCTGGCCGACCTGGAGGATGACACCGGTTCGGCCTTGCCACGGAAAGTGAGAGACGCATGCGCCTCGTCGTGAAGCACGTAACGCGCTACCGCTATGACCAGCCCATCGCGCACATGGTCCAGCAGCTTCGGCTGACGCCGCCGGACATGCCCGCGCAAAAGGTGCGTTCCTGGCGGGTCGAGGTGCCGGGCTATTCCAAGGCGCCCTTTTACACCGATGCCTTCGGCAACCGTGTCGACGTGATCAGCTACCGTGATCCGGTCGACGAACTGGTGATTACCGTCGAGGGGGTCGTCGACACCGAGGACACCGCCGGCGTCGTTGGCGACATCGGCGATCCGGCACCGGAGGCCGTCTATCTGCGGCTGACGCCGCTGACCAGGCCCAATCCGGCGATCCGCCGGCTGGCGGGGCTTCTCGGCGGGGAGGACGCGGTTGCCGGCTGTCATGCGCTGATGGAGGCGATCCGTGACAAGGTGGCCTATGTGACCGGCGTCACCGAGGTGAACACGACCGCGGCCGAGGCCATGGCCGCGGGCCATGGGGTGTGTCAGGATCACGCCCACATCTTCATCTCGGCTGCCCGTGTCGCCGGGTTTCCGGCACGTTACGTATCCGGCTACATGCTGCTTGCGGAGGAACAGGAATCAGAGGCCCATCATGCCTGGGCCGAGGTGAAGGTGCCGGGCCTTCGCTGGGTCGGTTTCGACGTGTCGAACGGCATGTGCCCGACCGACCGTTACATCCGCCTGACCACGGGGCTCGACTCGCGCTCCGCGGCACCGATCCGTGGCGTGCGCGCCGGTGGCGGTCTCTGCGAGGACATGAATGTTGAGGTGGCCGTCAACCGAGAGCAGGCGCAGGCGCAGCAATAGTCGCGCGAACACCGCTGCAGGATCGTCGGCAGGCATTGCCGAAGCAGGGCGGAGCCTGTCAAATCCCTTTCATCGACCCACCGCGATTCGAGACGCCCGACGCGGCGCCTCGGGTGCGGGCGACGCCGGAGCCGCCTGTCGGCCCATGCCTTGCCGGAGACTGACCTGAGATGACGTATTGCGTTGGCCTGAAACTCGAGCGCGGCCTTGTCATGGCGGCCGACACGCGCACCAATGCGGGTTTCGACAATGTCGCGACCTACAAGAAGCTGCATGTCTGGGAAAAGCCCGGCGACCGGGTCATCTGCCTGATGGCGGCGGGCAATCTCGCGGTGACGCAGTCGGTGGTGTCGCTTCTGTCCGAGCGTCTGTCGCGCGAGGAGAGCGGTGCGAGCAAAAGCCTGTTCTCGGCCGAGACGATGTTCCAGGCGGCGCGTCTCGTCGGGCAGGCGGTGCGCGATGTGCGTGCCATCGACGGCGATGCGCTGGCGGCAAACTCGGAGAACTTCAGCGTCACCTTCCTGCTCGGGGGGCAGATCCGGGGCGAGGCACCGCGCCTCTTCCAGATCTATTCGGCCGGCAATTTCATCGAGGCCTCGCCCGACACGCCTTTCCTGCAGATCGGCGAGCACAAATACGGCAAGCCGATCCTCGACCGGGTGACGCGCTCCGACATGCGCCTCGGTCAGGCGGCGAAGCTGGTGCTTTTGTCGTTCAACTCGACGCTGCGCTCGAACCTGTCGGTCGGCATGCCCATCGACCTGCTGCTCTACAACACCGACAGTTTTTCCGCTCACCGCCAGACGCGCATCGAGGAAGACAATCCCTATTTCGCCGACCTGTCGCACATGTGGTCGGAAAAGCTGCGCGACGCGGTGGCGGAAATCCCGGATTTCGAGATCTGAACTCCCGAGAGCGCCTCAGCGATCCCAGCCGAAGGGGCGAAAGAGCGGCGTTTCGCAGATATAGCCGACGACGCAGCGCGGATTGTCGCGTGTGGCCGCCGCGCGCGGGGCCACCGTCTCCCAGTGATCGCACCAGCGTGGTCCCGCAACGAAGCGCTCGTAGGTGTAGCGGCCCGTCGTCATCACCACCGCGCCGCGCCGGGCGACGAGATTGCGCGCCTGTGCGCAGCTCATTTGCCTGAGGTCGGGGCGCTGGGCGGCGGCCTCCTGCGGCGCGAAGGTGAGGCCGGCGACAAGCGTCGCCGTGCCCGCGATCCCGGCCACGAGGCCGGCAAGAGCGCGTCGGTTTCCCCGCGCCCCGCATTTCCGTCCGCTCCGCATCGTCCTGTCCTTATCCGTTGTCCTGCCGCTTTTGTGGCCGACAACCCGCCCCCTCTTCATATTGGCCCAATCTCACGATCGGTCAATTGCCCCCTGTCCAGCTCTTGCCCCGGCGTTGCGCGTGCGGCACGTATCGCCTTCCTGCTGCTCCCCGGCGCCACCCGCGCGCCGCGCGCTGCCTGTCCTTCCCCTCGGCGTCATCCCGGGCTTGACCCGGGATCCAATCCACGTCGTGGCAGGGGGGCGGTGGTTGGTCCGCCCGGAGCGTTCCGCAGGGCCCGGTGCCCGCATCGCGCGCGGCCCGGGAAGGATTGGGCCCCGGGTCAAGCCCGGGGCGACGGCGGTGTGGGAGGTGAGTGGGGAGGCATATGCGCAAACGCCTTGGGGGGAGGCGCGTGGACGGGCGGAGCAACGGGATGCCTGTCCTTCCCCTCGGCGTCATCCCGGGCTTGACCCGGGATCCAATCCACGTCGCGGCAGGGGGGGCGGTGGTTGGTCCGCCCGGAGCGTTCCGCAGGAGCCGGTGCCCGCATCGCGAGCGGCCCGGGAAGGATTGGGCCCCGGGTCAAGCCCGGCGTGACGGCGGTGTGGGAAGTGAGCGGGGAGGCATATGCGCAAACGCCTCGGGGGGAGGCGCGTGGACGGGCGGCGCAACGGGATGCCTGTCCTTCCCCTCGGCGTCATCCCGGGCTTGACCCGGGATCCAATCCACGTCGCGGCAGGGGCGGCGGTGGTTGGTCCGCCCGGAGCGTTCCGCAGGGCCCGGTGCCCGCATCGCGAGCGGCCCGGAAATGATTGGGCCCCGGGTCAAGCCCGGGGTGACGGCGGTGTGGGAGGTGAGCGGGGAGGCATATGCGCAAACGCCTCGGGGGGGGCGCCGAGAGGCGATCTGAATGCGAGCGCCGGGCGGGAGGTGAGAAACCGCGCCGGAGGCGGCCTTCGTTCCTGTGGCGAAAGAAACCGGGTTCAGATGGGATTGAGAAAATATCAATCGCTCTTGCCATCGGAAATAAAAGCGGTTTTCAAAATTGATTGACTAAAACGTAAACGTAAGCGAGCCTTTCCTTCGGAGGGGCAATGGCGACCTATTATACGATCACCCAGCTCACACAGGAATTCGGCGTGACGACGCGCACCCTGCGCTTCTACGAGGCGGAGGGGTTTCTCAAGCCGACGCGGCGCGGACGCCAGCGGCTCTACCGTCCGGGGGACCGCACCCGGCTGAAGCTGATCCTGCGCGGCAAGCGCCTCGGATTCTCGCTCGCGGAGATCCGCGACATCATCACCATGTACGACAAGTCGCCAGGCGAGGCCGGCCAGCTCCAGTTGCTGATGGCGCGCATCGAAAGCCGGCGGCAGGAACTGCTGGCCAAGCGCCGCGACATCGATCTGACGCTTGCCGAGCTCGACGAGGTCGATGCCGGCGCGCGCCTGCGTCTTGCCCAGCTCGGGCCGACCGCGGACCTGTTTGCCGGCTCCGTTGCATCCGGCGATACCGAAGAGGAGGGGACTTCATCATGAGCCGTTTCGAGCCGCGCGATCCCGACTGGGAACGCCGGGTTGCCGCAAGTTTTGCACGCCAGAGCTTCATGGACACGCTCGGCGCCTCGATCGGCCGGCTCGCTCCGGGCGAGGTGGATCTCGTCGCCTCCGAGGCGCCGGGGCTGAAGCAGCAGCACGGGTTCTTTCATGCCGGCGTTTCCACGACGCTGGCCGACAGCGCCGCCGGATATGCCGCGCTCTCGCTCTATCCCCGGGGTTACGGCGTGCTGACCACCGAATTCAAGATGAACCTGCTCAACCCCGGCCGCGGCGCCCGGCTGGTGGCGCGCGGGCGGGTGATCAAGCCCGGGCGCACGCTCACGGTTGCCGCCTCCGACGTCTGGGGCGAAACCGACGGAGAGCCCGATGTGCATATCGCCACGGGCCTTTTCACCCTGATGGCTCTGGAAGGCATGAATGACTGAAATGATCGCACCGGGCGTACGCCCGCTTGTCGCCGCCGACCGCGCGGCATGGGATCCGCTGTGGGAAGCCTATCTCACCTTCTACCGCCAGACGCTGGCACCCGGCGTCACCGACGCGGTCTTCGCCCGCATCGTCGGCGACGGCGCTCATCAGGGGCTGATTGCCGAGGCCGGAGGCAGGGCGGTCGGTCTCGTCCATTATCATGTCCACGAAACGACCTGGGCAATCGAGCCGACCTGCTATCTGGAGGACCTCTATGTGGAGGCCGACCAGCGTGGCGGCGGTGTCGGCCGGGCGCTGATCGAGGCGGTCTACGGAGCGGCGCGGCAGGCGGGTTGCCGCTCGGTCTACTGGCAGACTGACAACGACAACGCCCGCGCCCGCCGGCTCTACGATCAGGTCGCGGTGCTGAGCCCTTTCGTGCGCTACGACCACATTCTCGTGCAAGACTGACGATCAGCGGCAAGGCCGCCCGGGAGGAAACCATGATCCGCAACGATTTTCCGAGCTTCAATTTCGACCTTGGCGAGACCGCCGACATGCTGCGCGACACGGTGCGGTCCTATGCGCAGGACAACATCGCCCCGCTTGCCGCGCGCATCGACCGGGAGGACTGGTTTCCGCGCGCGGAACTGTGGCCGGCCATGGGAGAGCTTGGCCTGCACGGCATCACCGTTGAGGAAGAATGGGGCGGCTCGGGTCTCGGCTACCTGGAACATTGCGTCGCCATGGAAGAGGTGAGCCGGGCGTCCGCCTCCATCGGTCTCAGCTATGGCGCGCACTCGAATCTCTGCGTCAACCAGCTGCGGCGCTGGGGCAATGATGCGCAGAAGACCCGCTATCTGGGCAAGCTTGTCTCTGGCGAGCATCTTGGCGGGCTTGCCATGTCCGAGTCGGGCGCGGGGTCCGACGTGGTCTCGATGAAACTCAGGGCCGAGAAGAAGGGCGACCGCTACATTCTCAACGGCACCAAGATGTGGATCACCAACGGTCCGGACGCCGACACGCTGATCGTCTATGCCAAGACCGATCCGGAGGCGGGAGCGAAAGGCATCACCGCTTTCCTCATCGAGAAGGGGTTCAAGGGCTTCTCCGTCGCCCAGAAGCTCGACAAGCTCGGCATGCGCGGCTCGCTCACGGGCGAACTGGTGTTCCAGGACTGCGAGGTGCCGGAGGAGAACGTGCTCGGCGACGTGGGCAAGGGCGTCAAGGTGCTGATGTCCGGTCTCGACTACGAGCGCACGGTGCTGGCAGCGGGCTCCATCGGCATCATGCAGGCGGCGATGGACGTGGTGATCCCCTATGTCCACGAGCGCCGGCAGTTCGACCAGCCGATCGGCACCTTCCAGCTCGTGCAGGGAAAGGTGGCGGACATGTATGTCTCCATGAACGCCACGCGCGCCTATGTCTATGCGGTGGCGCGTGCCTGCGACCGCGGCGAGACGACGCGCGAGGATGCCGCCGGCGCGATCCTCTATGCGGCGGAAGCGGCGACCAAGGTGGCGCTCGACGCGATCCAGCTTCTGGGCGGCAACGGCTACATCAACGAGTATCCGACCGGCCGGCTTCTGCGTGACGCCAAGCTCTACGAGATCGGCGCCGGCACCTCGGAAATCCGCCGCATGCTGATCGGCCGGGAGATCTTCAACAAGACCGCCTGAGGTCCGGGCCGTGGCGGGTCGTGGGGCCGTCCGGACCATGCTCGCCCGGCTTGCGTCCTGGGCCGGGCGCCTGAAACGCGAGGTGGCCGCGCTGGCGCTTGCCGTGCGCGATCCGCAGGCGCCGCTTGTCGCGCGGCTCCTTGCGGCGGCGGTGGTGGCTTATGCCCTGTCGCCGATCGACCTCATTCCCGACATTATTCCCGTTCTCGGGCTCTTGGACGATCTTGTGCTTGTTCCCGCGGGGATCTGGCTGGTGCTGCGGCTCATGCCGGACGAGTTGATGGAGCGGGCGCGTCGGCAGGTCGCCGCCGGGGACGGTCCTCGCCCCAGTCGCGCGGCGGCATTCGTCATCATTGCCCTTTGGCTCGGGCTCGCGGTGTGGAGCATCCGTGCCCTGATGCGGCTTGCCTCTTGAACTTGTGCCTCGCAGACGCCATTCAAGGGACGTGCATATTGCACCTTCGGGGGCCTTGATGAGCCAGGTAAAACGCCGACTGGCGGCGATCCTTTGCGCCGACGCGGTGCAGTATTCGCGGCTCATGGAGGCGGACGAGGACGGCACGCTCCATCGGCTGCGTGCCTGCCGCGAGGCAATCGGCGGGCTGGTTGCCGCGCATGACGGGCGCATCGTCAACACCTGGGGCGATGCGGTCATCGTCGAGTTTGCGTCCGTGATCGAGGCCGTGCGCTGTGCGGTGGAGATCCAGGACGAGCTGGCACGGCGCAACGAGGCGCTGCCGGCGAAGCAGCGCATGGTGTTTCGCATCGGCCTGAACCTGGGCGATGTTATGGTCGATGGCGATGACATCTACGGCGACGGCGTCAACATCGCCGCGCGGCTGCAGCAGATCGCCGAACCCGGCGGCATTGTCATTTCCGCGACCGTCTATGACCAGGTGAAGACGAAGCTTGCGCTGGGCTTCGAGCGTCTGGGCGTCCAGTCCGTCAAGAACCTCAGCGAACCGGTCGACACCTATCTGGTGCGCATCGGTGGGGGCAATGCCGTGCCGCACGGCGAGGGCGCGGCGCCAGGGGGCTGGGAGAGCGATGCCCGTGGCTTTGGCGGTGGTGCGAGAGAGCCGGATGCGTCGGGGGCGGCCGTCTTCCTCGACTGGTACCACGCGCAGGGGCGGCGGGTGCGGCTTGCCGTTGGTGGCATTGCGTTCTTCTTTCTGCTGAACCTTTTCTCCGGCTTCGGACATATCTGGTTCCAGTGGCCGTCGCTGCCGTTTATCCTGATGCTTCTGCTTGGCGTGCGCCGCCGTGCCAAGCAGTAGGTTTTACGCAGCCGCCTTTGGATATGTGGTTGGAAACATGCCCGCGGGCGGACGCTTGGCGAGATTGCGGCAACCTTCTTTTCGATCCCCCTTTGCCGGAGGCGCGCGCATCGCCTAAGTATGGGGATCAAGACAGGACGAACGAGCCGATTCCGTCTTCACGAAGGAGCAGATCCTGAACATGACCATCAAGACGAACGATGTGCCCGCCCGCCTCGACGAAGAGGAAGACGACAAGACCAAGACGCCGCCGTCCATCCAGGTCGACAAGCATCTGTTCGACGCGCGCACCGTCCTGATCACTGGCCCGATCACCCAGGAACTGGCGCGCGATGTTTCCGCCCGCCTGCTTGCCATGGCGCAGGTGTCGCATGATCCGATCACGGTGATCGTGTCGTCGCCCGGCGGCCACGTCGAATCCGGTGACATGATCCATGACACGATCAAGTTCATCGCTCCGGAAGTCCGCATCCTCGGCATGGGCTGGGTGGCGAGCGCCGGTGCGCTGATCTATGTGTCGGTCCCCAAGGAGCGGCGCTACTGCACGCCGAACACCCGCTTCCTGTTGCACCAACCGTCCGGCGGCGCCGGCGGTCAGGCCAGCGACATCGAGATCCAGGCCCGCGAGATCCTCAAGATGCGCGACCGCCTCAACAAGATCTTCGCCGCCGCCACCGGCCAGCCGATGGAGCGGATCGAGAAGGACACCGACCGCGACTACTGGATGAGCCCGGAAGAGGGCATCGAGTACGGTCTTGTCGGCAAGATCGCGGGTTCCGTCTCCGATCTCGACTGACGGTGACGGCGCGGCGCGCCATGACGACGTGAGGGCCTGGGGGCCGTCGTGCCATCGGCAGGGCGGTTCCCGGGCCCTTTCTCTTTCCGGCCGGCCGGGTGCCGGTCGATCCACCCAGGAGGGATGACGATGAAGTATCTTTCGCTCGGCGGGGTCGAGATCCCCGCGCTCGGCCTCGGCACCTGGCCGCTCAACGGCGAGATCTGCCGCGACATGGTGCGTTCCGCGCTCGAGAGCGGCTGGAAGCATGTCGACACGGCCGCCATGTATGACAACGAGAAGGCCGTCGGCGCGGGGCTGCGCTCGGCATCCGCGCCGCGCGGCGACTACTTCCTCACCACCAAGGTCTGGCACGACCAGCTCGAGCCGGACAAGCTCATCCGCTCGCTGGAGCACAGCCTCGACCGGCTGGGACAGGAGTATGTCGACCTGTTCCTGATCCACTGGCCCAACACCCATGTGCCGCTGAACGAGCAGATCGAGGCGCTGCTGGAGGTGAAGGGGCGCGGCTGGACGCGGGCGATCGGCGTTTCCAACTTCACCGCGCGCATGGTGCGCGAGGCGCAGGATCTTGCCAGCGGCCAGCTTGCCGTCAACCAGGTCGAGTATCACCCGTTCCTGTCGCAGGTGAAGGTGCGCGAGGCGCTCGATGCGGCCGGCATGGGGCTCACCGCCTATGCGCCGATTGCCCGCGGCGCGGTGATGGACAGCGAGATCATCGGCGATATCGGCAAGCGCCACGGCAAGAACGAGGTCCAGGTGACCCTGCGCTGGCTGGTCCAGCAGGACAACACCATCGCCATCCCCAAGACCTCGAACCCGGCCCGCCTGGCGGAAAACGCCGCGATCTTCGACTTCGAGCTGAGCGACGACGAGATGGCCGCGATCTCGGCGCTGGGCCAGGAGCGCCGGCGCACGGTCGATCCGGACTTCGCCCCCGCCTGGGACGGCGAATAGGCCACAGGTCGCGGCAATTCGGCCGGGTCCTGGAGAGAGGTCTTTATCCGGCGGCATTTCATCCTAAGTAAGGAATGCTGCCGGTTGGCCCCGTCTCCCGGCTTTTCGCGCTATGCTGCTTCCTTCCTCGGCCCGCAAGGGTCCGGACCTTCTCGGGACCCAAGGTCATGACCCTTTCCGCACCTGTCGCTTCCGCCGCCATCACCGCCTGGCTCTATGGCGAGGCGGTCCGCATCGAGGACGGCCGTCCGCTGATCGAGGGGGTCGCGTCGCGGTTGATGGCGAGCGGCGTGCCGGTCGAGCGGATCATGACCGGCATCTCGATCCTTCATCCCAACGTGCGCACCGAATCCGTGCTGTGGACGCGCGAGGGCGGTAGCGAGGTGCGTCGCTATCTCGAGACGGAAGTCACCTTCAAGACCTACGAGAACAGCCCGATCAAGATCATCTACACGGAGCAGCGCCCAGTGCGCATCCGCCTTGAGGGCAACAACGATCTGCCCGGCTACGGCATCGTCGCGGATCTGATCGAGGCCGGCTACACCGACTATCTGGCGCTGCCGCTCCCCTTCTCCGACGGCACCACCAAGGCGATCACCTTCGCAACGCGTGCCCCCGGGGGCTTTTCCGCAAGCCATGTCGCCGTGCTGGAGACGATCACCGCGCCGCTGGCGCTTCTCTTCGAACTGCAGACGCTGAAGCGTACCGGGCGCACGCTGCTGGAGACCTACGTCGGCCGGCGAGCGGGCGGTCGTGTGCTGGCGGGCACCATCAAGCGCGGCGACGGCGAAACGATCTCCGCCGTGGTCGGCTTCATGGATCTGCGCGGCTTCACCCACATTTCCAACGAACTGCCCGGCGACCGGCTGATCGCCATGCTCAACGACTATTTCGACGCGGTCGACAAGGCGGTCGAGGCGCATGGCGGCGAGGTGCTGAAGTTCATCGGCGACGAGGTGATGGCCGTCTTTCCCTATGACAGCGAGGAAACGGCGCATACGGCCGCTCGTCAGGCGCTGTTTTGCGCCCGCGACGTGGTGGCGCGGGTCGCCGAGATCAACGAGGTCTACAAGATCGACGACACCGACCTGCGCGTCGGCATCGCCCTGCACGCGGGCGATGTGTTCTACGGCAACGTCGGGGCGGAGACGCGGCTCGACTTCACCGTTGTCGGGCCCGTGGTCAACCTCGCCTCGCGCATCGCCGGTCTCGCCCGCGATCTCGCACAGGATATTCTCGTGTCCGACACCATCGCCGACATGATGGGGTGCCGGGCGGGCGACCTCGGTCGCTTCGAGGTGCGCGGCTTCACCGATCCCGTGTCGGTGTTCATGCCGCCGGCCGGCGCCATCGACGCCGAGGGGCACTGGTGTGCTGAAGGCGCACATGCCGCAAGGGTGCTCCAAGCCGCCCACGACACCGCCTGAGGGCATCTCCGCCGTTTTTCCTGCTGCCCATCTTGATCTCAACCCTGACGCGGGTGTATCGCGGCCGGTATCGCATGTCTGCCGATCGATGATCGTCAAGATTTTCAGGGATGTTTTGTTTCAAGACGCGAATCTGGCGCCCGATCTCTTGAGCATATATTATGAAATCTATTTTATCTATTTGGAGGGAATTTTGCATTGTTATTTTTGACGTATATTTTTTGCGGCTCGCGTTAAGGGTGTGTAAGGTGTAATTACGTAGGGTCAATTCCCGGAGGGTGGTTATTCGGGGGTTGCAGAATGCTCGGTCTTTCTTTGTTCTCAGGCAGGGCCCAGGCCCTGTTCGACGTGGTGACGAAGTCCCAGGCGCTCATCGAGTTCAAGCCGGACGGCACGATTGTTTCGGCAAATGAGGTGTTTCTTGCCGCAACCGGCTACCGGCTCGAAGAGATCGTCGGCAAGCACCACAGCATGTTCGTGCGTGAGGTCGACCGCGAGGGGGATGCCTACCGCGACTTCTGGCCGTCCCTGGCGCGCGGCGAGTTTCGCGCCGGCGAGTTCCTCCGCATCGGCAAGGGCGGGCGCGAGATCTGGCTGCAAGCGTCCTACAATCCGGTGCCCGGCCGCTCCGGTCGCGTCGAGAAGGTCGTGAAGATCGCGGCGGACGTCACGGCCGCGAAGGCGCGGAGCCTTGATTCCGACGGGCAACTCGCCGCCATCGACCGCTCGCAGGCGGTTATCAGCTTCGCCATGGACGGCACCATCCTCGACGCCAACGAGAACTTCCTCAAGACCGTCGGCTACAGCCTTGATGAGATCCGGGGGCGCAAGCACGAGATGTTCGTGGAACCGGAGTATCGCGCAAGCAGCCAGTATCGCGAATTCTGGGAAAAGCTGCGTGCCGGGCAGTTTCACGCCGGCGAGTTCCGCCGCGTCGGCAAGGGCGGGCGCGAGATCTGGCTGCAGGCGACCTACAATCCGATCCTGAATGACCAGGGCAAGCCGATCAAGGTCGTCAAGTTCGCCTATGACTGCGCCGCCATGGTGCAGCGGCGGCGGCGGCGCGAGACCGTCCAGGTGCAGATCGATGCGGATCTCGCCGAGGTGGCCGACGCCATGACCGGGGCCAACGCCCAGGCCGCCAGCGCCTCGGCGTCCTCCGAGCAGACCTCGCACAGCGTGCAGGCCGTCGCCGCGGCGACCGAGGAACTCGTCTCCTCCATCGAGGAGATCTCCCGCCAGGTCGAGCAGGCGATGAAGGTCGCCAGCCGCGCGGTGGTCGAGGCGCGACAGTCGTCGACCGTCATGGGCAGCCTGGCCCGGGACGCGCAGAAGATCGGCGACGTACTGGAACTGATCGAGAGTGTTGCCGGCCAGACCAATCTTCTCGCCCTCAACGCCACCATCGAGGCGGCGCGGGCCGGGGAGGCCGGCAGGGGCTTCGCGGTGGTGGCGAGCGAGGTGAAGAACCTTGCCGCGCAGACAGCGCAGGCGACCGAGGAGATCAACGCACAGATCGTTTCGGTCCAGTCGTCCTCCGGGCAGGCGGAAAGCTCGATCCTGGCGATCATGTCGATCATCGAGGAGGTGAACGAGATTTCCGCGACCATCGCCGCGGCGGTCGACCAGCAGTCGAGCGTCACCCGCGAGATCTCCCAGAACATGCATCAGGCGTCGGTCGGGGTTTCCGTCATCAGCGACAGCATGCGGTCGCTGTCCACGACGACCGAGCAGGTGCAGGGCGCGACCATCAAGCTGCGCGAGGCATCGCGTTCCATCGTCACCTGACGGATGGCGGCCGGAGAGCGTCCGGGCTTGAGCAAGGTGGGACTCGGGCCCGCTCCGGGTGGGCATAAGCCTTGGATATCGACATCAATCCCATGCGCGACCTTCTGATCGGGCTCTTGATGTGCAACATCCTGCCGAGCCCAACGCGAGGAGGAGGATGCGCACATGTCAGAAGACGTCACGACGCTGAAGCAGCGCTATCCGACGGCCGAGACGTTCAAGTTCGGCGACAGTGCCGCCTTGTGCGAGAGGCTGTTGTCGCTGGTGCGATCAGGCAGAAAAGTGGCGACCTGCAGCGCCTTGCGGGACTGTCAGAATGGCGAGCCCACGCCGGAGATCGGGCGGCGGGATATTGCCCTGAACTGGGACGACACGCCGGCTCTGGTCATTGAGACGGTCGAGTTGATCCAATGCCGGTTCGACGAGGTGACGGAAGCGATGGCCCTGGCCGAAGGCGAGGACGACAGCCTTGAGGGCTGGCGCGAGGGACATCGCGAGTATTTTGAGCGCAATGGCGGGTTTTCCCCGGATATGGAGATCATTTGGGAGCGGTTCGCTCTCATCGAAGATCTGTGCTGAGCGAACGAGCCGGCTGGTCTTGTCTCGCCGGGGTTGAGCGGATGCCCTTCAGCCGAGCGGGTCGGGCCGCTCGGTGCCGGCCGCCTCGCTTTCGGGGGGGGGCGTTGCGGGCACCGGCACCTGGTGCGCGGCCATGGCGAAGCCGCGGGCGCGGGAGAAGAACTGTCGCCGGCCGAGCACGGCCAGCACGAACAGCGTGCTGGCAAAGAACGTCCATGGCCCGATGAACCAGCCGAGATATCCCATCGAGAAGAAGAAGGCGCGCTGGCCGCGGTTGAAGTGGCGGCCGGCGAGCACCATCACGCCGGCGGCGTTCTCGGCAAACGCCTTCGCCTCTGCCGGGGGCGGATCGCCGTCGGGCACCGCGCCCATCAGGATGGTGGCATAGTTGAACAGCCGGTAGGCCCAGCCGAACTTGAAGAAGGCATAGGAGAAGATCAGCGCCAGCCCCAGCACCTTGACCTCCCAGTTCGCCGCCGTGCGTCCCTCGCCGAGGCCGATGTCGGTGAGGATGCGCAAGATCGATTCGGTCGAGGTCAGCAGCGCGAAACAGCCGCCGATCGCCAGCAGCGAGGTCGAGGCGAAGAAGCCCGTGCCCTGTTGCAGCCCGGCGGCGATGCCGACATCCATGATCCTGACGCGCCGACGGCTCATCGCCAGCATCCAGCCGCGCCGGTGCATGTCCATCTGATGCGACAGGGTGATCTTGCGCAGCGGCGACAGTTCGACGACGACATTGAAGGCAAGCCAGGACGCCAGAAAGAAGGCGATCGCCGTCACGTCGAGGCTGGACAGGGGCAGCATGGCGGTAACTCCTTCCTGTTCCCGGCCAGCGCGATTGATGCCGCAAGCCGGGATCGACTCATTTCCTGACCTCCGATCCTGCCAGCAGATAGCGCGCGGCGCACGGCGGAAGCGCGTCAGCTCCTCGCAAAAGCGAAGGCACTGCGATCTTCTGCAATTTCCTGTGTACTTTCCCGATCTTCAGCGGTTTGCGGAAGAGAGCCTTCATTCTTCGTAATATTAGCGGCTTTATCAGGTTCAATGAGCTTATATCTCCTGCTTGTTCCGTATAATTTTATATAAAAGCCGTTTTTCTTGTCCGGACTTTGTTTTTCACGGCGCTTTCATTTTTCAACTATTGGTGGCAACTTGGCGCTTTTTATAATTCAGATGCATTTATTAATCCTTTGGCAGAAAATCTGACCTAGGGTCATGTGCGTATCAAGGGAAGAAACAAATCAGGAGGCGTCAATGCGCGGGATCTCTTTTCTCTATGACAAGAACAAGGCCCTGCTCGAGGCGCTGGACAAGTCGCAGGCGATCATCGAATTCACGCCGGACGGCACGATCCTTGATGCCAACGAGGCTTTCCTGTCGGCCGTGGGCTACGGCATTGACGAGGTCCGCGGCAAGCATCACAGCATGTTCGTGCGCCAGGACGACCAAGGGAAGGCTGGCTATCGCGCGTTCTGGGCATCGCTGGCGCGTGGCGAGTTCCGTGCCGGCGAGTTCCGGCGGATCGGCAAGGGCGGTCGTGAGGTCTGGCTGCAGGCGTCTTACAATCCGGTTCTCGACGGTTCGGGCAAGGTGGCGCGCGTGGTGAAATTCGCGGCCGACATCAGCGCCGACAAGCAGCGCAGCCTCGACCTCACCGGGCAGGTCGAGGCGATCAACCGCTCCCAGGCGGTGATCAGCTTCGCCATGGACGGCACGATCCTCGATGCCAACGACAACTTCCTGAACGCGATGGGCTACCAGCTCGACGAGATCCGGGGGCGCAAGCACGAGATCTTCATCGACGAAAGCCAAAGGGGCAGCCAGGACTATCGCGACTTTTGGAACAAGTTGCGCTCCGGCGAGTTCCATGCCGGCGAGTTCTCGCGGGTCGCCAAGGGCGGGCGCGAGGTCATCATCCAGGCGACCTACAACCCGATCTTCGACGACGACGGCAAGCTGGTGAAGGTCGTCAAGTTCGCGACCGATCGCACGGCGGAAGTCAACCAGCGCCGTCATCGCGAGGCCGTGCAGAAGCAGATCGACAGCGGTCTGACCGATGTCGCCGACGCAATGGTCAACGCCAATTCGCAGGCTGCCGATGCCTCGGCCTCCTCGGAGCAGACCTCGTCGAGCGTTCAGGCCGTCGCCGCCGCGGCGGAGGAGCTGGTTGCCTCCATCGAGGAAATCTCGCGCCAGGTGACCCAGGCGATGACGATTGCCGGCCGCGCCGTCACGGAGGCTCAGCAGTCCTCAACGGTGATGGGCGGGCTGGCCCGCGACGCACAGAAGATCGGCGACGTTCTGGAGTTGATCGAGAGCATTGCCGGCCAGACCAATCTTCTGGCGCTCAATGCCACCATCGAGGCGGCGCGCGCCGGAGAGGCGGGCAAGGGGTTCGCCGTCGTCGCATCCGAGGTGAAGAACCTCGCCTCGCAGACGGCGAAGGCGACCGAGGAGATCAACGCACAGATCGTATCGGTGCAGTCGTCCTCGAGCCTCGCGGAAACGTCGATCCAGGCGATCATGGAGATCATCGAGGAGATCAACGACATTTCCGCAAGCATTGCCTCGGCCATCGAGGAACAATCCTCGGTGACGCGGGAAATCTCCGGCAACATGCAGCAGGCCTCGGCCGGCGTGGCCACCATCTCGGGGAGCATGCGCTCGTTGTCGCGGGTGACCGAGGGGGTGCAGGAGGCGACGGTGAAGCTGCGCGAGGCGTCGCGGGCCATCGCCTGACCCCTTGCGGATGGCGAGGCCTCGTGCCGGTCGGTCGTCGGAAGGGCGTTTGTGCGGAACTCGAACCTCACTTGTTGTCCAGAGGCGATAGCCTCCGGAAGCAGGCGCCAAGCCTGCGAAAACTTCCAATAAGCAGTACTCCGTAAATGGGAGTTGCATTGGAAAATTAACGTAGCGGAAATTTCTTCCGCGTATCTTGTTGGCGGACGCCGCGAGAACAGGAGAGCTTGCGAGATGCGTGGAATTTCAATGCTGTATGACAAGAACAAGGCGCTTCTCGAGGCACTCGGCCGGTCGCAGGCGATCATCGAATTCAAGCCGGACGGCACGATCATCGATGCCAACGACGCGTTTCTGGCGACCATGGGCTACCGTCTCGAGGATATCCGCGGCAAGCATCACAGCATGTTCGTGCGGCCGGTTGAGCGAGACAGCGCGGAATACCGCGCGTTCTGGGCGGCGCTGGTGCGCGGCGACTATCAGGCGCGCGAGTTCCGCCGCATCGGCAAGGACGGCAAGGAAATCTGGTTGCAGGCGTCCTACAATCCGGTCCTCGACAGCGCCGGCAAGGTTGTGCGGGTGGTGAAATTCGCCACCGACATCACCAACGAGAAGCACCGCAACATGGACCTCGACGGTCAGGTTGCCGCCATCAATCGCTCGCAGGCCATCATCAGCTTCGCGATGGACGGCACCATTCTCGATGCCAATGAGAACTTCCTGGCAGCGCTCGGCTACCGGCTCGACGAGGTCAAGGGCCGCAAGCACGATATCTTCCTCGGCGCCGAATACCGCGCCAGCCGCGAGTACCGCGAGTTCTGGGACAAGCTGCGGTCGGGCCAGTATCACTCGGGCGAGTTCCTCCGTCTCGGCAAGGGCGGCGTGGAGGTTTACATCCAGGCCACCTACAACCCGATCCTCGACGAGGATGGCAAGCCGTTGAAGGTGGTGAAATTCGCCACCGACCGGACCGAGCAGGTGAAGCGGCGCATGCACCGCGAGGCCGTCCAGCGCGAGATCGACCGCGATCTCGACAGCGTCGCCCGCTCCATGGTCGAGGCGAATTCGCAGGCCGCCAACGCTTCCGCCTCGTCGGTGCAGACGTCCTCCAATGTCCAGGCCGTGGCCGCGGCTGCCGAAGAGCTGGTGTCGTCGATCGACGAGATCGCGCGCCAGGTCAAGCAGGCGATGGAGATCGCCGGACGTGCCGTCAACGAGGCGCAGCAGTCCTCGTCGGTGATGTCGGGCCTTGCCCGCGATGCTCAGAAGATCGGCGACGTGCTCGAGCTGATCGAGAACATCGCCGGCCAGACCAACCTTCTGGCCCTCAACGCCACCATCGAGGCGGCCCGCGCCGGCGAAGCCGGCAGGGGGTTCGCGGTTGTCGCCAGCGAGGTGAAGAACCTGGCCGGCCAGACGGCGAAGGCGACCGAGGATATCAACGGGCAGATCTTGTCGGTTCAGTCGGGCTCCAGCCTGGCGGAAAACTCCATTCGCTCGGTCATGGAGATCATCCAGCAGATCAGCGACATTTCCGCCGGTATCGCCGGGGCGATCGAGGAGCAGTCCTCGGTGACCCGCGAGATCTCCGGCAACATGCAGCAGGCCTCCGTCGGCGTCTCCGCCATCACTGGAAACATGCGCGGCCTGTCCGAGGAGACGGGCCGGGTGCAGGAGGCGACGATCAAGCTCCGGGAGGCGTCCCGCTCCATCGCCTGATGCGGCGCGCGCCTCGTGGCGACAAGATTGCTTCGTCGGCTTGCAGGATTGCGTAATTTTGTCGTCGGGTTCGCCCGAAATGCACACCGGGCTGCCATGCATGACGCACACGGCAGCCCGTTCTTTTTTTGCACTTGCGAAGTCCTTTCCAAATCGTTAAATCCACGCTCTGGACCGACGGCGGCCGTGGGGGCTATCAGGGCCGCGATTTTCGGACAAAAGGACATCCATGGACGAACAGGCTCAAAAATCCTGTTGGGGTGTAACGGCTTGGGCCGTTCTCCTGGCAGGTGGCGTATTGGCGCTGCTTTATGTATTTGGCAGCGCCGATGTGGTTCCGGCCACAGTTGCGGCAATGGGCTGAACGGATTGCGGTTCGGCCGGTCGCCATGAAAGGCGATCCGCACGGCAGAAATTCAGGAAAAAGGGCGCGGTATCCGCGCCCTTTTTCTTTTGTCCCGACGGCAGCCCGGCGGGGACAGTCATTTCCCCTTGCACCGGCCGCCCGAGGCGGGAACACTTGCCGCCGGCGAGGACGCGAGCGGAGGAGACGCGGATGGGCGGAAAAATCACCAAGGGTTACAAGGCGCTGGTCGACGAGGCCACGGCCGCGATCGAGACCCTGTCCGTCGAGGAGGCGATCGCCCTTCACGGCGATCCCGATGTCGTCTTCGTGGATATCCGCGACGTGCGCGAGCTTTCGCGCGAGGGCCGCGTGCCTGCTGCAGTGCACGCGCCGCGCGGCATGCTGGAGTTCTGGGTCGATCCGGACAGCCCGTATCACAAGCCGGTCTTTGGCGAGGACAAGCGCTTCGTGTTCTTTTGCGCGGCCGGCTGGCGGTCGGCGCTGGCGACACGGGCGGTGCAGGAAATGGGGCTTGCGCCGGTCGCCCATATCGCCGGCGGCTTCGGGGCCTGGAAGGCGGCCGGCGGTCCGGTCGAGAGCGCCGAGGAGACGCGGGCGGGCTGATGAATCCTGGCCGCCTGGCAGGTGTGCCTCAGCAGCCGCCGCAGGGGTTGTCGGCCGCCGTATCGAAGCGCGGCCGGCTGCTGGTCGGCCGGGCCCGCTGGAAAATCATCTGCCTGAGCACCTTCACATTGGAGGGCGCGCTCGACAGCAGGCCGGCGAACTGGTCGGGTCCGATGGCGACCATGATCAGCGTCACGGGACCGAGCGAGGGCCAGTCGATCTGGGCACCCCAGGTGTCGACATCGGCGAGAGAGGTCACGCGCGCCAGGGCCATGGCGTCCTCGCGCGACAGGGTGATGCCCGGCTGCACGGGCCATTCGATCCGCGCCAGACCGTCGGGAATGCGCCACAGGCGGATGACGGTGTCCAGTTTCAGCAGCAAGGAGTCGCCGGAACGCTCGATGCTCACCAGACGCTGGTCGAAATCGGAGGCACGGGTCTCGATCAGGCCGTCCTCACCACGCCTGATCGTGGCCGTGTTGGCTACGACGAAGACCGGGGCCTCGTCGGAGGCTTCCGGCGCGCGGCCGCGACCGTCGGCTTGCGCAATGGCCGGGTGCGGGCCGTGAAGGCCCGTTGTGAGAACGATCGCCAGAGCCGCGATTTTGAGTACAGAAACAAGCATCGGATCATGACACACTGGAAAACATGACTTGAAATTCTCAGTCAGTTTAGCAGGGCGAGAATAACAATTCGCTGATGTCGATGGTTAAAAATACGGGGAGCTGTGAGGAGGGATCATGAAGCTGGTGATCGGAAACAGGACCTATTCGTCATGGTCGCTGCGCGCCTGGCTTGCGGCCAGAGCCAGCGGAGCGGATTTCGAGGACATGCTGCTGCCGCTCGACACGCCCGAGTTCTACAGCCGCATCAAGGAGATATCGCGCGCTGCGCGCGTTCCGGTGCTGATCGACGGGGAGACCCATATCTGGGACTCGCTCGCCATCATCGAGTATCTCGCCGAGACCTTTCCGGCTGCCGGGCTGTGGCCGCGGGACAAGGCGGCGCGTGCCCAGGCGCGCTCCGTTGTCGCGGAGTTCCATTCCGGATTTTTCGACCTGCGCGGGAATTACCCGATGAACCTGCGCCGGGCCCCGGCGGTCCATCCGGGCGCGCCCGATGCGGCGCGCGATATCGCGCGGGTCTGCGAGATCTGGCGCGACTGCCGGGCGCGCTTCGGCGGTGGCGGCGATTTTCTCTTCGGCGCCTTCTCCGCGGCCGACTGCTTCTACGCGCCTGTCGTCTCGCGCTTCCTGACCTACCGGCTGCCGCTCGGCGAGGTGGAAGCCGCCTATGCGCACGCCGTCATGGAGCACCCCTTCATGCGGGAATGGCGCGAGGCGGCGGCCGCAGAAACGCTTGTGGTGGCTGCTGACGAGGTCGATTGATATTTATCAAGCGGATGAAATATATATCAAAAATAGATCATGTTGACTTGAACGTAAACGTAATTCACTGTCCCGACGAAGAGGATGGGTGAAGGGTGGCGCCACGGTTGGCGGCGCTCTGGCACGATGCAACCGGGGAGGCGATCGGGTGGCGATCCTGCGCAGCAACGCGACGACGAAAGGGCCGGAGGTCGAGGCCAACCGCGCGGCCTGGGAGGTGCTTCGCGACGACCTTCTGGCGCGTCGCGCCGAGGCGGCGATGGGCGGAAACGAGCGGGCGCGCGAACGCCACGTCTCGCGCGGCAAGCTCCTGCCAAGGGAGCGGGTGGCCCGGCTGCTCGATCCGGGCACGCCGTTTCTCGAGGTCGGGGCGCTTGCGGCGCTCGGCCTCTACGATGACGCGATCCACGGCGCGGGGCTGATCACCGGTATCGGCCGGGTCTCGGGCCGCGACTGCATGATCGTGTGCAACGATGCCACCATCAAGGGCGGCACCTATTATCCGATGACGGTGAAGAAGCATCTCCGGGCGCAGGAAATCGCCATGGAGAACCGGCTTCCCTGCATCTATCTGGTCGATTCCGGCGGCGCCAACCTGCCCAACCAGACCGAGGTCTTTCCGGACCGCGACCACTTCGGCCGCATCTTCTTCAACCAGGCGACCATGTCCTCCATGGGCATTCCGCAAATCGCGGTGGTCATGGGGTCATGCACCGCCGGCGGTGCCTATGTGCCCGCGATGTCCGACGAGACGATCATTGTCCGGCGGCAGGGCACGATCTTCCTGGCGGGTCCTCCGCTGGTGAAGGCGGCGACCGGCGAGGAGGTCTCGGCCGAGGATCTCGGCGGCGCCGAGGTTCATGCCAGGGTTTCGGGCGTCGCCGACCACTACGCGCTCGACGACGACCAGGCACTCGCCCAGGCGCGGCGCATCCTTGCCAATCTCAACAGCGAGAAATCGCCGACACCGGCGCTTTGCGCGCCGCGACCGCCACACGCCGACCCGGCGGATTTCGATGCGGTGGTGCCGGTTGACCTGAAGAAACAGTATGACATCCGCGAGGTCATCGCCCGTCTCGTCGATGGCTCCGAACTCGACGAGTTCAAGGCCACCTACGGCACGACGCTGGTCACCGGCTTTGCCCGCATCCACGGAATGCCGGTCGGCATTCTGGCCAACAACGGCATCCTGTTCTCGGAATCGGCGCTCAAGGGCGCGCATTTCGTCGAGCTTTGCTGCCAGCGCAAGATCCCGCTGCTGTTCCTCCAGAACATCACCGGCTTCATGGTCGGGCGCGAACATGAAGCCGGTGGCATCGCCAAGGACGGCGCCAAGCTTGTGACGGCGGTCGCCTGCGCCAAGGTGCCGAAGATCACCGTCATCGTCGGCGGCTCCTACGGGGCGGGCAACTATGGCATGTGCGGCCGTGCCTACGGCCCGCGCTTCCTGTTCATGTGGCCCAATGCCCGTATCTCGGTGATGGGCGGAGAACAGGCGGCGAGCGTGCTTGCGACCGTCAAGCGCGACAACATCGAGAAGGACGGTGGCGCCTGGAGCACGGAGGAAGAGGCGGCCTTCAAGGCGCCGATCCGCGAGAAATACGAGGCCGAGGGCCATCCCTACCACGCCACGGCGCGGCTTTGGGACGACGGCATCATCCTGCCGGGCGAAACCCGCCGCGTGCTCTCGCTGGCGCTTTCGGCGAGCCTCAACGCGCCGATCCCGGAGACGCGCTTCGGCGTCTTCCGCATGTGAATGCGCCTTCGCGGGGAAGCCGTTTCCCGCGTGCCGCCGCCTGCCAATGTCCGAACGACAAGAGGGTCTCCATGCTGGATTCGGTGCTGATCGCCAATCGCGGAGAAATCGCCTGCCGCATCATCAAGACCGCGCGCCGTCTCGGCCTGCGCACCATCGCCGTCTACTCCGAGGCTGACCGGGGGGCGTTGCACACGCGCCTGGCGGATGAGGCCGTGCCGATCGGCCCTTCTCCGAGCGCGGAGAGCTATCTGGTCGCCGAGCGGATCCTGGCGGCGGCGAAGCAGACGGGGGCGGCCTCGATCCATCCGGGCTACGGCTTCCTGTCGGAAAACGCCGATTTCGCGGAGGCCTGCGCCGCCGCGGGCATCGTCTTCGTCGGGCCGTCCGCCTCGGCCATCCGCGCCATGGGCCTGAAGGACGGCGCCAAGGGGCTGATGGAAAAGGCCGGCGTGCCGGTGGTTCCTGGCTATCACGGAGAGAAGCAGGACGCGGAGTTCCTCAAGCGCAAGGCCTATGAGGTTGGCTATCCCGTGCTGATCAAGGCGGTGGCCGGCGGCGGCGGCAAGGGCATGCGCCGGGTCGACAAGGCCATCGATTTCGACGCCGCGCTCGCCTCGGCGCAACGCGAGGCGAAATCCGCCTTCGGCGATCCGCGCGTTCTCATCGAGAAATTCGTCCTCAACCCGCGCCACATCGAGATCCAGGTCTTCGGCGACGGCAAGGGCAATGCGGTTCATCTGTACGAGCGCGACTGTTCGGCGCAACGCCGTCACCAGAAGGTGCTGGAAGAGGCACCTGCCCCCGGCATGAACGCGCAAACCCGTGCCGCCATGGGCGCGGCCGCGGTCGCCGCCGCGAAGGCGGTGAACTATGCGGGCGCCGGCACCATCGAGTTCATCGCCGACGGCTCCGGCTCGCTGCGCCCGGACGGATTCTGGTTCATGGAGATGAACACCCGCCTGCAGGTCGAGCATCCGGTCACCGAACTCGTCACCGGACAGGACCTTGTCGAATGGCAGTTCCGCATCGCCTCCGGCGAGGGGCTGCCGCTTGAGCAGGACGAAATCCCGCTCTCCGGCCACGCGGTCGAGGTGCGGCTCTACGCGGAGGACCCGGACACCGGTTTCCTGCCCTCCACCGGACGGCTCGACATCCTGGCCCTTCCCGAGAGCGAGGGCATTCGCATCGACACGGGCGTCGAGCAGGGGGCGGAAATCTCGGCCTTCTACGACCCGATGATCGCCAAGGTGATTGCCTACGGGCCGACACGCGAGGTTGCGCTCGACCGGTTGGCGCGCCAGTTCTCCGCCGCGCGGATCGCCGGGCCGAAGACCAATCTCGCTTTTCTTGCCAGGCTTGTCGCCAACGCGGAGGTCCGCGCCGGAGGCTTCGATACCGGCCTTATCGACCGTGACATCGCGGAGCTGACACAAGGCGGCGTTTCCGACGGCACGGTGGCGCTGGCGGCAGCGGCGCTTCTGGGGCGCGGCGGGCCCGCCGAAGCCGGCGGCTGGAGCGATCCCTTCAGCGTCTGCGATGCCTTCGAGCTTGCCGGCACGCGCAAGGTCGGCATCAAGGTTGAGGTCGACGGCGAGCCGCGCGACGTGACCGTGGCCTGGGAACAGGGGCGCGCGGTGCCGCTTGGAGCGGGGGCGAGCGCCGGCACGGGCGGCGACGTCAGGATCGCCGGCGCGATTGCCTATGCGCTGGAGGGCGGACGCGCGGTCAAGGTGGCGCTTGTCGACCAGCTCGCGCGGGTGGCGGAAGAGGAAGGCGGCGCTGCCGCGATCAAGGCGCCGATGCACGGCAAGGTCATCGCCGTCGATGTCGCGGCCGGCGACACGGTGGCGAAGGGCGCGCGGATCGCGGTGGTCGAGGCCATGAAGATGGAGCACGCCATCCTTGCTCCGCGCGACGGCACGGTGGAGGCCGTGTTCGTGTCCGAGGGCGCGCAGGTCGACCAGGGCGCAGCCGTCGCCACGCTCGCCGACGAGGACTAGGAGCAGGGGAGGGGCCGGCCGACGAGGCCGCGCCTATCCGGCGACGGGCAGCAGCGCGTCGACCAGGGCGGTGGCATCCGTGAAACGGGGCTGCCAGCCGAGAAGCTTGCGCGCGCCGTCGCCGCTTGCCCGCTGCGAACGGGCGTAGCCGGCTTCGATGTCGAGATCGGCGGGCAGGCAGGCCGGACATTGCGGGTGCTCGAGATCGAGCCGCAGCCCCGTCCGGTCGGAGACGAGCCGCATCAATTGCTCCATGGGAACGCCCTCGACGGCGCAGCCGATGGCGGTGAGGCGGTAGCGCCGCGCCTCGACGGCGCGCACGTAGAGGTCGGCGAGATCTTCAACCTCGACCAGCGGCCAAAGGGTCTCGCGACCGGCGCGGGTGGCGAAGGGGCGGCCGGTTTCCGCCGCGCGGCGCATGTCGGCGATCGGGCCGGCGTCGCGGGAGCAGACGAGCGCGGGGTGGATGACCGACAGCGCCAGGTGCCGCATGGAGGCAAGCGAGCGGATGGCGTTGGCGACATGGGCAAAGGCCGGGAGCGGGGCATAGGACGTCGTCTCGCGCACTGCGACGCCCGTCGTCTCGGGATAGAGCCAGACCCCGCCTGTCGTCACCAGATGAAACGGTTCGGCTCTCGGCGGCAGGGCTTTCAGCGCGGCGACGAGCCGGCGCTCGGCGCGATGGGCGCTCGCGTCGAAACTGTTGGCCAGGTGCACGAGGCAATCGCAGGACAAGGCGGCGTCGAGCCAGTCGCGCGGCTCGCCGATGTCGCCCGACCAGGCGGAGGCGCCGTGCGAGCGCAGACGCGCGCCAGCCTCCGGCGAGCGGGCAAGTCCGCTCACCCGATGGCCGCGGGCTATGAGAGCGGCGGTCACCGCCAGCCCGATCGTTCCGGTTCCGCCAGTCAGAAATACCTTCATGCAGCAAGGAAGGGCCGCATCTTCGATTCGCGCAAGCCCGTGTGCGCCCGCGCCGGCGAAGGCCGAGGCCCGGCGCCCGCAGCGGCATTGGCGCGCGACGATGTGTATAGCGGGCAAAGATGCGGCGGTTTCGGCTTTGCGCGGCGCGCGACCGGCCTATAACGGAGGGCATGACCCTTCATCTCGTCAAGCTGTGCGTCGGTGTCGATTCCTTCGAGGACCTGCAGGCGTGGATCGACTTCCGTCTCGCCGAACTCAAGGAGAACGGCGCGGCGGCGGAGCAGACCCATACGACCCGCATGGCGCCGACCAGAACCGGGGAACTGCTCGACGGCGGTTCGCTCTACTGGGTGATCAAGGGCGCGGTACAGGCCCGCCAGAAGCTGCTGGCGGTGCGTCCCTTCACCGACACCTCGGGTATCAAGCGCTGCCATCTGGTGCTGGAGCCGGTGCTGCATCAGACACGGCCGCAGCCGCGCCGCCCCTTCCAGGGCTGGCGCTATCTCAAGGCTGAGGATGCGCCCGCCGACATCCCCCGTCTCGAGGGCGGCGGCGATATTCCCGAGGCGATGCGCCGCGAACTCGCCGAGCTCTGCCTGATCTGAATGCGCTCCGCTTCAGCCGGGAAGCGTCACGGCCATGTTGTCGATGAGCCGCGTCGATCCGAGCCGGGCTGCGACGAGAAGGCGTGCGTCGCGGCTGTCCGCGTCGAGCGGGGCCAGCGTTTCCGCCGCGCGCAGCTCCAGATAATCGACATCAAAGCCGCCGGAGGACAGGGCGTCGACGCCGCTGGCGAGAACCGCGCCGGCATCGTCGCCGGCCTCGAGGCGGGCGACCGCGTCGCGCAGCACCTTCGGTAGCACCGCGGCGCGGGCCCGCTCGCTGGTCGCCAGGTAGCGGTTGCGCGATGACATCGCGAGCCCGTCCGCCTCGCGCACCGTTTCGCCGCCAAGGATCGCCACGGGAATATGGAGATCGCGGACGAAGCGGCGCACCACGCAGAGCTGCTGGTAGTCCTTCTCGCCGAACACAGCCACGTCGGGCAGGGCGGCGAGCAGCAGCTTGGTGACGACAAGGGCGACGCCGCCGAAGAAATGCGGGCGCGTCGCGCTTTCCAGACCCTCGGCCGGACCGCCGACAGCGAGGCTGGTGGCGAAGCCTTGCGGATACATTTCCCGCGCCGAGGGCATGAAGGCGCCGGCGACGCCTTCTCCGGCAAGCAGCGCGAGGTCGGTGTCCGCATCGCGCGGATAGGCGTCGAAATCCTCGGTCGGGGCGAATTGCGTCGGATTGACGAAGATCGAGACAACAACGAAGCTGGCCTCGGCCCGCGCCTGCCGGACGAGCGACAGGTGGCCTTCGTGGAGCGCGCCCATCGTCGGCACCATCGCGATGCGCTCGCCCCGGGCGCGTGCGGCCGCGACCGCCTGGCGCAGGTCGTCGACCGTGCGGTACACATTCGGTGTCGTCATCGCGGCGTTTCTCCCATCCCGTTGACCCGGCGAGTGTTCTAGCGTCATTTCGCGTCCATTGTTTGGAATTTTCCGCAATGCACGCCATATGAAATTTCAATGATGAAACCAGCTTGCAGGGGAGTGGCAGGTGGCCGGGAAAACCGACGACAGCACCGGAGCAAGGACGGGCCTCGAAACCGGAGGCGCGGCAAGGCCGCTTGACCGCGGGAGCCGGGGCGGGGCGGTTTCGGCCACCTCGAGCGGTAAGGTCTCGGCCTTTCTCGATGCCGCGCGCGAGACCCGCGGACTGGCCACCGCCGGGCGGCTCGTCATCGCGCTCGACGCCACCATGAGCCGCCAGCCGACGTGGGACCGCGCCTGCCATATCCAGGCGGAGATGTTCGAGGCGGCTGGCCGGGTCGGCAATCTCGCCATGCAACTCGTCTATTTTCGCGGCTTCGGCGATTGCGCCGCCTCGAAATGGGTGAAGGACGGGCCGACGCTGGCCGCGCTCATGAGCCGGATCGACTGCCGGGGCGGGCAGACGCAGATCCGCAAGGTGCTGCGCCACGCCATCGACGAAACCCGACGCCGCAAGGTGCAGGCGCTGGTTTATGTCGGCGACTGCGTGGAGGAGGACGTCGACATGCTCTGCGCACGCGCCGGGGAACTGGGCGTTCTGGGCGTGCCGGCCTTCATCTTCCAGGAAGGGCGCGAGGCGGGGGCGGAAACAGCGTTTCGCGAGATCGCACGGTTGACGGGAGGCGCCCACTTCCGCCTCGACGGGTCGTCTCCTGGCGAACTGGCCTCGCTGCTGAAGGCCGCCGCGGTCTATGCGGCGGGCGGTCGCGATGGCCTTGCGCGGCTGGAAAAGACCGGCGATGCCGGCGCCCGGCTGCTTCTGCGTCACGTCAGATAATTCATGGCGCTCGCCTGCCGCGCGGCCGGCGCCCAGGCTTGGGCTATAGTGCCGCCGCCTTTACCTGCCTGATCAACAAGGGGATGACGCAATGGGGTTTCTGCTGCTCGGCGTGGCAGTTCTCGGCCTGCTTTTCATGTTCGCGAGCTCGATGACCAGCGCCGATCCGGCGCGCCTTGCCCGTCAGATCAAGACCGGTGCGGGGGTGGCGCTGCTTGCCGGAGCGGGGGTGCTGGTCTGGGTCCGTCGGATCGACCTGGCGATGCTCGTCGGAGGCGCCGGGCTGGCGATGCTCGGTCTCGGGCGGGCGAAGGGGTTCCGGCCGGCGGGGAGTGGCGGAGGCGGGGGGCAGGTGTCCGTCGTCCGCTCGGCCTTCCTCGAGATGCGTCTCGATCACGACAGCGGCGACATGGAGGGGGAGGTTCTTGCCGGCACCCATGAGGGGCGCCGGCTATCCGAGTTTTCGGTCGCGGAGCTGGAGGGGCTCCTGCGGGAGGTGTCGGGAGATCCCGACAGTCGAGCCTTACTTGAAGCTTATCTCGACCGCCGGCATCCCGGATGGCGTGTAGACTTCGAGGCGGATGCTGCAGCGGGGCATGGAGCCGCGCCTGGCGCGGGCGCCATGACCAAGGAGGAGGCCTACCAGGTTCTGGGGCTTGCGCCCGGCGCCGGCCAGGCGGAAATCCGCGCGGCGCACCGCCGGCTTATGAAGCGCGTCCATCCCGACCAGGGAGGGAGCGGCTTTCTCGCCGCGAAACTCAACGAGGCGAAGGACCTGCTTCTCGATCATGACTGAACTCATAGATACGCGTTACACACTCAAGTCCGGCGCGACGGGCTGCGAGGCCCGCCTCACTGGTATACGGCGTAGCAGTTGAAGCGCTTGCGCTTCAGTGTCGAGCAGGCATTCCACGCGGCGGTCTTCGTCTCGAACCCGACGAAACGGGCGCGATAGAGGGTGGCGCCGCCGGAAGCGACCGGCTCCGTGTAGGGATCGTAGCCGCGCAGCGTGGAGCCGGCCGCGGTGCGCGCCTTCTTCAGCATTGCGACGGCCGCGTCCTCGCTGTCGGCTGCGGCGATCTGGACCTGCCAGCCCGGCTGCGGCTCGACGATGTTGTTCGTCGCCAGCGTCACCGAGGCGGACTTCGGCGCGTCCGGCAGCGGGCGGGCCTCCTGCTGTTGCGCCTGGGCGTTGGCGACATGGATCGCCTGGGTGCGCACGGAACGGATGGCAAGATCCGGGGCACGCGGGGTCGGCACCTGGTTGGCGCCCGCATAGGCCAGCGTCTTGCGACGCAGCGCGGCCTTGAGATCGGCCTTCTGCGGCACCGGGACGATGGATCCGGTGACGATCGGCTCGGACGCGGCGGAGGCGACCTGGATCGGCGCGGAGACGGGCAGGGGGATCGGAGCCGCCGGCGCGGGGGACGGCAGCGCTGCCGCGACCGCGACCGCGACGCTCGGCTTCAGATCAGGCACCGGCACATTGCGCAGTTCCGCATAGGCGGGACGGCTGCTTGCCGGCGCGGAGGCGACGAGCGCGGGGGCGGTGCGCCGGCCGCGGGTTGCCTTGGGAAGATACTGCGCGATCAGCTTCTTCATCTG
The DNA here is from genome assembly GCF_054880955.1 of Stappia sp. ICDLI1TA098. Taxonomy (NCBI): domain Bacteria; kingdom Pseudomonadati; phylum Pseudomonadota; class Alphaproteobacteria; order Hyphomicrobiales; family Stappiaceae; genus Stappia; species Stappia sp. ICDLI1TA098. The sequence goes on from NZ_JBTZBT010000001.1 coordinate 876,850, forward strand.
GGCGTTGCGCGAGGCACCCGAGCGTCCGCCGAGCACGACCGCGACAACGTGGCGGCCGTCGGTCTCGACGTTGGTCACCAGGTTGAAGCCGGAGGCGCGGGTGTAGCCGGTCTTGATGCCGTTGACGCCGCGCACCTTGCCGAGAAGCCGGTTGTGGTTGCCATAGCGGCGGCCCTTGTAGGCGAAGGAGCGCTTGCTGAAGAGCTTGAAGTACTTCGGGAAGCGATCCTTGATGGCGCGGCCGAGCAGCGCCATGTCGCGCGCCGTGGTGACCTGGCGCTTGTCGGGCAGGCCCGAGGGATTGTGGAAGGTCGTGCGCTTCATGCCGATGCTGCGGGCCGTGCGCGTCATGCGCTTGGCGAAGCGGGGCACCGAGCCGCCGACATTCTCGGCGACGACGACGGCCACGTCATTGGCCGACTTGGTCACCAGCGCCATGATCGCGTCCTTGACCTTGATCGTGCTGCCCGGCTTCAGCCCCAGCTTGGAGGGCGGGCGGCTCGATGCGTATTTCGAGACCTTGAGGGGCGTCTGCATCGACATGCGACCCGCCTCGATTTCCTCGAAAAGCACATAGAGCGTCATGATCTTGGTCAGCGACGCGGGAAAGCGGTACGTGTCCGCCTTGTAACTGTAGAGGGTCTTGCCGGTCTTCGCGTCCACGACGATACCGGAATACTTGGAGTTGGCGACGGCGGGCATGGCCGCCAGTGCGGAAACGCCGAGCACAAGGCCGGCGAAAATCGTTCCGCGAAGGCCGATAGCGATAGCGCGTCCGAAACGCTTCACACCTTTACTCAGCACAATGTCACCCCATTCGGGCCAGGTGTTTCGGTCTCCGGAGCCTCGGGGCGCATGGCGCTCGCGTGTCGGCTCCGCTCATCTCAGCCGACCATGCCTCAAACAGGGTTACGAATGTCCAAACGCCATCGGGGAGCGATAGGGTTTTTCAAGGCATTCAGCCGTTTGCCATGTGCATGGTCGATACCGGAGAGTCGCAAAAGGCAGTTAATGTGCCGTTACCGAGCACCCCTGGAAGCGCTCGTTGACAGGGCGCACCTTGACCGACCGGGGCGTCTGTTTGCAACCCATCGGCGCCAAAAACGGCCAAAAGCCGGGCCGAGCGCGCCGCGCATGGGAGTCCAGGCGGGATTTTTTTGCGGGAAGCGAATTTCCCGGCTCGTCCGGCGCCGCTCCGACCGGGCGAACCGAAAACCCTAACCATTCGTTTGTGTCATGCAATACGGAGAACTGGTTATGCTGCAGTGCAAAATACAACCTTGACAAGATTTGTGCAGCGCATAAATATCAGGACGTAATCGATGTGCTCGATATCGAGATGCGCCGCCGGGGCGCCCGCTTTTGCGGTGCAACCGGTACGTTCTCGGCCTCGGGCCTAAAGACACGATCCCTCAGGCGCCCTCGTCAGTAAGACACGATCCGGCGCAACGGGTAACCATATGACAGGGGTTTCCATGATGAACGGATTTGAAGACTTCCAGAAGTTCGGCAAGGACAATATGGACGTCATGATGCAGAGCTTCGGCGCCATGACCAAGGGCATGCAGGCGATCGCCTCCGAGGTCGCCGACTACCAGAAGAAGTCTTTCGAGGATGGCTCCGCCGCTCTTGAGAAGCTCGTCTCCGCCAAGTCGCTCGACAAGGCCTTCGAGGCGCAGAGCGAATACGTTAAGGGCGCCTATGAGTCCTTCGTCGGCGAGGCGACCAAGATCGGCGAGATGTATTCCGAGATCGCCAAGGAAAGCTACAAGTCCTACGAGGGCGCGCTTTCCAAGGCTGCCAAGTAAGCCTTCGGATTTCGGTTCAGCGGCGGGCATCTTGCCCGCCGTTTTTCGTTTTGGCCGTGGTTTTCGCGGCTGGGCGTGCGCCCGCGGGTCATTTTGCAGAAACTTCTTTTTTCACCACAGCTTTCCTTCGCCGGCTTTTCTTGTCCCGTCGGCCGAGAGCGCGACATGCTCCCGAAAAAGTGAATGCACGATCACCGGCGCAAGATGCGTTTGTCGGGCCTGCCGACCATTGAGGTTCGGCGCGGATGCCATACATTAGATAACGCGGTCGCGTCGTGACCGCCGGCCTGAGCAGCAGCGCAGGGCCGATCCTCTTGAAGCGCTGCCTGTGCTCCTGGCCGATGAAACCGGGCGGGAGGGTGAAGTGGCCGCCCCGGGCAGTCCGGGGAAAACGCCCGGGCGGGATTGCGGGTTTCGGCCTGTCGCCGCAAACGGTGGCTTGCGCGAAGCGCGAATCCGGCTCAGGCTTCGCAAAACAATGAATGACAGGGTTGGCCCGTCGCGGCGGGCAGTGGAGTGACGATGACGAATGGACCAAAGCGCGGCGATGGCGACGATACCGGCAATCTGGTCGTCACCAAGACGCGGACGGTGGCCAAACGGCCGAACCTCTACCGGGTCCTCCTCCTCAACGATGACTACACGCCCATGGAGTTCGTCGTGCACGTGCTCGAGCGGTTCTTCCAGAAGGACCGTGAAGAAGCCACGCGCATCATGTTGCACGTCCATCATCACGGTGCGGGAGAGTGCGGTGTCTTTACCTATGAGGTCGCAGAGACCAAGGTAACGCAGGTCATGGACTTTGCGCGCAAACACCAGCATCCTCTGCAGTGTGTGATGGAAAAGAAATAGGGGGCACCTGTGCCTTCATTCTCCAGAAGTCTCGAAAAGGCCCTGCATCAGGCTCTCTCCTTCGCGAATGAGCGCCAGCAGGAATACGCAACGCTTGAGCATCTGCTGCTCGCCCTGATCGAGGATCAGGACGCGGCTGCGGTGATGCGGGCCTGCAACGTCGATCTCGACGCGCTGAAGCGCAATCTGGTCGATTATATCGACACCGAGCTCGAGAACCTCGTCGTAGACAATGACGATGACTCCAAGCCAACCGCGGGTTTCCAGCGCGTCATCCAGCGCGCGGTGATCCATGTGCAGTCCTCGGGACGCGAGGAGGTGACCGGCGCCAACGTGCTCGTCGCGATCTTCGCCGAGCGCGAGAGTCATGCGGCGTATTTCCTGCAGGAGCAGGACATGACGCGCTACGACGCGGTCAACTACATCTCCCATGGCATCGCCAAGCGTGCCGGCATGTCGGAGGCCCGCCCCGTGCGCGGCGCCGACGAGGAGGCGGCGACCGACGACGAGGGCGTGGAGAAGCCCAAGCAGAAGACGGACGCGCTCGAGGCCTATTGCGTCAACCTCAACGAGAAGGCGCGAGCGGGGAAGATCGATCCGCTGATCGGCCGGGATTCGGAAATCTCGCGCACGATCCAGATTCTTTGCCGCCGTTCGAAGAACAATCCGCTCTTCGTCGGCGACCCGGGCGTCGGCAAGACGGCCATCGCCGAGGGGCTTGCCAAGCGCATCGTCGACAAGGACGTGCCCGAGGTCCTGCTCGATGCGACGATCTTCTCGCTCGACATGGGCGCGCTGCTCGCCGGCACCCGCTATCGCGGCGATTTCGAGGAGCGGTTGAAGCAGGTCGTCAAGGAGATCGAGGATTACCCCGGCGCGGTGATGTTCATCGACGAGATCCACACGGTGATCGGCGCGGGCGCAACCTCGGGCGGGGCGATGGACGCCTCCAACCTGCTGAAGCCGGCGCTCGCCTCCGGCACGATCCGCTGCGTCGGCTCGACCACCTACAAGGAATATCGCCAGTTCTTCGAGAAGGACAGGGCGCTGCTGCGGCGGTTCCAGAAGATCGACGTCAACGAGCCGACGGTCTCCGACGCCATCGAGATCCTGAAGGGTCTGAAGCCGTATTTCGAGACCTTCCACAAGGTCCGCTACACCAATGACGCGATCAAGACAGCGGTCGAACTGTCGGCGCGCTACATCAATGACCGCAAGCTGCCGGACAAGGCCATCGACGTGATCGACGAGTCCGGAGCGTCGCAGAAACTCGTTCCCGAGGGCCGTCGTCGCAAGACGATCGGCGTCAAGGAGATCGAGATGACGATCGCCACGATGGCGCGGATCCCGGCGAAGTCGGTGTCCAAGTCCGACGAAGAGCTGCTGTCCAACCTGACGTCGACGCTGAAGCGGATGGTGTTCGGTCAGGATCAGGCGATCGAGGCGCTTGCGACCTCCATCAAGCTAGCGCGGGCGGGCCTGCGCGAGCCCGACAAGCCGATCGGCAACTACCTGTTCTCCGGCCCCACCGGCGTCGGCAAGACAGAGGTCGCCCGCCAGCTTGCCTCCTCGCTCGGCGTCGAGCTGCTGCGCTTCGACATGTCGGAGTACATGGAGCGGCACACGGTCTCGCGGCTTATCGGCGCGCCTCCGGGCTATGTCGGCTTCGACCAGGGCGGCCTGCTGACCGATGGCGTCGACCAGCATCCGCATTGCGTGCTGCTGCTCGACGAGATCGAGAAGGCGCATCCCGACCTGTTCAACATCCTGCTGCAGGTGATGGACCACGGCCGGCTTACCGATCACAACGGCAAGCAGGTCGACTTCCGCAATGTCATCCTGATCATGACGACCAACGCGGGTGCGTCCGACATGGCGAAGACGCCGATCGGCTTCAACCGGGTCAAGCGCGAGGGCGAGGATCTGGAGGCGATCAACCGCCTGTTCACGCCGGAGTTCCGCAACCGGCTCGACGCCGTCATCGCCTTCGGCAGCCTGCCGACCGAGGTGGTGCACCGGATCGTCGAGAAGTTCGTCATGCAGCTCGAGGCGCAGCTTGCCGATCGCGGCGTGACCTTCGAGCTGACGGAGAACGCCATCGCCTGGCTCGCCGACAAGGGCTACGACGAGCGCATGGGCGCTCGCCCGCTGGCGCGCGTCATCCAGGAGCACATCAAGCGGCCGCTGGCCGACGAGGTGCTGTTCGGCAAGCTCAGGAAGGGCGGCACCGTCAAGGTCTCCGTGTCCGAGGATGCGGAAGGACTGCTGCTGGAGAGCGTCGAGGAAACCATCGCCAGGCCCAAGGCCGAAAAGCCCAAGGCGGCGCGTCCCAAGCGCAAGCGCAAGCCTGCCGCGAAGAAGGCGGAGGCGACGAGCGAGCCGGCCAAGCCCGCAGGCAAGTCGGGTGGCGGCAGCGGCAAGCGCAGCCTGGTGCCCAAGGTTCCGTTGGCGGACTGAGATCCGTTCACGACGAGCTGATACAAACCGAAACGGCGCCCCTGGGCGCCGTTTTGCTTTTCACGGGCAAGCTGCTAGGTAGAATGACACGTCTGCCGTGCGGTTTGCCCGGCGTGCGCCCCGCCCGAGCGACAGTCCGTGATGACCAGCGATCCCGTTTCTCCAGATGCTCCCGCGCCAGACGATCTGCTCCCGGCCCGCATCTGGGCCCTGCGCGGCATGCGCGCGGCGGTTTCCATTCCGGCGCTGATCCTGACTGCCGCGTTTATCGGCTACGCCGGCCTTGCCCGGGAGAGCGGCCTGACGCTGGGCCAGACGCTGGCGATGACCGGGCTGGTCTGGGCGCTGCCGAGCATCGTCGTGCTGACGGGGGCGATCACCTCGGGCATGGGCATGTTGCCGGCCAGCATCGCCGTGGCGCTGGCCTCCGTGCGGCTGATGCCGATGACCATGGCGCTGATGCCGATCCTGCGTGACGACAACAGGCGCAGCCGCTGGCCGTTGCTGATCGCCTCGCATTTCGTTGCGGTGACGGCCTGGGTTTTTGCCATGCGCAATCTCCAGGACCTGCCGAGGCCGGCGCGGTTGCCGTTCTTCCTCGGTTTCGGCGGCAGCCTGACCTCCTTCGTCTTCTGCATGACCGGTGTCGCCTATGTGATGATCGACGGCATGCCGATCGCCCTGGCCGGCGCGCTTTCGATGCTGACGCCGATCTATTTCCTGTGCTCCATGTGGAGCGCCTCGCGGCTGCCGACCGACAAGGCGGCGATGCTGACGGGGCTCGTGCTCGGGCCGGTGTTCTTCCTGTTGCAGCCGGGCTTCGACCTGCTGTGGACCGGGCTGGTCGGCGGCACGCTCGCCTATGTCGGCATGCGCGTGGCGCGGAGGGGATGGCGATGACGGCCGCCGATGCCTGGTGGTGGCCCTATGCAATGATCCTTGTCGCGGGCTGGTTCGCCACCGACGTCTGGCGCTGGCTCGGCGTGTTGGCTTCCGGGCGGCTGCGCGAGGACAGCGAGGTGATGATCTTCGTGCGATGCGTGGCGACAGCGCTCGTCGCTGGCGTGATCTCGCGGCTCATCCTCTTTCCCATTGGCGCGCTGGAGGCCGCGCCGGTCGCCTTGCGCATCCTTGCCGTGGCGGTGGGCTTTGCCGCGTTTCTGGCCTCGCGGCAGCGGGTCGTCGTCGGTGTCGCGGTGGCCGAGGTGGTGTTGGTCGCCGGCTGGTTCGCGCTCGCAATTCCCGCCACTTAAAGCTTTCTTAGACCGCGCCTGCTATCGAGAGCCTGCGAAGGCAGCGGGGGGCGGAATGGCACTTCTTCCAGCAGAACGGGTCGTAGCAACGGGAATTGGCGCGATCTATCTGGTCGATGCCGTGCTTGTCGCGGTGCGCGGGGTTGCGATCGACTGGGCCGGCTATGCGCCGCTCGTCAGTGTCGGGCTCGGGGTGCTGGCGCTCGGGCTGTTCTACCGGCTGCGCCGGCGGGATCCGAACATCGCGCTCGCCGCCGTGAGCGCCGGCCTCTTCATTCTCTTCACCATCTCGGTTTCGGTGTTCAACTACCTGCTGCTGCCGGTCGGGCCGCGCCGGGTCGACGGGCTGCTCATGCGTATCGACGCGCTGATGGGCTATTCCTGGCCGGATCTGGTCATGGCGATGTCGGCGACGCCGATCTTCGGCAGGGCGCTTGGCTTCGTCTACATGAGCTCGCTGTTCCAGTTCGTGCTGCTGATCCTGACGCTCGGCCTGACGGGGCGGGCAGCCGAGCTGCACCGTTTCCTGCTCACCGGGGTTCTCGCTGTAACCCTGTCGATCCTGTTCTGGTTCGCCTTCCCCAGTTCCGGTCCCTCGGCCTATTTCGACATTCCCGTGGACGTGATCTCACGGCTTGGCATGGTGGTTGGACCGACCTATGGCGAGGAACTCAACCGGCTGGCGATGGAGGGTGTGTCGCTGATCTCGCCGCGCGATGTGCTGGGGCTGGTGGCGTTCCCTTCCGTCCATCTGGTCATGGCGCTGATGGCGGTGTGGTTTGCCCGCTCGGTACGGCCGCTGTTCGTGCTGCTCGTCCTTGTCAACCTGACGATGCCGCTGGCGGTTCTCCTGCACGGCGGACACCACCTGGTCGATCTTTTTGGCGGTCTGGCCGTCTTCGCGCTAAGCGTCGCGCTCTCCGGGCGGCTGCTCTCCGGCTCGATCCACGCGACGGATGCCGGGGGCGCTCCGCTTGGGCAGGCGGCGGGCTGAGCCGCCACCTGCCGGATCGTCGGCGTCAGTCGGCAAGCGCGGCGCGGATCCTCTCGGCGTGATCCGCGAGGACGCTCTGCTCGGCCATCGTGCCGGTGTGGGGCTTCAGCGCCACCCCCTCGAAGCGCGGAATGACGTGGACATGGGTGTGAAACACCACCTGGCCGCCGGCGCTTTCGGAGAACTGCTGGATTGTCGCGCCATCGGCGTCGAAGGCCTTGACGACGGCGCGGGCGAGCTTCTGCACGCTCGACATGACGGCAAAGAGGTCGGCCTCGGCGATGTCGAGGACGTTGCGCGAGGGAGCCTTGGGGATCACCAGGCAGTGGCCGTCGCCGCGCGGCATGATGTCCATGAGGGCAAGGGTCTTGTCGTCCTCGTAGATCTTCTGCGCCGGCAGTTCGCCGCGCAGGATCTTCGCGAAAACGTTCTGGTCGTCATAGGCGAGGGATGTGTCGATGGGCATGGATGCTCCCCTTGAATCGTCGCGCAAACCCGCGTCGACGGTTGATTGATCGGTGACCTTCTTGGCAGCACAGCCGGCGTCGGGGTTCAAGTTCTGATTCAACGGCAACTTCAGAAAGTGATTCACGCGGCTTGAGAAAATGATTCAGGCGAGCGCATCGCGTGTCGCGTCAGCGGGCCTGAAAACCTGAGTCGCCAGAATCACTTGGCTGAGGGTCTTCAGGTCTTCCTGAAGGGGGAATATTCGGCGCGGATCGCCTCGCCCTCGAGCTGGACGGCGTCGCGCTCCTGCTCGAGATAGTCGGCAACCGCCCGACGCAGGCCCGGGTGGGCGATGTGGTGGGCGGAGTACGTGGGGGCGGGCAGATAGCCCCGGGCAAGCTTGTGCGCACCCTGCGCGCCCGCCTCGACGCGGGCGAGGCCTCGGGAGATGGCGAAGTCGATGGCCTGATAATAGCAGACCTCGAAATGCAGGAAGGGGTGGTCTTCCGTGCAGCCCCAGTTGCGCCCGAACAATGTGTCGGAGCCTATCAGATTGAGCGCGCCGGCGATCGGGCGCCCCTCGCGCCGCGCCATGACGAGCAGCACCCGCTCTCCAAGCCTCTCGCCCAGCAGCGAGAAGAACCGCCGGTTGAGATAGGGTCGGCCCCACTTGCGGCTTCCGGTGTCCCGATAGAAGGCGTGAAACGCGTCCCAGTGCGCCTCGGTCAGGTCCTTGCCCGTGACCCAGTCGATCTCGATGTCATTGGCCAGCGCCTCGCGCCGCTCCTTGCGGATCTGCTTGCGCTTGCGCGAGGCGAGATCGTCGAGAAATGCCTCGAAGGACGCATAGCCGGCATTGAGCCAGTGGAACTGTTGGTCCATGCGGCGCAGGAAGCCCTCGTCGCCTGCCGCCTGCCATTCCGGTTCGGTCATGAATGTGATGTGAACCGAGGAGGCCTCGCGCATCTGGCAGAGCGCGGTGACGCCGCCGAGCAGTGCGCCGATCGCCGCCCGGCGATCGATGCCGGCGCTGGTCAGGAAGCGCCGTCCGGTTGCCGGCGTGAAGGGGACCGAGCACTGAAGCTTGGGATAGTAGTTGCCGCCCGCGCGCTCGAACGCATCCGCCCAGGCGTGGTCGAAGACGTATTCTCCCATGGAGTTGTTCTTGAGGTAGCAGGGCAGGGCGGCGACGGGCTTTCCGCGCGGGTCTTCCAGAACCAGGTGCTGGGGCAGCCAGCCACTTTTCGCGCCGACGCAGCCGCTTTCCTCGAGAATCGATAGAAAGTCGTGGGAGATGAACGGGTTGAACGCGGTTTCCGAAGAAAGCGATTCCGCGCCCTGAGATGTTAATTCAACTCCGACATCGCGGGAGAGCGCCCCTCCGGGGCCGAGTGTCCAGCCGGGATTGGCGAGCGCGTCCCAGTCGTGGCGAGAGATATCGCCCAGGCCCCCGATCGCCGTCAGGCGGAAGTCATCGGTGTTGTCTTCGTGCGAGCTCAATGGTTGCGGCTCCGTCCCGGCGTCGCGGGCCGGTCTCCTCGTTGTCGTGAGCGTGCCTGCCTGGCCAGGATCCGGGCGCGCCGTGTCACCTTCCGCATGCTCAATGTAGGTCAGCCGACGGGCGGGGAAAAGGCCGCGCCCGGTGGAGAAACCGGATCAGGCCGCGTCGGGATCGAAACCTTCGAACACGATCTGGTCGGCGAAGTGGGCGGCGCGCTCCCTGTCCTCCGCCGTGCGCACGGTCCAGGTGATGATCGGCAGTCCGAACACGCGCTTGAGGAGCGAAGGAGCGATGGCCGGAAGGTCCTTCACCCAGTAGGAAACGAAGCTCGGGCGCGTGCGTGCCGCGTAGAGCATGTGGCGCAGGGCGAAGCGGTCGATGCGCGAGGCGCGGCCCCATTCCTTCATGTCGCGAGCCCCGTCGCCGAGCGCGCCGCGCGGGATCTCGGGAGCCGCCGCGCGCATCAACGACATCATGTCGGGATCGAAGGACTTCACCGCGAGCGGCCCCTGATAGGCTTGCAACTGGGCGGCGATGCCGGCGACCCATTCGGTCGACGGCTGGCGGGAAAAGCGCGACTTGAGCTCGATGCAAAGCCCGGCCTTGCCGTTGACGAGGGCGAGAAGGTCCTCCAGGAGCCACAGCTTGTCATCGCTGCCGCGCATCGACAGGCGGCACAGTTCGTCGGCCGTGCGGGCGCGGATGTCGCCGGTCTCGAAGGTCAGCCGGTCGAGCCTGTCGTCGTGGAAGACGATGGCCTTGCCATCGGCGCTCTGCTGCAGGTCGACCTCGATGGCGAAGCCCTTTGCAACGGCTGCCTCGACGGCGCTTGGGGAGTTCTCGAGCCGCCCGGCGCTCGCGTCGTGGTATCCGCGATGGGCGATTGGCCGCTTCGTAAGCCAGGAAATGTCGCGCATGGGTGGAGCAGGACCGGATCTGTGGAGGGAAAGGGGGGAGGTAAAGGGGCTCCGCCCGCCGCGAAACCGGCGGGCGGGGAGGTGCCGGCGGGATCAGGCGATCTCGAAGATCGCCTCGACCTCGACGGCGACGCCAAGGGGAAGAGCGGCAACGCCGACGGCCGAACGGGCGTGGCGGCCCTTCTCGCCCAGTGCCTCGACCATGAAGTCGGAAGCGCCGTTGACGACTTTCGGCTGGTCGGTGAAATCGGGCGTGGAGTTGACGAAGCCGACGATCTTGACGAGCTGGACGATCTTGTCGAGGTCACCCAGGGCGGCCTTCGCCTGGGCGAGGATGTTGATGGCGCAGAGGCGGGCGGCGGCCTGTCCGTCCTCGACGGAGGCGTTCTCGCCGAGCTTTGCCTTGTACTCCGGGCCGTTCGGGCCCATCGGCACCTGGCCGGAAATGAAGAGCTGGTTCCCAGACTTCATGTGCGCCACGTAGTTCGCCACGGGGGCGGCCGGTACGGGAAGCGTGACGCCGAGTTCGCCAAGCCGTGCCTCGATGGTTCCGCTCATGCTTTTTCCTTTCGTGGGCAGGAGCCCGGTCGCGCTTGCGTCTCGCGGGCAGTCCGTGTGACGTGATGGCGACACGGTGCTGCGAATCCTCGCGGATGCCGCCGGGCCGCCCCATTCGCCGCGGACAGTGACGCAAATCGCCGGGGCCCGCAAGCGAGGGCCCGCGGTCCCCCGCGCACGCGGGGGCTGGCCGAAGCAGGCGAGATGCGCGAGACTGACGCGCGAAGGTTTCTAGGAGACGACACATGGCAGGATTGTCCGCGCGCCGCGCCTTTTCCGGACTGGCCGGGCTTGCTCTGGGCGCGATTGCGGCGGGCGTTCCCGCTGCCGGAGCGATGGAACTGCTGACCCACCGCGCGGTCTACGACCTTGCCCTCGGCGAGCAGCCGGACGGGGCGGGAATCGCAGGTCTGCGCGGGCGCATGGTCTATGAGATCACAGGAGGGCCGTGCGAGGGCTACAGCGTGGCGTTCCGCTTCGTGACGCAGGTCTCCGACGAAAGCGGCGCGGTGCGCGTCACGGACCTGCAGACAAGCTCCTACGAGGAAGCTTCGGGCAAGACCTTTCAGTTTCTCTCCAAGACCTATGTGAACCGCGCGCTCAGCGAGGAAACGCGCGGTCGGGCGGTTCATGCAGACGGGCGAATCGCGCTGGCGCTGAAGAAGCCCGAGAAGCGCGACACCGCGATCAACGGCAAGGCGCTGTTTCCGACGGAGCATCTGCGACGGATGCTCGATGCCGCGGAGCAGGGCGAGACGATCTTCATCGCCGATATTTTCGATGGCTCGGATACGGGCGACAAGGTCTATGAGACAACGGCGGTGATCGGGCAGCGCCGCGACGGGCCGGGCGCGCCGGAGCGCGACGATGCCAAGGCGGTGGACGCCATCGGGACGGCCGACCACTGGCCCGTGACCATTTCCTATTTCGACGAGAAGAGCGACGAGACGGGCGAGCGGACGCCGGTCTACCAGCTTTCCTTCCTGCTCTATGAAAACGGCGTCAGCCGCCGGCTGACGCTCGACTATGGCGACTTCACGCTGAAGGGCAACCTGTCGGAGTTCACGCGGCTCGAGCCGGTCGCCTGCGGCGGCTGAGGCCGCGCCTCACGAGCGGTCGCGCTGCGGGCGGATGTCGGCGGCGCGCGTCAACCCGAGTTCCACGGAGTTACGGCCGAATTTCTCGCGCAGCGCGTCGACGGCGCGCTCGGCCTTGGCTCGTTGACCGGCGGCCGGATCGACGAGGTCGTCCGGATCGGCCTGCACCGGATCGGCGAATTCCGAGACGCCGATGCCGATCAGCCGGTAGCGCCGTCCGTCGACCTCCGGTCGCAACAGCGCATCGCCGGCGGAAAAGATCCTGTCGGCGAGCTGGGTCGGGTCGGAGAGGCTGCGCGACCGGGTGACGGTGCGAAACTCCGACGTCTTCAATTTCAGCGTCACCGTGCGCCCCGCCAGTTCCGCCGACTTCAGGCGCTCCGACACCTTTTCGCTGAGCCGGCGGAGCACGGCGCGCAGGCGCTCCAGATCGGCGATGTCGGTATCGAAGGTGGTTTCGTTGGAGACGCTTTTCACTTCCCTGTCGGGGGACACGCTGCGGCGGTCGCGCCCGTGGGCGAGTTCGGCGAGCCGCAGGCCCATGGCGCCATAGCGGCGGGCAAGGTCGACGGGATCGCGCGTCTGGAGCTGGCCGATGGTGCGGATGCCGTCGGCAGCTAGTTTCTCCTGGAACACCTTGCCGACGCCCCAAATGAGACCGACCGGCTTGTCGGCGAGGAAACCGGCCGCCTCCGCCGCGCCAATGACCGAGAAACCGCGCGGCTTGTCGAAATCGGAGGCGATCTTGGCCAGAAACTTGTTGGCCGCGAGGCCGACGGAGACGGTGACGCCGATGTCGCGCTCGATTTCGCGCGCCAGGCGGGCGAGCGCCTCCGCCGGGGTTGCCCGATGCAGCTTCTGCGTGCCGCCGAGATCGAGGAAAGCCTCGTCGATGGACAGCGGCTCGACAAGCGGGGTGAGCGCCCGCATGCGTTCGCGGATTTCGCGTCCGACGCGGCCGTATTTCTCCATGTCCGGCTTGATCACCACTGCATCCGGGCACGCCTCGAGCGCCTTGAACATGGGCATGGCGGAGCGAACGCCGCGAATGCGGGCAATGTAGCAGCAGGTCGAGACGACGCCGCGCTTGCCGCCGCCGACGATCACTGGCCTGTCGGCGAGCTCCGGGTTGTCGCGCTTCTCGACTGAGGCGTAGAAGGCATCGCAGTCGATGTGAGCGATGGAGAGGCTGTCGAGCTCGCGATGGCGCAACAGGCGCGGGCTCCCACAGACCGGACAGCGCGGACCGAGGCTGCCGCCGGGCGCAAGGCGCTGCGGGCGGGCGCCACAGTCGCGACACAGCGGGCGCGCCGTTGCGGGGCTTTCGCCCGCATCATGCTCACTGGGGGCCATGGCGACGTTCATCCGGCCCCTGCCGGCAGGCGCGGGCCGCGATCCTTCTCTAGCGGGCGAACAGGCTCGAAATATACGCCTCCGCCCGGCGCCAGTCATCGGTCTTCAACGCCACGCCCTCGACATCCTCCGAGAGCGCCAGAAAGCGCGGATCGGCGACGAAGTGGATGCGGCGGGCACCCGGAACGGTCTCGGCGACGGAGCGCAGATGCGCGGGGCTGTCATCGAGAAACACCACCGGGGCTGCGCGATCTCCGGCAAGCCGCGCGGCAGCCGCGCCCTTCGGGCCGGCATTGACGACGAGGGGATAGGGCATGGCGTTGCGGGCAAGCGTGCGTGCCCGCGTCTCCTCGTTCCAGGGGCCGGGCAGATTGGTCAGAAAGACGATCTCGGCACTGGCCGAGAGCCTCTCGAGTGCCGCGGCGGCGCCGGCGACCGGGCTCTGGCGGCCGACCCATGCGTCATAGAACGCCTGGAGAATCGGTTGCAGCGCGGGCTGGTCGAGCGCGACGCCATCCGCCCCGGCGATGTTGCCAGCAAGCCGGTAGCGATGGCTCAGGAAGCGCAGGTCGCGTTCGGCCAGGAAGGTTTCTAGGTGGCGGATGAAATGCAGCGTCACCTCGTCCACGTCGCAGATGACCAGCGGGCGGGAAACCTCAGAGATCATCGTCCTCGAGCGCCTCGCGGCCTTCCGTGTCCAGCGCGAAGCGGGCGGAGGCAAAGGTGGTGGGGCGGTGGCCGCGCGCCTCGCAGAAGGCAAGCAGCAGCGATTCGTGCCCCATGTAGAACTCAAGCACGCCGACAAGGAAGCCGGGCTCGCTCGCCGCATCGCGCAATTCCGCCGGACCGATGCCCGAAAGTGCCAGGAAACGGCCAAGATGCTCAAGGTCGCCAGCTAGATAGGCAAGCGCGTCGGTGGCCAGAGCCTCGGCCGCTGCCACCTGTTGGCGGGATGGACGTCGCTCGGTCATTCGTGTTTGCCTTTCCGAAACGAATTCTCTCTACGATATATGGTACCTATCGTGGGAAAGGGACCATTGCCAGCAGCTCTCGCGTGATGATGTCTGGAGACATATATGCGCAGGACTGAGGCTGGCCCGGTGGGCACGGGGACGAAGGCGATTATTATGGCTAAGACCGTGCTGATTGTTGAGGATAACGAACTCAACATGAAGCTGTTTCATGACCTGCTGGAAGCGCACGGATATCAGACGCTGCAGACCCGCACTGGGATCGAGGCGCTGGAGCTTGCGCGCGCCCATCGTCCAGATCTGATTCTCATGGATATCCAGTTGCCGGAAGTGTCCGGCCTGGAGGTGACCAAGTGGATCAAGGAGGATGACGAGCTCAAGATCATCCCGGTGATCGCGGTCACCGCGTTCGCGATGAAGGGCGACGAGGAACGCATCCGCCAGGGTGGATGCGAGGCGTATATCTCCAAGCCGATATCGGTGGCGAAGTTCCTGGAGACCGTCCGCTCCTATCTGGGAGACTGAGGCGGCGGTATCCGCCGCCCCGGTCCGGTTTCGACGGGACTATTCGCCCCGGTATCCAGGGATCACCCGCGACGCCTCTGCGTTGACGGAGGAGACCGCCATGTCGTAGGCGCGGCGGCGGTCGTTGAGCTCGAAGCGGGCATCCTGCAGTTCGAAGCGTGCATCGTCCATCCGCTGGCGCAGCGTTTCGCGCCGGTCGCGGCAGGCCTCGCGCTGGTCGCGCTCGACATCGCGACAGTTGAGTCCGTCGAGCTTCGTGCGTGTCTCGCGCAGGCGGGACTCGGCCGAGGAAATCCGCCGTTCCGTATCACGCAGCCGGTCCTCCGCCTTCCAGATGCGCCGGCCGAGGTCGTGGCTCTGGCGAAACAGGGCGGCCGTCTGCGCCGGGCAGACGGGCGACAGCTCCTTGCCCTGGCGGCCCAGGGAGAAGCCGTTTTGCGGGGTGCAGTAGAGTCGCACGCCCTGGTGCCAGCCCGCCATATAGGCATCCGCGTCCGGGGTGATGCCGTAGCGGCCGCAATCCTTGACCACATCCTCGAATCGCTTCGTCAGGTGACCTTGCGCGCCGTCGGCCTTGCCAAGCTCGCTCCAATCGCCGGCGACGCATTGCTCCTTCGAAACGGTTTCGCAGCCGGCCAGCGCGAGAAGGCCGGCGATGAGGAGGGGGAGGGCAATCGAAATCTTCATGACGGGGCGCATCCTTGCTGCGGCGGCAGGGTCCTGCCCGCCGGGCAACGCCCCCGGGCGGCCAACATCATCCCCAGGCAGGATCGAGATGCAACTTTGCCGGTGGACCGTGTGTGAGAGATGCCGCGGGTCCGGACGTATTGCAAAGAATCTCGATAGCAATGACAAGTTGGTCAAAAGTTCGCGCAATAAAATTACGTAGGCCAGCCATTAACTGCGTTCATTTACATTAAAAGAAAATAAAATCTTAACAATCAACCGTTGCCGTTGATTCGGCTGACGCTTTGGGTAGGGTGGCTTCGGTCTGGTGGGGCAATCGTCTCGCTCCGGACATGAAATCCCACGGAACGTTCAGGTCCGCCGCATCTCCTGACACCGTGGGTTGACCGGCGTCCCCTTGGGTCCGAGTGGCCTCAATGATCCGAGGGGACGCCGGTCGCCTATCCCCCTCCGACCAATCATCTTCCCACAGAGACCTGCTTTCGCGCGACGACAGGTGTGTCCGTGCCGTGTTCTTGGCCATTGGCCGGGCCAGGCCGCGCGCCACCCTCCAGACATGCGAAAGGCCCCCGAGGGGGCCCTGGCGGAGCGTCTTGCGGAAGCGCTGGCATGAAAAGAGAAGCCGCGTTTCTGTTTGCGCCCGTCTCGCGGGGCCGGAGGCGTCCTGCGCCCATCCGGCCCGTGCTGCGAGGAAGATTACTTGATCTTCGCTTCGCGGAACTCGACGTGCTTCTTGGCGACCGGGTCGTACTTCCGCTGGACCATCTTCTCGGTCATCGTGCGGGAGTTCTTCTTGGTCACATAGAAGAAACCGGTGTCAGCCGTCGACAGCAGCTTGATCTTGATGGTGTTGGCCTTGGCCATCGCTCTAGTCCTTGCACTGGTGTCCGGCCGTACGTCGCGGGCTCCTGAAATCGGAGGGGGACGCTCCACCGGCTGGTATGGGGAAACTGGCGCGCACCATACGTTTCGCGCGGTTAAAGTCAAGCGGCAAGCAACGGCATCCGTGCCTCGAGCCGGCAAATCCCGGTCAGATCTCCTCGCGGACGAAACCCTTGCCCTTCCAGTAATAGAAAGGCACCGGCGTTTCGGGGGCAAGCTCGGGATCGCGGGCAAGGCGGGCCTGCAGTTCCTCGATGATCGTCAGAGTGATCGTCGGCAACTCAAGCGCCTTCGCGTCCTCCAGGCTGAGCCAGTGGACATCCTCCAGTTCGCCCGACGGGCCGGTGCCTTCGGGGAGGCTGTCGGCAATGGCATCGGCGAAAACGGCGAGGAAGCGGGTGTCGAATCGGCGCGGGCGGCGGGGCGGCGTGATCGCGCGGGCAATCAGGCGCACCGGAGACAGGTCGGGCAGCAGGCCGCGCTCGGAGTAGGCGGCCATATCCCCCTTGCCGGTCCAGCCGTTGGTTTCTCCGTGGGTGCCGACAAGCACGCCGGCCTCTTCGTAGGTTTCGCGCATGGCGGCGACCGAGAAGGCACGGGCGCGGGCTTCCGTCTTCGGCCCCTTCATGGTGCGCATGAGCTTTTCGACGACGACCGGATGATACGCTCCGGCAACCGGTACGCGGCTGTCGGCCGGATCGACACGGCCGCCCGGGAACACGAACATGCCCGGCATGAAGCGGTGGCGCATGTGCCTGCGACCCATCAGCACGCGGGGGCTGCCGGCTTGCGAACGGTCGAGAATCAGCAGCGTCGCCGCGTCGCGCGGACGCAGGTTCGGATTGTTGGTCTGACGTTCGGCGGACGACAGGCGCCGGACAAGCTCCTCGCTCATCGGACCTCCGGGCCGCGTGCCGCGTCGGGCACGGGGCCGAAGTCATAGGCGGGCTGGTCGTCGCCGATGGCGTTCGGATCGAAGCCGTGCATGTAGTTGGCCCACTGCAAGCCGATCAGGGCGCCCTTCACCGGCGGCAGGGTCAGCAGCGTCATCGCCGTGATCAGCGGCAGCCACAGCGCCACATGCAGCCACATCGGCGGCACGAAGGCGATTTCCACGGCAAGCGCGATCGGCAGGATGACGTGGCCGACGATGAATATCGTGAAATACGGGGGTGCGTCGTCGGCGCGGTGGTGGTGCAGTTCCTCGCCGCAGGCGGGGCAGACCGGGTTCACCTTGAGATACTTGCCGAAGAGGCGGCCGGTGCCGCAGCTCGGGCAGCGTCCCTTGGCGCCAAGCATCATCGCGCGACCGACCTCTCGGCGAGGCTTGGCGATGCTGGCTACGGTCTCGTGGCTCGCGAGCGCCTCATTGTCTGCGTAGGTCACCGTCATGTCTGTCGGCCTTTCGGTTTGCGGGTGCGTCCAGCACCGCCGCCGGCATGCGCGCGCTTGGCGCTGCGCTGACCGGCGCTTCGTCTCTTGTGATAGTGACCTTCGCTCAGAAGTTCAAACCGCAGCGCACCCGCATAAGGGGCCGCCTCGACCAGTCGCACCTCTACCTTGTCGCCCAAAGAGAAGGTTTCACCTGTACTTCGGCCTCCCATCGAATGCGACGATTCGTCGTAGTGGTAGTAGTCGTTGCCGATGGTCGAGGCGGGGACGAACCCGTCCGCACCGGTGTCGTCGAGCCGGATGAAGAGGCCGGACTTCACCACTCCCGAGATGCGCCCGAAGAACCGGGCGCCGACCTGGTCGGCAAGCCACAGCGCGATCAGGCGGTCGACGGTGTCGCGCTCGGCCAGCATCGCGCGACGCTCCGCCGCCGATACGTCGGCGGCGATCGCCGGCAGTTTCGCTTCCATCGCTTCGGGCAACCCGTCGTCGCCAAGACCCAGGGCCCGGATCAGCCCCCGGTGGACGATGAGGTCCGCATAGCGGCGGATCGGCGAGGTAAAATGGGCATAGCGGCGCAGGTTGAGCCCGAAGTGGCCAATGTTCTCGGGCGAATATTCCGCCTGAGCCTGGCTGCGCAGGATGACCTGGTTGACGAGTTCGGCGTCCGGCGTGCCGGCGACCTTGTGCAGGATGGCATTGAAGGCGGAAGGCCGCAGGCCACCGGAAGCCGCAAGGCGAATGCCAAGCGTCGACAGAAACTCCTTCAGCGCCACCAGCTTCTCCGGGCTGGAGGCGTCATGCACGCGGTAGAGCAGGGGGACGCGTGCCTTTTCCAGCGTTTCGGCAGCAGCGACATTGGCCTGGATCATGAACTCCTCGATGAGCTTGTGCGCATCGAGACGTTCGGGCACGAAGACGCCCTCGACCATACCCTCGGCGTTCAGCCTGATCTTGCGTTCGGGCAGATCGAGATCGAGCGGCTCACGCGCCTGCCGGCCGCGCTTGAGGCAGGCATAGGCCTCCCAGAGCGGCTTGAGGATGTCCTCAAGGATCGCGGGGGCAACCTCGTCCGGCTTGCCGTCGATCGCCGCCTGCGCCGTCTGATAGGCGAGCTTGGCGGCCGAGCGCATCATCACCCGGTGGAACGTATGCCCGCGCTTGCCGCCATTGGCGTCGAAGACCATGCGCACGGCCATGGCCGGCCGGTCCTCGCCTTCCTTCAGCGAGCAAAGCCCGTTGGAAAGCTCCTCGGGCAGCATCGGGATTACCCGGTCGGGGAAATAGACCGAATTGCCGCGCAGATGCGCCTCGCGGTCGAGCGGTTCGCCCGGGCGGACGTAATAGGCGACATCGGCGATGGCGACGGTGACGATGTAACCGCCCGCGTTGGCGGGATCGGGATCCGCCTCTGCGTGGACCGCGTCGTCGTGGTCCTTGGCGTCGGCCGGGTCGATGGTGATCAGCGGCACGCGTCGCCAGTCCTCGCGCCCCTTCAGCGTCGCGGGCTTGGCCTCGGCCGCCGCCGTGATCACACGCTCGGGAAACTCGTGCGGGATGCCGTGCGTGTGCAGGGCGATCTCGGAAACCGCCATTTCCGAGTGAAGGGCGCCGATGCGCTTGACGATGCGGCCGCGCGGGCCGCCGTTGCGACTGCCGCGCATCAGGGAGATGGAAACGAGATCGCCGTCCTCGGCCTCCTTGAGGTCGCTTGCGTCGATCTCGAGCTCGCGCTGCTTGCGGTCGATGGGCTCGAGGAAATGCCCCCGGGGTCCCTTGCGCAGGATGCCGAGAATGCTCGAGGCCTGCTTGTCGAGGACACGGATGATGCGTCCGGCGCGCGACGCCTGTTCGCCCGGTTCATCGGAGGTGGTGCGCAGCAGCAGGCGGTCGCCAAGACCCGGCGCGCGCTGGCCCGACCCGCGTTGATCGTCGATGACCAGGATCGAGGGCGGCGTGCCCTGCTCGTCCTCGTCCCAGTTCGCCGGCACGGCGAGCAACTCGCCGTCGGCGTCGCGACCGGTGACGAGCACGACGAGAACCGGCGGCAGGTCGCCCGCCTTCACCAGGCGCTTCTGGCGTTTCTCCAGCAATCCGTCGTCGGCCATCGCCCGCAGGAGCTGCTTCAGATAGATGCGCGCGCCGCCGGTGATGCGGAAATGGCGCGCGATTTCGCGCTTGCCCGCCGCGCCGGGGTTGTTGGCGATGAAGGCAAGGATATCCTCCTTGCTGGGAAGTTCCGCAGCGCCGCCGCGCTTGGCCGCGCCTTGCGCAGCGGTTGGGGACTTGCGCTTGCCGCCGACCGGCGGGCGAGATGTCTTGCGGGGGCTCAAGAGGCGGTTTCCTCGTCCGCCGTCTCGCTCTTGGCCTTGGCCTTTTTGGCGGCCGGCTTCTTTGCGGTCGTCGCCTTCTTGGTCGCGGCGGTCTTGGTGGCGGTCTTCTTGGCCGCGGGCGCCTTCTTGGCGGCCGGCTTCTTCGCCGGTGCGGCCTTCTTTGTGCCCTTGCCGGACTTTTCGGCCTTGGCCGCAATCAGCGGCAGGGCTTCTTCCAGCGTGATCGCCAGAGGATCCGTTCCCTTGGGCAGCGTGGCGTTGATCTTCGCCCACTTGACATAGGGACCGTAGCGGCCGTCCTGGACGGTGATCGGGCCGCCGTCTGGATGCTCGCCGAGCTCCTTCAGCGGCGCGGTCGCGCCGCGCCGATTGCCACGCGCGCGCTTTTCGGCGAGTGCGTCGACGGCGCGGTTGATGCCGACAGAGAACACCTCGTCGGCGCTTTCGAGATTGGCGTAGGTGCCGTCATGCAGCACGAACGGACCGTAGCGGCCGATGCCGGCGCTGATCGGCTTGCCGTCTTCGGGATGCGGTCCGACCTCGCGCGGCAGCGACAGCAGCATGAGGGCCTTCTCGAGGTCGATATCGGCGATCTCCCAGCCGCGCGGCAGCGAGGCGCGCTTGGGCTTGGCCTCCTCGCCGAGCTGGACATAGGGACCGAAGCGGCCCGAGCGCAGCGACACGTCGAGCCCGGTGTCGGTGTCCTGGCCGAGGATCTTCGGTCCGTCGGCCATCTCCGCATCGCCGTCCGCGGCGCCGAGCGCCGACAGCGGCCGGGTGTAGCCGCAATGCGGCGGGTTCTCGTTGGGCGACTTGCCGTCGAGCTTGTCCTTGTCATAGTTCGAGCAGCCGACGAAGGCGCCGAAGCGGCTCACCTTGATGGAGAGCTGGCCCGTCTCGCAGGCCGGGCACTTGCGCGGATCGGCGCCGGTGCCGGGATCGGGGAAGACGTGCGCGGCCAGCATGTCGTTGAGCGCGTCGAGAACCTGCGACACGCGCAGGTCCTTGGTGTCGTGCACCGAGCCCGAGAAATCCCGCCAGAAATCGCGCAAGACATCCTTCCATGACAGTTCGCCGGCGGAGATGCGGTCGAGCTTCTCCTCGAGTTCGGCGGTGAAGTCGTAGCCGACATAGCGGTTGAAGAAGCTCTCCAGGAAAGCGGTGACGAGCCGGCCCTTGTCCTCGGGGATGAGACGCTTGCCGTCGAGCTTCACATAGTCGCGGTCGCGCAGGGTCTGCAGCGTCGAGGCGTAGGTCGATGGGCGGCCGATGCCGAGCTCTTCCATCTTCTTGACGAGTGTTGCCTCGGTGAAGCGGGCGGGCGGCTCTGTGAAGTGCTGGCTGGTCTCGACGGACAGGCGCTTGAGCGCGTCGCCGGTTGCCATGGCCGGCAGGCGGCGGCTTTCCTCGTCCTCCTCGTCGTCACGGCCCTCCTGATAGACGGAGAAGAAGCCGTCGAAGCGCACGACCGAACCGGTGGCGCGGAGCACGGCGGCCCCGGAAGAGGCCGTGGCGTCGATGTCGATGGTGGTGCGCTCAAGCACGGCGCTTTCCATCTGTGATGCGACGGTGCGCTTCCAGATCAGTTCGTAGAGGCGCGCGGCGTCGGCATCGAGAAAGCGGGCGACGTCGCGCGGGCGACGAGACAGTTCCGTCGGGCGGATGGCCTCGTGCGCTTCCTGAGCGTTCTTCGCCTTGGTGGAATAATGGCGCGGCTTTTCCGGCACGTAGTCGGCGCCGTAGTCCTGGCCGATCACCTTGCGCACGGCGGCAACCGCCTCGCCGGCGATCTGCACGCCGTCGGTACGCATATAGGTGATGAGGCCGACGGTCTCGCCGCCGATGTCGGCGCCCTCGTACAGCTTCTGGGCAACCTGCATGGTGCGCGCGGCGGCGAAGCCGAACTTGCGCGAGGCTTCCTGCTGCAGCGTCGAAGTGGTGAAGGGGGGCGCCGGGTGGCGGCGCTGGGGCTTCGATTCAACGCTCGCCACGGAGAGGGTCGCGGCATTGAGGACGGCGGAGATCTTTTCCGCCTCCTCGCCGGAATGAATGTCGAGGCGCCCGATCTTCTTGCCCTCGAAGGCGGCGAGCCGGGCCTGGAACGTCGCGCCTCCCGCGGTCGCGAGATTGGCGAGAACCGACCAGTATTCCTGGCTGACGAAGCGCTCGATCTCCGCCTCGCGGTCGCAGACGAGGCGCAGAGCGACCGACTGTACGCGGCCGGCCGAACGGGCGCCCGGCAGCTTGCGCCACAGAACGGGAGAGAGGGTGAAGCCGACGAGATAGTCGAGCGCGCGGCGGGCCAGATAGGCCTCCACCAGCGGCGCATCGATGTCGCGCGGCTTGTTCATGGCCTCGAGGATCGACTTCTTGGTGATGGCGTTGAAGACGACGCGCTGGACGGGCTTGTCCTTCAGCGCCTTCTTCTGCCGCAACACCTCGAGCACGTGCCAGGAAATCGCCTCTCCCTCGCGATCAGGGTCAGTCGCGAGAATGAGGCGGTCGGCGTCTCGCACGGCGCGAACGATATCGTTGAGGCGCTTCTGGGACTTGGCGTCCACGTCCCAGAGCATGGCGAAATCGTCGTCCGGATCGACGGAACCGTCCTTGGCCGGCAGGTCGCGGACGTGGCCGTAAGACGCAAGGACCTGATAGTTGGACCCCAGGTACTTGTTGATTGTCTTGGCCTTGGCCGGCGATTCCACAATGACGATATCCATGAGACCCCAAACGGAAACGGGTAGCCCGCGCGACGCGGCGGGCGGCGGAAGGTGTCGGTCCGGCCGACGTGACGGACGCCGGACGATCTCCCAACTGCACGATGCCTGTCAAATGACCTTTCCGGCCAGACGGGTCAAGTGCGCCCCGTCACATTACGGATGAACGGCGGCGAGCTCCGCGGATACAACCCAGCCCGTGGCGAAGGCGGTTGCAGGACGCCTTTCGGACCGTCGAAAGTGCTGTGGTCGCCTTGCATGTGATCGTTTATAACGTGTATCATGCCTTTAAAAAACTACAGGTTGCATTTGCGCAAACAGCCGTTTTATTCGGCCAATATCCGGGTCACAAAATGCCGATAGAGCACCTTGCCGACAGGTCCGAAGCGGCGCGCTACTGCGCCCAGATTTGCCGCGAACTGAGAGATCTGGCTTCTAATAACGAATTGACTTTTTTAGCTTATTTGCTTGAAATGGCGCGGGTCGAGGCGTTCGACAAACACGCTGACCTGGAGCAGGGCGCGTTTGATCGCGATCCTTCGTAGGGGATGAAATCAAGGGTTGTATGAATGAGGCAATGTCGACCGCGCGGGTATTTTCCGAGCCTCCGGTTGTATCTTGGTTGTTGTTTTATGTTTTACAACCTGATTGCGCCGGGCGCGATGGTTAGCGGGCGTCGACGAGGCTCACCTTCTGGCCGCGATGCCGCTCGAGCCGGCCGGCAAGTTCCAGCTCAAGCACGATGACATGGACGGCGCGGGCCTCGAGCCCGGTGTAGCGGATGAGCTCATCGAGTTCGACCGGGGCCGCCCCCAGGGCGGAGAGCACACGGGCGCGATCGCTGTCGCCGACCTCGATCGGACGCATCGGCGCGTCGTCGTTCGCCGGTTCGCCGATGTCGAAGGGGCGTTCCGGCTGGTGGCCGAGTTCGATGCTCTGCAGGCTCTCGAGGATGTCGGCGGCGCAGGTGACGAGGGTCGCGCCGTCGCGGATGAGCCGGTTTCCACCCTCCGAGCGCGGGTCCAGAGGTGAGCCGGGAACCGCGAAGACCTCGCGGCTCTGATCCGCGGCGAAGCGGGCGGTATGGAGCGAGCCAGAGGCGCGGGCCGCCTCGATCAGCACCGTGCCGAGCGAAATGCCCGAGATCAGGCGGTTGCGCCTTGGGAAGTCGCGGGCGCGGGGCTTCCAGCCGAACGGCATCTCGCTGACGATCGCGCCGTCCCGGTCGGCAATCTCGCGGTAGAGGTCGCGATTTTCCGGCGGGTAGATGATGTCGACACCGCCGGCCAGAACGGCGATGGTGCCCTGGGCCAGAGCGGCGCGATGGGCGGCTGCGTCAATCCCGCGCGCGAGCCCGGAGACGACCGTGAACCCGGCGTTTCCAAGTTCCGTGGCGATCTCGGTCGCGATCTTCTGGCCGGCGAGTGAGGCGTTGCGTGCGCCGACGATGGCGACGGTCGCGGTGCTGGCGAGGCGCGCGCTGGAGCCAAGAACGGCAATCAGCGGCGGCGCACCGTCGACCTGCCGCAGGAGCGGGGGGTACCCGTGCTCGCCGAGCGCGCGCAAACCGCCGCCAATGCGCGCCAGCGCGGCGATCTCGTCCTCCGCCTCCGCCTGGCTGGCGATGCGGATGCGCCGCTTGCCGCCGCGCGCCGACAGTTCGGGGAGCGCGGCAAGCGCTGCCTCCGCCGATCCGGCGTGGTTGACCAGTTCGCGAAAGGTGACGGGACCGACGTTCTCGGAACGGATGAGGCGAAGCCAGGCCGTGCGCTGACGGTCGGAAAGCGTGCGGCCCGCACCGCCGTCGGACCGCGTTTCCGTCATCCCTTCTGCCCGATCCTGCCTTCGGAGCCGGCAAGCAGTCGTTGGATGTTCTGGCGGTGCATGACCCACAGCAGGAGCGTCAGCAGCGCCATTACCTGGGCGTATTGCACGCGGTCGAAGGCGAAATAGAGCAGCAACGGCGTCGCGAGGGTCGCGACCAGCGCCGAGAGTGAGGAATAACGGGAGATCGCCGCGACCGCGATCCAGATCGCGGCGAAGACAAGAGCAGCCGGCCAGAACAGGCCGAGCAGGATGCCCAGGTAGGTAGCGACGCCCTTGCCGCCGCGAAATCGCAGCCAGACCGGAAAGAGATGGCCGAGAAAGGCGCCAACGCCGGCGATGACGGCGGCATCCGGGCCGCCGAAGCGCGCGGCGACAAGCACGGCCACGGTTCCCTTCAGCGCATCGCCGAGCAACGTCAGCGCGGCAAGGTGCTTCTTGCCGGTGCGCAGGACGTTGGTTGTGCCGATGTTGCCGGAGCCGATCTTGCGGATGTCGCCCTGTCCGGCAAGCCGTGTGATGACCAGGCCGAAGGGGATCGATCCGAGGAGATAGCCGAAAACGAGTGCGGCGAGATAATAGGGCCAGACGAGGCCCCAGCTAATCGGGTCCGGCATTCGCAGCCTCCGGTTGCGACCAAGTAAGCCTAGGCCGGGACGATGCGTCCCGCAACAATCGTCTTGAGCACCTTGCCGGTGAAGCGTGCGTCCTCGAAGGGCGAGTTCTTGGACCGCGAGTGCAGCTTCTCCTTGTCCAGGACCCAGGGCATATCGGGGTCGAAGACGACGACATCGGCCGGGGCTCCGGCGCTGAGACGCCCGCCCGGGAGGCCGAAGCGGCGCGCCGGATTGCAGGTCATTGCGGCAAGCAGCGTGGAAAGTCCCAGATCGCCCGAGTGGACCAGCCGCAGGCCGGCGGAAAGCAGCGTCTCAAGGCCGATGGCACCATCCGCCGCTTCGGCGAAGGGCAGCCGCTTCGTCTCGACGTCCTGCGGATCGTGGTTGGAGATGATGATGTCGAGCGTTCCGTCGGCGAGGGCGGCGACCATTGCCTGGCGCTCGTCCTCGGAGCGCAGCGGCGGCGACATCTTGAAGAACGTGCGGTAGGGGCCGATGTCGTTCTCGTTGAGCGTCAGGTGGTTGATCGTGACGGCGGCGGTGACGTCGCAGCCCGCGTCCCTGGCGCGGGCGACAGCCCTGGCGCTCTCGCCGCAGGAGATCGTCTGCGCGTGGTAGCGCGCGCGCGTCAGCGCGACGAGGCGCAGATCTCGCTCCAGCATGATGATTTCGGCCTCGCGCGGGATCGAGGGCAGGCCCTTCCAGCTTGCCGCGAGGCTTTCGTTGACCACGCCGGAGCCCGAAAGGTCCGGGTCTTCCGTGTGGTGCATCACCAGCGCGTCGAAGTCGCGGGCGTAGGTCAGGAGCCGGCGCATGACGCCGGCGTGGGTGACCGAGTGGTGGCCGTTGGAGAAGGCGACGGCGCCGGCCTCTCCGAGCAGGCCGATCTCGCTCATCTCCTCGCCGCCGAGGCCCTTGGTGAGGGCGGCCAGCGGATGGACGTTGACAATGGCCGTGTCACGGGCGCGGCGCAGGATGAAGTCGACAAGCGCGGGGTCGTCGATCACCGGGTCGGTGTCGGGCGCGGTAAGGAAGGTGGTGACGCCGCCGGCCGCGGCCGCGCGGCTGGCGCTTGCCAGCGTCTCGCGATGTTCGCCGCCGGGTTCGCCGACCGTGACGCCAACGTCGATCAGGCCGGGCGCGACCACGGCGCCGGCCACGTCGATGATCTCGGCGCCCTCGGGCGCGCCCTGGTTCTGCGCTTCCGGACCGGCCGCAAGGATTGCGCCGCCGGAGAGGATGACGCTGCCGGGCGCGTCGAGCCCGCGTGCGGGGTCGATGACGCGGGCGTTGGCCAGCACGATCGGGGTAGGGGTCTCCGCCATGTCCTGGCTCCTCAGCAGTTGGGCAGGTGGGCGGCGAGCGCCTCGAGCACGGCGATGCGCACGGCGACACCCATCTCGACCTGCTCGCGGATCAGGCTCTGCGGGCCATCCGCGATTTCCGGGTCGATCTCGACGCCCCTGTTCATCGGGCCGGGATGCATGACCAGCGCGTCGGGCTTCGCGGCGTCGAGCTTCTCGCGGTCAAGGCCGTAGTAGCGGAAGTATTCGCGCACCGAGGGAATGAAGGCTCCCTGCATGCGCTCGCGCTGGAGGCGCAGCATCATGACGATGTCGGCGTCCTTCAGGCCTTCGCGCATGTCGTGATAGACCTCGACGCCCATGTCGGCGATGCCGTTCGGCAGCAACGTGGAAGGGGCGACGACCTTCACACGCGCACCGAGCGCGTTGAGCAAGATGATGTTCGAGCGGGCGACGCGCGAATGCAGGATGTCGCCGCAGATGGCCACCGTGAGCCGCGCGATGCGGCCCTTGTGGCGGCGGATCGTGAGTGCGTCGAGCAGGGCCTGGGTCGGGTGCTCGTGCGCTCCGTCGCCGGCGTTGATGACCGAGCAGCCGACCTTTTGGGCCAGGAGATGCACGGCGCCAGCCGCATGGTGACGCACGACGATGATGTCCGGGTGCATGGCGTTCAGCGTCGCCGCCGTGTCGATCAGCGTCTCGCCCTTCTTCACCGAGGAGGAGGCGACCGACATGTTCATGACGTCGGCGCCGAGGCGCTTGCCGGCAATCTCGAAGGAAGACTGTGTCCTGGTCGATGCCTCGAAGAAGAGATTGATCTGCGTTCGCCCACGCAGGACGGACTTCTTCTTCTCAACCTGGCGGCTGATCTCGACGGCTTCCTCGGCCCTGTCGAGCAGGAACGAGATTTCGTGAGGCTGCAGGCTTTCGATGCCGAGCAGGTGGCGGTGCGGAAAGGCGTCCGCGGCGGGGGTCGGGTGTGCGCTCATCAAAGCCTACCCTATAGGCGCTGGGCCCGAACCGCTCAAGCGTGGAGGCGCTTTCTCCACCGCGATTGTGAGGCGCTCGCCTAGAGTGCGAGCAGGAAGACGAGAGGCATGGTGAGCGCTGCGGCCAGCGTCTGCAAGGTCAGGATCTCGGCCATCAGCGGCGCGTCGCCGCCCATCTGGCGTGCAAGCAGGTAGGATGCGCCGGCTGTCGGCACGGACATGGCGATCATCACCGCCGCCAGCGCCGGGCCGGTGAGGCCCATCAGCGTCGCGAAACCGAAGCCGAAGATCGGCATGATCGCGAGCTTGAGAACGAGGGCGCAGGTCAGGGCGGGGCCCGGCCGGCGCAGGGCGCGCAGGTCGAGACCCGCACCGACGCAGACGATGCCGATGGGAAGCGCGGCGCTTCCGAGCATTTCCAGCGTCGAGACCGCGACGCCGGGGATCGGCACGCCGGTGACGTTGACGAGAAGCCCGGCCGAGGTCGACAGGATGAAGGGGTTGCGGGCGAGGTCGAGCAGGATCTTGCGCGCGCTCGGGTTGTTGCCGCTGGCGAAGCGAGAGAGCACGAGCACGCAGATCACGTTGAGCAGCGGGATCATCGCGACGATGGCGACCGCCAGCAGCGCCAGCCCGTTCGGGCCGAGCAGCTTTTCGGCTATCGCCATCGCGACGAAGGTGTTCCAGCGCACGGCGCCCTGAAAGATCGAGGTGAAGCGGGGCGGGCTGATGCCGAAGGCCGTCTTCAGGACCGGCTGCAGCAGCAGCGCCAGTGCGGTCATGGAGACGACGGAAAGCACCAGCGTGGCGCTCATGCCGAAGGCGGGCAGGGCCATGAAGTCGGTGCGCGACACGGTGGCGAAAATGATCGCCGGAAAGAGCATGAAATAGGCGATGCGCTCGATGCCGCGCCACTGCTCGCCGGTGATGAGGCCGGTGCGGGCGAAGACATGACCGGCGGCGATGACCAGCAGCACCGGCAGCAGGGCGTCGAGGATGGCGCTCAAGACCGGGGCTCCATGTCCTCGTCCTCGCGCATGTAGGCGAGCCTGTCGAGGAAACCCTGAAGGATGTAGGCGGCGGCCATCTTGTCGACGAGCTCGGCGCGGCGCGCCCGCGAACGGTCCGCCTCGATCAGGGTGCGGGTCACAGCAGCGGTCGAGAGACGCTCGTCCCAGGCGGTCATCGGCAATTCGGTGAGGGCGGTGAGGTTGCGTGCGAAGGCGCGTGTCGCCTGGACGCGGGGCCCCTCGCTGCCGTCCATGTTGAGCGGCAGCCCGATGACGAGGCCGATGATCTCGTGCTTGCTGCAGATGTTCAGGAGCAGGGCGGCGTCGACACCGAACTTCTTGCGCCGGATCGTCTCGAGCGGGCTGGCGATGCCGCGGCCGAGATCGCTCAGGGCGAGGCCGATCGTCTTGGTGCCGAGATCAAGGCCGATGAGGCGGCCGATTCGCGGCAGCCGCGATGCAAAGTCGGCATGCGCGAGAAGGGGATCCTGGGTCATCGACCGGCTTTAGCACGGTGTGCGAGGGGCGGATAGAGGAAGGATTGCCGTTCGCGGACAAGCCGCTAGAGTCCCTGCGAGTGACCCAACCAGCATCGGGAGAGCGATCAAGATGAAACTCACCTACCTTGGCCATTCCGCCTTTCGCGTCGACATCGAGGGCGCCTCGATCCTGATCGACCCGTTCCTGACCGGGAACCCGTCGTTTCCGCAGGATCTGACGGTCGAGACGGCGTCGCAGGGCGTCACTCATATTCTGCTGTCCCACGGCCATGACGATCACGTCGGCGACGCGTTCGAGATCGCTCAGCGCACCGGGGCGCAAGTGACGGCGAACTTCGAGATCTGCATGTGGCTGCAGTCGAAGGGGCTGGAGAACATCAATCCCATGGGCTGCGGCGGTCACATCGACGTGGGCCCGTTTTCGGTGGCGCTCACCCAGGCGCACCACACCTCGTCCTCGCTCGCCGGCGGCATGCCGCCGGTCTATCTCGGCCAGCCGAACGGTCTCATCGTCCACGCCAAGGGCGAGCCGACGCTCTATCACATGGGCGACACCGATGTTTTCGGCGACATGGCGCTGGTCAACGAGCTGCATGCGCCGAAGGTGGCGATCGTGCCGATCGGCGACCGGTTCACCATGGGGGCGAAGAGCGCGGCGCTCGCCTGCCGGCGCTTCTTCGACTTCGACACCATCATACCTTGCCACTACGGCACCTTTCCGATTCTCGACCAGAGCGCGGATGCCTTCCTGCAGGAAATGGGTGGCGATGCGGGCAAGGTTCGGGTGACGGCGCCGGGCAGTTCCCTGACCGTCTGACCTGGACGGAGTGCGCCGGACGCTGGATGCTGGACAGAGGATGAATGTTCACGTAATGTTCTCATCCTCTGTTCCTTCTGCGGTGGTGGCCATGGACACGCATCTGACACGTTTCGACATCGGGGCGTCGCCGGCTTCGGCAAGAGCGGCGCTTTCGTTCCGCTCGCGGCTCGACGACTATCTCGTCCATCTTCTGCGGGGCGAGATAGAGGCCGCGGTCGAGGCGCATTTCGCGCCCGAGGCGCGTCTTGTGGAGAACGGTGAGGTCAAGGCGCAGGATGCGGAAACGGCGTTGCGCAAGCTGAAGCCCGTCTCCCGCCGCTTCGCCATGCTGCGCGGCACGCTCGATGATCTCGTCTGCGACCGGCTTGGCGGCACGGCGAGCTTCCGCATCCGCTTCGAGGGCGTCGATGTGGACGGGCGCATGTTCGTCGAGGACGTCTTCTTCCGCCAGCTCTGGCGGCTCGGTCGGATCGTCGAGGAGGATCAGTGGCGTGGCGAGGACGCGGAGCGCCCGCTGGGCAGGGATGCCCGGGCACCGGGTGCGGCTCCCGTTTCTTTCCGGCCGCTGCGGCTTGTCGGAGGCCTCGACGCGGTGATATAGGCGCAGGCAACGGTTTGCGGCATCGGGCCGAGGCGGCCCTGCCGGCGCTAGTGTGAACGGAGAAGAGCAATGTCCGTCGATATCGACACGGTGAAACGCGTGGCGCACCTTGCCCGGATCAAGGTGACGGACGAGGAGGCCGGCAAGATGACCGGCGAGCTCAACAACATCCTGGCCTTTGTCGAGCAGCTCGACGAGGTCGATGTCAGCGGCGTTGAGCCGATGACGTCCGTCGTCCATCAGGAAATGAAGAAGCGTGAGGATGTTGTCAGCGACGGTGGCTATGCCGCGAAGGTCGTTGCCAATGCGCCGATGAGCGAGGATCATTTCTTCATGGTCCCGAAGGTGGTGGAGTAACGGGTGAGCGCCCGCATCGCCATCGAAAGCCCGCTTGGCGACGAGATGCGGGCCATGATCGGTGAGCTGAACGATGTGCTGCTGGCGCTTTCGCCGCCGGAGCATTGCCATCACCTGAGCGTGGAACAGATGGCGGGCGCGGATACCACCGTTTTCACGGCGCGCGAAGGTGGAGCCGATGGGGCGCTGCTCGCCTGCGGGGCATTGCGCCGGCATGGCGCGGGGGCGGACGGCATCCCGGTCGGTGAGGTGAAGCGCATGTACACACGGCCCGCCGCGCAGGGGCGCGGGCTTGCCGGAGAGATCCTGATGCGCATCGAGGAGTTGGCGCGCACGGAGGGCATCGGCCGGCTGGTGCTGGAAACCGGTCACCGGCACCCGGCCGCATGGCGGGTCTATGAGCGTGCCGGCTTTGCGCGCACAGGCGCGGTGCTGGACTATCCCGATACGCCATTTTCGGTTTTTTACGAGAAGCTGCTTGCCGCCAAGGCTTGACGCGACGCGTCTGGAGCGGGACAAGCGCTCACGATGATCTTCCCGACGAGACTTCCCAGCGAGACGGATACATGAGCGAGCTGACGAAACTGACCCTTGCCGACGCCCGCGACGCGCTTGCGAAGCGCGATTTCAGCGCGGTCGAGCTGACGGACGCCCATCTTCAGGCGATCGAGGCCGGCAATGGGAAGATCAACGCCTATGTGGCGGTGACGGCCGAGCAGGCGCGCGACATGGCGAAGGCCTCCGATGCGCGCATCGCCGAGGGCAAGGCCGGCGCGCTCGAGGGTCTGCCGCTCGGTGTGAAGGATCTCTTCGCCACCAGGGGCACCCATACTCAGGCCTGCAGCCACATTCTCGACGGCTTCAAGCCGGAGTACGAATCGACCGTCACGGCCAACCTTTGGGCCGACGGCGCGGTGATGCTCGGCAAGCTCAACATGGACGAGTTCGCCATGGGCTCGTCGAACGAGAGCTCCTATTACGGCAATGTCGTCAACCCGTGGCGCAAGCAGGGCTCCGACGAGGCACTGGTGCCGGGCGGTTCGTCCGGCGGCTCGGCCGCCGCGGTCGCGGCCTCCATGTGCCTGGGGGCGACGGCCACCGATACCGGCGGTTCGATCCGCCAGCCGGCCGCGCTGACCGGAACGGTCGGCATGAAGCCGACCTATGGCCGCTGCTCGCGCTGGGGCATCGTTTCCTACGCCTCCTCGCTTGACCAGGCGGGGCCGATCACCCGCACCGTGCGCGACAACGCCATCCTGATGGGCTCCATGGCCTCGGTCGACGCCAAGGACACGACCTCGGTCGACCTGCCGGTGCCCGACTACGAAGCCGCCATCGGGCGTTCGGTGAAGGGGCTGCGGATCGGCATTCCCGCGCAGTACCGGGTCGAGGGCCTGTCACCCGAGGTTCAGGCGCTTTGGGAAAAGGGCATCGCCTGGCTGAAGGACGCGGGCGCGGAGATCGTCGACATCGAGCTGCCGCATACGAAATACGCGCTTCCCGCCTATTACATTGTCGCGCCGGCGGAGGCTTCTTCGAACCTCGCGCGCTACGACGGCGTGCGCTACGGCCTGCGGGTGCCGGGTAACGACATCGTCGACATGTACGAGAAGACCCGTGCCGCCGGCTTTGGCGCCGAGGTCAAGCGCCGTATCCTGATCGGCACCTATGTGCTGTCGGCCGGCTACTACGACGCCTATTACCTGAAGGCGCAGAAGGTACGCACGCTGATCAAGCGCGACTTCGACCTCGCCTTCGAGGCTGGCGTCGACGCGATCCTGGCACCGGCGACGCCGGATGCGGCCTTCGCGCCCGGCGCCGTCACCGATCCGGTGCAGATGTATCTGCTCGACATCTTCACCGTCACCGTCAACATGGCCGGCCTGCCGGGGCTTTCCGTCCCCGCCGGGCTTAATGGTGCGGGCCTGCCGCTCGGCCTCCAGCTTATTGGTCGTCCGTTCGGCGAGGAGACGCTCTACAGCCTCGGCAGCGTGATCGAGAAGGCCGCCGGCCGCTTCGAGCCGGCAAGGTGGTGGTGATCCGCGAGACACGCGGCACGGTTCCAGCGTTTGGTTGAGAAAAAGGCGCGCTTCCTTCGGGAAGCGCGCCTTTTTCGTGGGCGAGAGGCCCGGCGTTCAGGCTGTCGCGCGCCTCCAGCTGACAGCAAGCAGGCCCGCGCCGATCATCGCTGATCCGCCGATCCGGTTGATGGTGCGGCGCACCGAGGGGCGCTTCAGCCGCGTGCCCACGGCGGCGGCCATCAGACCGTAGGCGGCGGCATTGAGCGCGGCGAGCGAGACGAAGGTCGCCTCCAGGATCACCGTCTGACCGAGAAGCGGCCGGGCGGGATCGACAAAGAGCGGCAGGAAGGCGACGAAGAAGACGATGCTCTTCGGGTTGAGCGCGGTCACTGCGTAGGAGTGGGCCGCGATCCGCAGCGGCGAGACGGTTTGCGCGGGTGCCTCGGTCGCCTCTTCCGGGGCGGCTGTTGCAACCGGCGCGCGCCAGAGCTTCACGCCAAGCCAGACGAGATAGGCCGCGCCCACCCACTTGAGCGCGGTGAAGAGCGTTGCGGAGGTGGCGAGCAGCGCGCCGAGCCCGAGCATGGACGCGGTCATGGCCGTGAGATCGCCAAGTGCGACGCCGGCCACAACAGCGGCCGCGACGGAGCGCCCCTGCGACAGGGCATAGGAGACGACGAGCAGGATTGTCGGTCCGGGAATTGCGAGCATCACGAAGGACGCCGCGAGAAAGGCGAGCCAGGTATCGAAGTCCATGAGTTTTCCCCTTTGCACTTTACCTGCCCCCCAGCAATCCACGGGATTTTCCGTCTGGCAAGCCCTGAGGACGAGGATCGAGGCGGGGCTTCGGCGTCGCATTGCGGGATGGTGCCCGCCAGGTGCAAAGTCCGGTTTTCTTTTTCGCTGGAGCGGCCTACAACAGCCCGATGATGACGAATGAAACCGTTTCCGTCCTTTTCGGCCTCGCCGGCCTTGCCAATCCCTTCGCGCTGCTGATCGGTGGCGGGCTTGGCTGGTTCGCCGACGCCAGGGCCAAGCTGGTGATCGCGGGCTTCGCGGCTTCCGCTCTCAGCGTGCTGCTCGATGCCGCCATGAACTTCAGCGGCATTGCACCGGTTGGCGGATATGAGGGCGGGCCGCTTGCGGTGATGCCGTTCCGTTTCGTTGGCGGATTGCTCGCCGCCGGCCTCGTCTATGGTCTGCGGCGCAGGACGCGCGGGCGCAGGTAGGACGCTCGCGGGTTCCGGTCGACACACGCACTCCGGGAGCGGATACATGCACCAGTCGCTGATTTCCTATGCGGCTCTTGCGACGGCCATCGTGCTCGAGGTGATCGGCACGACCGCCCTTCAGCAGTCGCAACAGTTCACGCGCGTGCTGCCGACAGTGATGATGGGGGCGTGTTATTTCGCCTCCTTCTATTTCCTGTCGGTGGCATTGCGGACGTTTCCGGTCGGCATTGCCTATGCCATCTGGAGCGGGCTTGGCATCGTGCTGATTTCGGCGGTGGGATATTTCGTCTTTCGCCAGTCGCTCGATCTCGCGGCCCTGATCGGCCTCGGCCTGATCATGGCGGGCGTCATCGTCGTCAACGTCTTCTCGAACACCGTTTCGCACTGAAGAGCCCGCCGGTCGCAACCGGCAGGCCGCCATGAGAATGAGACACCGGCGTTGGTGCTATTCGGCGCGTTCGACCGCGCGGCGTTGGGCGCGTGCGGTCCAATCCTTGAAGGCATCGCGATTCGGGCAGTAGTCAGGCGCGGTCTCGGCCCCGTCCTTGTGCGCGTCGAGCCAGCCCTTGCAGTCGTCCGGACGGTCGCAGCCCATGCAGCGATTGGCGGCGCGCCGGACACTGGTTTCCAGTGCGATGTGCTCCGGCATTCCCTCACTGGCGCCGACCGTGCGCATCATCCGGCCCATGAGCGTCGCGCGTTCGTCCAGTCGCTTCATCAGTCCCATGTCGCTCTCCCCTTGCGCGGTGCGTCGCGCCGGTGTCACAGTTAAACGGTTGCAGACGGAACGAATTGACCAGGGTCAATGCAGCAGACGAATCCAGTCGCACCCGCGTGGTGCGACGGGCGCGGGGATGAGGCGGAGGCAGACACCCATGTCCGTGTCGCGGATATCGACACCTACCGGCATCGTGCCGGTAACACCGGTCACCCGGCTCCCGCCGCTGTCGGTCGGCGATGTGATCGCCGTGCGCGTTGCCCGCCATCTCAGCGACAACGTCATGCGCCTGGCGTCAGGTGGTTTCCAGCTCGACGTCGAAGGCGAGGAGATGCTTCCGGTTGGCAGCCGCGCGCTGCTGAAGGTCGACGGCGAGACAGGGCGGCCCAGGCTATCCGTCAGTGCCGATCCGTCAGGCCTGGCCCAGCCGGGCGCCGGCCCGGCGACGACGCGAATTTCGGCGCTTGCAGCGGGTCTTGCGGCTGGACAGGACGGCCTGGCGCCGCTCTATGCCGGGCTTTCGGGCCTTGTCCAGTCGACGGGGCCTGCCGGTGCGAAGGCGCTGCCGGCAGCGCTCGCCAATGCCATTTCCACGCTCTTCGGCCTGCAGCTCGACGCGGCCTCGCTTGATGGCAAGGCGCTGCGCCGGGCTGCCGAGGGGGTCTCGGGCGGACGGCTCGGAGGCGTTCTCGCCGACCTTGCCAAGTGGCTGGAAGCGGCCGCCGGTGGGCGAGAACCGCTGCCGCGCCAGGCAACGCCGCCGCCGCCGCCGGGCCTTGCCGCGCGGGCGCGCGGCGAGCCTCCGGGGTCGCCGAGCGCTGGCCTGATGGCGGCACTTTCCCGGCGTGACGGCGGCGAGGCGGCCGCGCTTCTCCTTGCCAAGGCGCTTGGCGCGCTCGCGCGCCAGCGCTTTGCCGGGCTTGCCTCGCATGGACTCGTCGGCGAAGGCGCACGGGAGGG
This sequence comes from Stappia sp. ICDLI1TA098, assembly GCF_054880955.1. Taxonomy (NCBI): domain Bacteria; kingdom Pseudomonadati; phylum Pseudomonadota; class Alphaproteobacteria; order Hyphomicrobiales; family Stappiaceae; genus Stappia; species Stappia sp. ICDLI1TA098. The sequence continues at coordinate 912,547 of NZ_JBTZBT010000001.1, forward strand.
CGCGCGCGGGGCCGATCACGTGATCCTGCTGCCCGTCGCCGTGCCGCAAGGGATCTCGATCCTGGAGCTGAGGATTGGCCGCGACGACACGCCGGGCCACGAAGGGGAGGGCGCGCATCCCGCCTTCCGCGTGCGCTTCGGACTGGAGACGCCGGCCTGCGGTGCGGTGGAAGGGCTTGTGGGGCTCGACGGGGAACGGCTTTTTGCAACGCTCAAGGTGGAGCGGGAGGAGGGGCGTGCTGCCCTTTCCCGTGAGTTGGAGCCGCTTGGCGCGGAGCTGCGCGCGCTGGGGCTCGAGGTGATGGACCTGCGCATCCTGGCGCTGGAGCCTACACCACCTCCGACGGTTGCAGGCGCGCCCGCTGCCTCCGGCCAGCTCGTGGATCGCGTGTCATGAGCACAGGCAGGGACGGCGGAGTTGAAAACCTTGCAGCGGAAGGCCCGAGCGAGAACGAACGGCCCCGGGTTGACGAGAGGGACGAGCAGTTTTCGCCTACCGAGGTGCTGGAGACTTACGCCCATCTCGCCGGCGGGGGCAGAGCGCCGGAGTGGCGGGCACCGCGGACGGCCGCTCCGCCTCCTGGTGCCGGGCTTGCCTACCAGGCCGTCGCGCCCGCACGGTCGGACTCGCCGGCGCGTGAGACGCTGGCCGCTCAAGCACTGGCGCAATGCACGCGCGCGGGCGTAGATCCCGATGACGACGCGGCCCTTGCCGAGGCGCTTGAACGGATCGAGCTCGACCGCGAGATCCCCGACGCGCTCTACGCGGCTCTTGCCGCGATCCTGGCAAGGGTGCTGAAGGCCGGGGAGCCGTAAGAGGGGCGTCAACCGTCCGAGGCAATGCGGGAGCGCCAGGGGGGGCGGTTTGTGCCATCCTTGGCGAAGGCGACGAGTGTCAGCGTGCCCAGGCTGTTCCCGATGCTGCCTGAAGCTCGCGGCGCGATCACCTCATGAAAGAGTGATGCAACCACCGCAGACCACATCCGGACCCGGGTAACATCCCGGCGGCCGAGTTCGCAGGGAAATCCACGCTGGAAAAGCAGGCCGTGTGAGGCGGGAAACGAAGCCAGGAATTCTCTCGCAAGCCTGGGAGGTCGGTGTCTCAGGGCGCATCCGTCATGCTGGTGCTCAGGCAAAGCGAAGGCCAGCTTTCCGCCTTCCTTAGCTTCCCATCCCCCACTCCCCCCTTGCAGGCCGGGCCAAGACCCACTACCCACTCATTCACGCGTTCAAGACAGGCCCGGGGCCGGATTTTCGCGCGCGTGCGCGGGGGTTCGCCAGAGCGGGCGACAGGCAGGACTGAAACGGCATGAGCATCGTCGACACCCGCACTCCCGATCCCAAGTTCTTCATCAAGGGAGCGACAGGCGACTGGGAAATCGTGATCGGCATGGAAGTCCATGCCCAGGTGACCTCGAATTCCAAGCTCTTCTCCGGCGCTTCGACCGAGTTCGGCAAGGACCCGAACGACAACGTCAGCCTCGTGGACGCGGCCATGCCCGGCATGCTGCCGGTGATCAATGAGGAATGCGTCAAGCAGGCGATCCGCACCGGCCTCGGACTGAAGGCTGCGATCAACCTCAAGTCCGTCTTCGACCGGAAGAACTATTTCTATCCGGACCTGCCGCAGGGCTACCAGATCTCGCAGTTCAAGCAGCCCATCGTCGGCGAGGGCGAGATCCTGCTCGACATGCCGGGCGGCAAGGAAGTGACCGTCGGCATTGAGCGGCTGCATCTGGAGCAGGATGCCGGCAAGTCGCTGCACGACCAGCATCCGACCATGTCCTTCGTCGACCTCAACCGCTCGGGTGTGGCGCTGATGGAGATCGTCTCCAAGCCGGACCTGCGTTCCTCCGACGAGGCCAAGGCGTTCCTCACCAAGCTGCGCACCATCCTGCGCTATCTGGGCACCTGCGACGGCAACATGGACCAGGGATCCATGCGCGCCGACGTCAACGTTTCGGTTCGCGCGCCCGGCGGTGCCTTCGGCACCCGCTGCGAGATCAAGAACGTCAACTCGATCCGCTTTGTCGGCCAGGCGATCGAATATGAGGCGCGCCGCCAGATCGGCATTCTCGAGGACGGCGGCAAAATCGACCAGGAGACCCGCCTGTTCGATCCGGTGAAGGGCGAGACGCGTTCCATGCGTTCCAAGGAAGAGGCGCACGACTACCGCTACTTCCCCGACCCCGACCTGCTGCCGCTCGAGTTCGATCAGGCCTATGTGGATGAGCTGGCCAAGGACCTGCCGGAGCTGCCGGACGAGAAGAAGGCCCGTTTCGTCTCCGACTACGGTGTGACGCCCTATGACGCCGACATTCTGGTGATGGAGCGCGCCTCCGCCGACTTCTTCGAGGCGGTCGCCAAGGGACGCGATGCCAAGCTCGCCGCCAACTGGGTGATCAACGAGTTCTTTGGTCGGCTGAACAAGGAAGGCACGGATCTCGAGGACAGCCCGGTGTCGGCCGACCAGCTCGGCGGGCTGATCGATCTGGTCAAGGACGGCACGATTTCCGGCAAGATCGCCAAGGATCTTTTCGAGATCCTGTGGAGCGAGGGCGGAAACCCGGCCGAGATCGTCGAGACGCGCGGCATGAAGCAGGTGACCGATCTCGGCGCGATCGAGGCCGAGGTCGACAAGATCATCGCCGCCAATCCGGAAAAGGCGGCGCAGGCAAAGGAAAAGCCCGGCCTGCTCGGCTGGTTCGTCGGACAGGTGATGAAGGCCACCGGCGGCAAGGCCAACCCGCAGGCGGTGAACGATCTGCTGAAGTCGAAGATCGGCATCGAGTGAGGCGCAGAGCCCGCGTTTGAATGCGGGCGTTGGTTTTCGAATTCAACACCCATGCAGCCGCCGCATAACGGCGTATGCTGCGGTGCGATACGGTAATGGATGGCGCGGACAGCTCATGCCCTGCCATCCAATTGCCGTGATTCCGTCTGATTTTTCCCAAACATAATGGTGAGATAGCTTGGCTCGTGGATATTTGCGGGCTGCAGACCGGTGTGTGGAACCAAAGTCCTCATGCTGCGTTTGCACATCGGACCGGAAGGCCGGGCCACATCTCGCGAACCGTTTCGAAGTGCCAGTAGGTGACATGCCAAAAATCGACAAACGCAGCTTCCTGATCTGCAGCGCCGGTTTCCTAGCCTCGATGCTGGGAAGTGTCGCACTCCCCGCTTTCGCGCAGGATTCGGCTCCGGCCGCCGCGCCCGGCGATGCCCTGCCGCAACCGCAGGAAGCCGGAACTCCCTTCGACTGGGAGGCGTTGGTCTCACGGATGAAGGCGAAGGCCGGAGAGCCTTACAAGGTTGACGAGCCCGAGCTTCCCGAAGCGGTCGCCGCCCTCAACTACGATGGCCATCGCTCGATCCGATTCCGTCCCGACCATGCCCGCTGGAAGGCTGATGACCGGAACTTCGAGCTCCAGGCCTTCTACCCCGGCTGGGTCTTCTCCCATGCCATCCAGCTCTTCGAGATCGTCGACGGAGAGGCCCGTCCGATGGGCTTCACCGCCGATGATTTCGAGTACCGCGATCCGCTCGACCCGGCCGCCTTCAGCAATCTGGCTTTTGCGGGTCCCGCCGGTTTCCGGCTGCACTATCCGCTGAACCGCAACGACTATCGCGACGAGCTGGTGACCTTCCTCGGCAGCAGCTATTTCCGGGCGCTTGGACGCGGCAATGTCTACGGGCTGTCGGCGCGCGGGCTCGCGGTCGACACGGCCTCGGGCAGCGCCGAGGAGTTCCCGCGGTTCACCCGCTTCTACATCGAGCGGCCGGAGCTCGGCGCGCGCGAGATCAAGCTCTATGCGGAACTCGAGAGCGAGCGTGTCTCGGGTGCCTACGCCTTCACCATCCTGCCAGGTGTCGAGACGCTGATCGAGGTGGAAGCCGCTATCTTTCTGCGCGGCGACGTCTCGCGGCTTGGCCTGGCGCCCCTGACGTCCATGTATCTGTTTGGAGAGAACGACCGGACCGGCTTCGACGATTTCCGCCCCGAGGTGCATGACAACGATGGCCTCGCCATTCTGCGCGCCAACGGCGAACGGGTCTGGCGGCCGCTTTCCAATCCGGCCCGCCTGCAGCTTTCCGTCTTTGGCGAGGAGAGCCCGCGCGGCTTCGGCCTTCTGCAGCGCGACCGCGATGCGGACCATTATCTCGACACCGAGGCGCGCTACGAGCGTCGTCCCTCTGTGTGGATCGAACCGGTCGGAGACTGGGGCAAGGGCGCCGTTCTGCTTGCTGAGATCCCGACGGATTCGGAGGCGAATGACAACATCGTCGCGTTCTGGATGCCCGAGAGCGGATTGTCGGCCGGCTCCGAGCATCGCCTGCGCTATCGCATGATCTGGGCCGGGGATGTCGAGGGCGATGTTCCGCTGGCGCGCGTGTTGCGCACGCGCACCGGACGCGGCGGTGTCGCGGCCACGGAAGGACGCGACAACATCCGGAAGTTCCTCGTCGATTTCTCCGGCGAAACCCTGGCCGGACTCGGCGACGGGGCGGCGGTTGAAGCCCAGATCGGCATCGGCAACGGAAAAATCGCACATCAGATATTGAACAAAATGCCGGGTAGCGACGTTTGGAGACTGATCGTCGATGTGAAGCGCATTGACGACAGCCAGCCCGTCGAACTCTCGGCGGCTCTTCTCCTGGACGGTGAACGCCTGTCTGAAACCTGGACCTACCAGTGGGGACAAACGAAATGATTGTCGACACCCGTTCCGACGAACACGTTGCTCAGCCGGACCCTGTCGAGGCCCGGCATTGCTTCCTGGACGAGCTGCGCCGGCAGTTTTCTCGTCACGATCTCGACGATGCGACGCTGGAAGAGGCGGTCGCGGATGCGGCAGCGCGCCTTGGCGGCGCGCGGCAGCAGGCGCTGCTTGAGCGCGTCTTCGCCGGGCAGGCCGACCAGTCGCTGCGCCGGGCGCTGGTTGCCTCTCTGTGTCTTCCCGCGCCCAGGGCGCCGATGGCGATGCCGATGCAAACACTCGAGCGCGCGCGCGAACGGGCTTCCCTGCTCCCGCGCCTTGCCGGGCTGCGCGCGCTCGCGCGCCGCCGTCGCATCGGCGAGCGCTGAGCCGCCAAGGGGCCTGCCGCGGCGCCGGGTGACGGCTTGCCGCCCAAACGGAGTGTCGCCGGATGCCATCGGGTGTTTCCAAGTCCTCCCTGAGGGAGACCATCGCGGTCGGCATCCGCCGGGCCGGTGCGATCATCCTTACCTTGGGCCTCACGGTTGCGGCTGCCTCGATGTTCGGCTCCGTGGCGGTCGCCGACGGGTTCGACTGGGTCGATGTGGTTCGGATCTCGCTGGTGGCGTTCTGCGCACTGTGGCTCTCGTGGGGCGCCTGCATCGGCATTCTCGGGCTTATCTTCCCAAGCGAGAGCGTGTCGGTCAGCGACGGCAAGCCGAGCGGGCGGACCGCCATCGTCATTCCGGTCTACAACGAGGCGGCGGATGCGGTCTTTGCCAGGCTGGACGCCATGTATCGCGCGTTGGACGATCTCGGCGTGCTGTCGACCTTCGACTTCCATGTTCTTTCGGATTCCACCCGAGAGGAGGCTGCCGCCGCCGAGAAGGCTCTTTATCGCCGTGCCGTCACCGTGCTGGGCGCGGGCGGGCGGCTGTTCTATCGGCATCGCTCGCCCAACACCGGGCGCAAGGCCGGCAACATCGCGGACTTCATCCGCGCCAGTGGCGGTGCCTATGACTACATGCTGGTGCTGGACGCCGACAGCCTGATGAGCGCGACCACCATTGTCGAGATGGTCCGGCGCATGGAAGCTGCTCCCGATCTCGGTCTGCTCCAGACGGTGCCGCGGATCATCGGCCGCAAGACTCTCTTCGGGCGGATGATCCAGTTCTCGGCGAATTTCTACTCGCCGGTGTTTTCGCGCGGCGTTGCCGCGCTGCAGGGGCGTCAGGGGCCGTTCTGGGGTCACAATGCACTGATCCGCATGCGCGCCTTCGCATCCACCTGCGGGCTTCCCGCGCTTGCCGGCAAGCCGCCCTTTGGCGGCGAGATCCTCTCCCATGACACGGTGGAGGCGGCGATGCTGGCGCGCGGCGGATGGCGCGTGCGGCTCGACGCCGATCTCGACGGCTCCTACGAGGAAGCGCCGGCCAATATCATCGAATATGCCAAGCGTGACCGCCGCTGGTGCCAGGGCAACCTGCAGCATGCCCGCATCCTGACCGCGCCAGGACTGCCGTTCTGGAGTCGCCTCAACATCGCGCAGGGCATCCTTGCCTATGTGGCCTCGCCTGTGTGGCTGTTGTTCCTGCTGGCCAGTGTTGCCGCGCCGCTGTTCGCGCCCGCGCCGGTCTATTTCATCTCCGGCTCGCTCTTCCCCCGCTTTCCTCACCCGGAGACGGAGAAGGGGCTGGCGCTGCTCTTCGGCGTTGTCGGGCTTCTCATCCTGCCGAAGGCGCTGCTTCTGCTGCGCGCGGTTCTCACACGCGGGGTCGGGCCCTACGGGGGCCGCGCGCGCGCCTCGCTCTCGGCTCTCTACGAATTGCTGCTCGCCTCGCTGCTTGCTCCGATCCACATGATGTTCCAGAGCCGGTCGGTGTTCCAGGTGCTCTCGGGCGCGGATTTCGGTTGGCCGTCGAGTGATCGCGAGGATGGCTCTCTCGGCTTTCTCATGAGTATCAAGGCCAGTTGGTGGATGGTGCTCTTCGGCAGCGCCACGCTCGGCTTCGCGTATTACTTCGCCTCCGGCCTGCTTGCCTGGCTCCTGCCGGTGACCTTGCCGCTTGTGTTCGCGCCGGTGGTGATCTGGTGGACGGCCTCGCCGACGGCGGGTGCACGGGCGCGCCGTCGCGACATCTTCCTGACCCCGCAGGAATGGAGCGAGGAGCCGGTGATCGCCGCCGCGGCCCGCGCGCTCGAAGTCTACCGCCGGTCCGTTGATGAGGGCGGCGAGGCGCGCAGCGCCGCATGATGGCCGGCGGCCTGACAGAGGGCCAGGCAGGTTTCGTGAACAGGCCGTTGCGCGATTGATTGCGGGGATGTGCATTGCGGCGCGAATGCTTGCGCCCTAAATCGCCTGCATATCCTATCGGGACCACGCCGTTTGCTGCGGTCCCGTCCCTTCGAACCTGCGAGGCATATCCATGGCTGCAAGCCAGACAAAGCCCATAGAACTCCACTACTGGCCGACACCGAACGGCTGGAAGGTCAGCATCATGCTGGAGGAACTGGGCGTTCCCTACGATGTGCACTACGTCGACATTGGCGCCGGCGACCAGTTCAAGCCTGAGTTCCTGAAGATTGCCCCGAACAACCGCATGCCGGCGATTGTCGATCCGGAAGGACCGGGGGGCGAGGCGATCTCGATCTTCGAGTCAGGCGCGATCCTGCAGTACCTCGGCCGCAAGTTCGGCCAGTTCTACCCGAGCGACGAGCGCGCGCGCGTCAAGGTCGAGGAATGGTTGATGTGGCAGATGGGCGGTTTCGGCCCGATGCTTGGCCAGAACCATCATTTCCGCGTCTATGCGCCGGAGAAGATCGCCTACGCGATGGACCGTTACCTCAACGAGACGCATCGGCTCTATGGCGTGCTCGACAAGCAGCTGTCGCGGAATGCCTATGTTGCGGGCGCCGACTATTCCATCGCCGACATGGCGATCATCGGCTGGGCAACGGGCTGGGAGCGCCAGGGGATGGACCTTGAAAAGGACTTCCCGAACGTCGCCCGCTGGATCGACAAGCTGAAGGCGCGCCCGGCGGTCGAGCGTGGCCTGGCGGTCGGCCGCGAGGAGCGCGAGAAGCTCAACCTTGCCGGCGACAAGAATGCCCAGTCGGTGCTTTTCGGCCAGCGCGCGCGCTGAGCCTGACAATCCGGCCTGCGGGAGCGCGTTTCTCGCTTCCGCAGGCTTGCAATTGGGTGGGCCTCAGCGCGTGCGCGACCAGGTTTCCCCCTTGCAGATGAGACCGCCGAGCACGCATCCCTCCAGCTTGAGCTTGTCGTCGCTGACCAGCGTCATCACGCCGGTGTAGGTCTTGCCGTCCTCGGCGTTGTAGACCTTGCCCTTCCAGCGGTTGTCTCCGGAGGGCTTCATGCCGATCACCGTCTGCGAGCCGAGAAGCGGCCGCGAGCGCCGGGCGGGATCCGGGTTTTGTGTGTCGTTGCGCGGGTCGCGCAGCCAGATCAGCTTGCCGCAGAGCGCATTGCCGCAATTCTCGATGCGGATCTTCGAACTGCCGCTTGGGCGAACCCATTCGCCTTTTGCGTCCGCTGCCTGAGCTGAAGCCGCGGCCAGCAGCAAGGGGGCCGCGGCGAGGCCGGCGAGAAGGGCTGTCCTGAATTTCACTATCCCTGCCATGTTGATACCTTTCCTCCGGAACTGCTGGCGGGAACGTCTGTCTCGCATTCCCTTTACGCAAACGTAAGCTATCCGAACGGACCCGGGCATACCAGCGGTTTCGCGCAGCTGCGTCAGGCCAGGTTGTCGGGTGTCGCAGGGGAGGGACGGCGCGCAGGCCGGGCAAGCGCGAAATCAGCGAGTTCGCGGCAGGGTGAATGAAGCCTTTCCACACGGATTCGCCTTTGAAGGAACGGGTCTTGATTTGGCTCTCGTTTTCGCGAAACCAGGGTGAATCCCTCGTAAATTTTACCCTTTGTTTTTAAGTCGTTTTCTTCCTGTTAAGCGCGATTTTTAAGGTTCCCTTGAGCGCCTCTGCCCACAATCCAAGTCATGGAGCATGGCACCGGAAGATGCATCTTGTTCCCGAAGGTCTGAAAGCCGCAACAACAGCGGTGCTGAAGATAAAGACAAGGAGCGTGACATGGCCCGACTGGATCTTGGTTCTCCCGATCTTGCCGCGATGGGCGGCCAGGCAACGAATGCGGACATCCTTCTGCAGATGGGGCTCGACTGCGCCAGCGGGCGCAACGGCGCCACGGACCTGGTTTCCGCGCACAAGTGGTTCAACATCGCCTCGCTCAAGGGCAGCCCGGACGCAGCGCGCTATCGGCGCGAGATCGCGGCCGAAATGTCGGGCGGTGAGATCGCCGACGCCCAGCGTGCTGCGCGCGAGTGGCTGAGTCTGCATTGACACGGCGGCGAACGCATCCTGTGACCGGGATCTGTCTCCCGCCGATGTCGGTGACACCGACACATCAAGGTCTTGTGAACCGTAGCGCGGTCGCGCACGCACGCTGACGCGCCGCGGTTCCAAACTCGCCCGTGGCGCGGCCCGGGTCGTACGCGCTCAGATGTCGCCGAGCACCGCCTTGCGCAGGCGCGCGAAGGGCCTTTCCGCCGGCGGCACGAGATATTGCGCGCTGAGCGAGACCACCGGCGCCATGGCGATGGCGAAACAGGCTCCCTGCTTGAGCTGGTCCGAGAACCACGGCGCTTCGTATTGCGGCGTGGTCGACCAGCTTTCGCGGATTGCCGCTCCCTCCATGTTGACGATGTTGGTGAAGGACGTCGACGGATCGTCGGGCGTCTTGCGGAAGCTGATGGCGATGGACGACAGGGATACCAGTTCGTCATGGGTGAAGGGCAGGCCCGCGTTGCGCAGTTGCACGGGGGGCACTTCCTGGCGACGCATGATGCAATAGACGGTCTGGCCACCGCAGGTCGGATCGCGGTCGGTCAGCTTCAGCACATAGGGCTGGTTGCTGACGGTGATCGTGCCGCTGGCCGCTGCCTGAATGCCGAAGTCGCCCCGGTTGTCGGCGCGCGGATCTCCCTCCAGAAGAAACAGGTCGCTGGTCGAGACGCTCGGCCCCAGCCCGGAGATTGCCTTGCGCAGCGCGGTCGCGTTTTCCTGCGCCGTGACATTGTCAGGCGGGTTGGCCCCTTGTGCGTATATCTGCAGCGACTTGTCCTGCCGCCTTGCGACAATGTCGAAAAAGGTCTCGATGCACGGCGCGCTGTCGAGGTGGGCGAGCGTTAGCGACGTGCCGGCCACGGTGTCCGCAACGACGATGACGATGATGCAGGACGTTGCGCTGTCGGAATAGAGCGTGAGCGCCGTACCGGGTTCCGGCGCGCCTGTCGTCAGGTAGTTGCCCTGGTCGACAAAATGAAATCCGGTGGCGGGAGGCGCTACGGGCTTGTTGTCGTTCCTGTCGACGATCACATCGGTCATGCTGGGCTCCCGAAAGGACGAAGCGGGTTGGTAAGGGGATTGCCGTTGATCTGGTAGAGGCAGCCGGAATTTCCATCCGATGATGCGGAGAACACGGCTGTTGCCTGGGTGTGGAACTCCTGGCCGATATATTTGGTCTCGCGGCAGACCGAGAGCTCGGTCTTGCCATAGTATTGATCGGTCAGGACGGAGCCGATGCCGTCGAGCGTCGGCTCCTGCTGGAGGATGAGTTCGGCGCGCCCCAGCCGGAGATAGGTGCTGTGGTTGGCCGGATAGCCGATTGCTTCCGGCTGAATCCGGAATGCGTTGGTCGAGGCGAAATGCCCGCTGTTGCGCATGATCGTGCGCACGGGTTCATGGTTGTTGGGGCCGGGCATGTATTCGATGAAGATCGAGACCGGTTGCGTGCGCGCTTCGTCCGCCCAGCCGGTGTAGAGCGAGATATCCGGCGCGGGGAAGGCGGTTCCATCACCCATGTTGCGGTAGAAATCGCTCAGGAAGGCGGCTGCGGCTGTCGCCGTCGCGTTGTCGCGCACGCTCGCCTCATAGGCTTCGAACAGAGCCGCGGTCTGGTCGTCGGTGACATAGTAGTTGGCGGAGGTCGTGTAGGCGTCTGCCGCCACGAAGGCGACGCCGGAACTGTTTGCCGCCGCCCAGAGCTTTCCAGCCCCCGCACCGCGGGTCATGGCGACATATGTGTCCACGCCCTTTCTGCCCGGCCTTACCTGGGGCTCGTTGAAGGCGGTGACGGGAATGAGGTCGCATTGCTTGAAGGTGTGGAGCGTTCCACCCTGAAAAACCACGCCGATGGTGCACATGCGTCCCCCGTCCTGTTTTCCTAACGGACGGTCGCGGGCATCCCGCTTCGCCGGGACCGGCACAGGCTCTACTGGCGTCACACGCGACCTGTGTTACGCAACGTCAAACAACCTTTGGTGTCAAGGTGAATATATGCAACTTAAATGTGGAGTGGCTTGCGTGGCGGGCGCGCGTCAGCTTTCGGGCGTCTCCGGTTTCACGTCCTGTTCGTCGGTGGCGGAGGGGAAGGCCGGTGCGGCTCCCTCCGCAAAGCCGCAAAGCTCGGCGTCTGCGGCCTTGCGGATCTCGTCGAGCCGACCGACGTAGTCGGCAAGCTCGGGCGCTTGCTCCATGCGCCGGACAAGATCGGCGAGGCGATCGCGAATTTCCAGGCAGGCCGCGTGGCGGCGATCGGTCTCCATCTGCAACACTCCCGCTCCGGGGAACGGCCACGCTCCGTCGGCCTGACTTGCGGCCGCATGCGTGGCAGCGCCGGCCGTCTCTCCGGTGATTGTTTCGCATTCTCTCGCCTGCAGGCGAAGCTGCCGTGGCCAGGCGGCTCCTGCAGGAGGCGAGGGACTACGAAGGGTTTTGCCGCTCCGGTTTCGCAATTTATTCGAGTTGCGGGGCGCGCTGCAATCCCTGTTCGAACGGCGGCTGCCGCTTTCCTGCGCCGCACCCGTGTGGATCGCGGGCGGGGAGTTGGTGTCCTGCGATCACGGCGGAGCGAGAAAACCAATTTTCCTTGCAGATAAGCCCGGTCTGTATCGATTAAAAGTCAAGTGTAATGGTTTCTATACTTGAAATTGCATTGATGCGGTCATGGCGAATTTCGCTGGTTCTGACATGGGAGATCCTGAAAGTGAAACCCGTTTCCATTGCAATGCTGACCCTGGTCGGCCTTTCCGTGGCCGGATGTGTATCCGCGGTGCAGAACAAGGAGAACATGCTTTCGGCCGCAGGGTTCAACGTCCGTCTGGCGGATACGCCGCAAAAGATCGCGTCTTTGAAGACGCTTCCGCCTCACAAGTTCATTATCCAGAACAAGGGCGGGCAGCCGATCTACGTCTATGCCGACCCGACGGTCTGCGGTTGCCTCTATTACGGCACCCAGGACAACTATCAGGACTACCGGCAGATGATGTTCGACCAGAATCTCGCAAATGAGCAGCAGATGACGGCGATGATGAACCAGCAGATGGCTTTCGACTTCGGTCCCTGGGGACCGGGCCCCTGGGCAGGAGGCTTCTGGGGGGCGCCGATGTGATGAAAAACGCGCGGGCGATGTGTCGCCCGCGCGTCACGTCAGATCGAAGCGGCGTCTCACGGGCCTGTCGACAACGGCGTTTGCACAGCCGTGGAGGAACCGGCGACGTACCTGTTTTCCCGATTTCTCCCGCATTTCCAACCTGTCGGCACGTTGTTCGGTTGATAGCTGCTCAAAACTGTAAGATCCACTCTTGCCAAAGCGATGCAAATCCGTGAAAAGGGCGGCACGGAGAGGTGGCCGAGTGGTCGAAGGCGCTCCCCTGCTAAGGGAGTATACCGGAGACGGTATCGAGGGTTCGAATCCCTTCCTCTCCGCCATTTCAGTCCCAAGCTGGGCACGCCGATTCCCGCCGATTTCCCTCCGGAAACGGCGGCGAGCGTGCGAAGCAACTCTCCCTTCGATCCCATGATGCGAACTTCGGTCTCGGCGACTTCTATGCGCTGGGCGAAGGCGCGCAAGTGATCCCGCCGATAACCGCCCCCGTCGAGCCTGATGCGCTGCCGCGCGACGTCAGCGAACCGGCGCACCGTGGCGGGCGTGACCGCTTGGTTGCCTGAGCTTTCGAGCATGGCCTGCGCCCGCTCGGCATCGACCTGCGCCTGGTCGCGGAGCGACTTCAGCCCGGCGATGCGGTCTTTCAGTGCCGGGTCGGTAATATCGGCAACGCCTGATTCGATCGCGTCGTAGAGGCGCTTGAGGCGAAGGTCGGTCTCGGCCGCCCGGCGGTTTAGCTCGGCGATATGTTCCTGTCGGCGTTCGGCGCGTTCATGTCGGCGGTCGAGGACAGAGGCCAGGATTTCCTCCAGCCGGTCGGGCTGGAGCAGCCGATCCCCGATATGGCTGGCGACGATGGTGTCGAGCTTCTCCATCGGGATCGAGCGGCCCGAACAGCCGGTCTCGCCCTGCCGCGCCTTGATCGAGCAGGTGTAGTAGCGATAACGCCCGCCCTTGCCGGTGCGGATGGTCATGGCTCCACCGCACTTCTCGCAGAAGCAGATACCCGTCAGCAGGGTCGGGCCGCTGACAACGCGCGGCGGCGTGACCTTGGGATTGCGGGCCTTCAGATGCGCCTGAACGGCGTCGAACGTCTCAAGGTCGATCAGCGGCGGCACGGGCACCGTGACGATCTCGCTGATGGGCTTCAGTTCCTTGGTTTTGGAGCGCTTGTTGAACTCGTGTTCGCCGATATAGGTGCGCCGGGTCAGAATACGGTGAAGCTGGCCGATGCCCCAGCGCCCGCCGTCGCGGGTGAAGATGCGGCGCGCGTTGAGATGGCTGACGATCGCCTTGACGCCCATCGGACCTGGACTTGTCACGGTTTGATTCCGCCTCTTTGAATAGACTATTTGTCATTAAGGAGAAGAATTATGGCAGTTTCCCACACAGACGATTTCAGACGCGAAGCCGTTCGGATTGCGCTAACGAGTGGTCTTACTCGCCGCCAGGTAGCAACCGATTTAGGCGTTGGCCTTTCTACGCTATCGAAATGGATACAGCGCTCTCGCCCCGAGGATATGCCTCCGACTGGAGAAATCGATTTAGCGAAAGAGAATGAACGCTTGCGCAAAGAGAACCGCCTACTTTTGGAGGAGAGGGAGGTATTAAAAAAGGCCACCGTGTTCTTTGCGAACCAAAGAAAGTGAGGTTTGCTTTCGTGGAAGAACACCGAACTCAGTTTCCGGTCCACCGGCTGTGCCAGATTATGGACGTTACATCGCGCGGTTATCGTGCTTGGCGCAGACGACCATTAAGCAAGCGGGAAAGACAGGATATGGTGATCCTCGCGCATATTCGAGAGCAGTATCGTCTTAGCCTTAAATCCTATGGTCGTCCCCGCATGACGCAAGAACTACAGGATATTGGATTATCTGTTGGGCACCGACGCGTTGGGCGTTTGATGCGCCAAAACAACATTTATGCGGTTAGAACCCGCAAGCATAAGGTGACAACTGACAGCAACCATACTTTCAAAATAGCCCCGAACCTGCTGGATCAGGATTTCTCAGCTGACAAACCTAATCAGAAATGGGCGGGTGACATCAGTTACTTATGGACACGAGAAGGATGGTTATATCTGGCTGTCATAATCGATCTTCATTCACGGCGCGTTGTGGGATGGGCTGTCAGCGACCGTCTGAAACAAGATCTTGCATTACAAGCATTGAACAGAGCCATTGCCTTGCGCAATCCAAAACCCGGCTGCATTCATCATACAGACCGCGGCAGTCAATACTGTGCTTATGACTATCAAAGGCGGTTGAAGCAGCTCAAATTCCAGGCATCAATGAGTGGAAAAGGGAACTGCTGGGATAATGCTGTGTCAGAAACATTCTTCAAAACACTGAAGGCGGAGCTGATTTGGCGTCATGCCTGGCAAACACGTCAACAGCTGACCGATGCGCTTTTCCAATACATCAACGGATTTTACAATATTCGCAGAAGGCATTCGACGCTCGGAGGAATATCGCCCGCTCAGTTCGAACAGATAACAGCCGAAAAGAGATAAAGAGGCGGAAATAAAGCGGGACAAGTCCAGTCAATGGCTGATCCCTATTTTTTCCAGTCGTTGAGCCTGACCGGGTTCCGGGCCTATCTCCAGCCGAAGACTTTCGATTTCAGCAAGAAGCGATGCCTGGCGATCTTCGCGCCCAATGGCAGTGGCAAATCCAGCGTCATCGATGCACTTGAGTTCGTACTGTCCAAGGACGGAACGCTTGAACGGTTGGGGCAGCGCGCCATCAACAATCAGGCCGGACCGATCGCTCTGGCACACAATCTGGCCGAGGAAGCTAAGATCGTCCCGACCGTGGCGATCGGTATCATCTCAGGCAAGGATGTCACGAACGGCACTCGGGCGGCGGGAGGTGCAAAGCGTCCGATTCCGGCCGTGGCGACCACCATCAATGCTTGCTTTGCGGTGCCGCCGATCATTCGCGGCCATGCGCTCCGTACCTTTGTCGAAATCCACACGCCGGAGCAGCGTTACGCGGATGTCGCTAACTGGCTGCAACTGAGCCCGCTGGTCGAGGTGCAAAAGAACCTTCGTTCGCTGCGGACGCAGATCAAGACCGCAGCTGAAGACGAGACGGCGCTCCAGCGCGTTGATACCCAGCTCGCCAAGGAGACGATCCAGACGGTCAAAGCATGGGACGCGGCGGCGGTTCTCTCCCATGCCAATACGCTGATCCTCGCGCCACTTGACCCGGTGCTCGTCCTGACGGCCCTGGCAGCGATTGATCCGGCCTATGTCGAGTTGGAGGCGCGCGCCAAAGCGGAGGAGAACAAGATCGGACTCGCCGGCTTGCGGCAGATCCGCAGCGCGGCCGCCAGCTTGTGGCTGGAGACGACTGACGCCGATAGCGGTGAGGCTGTGGTTAGCGGCGCAGTTCCAACCTTCGATGCCGCCGTCATGATGCTTACGACGGCCGAAGGCAAGGAAGCAGAGGAGCGCGATAAGGCGGCCGGAACCGTGTTTCAGGCTTTGTGGAAAGCCGCCGAACCGCTTTTCGTCGAAGGCGCGCCCGCACCAGATGTTTGCCCGGTCTGCATCACACCGATCGCGGACACGGCGGCGGGCAGCGCAGAGGCGATCCGGGATCACGTCGCCAAACATCTCGAAGAATTAGCCGGCTACGCAGCCGCAAAGAAACTGCGTGATGATGCCAAGGCGGCGGCGACCAAAGCCCATACCCAACTGGTAGCGTCGCTGCCAGGGCTGATTGGCTTGCTTGGCGATGGTGACGCGGTGCTCAAATCCGATCTGGTGGCCTATCAGGCGGGCGTCGCCGGGTGGCCGAAAAGTGCCGCGCCAGCATCGGTCGGCATTGTCGCCTCGATCCGCAAGTTGCTGACGGCCCTTGATCAGGCCATTTCCGACATCGAGGCGAAGCAAGGGGACCACACCTATCTCAAGGCCAAAGCGAAGATCGACCGTCTGCTGGAGCTAGAGGGCGAACGGAATCTGGCGCTGCGGACAAGCAAGGAGTTGGGGACGCTGTCCGAGGCGCTGACGGCGCAGGCGGCCACAATCTCGGCCGAGATTCGCAAAAAGGTGCAGGCGCTGCTCGACAAGCTCCAGACGCCGATGAACGACATCTACAAGATGATCCAGGGCACCGGGGCCAAACCGATCCGGCTGGAGCTACCGGGAGAAGACGATAGCAACCAGCAGCGCCTCAACCTGCTGATCGATTTTGCGGCGAACCGAACGGGCGTGCAGCCGGGCGGCTATTTGAGCGACTCCCAGATCCATTCTGTGGCGCTAGCGCTGCGCATGGCGGCGATCAAGCAGTTCAATGCCGGCGCGCCCATCATCGCGCTGGACGATATCGTCACCTCTTACGACGCCGATCATCGCCGCACCATTGCCGGGTTGATCGCCACCATGTTTGGCGATTGCCAAGTCCTGATCACCACCCATGACGAACGGTTCTTCAACTATCTGAAGTACCAACTCGAAGCGAAGACTTGGCACTTCACCCGGATCATCGGCCTTGATCCGGCCTATGGACCTCGATTCGCCGACCACAAGGTCAGCGACGAGATGATCGAGGCCCGCTGGGCGGACGGGCAGTCGGCGGCCAATGAGATGCGCCAGGCCGAAGAGGAATGGTTGCTCGGCATATGCCGCGATTTTGGCGTCAGTGTTCGCATCCGTCCCTTGGAGAGGGCCTATTCCTACGAACGTAGCGAGTTGGCATCGGCGCTCGGTGGCCTGCTCAAGGACGCCAAACTGGAACCGGCGCTGGTGCCGGGCGTCAACAATCGTTTCCTCGCGAGCCTTGCGACCGGCACAATCGAAAACTTTGGAAGCCATTTTCAGGACGTCCCTTACGGTGACGGCTCGATCGGCGACGAAAAGACGCGCTGGGAGGAGTTCAAGACGTTCCGCAGCCAGTTTGCCTGCAAGAAATGCAGCCGCACGAAATTTCAGCGCCCCCTGGCACTGAAGAAGCCGGTATGCGCGCATGGCGGGTGTGAGGCCCAGTTCGAGTTCGCAGCAGCAGGAGCGGCATAATGGGAGGGCGATCGAAACCCGTCGAACTGGCGACCCGCAGCTTTGAAAAGCAGGGCGACGCCACAGCCTTTTTCAAGGCGATGCTGAACCGCTACCGGCCAGGAGAGCGGGTCAACGACGATGATGCTCTGGACGTGGCGGCTCTGCTCGAACGCCACACGGAGTACGTTGCGAAGGTCGGCAGCGGCGTCAGCCATTTCCAGGTGATGATGACCGAGCATGGCACGCAGTGCTTCCGCATTATCCGGACGGACGGCAGCGGTACGGATTTCTCCTATCCGCACTGCATCACGCAGCGAGCACCCAGCCGCAAGCAGGAGGTCTCACAAGCGTTTCGACGCGCCGTGCGATTTGATCTGTATAAAGCCCGAGACGCCTTCTTCGCGACGCATGGCGACGCCAACGGCAACGCCACTTGCGCAGCGACGGGCGAGCGGATCACCCGTGACGATGCCCATATGGATCATCGCCCACCGATGACCTTCGAGGTGATCGTGACCACATTTCTTTGCGGTCGCGGCCTGTCGCTCGACGGCATCCCGCTTACGACCGGACAGGACGATCAGGTATCCCCAGAGGTGACGGATCAGACGTTGTCCGAGGCGTTTCGGTCGTACCACTCGTCTGTGGCGCGCCTCGATCTCGTGCGCAACACCGTCAATCTGGCACAAGCGAGCCGACATCGTCTGAAAGACGGGCGCGTCTCCCTGGCCCAATGACGCTGTCTGAGGATTTTGGACTGGATGGTCATCCAGTCAGCTATGCCGAGCGCTTAACAATAGAGGTGCCGTTGGAAATCAATAATGAGGATGCGAAGCGAGTATCGGACCTTACAGAGGCGGACGGCTCATCTTCGCCATCGGCGCAAGGGCCATTAATCGATTACGCTCTCCACACTTTAGGCTGGAAGTCGTTTCAAGATCTGTGCGTAGCAATCGCTCAGGAAGTGCTCAAGCGATCGGTTGAGACATTTCTACCTTCAAAGGATGGCGGGCGCGATGGTGCATTTCTAGGTCGTTGGTCCAATGGAGATGCAGCCGGTCGCTCGACAATCCAATGCAAATTCACGAGCAAGGCGGATGCACCACTGAGCCTGAGCGCCGTGAAGGGCGAATTGACCAAGGCCGGAAAGCTCGCAGCCAGAGGTTTGGCTGAAGACTACATCCTTCTCACAAACCACGGCGTATCGGGCACGCAGGCCGACGCAATCGCCGCGGCGTTCGAAGCGGTGGGCGTGAAGAACTGTGTAATTCTCGGGCGCGACTGGATAGCGCAGCAAATTCGGGAATCGTCACGGCTACGGGTGATGGTGCCAAGGGTCTATGGATTGGGAGATCTTTCCCAGATCCTTGATGAGCGTGCCTATGCGCAATCTCGCGCGGTCCTGAGCGCACTTGGGGACGATCTGGCATGTTTCGTTGTCACAGATGCGCATCGTCAGAGCGTGGACGCGCTACTCGATCATAATTTTGTCTTGCTGCTTGGAGATCCGGCTTCCGGGAAATCGACCATCGCCGCGAGCCTGGCTTTGGGGGCGCTCGATCACTGGCGCGCGCCGACGATCCGCGTGACCAGTCCTGAGGACATCATGCGGCATTGGAATCCCGATGACCCCAAGCAGTTCTTCTGGATAGATGATGCTTTCGGCGCCACTCAGTACCAACGCCATATTGCCGACGCCTGGAATCGGCAGATGCCCCTGATGGCCGCCGCGTTGCGCAAGGGTGCACGCTTCCTGCTGACAT
This sequence comes from Stappia sp. ICDLI1TA098, assembly GCF_054880955.1. NCBI lineage: Bacteria > Pseudomonadati > Pseudomonadota > Alphaproteobacteria > Hyphomicrobiales > Stappiaceae > Stappia > Stappia sp. ICDLI1TA098. The sequence goes on from NZ_JBTZBT010000001.1 coordinate 931,489, forward strand.
CCCGCACCTACATCTGGCGGTCAGCTCATCGTGATCTCAAAACCGGCGCGTTTCCGCTTTTCGACAAGTCCCAGGTGGTCATCAACGTCCAAGGCTTGGCAACCGCCGAGAAGGCACAAATCCTATACAATCACATTAAACGCGGTGATCAACCGGCTGCGTTTAAGAAGGTCATCAAGCCCCATCTGGCAAAACTTGCTGAAGATTCATCTTTTCTTCCCGAGACAGCTCGTCGCCTCGGGTCCGCATTCTTTACGGAGAAAGTGACCCTCGATGAGGAGGGTTTGCTCGATTTTGCACGGCGACCCGTCGATTTTCTAAAAGACGTGCTGCGCAATCTCGATCGGGGCGAAGCGGCCGCAGTAGCACTGATTTTCATGCATGGCGGGCAACTTGCATCGCCGATCGAGAATGATGATCGTATAGCGTTAATCACGGAACTTCTGGGCGTCACCGCCGCCGAAATCCGGCTCGCGCTTGATTCACTTTGCGGCAGTCTTGCCCTACTCGTCGATACGACCGAGGGTCCAAAATGGACGTTAAAGCATCCGACTATCGGCGATGCTTATGCTGCGCTTGTCGCCAATTCACCTGAACTGACGGAAATCTACTTGCGCGGCGCAAAGTTCGAACGTCTGCTTGAGGAGGTCGTGTGCGGCGGGGTCGAGTTACGTGGCGCGAGCGTGCGGGTCGGCCCTTCGCTGTATCCGGCGCTTCTCAACCGTTTGCTCGTCCATCCCATTGACTACCGCATACGCTATTTTCTCGGTCAGCGCTGCGACGCTGCATTCTTGCGGCTGGTGGTGGACCAGGTGCCGGCTGTTCTCGATCTTCGTCCGGGCGCGTTCATGGCATACTCCTCCGAAAATCGACTGTTGGCGAAGCTGCATCAGGCAAAACTCCTCCCCGAGGAAAAGCGCCTCAGCCTCGTCGAGCACATCGTCGATACGACCCTCACAGTCCCCGATGGCGGTGTTTTTCGTGATGAATCCCTGCGTTCGCTCATGACTGATGCCGAGTTTGAAGATCTCCTGATACGAGTAAGGGGGGACGTTATTGATCGACTCGACACCCATATTTCCGATTGGAAATCCAATTGCGGGGACAGCGATCCTGATAGTCACTTCGACGAATTATCGAGCTTATTGGCCGGTATTGAGGATGCGCTTCCGATCGACCACTCCGACCGCATCAAGATCGATGGTGGGCGAATTGCCATCGGGAAAGCAATTGAGGACCTCAACGAAACACGCGATCCAGATGTCGAAGGTCGAGTAGAAACACCCGTCGGCCGAGCCGCCAGCGCTCGCTCCAACATTCAGTCAATCTTCGACGACGTAGACCGCTAGGGTACTGCGGGCGGCGTTAGAGGGCTATAGCGTAGACGTAGTGCTCATCATCATCCGGCGTGTATGGCGCGAACGCCGCCGATTGCACGCCGTGGCGCGATACTCTTCGCCATGACCGCACGAATTGCGCCGATTGCCAGGCTGGATGTCTTGGACGTAAGCTTCTTGTTGAGAGGGCAATACGTCGATCAGTTCTCGGGTTCGGCGATCATCTCACCTTTTCCTCGAAGAACGCTCACTCAAACCGTATGAAATAACCGAAAGCACGTCACGTCGTCGAGCATTTCCCGAGAGAGCCTAAACCCGGAGGCGCAGATCACGCAGCACCCCAAAACTTTAGCTGATGAAATTCGGCACGAGCGAACCAGCTCGCGATTCATCAATCGTTGCCATGATCATCTCTGCCACCTCGTGGGGCGAAGCCGTGGCATCGACCACGTGGCATCTTCCCGGCTCTCTCCTCGCGATTTCCAAAAATCCGTTTTGGATACGCTTGAAGTTTCTGGTGGCCTCGGCGGGATCGTCGGTGTCCTTCCCGTTACGGATACTGCGGCGATTGAGGGCGGTTTCCGGGTCGATATCGAGGATGAACGTGAAGTCAGGTATCGTTCCACCGAGAATTTCAGAGCGGATCGCGTTGAAGGCGGCCTCGGAGACGCCGTTATTGAAGACCTGAAACGCAAAGGTGGAGTCGACAAATCTGTCGGTAACGACCCAATCGCCTGCTTCCAACATAGGCCGAATGACCTGGTGGACGTGGTTGTACCTCGCAGCAAAAACCAGAAGCATTTCCTCTTGTGGAGACAGCGGCGCGCCGCGGTCTCTGATAAGTATCGAGCGGATTTCCGCCCCCATCCATCCGCCATCAGGCTCTTTGGTCCGCAATACCTTGAAGCCGCGTGCCCTCAGCGACGTGGCGAGGAGGTCGGTCTGTGTGGTTTTCCCGCTCCCATCAATGCCTTCGATACTTACAAACGGCACTTAGGCCTCCTATGTCTAATGACCAACGCCTTTACGTAACGAGCCAATGGTCAGATCAGATGTCGTAATATTCGTCTCCGCAGGCATGATTTCTCCGAAAAAGAGAGATCATCCGCTTGCCCGTCGCCAGCTTTATCTCAACTATGGTGCCCTGTCTCTGGCCACGGTACTTCAGATAGGCGGCCACGAAACTGTGCTTGTTCATGGAGAGCATCAAGCGCCCGCTGTGGTATTGGACGATTTGCGTGCTGCCGGCCGATTTCCGTCACGCTATCCGCTGATGCTATCAATCCCCAGCTTCTACGCGCTGCCTTGGGCGCAGCGCTTCTGCCGGCTGGCGAAAACGGCTGATCCAGAGTGCAAGATCGTCGTGGGGGGGCGCTGGGTTGTAGGACCCGACATGGCGTGGTTTCGGACAATGCTCCCGGAAGCCGACCAACTCGCATCGGGCTTGAGTGAACCGTACATCCAGGATCTCCTGACGGGCAGCCCGATCCTTGAACGTACGGCCGTCCCGACGCCTAGCTTTACCCTGAATCATACGCTGGTGTCGGGCTATCTGAACTACCAACCGAGCATCGAAGCATCGCGCGGTTGCGGGATGGGATGTCTATTCTGCGAAGAGCGCGACATCCCGGTTGAGAAACTCGGAGATCCCAGCACTGTCGCCCGTTCGATGGCGTTGGTGCGGGAGCAGTACGGCGGCGGCGAGATCCATCCCTATTTCCAGTCATCGATGTTCCTGCCGACGACCCGATGGGCCGCGAGGCTGGCCGACGAAGTTCGGAAATCGAATATGCGCGTAACTTGGCGGACCGAAACCCGAGTCGATGTAATGGCGCCCGATACCTTAGCGGCCCTTGCCGAGGCAGGGCTGCGGGTTATCGACCTTGGCTTGGAAACGGCTTCTCCTACCCAGATCATGGCAATGAATAAGACCCCCATGCCCGATCGCTATCTGCGGAAGGCCGAGGATCTTTTGGAGGCGTGCCGCAAGTACGGCGTGATGGCCAAGGTAAACGTGCTGCTCTACGCGGGCGAAACAGAAACTACTCTTCGCGAGACGGAAGCTTGGCTGGACAGCAATGCCAGCAGCATCGCGGGTGTCTCAGTCGGGCCGGTCATCGCCTACGGTCCACCCAAAACCGCGGATATTCTGATTGAGGACTGGGCTCGTCGAGGTGCTCGGCCAGTCGAACACGACAGCGCCGTCCGTACCGGCATCACCAAGATGCATCTCAGCGACGAATTCGATGCTGCGACAGCAGAAGTGGCCAGCCTGGAACTGTCCCGCCGCTACATGGACAGTGACTCGTATTTCGCCCTCAAGAGCTTCTCATACTATCCACGGGACTATCATCGCGTCGATTTCGACGCGGACGTCTTGGCTTCGGACCCAGCGGCACTTCCATTTCGATTGGCCGCGTGTGGGGAGGCTCCGGCACGAGGCCCGACGATAATCCAGCAGACCTGAAGAACAAGCTCGTAACTTCAAGATAGGGAGCCGCCGACCATGACCTCAAAAATGATCAAGGATCCGATTCATGGGTTTATCGAGTTCGAGGGCGATGCCGAACTCGAACTGAAAAACATGTTGTCGGACCCCTTCTTTCAAAGGTTGCGGCGCGTAAAGCAACTTGGCTTCGCTGACTACGTCTTTCCGTCGGCCACGCATTCCCGGTTCGCCCACTCGCTCGGAGTCTATTCGGTGGCCAAGCGGATGCTATCAATCGTCGAGCCCGATGTCCGAAAGGGTAACTGGTCAAGAGAGGGGCAAGCATGCCTTGCGGCGGCGCTGCTTCACGACGTGGGTCACGGCATGTTCAGCCATGCCTTCGAGAAGGCAATGGAGTTCTATTTTAAGCGGAACCCGGACCAGCAGGCCGAGCGGCCGGGCCTGAAGGACGCTGTCGACCACGAGAAAATCGGTCCAAAGATTATCACCCAATCGGCCATAGCCGAGACCTTGACCCGTCTGGGCGGAGAAGATTTCCCACAACTCGTTGCCGATATGATTCTTAAGAAGAGAAAAGGCTGCATTTACACTTCGATCGTGTCCGGCCAGCTCGACGCCGATCGTCTCGACTACGCCAAGCGCGACCCCTACTTCGCCGGAGTATCTTCTGGCGGCATCGACCTGGACTGGCTGATCAGAAATCTAAACAGGGGCAAAGGCGAGCACGGCGAGTTCCTGTACGTCGACAGCAAGGGGTACATTTCTCTTGAACAATTCACGGTCACGCTATTCCAGCTTTACCCCACTCTGTATCTACACAAGCGGACCCGAGGCCTTGAGTACATGTTTGCTTTGATGATGAGTCGAATATTCGAACTTGCCGCCGAGGGTAGGGAAAAGGAAACCGGGCTCCCGTCTACGCATCCATTCGTGCGGTTCTTCCACGATCCTGAAAATCTTGAAAACGCCTTGCTGCTGGACGATACGATGTTTTGGGGCGCGCTCTACCTCCTGAGGGAGGCTCGCGATGATTCGATTAGCACGATCGCACGTCGTATCGCGGAGCGCAGAATCTACCCAATGGTCGACATATGGAAAATCGCCGACGAGGTTGCGGCTGTCGACGTCGGCGTCCAGGAGCTTGCGGCCGTCGACCGGGTGGCCTTTCTGCATGGCATCTGCAAGTCGGTCTCGGCAGAAATTGCAGTCGATGAGAAAATCTGGATCGAAGGGTGCTACTACGACAGGTATGATCGGCCAATTTACAAGCCGCTGAATAAGGCTGGCGGGCATCCACAACAGATAAACGTCCAGGTCGGCGGCGAGATCGTCGACATAGCTTCGATCTCGCCTGTCGTCGCCAGCGCAGCCAGCTTCAACATCCACCGCGTCTATTACGATGATTCAATTGATGGCCACGACGAGATACTGGAGACTGCGATTCGCAACGCTGTCAGCCATCATTTGTTGAAAGGCAGCAAGAAAGCCCACTAGCAGGCGGGTCTTTCAACCCGCTAGTATGGGCATGAATGCCACCTCCGCCACCTTATCGGATGATGCGGCATTAGAGGGCTATAGCGTAGACATAGTGCTCATCATCGTCGGGTGCGGCCCGCCATTAGCCATTGATTTCATTGGGCTAATTGGCGCTCAACCAATCCTACCCATGGACTACCCATGCGATTTTCAGGGTAAGATGTGCGTCGGGAGGTGATAAATTGGCACCAGAAATTCTACCGATCCATACCTTGAACGCACGCGGCAACGGGATGCTAGAGGTTGTTCGCGACTACTTTGGGCTGTCCCCGGATCGGATGCTGCTTGAGATACAGGGGATGCGTGCGCAAATTGCACGGACATTGAAGTCTAAGGGCATCAACTACGACGACCTGCGAGCAGCGTTAGTGCCCGACCGTGAAAAGCTTGAGATAGCTTTGATCTTCGACACGATGCAGATTGAAGATAGCTGGTATGACTACCAAGTGTTTGAACGCATCATTCCGCTGCTCGATCCAAGAACGAAGAACAGCATTTTGGTTGGCGACTACATCGGAAGCAACAGCCAAAAAGAGACCCTGTATGAAGCCTTCTGTGAGGCGGTTTGCCCGGTGCGTCGCATCGACTATCGGCACAGCAGTCAATTCTACGTCGTCTACATCAACAACTTGACGGATACTGCGTTCCAAAAGCTTGCGGGCGGTCTGATAGACTATGAACCGTATGTGGGTTGTGCAAACACGACCTATCATTCTTTCTTCAAGACGCTTCTTTCAATGAAGCTGGTCAATCTTTGCGTGAAGGCTGGCAGAAAGATCATTCAAGGACACGAAGACGACCGCGACGACTCGGACAACGTGAACATGTCGGGAATGCCCTTCGAAGAAAACGGCTACGAGTGTATTAGCGTTCGCTCAGACTTGGAGGGTGTGTTGCTCTCATACAAGATTGAAAGCCCTGTGTTCGACGGTTTTGAAGCCGACAGAGAAATGGCAATCAATTCGGTGAACGCTTCGCCGTCAACTTTGGATGGGTTCGACGTTCAGGTTGAAGATGCAAAGCTTGAATACATCAAAACGGCTAAAGCAGGTTCGCTTCACCATGCAGGTCTTAGCGATGTTTCGACGCAAGAGTTGCAGGAAATAATCCGTGGGAAACTGCGATCCAACTACATATACAATATGTCGTATCTTGCAGAACACAACGTCACCAAGTTCAGCATAGTCATTGAAGTGCCGGACGAAGACGGAGAGCCATTTCGCCTAATGGCCGCTTTGGAATATCGGCCCGACGACAAAGTGCTGCGATTGCTCACTTTCTATTAAAAGAAACCCCGGCCGCGTCGGTGTGGTCAGCCGCGACAGGTTTCCATAGCTCCAGAGATTCCTCGCTCGCCGCTTCGATGATTGATATGTGATTCTTCGAAGCGCTCATCATGTGACGACCGAGTGTTGGTGGAGCAATTGGTTGACGTGATGCAGTTGTTTGGTTGAGATCGACGCCTTCTTCATTGTGTGGTGGCGCATGCGCACTTGGGTCGATTTCCCCAAGGGGCCGGCGGCTGCAGGCAAAACAATGCCGACAGATTGTGCCAGAGTCGGGCTCGCCGTTCTGAACAGGCGCTTCCGTATCGGCCGTAGAGACGGCCTTCTTGCGCATTGCCGGCCCTGAAGCCTACCTTCCGCCCTTGTGGTGCCGGGGCGCTCCTCAGCGGTGGTATTGAAGCTTCGGACGGAAGACACAGGGAGTGGTGGGCAACCGGTGGCAGATATTGAGACGGTCGTAGTCGGGGCGGGAGTGGTGGGACTCGCGATCGCGCGGGAATTGGCTCAGCGCGGTCAAGAGGTCATGGTGCTCGAACAGCATGACCTGATCGGCTCCGAAACCAGCGCAAGAAACAGCGAAGTCATCCACGCAGGGATCTATTACCCGCAGAACAGCCTCAAGGCGCGGGCCTGCGTGGAAGGAAGGTGGCTTCTCTACGACTATTGCCGCGCCCGCAACGTGCCCTGCAGCAATCTCGGCAAACTGATTGTGGCGACCACACCGGCGCAAGTCGACACCTTGAAATCCATCCGCGAACGTGCCGCCGCGAACGGGGTCGGGGATCTCGAGTTGCTGACGCAGGAAGAGGCCCTGGCGCTCGAACCGCATCTGGCCTGCGAGGCGGCTTTGCTGTCACCCTCGACCGGTATCGTCGACAGCCATGCGCTCATGCTGGCGCTTCAGGGCGATACCGAGTCGGCCGGCGGCCAGGTCGTTTTGCGCACTCCGGTCCGCCGCGTCGAGCAGCTTTCTGGCGAATACCGTTTGCATACCGGGGTGGACGAGGCTTACCCGATCACCTGCAGCAACCTGATTGTCGCGGCGGGACATGGTGCTGCCGCGCTGCTTGCATCGGTCCCCGGCTACGGTGTCCCGCGCACCTACTATGCCCGCGGCTGCTATTTCTCCGTAACCGGAAGGGCGCCGTTCTCCCGCCTGATCTACCCCGTGCCGGAACCTGGCGGGCTGGGCGTGCATCTGACGCTCGATCTCGCCGGACAGGCCCGGTTCGGTCCGGACGTGGAATGGATCGATGCGCTCGACTACACGGTCGATCCCGGCCGCGCCGACAGGTTCTACGAGGAAATCAGGCGCTATTGGCCCGATCTTGCGGACGACAGCCTGTCCCCCGATTATTCCGGCATCCGCCCCAAGATCTCGGGACCGGGCGAGCCGGCGACGGATTTTCGCATCGATGGGCCGGCTACTCACGGCCATCGCGGTCTCGTTGCGCTGTTCGGGATTGAGTCGCCGGGCTTGACCGCCTGTCTTTCCCTGGCGCGAGAAACGGCAAACGCACTCGAACGCGCCTGATGGCATTGCGGGGGAGACATACGACATTCCCGGTAACAATTTGCCGTACGGCAGCCATGAGCTCGGACGTTGCCTGTGAGCCTCCACGCAGCAACACCTGCAGCATGAGGCTGATCCAGTAGCAAACGTTTGCAATAGCCAGGAACGGCATTCCAGCGGGGTGCGGTTTGAAGGTGCGCTGGCCGCAAAGCACATCGTGACGATTTTGCCTGAGGACTTCGCGTTGCCTGTCGTTTTGCCTCCGCTTGATCAACAGCGAAGGCATTGCAGGCAGTTGGTTGCGTTTGCGAACGCAGGTCTGATGAACTGAGGATGTTGCAAGCATTTCGGTCGGCCCAGTCATCATTCGCAGTGACGTTGCCCCCAAGTTTTATCCAGTTTGACGGAGACTCTGGCGGTGGGTTTGGCCGATATGGCCGGGGCTATTGACGGGGTCTGCTGCGGAGCTCGCGAGCGAGCGGAGCGGCAGATCCCGTTTCGGGTTCAAGGTGTCGGCATATTCGGTCGGGGTCAGTCAACCGAGCCGTGGGGGGCGCTGCGGCTGCGGACGGGGATCAGCGTGGCGTCACGAGCAGGCCCGCGGCCAGGCAGCGAAAGGTCTCGACGGCTTTCGGCAGGGCCTGCTGCGGATCCTCGCTTGCGGCGATCCAGAGAGAGGCGTTGAGGGCCGCGCCATTCAGAAGCCGGGCGGCGACTTCCGCGTCCACCGGCTTCACGATTCCCTCCCGGATCAGTCGCTCGAGTGTCTGTCTTGTCGTCTGCAGGCAGTTGTTCTGGCTGGGCCATTGCAGCGGATCCCCAAGGAACGCCGGTCCGTCGAGCAGAACGACACGCTGCACTTCGGGATCGAGCGCCATCTCGATGTAGGCTGCCCCTACAGCCAGAAGCCCCTCCCAGCCGTCTCCCGCCAGACCGCCGATCTCCTGGGCCCGCGATGCCATTTCCGCGTCGATCCGGTTGACGACGGCCGCCAGCAGCCCGCGCTTGTCTCCGAAGTTGTGGTAGAGCGCGCCCCGCGTCAGCCCGACTTCGGCCGTCAGCTCGTCCATCGAAGCGGCGGCATATCCTTTCCCGGCGAACGCCTTTCGCGCCGCGGCGATCAGCTTTTCCCGGTTCTCTTCCATCGTTTCGGCGCGGCGTCTGGCCATCGCACTTACCCCTATTTCAACATACGCGATGTATGTCAATTGACATACATCGCGTATGTGAGTTATCTCGCATACATGGCGTATATCAGGCGGCGTGGTGGCGTGTGAAGCCCCAGGGGCCTTGCTCCACGCGCGTCTCGTGCCATCCGACAATGATGAAGAGAGCTCCAGAAATGACGCAACGCGACGCTATTTTTCCTGCCGGCAGGCATGCACTTTACGAGAAGCACGGCTATTCGGCCGCGATCCGCTCCGGCGATCTTCTCTTCGTCTCCGGGCAGGTCGGCAGCCGTGCCGACGGCACGCCCGAGCCTGATTTCGGGCGTCAGGTCGAACTGGCTTTCGAGAATCTCAAGGCGACGCTTGAGGCTGCCGGCTGCACCTTCGACGATATCGTCGATGTGACCACGTTCCATACGGATCCGGAGACCCAGTTTCCGGCGTTCATGGCCGCCAAGGATCGGGTTTTCACCGACCAGCCCTATCCCAACTGGACGGCAATCGGCTCGACCTGGCTCGCCGGTTTCGATTTCGAAATCAAGGTCATCGCCCGCATCCCGTAAAAGCAGAGGCCTGCTTCGTCGAAGCGGCCCGGGCTTGGGCCGCTTCGACCGTCGCTGTCCACTGGCTTTCGGGGGGAGGGGGCCGTGCGGGATGTCGCCTGCATGCTGCCCGCTGGCATGAAGCCCTGATCGCAAGCGTTGCGGGGTTGTTCACCGCCATACCCTGCGGTGCCGCCATCGCGGGCGCTGTCCGTGCGCCGCAGGTCCTCAATGAAAGTCACGGCTCGGGAACAGGCGCTTGGCCTGTTCGCGGGGGTGCATGGCCCGGGCTGGCTGGCCGCGGCGGCGCGGAGCGTCGTCGGCCTGGGGTTGCGTTATGCCGATGACCGCGTCCATCGGATGACCCAGGTCGGCCAGGCGGTGGGAGAGATCCTCGATGTGCTGTGCGATCAGGTGGACGACGATGCCCTCGCGCTGAAGATAGCCGGTGACCCGCAGCAGCCGGCCGCCCATGACGATCCGGCGGAAGCGGTCGTAGACCTTGGGCCAGACCACCACATTGGAGACGTCGGTTTCATCCTCCAGCGTCAGGAAGATCACGCCGGAAGCGGTGCCGGGTCTCTGGCGCGTGATGACCAGGCCGCAGACGCTGGTGCGCTTGAGCGGCGCGCATGCCAGCTTGTCATGCGGCGTCAGGCCGGGGATCGAGGGGCGCAGCAGCTCCATTGGATGGGCCCGCAATGTCAGGCGCATGGAGACGTAATCCTCCACCACTTCCTCGCCCAGACGCATGGGCTTGAGGTCCGTATCCGGCTCGCGGATGCTTTCGCCGTCGATTGGATCGTTGAAAAGCGGCAGCGGCACCTGTCCCCGGATCGCCTTCACCTGCCAGAGCGCGTCGCGCCGGGTGAGACCCATGTCCGAGAATGCGTCCGCCTCTGCCAGCCGCTCCAGCACCGCCGGCGCAACGCCGGCGCGCAGCCAGACGGCCTCCGGGTCGCGGTAGCCATTGCCGCGCGCCGCCACGATCCAGCCGGCCTCCTCGTCCTTGAAGCCCTTGATCTGGCGAAAGCCCAGCCTGAGGGCCAGCGCCCCGTCCGCCCGGCGCTCCAGCGTGTTGTCCCAGTCGCTGGCGTTCACGCAGACCGGGCGCACCTCGACCCGATGCGCGCGGGCATCGCGGACAATCTGGGCGGGGGCGTAGAAGCCCATGGGCTGCGCGTTCAGGAGCGCACAGGCGAAGATCGCCGGGTGGTGGCATTTCAGCCAGGCCGAGACGTAGGCAAGCATGGCAAAGGCGGCGGCGTGGCTCTCGGGGAAGCCATAGTCGGCGAACCCCTCGATCTGGCCGAAACAGCGCTCGGCCACCTCCATGTCGTAGCCGTTCTTCAGCATGCCGGCGATGAACTTGTCCTTGAACGAACCGATCGTCCCCATTCGCCGGAAGGAGGCGAGCGAGCGGCGCAGGTGGTCGGCCTCCTCGGCGGTGAAGCCCGCGCCGACCACGGCGATCTGCATGGCCTGTTCCTGGAAGAGGGGGACGCCGAGGGTGCGGTGTGTGACCGCCTCCAGCGCGGGGCCAAAGGGCTCAGCCTTCTCCAGCCCCTGCCGGCGCCGGATATAGGGCTTGACCATGCCGCCCTGGATCGGGCCGGGACGGACGATGGCGACCTCGATCACCAGATCGTAGAAGGTCTTCGGAAGCATCCGGGGCAGAAAATTCATCTGCGCCCGGCTTTCGACCTGGAACACGCCGACGGCATCGGCTTTTTGCAGCATGGCGTAGGTCGGTCCATCCTCCTGCGGCACCGTGGCGATCTCCAGCCGCTCCCCTCTGTGCCGTTCCAGCAGGTCGAATGCCTTGCGGATGCACGTCAGCATCCCCAGGCCCAGCACGTCGACCTTCAGGATGCCGAGCGTGTCGATGTCGTCCTTGTCCCACTCGATCAGCGTACGGTCCTCCATCGCCGCGTTCTCGATGGGGCAGAGCTCGTCCAGCCGTCCCTTGGTGATGACGAAGCCGCCGACATGCTGCGACAGGTGACGGGGAAAGCCGATGATCTCGCCGATCAGGCGGATGGTCTGGGACAAACGGCGGTCCGTCGGGTCAAGGCCAAGTTCCCTGATCCTCTCCGGGTTCGCGCCACCGTTCGACATGCCCCAGATCTGGCCCGAAAGGCTGGCGGTGACATCCTGGCTGAGCCCCATCACCTTGCCCACCTCGCGGATTGCCGCGCGCGAACGGAAGTGGATCACGGTCGCGCACAATCCGGCGCGGTGACGACCGTACTTGCTGTAGATCCACTGGATGACCTCCTCGCGCCGCTCATGCTCGAAATCCACGTCGATGTCCGGCGGTTCGCCCCGGTATTTCGAGATGAACCGCTCGAAGACCATGGCGATCTGGTCCGGGGACACGTCGGTGATGCCCAGCAGGTAGCAAAGGATGGAATTGGCGGCCGAGCCGCGCCCCTGGCAGAGAATGCCGACAGAGCGGGCATGGCTGACGATGTCATGGACGGTCAGGAAGTAGGCGGAAAAGCCGAGCTCGCCGACGAGTTTCAATTCCTTCTCCATCAACGCATGGACCCGCTGCGAGGCGCCGTTCGGGTAGCGGCGCGTCAGCCCCTCCTTTGTCAGGCGCTCCAGCCGTGCCTGCGGGGCCTCGCCTTCGGAAATCTCGTCCGGATATTCGTAGCTGAGTTCCTTCAGTGAGAAGCTGCAGCGTGCCGCGATCTCCTGCGTGCGGCGCACGGCGGCGGGATGGTCCTGGAACAGCCGCGCCATGTCGCCGTACCCCTTCAGGCGGCGTTCCGCGTTGGGCAGGGCGCGGGTGCCGATCGCATCGATGGTGATATGCTCGCGCATGCAGGTCAGCACATCGGCAAGCTGACGGCGTGAGGCCCGGTGCATCAGCACATCGCCGAGCGCGACCATCGGGGCTGAGGTTTCCTGCGCGAGCCGGGCGCAGGCGTCCAGATAGGCTCGGTCGGAGCCGTCGTATCGCGGTGCGGCCCCCACAAAAACATGGCCGGGAAAGTGCCGGCGCAGGCGTTGGATGTGCGCCGTTGCCTCTGGCAGGCCTTCCTGCGGCAAGGCGATCAGGATCATGCCGGCACAGCCCTCGAGCACGTCCCGCATGTCGAGGTGGCAGCCCCCTTTCTCGGCCCGCCGCTTGCCCAGTGTCAGCAGGCGTGCCAGACGGCGATAGGCCTCGCGGTCCCGGGGCAGGGCGATCCAGTCCACACCGCTGTCGCGCAGGACCAGCCGACAACCGGTAATCAGCTTCGGCAGGGACACGGCGCGCCCGTGCAGCGGGCCGTCGTGGATGGCCTCCTCCGCTTCGCGCTGCAACTCCTTCAGCGCCGAATAGGCCCGCACCACACCGGCCAGCGAATTGCGGTCGGTGATGGCGATTGCCGAAAGTCGCAACTCGGCGGCGCGGGTCACCATTTCCTCCGGGTGTGAGGCTCCGGTGAGAAAGGTGAAGTTGGTCGTGACGCACAGCTCCGCGTATCCCTCCGGCCCGCCCGGCGCCGGGGCGTCGTCCGGCCGGCTGGCGCGAGGGGCCCCGGTCATGCGAACTCACCCTGCACGAACCAGCCCGGGTTCTGTGGCGTATAGAACAGCCAGAGCCGCCGTCCCTGCCGCGTTTCCGCCTGCCAGTAATCGCGAACACCGGAACGCCAGCCGGCATCCTCCAGCCACCATTCCGGGGCGATGCGTTCCGGCCCGGTGGCGCGGGTGGTGCAAAGAGACATCCGCCGCCAGCGGAATCGTTCCGGTGGGCGGGGACCCTCACCATCGATCGGTTCGGGCGGAAACAGGCGCAACGGGCGCGGACGCGGGCTGCACCATGCCCCGTCGGGATCCGAACAGGCGGCGGGCGCGATCAGGAAGCCGCGTTCCGGAATATGGCTGTCTGCGGGCAGGAACCGCTGGATGTTCTCCAGTCCGATCCGGGTGCCGAGGCGGCTGATGAGGTCGTCCACCCGGTCCTTGCCGCGAGAGGCGACATGGCTGAGCTGTTCCACCGGGAGGGGCTCGACCCGTGTTGCTTCCAGCCGAATCTGGTCGATGCCGAACCCGGCCTCCACATCCGTGACGCCGCGCCGGAACAGCGGCAGGATGCGATGCGGATCGTGCAAGGGGCGTGCAAGACGCAGTTCCACCGTCCGGGCCTCCTGATCGACCCGGCGCAGGGTCAGGCACAACACCCGCGCCCCGACCTCTTGCGCTTTCAGCCTCAGGCAAAGCCGGTCGAGCAGGCGGGCTGTTCCGGCGAGCACATCGTCCTGCAGGCCGATGGGCTCGGGCAGGGTCATCCGTACGCCGTAATGGGGGGGCTCCGCCAGCGGGCTGATCTGCTCGGACTGGCGGCCGAGGGCTTGATCCAGCCGCACCAGGAGGCCTGGCCCGAAGCGGCGGGCAAGCGGCGCGCGGGCGACGCGCTCCAGGTCGCCGATGCTGCGCAAACCCAGCCTTTGCAGTGCGGTGACGGTCTTGTCGTCCAGCCGCAGCGCGGCGACCGGCAGACCGGCCAGTGCGTCGAGCGGGCGTCCCGCCTCGGCCTGGCCTTCCCCGTGATGCGCCAATGCCCAGGCCGCGCCGCGCGTGTCGGCCAGCCCGATCCGGGCCGCGAGGCCCGCGCGGGCCAGCCGCCGGCGCATGTCGGCCAGCATCGGGGCTTCACCGGCAAACAGATGAGCCGCTCCGGTGATATCCAGAACCAGCCCGTCCTCTCCCTCCAGGCCAACCCAGGGACAATAGCGGGTGGCCCAGCGGCGCAGCACATGCAGGAACTTCCGGTCCGCGTCCAGGTCGGCAGGGCGGCTGTGCAATGTGGGGCAGAAAGCCCCTGCATCGGAATAGGACATGCCCCTGTGCAGCCCTTGCCGCTCGGCCTGAATGTTCAGGCAATACAGTCGGTTGGCATTTTTTTCCTGCAAGGTGAGGGCGAACGGGCCATCAATCGGATGCGCCCGCAGAACCCGGTCGCTCGCCAGCCGGGGAAACCACACGCAGACGACGCGACGCCGTATTCCATCGAACATGCCAGGTTCCCAATGTTCCTGATTTGTTCTTGATAAGCTCCCAGCTCTGCAGAGTCGAGTCGTGCGGGTCGAAAACCGGAGCACAGCGCCATCTGGTTTCGGCGGTGTTGCTGCCCATCCCCTCGGGGATGAGGCACAGTCCGGTGGCATTGCCAGCCTTCGCGGCGAGCTGCAGGCGCCGCCCGGCGGTGAGGTCGAGCGGCTGGCTCAGCTCGATCACCACGAGCGGCAAGGATCCGTCGCGCAACGCCTCTTCCATGACGGCGAGGCCCTCGACCTGATCCCTGGTCTGCCCGACCAGCAGCCGCGAGGGATCGAAGAAGGCGCTCAGTCCAACCGGGTTGATCGTCTCCGGCTGCCATGCCTCGCGCACCCAGAACACATCGGACTGCGCCTGGGCGGCGGAGATGGCGGCGAAGCCGAGCGCACCGGGACCGTACACCTCGTGCACGCGAGCCTTGCGCAACGGGAAGCAGGAAAAGAGATCGGACTGCATGAGACTGAAACCTGAAATGCCCTGCGTCTTGTCGACAGTCTTGGGAAGGGGAAACTGCCGCTGTTCGCGCTCAGTCGGCGACAGCACCCGTTCTCGGATGTTCGCATTTTGAAGTCTAGAGCATCCGGGCGGCGGCGAACACCTCCCCGTCTGGCAGCACGGCGCGCGCATGTCAGCCGAGCGGCGCCGACGCGATGCGGCATTCGGCGATGAAGCGCGCGATCGGGGCGTCGGGGTCCCGCGGGCAAAGGACGCCGACCTCCCTGAAGAACGTGTCTTCCTCCAGCTCGAGCACGCGCACGTTCAGGAAGTGCTCCTCATAGGCTTCGGCCCGGGGCAGGACGGCGACGCCGAGACCATCGGCGACCATGGCCAGCAGTGCCGGGATGTCGTCGACCTCCACCCAGTCCCGGACCGGAATGCCCTGCTGATCAAGAAAGCGCTGGACCTGGCGCCCACCAAACGAGTGCCGGTTGTAGCGAAGCAGCGGGTGGTCTTGCAGGATCCTGCGCCAGTTCGCCGGCGCAACCGTCTTCGGGACGGCGAGCACGAAGCGTTCGCGCGTCAGCGGGTGCCAGGCGAGCTCCTGCGGCAGGCCGAAGCTCGGCTCGATGACGACGGCAAGGTCCAGCTCTCCGGAATCGAGCCGATCCATGAGCTCCATTGAGGTTCCGGGAAGGAGCTGCACGTAGAAGCCGGGAAACGCCGCGTGGAACGGCCCGAGCGCGCGCTTGAGCAATGTCGGCTGGACCGACGAAATGGCCCCGATCCTCAGGTGGCCCGAATGCGCGGATCGGTCCTGCGGTTCGGCCAGCCTGTCGACCAGGCCGAGAACCTCTCCTGCTTTCAGCAGGACGTTGCGGCCGGTCTGGTTGAGCGTGGCCGAGCGGCCGGTCCTGTCGAACAGCTCCGTACCGAGTTTTTCCTCGAGACGCTTCATCTGGCCGCTCACGGCTGCCTGTGTCAGCCCGATCCGCTTGCCCGCCGCGGCGAAGGTTCCGAAACGCGCAACCGCGACAAGCGTCCTGAGTTCGGTGATCATTGTCTTTGATAATTTTTCGTTGGACCTAGACCAAGAATATATAGTTTTTCGTGTGCGTCGGTTAGCGGTATATCCCGCCTGTCACACTCCCAAGAGAGGTTCCATGACCGACCGGCCCCTTCGCCCCTTTCATCTTGCCTTCCCCGTCGACGATCTTGACGCCGCGCGCAGCTTCTACAAGGGGCTGCTGGGCTGCGGCGAGGGCCGCAGTTCGCCCGACTGGGTCGACTTCGACTTTCACGGCCACCAGATCGTGGCACATCTGGCGCCTGGCGAATGCGGCAAGGCGGCAACCAACGCCGTTGACGGCCATGGCGTCCCGGTGCGTCATTTCGGCCTGGTGATGACCATGGAAGACTGGCAGGAAACCGCCGATCGTCTGAGGGCGGCGGGCGTGAAGTTCGTGATCGAACCCTATGTCCGCTTCAAGGGCGAGCCGGGCGAGCAGGCCACGATGTTCTTCCACGACCCTGCCGGCAATGCGGTCGAGCTCAAGGCCTTCAAGGATCTCGGCCAGCTCTTCGCCAAATAGGCCGTTGCGATGGTGGCCTGTTCTCGGCAGGCGGCGACCGCGCCCGGAGAGATCTTCCGTCACGACGCCCGTCCGAGTGCACCCGGGGCCGCCTTGCGATCAACCACAGGCGCGGGCCTCCGGGCGTCCTCATCGACGATCTCGGGCGTCGCAGTGCCAGATTGCTCCGGGCTGGGCCCGGAGCGGATCCGTTCATAGGAGACAGACCTTGCCCGAGACCGAAATCCGCCCCGGTGTTCTTGTTCGCCCCGCGCGCAGGGAGGATCTTCCCGCGTTGCTGGGGCTTCTTGCCGACGATCCGCTGGGGGCTGCGCGCGAGGAGATCGGCCACCCGCCGGCGGACTGCTATGTGCAAGCCTTCGAGGCCATGGACGGCGATCCGAACCACATTCTCGCGGTGGTCGAGAAGGCGGGGGAGGTTGTCGGCACGTTCCAGCTCAGCTTCCTGCCCGGGCTGGCGCGCAAGGGTGCCTGGCGCGGCCAGATCGAGGCTGTGCGGGTCTCGGGCCAACTGCGCGGGGAGGGGGTCGGCGCGGCGATGATCGACTGGGCCATCCGCAGTTGCCGCGAGCGCGGTTGCGCGCTCGTCCAGCTCACCTCCGATGTCACCCGCGAGGATGCGCATCGCTTCTACGAGCGGCTGGGCTTCGTTGCCTCGCATACGGGCTTCAAGCTCGCCCTTTGAGTGCCGACATCCGTTATCTCGAGAAAAAGGCCCGCGCATCCTGGATGCGCGGGCCTTTTCTGTCAGGTCCTGCATGCCGGCTTTGCGGCCGGGACAGGATCAGGCGCGGATCTGGGCGATCATGCGCTCGAGGCGCTCCATGGCGCGGACGCCGTCGGAGATGTCGGGAGCGCCGTTCACCTCGCCGCGCAGGGCCGCGGCGGCATCGGCCAGAAGGCCGGCGTAGCCCTTGTGATCCTCGTTGGCGGCGGCGGTGAAGTTCGGCGTCCAGGAGAGCGTGTCACAGGCGGGGTCGAGCGTTGCCCGCGGATCATCCGCCTTGAACGGCGGATCGCGGTAGAGGCTGACGTTGATGATGTTGTCGACCTCGAGACGCGCGTGGTCGCCCATGATGCGGATTTCTTCCATCGGCGTGCCGCGCGACTGGACGGTGCCCATCACCACATTGCCGAGGGTGCCGCCTTGCGTGGTGAAGTTGACGTGAAGCAGCAGCTTTCCCGGCGCCGGGCTTGCGCTTCTGACCAGCATGTCTCCGAAGTCCTCGCCGGCGAACCAGGGGATCAGGTCCATGTAGTGGACGCAATGGTGCAGGAAGAAGCCGGTGTAATCCGGCTCTCCCTCGAAGTAGGTCGGCGCGGTCATGTAGCTGCCGGTGATGCCGAGCACCTTGCCGAAGTCGCCGCCGTCGAGAACGTTGCGGGCGATCTTGTTGCCGGTCGAATAACGCTTCATGAACCCGACGATGACCGGCTTGCCGGCCTTTTGCGATGCCGCCGCCACCTCGCGCGCGCCGGCGGCATCGGCTGCCGGCGGCTTTTCCATGAAGACGGGCAGGCCTTTTTCCAACGCAGCGATGGAGGCGAGGCGGTGCAGATCCGGGCCGACCGCCATGCCGATGGCGTCGAGCCCGGGGTGGGCGACGAGATCGCGGAAGTCGTCGTAGAGCGCGGTGACGCCATAGTTCGCCGCCGTCTGCGACAGCGCGGCACCATCGCGGTCGCAAAGCGCCGTGATGCGGAAGCCGTTGCGTCCGAGTTGCGGCAGCAGCATCTGGCGCGCGTGACGGCCGCAGCCGATCCAGCCGATGTTGATCATTGGTCGACCTCCGCAAGAGCAAGCGCGTTGCGAATGACGCCAAGTCCGGCGCGCAGCTTGTCGCTCTCGTCCTCGCGCGGCGCGCGCCAATGGGCAATGGGAAGGGCGACACGGTCGTCGTTGCGGCGGAACGGCTCGAGTGAGATCGGCCCCTGGTAGCCGACCTGGGCCAGCGCGCGCATGATCGCCGGCCAGTCGAGGTGCCCGGTCCCCGGGTGGCCGCGGTGGTTCTCGTTCGCCTGGAAGTGGACGATGCGGCTACCCGCGAGACGGATGGCGTCCGGGATCGAGCGGTCTTCCATGTTCATGTGGAAGGTGTCGAGCATGACGCCGAGGCCGGCGTCGTCGACGCGATCGGCGACCTCGACAGCCTGGCGCGTCGTCGAGACGACGTCGGTCTCGAAGCGGTTGAGCGCCTCGAGCGCGAGGACCTTGCCGGCGGAGCGGGCGAAGGCGGCGGCCTCCTTCAGTCCGGCGACGGTGCGCTCGGCGCGCTGGGCGATATCCTCGTCGGTGCGCGGAACGGGAGGCCTGCCGGCGAAGACCATCGGCTCGCCATAGAGCGGGCCGCCGACGATCCGGGCGCCGAGCGTATCGGCGACCTCGACGCAGCGCTTGAGATAGTCGAGGCCGCCCTGGCGGTTGGCGGGGTCGTCTGAAGCGATGGAGCGGGTCGGCGACACGCGGGCGGCGAGCACCAGGAACAGGCCCGCGTCCTCGGCGGCACGGCGTGTCTCGGCGAGGTCGATGGCGTCCTCGGGCTCGGGCACCAGCAGTTCGACGAAGTCGAAGCCGAGGTCGGCGGCCTTGGCGAAACAGTGCAGGTCGGCGCCGGTGAAGGGCCGGGTGAACTGCATGGAGATGATGCCGATGGGATTCTTCAAGGGAGGGGTCCTTTCGAAAGTCAGCCCTTCACCGCGCCCTGGGTGAGGCCGGAGATCAGGCGTTTCTGGACAAGCAGGAAGAGCACGGTCGCGGGCATGGCGCCGACGATGCCGCCGGCGGTCAGCAGGCCCCACTGGACCTCGTATTCGCCGATGAGCGTCTGCACCGCGACGGTGATCGTGCGGACGTTCCGGCCGCCGAGCGTCAGGGCGTAGAGGTACTCGTTCCAGGAGGTGATGAAGATGTAGATGCCTGTCGCGATGATGCCGGGCAGGCAGAGCGGCAGCACCACCCGGCGCAGCGCGCCGAGACGGGAGCAGCCGTCGGTCATGGCCGCCTCGTCGAGCGAGCGCGGGATGCCGTTCATGTAGCTGACCATCATCCAGATCGAGAAGGGGATGGCGATGGTCGAGTTGGCGATGATGAGGGCGGCATGGGTGTCGAGCAGGCCGAGCACGCGCATCAGCACGAACAGCGGCAGGATCAGGAGCACCAGCGGGAACATGTTGATGAGCAGGAACTGCAGCATCAGGATGCGCTTGGCCTTGAACTCGAAGCGCGAGAACGAATAGGCGGCGGTGATCGACAGCGACAGGCCGACGACGACGGTGCCGCTGGCGACGATCAGGCTGTCGAGCAGGTTGCGGCCGAAGCCGACTGTGCGAAACAGCCTCGTGTAGTTCTCGACCGTGGCGCCGATGATCGAGGGCCCTTGCGTGAAGAGCTTGGACTCCGCCGTGACCGAGGTCAGGAACATCCACAGGTAGGGGCCGAGAGTGAAGGCGAGGATCGCCAGCATCGGCAGGTCGACGACGAGGATCCGCCGCCAGAGAGGGCGTCTGTGCAGGCTCATCGGCTGACCGCCTTTCCGGTGCGGCGCAGATAGACCAGCACCACCACCATGAGGAGCAGGGTGAAGAGCACGGCGAGCGCCGAGCCGTAGCCGAAATCGAGGTTGGTGCGCGACTTCAGGAATGCGTAGAGCGGCAGCGTGTAGGTGCTGTAGCCCGGACCGCCGCCGGTCATGACGAAGATCACGTCGAAGGAGTTGGCGACCCAGATCATGCGCAGCAGAACCGCCGTCACCAGCACGCCGGAGATGCCCGGCAGGGTGATGTGCCAGAACTGGCGCCAGGTGCTGGCTCCGTCGATGGAGGCGGCCTCGTAGTAGCTCCTGGGGATCGACTGCAGGCCGGCAAGGATCATCACCGCGAAGAACGGAAAGCCCTGCCAGGTCAGCGTCAGGATGACGGCGCCAAGCGCCGTGTCCGGATCGGCAAGCCAGGGCATGGCCTGCTCGATCAACCCGAGGCGCAGCAGGAAGTCGTTCATAAGCCCGTAGTTGCTGTCGTAGATCCACACCCACATCAGAGCGATGACGACGGAGGGCAGCGCCCAGGGAATGATGATCAGCGCGCGCGCCACAGGACGCCACGGGAAGTCCTGATTGAGGAGCAGCGCGGTTGCCAGCCCGAGCAGGACCTGGGCGGGAATGGTGATCCCGATCCACAGCGCCGTGTGGCGCAGCGAGATCCAGAACACTTCGTCGCCGAGCGCCTTGCGGAAGTTGTCCAGACCGATGAAGTCGAAGTTCTTCGGTCGAAACAAAACATATTCGTGCAGGCTCATCCACGCCGTCTGCAGCATCGGAAAGAAGACGATAGCGAGCGTCACCAGCACCGCCGGCGAGAGCATGGCATAGGGGAGCACACGGCGGGCCAGCGGCCGTCCGGGCGCGTCGGCGTCAGGGGCGGTGGTATCGGTCATCTCGGGGCCGTTCGGAAAAAGGGGGGAGGGGACGGGACGCGCGGGCGCGCCCCGTCCGCAAGGCATGCGATCACCTGGCGTAGAGATCGGCGATTGCCTGGTTCATCTCGGCGGCCGTGATCTCGCCGGTCAGCGCGCGCTGCATGTTCACCGGCCAGACGGTGTTCACGAAGTCGGCGGTCTGCGAGACATTCGGCAGCAGGTGGGCAAAGGGCAGCGACTCCACTGTCGCCTTGACGAAGCGCTTGGGGTGCAGCGACCAGCTCTCCGCGTCGGACTTCACCACCGGAAGCTGCCCCGTCGCCTCGTTGAAGCGGGCGTTGTTGCCGGGCGAGGACAGGAAGGAGATCCACTTCCAGGCCGCGTCCTTGTCCTCGGCGGAGGCGAGCACGGCGGTGCTCTCATCGCCGAAGGACGTCCAGCGTCCGCCGCCGCATTCCGGCACGGGTGCGGCGGAAACCTTGTCTCCGAGCACTTCGGCGATGCCGTTGGCCGAACCGATGTGATGGATCGTCATTGCCGTCTTGCCGGCCTTGAAGGCGCCGAGGATTTCCTGGAAGCCGTCGTTGGGGGCGGAGGGCGGGAAGACCCCGTCCTTGCGGAACAGGTCGACCACATACTGGGTGCCGGCGACGCCGGCTTGCGATGTCAGGCCGTTCTCCAGGCTGACGCCCTCGCGGCTGAGCGTGAGGCTTGCCCAATGGTCGTGGCCGCCCTTGCCGCCACGGAATCCGAAGCCGTAGACGTCGGTCTTGCCGTCGCCATTCGTGTCGCGGGTGAGCGCCTTGGCGACATCGCGGAACGCGTCGCAGGTCTTCGGCACCTCAAGGCCCAGTTCCTTGAGCATGTCCTGACGGTAGTAGAGATAGAGCACCACGTATTGGACCGGCAGATAGTAGGTCTTGCCGTCGGCGGCGCGCGTCAGGTTGAGGAGGTTGTCCTCGAGACCTGCCTTGCCCTCCCAGGCGTCGATGCGCTCGCCGATCGGCTCAAGTGCGCCCATTTCCACCAGGCGCGGCTGGGCGAACATCTTGACCATGGCCGCGTCCGGCGCGCTGCCGCCGACAATCGCGGTGTAGAGATTGTCGTAGTAGCTGTTCCAGGGGATGTTTTCCGCCTCGACCTTGATGCCGGGGTTGGCCTTCTCGAACTCGGCGACAAGCTGGTCCATCGGGTTGTCGGCATTGTCGAAATGGTACCAGAAGCGCACGGTGCTGTCGGCCTGGGCCAGGCTCGCGGTCAGCGCCAGCGCGCTGGCTGCAAGGGTCAGCGTCCTCATAAATTTCATGCTGTCGTTCCTCCCTGTTGTGCGGGCCTCTCCTCAGGCGGCCCGTTTCTTGAAAACAGTGCCGGCCCGCACGAAGGCGTCGCGCGCCTCCGGCAGGGCGGACCCCATCTGCATGAAGCCGTGGACGACGCCTCCGATCAGGTCGAAGGGATCGTCGCGACCGAGCGCGCGCAGACGCTCTGCAAGCATCTCCGTGTCCGAGCGCAGCGGATCGAGCGCGGCGGCGTTGAGATAGAGCGGTGGCAGCGCGGCAAGCGCCGCGTCGTCGGCGGCAAGCGGGGCGACCGTCGGGCGGTCGCGAAACGCTGCGGGCGCGTACCAGTCCCAGTAGCGCTGCATCTTCGCGCGGGTGAGCCCCGGGCCGTCGGCGAGTTCCACATAGGAGGGCGTGGTGAAATCCGCGCCGTAGACGCCATAGAACAGAAGCGCCTGCGCGGGCAGTTCGCCGCCTTCCGCGTGAAGCCGCAGCATCGCCGCCAGTGCCAGATTGGCGCCGGCGCTGTCGCCGGCCACCGACCAGCGCCGCGCGCGGTCGCGCACGCGCCACGCGGCCATGATGTCGTCGAGGCCGCGGGGGTAGGGGTGCTCGGGCGCGAGCCCGTATTCGATGGTGAGAACCTGCGCGCCGGTTGCGTTCGCCAGCCGGCGGGCCGCGCCTTCATGGGTCGCGGCGGAACAGAAGGCCCAGCCACCACCGTGGATGTGCAGGATCGTATCGGTGCCGGCGTCGTTTTCCGGCACCACGAGGCGGGCGGGAAGGCCGGCGTGCATCAGCGTGCGGCTTTGCGCGACCGGCGGCAGATCCTCGTTCCATCGCAGGTTCGCGAGATTGGCAAGCGCGCGGCCGGCCTGGGCGGAAAGCAATGTCGGGTCGCCAAGCCCCCGGTCTTCGGCGGCGAGCCGCTCGAGCACGGCACGCATGGTCTTGCTCGGAGCGGTCATGCGCATTGTCCTTCCGCTGCGTCGGGCCCGTCGGTCAGGTCGGGGCCGAAGTCGACGATGGTCGAGATGTGATGGCCAAGCACGGCGCGCAGCCTGCCTAGGTCCCGGGTGCGCAGGGCGTCGATCACCGGCACATGGCGCTCGGCAGTCTCCTCGAGCGCCCGGTTGGGCTGGGAGTTGAGAATCTTGTAGCGGTGGTTGTGGATCAGGCAGCGCGTCAGGATCGGCACCACCAGCGGCAGGTCGGCGGCGGCAAAGAGCGTCGTGTGGAACGCGCGGTCATGCACGGAGAGCAGATATTCGTCGCCGTCGCGGGCGGCATTGCGCATGGCGTTGAGCTCGTCGTGCAGCGCGCCGAGCAGTGTGTCGTCGACATGGGCGACAACCCGCTCGAGATAGCCGCATTCGACCTCGCGGCGGATCGCGATGAGGGCGCGGGCATCGTCGGAGCGGCAGGGGGCAACCAGCGTTCCGCGGTGGGGCAGGCGCTTGACGAGACCTTCCTCGGAAAGCTGCATCAGCGCCTCGCGCACGGTGCTCTGGCTGCAACCGAAGCGCTGGGCGAGTTCCATCTCGGTGAGCGCCTGTTCGGGCTGCAGCCCGCCGAGCACGATCTCCTTCTGGAGCGCGACGAAGACGGCATGGCTGCGGCGGCTCGACTGGCGCGGCACGAGGTCCGTCACGGACGGGCTGGTGAAACTCTCCACGGCCATGGGGCCTCCGATCCTCCCGTTTCCGGATTCCGCGGCGGCTGGTTCTCCGTCGCGGCATTCCGGGCGCGATCCCCTTCGACGGGGTTGCGCTGTATTATCGATATCGATAACATTGCAATTATCGATAATGCAAGCCTCCATCTTCGAGGGGCGGTCAAGGGAGGACACCATGGCGGAGATCCGGCTCGACGGAATCGTCAAGGATTACGGTTCGGTACGGGCGATCCACGGCGTGAGCCTGCACATCCGCGACGGAGAGTTCGTCGCCTTCGTCGGCCCGTCGGGCTGCGGAAAGTCGACCATGCTGCGCATGATCGCCGGTCTGGAGGAGATTTCCGGCGGGACGCTCAGGATCGGCGACAAGGTGGTGAACGAGGTCGAGCCGCGCGGCCGCGACGTGGCGATGGTGTTCCAGGATTACGCGCTCTATCCGCATATGACGGTGGCGGAGAACATCGGCTTCGGGCTGAAGATGCGCGGGCAGAAGGCGGCCGAGATCGCGCCCCAGGTGCGCGAGGCGGCGCGCATCCTGCAGATCGAGGACTATCTCCAGCGCAAGCCCGGCCAGCTCTCCGGCGGCCAGCGCCAGCGCGTTGCCATGGGGCGTGCCATCGTGCGTCACCCGTCCGTGTTTCTGTTCGACGAGCCGCTGTCCAATCTCGACGCAAAGCTGCGGGTCGAGATGCGGACCCAGATCAAGCGGCTGCACGCCATGCTCGGCACCACGACGGTCTACGTCACCCACGATCAGACGGAGGCGATGACACTGGCCGACCGGGTGGTCGTTCTGCGCGGCGGCCATATCGTTCAGGAGGGGCACCCGATCGAGCTTTACAAGAAGCCGAACTGCCGCTTCGTCGGCGAGTTCATCGGGTCGCCGCAGATGAACGTCTTTTCCGGGGTGGTCGACCGGTCCGGCGTGACGCCGTGCCTTCGCGTCGGCGACGCCGCGTTGCGGCTGGGCGAGGTCGCGGCGGCCGATGGGGCAAGGCTTGACGTTGGGATCCGCCCCGAGCACCTCGCCTGGACCCAGCCGGAGGCGGGCGCAATCGCACCCGTGGTGGAAGTGTTCGAGCCGCTGGGGTCCGATACGATGGCAATCTGCCGGTTCGGCGGACACGAGCTGACCGCCCGCCTCGATCCGTCCGTGCGGCTCTCGCCGAACGAGAAGATCCACCTCGGTTATAATACCGCGGATCTTCACTATTTCGACGAGGCCAGCGGCCGGCGGCTCGAGGCGCACTGATACCTCGTTGTCGCCGCTCGGGGCCCGAGCCCGGAGGCCAGATTGAACGCCCTAGGCGGCGGCGCGCAGCACGTCGCGCAGCCGCCGCGTCAGGTGCGCGGCGGTGGAAAAATCCGCTGTCAGGACGTTGAGACCGAGAATGCGGGCGCGCTCCATCAGCTTGGGGCTGCGGAATTCTCCCGCTTCCTCGTCATAGAAATCGGTGGTGGTGACGAAGATCGGGGTTGCCGCCCGGTTGCCGAAATGGGTGTTCCAGTAGGAAAGCTCCAACATCGCCTGGAACATCCGCTCCTCGCCGTGCGAGCGGTCCAGGAGATCGGTCGCGGTCGCCTTGCAGGAGACGATGACGAGTTGCCCGCCGTAGAGGGCGAGCGCGTCGACCTCGTTGTAGTGGTCGCTCTCGCCGCCCGGCGCGCGCCAGCGTATCTGCTGGGAAAAGCGCACCTCCTGACACTCCGCATCAAGCAGCGCCAGTGCCATCAGCTCTTCCAGCCAGCCGCCGGCGAGATAGGTGCGCGCGCCATTGTCCGCCGCGCGGTAGCCCCGCCCGCGGCGCGCCAGGACACCAAGCCCCACCGCCTGCTCGCACCAGGACCGCATCGCCTCGCCCGCGACGGCGAGGGGGTGACCGCTGCCGCCCGAAATCAGCGCCGGCCGCAGGGGCTCGAACATCTCGTAGATGGTTCTGGTGAGGACGCCGCGCGCCCGCGCCTCGTCCAGGCGCCCTCCCGGGCCATGCAACTCGACAAGGCCGGCGAGACGGGCGGAAAGCGGGGAGGAGCGATCTGGCATGGACGACGAAATTCCAGCTGTGGCAGGCTCGGGACCCATAGCATGGCTTCCGCGCAAGGTCTTCAGGTCCATGGGACCGGCGTCGCGCTTCATGTCGTCATGAGATTTCCTCGGTCGCGGGCGCTGCCGCCATCGGCGATCTAGAGAACAGCGACATCGTGAAGGGACCGATTGAAATGCTCGCGGAAGCGGATTTGCGGCGTCATGCCGATCTCTGGATCTCGGCGTGGAATGCGAGAAACATCGACGCGGTGCTGGCATCCTGGGCGGCGGATGGGGTGTTTGTCAGCCCTCTTGCCGAGAAAATGACGGGGTGCGCCGAAATTCGCGGGGCTGATGCTCTGCGGGACTATTGGGCGAGCGCGCTGGGGCGCGCCAGCGGGTTGCGCTTCGTGCTGCTTGAGGCGCATGCGGACGTGGCGCGCCAGACACTCGTCGTGCACTACGAGGCGTTGGCGAACGGGTCCTGTCGGCGGGCAGTCGAAATCATGAGCTTCTCGGATGGCAGGCAGGTGCGCGGGGAAGCGCTCTACGGGGCTGAATGGCCGACACAGGTGGCGAACGGAGAAGGGACAGGCAGGCCATGAGGAATGAACAAGGAGCGAGCCCGGTGGTGCGGCTCGGGGAACTGGCGCTTGCCGAGACCGGCAATGGCGGTCGTTTCGTTTGCGCGACGGCGGCGGTCGCCGCGCCCAAGGGCGCGCGTCATCTTGGTGCCCGGCTTGTCGAGGTGCCGGCGGGCAAGCGCGCCTGGCCCTTCCACAGCCACCACGCCAATGACGAGATGTTCGTGATCCTCGCCGGCGCCGGGCGTGTGCGCTTCGGGGCCGACGAATGGCCGGTCGAGGCGGGAGATGTGGTTGTCTGTCCATCGGGGGGAGCGGAAACCGCGCATCAACTGATTGCGGGGGCGGAGGGACCGCTGCGTTATCTCGCCGTCAGCACCATGAACGAGCCCGAGGTGATGGAATACCCCGACAGCGGCAAGGTCACGGTCTTTGCCGGGGCCGCGCCGGGAGGCGACAAGGCGGCGCGCCGTGTTGCGACGAGCTTTCGCGCGCGCGATGCCGTCGACTACTGGCTCGACGAGTAGGCAGGCTGGCCAGCGTTGGTGCTGGCCGGTCTGGCGGCTTCCTTCAGCATCCAGTCGCGCAGGTTCTTCACCCGTCGGTCGCGTTCGAGCGCGTGCGGGTAGACCAGCCAGTAGCCGCCGCTGGCCGGAATGCTGTGGTCGAAGAGCTGCACCAGCCGTCCCGCCGCCACGTCCGACTGCGCGATCTCGCGGCCGGCCAGCGTGATGCCGGCGCCATCGGTCGCTGCGCGCAGTCCGAGGCCGGCCGAATCGACCCGCGTGGTCGCCGCCGGCCTCAACGGGCCGCCGGGCAGGCTTTCGTTCCAGTCGGACCAGTTGCGGGCGCGGTACTGCGACAGAAACAGGTTGGATTTGGCGACAAGTGCACGCGGCCCGTCCTTGCCGACAAGGCCGGGGGCGGCGAAGAGCGCAACCGTTTCCTCAAACAAAAGGTCCGCCGCAAGGCCCGGCCAGTCGCCGTGGCCGTGGCGGATGCCGGCATCGGCGGCGCCGGCGGACAGGTCGACGGCGGTCTGGCTGGTGGAAATCAGAAGCTCGAACCCGGCCTTTTCGAACGGGTAGTTCGAAAGCCGCGGCGACAGCCAGTGAATGGCGAAGGTCGGCAACATGGAAAGCCGCAGTGCGCCGGTCTTGCGCTCGTCCGTCGTCTCGCTCACGGCGCTGGCGATTTCGCGAAAGCCGGACGAAAGGCGCGGGTAAAGCTTGCGTCCGGTCTCCGTCAGCTCCAGCCGCGAGCCGGTCCGCCGCATCAGGTCCACGCCCAGCGTGTCCTCGAGCAGGCGCAGTTGATGCGACACGGCGGAGGGCGTCACACCAAGTTCTCCGGCCGCGTTCTTGATCGACAGGTTGCGGGCGGCCGCCTCGAACGCCCTCAGGGCGTTGAGCGGAACGGTGATGCGAGGCATTGGGGAAGCGGGCGCGTCGGACATGGCTCGAGGTTATCGCCAGAAGATGCGCTTCGAAAGCCGGCGCGCGCCGGTTGAACGGATGTCATGCTGAATTCAACTCACGCCCTCTTGAGCGCGGTTCAGGTGACGCAGCGTCGGCGGGGCGCGGCTGCGTGGGGGTGTCGAAGTCCCTTGGAATCCCCCAGGCGATCAGGCACGAAGGGCAGGAACCGGGCCCGTGCGGGGCATCCGGATTCGACACGCGGACATCGAGTGAAAGGGTGGATCTGCCCATGACTGTCAGGACCTGCGACATTCTCGTCATCGGCGGCGGGATGGCCGGGATCAGCGCCGCCGCGCTTCTGGCGCGCGAGGCGCGGGTGATTGTACTCGAGATGGAGCCGGTTCCGGGCCACCATTCGACCGGCCGCTCGGCGGCGATTTTCATCCGCAACTACGGCAGCAACGTTCTGCGCGCGCTCAATGCGGCCTCGGCCGGTTTCTTTTCAGAGCCCGTGGACGTTGCCAGCGAGAGCCTTCTGACCGAGCGCGGTGAACTCATGATCGCCGACGAGGACGAGCGCGAGGCGCTTGCCCGCTATCTGGACGGCAGTTCGGGGCTCGAGCGCATCTCGCCGGACGAGGCGGTGGCGCGGGTTCCCATCCTGCGGCGCGAGCGCATCGTCGAGGCGGTCTATGAACCAGACGCACAGGACATCGACGTCGACCGCATGTTCCAGGGACTGCAGCGCCTGTTGAAGGCGCGCGGCGGCGAGATCGTGACGGGTGCCGGGGTTACCGGAATTGCGCGCAGGGACGGCATCTGGGAGGCGGAGACGCCGGCGGGCCGGTTCCAGGCACCGACCATCATCAACGCAGCCGGCGCCTGGGCCGACCGGGTTGCCGCTCTGGCCGGCGTCGCGCAGGTGGGGCTTCGCCCGCTGCGCCGCTCGGCCGCTCTTCTGCCTGCGCCCGAGGGCTATGACCTGCGGGGCTGGCCGCTTGTCGTCAGCGCGTCGGAGCGCTGGTACCTGAAGCCCGAAGCCGGCAAGCTCATGGTCTCGCCGGCGGATGAGGACGAGGTCGAGCCGCAGGATGCGTGGCCAGACGACATGGTCGTCGCGGAGGGGCTCTACCGGTTTGAGCAGGCGGTGACGATTCCCGTCACCCGGGTCGAGCACAGCTGGGCAGGTCTGCGCAGCTTCGTCGCCGACCGCAATCCGGTGGCCGGCTTCGCGCCCGGCGCCGACGGTTTCTTCTGGCTCGCCGGGCAGGGCGGATACGGCATCCAGGCGGCGCCTGCGCTCGCACGGCTTGCCACGGCGCTCTGTCTCGGTCATGAACCGGACTTGCCACCCGATGTGGTCGCGGCGCTGTCTCCGGCGCGTGCGAGCCTTGCAACAGGAAAACGAGTATCATGAGCGACATCAAGCGTATCGAAGTCGGCCCCCGGATGAGCCAGGCGGTCGTGCACGGCAACACGGTCTACCTTGCCGGCCAGATCGGCAGCCCCGGCTCCGACGTCGCCACACAGACCCGCGCCATCCTGGCCAACGTCGACCGTCTGCTGGCCGAGGCCGGCTCTGACAAGTCGCGCGTGCTTCAGGCGATCATCTGGCTTTCGTCGATGGACGATTTCGCCGAGATGAATGCGGAATGGGACGCCTGGGTCGATCCGGCCAACACGCCGGCCCGCGCCACGGGCGAGGCGCGTCTTGCCGGTCCGGAGTACAAGGTCGAGATCATCATCACCGCCGCGGTCGGCTGACACGCAGTCTTCGCGAAGGCTTTGCGGCCCGGCCGTTCGGTGCGACACTGCGCCGTCGGGCCGGGCCGACCTGTTTTTGCCCGAAGAACGGACGATTGCCGAAAGGCCAGGGAGCAGCACATGCGGATTGCCTACACGATGTCGCCGGGGCGCGGTGACATGGATCAGGTTCTGGCGCGGCTCGCGGAGCGGCTGATGGCTGCCGGTCGCAGGACCTGCGGTGTCGTCCAGATCAACACCGAGATCGGCGACGACGTGCCCTGCGACATGGACGTGCGGGTGCTTCCCGATGGTCCGATGTTGCGCATTTCCCAGTCGCTGGGGCCCCAATCGAGCGGTTGCCGCCTCGATCCGGTGGGGTTGGAGGCCGCCGTCGGCCACGTTACCGCCCGCCTTGCCTCAGGCGCCGATGTTCTCATCGTCAACAAGTTCGGCAAGCAGGAGGCGGAGGGGCGTGGCTTTCGCGAGGCCATAGGCACGGCGCTTGCCGAGGGCATTCCCGTCGTCGTCGGCGTCAACGGGCTCAATCGCGACCGCTTTCTCGACTTCTGCGGCGATCTCGCCGAAGAGGTTCCCGCCGATGCCGATGTACTTTTCGACTGGGTCGAGGGTGCGCGTGGGGTCTCCGGCGACACGGTGTCCGCAACGGCGTGAGGTCTGCTTTTCCAGCCCTTGCGTCGCGGACATTCTCCGCGCTGTCTCAGGCGCCGGGTGTGATCTCGGCCTCGCCGATGCACAGGTTCTGCCCGTCGCCGTCCCGCATCACCAGACGCAGGATCGCCGCGTCGCCGTCGCGCTTCGCAATCCGCCCGCTGACGCTCATCGCACCACCAACGGCCAGCGGGCGCACGAATCGCGTCTGGAGCGAGATGATCCGGTGGCCGGGCAGCCACGCCGCGATCGCTGCCTCGAGCCGACCCATCATCAGCATGCCGTGAACGATCGCTCCGGGAAGCCCGGCGCGCCGCGCCGCCGTGTCGTCGAGGTGAATCTGATTGCGGTCGCCGGAGGCCTGCGCATAGGCGTGAACCTGGGCCGCGTCGATGACAGCGAGCGGCGTTGCGTCGAAGGTCGTTCCAAGGGCGGGGATGGCGGCGGGGCTCATGAGCCGTTCTCCGTGCGGGCGGGCGGCCGGGCGAACAGCACGATATCCGTTCGGAATTCCTGGCAGAGCGTGTCCGCGCCGTCGCGGACCCGAGCGCGCACGATCAGCCGGTCCGGGCGCTGCGGCTCCCGGTGCCAGTCGAGGCGGACGCGGTAGGTCGCATCGATCTCGAGCGGGCGCAGGAAGCGGAACTGCTGAGCCTGATGGACGAGCACCGCGCTATTTTCCTCGGCAAGCCCCTGCAGGGCGCCCATGATCTCCGGCCGCGCCAGGACGACGGCGGCGAATGTTGCCGGCACCACCGAAGGGGCCGGTTCGCCGTCGCCGGCGAGGGCATCGGCGAAGGCATCAACGGCGTGGGCGGCAGTCGACAGTTCGATCTCGCCGAGCGTTGTCCAGTCCAGGTCCGGCGCAAACATCGCCGTCTCCTAGCGCAGCGCGCGGGCTGCGACGGTGGCGTTGATGCCGCCGAAGGCGAAGGAGTTGCTGAGCGCTGCCTCGATGGGGTGCGCGCGCGCCGTGTTGGGAACGGGGTCGAGCAGGCATTTGGGGTCGGGCCCGAGCCAGTTGATCGTCGGCGGTGCGATCTTTTCGAGGATCGCGCGCACCGTCACCACAAGTTCGATGGCGCCGGCGGCGCCGAGTGCGTGGCCATGGATCGGCTTGGTGGAGGACACGGGCAGCTCGCCGATGCGGTCGCCGAACACGCGGCGCAGCGCTTCGGTCTCGGAGATGTCGTTGAGGACCGTGCCGGTGCCATGGGCGTTGACGTAGCCGATCTCCGCGGGGTCGAGGCCGGCGTCGGCGAGCGCGTTCGTCATGGAGGCCGTCGGCCCCTCGACGGTGGGGCGCAGGATGTCGCTGGCGTCGCTGGACGTGCCGAAGCCGGCGAGCTCGACGAGTGGCGTCGCCCCCCGCGCAAGCGCGTGCTCGAGTTCCTCGATCATCAGCACTGCCGCACCCTCGCCAAGCACCATGCCGTTGCGCTTGTCGGAGAACGGACGGCAGGCTTCGGGCGCCATCACGCGCAGCACCTCCCAGGCCCGGAAGATGCCGGGCGTGAGCAGCGCCTCGCTGCCGCCGACCAGGGCGGCATCGATCAGGCCGGAACGGATCATGTGCATGCCGTAGCCGACCGCCTGTGTGCCGGAAGCGCAGGCGCTGGAGATCGCCAGCGACGGACCGCGCACGCCGTAGCGCATGCTGATCTGTGACGCGGCCGCATTCGGCATGACCTTGGCGATGGCCATGAGGTCGGGGCGCGTGTTGGCGACATAGAAGCCGTGGAACCCGTCGTCGGTGGTCCAGGACCCGCCAATGCCCGAGCCGATGATGGCGCCACAGCGCGATCCCAGCGGCGCCTCGGGGTCGAGGCCGGCCTGCGCGAGCGCCTCGCTTGCCGCGATCAGGGCGAGCTGGGCGAAGCGGTCGGAGGTCTTGATCTCCTGCGGGCTGAGATCGCCCGTGGGGTCGAAGTCGGGGATGTGAGCGGCCCGGGTGATGCGCTGCCTGGGATAGCGCTCGAGCCGGAATTCCGAAACGCCGCTGCGCCCGTCGCGCGCGGCGGACCAAAGCGCGTCGACGCCGCGACCGGCTGCGGTGATTGCGCCCATGCCGGTCACGACGATCCGTCGGCTTCCAGTGGTCACGCGGCGTCTTCCTTCATGCGCACCGCAAGGACCTTGAGAAAGTCTCCGACCGTTTGCGCTTCGGCAAGGTCGCCGTCGACGGGAATGTAGACGCCGAACTCTTCCTCGATCGCCATCAGAATCACAACCATGTCGGCTGACTGGATGCCGAGTTCCTCGAATGTCGCGTCTGGGGTCAGCTTGTCGCGCTCGACCATGCCTTCCTTTGCCACGAGATCCAGCAACTTCCCGAGCGTTGCCGGATCAATTCCTTCGAGCATCTTTTCCATCGTGCCTTGTTATCCTCTGCATCCAAGCCGTGACAGGCAGTCATAATTTCTTGTTGGCGGTTGAGCCAGAGCCTATTTGCACCGCAGCCGCGGCGGCCTGCGCCAAAATGCGCGGCAGACGTCGCCGAACCCGAGCCCATCGGTACTTGTCAGGAGGCCCTGTACTCCGCTATCCACGCCGGAATGCAGGATTGCCTCATCGAGGCACGGTCCTGAACGGCAGTTGGGACAGGATAATGGCAGGTTCAGCGATTTCCACGAGGATCCCGACGCCGCCCCTCACGGCGAGGCAAGAGGCCAGTCATGACTGATCGTGGTGCTTCCCGAATGGAAAGGCTGGCCGGGCTTGCGTTGAGCCTCCCCCTTGTCATCGTTCCCGGTTCCGCGATTGCGATGATGGTGTGGGCCCGCTGGGCGTTCTACCAGCGCCACCCCGATTACGTCCAGCATAGCGCACCGACAATAAGCCGGGCAATCTCGGACCCCTTCATCGGCGCGCCCTTCGCGGCGACAATCCTGGCCGTGAGTATCGTTATCGGCCTGGCCTTGATCGCGCTGGCCAACGGCTTTCGCCTGGCGATCGCCCATGTCCATGCCGAGGATGCCGACCTGCGCCGCCGCAACAACACCTTCGTCAACATCATGCTTGCCTGCCAGGTTGTCGGCAGCAGCGGCATGGTGATGTGTACGCAGTACACGTTTTACAACAACCACGACCTCCACATGATCGGCAGCTACCTGTTCTTCATCGGACAGATCCTGGCAATCGGGATGAACGGTGTGCTGTGCGCGCGGCTGACGCGGGCCGACACCGGCGGTGACTGGCCGCTGCTTGCCGTTTCCAGATCGGCGAGCGCCTTGCGGGTACGCGTGTCCAAGGCGGTTGTCGTCATCGCCCTTGGCTATTTCTTCCTTTTCGCGATCAAGAAATTCGACCTGCCGGTTTCGGAGTACTCGATCTACTACGTCTACACGTTGCAGGAGATCGTCACGATCTCGGCTTTCATTTTCTATCTGATGACCTATTCGCTCGACATGCATTCCATCGCCCGCGACTTCGTGCGTCTTCGGCTGGCGCGGGTTCGCGCGGCCTGAGGTCTTTGGTCTGCGGTCTTGCTGGCCGAGCGACTTCAGGCGCGGGCGAGCGCGGCGCGCGCCAGCTCCGTGCTGCGGGTCTCGATTGCCCCCTCAAGCGCTTCGCGGAACGCGTCCGCCCGAAGTCCCGCAGGGATTGGGGGCAGGAACTCGATGATGATGGTTCCGGGAAAACGCCACAGGCTGCGGCGCGGCCAGAACACGCCGGAGTTCAGCGCGACCGGTATGCAGGGCGTGCGCAGGGCCCGGTAAAGCGCGACGATGCCGGGCTTGTAGGCAGGGGCGGCGAGCGGTGCCGTGCGCGTGCCTTCCGGGAAGATCACCACGGACCGGCCGTCCGCCAGCCGAGCCTTGGCGTCGCGCACCAGTGCCATCAGGGCGGACGCGCCCGCCTTGCGGTCGATGGCGATGTGATGCAGGCGTGCCATCGTCCAGCCGGCGACCGGGATCCAGGTCAGCTCGCGCTTCAGCACGATCGCCGGATCGTCGAGGATGATCTGCAGCGCGATCGTCTCGAAGGCCGACTGGTGCTTGGAGGCGATCAGGCAGGGGCCGGCGGCGGCGAGATGCTCGCGGCCGCGCACCTCGTAGCGCAGGCCGACGACATGCTTCAGCAGCCACAGCCAGAACCGCACCACCCGCGTCGCGATTGCAAGGCAGACCCGGCGCGGCAGAACGAGCAGCACGGCCAGGGGGGCAAAGACCGCCAGCGTCAGCAGCACGAACGTCAGGAAGGTAAGGGAGCGCAGGACGACAGACGCGCCGGCGCGCGTGCTCATGTGCGCGGGCCGACCGTGATGGAAATGGCGGCAACGCCCTCGATGCTGCCCTCGAGCCGATCTCCGGGACGCACGGCTCCGACACCCGCCGGCGTACCGGTGAAGATCAGATCGCCCGGCTTCAGCGTCACCGAGCGGCTACAGATGGCGATGATGTCGGCAACCGGCCAGATCTGCTCGGCAAGGTCGCCATCCTGGCGGGTCTCGCCGTTGACGGCGAGCGTGATGCGCCCCGAGGTCGGGTGGCCGGTGCGCTGAGCGGGGACCAGGGGCGCGCAGGGTGCGGAGAAGTCGAAGCCCTTGCCCCAGTCCCAGGGGCGGCCCATGTCCTTGGCCTGCTGTTGCAGGTCGCGGCGGGTGAAGTCGATGCCCGCGCCATAGCCCCAGATGTGCGCATTGGCGCTTTCAGGCGCGATGTCGCTGCCGCCGGTGCCGATGGCGACGACCAGCTCCATCTCGAAATGCAGGTCCTCCGTCAGCGGCGGATAGGGGATCGTGCCGCCGCTGTCGCACACGGCGTCGGCCGGCTTCATGAAGAAGAACGGCGGCTCGCGGTCCGGATCCTTGCCCATTTCGCGGGCGTGGGCGGCATAGTTGCGCCCGACGCAGAAGACACGGCGAACGGGGAAGCGCTCGTCGCTGTCGGCGATGGCGACGCTGGGCGTTTCGGCGGGAGTGAAGGCATATCGGATCACGCGGGCGGCTCCTTGGCGGGGTTCCGGAACGGCCGCCCAGCCTCTCATCTCGCGAAACGGCGGCAAAACAAAGAGATAGTGCGGAACGTCGGCCCCGTCAAAACGAGATCGACGGTCGCGCCCGTCCGCAGGCTTGCCGATTGCAAAGCACCTGTTGCGGTGCAACAGTATGCGGCATGAGGGGGAAACAATGAACGGTCGCGTTATCTCCGTTTCGCAGCAGAAGGGCGGGTCCGGCAAGACCACGCTCGCGGTGCATCTCGCCGTTGCGCTCGCCCGCAAGGGCGACTACCCGGTGGCGCTTGTCGACGTCGATCCGCAAGGGTCGCTCGGCACCTGGTTCGAGGCGCGCGAGGAGGCGTTCGGCGAGGCCGGCACGGGCCTGAGCTTCCGGACTTCCAGCGGCTGGGGCGCACGGCGCGAGGCGCGCAGCCTGTCGCGCGACCACGGCCTTGTCATCATCGACACGCCGCCCAAGACCGATTCCGACGTGCGCCCGGCCATCGAGGCGGCGGATCTGGTCATCATTCCGGTGCAGCCGACCCAGATCGACCTCTGGGCGACGGCGCAGACGGTGGAAATCGCGCGGCGCGAGGGCACGGATGCGCTTCTGGTGCTCAACCGCGTGCCGCCGCGCGCGGCGCTGACGCTCGACGTGATCTCGGAGATCGAATCGCACGGCTATCCGATTGCCGCCGCACGGCTCGGCAACCGCACCGGCTTCGCCGCCTCCATGGGAGAGGGGCGCACGGTGCTCGAGACAGATCCGCGCGGCAAGGGTGCGGAGGAAGTCCGTCAGCTGGCGGCCGAAATCGCCGCGGTTCTCGCCGGCATCTGATCCACCCGCCGGGCTGGTCCCTGCGCGCCTCGGGGCAGCGTCGGTGAGGGCTTACGTCGCCTCCATCGTCTGCGCCGCGTCGTGGCGGTCGTGCAGGCAGAGCCGGTGGTCGCCCAGCACCTCGATCACCCGGCAGTCGCAGATCTTGCCTCCTTCGCACTGGGTCACCATCCGTTCCAGCTCCGTCTGCAGTGCCGTGAGGCGCGCGATGCGGGCGCGGACCTCGCCAAGCTGCTCGCGGGCGATGGCGTCGGCGGCGGCGCAGGAGCGCTCCGGGTCGTCCGTCAGGCTGAGGAGGTCGCGGATAGCGTCGGGCGAGAATCCGAGATCGCGGGCGTGGCGGATGAAGTTCAGCCGCTCGCGCGCAGTCGGCCCGTAGAGGCGCTGGTTGCCGCTGCTGCGCTCCGGTTCGGGCAGGAGGCCGATCTGCTCGTAATAGCGGATCGTCGGCACTTTTACGCCGGTTTCCTTGGAAAGCTTGCCGATCGTCAGCATGCGTCGTTTTCCCTCTTGCAGCTCTAGTCACTAGAGGAATTATGTCTTGTCCCGGTTCCGATCAAGACCCTGCCTTGAACAGGGGGGAAGGACTGTGATGACTGCGAGTGAAACGAACCGGACCCGCTACGAATGGTCCGTATCAGGAATGGACTGCGCCTCTTGCGTGGCCAAGGCGCGGGGCGCCGTCGAGCGCCTTTCCGGCGCCAGCGACGTCGAGGTGTCGCTGATCAAGGAGCGGCTGCGCGTATCGCTTGACGAGAGCCGCACCGCTCCGGATGCGGTCGAAAAGGCGATCCGCGCCATCGGCTATCGCGCCAGTGGCCGTGCGCCCGTTGCTGCGGGGGGCATGCCGGGCGCGCCCGAGGATGAGACGGCGCAAGGGTGCGGCTGCCACGCACACGATCATGCGGATCATGGCCACGACCATGCGGGCGATGGCCATGATCACGGTTCCTCCCATGTCCATTCCCATGACGACCCCGCGGAACGCGGCCTTGGCTGGTGGCGGACGGCCAAGGGGCGGCTTGTGATCCTGACCGGAGCGCTGCTCGCCTCTGCCTGGGCGAGCGAGCTGTTCGTCTCCGCGGCGGTCTCCAAATGGGCCTTTGTGATTGCCTGCCTGATCGGGCTCTTCCCGGTCGCGCGCCGCGCTTTCGCGCTGCTGCTGGCACGCATGCCCTTCACCATCGAAATGCTGATGACCATCGCGGCCCTTGGCGCGCTTCTTATCGACGCGGCGCAGGAGGCGGCGCTTGTCGTCTTCCTCTTCGCCGTTGGCGAGGTGCTTGAGGGGGTGGCGACGGACCAGGCGCGCAGCGGCATCCGCGCGCTGGTGAAACTGCTGCCGAAGACCGCGCTTCTTCTGGAGGGCGACCGGCCGCGCGAGGTCGCGGCCGACACGCTCAAGGTCGGCCAGCGCGTTCTGGTGCGTCCGGGAGACCGGGTTCCCGCCGACGGCGAGATCGTCGCTGGCACCTCCGGCGTCGACGAAAGTCCGGTAACGGGTGAGAGCATTCCGCAGACGCGCGGCCCCGGTGACGAGGTCTTCGCCGGGTCGATCAATACCGAGGCGGCGCTCACCGTCGCTGTCGGCAAGCCGGCGAGCGACAACACCATCGCCCGCATCATCCGCATGGTCGAGGAGGCGGAGGAGAGCCGCGCGCCGACGGAGCGTTTCATTGACCGGCTGAGCCGGATCTACATGCCCTTCATCGTCGGCATCGCGGTTCTGGTCGCGCTGGTCCCGCCGCTCGCCTTTGCGGCATCCTGGGATGTGTGGATCTACCGGGCGCTGGCGCTGTTGCTGATCGGCTGCCCTTGCGCGCTCGTTGTCTCGGTTCCCGCGTCCATCGCTGCGGGTCTTTCGACCGGTGCCCGGCGCGGCTACCTGATGAAGGGTGGCGCGGTCGTCGAGGCGGCGGCCTCGACGCGGCGCGTCGCCTTCGACAAGACCGGAACGCTGACGCAGGGCCGGCCCGTCGTCACGGACGTCGTGCCGCTTGGCGACCATGACGAGGGGCGGGTTCTGTCGCTCGCCGCGGCGGTCGAAAGCGGCTCGAGCCATCCGCTGGCCAAGGCAATCGTGACGCGCGCCGCAGACGCCGGCATTGCGGTCGCCGGGGGCGGGCAGGCCCGGGCGCTTCCCGGCAGGGGTGTCGCCGCCACTGTCGACGGGCAGGCGGTGCATGTCGCAAGTCCCGCGCATGCGCGCGAGCAGGGGGCCCTGGAGCCCGGTGCGCAAGAGACCGCACAGCGGATGGAAGCCGAGGGCAAGACAGTCGTCGTCGTCTTCGGCGAGGCCGACGGAGCGATCGGTCTGATCGCGCTTCGGGACGAGCCGCGCGCCGATGCGGCGGAAGCGATGCGCCAGCTCGACAGGCTCGGGATCTCCGCCATCATGCTCACCGGCGACAACGAGCGCACGGCGGCGGCGATCGCCGGAGCGATGGGGCTGGAGCATCGGGCGCGTATGCTGCCGGAGGAAAAGCTCGCCGCGATTCGCGATTTCGCCACCGAAGGACCGATCATGATGGTTGGCGACGGTATCAACGACGCGCCCGCGCTCAAGCAGGCGACGCTCGGGGTCGCGATGGGATCGGGCACGGATGTGGCGTTGGAGACGGCGGACGCGGCGATCCTGCGCGACCGGGTGAGCGACATTCCCGCGCTGATCCGCCTGTCGCGGGCCACCATGTCGAACATCCGACAGAATGTGACCATCGCGCTCGGGCTCAAGGGCGTGTTCCTGGTGACCTCGATCCTCGGCGTCACCGGCCTGTGGATCGCGATCCTTGCCGATACGGGGGCGACGGTGCTTGTCACGCTGAACGCGCTGCGCCTGCTGGCCTACGATCCGGAACGCGAGTGATGCGCACTGGCGGCGCGGTCAGCCTTGCGCCGCGCCGCCAGCGACGAGGGCAAGCGCTTTCTCGCCGGAGATCCTGGCGGGAAGGGCGAAGAAGTCCGAGTAGCCGGCGACCGCTTCCGCCAGTATCCGGTCGTAGCGCGCCTTGGGCACCTCCGTGGTGCCGAAGCGGGCCAGGTGCTCGGTAACGAACTGGGTGTCCAACAGCGAGTAGCTGCCCGCCGTCAGGCGCGCGGCCAGATGCACGAGCGCCACCTTCGAGGCATCCCGCTCGCGCGCGAACATGCTCTCGCCGAAGAAGGCGCCGCCGAGTGAAACGCCGTAAAGACCGCCGACCAGCGCGCCGTCGCGCCATGCCTCCACCGTGTGGCAAAAGCCCATCTCGAACAGAGCGCCGTAGAGGCGGCGGATCTCGGAGTTGATCCAGGTCTTGGGCCGGTCGCCTGCCGGCTCCGCGCAGCCGTCGATGACGGCGCCGAAATCCGTGTCGACGCGGATCTCGAAGACGTCCTGACGCACGGTGCGTCTCAACCTGCGCGGCACATGAAAGCCGTCGAGCGGCAGGATGCCGCGCAACTCCGGTTCGATCCAGAAGAGGTTGGGGTCTTCGGCGGTCTCCGCCATGGGGAAGATGCCGCAGGCGTAGGCCTTGAGCAGCACCTGGGGCGTGATCCGCAGGGAATCGGACTTCTTTCCGGCCATTTGGTTTCCGGCCTCGAGGCTCGCCGGTGCGGTCAGGGCGCCCGCGCGGGCGCCCTGCCGGTCTCAGTCGGCTGTGTCGCTGGAGAGATACTTCTCGAGCCAGTGAATGTCGTACATCCCGTTGGCGATGTCCTGGTTGTCGACCAGGTCGCGGAACAGCGGGATGGTCGAATCGATGCCGTCGACGACGAATTCGTCGAGGCAGCGGCGCAGGCGCATCATGCACTCGACCCGGTTGCGGCCGTGGACGATGAGCTTGCCGATCAGGCTGTCGTAGTGCGGCGGGATCCGGTAGCCCTGATAGACGCCCGAATCGACACGCACGCCCAGCCCGCCCGGCGGGTGGTAATAGGTGATCTGGCCGGGGGACGGTGCGAAGGTGCGCGGGTTCTCGGCGTTGATCCGGCATTCGATGGCATGGCCCTCGAAGGTGATGTCCTCCTGGCGCAGCATAAGCTCGGCGCCGGAGGCAATGCGGATCTGCTCGTTCACCAGATCGATGCCGGTGATCATCTCCGTCACCGGATGTTCCACCTGCAGGCGGGTGTTCATCTCGATGAAGTAGAAGTTGCCGTCCTCGTAGAGGAACTCGACCGTGCCGACGCCGCGGTACTTGAGCTTGCGCATGGCGTTGGCGACGATCTCGCCGATTTCCTTGCGCTGCTCGGCGTTGAGGGCCGGCGAAGGGGCTTCCTCGAGCACCTTCTGGTGTCGGCGCTGCAGGGAGCAGTCGCGTTCGCCCAGATGCACCGCGTTGCCGCGTCCGTCGCCCAGCACCTGCACCTCGATGTGGCGCGGCTTGCCGAGGTATTTCTCCATGTAGAGCGCGTCATCGCCGAAGGCGGCCTTGGCCTCGGCGCGCGCGGTGGAGAGCGCGGTGTCGAGATCCTTGTCGGTGAGCGCCACCTTCATGCCGCGACCGCCGCCGCCGGCCGCCGCCTTGACGAGCACCGGATAGCCGATCTCGCGGGCGATGGCATGGGCGTCATCGCTCGGCGTGACCGCGCCGTCGGAGCCGGGAACGACGGGAATGCCGAGGTCCCTGGCCGTCTGCTTGGCGGCGATCTTGTCGCCCATGATGCGGATGTGCTCCGCCGAGGGGCCGATGAAGACGATGTTGTGCGCTTCGAGAATCTCGGCGAAGCGGGCGTTTTCCGACAGGAAGCCGTAGCCGGGATGCACGGCATCGGCGCCGGTGATCTCGCAGGCGGCAAGAAGCTGCGGAATGTTGAGATAGCTGTCGCGCGCGGCCGGGGGGCCGATGCAGACACTCTCGTCGGCGAGCCGCACATGCATGGCGTTGGCGTCGGCGGTGGAGTGCACGGCAACCGTGTGGATGCCGAGCTCCTTGCAGGCGCGCATCACCCTGAGGGCGATCTCTCCGCGATTGGCGATCAGGATCTTTGAAAACATGGCTCGCGGTCCCGTCACTCGATGATGACGAGCGGCTCGCCATATTCGACCGGCTGGCCGTCCTCGACGAGAATGGCCGCGATGCGGCCGGCGCGCGGAGCCGGGATCTGGTTCATGGTCTTCATCGCCTCGACGATCAGCAGCGTGTCGCCGGCAGCGACCGTATCGCCGACCTCGACGAAATTGCGTGCACCGGGTTCAGGCGCGCAATAGGCGGTGCCGACCATGGGAGAGGGGACCGCGCCGGGATGGCCGGCGGGATCGGTGCTCGCCGAGGGGGCGGCGGTTGCAGCCGGAGCCGCTGCGGCGGGAGCCGCCCGGGTGACGCCGACCGGAGCCTCGATCGTCACCTGACGGGCGACGCGGATGCGGAAGTCATCCCGCTCGAGCTCGATCTCGCTCAGGTTCGTCTCGTCCAGAAGCTGGGCGAGCTCGCGAATAAGGTCCTGGTCAAACTTGCTTTTCTTTTCCGACATTGCCTTGTCTTGTCTTGTCTTTTCGGGATGGCCGGGAATTCAGGGCCGGATCACGGTGGAAAGGGCTTCGAGTGCGAGCCGGTAGCCGGTGATGCCGAAACCACAGATGACGCCAAGTGCGACTGGCGACACGTAGGAATGGTGCCGGAAGGCTTCGCGCGCGAAAACGTTGGAAAGATGCACCTCGACGGTCGGGATCTCGGCGGTGCGGATCGCGTCATGCAGCGCCACGGACGTATGCGTGTAGGCGGCCGGGTTGATGACGAGCCCCTGCGCCAGATCTCCCGCTTCCTGAATCCAGTCGACCAGCAGCCCTTCGTGATTGGACTGCCGGAACTCGATCTCCAGATCGAGATCCTCGCCGATTTCCCGGCAGAGCTGCTCGATATCGGCGAGCGTCGACCGACCGTAGGTGGACGGTTCACGCGTGCCGAGCCGGTTCAGGTTCGGGCCATTGAGAACGTAAATCGAGGCGGACATTCATTCCCCGCAAAGGGCGACGCGACGTTGTCGCGTTGCTGTCATGCCCTCTTATAGGCACTCGCGCCGGGGAGGGAAAGGCCTGTCGTTCGCACGAGCGACCGTTCCCGCCGGCTGTTTCCTCA
Organism: Stappia sp. ICDLI1TA098; assembly: GCF_054880955.1. Lineage (NCBI taxonomy): Bacteria > Pseudomonadati > Pseudomonadota > Alphaproteobacteria > Hyphomicrobiales > Stappiaceae > Stappia > Stappia sp. ICDLI1TA098. Next base: position 974,056 of record NZ_JBTZBT010000001.1, read on the forward strand.
AGACGATCAGCAGGTCGTCTCGCCACAATCGCGCATGGCGCTGATCTTGCCGGACAGCTCGTCGTAGCCGACCGCGCCCATCACCACGTCGTTGCCAACCACATAGGAGGGCGTGCCGGTGAGGCCGAGATGGTTGGCCAGCATGTAAACCTCCTCGATCGAGGCCTTCACTTCCGGATCGTTCATCGCCGCCTCGACCTTGGCCGTGTCGAGACCTGCGGCCTTGGCCGCGGCAAGCGAGGCGGCGCGGTTGGCCTGCCCGCGCGTTGCCATCAGCTTGCGATGGAATGCGAGATACTTCTCCGGCTCGACCATGTTGACGGCGACGGCCACCTGCGCTGCCTCGACCGAGCCCTGGCCGAGAACCGGGAACTCCTTCAGCACGATGCGCAGGTTCTTGTCTTCCTTGAGCAGCCGTTCCATGTCGCCCATGGCACGCTTGCAGTAGCCGCAGTTGTAGTCGAAGAACTCGACCAGCGTGACGTCGCCGTCCGGATTGCCGATCACCACCTGGCGGGTCGAGTTGAGCAGGACGTCGGAGACAGAGGACAGCGCCTTGGAGCGGGCCTCGTCGGCCTTGGCCATGTCGCGGCGCTCAAGTTCCTCGAGCGCTTCGCGGATCACTTCCGGGTTCTTCAAAAGGTAGTCGCGGACGATGGTTTCGACCTCTGCCTTGCCAAGGGCCGCGTCCTGGGCGCGGGCCGGTCCGGCGACCGGTGCAAGGACAAGGGCGAGCGCAAGTCCCGCGCCGGCGAGAAGGCCCGTGCGTCGAAGGGCGCTGGGGCCGAAGGTTGCGAAAAGACGTGTCATTCTGGTCTCCAGCGGGCGATTCTGCCCGAAACGATGGTTCGAGGCCCGGCGGCCCGCCTGTCGGCGGTGGCCGGGCCTCGGCGTGGGATTGGGGGCCATTGGAAAGTCTGGCCTGCCCGGATGCTTGCGTCCAATCACGACCTGGTCAGGAGCGGCCGGGAAGTTTGGGCGGCGAATAGGTGACGATGTCGTCCGCCTGAAGCCAGGCGGGCGTTCCGCGCTTGAGCGTCTTCTTGGCTCGCGTCGCGTAGCGCTTGGCGGCGCGGAAATCGCCCCGCGCCATCAGGCCGCGCGCGGTGGCCAGGTCGGCCTCCGCCGTGCGGCCGAGCCGCCCGAGCGCGATGGCGAGTTGCGAGTAGCCGATATAGGAGTCCGGGTCCATCTGCAGGCCGGTCTTCAACACGCGCTCGGCCTCCGGCAGCATGCTGGTGTCGTTGGCCGCGACCAGGGCGAAGCCCAGCCAGACGTAGAACTGGCCCTCGCGCGGGCGCAGCGACATGGCCTTGCGGAACGGGGCGATGGCGGGCTTCGGGCTGCCGGATTCCAGCAGCGCCTGGCCCTTGAGCTCATAGAAATAGGGGTTTTCGGGCTGGCGGCGGATCAGCTCGTCGATGGCGGCGACCGCCTCGCGGCGGCTCTTGGTGCGCATGGTCACCACAGCACGCGCGTATTGCGCCGGCAACGAGGTGTCGGAGCGTGGGTACATGCGCGCCGTCTCGTTGGGGTGGCGCGTGTAGGCGATGAGCTTGGCGCGCACCATGTCGTGTCGGGCCTGAAGCGCCGGACTGTCGGGCGTGTTCCAGTACGGGCTCTGCTTGGCGATGGTCTCGAGCGCGGTCAGCCGCTCGCGCGGCATTGGGTGGCTCTGGGCGTAGGGATCGGTGTACTGGGCCGAGAACAGGGACTGGTCGGCGAAGCGGCTGAAGGTCTTCAGCATTCCCTTCGCGGAAATATGCGCCTTGTTGAGATAGGTGACGGCGGCCCGGTCGGCGACGGATTCCTCGCTGCGGCGGTAGGCGAGCAGCGAGCGATGGGCAATGCCCGCGCCTGCGGTGAGCGCGCCGGCGCCGCCCTGGGCGACACCGCTGGAGCCGCTGCCGGCTCCCGCCGCGATCGCGCCGACGCCAAGCAGCATGCCGATGGCCGCCATGATCTGGGCGTTGGCGAGCGCGTCGCGCAGGCGGGCGAGGTGGTTGCCCTTGATGTGGCCGGTCTCGTGGGCCAGCACGCCGATCACCTCATTCGGCGTTTCGGCGTCGGTGATCACGCCGACGTTGATGAAGATGCGGCGGGCATCGGCGACGAAGGCATTGAAATCGCGGCGGTTCACCAGGATGACCTGAACCTGCTCGCGGGCGATGCCGGCGGCGTCGAAGATCGGATGGGTGTAGTCGCGCATCAACGCCTCGGTCTCCGCGTCGCGCACGAGCGGTAGGCCGCCCTGCGCCGCGACCGGCGTGATGCTTGTGGTAAAGCCGAGAAAACCCGCCGTGACGAGAGCGAGCGAGCGCGCCAGAAGCCCGGGGCGACGCGGAGCCCGCGTGGCGGCGCCGGCTTCAAGCGGGGATCGGATCATGGTGTCTTCTCTCCTGGTCGCGGGGCTTCTCTGCCTGTCGTTGGCCGATGTAGCGCTCGCGCGCAAGCCTCTCGACAGCGAGGCGTGGGGAGGGTAGGGAGCCCGACGAAAGCGGTCAACCGCCTCATTTGCCTCATCGAACGCATGGTAACCCGCCGAAAATTGGGCATGAGACGGGGTTGAACGCGCTTTGCCACCCGCAACGGGCGGTAAATGTTGCGAAATCGTGAAAGGATTGTTCCCATGCCGATGCCGTCCGCAAGATCCGATGTCGAGCCGTTCCGCGCCATGGACGTGCTTGCACGGGCGAACGAGCTGGAAGCCGCCGGCCGGTCGATTCTTCACATGGAAGTCGGCCAGCCGGGTGCCCCGGTGCCGCGCGAGGCCTCGGAAGCGGCGGCGGCCGCGCTCGCCACCGGGCGTCTCGGCTACACCGAGGCGCGGGGGCTGCCGGTGCTGCGCGGGGCGATTCGCACGCACTATCGCGCGACCTATGGCGTCGACGTCGCAGATGCCCGCATCGTCGCCACCACAGGCTCGTCGGCGGGCTTCAATCTTGCCTTTCTGGCCGCGTTCGACCCGGGCGACCGGGTGGCGATCGCCGCGCCGGGCTATCCCGCCTATCGCAACATCCTGCGCGCGCTCGGCCTTGTGCCGGTCGAGATCGAGACTGGTGCGGATACGCGCTACGCGCTGACGCCGGAGCTGCTGGAAGCGGCGCATCGCGAGGCGCCGCTCAAGGGCGTGCTCGTCGCCTCGCCGGCCAATCCGACCGGAACGATGATGACGCCAGAGGCGCTGAAGGCGCTGGTGGATGCCTGCGAGACGATGGACATCTGGTTCATCTCCGACGAGATCTACCATGGGCTGGTCTTCGCCGGGCAGCAGGAGACGGCGCTGGCCTTTACCGAAAAGGCCATCATCATCAACAGCTTCTCGAAGTACTACTGCATGACTGGCTGGCGCATCGGCTGGATGATCCTGCCCGAGGCGCTGGTGCGCCCGGTCGAACGGATCGCCCAGAGCCTCTACATCTCGCCACCCGAACTGTCGCAGCGAGCGGCGGCGGCCGTCTTTGGCGCGACGCAGGAGCTGGAGCGGGTCAAGGCGGGCTACGCGCGGAACCGGGAGCTGCTGCTGCAGCGCATGCCGGCGCTTGGCTTCACCGAGATCCTGCCGATGGATGGCGCCTTCTACCTTTATGCGAGCGTCAGGCCGTTTTCCAACGACAGCGCGGAATTCGCCCGGCGGATGCTGGAAGAGGTCGGTATCGCGGCGACACCCGGCGCCGACTTCGACCCGGTCAACGGTCACGCCTACATGCGCTTCTCCTTCGCCGGCGACGCGTCGGTGATCGAGGCTGCGACCGAACGTCTCGCGGACTGGTTGCCACGGGCTGGGTAACTTGGAAGTCTCATGAAATCAGCAAGATAGGGTTTTCGCGGCGGCTGCGTCGGTCGGCGGTTGTCGCAGGACCGTCGCGCCGCGACAGACCGATACACTTCGTGGCTTGTCAATTTTCATGGTGCGGCGCAGCAGTGTTTTATTGTGTTCGCAATCATGGAGATTTCATCGTGAAGACGTTTCTGAGGACCCATGGGACGACCTGCACCATCGTCCTTTTCGCCGTGTCGGCCGTGTCCGGAGCGGCCTTGTTCTTCCACATCGGAAGTGCTGCGTTCCATGGCATGCACGAGTGGCTGTCCATGCTGCTGGTGCTCCCGGTGGCACTGCATCTGTGGCGGAACTGGAACGGCTTTCGCACCTATCTGAAACGGCGGACGCTGATCGTGCCGGCCGTGCTGGGGATCGCGGCGTCGCTTGTTTTCGCCTGGCCGGCGATGACGGCGACGGGAACCGGAGGCAATCCGATGCGCGCCGCGCTGTCCGCCATCGAAGGGGGCACCATCGCCGAGGTCGCCCCCCTGTTCGACCTGAGCCCTGCGGCGCTCGCGGAACGCCTGATGTCCAAAGGCTACAGGCTCGGTGACGAGCTCGATCCGGCGGCTGCGACGCTTGGCGAGATCGCCCGTGCTTCGGGCAAGACGGGGGGACCGGCGCTCGTTGCCGACGTGGCCTTCGGCGACGGGGATTGAACAGGCGATCAGGCGGGGACAGGGGTGGGCGCACGAACCACCTGCGCCCTGGAATGGGCTTGTCGAAAGACGCAAAAAGGGGGCGGATCCTGCGATCCGCCCCCTTAATTTTCGAAATATTGTCTCGCCGAAGGCGAAACGTGCGTGTCTTCAGAAGAAGCTGCGGCGCTGCCACCAGCCGGACCGCTTCGGCCCCGAGGGGTCCTCCTCGGTCTGGTTGGTCTCGCCGGTCTCGGTGACGGTCTCGCGCACCACCACCGGCTCGCTCGGAGCCTCCGGCGCGGCGGGCTCCTTGTCAGCCACGTCTTCCCCGGTCGCGGTCTCGTCCTGAGGCTCGCCGTCGGCAGCGGCCTCTTCATCCGCGGCAACCGGCGTTTCAACTTCGTGCTCAACGGCCGTCTCGGGGGCGGCAACCGTCTCCTCGGCGGCGGCAGCCGGCGCGGTTTCGACGGGAGCGTCCTCGGTCGTCTCGGCGGCAGGGGCCTCGATCTCGACCGTCTCGGCGACAGGCTCGCTTACCGCCGCCTCTGCCTCAGGAGCCTTGTCGGCGGTGTCGCCGGCCGGTGTCTGGCTGTCGGTCTCGGCCTGGCTCTCGGCGGGCCCGGCGTCGGAAGCGGATGCCTTGCCGGCGTCGCTCTCGGTCGCCGACGTGTCCCCGGTTCCCGTGCCGTCCTGCTCGTTCGCCTCGGTGCTGGTCTGGCCGTTGGCCTCCTCGCCCTGACCATCGCGGCGGCCGCGACGGCCACCGCGGCGACCCCGGCGGCGCTTGCGGCGGGCGGCGCGATCATCGTCGCTCTCGTCGGCGCTGGCGGCCTCGCCATCGGCGTCGTCGCCATCGTGATCGGAGGGCTCGTCGTCGTTGTCGTCGGCAGCATTGTCGGCGTCATGCGGCGCACCGTCCTCGCCGTTGCCGGGCTTGCGGCGACGGCGGCGGCGGCGGCGCTTGCGGTTCTGCCCGTCGTCCTCGCCGGTGCTCTCCTCGACAATCGGATCCGGCGTCTCTTCCTCTTCATCCTCCTCGTCCTCCTCGATCATGATCGGGGTGACGGTGGAAGGCTGGACGCTGCGCGGCGTGTCGTCGACGGGGCGCGGTTCGGCAAGCTCGCCGCGCTCCAGAACGTAGTAGTGACCGCTTTCCATCTCGCCGGCGGCGACGGTGATCTCGAGACCGAAGCGGGCTTCGAGGTCGGTGATGTGCGGGCGCTTCTGGTTGAGGATGTAGAGCGCCGCCTCGGCCGTCGTGCGAACGGTGAGGTGATGCGTCGCGCCCTTGAGAAGCTGATCCTCGAGCGAGCGCAGGACGTGCAGCGCGACCGACTCGACGGAGCGGATCATGCCCGTGCCGTGGCAATGCGGGCAGGGGGTCATGGAGCTTTCGAGAACGCCGGTGCGGATGCGCTGGCGCGACATCTCCATCAGGCCGAAATGCGAGATCCGGCCAACCTGGATGCGCGCCCGGTCGTTCTTCAGGCAATCCTTGAGCTTGCGCTCCACCGCCCGGTTGTTCTTGTTCTCCTCCATGTCGATGAAATCGATCACGATCAGGCCGGCGAGATCGCGCAGGCGGAGCTGGCGGGCAACCTCCTCGGCCGCCTCCAGGTTCGTCTGGACGGCCGTGTCCTCGATGTTGTGCTCGCGGGTCGACTTGCCGGAGTTGACGTCGATGGCGACAAGCGCCTCGGTCTGGTTGATGACGATGTAGCCGCCGGACTTCAGCGTCACCTGCGGCGAGAACATCGCGTCGAGCTGCGATTCCACCATGAAGCGGGAGAAGATCGGCGTGGCGTCCTTGTAGGGCTGGACGTTCTTGGCATGGCTCGGCATGAGCATGCGCATGAAGTCCTTGGCCTCGCGGTAGCCTTCATCGCCGGCGACAAGGACCTGATCGATGTCCTTGTTGTAGAGGTCGCGGATCGAGCGCTTGATCAGCGAGCCTTCCTCATAGACGAGATAGGGCGCGGAGGACTGCAGCGTCAGGTCGCGCACATTCTCCCAAAGCCGCATCAGGTATTCGAAATCGCGCTTGATCTCGGCCTTGGTGCGGCTGGCGCCGGCGGTGCGCAGGATGACGCCCATGCCTTGCGGCACCTCGAGCTCCGAGGCGATCTTCTTCAGGCGCTTGCGGTCGGTCGGCGTGGTGATCTTGCGGGAGATGCCGCCGCCGCGCGCGGTATTGGGCATCAGCACCGAGTAGCGGCCGGCCAGCGACAGATAGGTGGTCAGCGCCGCGCCCTTGTTGCCGCGCTCCTCCTTGACGACCTGGACGAGCAGCACCTGACGGCGCTTGATCACTTCCTGGATCTTGTACTGCCTGCGGGTGCGGCGGGCACGCTGCGGCACCTCCTCCATCGCATCCTCGGCGCCAACGGACTCAACGTCCTGTTCGTCGCCGGCCTCCGCGTCGCTGTCGCCTTCCTCGGAAGAGGCGCTCTTCGTCTCGCCCTCGTCGTCGTTGCGGGCGGCCTTGCCGCGCTTGCGCGTGGGGCGCTCGTCGTCGCTGTCGTTGGTGCGGGCGTCGGCTTCCTCCTCCTCGAGGAGGGCCTGACGATCAGCCATCGGGATCTGGTAGTAGTCCGGGTGAATCTCGCTGAAGGCGAGGAAGCCGTGGCGGTTGCCGCCGTAATCGACGAAGGCGGCCTGGAGAGAGGGTTCGACCCGTGTCACCTTCGCCAGATAAATGTTGCCGCGCAGCTGCTTGCGATTTGCAGCCTCGAAATCAAATTCCTCGACGCGGTTGCCACGCACGACGACAACCCGGGTTTCTTCCGGGTGCGCGGCATCGATGAGCATCTTGTTTGCCATTGACGGGGATCTCCACGACCGTCGCTGCGGGGCGGCATAAGGCACGCGCCCGACGTTGCGAGAGTTCGGTCGTTCTGTTCTTGAGTGTGAAGAGGGGTAGGACGGCGCGCCGCGCGGCGATCCGAGAGGAAGCGGCCCCGCCGAAACCGGCAGTTCCTTGTCCGTCCCGGAACGTCTTCGCGCAAAAATTCATTGCAGCGCCCAATTGACCATGTACGTACGGCTCTGGCGATATTGGCCAGGCCCGGATTGCTTCGCGGGCAGTTCGGTCTTGCGGGCATCTCGCCCGATTGACCCGACCTGCAAACGGCTCCCGTCCGGTTCGTCCGTGACGTTCGGCAGCTCGCCGACGCTCCGTCGACCGGCATCCCTCGGGTTCACGGGTGTTCCTCTGGGTCTCGCGCATTGCGCGAGACGGGATCGGCACCGCGAACTTCCCTTGCGGGACGTGTCGACGCCGGATCTCCAAGGTGCCCGGTTGCGCGAAGGGCGCGAGCCGCCCCGGGTGGGAGACCGGTGCCAAATCATCGTTCGCGGTTGACGCAAGGACAGTTGGCAAGACCGGACGCCGTATCGGGGCGCTGGAGACAGCCTGCCTGAATCATGTTCAGGAGCAGGAGCCGTTCAAACTCTTTTACGGTCGGGCGCGGAATATGGCAAGCATGCTGCGTGAAACGAAAGGCGTTTTGCCTTGAGCAGGCGCAATTCCGCGGCAATCGGCGTATTGTCAATGAAAGGTTAACTTGCCTATGACTAGGCTCGGGCGCGTCGCTCCGCACTGCCGGGGCGAGTCGGCGGGATCATGCGCGCAATCATGACACATGCAATCAGAGCACACACACACGGTCAGGGAACGGCAACGGTGAAGAGGGCTTTCGGTCTGACGCGGCTGGTCGCGGCGGTGCTGGTGGCGGCGACAGCCGTCGCGGGCGTCTGCGGCGCGGCGCGGGCGGAGCCCGAGGGGCCGGTCGTGGCGCGCGAGGCCCGCGTCGCCGGCGACGCGACGCGCACCCGCTTCGTCATGGACCTTTCCCGTCCCGTCGAATTCGCCGTCTCGACGCTTTCCGATCCCTACCGCATCGTCATCGACCTGCCGGAGGTGCGCTTCGACCTCGAAGACGCTGCCGGGCGGGAGGGGCGCGGGCTCATCCATGCCTGGCGCTTCGGCCAGTTCGCGGCCGGAAAGTCGCGCATCGTGCTCGACGCCACGGGACCGGTCGCCGTCGACAAGGCCTTCGTACTGCCGCCGGTCTCCGGGCAGGCGACCCGCTTCGTGCTCGATCTGGTCGGCTCGGACCGCACGGCGTTCCTGAAGTCGGTGGAAGAGACAAAACCGGCCGAGCCGGTGGCGCGCAAGGGCGACCGCATCGCCCGCGTCGGCGACGGGCACAAGCCGGTGATCGTGCTCGATGCCGGGCATGGCGGCATCGATACCGGCGCGATCGGTGCCGGCGGCACGCTGGAAAAGGCGGTGGTGCTCGATTTCACCCGCCGGCTGCGCGACAAGCTCCTGGCGACGGGGCGCTACGAGGTGCGCCTGACGCGCGACGACGACGTTTTCATTCCTCTGCGCGAGCGGGTGAAGATCGCCCGCAGCGTGGAAGCCGATCTTCTTGTCTCGATCCACGCGGATTCGGTGCGCGTCGGCCGCGACCAGGTGCGCGGCGCCGGCGTCTACACGCTGTCCAACACGGCCAGCGACGAGATCGCGGCCGCGCTCGCCGAGCGTGAGAACCGCTCCGACGTGATCGCCGGCATCGATCTTGCCGACGAGCCCAACGACGTCACCGATATCCTGATCGATCTGGCGCGCCAGGAAACGCGCAAGTTCTCCTTCATGTTCGCGGAAAACCTGGTCGGTGAGCTTCGCGGCGCGGCGCAGGTCGTGAAGAACCCGCACCGGTCGGCGGGCTTTCGCGTGCTGACCGCCCATGATGTGCCCTCGACGCTGATCGAGCTCGGCTATCTGTCCAACAAGCTGGACGAGAAGCTGATGTCGACGGACGAATGGCGCGACCGCATGTCGGAGGCGATCTTCGCCGCGATCGAGCGCTATTTCGCCAAGCGCTTCGGCGATCAGGCGATGGTGATGACGCAGAGCGAGGCGGCGGACGGCGAGAAGGATGCAAAGACCGTCGACCGCTAGGGGCATCGCCTCAGCATCGCCATATTGGTCTAGGAATGAAGACGCTTACGCGGGCGACGAGTTCCGGCGACGCAGCGAAGCGAATCCTGTAGACAGACGCCGGAGACATGCGCAGGACATCGAAACGCGAGAACATCGCGCAACGTTGCAACAGAACATGGCCGCAGCAGATGGCTCAGGGCGGACGCGCACCGGACGAAGCGGTTTTGACCGCGACCGATGGCGTCACCCGGGCCGGGGTGTCCGGCCGGACGAGGTGTGTCCTCGTGCGGCGGACGACAGTTTCGGAATGAATGAGCCGACTACATGAAGGTCTTGATCAAACTCTTCGGCTACCTGTTCGGCATCGGGACGGTGCTCGGGCTCATTGTCGCCGCCGGCGCGTGGATCTATCTGCAGGAAGAGGCAAGCGACCTGCCGGATTACACCACGCTGAAGAACTACGAGCCGCCGGTGATGACCCGCGTGCACGCCGGCGACGGCCAGCTCATGGCTGAATATGCCAAGGAGCGGCGCCTGTTCCTGCCGATCCAGGCCGTGCCGGATCTGGTCAAGGAAGCCTACATTTCCGCCGAGGACAAGAACTTCTATACCCATTTCGGCATCGATCCGGAGGGCATTGCCCGCGCTCTGGTCTCCTATGCGCGCAACTACGGCTCCGGCCGGCGTCCGCAGGGCGCCTCGACGATCACCCAGCAGGTGGCCAAGAACTTCCTGCTCACCAATGAGGTGTCGTTCGAGCGCAAGATCAAGGAAGCGCTGCTGGCGCTGCGGATCGAGCAGACCTACACCAAGGACGAGATCCTCGAGCTGTATCTCAACGAGATCTATCTCGGCATGGGCGCCTATGGCGTCGCCGCCGCCTCGCTCGTCTATTTCGACAAGTCGGTGCATGAGCTGACCATCGCGGAGGCAGCCTATCTCGCCGCCCTGCCGAAGGGGCCCAACAACTACCATCCGTTCCGCGAGCACGACGCGGCCGTCGAGCGCCGCAACTGGGTGATCGACCGCATGGTGCAGAACGGCTACATCACCTCGGCCCAGGGCGAGGAGGCGAAGACTGCCGATCTGGACGTGACGCCGCGCACCCGTGGCTCGCATCTGTTTGCCTCCGAGTATTTCGCCGAGGGCGTGCGCCGCGAACTCATGGCCATGTACGGCGAAAAGGGGCTCTACGAGGGCGGCCTGTCGGTGCGTTCAACGCTTGATCCGGTGATGCAGCGCAAGGCGCGCAAGGCGCTGATGGATGGTCTCATCTCCTTTGACGAGCGCCGTGGCGGCGGCTGGCGCGGTCCGCTCAAGACCATCGAGCTCTCCGGCGACTGGGGTGTCGAGCTCGCGGCGATCGAGGGGCTTGGCGATCTTCCCGAATGGAAGGTGGCCGTGGTGCTGTCGACCAATGGCGATACCGCCGAGGTCGGTCTTCAGCCCGGCCGGCTGATCAGCGGCGCGCTGTCGACCGATCGCAAGACCGTCGATATCAAGCTTTCGGACATGAGCTGGGCGCGGGTTGGCGGCCGGGCTCCGAAGAACACCGGCGACGTGCTCAATCCGGGCGACGTTGTCTATGTCGAAGAGCACGAGGGAACGTCGGGCCCGACCTATGAGCTGCGCCAGTTCCCCAAGGTGTCCGGCGCGCTGGTGGCGATGGATCCCTTCACCGGGCGCGTGCTTGCCATGGTCGGCGGCTTCTCCTTCGCGCAGAGCGAGTTCAACCGGGCCACGCAGGCCTATCGCCAGCCGGGCTCGGCGTTCAAGCCGTTCATCTACGCGGCCGCGCTCGACAATGGCTACACGCCCTCGAGCGTTGTCATGGACGCGCCGCTGGAGATCAGCCAGGGGCCCGGCCTGCCGATTTGGCGGCCGCAGAACTATGGCGGCAAGTTCTACGGCCCCTCGACGCTGCGTCTGGGCATCGAGCTTTCGCGTAACGTGATGACCGTGCGTCTGGCCCAGGACATGGGCATGCCGCTGGTGGCCGAATACGCCAAGCGCTTCGGCATCTACGATGACATGAAGCCGGTTCTGGCCATGGCGCTTGGCGCCGGCGAGACCACCGTCATGCGCCTTGTCTCCGCCTATGCGATGATCGCCAACGGCGGGCGCAAGGTGACGCCGACGCTGATCGACCGCATCCAGGACCGCTACGGCAAGACCGTCTACCGCCACGAGACCCGCATCTGCGAGACCTGCGCGGTGGAAACCTGGGAGCACCAGGGCGAGCCGGATCTGATCGACAACCGCGAGCAGGTGCTCGATCCGATGACCGCCTATCAGATCACCTCGATGATGGAAGGCGTCGTGCTGCGCGGCACCGCGACCAAGGTGCGCGAGGTCGGCCGTCCGATCGCCGGCAAGACCGGCACCACCAACGACGAGAAGGACGCCTGGTTCGTCGGCTTCACGCCGGACCTGACCGTTGGCGTCTTCGTCGGCTACGACACGCCGAAGCCGATGGGCCGCGGCGCGACGGGCGGTCAGGTGGCGGCGCCGATCTTCACCGCGTTCATGAAGGACGCGCTGTCCGACACGCCGCCGGTCGAGTTCCGCGTGCCGAAGGGGCTCCAGCTCATCCCGATCAACCGCAAGACGGGCCTTCGTGCCGCGGCCGGCGCGCCGGGCACGATTCTCGAGGCGTTCAAGCCGGGCACCGCACCGCCGGACGAGTATTCGATCATCGGCTTCCAGGACGAGATCGGCATCCCGCGCACGGTCTCGCCCGAGGCGGGGCAGGCGGTTATGACGGGCACCGGCGGTCTCTACTGACCGCGACACATCCGAAAGACGGGGCGGTCCGCGAGGGCCGCCCCTTTTCGTTTTCGGCCCGGGAACTGGCTGTTTGCGAAGGCGTCCGGCTTCCATTATGGTCCGCCCGCGACAGGGCTTGCGCGACATGCGCGATGCCCGTCCGGCGGCCGTCCCGCACGGCCGGACCCATCCCTTCACCTGAAGCCGCGACCGGCGGCTTTCATCGAACGAGGAACTGCCATGCGCGCCGAAACCGAGGCGGTGGTCGACGAAATCAAGCAGGCCATAAGCCTGCTGAGGAGGCATCTTTGACTGGGATACAGCCGTATCCCGTCTGGATGAACTGAACGCCGCGTCCGAGGTCCCGGGTTTCTGGGACGATCCGACGAAGGCGCAGAAGCTGATGCGCGAGCGCCAGCAGCTCGAGGACGGCATCTCCGGCGTCCACAAGCTGGAGGCCGACCTTGCCGACAATCTCGAGCTGATCGAGCTTGGCGAGATGGAGGGCGACAAGGACGTCGTCTCCGAGGCGGAGGCCGCGCTGAAGGCGTTGAAGGCCGACGTCGAGAGGCGCCAGATCGCATCGCTCCTGTCCGGCGAGGCCGACCCCTACGACGCCTATCTCGAGATCAACGCCGGCGCCGGCGGGACCGAGAGCCAGGACTTCGCCAACATGCTGATGCGCATGTACACCCGCTGGGCGGAGCAGCACGGCCACAAGGTCGAGGTGCTCGAGATCCACGACGGCGAGGAGGCGGGCATCAAGTCGGTGACGCTGAAGATCAAGGGCGAGAACGCCTATGGCTGGCTGAAGACGGAATCGGGGGTGCACCGGCTGGTGCGCATCTCGCCGTTCGACAGCCAGGCGCGCCGGCACACGAGCTTTGCCTCGGCCTGGGTCTATCCGGTCATCGACGACTCGATCGAGATCGAGGTCAACGAGAGCGACTGCCGCATCGACACCTACCGGGCGTCGGGCGCCGGCGGCCAGCACGTCAACACGACCGACTCGGCGGTGCGCATCACCCACCAGCCGACCGGCATCGTGGTGCAGTGCCAGTCCGAGCGCTCGCAGCACAAGAACCGGGCCACCGCCTGGTCGATGCTGAAGGCGCGGCTCTATGAGCTGGAGCTGCAGAAGCGCGAGGAGAAGGCCAACGCCGAGGCCTCGTCGAAGACGTCGATCGGCTGGGGTCACCAGATCCGGTCCTACGTCCTGCAGCCCTACCAGCTCGTCAAGGACCTGCGCACGGGCGTGGAAAGCACCAGTCCGGGCGACGTGCTCAACGGCGATCTCGACGCCTTCATGGAGGCCGCGCTCGCGCAGCGCGCCTTCGGCGGCGAGGCCGGCACGATCGAGGACGTGGAATAGGCCTTCGGCCTTCACACCGGATACGGAAAGGGCGGCCGACAGGCCGCCCTTTTTTGCTTGCGCCGGGCGGTGCCGGACCGGATGTCGCCCCGACCTGCTTGGCGCTATCGCTGTCACCTCGGGCCGGCGCGGAACCGGGGGCCTATTGGACGGCGGGGCGGGCGATGCGGCTGGTCGGTCCGGGGCGTTCCGCAGGCTCCGGAGCCCGTACTGCGGGCGCTGCGGGAACCAATAGGCGCCCTGGGTCAAGCCCGGGGTGACGGTGGTGCGGGGCGCGCGGTCGGCGATGCGATGGCCGGCGATGCGGGAGCAGAGATGGGGACGGTGGCCGGCGATGCAGGCGTTGACGGCGGTGCGGGCGAGCCGTTTACAGTCGCACGGGGGGCTGCGGCGCGGTGGGCGGTGGCAGATTTCACAGACGTCATCCCGGGCTTGACCCGGGACCCAATCCACTTTGCTGCGGGCGATGCGGCGGCTGGTCTGCCTGGGGCGTTCCGCAGGTTCCGGAGCCCGTACTGCGGGCGCTACGGGAACCAATAGGCCCCGGGTCAAGCCCGGGGTGACGGTGGTGCGGGGCGCGCGGTCGGCGATGCGATGGCCGGCGATGCGGGGGCAGCGATGAGGACGGTGGCCGGCGATGTGGCAACCGGCGATGCGGGCGAGCCGTGTGCGGGGGCGACGATGCGGGGGGCCGCGTCTGCTTCCACGCTCGCATCCGCGCCTGCGCACTCTCCCGCGTCCGCCACCACCCGCTCCGGCATGCCCGCAGTTGCGCCCGTGGGGTCTCGCCTGCCCGCCTCGGCGTCGGGGGCTGGTGCTAGACCAGCATCTTGCGCAGGCGCGAGGAGATCATGTCGATCACCGAGACGGTGACGACCATGACGATGATGATGGCGCTTGCTTCCTCGAAGCGGAAGCCCTTGAAGGCCTCGTTGAAGGTGAAGCCGATGCCGCCGGCGCCGACGATGCCGAGCACGGTGGCGGAGCGGACGTTGGTCTCGAAGCGGTAGAGCGAGAAGCTCGACCACAGCGGAATGACCTGCGGGATGACGCCGTAGAGGATCTCCTGCACGCGGGTGGCGCCCGTGGTGCGGATGCCCTCGACCGGACGCGCGTCGATTGCCTCCACCGCTTCCGAGAACAGCTTGGAGACGATGCCGAGATTGTGCACGAAAATGGCGAGCACACCGGGCAGCGGGCCGAGACCGACGACGGCGACGAAGAGCACGGCGAAGACCAGGTCGTTGATCGCCCGGCTTGCGTCCATCAGCCGGCGCATCGGGAAGACGACCCAGGCGGGAGCGATGTTGCTGGAGGCGAGAAGCGCCAGCGGCGCGCCGAAGATGATGGCGAGCACGGTCCCCCAGAGCGCGATCTGCACGGTCTCGACCATCTTGCGGATGTAGAGCGGCAGGCTCGTGAAGTCGGGATTGAGGAACTGGGCGATCATGCTGTCGAGAAAGGCGTTGCCCGTCAGCAGCCGCGTCCAGTTGTTCATCTCGGTCGGATAGTAGGAGAGGGCGAGCAGCAGAACGATCACCGACAGGATGGCGGTGCTGCGTGCGATGTTCGCCCATTGCGGGCGAAGCTGCGCGCGGATCGCGTCTGAAAGTTCGTCCTGCCTTGCGGCCGCATCGTTCCCGGCGGTCATGTCGTTCATTCTCTCATCCGTCCGTTCCTCAGCGCGGCGGGCCGCGAGTGGTCTCGCGGCCCGCCGGATCGATCAGGCGGGCGCGGCCGCGAGGGCCGCGCCCGGGACTGCGATCAGTAGCCGCCCTTGCCGACGACCTTGGCCTGCGCGGCGAGTTCGGCGAGCTGTGCGTCGGCGGCCTTGATGGCCTTCGCGTCGCCCGAGGCCTCGGCCTTCAGCTTGGCCTTGAAGGCCTCGATCTGGCGCACGTCGAGAAGCTGGGCGTTGGAGGAGGCGAGGAACGGGCCCCAGCCGTCGGAAAGCTTGGCGAGGTTCTCGCGCTCGCGCTTGACCTTCTCCATGTCGCCGAAGCGGCCGTACTGCATGAAGAAGTAGTAGATCTTCTCCTTGGCGGCCTTCGGCAGGTCGGCACGCCAGACCATCGGGTCGGACGGGATCAGCGGCGAACGCCAGATTTCCTTGATCTGGCCGGCGGCTTCCGGGTTCGACTTGGCAAGGCGGGCGTAGAGCGACTCGGTGTTGTTGGTGGCGACGTCGACCTGGCCGGCGGCGACGGCAAGCGCGTTGCCCTCATGGTTGGAGGCGGTGACGCGGGCGAAGCACTCTTCCGGCGTCTTGCCGTTCAGAGCCCAGACGTAATAGCCCGGGATCGCGTAGCCGGAGGTGGAGTTGGGATCGCCGTTGCCGAAGGTCAGCGTCTTGTCGCACTTCAGAACGTCGTCGAGCGAGTTCAGCGGGCTGTCCTTCTGGGTGATCAGAAGCGAGTAGTAGCCGCGCTCGCCGTCGTCCTTGATGGTCTGGGCGAAGACCTCGCCACCGGCCTTGTCGACCGCCTGGATGGCCGACTTGTTGCCGAACCACGCCACGTCCACCTGCTTGGCGCCCATGCCGGCGATGACACCTGCATAGTCTGAGGCGAAGAACGGCTTCACCTTGACGCCGAGCGAGGCGGCCATGTCGTCGAGGAAGGGCTTGAAGTTCTCTTCCAGGACCGAGGCGCTCTCGGTCGAGATGATGCCGAAGTTGATCACTTCCGGCAGCTTGCCGGCGTCTTCGGCGAAGGCCGGGCCGGAGGTCAGGGTCACGGCGAGCGTCGCGGCCGCGAGAACGTTCTTCATCATGGCAGGCTCCTGGTTGGGAAAGTGGCGGAAGAGGGCTTCAGGCCCTCATCGCCTCCGGGGCAGTCTCCCTGGAAACGACGGCCAGGGGCGCGTCGCCATGCCCGGGGGCCGGTGGTTCGGCCGGGGCGGGCATGTCTCGGTCCGACAGCACGTCGCTGTCGTAAAGGGCGGCGAGGGCGGCGCGGTCGACGTCGGCGGCGGGCCCGTCGAAGACGAGCTCGCCGTTCTTCAGCGCGACGATCCGCTTGCAGTGCCGAAAGGCATGGTCGATCTGGTGAAGCGAGACGACGACCGTGACGCCGTCCTCCCGGTTGATCCGCGACAGGGTCTCCATCACCGATTCCGCCGAGGCGGGGTCGAGCGAGGCGATGGGCTCGTCGGCGAGGATCAGTCGGGCTTCCTGGGTGAGTGTGCGGGCGATCGCGGCGCGCTGCTGCTGGCCGCCGGAAAGACGGGAGGCACGGCGGTGGGCAAAGGAGACGATCCCGACGCGCTCGAGCGCCTTGAGCGCGCGCAGCTTGTCGCCGTGGGCGAAGAGGCCGAGCGTGCCGCGCCAGGAGGCGGTCTTGCCGAGCCGTCCCGCCAGAACGTTCTTGAGAACACTGAGCCGGTTGACGAGGTTGAACTGCTGGAAGACGACGCCAACGTCGCGGCGGATCCGGCGCGCCTGTGCCGTGCGCCGGCCGTCGACCTGCACGTCGCTGCCGAACAGTGCGATGGTCCCGCCGGTGCCGCGGTCGACCGTCTCAAGCCCGCAGAGCAGGCGCAGCAGGGTCGATTTTCCCGATCCCGAGGCGCCGATCAGCGCCACCATCTCGCCTTCCTCGATGGAAAGCGAAACACGCTTGAGGACAGGTTTGTTGCGTTCGAACGCCTTGGAAACAGCGCGCGTCTCGATGGCTGGCATGAGCTGAAATCTCCTTGCCCCGTGGCGTAGGGCAGGAGTGTTTCAGCGACATGACAGCGCTCGGCTTTGCGTGCCGTAACGGCCTGTGAATTTTGTCAGGGGGCGTCAGGCGCGCGCGTCGACCGCCGAAGTCCGGCGGCCGAGGCGGCTCAATGCTCGAGCAGCGGGTTCAGCCGGGTGCCGGCGCGCACGAAAGGCATCGGGTCGAGCGGGCGGTCGTCGAGGCGCACCTCGTAGTGGAGATGCGGGCCGGTGGAGCGGCCGGTGGTGCCGACATAGCCGAGCGTGTCGTTCAGGGCGACCTCGTCGCCCTCCTTGACCGCGATGCGGCTCATGTGGGCGAAACGGGTGGTGACCCCACTGGGATGGGTGATCTCGACCGAGTTGCCGTAGCCGCCGTTGCGACCGGCGAAGGTGACCTTGCCGGGAGCGGGGGCGTGCACCGGCGTACCGGTGACGGCACGAAAGTCGATGCCGGTGTGCATCGCCATGCGCCCCAGGAAGGGGTCGAGGCGGGGCCCGTAGGAGGAGGTGATCGCGGCGCTGGGAACCGGCTTCTCGAGCGGAATGCCGCGGGCCGCGGTCTTGACGGTGGCGAGCGTTTCGAGAGCGGCCTCCGCGCGGGCGAGGCGGGTGTCGAAGTCGACGTCGCCCAGGGCGACGAACGGGCCGCCCATGCTGGCGGTTGCCTTTCCGGCGAGCTTCAGGCCGAGCTTGTCCGCCGCCTCGGTGATGGTGCGGGTGTTGCGTTCTGCCGTCGCTGCAATGACTTCCAGCGCCGCGTTGGTCTCGCCGTCCATGCGCTCCAGCGCGCTGCTGACGCCCTCGAGCAGTTCGGCGCGCTCGTCGGGTTTGCCGGCGGGCGTCTCGGGAGCGATGTCGCGCAGGCGCTTTGACGGCATGCCGGCGGCCTGGGCGGCGGCGGCGGCCGCGGCCCCGCCATAGTCACCCTGGCTGCCGCGCAGGCTGAGGACGGGCGAAATCTCGATGGGCTCGGGCGTGCCGCCGATGTTGGCGCGCGGATCGCGGATTGACGGCGCGTCGAGCGCTGCGGTCGAGAGCGACGGCTTGATGGCGTCGATGTCGGGCTTGGATGGCGGCAGGGGGCCACCGAGGGCGACACGGATGCCGCTTTGCGCGGCACGGGCCAGCACGCGGGCGACATGCTCCTGGCGGCTGCCCAGATCCTGCTGGCGGGTAACGACGTCCTCGAGCTGCTCGGCGATGCTGCGGCGCTCAAGCACGCGGCGGCTCGTCAACTGGTCGATGCGCGCACGCAGCGAGGAGATCCTGTCTTCGTAGGAAAGCTGCATCTCGGCCTGGCGTTCCGCCGAGGCCTGGATGATGTCGTCGCGCAGCACCAGATAGGCTGTCGCGCCGATGTAACCGAGGCCGAGGCAGATGCCGATGGCCGTGCCAAGTCCCGCGACCCAGGGAGAAATCGTGAAGCTGCGCACGTTGTCGCCGCGGGCAATGATCACCCGATGCGGCTCCTTGCGCTTGCCGAACTCCTGCTGGGAATAGCCCCCGTGTCCCGTCATTACTCTCCGGACCCGTCTTCTGGTTGCCGCGCACGAACGCTTCGCGACCTTCAGGGCGGAAGTTAAAAGCATTAAGGTTAACAAATGCTAATGATCGCAAAATGGGTCAGCCGATGAGGCGGACGAGGGGGCGGTAGAAGCCGGGAGTGAGGCCGGCCTCGGAGCGGGCGCGGTCGTTGAAGGGCGGCTTCAGGCCGCCGCGGAAATGCCGGCGGACGAGGTCCTGGAAACGGGCCTCGGGGTCGGTGCGCTCGCGGTCGCACAGGAATCTGAACCACTTGGCGCCGAACGCGACGTGGCGCTTCTCGTCGCGGTAGATGATCTCGAGGATGGCTGCGGTGTCCTCGTCGCCGACGGCGCGTGCCTTCTCGATCATCGGCGGGGAAATGTCGAGGCCGCGTGCCTCCAGCACCAGGGGAATCACGGCGAGTCGGCCGGCGAGATCGTCGCCAGCGCTTTCCGCCGCCTCCCATAGGCCGTGATGGGCGGGCAGGGCGCCATAGAACGAGTCGAGGGCGGCGAGCCGGTGGCGCAGCAGCGAGAAGTGCTTGGCCTCCTCCAGACCGACGCGCACCCAGTCCTCGAAGAAGGAGCGCGGCAGTTGCAGGTGGGCGAAGCGGCCGACCATGTCCCAGGTGAGGTCGACGGCATTGAGCTCGATGTGGGCAAGCGAGTGCAGCAGCGCGACGCGCCCGGCGGTGCCGCCGACGGCGCGCCTGGGCATCTCGCGCGGCGGCAGCAGCACGGGCGCGGCCGGCCGGCCGGGCTGATCCGGCATCGGCGTCGCGCCGGTGCGGCGGCGAAGCGAAAGTCCGCGGCCGAACCACGCTCGCGCCGTCGCATGGGCGACGAGGATCTTCTCCTCCAGGTCCGGGGTCTCCACCACGTGCCTGGCGCCATCGGCAAGGGATGCGGGGATGTAGCCGGTCAGGTCGGCACGGGTCGGGGATACGGCCACGGAAGGGTCCTGCGTGTGCTTGCGATCATCGGGAAGACGAGAGGGGAGAGACGGCGCGCTCAGCCGAGCGCCTTCACCGCCTCCAGGACGGCCTCGGCATGGCCGGGCACCTTGACCTTGCTCCAGACCTTGGCAATCCGGCCCTCGCCATCGATGAGGAAGGTCGAGCGCTCGATGCCCATGTACTTGCGGCCGTACATGGATTTCTCCACCCAGACGCCATAGGCCTCGGCAACGGTCTTTTCCGTGTCGGCGGCGAGCGTCACGGTGAGCTCGTGCTTGGCCTTGAACTTGTCGTGCTTCTGGGCGGTATCCGGCGAGACGCCGATGATCGTCGCGCCGGCGGCCTCGAATTCCGCACGCAGCGCGGAAAAGGCGATGGCTTCCTTCGTGCAGCCGGAGGTGTCGTCCTTCGGGTAGAAATAGAGGACGACCTTGCGTCCCTTGAGCCCGGCGAGGCTGACCGAGCCGCCACCGTCGGTGGCAAGCTCGAAGCCGGGGGCGGCGGTTCCACTGGTGAGTTCGCTCATTCTGCCATCCTTTCGACACTGGAGAGGGGAAGATAGGGAGACGTGAGTCTCTGCTATTGATGTGAGCGCAAGCGATCCGCGAGGGGCATACTGTTCCTCGCGTCGAATCGATGTTGGCTGGCCCTGTTTGTCCCGAGGACTGGAACACTGTTAAATCGGCTGACCCACCGCAACAAGCCTTTGCGGGATACCTTGCGCAAGCCCCGCAGGCCGCGCCTTCTCGTCTGGGGCTGCGGGCTGCTCCTCGTGCTGGTGCTCGTCGTCGGCGCGATGCTGGCGATCCTGCTGCAGGGGCCGGTCTCCATCGGCTATCTGGCGCGCGCGGTGGAGGCGCGGGCCTCCTCGGACCGCGCCCATGTCACCGTCGGCTCGGCGACCATCGACCTGTCCTCCGGTCTGCCGGCGCGCATCGAGCTTGCCAATATCGCCATCGAGGTCGAGGGCGATGTGCCGCTCTCCGTCGTGGTGCCGCGCATTTCCGCGCCTGTCGACCTGCTCGCCGCCCTGTCGGGCCGTTTCGAGGTCTCCACGATCACCCTGGAACAGCCGAAGCTTTCGATCCAGCGGCCGGAGAGCGACAACACCGATATTCCGGCGATGGAAACCCTTTCGCTCGCCGCCGACAGCGCCGCGCGGCTGGCGCTCGACCAGCTCGCGCGCCGCGCCATCGAGCGCATTGAACTGGTGTCGGCGGAAGTCGTGGCGGAAGGCGCGGCGACCTACCGCATGCGCGGCATAGACGCGGTGCTGACGCGCGAGGGAGATGCCGAGCTGAAGGTCGATGCGGAAGTGGCCGGCCGCCTCGGGCGCTGGCGCGTCGGGCTCCGCCACAGCGTCGATCCCGGCAGCGGCGCGCGGCTGGTGCGCATCGACGTCGACGATGTGACCCTCGGCGAGTTCATGCCGCTGGAGAGCAACATCAGCACGGGCAAAGGGCTAGGCGTGCCGGTCGACATCCGCCTTGATTCCACCCTCGACAAGGACGGCGCCTTCGTCTCGACGCGGCTTAGCGCGGTGGTCTCGCCCGGCTGGATCAACACCGGCCGTTCCGTGGTCGCCTTCGACAAGATCGACATGCAGTTCGCCTGGCTGGCGGGGACGCCCGGCTTCCAGATCGCGCCTTCCGTCTATGTGCGCGGCAACACCGTCATCCCCTTCGAGGGGGTAGTGCAGCCGCCACGCGACTGGGAGACGCAATGGTCCTACCGCATCGTTTCCCACGATGCCTCGATTGCGCCCGACGACGTGCCCGGGCCGCCCTATGCGATGGAAACACTGCTCGTCGAGGGACAGGCCGACCCGATGGCGCGCGAGATCGCCTTCAACCGGATCGCGCTGCGCTCCGGCTCGGCCAATCTCGACGGCGCGGGATCTCTGACGCTGCGCGACGACGGTCCCTATCTGGCGCTGGCGATGGAGAGCGGGCCGATGGCGGTGGCGACGCTCAAGCGCATCTGGCCGGTGACCACGATCCCGCCGGCGCGCGACTGGGTGATCGAGCACATGATCGACGGGCGGATCGACGGCGGCCGTGCCACCATCGCGCTGCAGCCGCCCGCCTTCGACGTGTCCGATCCAGCTCCCGGCTGGTCGGGCGACGATGTGACCGTCGAGATCAGCTTCTCCGACCTCAGTCTCAAGACCGTCGGCACGGTGCCTGTGGCACAAGGGCTCGACGGCAAGCTGACGGTCTCCAACGAAGTGCTGAAGGTGGCCGCCTCGGACGGCATCATGGTCGCGCGTGCCGGAGAGCAGATCGCGGTGGATGGTATCGATTTTTCCATCCCCGACATTCGCGAGAGCGGCGACAAGACCGGCGTGCTCAAGCTGACGCTTGACGGGCCGGTGGCCTCCGTCGCCACGGTGCTGGACGCGGAGCCCTTCCACGTCCTCAAGCAGAAGGGGATCACGCCGGCCGATGTTTCCGGCTCCGCCAAGATGGTTCTGTCCGCGCGGTTTCCCCTGATCAAGGATATCGACATCGACACCGTCGACTGGCAGGTCTCCGGCAGCTTGCGCAACTTCGCCAATGCAAAGCCGATCGAGGGGCAACGGCTGTCGCGCGCCGATCTCGCCTTCGACGTGGACGACCGCCGGCTCGAGCTCAAGGGCAAGGGGCGGCTCGACGGGCTGCCTGCCAATCTCGATCTGGTCATTCCCCTCGGCAATGGCGAGGGCGCGGCGGTGGCCGCGCGCCAGGGCGTGGTACTGGATGTGTCGGCGGATCAGCTCGCCGGGCGCGGCATCGATCTGCGCGAGTTCGTCAACGGCCAGCTTCGGCTCTCCAGCGAGGAGACGGAGACCGGGCAGAGCTTCGAGATCGACCTCGCGCGCGCCCGCATCGATCTTGCACAGGTTGGCTGGACGAAGAGCTCCGGCGTGCCGGCAACGGCGCGCTTCACCATGACGGAGACCGGTGGGCGGCGCGAGATCCGGGGCTTCCGGCTGACATCGGAAGGCGTCGAGATCGCCGGTTCGATCACGCTCGACGGCGCCGGCGATCTCGTCAGCGCCCAGTTCAACCGTTTCGCTCTGCGGCCGAACGACGAGGCGACGCTCAGGATCGGCCGCGAGGGCGGACAGACTGTCGCCGACTTCCGCGCCGCGCGGTTCGACGGGCGCGGTCTGATCGCGAGCCTCGCCAGCCCGGGCGAGAGCGGCAAGGGCGCCGCGAAGAAGCCTGCCTACCGTGTCAGCGCCGACATCGACCAGCTCACCGGCTTCAACGGCGTCAGCCTCGCCAATGTCACGCTGCGCATGTCGATGGGCAAGGACGGCATTCGCGCGCTCTCCCTCAACGGCATGTCGAGCGCGCGCGGGCAGTTCCAGTTCTCGCTTTCGGAGGAAGGGGGCGGCCGCAAGCTCACCGGCTCCATCGAGGACACAGGCGCGCTGCTGCGCTTCGCCAACCTCTATGAGCGGATGCGCGGCGGTCGTGGCATCCTCTCCGTCTCCATGCCGTCGCAGGAGAACTGGAGCGGCCGGTTCAAGGTGAAGCGGCTGGCCATTACCGAGGATCCGGCGATCCGGGCTCTGGCGCGCTCCAATCAGGTCATCGACGCGGGCTCGCGCCGCAAGCAGATCCTCGCCGGCTCGGAGCGCAACGGAGAAGCGTCGTTCAGCGCTCTCGACCTGTTCTTCGAACGGCGTGGCGACCGGCTGACGATCACCGAGGGGACGCTGGAGGGCGCGACCATCGGCGGCACCGTCTCCGGCAACGTCAATCTCGCCAACCGGACGCTGGATCTGACCGGCACCTTCGTGCCGATCTTCGCGCTCAACAATCTTTTCGCCAAGATCCCGATCCTGGGCTTCGCTCTGGGCGGGGGCTCCGACGAGGGGCTGATCGGCGTGACCTACAAGCTTTCCGGCGCCATCGGCGAGCCGGTACTCACGGTCAATCCGGCCTCGGCCATCGCGCCGGGCATTTTCCGCAAGCTGTTCGAGTACCGCTGAGCCGGCAAGGGGGCGAGCCCGCCTGCACCCGCGACCGCCCACCATTCCGGCTGTGAACGCAAAACGGGCGGCCCCAGGGGCCGCCCGTCGTCGTTTGTTGTTGCGGCGGCTTGCGCCGGTGGTCAGACCGCCTTCAGCAGCACATGGCGCTTCTTGCCGAGGGAGAGCTTGAGGACGCCGTCCGTCTTGAGATCGGCCGTCGTCAGCACGCGCTTCTCGTCCTGCTCAACCGCGTCGTTGACGCGGATGCCGCCGCCCTTGACCTGACGGCGGGCCTCGCCGTTGGAGGCGCACAGGCCGGCGGTGACGAAGGCGGCCAGAAGGCCGATGCCGTTCTCGAGCTCGGAGGTGGCAATGTCGACTGTGGGAAGACCATCCGCCATCGCGCCTTCCTCGAAGGCGCGGCGCGCGGTTTCCGCCGCCTCGTCCGCGGCGAGCCGGCCATGGGCCATGGCGGTCGCCTCGGTGGCGAGGATCTTCTTGGCCTCGTTGATCTCCGAGCCGCCGAGCGCGGCAAGGCGCGCCACCTCGTCCAGCGGCAGCGTGGTGAAGAGCTTCAGGAAGCGCTCCACGTCGCCGTCCTCAGTGTTGCGCCAGAACTGCCAGTAGTCATAGGGCGACAGCATGTCCGGGTTGAGCCAGACCGCACCGGCGGCCGTCTTGCCCATCTTGGCGCCCGAGGCGGTGGTGAGCAGCGGCGTTGTCAGTGCGAACAGCTCGACCTCGGCCATGCGGCGGCCGAGGTCGACGCCGGAGAGGATGTTGCCCCACTGGTCGGAGCCGCCCATCTGCACGCGGCAGCCGGTACGCCGGTAGATCTCGACGAAGTCGTACCCCTGGAGCAGCATGTAGTTGAACTCCAGGAAGGAGAGATGCTGCTCGCGCTCCAGACGCAGGCGAACGGCGTCGCGCTGGATCATCTGGTTGATCGAGAAATGCCGACCGACATCGCGCAGGAAATCGACATAGTTCAGCTGCATCAGCCAGTCGGCGTTGTCGAGCATGAGCGCGTCCTTCGGCCCGTCGCCGAAGTCGAGGAAATGGTCGAACACCTTGCGGATGCCGGACTTGTTGTCCTCGATCTGCTCCTCCGACAGGAGCGGGCGCGCGTCGTCGCGGAACGAGGGATCGCCGATGCGCGTGGTGCCGCCGCCCATCAGCGCGATCGGGCGATGGCCGGTCTTCTGCATCCAGTGCAGCATCATGATCTGGACGAGCGAACCGACATGCAGGCTCCTGGCCGTGCAGTCGAAGCCGATATAGGCCGTGACCGTCTCGGACGCATACAGCTCGTCGAGCCCGGTCGGGTTCGAGATCTGATGGATGAAGCCCCGTTCGCTCAGGGTCTTCAGGAAATCCGATTTGAAAGCGGTCATTGTGCCTGATTGTCCATTGAGTTGGTCGATTGTGCCCGTCGCGGGCCTGCACCTCATACCCGATGTGGCTGCCAAGATCACGGAGGAAATGAGCGGAATCCGGCAGCTGTTGCCACACCGCATCCTGGTCTGCCTCGCCAGGGGACAGGCTCCGCGCGCAAAAGAAAAGGCGACCGGACGAACCGGCCGCCAAGGAGTTTGCGGGTCGAAGCCGACGGGCAAGGATCGACGGCAATGTCGATCTGTCGGCACCGGGACTTCACTAGCACCGGTGCATGACGGCGCGGTGACGGCGCCGGTTCAGTCACGCTCGGCCACGGGCAGCAGGTTCGAGGCCTTCAACTCGCGCAGCGACAGGCTGGATCGTATCCCGGTGACGCCCGGCAGCTTGCGCAGGACCGCCTCGACAAAGGCGCTGTAGGCGTCGAGGTCGCGGGCAACCACCTGCAGCAGATAGTCGGCGTCGCCCGTGGTGTTGTGGCAGGACAGAACATTGGGGCTCGCGGCGATGATGCGCTGGAACTCGGCCGTGTCGCGCTCGCCATGCCGGGAGCAGGTGAGTTGCACGAAGGCCATCACACCGAGCCCGAGGGCGCGCCGGTTGAGCACCGCCTGATAGCCTTCGATCACGCCGGTTTCCTCCAGCCGTTTCAACCGCCGCCAGCAGGGCGTCTCGCTGAGCGAAAGCGACTCTGCCAACCGGGCGTTCGAAAGACGCCCGTTTCGTTGCAGACGGTCGAGAATGTCGGCATCCAGCCTATCGATCCGGGTCATTTGAGGGGATTCTTGTCCGTGTTTGGCGATGTGGGGAAGAGTCTGCCGAAATTTACGACCCAACCGTGAAGTTGGAAAGACAAACCTCGCAGCCGCCGACTAGGATGCCGCCACTTGATCCAAGCAACCCGGTCCGGCAGGGAGAACCGATGAAAGCCGTCCTCTATGAAGCCTTCTCGCAGGCCCCGAAACTCGTCACGCTGCCGGACCCCGCGCCGGATCGGAACGGCGTCGTCATTGGCGTGCGCGCCACCGGTGTGTGCCGCAGCGACTGGCATGGCTGGATGGGCCATGATCCGGATATCGAGCTGCCGCATGTGCCGGGCCACGAGCTTGCCGGCGTGATCGAGGCGGTGGGCCGCGACGTGACGCGCTGGAAGGTGGGGGACCGGGTGACGGTGCCCTTCATCAGCGGCTGCGGCACCTGCCCTGAGTGCAACGCCGGCCACCAGCAGGTCTGCCACAACCAGACCCAGCCGGGCTTCACCCATTGGGGCTCCTTCGCTGAGTTCGTCGCCATCCACCAGGCGGATCTCAATGTCGTCGCGCTTCCCGAGAGCGTTGATTTCGCCACCGCCGCAAGCTTCGGTTGCCGCTTCGCGACCTCCTTCCGCGCAGTGATCGATCAGGGCAAGGTGTCGGCCGGCCAGTGGGTGGCGGTGCACGGCTGCGGCGGTGTCGGCCTGTCGGCGGTCATGATCGCCAATGCGGTGGGTGCGAATGTCGTCGCCATCGATATTTCGGAGGAAAAGCTGGCACTGGCGCGCGCCCTGGGCGCCGTCCACACGGTCAACGGGGCGAGCGTCGGCGATGTGCCGGCGGCGGTGATCGAGCTGACCGGCGGCGGCGCGCATGTGTCGCTCGATTCGCTCGGCCATCCGACCACCTGCTTCAACTCGGTGCTCAATCTGCGCAAGCGCGGCAAGCATGTGCAGGTGGGGCTGATGCTGGGCGAACAGAGCACGCCGGCCGTGCCGATGAGCAAGGTCGTTTCCGACGAACTGGAGATCCTCGGCAGCCACGGCATGCAGGCGCACCGCTATGACGCGATGCTGGCCATGGTGCTGTCAGGGAAACTCGCGCCGCAGCGGCTGGTGGGCAAGGAGATCAGTCTGGAAGAGTCGATCCCGGCGCTGATGGAGATGGATCGTTTCCAGTCCGTCGGGGCGACGATCGTGACGCGCTTCTGACCCACGGAACCCTGTTTGCGAAACGAAAAGGCCCCGCCGGGCGATGCCGGGCGGGGCCTGATTTTTCGAGACTGATGTCTTCAACCGCGCAAGCGGAGAGAAATCAGATCAGAGCTCTTCCTCGGAAGCCTCTTCGTCGGCGTCGGTCTCGGTGGCCTCGCCATCCTCGTCCTCGCCCTCGAGGTCCTCGTCGTCTTCCTCGAACTCGAACGTGTCGACTTCGCGGCCGGTGAGGTCCTCACCGCGTGCCTGACGCTCGGCTTCGTCCGCGGAGCGGGCGATGTTGAGCGTGACCGAGACTTCGACTTCCGGGTGCAGAAGAACGATGACCTCGTGCAGGCCGATGGTCTTCAGCGGCTTGTCGAGGCGAACCTGCGAACGCGACGCGGAGAAGCCGCCGTCGGTCAGCGTGTCGGCGATGTCACGGGTGGACACGGAGCCGTAGAGCTGACCGGTCTCGCCAGCCTGACGGATGACCATGAAGGTCTGGCCGTCGAGGGTCTTGGCGACGTTCTCGGCCTCACCCTTGCGCTCGAGGTTGCGGGCCTCAAGCTGGGCGCGCTCGGTCTCGAAGCGGGCCAGGTTGGCCTTGTTGGCACGAAGCGCCTTGCCCTGCGGGAGGAGGTAGTTGCGCGCGAAACCGTCGCGCACCTTCACCACTTCGCCCATCTGACCGAGCTTGGCGACGCGCTCAAGAAGAATGATCTGCATGTGTATTGTCCTTTTCGTCTGTCCCGCGCGGTTTAACGCGCGGTTAGAGGCCGCGCGCCAGGCGGCGGCCTCAGCCGATTTGGTGTCGCGATCTTACTTGATCACGAAGGGCAGCAGGCCCAGGAAGCGGGCGCGCTTGATGGCGCGGGCCAGCTCACGCTGCTTCTTGGCGGACACGGCCGTGATACGGCTCGGCACGATCTTGCCACGCTCGGAGATGTAGCGCTGCAGGAGGCGGATGTCCTTGTAATCGATCTTCGGAGCGTTGGCGCCGGAGAACGGGCAGGTCTTGCGACGACGGAAGAAGGGACGGCGCGTCGGAAGCTGTGCGATATCGACCATGGTTGTGTCTCCTTCTTATGCTTCGTCGAACCGGCGGCCACCACGGTCGCCACCGCGATCGCCGCGGTCACCACCACGATCGCCGCGCTCGCCACGGTCACGGTCGCCACGGCCACCACGTCCGCCGCGACGGTCGTCACGGTCGCGCTTCTGCATCATCGCGGACTGCTCTTCCTCGTGTGCATCGACCTTGAGGGTCATGAAGCGGAGGACGTCCTCGTTGAGGCGCATCTGACGCTCCATCTCGGCGACCGCCGCGGGCGATGCCTCGATGTTCATCAGCGTGTAGTGAGCCTTGCGGTTCTTGTTGACCCGGTAGGCGAGGGTGCGAAGGCCCCAGGCCTCGACCTTGCCGACGGATCCGCCATTCTCGGCCAGAAGGGTCTTGTACTGCTCGACCATCTGCTCGACCTGCTGGGCCGAAACATCCTGGCGCGCCATGAAGACATGCTCGTAAAGCGGCATGGTTCTTTGCCTTTCCAGTGGTTCAAATTTCCGGAACCCGGCGCCAAGCCTCTTCGAGCCTTCAGGAAAGGCAAATCGAAGCTACTTCGAAGGCGGAGACACGGGAAGTCGGGCGGCATGTGCGCCGTCCTGTCAGACCGCGACGCGCATTCGGCGCGCCACATTCCGACCTTCCGTTCAGCCCCCGGCCTGAGTTCCGAACGAAGTCGCGCTTATACACCAGTTCGCCCCGCGCGCAAGGCCCGGCGCTGGCGCAGCGGCGTTTTTTCGGCCACGGGACCTTGACAGGGCGGCGGTCGCCCGTGTCATTGCGCCCCAGTCTCATAGCATGACGCACGCCGGCGCGAAGGTTCGGCGAACGAAAGGTGGAGATCTTGTCATGAGCATTGCTTTCACATTCCCCGGTCAGGGCAGCCAGGCCGTCGGCATGGGCAAGGACCTTGCCGACCAGTTCGCCGAGGCCCGCGCCGTGTTCGAGGAGGTGGACGAGGCGCTCGGCCAGAAGCTCAGCGACGTCATGTGGAATGGTCCGGCCGATGACCTGATCCTGACCGCCAACGCCCAGCCGGCGCTGATGGCCGTGAGCCTTGCCGCCATGCGGGTGGCGGAGGCACGCGGCCTCGACCTTGCCGCCTCGGTCGCCTTCGTCGCCGGCCATTCGCTCGGCGAATATTCCGCGCTCGCCGCCGCCGGCTCCCTGAGTGTTGGCGACACCGCGCGGCTGCTGCGGATTCGCGGCGCCGCGATGCAGCAGGCGGTGCCGGTGGGCGAGGGCGCCATGGCGGCGCTTCTCGGCCTCGATTTCGACGCCGCCGCAGAAGTGGCCGCCGAAGCGGCCGCCGATCAGGTCTGCCAGGCGGCCAATGACAATGCGCCCGGGCAGGTGGTCGTCTCCGGCCACAAGGCCGCTGTGGAGCGCGCCATCGAGATCGCCAAGGGGCGCGGCGCGCGGCGCGCGGTGCTGCTGCCGGTCAGCGCGCCGTTCCATTGTGGCCTGATGCAGCCGGCCGCCGAGGCGATGGCCGCGGCGCTCGCCGAGGTGGATCTGCGGGCCCCGGCTGTGCCGCTGGTCGCCAATGTGCTGGCCTCGGCGATCACCGACCCGGACGAGATTCGCAAGCGGCTCGTCGAGCAGGTGACCGGAACCGTGCGTTGGCGCGAATCCGTGACCTACATGGCCGATGCCGGCGTCACCACCGCATTCGAGATCGGCACCGGCAAGGTGCTGACCGGCATGATCAAGCGGATCGCCCCGGGCGTGACCGGCATTGCCGTGTCCACCCCTGCCGACATCGATGCCCTGATGGACCATATCGCTTCGGCCTGATAGGCATTCGAAGCAGGAACGAGCGAGAGGAAACGCATGTTCGACCTCACTTCCAAGACCGCCCTCGTGACGGGCGCCACCGGCGGCATCGGCGCCGAGATCGCCCGCGCTTTCCATGCGCAGGGCGCGACCGTGGCGCTTTCGGGCACGCGCGCCGAGAAGCTGGAGGCGCTGGCCGCCGAACTCGGTGAGCGCGTCCACGTGCTGCCGGCCAATCTCTCCGACCGCACCGCCGTCGATGCGCTGGTGCCGGCGGCCGAGGCGGCCATGGGCCAGCTCGACATTCTCGTCAACAACGCCGGCATCACCCGCGACAATCTCTTCATGCGCATGAAGGATGAAGAGTGGGACGATGTGATCGAGGTCAACCTGACCGCCGGCTTCCGGCTCTGCCGCGCCGCCGTGAAGGGCATGATGCGTCGCCGCTCCGGCCGCATCATCGGCATTGCCTCCGTCGTGGGCGTCACCGGCAACCCGGGGCAGGCCAATTATGCAGCCGCCAAGGCCGGCATGATCGGCATGGCCAAGTCGCTGGCCCGCGAGGTCGCCTCGCGCAACGTGACGGTCAACACCATCGCACCCGGTTTCATCGAAACGCCGATGACGGACGCGCTCAACGACAAGCAGAAGGAATCGATCCTTGCCAGCGTGCCGGCCAATCGTCTCGGCCGCGCGGGCGAAATCGCGGCCGCCGCTGTCTATCTGGCGAGCGACGAGGCGGCTTATGTGAATGGCGACACGCTTCATGTAAACGGCGGCATGGCCATGATTTGATTTGGGAATTCCGGCGTCGCTCACAGGCAGTCCGGTGACGCCGGAGCAGGGTTCGCGCCCGCTGGTCAAGGCTGGTAAAGTATGTTACGAACCCGCCGGCCAGCACACCCGTTCACGAATGTTCGGCGCTCGGGCATGGCCGACCTTGCGGGCAATACGCGCCTTGCCCGGTCGGCGTGGGCTGGAACCCCATTCACCACGTTCCGAAGATCGGATACGAGGTACGGCGCCAAGCGCTGAACAAGCAGAATACCGTTGTTATCAATCGAGGAAATACACATGAGCGACATCGCGGATCGGGTAAAGAAGATCGTCATCGAGCACCTCGGCGTCGACGCCGAGAAGGTGGTGATTGAGGCCAGCTTCATCGACGACCTGGGCGCTGACAGCCTGGACACCGTCGAGCTGGTCATGGCTTTCGAAGAAGAGTTTGGCGTTGAGATTCCGGATGACGCCGCCGAGACCATTCTGACGGTCGGCGATGCTGTGAAGTTCCTGGAACAGAACGCCGGTTAATCCAGTTGTCGCCGCCGGGCGGGGCCCTTCGTCCCGCCCGGCGCGCCCAAATGCAGGTTTGTGATGAGGCGAGTTGTCGTAACCGGCCTTGGCATGGTCACGCCGATGGCGTGCGGTGTCGAGGAGAGCTGGACCCGGATTCTCAACGGCGAGAGCGGTGCGTCCCGGATCAGCAGTTTCGAGGTTGAAGACCTCGCTTGTCAGATCGCCTGCCAGATTCCGCGCGGCGATGGCTCCAACGGGACGTTCAATCCGGATGACTGGATGGACCCCAAGGAGCAGCGCAAGGTCGATGAATTCATCGTCTTCGCCATGGCTGCCGCGGAGCAGGCCATCCGCGATTGCGGCTGGTCGCCGAAGACCCCGGACGAGCAGTATCGCGCAGGCGTGCTGATTGGCTCCGGCATCGGCGGGCTCCAGGGTATCGAGACGACGGCCCATGTCCTGCGCGACAAGGGCCCGCGTCGGATCTCTCCCTTCTTCATCCCCGGTCGCCTGATCAACCTGGCGGGTGGCTACGTGTCGATCCGTCACGGGCTCAAGGGGCCGAACACAGCGGTCGTCACCGCTTGCTCGACCGGCGCCCATGCCATCGGCGATGCTGCGCGCCTGATCGCGCTGGACGATGCCGACGTGATGGTTGCCGGCGGTGCGGAATCGCCCGTTTGCCGTCTCGCGCTGGCCGGCTTCGCCGCCGCGCGTGCGCTTTCCACAGGTTTCAACGACCGCGCCGAGGAGGCCTCGCGCCCCTATGATGCCGCCCGCGACGGTTTCGTCATGGGTGAGGGCGCCGGTGTTGTCGTGCTCGAGGAATACGAGCGCGCCAAGGCCCGCGGCGCCAAGATCTACGGCGAGATCATCGGTTACGGCCTGTCGGGCGATGCCTATCACATCACCGCGCCGGCTGCCGACGGCGACGGAGCGTTCCGCTGCATGCAGGCCGCGCTGAAGCGCGCCGGCCTCACGGCGTCGGAGATTGATTACGTCAACGCTCATGGCACCTCGACGCCGCTCGGCGACGAGATCGAGCTGGGTGCCGTGCAGCGGCTTGCCGGCGATGCCGCCGCCGGGCTGACGATGTCGTCGACCAAGTCGTCCACCGGTCACCTGCTGGGTGCCGCCGGTGCGATCGAGGCGATCTTCTCGCTGCTGGCGATGCGCGACAGCATCGCGCCGCCGACGATCAACCTGCAGAATCCGTCTGTCGAGACGGCCATCGACCTGGTTCCGAACACGGCCAAGAAGATGACCATCGACACGGCGCTTTCGAATTCCTTCGGCTTCGGCGGAACCAACGCGTCGCTGGTGTTCCGCAAGGTCGCGGCCTGACGCAAGTCTTTCGTGGCGCCCGGGCAGAGCCCGGGCGCCACGGGCCCCATGTCTTCGCGGTTTGGCCACAATTGCGCGGCAATTGGCGACAACCTTTCCTCGATCAAGCTGACCCGTGGGACCCATGACCGAGACGCGCAACACAGATTCCGAGAACGGCGACGATACGGAGCAGGCTCCGTTCCGACCGCAGCCCAAAAGCCCGCGCGAGGCGATCCAGCCCGAGCCGGGCCCGCCGCCGCCGGTGCGCTCGCGCCATGTGCGCAATCCCTTCGTCATCGTCATCAACGCCCTGCTGACACTTGCCGTCCTCGGCGTGCTCGCCACCGGCGGGCTGCTCTACTGGGGCAAGGGCGAGTTCGATTCGACCGGTCCGCTGACCCAGCCGAAGACGGTCGTGATCTCCTCCGGATCCGGCCTGCAGGCGATTGCCGATACGCTGGAAAACGAGGGCGTTATCTCCAACGGCATGGTGTTCTGGGCGGGCGTGCGCGCCTACAAGAACGCGGCGAAGCTGAAGGCTGGAGAATATGCCTTCGAGCCTGGCAGCTCGATGCGCGAGGTCATGGACGACCTCGTCTCCGGCAAGGCCGTCTACCACACGCTGACCATTCCCGAGGGCTGGACCAGCGCGCAGATCATCGAGCGCGTGCGCGAGCATCCCGTGCTCACTGGCCCGATTGACGAGATCCCGGCGGAGGGCTCGCTGCTGCCGGAGACCTACACGTTCACCCGAGGCCTGTCGCGCAAGCAGATTGTCGAGGAAATGAAGGAGCACCAGACCAAGGCGCTTGCCGAGATCTGGGGCCGCCGGACGGAGGGCCTGCCGGTCGAGACGCCGGAGCAGCTGGTGATTCTCGCGTCCGTGGTGGAGAAGGAGACGGCGCGGGCCGACGAGCGTCCCCGGGTTGCCGGCGTCTTCGTCAACCGGTTGCGCAAGAACATGCGGCTGCAGTCGGATCCGACCATCCTCTATGGCCTGCATGGCGGCGCGGCGTGGACCAGCGACCGCTCGGCGATCACGCGCTCCGACCTCGACAAGCCGAACCCCTACAACACCTATCAGATCGACGGGCTGCCGCCCGGGCCGATCGGCAATCCGGGCCGTGCGGCGATGGAGGCGGTGGCCAATCCGTCGCGTACCAAGGACCTCTATTTCGTCGCGGACGGCACGGGCGGTCACGTGTTCGCGGAGACCTACGAGCAGCATCAGCGCAATGTCGCCAAGTGGCGGCGGATCGAGCGCGAGCGCCGTGCGGCGGAGGCCGCGCCGGAAGCTCCTGCTGCCGCGGACGACAAGACGAACTGACGGCGTTGGGCGCCATCACCGGGGCGGCGCGGTTTCGCGGGCCGTGCCGGACGGACGACATTCAGGCGAAGGCCGGCGGTCATGCGCCGGCTTTTGCATTTGCGGGCCGGGGTGTTGGACCGCGATGACAGGCTGAGGCAGGGGCAATGACTGGGGAAACGCAAGACGGAGCGAAGCTGCGCAGCATGACCGGTTTCGGCCGGGCGGAAGGCGGTATCGGGGCCGCCCGCTGGACCTGGGAGCTGCGTTCGGTGAACGGCAAGGGGCTCGACCTGCGCCTGCGCTTGCCGGCGGGGCTTGAGGCGCTGGAGGCGCCGACCCGCGAGGTGCTGTCGAAGCGCCTGTCGCGCGGCAATGTCACGGCAGGGCTGAGCTACCAGCGCTCGCAGGGCGAGTTCGCTCCGCAGATCAACGAGGCGGCGCTCAATGCGGTTCTTTCCGCGCTGGAGACCGTGCGCCGCCGGGTGCCGGACGCCGCTCCGATCGCACTCGATGGCATTCTCGCCCAGAAGGGCGTGATCGAGTGGAAGGAGCCGGAGGAGGACGAGACCGAACGCAGCGCGCTCGACGCGGCGCTGCTGGCCAGCCTCGCACAGGCGGCCGACGCGCTTGTTGCCATGCGCGAGGCCGAAGGGGCGACCATCGAGGAGGTTCTGCGCGGCCATCTGCGCCAGATAGCCCGGCTGACGGCCGAAGCCGAGGCTGCGCCCTGCCGCAGCCCGGAGGCGATCCGTGCAAAGCTCGCCGAGCAGGTTGGCGCGCTGATGGAAACGGGGGCGGCGCTCGATCCGGCGCGCCTTCATCAGGAAGCGGCGCTGCTTGCCACCAAGGTCGACATTCGCGAGGAACTCGACCGGCTGGTGGCCCATGTGGCGGCGGCGGTCGCGCTTCTCGACGGCGCCGGTCCGGTGGGCCGCAAACTCGATTTCCTCGCGCAGGAGTTCAACCGCGAGGCCAACACGCTCTGTTCCAAATCGAACGGTACAGACCTCACCGCCATCGGGCTGGAGCTCAAGACGGTGATCGACCAGATGCGTGAGCAGATCCAGAACCTGGAGTAGACGATGGCGAGTGACACGACTGCGGAGAAGACGGGGGGCACCGTCGTGACCGCCGAAGTTGCCGAGGCAAGCCGCCGAGGCTTGATGCTGGTGCTTTCCTCGCCGTCGGGCGCGGGAAAGTCCACCATCGCGCGCCAGCTTCTTGAACAGGAAAGCAACCTCAAGCTCTCCATCTCGGTGACGACGCGGCCGCGCCGCTCGAGCGAGATCGAGGGCGTGCACTATCATTTCATCTCCCGCGAGCGCTTCGAGCAAATGCGCGAGCGCGACGAACTGCTTGAATGGGCCGAGGTGCACGGCAACTACTACGGCACGCCGCGCGATCCGGTGGAAGAGGCGCTGGCGACGGGGCGGGACGTGCTCTTCGACATCGACATCCAGGGCACCTTCCAGCTCTATGACGCGGTGCGCCAGGACGTGGTGTCGATCTTCATCCTTCCGCCTTCCATCGCCGAAATGAAATCGCGCCTGCACCGGCGTGCCGAGGATACGGACGAGGTTATCCGCCGGCGGCTGAAGACGGCGGTGGGCGAGATGAAGCACTGGTCGAAATACGATTATGTGATCGTCAATGACGATCTGCAGCTTGCCTTCGACGGTGCGCGCTCGATCCTGCGCGCCGAACGGCTGCGCCGCGAGCGCTGCCCCGCCATCGGCCCGTTCATCGAGGGCATGGTCGACGATCTGAAGCGCGAGACCGGCGAGGGCTGAGGTCTTGCCGGCCCCGGCGAACCGTCCGGTTCCCGGGGCGCCGGACAGGGATCGCGAGGGCGAAGTCGGCGTTCGCCGGATCAGCCTCTTGCGAAGGCGTTGGCGAGGCGCACGAACTCGGCGACATCAAGTTCCTCGGCGCGGCGGGTCGGCTCGATGCCGATGCCCGAGAGGATCGTCTCCGCGTCTGCGTCGAGCGCCTTGAGGCTTGCCCGCAGCATCTTGCGCCGTTGGCCGAAAGCGGCGGCCGTGACGCGCTCCAGCGCCTTCAGCTCGACCGGCAGCGGTTCCTTGCGGGGCGTCAGATGGACGATGGCCGAGGTGACCTTTGGCGGCGGCGTGAAGGCCTTCGGA
This sequence comes from Stappia sp. ICDLI1TA098, assembly GCF_054880955.1. Classification (NCBI taxonomy): domain Bacteria; kingdom Pseudomonadati; phylum Pseudomonadota; class Alphaproteobacteria; order Hyphomicrobiales; family Stappiaceae; genus Stappia; species Stappia sp. ICDLI1TA098. Next base: position 1,010,009 of record NZ_JBTZBT010000001.1, read on the forward strand.
CTGACGTCGAAGGCGATGGTGGAATGGCAGCGCCAGCCGGCAAGCACGCCGAGACGGCCGAAGGCCTTGCTGCCTGGCCTGGCGACAATCCGCTCCGCCACTTCCTTCTGGAACATCAGTGTCAGCGACTGCCACTCAGGCGGCCAGATATCGCGGGTGATCCAGCCGAGCAGAAGTTGGGTGCCGACATTGTAGGGCAGGTTGGAGACGATCTTGAGCGGTCCGCCGGCCGCCACCTCGCGCAGGTCGAGCGTCAGCGCGTCAGCCTCGATCACCTCGAGGCGGCCAGGATAGTGCGCGGCGATCTCGGCCAGCGCCGGCATGCAGCGAGGATCCTTCTCCACCGCGACGACGCGCTTGGCACCTGCGGCCAGCAGCGCGCGGGTCAGGCCGCCGGGGCCGGGGCCGACCTCGAGCACGGTGGTGTCGGAGATGTCGCCGGCGGTGCGGGCGATGCGCAGCGTCAGGTTCAAGTCGAGGAGAAAGTTCTGGCCCAGCGACTTGCGGGCCTGAAGGTCGTGGGCGCGGATGACCTCGCGCAGCGGGGGAAGCGTGTCGATCTGCGTCATGCGACAAGGCCGGGCTCGGCAAGCACGGCGGCAAGCCGGACTGCAGCGGAAAAGCTGTCGGCGCGCGCTTGGCCGGTGCCGGCGATCTCCAGCGCGGTGCCATGGTCGGGCGATGTGCGCACGAAGGGAAGGCCGAGCGTGGCGTTCACCGCCTCGTGAAAAGCCAGGGTCTTGGCCGGGATCAGCGCCTGATCGTGATACATGGCAAGGGCGCAGTCATAGCCCGCGCGTGCCTCGGCGTGGAACATGGTGTCGGCGGGCAGGGGGCCGAAAGCATCGATGCCCTCGGCGCGCAGCCGCGCGACGGCCGGGACGATGACGTCGATGTCCTCCCGCCCGAGCGCGCCTTCCTCGCCCGCATGCGGGTTGAGCCCGCACAGAGCCAGCCTCGGCTCGCCGATGCGGAACCGCTCGCGCATGTCCTTGTGAACGATGCGGGCGGTCTCGACGATGAGATCGCTCGTCAGCAACTCCGGCACGGCGGCAAGCGGCACGTGGATTGTGACCGGAACGACCAGAAGGTGAGGGCCGGCGAGAAGCATGACCGGCCGCAGCGGACCGGCGCCGTGGCGCGCGGCAAGCTCGCCGAGGAACTCCGTGTGGCCGGGATGGGCGAAACCGGCGTCGTAGAGCGCCTTCTTGTTGATCGGGCTGGTGACGACGGCACTGGCCCGGCCTTCCTGCGCGTCGGAGACGGCGCGCTCGATGGAGGCGATGACATGACCGGCGGTCGCCGCGTCGGCAATACCTGGTCGGTCCTCGATGGCGGCAAGGGGCAGCGGCACCACGGGCAGGGCATCGGCGAAGACGGCGAGCGTGTCGTCGGGTGGTCCCTCGACAATCGGCACATCAAGGCCGAGCCGTCTCGCGCGGGCGGCCAGGAAGGCGGCATCGCCATGGACGTGAAACGCCGGCAGCTGGCGGTCGACGCGCTCTGCCCAGGCGGTGAGCGCGACGTCGGGTCCGATGCCGCCGGGCTCGCCGAGCGTCACGGCGAGGGGAAGGTGGCTTGCGCGCATGGAACTCAACGGTAGTCGATGATCGCGCGCGAGCGCATCTCGCGCATCAGGCGGCGGCTCATCTGCTGGCCTTCCTTGGCACGCAGCTCGTCCTCGATCTCCATGCGCGCAGCCGCGTTGCTGGCGATCTCGCGCTTTTCGCAGACGGCGAACATCTCGTAGCCCTTGTCGGACGCCTGCGGCGAGGTGGCCTTGCCGACGGGGGTCTTGTCGAGCAGGTCGCGGATCTGCTGCGGCACCTCGGTCTCAAGCCGGGTGCGCATCGGCATGACCACGACCTCGCGGTAGTTCTTGGACAGGTCGTCGGCCTGTTCGCAGCCGTTGAGACGGGAGCGGAACTGCTCCGCCTCGCGCTTGCGCGCGGCCTTCTGGCCGGCGGAGGACTTGCCCGGCACCACGAAGATCACCGAGCGGACGGAGTATTCCTTGCTCTTGTCGGTTTCCTTGCCGACCTTGCGCTGCAAGGCGGCGATGATGTCCGCCTCGGGAATGCTCACTTCCGACTGGAAACGGGCGCGCAGGATCTGGGTCCAGCCGATCTCGGCCTCAAGCCTGTTGCGCAGCGTGTCGGGCGTGATGCCGGACTGGCGCAGGGCCTGGACGAGCTGCTTGGGCGAGAGCTTGACGCGCTGCGCGATGTTGCCGAACGCGTTGTCGACATCGGACTTCGACACAGTGATGCCGAGGCGGGCGGCCTCCGCCTTCTTGAGCTGCTCGTCGATCAGCTCTTCCTGGGCCGCGCGGCTCGCGGCACTGCCGCCCTTACCGGTCGTCAGGCGCAGCAGCTTGGCACGCTGGCTGATGTCATAGGTGGTGATCGGCTTGCCGTTGACGACCACCTTGATCGCCGTTTGGGCCATCAGGGGACCGCCCGACGCGCCGACCATCAGGATCGCGGCCACGGCGATCGAAATCCAGCGCCTCGCAATCATTCGCTTCCCCCTGTCCTGGCCGGGCCGGCGCATTTCGTCGCGGTCCGTGTCACCGGCGCAGTTCCTTGTTCGGTCGCAATGACCGGCGCGCGCAATGCCGGCGGTCATCCCTGATCCTTGTTCGGGCCGGCAGGCCCACTGTGTGCGTCATTCGCTGCGGCGCGCGTCAGGCGCGCTTGCCAACTGCGCAAGGGTTGACGTTCCGGCATCCCGCGTCAACCCGCATGGTCTTCCCTGTGGCACCAGAAAGCGGCCAAAAATCGATGACCCCGGGCGCGTGGGCTTTGCCGCGCACCCCGTCGCGCCTCAATCGCCTGCGGAACTGGAGAACTCCGTGTCGCCGATGGTCCTCAGGCCGAAGCGGAAGAAGAACAGGCGGTCGGTTGTCTGGCCGTTGTTGCGGCTGCGATCCTCGGCATAGGCGAAGGACATCGAGAAGCCTTCGTCGTCGTAGCCGATGCCGAGGCTGTCGCGCACGGTGTTCTTGCGCTGCAGGTCGTACCGCATGGAGCCGAACACCCGCCAGTTCTCCTGAAGGCGAAGGCTCGCCGAGCCGATGACTTCCTCGCGCGGCGTGGTGATGCCCAGGCTCGGCTGCTCCGAGAGATAGGCATAGGCGAGGTTGCCGGTAACAGGCCCGTAGATGCCTGTCGCCTCGACCTGGCCGCGGCGAACGGCGAAGGACTTGCTGTCGAAGCGCGCCTGGGCACCGACGCGCAGGCCCTGCCGGGTGTCGAAATACAGGCTGCCGACATAGTCGCTGCCGCTGGTCTCGAGGCCCGAACTCGTGGTCGCGCCGAGAATGTCGGCTGTCTTGAACGAGTTGGTTCCCCCAAGATGATAGGAGCGGCCGAACAGCGCGGAGACGTTGAACAGCTCATCGATCTGGAGGCTGTACTTCAGGCCGACGTTGGCCCGCGTGCCGCCCTCGGAGCGGTCGAAGCCGGAGAACTTGTCGTATTCGAAAAGCGTCGTGGAATCGAAGACGATGCTTTGGGCGTCCTCGTTCGGCAACTCGCCGATGCGTCCCTCGTTCGGGCGCACGATGATCTGCGCCACCGGCTCGATGATCTGGTTGCCGCCGTCGAAGGTGCCGATGAACGGAAAGCGATAGTCGAGGCCGACGGCGGGCATCACGCGCCCGACAACCGACTCGCCCGTGAGCGCCGTCACGTTCTTGTCCTGCGAGGCGAGGAAATACAGGTCGCCCTTCACGTAGGCAAAGGGCGTGAAGACCTGGCCAAGCGGGTCCGTCAGCGTCGAACGCCAGTCGGCGCTCAGGGACGTGCGGGTGAAGGTGCCCTCGATGCCGCGGAACCGGTCGACGCCGCCGATGCTGATGGCGTCGGTCTTGTCGCGCGTCAGGCTGGTCATGTTGCCGGTGAAGGACAGCTCGCCGCCGGCAATCGGGTTCTCGAAGATGTAGTTCCAGTCAACGACCGGGTGGACGAAGGGCTGCTTGTCCTGAAGCTGGCTGCCGACAGGCAGGAAGTTGTTGGGCGAGTTCAGCCCGGCCGCAGCCGTATAGTCCTCCTGCGAGATGCGGAAGGCATAGGCGCGCATGTCGAAGCGGTTCCGCTCGCTCTGTCCGGTCAGGTAGAGCTGGGACACATCGCTGGCATTGCCGAATTTGGCGAAGCTGTAGTCGTTCAGGAAGGCGCGGTCGCTGCGGTAGGAAACGTCCCAGCCCCATTTCCAGCGCTCGTTGATGTTGAACTCGCCTTCGGAGGCGACGACGCCGCGGAACCGGCGGTTACCGCTCGAGGTGGCGTATTCGCCCGGCTTGGCCTGGACCAGCCCGCCGACATGAATCGAATAGGAGCCGTCGATCAGGCGCTGTCGCCAGTCGGCCTGAGCCAGCACGCCCTGCTTCGAAAGCCCCGTCGCCTTCAGCAGCAGGTCACTGCTCGGATCAAGGGCGATGTAATAGGGAATGGTGACGCCGACGCCGACGCGGTCGCCATAGATGGCGGACGGCACGAGAAGGCCGGTTTTGCGGCGCACGCTCGGATCGGGCATCGACAGATAGGGAAGATAGGCGAGCGAGCGGCCGAAAAACTCAAGCGAGGCCTGCTCGAACTCGATCGTCTTTTCTTCCTGGTTGTGAACGATTGTCTGCGCGCGGATGCGCCACAGCGGCGGCTTGTCCGGCGGCGTGGTCGGCTTCGTGTAGACGGTATAGACGCCATTCTCGAAGGTGGTGCGCTTGCCCTCTTCACGCGTGGCGCGGTCGGCCAGGAAGCGGGTGCGCTCCGGCGTGTCGAGCTGGAGCTGGGCGGCGAACCCGTCGCGCAGGTCCTCCGACAGCTCCATCTCGCTTGCCTGCACGACATTGCCGCCCGGCTCGGTCAGGCGGACGTTGCCGCGCGCGCGAAGCCGGTTGGCGCGTCGGTCGAAAACGACCTGGTCTGCCTCGACAGTATTGTCGGCGTAATAGATCTGAACATTGCCGATCGCGGAGATGATGTCGCGGTCGAAATCGTAGCGGAGCTCGTTGGCCTCAAGCAGCAGCGGCTCGGCCGGGTCGGCACGCTTGGAGAGCGAATCGGGAAGGCTGGGCTGGGCAAGGGCCACGGGAGCGAACGCGAAGGGAGCTGCGGCAACGAACGCGGCCGCGATGCCGGCGAGCGCGGTGGTGCGAAGGAGCGCCGTCCGGCCGCCAAGACGGGGCCTGCGGGCGCACGCGGTCGCACTGTCGCGGTCGCGCCGCGCCATGCTTTCCGTATGCCCGGATACGGCCATGTTCCCGGTCTTGCCCGAGGCCATCAGCCGTCCTCCAGGTGCAGGAGGATCGTGATCCCCATCAAAACTCCAAATACTCCCGGCGCCCATGCGGCGAGGACGGGGGGAACGATTCCCGCGCCGCCAAGATCCTTGCCGAGCTCCGAGAGAACGTAAAGCACGAACCCGGCGAGGATTCCACCCAGAATCAGCTTGCCGATACCCCCCATCCTCGAAACCCTCAGGGAAACGCAGGCGGCAATCAGGATCATTGCCACAAGCAACACAGGTCGTGCCAGAAGTGTCTGATACTGAAGCGAATACCGATAGGCGGGCAATCCGGCGCGCTGGGACAGCTCGATCACGCGGGGCAGGTCCCAGAAGCCGATGGATTCCGGTGCGGCGATGCTCTCGCGAACCTCTGTCGCGGTGAGGTAGGTGGAGACCTGATAGGTCGGATAGGTCTGCGGATCGCCCGTGGTTGTGTAGACGGTCGCCTGCGAAAGTTTCCAGGAGCGGTCGGAAAAGCGCGCCTCATGCGCCTCGATGCGCTCGGCGAAGCTGCCGTTTCGGTCGAAGGTGAAAATGGTCACGCCAAGAAGGCGCTCGCCATTGTCGAGGATCTGCTTGGCGTGGACGACCGATTCTCCGTCCGCGCCGTCCTGGCGCAGCCAGATCTCGCCGGTGGTCTGCATCAGGAAGTTCTGCTCGCGGCCGAAGAGGCCGGCGGCGATCTTGTCCGACTGGTCGCGCAGCAGAACGGCAAGCGGATTGTACACCGAGACGGCGGCGATGCCGACGACCAGCCCGACGATCAGCGCGGGCGCCGTGAACTGCCACACCGAAACGCCGGCGGCGCGGGCGACGACAAGCTCAAGCTTGCGGCTGAGGCTCAGGAACGCGGCGATGGCGCCAAAGAGCACGGCGAAGGGCAGCACCTGTTCCATGAGCTGCGGCACCCGCAACAGCGAGATCAGGGCGATGCGCAGCAGGCTTGCGCCGTCCTCGCCGCCGGTGCGGCGCAGCAGTTCCAACAGGTCGAAGATGTAGATCAGCACGGCGGCCAGGAGGAAGAGGCCAAGGATCGAGCCGAGAAAGCGCAGAGCCAGATAGACGGCAAGCGTGGTGCCTGAACGGGAAACGGAGCCGATCATGTCAGGAGACGCCTCCGTGCTGGCGATTCTGGAAGCGCGCGATGAGCGCCTCGACGCGTTCATGCAGTGTTTCGCCAGCCTGGGCAAGCGCGAGCACCCAGCGCGGCCGGCGGCCGGAGACGATCGACCATCCCGCCAGCGCGATGCCGGCGAGGGGGAGCGCGTAGAGCAGCGGCCAGGCGGCGGGAAGTCCCGAAACGACGGTCAGCACGCCGAAGCCGGCGGCGCGCAGCACGAGCGCGAGCATCAATGCGGCACCGATGGCGAGCGTGCGATTCTGCCGCGTCGTCTTCGGTTGGCCGACGAAGAGGAAGACGATCAGGCCGAAGACGAGCGGATAGAGCGGCTGGCTCAGCCGGTCGTGGAACTCGGCGACGAGGCGCGAGCGGTTTTCCGCCGCGTAGACGTCGCCGGGTGCGGGCGAGAGAAGCTCGGCGGTCGAACGTTCGCTCGCCTTGTAGGTCGCAACCGTCCCGGAGGGCACCATGCTCGACAGGTCGAAGGCATAGGACTGAAAGCGGACGATGGAGATGCTTCCCGTGCGGCGGGTGCGGCGCTGGATGGTGCCGTCCTGCATGACCAGCAACGTGCGACCGGCCGCCTCGACGATGTTCCCGCGTGCCGCCTCATAGGTGAAGATCGTGTCCTCGGCGCGCTCGTCGTGGAGCAGCAGGCCGTCGAGCTGGCCGTCGCCGCCACGGTTGCGGATGTGGAAGGTAAGCCCGTCCTCGATGCCGATGAAACGTCCCGGACGCACGATGTTGGCGACGAGGTCGACGCGCACCTTGGTGATCTCGTCGCGCAGCGAGGCAAGCCCCATGGGGGCGAAGACCAGCGACAGCGAGGCACAGAACAGGCTGACGGAAAGCGAGAACACCAGCACCGGGCGCACCAGCACGGTGCGCGAGGCGCCGGAGGCATTGATGACGATCAGCTCGCTGTCGTTGGACAGGGTGTTGAGCACCAGGATGGTGGCGATCAGCAGCGCGAAGGGCGCGATCGTCAGCATCAGGAACGGCATGGCGAGCAGAGTCATGCCGATGAACTGGGCAATGGTCTGGCCCTTGGCCGTGACGAGGTCGAGCTGGCGCAGGGCCTGAGTGGCCCAGACGATGCCGGCCAGGGCCGTCAGGGTCATCAGAAACGCCGTCGACAAGCGTCGCAGGACATAGCGCTCGAAAGTGGTCATAAGCTCGCGTTCGTCCCGGCCGCATGGCCGTCCGGCGTTTCGTTGTTCTGGTCGGTTGCGGCAGGTCCCGGCCAGATGCCGCAGCCTTGCCACGAGCGGGCGCCAGGCACTTCCGGACCCGGCCAGGGAGGCGGGCGGGACCGGGTGACCGGGCGCTGACCCGATTAAGCGCGAGTTTAGGTAAATACTTGCCCAAGAAAAAGGGTTAACAAACAATTGCCCGCTCGGCGGCTTGCCGGGGCGCGTTTCTGGCACCATTGTTAGGCGGAAAGCGCAAGCGCGGGCGACCAGCCGATGTATCGCCCTGCCGCTGCAACCGGCCTCCCGGCCGGACGCGCCGAATCGCAATCGTCATTTCCAACCGCGAGGATTCATCTTGCTCCCGAAAATCAGCTTCACCAAGGTCTCGAAGCCGGCCAAGGGCGTTGTCGTCCTGTTTGTCGACGACACGCTCGCGCTCGGCGCGCAGGCAAGCGCGCTTCTCGAGGGCGCCGGAGGGCTTCTCGCCCGCGCGGCCGCGGCCGGGAATTTCACCGGCAAGGCGCGCAGCGTCCTCGATATCCTGGCGCCGGCCGGGCTCGAGCTCGACAGGATCGTGGTCGTCGGTCTCGGCAAGGCGGGGGAGATCGCGGACCTCGGTGAAACCGGCTGGACGGACCTTGGCGGCGTCGTGATGGGCGCAATCGGTCGTGCCGGATCCGTCCATGTGTGCCTTGAGACGCCGGCGGGCGAAATCGCCCCGGTCGAGGCGGCCGCCTTCGCCGCCGGCCTGAAGCTGCGCGGCTACACCTTCGACCGCTACAAGTCCAAGAAGGACGACGACCAGCCGACATCCGCCGTCAAGGTCGACCTCTCGCTTGAGGACACCAAGGCCGCCAAGAAGGCCTGGGCCGACGCCGACGCGGTGAGCGATGGCACGCTGCTGGCCCGCGATCTCGTCAACGAGCCGGCCAATGTGCTGACCACGCTCGAGTTCGCGGCGCGCGCCGAGGCGCTTTCCAAGCTCGGTGTCGAGGTCGAGGTGCTCGACGAAAAGGCGATGAAGAAGCTTAAGATGAATGCGCTTCTCGGCGTCTCCCAGGGGTCGGATATGCCGCCGCGGCTCGTCATCATGCGCTGGAACGGCGGCAAGAAGGACGCAGCCCCGCTCGCCTTCGTCGGCAAGGGCGTCGTCTTTGACACCGGCGGCATCTCGATCAAGCCGGCCGGCGGCATGGAAGACATGAAGGGCGACATGGGTGGCGCGGCCGCCGTGACCGGCCTGATGCACGCGCTCGCCGCCCGCAAGGCCAAGGTCAACGCCATCGGTGTCATCGGTCTCGTCGAGAACATGCCGGACGGCAAGGCGCAGCGCCCCGGCGACATCGTCACGGCGATGTCGGGCGCGACCATCGAGGTGATCAACACCGACGCGGAGGGCCGTCTCGTTCTGGCCGATGCGCTCTGGTACACGCAGGACCGCTTCAAGCCGGCCTTCATGATCAACCTTGCGACGCTGACCGGTGCGATCATCATCGCTCTCGGCAATCATCATGCGGGCATCTTCTCCAACAACGACGAGTTGTCCGGGAAGCTGACGGCCGCCGGTCTTGCCGCCAACGAGAAGGTGTGGCGCCTGCCGCTGTCGAAGGACTATGACAAGCTCATCGACACGCCCAACGCCGACATGAAGAACACCGGCGGGCGCGCCGCCGGCTCGATCACCGCCGCGCAGTTCCTGCAGCGCTTCGTCAACGATGTGCCGTGGGTCCACATCGATGTGGCCGGCACGGCGATGGGCAGCCCGAAGACCGAGATCAGCAAGACCTGGGCCTCCGGGTTCGGCGTGCGGCTGCTCGACCGGCTGGTGCGCGACAGCTACGAGAACTGAGGCGGACCGCGCTGGCGAATACGTGACGCATCGAGGGCGGCGGGGGAACCTGTCGCCCTTTTTGCCTGCCGGGAACCAGGCGGGACCTCGCGGGGGGAAGGCAAAGAAAAACCCGCCGGAAAGGCGGGTTTTACGTGTCGTATGATGGAGCCTTGCCGCCGGTCGACGGCCGCTCTCAGCAGGTCTTGTAGGCAGCGCAGGAGCCGGCCGGCTCGCTGACGACCATACCCATCGCGGTGGTCACGCCCGCGAGGCCGAGCACCAGCCCGAAGAACAGCGCAATTCGCACAGCCATAAAAACGTTCTCCCGTTGCCCCGACCCGACAAGGCTACTACCGTCGCCCGCGATGCACTGTGACGACAGGCACAGGCTTGCGGGTGGAAGGGTCGGATCGAACCGGACTGAAACTGCCCGGACGAAGTTGGAAAACCGTTAATGGTGAAAACGTCGTAACGCAAAGCCGGAGAGCGGGGCGCTGTCGTTTCCCGGTCTCCCTGTTGCAGGCCTGCCGCACCGGCGGGCGCGACGCCGATCGGCGCGTCCGCCAAGTGCTTTGGGAAACTGGGAAAACACGCGGAATGACGGAAGTTCTCTTCTACCATCTGACCCAGCGCCCGCTGGAGGATGTGTTGCCCGGTCTCCTCGAGACCTGCCTCCAGCGGTCGTGGAAGGTCGTTGTGCAGGCCGGCTCGCCCGAACGTTGTGCCGCACTTGATTCGCACCTTTGGACCTACCGCGAGGACGGCTTTCTGCCCCATGGAACCTCCGCCGACGGCCATGCCTCCGCCCAGCCGGTCTATCTGACCGCTGGCGCGGAAACGCCGAATGGCGCGACCGTGCGTTTCATGGTCGACCGGGCCGCGCCTCCGGACCTGTCGCCGTTCGAACGTGGCGTCTTCCTCTTCGACGGCAACGATCCGGAGGCCGTGGCCGAGGCCCGGCAGTACTGGAAAACGCTGAAGGCGGCCGGCCACGATCTCACCTACTGGCAGCAGTCGAATGCGGGGCGCTGGGAGCGCAAGGCATGAGCGGAACCAAGGGCGGGGACGGAGACTTCTCGGGACGTCGGGACGCGGCGCGGACCCGTCTCGATGACCTGTTCGGCGCGAAGGGCGGCGCGCGCGGGGATCGCGCGTCGTGGTTCCATGCCGTTTACGAGACGGCGGGGCGCGATCCGGCCGCCGTGCCATGGGCGGACCTTGCTCCGAAACCCGAGCTGGTCGATTGGCTGAAGGAGCATCCGGGCGAAGGGCGTCGGGCGCTCGATGTCGCCTGCGGGCTTGGCGACAACGCCGAGGCGCTGGCTGCTGCCGGATACCGGACGACGGCCTTCGATCTTGCGCCCGAAGCGATCCGCTGGGCAGGAGAGCGTTTCCCTCAAGGGACGGTGGATTACCGTGTCGCCGATCTCCTCGATCCGCCGACGGACTGGGTAGGCGGCTTCGACCTCGTGCACGAGTGCTACACGCTGCAGGCGCTGGATGGGGATCTCCGGGAGGCGGCCTTCCCCGCTCTTGCCCGCCTTCTTGCCCCGGGAGGGCGACTTCTGGTGCTCACCCGCACGCGGGGGGAGGGAATGCCGGCCGACGGGCCGCCCTGGCCGCTGACGCCGGGCGAGCTCCACAGGTTCGAAACGCTCGGTCTGACGCGTGTCACCTTCGAGCCCTATGAGATCCGGAAAGGCGCGCGCGTCATCGCGCATGTGCGCGCGCTTTACCGCAAGGATTGAGACGACACCACGAAAGGGCTGGCAATGGCGATCTCGAAGGGGCGGGCGATGGCCCATGTGGAAGAACACAGCGTGCAGCGAATCGGCTGGCTGCGCGCGGCTGTGCTGGGGGCGAACGACGGGCTTGTCTCAACGGCGAGCCTGATCACGGGCGTCGCCGCGTCGCAGGCGCCGACCTCGCAGATCCTGATCGCCGGCGCGGCCGGACTTATCGCCGGGGCGATGTCGATGGCCGCCGGCGAATATGTCTCGGTCAGCTCGCAGTCGGATACGGAAAAGGCGGACCTGGAACGCGAGAGCCGTGAGCTTGCCGAGCAGCCGGAGTTCGAGCTGGAGGAACTGGCCGAGACCTTCGCCGCCCGTGGCGTGTCGCGGGAGACGGCACTTGCGGTTGCCCGCGAGCTGACCGCGGCCGATGCACTCGCCGCCCACGCGCGCGAGGAACTCGGCATTACCGAGGTCTCGACCGCGCGGCCGCTACAGGCGGCGGTGACCTCGGCGATCACCTTTGCGGTGGGGGCGGCATTGCCGCTCGCTGTGGTGGTTCTGGCCCCGGCATCCGCCCTGCTGCCGGTTGTCGCGGTCTCCACGCTGGTGTTCCTGGCGCTTCTCGGCGCGCTTGGCGCGCGCGCTGGTGGTGCTCCCCCGCTCAAGGGCGCGGTTCGCGTGACGATCTGGGGCGCCGCCGCCCTGGCGATCACCGCGGCGGCCGGCGCGCTCTTCGGCGCGAGCGTGTGAGGAAAAGCGCTTCCGGCGCAGGACGTCTGGCGGCAATTGACGGCTGAAACGCGCGGATGCTCCTCTGGAGCGCGAGACGCGGATCGCCGTCAGCCGGGCGTTTTCGTTCCTTCCAGCTCTGCGGAAAGCTCCAGCCATTGCTCCTCGGTGCGCACCAGCTTCTTTTCCAGATGGGCGCGTTCCTTGGCGAACTTGGTGGCCCGCTCCGGATCCTTGGCGAAGAAGTTGGGATCGGCGAGCGCCGCGTCGAGACGGCCGATCTTTTCGGTGATGCGGGCCATCTCCTTTTCGGCCGCCTGCACCTCCTTGCGCAAGGGCGCGAGCCGGGCGCGGCGCTCCGCCGCCTCGCGGCGCTTTTCCTGCGCGGGGCGGGGATCCTCCACGGTCGCCGGGGCCGCGACGGGCTCCGCGACAGCGGCCGTCGCGCCATGGGCCGGCTTTTCGGCCTTCTCGCCCCGGTCGCGCTTCAGGATGAGCTTTCGGTAGTCCTCCATGTCGCCTTCGAAGGCGGTCACCCGCCCGTCGGCGACCAGCCATAGCCGGTCGGCGCAGGCCTCGACCAGATGCCGGTCATGCGAGATCAGGATGACCGCGCCGTCAAAGGCGTTGATCGCCTGCATCAAGGCTTCGCGGCTGTCGATGTCGAGGTGGTTGGTCGGCTCGTCGAGGATGAGCAGGTGCGGCCCCTCGAAGGTGGCGAGGCCGAGCAGGAGGCGCGCCTTCTCGCCGCCGGACAGATCCTTGGCGGGGGTGTCCATGCGACTGGTCGGCAGGCCGAAGCGGGCGACGCGGGCGCGTACCTTGGCCTCGGGCGCGTCCGGCATCAGCTTGCGCACATGGGCGACGGGGCTGTCGGCGGGCACCAGATCGTCCATCTGGTGCTGGGCGAAGAACGCCACCTTGAGCTTGGAAGCGGTGACGATGCCGCCGGAGGCGCGCTCGAGCCGGCCGGCGATCAGCTTGGCGAAGGTCGACTTGCCATTGCCGTTGGAGCCCAGCAGCGCAATGCGGTCGTCGTTGTCGATGTTGAGCGAGAGCTTCGAAAGCACCGTGCGCTCGCCGTATCCGACCGCGACATCGTCGAGACGGATGATCGGCGGGGCGAGACGCCCGTCCGGATCGGGGAAGGAGATGGGCATGGCGTCGCTGCCGGCGGCCGCCGCGATCGGCTCCATCCGCTCCAGCATCTTCAGCCGCGACTGTGCCTGGCGCGCCTTGGACGCCTTGGCGCGGAAGCGGTCGACGAAGGCCTGCATGTGCTTGCGCTGGGCTTCCTGCTTCTCGCGCGACTTCTCCTGCAGCATCATCGCCTCGCGCCGCTGGCGGTCGAAGCTGTCGAACCCGCCCCGGTAGAAGGTGAGCTTCAGCTGGTCGAGGTGGACGATGCTGTCGACGGCCTTGTTCAGCAGGTCGCGGTCATGGCTGATGAGGACAACCTGATGCGGATAGCGCGCAACATAGTTCTCCAGCCACATGGTGCCCTCGAGATCGAGGTAGTTGGTCGGCTCGTCGAGGAGCAGCAGGTCAGGCTCGGAAAACAGCACGGCGGCAAGCGCGACGCGCATCCGCCAGCCGCCGGAAAAGGCGGAGCAGGGTCGGTTCTGCGCCTCGGTGTCGAAACCCAGGCCGGAGAGAATGCGTCCGGCGCGCGCCTCGGCCGAATGGGCGTCGATATCCGCCAGCCGCATGTGGATCTCGGCGATGCGATGCGGGTCGCTGGCGGTTTCGGCCTCGGCCATCAGGCTGGCGCGTTCCTTGTCGGCGGCGAGCACGACCTCGAGCAGCGTTTCCTCCGTGCCCGGGGCTTCCTGCGCGACCTGGCCGATGCGGATGCCCTTGGGGACGCGGATCTCGCCGCTTTCCGGCGAGGCGTCGCCGGTGATCAGCCGAAAGAGGGTCGACTTGCCCGTGCCGTTGCGCCCGACGAAGCCCGTCTTGGCGCCGGAGGGAAGGGTGACGCTCGCCCGCTCGAGCAGGGTGCGTCCGGCAATTCTGAAGGTGAGGTCTGTGATCTGAAGCATGGCGGATCAATGGCCGGAAATGCGAGGCTGCGCAAGGGGGGCAAGGGCAGGTTAGGGGCGGAATTCCGCACGACGGCCTGCTGTTGCGGCAATTGTCTCGCATGAGCGGCAAGGCCTGGGATTTCCGCTTGCAAACGCCAATCGGAAGGTCGCGGGATGCGCCTTTGCAGTGGTGTGAACCGGTCCGCCGCCCGGCTCGGCCGGCGTGCTTCGCAGCAAGGAAACGCGCCTTGAGCGATTGTCTTGGCGGCAGGAGGCTGTCGTTGTCCTCGGCTCCGGGGTGGAGTAGATCGTGCCCATGAAAATACTCGCCATCTCCGGCAGCGCCCGCGCAAACTCGACAAACACCGCGATGCTGAGAGCCGTGGCGCAGACCGCGCCGCCTGGCCATGACGTAACGGTGTTCTCCGCGATTGCGGACCTGCCGGTCTTTTCGCCCGACAGCGAGGCCGGGCCTCTGCCGGAAAGTGTACAGGTCTTCGCCGACAGGGTCGGTGAAAGCGATGGCGTGCTCATTTCGAGCCCCGAGTATGTCCGGGCAATCCCCGGCGGCTTGAAAAACGCCATAGACTGGCTCGTTTCTCGGGAAGAAATCGTCCAAAAGCCGATTGCACTGATGCATGCCTCGCATCGTGGGGACGACATGCTTTCGCAGCTTCGACTGGTTCTGGCGACCGTCAGTCAGCGGTTTTCGCAGGACCTGTTCTTGAGGTTCGAGCTGATGAAGCTGTCTCCGGACGAAATCGCGCGTGTGCTGGAAATGCCCTCGAACCGTGCTGCGGTGAGCGATTTCCTGCAAGCCTTCTCGGAGTTCTGCCGCCGATAGTGCCCGCCCTGTCGGCTGGTACAAGCGGCCTCCGGCGGAGCGCATCGGCAGGCGTGTCGATGCGCGCAAGGCCAGAGCTACTGCCGCGCCGGGACCCTGAACGCGAAAACCCCCGGGCGGTGGCCCGGGGGTTTTCTTCATGAAGGTCCCGAAGTGGGAGAGTTCCGCGCGGTATCAGACCGAGTAGTACAGGTCGAACTCGACCGGATGCGGGGTCATCTCGTACTTCATGTTCTCTTCCATCTTCAGCTCGATGTAGGCATCGATCTGATCGTCGTCCATGACGCCACCGGCCTTCAGGAACTCGCGGTCGGCATCGAGCGACTCAAGCGCCTCACGCAGCGAGCCGCAGACGGTCGGGATGTCCTTCAGCTCTTCCGGCGGCAGGTCGTAGAGGTTCTTGTCCATCGCGTCGCCGGGATGGATCTTGTTCTTGATGCCGTCGAGGCCGGCCATCAGCATGGCGGCGAAGCACAGGTACGGGTTCGCGGACGGATCCGGGAAGCGGACCTCGACGCGCTTGGCCTTCGGCGAGGTCGCGAACGGGATACGGCAGGAGGCCGAACGGTTGCGCGAGGAGTAGGCCAGAAGAACCGGAGCCTCGTAGCCCGGGACCAGACGCTTGTAGGAGTTGGTCGACGGGTTGGTGAAGGCGTTGAGCGCCTTGGCGTGCTTCAGGATGCCGCCGATGTAGTAGAGGCAGGTCTCGGAGAGATCCGCGTACTGGTTGCCGGCGAAGACCGGCTTGCCGTCCTTCCAGATCGACTGGTGGACGTGCATGCCCGTGCCGTTGTCACCGAAGATCGGCTTCGGCATGAAGGTGGCCGTCTTGCCATAGGCATGGGCGACCTGATGCACGACGTACTTGTAGATCTGCATCTTGTCGGCGTTGCGGGTCATCGTGTCGAACATGATGCCGAGCTCATGCTGAGCGGCAGCCACCTCGTGGTGATGCTTCTCGACGGTGACGCCCATCTCGGTGAGGACCGTCAGCATCTCGGAGCGCATGTCCTGGGCGCTGTCGATCGGGGGAACCGGGAAGTAGCCGCCCTTCGTGCGCGGACGGTGGCCCATGTTGCCCATCTCGTACTCGGTGTCCATGTTCGACGGCAGCTCGCCGCTGTCGATCTTGAAGCCGGTGTTGTACGGTTCGGTCGCAAAGCGCACGTCGTCGAAGATGAAGAATTCGGCTTCCGGGCCGACGAAGACGGTGTCGCCGATACCGAGCGACTTGACGTAGGCCTCGGCCTTCTTGGCCGTGGTGCGCGGGTCGCGGCTGTAGGCTTCGCCGGAGACCGGGTCGACGACGTCGCACATGATGGCGATGGTCGACTGGGCGAAGAACGGGTCGACGTGGACGGTCTCGGGGTCGAGCACGAGCATCATGTCGGACTCGTTGATGGCCTTCCAGCCGGCGATCGACGAGCCGTCGAACGCAACACCCTCTGCGAACATGTCTTCGTCGACAAGGCTGGCGTCCATCGTGACGTGCTGCATCTTGCCGCGCGGATCGGTGAACCGCAGGTCGACGAACTTGATGTCCTTGTCCTTGATGTCCTTCAGGATTTCGCTGGGAGTCGTCATCTATAGCTTCCCTGTATCACGGAGTGTTCTATGGGTTGGCAAGAGCGGAGCGCCGGCTTCCGGTCGTCTCCGCGATTGAAACGGTTGGTCAGATCGCGTCGTTGCCGGTCTCGCCGGTGCGGATGCGCACGGCTTCCTCGACGGTGGACACAAAGATCTTGCCGTCACCGATGCGCCCTGTCTGGGCGGCATTGCGAATGGCCTCGACGGCCTTGTCGACGAGCTCGTCGGGGAGGACGATCTCGACTTTCACCTTCGGCAGAAAGTCGACCACATACTCGGCTCCGCGATAGAGCTCGGTGTGGCCCTTCTGCCGGCCGAAGCCCTTGGCCTCGGTCACGGTAATGCCCTGCAGACCGACTTCCTGGAGGGCCTCTTTGACCTCGTCGAGCTTGAAGGGCTTGATAATTGCCTCGATCTTTTTCATCGCCTCCGCCACTTCGCCTCGTTCAGTTTCGTTGCGCCGACCGGTGAAGATCAGCGTTATCCGTTCAGTAGCACGCGGCGTGCCAACCGTGCCTGCCGAAAAAACAGCCTGCAAATAGGGCATTTTCCGCCTGCCTGACCAAAGGGATCACGGATCGGGTGGAATGGTATGCAAATTTTGTAGGCATTCCGCCTATAAATACGGCACGAATCGTGGGCAGTCGACCACGCGAACAAGGCCCGCAGGGCGCACGCGGCTTGCGGTGGGGGGCGGGCTGCGCAATCGTGGCAAGGAACCGAAGCGGTGTCTCCCGAGTGGCGGCGCGACTTCCTGCCCGTTCGGCCGAAAGTGGCTGGAACCGGGTCGACACGGGTGCTGGCCGGGGAGGCGAGACTGCCATGAAGATCCTTTCGATTGATCACCTTGTGCTGACGGTTGCCGACATCGACGCGACCGTTGCCTTCTACGGCTCTCTCCTCGGCATGGAGGAGGTGGTCTTCGGTGGCGGGCGACGCGCCCTGAGGTTCGGCGATCAGAAGATCAATCTGCACAGCGCCGGGGCCGAGGTCCTGCCGGCGGCGGGGCGTCCGACCCCGGGCTCCGCCGACCTGTGCTTTCTGGTCGCCTCGCTTCAGGACGTGCTCGACAGGCTGTCGGACGCGGAGGTTCCCATCGTCGAGGGGCCGGCGACGCGCACGGGCGCCAACTCGCCGCTGAGGTCTGTCTACATCCGCGATCCCGACGGCAACCTGGTCGAACTTTCCGAGCCGCAGGCCGTGGTCCTGGCCGGCCGTCCTGGAGACACTGCATGATCGAACTGCTGACGCCGACGGAAATGGGTGAGGCCGACCGCCTGACGATCGCCGGTGGTGTTTTGGGTCTCGAACTCATGAAGACGGCCGGACGTGCGGTTGCCGACGTCGCCTGCCGGATGGCCGGGCCGGGGGCCGCGGTTCTGGTTCTCGCGGGGCCCGGCAACAATGGCGGTGACGGGTTTGTCGCCGCGCGCCTGTTGCGCCAGCGTGGAAACCGGGTGCGTGTCCTGCTTTACGGCGATGCCGACCGGATCGGCGGGGATGCGGCGCTTGCGCTTGCCGACATGGAGACGGCGGGTGTCGCGGCGGAGCCGGCAACGGGCGCGCCGCCGCGCGACGTCCTACAGGCGGCGGCTCTCGTGATCGACGCGCTGTTCGGTGCGGGGCTCGACCGGCCGCTTTCGGGCGCGGTGCGGGAGGCCGTCGAGGCGGTCAATGCGTCCGGCGTTCCGGTGCTGTCGGTGGACCTGCCCTCCGGCGTCAGCGGTGCAAGCGGGCAGGTGACCGGGGGCGAGGAAGGGGTGGCGATCCGGGCGGCACGCACGGTCAGCTTCTTTCGCGCCAAGCCAGGGCATCTGCTGATGCCGGGCCGCACGCTTTCGGGGAAGCTTGAAATCGCGGACATCGGCATTGCCGCCAGCGTGCTCTCGCGCATCGGCGGCGAGGGAGAAGGGACACCCTGCCTCTATCGCAATGCGCCGGCATTGTGGTCCGAGGCCTACCGGGTTCCCGGCGCCGAGGGGCACAAGTTTACCCGCGGCCACGCGGTGGTGCTTTCCGGTCCGGCGCTGGCGACGGGCGCGGCGCGGCTTGCGGCAGCTGCCGCGCTGCGGAGCGGGGCGGGGCTGGTCACGGTGGCGACGCCGCCCTCGGCGGCCTTGGTCAACGCCGCGCATCTGACCGCCGTGATGTTGCGCTCCGTGCGCGACGCTGCGGCGCTGGCGGAGTTCCTGGGCGATCCGCGCATCGTCTCGGTGCTTGCCGGACCCGGTGCCGGCGTCGGGCCTGCGACCGCCGATTCCGTGCGGGCGATGCTCGGCACGGTGGGCGCGCGTGGCGGTCTCGTCGTGCTGGATGCGGACGCCCTGACCTCCTTCGTGGAAATGCCGGAGCAGCTTTTCGCGGCGATCAAGGAGCGGCGGGCGCGGGTGGCGATGACGCCGCATGCGGGGGAGTTTGCCAGGCTCTTCCCCGATCTGGCGGCCGCCTCCGACCTTTCCAAGGTGGAAAAGGCGCGCGCGGCAGCGCGGCGCAGCGGCGCGGTCGTCGTGCTCAAGGGGGCGGACACCGTCATTGCCGCGCCCGACCGGCGCGCGGCGATCAACGCCAATGCGCCAGCCTGGCTCGCCACGGCCGGGTCCGGCGACGTGCTGGCGGGGACGATCGCCGGACTGGGCGCGCAGGGGATGGCGGCTTTCGAGGCGGCCGCGATGGGTGTGTGGCTGCACGGCGAGGCGGGGCGAACCTGCGGTGTGGCGCTGACCTCGGAAGACCTGCCGGCCGCGCTGAAGTCGGCTATCGAAACCATGCTCGCCGAAACGGGAGGCGAGGGCGGGCGGAAACAGTGAGCCTGAACGCGCGCGAAGAGGCCGGGAATGCGATTTTACGATGGTTTTCTAACCGGATTTTCCTTTGACCGCGTCATGCGGGGTGCTATAGAAGCCGCGCCTTGGCTTTGGGCGCCTTCGCATGTCGCGGGCGTGGTGGAACTGGTAGACACGCCAGATTTAGGTTCTGGTGGCGCACGCCGTGGGGGTTCAAGTCCCTCCGCCCGCACCACATCCGGACAGGCCCACAGAGCGGCCCAGGCAATCGCTTTTTTGAGCGGATACCCTATTCACACGAGCTGTCGGAAAGACGTTCTCGATCTAGGACGAAGCACACGACCATGCAGGTAACCGAAACGCTGGCCGAGGGGCTGAAACGCGAACTGAAAGTCGTCATTCCGGCGTCTGAGCTTGCCAACCGCCTCGACACCTATCTTGATGACCTCAAGCATAAGGTGAACATCAAGGGCTTCCGACCCGGCAAGGTGCCGGCGGCGCATTTGAAGCGCCTCTACGGTCGCCAGGCGACCGCCGAGATCCTCAACGAGATGCTCAACGAAACCACCCGAAAGGTGGTCGAGGAGCGGAACGAGAAGCCGGCGCTGCAGCCCGAGATCGACCTGGCGGAGGGTGATGCCGAGCGCATTCTCGACGGCGCGGCCGATCTGGCCTTCACCATGAGCTACGATCTGCTGCCGGAGTTCGAGATCGTCGACTTCAAGTCGATCGAGATCGAGCGCCCGGTCGTTGAGATCGCGGACGCTGAAGTTGACGAGCAGATCCAGCAGATTGCCGACAACAACAAGCCGTTCGAAGCCAAGGACGGCGCTGTCGAGGAGGGCGATCGCGTCCTCATGAGCTATCTCGGCAAGCTCGACGGCGAGCCCTTCGAGGGTGGTGCCGACGAGGACGGCCAGCTGGTGATCGGCTCGAAGTCGTTCATTCCCGGCTTCGAGGAGCAGCTCGTCGGTCTCAAGGCCGGCGACGAGAAGGTCGTCGAGGTTTCGTTCCCCGAGGACTATCCGGCGAAGCATCTGGCCGGCAAGCCGGTGACCTTCGACATCGTCATCAAGGAAGTCCAGTCTGCGGGCGCGGTGACGATCGATGACGAGTTCGCCAAGGGGCTCGGCCTCGAGGGACTCGACAAGCTCAAGGAGATCGTTCGCGGTCAGATCGAGAGCCGGTTCGGCGCGATGACGCGTCAGAAGGTCAAGCGCCAGCTTCTCGACAAGCTGGACGAGGTCTACCAGTTCGATCTGCCGGCACGTCTGGTCGACTCCGAGTTCGATGGCGTGTGGCGCCAGGTCGAGCAGGATCTCGCCAACGCCGGCAAGACGTTCGCCGACGAGGAGACGAACGAGGACGAGGCGCGCGCGGAGTACCGCAAGATCGCCGAGCGCCGCGTGCGTCTGGGGCTGGTGCTGTCCGAGGTCGGCGAGAAGAACGAGATCAAGGTCACCGACGACGAGGTCCAGAAGGCCCTCTACGAGCGCATCCGTCAGTTCCCGGGTCAGGAAAAGGAAGTCTTCGACTTCTACCGCAACAACCCGAACGCGCTGGCCAGCCTCCAGGCTCCGATCTACGAGGAGAAGGTCGTCGACTACATCCTCGAGCTCGCCAAGGTGACCGACAAGTCGGTGACCAAGGAAGAGCTGATGGCAGAGGACGAGGAGGACGGCGCGGCCGTCTGAGGCCGCATCGTTCGGGAATGCCGTGGGCGGGGCAGGGTGCGAACACACCCTTAACCCTCGCCCGCTTTTCCCCCTTGTTCGACGCGGCCATGTGCCTATCTTTCGGAAAGAGGCGACATCCCTTATGAATGGGTGTCGCTTTTTTCGACTCAGAGACCCAGACAGAGACCGTCCACTTCCGATCACGCAGCCGACTGGACGCGATACCGTCCGGACCCGCAATCGGAGGACGATCCTCCAAAGCATGGACGAGGCATGAAGGATCCAGTCGATTTCGCCGTCAATTCCCTCGTTCCGATGGTCGTCGAGCAGACGAACCGTGGGGAACGCGCTTATGACATTTACTCGCGGCTCCTCAAGGAACGCATCATCTTCCTGACAGGCCCGATCGAGGACCACCTGGCGACGCTGATTTGCGCCCAGTTGCTCTATCTCGAGGCGGAAAACCCCGCCAAGGAGATCTCGCTCTACATCAATTCGCCCGGCGGACTGGTCACGTCCGGTCTTGCGATCTACGATACGATGCAGTTCATCCGGCCGGAAGTCGCGACGCTGTGCATCGGCCAGGCGGCCTCGATGGGCTCGTTGCTGCTGGCGGCTGGCGCCAAGGGGAGCCGGTTCGCTCTGCCGAACGCGCGTGTCATGGTTCACCAGCCCTCGGGCGGGTTCCGCGGTCAGGCGGCGGACATCATGCTGCACGCTCAGGAGATCCTGAAGCTGAAGAAGCGGCTGAACGATATCTACGTGCACCACACTGGCCAGACGCTGGATCAGGTCGAGGCGGCGCTGGAGCGCGACAACTTCATGACCGCCGAGCGGGCCAAGGAGTTCGGGCTTATCGATGAGGTGATCGCCGATCGTTCCGGCTTCGCTAACAGCGACAAGTCGAAGTAAAAAAATCGCCGGCCATGCCTGTTTCGACCTCGGGTCGACAACATGTGATGACCGGCGCCATGCCGCTGCCTTAAACCTATATTGATTTTTGCGGTGGAAGCATGGTGACATTTACTGGGCAGTCGGGGGAGACCTGTCTGCCCGGCGCCCGGACCGAAGGGGAACGCTGCGGCTTTCTTCTTGAAAAGACAGACCGGAAGGCTTCTGCACTTCCGAACCACGCGGGGATAACCTGATGACCAAGGCCAGCGGCGGCGATTCGAAAAACACGCTGTACTGCTCTTTTTGCGGCAAAAGCCAGCACGAAGTGCGGAAGTTGATCGCCGGCCCGACCGTCTTTATCTGCGACGAGTGCGTCGAGCTGTGCATGGACATCATCCGCGAGGAGAACAAGTCCTCGCTGGTGAAGTCGCGCGACGGCATTCCGACGCCGCAGGAAATTCGGGCCGTTCTTGACGACTACGTGATTGGCCAGGGCGCTGCCAAGAAGGTTCTGTCGGTCGCGGTACACAACCACTACAAGCGGTTGAACCACGCCTCGAAGAGCAATGACGTGGAGCTGGCGAAGTCGAACATCCTGCTCGTCGGCCCGACCGGCTGCGGCAAGACGCTGCTTGCCCAGACGCTGGCGCGCATTCTCGATGTGCCCTTCACCATGGCCGACGCGACCACTCTGACCGAGGCCGGTTATGTAGGCGAGGATGTCGAGAACATCATCCTCAAGCTGCTGCAGTCGGCCGACTACAACGTCGAGCGGGCGCAGCGCGGCATCGTCTACATCGATGAGGTCGACAAGATCAGCCGCAAGGCCGACAACCCGTCGATCACGCGCGATGTATCGGGCGAGGGCGTTCAGCAGGCCCTGCTGAAGATCATGGAAGGCACGGTCGCCAGCGTTCCGCCGCAGGGCGGGCGTAAGCATCCGCAGCAGGAGTTCCTGCAGGTCGACACGACGAACATCCTGTTCATCTGTGGCGGCGCCTTCGCGGGGCTGGAGAAGATCATCTCCGAGCGCGGCCGCAAGACGTCGATCGGCTTCAAGGCGGTTGTCGAGGCGCCGGAGGATCGGCGCACGGGCGAGCTGTTCTTGTCGCTGGAGCCTGAGGATCTGCTGAAGTTCGGCCTGATCCCCGAGTTCGTCGGACGTTTGCCGGTGATCGCCACGCTCGTCGACCTCGACGAGGACGCGCTGGTGCAGATCCTGACCGAGCCGAAGAACGCGCTCGTGAAGCAGTACCAGCGTCTGTTCGAGATGGAGAGCGTCGAGCTGACCTTCCATGAGGAGGCGCTCAAGGCGATCGCCCGCAAGGCCATCGAGCGCAAGACCGGTGCCCGTGGCCTGCGCTCGATCCTGGAAGCGATCCTGCTCGACACGATGTACGAGCTTCCCGGCCTCAAGGAGGTCAAGGAAGTGGTGATTTCTGCCGAGGTCGTGACCGGCGAGGCGCGTCCGCTCTACATCTACGAGGACCGCGCGGAAACTTCGGCAACGAGCGCCTGAGCATTCCTTGTACGACGGGCAGCCAGTGTTGCCCGACAGGCAAAGGCCATTCGGCCCCGGACGGTTTCCGTCCGGGGCCGTTTCGCGTTTATGGGCGGCGTGCCGGGGTGGAGCGGCGGACGCAGCGGAATGCGCCGTCTTGACGCAATGGCTTGCCGGCAACGGTAAACCGACCCGCGGCGCGAGGATTTCCACCATTTGCTTGGTGCGGGCGGTGCATTTTTAGGCGAATCAGGCCGGATTGGGCGTAGTCTTCGGGGACTGCGGGCAAGCGGTTGCCGGCGTGCCTTGACACCAGCGGTGGCGGTCTCCACCTATTGTCACAAGAGGCAAGCGGGGCGACGGTCGCCGTGCCCAGGAAACGGGGCGTCGGTCGTCGGCCTGACGCGGGGGATAAGTTCTCCCGTCCGTCACCGTTGCCGCCAATGCGCCCGTCCGTGTCTGCCACTCACCGGGGCGGCGGGTTCGCAAGGAAAGGACAGCCCATGACTGATTTCGACGCGCAGCCCGAGGGCGAGGGAACTCTCTATCCCGTATTGCCCTTGCGCGATATCGTCGTCTTCCCGCACATGATCGTGCCGCTCTTCGTCGGCCGCGAGAAGTCCATCCGCGCGCTTGAGGAGGTGCTCGGCGCAGACAAGCAGATCCTGCTTGCCACGCAGAAGAACGCCTCCGACGACGAGCCCGACACCGACGACATCTATGAGGTCGGCACGCTGGCGACTGTCCTGCAGCTGCTGAAGCTGCCCGACAACACCGTGAAGGTGCTGGTCGAGGGCGGATCGCGCGCGCGCATCACGTCCTTCACCGAGCGCAGCGACCTGTTCGAGGCTCATGCCGAGATCCTTCCCGAGGAGGAGGGTGACACGGTCGAGGCCGAGGCGCTGTCGCGTTCCGTGGTTTCGGAATTCGAGAACTACGTCAAGCTCAACAAGAAGGTCTCGCCGGAGGTGCTCGGCGCCGTCGGTCAGATCGAGGATGCCTCGAAGCTTGCCGACACCATCGCCTCGCATCTTGCCGTGAAGATCCCGGAGAAGCAGGAGATCCTGGCGATCACCTCCGTCGCCGGGCGTCTGGAGCGGGTGCTGGGCCTGATGGAGAGCGAGATTTCCGTCCTGCAGGTGGAAAAGCGCATCCGCTCGCGCGTCAAGCGCCAGATGGAGAAGACCCAGCGCGAGTACTATCTCAACGAGCAGATGAAGGCGATCCAGAAGGAACTCGGCGACGGCGAGGAAGGCCGCGACGAGGTCGCCGAGCTTGAGGAGCGGATCGCCAAGACCAAGCTTTCCAAGGAAGCGCGCGAGAAGGCCACGGCGGAGCTCAGGAAGCTCAAGCAGATGAGCCCGATGTCGGCCGAAGCCACGGTCGTGCGCAACTACCTGGACTGGCTGCTCGGCATTCCCTGGGGCAAGAAGGGCAAGGTCAAGCATGACCTGGAGCATGCCCAGCAGGTCCTCGATGCGGATCACTATGGCCTGGAGAAGGTCAAGGAGCGCATCGTCGAGTATCTGGCCGTGCAGAAGCGGGCGAACAAGCTGAAGGGCCCGATCCTGTGCCTCGTCGGCCCTCCGGGCGTCGGCAAGACCTCGCTCGGCAAGTCGCTTGCCAAGTCCACGGGCCGCGAGTTCGTGCGCATGTCGCTGGGCGGCGTGCGCGACGAGGCGGAGATCCGCGGGCACCGGCGCACCTACATCGGCTCGATGCCCGGCAAGGTCATCCAGTCGATGAAGAAGGCGAAGAAGTCCAACCCGCTCTTCCTGCTCGACGAGATCGACAAGATGGGCATGGATTTCCGCGGCGACCCGTCCTCGGCCCTGCTCGAGGTGCTCGATCCGGAGCAGAATTCGTCCTTCATGGACCACTATCTGGAGGTCGAATACGACCTGTCGGACGTGATGTTCGTGACCACGGCGAACACGCTCAACATCCCCGCGCCGCTGATGGACCGGATGGAGATCATCCGCATTGCCGGCTACACCGAGGATGAGAAGGTCGAGATCTCGCGCCGGCACCTTCTGCCCAAGGCGGTGAAGGACCACGGCCTGCGCGACGGCGAGTTCGAGGTCGACGACGCGGCTCTGCGCAAGCTGATCCGCCGTTATACCCGCGAGGCGGGTGTGCGTAACCTGGAGCGCGAGCTGGCCACGCTGGCGAGAAAGGCGGTCAAGGAGATCCTCATGTCCGACAAGACGACCATCAAGGTCGACGAGGACGGGGTCGAGGAGTTCCTGGGCGTGCCGCGCTACCGCTACGGCGAGGCGGAGCTTGAGGATCAGGTCGGTGTGGTCACCGGTCTGGCCTGGACCGAGGTGGGGGGCGAGTTGCTCACCATCGAGGGCGTGATGATGCCGGGCAAGGGCAAGATGACCGTGACCGGCAACCTTCGCGAGGTGATGAAGGAGTCCATTTCCGCGGCCGCGTCCTACGTGCGTTCGCGGGCGGTCGACTTCGGCATCGAGCCGCCGCGCTTCGAGAACCGGGACATCCACGTCCATGTTCCCGAAGGGGCGACGCCGAAGGATGGTCCGTCCGCAGGCATCGCCATGGCGACTGCGGTGATTTCGGTCATGACGGGCATTCCGGTGCGCCGGCATGTGGCCATGACCGGCGAGATCACCCTGCGCGGGCGGATCCTGCCGATCGGCGGTCTGAAGGAGAAGTTGCTGGCGGCTCTGCGCGGTGGCATCACCACGGTGATGATCCCGCAGGACAATGCCAAGGACCTCGCCGAGATCCCGGACAACGTCAAGAACGGCCTCGAAATCATCCCGGTTTCGCGGATGGAGGACGTGCTCAAGACGGCGCTCGTGCGCCTGCCGGAACGCATCGAATGGGACGAAGCCGCTGCGGAAGCTGCCGCCAAGGCCGTCATTCAGAATGATGGCCAGTCCAAGCCCGTGGCCCATTGATCCAACGGTTTTGCACAAAAAAGGGGGGCTGGCGAAAGTCAGCCCCCCTTTGTCATGCAAAAAGCCGGAGAAATCGCGGATTTCTGCGCTTTTCGTCTTGCCTTGGGCGCGAAATCGCAAGAGTGTCCCTCCCCGAAGCCTGTTTCGAATCTAGGGCTTTCTGTTTCCAGGAAAGGGACTGCCATGAACAAAAACGATCTGATCGCCGCTGTCGCAGACAAGACGGGCCTCACCAAGGCGCAGGCCGGAGAGGCGGTCGATGCTTCGCTGGACGCGATCACCGGCACGCTGAAGAGCGGCGGCGAAGTCCGCATCATCGGTTTTGGCAACTTCTCGGTCTCCGAGCGCGCCGCTTCCGAGGGACGCAACCCGCGCACGGGTGAGACGATCCAGATCCCGGCGTCCAAGACGCCGAAGTTCAAGGCCGGCAAGGGCCTCAAGGACGCGGTCAACGCCTGATAGGCGGACCCCTTCCGGACTATGCGAACGGCCCTGCAGGAGCCCCTGCGGGGCCGTTTTGCGTCTGCTGCGTGCAAGAGACATCCCGGTTCACTGCGGGGACACATGGCGCCTTCTGCACGGTTTTCGCTCTGTTTGCTGGCGACCGCGCCGGACCATCGCCCCGACGTTGGATTTCGCCCCGCGCGGCAGTTGATCTTCGAGGCGGCGCGGCTTAAAAGGCTCGAGCCGCACGCGCGAATGCGCGGTTCGCGGCAAGATGCGGTCGTTTCCGAAACGCCGGGGAGAGGGGAGTTTCCCCATAGTCCTCGGGAGGGATGCGACAGCACTCCCTGCAGGGCCCTTCGGCCCGTCGGGCGGTTAGCTCAGTTGGTAGAGCGCCTCGTTTACACCGAGGATGTCGGGAGTTCGAGTCTCTCACCGCCCACCATTTTTCTCCCGGTCTTCTTGTTTTTGCAGAGCATGATTTTTCTGGCTGGCAGCGGTTGTCGGCCTGCCTGAAACGACTGCGTGGAACCTTCGGCTGGCGTCGCCCATCGCCTCCTGGCAGTCAGTGCGGGCACTCCGGTGCGCCCGCACTGACTCACTTCGGGGGTATCCACGCTCCCGCGAAGGGAGCGACCACGCAGGCACGCCGGCTGCTGCGTGGCGACGAGTTTCGATCCGCGCTCCCGCGAAGGGAGCGACAAGTCGGCATAGTTATTTTTGACGGTATTACACGCGTTTCGATCCACGCTCCCGCGAAGGGAGCGACTGGGGGTGTCGTAACACACTCGTTTTCCTGAGAAAACAAAGGCGGTTGTGCGAACCTCGTGGTCTTGCTGTTCGCCGGAGCCCTCACGGGGACGGTCGGCGAGGGATTCATACGATACTTCAAGGGGTTAGGGGAAGTGCGAAACCCACGGGGTTTCACGACACGCTTGCGGTTCGCACCATGCCATTGCCAAAGGGGGGGGGCGAGCCGGTCAGGGTCGCGCCCGCAGGACACGTTGCGTGCCATGATCCAGGTGAGCAACAGGAAAGTGAGGGCGAGGCCTTTCATCGAAGCCGTCGGTTTGCGATCCTGCCGGCTGGCATCGCGTTTGGCCAACCGGCCATGTGCCCGTATGTGGTGGATTGAATGAGACCGAGACACGCTAAGAGAGCGGCGGCCTTCGGGGTTTGCATGGGGCTGGCGGGCTGCATCGCCGATCCGTCGGGGCTGACGTCCTCCGCGCCGGACAGGCCCTGGGACCCAGGCGGTCAAGGCGGCGGCTTTGGCGTGCAGGGCGCGATTGGCGACGCGGCGCTGACAGAGGCGTCGCGGTCCCCCGTCCAGGTGCTGTCGGGCAAGACCTATGACCTTGCCGAACTGATCGACCTCGGCCAACGCTCGCACCCGTCCACCCGCGTTGCCTGGGAGCAGGCCCGTCAGGCCGCCGCCGCCGTGGGGATAGCCGAGGGCACGTTCCTGCCGATGATTTCCGCCAATGTAATCGCGGGATATCAGGACGTCGTGACGCCCCTGCCGGATCTCAAGGGCGGCACCGACTACGTGTCCACGAAGGCCAGCGGCGTCACCCCGAATATCGCCCTGCAATGGCTGCTCTTCGATTTCGGTGAACGCCAGGCCCTGCTGGAGGCCTCCAAGCAAACGGCCTACGCGGCCAATGTTTCGTTCAACGGATCGCATCAGCTGCTGATCCACAACATCACGCGCGCCTATTATCTCTACGGTGTCGCCCGGCAGAAGACTGCAATCGCCGAGCAGACGCGCGCCAACAGCGGGAAGGTCCTGGCGGCGGCGCAAGCGCGGTTTTCCAACGGCATCGGCACGAGCATCGAGGTCGCGCAGGCGAAGCAACTGGTGGCGCAATCCAATTTCCGGCTGGTACAGGCGCGCGACGGCGTCGACGACGCCTATCAGGACCTGACCGGCGCGGTCGGGCTCGACCCCAAGGCGAAGGTGCGCGTTGCGACATCGGCCGGGCGCCGCCTGCCAAAGGCGCGCGCCGTTCCCGCCGACAAGGTGATCCAGCAGGCGCTGTCGCGCCGCCCGGACGTACTTGCCAGCTACGCCGCCGTCAAGGCGAGCGAGGCGAACGAGCGGGCCGCCGCGGCGGCGTTCCTGCCCAAGGTCTATCTCGGTGCCGTCGCCGCCTCCAATCGCGGCAGGGTGCAGTCCGGGGCTCTTCCCGGGGTTGGCCTGCAGGGCACGACGAGCGGCGTCATGGTCGGAGCGAGCATCCCGATCTTCGACGGCCAGATCCGGGCGAACAGGCAACGCCAGGCCGCCTCCGCCACCGCCGCGGCCGTCGCGCTTCACCGGCAGACCCGCGACGCCGCAGTGCGCGAGATCCTGGTCACATCGAACGCGGTGAGCTCGGCGCTGGCATCCTACGAGGCGGCGAGCGAGTTGCGTCGCGCGGCAAGCGTGACCTACGACGCGGCCTTCGAGGCGTATCAGAACGGCCTCGGCACGCTGACGGATGTCACGACCGCCGAGAGCGGCCTTCTTGACGCGAGGCAATCCCAGGCGGACGCTCACGCGGCCGCGCTCATCGCGGCGTCGACCCTGGCTTTCACGCTGGGCAACATGACGTCGAGTGCCGCGCCCTCGGAAGCGCTGCGATAGGCCAGCGATCCGGCCGCCTCCGGCTCAGGCCGGCAGCGGTTCGCCTTGCTTGCTTTCCCGCATCATCAGGACCGCGCCAATCAGGAAACCGGTCGCGCCGAGGCACAGGTGCAGATTGGCGACGAAGGCGATCCAGGACGGCTCGTCGCCTCTGGGGACATAGGCCAGGACGCCAGCCGTCATGAAGAAGACGCAGCCGAGCAGGTTTGCGAAGACGATCTGCCAGTCGAGGCTTGCCGGCTTCCACGACCAGTAGGCGTGGCCGGCCTCCATGTAGGCGAAATAGCCCGAGACCAGGAACAGCGCCGAGCCGATCATGCCCGGCAGCCAGATCGTCAGGTCCTGAACGTACCATTGCGCGGGCGGGTCGATGGCGTCGAACGTGTTGAAGTTGAACATCACCGTGCCGGCGAACTGTGTGACTGTGCTGAGCCAGCCCAGGCTCGACGGGCTCCAGCCGATCAGCCGCCATCTTCTGGCGGGCACGAAGGCGGAGGGTGCGTCAGTCAGCTCCGTGGCATTGGCCGCCTGGAAGTTCTGCATGAAGCCGGCTGTCGTGAAGAAGATCGATCCGACGAAGAAGATCACCGCGATCTGCCAGGCGGTGAGCGGGCCGGGCACCAGCGACAACAGGCTGGCGATGACGAAATGCAGCGACCCGACGGCGAAGAGAAGGCCGTTCCACCAGTTGTAGGCCGGCCGGTGCCAGAACGGGACTTCCCGTTGGTCGGGATGGCGCTGCAGGCCTTTGCGGTACTGGCGGGCACGCAGGACAATCCTGTGACCGTTCCGCAGGACGCTGCGTATCGTGACGAAGGGCTTCGGTCCGCCGAGCTCCATGGAGACATTCCCGCAACTGCTGCGGGGACCTGGCCGCCGTCAGGTCCCCGCGGATGCCCGGACGGAGCGCCGGGCTCAAGGATGGACGCGGGACGTCTCCCGCGTCCGCTGCCTTACGATGCGGCGGCCTGCTTCAGCGTCTCGGTCGCGTCGCCGCTCAGGCCGTCGAGATGGCTGACGGGAAGGACGCAGACGCCGGGCCCGTCCGCGAGATCGTCGAGGTTGAAGCTCGCGTAGTTCAGGCTTTTGTACGTGCGCAGGTAGAACCGCTTGCGGTCGAGGTCGGAGAGGTTCGTCCAGCAGGTGTATTCCGTGGCGTAGGCCTCGTCGCCGGGATGCGAAAGCCCCGCCACTTCCAGATGCCCGCCTTCCTTGCCCGGGTAGTCGATCGTGGCGCCGCGCGGCCGGTCGAAATTGTTCATGACATGGGCCAGCGTCAGGACCGCCATGTCCGCCGTCTTCGCCTTCTCCGTGAACTGCGCGTAATAGGCCGCGCGGACAAAACGCCCGACGGAAGTGTTGGAGGAGGGCAGGCCTGCGGTGGCGATCCCCGAGTCCGGCTGGACCGCCTTGTAGGAGCCGAAGACCGCGCTCGAGGCGTCCACGTTGCTGAGGAACGTGTAGTTGTCCAGGTTCCTCAGGTGCCAGGGGAATTCCGGACCGTTGGTCATCACGCCGACCGGGTTGTCGTGCACCGACATCGCGCCATTGTTGAACTCGATCACCAGAGACGCGCCACCGGCGTCATGGACGACGTAGTGGAACGGGGACTCGACCCCGCCGAGCAGCGCCAGCGCCTCGAGCAGAACGGGTTGAGCCGCCATGGCGTCCCTGACCTCGCCGACGGTTGCGAACTGGCCCAGCGCCCAGGTCCCGAGGTCGGAGGCCGAAAGCACGGCCTGTGTCGCCGCCACGGCCTGGTGCTGCCCGCCTGCAGCCGGATAGGAAAGCAGGCTGAAGGTCAGGCCCTTGTCGTTCATTCCTTCCAGGACCTTGAAGTCGGCGAAGCCGAGGGGAGCCTCGGCGCTCGGCAGCCGGCCCGGCATTGTCACCGCCAGCACGCCGTGGCTGCCGGTATACTCCAGCGCCGGGTGCCCCTCGATATGGGAGGAATAGGCGACCCCGGCGGGGAAGTAGACCACCTGGTAGGGGAGGTCCATGGTCAGTTCGAGTGTCCGGCCGAAATAGACTTTGCCGGAAGCGTCGCGATAGGTGAGGGAGGTACACATTGTCTCGATGTCCTTTCTCGAACTGACCGGCGGTCCTGGCCGGAGCAGGCGGCGGGGCATGTCGGGCCACGGCGGGCCCGCTCGTCAGGGTGTTCTCGTCCCGCCCGACTGGTCCCCGGCGAGGCGGTGCAGCCGGGCGTGAAGCGTGTCGTCGAGGGCGGGGGCGAAGCGGACTTGCGGACAAAGGCTCTTCAGTTCCGCGCGCAAGGCGGCGAGGTGGCGAAGGTCCGCGTCGCTGGCGCGTTGCCGCCGGGGCTCGAAGAAGGCCATGGCGAGAAGGTCTCCCGTTTCGCCGAAGGTCTTCTGGATCTCGGCCGCCGTGCGGATGTCGGCCTGGCGCTCGCCCGGTGTGGCTGCGGCAAGCGAGGCGAGAGCCGCGGCCGCCTGTTGCAGGCGCGTGCGGATCCCGTCGACGACACTTGCCGGCCAGAACTGGGTGAAGATCACGTAGATCACGAAGATCCCGAGCAGGATGCCCATGATCCGGTCGCCGGCCTGGGAGAAGTCGAAGCTGGGGCCGAAGCCGTTGAGCGTCGTCAGCAGGAACGCCAGGGCGATCTGCACGCCGGCGTAGGAAATGCGCTCGCTGCCGGTCGAGACCCAGGCGGCGACCATGACGGCCGCGAACACGAGGACCATGAGCCCGCCGATGCTCGTCAGGCTCGGCATCACGAAGATCAGGGCGGCGCACCCCATGGCGGCGCCGATGAGACATCCGACCAGACGCAGCGTGAGCTTGTAAAGGGTCTCGCCGGTGGTGCCGAGCGCAGCGACATAGCAGGTGATGAGCGCGGTGTGGATGCCGTCCCAGCCTGCCGCCGTGTAGACGAGATAGCAGATGACGGCAGCCACCGACGTCTTCAGGGCGTAACGCTGATGGCGGGGCGAGGAAAACGCGTCGGCCGCAAGGAGAGGGGGGCTCTCTGGAACGGGCGAGGCGCCGCCGTCGGGCCGGCTCAGGCGTGACAGCGCCTCCATGAGCGCCCCTTCCGCCGTATCGTCGTGTACGGATGCGGCGGGCGGGGGCTCGGGCCATTCGCCGGCGCTGATCCGTTCGGCTGCACCGCGAAGCAAGCGGGCGAGCGCACTCCGCCGCTCCGGCGGCAGCGCCTGCGGTGAAGCATCGGCAACGAGCAGGATCTTGTAGCTCGTCTCCACCGCGCCATTGAGCCAGGTCGTCCGCTGCCGGGGCGTGAGGTGCAGAAGCCTTGCCAGGAGCACCTGCTGCAGCGAGGCGTCGTTGCCGGCGGCGAGAAGGTCGTCGAGGTCGGCGCGATGCCCGGGCGTCTCGAGCGCTTCGGCAGCCGTGCGCAGCCGGTTCACGATCCGCCGGCGCACATGCACATGCGGCGGGGTGCCGACGACCAGGTTGAGAAGCACCATGAGCGCCATCGGCATGCAGGCCATTTTCCAGGCGGCAAGCAGCCCCTGATCGCCGATCTGGCCGACGGGCACGTCTGTGACCAGGGTCATGATGAAGGCGATGATGAGGCCGACGATGGCGGCCTGCTCGCCCAGCGGGGTCGCCGAGGCGAGGAACAGGAAGATGTAGGTGGCGAAGAAGATGATCGCCAGACGGGCGGGCGGGCTGTCGATGCTGAGGTTGATCACCGGTATCATCGCCAGCACGACCAGCGAGGCGAGGGCGATCAGGCCGACGCCGAGCAGGCAGTTCATGGCCGCATCCGGTTTCATCAGGAAGATGACGAGGTAGCAGCTGATCGCGGCTTCCGGGATCCGGTAGGTCATCGCCACCCCTGTCACCAGGGCGCAGAGCAGCGCGATGCGCCAGGTGAGGGCAAGTCTCCCGTCAAACGGCTGAAGGTCGCGCCAGATCCGGGCGAGCGGCGTCGCAACCGAAGGACTAGCAGGCGTCATTGTTGCGATGGATGGTGGAGACCGCGGAGGCGCCGACCCTCATCAGGTCGGCGGGCGGATCGATGAGGCGGATGCGAACAGGAAACCTCTGCTGCACCCGGACCCAGTCGAGCGACTTTGGCACGATCGGAAGCGCGATCGGCAGGTTCACCAGGTCCTTGGAGCTTACTCCCCAGCCGACGCCTTCCACGACGCCCTTTATCTTTCTCCTGCTGTCGGCCAGCACATGGATCGTGGCGCAATCACCGGCGGAGATGCCGGGCAGAACGGTTTCGGTGTAGTTGGCGTTGACGTACCATGCGCCGGTCTTGATGAGCGTGAACATCGATTGCGCCGGGAGCACATAGTCCCCTTCCGAGGCCGTCAGTCCGACCACCCGACCGTCATGGGCGGCGCGCAGCACGGTGCCGGCGAGCTCATGTTCGGCGATCGCCAGCGCGGCGCGGCGGGCGACGATGAGTGCTTCCGCGCCAACCTCGTCGCCGACGAGCGCTTCCGCGGCTTCCTGCTGGCGCAAGGCCTCCTTGAGACTTACCTCGGCATCGCGTTTCAGCGTGCGCGCGTCGTCGACCTGCTGGGCGGAGACATATCCCTTGGAGGCCATGGGAAGAAGCCGCTCGAGCGATTGCGACGCCAGTTCCAGGTTGGAGCGCGCCCGCTCGACCTGTCCGGCGGCAACCTCCGCGTTGGCCAGTTCCGCGCGAATGTTGCGCGATTTGTCGCTCGCCGCCGCCTGGGCGATCTCGAGATCCGCCCGCGTCTGCCCGACAGCCAGCCGATAGGCGGTGTCGTCCAGCTCGATCAGCACATCGCCCTTGCGGACGAAGGCATTCTCGGTGACGCGCACCGCCTTGATCCGCCCGGCGACGCCTGTCGCGACCTTGATCACCTCGGCCAGCACCGAGGCATCGTCCGACATCGGGTTGGCCTCGGCAAAGACATGCGCCCGATAGGCCAGCGTGGCGGCGGTTGCGATGATGGCCAGACTGATCGCGGTGCCCGCGAGGATGGCCAGGCGTGTTCTCTTTGTTGGGCTCATTCGTCAGCGACCGAAGAACATGAGGGACATCAGGAACGTCAGCGCGAGCGTCATGCTCATGTAGGTCGGCACGCGCCAGCGGAGGATGTCGTCGACGCCGGTTATGACGAAGACCACGCGTGTTGCGACCGTCAGGATCACCGCGATGAGGAGGCAGATCAGCCAGGACGGAAAGAAACTTCCAAAAAGCGGGACGGAAGGGGCCATCGCCTGCATCGACAAGGACAGGATGGGAAACATCGTCATGTTCGGTCTGTTCCCCTTTTGCGCGAACCCGTCGCCCCGACTCCTTGCAGGGTAGACGAGGCGGGCGCGCGGTGCAAAGCGGCAGGAGGTGAAAAGCGGGAAAGGTGAACGCGCCGGAAGTGCCTGTTGTCGTGGCGTTTCCCGCTCATCCTCCGGGCGGCAGGCAAACGCCGGCGGACCCCAACCGGCGCACGCCCCGGGCCGGGCACGGACCAGGCGAGATGCAGGCTCAACGTGTGTGTGGGAACGCGATGCCGCTCCGCGCTCTGGCGAGAGGAGCGACGCGTCGACTTGCCGACGCCCGCACCTCCCGTCGAGTTTCGATCCACGCTCCCGCGAAGGGAGCGACTTTTCGCCTCCTACAAACGCGGCACCTGCGATTGGTTTCGATCCACGCTCCCGCGAAGGGAGCGACGGCTCCTTCCAATTCTCCGATATACCGCCCCTGAGTTTCGATCCACGCTCCCGCGAAGGGAGCGACAAGGGGACCTACGCCCCCGTAGCTTTTGGCGGCGGGTTTCGATCCACGCTCCCGCGAAGGGAGCGACCTACCGTCTTCGAGCAAACAGGCGCGGCGTGGGGGTTTCGATCCACGCTCCCGCGAAGGGAGCGACCGGGGGTGTCGTAACACACTCGTTTTCCTGAGAAAACAGAGGTGGATTCGCGAACCTCCCGGCTTCGGAGGCCGCCGACGTGCTGCGGAGTGTGGTCGATAAGGAATTGGTCAGATATTTCAAAGATCTGGCCGAAGTGCGAACCTCCCGGGGTTTTGCGACACGCTTGCGGTTCGCACCAGGGCTTGTCACGGCGCTAGACGATCAGGGTGCCGTTCAGGTCCGCGGCGGGCTTGGCTCCGACATGTTCCACCCGGCGCTGCCAATTGGACCCCAGATGATAGTACCGCAGACTGTCCGTTTGCGTATCGATGATCTCTTCCAGTCGCGCCTTCAGCCTTGTCCAGCGGGCAGGGTCGACTTCGATCTCGAACACGGAATACTGCACCCGCTGGCCGTGATCACGACAGGCCTTGGCCACACGCCGAAGCCGGCCGGCGCCGCCGGCACTTGTCGTGCTCACATCATAGGTGACCAGAACCAGCATGTATCTCTCCTATTTCCAGAACCAGGGTGGGTAGGCCTCCAGATCGCCGCGAAGGTGGCGGGATAGAAGCTGGGCCTGCAGATAGGGAACAAGGCCAAGCGGAGCCTTTTCCTCGATGAAGGGGTGCAGCCGTTCGTCGCGCTTGCGCTCCTGCCAGGCGGCAAGAACCGTCTTGCGGCCCTCTTCCGTCAGCCAGACAGCGCCACCGTCGCGCTGCTCGAAGTCTCGGGCGCGCAACTGGCGGCGGTTGAGCAGCGACAGCGCCAGACGATCGGCGAGAACCGGCCGCAACTCTTCCATGAGATCGAGCGCAAGGCTGGGACGTCCGGGACGGTCGCGGTGCAGGAAACCCACCGCCGGGTCGAGACCGACGCTTTCCGCCGCGGCGCGGCAATCGTGTGTCAGCAGCGTGTACAGGAATGACAGCAGCGCGTTCACCGGATCGAGCGGTGGACGCCGGGACCGGCCCTTAAAGCGGATCTGCTCGTCCGGCGAACGAACAAGTTGATCGAAGACGGAGAAATAGAGCCGCGCTGCCTCGCCCTCTGCTCCGCGCAGCAGCTCGATCCCGGAGAGGCCGGCGTCAAGGCGCGCCAGGATCTGCGCCATGCGTTCGCACACCCGCTCAAGCTCCGCCATCGACGCCGCGTCTGTCTCCGCGCCGTGGTCCCGCAGATGCCGCCGCAGGACGCTCCGCTGGTTTGCGATCTTGCCGATGACGATGCCGCGCACGATCTCGTCGGGATCCTCGGACGCCGCGTATTGCGCCCGGCGCAGCAACACGTTGCCCGCGACCGGGCCTTCAATGCGGGCCTGGAAGCGGCCGACCCGGTCAAGCAGGACGATGGCGATCCCCGCTGCCGCACAGGCTCCGATGAGGGTTGGGGATACGAGCACGGGGCCGAACGTCACGACAGAGCCGAGCATGTGGAACGGCACGCGCGCGCGCTCCGTTCCCTCAACCTCGGCCACCAGGTTCTCCCCGTTCTTGCGCAGCGCGGCGCCTTCGGTCGTCACATAGAGCGTGTTGAGCAGCTTTCTCACGGCCCGGGCTCCGGTTGCAGGAGGTCGGCGATCTGGCGTGTCCGCCAGGACAGAACGGGTTTTGCGCAGTGTTTCGGCCGACAGAGCTCCTGCAGGGAACAGGCCCGGCAGCGGTCGGCCCGATAGACGGCCGCCGGCGTGCGCCGGCTTTCGAAAACGGCGCGTAGATCGGCGATGGTCGCCTCCGTCAGCGCGCGAAGGTCGGCGTCGAAGGGCACTTCGAGCCGGCGTTTCGGCTCGGCATAGAAGAGCGCGCCCGCCGGCACTTCCCTGCCGGTCATCTCCTCCAGGCACAGCCCCTGCGCGCACAGTTGAACCTCGTCCGCACGGTGCAGCTTGGCCTTTCCACGCTTGATCTCGACCGGATAGGGCGTCTCGTGGGGGCCGGTGTCGTGGAACTCGACCAGGTCCGCGATGCCGGCGACGCCCAGGCGCTGGCTCGCGAGCGGCAGCGCCTGCACGCGCCGCACGCCGCGGGCACGCCGCCCTCCCGGCCGGTCGGCGACCCCGTGCAGCACCTGCCCCTCGGCCGTGAAGCGGTTTTCGGCCCACAGGCGCTCCAGATGGATCAGCGCCGCCTGCCTGAGACAGAAAACGGCATGCTGCAACGCCGACAGGGGAATGGGCGCGGCCGGTTCCACGCCCACTTCTCCTACACCAGTTCCAGCACCTCCACGCCGTCGGGCAGACCCTCCCGGTCGATTGCGACCTCATAGTCGGAAAAGGCGCGCGCCGGCCGCTGATTGTCGAGGCGACGGTCGCCGAGCGGATACCGCTCGCCATCGACGACGCGCTTGACGCTGACCCTGTCGAACAGCGCATGGGCGGGCGCGTTGCCAAGGGCGCTGTCGTGCCTGAAAGCGATGAGCTTGCGGGTGGTCATTTCGCCGCGCGCGGCAGAGCGGTCGTGCTCGAACATCGTCGTCAGGGACGAGAACAGGTGCTCGAGGTCGGCCTGGGAAAAGCCCGTGCGCTCCGCCAGCTTGGCATTGACGAAGATATGCGCCCGGTACAGCCCGTAGGGGACGATGTGCTTGCGACCCATCGTCCGGTTTTCCGTGCGCGTGTCGCTTTCGCCGTCTTTCTCGCGGGTCTCTTTTTCCTTGGCGGTCGTTGCGGCCATGCGCGTGATCGAGATCTCCAGCGGCAGGATCGCCTCGAGGGAGCGCGCGAAGGCAACCTGAACCGGCCCGCGAACCTGGCCTGCGTTGATGCCTGTGCTCATCACCGCACCAAAGGCGCGGACATCGAAGAAGTTCTCGCACATGAACGCGGTGATCGCGTGGGCCTCGCTCTCGGTCTTCGGGTTGAGCTTGGCCTCATTCATGAGCTTTTCGCTGTCGCCGCGCAGTGCCTGGTATGCTTCGCGGTGCTTCTCGTTGAGGATCGAGCCTTCCTGGACATAGATCCTGTAGCCGGGCTCGTCGCCTCGGGCGAGTTCGGTGAAGTTGCGGACCTTGCGCTTCAGGCTGACGTCCGAGACGAGCCCCATGTTGGTTTCCGGGTCCATTCTCGGCAGGTTG
Source organism: Stappia sp. ICDLI1TA098 (assembly GCF_054880955.1). Lineage (NCBI taxonomy): Bacteria > Pseudomonadati > Pseudomonadota > Alphaproteobacteria > Hyphomicrobiales > Stappiaceae > Stappia > Stappia sp. ICDLI1TA098. The sequence continues at coordinate 1,048,119 of NZ_JBTZBT010000001.1, forward strand.
CCGGCGTCCGGATCGCCGTTGGGATTGCCGTTGATCACGTCGAACAGGAAAACGATGTCATAGCGATTGGCGAGAGCGGTCATGCGGAGGCCTCCTCTGCGGCATCCTCGGCCGCGCCTGTCGTGTCGTACTTGCGGAAGAAATCACTGCGCTGGTGGTAGTAGCCGAGCGCGAAGAGCGCCTGCTGGCGGTCCGGCAGCCGTGCGGGGAACGGGTCTTCCTCCGGGCTCATCATGTCCATGATCTCGCCGATCAGCCGCTCATGCGCGATTTTCTGGCCAGGGCGCTGCTTGCCGATCTTCGACAGGTGCGGCGCCGAGCCCTTTTCCAGATAGGGGAAGATCTTGCGCGGCTGGGCGGAAGCCGCGCCGTAGTACTTGTCCTTGATGGTTGCGTTGACGTTGCGCCCCAGCGCGTCCGCCTGCACCTTCTCGTAGAGCGCGAAGAGCCGGCCGAGCAGATAGCCGGGTTCGTGGCAGTCCTTGTCCAGTGACACGGGAACCTCCCCTTTCAACGATTTCGCGAAATTGCGGATCAGAACCGATTTGAGAATGCCGACGCGCAAGGCGTTGACGTCGCCGTCGGCGCGCAGGCGCTCCAGCACGCTCGCCATCAGCGTGAGCGGGTAGGGCGCGTCGGTGAGGATCGCCCGTAGCCAGTCGCCCGCGAGATTGGGGCGGATGTTGTCGGTCTTGTGCAGCGTCGCCGTCTCGATCAGCAGCCGCCACATGGAGGGCGCCGGATCCTTCGCCGGCGGGGCGACACGCAGCCGCTCCAGATGGCGGGCATATCGCTCCGCCAGCACCGCGAAGTCATCCTCCACGTAGAAACGGATCGACAGTCGCGCGGCATTGGGCGCGAGACCGAGCACGTGAAAGCGCACGCCTTCCGGCAGATCCGGCCGAAGCTCGGCTACGGGCCGGCCGTCGCGGATCATCCCAAGGATACGGCCCACCTTCGCCGCCTCGACCGCCTCGTCGACCTCGGCGGCGGAGGCGAACATCGCCAACTGGTCGGGAGAATAGCTTTCACCGGCGAGGCTGCCGAACACCGCCTCGGCCACCTCGGCGCCGCTGCCATCGGCCCAGAACACGGTCGAGGCGTCGCCGATCTGGATGCGGTGGCCGCTGTCGCGGGCGAGGAAGGTGTTGAGCGCGGTAACATAGGCGAAGGCGGCCTGTTCCGAGACCGGCGCATTCTCGCCCTGCTCGTGGCCATAGGAGGTGAAGGCGTCGAGATTGAATGACACGATGGAGGCGCCGGAGGATTGCGCACCCCATACGCCCTTGACGGCCGGATGGAGCCGGGCGACGGGACCGCGCTCGCCGGTGACCAGGCACACCGCCTGCGCGCCCTCGCTTTCACCCTGAAGTCGTGACCAGATCGCGCGGGCCGCCGCCCGGTCGTGCAGGAACACGTTGCGCCGTCGCTCGTCCTCCAGAGCGAAGACGATGTTCTGGTCTTTCATGTCGTCCGGCCAGGCGAGTTCCTCGAAATGCTCGGGGCGCCATCGGTCGAGGAAGGCGAGGAACGCACGCAGGCCGGGATCGTCGGTCCCCGAGAGCCACTCGGCATGCCGCGCCACGAAAGCCGCATGTTCGTCGGCGGTCCGCTTGCCTTCGCCCGCCGTCACGCCGAGCACATAGGCCGTCTTGTCCCACAGGAAGTTCGGCGCGATGCCCGAGGTTCGCTTCACCGGCTTTGGAACCGCCAGCATGCGCGGCTGGCGCTTGCGGCCTTCGCCCTGGCGCAGGTCCGCGGGCTCGATCGCCGGCCGGCCGTCGGGCGTAAGGGAAATGACGAAGCCGATCTTCTCCTGACTGTAGCCGAAGGGCGGTACCTGACCTCTGCTGGCGAGGCGCTCATAGGCGTCGGAAAGCGCGGAGAGGACGGTCATCGCAGGATCTCCGGCGAGCCGGGTTGCGGAATGCGGATGACGCCGTTCTCAAGACGGGCACGGAAGAACAGGCTTTCGCCCCCCGCCGCATGGTCGATGTCCCACAGCATGAAGCCGAGATCGCGCGCCTCGCCGTAGCCGAGCCCCGCCGTCCGGTCTTCCTCGCGCGGCTGCGGGAGGTCGCCGTCCGCGTCGATGGACCGGAAGTCGGCGACGAATTCCCGCGTTCCGAGGCAGGGCTGGTGAAAGCACTGCCCCTTGCGCGCACGTCGGTTGAACGTGTCGAGATGCTTGCCGACGCTGTCGTCGGGGCCGGCGCGGGAGGTCAGGTCGAAATGGGCGGAAATGACATAGGAGACGTCGCTCAGCACGGTGGCCGCGCGCTGCTGGCGGTTTTCATCCGCAACGAGGACGAGATCGCCGATCGCTCCCGATTTCATCGCGGACCGGATCTTGCCCACGGGCGCCTTGGTGCCGACCTCGTTGCGACGGAGCGACTGAAAGCGGACAGGCTTCAGCACCCTGATCTCATCGATCACCCAGCGGATCGCCGGCTTCCAGTGAATGGCCTCGAGAATCCCGCGTGCGGCCGAAGGCGTCAACGTATCGTAGGAGACCCTCTCGACCTTCATCTCGGGCCTGGTGAAACAGGCGTACGGCCCTTCCACCAGAAGATGAACCCCGTATGCCATGTGTTCCTCCGTCAAGGCTTGATGTCAGTCGCAATCGCGGGTGTGGCCGCACGACTCAAAAGGTCATCGAGACAGTCAAATTCAATCAAAGGGTGTTGCTGTCGATCTTGAAACAAACAGTCACACGACAGGAGTTTCCAGCCCCAGCTCATCCGCCCGCTCCCAGACGAGGCCTGTTTCCCGCGTGTAGAAATGCTCCGTCGTCAGCACGGCGAACTGTTTCTCGAAGCCGGGCACGAAGGCGGCGTGTCCGTTGGAGACGAGGCGGTTTCGGTCCGGCTGCGGCACCTGCACCAGATGACGCTGCAGCGCGCGCGCCGCGGCTCCCGGCGACAGACGGCCGGCCTCGAGTGCCTCCAGCGTGCGCCGTGCGGCGGCGTCCCGCGCGACGATGACCGGAAGCATGGTCTCCTCGATCAGGCGGAAGCGCTCCGCCACACTGCGAAAGGCGAGGTCCGGCGTTGTCGCGCTGATGCGGAAGGCCTCGACAATCCTGTCGCGGTCGAGCGCATCGCCCTTGCGCCAGTAGACTTCCTCGAAATATGCGGCGATCGCCGTCGGCCCCAGCAGGTCGTCATGCTTCGGGGCAACGGCGGCAAGCGCCTTGGCGAAGCCCTCGATCTCGCGCGGAGACCGTGCCTTGGCGGGGCGAAACACGGTGACGAGGCTCTCCTCCTTCGGTCTTCTGCCTTCGCGGTTGCAACGGCCGGCGGCCTGCATGATCTGGTCGAGCCCGGCGTCCGCGCGCCAGACACGCGGGAAGTCGATATCGACGCCGGCCTCGACGAGCGAGGTTGCGATCAGCCGACAGGGTAGGGGATGGCTCGGGTCGAGCCGGCTGCGGACCTCGGCCAGAATGGCCTGCCGGTCGCGCGCCGTCTGGCGGGTTGTCAGGTGCACCAGTCCGTCGAGGCCGACGGCATCGGCCTCCCGGTAGAGCGCGAGCGCATGGCTGCGGCTGTTGACGATGACCAGTCCCTGCGCGACGGAGGCAAGCTCGGCGACGATCTGCGCATCGCTCATCGGCTCGTGCGCGCGGTGAAGCGCGACACGGGCAAGCTTGCGGTGAAGGCCGGGCGGATCGGGAGCCAGTTCGCGTTCCGGCTCGAGCGCGAGGCCGCCGCCGAACCCCGGCCGGCCGAGCGCTGGCTGGGTTGCGGTGCATAGCACGACCGTCGCGCCATAGTTTCGGGCCAGTTCGTCGAGCATGGCGACGCACGGGCGCAGCACATGCAGCGGAATGGTCTGGGCCTCGTCGAGAACGATCACCGAGCGGGCCAGATTGTGGAGCTTGCGGCACCGTGACGGCCGTGCGGCGAACAGGCTTTCGAACAACTGCACGTTCGTTGTGACCACAACGGGTGCGGCCCAGGTCTCCATCGCAAGCCGGAGCTTGCTCTTTCCGAAGCGGTCGTCGTCGCGTGGCGCCTGTTCGGCGTCGATGGCGCTGTGATGCTCCAGAACCGTCTCCTGGCCCAGAACCTCGCGAAATACACCGACGGTCTGGTCGATCACCGAGGTGAAGGGAATGGCATAGATGATGCGCGAGAGGCCATGGATCCTGGCGTGATCGAGGGCGAAGCCGAGCGAGGCGAGCGTTTTTCCGCCCCCCGTTGGAACGTCGAGGGTGAAGAGGCCCGGGGGGAGCTCCGCCTTGCCGCGCGCATGAGCGAGTATGTCGGCCCTGAGTGCATTGAGCGGCGTGCGCTCCGCAGCCGCCATCTTGGCCTTCATGCAGCCGTCGAAGCGGGCCCGCAGCGTGTCGATGACGGTCGTGAGCTCTGGAAAATTGCGGTCGGGCGTCCAGCCCGCGACCGAGGCATAGAAGGCCTCGGTGTCGAGGTAGTCGGCATCGACAAGGCACGAGAAGATCATGCGCCCGAGCACGGAAAGCTGGAACCCATGGCGAGCTCGGTCTTCATGTGCGCGGAAGCCTGACGGCCAGAGCGCGCCGTCGTCGGGCTCGATCTCCTGTCTCCAAAGCGGGTCGAGCGGCTCCAGCGCCTTCGCCAGCCGGCCATTCGGGCCTGCGAGATCCGCGCCGTCGGCAAGGCCGGCGTGATGCCCTGCGATGGCATGAGCGACAAGCCACGCCATCCAGCTCTCGGGCACCGCGCGCGAGCGCGCGAGCGCCTCGACCGCTCCGGCGGTCGAGTGGTCCGGTCCCTTGCCGCCGGTGCGCCTCTCTCCCCGGATGTAGCGCTGGAAGGCCGGCGTGTATTTCCCGAGATCGTGCAGGAGACCGGCGCGTTCGGCCGCGCGCTCCGCGCCGAACGCCGTGGCAAAGTCTCGGGACAGGGAGGCGACCTGAGACAGGTGGTCGTCGAGCCGCTGCCGGTGCTCCGGGCTCTCGTTCTCGACCGAGTGGGCGTAGTGATGGTCCATCCAGATCCGAAGTTCGCACGGGGGAATTTCGCAATCAAACGTTGCGAGCGTAGTTACGAACAATCGGTGCGGCAAGTGGCGGGGAGAGGCTTTCGCGACGATCCACCGGCGGCCGCCTGCGGCGCACGGCAGGCGGTGGTCTGCCTGGTGAGACTATGAGCATCCTGGAAGTAAGGTGCGCCTGCCAGGTAGGGCCATCCGGGGTGGGGGAGATGGCAATGGGGGACCCTGGCAGGCGCGATAGGTGATCGGGATCCGCGATCTGGTTTGGCCGATGGGGCGGTCGCGGTTTCCTTGGCGCTGCTTATGTTTGGCGGGCTGACCCTCCGCCGCACATTGCCTTGCGCTTGCAAGATTACTTCCAAGAAGCGTGCCAGTTGGCCGATCTTGCGGTTTTTGTGTGTTCTGCGTCGTTTCGTGTGTCATCCGGGACGTCGCCGTCAGTGGGTGATGCAAATCGGAAATGGGCGAGCGTCGCCAGATTCGCATTTCGCAAACGCACGTCTGAATTTGCAAATTTGATTTAGTAATAAAGGATGCGCGCCGGCCGCTGCCGACATGCGTGCATCAGGGCGAAATGGCGCGTCAAATTCCTGGTTGCTGGAATAGCGTTCGAATAATCTGGTATGAAGGGCGGCGGATTGCTCCTGGCGACGCCTTGGCGAGCATTCCATTCCCTTCGCATCGCAACCTTCGGCGACCTTCATGACCTTTCTTTCCCCCACGCGGGTGCGCAGCAGCCTCGCGCCCCTGTTTCCGGGCGTGCTTCTTGCGCTCGTGGTCGCCACGGCCGCCAAGTTTCTCAGCGAGCACTACGGCGCACCGGTGATGCTGTTCGCCTTGCTGATCGGCATGGCGTTCAATTTTCTCTCCGACGACCCCCGCTTCGCTTCCGGGCTCGAAACGGCCTCGAAGACGCTGCTTCGCGCCGGCATCGTGCTGCTCGGCCTGCGCATCACCGCCGGTGATGTGGTCGCGCTGGGCCCCTGGACGTTTCTCACCGTGCTGGGACTGATGGCTGCGACAATCGCCAGCGGTTTTGTCTGCGCCCGGATCTTCGGCAGGGGCTGGCGCTTTGGCCTGCTGACCGGCGGTGCGGTAGCGATCTGCGGTGCCTCGGCGGCGCTTGCGCTGGCCGCGACGATCCCGCCCGACAAGGACAGCGAGCGCAACACGCTGTTCACGGTCGTTTCTGTAACGGCATTGTCCACGCTGGCCATGATCGCCTATCCGATCCTCTTTGCCTTCCTGGGGCTGGCGGACACGCAAAGCGGCTTCATGATCGGGGCAACCGTGCATGACGTGGCGCAGGTGGTCGGCGCCGGCTACTCGATCTCGCCGGAGGCCGGCGACATCGCCACCATCATCAAGCTGGTGCGTGTGGCGATGCTGCCGGTGGTTCTGATCGTCGCGCTGCTGGCCATCTCGCGCGGCTCCGGTGGCCGTGGGGGAGCGATCCGACTGCCGTTGTTCGTGGTGGGCTTCGTTGTCGTCTCGGCGCTGAACAGCCTCGGTCTGGTGCCGCAGGCGGTCGCTGCGCCAGGCATCGACCTGTCATCCTGGATGCTCGTCATCGCGATTTCGGCACTCGGCGTGCGCACCAACCTCAAGGACATGATGCAGCTTGGCTGGAAGCATGTCGCCATCGTCGTTTGCGAGACGCTGCTGCTGCTGGGGCTGGCGCTGCTGGCGGTGGAGACGGGCATCGCCGGCGGCTGACCGCGCCCGGACCCGCCGCCCTTGGTGCAAATCAACGCCGCAGGGGGCGATACGCAAAGTCGTTGCGAGAGACGCTCTGTCGATCAGTGTTCTCGGGAAGGTATGCTGTTTCGCACCGACGGTCGCGCGGGAGGCATGCTCGAACCGCGGATAACCGGAAAGTGGTACGCCCAACGGGACTCGAACCCGTGTTTTCGCCGTGAAAGGGCGACGTCCTAGACCGCTAGACGATGGGCGCCCGGTCCGTCAATGTGGCGGGGTTATAAGCGGGTTTTTTCAAGGGGGCAAGGGGGAAGGCGTGCCGTCATCCACAGGTATGCGATGCCGGTCGAAAGTCGGGGTGGCGCGGGCGCCAACACGGGGCGGCGCACCGTCCGCCACGGCCGGAATGAGGAAAGCCGGCAAGGCATCTTTTAACCAAGGCTTTGCGAATCGCTTGAATACGGACAGAGTTGCATCGAAGGCGCAGGTGACACTTTTTCGCAAATAGGTCTGGTTCGAGCCTTTCGGGATGTTATCCTTGAAAGGCGGAATCGTAGGTTTTGCGATGTCGCGCAGATGGATCCAGCTTGCGGCGTATCAGAGGCGTGGACGATGAAAGACTTGGGGGCTAAGGCGGCGGGGGCCGAACACGAAGCGGACACGGGAGAGACCGCTGCGGATCTCACCGTTGTCGCCGGTTCGATCAAATGGTTCGACGTCGCCAAGGGGTACGGGTTCATCGTGCCGGACGACGGCAGTTCCGATGTCCTGCTGCATGTGACGTGCCTGCGCCGTGACGGGTATCGCACGGCCTATGAGGGGTCTCGCGTCGTCTGCGAGGCGGTTCCCGGGACGCGCGGGCTTCAGGCGTTCCGCATCCTGTCGATGGACGAAAGCACGGCGGTTCATCCCTCCCAGCTTCCCCCCTCTCGCACCCACGTTCAGGTCACCCCGGAAGGTGGCTATGAGCTGGCCACCGTCAAGTGGTTCAACCGGGTCAAGGGCTTCGGTTTCCTGACCCAGGGCGAAGGGACCGAGGACATCTTCGTCCACATGGAGACGCTTCGCCGCTTCGGCGTCACGGAACTGCGACCCGGCCAGACGGTCATGGTGCGCTTTGGCAGCGGCCCCAAGGGGCGCATGGCCGCCGAGATCCGTCCCGATGGCGAGGGCGTCCACATTCCTTCCTCGCATTGATGCGCGCGCTGCTGCCGGAAGATCGTTGGCCGCGTCGCAGGCGGTTCGGTGTCACGCTTCTTCTGCTTTCCCTTGTCGTCGCCTTTTCGGTGGCGACACCGCTTGCCGGGCTTTCATCGGTCCTCGGCGGTCGGGCGCTTGCCCAGTCCGCGGAGGTCGAGGCGCTTCGCCGCGATGCGCTGGTCATTGTCTCTCCGTCGGGGCGGCACAGGTTCGAGGTCGAGATCGCTGAAACGCCGGCCGATCGCGCCCGCGGGCTGATGTTCCGCACTGAGCTTGCCCCCGACGCGGGCATGCTGTTCGACTTCAAGGAAGAGCGCGAGGTGGCGTTCTGGATGCGCAACACGCTGATCCCGCTCGATATGCTGTTCATCGAAAAGTCCGGCCGCATCGCCCATATCGCACGCAATGCCACGCCGCTTTCTGAGGAGTTGGTGCCTTCGCGCGCGGTCGTGCGCTACGTGCTGGAGATCCCGGGCGGACGGGCCGCGGAGCTCGACATCAAGGTTGGTGATGTGGTGCAGGCCAAGGCAGTCAACGGCGGCGACTAGACCCAGCACGCATCGACAAGCCGGACAGATGTCGAAAAGGACCTGACGTCGGCCAGGCCCGGCGCTTCGATACCGCTGTGTCTGTCCCGTACGGAGCATATTTACTTTCAGAATAGGGCATAATTGACTGGTTGCGTATAAATCTACGTAACGTCAGTCTGCGTACTATTGCCAAGATCTGTTCAACAGGCGCAACGCGGTGGATGGTGTCGGTGCAGAAGACGGGTGATCGATCGGAAGATGCGCGAAGAGCGGGACCGCCACTGGTTTCCAGGCGGCAGATCCTGTCGATTTCGCTCGTCACCGCCATCTTCCTTGCCGTGGCGATACTGCTGACGCTCATCGTCTCGCATGTGGTCATCTCCATGCGCGAGACCGTCAACAAGATCGACGACGAACGGGCGCTCAGTGCCGCGCGGGCGGCCTTTGGCGGCTTGAAAATTCGCATGGTGTCCATCACGCGCGACAACACGGTCTGGGACATCGCCTACCAGTCCGTCGTCGGATCGTCGAACCCCGGGCCCTGGATCTACGACAACTGGGGAAGTACCACCGCCGACTATCCTCTCTACGATGCCGCAGTCGTCATGGGCCCGGACGGCAAGATCATGGCCGCCTACATGAAGGGCAAGCCGTTCGAGCCCGTTTCTGTCTTCGGAGACGGCTTCATGGAACAGTCGATGAGCGTGCGACATGCGAGCAAGTCGGCCGTCGTCAATGTCTTCAAGGCGGGCGATGGGATCGCTCTGGTGAGTTCGCAGGCCATTCAGCCCTTCGAGGGCGCCGACCCTCAGGAAATCTACCCAGTTCTGACGCTCGTGAAGTTCCTCGATGAGGAGACGCTCGACGCCTTCGCCCAAAATCATCGTCTCCAGGGGCTGCAGTTACACCGAAGGCCGGTGGCGCAAGAGCTGAACCTGCCACTGACCGACCGACAGGGCACTGAAGTCGCCTTCCTGTCCTGGCCGAGCGAGCTCCCGGGCAACAGGGCCCTGGAGAGCCTCCGGCCGATGCTGGTGCTTGCAAGCGGCATTCTCGCCGCGTTTCTCGTCATGGTGCTGCTGGCCGGGTCGCTGGAGACGTCTCGGCTGCGCCGGCTGGCGCGCAAGGCGCAATATGATGCCACGCACGATGCGCTCAGCGACACGCTGAACCGATCCGGCCTGCTCCGCCAGCTTGATGCGATAACCGGCGACCAGGTACCTCTCCAGCCGGTGACGCTCTATTTTCTCGATCTCGATGGTTTCAAGAACGTCAATGACTCGTGGGGGCATTTCGTCGGCGATATGCTGCTTGCGAAGGTCGGCAAACGGCTGCGCGACGTGCATCACGAGATTGTCGCCGTGGCGCGGTTGGGCGGCGATGAGTTCGCGCTTCTTCTTGAGGGCGAGGACGCCCCGCAGGGTGTCGCGCGAACCGTTCTCGATGCCTTCGTGGCGCCGTTTTCCGTGCAGGCGCATGCGCTTCATGTCGGCGTCAGCATTGGCTATGCCACGTTGGAGCCGGGCGTTACCCCGCTGGAACTAATACGCCGGGCCGACGTGGCGCTGTACCGGGCCAAGGACGCGGGAAAGCACACGGCGGTGGGCTATGTGCCGGAGATGGACCTGGATCGGGACCGCATGGCCGTGCTCGAGGCGGACCTCTCGGCTGCCATCGACGGGGGGCGCGTGGGGGTTGTCTACCAGCCCATCGTCGAAACCGCGACGCGCGAACTTCGGGGTGTGGAGGCGCTGGCGCGCTGGAGCGCTTCGGACGGTGCGGTGAGCCCGGACGTGTTCATTCCGCTGGCGGAGCGCACGGGGTTGATCGAGAAGCTCGGATTGCAGGTGCTGCGCATGGCGCTTCAGGACGCCAAGGGCTGGCAGTGTGTGCCGGTCTCGGTGAACATCTCCCCCGTCCAGCTGCGCAACCCAGCTTTCGCGGAAAGCGTTCTGGCCGAGTTGAAGGCCACCGCGACCGACCCTTCGCTGCTGGTGCTTGAGGTGACCGAGAGCTTGCTGATCGCGGATCCCGACCGGGCGCAGCAGGTGTTCGCGTTTCTGCAGGGCAGGGGGGTGCGGATCGCGCTGGACGATTTCGGTGCCGGCTTTGCCAGCATCGCCATGTTGCGCGGCTTCAGCTTCGACTACATGAAGATCGACCGTTCGATCGTTGCCGCTGCCGACTGCGCTGGAAACGGCCGGGATGTGCTTGAGGCAACGATCCGGCTGGCGCGCGCGTTCGACATTCCCGTTGTTGCGGAAGGCGTGGAGACCGATGCACAAATGGAGACTCTCGCCGCGCTCGGCTGCGAGTTTCTCCAAGGCTATGGCATCGGTCTTCCCGTTGCAAAGGAGCGGCTTGTTCGCGAGTTCAAGATCCGCGCGGCTTAGGAAGCGGACTCATAACGCTTTGATCCAGATGCGCAGAGCAGCAAGTTTGACGGCGGCGACATCGTTGTCCGCGCGCCGCTCATGGCAGCTCACGATGCTCCTGCATCTGGTTGAGGCGATTTGACCTGCCACTGAACTTTCATCCAGCGGCGATTGGAGCCTTGGCCGTTTCAGTTGCGCCGTGTGGCGCGGGTTGAGCAACCAGCGAATACGCGAAGGCGTCAATGAGCGCAGTGTCGGAAGGCAGTTGTGGTGAGGGCTCCGGCGAAGTCTGAATAGCCCCTAGATTGATAGCACCGGGCGGGAGCCGGCTGCGAAGGTCAAGCCTGCGGAAGACGGTCCGGCTTCAAACGGTTGAGGCGCTGTTGCCCGGCGCTCTCACCCGGTCCAGGCCGGGCCATACTCTCACCCCGAGATATGTTGAGTGAGTATGCCGGCAGGTGTTGACCGCCCGGCCAGCGTAGCAAGCAGCCAAGCTTCTGACCTTGATAGGGAAACCGGATAAACACAGCTCCACCATCCTCCTGGCCTCCCTTCAGTTTGTGACCCTTTCATGCACGGCTCTTCCCCGAGCCTGGACCAGATCCACAAGCTCTGGGACGACCTTTCCGCCTTCGGCGCGGTGGATATCCATGCGTCTCGCAGGTTTTTGCTGAAAGAGATCTGCGCCCTCATCGATGCCCAGAACGCGGACTGGATCGGCTGCGTGCGGCTGAACTGGAGCCCGGGCGGCGGTCCGATGAAGGGATGGCGGCCCCGCACAGTGTTCACGCTGAACCCTTGCGGCGTCACCAGTGAGGCAATCGACCAGGCCTTTGCCGAGATGGAAAACGGCGAGCCCGACATCACCACCACGCGCAATGTGGAACTGGCCGGCGCGTTCTGGGTCTTTCCGCTGAGCGAGCTGGCGACGCCGGAGTGGCTCAAGGGGCCATCCTATCGAAACTACTATAGAGCCTCGGACCGGCATGCTTCCATCTGGGCCTCCACACCGCTCACTCCGACCGAACAGCTTGTCCTGCAAGGGCTGCTGCTCGGCCTGACATAGAGACGGATCGCGGAGCAGAACAACCATAGCCCGCAGAGCGCCCACGACCACGTGAAGCGGATCTTCCGCAAATATGGTGTTTCCAGTCGCACCAGCCTGATGGCCCTGTGGCTCGGCAAGGGGCTGAAAACGAACAAGAACCCCTGAACAGGGGATTCACCCCGTCGCGTCTCCCGCGCAAAAAGAGCGTTGCTGACACAACGTGCGCCGCGGCCATGCCACGCCGGCGCCTGACCGCATGGCATCGCGCCGAGGGGGATCCATGGACACATTGAAAACAACGGCTTGCGGGACTTGCGATACGGCAGGCCGGGCGCGATCAGGCGCCTCCCGCAGGCTCAGAACCACTCTCCTGCTCGGGACCGCGCTCACCGTTGCGACCGCCATGGGCCTCGGAACCGCTCAAGCCGGCGGTGGCAGGGGTGGTGATGGTGGACAAGGCCCAGCCGGCAGTTTCTCCATCGTAGGGCGCGGCGGCGGCGGCGGTACAGCGGGAAACGGCGGAAGCAATGGGACCGCCGGCGTAGATAACGCAGGCAATGGCGGTGGTGGTGGTGGCGGTGCCGGCGGCTTTGCAGGCGGAACCGGTGCAACGAGTGCTCCAGGAGGCGCCGGCGGTGATGGCGGCACGGGGGGCGCGCACGGAGCGGCAATCTCCACCTCGGCAGTGATTGCAGGTGACAGGACGGCGCAAAACGGCGGCGATGGGGCCAATGGCGGTGACAACGCAGAATTCGGCGGCGGTGGCGGCGGCGGCGGCGGTGGCGAAGGTGGTCATGGCGTCGCCGTGAATGCTGCCGTGGAGATCACCAACAATGCCGCCATCACGGGTGGCGCGGGCGGTCAGGGTGGACTGGGCGGCGCCCATGGGGCCTTTGGCACCAACGGATCCCGTGGCTATGGCGGCACGGGCGGAGCAGGCCTCTCCACGTCCGTGTCCGGGGTGTTTGTCACCAACAACACATCAGCCACCATCGCGGGCGGCAACGGCGGCGCAGGGCGGGGGGATGCCGCTGGCGGCGCCGGTATTATCGGGTCAGGGCTATCTATTTCCAACAATGGCACGATTTCCGGCGGGCTCTCCGGCACCAGCGGCACCCGCGCCAACGCCATCGAGTTCACCGGCGGCAGCAACCGTCTCTCGCTTGGCACCGGATCCGTTCTTAACGGCGGCATTGCCGTCACCGGCAGCCTGGAAATTAACCAGGAGGACGATATTGAAGTCGCGAATGTGATTTCCGGCAGTGGTTCGCTGGAGAAAACCGGCACCGGAGCGCTGACGCTCAGTGGCACCAATACCTATTCGGGCGGCACGACGGTCAATGGCGGCAGGCTTTCCGTTTCCTCAGACGCCAATCTCGGCGCGGCGAATGGGGCCATAACGCTTAACACCGGCCTGCTGCAGATCAACGGGACCGGCTTCACCCAGTTGACGCGCGATCTCGAGGTCACCTATGACGCGGCGATCCAGAACAGGGACGCCGATCTGCTTGTCTCAGGCGCGCTGTCGGGCGCGGGGGTCTTGAACAAGCATGGAGCAGGCTCGTTCATCTACAATGGCGATGGCTCCGGCTTCAGCGGGTCCCTGAACATTGCCGAGGGCGCTCTCGGTGGGTCGGGAACGATCGGGGGCACGGTCCGCATCCAGTCCGGGGCAACGCTTTCGGCCGGCAACAGTCCCGGGACCCTGAGTGTTGGGGAGCTGTTTCTTTTTTCCGGTTCCACATCCGAGTTCGAACTGGGAACGGCCGGCACGGTCGGCGGGGCGTCGAACGACCTCGTCCGGGTCGGCGGCAACCTGACGCTCGCCGGCACGCTCAACGCCACCGTCGGCTCCGCCGGCTACTACCAGCTCTATCAGTATGGCGGCACGCTGTCGGGCGCCTATGACACGGTCAACGTGACCGGTTTCAGCGGCGGCACGGGCACGGTTCAGACCGGCATCCCCGGCCAGGTCAATCTCTTCGTTGCGGGATCCGGCCAGGTGATCCAGTTCTGGGACGGCGGCGACGCGACCGGCAACGGGACGGTCGACGGCGGCACGGGCACCTGGTCCTCGACCGGCACCAACTGGACCGGCGCGCCGGGTGCCGCCGGCATCAACGGCCCTTACGAGAAGTCCGTCGCCGTCTTCGCAGGCACGGCCGGCACGGTCACGGTGGATGGCACGCAGGACTTCGACACGCTGCAGTTCAAGACCGACGGCTATACGTTGTCCGGCGGCACGCTCAACATCGCTCCCGCCTCGGGCACGACCGGCACGATCAATGTCGATGCGGGCGTCTCGACCGAGATCGCATCGCAGATTGCCGGGACCGGCGACCTGGAGAAGGTCGGCGCGGGAACGCTCGTCCTTTCGGGCAGCAACACCTATACCGGCGACACGATCCTGACCGCCGGCACCTTGACCGCCAAGGATGACGGCAGCCTTGGCGACCTCTCCTCGGCGATCGTCTTCAATGGCGGTACGCTACAGGCGGGAGCGGATTTCTCCGCCACCGCGCGCGCAATGACCATCAACAACTACAAGTCGGCGAAGATCAACGTTGCCGATCCCGCAAAGAGCTTCACCGCATCGGGCGTCATTTCCGGTAACGGCGACCTCGTCAAGACCGGCGCGGGCAAGCTCATCCTCACGGGCAACAACACCTATTCCGGCACCACGATCCTGGGCGGCGGCATCCTGTCGATCGCCAGCGACGACAACCTGGGCGCCAACTCGATCGCCTTCGAGACCGCCACGCTCGAGGTGACGGCCTCCGCCACGATCGACAACGCGATCTATCTGAACTCAAACACCACCGGCACGATCGACACGCAAGACAATGCGGTCACCGCTTCGGGCGGCATTACCGGTGCCGGTAATCTGGTGAAGACCGGCACCGGAACGCTCACGCTCTCCGGGATCAGCACCCATATTGGCTCCACGACGATCAAGGCGGGCACGCTGTCCGTCACGGACGGCTACAACCTGAGTGCCAGCGCGCTCACGCTTGACGGCGGCACGTTTGCGGTCACGGGCAATTCGGCCACCCTCGCCAACACCATCTCGCTTGCGGCCGGGTCAGGCACCATCGACATCAGCGGCAGCGGGGCGACGTTTGGCGGTGCCATCTCGGGCTCCGGCGACCTCACCAAGACCGGTGCCGGTACGCTCATCCTCTCCGGAACCAGCACCCACACAGGCACCACGACGGTCAAGGCGGGCACGCTGACGATTGCCGATGGCTCCAATCTCGGCACGGGCGGTCTGACGCTCGATGGCGGCACGCTCGGTGTCACCGGCAGCGGTGTCACACTCGCCTCCGGCGTGACGATCGGCGCGGGCTCCGGCACGATCCAAACGGCCAACGCGCTGACGCTCTCCGGCACCCTCGCGGGCTCGGGCAATCTTACCAAGACCGGCGCGGGCACGCTTCTTTACAACGGCGACGGCTCCGCCTTTACCGGCACAACGACGATTGCCGGCGGCACGCTTGGTGGAACCGGCACGCTCGGCGGCGATGTGACGATCAACTCGGGCGCGACCCTGTCGGCCGGTACCAGCCCCGGCACGTTCACCATCAACGGCGATCTCACGCTGGACAGCGGCTCCACGTCCACGTTCGAGCTCGGCGCGGCCGGCATCGTTGGCGGGGCGTCCAACGATCTCGTCAAGGTCGGTGGCAACCTGGCGCTCGCCGGCACGCTCAATGCGACGGCGGGCTCCGCCGGCTACTACCAGCTCTATCAGTATGGCGGCACGCTGTCGGGCGCCTATGACACGGTCAACGTGACCGGTTTCAGCGGCGTCACCGGCACGATCCAGACCGGCATCCCCGGCCAGGTGAACATGGTGGTGCTCGCCGACGGACAGGTGCTGCAGTTCTGGGACGGCGCGGACGCGGTCGGGAATGGCACGGTGGATGGCGGCACTGGCACCTGGTCAACGACCGGCACCAACTGGACCGGCGCACCTGGCGAGGCCAACATCAACGGCGCCTCCGTCGGCTCGGTCGCGGTCTTCGCAGGCACGGCCGGCACGGTCACGGTGGATGGCACGCAGTCGGTCGACACGCTGCAGTTCAAGACCGACGGCTATACGCTGTCTGGCGGCACGCTCGACCTTGCGCCTGCTTCCGGCACGACCGCGTTCCTCAATGTTGACGGCAACCTTGGGGCCACCATCGGCTCGACGATCACGGCCGCGGCCGGCATCGGCCTGGAAAAGACCGGGACGGGCGCCGCCCTCCTGACGGGCGACAGTTCCGGCTTCACCGGCGACGTGCTGGTCTCGCGGGGCTTGCTTCTCGTCAACGGCACGCTCGGCACTGGCACCAACCGCTTCGATGTCGGCGGCGGTTCGGGCATGGCCGGGCTGTCGGGCAGCGGCACTGTCGCGGGCGATGTCCATGTCGCCGCGCAGGGTGCCATCGCCGGCTATGGCGGCACGCCGACCGCCCCCCAGACCGCGACGCTGACGATCACCGGCGATCTCGATATGGCCAGCACCAGCGCGCTCTACACGATGGTGGACTTCGACAACAACACCAACTCCCAGATCAAGGTCAACGGCACGGCGACCCTGGCGGGAACCGTCAACGTCACCACCGCCGGCACGGTGCCCGGTCGCTCGACCGTCACGATCCTGACCGCCGATGGCGGACGCATTGGCGAGTTCGACAGCGTCACCGACAATTACGCCTTCCTCGATGCCGCGCTGAGCTACACGGCGACCACGGTCGACCTGACGCTGACGCGCAACGACGTCATCATGTCCGACGTCGCAAGGACCCCGAACCAGAAGGCGGTCGCGACCTCGCTTGAAAGCACGCCGAACACCAATCCGCTGGTCCAGCAGATCATGGGCCTGTCGGACGACGGCGCACGCAACGCGTTCGACCAGCTTTCGGGCGAGGCGATTGCCTCCATGCAGGGCGGCTTGACGCAGAACGCCAACATTGTCGGCACCACCGTGTTCTCCCGCATCAATCAGGCGTTCGAGGAAAGCGGCGCACCGATGCCGGGCATCCAGATCGCCACCCATGGCGCACCCGACGGGCTCGGCGGCGAGGCCTACGCGCTCTGGATGCGGGCCTATGGCTCGATCGGTTCCACCGACTCGACCGCGACCACTTTCGGGGTCGACCGCTCGGCCGCCGGCGCCATGTTCGGCGCCGATGCCCGGCTCGGCATGGCCCGTGTCGGCGCCTTCATCGGCTACCAGTCGTCCGACTATGACGTCGACGCGTTGGGGTCCTCCAGCCAGGCGGACAGCTACCAGATCGGCGTTTACGCCGGCACGCAGCTTGACGGTTTCCGCCTGTCGGGCGGTGCTGCCTACACCTGGAACGACATCGACACCACCCGGAACGTCGTGGTTGGCGGGATCAGCGAGCGGCTCAAGGGCTCGACCAACGCCGGCACCGCGCAGGCCTTCGGCGAGATCGGCTATGCCTTCCGCCTGGAGGGGCAGGACAAGTGGCTGCAGCTTGAACCCTTTGCTGGTCTGAACTTCGTCTCCACGGACATGGAGGGCTATTCGGAAAGCGGCGGCGTCTCTGCGCTGACGGTGAACGGCTCGACCACCGACGTGACCTTCACGACGCTGGGTGTCCGGACGTCTTCGGAAATCGCGTTGTTCGGCGAGGGCCGCATGGCCCGGGTCTCCGCCATGGCCGGCTGGCGCCACGGCTTCGGCGATCTGACGCCGACCTCGACCAACCGGCTTGCCGGGGGCGCGGCCTTCACCGTCGAAGGGGCGCCGATCGCTGAGGACGTCGCGGTGCTCGGCGCCGGGCTTTCGGTGGACGTCAGCGACAACGCCACATTCGGCTTCGACTACGCCGGCCAGTTGGGCGACAGGGCGGCTGAACATTCCGGCTCCGCGCGTCTCAGCTTCCGGTTCTGAGGACACGGACAGTCCTGCAAGCCTCCGCGCCGTCCCGGCCAGCCGGGAGGCGGCACTCCGAAAACGAAGCCCCCGGCGCCACGGCGCCGGGGGCTTCTTGTCAGATGGTCATGGAACGGATCAGTGGCCCTTGATAGAGAGCAAGACGGCTTAGCCTGACATTGCCCGGCTGAATTGATCCAGTTTGAAGCAGGCTCCGGCGCCGTGAGAACGGCCAGAGAGATCCTTGTCGTCGGGGTGGCCTGCCGCGAGAACCACCCGAGCGCACAGAGCCGTGGAAGGAGTGGAACAAAACACGATTTCTCCGGCCCGGCTTCCGGGACTATTCCGGGGCTCCTTTGCTCCGGCATGCCGAGTTGCCCCCCAAATTCCCGGCTCATTCCTGCTTGACTGACGGGGCCAATGCCGGATAGACCGCAGAAATCCAATTGTCGGGGTATAGCGCAGCCTGGTAGCGCATCTGCTTTGGGAGCAGAGGGTCGCAAGTTCGAATCTTGCTGCCCCGACCATTTCCTTCCAGTCTTCCGGTTTCCTTGCGATATGCGCAGACGGGCGATGTCGCGGCATTCTGGCGCGCGCAGCGAAGCTTTGCGCGATTGCCGGGCATGCGGGCGATTGGCGAGTTGACTTCACCGCCAATTCCAAGGAATAAACCGGTATCTGCCGCCCGCGAGCGGCCGCACGGCGTGTGTGTCACTTCGTGCGTGGTCTGAGCCAAGGAGAGCCGCAGTCATGGTCGCACGCATCTATTCCCCGGCGAAGACGGCGACGCAGTCGGGGCGCGGCAAGACCCACAACTGGGTGCTGGAATACGCTCCGGAGAAGCCGCGCTCGATCGAGCCGCTGATGGGCTACACCTCCTCAAGCGACATGAAGCAGCAGATTCGCCTGCGTTTCGCCACCCGCGAGGAGGCCGTTGCCTATGCCGAGCGCAACGGCATTGCCTACCGGGTGGAGGCGGCCAACGAGCGTCGCGTGCCGAAGATCGCCTACTCGGACAATTTCCGCTACGACCGCTTCATGCCCTGGACGCACTGAAGCGCATTTCCAGGACGAGGGGACGCCCGGCGGGGTGCCGCGAAATCTCGTCCCGAGTACGGCCCCGTAGCTCAGCCGGATAGAGCACCGGCCTTCTAAGCCGATGGTCGCAGGTTCGAGTCCTGCCGGGGTCGCCAAACTTTTCCATCAGTTGCGCGCGTTGAAGGCCTGGAGTTCCAGCTTTCGCGTCTTGTCTTGTCTTGTCTTGTCCGGGCGGGCGGGCGGCCGTCAGTGTGACGCTTGTCTGGTCGAAAGATAGGCGGTCAGTTCCGCGTCGTCGCAGGTCGGGCGGCCGAAGAGGTAACCCTGAGAGCAGGGGCAGCCATATCGACGCAGGAAGTCTCGCTGGTCGTCGGTCTCCACGCCTTCAGCGACCACGTCCATGCCGAGCGCATCCGCCAGGCCGATGATCGCCTTGACGATCACCTCGTCGTCCGGCTGGGTCTCGATCTCGCTGATGAACGACCGGTCGATCTTCAGCCGGTCGACCCGGAACTTCTTCAGATGGGCGAGTGAGGCGTATCCGGTGCCAAAGTCATCAAGGGCGATGCGGATGCCAAGGCCGCGCAACTTGCGCAAGGTGGCGGCGATCATGTCTGCCCAGGGGCCAAGGATCACCGTTTCCGTCACTTCGATCTCCAGCGCCTCGGGCGGATGGTCGAACTCGCGGATCAGCGTTTCCACCGTCGCGACGAATCCGTCGTCGCGCAGCTGACTTGCCGACACATTGACCGAGATCGGCCCCGGATCGCCGGCGCTGCTGCGCAGGCGGGCCGCGCGCCTGAGCGACTGGATCATCAGCAATTGGCCAAGTTCAACGGCGAGACCGGCTTCCTCAGCCAGCGGAATGAACTCGGACGGGGCGACCGCGCTGCCGTTGAGCGTCCAGCGCGCCAGAGCCTCGAAGCCGCGGTGGGCGCCGGTATGGGTGTCGACGATGGGCTGGAAGGCAATGTCGACGGCATGGCGGTCGATGTCTGCACGCAGTGAGTCGGCCAGTTTTCGCCGGCGCTCGCGAACGATGCTCATTTCAGGCGTGTAGAGCATGAAGGACGGGCGCCCGGTCGCCTTGGCTTCGTGAAGCGCGATGTTGGCGTGGCGCATCAGGGCATCCGTCGTCGGTCCGTCACGAGGCATCAGCGCGGCGCCAATCGCGACGCCGGTCGAAACGACCCGCTCCTCGATCACGGTTGGGTGGGACAGGCCGGCGGCGATACGGTTGATCTCCACCTGCAGTTCTTCCGCGTTGGCGATGTCGGTCATCACCAGGCCGAACTCATTGCCGCCAAGGCGCGCGACGAGCTCCTCCGTCTTGGCAAAGCCGCGCAGCCGTTCCGCGGTGATCCTCAGGAAGGCGTCACCGGCGTCGTAGCCGAGACGGTCGTTGATGTCGCGGAAGCCGGCAAGGTCCAGCAGCAGCAAGGCTCCGAAAGCTCCGTCCTTCTGGCTGGCCGCGAGAGTCTCGGTGAGCCGCTGGCGCAGAAGTGTGCGATTCGCAAGCCCGGTGAGGTCGTCATACTCGGCCAGATGCCGGATCTCCTCTTCCTGGCGCAACTGATCGGTCACGTCGAGAATGAGGCCGTTCCAGGATACCCCGCCATCTGCGGTCCGCTCCGGCTGGGCGCGCCCTTCCAGCCATTTCATCCGGCCGGACGGGGTGAGGATCCGCCAGCGGTGAAACCAGGCCGACTGCGTTTCCGCGGAGGCATCGAGAGAGGCGCGAAGGGGAGGGGTGTCCTCTGCCACGACCATCTCCCACAGGATTTCGGGATGTTCGCGTATGCGACCGGAGTCGAGCTCCCATATTTCCTCGCAGGCCGCGCTCAGGAAGGACATCGTCTGGCTGCCGCTGGAGTCCGTCAGCGAGTGGAACGCGACGCCGGGGATGCTCTCAGCCAGGGCGCGCAGCCGGCTTTCGCTTGTCTGAAGATCGGCGACGGCGCGAAGCTGGGCGCTGACGTCGGTGACCAGAATGCTCCAGCGGCCCACGGTGACGCCATCGAACGGAATGCCGCGCACGAGTGTCCAGCGTGCGGTGCCGTCAGGATCGAGGACGCGGACGGTGATGCTCCATTCCGCGTCGCTCAGCTCGCCCTTGGACAGAGCCACGCGCACTTCGTCAACATCGTCGGGATGGAAGCTCTCGAGGAGGCGCTCGAAGCTCGAGCCGATTTCCTCTCGGCTTTTGTGCCAGACGTGACGACAGCTTTCGCTGACGTAGTCGATAACGATGGTGCCCTCGCGGCGGGCGAGGCCGAGGACGGCGAAGGGGAGCGCGCTTTCGAGGAGGATCAGCGACCTGGCATCGTCATCCCGTCCATGGGCGCTGGAAAGTCCGACCTCTCGCGAATTGGTTTTGCGTCTGACATTCACGGCGTCTCTCTTTCGAAAAACCAGCAGGCAGCGCGACTCTCCACAACTGGAACGCTGCATTTCACGGTCAGCAATCGAAGTGTGACACAAAAAAAATCGAGGTGACAGCTTTGATGAAAACAATATTCGAAATCGAAGGGATATTACCGTCAGCGCATGTTTGAAGAGTGTATGCCGCGAGGAAGTCTCTATTTTGCTGCATTGCAAAATTGACGAAGGATTGGCGACCTTCGTATTACTATCGATGCACTTTATCAGGCGTTCTTATTGAAACGGCGCGCCGGCCCTTGCGTCATCTGCAGGGGCCGGCGGCAGGCTTGGCTACCAGCTGACGTTTTCGTCGGCGTAGAAGGGGAAGGGCCCTGGGTAGGCTTCGACATAGGCCAGGTGACTGACGACGCCGGTCTCCATCTGCTGGTGCAGGAAGAAGGCGGGCGGCTCCATGATGAACTGCCCGTCGTCCCGGTCGGAAAGGTCGAGATTGACCTGATGGCCGGTGCTGGGGGCAAGCGTCATCACCCGGCCGCCGACGGAGGTGATGATTGTGCGGTGCACATGGCCGCACATGATGCGCTCGACATGGGGGTGGCGGGCGACGATCTCCGTGAAGGCGGCCGAATCCGTCAGTCCGATGCCGTCCATGTGCTTCAGACCGGTCACCGCCGGCGGGTGGTGCATGGCGATCAGCGTCGGCATGTTGTTTGCCGAGAGTGTCGCGTCGAGCCAGTCGAGCTGCGCGTCGCCGAGGGTGCCGTGCGGGGGGCCGCCAACGGAGGTGTCGAGGGCGACGAGGCGCAGGCCACCGATCTCGACGGCGTAGTGGATCTTGTCGCCCGCGCCCTGGTTGATCGGTCCGACGCCGGTCAGTATCTCGCGCATCATCCGGGTGGAATCGTGATTCCCCGGAATCACATAGACAGGAACCTTCAAGCGATTGACGAGCCTTTGGACGCCTTCATACTCGTGAGGGTCCGGCTTGTCGGCGAGGTCGCCGGTGATGACCACCGCATCGGGTTGCGGGTCGAGGGCGTTGAGCGTGGCGATGGCGCGGCCGGCCAGCATGTTGGTCTCGCTGACCCGGTAGCAGGCCAGGCCGCGCGGACGCAGGTGCAGGTCGGTGATTTGTGCGATCAGGGTCATGACGGATGTCTCCTGGCCCGGTTTTTCTCTCACCCGTCGGGTGACTGGCTCCATTCCCGCAGTTTCGCGGGGAACGCATTGATTGCTAACCGATAAAATTGTCATGGTGAAGGGCCAAGGGACCCGTGTCGGATGGCGCGCGGGCCAGCAGTCGCGGGGTTTCGTGAGCCGGCTTGCCGTTTCGCGGGCCGGTGACAGCGTGGCGTGCGCGCCACGTTCACGGTGTTCGAAAGCCTGCGGCGATCCTGTGGTTTCCCTTTTGCCCGCGCTCATGTAGGAAGCGCGGGGCGCGAGCGTGTGCACCGCACGGGGTGCCGGCATGGCGCCCGTAGAACAGGCATGGCGACGATGAGCGAGACGTCCACTCAGCAATCCGCAACCCGGCAGGCCGGGACGACGCAGGACGGGCTGTGGCTACGCCTGCTCGGTCGCCGGTTTGTCGCGCCCGCACTTCTGATCGTTCTCTCGGTTCTCTTTTTTGCACCCGGGGTAACCCAGGTTCCGCCGCTCGACCGCGACGAACCGCGTTTCACCCAGGCCACCAAGCAGATGGTGGAAACGGGTGACTATGTCGACATTCGCTTCCAGCAGGAGGCGCGCCACAAGAAGCCGGTGGGCATCTACTGGCTGCAGGCGCTGGCGGTCGAGGCGAGTGGACTTGGGGCTGATACGCCGATCTGGGTCTACCGGCTGCCCTCGCAGATCGGCGCGTTGCTTGCCGTCCTTCTGACCTATTGGTGCACGCGCGCCTTTGCTGGGCCGCGACCGGCGCTGGTCGCCGGCGCTCTGGTCGCCGCGGCCCTGATCGTCGGCGTCGAGGCGCGGCTTGCAAAGACCGACGCGGCGCTGCTGGCGACGATCCTCGCCGCTCAGGGCGCGCTCGCGCGGATCTGGCTTTCGCGCAGCGCCGAGGCGTTGTCCCGTCTCCGGCGCTGGGGGCTTCCGGCGCTCTTCTGGATCGCGCTTGCCGTATCCGTCCTGATCAAGGGACCGGTCGGGCCGATGGTGGTTGGCCTGACGCTTGTCGCCCTGTGCCTGTGGCATCGCGAGCTGCGCTGGCTGTCGCGTCTGCGTCCGCTCTTCGGTCTTCCTGCTTTCGTACTGCTCGTGGCCCCCTGGTTCGTGGCGATCTACATTCAGACCGATGGTGCCTTCTTCGCCGAGGCCGTCGGCAAGGACCTGCTCGGCAAGGTCGCCACCGGACAGGAAAGCCATGGCGCGCCGCCGCTGACCCATCTTGCCGCCGCCCTTGCCACCTTCTGGCCGCTGCCGGCCTTCGCGCTGCTGGCGTTGCCGCGCGTGCGTCGGTCGCTGCGGATGCCGGCCGTCGTGTTCGCGCTGTGCTGGATCCTGCCAAGCTGGGCGGTGTTCGAGCTGACGGCGACGAAGCTGCCGCACTACACCATGCCGCTGCTGCCGGCGGTTGTGCTGCTGGCGGCGATCCTGCTTGCCGCCGAAGGGCCGGTGCCGGGGCGCGGCTGGCGCTATGCGGCCGCGGCTCTACTGGTTATCCCGGCCATCGGCGTTGCGGCGGCGAACTTCGTCGCGCCGGCGGTCTTCGGCGTATGGCCGTCCCCGCCGGGGGCGGTGATCGCCGCGCTCGCGCTGGTGCCGGCCCTTGCCGCGACGCGGCTGATGGCGCGCGGCGAAGCGTTCCGCTCGCTGCCGCCGACGCTGCTGGCGGGCCTGCTCCTAGTCGTCGCCACCTGGGCCTTCACGATGCCGGCGCTTTCTCCGATCTGGATCAGCCCGCGTCTTGCCGATGCGGTGCGCGCCAGTGCCGGTTGCGCGGCGCCCGAGGTTGCGAATGTCGGCTTCAACGAGCCGAGTTACATCTTCCTGCAAGGCACCGACACCCGCCCCTCGAGCGCCGCGGAAGCGGCCGCCTTCCTGCGTGAGGCGCCAGCCGGAGCCTGCCGCGTCGCCGTGGTGGAGGGGCGCAAGGAAGCGACCTTCCTGGCCGCGCTCGGCGGAGACGGAGAGGCCCAGGCGCCGAGCGCGCTGCGGGTGAGCGGCTTCAACATCAACGGCGGGGACGAACTCGACTTCGGTCTCTACCGCGCAACGGACCTGACGCGATGAGCGACATGACGGGAAGCAACAAGGGCGCTGGCGCGCGGGAGCGCGGTCTCAAGGCGCGCTGGCGGCGTTGGCTTGCCCGGGCGAAGGACAACGCCGGTCGCATCCGCGGGATCTGGCGGCACCGCAACGAGCGGGTCGCGCACGACCGGCCGCCGCTGCCGCCCGGCCACAGTCCGCAGGATCTGCTTGCCGTGCTGCTCTTCACGGTTGGTATTGCCGTCATCGCGCTCGACATTCCGACCTATCCCTGGCTGCGCTCACTGCCGGGGGAATACCGCCAGGCATTCGCCGTGATCACGGATCTCGGCAAGGGGCACTGGATCCTCTGGTCGACGGGCCTCTACTGCCTGTTGACGCTGGCCCTTGACTGGGAACGCCTTTCTTGGCGTGTGCGCATGACGCTGTCGGCTTTGTGGACCTATTGCGCCTTCATCTTCGCCTCGGTGGCATTGAGCGGTGTTATCGCGCTGGTGCTGAAGAACGCGCTCGGCCGGGCACGTCCCAAGCTCTACGAGGAGCTTGGACCGATGCATTTCGACTTCCTGTCGTTCAAGGGTGCGTTCACGAGCTTTCCTTCCGGTCATTCGACCACCATCGCGGCGCTGGCGACCACGCTTGCGATCCTGGTTCCGAGCTACCGCTGGCTCATTGTCGTCTCGGCATTCTGGATCGCCTTCAGCCGCATCATGGTCGGCGCGCATTACCCCAGCGACGTCATCGCCGGCACGCTGCTCGGCGCGAGTGTCGCCGTCGCCGTGGCGCGCTTCATGGCGCAGCGGCGGATGGGCTTCGGTTTCGATCCCGATGGCCGGATCTATCCGCTGATGGGGCGGGTGAGCGCGAAGGCCGGCATCAAGGCGCTGTGGCGCGCCGCGACAGGGGCACGGCCCCTTGGCAAGGAGACGTCAGAATGACGAGCGATGGGTCGGCATCCGGCATCGAGGCCGTTCCCGGGATTTCCGTCGTCGTGCCGGCGAAGGACGAGCGCGAGAACCTGCCGGAGTTGCTGTCGGAGATCGCCGCGGCTCTTTCCGGCCGCAGCTTCGAGGTGATTGTCATCGACGACGGCTCGAGTGACGGCACCTCGGAGATGCTGGCGGATCTGGCGAGCCGCACGCCCTGGCTGCGGGCGATGCGCCATGCGGTCGCCTGCGGACAGAGCGCGTCGGTGCGCACCGGTCTGCACGCGGCGCGCGGCGATATTCTCGTCACCATCGACGGCGATGGCGAGAACGATCCGGCCTATATTCCGGCGCTGGTCGCCGCCCTCGAGAGCGCCGGCGAGGGTGTGGCGCTGGCCGCCGGACAGCGCGTCGGGCGCAAGGCGAGCCGGGCCAAGCGCATCGCCTCGAAACTCGCGAACCGCCTGCGCGGCGCGCTGCTCAAGGACCAGACGCGGGATTCCGGCTGCGGGCTCAAGGCGATCCGCCGGGAGGTGTTTCTCCAGCTCCCCTATTTCGACAGTTGGCACCGGTTCCTGCCGGCGCTGGTGCTGCGCGAGGGGCATGGCGTGACGCATGTCGACATCGTCGACCGGCAGCGCCGGCACGGAACGTCGAAATACGGCATCCTCGACCGTGCGTTCGTCGGGGCGCTGGATCTCTTCGGCGTGTGGTGGCTGCGGCGCCGGCGCAAGCGCGTGCCTGAGGTTTCTGCGGTCGCCGGCTTCGGGGAGGGGATATCCGGGGGGATGGCAACGGGCGAAAGGGGGGCAGTGCCCCCGGCGCTGAAGGAGTAACCGCGCGTGATCGACCAGCTTCTTTCCTGGCTCCACCTCGTCTTCGTCCAGCGGTTCGATGCCTGGGTTCTGCTCGGCTTCGTGGCGCAGGCGATGTTCATGATGCGCTTTGTCGTGCAGTGGGTCGCCTCCGAGAGGGCGGGGCGCTCCATCGTGCCGGTGGCGTTCTGGTTTTTCTCGATCAGCGGCGGCAGCCTGTTGCTGATCTACGCGATCCAGGCGGGCGATCCGGTGTTCATTGCCGGCCAGGGGCTCGGCCTGTTCATCTACTTCCGCAATATCTGGCTGATTTTCCGCGAGAAGCGGCACGGCCCCAGGGACTGAGGGCCGTGCCGCCGGTTTTCGGCAGGCGGGCGGTCAGCCGCGGAGCGCGGCGAACCCCGCTTCCAGGTCGGCGCGGATGTCGTCGGTGTCCTCCAGCCCGATGTGCAGGCGGATGCTGGGGCCGCCCTGCGGCATCGGCGTCGCCGTGCGCGCGCCCTTGAGCCTGACCGGGATGGCAAGGCTCTCGAAGCCGCCCCAGGAGTAGCCGAGACCGAAGAGCTTCAGCGCGTCGAGGAAGGCGTAGGAGCGTTCCGGCGTGATGTCGTCGGTGAAGTCGAAGGCGAAGAGGCCCGACGCGCCGGTGAAGTCGCGTTTCCAGATGGCATGGCCTGGATCCTGCTCGAGAGCTGGATGGCGCACGCGGGCGACCTCGGGGCGGGTCTCCAGCCAGCGCGCGATCTCGATGCCGCTTGCCATGTGCCGGTCGAGGCGAACCTTCATGGTGCGCAGACCGCGCAGGCCGAGGTAGACGTCATCGGGAGCGACATGGATGCCGAGCGCGCCGGCGGTGGCGTCGAGCGCCTCGAAGGCCCGCTCGCTTGCCGCAACGGTGCCCAGCATCGCGTCGGAATGGCCGACGATATATTTCGTGCCCGCCTGGATCGACAGGTCGACGCCGTGGTCGAGCGGGCGGAAATACACAGGCGTTGCCCAGGTGTTGTCCATGAGGACCGTCGCGCCGGCGGCATGAGCGGCCTCGGCGATCGCGGGAATGTCCTGCATTTCGAAGGTGAGCGAGCCCGGGGCTTCGGTCATCACGGCGCGGGTGTTCGGCTTGAACAGCGCGGCAACGCCGGCGCCGATGGTCGGATCGTAATAGTCGACTTCGATTCCCATGCGGCGCAGCACGGTCTCCGCCACATGCCGGGTCGGCCCATAGGCGCTGTCGGTCACCAGAAGGTGATCGCCGGAGGAAAGGCAGGAGAGCAGCGCCAGCGAGATCGCGTTGAGCCCGGAGTTGGCGAGCTTGGCACCGGCCGCGCCCTCGATCTCCGCCATGGCCTCCTCGAGTGCGTTCGTCGTCGGGTTTCCGCGACGCGCGTAGTGGAAGGTCTGGTTGCCGGACAGCATCGTTGCAGTGTCGGGAAAAAGCACGGTTGACGCGTGGACAACGGGCGGATTCACAAAGCCGTGGAAATCGGCAGGATAACGTCCCGTGTGGGCAAGACGGGTCGCCAGACCCGTGTTCGTGGTTGGTCGTGACGCAGACATTCAGTCCCTTTCGGCGTGGGTGATTGAGTTTTCGCGATGTGAAAAGTTACTCACAAATCGCGCCTTACTTTGCGTCGGCCCCTTGACCCCTAGCCCTAAATGCCATCGAATGCAGTCATGAGATGACGATGACGGGTCTAGGTCAAACAACAAGCGACCAGGTTCGTCGGGGGGAGTTTTCGGTGTTTTTTTTCTACAACGTGGCAGCATTCTCCTCCCTGACGGCGTGATCTCGATAACACCCAGAACATACAGGGCAGAACAGAAGGCTGCATATCCATGACGACAAAAATCCTTCCGATCGTGCTTGGCGCGGCGCTTGGCCTTTCGGCCGCGGCTGCTTCGGCGGCGACGCTTGATGACGTCAAGACGAAGGGGTTCCTGCAATGCGGCACGAACACCGGACTGGCGGGCTTTGCCGCGCCGGATGACGCCGGCAACTGGACCGGTCTTGATGTGGACGGTTGCCGCGCGATCGCGGCTGCGATCTTCGACGACGCGGATGCGGTGAAGTTCACGCCGCTGACCGCCAAGGAGCGCTTCACCGCTCTCCAGACCGGCGAAGTCGACGTGCTGATCCGCAACACCACCTGGACGATGAGCCGCGACACGACGCTCGGCCTCAACTTCACCGGCGTGAACTACTACGACGGCCAGGGCTTCATGGTGCGCAAGTCGCTCGGCGTGACTTCGGCACTCGAGCTGTCCGGCGCCTCGGTCTGCGTGCAGACCGGCACCACGACCGAGCTGAACCTGACGGACTACTTCAAGGCGAACGGCATGGACTACAAGCCGGTCGTGTTCGAGCAGCTTCAGGAAGTGAACGCCGCCTATGACGCCAACCGTTGCGACGTCTACACGACCGATGCTTCGGGCCTTTACTCGATCCGCCTGCAGCTCACCAATCCGGGCGACCACATGGTGCTTCCGGAGATCATCTCCAAGGAGCCGCTTGGCCCGGTCGTTCGCCAGGGCGATGACCAGTGGTTCAACTTGGTGAAGTGGGTGAGCTACGCCATGCTGAACGCCGAAGAGCTCGGCGTGACCTCGGCCAATGTGGACGAGATGATGACCTCCGAGAACCCGAACATCCGTCGTCTTCTCGGCGTCGAGGGCCAGTTCGGCGAGGCCATCGGTCTCAGCAATGACTGGGCCGCCAAGGTGATCAAGCACGTTGGCAACTACGGCGAAGTGTTCGACCGCAACGTCGGCCCGGACACGCCGCTCGGCATCGCCCGCGGCATCAACGCGCTGTGGACCAAGGGCGGCCTGCAGTACGCGCCGCCGATCCGCTAAGGCGTGAATTCGCGGCCCGGCGCCATGGTGCCGGGCCGTGTTTCCTTCAAAAAACAGGCAATCAAAACAGGCAAAAGAACCCGAACAATCGGGTCATATCAAGCCTGGCCAAGGGCAGATCATCGGGTCGTTTGAAGTTCCGGCGGCCCGGGCGAGGGGATAAAGTCGGACATGACTCCTGTTAGCTCCGCCAAGGGCGAGCGTGCAGGCGACGGGACAAGTGCATCCTGGTTCTACAATCCGCGCGTGCGCGGGTGGATCTTCCAGATACTTGTCATCGTCGCGCTGATCACGATTCTCGCGTTCTTTGTGCACAATGCCAGAGTAAATCTCGAACGCGCGAACATTGCGTCCGGTCTGGGCTTCTTCAATGAGCGGGCCGGTTTCGACATTTCGCAGACGCTTATTCCCTATACCAACGACAGTACCTACCTTCGGGCGTTCTTCGTTGGCCTGATCAACACGCTCGTCGTCGCCAGCATCGGCATCGTGCTTGCCACGATCATCGGCTTCATCGTCGGCGTCGCGCGTCTTTCCAAGAATTTCGTCATCCGGCAGATCGCCACCATCTATGTCGAGACGCTGCGCAACATCCCGCTGCTTCTGCAGCTTCTGTTCTGGTACAAGGCGGTGCTCTCGGTGCTGCCCTCTCCACGGCAGTCGCTCGAGCCGTTGCCGGGCGTCTTCCTTAACAATCGCGGACTGATCCTGCCGCAGGTGGTTGCCCAGCCGGGCAGCAATGCCGTTCTCTTCGCCTTCCTGCTCGGCCTGGCGGCGACCGTCGCCATCTCCCGGTGGGCGCGCAAGCGGCAGATGGCGACCGGCCAGCAATTCCCGACCCTGTTGTCGGGCCTTGGCCTGATCATCGGACTTCCTCTCGTCGTCTTCTTCGCGGCCGGGCTGCCCATCGGGCTCTCCTTCGCCGAGCTCAGGGGCTTCAATTTCGCAGGCGGGCGGGTGATCAATCCGGAGTTTCTGGCCCTGCTCCTCGGTCTGTCGCTCTACACGGCGTCCTTCATCGCCGAGATCGTGCGCGCGGGCATTCTCGCCGTTTCGCACGGCCAGACGGAGGCGGCCTTCTCTCTGGGACTGCGGCCGCGGCGCACGCTTCAGCTCGTCGTCGTTCCGCAGGCGATGCGGGTGATCATCCCGCCGCTGACCAGCCAGTACCTCAACCTGACCAAGAACTCCTCGCTCGCGGTGGCCATCGGCTATCCGGATCTCGTCGCGGTGTTCTCGGGCACCGTGCTCAACCAGACCGGCCAGGCCGTCGAGGTGATCAGCATCACCATGCTCGTCTACCTCACCCTGTCGTTGGCGACCTCGGGCTTCATGAACTGGTACAACGGGCGCATGGCGCTGGTGGAGAGGTAGGATCATGACCAAGCCATCCATCGCGTATCTGCGCAGCGACGAGGCACCCCGGCTGACGCCTCCGGTGACCAAAACCGGCCTCATCGGCTGGATTCGCGACAATCTCTTCGACAGCATCGGCAACTCGATCCTGACGATCGTGGGGCTCGCCATGCTGGCGCTGATCCTGCCGCCGATGATCAACTGGCTCTTCATCGACGCGGTCTATGTCGGCGATGACCGCGAGGCTTGCATCGTACCGGGGGCCGGGGCCTGCTGGGCCTTCGTCGATGCCAAGTTCGGCCAGTTCATGTACGGCCGCTATCCGTTCGAGGAGCGCTGGCGGGTCGATCTTACCGGCCTGCTTCTGATTGCCGGCCTGGTTCCCGCGGCGATCCCGAGCATTCCGTTCAAGCGGGAGACGGTTGCCTATCTGCTCGTCGTCTTCCCGATCGCCGGCTTCATCCTGCTGACGGGCGGCAATGTCGATTTCTCGACCGAGTTCTGGGTCGGCTATCTGGTGTTCTCGGCGGTTCTTCTCGTCATCGTCGCGGGGGTCTGCCGCAATGCCAGACTCGATTTGGCCGGACCGCTGAAGGGCACGGGCATGGCGCTTGCCGCGCTGGCTCTGGTGTTCTTCGTGATCGCCGTCGACTTCGGCCTGGAACCGGTGGAGACGCAGCGCTGGGGCGGCCTGCTGTTGACGCTGGTCGTCGCCATCGTCGGCATCGTCGCCTCGTTTCCGCTCGGCATCCTGCTCGCCCTCGGGCGGCGCTCCAAGCTGCCGGCCGTGAAGCTGATCTCGGTGATCTTCATCGAGTTCTGGCGCGGCGTGCCGCTGATCACCGTGCTGTTCATGTCATCGGTGATGCTGCCGCTGTTCCTTCCCGACGGCGTCAACTTCGACAAGCTTCTCAGGGCGCTGATCGGCGTCGCGCTGTTCGCCTCGGCCTATATGGCGGAGGTGGTGCGCGGCGGTCTCCAGGCGATCCCGAAGGGCCAGTACGAGGCGGCCGATGCCATGGGCCTGTCGTTCTGGCAGGGCATATGGCTCGTCATCATGCCGCAGGCGCTGAAGCTCGTCATTCCGGGCATCGTCAACACCTTCATCGGCCTGTTCAAGGACACGAGCCTGGTGCTGATCATCGGCCTGTTCGACCTGCTCGGTATCGTTCAGCAGAACTTCTCCGACGCCCGCTGGGCCTCGCCCAACACACCGGCGACGGGCTTCATCTTCGCCGCCTTCATCTACTGGATCTTCTGTTTCGGCATGTCGCGCTATTCCATCTACATGGAGCGCCGACTGCACACCGGGCACAAGCGCTGATCCGCGCCCGCACCGCCGATATGGAAAAACGACGCCTGGAGCAATCGCAATGACCGGAAACGCAGTCGATATGGATACCGCGGAGATCACCCGCCCGAAGATGACCGTGTCCGAGACCGACGTGGCCATCGAGATTACCAACATGAACAAGTGGTACGGGGACTTCCACGTGCTGCGTGACATCAACCTCAAGGTGATGCGCGGCGAGCGCATCGTCATCTGCGGACCCTCTGGGTCCGGCAAGTCGACGATGATCCGCTGCATCAACCGCCTGGAGGAGCACCAGAAGGGGTCGATCGCCGTGGACGGCATCGAACTCACCGACGATCTCAAGCGGATCGACGAGATTCGCCGCGAGGTCGGCATGTGCTTCCAGCACTTCAACCTGTTCCCGCATCTGACGATCCTGGAGAATTGCACGCTGGCGCCGATCTGGGTGCGCAAGATGCCCAAGGCCAAGGCCGAGGAAGTCGCCATGCACTATCTGGAGCGGGTGAAGATCCCGGAGCAGGCCAACAAGTACCCGGGCCAGCTCTCCGGCGGCCAGCAGCAGCGTGTGGCGATTGCCCGCTCGCTGTGCATGTCGCCGAAGATCATGCTGTTCGACGAGCCGACTTCGGCGCTCGATCCGGAGATGATCAAGGAAGTGCTCGACGTGATGGTCGGGCTCGCGGAAGAGGGCATGACCATGCTCTGCGTCACCCACGAGATGGGCTTCGCCCGTCAGGTTGCCAACCGGGTGATCTTCATGGACGCGGGGCAGATCGTCGAGGAGAACGAGCCGGAGAGCTTCTTCACCAACCCGCAGCACGAGCGGACCCAGCTTTTCCTGAGCCAGATCCTGCACTGAACACGGGCTCAGGTTGAAACGACGATGCAGCGACGCCGGCGCCTTGCGCCGGCGTCGCCATGTGCGCATGAGGCTACGTCCGCCTAGATCATGCTCGGCAGGGCAAGGGGCATGGCTGCGGGCGCGGGATCCGGCCTGGCGACGGCGGCGGATGGTGCGCGGTGGGCGAGGGCATAGGCCAGCGCCTCCTGCATCGGCAACGCCTTGGCGAAGTACCAGCCCTGGACCACATCGATGCCGCAGCTGCGCACCAGGCGGTACTGGGTCTCTGTCTCGACGCCCTCGGCGACGACCTGGAATCCGAGTTCGCGGCAAAGGCCGGCGAGCGTCGTATAGAGCGCGCGCCCCTTTTCGCATTCGGCGCGGACGAGGAGCGTCCGGTCGAACTTGATGGTGTCGATGGGAAGGTTGACCAGTTCCGCCAGGTTTGAATAACCGGCGCCGAAGTCGTCGATGGACAGATTCGCGCCGGCACCGCGCAGACGCTTCAGGTTGTCGACGAAGACGCCGTCGCGACGCATGCCGCGTTCGATGATCTCGAAACCGACCGGCAGGCCGGCGAAGGCCTGGGCGATCCAGTCGACGGTGGAGGCGTCGCTGATGGTTTCGGGATGCAGATTGATGCAGATGGTGAGGTTGTCGCCGAGCGCATCTCTCATCTGCGGCAGTTGCTCCAGTGCCCGCCGGCAGACCCATCGGTCGATCATCCGCGCGAAGCCGGCGTTTTCCAGCGTTTCGAGAAAACTTGGGCCGATCACCGTTCCGTCGCGCAGGCGCACCCGCAGCAACGCCTCGAAGCCGATGCAGGCGCCGGACATCGTGTCGATCTTGGGTTGGAAGTACAGCAGCAGCGCATTGCGGCGAAGAAGGTCGACGGCCTCGCGGGTGCGACGGCTGCTGAGACGCAGGCGCGCGTGCGTGTCCTGGATGGCGCGGCCGTGCTGGCGGCGCATGGTCTCGCTGAAGTCCGCTTCCTCGTGCAGAACCTTGCTCAGCAGCGCGCCATGGGCGCTGCGGCTGTAGCGCAGGACGAAGGGTGCGTAGAGCAACGCGCCGAACAGGATCAGCCCGGCTTGCACGGCGACGCCGGCCAGGCTGCCGCTCGACAGGTAGATATTGAGGAGCACCGGCGTTGCCCAGGGCACCGTTGCGCCGGAGAAGGTGAGCAGACCGAGCGAGACGACCGCATAGCCGACCGTCAGGCAGGCCAACGGCACCAGAAGGAACGGCAACAACAGGTTCAGGTTGAGGACAAGCGGCAGGCCGAAGATGAAGATCTCGGAGACGTTGAACACCGCGAAGGGAAGGCCGAGCAGCGCGACGGTGCGCATGTGACGGTCGCGGGCGCACAACAGCACCGCAAGCCCGAGCGAGATGGTCATGCCGCAGCCGCCGATCTGGCCAAACTGGTCGAAGAAGGTGTCGTGCCTGAGGCCTGGCACGATCTCGCTTGCGAGATAGGACTTGTCGACGGCGACCCGCAGCATGTTCTCGCCGTGGAGCCCGAAGAACCAGAGAAACTGGCTGGCGAGAGAATAAAGGGTGACGCCCGCTGCGTGGCTCAGGTCGGTGAACGCGCCGACGGTCGCGTGATAGATCGTGCCCCCCCAAAGATGCACGAGATGCATCGCCGCATGGGTGAGCAGGAAGGTCGCCACAGCGGGAAGAGCCAGGTTGATCGAGGTGGTCAGATTGTAGCTGAGAGCCCCGTGCTCCAGGCGTGGCAACGGCAGCCTCAGGAGGCCGGCGAAGATGGTGAGCGCGGTGATCGGCGTGAGGATGGCAAAGGCGGCGGCGAAGTCGGGCATCAGCAATGCCCTGTCTTGCAGCTTCATCTGGCTCAGGAAGATGGCAAGGCACAAGCAGGAGGAGATAATGCGGTCTATGTGAAGCAGCGCGGCCAGGTGAAAGGAAATGGAGACGATAAGAACCAGCGGCATCGCATAGGACAGTAGCCACGCCGTTGTATCGATCAGTAGGCGCCAGTCTTGCGGAATGGCCAGTGACTCGATCCGCGCCGCCGCGCCCGCGATCTGTGCGATCGAAAAGATCACGATGTAGGGAAGAAGCGCGATCAGTGCTTCCTGCAGCGTGAAACGCAGGCCCTCCAAACGCGATAAGAGCGAATCCATTTTGCCGTCAGTCCTCAGCGGCGCACTGGCCAGTCGACGATTTTTCTCGTCTATACAATGCACTCGCAGGTTTGAATTCGTATATTTTGTGTCTTCTGAATTTGATATTACAGAAAGGTTTCCAACGTCTTTTGACACTCAAGATCAGTCGATACTGTTTCTCGGGGCGCGTGTCATACGCGTTTTTGCATAGCGTCCGTGGGATGTTGTGTCGCGCGGAGGGGGAGATCGCCCCAAGGGCTGTCGAAAACAGGAAATGGAAAAGGGAGTTGCGCCGGAGCGCGCGCGAAAATTCATGCGGTGGGCAGCCGTTTTCGCGCCGGCGGCCGGCGTCCTCTTTCCCCAGGCAAAGTAGTCTCAGGTGCGGCCGGGGTGCGTCTCAGACGGCGACCACCTGCCGTGCCGCGGCCTTTCGCGGTCCCTGAGCCCAGAAGTACGACTGGCGCTCCTCGGTCGGGGTGCAGCCGTAGCGTTCACGGTAGCACTTGGTGAAATGCGAGGTCGACGCGAAGCCGCAGGCGATGGCCACGTCAAGCACGGCGCGATTGGTCCGGCGGAGCAGGTCCCGTGCCGTCTCGAGGCGCAGTTTCAGGTAATACTGGCCGGGTGTGCAGTCAAAATGGCGGCGGAACAGGCGCTCGAGCTGGCGCGGGCTCAGGTTCACCGTCATGGCGAGCTGCTGGCAGGACAGAGGGTCCTCGATGTGCAGGTCCATGATGCGGATCGCGTCGAGGATCTTGACGTTGGAGATGCCGGTGCGGCTTTCCAGGTCGTGGCGCTGCGCGCTCTCGCCGGAGCGCATGTTCTGGTAGAGCGCGACCTCCGCCACCTCGTGCGCGAGATAGGCGCCGTGCTGGATTGCGATGACCCTGAGCATCATGTCGAGAGCGGCCATGCCGCCGGCGCAGGTGATGCAGTTCCGGTCGATGGCGAAGAGATCCGCCGAAATGTCGATGTCCGGGAATTCCTCCCGGAAGGAGCGGATATTCTCCCAATGGATGGTGCAGCGGCGCCCCTCGAGCAGATGGTAGCGGGCGAGAACATAGGAACCGGTGCAAATCGCTCCGTAGGTGCGGCCCCTGGCGTTGAGGCGGCGCAGCGTCACGCCGAGATCGCGCGGCAGGCTGACCCGCTCGACATCAACGCCGGCGCAGATGAGCGTGATGTCGGCGTCCTGCAATTCGCTGACGGAACCGTCGACGGAAAGCTTGCAGCCGTTGCTTGCCGTTACGGGCGCGCCGTCGAGCGAATAGGTCTTCCAGTCATAGAAGTCGCGCCCGAGCACGCGATTGGCGATGCGTATCGGCTCGATGGTGGACGTAAAGGCAATCATCGAGAACTGGTCGAGAAGGACCAGCGCGACCCGCTGCGTCTCGATGTCTCCGGTGTTCCTCCGCGTGCCTGCGGTATCGGTCATCGCGGTGACCTCCACGCCGCTGCGTCCGTCTCGAGACGGGGGCTGTGTCATGGGCTCTGTCCGTTCTCAAGTCTTCTGGAAGCTATATGTTTTTTCTTTCATATCAGTCTGTGCCTCATGAATTTGCATGTCAAATAAATTCACGGGGTAATACATCAAGGCTTCCGGGGTTTCTCGCCATTTCAAGTAAATCATAGAATGAAATCGAAATGACACATGATACGCTCCCGGCCGCGCGGTCGCGGGACGTCTTCGTGGCGCATGTTATTGAAAAGACGCCGGTCCCGGATGTGTCTTCGCTGCGAGAAAACTGCGATGAGCTGGCGTCGTGTCTGCGGGCGGGCGGTGCGCGCCGGGTGTCGGCTTTTTACCCGGAGCGGGATTGTTCGCCTTGTCGGAAAGCCGGCGGATTTCGTCTGCGTTCCGGCGCGTTCTGTTCATGGAGACCGGTGTGCGGACCGCGAACGGTGCGGCGGGGCGGTGCCGGCGTCATCAGGTGAAGGCGGGAGCGGGTTTCGCGCTTCGCACACCGTTCGAGCGCCGCTACGTCTCGGCCTTCTCCGCCAGCGCCCATCCCGACGCGGTGCGGGCGTTCAATGCGACACCGCCCGTTGCCCGCAAGTTCTTTCCCGGCGCGCGCGGGCTCTACCGAACCGGCCATCACTACATTGTCGCACCGGCCAGTTGGGCGGAGATGCCGGAAGGGGCCGGCTGGGTGGCGGTTGTCGCCCATGAGATCGGGCACGCGGTCGACTTTCACGGACGGGGCATGGCAAACGGGCGGTCCCTCTGGCTTGCGCCGGCGATCCGGCGCGACAGGGCAACGCTGGACGGGCGTCTGCAAAGCGCCATGGCCGGCAGCCGCGAGAAGGGGGATGCTCGGCTGGCGCTGGCACATTTTCCCTCCGCGGCGCGGGCGCGGCTGCTGCATCTTGTTCCCGATCCCGGCGCGGCTGGAACCTTCGCCGCCGTCTGGAATGTCGGGCGCATGGAGGAAGCCCTGGCGCTGCTTGGCCGCAGCGCCCTGGCCTTGCGCTCCGACGGGGAGGCGACGGTCCCTCATGCGCTGGTGAAGATCAGCGACTTCATCGGCGCGGTTTATGACCTGGAGCGTGGCGGCGGGCATTCGCGGCGGTACTACCGCAGCTTCGGTCAGATCCTCGGGCCGGCGCTGACCGTTGGCCATACGGCCGAAGCCTTCGCCAACGCCTTCCTTGCCGATGTGCTGGAGGGAACGGAGTTGCTGTCCTTCCTCGCGGCAAGCAGCGCGCCGGCGACTCATGCGGCCTACCGCGAGATCCTGCGCCGCATCGTGCGCGGGCAAGGCTGTGCCTGAGAAACTGATTCAACGGGCGTGGGTAGGAGAATCAAATCAACTGGTTGGGACGAAGTTTCGCGAAACGGATTCAAGGGGGGCGAGGCGCGGTCGAGGGAGGCGTGGTGCGCACTGAAGCCTGTCGCGCAAGGGTGCGGCTTGAGGACGGCTCGCTGAAACGGCTGCATGTGCTGAGGGCGCGTTCGTGGCCATCCCCGTCATCTGGCCAAAGACGTGCGACGCCATTGGTCGGCGCAGGCCCGTTCAGGGTCGGTGCGATCAAGCCTGTTGGCTTGCACACGCTTATGTCAGGTATTTCGGGGAATGGTGGGCGATACTGGGATTGAACCAGTGACCTTTCCGGTGTGAACGGAATGCTCTCCCGCTGAGCTAATCGCCCGGGCCGTTTCGGCTGGTGGCGGTTGTCTAAGGGATGGAAAGGATTTGCGCAAGCCGGTTTTCGCACGGCTGTGGATTTTGAAAGGGCGCGAGCGCGGCCGCATGGGCAAGAGGAGGTGCCGCCGGGCCCGAGCGCCGGGTTAGCCAAGGAAGCGATTGCCGGCCGCAAGGGCGGAAATCATGCGTTTGTTGCGTTTGTAAAGCTGACTGAAAGCCTTTCAGTCCTATCCTTGGGCGCAAATGGCTTGCCGTCAGGCGGGTGGAGGCGATGCGCAAGGGGCGGCGGGGATGATCGTTTACGGGGCAAACGAAGTGGATCGATCTTCAGCGCCCGAGGGCGCGGCGCAGCAGGGGGGCTGTGTGCGGGCCATGACCCTCGACGACCTGCCGCAGGTTTCGCGCATGTTCCTGTCCGTCTTTCGCGGCAGGGCGTCTGGGCGGACCGGGGAACTGGAGACCTACCTGCAGGCGTTGTGCTTCGGCAGTCCGCTGCTGTCGCAGGACAACGGCAGTCTTGTGCATCAGGCGCCAGATGGCGCGCTCGACGGTGTCCTGCTCAGCATTCCCATGAGTTTTCTGGTCGACGGTCGCCCTGTCCTCGGCCGCCTCCTGTGCAGCTACATGTCGTTCGGCCGCAGCGGCTTGCGCGCGGCCGCAGCGCTCAACCGCCACTTTCGCGGCGTGCCGCACGGCTTTCTGTTCTCGGACACGTCGTCGGCGCAGAGTTCCGGCCACTGGCGCGCGGCCGGCGGCGAGACGCTTGCCGTCGAAAGTCTCGACTGGCAGCGCGTGTTTCGCCCAATGGCCGCGCTCGAAACCCGTTTGCGCGTCCGGCTGAGGGCGCATCTGCCCGCCATCGCGCGCTTCCTGTCCGCCTCTCCATCCGCCCTGACCGCGCCCCTCACCGGGCTTGTCGACCGTGCGTTGCGCCGGGTGCGCAAGAGCCTGCGGGCGCCGGAGACGAACAGCGTTCGTATCGAGGCGGTGGACACCGAGCGCTTCCGCAAGGCGGCGGACGACCTGCTGTCGCGGTTTCGGGTGCGCCCCAACTGGCTGGCTGGCGAATTCTCCTGGCTGTGCGAGATGGCCGGGAGGAACCCCGATCTCGGTGACCTGCATCTGGAGCTGGCGTTCGAGCAGGGCGCCGCAGCGCCCTTTGCCGCCTTTGCCTATTGCTGCAGGCTGGGTGGTCGGGTCGCCGTGCTCAACCTGATCGCCGGGGTCGGGCGGGAGGATCTCGCCACCGCGGCGCTGCTTGGCCATCTCGACCGGCAGGGCTTCGCGCAGGCGCGCGGCATCGTCAACGGCGCCAATCTGGTGGCGTTGCAGATGCAGCGGCGGATGACCTTCCGGCACCGGGGGTTCTTCTGTTTCTCGAGCCACGACGAGGTCGTTCGCGAGGCGGCGCGTTCGGGAGACCTCTATGCCGGCGGACTTGCGTCGGAAAGCTGGTCGCGTCTTGTCACCGGCTTTCCCGGTTGAGGCCAGCGAGCGCCTCGGGCAGTTCGCTATAGGCATTGATCACGACGTCTGGCTCGAGCTCGGCCACGGGCACATCCGTATATCCGAAGGTCACGGCAACGACGGGCAGGGCCGCGGCGCGGGCCGCGTCGATGTCGGTGCGGCTGTCACCAAGCATGACCGATCCCGCGCGCGCGCCGCCGGCGCGTTCGATCGCGCCGAAGAGCGGCATGGCATCGGGTTTGGCGCGGGCGAAGGTATCGCCGCCGACGAGCGCGTCGAAGAGGCCGCCCAGGGAAAGCCGCTCCAGCAGATGGCCGGCGAGGGCCTCGGACTTGTTGGTGCAGACGGCGGTCAGCCAGCCGCTTGCGCGCAGCGCCGCGATTGTTTCCGCCGCGCCGAGGAAGGGGCGGCTGAGGCCGGCGATGTCGGCTCTGTATTCCTCCACGAAGAGCGCGTTGAGCCGTTCGATCTCCGTTCGCTCGGGGGTGGCGATGCCGTTGTCGGCGAGCGCCTTCGTCAGCATCGCCCGTCCGCCATGGCCGAAGAGATGGCCGAGGCTCTCGATCGTCACGGTTTCCAGTCCTTCCGCCAGAAGAACGCGGTTTACCGCCGCGGCGAGGTCGTGGCGGGTGTCGACAAGCGTGCCGTCGAGATCGATCAGAAGGACGGGTGAGGGCATGGGCGCTCCGGTCGGTTGCGGTCGGAGCGGGTGTTATAGACGGGAGAGCGCCCGCGGGCGAGCGCGCCGGCGGGCGGCCGGCGTCGCTTGTGTCGGGTCCTAGAGCTTGTAGGCGGTGCGGAAGCCGCCCCAGTGGCGCCCCGAAACGACAATCGGTGCGTCGACCTCGCGCATCCAGATCACGGTGCCATTGCCCATGTCGCGCGGATAGGTCTGCACCAGGAAGGGGCGGGTGTTGCGCGCCGCGCTGAGGCCGGCGCGGTCGTCAAAGATACGTCGGTTGCGGCAATTGGCGGCGTTCCACGCCGGGTCGTCCGGGCGCTGCGGCTTGGAGTAGACCAGATTGTGCAC
Source organism: Stappia sp. ICDLI1TA098 (assembly GCF_054880955.1). Lineage (NCBI taxonomy): Bacteria > Pseudomonadati > Pseudomonadota > Alphaproteobacteria > Hyphomicrobiales > Stappiaceae > Stappia > Stappia sp. ICDLI1TA098. The sequence continues at coordinate 1,088,345 of NZ_JBTZBT010000001.1, forward strand.
TGGCAGGTAGCCGTTGCGGTCGACGGTCGCGCAAAATGTCATGCCGCCGCCGGTGCCGCGCTTGAGAATGTCCTCCTGCACGGGCGGCAGGATCTGCTCCAGCACGGCGAGGGCGCGGTTGGAGACCTGCTGCGGGTTGGTTCCCTGCACCGGAAGATAGTTGGTGTCGAACAGGTCGTCGAGCGAGAGCGCGCGTCGCTCCAGCGCCTCGGTCATTGCGCGGGCGACCCGCGTGGCTCCGTCCTGGGCACAGGTTATCACCGGATCGAGCTCCGAGCGGACGCGGGCGATCAGGCGCGCGAGCCGCTCCTCGAATTCGGGCTCCGTGCGTTCGAAGGAGCAATGCAGGCCATTGTCCGATTGCGCGACGATGCGCAGGTCGACCTTGCCGAGGCCGGAGAACTCGGCGGTTGCCATGCCGGCGGCATCGCAGGTCTGGCCGTCCTGCGGCACCAGCAGGGCGCCGCCGTCGGAGAGGTCGCGCGTCTTCACGCGGAGTTGCCGTCCGCCGACCTGCAGCCGGCCGTCGATTTCAACCGGAAGCCGGTCGCTGCGTCGCCGGTCGCCGATGGAGGTCTGGCGGATCATCATCGTGAAGCGGCTGTCGAGGCTGGCGCCGAGGGCGCTCATGCGTTGCGAGGCCTCGGTGGCGGCGGTGCCGGCGGCGACCGCGCTTTCCGTGGCGGCCTCGATGGTGCTCACCTTGTCGTTGACCGCACGCACGAACTCGGCCGTGTCCCGCGCGGTTTCGTCGACGGTCTGCGACGTCTCCATCTGCCGTTCCACGGCGCCGGCCACGGCGGCGAAGCTCGGCAGAATCTCGCCGATCACCCCGATGATCCGGTCGACGGCGGTGATGCTGCCCTCGGCCGACGTCTGCAGGCGGGCGATGTTGGCAACGATCTCGTCGGTCGCTGCCTGGGTCTCGACGGAGAGCGACTTGACCTCGTTGGCAACGACCGCGAAACCCCTGCCGGCCTCGCCGGCACGCGCCGCCTCGATGGTGGCGTTGAGGGCAAGGAGGTTGGTCTGCTTGGCCACATCCGAAATCAGCCGAACGACGCTCGCGATGGCGTCGATGGCCGACTTCAGGTCCTGGATGCCCGCGCTGGCGGTGTCGGCGACGGTGCGGGCCTCCTCCGTCAGCTTGCCGGCGCCGCGCACCTGGGCGTCGATTTCGTTGCTGGCCTCGACCAGGTCCTCGATGGAGGACGACAGGCGCCGCGCGGTTTCGTCCGCATGTCGGGTTTCCGCGCCCAGGGCCTCGGCGTGGCCGCGAATGTCCGACAGCGCGACCATCTGCTCGCCGACTTGCGCGCGCAGTGCGGTGGCGCTGTCGCCAATGCCTCCGGCTGCGCGGCGCAGATCCGACTCGATCAGGTCGAGCGCCAACGCTGCCTGCTCTCCCTGCCGCAGCGAGAGCTCGTCTCTTGCGGCGCACAAATCTTCTCGCGCTTCCGCTTCGGTATCTGAAGTAATTGTAACTTCGATATTTTTTCGAATTCCTCTTGAGAGGAAGCGCATATCATTTCTCCGAAATACAGGTAATCTCGTATATTGCGTTGGATCGTTTGCGTATATTTCTCCAATTGCTTGAAGACTTGGTTAAGCTGGAGATCGGAATCCCGCCTTGGTTGTGACGTTGGGTGCGGCTGCGCGTCGTGCGCGCGGCGGCGTTGCCGGGGGGAGCCCTTTGCCTTGTCGTCGTCGCATGCTAAACCCGCCCGGCCCGGAGCTTGGCCGGGAGAAGACAGAAATTCGAAACGGGGTGCGATGAGCGAAGAGCTGAAGCGCAAGGCCGCCGAGGCGGCGTTGAGTGAGGTGCGGGACGGCATGCGTCTTGGCATCGGAACGGGGTCGACGGCAGAACATTTCGTGCGTGCCCTGGCCGAGCGGGTGCGCGACGGCCTCACGGTCATTGGCGTGCCCACCTCGGAGCGCACCGCAGCGCTGTGCGCGGAGCTCGGCGTCCCGCTCGCGACGCTCGAGACCTGCCCTGAACTCGACCTCACCGTTGACGGCGCCGACGAGCTCGATGCGCGGCTGACCCTGATCAAGGGTGGCGGCGGCGCGTTGCTGCGCGAAAAGATCGTCGCCACGGCGTCCGCTCGCATGATCGTCATTGCCGACGGCAGCAAGCGCGTTGCCCGGCTCGGCCGGTTTCCGCTGCCCGTCGAGGTGGTTCCCTTTGGTCTGACGGCGACGAAAAACGCCATCGTCGCGGTGCTCTCGCGGATTGGCGTCGATGTTCCCGTGCGTCTGCGCGGCGGAGATGTGCCCTTCGTCACAGACGGCGGCCATCATATTCTCGACATCGATATGGGCGAGATCGACGATCCGGTCTCGTTGTCGCGGGCGCTGCTGGAAATTCCCGGTGTCGTCGATCACGGCCTGTTCATCGGGATCGCCGATGCCGCCTATCTTGCCGCAGACGGGGGCGTGGAGCGCCTGGTGCCGGCCGCGGAATAACCAGAACGCGGGAAACGGCGCAGAGCCGAGCCCGCGAAATTCCTATGGAGTGGGAAATGTATCCGACCTTCCGAAAGACCCTGACGGGCATCGTCGGCGCCGTCCTTATCAGCGCTGCCGCCATCCTGCCCGCCGCGGCGCAGGAGAGCTTCTCCGACGAACACATCGCGGCCGCGCGCGAGGCGGTCGGCGCTTCCAACGCGATCCGCCCGTTCGATGACGTGCTGCCGATCATTGCAGAGCGCACGCGCACGCTGTTCATCCGCAACGATCCGGCCAACACCGTGGTCATCGACGAAGTCGTCAACGCGGTGGCGCTGTCGCTCGCCGAGCGCCGTCCGGAGCTCAACCGGATCGTCTATGAGGTCTGGGCGCGTCGGTTCACCGTCGAGGAGCTGCAGCAGCTCGCCAGCTTCTACAAGTCGCCGCTTGGCCAGAAGTACGCCAAGGTCGAGCCGGAGCTGCGGGCCCTGTCGATCGGCGCGGCCAAGCAGTGGGGCGATGCGATCTCGACCGAGATGGTGACGCTGGTGCGCGAGGAACTGACCAAGCGCATGTCGGGCGGCGAAGAGGCCCCGGCGAAGCAGTAACAGCCGGCGTGAAGGCGGATGCGGCAGGTGTCGCGGCAGGGATGAAGGGCTGAGATGAGCGAATTCGACTACGATCTCTTCGTTGTCGGCGGCGGGTCGGGTGGCGTTCGCGCCGCGCGAATCGCGGCCGGCTACGGTGCCCGCGTCGGCATCGCCGAGGAGTACCGCTACGGCGGCACCTGCGTCATTCGCGGCTGCGTGCCCAAGAAGCTCTTCGTCTATGCGTCGAAGTTCTCCGAGGAGTTCGAGGATGCGGCGGGCTTCGGCTGGTCGGTCGGTGAGCGGTCGTTCGACTGGGAGCGGTTGATCGATGCCAAGGACCGCGAGATCGCTCGGCTCGAGGGTGTCTATCGGCGCAACCTGGAGCGCACCGGCGTCGAGATGTTCGACACCCGGGCCGTGCTCGAGGATGCCCATACTGTTCACCTGATGTCCGACGGGCGGCGGGTGCGGGCGAAGACCATCCTGATCGCCGTCGGCGCGACGCCGAATGTCGATGCGAGCCTGCCGGGGTGCGAGCACGTCATCACCTCGAACGAGGCGTTCCATCTCTCCGACTTCCCCAAGCGGGTCATGGTCGCCGGTGGCGGCTATATTGCCGTCGAGTTCGCCGGGATCTTCAACGGGCTCGGCGCCGAGACGACGCTGATCTACCGGGGTGAGGAGATCCTGCGCGGCTTCGACGACGATCTGCGCAAGGCTCTGCACGAGGAGATGGAAAAGAAAGGCATCAGAGTCATTTGCGGCGATGTCTTCAAGTCGATCGAGAAGACGGCGGACGGGCTTGTGGGCACCACCCGCGGCGGCGAGACGCTTGAGGCCGACCAGATCCTCTTTGCCATCGGCCGGCGTCCGAACACCGCCGGCCTCGGGCTCGACGCGGCCGGCGTCGCGGTCTCGCAGACGGGGGCCGTCATCGTTGACGGCCAGTCGCGGACCAATGTTCCCTCGATCTATGCGGTGGGTGACGTGACCGACCGGGTCAACCTGACGCCGGTGGCGATCCGCGAGGGCCATGCCTTTGCCGATACCGTCTTCGGCGGCAGGGAATGGTCCGCCGATCACAGCCTTATCCCCACGGCCGTGTTCTCCCAGCCGGAGATCGGAACGGTCGGCCTGAGCCAGGCGGAAGCGCTGGCGAAGCACGGTGGGGTCGATGTCTACCGGGCGCATTTCCGGCCGATGAAGCACACGCTGTCGGGGCGCGACGAGAAGATGCTGATGAAGGTTCTGGTCGAGCCGGAAGGCGACCGGGTCGTCGGCGTGCACATTCTCGGCGCCGATGCGGGCGAGCTGTCGCAGGTTCTCGGGATCGCGCTGAAGATGGGGGCGACCAAGGCCGATTTCGACGCGACCATGGCCGTTCATCCGACGGCGGCGGAAGAGCTTGTCACCATGCGCGAGCCGAGCGAGCGGATCCGCTCCTGAGGCTTTCGCCGAACCGTTGCAGCCATGAAAAAAGGCCCGGACGCCTCTGCGTCCGGGCCTTTTTCGTGCGGCATTTCCTGCAAACCGTGTGCGGAATTTCGAAAAACTGTCTTCGATAGAAGCCTAATTGTCGCGCAGTAGCCTCAGCAGGGTGTCGACTTCGTCCTCGCTGTTGAAGGCGTGAACGGAGGCGCGCACCAGGGCGTCGAGACCGCGCATCGGCAGGTCGATTCGCGAGGAGGAGGCGGCGGAGACCGAGACATTGACCGAGGCGGCGGCAAGGCGCGCCTTCGTCGCGGCCGGCGCCTCGCCGTCCTTGCGGAAGGTGACGATGCCGCAGCGCCGCCGCCCCTTGTCGTGGACCGTGACGCCGGGGATAGCGGCCAGCCCCGAGCGCAGGGTCTCACCGAGGCCGACGATCCGCGCCTCCAGCCGGCCGGTGCCGGTCGCGACCGCGAGGCGGGCGGCGCGGGCCAGGCCGATCTGGCCGGCGACATAGCGCTCCCAGTTCTCGAAGCGGCGGGCGCCGTCGACCAGGCGGTAGCTGTCGGCGTCGACCCAGTCCGTCGCCTCCAGGTCGACGAAGGGGGGCTCGAGCTGGTCGAGAACCGTGTCGCTGACATAAAGGAAGCCGGTGCCGCGCGGGCCGCGCAGGTACTTGCGCCCGGTGCCCGACAGCATGTGGCAGCCGATACGGGTGACGTCGAGGTCGAGATGGCCGGCCGACTGGCAGGCGTCGAGCAGGTAGAGCAGCCCGTGGCGGCGGGCGATGGCGCCGACCTCCTCGGCCGGATTGACCAGGCCGCCGAAGGTCGGGACATGGGTGAGGGCGATCAGCCGGGTGCGCGGGGTGATCGCCGCCTCGAGCGCGGCAAGGTCGATCTGTCCGTCCGTGTCGTCGTCGATCAGGTCGATCTCGATACCGGCGCGCGCCTTCATCTGGAGCAGCGCCACATAGTTGGAGACATATTCCGCCCGGCCGGTGATCACCCGGTCGCCGGGGCGGAAGGGGATGGCGTAGAAGGCCATGTCCCAGGCGCGGGTGGCGTTCTCGATATAGGCGATCTCATGCGGCCGGGCGTTGAGCAGCGCGGCGATGGCGGGATGAAAATCGGCGATTGAGGAGGCGGACCTGTCGGCGGCCTCGTAGCCGCCGATTTCCGCCTCAAGATCGAGATGCGCCTTCACCGACTGCAGCACGGTGGCGGAAACCAGACCGGTTCCCGCGTTGTTGAAGTGCACGCGGGTGGCGACGCCGGGCGTGTCGGCGCGCAGGCGTTGGGTGTCCTCGTCGCACCAGAGGCTCGGGGCGGGGGCGCTGGTCATCGGCGGGCTGATCCTTTAGGCATGGGCGGCGCGTGGCCGTGGAGGCGGGGGCGCGGCAGAACCGGCGCGGCAGAGCAGAAAGGGAACGGCTCCCATGCGGATTACGTATTTCGGCTATGGATCGCTCGTCAACACGAAGACGCTGGGCCCCGAGGCGGTGGCGACGGCGGGAACGCTTGAGGGCTGGCAGCGTGAATGGCGGGCCTGGTGGCCGGCCGATGGCACGGCCGGCGCGCTGTCTTCCTGCACGCTGACGGTGCGCCGCGACCCGCGCTCGGCCATTCGCGGCGTGATGGTGAGCGAGCCGGCCGAGCAGCTTGCCGTGCTCGACCGACGCGAGAGCCGCTATGTGCGCGTTCCCGGTATCGGCCCGAGTTTTCGCGCCGACACCGGCGCGCCGGGCGACGACGCAGCATTTCTCTATGAGGCGGAAACCCAGATCCGGCGGCCGGGCAGCGAGGAACATCCGATCCTGCAAAGCTATCTCGATTGCGTGCTGGCAGGGTTCCACGCCTTCTGGGGCGAGGCGGGAGTGCGTCACTTCCTGGAGACCACCGATGGCTGGGAGGCGCCCGTGCTGGCGGACCGCGACCGGCCCGTCTATCCACGCGCGCAGGCAATCGCACCGGAGCTTCTTGCCCGCTTCGACGCCCTTCTTGCCGAGCTGGGTCTGCGCTACTTTTCGCGCTGAGGCCGGGTTTGCGCGCTCCGCGAACCGGCGGCGGCGACCGGCCTTGCGCCTGCGCCAATGCGGCGGTTTGCTGTGGCCTCGCGGGGGCACCGCGTGTATAACCCCCTCCACCCAGGGGTTGCGCAATATTTGCAAGACCTTTCGGGCAGACACGAAACTCGCAATCGGAGCTCAGACCCGCAGATACCGAATCTTGCCGCAGGTCGATTTAACGGAGTTGGAGAAATGGCGCAGAACTGGACACCGGACAGCTGGCGGTCGAAGCCGATCGTGCAGGTTCCGGAGTATCGTGATACCGAGGCACTTGCCGAGGTGGAGCGGCGCCTCTTTGACTTTCCGCCGCTCGTTTTTGCAGGTGAGGCGCGCAAACTGACTGCTCAACTCGCCGAAGTCGCCGAAGGACGCGGGTTTCTCCTCCAGGGTGGTGATTGTGCGGAAAGCTTCGCCGAGCACCATGCGGATCACATCCGCGATTTCTTCCGCGTGTTCCTGCAGATGGCGGTGGTGCTCACCTATGCCTCTTCGCAGCCGGTGGTGAAGGTCGGCCGCATCGCCGGTCAGTTCGCCAAGCCGCGCTCCTCCCCGATGGAGAAGAAGGGCGACGTCGAGCTGCCGAGCTATCGTGGCGATATCGTCAACGAGATCAGCTTCACGCCGGAATCGCGCGAGCCGGATCCGCAGCGCCAGATCATGGCCTACCGCCAGTCGGCGGCAACGCTGAATCTGCTGCGTGCCTTTGCTCAGGGCGGCTTCGCCAATCTCGATCACGTGCACCGCTGGATGCTGTCCTTCGTCAAGGACAGCCCGCAGAGCCACCGCTATCAGGTGCTGGCTGACCAGATCTCGCAGTCGCTTCACTTCATGCGCGCCTGCGGCATCGACCCGGACACCGCCCCGCAGCTTCGTTCGACGGATTTTTTCACCAGCCACGAGGCGCTGCTGCTCGGCTACGAGCAGGCGATGACGCGCGTCGACAGCACGTCGGGCGACTGGTACGCGACGTCCGGCCACATGCTGTGGATCGGCGACCGCACCCGCCAGCCGGACCACGCGCATGTGGAGTTCTTCCGGGGCATCAAGAACCCGATCGGACTGAAGTGCGGCCCGAGCCTGAAGGCGGACGAGCTGCTGCGCCTGATCGACACGCTCAACCCGGCCAACGAGGCGGGGCGCCTGACGCTGATCTGCCGCTTCGGCGCGGACAAGGTGTTCGAGCACCTGCCGGCGCTGGTGCGCGCGGTCGAGCGCGAGGGGCGCAAGGTGGTGTGGTCCTGCGATCCGATGCATGGCAACACGATCACGGCCAACGGCTACAAGACGCGGCCGTTCGACCGCATCCTGCGCGAGGTCGAGGCCTTCTTCGCCGTGCACCGGGCCGAGGGCAGCTATGCCGGCGGCATCCATATTGAGATGACCGGCAAGAACGTCACCGAATGCACCGGCGGCGCGCGGGCGCTCACGGCCGAGGATCTGGCCGACCGCTATCACACTTACTGCGATCCGCGTCTCAACGCCGAGCAGGCCATCGAGCTGGCCTTCCTCGTCGCCGAGAACGTGCGCAAGGAGCGCGATGCGCGCGAGAGCGACCGCCAGGCGGCCACTGGCTGAGCAGCCACGCGCAGCACGGACGACATGCAAGAAAAGGGGGCGGGCCGGAATGGCCCGCCCTTTTTTCATGCGTCGCTCTGGTTGCAAGGTTTCTACGCATTTTTGGCTGCGCAAAAATACTTAAGGCCACGAAACGGCAATCGTTTCGTAACGGTTGACTACGTATGTCCCTCTTGCCACTCGACATTTCACAAAGGGACTGCAGACGCAGCGTCGGACTGTCTGCCGGAACCCTTTGCCGCCTTGCGCCATTTCCCGCGCGCCCGCATCGTATTTTTCCGTATCGGGAAGGTTACGTAAGGGAATTTTAATAGGGAATGTGCAGTATTTCAGTATCGCCACTCGGGAGGGACCGAACGGCATGGTTGTGGATATGAGTGAGCTGTCCGTGCTCGTCGTCGATGATAATTCGCACATGCGATCGCTGTTTCGGGCGATCCTCAGCGGGTTCGGCGTCCGACGGGTCTTCGAAGCGGCCGACGGGGCCGATGCCCTGGCCGTCGCGGTCGATCGCAAACCCGATATCGCGATCTGCGACTGGCTGATGACGCCGATCAGCGGCGCCGAATTTCTGACCCTTCTCCGACATGACAGGGGAAACATGATCTCCGAGATACCGGTGATCATGGTCAGCGCCGATGCCCGCCGGCAGGTGATCCTGCGGGCGGCACAACTTGGCATCGACGAGTTTCTCGCCAAGCCGGTTTCCCCGGCGATGCTGTACCAGCGGATGCTGCGCATTCTGAACAATCCGCCGAAGCGCAGGCGCAAGGGCGGCGAACGGCGCGCGACTTCGGCGCTTGCCGGCGTGGCGCGCAGGGGATCCGGGGCGCAGGCGGAGGTCTGCTATCTCTGAATGCCCGGCTCTGAATGCCCGGACCGACCTCTGACCCCGACACTTGACGGCCGCGCAGTGGGCTGATGCCGGCGCTGGCCAGACGTGCAAGCCGCGTTGCGCTCGCCGGCGGGGCGGGATAAACCGGACGCATGTCTGAAACCTCCCGCACGTCCGGTTCCTCCATGTCCCAGGATCTTGCCGCGACCGGCCGTCTCCGGCTCGCCGTTGCCCAGCTCAACCCCGTCGTCGGCGATGTCGCCGGCAATCTCGCGCTTGTCCGCAAGGCGCGTGCGCGGGCAGCCGAGGAGGGGGCCGACCTTGTGCTCTTCTCCGAACTCTTCCTCTCGGGCTATCCGCCGGAAGACCTTGTCCTGAAGCCGGCCTTTGTCGCCGCCTGCAAGGCGGCGCTGGAGGAGCTTGCGGGGGAGACCGCCGATGGCGGGCCGGGCCTGATCGTCGGGCTTCCCTGGCGGGAGGGTGAACTCCTGCATAATGCGGTGGCGTTGATCGACGGTGGCCGGGTCGTCGGCGTGCGCTTCAAGGTCGACCTGCCGAACTACGGCGAGTTCGACGAGAAGCGGGTGTTCCAGCCGGGCCCGTTGCCGGGCCCGCTCGGCTTTCGCGGCATCCGCCTCGGCGTTCCCGTCTGCGAGGACGCCTGGGGCGAGGAGGTCTGCGAGTGTCTGGCGGAGACCGGCGCGGAGCTGCTGCTGGTGCCGAACGGCTCGCCCTTCCATACCGGCAAGGCGGAGCGCCGCCTGCAGGTGATGGTGGCGCGGGTGGTGGAGACGGATCTGCCGCTGGTCTATTGCAACCAGATCGGCGGGCAGGATGAACTCGTCTTCGACGGGGCCTCCTTCGCGCTGCAGGCCGACCGCTCGCTGGCCTTCCAGATGGGCGAGTTCGTCGAGGAGATCGCCATCACCGAATGGCGGCGCGACGGCGAGACCTGGATCTGCGAGAGCGGCCCCCGCGTGCCGCTTCCCGACGCCGATGCGGCGAACTGGCAGGCCTGTGTTCTGGGCTTTCGCGACTATGTGGAAAAGAACCGCTTTCCGGGCGTCGTCCTTGGCCTGTCGGGCGGCATCGACAGCGCCGTGGTGGCGGCGATGGCGGTCGATGCACTCGGCGCCGAGCGTGTCCACTGCATCATGCTGCCCTATCGCTACACGTCGACGGAGAGCCTGGCGGATGCCCAGGCCTGCGTCGACGCCATGGGCCTGCGCTATGATGTCGTGCCCATCGCGCCAGCGGTTGAGGGCTTTTCCGAGGCGCTTTCGGGTCTGTTCGCGGGAACCGAGGCCGGCGTGACGGAGGAGAACCTGCAGTCGCGCGCGCGTGGCACGATCCTGATGGCCGTCTCCAACAAGTTCGGCGCCATGGTCGCCACCACCGGCAACAAGTCGGAGATGTCGGTCGGCTACGCCACGCTTTACGGCGACATGAACGGCGGCTTCAACCCGATCAAGGATCTCTACAAGACCGAGGTCTATCGGCTCGCGGCCTGGCGCAACGCCAACCGGCCGGAGGGGCTGAAGGGGCCTGCCGGCATCGTCATCCCGCAAAACATCATCACCAAGGTGCCGACGGCGGAGCTGCGCGAAAACCAGACGGACCAGGATTCGCTGCCACCCTACGAGGTGCTCGACGACATTCTCGAATGCCTTGTCGAGAACGAGATGTCGGTCGGCGAGATCGAGGCGCGCGGACATGACCGCGCGCTGATCCACCGCATCGAGCATCTGCTTTACATCGCCGAATACAAGCGCCGGCAGTCGGCGCCCGGCGTCAAGATCACCCGCAAGAACTTCGGCCGCGACCGCCGCTATCCGATCACCAACCGCTACCGCGACCGTAGCTGAGCGGAAGCGCCCCGCCAACCGGCGTTGCCCGTGCGCCCGGAGACCGTCCGCCATGCGTCTCGACCGCCTGCGGCTTGTCGCGATCCTCGCGCTCGGCCAGATCATCGGCTGGGGCACGACGTTCGACATGCCGGGCGTGCTCGGACGGTTGATCGCCGCCGATCTTGGCATGTCCAACGCGCTCGCCTTTGGCGGACTGACGGCGATGATGCTGGTCGGCGGTCTCTCGGGTCCCGCAACCGGGCGGGCGATCGAGCGGCTTGGCGCGGCGCGGGTGCTTGCCGCCGGCGCGGCGGCGATGGCCGCGGGCCTCGTCGGGCTCAGCGTCGCGCAGGGTCCCGTTGTCTATTACGCTGCCTGGGTCGTTGCCGGCATCGGCGGAGCGTTGGGGCTGTCGGTGCCCGCGCACACGGCCGTGGTCGAGCGGGAAGGGGCGGGCGCCAAGGGCGTCATCGGCCTGCTGATGATCTTCACCGGGCTCTCGGCCGCGGTCTTCTGGCCGCTGTGGAGCCTGGCCGCCGAGGCCTTCGGCTGGCGTAGCGCGCTGCTGATCGGCGCGGCGGCGCAGCTCGCGCTCTGCCCGCTCTATCTCTTCGCCCTGCCGCGCAAGCGCGAGGGGAGTGCGGAAACGCGCGCCGCGTCGCTGGACGAGCCGCTGGTCATGTCGCCGCGCCAATCACGCCTTGCCTTCGCGCTGATCGCGTTTGTCTTTGTTGTCTTCGGGCTGGTGACGACAGGCATCGCCCCCTCGCTCATCGCGCTGCTGCAGGCCTCGGGCGCCTCGCCGGCGCTGGCGCTGCAGCTCGGTTCGCTGCGCTCGCTGCTCGGCATCACCGCGCGGCTGGCCGACATGCTGGCGGGCCGGCGCGCCTCGGCGGTGCTTTCGGGGCTGGTGGCGGCGGGGCTGCTGGCCGGCTCGCCGCTGATCCTGCTGTTCGCCGACGGAGAGGTATCGCTGCTGTTCCTCTTCGTCGCCTTCTACGGATTCGGCTCGGGCATCTCGGCGCTGACGCGTGCACTCCTGCCGCTGCAGTTCTTCTCCGCCGCGCGCTATGCGCGGGCCGCCGCCAGCCTGTCGCTGCCGACCAATATCGCGATGGCCACGGGGCCTCTGGCGATAACCCTGGTGCTCGACAACGCCGGCGTCGCCGGGGCGGTCGCAGTGACTTGCGGGCTTTCCGCGCTCGCCTTTGCCGCGCTCGTCGTGCTGGTGGCGATCGCGCGGCGGGCGGCGCGGCCGGCGGCGGGCGCAGCCGGGATCCTGCCGGGCTGAGCAAAAACCGCAAGCTTTCGCGGGCAGCGGCTTTCCTTTATGGTCGCAGCCTTCAGCAGACGCGGCGGCGGGCGCTCGGGGGATTGCACTCCCTCCGGCCCGAAACGCCGCCGCCGCAGATCCGCTTCCGGTCATCCGTCCGGCGCAGGCCGTCCGCTCTCGCGTTCCCCCGTTGCGCCGGGGAATTGGGGCACGCGGGCGGGTGCGCGTCTTCCAGGTCGCCTTCATGTCGTTCCTCGCCTTCGTCCGCGCGAACCTCCGCTGGCTTCTCGCCGGCCTGCTGCTGATGTTCTTTTCGAGCTTCGGGCAGACCTATTTCATCTCGCTGGTGGCGGGAGAGTTGCGCGCCACCTTCGACCTCTCGCATGGCGCCTTCGGTGGGCTCTACATGGCGGCGACCCTGTGCTCGGCGCTGTCGCTGACCATCGTCGGCAAGGTCGTCGACACCCGTTCGCTCGCCCTGGTCGCCGTCTGCGTGGTCGCCGGCCTGGCGCTTGCCTCCGCCGGCATGGCCAGCGTCTCCTCCGTGCCGATGCTTTTTGTCGTGCTCTTCGGGCTCAGGCTCTTCGGGCAGGGGATGATGACTCATGTGGCGATGACGGCGATGGGGCGCTGGTACGATGCTCAGCGCGGACGGGCGGTTTCCATCGCTTCGCTCGGCATCCAGTGCGGCGAGGCGACGCTGCCGCTGACTTTCGTAGCGCTCGCGGGCGTGCTCGGCTGGCGCGGCACCTGGTGGCTCGGCGTTGGCGTGCTCGTCGTGGTGGCGTTGCCGGCGCTGCTCATGCTGCTCAAGGTCGAGCGCATTCCGCGCGGGACCGTGCATGTGGACGCCGGGAGGCCCGAGCGGCGGCACTGGACGCGCGGCGAGGTGCTGCGCGACCCGGCCTTCTGGCTGATCTCCGCCGGCACGCTGGCGCCGCCCTTCATCGGCACGACGATCTTCTTCCATCAGATCTACCTGGTGGAGCTGCGCGGCTGGACGCGGGAGCTCTTTGCCTCCGCCTTCGTCGTCAGTTCGACGATGACGATCTGCTTCGCGCTGCTGTCGGGCTGGCTGATCGACCGCTTTTCCGCCGTTCGGCTGCTGCCGACGTTCCTGCTGCCGCTGGGGCTTGCCTGCCTGCTGCTTGCCGGCGTCACCGCACCGGCTGCCGCCTTCGGCTTCATGGCGCTGCTCGGCATGAGCACCGGCGTCAGTTCGACGCTGTTCGGCGCGCTGTGGCCGGAGGTCTACGGCTCGCGCCATCTTGGCGCGATCCGCTCGGTCACTGTCGCGATGATGGTGCTGGCCTCGGCCGTCGGACCGGGGCTCACCGGCTATCTGATCGACATCGGCGTTCCCTACGGGGCGCAGATGGTGGGCATGGCGGTCTATTGTTTCGCCGCCGCGCTTGCCATGACGGCGCTCTCGCGCCGGCTTGTCGCCCGCGCCGCGCAGGATGAACAGGTCGCGGCGGCGTGAACGGGCATCACGCCGGAAATCGTGAAAATCCCCTCGACGGGGAGTAGCGGGAGACGGCGGAAATGCTCTAGGAAGAGCCCATGACCGTCACCGTTCGATTTGCCCCGTCGCCCACCGGCTTTCTCCATATCGGCAACGCCCGGCCGGCGCTGATGAACTGGCTCTTCGCCCTGCGCGAGGGCGGGCGCTTCATCCTGCGCTACGACGATACCGACAGGGAGCGTTCGACGCAGGCGTTTGCCGACGCCATCGCCGGCGATCTCGACTGGCTCGGCATCCGCCCGCACGAGAGCTTCCGCCAGTCGGAACGGATCGCGCTCTATGACGCGGCGGCGGCGAGGCTGAAGGCGGCGGGCCTGCTCTATGCCTGCTACGAGACGGCGGACGAACTGGAGCGCCGCCGCGCCCGCGCCCGCGCGCTCGGCCGGCCGCCGGTCTACGACCGCGCCGGGCTGAAGCTCACCGACGCGGACAGGGCGAAGCTCGAGGCCGAAGGACGGGTCGCGCACTGGCGCTTCCTGCTGCCGAACTTCGAGACCGACCCTTTTGAGACCCGCCGCACGGAAGTCTCCTGGGACGACCTGTGCCGGGGCGCGCAGAGCGTCGATCTCGCCTCGCTGTCCGATCCGGTGCTGATCCGCGAGGACGGCACCTATCTCTACACGTTGCCCTCCATCGTCGATGACATCGCCGCTGGCGTCAGCCATGTCATTCGCGGCGAGGATCACGTCGCCAACACCGCCGTGCAGATTGCGATCTTCCAGGCGCTGGAGGCGACACCGCCGGTGTTTGCCCATCACAACCTGCTGACCACGGTCTCCGGCGAGGGGCTCTCCAAGCGCAAGGGTGCGCTGTCGCTGCGCTCGCTCAAGGAGGAGGGCGTCGAGCCGATGGCGGTCGCCTCGCTGGCGGTGCTGACCGGCACGAGCCACGCCATCGAGCCGGCGGAGAGCCTCGCGGCGCTGGCCGGCATGATCGAGCTTGCCGATGTCTCGCGGTCCTCCGCCAAGTTCGACCCCTCCGACTTGCGCCCGCTCAACGCCCGGCTGGTGCACGCGCTCGCCTTCGACGCGGTGGCCGAGCGGCTCGCGGAGCTGGGCGTAGGCGGCGGTGCGGCGTTCTGGCTGGCGGTTCGGGAGAATTGCGAGATCGTCGCGGATGCCGCGCGCTGGTGGAAGGCCGTCGACGCGCCGGCACGGGTGACACCCGATGCGGGGGATGCGGACTATCTGGCTCTTGCCGCGCGGACGCTGCCGCAAGAGCCCTGGGACGAAACGACCTGGGGGACGTGGACCGCCGCGCTCAAGGCCGAAAGCGGGCGCAAGGGCAAGGCGCTGTTCCTGCCGCTGCGCAAGGCGCTGACCGGTGAGGACCACGGACCGGACATGAAGTGGCTGCTGCCGCTCATTGGGCGATGTAATAGCGTGGCCCGACTATCCTGACAGCGCGGTCCTGAGCGTCGGAGGCGGTCTGGGAAACAGCTGTCTGGGGAACATTGGCCGGCTGCGGCGCGGGCAGATCGATTTCCGCTTCCGGTTCGGACCGCGTTCGCCCGAGCACCGGCAGAACGGCAGGGCGCGCCAGCGCCGCATAGCCCAATTCGATGTTCATCCGCGTGTCGGGGTCGGCACCGTCGGGAACCTGCGCGGACACGCGGTCCAGCCCGGGCGCGGAAAGCGCGGAGCGCATGCTGTCGAGGCCGAAGCCGGCAGAGCCTTCGCCCTGCCTCAGGCTGTCCAGCGCCAGATCGTCGCCGCTGCTGGTGAGGCTGGCCAGCGACTGCCGGCCGTTGCCGGCCGACCTGCATCCGCAATCCGAGACATAGGTGGTGCGGAAGCGGTTGGCGTTGGGCAGGTCGGCGTAGGGCATGCCGTCGAGCGCGACGAGGTTTTCCGCCGTTTCTCCCGGATTTCGATGCACGAAGAGCTGGGTGTCGGCACCGGGGCAGCGGGCGCGGCAGATCGCCGAATCCCGCCCGAAACCTTGCTCGCCAGTGGCGAAACTGACCGGGAAATAGAAGCCGTCGCAGATGCGCACGCACACCGTGCGATAGGTGGTGCCGTCGCCGCCGCGCGTCGTCAGCGGCACAGACATGTGGTCTCCGCCGCCGGAATGCTCGATGCGGACCCGCGACCGGACCGCCGGTTGGTCTCCGGAGGACACGGCGACCGGCTGACCGCGCTCGCGGCTGGAAATGCCGAGAAAGGCCAGCAACCCGCCGCCGTCGCCGGACCGGCGCGCGGAGGTTGTTGCTGCCGGTCGCTCGTTGCAGCCGTTCCGCCTCATGTCGCGCGCCACGCGCTTGCGTCGCGCGGCGGTTCCGGTGTCGGCATGCCGGTCGCGCTGGCGCTCGATGGCGCGCAGGTTCGAACGCATGCGCTTGATCTTGGTGGCAAGGGACGCGCAGGAGGCGGAGCTGCCGGAGGCACAGCCGAGCAGGCGGGCGTCGCGTTCGGCGAGCGACAGCGCCGAGGACTGCTCGCGCGCGGCCTTCTGCCACTTGCGGTACTGGGGGGATTGGCCGGAAGCTGCCGAAAGGCGCGCCAGGTCGGCCGACAGGGTGGCGCAACTGGCGGCAAGCGCGGGCAAGGGGGCGAGAGACAGCGCGGCCACGACCAGACCCGCCGCGACAAGCCCGCTGCCGCGGGCCGCCGTGCTCCGGTCGGCCGAATTCGCTCGCCTGCTCGCCATAACTGGTCGCATTCCCCGGTTGCGGTCTCTTCGTCGCGCTGTGCACGTGCCCAATTGGCGATGCGGTGCGCGCCGGAAACCGGCTGGCTCGGATGGAGACCGGCGCCGAAAGGCAAATGGTGGCACCGCGACGCGGGCGGTTGTTTTGCCCTGCGCGCGGTGCCCCGGCTCCTGTCCTGTGCCGCGACTATGACGCCGGCGCGCTCGGGAACACAAGGAAACCCTCCAATTTTAGTAAATCGCGACCTAACGCAGGGTTCGGCGGCTGCGGCGCCGGGCCGCCTTGCGCGGTGTCTTCGGGCGTGGCACTGATGGCGCCGCGCCGGCCCCTGCCGGCAGCCCTCTCGTTCGCCGGAGCCAACGTCCCGCATGACCAGCCAGCCCGCCCAGTCCAGGCCGCAAAGCGGCGCGCTCATTCTCACCGTGCTCAGCCACGTGATGGTGCTGCCGGTGGCCAGTGCCTTCCTGCCCGCGTACATCTCTCATCGCGGCTGGTCGAGTGAAACATCCGTGCTGGTCATGGTCGGCGTCTATGCCGCACTGGTGCTGGTGTTGCACGGGTTGGCCTGGCGCTCGGCGCGGCGCAACGGCGAGCGCCGGCTGGCCATCGGGATCCTTGCACTCATGGTGCTCAGCTTCGCCTCGATCGCGCTGCTGGCGACGCCGTCGCCGCTGGTCGCGATCATTCATGTGGTCGGTTTGCTGTTCTTCTGAGCGAGGCGGTTTTCCGGGGGCGGGCGCGTCCCCATATGGAAAGCGACAGCAAGGAGATCTCCCGGATGAAACGTCAATTGCGTCTTGCCGCCGCCGCCGCGTTCCTCGCGGTGGCCAGTGTCGCGGCCGTCGGCCTCGTGCAGCCCGCCGCCGCCCAGGACGAGCCGGACCTGATTTTCAAGAAGTCGACGGTCTGGAAACTGCTCACCCCGGACCACAAGCTGGCCACCTATGCGATCGATGACCCGCTGGTGGAGGGCGTTGCCTGCCATTTCACCGTTCCCGAAAAGGGCGGTGTTTCGGGCTGGCTGGGCGTTGCCGAGGAGGTTTCCGACATCTCGCTCGCCTGCCGGCAGGTCGGGCCGGTGAGCTTCAAGGGCAAGTTCGAGCAGGGCGACGAGATGTTCCGCCAGCGCCGCTCGTTCATGTTCAAGAAGATGCGGATCGTGCGCGGATGCGATGCGAAGCGCAACGTGCTCGTCTATCTGGTCTATTCAGACAAGATCATCGAGGGCAGCCCGAAGAATTCCACCTCGACGGTGCCGATCATGCCCTGGGGCGGCTCGGATGCGCCGCGCTGCGCGGATTGGCTCGACTGACGGGCGACGGCGGTTATTCCGCCGCCGCTTCCGCGGGAGCGCTCTCGTCCGTCGGGCAGAAGTGCTTTTGCAGCAGCGACAGAACGTCCTGGGCCATCTCGCTTTCGAGCGTGTAGTAGATGGTGGTTCCGTCGCGCCGCGTGCGGACCAGCCCCTGGGCGCGGAGCAGGGCGAGCTGCTGCGATACGGTCGGCATGCGCATGCCGGTGAGTTCGGCGAGCTGGCCGACGCTGGTCTCGCCGCCGGCCATGTGGCACAGCAGCATCAGCCGCGGACCCGAGGCCAGCATCTTGAGAAATCCCGCCGCCTCCTCCGCCTTCTCCTGAAGCGCGTTGATCATGAAAATCCTTCCTGAACACACGAAACCGCCCCAGGGGCCCCGTCCGGTTCCCTGATGCGTTCGTGTGTCGTCCGACCCCTTACCCGGATCTCGATCCGGGTGCCCCGCCGCCCCTGCGAAGCGGCAATAAGTGGACATTAGATTGCAAGCATTCTTGGTATGCAAGATATCAGCGAATGCTAAAAGATGAAACGCTCTGATTTAATGTGAACGGTGTGTCAGCAGGGCAGGTGGCCGAGGCGCAGCCGCCAATCACGGAGGCGTGGCGATCGCCGGACTGCCGGTCCGCTCCGGCAAGGACAAAGGCGGCGACGGGGGCCAGCAGCAGGGCGCACAGCACGGTTGCTCCGAGCATGGGGCCGATGAGCGCCCGCAGGGACGTGGTGCGCGGTGCGGTCGGGGTGGCGAAAGAACGGGTCATGGCACTGGTCTCCGGTACGCAGGAGGCTTCGAACATGACCGGATGATGCCAGGGCGGGCCTGAACCCGTCCTGAGAGGGGTCTTTATCTGCCGTTCAGAAACGTGAAGGCGGTCGCAAGCGCCCACCCTTGCGATAGGCCAGAGGATCGGCCCACCGCCTGCGGCGCCGCCCGCAAGACCGCCTTCGGCACCTCTGACATGGCACAAATACGCATTTCTTCATTTTGCAGTGCAGCAATCATATTGGACCCGGCCTGTGAATTCTCGCAGGGTTGCCCGGTTGGACCAGGTGCGCGGCGTTCAGGCAAGGCACGCGGCGCCGTCAACCGCGGAGAGGGTCATGCTTGAAACTGTCGAGAAGACATCCGTCTACCAGCCCGAGCAGAAGGGGCTCGCGTTCCCGACCGAGCGTGAATTCGCCAGCGTCGAGGACGAGCGGCGGCACCGGAAGGAACGGCTGGTGATTGCCTGTCGGGCCTTCGCGCGCGAGGGCTATGACTACGGGTTCGCCGGCCATCTCACGGTTCGCGATCCAGAGCGACCGGAGCTGTTCTGGACCAACCCGATGGCGGTCCATTTCCAGGACGTTCGCGTCTCCAGTCTCGCGCTGGTCGACCATTCCGGCTGTGTCGTGGAAGGCAGCCATGCGGTCAATCGGGCCGGGTTCGTCCTGCATGCGAATGTGCACAAGGCGCATCCCGACATCGTGTCCATGTGCCACGCCCACACGGAAGCCGGCACCGCCTTTGCGTCATTGGGGCGCAGCCTGCGACCTCTGACGCAGGATTCCTGCGCCTTCTTTGAGGACCATGTGGTGATCACGGAGGAGGCCGGCGCCGCGGCGCTCGAAGACAAGGCCGGAGTGAATGTGGCGCAGGCCTTTCGCGGGGTGAAGGCGGCGATCCACGCAAATCACGGTTTGCTGACGGCCAGCCGGCATTCCGTCGATGCAGCGGCCTTCTGGTTCATCGCGATGGAGCGGTGCTGCAGGCAGGAGCTTCTGGTCGACGCGACCGGCAGGGAGCCGGTTCTGGTGAGCCAGGAGCGGGCGCGCTACAGCCGCAAGCATGTCGGGTCGGACTATATCGGCTGGCTGCATTTCCAGCCGATCGCCGAGCATTTGTTGCGCAGCCAGCCGGACATGCTCGACTGAGCCTTGCTGCCTGGCCGGAGCGGATGGGGCGCGGCAGCGCAGGCGAGACGGGCGCGACAGCCAAGGCGCGCCCGTCCGTTTTTCAAAGAGGGGTCCGGCGGCGTGCCTCGATCGCCTTGGCCAGCACCGTGTCGCGGCCGTAGACGTCGCGGCGGAAGTTCACCGATCCGTCCTTGTTCACCCAGGCGGTGAGATAGGTGAGATGCACCGGAACCGGCGTCTTCAGCTTGATCACCCGGCGGTCGCCGGTGTCGCGTGCCTGAAGCAGCTTCGCCTTGTTCCAGCCGTCGGGACCGAGGAGGACGGCGCCCAGGTCAAACGGGTTCTCGGTGCGGATGCAGCCGTGGCTGAAGGAGCGTTGGGCCTGTGAGAACAGCGCCTTGGACGGCGTGTCGTGAATGTAGATGTTGAACTTGTTCGGGAACATGAACTTGATGCGCCCGAGCGCGTTGGAACTGCCGGGATCCTGGCGCAGCGTGAAGGGAAACTTGCCCGTCCCGTAGCTGCTCCAGGAGACCGACCAGGGGTCGACCTCGCGGTTGCCGGAAAAGATCCGGATGCCCTTGCCGGCGAGCGCGCCGGGGTTCTTGCGCAACTGCGGCAGGTATTCCTTCGTGGCGATGGAGTAGGGCACCGTCCAGTACGGGTTCACCTCCGCGTAGGTGATCTTGTCGGAGAACACCGGCGTGGCGTGATAGGGCTTGCCGACCACGACGCGGGCGGTGTGGATCGTCTTGTCGTCGTCCACGACCTTGAGCGTCTGGTCGGCCAGGTTGACGAAGACGTAGCGGGCGCCGAGATCGTCGGGCATCCAGCGCCGGCGCTCCATGTTCAGCTCCATCTGGGCGACCCGCTCGGCGATCGGCACGTTGATCTCGGCCAGCGTGTTCTTGCCGATCACGCCGTCGACATCGAGGCCGTGACGTTCCTGGAAGAGCTTCACCGCCTCGACCAGCGTGCCGTCGTAGACGTCGCCCGTGTGGCTCGCGGGCGCGAGGAGGTCTTCCTCGACAAGGCGGGCGCGCAAGGCCTCGAGGCGCGGATCGGTCATGCCGGGCTTCAGCGTCTGGCCGCCCGGCACGACGGTGAACCCGCCGGCGGCCGCCTTCGCCCGCCAGACGGCGAGGGACTGCTTCAGGCGGGCGTAGTTGGGCGTGTTGGGCGACAGGCTGTCGAGCGCGAGGCCGAAGTCCTCGCCGCTGTCGATGAAGTCGAGCAGCACGGAGGGGTCTGGCGCCTTGGGGAAGATGTTGAGCGACTTGTTGACCTCGTTCGGCTTCACCCGGCCCGAGGTCAGGTGGTTGGCATAGGTGACGAACGTATCGGAGAGCGTCACCTCCAGCCTGGCGAGGTCGTCGTCGGAGGCGGCGGCCGAAGCCAGACGCGCGAGGCCGTCGGCATCGTACTCGCGTGGGTCAAGCGCATCGTCGGCGGAGGAGGCAAAGGCGGCGATCAGCCGCTGGCCGTTCGGGTTGAGACCTTCCGCGCTGACCCAGAGCGGCTGGAACACGCGGGCCCGGTAGAAGCCCGCGACGCCGAGATCGGCCTCCTCGCCCGAGCCGGCGCTGTAGGCGGCGTCGAGCATCGGCGCTGGGGCGGTGGCGAGATAGCGCTCGATCGCGCGCGACAGCGGGTCGGCCGGGCGCACCTCGTCGGGCGTGACCACCGGGGCGGCGACGGCTCCGCCCGCCGGCGCCTGTCCGACCGCCGGCGTCTGCGCAAGGGCGAGGCCCGGTGCGATGGCAAGAAAAAGAGCCGTCGCCACGGTGGGCACGAGGAAGCGGGAAGGGGCGGGAATCATTGGCAACTCCTCCGAAGAAATCTGCTGCGCATATTACACAGCCCAATGCGCGCCGACGAGGCGTATCGTATGTCACGAAAGCGCCGTTTTGGCTCGAAAAGAGCCGATTTGCATACTTGACCGAGCCGTGCAAACCGGTCAGAACGAAAGCATGAAGAAGGCCATGCGGACCCAGATTTCGATCCTCATTATTTGCAGCTAGCGACAAAGCTGGCTGTGGCCGTTCCCCTCATGCTCGATGCTCCTCCGCCCAGGAGGTGAGACGGACGCCCAGGCCAGCCGGCCAGGAGGCGACCAGACATGACGTCGAAGCATCAGTTGAAGCTCACCAACACGCTGTCCCGCACGAAAGAGGATTTCGTGCCGGAGGATCCGTCGAACGTGCGGATGTATGTGTGCGGACCGACGGTCTATGACTACGCCCATATCGGCAATGCCCGGCCCGTGGTGGTGTTCGACACGCTCTACCGGCTGCTGCGCCATCTCTTCGGTGCCGACCATGTCACCTATGCGCGCAACATCACCGACGTCGACGACAAGATCAACGCGCGCGCGGCCGCGGAGGGCGTGACGATCCGTGATCTCACCGAGCGCACCGCCGCGCAGTATCACGCCGACATGGCCGCGCTCGGCGCGCTGTCGCCGGACGTGGAGCCGCGCGCGACCGAGCACATCGAGGACATGAAGGCGATGATCGAGCGCCTGGTCGCCACGGGACATGCCTATGTGGCGGAGGGACATGTGCTCTTCGACGTCGGCTCGATGGAAGACTACGGCCGGCTGTCCGGCCGCTCTCTCGACGACATGCGCGCCGGTGCCCGCGTCGAGGTCGCCCCCTACAAGAAGGGGGCGATGGACTTCGTGCTGTGGAAGCCCTCGAAGGAAGGCGAGCCCGGCTGGCCGAGCCCCTGCGGGATCGCGGAGCCCGGCCGCCCCGGCTGGCACATCGAGTGTTCCGCCATGGCCGCGCGCCACCTCGGCGAGACCTTCGACATCCACGGCGGCGGCATCGACCTGGTGTTCCCGCACCACGAGAACGAGGTTGCCCAGTCGCGTTGCAGCCACGGCTCGCAGGTGATGGCGCGCTACTGGCTGCACAACGGCTTCCTGCAGGTGGAAGGCGAGAAGATGTCGAAGTCGCTCGGCAACTTCATCACCGTCCATGAGTTGCTCGAAACCGACAAGGTCGGCGGCCGGCGCTGGGCGGGCGCAGCCATCCGCCTGGTGCTCACCATGAGCCATTACCGTCAGCCGCTGGACTTCACCGAGAAGGCGCTGGAGGAGGCGACTGCCCTGCTCACGCGCTGGGCGGGGACGCTGGACAAATGCGGCCTCGACGGCGCGCCCGGCGAGGCGGCGGCCGCGCTTCCCGATGATCTGATCGAGGCGCTTTGCGACGATATCAACACGCCGCGCGCGCTGGCCGTGCTGCACCGGCTTGCCCGCGAGGCGCGTGGCGGCGACGTTGACGCCGGCCGCGGGCTGGCGGCATCACTGGCTTTTCTCGGGCTGGATCTCTCGGGCGTGCGCGCCGCCGCCGAGGAGGCGCGCGAGGTCGCGGCCGATCCGGCGCTCGCCGCCCGCGTCGACGGGCTGATCGCCGAGCGCAAGGCGGCCCGCGAGGCCAAGGACTGGGGCGAGGCCGATCGCATCCGCGACCTGCTCGCCGCCGAGGGCGTCGTGCTCAAGGACACGCGGGACAAGGCGACCGGCGAAGTCGAGACAAGCTGGGAGGTGGCGCAGTGAGCGCGAGCGAAAACGGATCGCATTCGGGCGGGTGCCAGTGCGGCGCCGTACGCTTCCGGGTGCGCGGCGCGCTGGGACGGGCCTCGGTCTGCCATTGCCGCATGTGCCAGAAGGCGGTGGGCGGGTTCTTCGCGCCGCTTGTCAACCTGAGGCGCGACCAGCTCACCTGGACGCGCGGGGAGCGGGCGATCTATCACTCTTCCAATCACGTCTCGCGCGGCTTTTGCGCCGCCTGCGGCACGCCGTTGAGCTACGAGGAGCCGGGCGAGATGATGGCCCTGTCCATCGGGGCCTTCGACCGGCCGCAGGATATTGCGCCGACGGTGCAGTACGGCATCGAGGCGAAGCTTGGCTTCGTCGATGACCTCGCCGGCCTGCCCGCGCGCACGACGCTCGACGATCTGGCGGAGGCGCCGTTCCTCAGCGACATCCACTCCAACCAGCATCCCGACCACGACACGCAGAGCTGGCCGCCGGCCGACCGACCGACTGACTAACCCGCAACCGACTGCCTCGCGCGACCGGAAACGCAAGAAGACGCAAGATCATCCGCACGCGGGACATTTCACGCCGCCACAGGCCTTCACCAGCAGGCTGCGGCACGTGGACTGTCCGGCAGATCACTGACATGCCGACCGAAAAACCGCCCGCAAGGGAGCGGGCCGGCCGCACCACCCCAGGACACGCATCATGACCCGCGAACGCCTCACCCTGTTCGACACCACCCTGCGCGACGGGGCGCAGACGGCCGGCATCGACTTTTCGGTGGAGGAGAAGATCGCCGTCGCCGACCTGCTGGAGCGGCTCGGTGTCGACTATGTCGAGGGCGGCTATCCGGGCGCCAATCCGACCGACAGCGCCTTCTTCTCCGAAAAGCGCACCCGGCGCGCCACCTTCACCGCCTTCGGCATGACCAAGCGGGCAGGGCGCTCTGCGGCCAACGACCCGGGACTGGCGGCGCTGCTCGCGTCCTCCGCCGATGCGATCTGTCTCGTCGCCAAGAGCTGGGACTACCATGTGCGCGTCGCGCTCGGGTGCACCAACGAGGAAAATCTGGAGAGCATCCGCGAGAGTGTCGAGGCGGTGTGCGCCAGCGGCCGCGAGGCGATGATCGACTGCGAACATTTCTTCGATGGCTACAAGGCCAATCCGGATTATGCGCTGGCCTGCGCGCGCACCGCCTATGAGGCCGGCGCGCGCTGGGTGGTGCTGTGCGACACCAACGGCGGCACGCTGCCGGGCGAGGTGGCGTTGATCGTGCGCGCGGTGAGTGATCATGTTCCCGGCGACCGGCTGGGCATCCATGCGCATGACGACACCGGCCACGCGGTCGCCAATTCTCTTGCCGCGATCGAGGCGGGCGTGCGCCAGGTTCAGGGCACGCTCAACGGCATCGGCGAGCGCTGCGGCAACGCCAATCTCGTCACGCTGATCCCGACGCTGATCCTCAAGGAGCCCTATCGCTCGCGCTTCGAACTGACGCCTGACGAGGCCTCGCTCGCCGACATCACGCCGATCTCGCGCGCCTTCGACGAGATCATCAACCGTTCGCCGGACCGGCACGCGCCCTATGTCGGCGCGAATGCCTTTGCCACCAAGGCCGGCATCCACGCCTCGGCGCTGCTCAAGGAACCTGAGACCTACGAGCACATCCCGCCGGAGACGGTGGGCAACCGACGCCGGGTGCTGGTCTCCGACCAGGCCGGAAAGTCCAATCTGATCGGCGAGTTGAAGCGGCTCGGCATCGCCGTCGAGAAGAGTGATCCGCGCCTCGACGGGTTGCTCAGCGACGTGAAGGAACGCGAGGCGCTGGGGTATGCCTATGAGGCGGCCGATGCCTCGTTCGAGCTGCTTGCCCGCCGCCGGTTGGGAGAGGTTCCCTCCTTCTTCGACGTGCAGTCGTTCCGCGTGATGGTGGAGCGGCGGTTCAACGCCATCGGCGAACTTGTCACCGTCTCCGAGGCGGTGGTGAAGGTCGACATCGACGGCGAAACGCGCATGTCGGTTGCCGAGGGCAACGGCCCTGTCAACGCGCTCGACAACGCGCTGCGCAAGGATCTCGGACGCTATCAGTCGGTGATCGACGAGATGGAGCTGTCCGACTTCAAGGTGCGTATCCTCAACGGCGGCACGGACGCGGTGACGCGCGTCCTGATTGAGAGCCAGAATCTTCGCACGCACAAGCGCTGGTTCACGATCGGCGTTTCGGGCAATATCGTCGATGCGTCGTTCCAGGCGCTGATCGATTCCCACACTTATACGCTCCTCAAGGCCGGCTGCCGCTAGGCAGGGCCCGTGCCGGGGCATCGGACGGACAACATGTCAAACGTAACGGCGCGCGCGGCGGACGACGCGGAGCGGCGCCTCGGGCTCGCGCTCGGCCTTTCCGCCTTCCTTCTCTGGGGCTTCCTGCCGGCCTACTACAAGTTCACCGCGTCGGTTCCCGCCGACGTGGTGGTGGCGCATCGCATCGTCTGGTCGGTGGTGTCGCTCGGTATTTTCCTCGGCCTGCGCGGCCGGCTCGGCGAGGTCGGCGCGATCCTGCGCGACCCGGCGACGGCGGGAAAGCTGGCGCTGTCGGCGACCGCGATCTCGGTCAACTGGCTCGTCTTCATCTTCGCCGTGGAACAGGGCAAGATCCTGGAAATCAGCTTCGGCTATTTCGCCAATCCGCTGGTCTCCGTCGCCATCGGCCTCATTGTTCTCAAGGAACAGCTCTCGCGCGCCCAGTGGGTGGCCATCGCCATCGCCACCTTTGCCGTCGGCGTGCAGGCGGTGGCGATCGGCAACGTGCCCTGGGTGTCGCTGGCGCTGGCCGTCTCCTTCGCGGTCTACGGCTATCTTCGCAAGACGGTCGCCGTCGGCGCGTCGCCCGGGCTGATGGTCGAGGCGATCCTGCTGTCGCCCTTCGCCATTGCCTATCTGGTCTTCATGGGCGTGGGGGAGGGAATGGACGTGACCTTCCTCGGCGATCCGGGGCTGCTGCTGCTGCTTGTCGGCACCGGCGCGGTCACGGCCGTTCCGCTGGCGCTTTTCGCCGCCGGCGCGCGCCGCCTGCCGCTCACCGTGGTCGGCCTGCTCCAGTACATTGCCCCGACGATCCAGCTTTTCCTGGCGCTTTACATCTACGGCGAGACGATCAGCGCGATCCGGCTCGCGACCTTCGGGCTCATCTGGGTGTCGCTGGCGATCTTCACCGTCGACGCGCTGAACCGGGGCCGCAAGGCGCGCCGGGCGCGGTAGAAGACCGCGTTGCTGGGCCCGGCTGCCGCGCAGGCATTCGCCCCGAGCGCGGTTCAGCCGGCGTCGCTCTTGTCCGGGTCGCCGAGGTGATCAAGGTCGGTGTCGGTTTCGGCCGCCTCGTCCTCGCTCTCCTCGGCTCCGATGGCGCCGGAGGCATAGCGGGCGTGCCAGTGCCAGGCGGCCGGGATGGAGATGAGATAGCCGGTGGTGCCGATCGCCAGCATCTCGAACGGGTAGCTGACGAGAAGGGCGACCACCAGGACGGCGGCGACGAAGAGCGGCAGCACCAGATCGCGGCGCACCCGCGAGCCGAGCTTCTTGCCGGAGAAGGTCGGCAGGCGGCTGACCATCAGCAGCGCGATGGCGACCACATAGAGCGCGATGACGGGCGCAAGCTCCGGCCAGTGCGGCAGAATGCCGACGAACTCCAGGTAGACAGGGAAGAGCACGACCAGCGCACCGGCCGGGGCGGGAACGCCGGTGAAGAAATGCACCGCCCAGGCGGGCTTGTCCGGATCGTCGATGGAGACGTTGAAGCGGGCAAGGCGAAGGGCGGCGGAAATGGCGAAGACCAGCGCCGCGATCCAGCCGATGGATCGCACCTCCTGGAGTATCCAGGAATAGAGGATGAGCGCCGGGGCAACGCCGAAATTGACGAAATCGGCGAGCGAGTCGAGCTCGGCGCCGAATTTCGACGTGCCCTTGAGAAGGCGCGCGACGCGGCCGTCGAGCGCATCGAGGACGGCGGCGATGACGATGGCGCCGATGGCGAAGTCCCAGCGCGACTCAAGCGCCATGCGGATGGCGGTGAGGCCGGAGCAGAGCGCCAGCAGGGTCACCAGATTGGGCAGGATCAGGCGCAGTGGCACCCTGCGAAAACGGGGCGCACGGCCGCGGCGGCGGCGTGTGGGGCCTGGGTCGTAGGGGGCGAAGGGTGCCGACATGGGATCCGTTTCAGCTTACGCGCGTGAGCAGGAGCGGATCGCCGGCGCCGGTGAGGTCGGCGACGACGGACTCGCCGGCGATCATGGTCTGGCCGATGGCGACCTTCACCGAGGCGCCCTCGGGCAGGTAGACGTCGAGGCGCGAGCCGAAACGGATCAGGCCGAAGCGCTCGCCGGCGCCGACGTTCTCGCCCTCGTTGACGAAGCAGACGATCCGGCGCGCCACCAGACCGGCGATCTGGACGACGCCGATGCGTGTCTCGCCGCTCTCGATCACCAGGCCGTTGCGCTCGTTCTCGGCGCTGGCCTTGTCGGATTCGGCGTTGAGGAACTTGCCGGCGCGATAGGCGATGCGCACGACCCGGCCGCCGATGGGCGCGCGGTTCACGTGGCAGTTGAACACGTTCATGAAGATGCACACGCGCATCATCGGCTGGCTGCCGAGGTCGAGCTCGGCCGGGGGAACCGCCTGTCCGATCTGGCAGACGGTGCCGTCGGCGGGCGAGACCACGAGGTCGTCGTCGATGGGCGTGACGCGGGCGGGGTCGCGGAAGAAGTAGCAGACCCAGGCCGTCAGGATGAGGCCGATCCAGAACAGCGGCTGGGCGAACCAGCCGAGAACCAGCGTCGCCGCACCGGCGATGGCGACGAAGGGCCAGCCCTCGCGGTGAATGGGTACGATCGTCTTGGCGATGGTATCGGTCAGCGACATGGAGGTCCGTCCGTCTGGCAAGGCCGCAGCGCGATTGCGCCCGCAGCGCGGAATTTCAGCCCCTTGTGCACCGGACCGCACGTCAAAATCAATCCGTATGGTGATGTGGCCCGCCGCCGCATGGCGCGCGGGCCGTGCCGTGCTACGTCCCGGCAACCTCCTCGCCGGCGCGCGGGCCGCGCAGCACGAAGCCGGAATCATCCGCGGTGGCGGCGCGCAGGCGCTCCTCCGCCTCGCTCGCCTCCTGCTGGCGCGCCCACATGGACGCATAGAGACCTTCCTGCGCGAGCAGGTCCTGATGGCGGCCGCGCT
The DNA here is from genome assembly GCF_054880955.1 of Stappia sp. ICDLI1TA098. Classification (NCBI taxonomy): domain Bacteria; kingdom Pseudomonadati; phylum Pseudomonadota; class Alphaproteobacteria; order Hyphomicrobiales; family Stappiaceae; genus Stappia; species Stappia sp. ICDLI1TA098. The sequence goes on from NZ_JBTZBT010000001.1 coordinate 1,116,571, forward strand.
CGACGATGCGGCCCTTTTCCAGCACCAGAATTTCCTCGGCATTGACCACCGTCGAAAGACGATGGGCGATGACGACGGTGGTGCGGTTGCGCGACACCTGGTCGAGCGCGGCCTGGATCTCGCGCTCGGTGTGGGTGTCGAGCGCCGAGGTTGCCTCGTCGAGGATCAGGATCGGCGGCGCCTTGAGGATGGTGCGGGCAATGGCCACGCGCTGCTTCTCGCCACCCGAGAGCTTCAGGCCGCGCTCGCCGACCTCTGTGTCGAATCCGTCCGGTAGGGTCTCGATGAACCCGGCGATCTGGGCCATGCGCGCCGCCTCGATCACCTCCGCCTCGCTCGCGTCGGGACGGCCATAGCGGATGTTGTAGGCGATGGTGTCGTTGAACAGGACGGTGTCCTGGGGAACCATTCCGGTGGCGGCGCGCAGCGAGGCCTGGGTGACGTCGCGCAGATCCTGCCCGTCGATGGTGATGCGCCCGCCGGTCACGTCGTAGAAGCGGAAGAGCAGGCGCGAGACGGTGGACTTGCCCGCGCCCGAGGGACCGACGATGGCGACGGTGCGCCCTGCCGGCACCTCGAAGGAGATGCCCTTCAGGATCGGCCGGTTGGCGTCATAGTGGAACACCACATCCTCGAAGCGCACGGTGCCGCCCTCGATGCGAAGCGGTTGCGCGTCTGTCCGGTCGGTGATTTCCGCTGGCTGGGAGAGCAGCTCGAACATCGCCTCCAGGTCGGTCAGGCCCTGACGGATCTCGCGGTAGAGAAAGCCGATGAAATTGAGCGGGATCGAGAGCTGCAGCAGCAGCGCGTTGATCATGACGAAATCGCCGATCGTCTGGCTGCCGGCCATGACGGCGCGGGCCGAGAGGATCATGCAGATGGCGGTGCCGATGCCGAGGATGAAGGCCTGGCCGAAGTTGAGCCACGCAAGCGAGGTCCAGGTGCGGGTCGCGGCGTGCTCATAGCCGGCCATGGAGCGGTCGAAGCGCTCCGCCTCCATCTCCTCGTTGCCGAAATATTTGACCGTCTCGAAGTTGAGCAGGCTGTCGATGGCCTTGGAGTTGGCCTCCGTGTCGCTGTCGTTCATTTCGCGGCGGATGGCGATGCGCCAGTTGGAGGTCTGGATCGTGAACCAGGTGTAGGCAACGATCATCGCCGCGACGACGAGGACGTAGACGAAGCCGAACTGGTACCAGATGACGCCGGCCATCACGGCGAATTCCAGGAAGGTGGGAATGCCGTTGAGGATGGTGAAGCGGACGATGTTCTCGATGCCCTTGACGCCGCGCTCGATGACCCGCGACAGGCCGCCGGTGCGCCGCGCCAGATGGAAACGCAGCGACAGGGCGTGCATGTGGCGGAAGGTCAGGAAGGCGAGGCGGCGCACCGCATGCTGGCCGACGCGGGCAAAAAGCGCGTCGCGAAGCTGGTTGAAGCCGACGAAGAGGACGCGGGCGACATTGTAGGCGACGACGAGCATCACCGGGGCGACGAGCCAGGCTGGCAGGAAGCCAGGCGTGGCGGCCTCGCCCGCAGCCGTCGCCGCTCCGCCGCCGGTCAGCGCGTCGGTCGCCCACTTGAAGAAATAGGGCGAGAACACCGTCACGATCTTGGCGATGACGAGCGCGATCACGGCAAGGCCGACGCGGCTCTTCAGGTCGGGCCGGTCGCCGGGCCAGATGTAGGGCCAGAGCTGGCGCAGGGTGTGAAACATGGAGGCTTCCTCGGCCGAGATCTTGCTCGGCCGGGGGGCGATGCCGGAGCGGCGGCTCGTCATGCGTTGTCCTTTCGACAGGCGCGGGAGCGGGCCTGTGCGTTGACCTGAAGCGGGTGGAGGCAATCCTGCTCACCGCGTCCGAAGAGCCCGGCAATCGCGGTCTCGATCCGCGCGCGGGCGTCGTCGGCGAGCACATAGCGACAGGAGCGGCCCTCGTCGCGCATGACGACAAGGCCGGCGGCGCGCAGGACCGAGAGGTGCTGGGAAACGGTGGACTGGGCAAGCGGCAGGCCGCGTACGATGTCGCCGCAGCAGGCGCCGGCACAGCAGGCGAGCGCCGAAACGATTTCCACCCGCACGGGGTGGGCGAGTGCCTTGAAGACGGCGGCGGGGTCGTCGCGGGAGGGATCCGTGTCGCGGCAGCTCAAGGGAGATGCCGCCGGCGCGGCGGTCGGTCTGGTCGTCATGTGTGCCCATTCATCGTAAAATTACGATGATTACGCTCATAGGCGTCCCGCGCCCGGCTGGCAAGGGGGCGGGGGCGTTTCCCCGCCGCGAGGCAGCCCGAACCGACAGCAAAAAGATCGGGCTGCCCGCAAAAAAAGGCGCCCCGAAGGGCGCCTGAAGTTGCGTGTGGAACGATGGGTGCCGGTCGGTCTCGCGCTCACATTGGGCCGGCGAGACCAGGCGGACGCCTTGGTCAGAACGTCATGCTGGCACCGAGAATGAAGGTTCGCCCGCGCCCGGTGTCGAGAGAATTGTAGGCCTCGGCGAAGCCGCTGTTGGCGGCCATGTAGGACTTGTCCGTCAGGTTCTCGATGTTGACGAAGAGCTTGGCGTTGTCGCGCCATTCCCAGGAGCCGTAGAGGTCGAAGAGGACGTAGCTGTCCATCGGCAGGGAGTTGTTCTCGTCGAAGAACACCTGGACGCTGTCGCCGACATAGTTCATCCGGCCGCCGACCGTGAGCTTGCGGTCGAAGAAGCGGGCGCCGATGTCGACGGTGGCGAAGTCGTCGGGCAGGCGGCCGACGTCGGTGCCGATGCCGGCCTGATAGGGCAGCGGCTGCTTGGTGTCGCTGAGCGTCAGCGAGACGTTGGCATAGGCGAATCCCGCATCATAGCCGCCTTCCAGCTCGAAGCCCTGCATGCGGGTGATGCCCGGCAGGTTGACCCAGCGCGGCACCGGATAGACGTCGGTCGGCCACTGGGTCTGGGCATAGGTGATGTAGTCGTCGACCCGGTTGTTGAAGTAGCCGAGCTTCAGGCGAAACCGGTCGTTTTCCAGAAACAGGTTCGACGCGGTGATGTTGGCGCCGATGTTCAGGCCCCACATGACCTCGGGCTGAAGATTGATGTTGCCCTGGATCGGATCGCCGTTGCCGGTGAAATTGTGGCCGCCGGGATAGAACATCTCCGAGGCGGTCGGCGCGCGGTAGGTGCGGGCGTAGGAGGCGTAGAGCTGCAGCCAGTCGAGCGGACGGGCGGAGAGCTCGACGCTCGGGTTCCACTCGCCGCCGGAGCGCGAGGTCCTCTCGGCGACGCAGTTCGGCCCGCCCGGCGGGCAGCTTCCTGTGCCCGGCGCATCGTAGTCGCGCACGCCTTCCAGGTTCCAGGTGTCGTAGCTCAGGCCGGCGGTCAGATCGAAAATGCCATAGGAGGCGGTCGCGCGCATGAAAGTGTCGGTCTTGATCAGCGTGCCGTCCGGATTGGCGCCGCGCTGGTCGTTGCCCTCGTAGTCGTCATGGGAGAAGGAGAAGCCGTATCTGAAGCGCAGGCCGAGCGCGCCCAGGTCGACGCGCGAGATGTTCTGGATGTTGGCGCCGGTGCCGGTCTGCGTGCCGCGACGACCGGAGAAGACGCCGCCGGTCCCGTCGAAGGCAAGGTCAGTGATGTTGCGGTAGGCGTTGATCGACAGGTCCGCCCAGGTGTTGTCGGGCGTGAAACGGTAGTTGGCGGTATAGGTCTGGTTGTCGGTCGTCCAGTCGTAGCCGCCGCTCTGCACGAAGAAGCTGTTGTGGTACCAGATGCCGCCGAGCTTCAGGCTGTGGGAGGAATTGGGTTCGAACTTCACCTTGAACAGGCCGGATTTCGGCATGTTGGAGGGGTCGAAGGGAACCGCCTGGCCGCTGCCGTTGTCGTAGTGGCCGAACTCGCTGAGCGAGAAGGCTCCGATCATGCTGATGTCGCCGCCATCGCCCATGTCGGCCCGTACCGCGCCGGCGAGCATGCCGGACCAGCCGTAGTCGTTGGTTCCCACGCGCCACATGGTCTTGGCGCCGACGTTCTTGCCTTCCGACAGCAGGTCCTCCGGGTCGAGGGTGCGGAAGTTGACCGCGCCGGCGAGCGCGCCCATGCCCTCGGCTCCGGCGACGGACCCGCGCGCGACGTCGATGCCGGCAAGCAGGTTCGGGTCGAGATAGACGAAATTGTCGAAGGTGCCGCCATGGCCGGAGAGGTTCGTGAGGGTCTGCGGCACGCCGTCGATCATCGAATTGACGCGCCCGAAGCCCTGCAGGCCACGAATGTTGGGGGTGATGCCGGGCTGGTCGCTCGACTGGCGGGTGAAGGTGCCGGCGAAGGAGCGCAGCGCCTCGTTGACGTCGCCGGCGTAGGCTTCCTCCAGTCGCGCCCCGTCCACGTAGCTGCCCGCCTCGGGCTGGTTGTAGACGTCGACGTCATCGCCGGTAATCTGGATGGGCTTCAGCCGCGTAGCGGTTCGGGCAGGGCCGGATCCGGTGGTGGAATCGGCGGCGGCGTCCTGCGCGAACGCGGCCATGGGAAAGGCAAGGGCGGCGGCAAGGCACGCCACGGCTGTCGCGGCCGGGCGGCCGCGGTCATCTGTCCTGCTCACGAGAGCCTCCAGTATTGCGTGGGGAGTTTTGCTGGCAAGCGTGGAGGCAGACGTGCTGCGGCATTCATGCTGGCTCGCTGGGCGCGCGTGTTCGCTGCGCCCGCTGGCCGTCACAATATTAACATGAATTTAAGAGTCAAGTTTTCTGGTGAAGGAAACTTCAAAGAAATTCATGGCGTTGCGTGAGAGAAGGGTGCCGCAACGAAAAGCGGGTGAGGCGCAGGCACCTCACCCGGTCGGTTGGCTCGGAGGCGAGCCGGGACATGCGGAAGCTGCCGGCTCCCTCAGTTCGCCGGCGGCCAGTTCCGGTCGCCTTCCGGCATCATGAACACCTGGCCGGGGTAGATCAGGTCCGGATTGCGAATCTGGTCCTTGTTGGCCTGATAGATCGTGGTGTAGCGCAGGCCCTCGCCGTAGCGGCGCTGGGAGATGGTCCAAAGGTTGTCGCCGGTGCGAATGATGACACTGGGGATCCGGCGCGCGCTTGCCGAGCCGCTGGCGCCGGCAGATCCGCCGGCCGTTCCGCTGGCGCCGAGCGGCCGCAGGACCACCTGTTCCTCGGCCTTCTCGAAGGTGACCTCGGCACGCGCGGTCACCGATCCGTCGCCGGTGGCGACCTGATCGGCGCGCACGTCGACCTTGCCCGGGTCGACCTTGCTCTCGGCCTCCATCAGCCAGCGGCCCTTGGTGTCGGTCTTCGCCTCGCCGACGAGCTTGTTGTCGAGATAGACGCGCACATCCGAGCCAGGCTTGCCGGCGCCGGCGATGAAGACCTTTTCGTCCTCGGTCTCGACCGCGTCGACAGTCACCTGCGGTGCGTCAACCGAAGCGGGGGCAACGCCGTCGGCGGAGGCGGGGGCGGGGGCGGAGGCGGTCTGCGCCGCATCCGTATCGGGCCGCGCGGTCGTGTCGGCGGCATCTGCGGTGGCCGTCCCGGCGGATGCGGGACCCGCGTCGCTGCCGCCTTTGTCGGCCGGGGCCTCCGCAGCCGGGGAGCCCTTGTCGTCGCCGGCGGGGGCGGACGCCGTGTCGGTGCCGCGCGCCTCCGTGCCGGCCGATGAGGCGGGAGCGGTGGATGCCCGCGCCGGGTCGGCGGCGGCAACCTGCGTTTCCGCTTCGCCGCCGGCCGGTGCCTCGGGCTTCTGCAGGATCATGGACGGCGCGCCCGGCTCGTTGAGCATGACGAGCACTTCGCCGGAGCTGGCGTCATCGGGAACCGAGACGGCCATGGACTGCTGCGAGCTCCGCAGCGCCTTGCCGTTCTTGTCGAGGGTTTCCAGCGTGACCGCATGCGCGCCCGGGTCGAGCGGCGTGTCGAGAACGATGGCGAATTCACCGGCGGCATTGGCGATGCCCTTGCCGACAACCTTGCCGTTGGACAGCAGCGCGACGATGGAGCCGGCTTCCGCCCGGCCGGCGACCACGGCGGAGCCGTCCGGCTCGACGCGCATCAGGTCGAAGCTCGGAACGCCGTCATCCGGGGTCGGCGCGGCGGTCGTGCTTTCGGGCGCCGACGCATCGGCCCGGGCGCCGACGGTGTCGCTCGCAGCCGTGTCGTCGCCGGCGGGAGCCTTGGCGGTTGTCTGCGGCTTGTCCGTCGAGGGGGCGGCTGTTTTCGAGGGGGGAGCGGTGTTCGAGCCTTGCGCCGTCACGGTGGTCCTGCCGGCATCCTGTCGCTCGCGCCAGATGCCAACGCCCAGGCCGGCAATGCCGACGATGGCGGCCAGAACGACAAGTTGAATGACCAATTTCCGCGACATGTCGGATCGTGCTCCCCGCGATTCCCGCCGTCGAAACACCATATGTGTCACCGGCCCCCGCAATCCAGCGAATGGTTATACTCTATTGGTCATACCGGCAAGCAAGCCGCTCTTGCGCTCGGGGCGTTCTCCTGCCGGCTTGACCGCCGTTCGACCCGGTGCCAAACAGAAAAACATGAGTACACTGAAAACGATTTGCGTCTATTGCGGCACCGGCGTCGGCGCCACGCCCGAGTACATGGACGCGGCCACGCGCCTTGGCCGGCAGATTGCCGGGGAGGGCCTCGGCCTGGTCTACGGCGGCGGGTCGATCGGCCTGATGGGCGCGGTCGCGGGGGCGGCGCTGGAGGCCGGCGGCCGCGTCACCGGCATCATTCCGCGGTTCCTCGAGGAGCGCGAGGTGATGATGCCGACGCTCACCGAAACCGTCGTCACCCAGGACATGCACGAGCGCAAGCAGGCCATGTTCGACCGGGCCGACGGCTTCGTGGCGCTGCCCGGCGGCATCGGCACGCTGGAGGAGGTCGTCGAGGTGCTGACCTGGGGGCAGCTCGGGCGCCATTCCAAACCGGTGGTGCTGGCCGATATCGGCGGCTTCTGGCGGCCGTTGGTAGACCTCCTGTCGCACATGCGCGACGAAGGCTTCATCCGCCCTGGCTTCGAGGTCGACTACCGGGTCGCCACGCGGGTCGAGGACATCATTCCAACGCTGCGCGGTGCGGTCGCCGAGGAGCGCAGCGGAACCGGTGTTGCCGATCTCGAACGGCTCTGAACCGGCCGAAACCCGGCGCCGGAAAGAAGCCGGATCTGAAAAGAAGCCGGATCTGAAAAGAAGAAAGCCCCGCGGAATGTTCCGCGGGGCTTTTGCGTTCTGGCGGTTCATTCCGCCGCGTGCGGCAGTCCGTCCGGCGGTCGCGGCGTCTTTGCCTTTGCCTTCGCGGAGGTGATCGGTGTGATCGTCGCCGGCTTCGGCTCGCCGTCGGCGGCTTCGCCATAGACGGCGGCGACGGGCGGGGTCGAGGGGGAGGGCGCCGTATCGGCGTCGGCTCGCGCCTCGTCGTCACCCGTCTGCGTGTCCGCCGCCCCGGTCTTGCGCGCCGGGAACCAGACGCTCGGCAACGCCAGCATGGTCGGAATGACGACCAGCGTCAGGATCGTTGCGAAGGCGAGGCCGGAGATGATCGCGGTGGAAAGCTGGACCCACCACACGGCGGTGATCGAACCCTTGGCGATCACCCGCTCGACGAAGTCGAAGTTGATCTGCGTCGCCATCGGGATCAGGCCGGCGATGGTGGTCGTGGTGGTCAGCATGACCGGCCGGATGCGCTGCGCCGAGGTCTTGAGCACCGCCTCGACCGGCTCCAGTCCGTCCTCGCGGAAGCGGTTGTAGGTGTCGATCAGCACGATGGCGTTGTTCACGACGATGCCGGCCAGAGCGACGATGCCCGTTCCCGTCATCACGATGGAGAACTTCTGCATGGTAAGAGCCATGCCGAGCAGCACGCCGAACACCGACATCACCACCGTCGAGAGGGTGAGGGTGGTCTGGTAGAAGCTGTTGAACTGGGTCACCAGGATGATGAACATCAGGAACAGCGACCCGACCATCGCCTTCATCAGGAACTCGCCCGACTCCTTCTGATCCTCGTCCGCGCCGCGGAAGCGGAAGGCGATGCTGTCCGGCCAGCTCTGTTGCTTCAGCCAGCCATCGAGCTCGGCCACCTTGTCGTTGGCGGTGAGTGCGCGGGTGACGCCTTCCCCGGTGGTGATCGTGTCGCTGGTCACCACGTTGGCCTTGATGTCCATCGCGTACAGGCCGTCGCGGCGGGTGATCGAGGTCACCTTCTGCTGCGGCGCGCGGTCGATGAAGTTCGAGAGCGGAACCTGGCCGAGCGGTGTCTGCAGGCGCAGGCTGTCGAAGCGGTCGAGCGTGCGCTCCCCGGCCGGCAGGCGCACGCGAATGTCCACCTCGTCCTCGGAGTCGTCCGGCCGGTACTTGCCGATCAGCACGCCGTTGGTGACGAGCTGCACCATGGAGCCGACCGAGCCGATGCTGGCCTGGAAGCGGCCGGCTTGCTCGCGGTCGATGGTGATCTGCCACTCGATGCCAGGCAGCGGGCGGCTGTCCTCGCGGTCGCGCAGGCTCTCCATCGTGTCGACGTGGCGGCGCACCTTGTCGACGGTTTCGACCAGGGTCTTGTAATTCGACGCAGTGACCTGCAGGCGCAGGTCCTTGCCGGTCGGCGGTCCGCCCTCGATCTTCTTCGCCTCGACAATGATGCCGGGGATGGAGGCGGTCCGCTCGCGGATCTCCTCGGCGAGCGCGTTCCACTTGCGTCGGCAGCAATAGTCGTCGAGCTCGAGCGTCAGGTCGCCGATGACGTCGGAGCGCTTGTCCTGGCTGCCTCCCATCATGCCGCCGCCGGAGCTGCTGCCGATGTTGACGGCCATGACGACATTGTCGACGCCCGCGACCTGCAGCACCTCGTGCTCGACACTGGAAACGAGCTTGAGCGCCTCGCTGGCCGACAGGTTGCCGCGTGCCGAAACGGACACGACGGCGACATCCGGCTCGTCCTCGATGAAGAACTCGACGCCCTGGTTGCGCGACATGAAGAAGAAGAGAATGCCGGTGCACAGCACCACGAGGCTCGCGAGCGTCACCACGTTGCCAAGGCGCGTGCCGGCGCAGAAGGCGAGCGCGCGCACGTAGAGCCCGGTAACGCCGCGGACCTTCGCCGGGTCGAATTTCTCCTCGGCGGAAAGAAGGAGCGCGCTGGCCTGCTCCTCGGCGGCATTGCGGGCGGCGCGCCGGCGCGACCACGCCACGAGCGGCCGCACGGCGCGGTGCACGACAAGGCCGATGGCGATGCCGGCGACGAGCCCCGCCGCAAGCCCCGCCCAGCCGCCGATCGCCATGGCGGCGACGACAGCGACCGCGAGCCCGGCGACCAGCGCCAGCAGCACTTCGGCGTGGCGGGCGGTCCAGGCGATCAGCCCGGAGAGCACCGCGCCGGAGACCGGCAGGAAGACGAGCGCCGTCAGCAGCGAGGCGGAGAGCACGATCACCACCATCAGCGGCAGATAGCTCATGAACTCGCCCGCGACGCCCGGCCACATGAGCATCGGCAGGAAGGCGGCGAGCGTCGTCGCCGTGGAGGAGACGATCGGCCAGAACATCAGCTTGGAGGCGCGGATATAGGCCTCCTGCGTCGGCATGCCCTCGGCGATCTTGCGGTCGGCATATTCGACCATGACGATGGCGCCGTCGACGAGCATGCCGACGGTGAGCACCAGGCCGAACATCACCATCGTGTTCACGGTCATGCCGAGTGTCGACAGGATCAGGAAGCCGACCAGGAAGGAGGTCGGGATCGAGATGCCGACGAGGATCGCCGACTTCGGCCCCAGCGACCAGATGATCAGGATCATCACCAGGAAGATCGCGGTCAGGATCGACGACTGGAGCGAGCCGAGGATCTCGAAGATGCTGGTCGACTTGTCGATCAGGAAGTCGATCTTGATGGCGTCCGGCCAGTCCTTCGTCACGCTCTCGACCGCCGCGCGCACCGCGGCGTTGTTTTCGATGACGTTGGTGCCCTTGCGCTTGACGACGTTGAGGGTGATCGCAGGTCGGCCGTTGACCCGTGTGTAGCCGGACGCGTCCTTGAAGGTGCGGCGCACCTCGGCGATGTCGCCGAGGGTAACCACGCCCTCGCCGTTCTGCTTGATCGGCAGGGAATAGACGTCCGCGGCATCTTCGACGAGGCCGGGCACCTTGACGTTGAAGCGGCCGTTGCCGCTGTCGATGAAGCCGGCGGGAACGAGCTGGTTGTTGTTGGTAAGAGAGGAGAGCAGCTCCTGCTGGGTGACCTGGTAGGACTCCAGCTTCATGCTGTCGATAACGACCTCGAGCAGCTCCTCGCGGTGGCCGGAAAGCTCGGCCTCGAGCACGGTCGGAACCGCCTCGACCACGTCCTTCAGCTTGCGCGCATGCTGGTAGAGCGTGCGCTCCGGAACGTCGCCCGAAAGGGCTACGTAGATCGTCGGCGTCAGCGCGAAATTGGTCTCGGTGATGGTCGGCTCGTCCGCCTCGGCGGGCAGCTTCGCCTTGGCCTGGTCGACCTTGTCGCGGACATCGGCGAGCGCCTTGTCCTTGTCGAAGGAAATGTCGAACTCGAGGATCACGCCGAGGTGGCTTTCAGCGGAGATCGAGGTGATCTCCTTGAGGCCGTCGAGGCCGCGAAGCGCGGTTTCCATGGGGCGCGCGAGCAGCCGCTCGGCGTCCTCGGGCGAGATGCCCTGCTGGGTCACCGAGACATAGAAGACGGGAATGTCGATGTCCGGGTCGGCTTCCTTGGGAATGGTGATGTAGGCGAAAAGGCCGGCGATCACCATGACGATCATCAAGGTAACGACGGTGCGCGGGCGGCGAAGGACGTCCTCGAGAGCGGAAATCATCCCCTGGCCTCCTCGGCTTCGAGCACCGGATCGACGGTCTGTCCCTCGACCACGTAGTCCTGGCCGGTGACGATCACCCGCACGGTCTCCGGCAGGCCGGAAACCCAGACGCCGTCGTCGTCGCCGCCGAGCAGCGTGACCGGCAGGAAGGTCACGCGGTTGTCCTCACCGACCGCGCGCACGCCGATCGTTCCGTCGTCATCGAGCGTCAGGATGCCCGAACTCAGGTGGTGGGCCGGGCGGGAGGTGAGGGGGATGCGTGCATCCGCCGTCAGGCCGTCGCGGATCATGCCATCGTCGTTGTTCATCTCGATCTCGATGCGGAAGGTCCGCGTCGCCGCATCCGCCGTTGGCGAGATGTAGCGGATCGCGCCGTCGACCGCCTCGCCCGACACGAGCATGATGCTGGCCTTGTCGCCACGGTTCAGCGCGCCGACCTCGCGTTCCGAGACCTGGCCGATCATCAGCATCGGATTGTTGTCGATCAGCTTGGCACAGGCCTGTCCGGCCGACAGCATGGTGCCGACCTCGGCGAGCGGCGTCACGACGACACCGGCGATCGGCGCCTTGATGTCGATGCGCGAAAGCTCCAGCCGCGCCTCCTCGAGGCGGGCCTGTGCCGCGTCCATCTGGGCCTTGAGCGCGGCGACGCGGGTCTGGGCGGTGAAGCCCTTGTCCTTGAGCTGGATGGCGGCGGAATGGTCAAGCTCGGCCTGGGCGAGCACCGCCTCGGCCTCGGCGACGCCGGCCTTGCGCGCACCGGCGTCGAGCACGCAAAGCGTGTCGCCCCGGGTGACGCTCTGCCCCTCGCTGACCGGTCGTTCGGTGACGCGGCCTGTCGTTTCCGCGCGCACCTCGACGGTTGCCTCCGCCTCTGTCCGCCCCCGTATCACCAGGGTGGAGGTGCGGGGCTCGGCCGCGATCTCGCGCACCGAGACGCGGAAGGGCGTCTCGTCGGCTTCGGTCTGGCGGGCGGCGGGCGGCGGCGTCGCTTCGGGCGAGCCGGCGTGACCGCCCTCGATGTAAGAGCCCGTGCCCATCCACACTGCGACGCCTGCGGTCAGGGCGAGTGCGAGGACGTGGGAGAAGCGGATCTTCATTCGTTGGTTCTCCGGAGCAGCGTCTATTCTGCCGCCTGGGCTACCGCCGGTCCGGCGTCGCGGGCGATGTCTTCGAGAATCTGTCTGTTCGCCTCAAGAAACCCGAGATCGGCTGCGATACAATGACGTCCGTAGTCGATGATGAAGCCGGTCGGCGCATGGCCCCCGGTCTCCTGAGCGGTGGCGTCGAGAAAAGCGGCTTCCTCGCGCAGGGATTTGATACGCAAGTCGATTGCCCGCCCGATCACCTGCGGGCCGACGATGTCGGCGCACATGGCGACAAGAAGGAATGGCGAGCGAAATGTGTCGGGCGCCGGCGGTTCGCAGAGCGCGCGGACGAACTCGGCCCGGCCGGCGTCGGTGATGGAGTAGACCTTGCGGGTCGGTTTGCCCGATTGGCGCTCCTCGCGCACGGTGACGAGACCCTCGCTCTCGAGCCGCGCGAGGGTGGGGTAGATCGATCCGAAGCTGGCCTCGACGAAATAGCGGAACTTGCCCTCCGTCGACATCTTGCGGATCTCGTATCCCGTCGCGTCCTCGCGCTCGAGAATGGCGAGGCAAAGCGTCCTGACGCTCATCTGGTGGCCCGGCCCCCGTTTTTCGCGCATCGGCCAAAGCTGCCGACGTTTTCTTGCTGAATATATCATCTCGATATATGGCGGCAATATGGGGCCGGGACGATGAAACGCAAGCCCGTTCGTGGCTCGAAGGTGTGGATATTGATCCGGACACCGCATGCGCCATTTGACCACGTGGACGCGCGCCGGGACTCGCGGCACGATGCAGTGTGAGAAGCGCGCGAATGGAGGCCTGACACATGTCGGATGAACGGGTGACGGACGGACGCGAAGCCGGGGATGCTGCTGCGACGAAGATCGGCCCGGTCGGTCTCAGGGGGCTTGCCGCCTCGCCGTTGTTTCGGCTCCTTGCGATCAACTGGCTCATCGGCGCCTTTGCCGCCGTGCTCGTGCTTTCGGGCCTGCTCTGGTTCGATACTGGCGGCTTGCGTAGCCTGATCGTCAATTCGCCCGAGCCCTGGCTGCCGATTCTGGTGCTGCTTTTCGGCCTGATGGTGACCCTGTGTTCGGCCGCCATGGGCGCGGCCGTGATGTCGCTGCCGGAGAGCGACGACGGTGCGGGCAAGGGCCGGGGGCGGCGTCTTTTCGCGCGGTCGTCGGAGGCCTTCGCACCGGAGCTTGTGCCGGTCCGCGTGCCCGTGCGCGCCGAGGGGCGGGCGCGCCGCTAGACGGCGTTCGCCGGAAAGTCTTGCATCGGCGCGACGATTTGGGTTTCCTCGCAGCCTTGAACAGCCCGCCGGAGCGAACCGGCCGGGCGCAGGCCATGTGACCAGGCGGGACCCCTCGACATGAGCGATATCTATCCGCGCGACCTCATCGGCTACGGGCGCGAGACGCCCGATCCGCAATGGCCGAACGGCGCCAACATCGCCGTGCAGTTCGTCATCAACTACGAGGAGGGTGGAGAAAACGCCATCCTCCATGGCGACATTCATTCCGAAGCGTTCCTGTCGGAGATGATCGGCGCGACCGCCTGGCCGCGCCAGCGGCACATGAGCATGGAATCGATTTACGAGTACGGCTCACGCGCTGGCTTCTGGCGGCTGTGGCGGATGTTTACCGCCCGCTCCATTCCCGTCACGGTCTATGGCGTCGCCACCGCGCTTCAGCGCAACCCGGATGCGGTCGCGGCGATGAACGAGGCCGGCTGGGAGATCGCCTCGCACGGGTTGAAATGGATCGACTACAAGGACTTTTCCCGCGAGGACGAGCGCCGGCACATGGCCGAGGCGATCCGCATCCACGAGGAGGTCACCGGCTCGCGTCCGCTTGGCTGGTACACCGGGCGCACCTCGGAGTTCACCCGCGAGCTTGTCATGGAGGAGGGCGGTTTCCTCTATGACGCCGACAGCTATGCCGACGACCTTCCCTATTGGGAGGAGGGGCCGTCCGGCCCGCATCTCGTCATCCCCTACACGCTCGATGCCAACGACATGCGCTTTGCCACCCCGCAGGGCTTCAATTCGGGCGACCAGTTCTTCACCTATCTCAAGGACACCTTCGACACGCTCTATGCCGAAGGAGAGGAGGGCGCGCCGAAGATGATGTCCGTCGGCCTGCACTGCCGGCTTGCCGGGCGTCCGGGACGCGCGGCGGCGCTCGCCCGCTTCCTCGATTATGTCGCCGGCCACGAGAAGGCCTGGCTGGCGCGGCGCATCGACATCGCCTGGCACTGGCATGCCCACCACGCCAAGGGGTGAGGCGGTGGCGGAAATGGTTGCGTCTGGCGGTGGTGAGGCGCGCGCCATCGTCGCGACGCTTGTCGAGGGGTTTCACGCAAGGCCGCCGCTCCGGGTCTGGTCGCTCATCGTCACCATCTTCGGCGATGTGGTCGCCCCGCGTGGCGGCGACATCTGGGCGGGTAGCCTGCAGGAACTTCTGAGCCTGATGCGGATCGACGCGGCGGCGGTGCGCGCCGCGCTGTCGCGCCTTGCCCGCGACGGGTGGCTCGATCGGGCGAAGGTCGGGCGGCTGAGCTATTACGCGCTGTCGGACGAGGGCCGGCGGGCGTTCGGGCCGGCTCTGGCGCGGGTCTATCGCCGCCACAGGGCTGGTGGCGCGCCGCGTCTCAGGCTGGTCGTGCTGCCCGAGGGCGAGGAGCGCCTGGCGCTGCGCGACGCGGCCCTCAAGTCCGGCTACGGGGCGCTGGGCCCGATGGTGCTCGTCGGCACCACGGAGAGCCCGCCGCTGGGCGGTCCGGGGGCGAAGGGGCTGGTGCATCTCGACGCCACACTCGCCAGCGGCTCGCCGCGGGATCTTGTCGCGCGCGCCTTCGATCTCGCGCCGCTCGCCGGGCGCTACCACGGTTTCCTGCGCGACTTCACGCCGCTGGCGGAGGCGCTGGAGCGGGGTGAAACCCTGTCCGACGACGCGGCGGTGGTGGCGCGCGTCTTGCTGATCCATGCGTTTCGCCGGCTGATCCTGCGCGATCCGATGCTGTCCGACGACCTGTTGCCCGGCGACTGGCCGGGCGATGCGGCGCGCGCGCTCACCGCCCGTCTCTATGCTCTGCTGCGGCCGGCCTCGGAGCGCTGGATTGCCGCCAACGGGCGCGGGCGCGACGGCGACATGCCGCCGGCGGGCCAGGACGAGGCCGCGCGCTTTTCCGATTAAATTCAGGATTTCATATCGTTACCGCGCTGCATCGTAATGTGTGACGAAAAATGATTGAAACTTGTAATATTCGTCACGTATAATCTCTTCGTTCCGACGTGGACGGAGTGGAGCGTCGGAGGGGAAGATGTGTCCGGCGGTGGACGGGGACCTGTGTCCCGCCGCCCCGCATCGCCCCGCGACGCGTTGGTTCCGCGCGGCAAGGTCGGATCGAGGAGGCCCAGCACGATGTATACCCAGGCACTGAACGCCCGTGACACGGAAGCGACGGCGGTCGAGGACGCGGAGCGCGTCGCGGCCTTCCAGGCGCGCGTCGACGCGGAAGAGAAGATCGAGCCGAACGACTGGATGCCGGAGGCGTATCGCAAGACGCTGGTGCGCCAGATCTCCCAGCATGCCCATTCCGAGATCGTCGGCATGCTGCCCGAAGGAAACTGGATTACCCGCGCGCCGAGCCTCAAGCGCAAGGCGGCGCTGCTTGCCAAGGTGCAGGACGAGGGCGGCCATGGCCTCTACCTCTATTCCGCCGCGGAGACGCTTGGCGTCTCGCGCGAGGAACTGACCGGGCAGCTCCTGTCGGGCAAGGCCAAGTATTCCTCCATCTTCAACTATCCGACGCTGACCTGGGCCGACATCGGCGCGGTCGGCTGGCTGGTCGATGGCGCGGCGATCATGAACCAGATCCCGCTGTGCCGCTGTTCCTACGGCCCCTATTCGCGCGCCATGATCCGCGTCTGCAAGGAAGAGAGCTTCCACCAGCGTCAGGGCTACGAGCTGCTGCTGGAGATGTGCCGCTCCTCCGAGGAGCAGAAGGAGATGGTGCAGGACGCGCTGAACCGCTGGTGGTGGCCGTCGCTGATGATGTTCGGTCCCTCCGACACCCATTCGAAGCACTCGGCCCAGTCGATGGCCTGGAAGATCAAACGCTTCACCAACGATGAGCTGCGGCAGAAGTTCATCGATGCCACGGTGCCGCAGGCCCACTACCTCGGACTGACGATCCCGGACGCGGATCTCAGGCTCAATGAGGAGACCGGGCACTGGGAGTATGGCGAGATCGACTGGGACGAATTCAACCGGGTGATCGCCGGTGACGGCCCGTGCAACCGCGAGCGGCTGGCCGCGCGCCAAAAGGCCGATGCGGCTGGAGCCTGGGTGCGCGAGGCAGCCCTTGCCCACGCTGAGAAGCGCCGGGCACGACGCGAGGCGGCACGCCACGCGGCCGAATAGGGGCGCGGCGAGGGATCTTCCGCGGCGCGCGGGCACGGCGCCGCGGCCGCGAATTGCTTGCTTTCAAGAACAGACACGGCCGGTCGGGGCAGGGCGCATGCGCCCGCCGCCGGCTTGAGGGAGAAACGCAGATGACCGAGAAAACCACTCCGCTCTGGGAAGTCTTCATCCGCTCGCGCACGGGCATGGCGCACCGCCATTGCGGCTCGGTGCATGCGGCGGACTCCGAAATGGCGCTGCAGGCGGCGCGCGATGTCTACACGCGGCGCGGCGAGGGCCTGTCGATCTGGGTGGTACCCTCCAGCGAGATCGTCGCCTCCGACCCCTCGCAGAAGGACGAGCTGTTCGAGCCGACCGCCTCGAAGATCTACCGGCATCCCACCTTCTATGAGATCCCCGAAGAAGTCGGCAACATGTGAGCGGGGCGGAGGACAAGGCGATGACCATCGATCTTTTCACCTACACGCTCCGGCTGGCCGACGACGCGGCGATCCTGGGCCAGCGCCTCGGAGAATGGTGCGGCCACGCGCCGACGCTCGAGGAAGACATCGGTCTTGCCAATGTGGCGCTCGACCACATCGGCCAGGCCCGCACGCTCTACACCTACGCCGGCGAGGTCGAGGGCGAGGGGCGCGATGAGGACCAACTCTGCTTCCTGCGCAAGGAGCGCGAGTTCGGCAACTGCCTGCTGGTCGAGCAGCCGAACGGCGACTTCGCCCATACGATCGCGCGCCAGCTTTTCTTCTCCGCCTTCATGCTGCCGTTCTGGCGCAAGCTGACGGGCTCGAAGGACGCGACGCTCGCCGCCATCGCCGCCAAGGCGGAGAAGGAGGCGACGTATCACCTGCGCCACTCGAGCGAATGGACGATCCGCCTGGGCGATGGCACGCAGGAGAGCGCCGCGCGGATGCAGGAGGCGATCGACACGCTGTGGCCCTACACCGGCGAGCTGTTCGAGGCGGACGAGGCCGTGACCCGGCTCGTCGCCGAGGGGATCGCCGTCGATCCGGCATCGATCCGCGATGAATGGCATTCGACGATCCGCGATGTTCTCGACCAGGCCGTGCTGCGCATGCCGCCGGAAGGCTGGATGCAGACGGGCGGACGCGGCGGCCGGCATTCGGAGAGCTTCGGCCATCTGCTGACCGAGATGCAGTACATGCAGCGGGCCTATCCCGGCCTCAGGTGGTGAGCCATGAGCCCGGCCGAGACGCATGATCTGGCCGCCGCTCTCACGCGCAAGCGCGCCTGGGACGTGGCGGCCGAGGTTCCCGACCCGGAAGTGCCGGTCCTGACAATCGCCGATCTCGGCGTTCTCCGCGACGTGCGGGTGGGCGAGGACGGCGCGGTCGAGGTCGACATCACACCGACCTACACGGGGTGTCCGGCGATGGCCGTCTTCACCTTCGACATTGAGGCCGCGCTTCTCAAGGCGGGTTTCGCGTCGGTGAGGATCAACACGGTGCTGTCTCCGGCCTGGACCACGGACTGGCTGAGCGAGGAGGCGCGCGAGAAGCTGCGCGCCTACGGCATCGCCCCGCCGGCCGGCAAGGCCTCGCGCCGCGCGCTTTTCGGCGACGACGAGGTCGCCTGTCCGCAATGCGGCTCGCTCGACACGCAGAAGGTCTCCGAATTCGGCTCGACCGCCTGCAAGGCGCTCTGGCGCTGCCGCGCCTGCGCCGAGCCGTTCGATTATTTCAAATGCCATTGACGGCGCCGGACGGGGATCTCCGTTCGCCCGCTGCCAGACCCGCTAACTGGGAGGTACCCGCATGTCGCCGCGTTTCCATGCGCTGAAGGTCAAGGACGTGAAGAAAGAGACCGCCGAGGCGGTTTCGATCTCCTTCGAGGTCCCCGAGAGCCTGCGCGATGCCTATCGCTTTTCCGCCGGCCAGTATCTGACGCTGCGCACGGTCATCGACGGCGCGGACGTGCGCCGCTCCTATTCGATCTGCGCCGGCGAGGATGACGGCGAACTGCGTGTCGCGGTGAAGAAGATCGACGGCGGCGCCTTCTCCTGCTTCGCCAACGAGAATGTGCAGCCCGGCGACGAGATCGATGTCATGACGCCGTCCGGCCGCTTCATTCTGCCCCGGCACGAGGGCGGCCGGCGGACGCTGGTGGCGATCGCCGCCGGCTCCGGAATCACCCCGGTGCTGGCCATGATCCGCACCGTTCTGACCCGTGAGGCGGAGAGCGAATTCTACCTCTTCTACGGCAACAAGACCTCGCAGAGCATCATCTTCAAGGAAGAGATCGAGAACCTGAAGGACCTGTTTCCGGCGCGGTTCGGCGTCTTTCACGTGCTTTCGCGTGAGGCTCAGGACGTGGAGATGCTCTCCGGCCGCCTGGACGAGGAGAAGCTCAAGGTGCTGCTCAGCCATGTGGTGCCGGCGCGCGAGGCCGACGGCATCTTCCTCTGCGGTCCTGGCGAGATGATCGAGACGGCAACGCGGGCACTCGCCGAACTCGGCCTCGACGAGGCGCGCATTCACCGCGAGTTCTTCACGCCCGCCGACGGCTCCGCGCCGCATGCGCCCAAGCCGGCGCGCGACAGCTCCGCAACGGACCATGCCGCGGTCGCCGATCTCGTCATCGACGGAACCCGCATCAGCGTGCCGGTGGCGCGCGGCGAGACGATCATCGACGCGGCGCTGCGCGCCGGCGTCGAGGCGCCTTACTCCTGCAAGGGCGGCATGTGCTGCACCTGCCGCGCCAAGGTGGAGGAAGGCGAGGTCGACATGGCCGTCAACTACTCGCTGGAGCCCTGGGAAGTGGAGGCGGGCTTCGTGCTGACCTGCCAGTCGCGCCCGGTGAGCGAGAAGGTGGTGCTCGACTTCGACGCCATGTGAGTTTGGCCCGCGCCAAGCCGGCCCATGCCGGGGTGGCCATGGTCGGCCCGGAAAAAAGAACGGCGGGAGAGATCCCGCCGTTTTCGTGTCGTGTCGCCTGGCTTCAGTGCTCGGGGAAGAGCGGAAGCGTATCGGGTTCGTCGTCGGGCTCCGCCGGCGTGGTGGTCGGAGCCGGGCCGGTGTCGCCGGCGTCGAGAGCCTGGGGTGCCGGAGATTGCGGCGCGCTGTGATCCTCCTCGGAGGCGGCATGGGCGCGGGCCCGCTCCTCCACGGCGCGCGCCTGGGTCTCGCGCAGGTGGACGACCAGGGCGTCGACATCGCGCCAGACGCCGGCGGGGACATGGTCGGCCTTGCCGCCGGCCATGAGCACCTCGCGGGCCTGGATGCCGGCACCGGCGGCTGCCAGCGCGGCGCCGAGCGCATTGGCGGCGGCCTTGTTCCCGCCGTCGACCTGCCAGGCGTCGCGGGCATGGGCGAGCGCACCCGCCACATCGCCGGCGCGCCGGCAGGCGAGGCTCATGTTGACGAGATGTTCCGGATTGTCCGGGTCGTGCTCGTGAGCGGAACCGAGCGCATCGAGCGCGCCGGGCCAGTCCTCGCGGGCAAGCAGGATGGAGCCGAGCAGGGCGCGCGTTTCCACATCCGCCGGCGCGCGTCGCAGGGCGTGGCGGACGTGGGCCTCGGCATCGGCCGTGCGGCCCTGATGGAAGAGCAGCCCGGCAAGCCCTTTCAGCGCGGGGAGGTAGTCCGGGTCGAGCCGCAGCGCGTGACGGTACTGGGCGACGGCGGAGGCGTCGCCGGTGGAGCCGCGTGCATCGGCATCCAGGGTCAGCGCGGCGGCGCTGTCGGGCAGGGCGGCGAGCAGCCGGGCGGAGAGCTTCTGCGCCTCCGCATGGCGGCCGAGGCGGATCAGGATCGTCGCGAGGCCGTAAAGGGCGTTGCGGTTGTCGGGATCGTTCTTCAGCACGGCGATGAAGGCCTCGCGGGCCTGTTCGTCGCGGCCGAGCAGCAGCAGCGCGTTGCCCAGGTTGGCGCGCGCCGGCGCGTGGTCGGGGCGCGAGAATACGACCCGGCGCAACAGGGTGACGGCGTCGTCCAGATCGCCGCGTCGCATCAGCGCGGTGCCGGCCCGGTAGTTCGCGTCCGCGTCGTGCGGGTCGCGGGCGGCAAGCGCCAGATAGATGCGCAATGCCGATTCCGGCTCGCCTGCGGCCTCGAGCGCGATCGCCTCGGCGAGCGCTTCTTCGGTTCCGACTGTATCGGGGGGAGGGGCCATGCCTCGAAGGGCTCCTTTTTCTGCGGCCACGGGCCAGGGGAGGGACCAGGTCCGACTCGCACAGCCTTCCGCGCTTCAAGCGTAGGAGGCTTGCCGTTCCGGGTCAAAGCCCGCAATGGTTCTCCGGCCACCTATCCGCAGGCTTTATCGCCATTGCGGCCAAGGCGCGGCGGCGCGTGAAATTTCGGTTCAAATCCGTCAATGCCTCCGCTAGAAGCGAGCCATGACCCAGCATGATCGCCTCCTCATCATCGACTTCGGTTCCCAGGTCACGCAGCTCATCGCCCGTCGCCTGCGCGAATTGAACGTCTACTGTGAAATTCATCCGTTCCAGAACGTCACGGATGCCTTCCTGGCCGACTTCGCGCCGAAGGCCGTGATCTTCTCCGGCGGTCCCAATTCGGTCTTCGCCGACGGCGCGCCGATGCCGCCGGAAAGCGTCTTCGGGCTCGGCGTGCCGATCCTCGGCATCTGCTACGGCCAGCAGGTGATGATGCACTGCCTGGGCGGCAAGGTGGAGCGCGGGCACAACACGGCCGAATTCGGCCGGGCCTATGTCAAGCCATCCGAGGCGCGCATCGCGCTTCTCGAAGGCTGGTTCGAGGGCGAGCGCGAGCAGGTGTGGATGAGCCACGGCGATCACGTCAGCGCGCTGGCGCCGGGCTTCGAGGTTTTCGGAACCTCGCCCAATGCGCCCTTCGCGATCACCGCTGATCTCACGCGCGACTTCTACGCCGTGCAGTTTCATCCCGAGGTCCACCATACGCCGAACGGTCGGAAGCTCTACGAGAACTTCGTCAGGCTGGCCGGCTTCACCGGCGACTGGACCATGGGCGCGTATCGCGAGGAGGCGATCCGCAAGATCCGCGAGCAGGTCGGCGACAAGAAGGTCATCTGCGGCCTGTCCGGCGGTGTCGACAGTTCTGTCGCGGCAGTGCTGATCCACGAGGCGATCGGCGACCAGCTCACCTGCGTCTTCGTCGACCACGGGCTGCTGCGCCTGGGCGAGGTGGACGAGGTCGTGTCGATGTTCCGCGACAACTACAACATCCCGCTGATCCACGCCGACGAGCAGGAGCTCTTCCTTGGCGCGCTCGAGGGTGTCTCGGACCCGGAGACCAAGCGCAAGACCATCGGCAAGCTCTTCATCGACGTGTTCCAGAAGCATGCCAACGCGATCGAGGGCGCCGAGTTCCTGGCGCAGGGCACGCTCTATCCCGACGTGATCGAGAGCGTCAGCTTCTCCGGCGGCCCCTCGGTGACGATCAAGAGCCATCACAATGTCGGCGGCTTGCCCGAGAAGATGGGCCTGAAGCTCGTCGAGCCACTGCGCGAGCTGTTCAAGGACGAGGTGCGCGCGCTTGGCCGCGAGCTTGGCCTGCCGGAAAGCTTCATCGGTCGCCATCCCTTTCCAGGACCGGGGCTTGCCATCCGCTGCCCGGGAGAGATCACCCGCGACAAGCTCGACATCCTGCGCAAGGCGGATGCCGTCTACATCGACCAGATCCGCAAGCACGGTCTCTACGACGAGATCTGGCAGGCCTTCGTGGCGATCCTGCCGGTGCGCACCGTCGGCGTCATGGGCGACTACCGCACCTATGACTACGCCTGCGCGCTGCGCGCGGTGACGTCTGTCGACGGCATGACGGCGGACTATTATCCCTTCACCCACGAGTTCCTCGGCGAGACCGCAACGCGGATCATCAACGAGGTCGAGGGCATCAACCGCGTCACCTACGACATCACCTCCAAGCCCCCGGGAACAATTGAGTGGGAATGAGCGGTGCGGCGATCAGGAGGTTGTCGTAGTTTTGCATCCAGTCCTGCATCTCGCGGAGCGTTGGGGGAAGAGCGATCCAGTCCTGCGGCGGGTCGGATCCAACATGCGGCGGGATCTGCGTGAAGGCGTTGCAGGTCACGCGGCCGGTTTTGGCCCGATCGTGAAGTTCTCTCCCGGCATATGCCGGGTCTACGTGAACGGCGTCGCCGCAGCCTGCCGGTCCGATTGGGCGGGGGCGCAAGGGCGGGGCGTCTGGCTTGCCGCATCATGGTCGCGCGGTTGTCCGGGGCGGTCGCGCTGCGAGGTCATCATCGCCCGCCGAGAAGCTCCGGCAGCAATGGATTGGGGAACCGGCGCTCCTGAATGATGGCGTAGAAGCTTTCCGTGACCTCGGGAACGCGCCAGTGTTCGACAAGCACGCCGGATTCCAGTTCATCGCGCACGACAATCGGGGGCACGAGGGTGACGCCCTCCCGCTCGCGGGCGAGCAGGCGCAACATCGCCATGTCGTCAACTTCCGCCAGGATGGTCGGCCTGATTCCGGCCAATTCGAGCACCCGGTCGAACGCCAGGCGGATGTCGCTGTCGAGGCTTGGCAGAAGCAGGGGCTCGTTGCGCAGGTCTTCGGGGAAGCGGAACGTGCGTTTGTCGGTCCTCGGTCGGCCGACCAGGCTGACCGGCTGCTCGTTCAGCAGGTGGTTGCGCAGCGATGAACGGGCGTCCCTGGGAGGTGCGCTGTTGGCCAGAACCACATCGACGGCGTGGGCCTCCAGTTGCGCGAGAAGGTCGCGAATGTTTCCTGAGCGCACGATAAGTTCCACGTCGGAGCGACCCACCAGCGGGCGCAGGAACTCGAGCTGGAAATTGCGAGACAGCGTTGTCAACGCACCGACCCTGAGGGTTTGCCTGCTGTCGAGCGGTCGGCCGCGCAGGGTGCTCATCAGTTCGTCGCCTGCCTTGAACACCGTGTCGGCATAGTCGAGCGCGATACGCCCGGCTTCCGTCAGCACCAGCTTTTTGCCAATACGCTCGAAGAGCGGATGGCCCATCTGATGCTCGAGCTTCTGGATCTGAACCGATACGGCCGACTGCGACAGGTTCATCAGCGCGGCGGCGCGCGTCAGGCTTCCCTCATGCGCGACCGCCCAGAAATAGCGCAGGTGATTGAAGTTCAGGTCTCTCATATCGTTCTATTAAAACGAACGATATTGACGGAACAATGAATTTTTTCTGTTCGATCCGCTCGATTACGAATCCCCCGAACCGAAATGTGCGTCCAAGGGGGACATCGCATGCCAATCCATCTCTTGCCGTTGCTGGCGCCCGTTGCGCTGCTCGTCTGCGCCGCGGTCGGCTTTCTGAACACCGCGAACAGGCCAAGGGGCTTTGCCAGAGCTGCTGAAGCGGCGGCGCTCGTGGCGCTCGCGGCGGGACTTGCCGCGACGGTTGGGCTGATCTTTTTCGGCCCCGGCGTCAGTCCGCTCGTCGGGATCCAGGGCGTCGGTCTGTCGGTTCGGCTGGACGCGGTCAGCGCGGTGATGCTGGTCCTCGTCACGTTCATCGGCTGGATCGTCATCCGCTATGCCGGAACCTACCTGGACGGGGAGGCCCGGCAGGGGCCCTTCACCGGATGGCTCTGCGCGACGCTCGCCGCGGTGCTGCTGCTCGTCACCGCCGGCAATCTCCTGCAACTGGTTCTCGCCTGGATCGCCACCAGCGTGTTCCTCCACCGGCTGCTGCTGTTCTACCCCGGTCGCGTCAGCGCGCAGCGCGCCGCGCGCAAGAAGTTCATCACCGCGCGGCTCGGCGATGCGGCGTTGCTGGGTGCTGCCGGGTTTCTCTTCGCCGCCTATGACACGCTCGACATCGGAGCGATCCTTGGAGAGGCGCGGACGGGGCAGGGCGGTGCTCTCGCCGTTGTGGCGGCTGGCCTGCTGGCGCTCGCGGCCTGTCTCAAGTCGGCACAATTTCCGACCCACGGCTGGTTGACGGAGGTAATGGAGACGCCGACGCCGGTGTCAGCACTTCTCCACGCCGGGGTGATCAACGGGGGTGGGTTCCTGCTGGTACGCTTCGCCGACGTCATGCTGCTGGCCCCCGGCGTTCTTGCTGTCCTGGTGCTGGTCGGCGGGTTCACCGCGCTGTTCGGCAGCCTCGTGATGCTGACCCAGCCGGCGGTTAAGACCTCGCTTGCCTGGTCCACCGTCGCGCAGATGGGGTTCATGGTCCTTGAGTGTGGGCTGGGGCTCTTCCCTCTGGCGCTGCTGCACATCGTGGCGCATTCGCTCTACAAGGCGCATTCCTTCCTCGCCTCCGGCGGGGCGGTGGAGCGGGTCGCGGCGGTCGCCAGACCCGGCCCGATCGCCGTGCCGGGGAGCGGAGCCGTGGCATCGGCCTTTCTGTCGGCGCTCGCCATTTATGTGCTGGTGGGCACCGGGTTTGGCCTGACGCACAAATCTCCGCAGGCCGTGGCGCTCGGCGCCATCCTGATCTTCGGCGTCGCCTACATGCTCGCGCAAGGCCTTGCCGATGCAGCGCCAAGGGCGCTGACCCGCCGCACGGTCTTCTATGCGGTGGCGACCTCCATCGGCTATTTCGCGCTCCAGACGGGGGCGACATCGCTGACCGCCGGCATTTTGCCGGCCACGCCCGCGCCTGGGCCGCTGGAATGGGCGCTGATCGTGCTTGCGGTCGTCAGCTTCGGCCTCATCGCGATCGTGCAAGCCATGTTCCCGCTGTGGGCCTACCACCCCGCCGCCGCCGGTCTGCGCGTGCATCTGTCGAATGGCTTCTACCTCAACGCCGTCTTCGACCGGCTCATTGGCGGCTGGTCCGTCCGCAGCCCGTCCTGAACAATCCGGAGCCCTGACCATGTCACAATCGCAATCCGCATCGAAGCCCGACACGCAGCTCATCGAAGCCGCCGCCGACGCCGCGGCCCGGTCCATTCCGCCGCTCTGGCCGTTGGCGTCGAGCGTCGCGGTCAATCCCTTTCTGGGGCAAACGGGAGATAACCTGGCGGAAGCCGGCGCGCGGCTGGCACGGGTGGCGGGCGTCACCGTCACGATGCCGCGGCACTGGTATGCGCGGCAGATCGCCGCCGGGGTGATTTCCGAGGCCGATCTTGCCGATGCCTGGGCTGCTGCATCGGTGCAGCTTAGGCCCGCCAGTCCCGCCGATCTGAAGGCGGAGGCGAACAGGCATGTCGCGCCGCCGTGCGCACTGCCGACTGTTGCCGATCTGGCGGCGCAGGTGTCCGGCATCGATTGGCCAGGCGTGATCGCAGAGCGGATCGGCGCCTGGGCGGCCGGATATTTCGACGAGGGACAGGCGCTGTGGGCGGCACCGCGCGGCCGCAGCGCCTATGCCGCCTGGCGGGCCGTCGCCACCCACGACCTGACCCCGGAGATTGCCGGATTGACCGGCTTCGCGCGCCATGTCTCCGAGACGCCCGACAGTGCCGCCGCCGCCATCGCCCGGGCAGCCGGGAGGCTGGGCATCGGCGGCGAAGCGCTGGAGACCTATTTCCATCAGATGCTGGCGACGCTGGGCGGTTGGGCGCAATACGCCCGCTACAAGCTGTGGAAGGCGGACCTGGCGGGCGCGCGCGACCACACGATCACGGATCTCCTCGCGATCCGGCTGATCTGGGAGGAGGCCCTGTTCCTGCATCATGGCGAGCGGTTGGCGCAGAGCTGGGCGGACGTTTGCGCGCGGCACGCCGAGCCAGTCGCTCCGACGGCCGATCTTGTCACCGACGCGATCCTTCAGGAGGCGGCCGAACGCGCGGCGCAGCGGTCTCTGGCGGCAACGCTTGCCAAGCCATCGCAGCAGCCGGTCGGTGATCGCCCGGCGCTACAGGCCGCGTTCTGCATCGACGTTCGCTCGGAGGTGTTTCGCCGCGCACTGGAAAGCGTGAATCCGTCAATCCGGACACTCGGCTTCGCGGGCTTTTTTGGCCTGACCACGGCGCATCGGCGGTTCGCCTCGGATGTTGAGGAGCTGCGGTTGCCCGTGTTGCTCAACCCGGCCCTCACGTCTCGCTCCGGTGCACCCGACATCATGGCCGCTGACCGGGCCGCCCGGTACAAGGCGCGGGCCAGGCGCGCCTGGGGGCGCTTCAAGCTCGCGGCCGTTTCCTCGTTCGCCTTTGTCGAGGCTACGGGACCGGTCTATGTCGGCAAATTGCTCGGCGATGCGTTGGGTCAGCACGCGGCGTCCGCGCCGAACGATCCGGCGCCGCGGCTCGACCCCGTACCCGCTCTTGCCGAGCGGACCAATGCAGCCGAGACGGTGCTTCGGGCGATGTCATTGACCGGCGGCTTCGCACGGGTGGTCCTGCTGGCGGGGCACGGCGCCAGTGTTGTCAACAATCCGCACGCCAGCGGTCTTCATTGCGGGGCATGCGGGGGCTACTCGGGCGAGGTCAACGCGCGGCTGCTGGCGGCGCTTCTGAACGATCCGGATGTCAGGGCGGGGCTTGCCGCGAAAGGCATCGAGATACCGCTGGACACGCTGTTCCTTGCCGGCCTGCACGATACGACAACGGACCGGATGACGCTCTATGTCGAGGATCATCCCTCGGACGACCACAAGCGGGATATCGACGAGCTGAAGAGCTGGTTGGCGGCCGCCGGCCGGATCGCGCGGACCGAGCGGGCGGTGCGGCTGCCGCGCGCGGCGGGACAAGCGCAGATCGCGCGGCGCAGCCGCGACTGGGCCGAGACGCGGCCGGAATGGGCGCTGGCGGGATGCAAGGCGTTCATCGCCGCACCGAGAGCACGCACGGCGGGCAAGAGCCTGGAGGGCCGCGCCTTCCTGCATGACTACGACTGGACGCAGGACCAAGACTTCCGCGTGCTCGAACTGATCCTGACCGCGCCGGCGGTCGTTGCGAGCTGGATCAGCCTGCAATATTACGGATCCACAGTGGCGCCTGATGTGTTTGGCGGAGGCAACAAGCTCCTGCACAATGTCACCGGCGGGATCGGTGTCGTCGAGGGCAATGGCGGTCTGTTGCGGGCCGGGCTTCCCTGGCAATCGGTTCATGACGGTGAGCAGTACGCGCATGACCCGTTGCGGCTGTCGGTCTGCATCGAAGCGCCGCGGCAGGCGATGGCGGATGTGCTTAGCCGTCATGAGCAGGTGCGCGCCCTGTTCGACAATCGCTGGATGCACCTTTTCGCCCTAGGTGAGGACGGCGGCATGGACTGGCGTTACGCCGGGGGGCTCAACTGGACGTCGATGTACGAAGCCGATGCCTCGCCTGCGAAGCAGAGGCTCGAGGTCGCTGTCTGAGGGGGGCGCCAGACGCCCGCAGTGTCGACACCGCGGGCGTTTGCCATTCGGCGATGCCACACGAGGGACAGCCGTGCCGTTTCGCACATGCCTTAAGACTGGTATCGGCCGGGCCGGCGTTTCGTGGCCTTTGCAGCAGGGCGACGTCGCGCAAAGAGGTCGCAATCCAAATGAAAGCAGCACCCAAATGACGACAGCGCCATGAGCCATGAGCCTTTGCCCCGTATCGATCTGCGTCTGCTGCGCCAATTCGTTGCTGTTGCCGAGGAGCTGCATTTCCGGCGCGCGGCCGAGCGGCTTGGCATGTCGCAACCGCCGTTGACCGCCGCCATCCGGCGGTTGGAGGAGGAAATCGGGGCGACTCTGATCGATCGCAATCGCAAGACAATCAAGCTGACTGCCGCCGGCAGTGTGCTGCTGGAGCAGGCGCGCCACCTCCTGAGCGTGGTGGGGGGCGCGCTGGCGGCAACGCGCGATGCGGCGGCGGGAAAGCGGGGGCGTGTACGGCTGGGATACGTTGGCAGTGCGATGTATGGCCGCCTGCCGGCGGCCCTTCGAGACTTCCGGCGACAGCGGCCCGACGTTCGCGTCGAACTACGGGAGATGACGACCGCCGCGCAAATTGCGGCACTTCGTTCAAACGACCTTGACCTTGCGATCGCAATTCCACCGCTCGGTGACGCGGGAGGAGTTCGCGCTGTGCCGTTCGATACGGATCGCCTCGCAATGGCGTTGCCGATGGCGCACCGTCTGGCCGCTGCTCGGGAGTTTGAAATTGGCGATTTCGCCGCCGAGCCCTTTGTGTCCTGGCCCCGCGAGCAGGGCGCGGGGTTCTTCGACCGCGCGATGCGGCTGTGCGCCGTCGCCGGTTTTGCCCCCGACGTCGTGCAGGAAGCTCATGGCATGCATGCCGTGTTGTCTCTCGTCGCGGTCGAAGTCGGTGTTGCCATCGTGCCGGCCAGCATGGCCTCGATCCGCCCGGAGGAGATCGCGTATCGCCAGATAGCGGATGAAGCGGCGCGGTTTTCACTCATGCTGTGCCGCCGCGCGGGGGAGCCCGATCCCGCGACCACCGAACTGGAGACGGCGCTGCTGATCTAAGCCCACGCCTATCACGGCGTCATGTCATCGGTATTGGACCGAGGCACCGGTCGATTTCATTCTGATCGGCAGGAGGTGCTCGATGATCGACTTTTCAAATCGTGTGGCGCTTGTCACCGGGGCTGGGCGCGGGCTCGGCTTCGCCTATGCAATGGGGCTGGCCGAACGTGGCGCGACCGTCATTGTTCAGGACAGCGGGACGGATACGGCTGGCCAGGGCGGCGATCCGACGGTTGCCGAGGCTGCAGCGGCAAGGATCCTTGCGGCCGGAGGCAAGGCCTTCGCCGCGTCGGGCGCGATTGCCTCGCGGGAAGACTGCGCCGCGCTGGTCGGCGGGATTGTCGTCGATCACGGACGGCTTGACGTGCTGATCCACAATGCCGGATGGGTCGGCTATCAGGCAATCGAGGCGCTGAGGCCGGACTTCCTGGACCGCATGATGGGGCTCGGTGTCGAAACACCGTTGTGGCTCGCGCAGGCGGCCTGGCCCGCCATGCGCCGTCAAGGATACGGACGCATCCTGCTTACAACGTCGGACCGCGCCATCTACCCCGAACACGCCCAGCAGGGGCTTGTCGCCTATGCGGCGGCGAAGATGGCAACCATCGGGATCGTCAACATTCTGGCGCGTGAGGGACGGGAGCACGGGATAGCGGTCAATGCCATATCGCCGGTGGCCAAGACGCGCATGTGGGGCGTCGAGGGGGAGGCGGACGAGCTGCGGCCAGACGCGGTGGTGCCAGGTGCGCTGTATCTGGTTGCGCCCGTGTGCGACGCCAGTGGCTGGGTCCTGCGGGCGTCCAATGGACAGTTCGTCGCCACCAGGGCCGTGGAGTCGGCCGAGGTCGCCTATCCGCGTGATCTTGCGGCCACATCGGCCGGGACGGTCGAGGAGGTTGCGGCGCTGTGGAGGCGGATTGCGGTTGAGGTGAAAGAGACGCGCGCATCAGTGCCAGACGCCGTCTAGGCCGCTTTCGCAGGCGCTGCGGTTCTGGGCGTTTCCTCGTTCCTGGGAAGAACACCAGGGATGCCTGCTCTGGCTGGACACCAATGGGCACGCGCTCAACCGGCCGCCCCACCTTGGTCATGTCGGACAATTCCGGCAGCGTCCGCCTTTCGGGGGTGGGGGGCGGCCGGGCACTTCATATTCTGCGGACGGAGTTGCCGCTGGAGATGATGCGGTTGATCAGCGCTGCAACCGCCTTGTGCTTTTCGAGCTCCTCCTCCGATCCGCTGGCGTTCTCATGTGTGGCTGCGGCGTCGCGCAGAATACCCATGATCTCGCTTTCAGGCAGGACCCTTGCATCGTTGAGCGCAAGAAGAAGGGACTCGCAAAGAGTGAGCGCCGCGATTCCGGAATAGATGTCCTGTTCCGACATGCTTTGGTCGCCTTCCGGGCTTGACCGCCTGTTTGGATTTTCCAATCAGTGCGCAATGCAGGATTTCAAATATTCTGTGACAGCGAGCTGATCGACATCAGTCGACGGTTGTATTTTAGTGATATCAATTCGGCTGGTCTTGAAGGTTGGTGCGCATTTGAAAAACACACCGTTGGCCCGAAAACTGGGTGCGTTTGTTGCGTTGTCGGCGCATGAGCTTTCTGTTCTGGAAACGCTGTACGAGCGCCGTCGTATCTTTGCCGCCGGGCGCGATATCGTCCACCAGGGGCAGGGGGGGCAGTCCGCCTATATCCTGACCTCTGGCTGGGCCTTCTCCTACAAGCTCCTGCGCGATGGACAGCGGCAGATTGTCGACTTCCAAATCCCGGGCGATTTCCTGGGGCTGCGGAGCGTGCTGCTGCAGATGTCGGATCAAAGCGTCGAACCGGTTACCGACATCGAGGTGACGGAGGTGCTTGCGTCCGATCTTATGGAGGCGTTCGCCTATACCCCCCGGCTGGCCACGGCGGTTCTGTGGGCCGCATCCCGCGATGAGGCGATGGTCGTCGAGCATCTGGTCGACATCGGCCGGCGCAATGCGGCTGAACGCATGGCGCATTTTCTGCTGGAACTGGGAGCCAGGCTTTCCCTCGTCGGCATGGGGAACAAGGCGGGATATGCGTGTCCCTTGACGCAATACCTTATGGCCGACGCGCTCGGGCTCAGCGCCGTTCACGTCAATCGGGTGCTGCGACAGATGCGCGAACAGGGAATGGTCACCTTTCGCGATGGCTTCGTTTCTTTCGACGATTACGAGCGGCTGGCCGAGTTTGCGGAGTTCGATCCGGCCTACCTCGATCAGGTCGGACCGCTGCTCGCCTGACGTAAGCCGAGGCCCGGCCCGATACGTTGCATCTGGCCGGGCCTCGGGCTGCGCATTCACTTGCCGTCGATGGAAATGCCGCTCTCGTTGATCTTGATGTCGATGCCGCTTTGCCGCTCCTGATAATACATGTAGCTGGCCCCGACGGCCAAAACCGCGAGCGCTCCAATCAGGATCAGAAGAAAGTTCCGGTTCATCATCTTGTTCCTTGCTGGCTTGCGAAGCTTAGGGCTGCCGCGAGCCTTGGCATCCTGTCGCGGGCGCACATCCACTCACCGTGCCTTGCACCGATTGTGGAGGACCACCCGGTCACCATGACCGGTGACCCGGCGTTCCTGTCACATCCATGCGCCGCAGTCATCACCTTGTGTCGACGTGGGTGTTCAAATCCTCGGCCGGCCGTGTGTCAGGGGCTTGCCTCCGCGCCTGGCTGGATCCGTGTTCCGGCGCGTCCCTCGAGGATGGCGCGGGCATCCGTCAGGCGGCCAATGCCGGCAAGCTTGCCGCAGGCCCTGACGAAGGCCGATGCCGCGCCGACCTTGGGCCCCATCGAGCCCGGCGCCAGTTCGAGCCCGTCCAGCTCGTCCGGTGTGATCGTGCCGATCTCGCGCTGGGCAGGGCCGCCGAAGTCCCGAAAGACGGCGGCCACATCGGTCAACAGCAACAGGGCTTCCGCTTTGAGCCCCAGGGCCAGCAGGGTCGCCGTTCGATCCTTGTCGATCACGGCCTCCACGCCCTCCATCTCGCCGGCCGCATTTCGCACAACCGGAATGCCACCGCCGCCGGCGCAGATCACCGTATGGTTCGCGTCAAGAAGCACCTCGATGGCCTGGAGCCCGAGGATCCTCCTGGGTATGGGGGAGGGAACCACGCGGCGTTGACCGCCGGACGCCTCGGTTACCAGCGCCCATCCATGGTCGCTTGCCGCCTTTGCTGCCTCGCTCGCCCCGTAGACTGGGCCGATGGGCTTGCTCGGCGCCTCGAAGGCGGGATCGTCCGGATCCACCTCGACCCGGCTGAGCAAGGTGGCGCAATGCGATCCCTCGGGCAGGGCGTTCATCAGCTCCTGTTCGATGAGATAACCGATCATGCCTTCGGTCTCCGCGCCCAGCACGTCCAGCGGCCAGGGTTTGCCCGGATCGAAGGCCGCCCCCTGGAGGGCCAGAAGGCCGACCTGGGGGCCGTTGCCATGCGCCACGACGATCTGGTGATCACGCGCCAGGTCGGCGAGCGCGACCGCCGCCGTCCGCACGTTTTCAAGTTGCGCGACGGCGGTCATCGGTTGACCGCGCTGGAGAAGTGCGTTCCCGCCAAGGGCGACCACAACGCGCATGTCAGGCTCCCATCGTGGCGACCAGAACGGCCTTGATGGTGTGCATCCGGTTCTCGGCCTGATCGAAGACCACAGAGGCGGGGCTTTCGAACACCTCCTCCGTCACTTCCATGCAGTCGATGCCGAATTTTTCGAAGGTGGCTTGGCCCACTTCGGTGTCGCGGTTGTGGAAGGCGGGCAGGCAGTGGAGGAACTTGGTGTACGGATTTCCGGTTTTTTCCATGACCGCCCTTGTGACGCGGTAGGGCGACAACAGCGCGATCCGCTCTTCCCAGACATCGTCGGGCTCGCCCATGGAAACCCAGACATCGGTGTAGATGAAATCCGCCCCTTCCAGCCCTTCGGCGCGCTTCTCGGTCAA
Source organism: Stappia sp. ICDLI1TA098 (assembly GCF_054880955.1). NCBI lineage: Bacteria > Pseudomonadati > Pseudomonadota > Alphaproteobacteria > Hyphomicrobiales > Stappiaceae > Stappia > Stappia sp. ICDLI1TA098. The sequence continues at coordinate 1,149,144 of NZ_JBTZBT010000001.1, forward strand.
GGTGATGCGGGCGCCCGAGGTTTCGGCGATGGCTCTGCATCTCGCGACAAGCTCAGGGGCGGGCCAGCACGCCTGCGGACCGCAAAGCCGCACGTCCATGCCGATCATCGCCGCGCCGACCATCAGTGACGCGCCCGTATTGTTGCCCGCATCGCCCATGAAGCAGACCGAGATATCGGAAAGATGCTTGTGGGTGAATTCGCGCATGGTCATCAGATCCGCGAGGATCTGCGTGGGGTGGAAATCGTCCGTCAGACCGTTGAAAACCGGGACGCCTGAGCAGTCCGCCAGCACCCGCGCATCGCTTTGGGCGAAGCCGCGATACTCGATCCCGTCATAGAAGCGACCAAGCACGCGGGCGGTGTCCTTCATCGACTCCTTATGACCGATGTGGCTTCCCGAGGGGCCCAGATAGGTGACATGCGCGCCCTGGTCATGGGCGGCAACCTCGAACCCGCTGCGGGTCCGTGTGCTGTCCTTCTCGAAGATCAGCGCGATGTTCTTGCCGCTGAGATGCGGCACTTCATAGCCGCCGGCCTTGGCGGCCTTGAGGATCGCCGCCAGCTTGAGCAGATGACGGATCTCGTCGGGAGAGAAATCGAGCAGCGTCAGGAAACTGCGTCCGCGCAGGTTCTGTGGCATGGGGCACTCCTTAGATGGGATCGCGGATCAGCGGGCAGGTCATGCAATGCGACCCGCCGCGTCCGCGACCGAGTTCCGAACCGGGGATGGTGATGACCTCGACGCCCGCCTTGCGCAGCAGGGTGTTGGAATAGACGTTGCGCTCGTATCCGACGACGACGCCGGGTTCGAGGCACAGAAGATTGTTGGCGTCGTCCCACTGCTCGCGGGCGCTCTCGTAGGAATCGCCGCCGGTCGGGACGGTGCGCAGCATCTTCAGGCCGAGAGCGTGCGCCACAACCTCCAGGAACGGCTTCGTCTCGGCCTCGACGTCGACGTCCGTGTCCTTTCCCGGGCGCAGGCTGTAGCAGCGGATGGCATCGGTCACCTCGGTGAAGACGGTAACCAGGTCGCGGTCGCAGAAGGTGAAGACGGTGTCGAGGTGCATGGAGCTGCGGGCACGGGGGAACTGGCAGGCGATCACCCGCGTGGCGCCACCGTTGGCAAACAGCCCGCGGGCGATCTGTCCAACCGCCTGTGGCGTGGTGCGTTCGCCCATGCCGATCAGGACACATCCACCGCCAATGGGCATGACGTCGCCGCCTTCGGCTGTCGCCGGTCCATGGTCCTGCATCGGGTCGCCCCACCAGACCGGGAAGTCTGCATTCCTGAAATCTGGATGGAACCGGTAGATCGCGGCAAGGTTCAGTGTCTCCAGGCGCCTTGCGGGCCAGTGCATCGGATTGAGCGTGACGCCGCCGTAGATCCAGCAGGTGGTGTCGCGCGTGAAGATGTGATTGGGCAGGGGAGGCAGAATGAAATCCGCAGGCTCCAGCATCGGGGCCAGCACACCCTTTGCGGGGATCGGCAGTTCCGCCCGGCTCATGCCGCCGATCAGGATGGTCGAGAGCAAGCCGGCGTCGATTTCCATCAGATGCGCCAGCAGGTCGTCGGCGAGGCCGACGCCGACGGCATCGTCGCTGATCCGCGCCTCGAGCAGCCAGCGGCGCGCCTCCATGTCGACCAGTGTCTCGGCCAGCATTTGCCGCAGGAAAACGACCTCGACGCCGCGATTGCGCATCGCATCGACAAAGGTCATGTGCTCGATCCGCGCCCGCTTGACCCAGATGACATCGTCGAACAGCAGCTCCGCGCAGTTGGCGGGCGTCAGCCGCGCCATGGCGGCACCGGGCTTGTGAACGAGAACGCGGCGCAGCTTGCCCGCTTCGGAATGAACGCCATAGGTCAAGGTCATGTCGAAGGGCCTCCCAGAAGCACGCCGAGGCTAAGGGCGGCCATGATGATGACGGTGAGCATGAGCAGCACCGGCCAGACAAAGAGCAGCCAACGCTCGTAGGGAACGCGGGCGATGGCGAGCCCGCCCATGACGACGGCGGAGGTCGGTGTGATCAGGTTCACGACCCCTTCCGCCGACTGAAACGCCGTGACGACAAGGCTGCGCGACACGCCGGCAAAGTCGCCCACGGGCGCCAGGATCGGCATCGACAGAACGGCAAGGCCGGAGGTCGAGGGAACCAGGAACGACAACGCCACCTGGATCCAGTACATGGCATTGATAAAGACGATGTGGCTCAGGCCCGTCACCGTTCCTTCGGCCCAGTGCAGGATCGTGTCGGTGATGTGGCCCGCGTCCATCACCACGACGATGCCACGCGCCAGACCGATGATCAGCGCCACGCCCAGAAGGTCGCGCGCGCCGCCGACGAAGGCCTCCACCAGTCCCTTTTCCCCCAGCCGCGCGACGATGCCGATGCCGATGCCCGCGATCATGAACAGGCCGCTCATCTGGGCCATCCACCAGCCCCCGAGGGAGACGCCCCAGATCATCACGGCAAACGTCGCCCCGAAAAGCAGCAGGACGATTTTGTGCAGGCGGGTGAATTCTGTCGCGTCCGTTTCCTTCGCGCTGCGAAAGTAGGCCTCGTTCTCGGCCTTGCGGTCGAACACCAGCGAGCGCGACGGGTCGGCCTTGACCCGTTCGGCGTAGCGCATGACGTAGGCCACGGTTGCCACGAAGGTCAGCGCGAGGATGACGAGCCGCAGCGCCAGCCCGTCGGTGAAGGGCACGCCCGCCGCATTCGAGGCGATGACCGTCGAAAACGCATTGACGGTCGAGCCGAGCACGCCGACGCCCGCGCCCAGCAGAACCACAGCCGCGGCGGTGAGAGCATCATAGCCGGCGGCGATCATCACCGGCGTCAGCAGAACGTAGAAGGCCAGCGTTTCTTCGGCCATGCCCTCGGTCGTTCCTCCCAGGGCAAACAGCGCCATGAGGATCGGGATCATCCATTTTTCCCGCCCCTTCAGCCGTGTCATGGCGCGCTTGATTCCGGCATCGATCGCGCCGGTGGACGTCACCACGCCGATGAAGCCGCCGATCATCAGGACGAAGAGCGCGACGTCGATGGCATTGGCCGCGTAGCTGACGGGATTGTAGAAGCCGGCGATCGGGGCAAGGATGATGTCGAACACGCCCTGAGGATTGGCCTCGGTGGGCGCGTAGGTTCCGGCGACGGGAATTTCCTTGCCAAGCGTTGCCGATGCCTGACGTTCGTACTGGCCTGCGGGAATAATCCAGGTCATCGCGGCGACGATCACGATCAGCGCGAAGAGGATCGTATAGGCCGAGGGAAACCGGAATCTGGCTTGTCGGTCAGGTTTTTTCGCAACGGGCGTTGTCATGGTTCCCCCCTTTTCGGCGCGAATGGCGAAAGCCGGTGCGCCGGATACAGCGAGCCTAGGTGCGGATCGGCGGGGGCGAGCTGATCGAGGTTAGGGAGCGCAAAGGGCCGGGGCGGTCTTTCACGCTCCGGCAGGCCGGGCCTTGTCCTTGAGGAATAATTGCGCCAGCGCACAGGAGGCGAGCCGTGAGGCCGGGCTGTCGGCCCGGCTCGTCAGGATGATCGGTACCCTCGCGCCGAGCACGATGCCGGCTGCGTCGGCTCCGGCAAGGTAAATCAGCTGCTTGGCCATCATGTTGGCAACCTCAAGGTCGGGTGCGACCAGAATGTCCGCCTGGCCCGCAACGTCGGAAACGATGCCCTTCGCTGCTGTTGCCGCGGGAGAAATGGCGTTGTCGAAGGCGAGTGGACCATCGATCAGCCCGCCCGTGATCTGTCCCCGGTCGGCCATCTTGCAGAGCGCCGCGGCGTCGAGCGTCGAGGCGACCCGGGGATTGACCGTCTCGACGCTCGACAGGATCGCGACCTTGGGCTGCGCAATGCCGAGCGCATGGGCCATGTCGATGGCGTTCTGGACGATGTCGCGCTTGGCGGCGAGATCGGGAGAGATGTTGATGGCAGCATCCGTGATCAGAAGCGGCTTGGGGTACGTCGGCACATCCAGCACGTAGACATGGCTCATCCGACGCTCGGTCCTCAGCCCGAGCGTCGCGTCGACCACGGCGTCCATCAGTTCGTCCGTGTGCAAGGCGCCCTTCATCAGGGCCTCCGCCTTGCCTGCGCGCACCAGAGCCACGGCCGCCTCCGCCGCCGCATGGCTGTGGGGTACATCGAGGAGTTCAATCCCCTCGAGGCTACGCCGCGCCGCCTTTGCCACGGCTTCGATCTTGCCTCTTGGGCCGACCAGAAGCGGCACGATCATGCCCTGGCGGGCGGCATCAAGCGCGCCGGTCACCGACAGCACGTCGCAGGGATGCACGACGGCGGTGCGGACCGGGGCCAGAGCTTCCGTTGCCGCGATGAGCTTGGCGTATTGAGCGCCCTGTACATGCAGCTTCACCTCGGGAAGGAGGACACGAGGGCGGCGCACCTTGTCGTGCGGTGCGATGACCCTGGAGACGCCCTCTATCACCATCTTGCCATTCTGGTTGAGGCAGGTGCAGGCTAGGGTCAGGCGCCCTTTTGCCAGTTTTTCCGTGACCTCGACCCGCACCGTGATCGTATCTCCCAGCCTCACCGGCGCCTCGAACCTCAGGCTCTGGTCGAGGAAGATGGTGCCGGGGCCCGGCAGCTCCGTGCCCAGGACGGTCGAGATCAGCGCTCCGCCCCACATGCCATGGGCGATCACGCCGTGGAACATGTCGGTTCTTGCGTAGTCCGCATCCACATGGGCGGGGTTCACATCGCCTGACATGACGGCGAACAGCTCGATGTCCTGCTGCTTCAGTACGCGCACCAGCTCGGCGCTGTCTCCGACCGAGATCTCGTCATAGGTGCGGTTCTCGATGTAGCGCATGTTCTCTGTGGCGGCGTTTGGGTCAGGCCCGGACATGCAGGCCTCCATCGACATAGGCGATGTCGCCGGAGACCCGCCGCGCGCCATCGCTCGCCAGCATCACCGCCATGTCGCCGACATCCTCTATGGTGACGAGGGTCTGTTCCGGCGCGCGCAGCCTTGCGGCGTCGACCAACTCGTCGAAATGCGCGATGCCGGAGCCGGCGCGGGTGCGCAGCGGTCCCGGCGAGATGGCGTTGACGCGAATTTGCCGGGGGCCGAGTTCGGTCGCCAGCGAGCGCATGGTTCCTTCCAGCGCCGCCTTCACCGGTCCCATGATGTTGTAGTTGTCGACGACCTTCTCGCCGCCGTAGTAGGTCATGGTCAGGATCGTTCCGCCGTTTTCCATCAACGGCTCGGCCAGGCGCGCCATGCGGATCAGGGAATGGACGGAGATGTCCATCGCGCGCGCAAACCCGGCGCGCGAGCAATCCGTCACCCGGCCGTGCAGATCCTCGGCCGGGCAAAAGGCAATCGAGTGAACGAGGATGTCGAGCCGTCCCCAGCGTGCCTTGACGGCTGCGAATACGGCCTCCATCTCGCCCTCGGTTTCCACGTCGAGAGGCATGAAGAGAGCCGCGCCGACAGCCTCGGCGACCGGCTGCACATAGGGTTTGGCCTTCTCGTTGACATAGGTCAGTGCGATCTCGGCGCCTTCGTTGGCGAAGGCCTGGGCGCATCCGGCGGCAATGGAGCGGGCGTTGGCGACGCCCACCACCAGCGCGATCTTGTTCTCGAGAAGGGGCATGTCTGCATCACATAGGTGCCGGGGGCATCGCAAAGCGCGGTGTATCGGCCAGAGCGCGCGCCCATGCGCGGGGGAGGCGCCATCTCGCCCGATCTCTCGTCGAGCCAGGCGGAGAAGGCCGGCCACCACGAGCCGTCCCTCGGCTCGGATTCGGCAAGCCATTCTGCGGGATCGCGGAACACGGCATCCGCGGGAGTGTCGGTGATCCGGAAGTGCCGGTTCTTGTGGCCGGGTTCGGACACGATGCCGGTGTTGTGCCCGCCATTGGTCAGAACGAAGGTCGTGTCGGCGTCGACGAACAGGTGAAGCTTGTAGACCGAGCGCCAGGGGGCGACGTGGTCGTCCTCCGTGCCGACAGCGAAGATCGGCACGCTGATGTCGGTCACGCTGACAGCCTTGTCGCCGACGCGATAGTGGCCCTCGGCCAGATCGTTGTTCAGAAACGGGCGGCGCAGATACTCCGAATGCAAACGGGTCGGCATTCGCGTCGCGTCGGCATTCCAAGCCATAAGGCCGAACGAACGGGTGGGAAGGCCGAGCAGATAGTTGCGGATCGCGGGCGCCCAGACCAGATCGCGAGCGCGCAGCAGGGCAGAGGTTCCAACCATCTGGTCCGACAACAAAGAGCCCTTTTCCGCCATCATGTCCTCGATCATGGTGACTTCGGCATCTCTGATGAACAGCCGCAGCTCTCCGGCTTCGGTGAAGTCGATCTGGGCGGCCAGAAAAGTCGCCGACGCAAGGCGAACGTCACCGTCGCGGCCCATGGAAGCCGCCGCTATGGCCAGCAGCGTGCCTCCCAGGCAGTACCCGACCGCATGGATCCTCGGCGTATGCGTGATTGTCTGCACGGCGTCCATTGCGTCCATGACCCCGAGACGGAGGTGGTCGTCCATGCCGAGATTGCGGTCGTCGGCGTCGGGATTTTTCCATGACACCATGAACACGGTATATCCTTGGCCAACGAGGAACCGGACCAGCGAGTTCTCCGGCGACAGGTCGAGGATGTAGTATTTCCTGATCCAGGTCGGCACGATCAGGATCGGCTCGGGGTGTACGGTTTCCGTCGTCGGCTCGTACTGAATGAGTTCGATGAGGTCGTTGCGGTAGACGACCTTGCCGGGGGCGGTTGCCAGATTGCGCCCGGCCTCGAAGGGGCGCGCGCCCGCCGGTTGCGGGGCCCCGCTCAGGCGACCGAGATCCTCGGCCAGTTTTTTCGCGCGCCCAACCAGGTTCTGTCCCTTCCCGGCAACCGTCGCCGAGATCACATCGGGATTTGTTGCAGCGAAATTGGATGCTGCTGCGGTGTCGACCACGGGCCCTGTCGCAAAGGCCATGAGGTTTTCATGCGCGGGGGCGTTGTGTTTGGGCTGGTCCAACATGGCTTCTCCTGCGATGGGCGGTGCGCGGGCCCCATCTCTGTCGGTGACTGTAGGACCGTCGCGGAGGCGCTGGATTGATCTCCGTCAGCCTCCCGGATGAGGGGCTGCATCCGGCGTGGGACGATGCCAGTCCTTTGTTCTCGGCGGCCGGGTCATCTCTCGACGTTTGCGGATGCGGCGCCCGTGCCGAGTTCGATGATCTCGGCGGTGATCGCTTCCTGGCGGACCCGGCGGAGCGTGGCCTCGAACACTTCCAGTTCGCTTGCAATCTGGGTGCCCGCGGCGGCCATCGCCTTCATGCGCGCCTCGTTCTCTGCGGCGAAGGCGTGGAGGGCGGCCTTGCAGACCAGCGCATGTACATAGTCCGCTCCGAGACTGGCCAGCAGCGTCTCTGGAGGGAGCTGGGTGATCGGGGGTTCGCCGGTTGCCGGGCGGGCATCCGAAAGGTCAACGGGAAACAGGGTTCGCCGGGCGATCTGCGGTCGTCCCGAGCTCCAACTCGCATGGACAACGTCCAGCCGGTCGAAGCGATCTTCATCCAGGGCATGGTAGATCGCCCTGGTGATCCCGTCCGCCAGCTTCGGAATACCGGGCGAATGGGAGGGCATGGCCGCGCTCCAGTCAGCTTCGAGGCCGCGTGCGGCGGCGATCGAGAGACCGCGGGTTCCAACAAGCAGCAGGTCCGCCGTTTCCAGTTCGTTGCCGACGCTGTCCAGCACCCGTTCGCTGAATGCCCCGGCAAAGCCCTGTTCGGCGAGAAACAGGAGCAATCCGGTTCTGCCGCCACCGGTTGCCCGGGAACGCGGGGCGGGGTGTCCCGCCTCGTGGGGAACAAGGATCCGCGCCATTGCGGTTGAGATCGTCGCGGCATAGCTGTCGACGGCGTCGACTTGCGCCCGCGCGGTGCGGGCGCGGGCGGCGGCAATGCCCTTCATCGCGTTGACGACCGCGCCCAGTTGGCGGACGCCCTCGATCCGGGCGCTGACGTCTGCCAGCCGTTCGGTCATGGCGCGGGCTCGTCCGTCTTCAGCGACGCGGCGAGGCGGGTCATCGCGGCGATCAGTGCGGCCTGCGCGCTGGCGTCCAGTTCTCCCGCTTCCGCAAGGGTGCGGGGAACCTCGGCGGCGTCCCTGTCCAGCGCGGCGGGGAGCCCGGCGCGAAATGCGGCAACGGCCTCCAGCGGCAGGGGATCCAGCAACCCCGACTGCACGGCCAGCATCAGCGCGACCTCGTCGGCAAGGCGGAACGGGGCGTGCTGGGGTTGGCGCAGGATCGCCCGGATCCGTTTCCCACGCCGGAGTTGATCTCGCACCCGGCCTTCCGGCATGCCGCCGAAGCGGGTGAAAACCTCCAGCTCCAGAAACTGGGCATAGTCCAGCCTCAGCGTGCCCGCCGCCGCGCGCAAACTGGGCGCCTGCGTCTTGCCGCCTACCCGACTGACGCTCAGCCCGACATCCACCGCCGGTTTCTGGCCCTGGTGGAACAGCGCTGCATCCAGCACGATCTGTCCGTCGGTGATCGAGATCAGGTTGGTCGGGATGTAGGCAGAAAGGTTGCCTGAATCGGTCTCTGCGACCGGCAGGGCGGTCAGCGAGCCTCCGCCGAGATCCTTCGACAGCTTTGCCGCGCGCTCGAGCAGGCGCGCGTGAATATAGAAGACATCGCCGGGATAGGCCTCGCGTCCCGGTGATTGCCGCGTCAAAAGCGCGATTTCGCGATGGGTCGCGGCATGTTTGGACAGGTCGTCGATCACGATGAGCGCGTGTTGGCCCTTGTCGCGGAAATACTCCGCCATCGTCATCCCGGCATAGGGCGCGATCCACTGCAGGCCCGGCGCGGAGGCCGAGCCTGCCACGAGAACGATGCAGCGCGAGAAGTCCCCCTGCGCCTGCAGCGCGTCGATGGCGCGGCGCACGCTGGAGGTCTTCTGGCCGACAGCGACATAGATGCAGATCATGTCGCTGTCGCGCTGCGCGATGAGGGCGTCGATCGCGAGCGTTGTCTTGCCGGTGGAATGGTCGCCAACGATCAGCTCGCGCTGGCCCCGACCGAGCGCGAACAGCGTGTCCAACGCCACGACCCCGGTCTGCACCGGCTCGGTGACGAGGTCGCGCTCGATGATCGAGGGCGCGGGGCGCTCGATCGGCAAGTGCGTCTTCGACTCAATCACTCCCTTGCCGTCGAGCGGACGCCCGAGCGGATCAACGATCCGCCCCAGCAGCGCCTCGCCGACGGGAACCTGGACGACCTCTCCCGAGCCGAACACCGCATCGCCTGCCTCGATATCGCTCGCGGCGTCGAGAAGGACGCAGCCGATCAGATCGGAGTCCAGTACGCGGGCGAAACCGACCTGGCCGCCCTCGAAGCGCAGCACCTCGTCCAGCCGCACATCGCGCAGTCCCGAGATCATCGCGACGCCATCGCCGATTTTCTCGACCCGGCCTCTGTGTTCGGCGCGCGGCCCCAGCGGGGCGTGTCGCAGCGCGTCCTGGGCGGAGGAGAGCCAGTCTGGAGCGTCAGGTGGCATCCTTCATCTCCTGCAGGATCACGGCAAGATCCGCCCGCCAGCTGTTGTGCAGCACAAAATGTGCGCTTCGCAGCTCCAGACCGGCGATCAGGTCGGGATCGGTGACGAAGTTCAGCATCGGAGCGCCACCCAGGGCGGCGATGACGGCTTTTTCGATCTCTGCCTTGTGCGCCGCGTCCGGAGGCACGGCGGTGACAACCTCGATCTCGGCCTTGGCGGCGACCAGCGCGTCGCGCTCGGAGGTCGACATCTTCGCGATGGCCTCTACCAGCAGGGCAAGAAAGGCACCCTGGACCGCAGGGCCGTTCATCCGGCCCAGGATCCTGGCGGCGATGTCCACCGACAGCGCATAGGCCTGGGTCGCATTTTGCCTGTGCGCCGTCTCGGTGTCGCGGGCGATGGAGGTTTGCGCGGCGGCCAGCAGCGTCTCTGCCTTGCTTCGCGCCTCGGCAAGCGTTGCCTTCGAGGCTGCTTCCGCGCTTTTCGCGGCCTCCGCCAGCACGGCTGCGCGTTCGTCGGCGATGCCGGCTCGGGCCTCGGTCACCTCGGTCAGGGCCGCGTCGGCCTTGGTCTGAGCCGCCTTGGCCTCGGCGAGCATGGCTTGGGTGGCATCGCGGCGCCGGTCAATGGCTGCTGCCAGTGGACGCCAGAACACCCGGGAAAGAAGCCAGACGAGGATCAGGACATTGACTGCCTGCAGCCCCAGCCCCCAGAAGTCGACGGTCATGGGATCATGCCAGAAGCGGGTTGGCGAAGAGCAGCAAAAGCGCAATCACCAGGCAGTAGATTGCGGTCGTCTCGATCATCGCCAGGCCGACGAACAATGTGCGGGAGATCGTATTCGCTGCTTCGGGTTGGCGCGCGATGGCGTCCATGGCGGCGGCGACGGCGCGGCCCTCGGCGAGGGCGGGACCGAGAGCTCCGAAGGCCACCGCGAAGGCGGCGCAAACGATGCTGGCAAGGCTGAGATAATCCATCAGGGTTCCTTTTGGGTCGGGGAAGAGGGGGATGTGGCGCTCTTGGGCCCGTGCCGGCCGTCCTCGACCGCCGAGGTGATGAAGACCATCGCCAGTACCGCGAAGATATAGGCCTGGACCAGACCGGTGAGCAGATCGAGCGCCATCAGCGGGATAGGCACCAGAAGCCCCGCCAGCGAGGCGACGATGCCGATGACGAAAACCCCGCTCATCACGTTGCCGAATAGGCGAACGAACATCGAGAATGTCCGGGTCACGCTTTCCAGCATGTTCAACGGGATCATTACCGGATTGGGAGCGGCGAAGGACCTGAGATACCCCCCCACACCCGCGCCGCGCACGCCGAACCAGATCACCGAGAGGAAGACCAGGGTGGCAAGTGCTGCATCGGTTTCAAGCCGGGCGGTCGGCGGATCGACGCCGGGCACCAGCGAGGACCAGTTGGCCACGAGGATGAACAGGAACAGCGTGCCGATGAAATCACGATACGGCGCGGGTTCCGCTCCCGTGGTTTCGCGGATCTGTGTGTCGAGCGTGGTCACCAGAAGTTCGAGAGCAGCCTGTCGCCTGCCGGCGACCAGTTCGAGCCTTCGGGTCAGCAGATAGGCCCCAAGCACCAGCACCACCATGATCGCCCATGTCGTGATGATTGCCTGCGTGATCGGGATGGGTCCGATCTGGAACAGCGCGATGGAGGCAAGCGGCGAGTTCATGCGTCGACCCTTCGCGCCTGACGCAGCATCACGGTCTTGGCGCAGAGGACTCCGGCAAGTGCCGCCAGAAGCGCAAGGCCGCCCGCCTGGACGGCGAGATAGAAGCCCGCGCAAAGCAACGCCAGGCGGCCCAGCGTCAGCGCCAGCCCGAGCAGAAGAGGTCCTTGACCGACGATCAGGTCGGCGGTCTCGCGCACGGCGCGGAAATAGGCATAGCCCAGCACGAGCCCGGCCAGAAAACAGATCGGCAGGGTGAGGGACAGCGGCAGAGCTGCAAGGTCGATCATCGCGCGTTCATCCATTTCCATGCGGTCCAGCCGCCGAGACAAAGCCCCAGCACCATGCCGGGGGCGCTCCAGAAGATGCCCGTCGCCAGGCGTGCATCGAGCCAGCGTCCGAGGAACAGCCCGCCAAGTGCGGGAACCACGAAGATCCAGCCCAGCACGCCGATCTGCGCGAGGCGGCGGCCAACCGACATATCTCCCTCGCGCAGCCATTGCTCGTGGCGGTCACGGCGCAGGCGGGTTTCGCGGACAAGCGGATCCTCCTCCGGCTCGTTGGCGGGCGGCGTCGTCACCGGAATTCTCCCGCGCCGGCGCGGGGTTGAAGCCGGCCGATCATCTGGCGCAGGGCGTTCAACTGCAGGCGCATGCTCTCGACGTGCTCGGTGCGCTCCGCATCGACATCGGAGCGGAAACGGGCCAGAACCTCGGCATCGAGTGTGGCAAGGTCGGTGCCGGCCACCGCCTCACGCGTGGCGATGGCGATGATGGCTCCGTCCGTCACGGTCATCACCCCGCCGCGTACGGCGCAGAACCGTTCCTCTTTGCCCTTGCGCCAGCCGACGATGGAAACCGCCAGCGCCGTCATGAACGGGGCGTGACCGGACAGGATGCCGAAACTGCCGCTGGCATCCTCGGCGCGCAGGCTGTCGATGTCTTCGTCGACCACGACCGACAGGGGGGTCACGATCCTCAGCCTCATGGCGCGGTTCCCGCGTTCGGAGCAGCGGAGACTTTTGCGTCGGCTTCCTTCTTGCGCGCGTCCTCCAGCGTGCCGACCATGTAGAGCGAGCTTTCCGACCAGTCATCGGTCTCGCCGTCCAGAATGGCGCGGCAGCCTGCCAGCGTATCGGCAAGCGCAACGCTGGCGCCGGGTGTGCCGGTAAAGGCCTCCGTCACCATGAACGGCTGGGTCAGGAAGCGTTGCAGCCGCCGCGCGCGCTTGACGATCTTGCGATCCGCGGCGCCCAGCTCTTCCACCCCGAGAAGCGAGATGATGTCGGTCAGCTCGCGGAAACGCGCCAGCGCCTGGCGGACGGCTTCGGCTGTCTCATAGTGCCGCTCGCCAACCACCAGAGGGTCGAGCAGCATCGAGGACGAGGCAAGCGGGTCGATTGCCGGATAGAACCCTTCTGCGGCCTGGGCGCGCGACAGCACGATGACGCAATCCATATGGCTGGAGATGGTTGTGACGGCCGGGTCGGTGAAGTCGTCGGCAGGCACATAGACGGCCTGAATGGCGGTCACGGCGGACCCGGCCACCGAGGCGATGCGCTCCTGCAAGCCCGCCACCTCGGTTGCCAGCGTCGGCTGATAGCCAACGCGCGAGGGCAGGCGGCCGAGCAGGCTCGACACTTCCGCGCCCGCCTGGACAAACCGGAAGACGTTGTCCATCAGAAGGAGCACGTTCTTGTGCTTCTGGTCGCGGAAATACTCCGAAACGGTCAGGGCGGTGAGGGGCGCCCGCCAGCGTGCGCCGGGCGGTTCGTTCATCTGGCCGTAGACCAGAACGGTGCGGTCAAGAACGCCGGATCCCTTCATTTCGGTCAGAAGCTCGTGACCCTCGCGTGATCTCTCGCCGATGCCGGCGAAGACCGAGATGCCTTCATATTTCTCGACCATGGCGCGGATCAGTTCCATCACCAGAACGGTCTTGCCGACCCCGGCGCCGCCGAACATCGCGGCCTTGCCGCCCTGCGCCATCGGTGTCAGCAGGTCGATCACCTTGATGCCGGTCTCGAACACGTCCGTGGCACCGGTCTGCGATTTCAGGGTTGGGGGACGCGCGTGGATCGATCTGCGCGGCGTGTCGTCTGGCAGCGCCGGACCGTTGTCCTGCGGATTGCCGACGACATCCAGAAGCCGTCCGAGGACGGCATTGCCAACGGGCACCTTGACCGGCCCGTCTGTTGCGCGCACCCCGACCCCGCGCGCAAGCCCTGCGGTCGACTGGAACGCCACGGCGCGAACCGTGGTCTGGTCCAGATGGCTGTGGACTTCGAGAATGAGCGGCGTCGGCCTGTCCCATTCGACGATGAGGGCGGAATTGATTTGCGGGAGCTCGGCTCCTTCGAAGACGACGTCGACCACCGCGCCCCTGACGGCATGCACGATGCCTTCGCAGGGGAGGGGTGCAACGACGGCCAACTCTTCCCGCCTCTGCATGCGCTCGAGGTCCTTCCGGTGGACGTTTGCTCGCGACTCGCCACTCAACTCTACACAGAGACGGGAGATGTCGCACTGATCGGTGTTAGCGCGGATCTTCCTGCGGATGCCTAGCCGGTCAACAGACCATCGCCCACCACGATCTGTCGCCGGCAGAGCGCTGCGATCTTTTCGTCATGGGTCGAGATCAGGAAGGTTGTGCCCTGTTCGCGGTTGATCTGCCCGATGAGATCCATCACCTGCATCGCAGAGGCACGGTCGAGGTTGCCGGTCGGCTCGTCCGCCAGAACGAGTTCGGGCGCGTTCATCAGCGCGCGGGCGACGGCAACCCGCTGTTTCTGCCCGCCCGAGAGATTGGCCGAGGGAAAGTCGACGCGATCCGCGAGGCCCATCCGTACCAGCAGCTCGCGTCCTCTGTCGCGGGCGGTGGCGGTCTCGCGCCCGTCGCGCACAGCGGTGGGGAAAATCACGTTTTCCAGGGCAGTGAAGTCGGGCAACAGGTTGTGGAACTGGAACACGAAGCCGATGTGCAGGTTGCGAAAAGCGGTCACCTCGCGGTCGTCCGCCGCGATCAGGTCCTGCCCCAGCATGACATGGCTGCCTGAAGTGGGTTTCATGAGCGTCCCGAGGATTGTCAGAAGCGTGCTCTTGCCCGCACCCGACGGGCCCAGCAGGGCGGCCATTTCTCCTGCCTCCAGGCTCAGCGACAGACCACGCAGCACGCGGGTCGCGGCTTCGCCCGTTCCGAATACCTTGACCAGATCGCGCACTTCCAAAAGCGGGCTCATTGGCCGATCGCCGTGACGGGATCGACCAAAGCGGCCGATCTGGCCGGCAGGATCGAGGCGAGGATGGCGCCGAGCACCGTCAACGCGATGGCCAGCCCGTAGGACCCTTGCGTGATGTCTATCGGCAAGGTTCCCGCCTTGAACGCCTCGCGCGAGGGGAAGGGAAGGAGAGCCAGGTAGCCCAGGGTCGCCCCCGAGACGCCGCCCATCAGACCGATCAGGGTCCCCTGGGTGACGAAGACGAAGATGACGAAGGCGCGTCCGGCGCCCATGGCCCGCATGATCCCGATTTCCGGCCGACGACGATAGGTGGACAACAGCAGCGCCGAGGCCACGCCGATGACGATGGTGATGAGGGCGAAGCTCTTGAGGAAGTACCCGGTCTGCGCCTGGGCGTTGAGGGCCTCCATCAACTGTGCCGCGCCGTCTGTCCAGGGAACGGCGTCCAGCCCGGTGAGGGCGCGGATGTGCAAGGCGGAGGCATCGGCGGCGTTCAGGTCGTAGAGCTTGATCTCGATCTGGGTCACGCCTTGTGGCGTCGCAAACAGCGTGCGGGCCAGGGAGAGGCTGACAAAGACGCGGCCCTCATCCATCCTGCTGTTCCCGGTCTTGTAGATCCCGCCCAGCGTCAGGACCGCCGTCGCGCCGAGGGAGGACTGGAGCCGCAGCGTCTGACCTAGTGACAGCGCCAGATCGTCGGCCAGCTTGCGCCCCATGACGATCATGTCCGAGCCCAGCCGCGCCGATCCCTCGACCATGTATCCGTCGAGATCCAGTATCGCGGATTCCCGCCCGGGCTCGACGCCTGTCACGCTGACCTGGGCTGTCTGCGCCCCGCGCGCGAGAAACCCTGATCCGGTGATCTGCGGAGAGACGGCCTTGACCCCGTCGACCGCCTCAATGACCGGCAGCCATGTGGCGGCTTCTGTCAGCGTGGCGGTCCGCGTGCGGCCCCGTTCGATCACGCTCAACACCTGTCCCGAAGGCGCGACGAGCAGGACCGGGTCGGTCTCCTCGGCCTCGATGGTGATGTGGGCGATGTCGCCAACGGTGCGCGAAAGAATGAACTCCGCCAACCCGCCGATCAGCGCCGACATGAAGATGAAGATGAAAACACCCACGGCGACGCCCAGCACCAGCAGGGCCGTCTGCGCCTTGTTCGCCGTCAGGTAGCGTGTCGCGATCTTGAGGGCGTAGAGCATCAGGGCTGCACCGCCTCGACCGCTTGTCCGTCGGCAAGTCCCGCCGCGTCCACGATCACCACGTCGCCCTCGGCCAGTCCCGCCGTCGCGATCAGGCGGGTGGCGGGCCAGTCCACCACGGTGATGGGTCGCAGGCGGGCCTTGCGGTCCTCGACCACGAAGACAGCGGTGCCGGTAGGGCCGGCCACCATCGAGGTGCGTGGCACGGTCAGCGCAGCCGCCTGCTGGTCCACCAGGATGTTGGTCGTGACGGTCATTCCCACGGGCGCGATGACCGGGTCGTCAAAGGAAATCCGCACGGCAAGGCCGCCGGTGGCGACATCCACGCGGGTCGAGACGAAGTTCACATGGCCGGTGCGGGTGCCGGTTTCGCCGGCCAGTTGCAGGATTGCGGTCTGGTTCCGCGAGATCTGCCGCGCATAGGCTTCGTCCACATCCGTTTCGACCTCAAGCTCGCGCAGATCGGCGAGGATCAGAAGGAGAGTGGAGGTGTCGACAAACTGACCCTCGTCCACATTCAGGATCAGGACGCTGCCGGGGATGGGGGCGCGGACCGTGTGGTTCTGTAGAGCGATGCGGGCCTGATCCGCCAAGGCGGTCAGGCGGGCAACCTCCTGAACCGCAAGCTCGACCGCGTGGGCGCGGGTTTCGAGCACGGATCTTGCAATCGTCCTGCCGAGAGAAACCGACCGGTCGTAGGCCTCCGATGCCTGCTGTTGGGCCTCGAGAGCGGCGTCTCGTCCCGCCATTGCCTGCCGCAGGACGGCGCTCTGAGTCTTGGCGTCGATCAGGCCCAGCACCTGACCGGCGGCCACCTCGTCGCCCTCGGCCACCGAAAGCGTCTCGAGCGTGCCGCTGACGAGGGGGCGCACATCGACCGAGTGCACGGCGGCGACACGACCGTTGACGGCCAGAACGCGCGTGACCGGTGCCAGTGTAGCGATCTCGACGGCGACCGAGCGCGGCCTTTCGACCCACGGCTGCACATAGAGCAGCGCTGCCAGACCGAGGACCGACAATCCGGCGAGCGCCCAAAGCCGCAAACGCCTTTTCCCGGAAGGAGCGGGAGGGATGTTGCGCAGGGCAGGGACCTGTGGTGAGGTCGAGGGCGTACGGACCTGCAACGCCGTCGAACTGTCTTTCCCGGTAGGTTTGTATTCAGCCGCGGCCAACGTGGCCTCCTTCCGAGGTTGCGACAGGGGCCAAACGGAGGACGCAATCCGCCCCGTTCGATCTTGCGCAGGATAGGCGCGCGCGTCGTTTCTGCCTTGATATGGATCAGCGACATCGCCGGGTGGGCCATGGCATGCAGAAGCAGCCATTTCATGCGCGCCATCAGCACATGCGCGACGCCATGGACGACAAGAAGGATCCTGGATGCTCAACGATCCATACGAGGCCCTTGGGCTGACCAAGGCGGCCACGGCGGAGGACATCAAGAAGGCCTATCGGAAGTTGGCGCGCACCAGCCATCCGGACCTTCATCCCGACGACCCCGGTGCCGAAGCGCGGTTCAAGGCGATTTCCGCAGCCTATGCCGTTCTGAAGGACCCGGAAACCCGCGCGCGCTACGACGCCGGAGAGGTTGACGGGCTGGGTGCCGAGCGCCCGCAGCGCCGGTATTATCGCGATTTCGCGGAAGCCTCGGACAACGTCTACCGGCAAGGGGGCGGGTTTGGCGCGGATGCCGATCCCGCGGACGTCTTTGCCGACATCCTGCGCAATCGGCGGCGCCCGTCCGGCGGCGGTGACTTCGACGATTACGGGTTTTCGGCTTCGGGACCGGATGCGCATTATTCCCTCGAGCTGCCGTTTCTGGATGCCGTAAGGGGAGCCAGGACCCGTATCACACTGCCCGACGGCCAGGGCCTTGCGGTCACGATCCCGCGGGGTACCGAGGATGGCCAGACCTTGCGGCTGCGCGGCAAAGGGATGCCTGGCTATGGCGGAGGTGCGGCCGGGGATGCGCTGATCACCGTTTCCGTGCGCTCGCACCCGGTTTTTCGCCGCGATGGCGACGACATATTGCTGACGCTTCCCATCACCATCGATGAAGCCGTCCTCGGCGGCAAGGTGACGACGCCGACCATCGACGGGCCGGTGGGCCTGACGATCCCTCCCGGTGTCAGCTCGGGCCGGGTCCTGCGCCTGCGTGGCCGCGGCGTGGAGCGGGCAGGGCAAAAGACCAAGGGTGACCAGAAGGTCGAACTGAAGATTGTCGTTCCGCCCGAAACGGACCCGGCTTTGCGGGATTTCCTGTCCCAATGGCGCGAGACCCATGCCTTCGACCCGCGGGCCGACCTGCTGAAAGGGGCCGGGACATGACGGACCGATTTTCCGAAGACGATATCATCGCGACCGTCACACGGCTCACCCGGGTCCAGCTCGTCCGCTTCATCGAGGGCGAGTTCGTCAGGCCGCAGCGCGATGCCGGAGGATATGTCTTTCGCCGCATCGACATCGCGCGGCTCGAACTTCTGTGCGATCTGTCGCTGGATCTCGATCTGGATGAGACCGCACTTGGCATCGTGCTCTCTCTCATCGACCAGTTGCATGCCGCGCGGCAGGATCTGGCGGTCGTCGCGCGTGCGATAGATGCATTGCCTGCCGATCTGCGCGCGCAAGTCACGGACGCGATCAAGCGCGCCTGAGCAAGGCCTTCTCTGGAAGTGCAAGCCAAAGGCTTCGAAGAGGCCGCCGACGCGCTGCCGCCGGCGGCGGATGTCATATGGCCGCGACGGCCTTGGTCATCAGGTCGCGCACCTGGCTTGCGACCGCGTGCAATTCCGGATTGTCGATCGCCTGCATTGAGGCCACCGGATCGACCGCGCTAACCTCGACGCCGCCGTCAACCGCGCGCAGGATCACGTTGCACGGCAGCATCGCCCCGACATGGGGCTCGAGTTCGATGGCGCGATGCGCCATGCGAGGATTGCAAGCACCGAGAATGACATAGGGCTGCATCTCGACATTCAGCTTCTTCTTCATCGTCGAGGTCACGTCGATTTCGGTCAGCACGCCAAAGCCCTGGTCGGAAAGAGCGGCGCGGGTGCGTGCCTCCACCTCCTCGAATGCCGCGCCGTCGAATATTCGGTTGATGGTGTAGGTCATCATGACAGTCTTCTCCTTCTTGATCGTTTCGGATGATGGCGGGCGGCTTGAGGCTGGACGTCGGTGCACCTGGTATGCCGCTCCGTCGTGCTGCGCCATCACAAGCGTCGCAGGTCGAGGGTGTGATGAAGCCCGTCGAGCCGCATGCGGGGGGCTCCGGCTGATGAAGACCGCATGGGTTCGCCGTCAAGCACAGCCTGCCAGACAAGCCGCCCGTTGCCCGGGGGTGCATTGTCCACGCGGATGGCGAAGCTCGTAGCCTGTACCTTGATGGCGGCTTCGAAACCCGGCCAGTCTGAGGGGATACACGGGTCGACGATGAGCATATCCCCCTCGCGGCGGATGCCCAGGATGCCCTCCAGGCCGGCGCGATACATCCAGGCGGCCGAACCCGTGTACCAGGTCCAGCCGCCCCGGCCGGCGTGCGGCGCGACGGAGTAGACATCAGCCGCGACGACATAGGGCTCAACCTTATAGCGCTCGACCTCCTCGGGCGTGCGCGCGTGGTTGATCGGGTTGAGCATCGCGAACAGCTCATGCGCCTTGTCGCGCGCGCCCGACTTGGCAAAGGCCAGGATCGCCCACATGGCGGCATGGCTGTATTGACCACCGTTCTCGCGCAAGCCCGGCGGATAGCCCTTGATGTAGCCCGGATCGCGCGGGGTCTTGTCGAACGGAGGGGTGAACAGAAGCGCCAGGCCTTCGTCGCGGCGAATGAGGTGCCGGTCCAGCGAAGCCATGGCCGTTGCTGCCCGGGCCGGCTCGGCAGCTTCCGAGAGCACGGCCCAGGACTGTGCGATAGAGTCTATCCGGCATTCTGTGTTGGCCTTCGAGCCAAGGTTCGCGCCGTCGTCGAATGTCGCGCGGCGATACCACTCGCCGTCCCAGGCATGCTCTTCAAGCGCCAGTCGCAGCGCATTCGCATGAGAGCGCCAGCGTTCGGCGCGCACCGGGTCGCGCCCCTCCGAAAGGGGGCTGAAAAGCTCGATGGCACGCAGCAGAAGCCAGCCAAGCCAGACGCTCTCGCCCTTGCCACCCTCGCCGACACGGTTCATGCCGTCGTTCCAGTCTCCGGTGCCCATCAATGGAAGGCCGAGCTGTCCGGTCAGGTCCAGGCACTGGTCGAGACCGCGGGCGCAATGCTCGAACAGGGAGGCGGATTCAGCTGCCGTGGTCGGATGGGTGAAGGAGTCATGTTCGCCAGGGAGCAGGGGCGGGGCATCGAGGAAGGGGACGCTCTCGTCGAGTACCGCGTTATCGCCCGACGTCTTCACATAGGTCGCCGCCGCAAAGGCGAGCCAGACACGGTCGTCCGAAATGCGCGTTCGCACGCCCTGCCCGGAGCCGGGCAGCCACCAATGCTGGACATCGCCTTCGACGAACTGCCGTCCGGCCGCACGCAGGAGATGGCGTCGCGTTTCCTCGGGGCGCATGAGGGTCAGTGCCATTCCATCCTGGAGCTGGTCGCGGAAGCCATAGGCACCGCTTGTCTGATAGAAGGCCGAACGCGCCCAGATGCGGCAGGCCAGCGTCTGGTAGAGGAGCCAGCCGTTCAGCAGGATGTCCATGGCCCGATCCGGCGTCTTGACCTGAACCGCTTGCAACAGGTCGTTCCAGTGATCGCTTACCTCTTGAAGTGTGGCGTCGAGATCGGCGGTCCGGTAGCGCGCGAGCAGGGCGCGGACTTCCTCCTGCGTGCCGCACTGTCCGAGAAACGAGACGATTTCGACCGTTTGGCCCGCCGCGAGCTCGACGATCTGCTGCAGGGCCGCGCAGGGGTCGAGGCCGGCGCCCGTCTTTCCCGACAGCGCTTGTGCGCGGGTGAGCGCGAGCGGTGCGGAGAGCCGTCCGCAGCAGCCGAGGAATTCCGTGCGGTCGGCCGTCCAGGTTGACTGCCGTCCGCCGAGATCGGCAAAGGCAACGCCGCCGGAAGAACTGATGCTCCAGGGATTGCGCGCCAGCATCGCGCCGGAAGTCTCGTCGATCTGCGTCACGAGGAAGGGCGCGGTGGCGCCGCGCGAGCTGCCGAGCACAAGTTCGGCATAGCTGGTGACGGACAATCGGCGGCTGCGGCCGGATGTGTTTCGCAAGGTCAGGCGCGAGATCTTGATCGGGTCGCTGAGCGGAACGTATTGCAGGAGATCGAGCGCAACGCCGTTGGCTTCGTGTTCGAAGCGGCTGTAGCCGAAGCCATGGCGCGAAACATAGAAGCCGCGGTCCCGGATCGGCTGGGCGGTGGGGCTCCACAGTTCGAGTGTTTCTTCGTCGCGGATGTAGAACGCCTCGCCGCTCGGGTCGACCACGGGATCGTTCGACCATGGCGTCAACTGGTTCTCGCGGCTGTTTTGCGCCCAGGTGTATCCACTTCCTTCCGTCGATACCTGAAAGCCGAAATCGGGGTTGGCAATCACATTGATCCACGGCGCGGGCGTGACGGCGCCCTGGTCCAGGATCGTCACATACTCGCGGCCATTCCTGTCAAAGCCGCCGAGCCCGTTGAAGAACTCAAGCGATGGTCGGTGGAGGGGGCGGGGCGGCGATGCTGATCGCTCGGCTTTGCGATGGACGGGAGGATGGGACAGGGGCGGCAGATCGGGAAACTGCTCGGCTATCGGGCCACGGCGCGCGGACAGCGTGACGCGGGCGACGGAATGAAGTCGTGCGCGTGCCTCGGCGCTTATCAGGTCGGCGCGCAGCACGAAGACCGAGCCTTGCGCCAATTCCAGTCCGAAGCGGGGACGCGACTGGCTGCTGCGCACGGCCGTCTCGATGGCCACCTGCAGATCCTGTGTGTAGGAGGACGCCCGCTCGTTGACGATCACCAGATCGACGGCGAGGCTCTTCATCCGCCAGTACTCATGGGCGCGCAGCAACTGGCGAACCTGGGCCATGTCCTGGGGGTCACCGATGTTCAGTAGGACGATCGGCAGGTCACCGGAAATGGCGAGGTGCCACAGGCCCGACTGCGGGCCCGCGCCGCGGACAATCTGCACCGATGGTGCCCGGTAGCGCGGGTTGGCGTAAAGGATGGGAGTGGCCAGGCGCTGGAAGTCCGCGGCCTCTCCGGCATCCACGTCGAGATGGCGAAGCTGGACCTGACCCTGGGTCCAGGCCAGCGTCTGAGCGCGGTCGAACGCACTGCGATCATGGTGTTTGTCGATCAGATCCATAAGCTCGGCGCGCGAAGAGGCGACAATGGTCCAATAGGCGACGCGGGCGATCTTGCCCGGCGCGATCCTCACACGCTGCCGCAGAGAGAAGATGGGGTCGAGGACCGTTCCCACCGTGTTCGATAGCGACACTCCCTCTCGCATCGCGTCGGGCGTGGCAATAGTGCCGCCACGACCTATGAACCGGGCGCGGTCGGTCTCGTATTGCGGGTCGGCGACGATCTCGCCCTCAACGACGGCGAGATGAGCCGCCCAGACATGCGTTTCGTCGGGCGAGCGCAGGCGGCGCGTCGCGATAAGCGCTCCGAACTCGGCCGCGTGTTCGGTCTGCACGAACATCTTGGAAAACGCCGGATGCGCGGTGTCGGCAGCCATGGGAGCAAGCACGATCTCCGCATAGGACGTGATCTCGATCTCGCGCTCCCGCCTTCCGGCGTTGCCGACGCAGACGCGGCGGACCTCGCAGTCGTCCTCGCCGGAGACCAGCACATCCATCGTGGTCGTCAGGGGGCCGTCATGTCGGATGAACTGGGCGCGGTCCTCGTCGAAAACGATCTCGTTCTTTGCCGCCTCCTGGCAGAGCGGCTGGGCGCCGACAGACCAGACGTCTCCGCTTCCGATGTCGCGCAGGAAGATGAAGGAGCCCCAGTCGTCGCGCGTTGCATCTTCGCGCCAGCGCGTGACCGCGATGCCGCGCCAGCGGCTGTAACCCGCCCCGGCAGCCGTGAGCATCACCGCGTAGCGGCCGTTGGAGAGCAGATGGGTTACCGGCGAGCCGGCCGTGGCGGTGGTGACCCTGCGCGACGTCGAAGGTTCCGCATCTGTCGCTGCAGGCGAGACCTTGACCTCCTCCGCCCTGGGGTGGCCGATCGCGACATTGCGCGGCATACGTTCCTGCAGCAGAAGCTCGCAGGCCTGGATCATCGGTTCGCGGTGGAACCGCGCGCGCATTTCTCCATCGTGGAGCGTATTGGCGATGGCGACGATGGTCATGCCCTGATGGTGCGCCATGGTGGTTCGGACAATGGCCACATAGGTCTTTTCGGGAAGCCTGGAGCGGGTGAAGTCGAGCGCTTCGAAGAAACCGTAGCGGCTGCCGGCTCCCAGCCGTGCCAGGAGAGCGTAGTTCTCGCAGGCGCCATGCGGGTCGACCATCGCCGCCAGCCCGGTCGCATAGGGAGCGATCACGGTGTTCTCCGAAAGGCCGCGTTTCAGGCCAAGGCCGGGTACTCCGAAGTTCGAATACTGATAGGTCAGTTCCATGTCGCGGGCGTTATAGGCGGACTCCGAGATGCCCCAGGGAATGTCCAGCGCGCGGGCGTAGGTCTGCTGGCGCTCCACCACCAGTCGGTTGGTCTGCTCGAGAAGGCTGCCGGCGGGCGCGCGCATGACGAGCGATGGCATAAGGTATTCGAACATGGAGCCAGACCAGGAAATCAGCGCCGATGCGTTCGCAAGCGGCGTCGCCGCCCGTCCCAGGCGGAACCAGTGCCGTGTCTCGATATCGCCCTTGGCGATGGCGAAGAGGCTCGCAAGCCGCGCCTCCGAAGCGAGCAGGTCGTAGCAACTCGTATCGAGACGATTGTCGGCGTGGGAATAGCCGATCGACAAGAGCTTGCGCTCGGGGTCGAGAAGAAAGGCGAAGTCCATCGCCACCGCCATTTCGCGCGCGTCGGCGGCGAGCGCCCGCAGCCGGTCTTTCAAACCAGGGGGCGCGATCTGGTCGCGCGCGTGTTCGGCCGCGATCTTTCCGAATGACTCGATCCAGAAGACGAGGTCGGGTGAGGCGTCGTCGACGCTTGCCGGGATCATGGCGCGCGCCATGAGGGCTGCCTTTTCCGCCAGCCGCGTCAGCACGGGCGTCAGCGCGTCGAGTGTTTCCGGCCCCTTCAGCCGGTCTTCGATGTCGTCGAGCATCTGCGGGAGCTGCGCGCCGCGTCCGTTTTTCGCGATAGACAGTGTCTCGAGCGCCTGTCGGGCCAGATGGAGGCTGTCGCTCATGCCAAGGCGGGCTTGCGTCCCTGCGGTTTCGTCCGCCCAGGATTCGCATGCGTTGGCGACCACGATCAAATGCCCGGCCAGGTTTCCGCTGTCGACGGAGGAGATGTAGGCAGGCTCGAGGACGCGCAGGTCGCGGGTCTCATACCAGTTGAAGAAATGCCCCTTGTGCCTTGAAAGAACATGCATGGTTCTCAAGCTAGCTTCCAGGCGTTCCACCGTCTCGATCATGCCTGCCCAGCCGAAGTCGCGGGCGGCTATGGAGGAGACGAGATAGAGCCCGATATTGGTGGGCGAGGTCCTTTGCGCGATGACCGGGCGCGGGTCTTCCTGGAAGTTGTCCGGGGGCAGCATGTTGCTTGCGGGCGTCACGAAGGTCTCGAAGAAGCGCCAGGTGCGGCGGGCTATGAGGCGCAACTCGCGCCCATCCTGATCGGAAATCGCAAGGCGCGGTCCGGCGCTGGGCGAGCGGCTGACCCGCAGGGCGATTGCCGGCGCGGCCAGCCAGAGCAGCGCGAAGGGAATGGTCAGCGGCCCGGAGGAAGGTGAGAACACCGTCGCGCCAACGGCGATGAGTAGCCCAAGCAAGGTGCCGGAGGCCATGGAACGGTAGAAGCCGGCGAGGTTCAGGCGCGGGCTTCTGTTCGACTGAGCTGCCGTGGTCCATTCCAGCAGGTGGCGGCGGGTCCAGGCCAGACGCACAAGCGTCCTTGCGATGGCATCGCCCATTCGCCACGCATGATCGGCCAGAAAAGCAATCGAGAGCGCGCTCTGGACCGCGGCGAGACGCAGATCCGCGGCGAGCGTGGCGACGTGACTGCGCAAGCGAATGCCCGAACGCGCCGGCACGAGGGAAAGGAGTACGGAAAGGAAGGCCGGGAGGGCAATGCCGGCAAGCAGGATCGCGGTTCCAGTCGCGGCCGCCGGCTGAGGCATCAGCCAGGTGAGCCCCAGCGCGAGGAGCGTGAACGGCGCCAGAAGCGAACGCCGAAGATTGTCGAGCATCTTCGCGCGCCCGATGGCTGGAACCGCGAGGTGGCCCTTGTCCCGGCCCAGGGCCCAGGGCAGGAGTTGCCAGTCGCCGCGGGTCCAGCGATGCAGGCGTTTGGCGGCGACGTCGTACCGGGCGGGGAATTCCTCGATCACCTCGACGTCGGAGGCGAGGCCTGCCCGCGCGAACACGCCCTCGAAAAGGTCGTGGCTGAGCATGGAGTTCTCCGGCACGCGGCCGGAGAGTGAGGCCTCGAAGGCGTTAAGGTCATAGATGCCCTTGCCCGTAAAGGTGCCTTCACCGAAGAGGTCCTGGTACACATCCGAGGCGGCGGCCGCATAGGGATCTATGCCGCCGGGGGCGGAGAAAACGCGCTGATAGACCGAGCCCTCGCGTCCGACCGGAAGCGAGGGCGTGACGCGCGGCTGGAGAATGCCATAGCCGTCGACCACGCGCCGCGCCGCATCGCTGAAGCGCGGGCGGTTGAGCGGATGTGCCATCTTGCCGATGAGGCGGTGGGCGGCGTCGCGCGGTAGCCGTGTATCGGCGTCCAGCGTGATGACGTAACGCACGCCGGCTGGCACCTGAGGGGGAACGCCGTCGACAGGCATGAAGGTCGTGTCGCCGGCGCCGAGCAGGAGGCGATTGAGCTCGTGCAGCTTTCCGCGCTTGCGCTCCCAGCCCATCCATTTGCCTTCGCTCGCGTTGTACAGGCGGCGTCGATGCAGGAGGAGGAAACGGTTGCCGCTGGCGGCCGGCTCATGGCGCCGGTTCAGTTCGTCAATCGCCCCTGCTGCGACGGCGAGCAGACCGGCATCCTCCGGGGTGACTTCCTGTTCCGCATCGGTGCCGTCCGTAAGCAGTGCGAAGACGAGGTCTCCGCCGGAGCCGGAAAGGTGGTGGACCTCGAGGCGCTCCACCTGCTCCAGAAGGTCGGCCGCGCTCGTGAGCAGTGTTGGCACCGCGATGAGCGTCCGCAACGACGACGGCACGCCCTGCTTGAGCGCCAGGCCGGGCAGGGCGGTGGCCCCGAGACTCCAGGTCAGGATGCGGTTGACGAGGGCTGTCGACACCTCGCTGACGGGGAGAAAGGCCAGAAATGCGAACCACAGGAGCCAGCCCGTGCCCGGATCGCTGGACGACATCGCCCATAGCGCAAGCGCCAGCACCGCGGCCGAGACAAGCAGGATCGCCCCTACGTATCCGCCGATGCCAAGCCGCGTGTTGATGCGGCTGACCCGCAGCCGCGCGGACGGGCAAAACCGGATCGCGCGTTCTAGCGCCGGCCGGCCCTGGGCGATCAGGTGATAGCCCGGGTCGGCGAAACGTTCGGCGTCGGCTGTGCCGTCAGCCTCGGCCGCGCTTTCTCGCGCGGCGACAAGTGTGTGGTCCACGATCTCGAGCTCGGAAAAGGACGATCCGCGCGCCAGTTGCTCGATCGCGTTCCTGTAGAGATCACGGGTCGGGAAGTCCATGTCGGAAAAGGCGCTTCGCGCGCGCAGCCGCTCGTCGACCAGGCTAACGCTCTCGAAAAGGTCCGCCCAGTCGATGTCGGAGACAAGCCGCATGCTGGTGACGATGTTGCGCACGGTGACATTGGACGCGCCTTGCCTCTGTTGGGCATGTTGCACGACGTCGTCGATGGAAACGCCTTGCAGGGCGAGACGCTCCTCCAGCCACTTGAGTGCGGGTGTCGTGGCCGGGTCCTGATTTCGCAGCTGCTTGGCCAGATGCGCGGCGAAGAGTTCGGGCAAGGGGTTTGGCGATCGGGAGGCGATATCCGCATCCAGCGCGGAGCGCGCCTCACCGGGCAGGAGAAGCCGCTTGGCCAGCGCCGCCGCCTCCGTGCGGGCCGCGCGCGCTGCCGTAATCTGGTCGGCCAGTCGGCGCAGGTTCTCGATGAGGACGAAACGTAGCGTGATCGCGACGGCCCACAGCTCGCCGATCGTCAGGGGCTGTACCTCCTGGTAGGCCACCAGAAACCGCCGCAATCTCTCGCGGTCGAAGAGGCTGTCGGTGTGTGCGACAAAGGCCCAGGCGAGTCCAAGCACCCTTGGATAGCCGGCAAACGGCCCTTCGCTGAGTTTCGGGAGCTGGCGATAGTAACCGGGGGGGAGGTCGTCCCGGATCTCGAGGATCTGCTCCTCGACCACATGATAGTTGTCCAGCAGCCATTCTGCCGCAGGAACGACGCCTCTGCCGCTTTCCAGCTCCGCCGCACTCGACTGATAGGCGCAGAGCAAAACAGCGGCGTTGTCGCTGAGCCTCTTGTGCAGGGAGCGCACGACCGGCGGCCGCCCGGCCACCGTCTGAGCCGTGGCAAGGCTGCGCGCGTGTTGCTCCAGCCGTTCAACGCTGAAAAGCTCTTCTCTTACCGGTGCCCCGTCGTTCCACGGTGGTGACGACGAGCGAAGGCCGAGGAGGCGAGGGAACGATCTCAAGGAGTGCCTTTCCAGCCCGGGCGCAGGTGCGACAGATTGGCTGAGGTGTTGAGTCCGCGTCTCCTGCAGTGGTGCGCGCAGGGCGCGGGCTTTGGGAGTGGGGGCTCGCAGATCGTCCGGCGCTCGCTGCAGCCGGCAGCAGTCACTCAGTCAGTGTCGCCATTCCGAGGCCAAGGGCAGATCTCCGACCACGTCGACATGCGCGGCATCACTGGCGGCAGGTAGGCGTGTTTCGGAGAAACGGATGCGGAGCAGTCGGCCGTCATCCGTCAGCAGGTGCAGGTCCTTGCGGCCGAATACCTGTCGCAGGGTGACGGAATCCATCCGGATGTCGCCGCTGCCAACGACTTCGCCCGGCTTGCGCAGGAAACCATCCAGATCGTAGTCCGCGCGCGCAAATATCTTGTTGCCGCATTTCAGAACGCCGCTTCCTTGAAGTCCGCCAAGATGACGCATGATCCATTACTCCTCGACGGTCCGACACAGGAGCGCATCCGCATCCTGCGCTGCCGCCAGTTCCTCCGGGTCGATTTCAACCGCCTCGCGCCGAACGCTCTGGACGGCAATCGCCGGAGTGTGCAGCATTGTTGCTACGCGACGGTAGGCAACAAAGGAAATCCCGGAGATCTCTTCCTCGTCTATTACCAAGCGGTAGGTTCCCGCCGGTTGCCGACCGTCCAAGGCGCTCAAAATGAACGATTGTCTGAACGTGACTTTTGTATCCGTGGTCCTGACATTCATGGCGGGGTCCAGTTCTTCCGGAGATCTGTGTTGATGGAAGTTCTTTGGACGAATTTTGATTAGTGGAAGTCTGATTTCGTCAAGACATATACATTCTTGCGGGCGCTTCCGTAGATTTTGCGCGCGACGTCATAGATCCTGGTGCGCGCCTCATCGAAGGCGGCCAGGTATTGCTCCTCGCCGGGCGAGGTGATGCTGAGCGCATCCGCTTCGACAAAGAACGGCACCTCGAACATGCCGTCATGGCCGGAGAAACGAACGCGCCGGCCGGCCTCGTCATAGCTGCGGCTTCTGTTTGGAAAATTGAGCGTCATGATCGAATGCCTTGTTGGTATCGGGAGGTGAGCTCCCAATGCGCCGCCGGTTGGCCGTCGTTCGCGGACTGGATGGGAGCGCCCGTTCCCTTTTGGCGACGGGGTGCCCCTCTTGGCGCTTGGCGATGGGCCGCAGCGCGATCCTAGGCGCGGCTCTTTGCCTTGCTGTTCGGCTGCTTGCTGCTGACCGCCTCCTTGACCTGGGAGCCGAGCAGCGCCTCCACCTTCGCGGCCGCCTTCGGCTGCTTCGGCTTTCTCACTTCGCGGTTGCTTCGCTTCTGTCCTTTGGCCATTTCCAAACTCCGATTTCCGTTTGCGGCGTCACCCGGAATTGGGTCGTGCCGTCAGTTCCTCGATGCCGTCTTCGGTCGTTACGCGCTCGTGGCGCTCTTCGTCGTTGCGGATGCGGTATTGAGGCGAATTGTCTTCGTTCACCGGCATGATCGCGATGATGCGAAAGCCATCCCCTATCGAGGGAGAGAGGCCGAACCGGCTTTTCATCCGGACTGCCTGCCCGATGACGAAACGATGGTCTGTCATGTTCTACTCTCCGATGATGTCTTTGCGCGGCGGCCTGTTCACGATGGCCGCGGCGCGAGTTGATCCCCATCAGGCGGCGCGCGCGGTGGGGCGGCTTGCTCAGGCGGCAAGCGCGGCGGCGCAGCCCTCAGCCGCACGGCGGTTGGCTGATGCGTCGCCTGGCATGGTCGCCCAGCCGCCAGCCTCGACGAACTGACGTTGTTTGTAGGAGCCGTCGAGAGCCTTGAATTCGACAAGACGGGCGGTTGAGTCAGGGGCAGCATTGAACCGCTCGACGCAAATGAGTGCGGCCAGTTCCCCGCGTGCCGTGCTTCCCGCAGTCGACGCGAGTGTGCGCGAGGTGCCCGCCGTTACCCAGCCGCCCCAGCTAAAGCCGATGACCATTGTGGCAATCGCCGTGACGACGCACGCCCACACCAGCGTGGATTTCGCCGGATGGTAGTCGTTCCATCGCTGGCCGACGGATGGCCTTGTGTTGGCCTGTACTGGCATGATCCCGATCCCTTCTGGCTATTGTTCTGTTTATGTTCTTCAAAAGGTCGTCGCTGGCCGTTCTTGTCCCGCCCAGGTTTCTCTGTTCGGCGTGCGAAAACACTTGCCGTGCGATGCACGTGTTCCCCCGCTGCGTCGAAGGACGCCGTCGCGGTGGGGAGGAGCCGAATTTTCATGAAAGTTCTTTCTGGGCCCGTGCGCAGGGCGGGCTGATATCTTATATGGGCATGCGGGGGAGTA
Organism: Stappia sp. ICDLI1TA098; assembly: GCF_054880955.1. Lineage (NCBI taxonomy): Bacteria > Pseudomonadati > Pseudomonadota > Alphaproteobacteria > Hyphomicrobiales > Stappiaceae > Stappia > Stappia sp. ICDLI1TA098. The sequence continues at coordinate 1,178,844 of NZ_JBTZBT010000001.1, forward strand.
ATTCATAGGCTTGCCGGGAAATATTTGTTCAGGAAAAGACATGTCCCGCGCTCTGTATGACAATTCCGCGCACCAAGTTTTTTACATCAACCCTTGTTTTGGTCGCCGGTACGATCTATGTGATAGAAATCGATCTTGTTTGTCGGACTTGGTTACCGCGCGAGCAATCGCGCTTATGGCGATGTTCCCTATCAAAATCGACTTGAATGCATAAAACCCGCGTTCGGCGCGGTACGCGTCGCGTACAGTGTCCGATTGAAAAGGAAATCGTCATGAATACTGGTACCGTCAAGTTCTTCAACGCCACCAAGGGCTTTGGTTTCATTCAGCCGGACGACGGCGCTGCGGACGTCTTCGTCCACATCTCGGCCGTCGAGCGCGCCGGCATGCGCACCATCGTCGAGGGCCAGAAGCTCAGCTACGAAGTCGTCAGGGACAACCGTTCGGGCAAGAGCGCCGCGGAAAACCTGCAGACCGTATAAGTTTCGTCTTCGACCCGCGCCCACTTCGGTGGTGCCGCGGGTCATTTGAGACGACTGGAAAGGTCGGGCCTTGCCCGGCCTTTTTCCTTATGAGCCCTGTCGGGAGGAGACCGGCGGCAGGGCTGAAGCCAAGACCCGGAGATGGGGCAGGCATGACCGAATGTGGCAGCGCGACGCTTTGACGGCGCGCGACGGCGATGAGACGCCCGGCCGCATACTGCCCTGAACAGGGGTGGCAGACAGCGTGATCCTGCGGGCCGATAGGTATCCGTGTTGCGTGGGATCGTTCGTTTGCGGGTGCTTTGCTTTTCTCCGAAACGGGTCCGCCTTCGGAGGCCTTGTGAAAACCAAAGATGCAGGCGCTGTCGCCATCGACCGCAAGGATCGCTCCTGGACGGCGATTCTAGCGGCCTACCGGCAACCTGACCCGATCCGTAGCACGGTCGAAATCGCCATAACGGCACTGTCTTTCGTCGCGCTGTGGGCGTTGACCGCGGTGGCCGTGGTCAACGGGGTCTGGTGGGGCCTTCTGCTGACGGTTCCCACGGCGGGCTTTCTTGTCCGCCTCTTCATCCTGCAGCATGACTGCGGCCATGGCGCGCTGTTCGCTCGCCGTGGCCTCAACGACTGGACCGGGCGCGTGATCGGTGTCTTCACCCTCACGCCCTATGACTACTGGCGCCGTACGCATGCCGTCCATCACGCGACGGCGGGTAATCTCGACAAGCGCGGCATCGGCGACGTGGCGACGCTGACAGTCAAGGAATACCTTGCGCTCTCCACTTGGGGGCGTCTGCGATACCGGCTCTATCGCCATCCAATTGTGATGTTCGGTCTCGGGCCGGCATGGCTTTTCATCTGCCAGTACAGAGTGCCGCTCGGCCTGATGCGGGCCGGAGTCCAGCCGTGGGCCTCGACGATCGCCACCAATATAGGCGCTGCCCTTCCGGTTGCCGCCCTGATGTGGCTGATGGGTGTCGGGCCCTTTCTCATGGTGCAGCTTCCGATCACGCTGATGGCTGCCACTGCCGGTGTCTGGCTTTTCTACATCCAGCACCAGTTCGAGGACACGCAGTGGTCGGACAACGAGGATTGGAACTTCCAGGATGCGGCGTTGCACGGCAGCTCGCACTATGACCTTCCCGTCGTGCTGCGCTGGTTCACCGGAAACATCGGAATTCACCACGTCCATCATCTCGCGGCGAAAGTGCCATTCTATCGTCTGCCCGAGGTGCTGCGGGATCATCCGGACCTGCACGACATGAGCCGTATAACCTTCCGCCAGAGCTTGCGTTGCGTGAAACTCGTGCTGTGGGATGAGAACTCCAGGCGTCTCGTTTCGTTTCAGGATGTTCGGGCTGCTGCCTGAGGCCGGTACGGATCGGTACGCGGGGCGACGTCCTGGCGAACAAAGCGGGTTGGGGGATCGCCAACGACGCGATGGAACATTGTCGAGAAGGCGCTCGGGCTTTCGTATCCCAGATCGAGCGCGACCTCGGTCACAGATGCTCCCGCCGACAGGCGCGGGATCGCGGCGAGCAGGCAGGCCTGTCGGCGCCAGACGCTGAACGACATTCCGGTTTCCTGACGGAAATGCCTCGAGAAAGTTCGGCGGCTTGTGTTGAGCCGGCGCGCCCATGCGTCCGGGGCGGCCTTCAGGTGCGGTTCACGCAGGAACTCCTTGCACAAGGCTGCGAGCGTGTCGTCCTGCGGAAGCGGTGCGAAGAGCGGAACCGATCTGGCTTCCCTGATCTCATGAAGGACCAAGGCCAGCAGGACGCCGTCGCGGCCGGTTTCGTCGTAGAGCGGCGGGATGTCTGCGGTGGCCAGCAGAAGCTGGTGGAGCAGGGGGCTGACGACCAGCACCTCGCAGCGACGCGCTGGCCGGGGAGCGTCCGCAGGCTCGACATAGAGAGAGCGCGTGCTTGCATCGATCATGTGCACGCGGTGCGGCTGGCCGGCCGGGATCCACACGCCCGCATGGGTCGGCACCACCCAGGCGCCATCCGGTGTTTCCACCTCCATCAATCCCGTCGCGCTGTAGAGAAGCTGTGCCCGCCGATGACGATGCGTTTCCAGCAGCGTGCCGGGGGCGTGGTCGGTGGCGATTGGCAGGACCGCACGTGGCGTGCGATCCACCGTTTCCAGTGAGATATTGCGCATTGCGTTCCCGATTGGCCGGAACTCGATGATCCTTGGCCAGTCTACGAAAGACGGCCAACGCGGGCGAGTCTAGGAAAGACGCCAGTATGAACGACGCTGGCGGTTCGACATGTATCTTCTTCTTCTCGCATCCGGGGTGATTGCCGGGGTTACGACCTTGCTGTTCGGTTTTGGCGGCGGGTTCATCGTCGTGCCGCTCGTCTACGCGATGTTGACAGCCGGTGCGCTTGGCGAGGCGATGCAGGCGGAGGCGATGCATGTGGCCGTTGCCACCTCGACCTGCGCGATGATCTTCGCCAGCTTGATGGGGACGCTCAGACACAACCGGAAGGGCACGATCGACTGGGCACAGGTCCGCCCCTTGATCATTCCCATTTGCATTGGCGCGGCGGCCGGGGCCCGGGTGGCGATGTCGCTGAGTGGCGACTGGGTGCGTTGGGTTTTCGTCGCCTATCTTGGTCTTACCATCCTCGACAGTCTCGCAAGGCCTGGCTTCATGGCGCGGCAGGGGGACGGCAAGGCGCCGCTTGGACCTTTGGCCGCGACCCTCTTCGGGGTTCCGATCGGGCTGGTCGCCGCGTTTCTCGGCGTGGGGGGAAGCGTGATGACCGTGCCGCTGATGCGCCGACGCGGCGCGAGCATGACCGGGGCGACGGCAATGGCCAGCCCGCTGTCGCTGCCGATGTCGATCGCCGGAACGGCGATCTATGTTCTGCTCGCCTGGGACCATGCCTCCGCCGCCAGCCTCGGCTATGCAGGATATGTCGACTTGCGGGCACTGCTGGCACTGACCGTCGGTTCGTGGGTGGGGATTTCGCTCGCTTCGCGCTTTGTTGGGCGTATCCCCGACCGTGTCCACACCCGCGTCTATCTGTTTCTGCTGGCGCTGGTCACGCTCGTGATGATCCTCGTTTGAAGATGAAAGCCGCTCGCACGGATGAGATCACATGCGGCTTGCCGCTTCGCGTGAGCCGATGATCCGACCGGGGGCGTCCTCGGGTATCCGTCCAGTTCGCAGCCAGGCGAGCGCCAGCGGCCAGAGGCTCGCCCGGAAGCGGTCGTGGAAGAAGGCGAAATGCCCGATCCTGTCCGCGCCGATGTCGGAGGGCGCGATGCGCAGATGCGTGCGCGGGCTGTTGACGAAATAGCCGAGTAGCCGGTCGATTGCCTCCGTCGTGCCATGGGAGTCGTCGGCAATGCCGATGGCCAGCGTCGGCGCGCGCACCTGCGCGAAGCGGCGTTTGAGGGCCAGCCCCTCGGGTTCTCCATTGATGCTTCTGCCCGGGCGGACGGTGTCCTCGAAGCGGGCCTTCATACGGCTCCAGTCGCGCACCACGCCGGCGGGCGTATCCTCGAGCCAGCCGAGGCGTTTGCCGGGGAAGTAACCAAGCAGCCACGTCAGCGCCGGCATGAAGACATGCCATTTCACGAACATGCGTTTTCGGTCAGCCACGCCATAGTCGCGCCAATAGGCGAACTGGGCGCCAACCGTGAGAATGCTGCGGATGCCGGAATTGGAGGGCGCGAGCCCGACAGCGAAGCCGCCGATCGAATGTGCGACCACCTGGACCGGCTGGCCCGGAAAAGTCGCGGCGGCGAAGCGCAGCGCAGCCTCCAGATCGTGTTCACCCCAGTCGACCCAGTCCGCCTGAAAGGTGCGCATCGCCGCCGGACGCGACTCACCGATGCCGCGATAGTCGAAGGTCAGGACATCGAAGCCGTTCGCGAACAGATAGTCGGCGAAACGCGAATAGTAGCGGCAGCGAACCGAGGTGGCGGCGGTGATCACCACGACCGGACGGACGGCGCAGTCGCCCGCATGCTTCCAGAGAAACCCTCCGAGCGTGATGTTCCCGTCCGCGGCGGCGACCCGAAAGGCTTCTCCCGCCCGCAAGGGCGCATCCTCGAAATCCGCGTGAACCGAGCGCATTCGACCTCCGTCATTCCTGCTTCACCCAGCGGGCCGGTGCCTGCGCCGCCCCGTGCGAGGATCCGAAACCCCATGGCTGCTTGTCCAATGACGAAGTTTCAAAAGGGTCTCAAGCCTTCTCACTTGTTCGGGGCCTGGAAAGGCGGGCTACTCCCCCTCGACACTTCGCGCGTCTGACGAAGGAAACGGAGGTATTGGGCAATGAAGGCCTTCGTCCTCGTTGTGCTTCTCGATTTGCTGAGCGGCCATTGTCCGGACAAGAAAACGGCGGCTGCGCGCGCTTCGGCCGGCCCCTAGGCGCGGCTAGCGGTTGCGAAGCGTGGCGGGGCCGTTGTCCCGACGATCGGTGGCAGGCGGTCCGGCGCGCGTGCGGACTGCGCCTTGCCGGTCGCCGGGTTCGGCTGGCGGCGGGTGTTGCCGCCGCAGTGCCGGCCACAGGTACCAGGCCACGGAGCCGAGCACGATCGCTCCGCCGAGAAGGGTCCCGGCGCCCGGGTATTCAGAAAAGGCGATCCATACCCATACCGGACCGAAGACGACGTCAAGCAGGCAGATCATCGCCGCTTCGGCGGAGGCAAGTCGGCGGCTGCCCATCAGAAACAGCAGGAATGCAAGCGCCGTTGTGAAGACACCGAGACCCAGCGTCAAAAGGAGGTCCCGTGCTCCGGGAATCTCGCCGGATGTCATCGGCAATGTGGCGAGGGCGCAGAGCGCGGAACCGGCGGCGTTGATCAGGGCGATATCGGTGCGCGGAAATTTGCGGGCGACGAGGAGCAGTGCTGCGAAACAGAGGGTCATGGCGACTGCGAGCGCGGTCCCCGGCAGGCTGGATGAGTGGAGTGCCGTGCCGGCGACGCAGACGACGCCGGCAAGGGACGCGCTGCTGGCGATCAGGGCGCGGCGGTGGATTTGCTCGCGCGACACCAGCCAGGCGAGCCCGGCGCTCATGAAAGGCAGCGTGGCGTAGATGACCAGAACATTGGCGACCGTTGTCAGCCTCAGCGCGGCGACATAGCCGAACATGGCGAGCGCTGCTAGCACCGCGCCAAGGAGCCCCGGCAGGCCGAATGCCCTTGGACCCCGGCGGCGGGCAACGGCGAAGACCGCCAGGCACAGGCTCGCGAAGACGGAGCGCCAGAAGATCAGATCCCAGACGGGCAGGTCCGTGGCGCGAACAAAGAGGCCGGCAAGGCTCCACATGAGGGTGCCTGTCGTAACCAGGAGCAGGCCCTTTGTGCGGTGGCGATCCATTTGATCCTCACGATTTCGCTCTAAGACGACCGGTCTACTTTGTTGTGATTTGACACGCTAAGACGACCGGTCTATTTTTGTCAAATGACAAAACGGCGGAACACACGCGAGCTTCTGGTGGAGGAAGGGGTAACGGCCTTTCTGGCCAGAGGCTATGAAGGTGTCGGCATTCAGCAGATCCTGGCGGGGGTCGGGGTGCCGAAGGGATCTTTCTACAATCACTTCGCAAGCAAGGAGGATTTTGCGCGCGAGGTGATCGATGCCTATGAGCGTCGCTACGAGATTTTCGTTACCGACTGTTTCTCGGGAGACGCCGCGCCACTCGAACAGCTTCGCGACTATTTTGCGCGTCTCGAGGAGCAGATGCGCGACGCCGGAGCATCCGCCGGATGCCTCTATGGTGTTCTGTCGCAGACCAGCGCGCCGCATAGCGAGGTGCTGAGGGAATGCCTCAAGCAGGCGTTCGCCAGGTGGCGAGCCAATCTGATCAAGCTCCTGGAGGCGGCAAGGGCGGCCGGCGACTTGACCTTTGTGATGGATATCGGGTCGCTCGCCGATGCCATCATCGATTCCTATGAGGGCGCGCTGGTGCGGATGCGGGCCGAGGGAAGCATTGCACCCGTCTCCCGGTTTCGCGCGGTGACACTGGAACGGCTGCTCGGCGCCGCCGGCTGAACGGGCCGAAGCGGGCCCCGGCGCGGCGCGTGCGATGCTGTCTGAGGCCTTCTTTTCCGAACCTCAGGTTTCCTCACTGGCCCTTGCTGTTTTCGGACAACAGAGTGCGTGTTGGTTCAAGATCGTGGAGAGGAATTGCCGCAAGGATGTTCTTCAGGTGGACGCGTTCGCCCACCGGCCGCTCTTCGGCAATCCGGCTTCTGTGGTGTTCGACGCGGACGATATGAGCGGCGAGACCATGTAGAAAATCGCGCAGGAGGTGAACCTCTCTGAAACGGTCTTCCTCTGTCGTCCGCGCGATGGAGAGGCCGGCTGTCGCGCCAGGATCTTCGCGCCGGGCGAAGGGGACGGCGGAGGGGATCCTGTGTGCGGCTCGGGGAACGGTGCCATCGCTGCCTATGTTGCCCGTCATCTCGACAAGACCAAGACGGCGGGTGCCTACAGGGTCAAGCAGGGCATCGAGATCTGCCGCGACGGATCGATCCATCTTTCGTGGAAACGCCAGGGCAAAACGCTCGAGATCGAGGTGGGCGGGCAAGCCGTGACGGTGTTGCGCGGAGAACTTCTGCGTCAGGGGTGAGCACTGCATGCGGCCAGCCGAAGGGCGTTTTCGGCAGAATGTGCAGGCGATAGAGCGCGCCGGCGCGTGATTCAGGCAGGCATCGATCTGACGAGAAGCTCCACCGCCTGTTCGAGCCCGGTTTCATCGTGGGTGGCGAAGCCGAGCCGGAAGGCCTCCGGTGGATGCGAGGTGTCGAGCGTGAAGCGCGCGCCCGGAAGCAGGGAGAGGCCGAGGCTGCCTGCATTCGATGCCCAGCTCTCCGCACTGAGACCCGGGGCAAGGCGCAGCCAGATGGCAAGCCCGCCCGCCGGCAGACTGAACTCGGCATGATCCGAAAGCCTGGCTTTCAGCAACTCGGCGAGGTGGTTCCTGCGGGTGTGATAGATGCGACGCGTCTTGCGCGTATGCCGCCGAAGTGTACCGTCGGCGATGATCTCGCCGAGCGCGTGCTCCAGCGGCAGGTCTCCCTGCCGGTCGATGGCCTCGCGTCGGTCGGCCATTGCGCGCAGGATCGCCGGAGGCGCCAGCGCATAGCCGACGCGAATGCCTGGCGCGATAAGCTTCGACAAAGAGCCGATGTGCACGACGGCGACATCCGGCTCGCCGCGTGCGGCGAGCGGCAGCACCGGACGCCCCTCGAAGCGATATTCATGGTCGTAATCGTCCTCGATGACGACGAAGCGGAAGCGTCTGGCGAGTTCAAGCAGCCGCAACCTGCGCGCCATGCCCAGCGTCGTGGTCGTGGGATACTGGTGGTGCGGGGTCACATAGACGGCCTTGAGATGCCTTTCACATGAGGCCAGCCGCTCCAGAAAGTCGAGGTCGATGCCGCCTTCGTCCTGAGGGACGCCGACGATGCGGGCGCCTGCCGCGCGGAAGGCAGACCATGCCAGCGGATAACCCGGGATTTCCACGGCAATCGCCATGCCGGGGCCGGCAACGGTGCCGGCTGCCAGAAAAAGGGCCATCTGACTGCCGCGGGTGATCAGTATATCGCCGGGCGCGACCGCAAGGCCCCGTTCATCCTTGAGGTAGAAGGAGAGGGCCTCGCGCAGGAACGGCGCGCCGCGCGGGTCGCCATGGAGGTTGCCGGAAAGGAAGGACGGGGAAGTCAAGGCCCGGCGGAAGGCCTGTCCAAGCGGTATGGCCGGCGCGAGGCGCGGATCCGGGGCTCCGTCGGACAGGCTCAGAAGCGGTTTCGTCGCGCAGGCCGCTGTCGGTCCATGGGTGCCATCAGGGGGGACGACGTGCCGCTCGGTCGCGAAATCGGGCAGGTCGCGCGCCACGAAGGTGCCGCGCGACGGTCTGGTCGCGAGCCATCCCTGCATGATCAGCTCTTGATAGGCGGCGTCGACGGTGTTCCGGTTGAGCGACAAGGACTTCGACAGGGCACGGGTGCCAGGAAGCGGGTCTCCGGGCTTGAGGCGGCCTTTCTCGATCTCGGCAATGATCGAACGGGCCAGGGCCAGGAACACCGGCTCCCGGCCTTCCTGTCCTATCTCGATCGCCAGCGTCGCGCCCTTGCCCATCCGGCCTGTCCAATGTCGATGCCCGACCGAAAGTGAGCAGGCCGGTTATGGATCGCATACTCCCTGCCGCCTTGCCAGCGTCGTGCAGCGCCGGCGACCGTTTCAGGTGTTGCTCTGCGCGGGACGGAATGTGACGACGAGCATGTCACGCGAGGCTGGCAGGTCGGGATCGCGCCGGGCAACCGGCGTGGCGCCATGCACCAGACGGCGATCATCAAGCAAAACCGCCTCAAACGGCTGCCGCAGGGTGAAACGCGCAAGCGCCTCTCCTCCGGGCGTCTGGATCTCGCTCTCGCCACCCGTCACGTTGCGCCTGTCTACAAGCATCATGAAGACCCAGTCTACACCGTCCCGGTGCATGCCTTCCGGCGTCGGTTGGCCTGGCGTGGCCGCTTCCGCCTCGATGCGGAACTGGTGCACCTCGACCGTCCTTTCCCGTTCGCCTTCCGCCACCGAAATGACGCTGGCCATCGTTTGCAGGAGGCCGCGCAACAACGGGGAGAGGCCGTCTTCGTCCGTCACGGGGGCGAACCAGCGCTCGATGCCGCCGTTCAGCGGATTGTGGTCGCGGCTCTGGTAATGCGGCCGGTGGGGCAAACGCTCCGGGGAGCCGTTCATTGCGAAAACGGCAAAGCGGCGACGTCGGTATGTCCCGCCGTCGCCCATGTGGGAATCGCGCGGCAGGTCGCTCCAGCTCTCGGCGAAACGATTTCGGTCCTGCAGCGCATCGTCCGTGAGCAGGCTTTCCAACGTCCAGGCGGGGATCCTTGCAAATCCGTCCCGCGCCAGCTGCCTGCCAAGTTCCGATACCGTTCCTTCTGCGCCCGCCATGTGGTCGACACATGGTGCGTCCTGCGCACCGGCGATGCTGCGGCTTTCCAATGCCCGACACTCCGCAAGAGACTTCGATATCGCGAACCATATGAGTTTTCCGGCCCCGTTGAATGGGCCAGTTTTTTCAAGACTGCTGGGCCGGTTGGTCGTGGTTGTAAGGGCACGCGGAGCGGCTACAGCCAGAACCGATAGGCATAGGCGACGGTCATCACGCTTCCCGCGAGGATGACGACTGTGCGGATGATGGCGGCAGGCAGGATGCGGATCAGGTATCCGCCAAGATATCCGCCGACCAGCGCCCCCAGCAGCATGGGCCAGGTCACGGGCCACGAGACGGCACCATTGATCAGGAAGAATGCGTTCGCGAACAGGGCGGTAATGGTTGCAAGCAGGTTCTTCAGAACCTTGACCTTGCGAATGTCGTCCGGCTCGGACAGGGAAAGAAGCGCGGTCAGGATGATGCCGAGGCCGGCGCCGAAGAAGCCGCCGTAGACGGCAGCGGCCGCGAGGCCTGCCTTTTCCCGGGCCTGTCCCTCCGCTTTTCCCCGGCCGGCGCGAACGCTTGCCGCGGCAATTCGCGGAGCGAAGGCGAAGAGGGCGGTCGCGAGCCCGATCAGGGCCGGGACGGGGAGCACGAAAGCCTCCGCCGGTACGGCGAGCAGTAGACCGGCACCGGCGAGACCTCCCAGTCCCGAGAGCGTGAGCAGGGTCCAAAGATGCCTGTCGAACGGCGGGATGCTTCGCCAGTCGGCGAGCGCTGCGAGCAGGTGTCCGGGGGATACCGCGACCGCATTTGAGGCATTGGCCGTCACCGGTGGCAACCCGACGGCCATCAGCACCGGAAAGGTGATGAGCGTTGCGCCGCCGGCGACCGCGTTCACGATGCCTCCGACGACACCGACCGAGAGCAGGGCGAGGGTTACGAGATCGAGATGTTCCATGACCCGCTTTTAGGCGCGGTCGGGATGGCGGTCTGGTACGGCTGTGATCAGGACCGCGACTTTCTGTAGGCGCCCGGCGTGGTGCCGAATGTCCTGCGGAAATGCCTTCCCAGATGACTCTGGTCGACGAAGCCCAGTTCGGCGGCGACGCTGGCGGGATCTCCGCCGGCGCGCAGGGCGCGGCGGGCGTGGTTCAGCCGCGCTAGAAGCCTGTAGGTGTGGGGTGGAATGCCCGCCGTCTTCACGAATCTGCGGGTGAAATACTCGCGAGACAGCCCGAGGTTCCTGGCAATGTCGCCGATCGTGCCGGGGGTGCCGGTGAGACAGGCGCCGAAGCTTCGGTAGGCACCCGATCCGGTTGCGACACCGGCTTGCGGGACAGCCTGGCAAGCGGCTTGCCAATGTTCCAGGGTGCCGGCGAGAGAGCGGACCTGCGGTCCGAGATCGAGATCGCCGTAGAGGTTGACGCACCAGCCGTCCGGTCCGGTCGTTGTGCGAAACCGATGCAGCACCCCCGGCGGGATGTAGAGCCCCTGTCCGGGGGCAATGTCGAAGCTGCCATCCGGCGTCTCGAGGCACCTGCGGCCGGCGGTAACAAAGCTAAGCTGCGCGGTTTCGTGGAAATGAAGACGTATATCCGGGACGTCGGCGCTGCGGCAGCGCGCGATTTCGACGTTCTCCTGTCGTCGGTAAGCCCACATTCCGGTCCCGCTCCCTTTCGCCAATCACCCTATCCTAGGCGGGGCCTGCCGCAAGATCGAGCCTGCTCGGGGCGGGGATCGCGCATCGTTGCCGCATATCCGGCCAATGACCGCACGCAACGCCTGGGACCGAAAGTCGCAGACCCCGTTGTGCTCGTTTATATTCAATAAAATCAATGTATTACCTGGTCTTGATATTCGCGCATGGGTTGCTGTGACGGGCAGGGTAATTTATGCGCGCGGGTTTTGTGGTCTAGTGGCGGCAGCGCAGACGGGATCGGAAACAAGGGGCGGGAGGCCGAGAGTTCGGGGCTCCCCGGAGAGACGATGCAGACGGATCGGGACCATCAGTTTCACGCGCTCTCGGCGGAGGCGACGCTCAAGGCGGTCCAAAGCCGTGTCGAAGGCTTGAGGTCCGAGGAGGCCGCGCGCCGGCTGGACGAGTTCGGAGCAAACCAGCTTCCCGAGGGGCCGCGGCGCAGCGCATTGCTGCGCTTCCTCTCGCACTTTCACAACGTGCTGATCTACGTGCTCATCGGCGCTGCGGTGGTCACAGCCGCGCTGGGACACATGATCGACACCGGCGTGATCCTCGCGGTGGTGGTGGTGAACGCGGTGATCGGCTTCGTGCAGGAAGGTCGGGCCGAACAGGCGATGGAGGCAATCCGCGGCATGCTCGCGCCGCATTCCTCGGTGCTGCGCGAAGGGCGCCGGCACAATGTCGATGCCGCCGATCTTGTGCAGGGCGATATCGTTCTCGTCGAGGCGGGGGACCGGGTGCCGGCCGATCTGCGCCTGCTCGAGGCGAGGGGGCTCAAGGCGGAAGAGGCGATTCTCACGGGCGAATCCGTTCCTGTCGACAAGTCGGCACGCCCGGTCGCGTCGGACGCGGCGCTCGGAGACCGGACCTCTATGCTCTTCAGCGGCACCTTCGTGGCGACGGGAACGGGTAAGGGCGTTGTCACCGCGACCGGCGGGCGCACGCAGATCGGCCGGATCAGCGGCATGCTCAGTGACGTGGAAACGCTGACCACACCGCTTGTGCGACAGATGGATGTGTTCGCGCGCTGGCTGACGATCTTCATCCTGCTGGTGGCGGCAAGCCTGCTTCTCTATGGGTCGGTCGCGGGACGGATGCCGTTCGCCGAACTCTTCATGGCGGTGGTCGGACTTTCGGTCGCGGCGATCCCGGAAGGATTGCCGGCTGTCCTCACGATCACGCTGGCGGTCGGCGTCCAGTCGATGGCGCGGCGCAACGCCATCGTCCGCCGCCTGCCGGCAATCGAAACTCTCGGCTCGGTCTCGGTTATCTGCTCCGACAAGACGGGAACGCTCACCCGCAACGAGATGATGGCGGCGGCGCTTGCCACCTCCGGGCACGTCTTTTCCGTCGCCGGCGAGGGCTATGCGCCAAAGGGGGCGGTGCGGCTGGCGGAGGCAGAGGCTGATCCGGCCGAGCATTCGGTCCTGATCGAGTTCGCGCAGGTCGCCTGCCTGTGCAATGACGCGGTTTTGCGGGAAGAGGAAGACGGCTGGCGCGTCGAGGGCGACCCGATGGAAGGCGCGCTCATGGCGCTCGCCGGCAAGATCACCCGCACGGATGCAGCGGTTGTTGGCGACTGGTCGCGTGCCGACGTGATCCCCTTCGACGCGGCGCACCGCTACATGGCCGTGCTGCACCAGGGCAGTGGCGGGCGTGCCGCCATTCACGCCAAGGGCGCGCCCGAGACTTTGCTGGCTCTTTGCCGCGACCAGCGCGTGGACGGTGGCGGGGTCGAGCCGCTCGATCATGCTTATTGGTACGCGATGGTCGAGCAGCTTGCCTCGCAGGGGTTGCGCGTGCTCGCGGTGGCGCTGCGAGAGGTCGATGAGGAGCACGCGGGCCTGAAAGGCGCCGATCTGGACGGTCACCTGACGCTGATCGGTCTGATCGGGCTCATCGATCCGCCGCGTGCGGAAGCGGCGGAGGCCGTCGCCGAATGCCGCTCCGCCGGCATCCGGGTGAAGATGATCACCGGCGATCACGCCGCCACTGCGCGCGCCATCGGCGCACGGATCGGGCTGGAGAATTCCGTCCAGGTGCTGACCGGCGCAGACATTGAGGCGATGGACCAGGCGGCGCTCGCCGAAGCGGTTCTCGGGATCGATATCTTTGCCCGCACGTCGCCTGCCCACAAGCTGCGCCTCGTCACGGCGCTACAATCGCAGGGGCTGACCGTGGCGATGACCGGCGACGGGGTCAACGACGCGCCGGCGCTGAAGCGGGCTGACGCGGGCATCGCCATGGGGCGCAAGGGCAGCGAGGCCGCCAAGGAGGCGGCGGAACTGGTTCTGGCGGACGACAATTTCGTCTCGATCACCGCCGCCGTGCGCGAGGGACGAACCGTCTACGACAATATCAAGAAGGTGATCAGCTGGACGCTGCCGACCAATGCGGGAGAGGCCATGACCATCGTCGTGGCGCTGTTCGCGGGTCTGGCCCTGCCCATCACTGCCGTGCAGATCCTGTGGGTCAATCTCATTACGGCGGTAACGCTGGGGCTGGCGCTGGCATTCGAGCCGAGCGAGCCGGGCACCATGCGCCGGCCACCGCGCCCACGCGACGAGCCGCTGCTGAACGGGGCGCTGATCTGGCATGTGGCGCTGGTCTCGGTCCTGTTCCTGCTCGCGGTCTTCGGCATCTACGCCTATGCGACGGGGCGGAACCATTCGCCGGAGCTGGCGCGGACCATGGCGATGAACATGCTGGTGGTGCTGGAGATCTTCCACCTGTTCTTCATCCGCAACATTCACGGAACGTCGCTGACCTGGGCGGCGGCGCGCGGCACTCCGGTCGTCTGGGCTTGCGTGGCGGCTGTGACCACGGCGCAATTCGCGATCACCTATCTGCCGCCGTTGCAGGCCGTGTTCGGGACCGAGGCAGTGCCTTTCGCCGAGGGGCTTCTCATCGTCGCAGTCGGCGTCGTGTTCTTCATGCTGATCGAGGCGGAAAAGCAGATGCGCCTTGCCTTGGGGCCGACCGCGAGCGACCGCCGCCGCTAGCTGCCCGGCTATGCCGGGTGGGTGCGGATGACCTCCAGGAAGGCGTCACCGTAGCGTTCGAGCTTCGACTGACCGACGCCGGAAACGCCGAGCATGTCCTCGTGGCTTGCCGGGCGCTCCATCGCCAGGGCGACGAGTGTCGTGTCGGGAAAGACGACATAGGGCGGCACCGAGGCCTCCCGGGCAATGGACATGCGGGCGGCCCGAAGCGCCTCGAACAGCTCCAGGTCATCGCCTTCCAGCGCCGATTTTGCGCTTTCGGAGCGGGAGGACGACGCCTTGCCCTTTGTCGGCCTGTCCTTGCGAAAGAGAACCGGACGCTCGTGGCGAAAGACGGCGCGCGCCTCGGGCTCCAGGCGCAAGGCGCCGAAGGCGGCATGGTCAACGCTGACCAGGCCGGCGGCCAGCAACTGGCGGTAAACCGACTGCCAGGTCTTTGTCGGAATATCCTTTCCGACGCCGAAAACGGGCATGTCGGTATGGCCGAAACGGGTGGTCTTGTCGTTGACCTCGCCACGCAGGACGCTGATCAGGTGGCCTGTGCCGAAGCGCTCGCCGGTGCGATAGACGGCGGCCAGCGCCTTGATGGCGGCTTCGGTGCCATCCCATGTTTCCACCGGCTTGAGGCAGGTGTCGCAATTGCCGCAGTTGCCGGCATGCGTCTCGCCGAAATGGGCGAGGATTGCCTGGCGCCGGCAGCCGGGGGTCTCGCAGATGGCGAGCAATGCGTTCAGCTTGGCGCGCTCGACGCGCTTGACGTCGTCGCTGGAGGATCCGCCATCGATCATCCGACCGCGCTGGATGACATCGGCCATCCCGTAGGCCATCCAGACGTCGGAGGGCAGGCCGTCGCGCCCGGCGCGTCCGGTTTCCTGATAATAGGCCTCGACGGAGCCGGGCAGATCGAGATGCGCGACGTAGCGCACGTTCGGCTTGTCGATGCCCATGCCGAAGGCGACCGTGGCGACGAGGCAGAGCCCTTCTTCCTTCAGGAAGGCGTCCTGGTGGGCGTCGCGCATCGCCCGGTCCATGCCAGCATGATAGGCGTGCGCCCGGATCCCTTGGGCGTTCAGCCAGTCGGCGGTTTCCTCGACCTTGGCACGCGAGAGGCAGTAGACGATGCCGCTCGAGCCCTTGTGGCGCGAGAGAAAGCGCAGAAGCTGCTGGCGCGGCTGGTCACGCTCGACGATCTCATAGGCGATGTTGGGGCGGTCGAAGGACGTGGTGAACACCTCGGCCGAGCGCAGGGCCAGCCGATCGATGAGATCGTCGCGGGTGTGCGGATCGGCGGTCGCCGTCAGCGCCATACGCGGAACGCCGGGATAGCGTTCGGCGAGATGGCCGAGCTCCCGGTATTCGGGGCGGAAGTCATGCCCCCATTGCGACACGCAATGGGCCTCGTCGATGGCGAATAGCGCGATCCGGGACTGGCCGATCATGTCCTTGAAAGCCGGAGTGACGATGCGCTCCGGCGTGACATAGAGAAGGTCGAGCTCACCGGCGGCGAGCGCCTGGCGGACGTCGAGGAATTCCTCGCGGGTCAGCGAGGAGTTGAGCGCGGCGGCGCGCACGCCAAGCTGGCGCAGCGCCTCCACCTGGTCGCGCATCAGCGCGATCAGCGGCGAGACGACGATGCCGACGCCGGGGCGGCAGAGCGCGGGAATCTGGAAGCACAGCGACTTGCCGGCGCCTGTCGGGAACAACACGACGGCGTCGCCGCCGGCAATCACGCGCTCGACGACGGCTGCCTGCTTGCCCCGGAAGGCATCGTAGCCATAAACGCGGCTGAGGACGGCAAGCGGATCGGGCGCGGCTGGCGAGGCGGAACGGCTATCGGCGGTGTCTTGGACGTGCAGCATGGAATCGCTTTCGTGGAAAGGCGAGGGCAACGTGCCACACTTCCGCCCTCCGCCGCGAGCCCCTGTGGGCAAATGGCCGAAAGCGCTGCAATTCACCGGGGGGCGGGCGCGAGGGCGGCGATCTCCGCGCGCAACCTCGGGGCTGCGAAATCCAGGAAGTGGCGCATCTTGAGCGGCATCTGTCCGCGCGGCACGTGCACGAGGCTCACCGGAGAGGGGGGCGGCTCGAACTCGGCGAGCACGATCGCGAGCCTGCCGGCCTCTACTGATTCCGCCACCTGATAGTAGAACAGCCTGGCGAAACCGACGCCTGCCTCCGTCGCGTTGACGGCCGCCTGCGCCGTTGTCACGGACAGGCGGCGGCGCAGCGCGATCTCTGTGGCTGCGCCGGCCGAGCTTGCGTGGAACGACCAGTGAAGCGACGGGCCCTCGAAGGCGACGCCCGGCATTCCCGTCAGGTCTTCCGGTCGCCGGGGAACGCCATGGGCGGCAAGGAAGGCGGGACTTGCGCAGATGACGCTTCGGAGTGCACCGACACGGGTCGCGATCATGGCGCTGTCGGACAAGGCGCCTACCCGGACCGCCATGTCGACATGGTCGTCGAGCAGATGGATCGTGCGATCAGACAGAACCAGGCGGATGTCGATCTCGGGAAACAGCGAGAGAAATCGCGTCACTGTCGGCAGAACGTGGAGTTGGCCGAAGAGGATCGGCGCGGTGACAACGAGCTCCCCCTTCGGAGCGACGAACTCGCCCGCGGCTTCCCGTTCTGCCTCCTCGACCTGCTCGAGGATGCGGCGGGCGGCCGCGATATAGGAGACGCCGGCGTCCGTGAGCGTCAGCTTGCGTGTCGTGCGGATGAGGAGTTGTGTACCGAGAAGGGTCTCCAGCTCGGAGAGCTTGCGGCTGATCGTGGTCACGGGCACCCGCAGCGCCCGGCCGGCAGCCGACAGGCTGCCATGCTCGATCACCGCGAGCAGCAGGGACATGGCTTCGAAACGGTCCATTCGTCTTTCCGGAATCTGGCAAGATGATCGCCAAATCTAGTTGATTATCTCTTTGAGCGGGAGAGGGCATGTTCCCCTCAAGCGAGCCAGTCTCCGGCCGACCTGATCAAGGAGGACCTCATGCCCCGTATCGCCATCCCCATGCATGACGACCCGTCACACGCCTCTCGTCCAGTGTTGGACGCGATCCGAGACAATCTCGGCTTCGTACCGAACGTGTTTCGCCTCATCGCCAACAGTCCCGAGGTTCTGACCTGCTTTGCAGCCTTTCAGGCCGGGCTTGCCGGAACGCTCGGGGCGAAGACGCGCGCGCGGATCGCGCTCGCCGTCGCCCAGGTGAACGGCAGCGACTATTGCCTGTCCGCGCACAGTTATCTCGGGCTCAATCGGGCGGGGCTCAGCGCGGAGGAGATCAAGCTCAACCGTCATGGGGCTTCCGGCGACACCCGCGCCCATGCGGCCGTGGATTTTGCCGCGAAGGTGGCGCGAGAGCGCGGTCGCGTCAGCGGTATCGACATCGCCAGGGTGCGCGAGGCCGGCTTCTCTGATGCCGAGGTCGTCGAGATCGTCGCGCTGGTTGCCGAGAACGTCTTCACGAACTTCCTCAACGAGGTGGCGCGGACGGAGATCGACTTTCCCGTCGTCGCGGCCTGTGAGGCGGCATGATCGGCTCGAGGTCGGACGCCTGGCATTCCGGCCGCCGTCGTAGCGACACATGAGAAAGGAGAACGCTGATGGGACAAGGGTTTCTCGACATAGCCATCACACCCAGCGTTCGTGCCGCTCAGGCCGGTATGGGTAGCGAGGGGCTTTGGGAAAACGGGCGGGCGCGGCGCACAGGCGGGCGCCTGTCGGATACGGACGCGGCGTTCATCGAAAGCCGTGACAGCTTCTATATCGCCACGGTCTCGCAGACCGGTTGGCCCTATGTGCAACATCGCGGAGGACCGGTCGGCTTTCTCAACGTGCTGGATCCGGGCACGCTCGCCCTGGCCGACTATCGGGGCAACCGGCAGTATATCAGCCTTGGCAATCTCGCGGCCAACGACCGCGCCTGCCTGATCCTCGTCGACTACCCGCAGCGCGCGCGTCTCAAGATCTATGCGAGGGTCGAGACGGTGGCGATTGACGACAACCCCGAACTTCTGGCGCGTGTTCACATCGAGAGCGAACGGACACGACCGGAACGGATCTTCGTTTTGCGCGTCGAGGCGTTCGACTGGAATTGCCCGCAACACATCACGCCGCGCTTTACCCACGCGGACGTCGCCGAGGCGGTCCGCCCCCTCCAGCAGCGGTTGGCCGAGCTGGAAAGTGAAAACGCCAGGCTGCGAGCTATGGCGGGGGCGACCGAAAGCGACTGAGGCAAGCGACCCGCTCGCCGGCTCACCGTCTCGCTGCCGAGCCGTCGCCGGCTCAGCCGCGGGCTGTCAGCCAGCCAAGTGTCTCGTCGGTGGGACGTCCGGGCTTGTACTCGGCGCCGACCGGCGCGCGCCAGCCGATGCTCTCCAGCGTGCGGAACACGTGGCCATAGTCCAACTCGCCGTGGTCGGGCGCGCCCCGGTCGGGCACGGAGGCGATCTGCACGTGCCCGATGGAAGGAAGCAGGCGTGTCAGCCGGTTGGTGATGTCGCCTTCCATGAGCTGCACATGGTAGCAATCGAACATCAGGCGCAGGTTCGGCGCTCCGACCTCGGCGATGATCTCCAGCGCCTGGTCGGTGGTGGAGAGAAAATAGCCCGGCGCGTCGTAGCTGTTGAGCGGCTCGATCAGGATGGTGATGCCCAGCGGCGCCGCCTTCTCGCAGGCATAGGCGAGGTTGGCGCAATAGGCCCGGCGCGCATCATCGCCCTCGGCGAAGCCGGCCATGACATGGATGTTTGCGGTGCCGATGGCGCGGGCATAGGCGATCGCTTCATCGATGGCCGCGCGCGCCTCGTCCTCGCGACCGGGAAGGGCGGAGAGGCCGTTTTCGCCGGCCGGGACATCGCCGCGCCGGGTGTTGAGGCCGAGCATCGAAAGCCCCGTTTCGGTGAGCGCCGCTCCGACTTTCGCCGCCGGAACGTCGTAGGGCCAATGACACTCGACCGCATCGAAGCCGGCGGCTCGGGCGGCGCGAATGGCATCGGGGAGGATTCGGTCGGTCCACAGGAACCCGAGATTGGCTGAGAATTTCATCAGTCGTCCCACTCCACGTTGAATTCCGTCACAAGGGCCCGGACCTGGGCGTCGCTGAGCATGCGCGCGTCGTAGCCGCGCATCAGGATCGCCAGCCTCGCGGTGTCCTCGAGCTCCTCGATGGCGTTGCAGGCGGCCTCCACGTCCTTGCCCGCGACGACGGGGCCATGGTTTGCCAGCATCACCGCACTGCGCTTGCCGGCAAGCCCGCGCACCGCCTCGCCCATTGCCGGATCGCCCGGCAGGAAGAATGGCAGCAGCTTCACCTTGCCGAGCTTCATGATCGCGTATGGGGTGAGGGGAGGCAGGAAGTTGTCTTCGTCGGCCTCGGGCATCAGTGACCAGGCGACCGAGTGGCATGAATGGAGATGCACGACCGCTCCGGTGGCGCCACGTGTTTCGTAGAAGGCCGTGTGCAACGGCATCTCCTTGGTCGGCTTGTCGCCGCCGATCAACCGGCCGTCCGCATCGAAGCGCGATAGGCGCGCGGGATCGAGGCGACCGAAGGAGGTGCCGGTTGGAGACACAAGCAGCCCCCCGTCGGACGTGCGCGCCGAGATGTTGCCGGTCGATCCGCCGGTGAGCCCGCGGTCGAACAGCGACTTGGCCAGCAGGCACATGTCCTCGCGAAGCCTTGCGTCAGCGCTCATGCCCCGGCCTCGAGATTCGCGAGCGCGTCGGCGAAGAAGTTCTCCTTGCCGAAATTGCCGGATTTCAGCGTGATCGCAATTGCAGCGCCGCGGCTTTCGGCAAAGCACCAGGGCACGCCCGGTGCGATTTCCGCGCCGATCACCAGCCGGTCAACGCCGAGCGCCCTGGTGACCGCGCCGGAGGTCTCGCCGCCGGCAATTACGAAGCGGCGGGCACCGGCCTCGCGCGCGGCCACCGCGAGCGCGGCGAGGGCTTCCTCGACGATCTCGCCGGCACGGGCGACGCCGAGCTTCTGCTGGGCGGCACGAACCGCGTCTGGCTCCGCCGTTGCGTAGACGAGAGGGGCTTCCTCAAGCGGTTGCTTCGCGAGCCAGGCCAGAGCCGCGTCCGCACCGGTTTCGGCCAGCTCCAGGGGATCGAGCCGGAAGGACGGTGCGCGCTGCTCATAGGCTTTCACCTGGGCGCGCGTCATCGCCGAGCAGCTTCCCGACAGCACGACCGCCTTGGCCTCGAGCCTCGGTTGGGAGGGGCGGGCGAAGTCGCGGGACAGCACGCCGTCCTCCAGATAGAGGCGGGGCAGGGCCTCTGCCAGTGCGCTGCCGCCGGTCATCAGCGCCATGTCTCGGGCAGCCTCCGCGACGATGGCCAGATCCCCCTCGGCCAGCGCGTCGACCACCACATGGGCAACGCCTTCGCCGGCGAGCGATTTCAGCTCGTGGCGAAGGGCGGCGGCTCCCTTCGCCACGATCCTCCTGTCCGCGAGTCCGACGGGGCGGGTGACCTGCGGCGCCAACAGGCGCATCAGGTTGCTGTCGCGCATCGGTGTCAGCGGATGGTCCTTCATCGGACTTTCGGCGAGTGGCTCGCGACCGACAAAGAGATTGCCCATGAAGACGAAGCGGCCGTTTTCGGGAAATGCCGGACAGTAGATCGTCTGCGGCGTGTCGAGGTCCTTCATCAGCGCCTCGGCGACGGTGCCGATGTTGCCTTCCGGGGTGGAATCGAAGGTCGAGCAGTATTTCCAGAAGAAGCGCTTGGCGCCTGCCTGCTTCAGCCAGGCAAGTGCTGCGCGGCATTCGGCGATGGCCTCGTCCGCCGGCGATGTCCGGCATTTCAGCGCGATCACCTCGAAGGCGGCCGTATCCTCGGGCGGTGTTTCGGGAACGCCCATGCGCAGGCTCACCTTGACGCCGCTGCGGGCAAGGAGGCCGGCAAGGTCGGTGGCGCCGGTGAAATCGTCGGCGATGCAGCCCAGAACCGTGGTCATCGGGATCCGTGTCCTCAAGGATGGGCCCGGAAGCTTCCGACGCGGCGCGGCGCGCGCGCAAGACCGCCTGTCGGCCGGGCATGGAGAAGGGCGGAGGTCAGTCCGCGCCGGGAAGCCGTAGGCCGGAGGCCGCCGCGTAGACCTTGACCACCGCAGCGTCGTCCTCGTTGCCGAGGCCCATGTCGGCCGCGGCGCGGAAGCGGTCGAGCGCGGCACTGGTGACCGGCGCGTCGAAACCGGCCGAGCTGGCGATGTCGAGCACGATGCCGAGGTCCTTGGGCCAGATGTTCACCGAGCTCTTCGGATCGTAGTCGCCTTCGACGATGTGAGGAGCGCGGTTCTCCAGCATCCAGCTCGTGCCGGCGCATTTCGGGATCACGTCCAGGAAGGTCTCCGGCGTGATGCCCTGTGTCATGCCGAAGGCGACAGCCTCGGCCATGGCGGCGATGTGAACGCCGGCCAGGAGCTGGTTCACGGCCTTCATGGCGGAGCCGGCGCCGGCTTTGTCGCCCAGCTCGAACACGGTCTCGGAAATCGCGTCGAGAAAGGGACGGGCGGCGGCAAAGGCGTCGTGTGAGCCAGCCGCCATGATCGACAGCTTGCCGGCCGCAGCCTTCGCCGCGCCGCCCGAGATCGGTGCGTCGAGGTAGTGGACGCCATGCCCGGCGCAGCGCGTCGCCATCTCGCGGGCGAACTCGGGCGAGACCGTCGGGCAGGCGATAACGACGCTGCCGGGTTTCATCGATGGAACGAGCCCCGCATCGCCGAAGAGCACGGTTTCGGCCTGACGCGCGTTGAGAACGACGACAACAAGCGCGTCGAGCGTGTCGGCAAGAGGCGCAACCTCGCCTGCGGCTCCGCCCTCGTCCTGGAATCGGGCGACACGCCCGGCATCGACGTCGATGCCATGGGTGACGATACCCGCGCGTAGCAGCGATGCGGCGATGCCGTATCCCATCGAACCGAGGCCGACCACGGCCGTTTTCAGTGTCGTCATGAAATCCTCCCGGTTCCGCGCTGCCACCGTGTCGAGGCCTGGCGGCGCATGACGGTTGCGGCCGGTCGCGCGGCTCTCTCCCTTCACGTCCCTTACATCGCGGCAGGCGCGTCCGGCAAGCCGGCTGAGGCGGGATCTTGCGCTAGGGCTGCGAACGACAGGCGCGCGCTACGGCATGCGGCAGGGTGCCCGGCACGCGCAGGAGGTCGTTCTCGCGTCAGGTGGTGGGTTCGATCGGCTGCTCGAATTGCACGCCGAGTTCTGTTCCGGTCCGCCAGCGTACGACCGCGTGGACGTTGATGTCCTCGTTGACGATCTGCAGCAGGAACCGGTCGGGTACGCCGACGGTGCTTGGCAGCTTCAAAAGCGCCCCATCGTCGGACAAATTGCGAACCCTGCAGTCGAAGACACTGATCTGGTTGTCCAGAACGATCTTCCCGCTCTTCAGTGTCCGGTGGCGAGGGCTGCTGCGCCGGTCGATATTGCTCATGTCCAAGGTCCGCGCTTGAAGCGACAACCGGCACTAACTAAAACCGGTTGAACTTAACAATCCACCCCCTTGCGGCTGCAATAAGAACAATTCTTGGCATTTTGTGCAGTCGCGGCATTCCAGGCCCGACTGTGGCCGGCAGGCCTCGGTTTGCGACGGTTGCCGCGGTGCCGCAATAACCTTGACCCGCTTCCGGGCAACAGGCATTCCGTTGGCAGGGCATCCAGCCGAAAGCGAGAGGACCTGCAGTCATGAGCGTGTTGATCATCGGGTTGGTGGTGTTTCTGGGAATCCACCTTCTTCCCGCGTTTCCCGCGCGGCGGGACGCGCTGCGCGCGCGGTTCGGCGCCATGCCATACAAGCTTGGCTAT
Organism: Stappia sp. ICDLI1TA098; assembly: GCF_054880955.1. Classification (NCBI taxonomy): domain Bacteria; kingdom Pseudomonadati; phylum Pseudomonadota; class Alphaproteobacteria; order Hyphomicrobiales; family Stappiaceae; genus Stappia; species Stappia sp. ICDLI1TA098. The sequence continues at coordinate 1,201,774 of NZ_JBTZBT010000001.1, forward strand.
TCGGTCATCGCGCTCGCGGGGCTTGTGCTCGTCATCTACGGCTACGGCCTGGCGCGGGCGCAGGGCCCGATCGTTGTCTATGATCCGCCATTCTGGCTGCGTCACCTGGTGATGCTGCTCATGCTTCCGGTCTTTGTGCTTCTGGCCGCCGCCGAAATGCCGGCGGGCCATATCAAGAAGCGGGTCAAGCATCCGATGATTCTCGCCGTCAAGATCTGGGCTTTGTCCCATCTGCTGGTCAACGGCGACGCCGCCTCCCTGCTGCTTTTCGGCGGATTTCTCGCCTGGGGTGTTATCGACCGGATCTCGCTGAAGCGGCGCGGCAACATTGGTGGCGGGGCGGCCACCATGGTTTCCGCCAAATGGGATGTGATCGCCATTGTGGTTGGCCTGACCATCTACGGGCTCTTCGTCGCCTTCCTGCACCAATGGCTGATCGGCGTGCCGATCATCTGATCGCCGCCGCGCTGCCGGGGGCGGCGCGCGCAGGCGCGCCTCTCCTGCCTCACTTGCGCCACGAAGGAAGGCGAGGGGAGGATCGCGTGCCGGGCGGTCCGGTTTCGCTTGGCCGGCTGCCTGAAAATAGCTTCCTTGCGAGGCGGAAAGGCCGTTTGCCAGTAAAGAGGCAAATGGATATGGTGGCGCCGCGCGGGCGCAAGGCCTCCACATCACAGTCATCGTCAGGAATTTTCAGCGTATGTCGGACATTTTTCGCGAGGTCGACGAGGAGATCAGGCACGAGCGGTACAAGAAGCTCTGGGACCGTTTCGGAGCTTACCTGATCGCAATCGCCGTTCTCATCGTCGTCGGTACGGCCGCCTATCGTGGCTGGCTGTACTGGCAGGAGCAGGCAGCCCAGCAGGCCGGCGACGTCTTCGTCGAAGCGGTGCGACTCGCCGACGACGGGAAATATGTCGACGCCGAGGCCAAGCTCGCGGAGCTTTCCGACGCAGCTGGCGGCTATCCCGTCCTGGCGCGCATGCGCAACGCGGCGCTGCTCGCGCAGGCTGGCAAGACGGACGAGGCGCTTGCCGCCTATGACGCTTTCGCCGCCGACGGCAAGGCGCCGGCGGCCTTCCGGGAAGTGGCGCGGCTTCGGGCCGGATATCTCGCGCTCGACGCGCAGGACTTCGAGGGCGCACGCAGCCGCCTCGAGCCGCTCGACAAGGAAGACGGCGAGTGGCGGCTTCTGGCGCGCGAGGGACTTGCGCTGGCGTCGTGGAAGGCCGGCGATCTCAAGGCGGCGCGCGACTGGGCGGCTGGCATCATCGAGGCCGAGGGCGCACCCAACGACGTGGTGACGCGTGCCCGTACGCTTATCGAGGTGCTCGATGCCACCGAGGGCGCGCCGAAGAAAGAGGCCGATTCGCAATGACGGTATCCACCTTCAAGTGGGCGGCGCTGCTCGCCGGGTCACTGGCGCTCGCAGGCTGCGAGACGGTGTCCGATCTCAATCCCTTCTCCAAGGACACGGTCCTGCCGGGTGAGCGCGAGGCGCTGTTTGACAGCACCGACGCGGCTCGCGAGGCGTCCAGCGGGACGGCATCCATCGGTTCCGCATCGAGCGTGACCTGGACCCAGGGCGCGGGCAACGCCGCCAACGATCCGGGCAACGTGGCGGCCTCCATCACTGGCGGCCGGGCCTGGCGGGCTTCGGTCGGCGGCAGCGGCGGGGGCATGTTCTCCGGTTCGGTGCGCATCGCTGCGCGTCCGGTCACGGACGGCAGCCGCATTTTCATCTACAGCCAGAACGGCGACGTGACGGCGCTTTCCTCCAGCGGCGGACGCCTGTGGCGCCGCTCGCTGCGGCCGGAGGGCGAAAACGACGTCGCATCCGGCGGCGGCGTTGCCGTCGACAACGGCCGTGTTTATGCCGCCACCGGCTATGGCCAGCTTGCCGCTCTCGATGCGGCCAGCGGCGCGGTCTTGTGGAGCAAGGATATCTCGGCGCCCGCGCGTCAGGCCCCGGCAGCCTCCGGCGGCACGGTGTTTGCGGTGACCCAGACCGGCGAGGTGCATGCGCTTGCCCAGGCCGATGGTGAGGAACGCTGGGTCTATGCCGGCATCGCCGAGAGCGCGGGCCTGCTCGCGTTCGCCAATCCGGCCATCGCTGGTGGAACCGTCGTGGTTCCCTTCACCTCCGGCGAGGTGATGGCGCTCGACATCAAGTCCGGCGAGCCGAAGTGGATCGAAGGCGTGACGCGTTCCTATCGCACCCGCGCCGTGTCGGGCCTCAGCGACGTGTCGGCAAGCCCCGTCATCTCTGGCGATACGGTCTATGCCTCGGGCATTTCCGGCCGCCTGGTTGCCTCCAGGCTCAAGACCGGCGAACGCCTGTGGGAGCAGGACGTCGGCTCGCAGCACACGCCGATCGTCTCCGGCAATGCAATCTTCCTGATCGACATCGAGAGCCGTCTGGTCGCGATCAATCGGAAGACCGGCGAGCCGCTGTGGCGCACGGTTCTGCCGAATGTGGAAGGCCGTAAGAAGAGCCGTATCAACTGGGCCGGGCCGGTTCTCGCCAATGGCGTCCTGGTCGCGGCCTCGAGCGACGGGCGACTGGCGCGCGTCGATGCGGCTTCGGGCCGGCTTCTCGGGTCGGCCGAGACGTCGGAGGATGTCTATGTGACGCCGATTATCGCCGGTGGGCGGATGGTCGTCATCACGTCCAAGGGCGACGTCGTCGCCTTCAACTGATCGCGTGTCGCCCGGCTTCCGGCCGGGGCGCACCGCCGAACACCCGCATCCCGCGTCGGGCCGGAGCCTGGCGCGGGATGACGTCTTTCTTGCCTGATGTTGCGAAGGTGCTAATGCTTTCGGACATTCGCGTTTTTGGATACTTGATACCGTGACAGCTACCATCGCCATTATCGGACGACCGAACGTCGGCAAGTCCACGCTCTTCAACCGCCTCGTCGGCAAGCGGTTGGCGCTTGTCGACGACACGCCGGGCGTGACGCGCGACCGGCGTGCGGGGGAAGCGCGCCTCGGCGACCTGCGCTTCACCATCCTCGACACCGCCGGACTTGAGGAGGCGGACGCCCGCTCGCTCGAGGGACGGATGCGCGCGCAGACCGACGAGGCCATCCGGGATGCCGACGCGGTTCTGTTCGTCATCGACGCGCGCGCCGGACTTACCCCGAGCGACAAGCATTTCGCCAACATCCTGCGGCGCAGCGACACGCCGGTGATCCTCATCGCCAACAAGGCGGAGGGACGTGCTGGCGAAGGCGGGCTCTACGAGGCCTTCGGCCTCGGCTTCGGCGATCCGATCGCCATGTCGGCGGAGCACGGCGAGGGACTTTCCGATCTCTATGACGCCTTGCTGCCCATCGTGGAGGCGTCCGAGGAAGAGATCCACGCAGGCGCGGAGGCGGTTGCCAATGTGGATGTCGCGGTCGAGGACGAGGACGACGAGGAGGTCAAGGGCCCGGAGGCTGGCAGCATCGGCCGACCGCTGCGCGTCGCCGTCGTCGGCCGGCCGAATGCGGGCAAGTCGACGCTGATCAACCGCATGCTTGGCGAGGACCGTCTGCTAACGGGGCCGGAAGCGGGTATCACGCGCGATTCCATCTCCGTCGAGTGGGTGTGGCAGGACAAGCATGTGAAGCTCTTCGACACCGCCGGCATTCGCCGCAAGGCGCGTGTCCAGGAGAAGCTCGAGAAGCTTTCCGTCGCCGACGCGTTGCGGGCGATCAAGTTCGCCGAAGTGGTGATCGTCACGCTTGACGCGACGATCCCCTTCGAGAAGCAGGACCTGCAGATCATTGATCTTGTCGCCCGCGAGGGGCGCGCGGTCGTCATCGCCATCAACAAGTGGGACCTGATCGAGGACCGCGACGAGTCCATGCAGGTGATTTCTGACGCCAACGAACGCTATCTCAACCAGATCCGCGGCGTGCCGATCATCACAATGTCCGGACTGCACGGGCGGGGTATCGACAAGCTGATGAAGGCGGCGTTCCAGGCGAACGAGATGTGGAACCGGCGCATCTCGACATCACGCCTCAACCGCTGGCTCGATGGTGTGATCACCCATCATCCGCCTCCCGCCGTTTCCGGTCGGCGCATCAAGCTGCGCTACCTCACCCAGGTGAAGGCGCGTCCGCCGCATTTCGTCGTGTTCTGTTCGCGTCACGAGGCGCTTCCGGAGAGCTATACCCGCTATCTGGTCAATGGCCTGCGCGAGTACTTCAGCATGCCCGGAACGCCGATCCGGCTGAGCTACCGAAAGGGCGAAAACCCTTATGCGGAGAAGGCGCGCAAGCGCAAGATCCAGTAATCGGGGTCACGCCGGAACCGGCACAAGAGAAACGGACAGGAAGGGCGCCGCGTCAGATGACGGGCGCCCTTTTCTCGTCTTGCGCGAGGCCTTTTGTGTCATGTGCGGTTGAGGGACGGCACGACCCGCCGCGCAGGGGCGTGTGACACCGAAAAGAAAAGGGGCCGGCATTGCTGCCAGCCCCTTGTCATCTTCCGATTTCGTCCTGCTTAGAAAGGAACACTCAGACGGCCCGAAGCGGACCAGATCTGTGTGTCCTGGCCAAGGCCTCCGACTTCTCCGCCAAGCGAGACGGCGATGCCGCGCGAGGTCGAGAGCGCGAAGCCGGCGCCGGTGCGCGCGGACAGGCCGTCCTCGGCGCCCGTGTCCGGCGTGCCGGCCAGGCCGTCGTCGGAGAAGCGCCAGTCGCCGTAAAGGTCGACATAGGGCGTGATGCTCATGCCGTCCGAGAACGCGTAGGCGCGGCTCACGCGGCCACCGAGCGAGGCGCGGCCGACATAGGAGTTGACCGAGGCATGGGCGGCGCCAAGGCTGTCCGTGTAGGCATCCTGGTCCTCCCACAGGACGTAGAGCTTCGCCGAGGGGGCGAGCACCACGTCACCGAATCTGTGGTTGCCCGTCAGGCCGCCGGAGACGATCCAGCGCGAGGCATCGAACGAGCCGGTCGCGGTGCCGGCGGTCGCATCGTAGTTCAGCCCGCTCCAGCCGACCATGCCGTCGAGCCGCAGCGCCGGCAGCATCCGCCAGCCCGCATAGGCGCCGACCGTGCCGCCGGTGCCCTTGAGCTTGCCGGCCAGGGTGTTGAAGTCGTAGTCGAACGTCTCCGCGCCGGCGAAGGCGCCCAGCACCAGGTCTGGCGTGATCTTGTAGCCAAGGCCGAGGGTGGCGTTGACGTGGCTACCGTCGATGCTGTTGGTCAGCCAGCTGCCGCGAACGTTGGCCCACAGGTTGATCCGCTGCTCCTCGGCCGGCAGTTGCATGCCATCATCGGCGAAGCCGAGCGCCGCGAAGGCGCCACGGGCGCGGGCCGCGGCGTCGCGGCGCGGCTGGGAGGCGGCGAAGTTGAGCGTGATGCCGTTCGGTCCGACGGAGAAGGGCGTCGCACCGCCGAAGGCAGCCGCGGTGCCTGCGGAGGCAGCTTCCGTGATCGCCGCACCCGAGGTGCTGGCGGCCATGCGCGAACCGTTGGCCTGCACCGAGGTCAGCTTGTCGCTGTCACCGGTGCCAGCGGGCTGCGGCCCGGGCGCGCAGCTCGCGGTCACGGTGATGTTTCGCGTCACCGGCGCCAAGGACTGCACGCGCACGACTTCCGTGAGCGTGGTGTCGTCCGTGCCGGTCACCGTGTAGGAACGTGTGCCGCTGGTATTGCTGGTGCTCACGAGTAGCTGGCTCTTCTCATCCGTGATCCACCACTGGTCGGAACCCGGGTCGGTGATGGTGATGTTGAAGGTCAGTTCGTCACCCGCCACAAAGCCGCTCTGTTCGTGAAAACTGGACTGCTGTGCGGGGCTCGCACTGAGATTGAACGCCCCGCCATTGACCGCGGTGCAGCCCGGCGAGGAGTAGCCGGGAAACGGTGCCGCTCCAGCAGAGGTCGAAGAGAGGGCGAAGCCGGCGCAGGCGACGGTCGCGAGTGCGATGGATCCGAAAAAGTGACGGCTCGAAATCATGAAAGGCGTCCTGATCAAAAATACGGAGGGCAACGGTTCACGTCTTCGCGCGCGCGGCGCGCCACAAAGAGAACGCTATACGTTCTCTCGGGTTGACCGTATTGGCAAAAATAGCGGAGGCAGGAAAATGTCACGGTTCGTGGCAGAAACGACACAAGCTTAAGCAGCGGCCGCCTGTTGCGGGGACGGAGAGGCCGTGTTGGGTGCGGGGCGTCATGCCGCTTTGCTGCCTGGCGACCTTCGCAAGGCGAAGTCGATCTGGCGCAACAGCAAGGGAGGGCGCGTGGGCGCGGTGACGCCCTTGGTGCAAGGGGGATTCGCACCGAAGGGGAGACAGGCGAGGGCGTGCGGCGGCGCACGCCCTCTGCAAGCTCAGGATGCGACCTGAACGAAGTCGCGAATTTCCCTGGAGGGGAAATCGAAGAGCTGTCCGTTGGCAGTGTTCTCCGGGGACGCCAGGTCGACCAGGAAGGGAGCGATCTCGGAAGGGTGGGGAAGCGTCTGCGGATCCTCGCCGGGCATTGCCTGCGCGCGCATGGCAGTACGCATCGGACCCGGATTGACCAGCATGCCCGTGATCGGGGTCTGCATGGTTTCGGCCACATAGGTGCGCACCAGAGCCTCGACCGCGGCCTTGGAGACCGAGTAGGGGCCCCAATAGGCCTTGCACTTGTGCGCGGCGCCCGAGGACAGAAACACCACACGACCGGCGTCGGACTGGCGCAGCAGTGGATCGAGCGAGCGAATCAGGCGCCAGTTCGCCGTGACGTTGATCGCCATGACCTGGTCCCAGGTCTTGGGTTCGACATGTCCGAGCGGCGACAGTCCGCCAAGGATACCGGCGTTGCCGATCAGCACGTCGAGCTTCTTCCAGCGCTCGTAGATCGCAGCACCCAGACGGTCGATGGCGTCGTAGTCGGAGAGATCCACGGGAACGAGCGTCGCCTGACCGCCGACAGCGCGGATCTCGTCGTCGAGCTCCTCAAGTCCGCCGACGGTGCGCGCGAGCGCCACCACATGCGCGCCCTCGGCCGCGAGAGCCTTGGCCGTGAAGTAGCCGATACCGCGCGAGGCGCCGGTGACAACGGCGACCCGTCCTTCGAAACGCTTGGTCATGCCCTGATTATCCCAATTCCCTGATCAGCCGACCTCGACGAGGCGCGGCAGGTGCGAGACGTCGCCGTCCTCGGCCATGTCTGTCAGCGGCGTCGGATAGTCGCCGGTGAAGCAATGGTCGGTGAACTGCGGCTGCTCGTCGTTGCGGCCCTCGTAGCCGATCGCCTTGTAGATGCCGTCGACTGACAGGAAGGCGAGGGTGTCCGCTCCAATGTAGTTGCGCATTTCCTCGAGGCTGTATTTTGCCGCCAGCAGCTTCTCGCGCACCGGCGTATCGATACCGTAATAGTCGGAGAAGCGGATCGGCGGCGAAGCGAGGCGGAAGTGCACCTCGCGCGCGCCCGCATCGCGGATCATCTGCACAATCTTCACCGACGTGGTGCCGCGCACGAGGCTGTCGTCGATAAGCACGACGCGCTTGCCCTCGATCTGGGCGCGGTTGGCCGAGTGCTTCAGCTTGACGCCGAGCGTGCGGATCTGCTGGGTCGGCTCGATGAAGGTGCGGCCCACATAGTGGTTGCGGATGATGCCGAGCTCGAAGGGGACGCCGGATTCGTCGGCGTAGCCGAGCGCCGCGGGAACGCCGGAGTCGGGAACGGGAACCACGACATCGGCCTCGACCTGGGTCTCGAGGGCGAGCTGGCGCCCGAACTCCTTGCGCACGTTGTAGACACTGCGCCCGCCGAGGATCGAATCCGGGCGGGAGAAGTAGACGTATTCAAAGATGCAGGGGCGGGCCGGACGGCGGCCAAACGGGAAGTGGCTCTCGATGCCGCCGGGGGTGCAGACCACCACCTCGCCGTTCTCGACCTCACGGATGAACTTGGCGCCGATGATGTCGAGCGCGCAGGTCTCGGAGGCAAAGATCGGCGCGCCGTTGAGGTCGCCGAGCACCAGCGGGCGGATGCCGAAGGGATCGCGCGCGCCGATGAGCTTCTTGCTGGTCAGCGCCACCAGCGAGAACGCCCCTTCCATCTGGGTGATCGCCTCGATGAAGCGGTCGACGATCTTGCTCTTGCGCGAGCGGGCGACGAGCTGGAGCACCACCTCGGAATCCGAGGTGGACTGACAGATCGCGCCGTCCTTGATCAGCTTCTTGCGAAGCGTCATGGCGTTGGTGAAATGGCCGTTGTGGCAGACCGCGAAGCCGCCGCCGTCGAGTTCGGCGAACAGCGGCTGAACATTGCGCAGGATCGTTTCGCCCGAGGTCGAGTAGCGCACATGGCCGATGGCGTAGGGGCCGATCAGCTTGCCGATGGTCTCGGCGTCGGAGAAATGGTCCCCGACGAGGCCGAGGTGGCGCTCGGAGCGGAACTGGTTGCCGTCGAAGGTGACGATGCCGGCGGCTTCCTGGCCGCGGTGCTGAAGCGCATGCAGACCGAGCGCGGTGATCGCCGCGGCGTCGTCATGTCCGAGAATGCCGAAAACGCCGCACTCCTCGCGCAGCGTGTCGCCGTCGAGTTCCTCGCGCGAGAAATCGATGGAAACGTTGGGACGGGGATTTGCGTGCATAGTCACAGCGTCGGCCATTGCCTTGCTCCTGATTGCCGGACGGGCGGGAGTACCCGTGGCAAATCGCGTTCGCGACCGGATCCCGGGGGCGGTCCGGTTCGCTCGTTTCCGAAACGCAAGCGCGCCCTTGGCCCCGCGCGCGCGTCCGGGTCTGCCGCCTGGGCGGTTCAGTTGGCGTTGGAGCCGGAGGTGATCAGCTGATCGAGCCCCTGGCTCTCGCGATTGGTGTAACCCTTGTCCTCGCCGGTGGCCGGCGCATCGGAATTGCCCGGAGCCGTGGAGGCGGGCTGTCCGCCTTGTTCGCGTGCCTTGCGGATCTGGTCAAGCAGCGCGGCTTCCGGATTTTCCGGCAGGGCGGCGATCAGCTTGTCGCCCACTGCCTCGAGCATCGGCTTCGACTTGGCGTTGGCGATCCACTGCGGCTGCTCCTGCGCGGGAACGAACCAGTTGAAGAAGAGCATGGCCACGACCACCAGCAGCATGCCGCGCAGGGCGCCGAAGACGAAGCCGAGGGTGCGGTCGAGCGCGCCGATGCGGCTGTCCAGCACGAAGTCGGAAATGCGCATGGTGATGTAGCTGACGATGATCAGCGTCACCAGGAACACGCCGGCGACCGAAACGCCGAGGGCGACCTTCTCGTTGCTGATATAGGACTGCACGAAGGGCAGGGCCTGATCATAGAGAAAGAAGGCGGCCACCGCCGCTGCCACCCAGGACGCGATGGACAGGACCTCGCGGACAAACCCGCGGATCATGGCCAGAACGGCCGACAGAAGCATGATGACGAGAAGGATTCCGTCGAGAAGCGTGATCGGCATTGCTCGGCTTGGTCCCTGAGCGACGTGGTCGATCCACTTTCATCCGCGTGGATCTGATGCGGTGTCGTTGTCCTGCCGGGGCTGAACCGGCCGGAGATCATACCCGATCCGTCCTCAGCCGGGTCAGGAAATCGGCCCCCTCGCGGGGGCGTCGATGTCGGGGCGTGCCCCGTTTCATGTTTCCTGCGCGGCCGATCCGGCGGCGATGCGCGCCACGAGATCGGAGAGTTCGCTCAAGCCCGTCACCAGACCGGCATCGCCCTTGCCGTCGCCCGCATTGGCTTCCGGTACGAAAGCAGAGGTAAACCCGAGCTTCTGGGCTTCCTTGAGGCGGCTTGGTGCTTGCGAGACCGCCCTGACCGCACCCGAGAGCCCGACTTCGCCGAAATAGACGCAATCGGCTGCAAGGGCAACCCCGCTCAACGAGGATATCAGGGCTGCGGCTACCGCAAGGTCGGCTCCGGTCTCGGTGACGCGGATGCCGCCGGCAATGTTCAGGTAGACGTCGTTCTGCGAGAAGCGCACGCCGCAGCGGGCTTCGAGCACCGCCAGGATCATAGACAGGCGGGCGCTGTCCCAGCCGATGACGGCGCGGCGCGGGGTGCCCAGCGGCGAGGGCGCGACCAGCGCCTGGATCTCGATCAGCAGCGGACGGGTGCCCTCGATGCCGGCGAAGACGGCGGAGCCCGGCGTGCGGCCGTTGCGCTCTCCAAGAAAGAGGGCCGATGGATTGGCGACTTCCGACAGACCCTTGTCGGTCATCTCGAAGACACCGATCTCGTCGGTGGCGCCGAAGCGGTTCTTGACCGAGCGCAGGATGCGGTACTGGTGCGCGCCGTCGCCCTCGAAATAGAGCACGGCGTCGACCATGTGCTCGACCACGCGCGGCCCGGCGATCTGACCGTCCTTGGTGACATGGCCGACGAGAATGACCGTCGCGCCGCTGGACTTGGCGTAGCGCACCAGCGCCTGGGCGGCGGCGCGCACCTGGGTGACGGTGCCCGGCGTCGAATCCACCGTTTCCGTCCACAGGGTCTGGATCGAATCGATGATGACCAGTGCCGGCGGAGGTCCGGCCGAAAGCGTTGCGAGAATGTCCTCGACGCTGGTTTCTGCGGCAAGGCCCACGGGCGCGTCGGCAAGGCCGAGGCGCGCGGCGCGCAGGCGCACCTGGTCGATGGCTTCCTCGCCGGAGATATAGACGGCCTTGTGGCCCAGCCGGGCGACGCGGGCGGCGGCCTGGATCAGCAGCGTCGACTTGCCGATGCCCGGATCGCCGCCAACCAGAAGCGCCGATCCCCGGACGAAGCCGCCACCGGTCACGCGATCAAGTTCGCCGACCTTGGTGATGATGCGCGCCGGCACCTCGCTTTCGCCGGTCAGGCCGACAAGGGGGACCACGCGGCCGCGCTTGCGCGAGATGGCGTTCGGCGATCCGCCGACGCCCGCGCCTTCGCGTTCCTCGACGATGGTGTTCCACTCGCCGCAGGCCTCGCAGCGGCCAGCCCATTTGGAGGTGACCGCGCCGCAGTTCTGGCAGACGAAGGAGGACCCGCGCCGCGCCATCAGCCGGTCTCTTCGGAACCTGCGCCGACATAGCGGCGGGCGTAGCGGTGGCCGAGGCCGGTGAGAAACTCGTAAGGGATCGTTCCCGCGCGCTCCGCCGTATCGTCTACCGGCAGGTTCGCGCCGAAGAGTTCGACGAAATCGCCTCGGGCAAGCTCCTGTTCTCCCAGCGCCGAGGCGTCGATGCCGAGCATGTCCATCGAGACGCGACCAATGACCGGGAGACGCTTGCCGCCGGCGAAGACCTCCGCGCCCGGCCTGTCGTCGGTCGAGCCCGAGGAGCGCAGATAACCGTCCGCATAGCCGGAGGCGATCATGGCGACACGGGTATCGGCGGTCGCGGTGTAGGTCGCGCCATAGCCGATTGTCTCGCCCTTGCGCAGCAGATGCGTCTGGAGAACCCGCGCCTCAAGGGTGACGACCGTCGCCAGACGGCTTTGCGCGCTCTCCGCCGCGCGTGCGCCATAGAGCGCGATGCCGGGGCGGGCGAGTTCGAAGTGGTAGTCCGGGCCGAGGAAGACGCCGGCGGAATTGGCGAGCGAGCGGCGCGCGCCGGGAAACAGCGCCGACAGCTCAAGGAAACGCTGCCGCTGGAGCGCGCTCATCGGATTGGCGGGCGTGTCCGCGCAGGCGAGATGCGACATCACCATGGCGGGCCGGAAGGGCGATCCGGTCAGTGTTCCATCGGCGGCGGCATGCGCCTCCTCGCGCGACAGGCCGAGACGGCTGATGCCGGTATCGACATGAAGGGCGGCCTCGAGCGGGGCAAGCGCTTCACTTGCAAAGCCTGCCCATTCGCGCAGTTCCTCGGCGGATCCGAGCACCGGGCGCAGGCCGTGCGCGGCGTAGAAGGCGCTGGCTCCCGGGTAGAGACCGTTCAGGATGTAAAGCGTCGCGTCGGGCAGAAGGCGACGCGCCTCCTGGCCTTCCTGCGGCGTGGCAACAAAGAACGTGCGCGCGCCGGCCCGCCAGAGAGCCTGCAACCCCTTGTCGACGCCAATGCCATAGCAATCGGCCTTCACCGCGGCGCCGCATTCGGTGGCGGGGCCGGTGAGGGCTGCGAGCGCCCGCCAGTTCTCGCCGAGCGCGGCAAGGTCGATGGTGATGCGACCGTTGTCTCCGGCCTGTGTGAGGTCTGTGGTCATCCGGGGCTTGTCGTTCAATGCGGTTCCGGGAGCCGGTCGGCCTCGGCCAGATCGGAGAAGCGGGTGAATTCGCCCTGGAAGTGCAGGTGGGCGGTGCCGGTGGGACCGTGACGCTGCTTGGCGATGATCACCTCGGCGCGATTGCGGGCGCGGTCGAGCTTCTCCATGTCTTCCGGCGTTGCTTCCTGGCCAATGGCCTTGGCGAGGTAATATTCCTCACGATACACGAAGAGCACCACGTCGGCGTCCTGCTCGATGGAGCCGGATTCGCGAAGGTCGGAGAGGATCGGACGCTTGTCGTCGCGCGATTCGACCTGACGCGAGAGCTGTGACAGGGCGATGATCGGGACGTTCAGCTCCTTGGCCAGCGCCTTGAGACCCGTGGTGATCTCGGTGATCTCCTGGACGCGGTTTCCCGAGTTCTTGGATGAGCCGCTGAGAAGCTGGATATAGTCGACGATCAGCAGGTCGAGGCCGCGCTGTCGCTTCAGTCGCCGGGCACGGGCCGAAAGCTGGGCGATGGAGATACCACCCGTCTGGTCGACGTGAAGCGGCACGCTTTGCATCGTCTGCGAGGCGGCGACCAGCTTTTCGAAGTCATGCTCGTGGATGTCGCCGCGGCGGATCTTCGAGGAGGAAATCTCCGTCTGCTCGGAAATGATACGGGTTGCCAGCTGTTCGGCCGACATTTCCAGCGAGAAAAAGCCGACGATGCCGCCATTGATCGTCTTGATCGTGCCGTCGGGCTGTTCCTCCGCCATATAGGCTTCGGCGACATTATAGGCGATGTTGGTTGCAAGCGAGGTCTTGCCCATGGCAGGCCGGCCGGCGAGCACGATCAGGTCCGAATGCTGAAGTCCGCCCATGAGCCCGTCGAGCGCGCGCATGCCGGTGGCAAGTCCGGAGAGCGCGCCTTCGCGCTGGTAGGCGGCCGCGGCCATCTCGATGGTCGCCGTCAGGGCGTCGCCGAACGAGACGAAGCCCGCGTCGGAGCGGCCTTTCTCGGCAAGCTCGAACAGGCGCCGCTCGGCATCGTCGATCTGCGCGCCCGGCGGCATGTCGATCGGCGCGTCATAGGCGATGTTGACCATGTCCTCGCCAATGCGGATCAGGTTCCGCCGGGTCGCAAGGTCATAGATTGCCCGGCCGTAGTCCTCCGCGTTGATGATCGAGGTGGCGTCGGCGGCCAGGCGCAGCACATATTGAGCGGCCGGAATGTCGGCGATCTTCGCGTCGTGAGGAAAGAATGTCTTCAGCGTCACCGGCGAGGCGACCTTGCCGGCACGGATCAACTGCCCGGCCTTCTCGTAGACATCCCGGTGCGGCGCGATGAAAAAATGCGCCGGCTCCAGGAAATCGGACACGCGGTAGTAGGTCTCGTTGTTGACGATGATCGCGCCGAGAAGTTGGCGCTCCGCCTCCGCGTTATGCGGCGACACGCGCATCGTCGCGGCGTTCACATCGTTCGCCGGTGCCGTTGCCTTCATCTCGCTTCCCCGTTGATCTCCTCTGTCCTAACCGAGGCGCTGCGGCGAGGGAAGGGGCGATCCGGAACGCGTCGTCAGGCGCTGGGTAAGGGGGAAAAGCCGACATATCCACTTGACTCCGCGCGCCGCTTGACGGGGCCCGCACTGTCCGCTTGCGGAACGTCGCCGGTGTCGGTGTTTGTTGCCGCGTGAAAGAGTTTCTCTTCAGGAGGCGGACGTCTTCGCCTGCTCGGCAGGGCATCGCAATACGGGAGCGCCAAGCCGAGGCGCAACTGTCGCGGAACGTTCATGTGAGCGACATTTCGCATTCATATGAAAACGTTACCTAGCCTGCCAGGTGCCGCCTTCGCGGTGCGGGAAGCCGGCGGCGGCCGGTGTTTCCGTATCCATGGGGAGCGGCGTCGAGCTGGCGAGGCCGCAAAGACCGGCTCGCACATTCGCGGCGATTTGACGGTTCGGCTTTGTACTGCGGAAGCGCATCCGGGGAATGGCATTTCCCCCTGTACACAACCGGCTAAAAATCGTCATATAGGGTTCATGTGAGCGAATTTTCGCGTTCATATGAAAACGATACGAAATGCGGATGTTTCCATCTGCCGGCAGATCGTCCGGATCCGGCAGGAGGCATCCAAAGAACGGGACCAACCCGTTTCAGGGAGAAAACAATGGCATATCGCAAGACTCTTGCGGCTCTCGCGGCCGCGACCTTCCTCGCAGGCAGCGCTTCGAGCGCTCTTGCCGCGACCGAGATCCAGTTCTGGCACGCTTTCACCGGCCGCCTCGGCGAGCTGCTCAACGAGCAGGTCGAGAAGTTCAACGCCTCGCAGGAAGACTACGTCGTCGTTCCCTCCTTCAAGGGCAATTACTCCGAGACGCTGAACGCCGGCATCGCCGCCTTCCGCGCTGGGGAGCAGCCGCACATTCTTCAGGTCTTCGAGGTCGGCACCGCGACGATGATGTCGGCCAAGGGCGCGATCAAGCCTGTCTATGAGCTGATGGCCGAGACCAAGAGCGATTTCGATCCCGACGCCTATCTCGCAGCGGTTTCCGGCTACTATACGAACACCGATGGGCAGATGCTTTCGCTGCCCTACAACTCCTCCACGCCGGTTCTGTACGTGAACCGCGACGCCCTGTCGGCGGCCGGTCTCGATCCGGACATGGACCTGTCGACCTGGGGCAAGGTCGAGGAGGCGCTCGATGCGCTCAAGGCGTCGGGCTCCAGCTGCCCGCTGACCACCGCGTGGCAGAGCTGGGTGCAGCTTGAGAACCTCTCCGCCTACCACAATGTACCCTTCGCTTCGCAGGAGAACGGCTTTGCCGGCTTCGACGCCAAGCTCGAGTTCAACGGCCCGGTGCAGGTTGCGCATATCGGCAAGATGGGTGAGTGGGCCAAGAACGGCCAGTTTGTCTACTCCGGTCGCCGCAACGAGGGCGGCGCGCGCTTCCGCTCCGGCGAATGCGCCATGTTCACCGAATCCTCGGCCGGTTACGCCGGTGTGAAGTCCGAAGCAGAGTTCGCTTTTGACATTCGCCCGCTTCCCTATTGGGACAACGTCGAGGGCGCTCCGCAGAACACCATCATCGGCGGCGCCTCGCTGTGGGTCATGTCCGGCCATGATGCGACCGAGTATCCGGGTGTCGCGCAGTTCCTGAACTTCCTGTCCTCCGCCGACATTCAGGCGAAGTGGCATCAGGATACCGGCTACCTGCCGATCACGATGGCTGCCTACGAGCAGACCAAGGCTGCCGGCTTCTACAAGGAGAACCCGGGCACCGATGTTGCCGTCATCCAGATGACGGGCAAGGCGCCGACGCCGAACTCCAAGGGCATCCGGCTCGGCAACTTCGACCAGATCCGCGGCATCATCGACGAGGAGCTCGAGGCTGTGTGGTCGGGCGACAAGGACGCGCAGGCAGCGCTCGACAACGCGGTGGAGCGTGGCAACAAGCTGCTGCGTCGCTTCGAGCAGGCCAACCGCTGACCTTTTGCACATGAGCGGCGCGGGCATTGCGCCCGCGCCAGTGGCAGGCAGGAAGGTCGGGTAAACCGGCGGCCCTGCCTGTCTCGTTTCCGTTTCAACGCCTGATCGTGAGCCGCCGATGCAAAAGCGCGTCGTCTTCAACGACCGGCTGCTGCCCTACCTGCTGCTCGCGCCGCAGATCGCAGTGACGCTGGTCTTCTTCTTCTGGCCGGCCGGGCAGGCCATCTATCAGTCGGCGTTCATTCCCGACCCCTTCGGCCTCAGCACCCAGTTCGTCGGTTTCGGGAACTTCGAGTTCCTGCTGAGCGATCCCTATTATCTCGCCTCCTTCAAGACGACGGTGATCTTCTCGACGCTGGTGACGCTGCTTTCGATGGGAGCCGCGCTCTGGCTGGCGGTGATGGCGGATCGCGTCATCAAGGGGGCGACGCTCTACAAGTCATTGCTGGTCTGGCCCTATGCGATCGCCCCCGCCGTCGCCGGCGTGCTGTGGCTGTTCATGTTCAACCCGAACGTCGGCCTCGTTGCCTGGTATCTGAACGCGATCGGCTACGACTGGAATCACGTCCTCAACGACGGCGAGGCGATGGGACTTGTGGTGGTCGCCTCGGCCTGGCGGCAGATCAGCTACAACTTCCTGTTCTTCCTGGCCGGGCTTCAGGCGATCCCAAAGAGCGTCATCGAGGCGGCGGCCATCGACGGGGCGAGTTTCTGGCGGCGGTTCTGGACCATCGTCTTCCCGCTTCTTTCGCCGACGACCTTCTTCCTGCTCGTCGTCAACGTCGTCTACGCCTTCTTCGAGACCTTTGGCGTGATCCACACGATCACTGCCGGCGGGCCGCAGCAGGCGACGACGATCCTTGTCTACAAGGTCTATTCGGACGGCTTCGTCGGCCAGGATCTCGGGTCGTCGGCGGCGCAGTCGGTGATCCTGCTGTTCCTGGTCGGAATCCTGACGATCGTCCAGTTCCGGTATGTCGAACGCAAGGTGCACTACTGATGAGCGGCATGGTCGAGAAACGCGGTGTCAGCACCTGGCTCACGCATATTGGGCTTATTGCCGGCATCCTCCTCATCTGCTTCCCGATCTATCTGGCCTTCGTGGCCTCGACGGTGACGCAGCCCGAAATCGCGCGTCCGCCCATGCCGTTGCTGCCGGGCGGGCATTTCTTCGAGAACTACGCAAAGGCGCTGACGCAGGGCGTGAACGCGCCCGTGCTGACAATGCTCTTCAATTCCTTCGTGATGGCGATCGGCATCACCGTCGGCAAGATCTCGATTTCGATCCTGTCGGCCTACGCGATCGTCTATTTCCGCTTCCCGTTCCGGATGGCGTTCTTCTGGCTCATCTTCCTGACGCTGATGTTGCCGGTCGAGGTGCGTATCGTCCCGACCTATGAGGTCGTGGCCGGGTTCGGCATGCTGAACACCTATGGCGGACTGATCCTGCCGCTCATCGCCTCGGCGACGGCAACCTTTCTGTTCCGCCAGTTCTTCATGACCGTACCGGACGAACTGGTCGAGGCGGCGCGTGTCGACGGGGCAGGGCCCATCCGCTTTTTCGTCGACATCCTGGTGCCGATGTCGCGCACGAACATCGCGGCGCTCTTCGTCATCATGTTCCTTTATGGCTGGAACCAATACCTCTGGCCGCTCCTCATCACCACAAAGCCGGAGATGAACACCATCGTCATGGGCATCAAGCAGATGTTCCCCTCCGGTGACGACATTGCGGACTGGCCCGTGATCATGGCGACCACGCTGCTCGCCATGCTGCCGCCGGTCGCTGTCGTCGTGTTCATGCAGAGGCTCTTCGTGAAGGGCCTCGTGGAAAGCGAGAAATAACGAGCCATGGCACAAATCGCCTTTTCCAAAGTCCGCAAGTCCTATGGCCCGATGGAAGTCATTCACGGGGTCGATGCAGAGATCGCCGACGGCGAACTGATCGTCATCGTCGGCCCTTCCGGCTGCGGCAAGTCCACGCTCCTGCGCATGGTCGCGGGACTCGAGACGGTCACCTCCGGCGAGATCCGCATTGGCGATCGCGTCGTCAACGCGCTGGAGCCGCGCGAGCGCGACATCGCGATGGTGTTCCAGAATTACGCGCTCTATCCGCATATGAGCGTCTTCGACAACATGGCCTACGGGCTGAAAATCGCAGGCCTTCCCAAGGCGGAGATAGCCGACCGGGTCGCTACGGCGGCCAAGATGCTGGAGCTGGAGCCCTATCTGGAGCGCAAGCCGCGCGCGCTTTCGGGCGGTCAGCGTCAGCGTGTCGCCATGGGGCGGGCCATCGTGCGCAAGCCGTCGGTGTTCCTGTTCGACGAACCGCTGTCGAACCTCGACGCCAAGCTCAGGGTGCAGATGCGCGTCGAAATCAAGACCTTGCAGGCACGGCTCGGCGTGACCTCGCTCTATGTGACGCACGACCAGGTCGAGGCGATGACCATGGCCGACCGCATCATTGTCATGAACGGTGGTATCGCCGAACAGGTCGGCACGCCGCTTCAGGTCTATCAGAAGCCAGCGAGCGTCTTTGTCGGCAGCTTCATCGGCTCGCCGCCGATGAACTTCCTGTCAGTCGAGCGGCTGCGCGAGAACGGTCTGCTGAAGGCGGTGGCAGAGACGGCGGACCCCTCCAAGGGGGCGGTGACGGTCGGCGTACGGCCCGAGCATCTGGCATTTTGCGGGGAAGCGGATGCGGTGCTCTCGGGCGAGGTCGTGATCGCCGAGGCGCTCGGTGCGGAGACGCTCATTCATCTGCGTCTCGACGACGGCGAGCGGATGATCGCGCGGATCCCGGCGAGTGAGGCCATTCCGGAGAAGGGCGCGCGGCTTCACCTCACCTGCGCGGTCTCGGACCTGCACTATTTCGGCGCTGACGAAAAACGTCTGCCGGACCACGCCTGAGAAAACGGCGCGGGACAAAGAGAAAGGTAGGGGCGGCGCACCGTCCCTGCCTTTTTTCATGCCCGGCGAACGGACCGGAAGGATCAGACGAGCGTTTCCATCAGGCGCTTCAGGAGCTGCATGCGGGGCGCCAGCGTCGACACAAGGATGTGCTCGTTGAGCGTATGCACATCGTCGCCGTCCGGGCCGAGGCCATCCAGCGTTGCGACCTTCTGGGCGATGAAGTTGCCGTCGGAGCCACCGCCCGTCTTCTCTCCGACAAGCTCGAAACCAATTTCCCTGGCCAGCACTTCGGCGCGGTCGAAGAGGTCCTTGCCTGCCGCCGTCTGCTCGAAGGGCGGACGGTTCATACCGCCGGTGACGATCAGTTTCGTGTCGGGCGTCTTCGGCGTCAGGCCGGAGATGCGGGCGACCATTTCGTCCGCGGCGGCCAGGGTCGGCACGCGCAGGTCGATCTCGGCGGAGGCGAACTGCGGCACGACGTTGGTGCCTGTACCGCCGGTGATCTGGCCGACGTTGACGGTGATCTCGCGGTCATAGTCCGTCATTGCCTCCAGCGCGATGATCTGGTGGGCGAGCTCGGTAACCGCGCTGCGGCCCTGCCAATGGCGGGCGCCGGCGTGGGAGGGTCGGCCCTCGACCTTGAGCGTGAAGCGGCCGACGCCCTTGCGGGCGGTGACGATGTGGCCGCCGTTGCGCGCCGGTTCGGTGACGAGCGCGTATTTCGCCCAGTCGCCGATCTTCTCGATCAGCGCGCGTGAGGTCGGGCTGCCGACCTCCTCATCGGAGGTGAAGAGAATGCGTGCGGCGAGCGGCGGTGTCACGCCGGAGGCGGCGATAGCACGCATGGCGGCAAGCCCGTTGTAGGCGCCGCCCTTCATGTCGCAGATGCCGGGGCCGAAGCACTTGTCGCCCTCGATGCGGATCGGCAGATCCTTGTCGATTGTGCCCTTCGGGTGAACGGTGTCGAGGTGGCTGAGGAGCAGCACGCCGGGCTTGGAATGATCGCCCCAGGGCGAGGATACGAGCAGATGATCGCCGTGCCCGTCGACGCCGGGAAAGCGCTCGCAGGTGGCGCCGAAGGCGCGTGCCTGGCTCTCGACCAGATCCATAAGACTGTTCAGTCCGGCGGTGTCCGGCGTGTGTGTTTCGATGCGTACCCAGTCCAGCAAACCGGCAAGCAGCTCCTCTGACGACAGCGTCATATCGATCCTCGTGCGATGTGGAAGAAAAAGCGGGTGGGATGTCAGTGATAGCGCGCCAGGTGGCGGCGCGCGAGGGGCAATTGCCTGATTGTGGCAAAGCCGGGGTAGGACATGCAAAGGCCGCCGCGGGCACGGTCGCCAACGAAAACGCCGCCGGAGCGTTTTGCCCCGGCGGCGTTTTGTTCTTGCAAGGAAGGGGGAAGCTTCAGGCGGCGCGGACGCCGGTGAGGAAGCTCTCCACCTCCCGCTTGAGGGCGGTCGCATCGCGGTTGACGGCTGCGGCTGCGGTTGTCACGTCGCCGGCTGCGGTCTTGGTCTCACCGGCTGCATGGGAGACGCCGAGGATGTTCTCGGTGACTTCCTGCGTGCCGCGCGAGGCTTCCTCGACGTTGCGTGCGATCTCGCCGGTTGCCGCGCCCTGCTGCTCGACGGCTGCGGCGATGGCTGCGGCGATGGCGTTCATTTCCTCGACGGTCTTGCCGATGGACTGAACGGCGCTGACGGCGACCTGCGTCTCGTTCTGGATGGCGGAGATCTGGGAGGTGATCTCCTCTGTCGCCTTGGAGGTCTGGGAGGCGAGCTCCTTGACCTCGGCGGCGACGACGGCGAAGCCGCGTCCCGCGTCGCCGGCGCGAGCCGCCTCGATGGTCGCGTTCAGCGCCAGCAGGTTGGTCTGCTCGGCGATGGCGGCGATCATGCTGACAACCTGCCCGATCTTCTCCGCTGCATCGGCCAGCCCCTGGATCTGGCTGTCGGTCCTTTGTGCCTCGCCGACGGCCTGAGAGGCGATCTGGGAGGACTTGGAGACCTGGGAGCTGATCTCGGAGATGGAGGAGGAGAGTTCCTCGGTCGCGGAGGCGACGGTCTGAACGTTTGCGGCCGCCTGCTGCGCCGCGGTGGCGACGGTGGCGGAGCTTGCGTTGGTGCCTTCGGCGATATCGGCCATGGAGCGGGCGTTGTGCTCCATGGTGTCGGCGGAGGAGGTGACGGCAGCGAGGAGGGATGTTGCGCTCTCGTCAAAGCGGCGTGTCATCTCCTCGATGCGACGGGCGCGGTCCTCTCGGATGCGCTGCTCCTGGACCTGGGATGCGGAGAGGTCCTGAGCACGCAGCATGCCATCGCGGAAGATCTCTGTGGCGTCGGCCATCTGGCCGATCTCGTCCTTGCGGCCGGCGCCGGGCACGGCGACGGAGAGGTCGCCCTCGGCGAGGTGGCGCATGGCGTCGGTGATCGCGGCGATGGGACGCGAGATGCTGTTGGCCAGATAGAGCGCTGCACCCGCGATCAGCAGGATCAGCGGAACAACCCAGAGGACGGTCTTGATCGCCGAAGAGCGGAACTCGTCGTAGATGTCATCGATGTAGAGCGCGGAGGTGATCGACCATTTCCACGGCGTGAATGCCTTCGAGTAGCCGATTTTCGGGGAGGGGTCGGTCTCGCCGAGGCGCGGATAATCGTAGTCGGTGAAACCACCGCCCTTGATGGCGTTGTCGATGAACGTCTTGATGTAGGCGCTCTTCACCGGATCCTTCTTGTAGCTGTTTTCACCCTCGACCTTGTCGTTCGGGTGAACGATCGTATTGGCGTAGTTCGACTGGTCGTAGTCATGGGCGAAGACGTAGTCGCCGCCATTGAAGCGGATCGAGCGAATCGTCAGTCGCGCGCGCTCCTTGGCTTCGTCGGTCGTCATCTTGCCGGCATCGACTTCCTTGGCGAGTGACTCGACGATGCTGTAGGCGGACTCGACCTGGCTCTGTATCAGAGCGCGACGGTCCTTCATCAGCGTGTTGAAAACGGAGTAGGTCTGGATGCCGACCACGAGAAGCAGGGCGGCCAGCGCTCCTGCAACAAGGACAAGCATTTTTTGTTTGATAGTCATGACCGGCTGTTGCCTCTCGATCCACGGTAGCTGGATTTGAGGCCAAATATTTGAAGTATCCGTAAAAAAGGCTATGGATTTCGAGAGGAATCGCGTCAGGAGAAGTAAAATTTTCGATTTCCGTCGTGGCGCCGCTGCCGCTCACGGAAATGCACGGGCGGCTGCCGTTGATGCCCCACGCATGAGAGCGGGTGGAGTTTTGGTTCCACCAACGAAAAACGCCGCCGGAGCGTTTTGCTTCGGCGGCGTTTTGTTCTTGCAAGGAAGGGGGAAGCTTCAGGCGGCGCGGACGCCGGTGAGGAAGCTCTCCACCTCCCGCTTGAGGGCGGTCGCATCGCGGTTGACGGCTGCGGCTGCGGTTGTCACGTCGCCGGCTGCGGTCTTGGTCTCACCGGCTGCGTGGGAGACGCCGAGGATGTTCTCGGTGACTTCCTGCGTGCCGCGCGAGGCTTCCTCGACGTTGCGTGCGATCTCGCCGGTTGCCGCGCCCTGCTGCTCGACGGCTGCGGCGATGGCTGCGGCGATGGCGTTCATCTCCTCGACGGTCTTGCCGATGGACTGAACGGCGCTGACGGCGACCTGCGTCTCGTTCTGGATGGCGGAGATCTGGGAGGTGATCTCCTCGGTCGCCTTGGAGGTCTGGGAGGCGAGCTCCTTGACCTCGGCGGCGACGACGGCGAAGCCGCGTCCCGCGTCGCCGGCGCGTGCCGCCTCGATGGTCGCGTTCAGCGCCAGCAGGTTGGTCTGCTCGGCGATGGCGGCGATCATGCTGACGACCTGCCCGATCTTCTCCGCTGCATCGGCCAGACCCTGGATCTGGCTGTCGGTCCTTTGTGCCTCGCCGACGGCCTGGGAGGCGATCTGGGAGGACTTGGAGACCTGGGAGCTGATCTCGGAGATGGAGGAGGAGAGTTCCTCGGTCGCGGAGGCGACGGTCTGAACGTTTGCGGCCGCCTGCTGCGCCGCGGTGGCGACGGTGGCGGAGCTTGCGTTGGTGCCTTCGGCGATATCGGCCATGGAGCGGGCGTTGTGCTCCATGGTGTCGGCGGAGGAGGTGACGGCAGCGAGGAGGGATGTTGCGCTCTCGTCGAAGCGGCGTGTCATCTCCTCGATGCGACGGGCGCGGTCCTCTCGGATGCGCTGCTCCTGGACCTGGGATGCGGAGAGGTCCTGAGCACGCAGCATACCATCGCGGAAGATCTCTGTGGCGTCGGCCATCTGGCCGATCTCGTCCTTGCGGCCGGCGCCGGGCACGGCGACGGAGAGGTCGCCCTCGGCGAGGTGGCGCATGGCGTCGGTGATCGCGGCGATGGGACGCGAGATGCTGTTGGCCAGATAGAGCGCTGCACCCGCGATCAGCAGGATCAGGGGAACAACCCAGAGCGCGGTGGAGATCATCTGCGAGTAGAAGGCGCTGTCGACGTCATCGACGTAGAGCGCGGAGGAGATCGCCCAGTCCCAGGGAGCGTATCTGGCGGTGTAGCTCACCTTGGGTGCCGGCTCGCTCTCGCCCAGGCGGGGGAACTCGAACTCGGTGTAACCGCCGCCGCGCCGTGCCGCCTCGACCTGGCCGACGACGAACTCGATGCCGTTGGCGTCCTTCGAGGTCCACAGGTTCTTGCCCTCGACCTGCGGGCTCGGATGGACGATGACCGCCCCCTGCCGAGCCGAGTTTGAATCGATCACGATGAAGTAGTCGCTGCCGTTGTAGCGCATCTGCCGCAGGGAGTTGCGCAGGCTCTCCTGAGCATCGGCAACAGAAATCTTGCCGGCCTCGGCGTCGGCTGCGACCTTCTTGATGAGGCTGAGCGCGGTTTCGACCTGGGTTCTGACCAGGTCGCGGCGCGCCTCCATCATGGAGGTGTAGAATGTGTAGGTCTGGACACCGACGACAAGCAGCAGGGCTGCAAGCGCGCCGGCAACCAGCACGAGCATTTTCTGTTTGATGGACATGGCGGAAAGCGACCTCTGGAACCAAGCGATGCCTCCATCAGCGCGTGAACCTCTGAAATGAATGTAAATTCGGGCGGTAATTGCCTTGAAATTGCCACTTGCCGTTGAGGCAATTTAGAATGATCGCAATCTGTGATTATACTTATTTCCGCAATTAAAATCTCAGGTTGTCAGCATTGAACTCTTCGTGTGCCGTGGCGGAGACCGAGCGGTCGCGCCTTGGCGTATGATGTTCGCGCAGATAGGCTGTCCCACCAAAGCCGAGACCTACAATCGGGAGCCTGACGTGAGCCGTATCCTTTATGAACTCTGCGGGGCCGAAGCCGAGCGCTGCTTCAGTCCTTTTGCCTGGCGTGCGCGCATGGCGCTGCTTCACAAGGGGCTGGAGTTTGAGCGCCGCCCGACGCCCTTCACCAGCATTGCGCGGATCGCACCGGAGGCGGGCAAGACCGTCCCCATCCTCGTCGACGGCGACAGGACGATCTGCGACAGCTGGGCCATTGCCTGCCATCTCGAGGATGCCTATCCGGATCGGCCATCGCTGTTCGGCGGCGACGGCGGGCGCGCGGCGGCGAAGCTCATCGAGAGCTGGGCGAACGCCGCTATCTCGAGCCGGATCGTGCAGATGATCGTCAAGGATATCCATGACATCCTCGCGCCGGAGGACCAGGCCTACTTCCGGGCATCGCGCGAGCCGCGCCTGGGCAAGACGCTCGAGGCCGCGCAGGAAGGGCGCGAGGACCGGCTTGCAGACCTGGCCACCGCTTTGCTGCCGATGCATCTCATGCTCAAGAGCCAGCCCTTCATCGGCGGCGCGGCGCCGATGTACACCGATTACCTGCTTTTCGGCACCTTGCAGTGGGCGCGGGTGGCGAGCCCGTTCAGCCTGATCGATCCGGAAAGCCCGATCGGACAGTGGTTCGAGCGCTGCCTCGATCTCTACGACGGGCACGCGCGCGCTGTGAAGGCTGCCTAGCCGGCTTCGTTTCGCAGTGGCCGGACGTGTGCGGTTCGGCAGAAATCGGCGGGAAATGGCCGGTTGCGATCTTGCGGGGGAACGTGAGCCCCGCTATACGCTAGGCGCGCCGGCGAGGGCCGGAGAAGTTTCACGAAGCCGGCGGCTGAGGATCGCGAGGTCCGGCCGCCGATTTGCGCGCGTGCGCTGCGAACGCGCATTGACGATAACCGCGCATCGACAACAACGGGATTGAACAACAATGGCGATCGAACGCACCTTTTCGATGATCAAGCCGGATGCCACCAAGCGCAACCTTACCGGCGCCATCACGGCGATGCTCGAGGAGGCCGGCCTGCGCGTCGTCGCTTCCAAGCGCGTGTGGATGTCGCGCCGCGAGGCCGAGGGCTTCTACGCGGTCCACAAGGAGCGTCCGTTCTTCGGCGAGCTCGTTGACACCATGACCTCCGGCCCGACCGTGGTCCAGGTTCTCGAGGGCGAGAACGCGATTGCCCGTAACCGCGAAGTCATGGGCGCCACGAACCCGGCGGATGCTGCCGAGGGCACCATCCGCAAGAGCCACGCGCTCTCCATCGGCGAGAACTCCGTGCACGGCTCCGACGCTCCGGAGACGGCCGCCGAGGAGATCTCCTACTGGTTTTCCGCGACCGAGATCGTCGGCTGATTGACGCCGATCCTTCGCAAGACACTGCTGAAGCCGGCCCTTGTGGCCGGCTTCTTCGTTTGTGCGGCGCTTGACAGGCGGCAGGCTCCGGTCAACCTTTGCCGCCCGCCCGGTGCCTCCGGCTTTGCCTGAGGCGTGTACTGTCCGTTCCGGTCCTACCGCCCGTTCCGACCATAGAGTGACGCATGAACGCACCCGTTCTCAAGGCTTCCGTCTGCCCGCATGACTGCCCCTCGACCTGCGCGCTCGATGTGGAGGTCGGGCCCGACGGACGGATCGGCCGGCTGCGGGGGGCGCGAGAGAACGCCTATACGGCTGGCGTCATCTGCGCCAAGGTGGCCCGCTACGCTGATCGCCTCTATCATCCGGACCGGTTGACGCGTCCGCTGCGCCGGGTTGGCGCGAAGGGGGAGGGGCGCTTCGAGCCGGTTTCCTGGGAGGATGCGCTCGATATTGTTGCCGAGGCCTTTCTCAAGGCCGAGGCCGCGCATGGGGCGGAGACGGTCTGGCCGTATCACTATGCCGGGACGATGGGACTGGTGCAGCGCGACAGCATCCACCGGCTGCGCCACGCCAAGGGCTATTCGCGCCAGTTCGACACGATCTGCACCAATCCGGCCTGGACCGGGTACATCGCGGGAACGGGAAAACTCGCCGGCCCCGACCCACGTGAGATCGCGCTGTCGGATCTTGTCGTCATCTGGGGCACCAACGCTGTCTCCACGCAGGTCAACGTGATGACCCACGCCATCACCGCGCGCAAGACGCGCGGGGCGAAGATCGTCGCCATCGACGTCTATCCGACGCAAACCGTGAAGCAGGCGGACCTGGGACTGGTGCTGAAGCCGGGCACTGACGCCGCGCTTGCCTGCGCCGTCATGCATGTTCTGTTCCGCGACGGCCATGCCGATCGCGCCTATCTGGCGGCGTTCACCGACTGCCCGGACGATCTGGAAGCCCATGTGGCGAACCGCCCACCGCAATGGGCGGCGGCCATCACCGGCCTTTCGGTCGAGGAAATCGAGACCTTCGCGGCAATGGTCGGGCGTACGCCGAAGACCTTCTTTCGGCTCGGCTATGGTTTCACGCGTTCGCGCAACGGCACGATCTCGATGCACGCCGCCTCCTGCATCGCGGCTGTGACCGGCGCCTGGCAGCACGAGGGCGGTGGCGCCTTCCACAACAACGGCGCGATCTACACGCTCGACAAGTCGATGATCGAGGGAACGAGCCTGATCGATCCGACGACGCGGCTTCTCGACCAGAGCAAGATCGGCCGCGTTCTCACCGCCGATGCTGATGCCTTGCGCCACGGACCGCCGGTCACGGCGATGCTGATCCAGAACACCAATCCGGTTTCGGTCGCTCCCGAACAGGAGCTGGTGAAGCAGGGCTTCGCGCGCGGGGATCTCTTCGTCTGCGTGCACGAACAGTTCATGACCGAGACCGCGCGGATGGCCGACATCGTGCTCCCCGCGACCCAGTTCCTGGAGCATGACGACGTCTACAAGGGTGGCGGGCATCAGTATATCGTGCTGGGTCCCAAGCTTACCGAAGGGCCAGGCGAAACGCGCGAGAACCTTTACGTTCTCAACGAAATCGCACGACGCGTGGGAGCCGCGGAGCATCCCGGCTTCGCAATGGACGCGCGCGAACACATCGACTGGATGTTGAAGGCCTCGAACTTCGGCTCCCTGGAGCAGTTGGAGCGCGACCGCTGGATCGATTGCCAGCCGAACTTCCGCAAGGCGCATTATCTCGACGGTTTCGCCTGGCCCGACGGCAAGTTCCGTTTCCGCCCCGAGTGGCCGGCGGTTCCCGCCCCCAACGACGGGTTGATGGGCCCCCATGCCGAGATCCCGGCGCTGCCCGACTACTGGGAGGTGACGGAGGCGGCCGACGAGACGCATCCCTTCCGTCTGGTGACGGCGCCGGCGCGCTCCTTCCTGAACTCGACCTTCAACGAGACGGCCGGTTCGCGCGACAAGGAGGGGAGGCCGGAACTGATGATCTCGCCGGCGGATGCCGCGCGCCTTGCCATCGGCGACGGCGACCTCGTGCGCATCGCCAACCGGCGTGGCGCCGTTACGCTGCACGCCAGACATGTCGAGGGACTGAAGCCCGGCGTCGTCATCGCCGAGGGCATCTGGCCGAACGATGCCTATCCGGACGGGCGCGGCATCAACACGCTGACGGGGGCGGACGCCATCGCCCCCTTCGGGGGCGCCGCGTTCCACGACACCGCCATCAAGGTGGAGAAGGCCTGAGGCGCCGGCGAACTCAGGCCGCGATTTCCGCCATCCCGATGAGGTCGGCGGGGATCTTGGCCTTGTCGCCGAAGACCGCCCTTTCGAAGCGCACGACATAGGCCGGCAGCGTCTGGAGCGCCCGCGCATAGGCGAAGAGGGGCGTGTCGCTGGCGCAGGCGAGGATCGCGTAGAGCACGCCGACCACGGCGGCGTCGACGCTCGTCGGGCTGTCGCCCATCAGGAACGGCTTGTCATCGAGCCAGGCCGCGATGGCGTCGAGATCGTCGGCGCCGAAGCGGTAGATATCTTCGCGCGCATGCCGCCCCAGTCCCTGGGTGTGGAGATAGCCTGTCACCTGTCCTCGAATATCGAGAACGGTCTTGCGGCCGGCCTCCTCGGGCAGAGCGCCGAAGGCCGCCGAGATCATGACCTCCTCGCTTGCCGGGTCGATCCAGCGCGAATAGACGAGCACCCAGCGCAGATGCTCCTCGCTCATCCGTCGAAAGGCTTCCGCTACGGCGCGTTCCTGGCCGGTCAGGCGGGCGTCGACCGCGAGACCGTGGTGCTTTTCCAGATGACGCTGGATCAGCGAGCTGTCGGGAACGATCTCATCGCCATCGCGCAGGACCGGCACCTTGCCATGCGGCATCAGCGCGGGATCCGGCGGGATCTTGCGGTAATCCTTCCCGGTCATGGCCACGAGCGCCTCAGCCTTGTAGCCGAATGGCGAGAGGCTGCGGATGCCTTGCGACGTGGGAAAATCGACGAGTTCGAGCATGGCGAAGTTTGCCTCCGGTTGTTGACGGAATGCTTGTAGCGCACCGCTCCTGACAGCATATTGTCAGCATGGAAGGCCATGCGGGAGAGGGATAGTGCGCCGCGCCGACAGACTTCTTCAGATCCTTCAGGTCATCCGCCGCGCGCGCGGGCCGGTCAGCGGCGCGGCCATCGCCGGCGAACTCGAGGTTTCGCTGCGCACGGTCTATCGCGACATTGCCGCGCTCCAGTCGACCGGGGTGCCGCTGCGCGGAGAGGCCGGAATCGGCTATGTGCTCGAGGACGGCTACGACATGCCGCCGTTGATGTTCACGGCGGAGGAGCTCGAGATCGTCATGCTCGGACTGCGCATGGCTCAGGGGCGGGGGGATGCGGCCATTGCACTGACAGCGCGTGATGCCGTCGCCAAGATCGCCGCGGTGCTGCCGGAGGCGCTGCGCGACGGGTTTCTCGATGCGCCGCTTTACGCGCCCTCCGCCGCCTCCCTGCCGCCTGAGCGGATCGAGCTGGCGCGCCTGCGCGAGGCGCTGCGGTGCGGACGAAAGATCGAGATCCTGTATCAGGTCCCGGGGCGCGCCCCGGAGCGGCGGGTGGTCTGGCCGATCGTGCTCGCCTTCTTCGACCGCGCCCGTGTGCTCGCCGCCTGGTGCGAGCTGCGCAAGGCCTACCGCAATTTTCGCAGCGACCGCATTCTGGAGCTGGAGTTTCTCGATGCGCGACCGCCGCGCGCGCGAAGCTGGCTCTACCGCGACTGGTGGTCCAGGGAGATGGCGACGGCGCGGGAGGAAACGGCGGAGCGGGAGGTGGCGGAAGGCTGAACGTATCACGCGATGCGGCGATACGTGGTGCCTGGGTCAGTCGCCGGGAACGAGAAGCGGCGCGGGATCCGCCGCCGTGCCGGAGGTTCGCAGCACGCGCATGCCCTCGACGCGAAGCTCGCCGGAGGCCACCAGGGCAAGCGCCCGTGGATAGAGCGCGTGTTCGACGCCAAGCACGCGGGCGGCAAGCGTCTCTTCCGTGTCGTCGTCGCGCACGGCGATCGCGCCCTGGGCGATGATCGGGCCGTCATCCATCTCCGGGCGCACGAAATGCACCGTCGCGCCATGCAGCTTGCAGCCCTCGGCCAGCGCGCGGGCATGGGTGTCGAGCCCCTTGAAGGAGGGCAGCAACGCCGGATGGATGTTGATCAGCCGGTCGTTCCAGCGCTCCACGAACCAGGGGGTCAGGATGCGCATGAAGCCGGCGAGAACGACGAGTTCCACATCGCGGGAGCGCAGCTCTTCGTCGAGCAGCTCCTCGAAGCGCTGACGCCCGCCATGGCCGCGGTGGTCGACGGTCGCGGTCGCGACGCCCGCGGCTGCTGCCTTTTCCAGTGCCGGCGCGCCGGGCTTGTTGGCAATGACGATGGAGATTTCGGCCGGGTAGGCCGGATCGGCGGCGGCTTCGAGCAGGGCTGTCATGTTGGAGCCGCGACCGGAAACGAGAATGGCGGTGCGCCGGCGCACGGCGGGTACGCTCACAGCGCCAGCGTCCCGTCGAAGATCACCGCCTCGCCGTCGCGGGCCTCGAGCGCGCCGATACGGGTGACGGTTTCGCCGGCCTCGGCGAGCGCGGCGCTCACCGCATCGGCGGCGGCCGCATCGACCGCAATCACCATGCCGGCGCCGCAGTTGAAGGTGCGCAGCATTTCGGACTGGACGACGCCGCCGGTCTTCGCGAGCCAGCCGAACACCGGCGGCACGGCGATGGCCGAAAGGTCGATGCGCGCGGCAAGGCCTTCGGGCAGCACGCGCGGCAGGTTCTCCGGCAGGCCACCGCCGGTGATATGGGCAAGCGCCTTGATGCCGCCACCGGTTGCGGCGATGGCGGCAAGAAGCGGCTTCACGTAGATGCGTGTCGGCGTCATCAGCGCCTCGCCGAGTGTCATGCCCTGTGCGAAGGGAGCCGGCGCCGACCAGTCGAGACCGGAGGCCTCGACGATCTTGCGCACCAGCGAGAACCCGTTGGAGTGAACGCCGGAGGAGGCGAGCGCCAGCAGCACGTCGCCCGGCCCGACATCGGCGCTGGGAAGCAGGGTGCCGCGCTCGGCCGCGCCCACGGCAAACCCGGCAAGATCGTAGTCGCCCTTGCGGTACATGCCGGGCATTTCTGCGGTCTCGCCGCCGATCAGCGCGCAGCCGGCGATGCGGCATCCCTCGGCAATGCCGCTGACCACGTCTGCGGCGATGTCCACGTCGAGCGCGCCGCAGGCGTAGTAGTCGAGAAAGAAGAGGGGTTCCGCACCCTGAACGACCAGGTCGTTGACGCACATGGCCACGAGATCGATGCCGACGGTCGCGTGCGCGCCGCTGTCGATGGCGATCTTGAGCTTGGTGCCGACGCCATCATTCGCGGCGACGAGAACCGGATCGGAGAAGCCGGCCGCCTTCAGGTCGAACAGGCCGCCGAAGCCGCCGATCTCGCTGTCGGCGCCGGAACGGGCCGTTGCCTTGACGAAGGGCTTGATCCGCCGCACCAGTTCGTTGCCGGCGTCGATGTCGACCCCGGCGTCTACGTAGCTCAGACCATTGCTTGGCGGCTGGCTTGCGGCGCTCATATTCTGTGTCTCCGAAAATCCCGTTCACAAGGCGCGCGCATACAAACACAGAAAGTGCGGAATGCAAGCGAAACCGCGCCGCGATGCACAATAGCGCGCCCGGCGGGGGATGGGGGGCGTCGACGAGGGATAGCGGGCAAGACCGGAGCTGGCCGCCTTGACGCCCGGCGGCGGCCCTGCGTATCTGCACAAGGGAAAAAGGCGCGGAACGCTGCGGTTCTCGCGGCCGCACACCGCCCGTATGCTCCGATCTGGGGAGAGCCGAACGTGACCTTGCAAAGACAGATCTATTTCTGGCTGGGGTCGTTCCTTGCCTTTGCCCTCTTTGTTTATCTGTTCAGCCCGATCCTGCTGCCCTTCGTCGCCGGCATGGCGCTCGCCTATCTGCTCGACCCGGTGGCCGACCGGCTGGAAACCTTCGGCCTGCCGCGACTTGCCGCAACGATCCTCATTCTGACGAGCTTCGTCATCGCGTTCATCGTCGTGCTGCTGCTGCTGCTGCCCATGCTCGGCAACCAGCTTTCCGCCTTTCTCGATGCCTTTCCGGGCCTGGTCAACTCGCTCCAGACGCTGGTCACCAACAATCTCGGCGACCGGGTTCTCGGTTTCTTTGGTGCCGGCGGGGAGGAGATGAAGGCCAATGTCGGCAGCCTCATCGGCGAGGGCGCCGGCTGGATTGCCAGCTTTGCCAAATCGCTGTGGAACGGCGGGCAGGCGCTGCTGTCGGTCGTTTCGCTCTTCGTCGTAACACCGGTCGTCGCCTTCTATCTGCTGCTCGACTGGGACCGCATGGTGGAGCGGGTCGACGGCTGGGTGCCGCGCCAGCATCGCGACACGGTGCGCCGGCTGGCGGGGGACATGGACAGGGCGGTGGCCGGCTTCGTACGCGGGCAGGTCAGCGTCTGCTTCCTGCTTGGCACGTTCTATGCCGTCGGGCTGGTCTCGGTCGGGCTCAACTTCGGCCTGCTGATCGGCATCGGTGCCGGGCTTATCAGCTTCATTCCCTATGTTGGCGCGACCATGGGGCTTTTTGTTTCGCTCGGCGTCGCCGCCGTCCAGTTCTGGCCGGACTGGCCGATGATCGCCATCGTCTTGGCGGTCTTTGCCGTCGGTCAGTTCCTCGAGGGCAATATCCTGCAGCCCAAGCTGGTTGGCTCCAACGTCGGCCTGCATCCGGTATGGCTGATGTTTGCCCTGTTCGCCTTCGGCTATCTCTTCGGCTTTGTCGGCATGCTGATCGCGGTTCCGGCCGCGGCCGTCATCGGCGTGCTCGCCCGCTTCGCATTGTCCCAGTATCTGGCGAGCCGGCTCTATGACGGACAGGAGGGGCCGCCCGCGAGCGAGGCTGGCCACATGGAGCACGACGATGCGTGAGATCAAGGACGCGCAGGCCGAGCAGCTGCCGCTGGTGCTGCCGCACGAGGCTGCTTTCGGGCGCGACGATTTCCTGCCCGGGGCCTCGAACCGGGCGGCGCTCGGACTGATCGACGACTGGCCGCGGTGGCCTTCGCCGGTCGCGCTGCTGGCTGGGCCGGTCGGCTCCGGCAAGACCCATCTGGCCCATGTCTGGCAGGAGGCGAGCGGTGCGGCGATGATCGCCGCGCGCGACCTCGGGTCGGCCGACATCGATGCGCTGGCCGCGTCCGGGGCGGTCGTCGTCGAGGATGCCCATGCAGGCTTCGACGAGACCGCGCTGTTTCATCTGGTCAACGCGGTCCGCAATGCTGGCGGATATCTGCTCGTCACCGCGCGAAGCTGGCCTCAATCCTGGGGGCTGACGCTTCCCGACCTTGCCTCGCGGCTGCGCGCCGCGACGCCGGTCGAGATTCTGGAGCCGGACGACGACCTGTTGCGACGGGTGCTGGTGAAGCTCTTCGCCGACCGGCAGATCGATATCGACGCGACGGTGGTGGAGTTTCTGGTTGTGCGCATGGAACGCTCGGTCGCGGCCGCGCAGGATATCGTCGACCGGCTCGACAGGGCGTCGCTTTCGGCCGGCCGCCGGATCACGCGCCCGCTCGCCGGACGGGTTCTGGAGACCATGAGTGCAGGGAACTGAGCCGGGTTCGTGTTTCTCTTGCGACTGATGCAAATCCGTCAAACCATTCCTATAGGGTCGCCGCTGTTGTAAATCAGGTGGAGCCGGCGAGGCGCGCCGGACGCAGGAGGCAGGAATGAACGACACGAGCACCAAGGACACCGCGGCCCAGAGCGGAAAATCCCAGGCGGTGCCGGTGCCGAACACCGGGGACGCTGCCGAGGCGCTTGCCGGGCATCCGAGCCGTTTCATCAACCGCGAGATCTCGTGGCTGCAGTTCAACCGCCGCGTTCTGGAGGAGGCGGAAAACACCTCCCATCCGGTACTTGAGCGCCTGCGTTTCCTGTCGATCTCGGCCAACAATCTCGACGAATTCTTCATGGTGCGTGTCGCCGGCCTGCGCGCGCAGCTGCGCGAGGGGTTCGGTGCGCGCTCCATCGACGGCCTGACGCCGGGCGAGCAGCTCGAGCGGGTCACCGCGGCGGTGCTGACGCTGCAGAACGAACAGCAAAGCGTCTGGCGCGAGATGCGCAGCCTGCTGGCAACCGTCGGCTTCACCATCATTGACGAGGCAGATCTTTCGGCGGCCGACCGGCGCTGGCTGGAAGACTATTTCCTCGCTCATATTTTCCCGGTGCTGACGCCGCTGGCGATCGATCCGGCGCACCCGTTCCCCTTCATCGCCAATCTCGGCTTCTCCCTGGTGCTTGAGCTTGCGCCGCAGAAGGGCGGGCGCGGCATGACCGCGTTGCTGCGCATTCCCTCCCAGCTCGACCGCTTCGTGCGGCTGCCGAGCGTCGACGGCGAGGCGGGCGAGCGGTTCATCACCATCGAGACCGCGCTTGGCCTGTTCACCTCCCGTCTCTTCCCCGGCTACGAGATCCGCGGCCGCGGCGCGTTCCGCGTCATTCGCGACTCCGACCTGGAGATCGAGGAGGAGGCGGAGGACCTGGTGCGGCTGTTCGAAAGCGCGCTGAAACGCCGCCGTCGCGGGTCGGTGATCCGGCTCGAGATCGAGCATTCGACGCCGCAGTCCCTGCGCGAGTTCGTCGCCGATGCGCTGCATGTCGACAATGACGAAGTGTTCCTCGTCGATGGGCTGCTGGCGCTCAACAATCTCTCGCAGCTCGTGTCCATCGACCGCGACGATCTGAAGTTCGTGCCTTACACGCCGCGATTCCCGGAGCGAATCCGCGAGCATGGTGGCGACTGTTTCGCGGCGATCCAGCAGAAGGATCTTGTCGTCCATCACCCTTACGAGTCCTTCGACGTCGTGGTGCAGTACCTGCGCCAGGCGGCCCAGGATCCGGACGTCGTCGCCATCAAGCAGACGCTGTATCGCACCTCCAACAACTCGCCCATCGTCAAGGCGCTGGTGGAGGCGGCGGAGGCCGGCAAGTCGGTGACGGCGCTGGTCGAGCTCAAGGCGCGCTTCGACGAGGAGGCGAACATTCGCTGGGCGCGCGATCTGGAGCGCGCCGGCGTGCAGGTGGTCTTCGGTTTCCTGGAACTGAAGACCCACGCCAAACTGTCCATGGTGGTGCGCCGCGAGCATGGCGAGTTGCGCACCTACTGTCACATCGGCACAGGCAACTACCACCCGATCACGGCGCGGATTTACACGGACCTGTCCTATTTTACCGCCGATGCGGAGATCGGGCAGGACGTGGCCAAGATCTTCAACTACATCACCGGCTATGCCGAGCCGGTGGAGCTGAAGCAGATGATGGTCTCGCCGGTGACGCTGCGTCGCGACATGATGGACATGATCGCGGCCGAGGCCGAGCACGCCCGCGCCGGCCGTCCCGCGCAGATCTGGATGAAGATGAACTCGCTCGTCGATCCACAGATTATCGACGCGCTTTATGACGCCAGCCAGGCGGGGGTGAAGATCGAACTGGTGGTGCGCGGAATCTGCTGCCTCAGGCCCGGAATTCCGGGGCTCTCGCAGAACATCCGCGCCAAATCCATCGTCGGCCGGTTCCTCGAGCACAGCCGCATCTTCTGTTTCGGCAACGGCCACGGGCTTCCCTCGCCGAAGGCGGTCGTCTATATCGGGTCCGCTGACCTCATGCCGCGCAACATCGACCGTCGCGTGGAAACCCTTGCACCCTTGCGCACGCCCACGGTGCACGAACAGGTTCTGGACCAGATCATGGTAGCGAGCCTCAAGGACAACCAGCAGAGCTGGTGGCTTCTCGCGGATGGCGGACACGAACGGATCCGTCCCGGCCGCGGCGAGAAGGCGTTCAACGCCCACCAGTACTTCATGACCAACCCGTCTCTTTCCGGGCGGGGCAAGTCGCTGCGCAGCAACAGTCCAAAATCGTTCTCGGAGCCGGTGTCGCGTGGCTGATGCGCTGTCGCATGAACTGGTGCGCGGGCGGCTGAACGGCAGCGGCCCGATCGCAGTCATCGACATCGGGTCGAATTCGATCCGGCTGGTCGTCTATGAGCGCAACGCGCGTTCGCCGACGGTCCTCTTCAACGAAAAGGTGTTGGCTGGTCTCGGTCGCGGCGTTGCCGCGACCGGTCGGCTTTCGGAAGGGTCTGCGGCGCTGGCGCTGAACGCGCTCGTGCGCTTTCGCCGGTTGTGCGACCAGATCGGCGTCGTCGACCTGCATATCCTCGCGACCGCGGCCACGCGCGACTCGGAAAACGGCGCCGGCTTCATCGATGAGGTGGAGCGGACCTGCCGCGCCAAGGTGCGGGTGCTTTCGGGTCGCGACGAAGCGCGCCTCGCGGCGCTCGGCATCGTCTCCGGCATCTGGAAGCCGGACGGCATCGTCGGCGATCTTGGCGGCGGCAGCCTTGAGCTCGTCGAGCTTAAGAACGACACGGTCGGACGCGGCCAGACATTGCCGCTTGGCGGTATTCGCCTGCAGGAAGAAGCCGAGGCCAAGGTCGCCAAGGCGCAGAAGCTCGCCGAACAGGCGCTTGCCGAGGTGGATTGGCTTCCCATCGGTGCGGGCAAGTCCTTCTACGCCGTCGGCGGGACCTGGCGATCTCTCGGTCGGCTGCATCTCTTCCAGAACGGCTATCCGCTGCATGTGATGCACGATTACGCCATCCCGGCGGAGGAGGCGATCGAGTTCTGCCAGCTTGTCAGCCGGCGCGATCCCGACAGTCTCGACAAGATCGAGGTCGTGTCGCGGGCGCGCCGCGCGCTGCTGCCCTACGGCGCGGCGGTGATGGAAAAGGTGCTGCGCCGGACAAAGTCCTCGCGCGTGGTGCTTTCCGCCCTTGGTCTGCGCGAGGGGCTTCTCTACGATCTCATGTCGGAGGAGATGCGTCGCCAGGACCCGCTTGTCGAGGCGGCGCGCGAGCTTTCGGTCCTTCGCTCGCGCTCGCCCGCCTACGGCGAGGAACTGATCGCCTGGACCGACCGGCTGTTTCCCTCGGTTGGCATCGACGAGACCGAGTACGAGCGTCGCCTGCGTGCCGCCGCCTGCCTGCTCTCCGACATCGGCTGGCGCGCCCATCCCGACTATCGCGGCGAGCAGAGCCTCAACATCATTTCCAATGCCGCCTTCGTCGGCATCGATCATGCCGGGCGCGCCTATCTGGCACTCTCCGTCTTCTACCGGCATCAGGGACTGGTGGAAGACGCCCTCGGACCCGGTATCCGCGAGCTCGCCCACACGCGTCTCAAGGACCGCGCCCGCATCCTCGGTGGCGCGTTGCGGCTAGCCTCGGTGCTCAGCGCGTCCGTCGCAGGCATTCTGCCACAGATCGACGTGAGCGCCGACAAGGGCGAGGTCGTGGTGACCCTGCCCGGAGAACTCGTGGCGCTGCAGGGCGAGAGGCTGTCGAAGCGGGCGAACCAGTTCGCCAGGCTTCTTGGCCTCAAGGCCCGCATCGACCCGCGCCCCTGACGACGGGGCTCATCCGACGCCTTCCTTCTCCGGCGCCAACTTTGTGGCCATGCCTCGAATTGGGTTTTCGTAATCTGTAAAAAGCAAAGCCCGCCAGGATGTTCCGGGCGGGCTTTGCTTTTTTCGTTGAAGAGTGTGATGCGCTATTGAGTGGCGACGGCCTTGGGCTTGTTGCCGCGGCGCTTGCGGCCGCCGTCCTTGGCGGGCTGGATCACCTCCACCGGCTCGCCCTGTTCGACGGCGACGACACGCCGGCCGTTGAAGGCCAGCGCCATCTCGCCGCGTTTCAGCTTGAGAGCCGCCTCGCCGAAGAGTTCGCGACGCCAGCCGGTGAGGGCTGCGACATCCGCCTCGTCGCTGGCGGCGATCTTCTCCAGATCCTCCACCGTCGCGATGACCTTGGCGGCGACGCCATTGGCCTCGCTGGTCAGCTTCAGGAGCACCTTGAGGAGGTCGACGGCCGCGGCCGAGCCGTCCGGCGCCGATCGCCCCTTGGGGACCTCCGGCAGCTCTTCCTTGGGGATCGCCAGGGCGCGCTTCACCGCGCCGAGGATATCCTCGGCCGTGCGCGAGCGCTCGAAGCCGCGTGGGATCGTGCGCAGCGCGGCCAGTGCCTGGGCGTTGGCCGGTTGCTGGGCGGCGATCTCATAGATCGCGTCGTCCTTGATGATGCGGTTGCGCGGCACGTCGCGCTGGTGCGCCTCGCGCTCGCGCCAGGCGGCGACCTCCTGCAGCACGGCAAGCTCGATCGGCTTGCGCACTCTGAGCTTCAGGCGCTTCCAGGCATTCTCGGGGTCGGTGCGATAGGTGCTTTCCGACGTCAGGATCTCCATTTCGTCGCCGACCCAGTGGGAGCGGCCCTGTTCGGCGAGGTTCGCCTTGAGGAAATGGTAGACGTCGCGCAGGTGCGTCACATCGGCCAGCGCATAGGCCAGCTGCTTGTCGCTGAGCGGCCGGCGGGCCCAGTCGGTGAAGCGCGACGACTTGTCGATGTGCTCGCCGGTGACCCTGTGCACGAGCTGGTCGTAGGAGATCGAATCGCCGAAGCCGCACACCATCGCCGCGACCTGAGTGTCGAACACCGGATGCGGGATAAAGCCGCCGAGATGATAGATGATCTCGATGTCCTGCCGTGCGGCATGGAACACCTTCACCACCGTCTCGTCGCGCATGAGCTCGAAGAAGGGTTCCAGATCAATACCGTCGGCTAAGGCGTCGACGATCACGGCTTCATCCATGCTTGCGATCTGGATTACGCAGAGCTTGGGCCAGAAAGTGGTTTCGCGGAGGAACTCAGTGTCGACCGCGACAAAGTCATGGGTGGCGAGGCGCCGACAGACGTCGGCGAGGTCCTTGGTGCTTGTGATAATATGCATGGTGATCGCGACATATATCTTATGCTTGCCCGCTTGTCGCCACGAAAGCGCCGCGAAACCCGCGTGGCAGGCATTCCCGTCGGGGAGGGCTTGGTGGAGCAGGCCGGTGGGGGGTGCAAACTGTGCCGCGACCTTGACTTTGTCGCGCCGGCGTGGCTTGTGCACGGCGCGCCGCTGATGCGGCGGCTGGCGGCATCTCGCCGTTCAGACGACGCAAATCCGCGCATTCCTGAGTATCTGACCGGCCATCGAGGACGACATGCATCGCTATCGCAGCCACACATGCGGAGAACTGCGCGAAACCCATGTGGGGCAGCCCGCGCGCCTCTCGGGATGGGTTCATCGCGTGCGCGATCACGGCGGTTTGCTGTTCATCGACCTGCGCGATCATTACGGCATGACGCAATGCGTGGTCGATCCCGATTCGCCGGCGTTCAAGCAGGCCGAGAGCGTGCGCGCCGAATGGTGCGTCCGCATCGACGGCGACGTGAAGAAGCGCACCGATGAGACGATCAACGAGACGCTGCCGACAGGCGCGATCGAGATCTTCATCCGTGAGATCGAGGTTCTCGGCGCGGCGCGCGAGCTGCCGCTGCCGGTCTTCAACGAGCCGGACTATCCCGAAGATATCCGCCTGACCTACCGGTTCCTCGATCTGCGCCGCGAGACGCTGCACGAGAACATCATGACGCGCACGCGCATCATTGCCTCGATGCGTCGCCGCATGGGCGAGGGGGGCTTCACCGAGTTCCAGACGCCGATCCTGACGGCCTCCTCGCCGGAAGGTGCGCGCGACTTCCTCGTGCCGTCCAGGCTGCATCCGGGCAAGTTCTATGCGCTGCCACAGGCGCCGCAGCAGTTCAAGCAGCTGCTGATGATGTCGGGCTTCGACCGCTACTTCCAGATCGCGCCGTGCTTCCGCGACGAGGATCCGCGCGCCGACCGTCTGCCGGGCGAGTTCTACCAGCTCGACGTGGAGATGAGCTTCGTCGAGCAGGACGACGTGTTCTCCACGATGGAGCCGGTGATGCGCGGCGTCTTCGAGGAGTTCGCCAACGGCAAGCCCGTGAGCGAGACGTTCCCGCGCATTCCCCATGCGGAGGCGATCGCGAAATACGGCTCCGACAAGCCTGACCTGCGCAACCCGATCGAGATGCAGAACGTCAGCGAGCATTTCGCCGGCTCCGGCTTCAAGATCTTCGCGCGCATGCTCGAGGACGAGAAGAACGCCGTGTGGGCCATTCCCGCGCCCACTGGCGGCAGCCGTGCCTTCTGCGACCGGATGAACTCCTGGGCGCAGGGCGAGGGCCAGCCGGGCCTGGGCTACATCTTCTGGCGCGAGGAAGGCGAGAGCGTCGAGGGCGCCGGTCCGCTTGCCAAGAACATCGGTCCGGAACGCACCGAG
Source organism: Stappia sp. ICDLI1TA098 (assembly GCF_054880955.1). Taxonomy (NCBI): domain Bacteria; kingdom Pseudomonadati; phylum Pseudomonadota; class Alphaproteobacteria; order Hyphomicrobiales; family Stappiaceae; genus Stappia; species Stappia sp. ICDLI1TA098. The sequence goes on from NZ_JBTZBT010000001.1 coordinate 1,241,258, forward strand.
GCGATCCGCACCCAGCTCGGCCTGAACGCGGGCGATGCCTGCTTCTTCGTTGCGGGCGATCCGAAGAAGTTTTCCGACTTCGCCGGCAAGGCGCGCACGCGGGCGGGCGAGGAGCTCGATCTGGTCGACCGCGACCGTTTCGCGCTCGCCTGGATCGTCGACTTCCCGTTCTTCGAGTGGGACGAGGAAGAGAAGAAGGTCGAGTTCGCGCACAACCCGTTCTCCATGCCGCAGGGCGGGCTCGAGGCGCTGGAGACCAAGGATCCGCTGTCGATCAACGCCTTCCAGTACGACCTGGTCTGCAACGGCTACGAGATCGCGTCCGGCTCGATCCGTAACCAGTCGCCCGACCTGATGGTCAAGGCCTTCGAGAAGGTCGGCCTGTCGAAGGCCGACGTCGAGGAGCGTTTCGGCGGACTCTACCGCGCCTTCCAGTATGGCGCGCCGCCGCATGGTGGCATGGCCGCCGGCGTCGACCGCATCGTCATGCTGCTGGTGGGCGCGAAGAACGTGCGCGATGTCAGCCTGTTCCCGATGAACCAGCAGGCGCAGGACCTGCTCATGGGCGCGCCGTCCGACGTCTATCCGAAGCAGCTCCGCGAGCTTCACATCCGACTGAACCTGCCGGAGAAGGGCTGAGGCCCGGAGGGCGCGGAGGCGGCCGATATGCGCAAGCGTCTCGAAGCCTGGCTGTTTTCCGATGCTGATGGCGCGCTCTCCCTGATCCGTCGTCTGGTGTTGGAGAACGTGCGCCAGTTCGCATGGCGCTATGCGCTCGCCTTTGCCTGCATGGGGCTGGTCGCCGCCTGTACCGGGGCCAGCGCCTGGGTGATGCGCGACGTCATCAACCAGGTGTTCCTGGAGCGCGACGCGGGGATGGTCGGGGCCATCGCGGCCTTCGTCTTCGCCGTCTTCGCGCTGAAGGGGCTGGCCACCTATGGCCAGCTTGTCCTCCTCGGGCAGATCGGCAATGCGCTCGTTGCCTCCGCGCAGAAGCGCCTGTTCCGCTCGATCACCAGCCAGGATGTCGCCTTCTTCGAGAGCTCCGGCGTCGGCGATCTCGGAACCCGCCTGTCACACAACGCCAACGCGGCGCGCGGCGCCCTCGACCTCGTGGTCACCGCGCTTGGGCGCGACGTGCTGACGGTGATCTCGCTGGTCGTCGTCATGGTGGCGCAGGACCCGCTGATGAGCGCCATCGCGCTGCTGATCATGCCGCCTGCGATCCTGGTTGTCGGCAAGCTCGTGCGCCGCGTGCGGCGGGTGGCCAAGTCGCAGTTCGTTTCCATGACGAACATCCTGTCGATCACCCAGGAAACGATATCCGGCATTCGTATCGTCAAGGCCTTCGCCGTCGAGGCGCGCATGCGTCGGGAGATGGACGCGGCGATCTCCGACGTGGAGCGCCAGGCCAACAAGATCACCCGGCTTTCGGCCCGCACCTCGCCGGTGATGGAGACGCTCGGCGGCATCGCCATTGCGCTGGTCATCGTCTACGGCGGCTATTCCGTCATTGAGCTTGGCAGCGATCCGGGGGCGTTCTTCGCCTTCATCACGGCGCTGCTGCTGGCCTATGATCCGGCCCGCCGGCTTGCCCGGCTCAATGTCAACCTCACCGCGCATCTGGTCGGCGTTCGCCTGATGTACGAGGTGCTCGACCGCGAGACGGCGGAGCGCGAGGCGGAAGCCCCCGCGCCCCTCGCGGTCACCGAGGGGCGCGTGCGGTTCGAGAAGGTCGCCTTCCGCTATGGCGAGGCCCCCGCGCTCGACGGGCTCGACTTCGAGGCGCGAGCGGGTGAGGTCACGGCGCTGGTCGGGCCGTCGGGCGCCGGCAAGTCGACGGTGTTCGCGCTTCTCGAGCGCTTCTACGAGCCCGATGCCGGTCGCATCGTCATTGATGGGCAGGACATTCGCGGCGGGTCCATCGCGGAGCTGCGGTCGCAGATCGCGCTGGTCTCGCAAGACACGTTCCTGTTCGACCTTTCGGTGCGCGACAACATTGCCATCGGCCGGCCGAGCGCGAGCGAGGAGGAGATCCGTCAGGCCGCGCGCGAGGCCAATGCGGACGAGTTCATCGCCGGTCTGGATTTTGGCTACGACACACGTGTAGGCGAAGGGGGCGGGCGTCTTTCCGGTGGGCAGCGCCAGCGTATCGCCATTGCCCGCGCCATCCTCCGCGACGCACCGATCCTGCTGCTCGACGAGGCGACTTCGGCGCTTGATTCCGAAAGCGAGGCCAAGATCCAGGCCGCGCTTGCGCGCCTGATGCGGGGCCGTACCACGCTTGTCATTGCCCACAGGCTCGCCACCGTGCGTGAGGCGTCCCAGATCGTCGTCATGAACCGCGGTCAGGTTGCCGAGCGCGGCACCCATGCCGAGCTCTTCGCGCAAGGCGGACTTTACAAGCGCCTCTGCGATCTCCAGTTCAGCGACGCCGGCTGAGCCGCCGCCTTTTCGACCGGGCAGGGCAGCACCACGCCGCACGCAGACATGAAAAGGCCCCGCCGGAGCGCTCCGGCGGGGCCTTTTCACGTTTGTCGTTTACCCGCAACCGGGCAGAGAGTGCATCGGCCGGGCCGTCAGGCGACCCGGCCGATGCCCGATCAGTTGCCGTTCGCCTTGGCGGAAAGGCCGAGAACCTCGGGCAGCGAGGCCGGAGTCGTTGCCGCCAGACCGAGGATCATGGCCGCCGGAACGGGCGACTTGGGTGTCATCTCGATCACCAGTTCGTCGGGCGAGACGAGGAAGCTGCGCAGCGCACCGTCCAGGCTCTTCGCGAAGGGCGAACCCTGAATCGGACCAAGGCTCGCGGTCGCCTGATCGGCGAGAGCGCCAGCGAGCGCCTCGGCCGGGACCCCGACGTCGTCCGACTGCAGTTCCAGATAGGCGGCGATCAGCCTGGCGTCGCGGATGCTCAGGCGGGCCTGCTTGAGCGTCGCGGTCGCCACGGCCGCCTGTGCCTGCTCAGGGTTCTCGAAGACGATCCGGGGGATACCGCCGAACGCGGCCGTCAGCTCGACCTCTCCGCCACCTTCGACGCTCATCTTCAGCGGTTCGAGCATCAGGTCCTTGCTGTCCTCGTCCCAGTGCAGGCGAATGTGGTCGTCGTAGTTGATCTGCTTGATGCCGAGCTTCGTGAACAGCTTCTCGGCGGTCTCGTCGTCCAGCAGTTCCAGGGGCAGGCTGGCGCCTTCGGTCTTGATCTCGATGCTGGTCGGGATCGGGTCGATGAAATCGCTCATCGCCAGCGTGTAGCTGTCGAGGCGGACCGGACCGGGCATTTCGTCGCTCGAGATCGCGAGACCCTTCATGTCGATGCCGCCAAGCATCGGCATCACGGACAGGATTTCGGTGATCGAGGGCTTGCTCATCTTGGTGGCGATGGCGAAGCGGAGATAGGATACCAGCGGCGCAAGCCTCAGGTCGGTCATGTGGAACGAGTCGAGGTCAAACTTGCCGTTATGCTGCTTGCTGGTGACGGCGACGCCCTCGATGCCGAAGGCACCGACGCCGCGATAAGAGGCCTCCTTCAGCGACATCTTTTCAACCGTGCCATTGACCTCGTCCGAGGTGACCTTGAGCGAGGACACCTCGCTGCCTGCCACGGAAAACTCCTGCAGCACGCCGAGCGCGCCCTCGACCAGCGGCATGACGCCGGCTTCGTCCTGCGGGAGCGTGCCGAGCGCGGCCTGATCGAGGAACGTGCCGAGGTCGAACGGCGTCACGTCGCTCGGCAGGCGCGTGTCGTCCACGGTCACGGCGTCCACGGAGATCTTGGCGAAGGGCGCATCGATCTTCATGCCGTCGATGGAGATGGCCTCGATGATCGTCTCGCCGACCTTCTCGTCGGCCGGAAGCACGGCGAAGGCGCGCAGAATGGGGCGAATGTCGGATCCGGTGATCACATAAGGACCGGTCTCCTGGGTGAGCTTGAACTCTGTGTCATCGCCGCTGCCGGCCGGTGACACGTGCCGGCTTTCCGAGAGGGTCCGCTCTATGCGCTGCTCGCCGATCCGACCGTCGAGCATGTCCTTCAGCGAGACCTGCTCATAGCGTTCGCTGGAAAAGGCGCCGTTGGGAAGCTCCGACTTCATCTCGACCAGACGCGCGGACGAGCTCTTCACGACCGCTCCGAGCATGGTGCGGACCGCCGGGAAGAAGCGGCTGACAGGATGGGCGTCGTCCGGGGCGATGGTGACATAGGGCTGGAAGTAGCCGGTCGTCACCGCGTCGAACTGCGAGCCGGAGAACTTGAAGGCTTCGCGCGCGCCGTCGTCCGTCACGCCGCCGGACAGCTCGAAGGTCATCTCGCCGGGCTGCTCGAGGCGGTTGACGAAGACTCCGTTCTTCCGGGTCTCGACGCCCTGCAGACGGGCCTCGGGAAGAGAGAAGCGGATGTCGATGTCGATGTCCTTGCCGGCGATGTTGAACGCAAGGTCCCAGCCGAACTTGATATCGCGCACGGTCGCGTCGGACGGCGCGGTCTCGACGATTTCGCTGTATTCGGCCTGGGTTGCCCCATTGGCCTTCATCCAGGCGAAGTACCCCTCGATCGCATCGCGCGCCGGATTGGCGAGCGCCGGCGTCGCGAACTGGACCGTCGTCAGCAGAGCTCCGGCGAGCGTTGCCGTCACGGGGGCGAGGCGTCCGCCGATGCGGCGGCGCGGGGTGTGGGCAATTGCGCCCTTTGTTGAAGCTGTCATGTGAACGCTTCCCTGTTTTGCAGGTTCATTTGGGGACGTCAGCGACCAGACCGGCGAGGGGCTCGCCGGCCTGTATCTGCGTGCTGAGTCATCCAGGCGCCGCGGCGCCTGGACGACGTGTCCCGGAGGGATGTTCGGAAGACCGGCTTCCGAAACGGATACGTGCCTGTCAGTCGGCTTTCGGCTGGTTTGCCGTGATCGTGACGTTCAGGATGTCCGGGAGCATCTGCGGGGCCATCATCGCCGTTCCCATCACCTGGGCGAAGGGGAGCGGCGTGGAAGGGGCGGCCACCGCGGCGAAGGACTTGGGCTCGTTCAGGAAGGTTGTCGCCGCGCTGGCGATCTTCTTCTGGAAGTCGACGTTGTTGACGACCGACAGCAGCATCGGCAGCGCGCCGGTCAGCTGTCCGACGAACTCCGCGCGCGACACGCCGGAGGACTTGGCCTGGCTCTCGAGGAGGCGGTCGACGAGCGAATCATTGTCGAGGCGCATGCTCAGGCGTTCCAGCGTGAGGCTCTGCATGAGCGCCATCGCCTGCTCGGGGTTGTCCTGGGAGGCGTCGAGCTTCTTGACGATCTCGCGGGTCAGTCCGCCGATGGCAAGCGAGGCGCCGAGGGTCCCTACTTCCGTGCCGCCGACCGTCAGATCGCTGACCAGCAGCTTGCCGCTCTGCGGATCCCAGTCGGCCGCGAAGCTGCCCGACAGGGTGAGCTTGTCGTAGCCGAGGTCGGTGAGCGTCTTCTTCTCCTCGTCGTCGAGCGAGGCGGCGGAGATCTCGACGCCTTCGATGGCGAGCGAGCCGGAGGTCGGCAGGTCGCCGTCCATCTCGTCGATGGTGGCAACGACACTGGCGATCGGGATGAGCCCCTGCTCGTTGGCGTCGATGACGATGCCGGTGAGCTCGGCGCGCGAATAGGACGGAGCGATGCCGTCCGCCGAGCCGGCGGCCTTCACTGTCTCGGGGGAGGGCATGACCGGATCGTCGATGGAGATCGACTTGACCTCGATCCTGACCGTCTCGTCGCCATCCTTGCCGTCGACGGTGACGCCGGACATGACCATGCTGTCGGCATTCAGTCCGCCGGAAGCGGGCAGGACACCATCGGTGATCACGGTGGTACCGACGATGAGCTTGGCTTCGTTGCCCTTGTCCTTGATCAGGGTCTCAAGGCCCTTGATCGTGACCGCGCCGCCCGCTTCGGACACGCCGTCCTGAACGGTGACCGTGGCATTTCCGGCCTCGACGATCGCCAGGAACCGGTCGGCGATCTCATTGCCCGTCGGCTCGAAGGCCAGCGCGGGCGACACCGCGAGCATCGGGCAGGCGAGCGCGATCGCGAGCGCTGAACGGGGGGCCATGTGCATCATTCAATCATCTCCGAAATTCGGGTTTCCTTGCACCGCTCCCTGCCTGCGGTCGCGCTAGATTGCGTCAATTGCCGCGCGCGAACAACCCGCGCGCGAACAGGCTCGCCCCAGCCCCGGGCGATGCGTGGCGGCAAGGTGATCACGGACAATGTCTAAACCGTGACAGTGGAAGACTTTTCCGGCCATTGCGCGATTGCCTCGGCGACCCTTGCCTCGGTCGGCATGCTGGCTTCGTTGCCGAGGTGCTGGATTGCATTGGCGGAGGCGCCGCGGGCAAAGCGGAAATGCGCCTCCCAGCCCGCCTCCGGGCGGGCGAGAAAGTGGTGGATATAGGCGCCGTGGAAGATATCGCCGGCGCCGTTGGTGTCGATGATGCGCTCGCTGGGCACATCGAGCGCGGGCATGTGCTGGTTTGTGCCATCGCCCTCATACCAGTGCATGCCCTCGTCGCCGATGGTCACGGCGCCGATGCGGCAGCCCTTGGAGCGCAAGTAGTCGAGCGTGTCGGCGATGCCGAAGCCGAGCTGCTCGCAAAAGCGCGCCGAGACCACCGCGACGTCGATCAGTTCCAGCAGGTCTTCGGTGCCGGGGCGCACCGCGCCGCCATCGAGCGATGTCAGGATGCCGCCGGCGCGGCAGGCTCTGGCATAGTGCAGGGCCGCGTCGGGCATGTGGCCATCAAGATGCAGTGCGCGGCAGCCGTCGAGGTTAAGCGGCTGCCAGGGGTGCAGGTAATCGTCGTCGCGGCAGCGCACGATGGCCCGTTTCCCGTCCTTCGGCATGATGAAGGAGAGGGAGGATTCGCGCACTTTCCGCCCGTGGATGGAGATGCCGTATTTTGCCGCCATGTCGAGGAACATGCGCGCCAGCCAGTCGTCGGCGAGCGAGCACATGATGTCCGGGCGCGAGCCAAGGCTGGCGCAGGCGAAGCCGGCGGTGACGGCATTGCCGCCGAAGCTGACCGCATAGTCGCGGGCGATGGTTTTCTCGTCGCCGGTCGGCAGTTCGTCGGTGAGAAAGGTGATGTCGATATAGGTCTGGCCGATGAACAGTGCCTGCATGGATTTCCTCTTGCTGTCCGGGGCGGGGCCGGTATCCCGAGCGGGGCGGGAGGGGCGGCGCGAGCCCGGATTTCCGGGACCGCAAAGCCCATCTTCAGGGCTCATTTACCAAAACTGTGCAGGATAGCGACATCGGTCAATCTCGGAATCGCGCGTGTCCCATCGCTATGCCCTGTTCTTTCGAACGCTGACACTCGCGCTCGCACTTGCGATAGCGCCGCTGATCGCTGCCAACTACATCCTGAGCAACTACGCCGAGGCACAGGCTGAAAGCGAGATGAAGGCGATCGCCGAGCGCTACATCCTGCGCGCGGAAAAGGCCATCGGCGACGCCGTGTCGGTTCTCCAGAAGCTGCACCAGGGCGGTTTCGTCACCTGCGCGGCTATGGACCGGGCGGCCTTTCATGCCGGTCTGCTCGAAGCTCCCTTCGTCCAGATGATCGGTGTGGTCGACAGCGGCGGCGTGCTCATGTGCAACGTTCCCGATGAGGCGACCAGCGGCAAGCCGGTGCTTCCCGTGCTGCAACCGGATTCGCCGCTCGTCGGCATCGGCATGCGCGACAAGAGCTACGAGGGCACCAACGTCGCGCTGGTGAGCTGGCGGATCGGCAACGGCCAGCGGCTGCTCGCCGAAATCTCGCCGGTCTCGATTTCCATCGATCCGGGCGCGGAATACCTGCGCCCCTTCCGCCATGTGGAGCTGCAGCTCGGCGACGGTGTCGTGTGGCTGCGCTCGGGCGAGGAGAGCAGCTTCGATGCGACCGCGGCCGAGCGCCAGCTCGCCGTCACCGCTCTTTCCAGCAAGTATCCGATGTCGGCGACGGTGACGGCTCCGGTCTCGGCGGCCGAGACCATGGTCAAGGATCTCAAGGTGGTTGCGGCGATTGCCAGCGTTGGCGTCGCGATCCTGTTCGTGGCGTTCGGCGTGTGGTTCTCGTGGCGGCCGGAAAGCGAGGCGGAGGACGATTTCGTCCAGGCCATCCGCAAGAGCGAGTTCGTGCCCTACTACCAGCCGGTCATGGACATCGAGACCGGGCGGCTTCGCGGCTGCGAGGTGCTGATGCGGTGGGTTCGCCCCGACGGCACGGTCATTTCGCCCGGCGCCTTCATGACCTTCGCCGAGACCTCCGGCCACGTCTTCGAGATGACACGGCAGATCATGCGCAAGACCTGTGTGGAGGTCGGCGACCTTTACTACCGGAATCCGGATTTCAAACTGTCGCTCAATCTGTTTGCCGGTCACTTCGAGGATCGCAGGATCGTCGACGACCTGCGCGAGATCTACGGGAACTCGCAGATTGCCTTCCAGCAGTTGGTGATGGAGGTGACCGAGCGCCAGCCGCTGTCCGACATGGAGACGGCGCGCAAGATCATCGCCGAGATGCAGGCCCTGGGCCTGCGCGTCGCGCTCGATGACGTCGGCACCGGCCACGGCGGCTTCGCCTATCTCCAGAAGCTTGGCATCGACATCATCAAGATCGACAAGATGTTCATCGACAGCCTCGGGACGGACGACAATTCCACGACCATCGTCGACACGATGGTCGAGCTTGCCGACAATCTCGGCATGGGCATCATCGCGGAGGGCGTCGAGACCATGGAGCAGATCGAGCGGCTGCGCGCGCTCGGCGTGTCCGCTGCCCAGGGCTATATCTTCTCTCCGCCGCTTCCCGCCAATCTGTTCATCGATCTGGCAGAGGCGCTCGCCAGCAACGGCGAGGGCGCCGGCGAGGAGGACGAGGACACCGAGGACGCCGCCGCAGTCGCCTGAGGCCCTCCATCCCGTGCAGTTCAGCCATGCGCCGTCTTGCGGCTTTTTCCGTGAGGCGGCTTTCGCTATGGTGGCGCCGTTTCGTACCAGCAGGCGGCAGTTCTCGTGTCCAGTTCCTCCCTTTCTCCTCGTTCCCTCGAAACACGCATCCACAGCGGACGACGCGCCCGCCTGCGCTTTGCCGCGCTCGCGGGTGCGCTCGCCCTGGCGCTTGCTGCCTGCCAGGGGGCGCGGGATAGCGGGCGTACAACGGCGCTTGCGCCCGTCACGCCGTCTCCGGCGGTCGCCTCGGCGGCACTTCCGGCTCTCCAGGACAGCGGAGCGTCGACCTCGGATCTGGCCTATGCTCCGGTCGGTAGCGCGGTGGTGCGCGGACATTCGGTTATCGTCGTGGATGCGGCGTCAGGGCGCGTGCTGCATGAGGAGGCCGCCGACGGTCTGCGCTATCCTGCGTCGCTCACCAAGATGATGACGCTCTATCTGCTCTTCGATGCGCTCGACCGTGGAGAGGTGACGCTCGACACACCGCTGAAGGTGTCGGCCAACGCGGCGAGCCGGCCGCCGGCCCGCCTCGGCCTCAAGGCGGGAACCACGATCCCCGTGCGCAAGGCGATCCAGGCCCTGGCGGTCAAGTCGGCCAATGACGTGGCCGTGACGGTGGCGGAAAACCTCGGCGGCTCGGAAGATGCCTTTGCCGCGCGGATGATGGCGAAAGCCCGCGCGCTCGGCATGACGCGGACACGCTTCGTCAATGCCTCGGGCTTGCCCGATCCGCGTCAGGTGACGACGGCCCGTGACATGGCGATCCTCGCGCGGGCGCTGAAAACGCGCCATGCGGACCGGGCCGGGGCGTTCACCGCGCGGTCCGTCAGCTATGGCGGAAAGACCTTCAAGACGACCAACAATCTGCTCGGCCAGGTCGCCGGCGTCGACGGCATCAAGACCGGCTACATCAGCCTTTCCGGGTACAACCTGGCGGCTTCCGCCGGGCGCGGCGGACATCGTGTCATCGCCGTCGTGATGGGCGGCAAGAGCGAGGCGGCGCGGGACGCGGAAGTGGCCGAGATACTTGAGCGCTATCTCTAGGTTCCGCGCTTTTTCACGTGTGATGATAGGTATATTTTGCGATACCTAAACTTTTAATCTTCGTGTTTGTTCGATTTGAAGGAGGGTGACGCAGGGTTGTTCCGTTGAAGGAGGACTGCGATGCCCATCATCCACGGCAATTTCTCGGCGAGCGAACTGCTCCGGCACATTTCCGCATCCGTGCATCAGGGCATCGCTGTGATGGACGCCGACCTGAACTTCGTCCTCGTCAACAAGACCGCGGCCGCGATGCTCGATTTGCCGGAGGAATTCCTGGAGCGCAGCTTCTCGCTCGAGGAACTCATCCGCCTGAGTGTCGTGCGCGACGGCGTGGAGGATGTCGAGGCCGAGGTCAGCACACGCATCAAGGTCGCGATGGAGCGCGCGCCGCATGATTTCGAGCGCGTCCGCCCGGATGGCAAGGTCATCCGCATTCAGGGCACGCCGCTTGAGGGTGGCGGCTTCGTCACGATGTTCACCGATGTGACCGAGCCGTACCGCCAGAAAGCCTCGATCCTTGAGGAGAACGACCGCCTCGAACTCCGGCTCAAGGAGCGTTCGCTGGAGATTGAGCAGAATCGCGGCATGCTGCTCGCCGCGGTGGATGCGGTGCGTGATGGGCTTGCCATCGCCGACGACAAGGGGCGGTTGCTTCTGGCCAACAGCAGCTTCCGCAAGATCCTGTCGGGTGTTGAGGACAGGCTCGTCGCCGGCGCCGACGTGATCGAGGTCCTGCGCCAGGCAGAGGGCGACGATCTCTCCGAGGCGGTCGCCGAATTCCGCGGCGACGGGGCGACGGAGCACAAGTTCTCGGGCGGCACATGGTACCGGGTGAGTTGCCGGCCTACCGGCGACAACGGGCTGATCTTCAAGCTCACGGACATCACAGCCTTCAAGAAGCAGCATTCCAAGCTGCGCCGGCACACGGACGAACTGGTGCGCATGCTGCGCCAGGAGATTCAGCTCAACGAGATGCAGCGTGAATTCGTCTCCATGGCCTCGCACGAGTTTCGCACGCCGCTTGCGATCATCGACAGCAACGCCCAGCGCATCCTGCGGCGCATCGAGGATATCGACACGCAGGCGCTGGCCACGCGTGTTGGCAACATTCGCGAGTCGGTCGACCGGATGCAGTATCTGATCAACCGCTTCCTCAACGCGTCCCAGTCGGAGACCGGCGACCTCGAGCTTGAGCTGGCGCCAAAGCCGTTGCGTGACGTGGTTGAGAGCGTGTGCCGACGCCAGTCGCGCATCGCCGCGACCCATGCAATCGACATCGACCTGGGCGGGCTCGGCGAGGAGGCGATGATCGACCAGAACATGTTCGAACAATGCCTGATCAATGTGCTTTCCAATGCGGTGAAATATTCGCCCGGCGCCGAGAAGGTGCAGGTCACCGGCTCGCGCAAGGGGCGCTACAACGTCATCCGCGTTCGCGATTATGGCGTCGGCATTCCCGCCGACGAGATTCCCAAGATCTGTAACCGCTACTTCCGCGCGTCGACATCGAGCGGCATCGCGGGCACGGGCATCGGCCTGAACATGGCTCAGATGGTGATGAAGAAGCATCGGGGCAGGCTGGTCGTGACAAGCAAGGTCGGGGAGGGGACGAGCGTCGATATTCTTCTCCCGGTCTTTGAAAGCGGTGTCAGGGATGGCGCCGGGCAGAACGAAGTTAAGCAGGAAAGGGCAGCACATGGGGCGTAAGGCAAAGATCCTGTGCATCGAGGACGAGCGTCTGCTGCTGGTCGATCTGGTCGATGAACTGACGGATTCCGGTTACGAGGCGTTGGCCGCCAACAACGGCGCCGAGGCGATGGAGCTGCTGAAGAAGCACACGCCCGATCTCGTTCTGTGCGACATGATGATGCCGGCGATGGACGGACCGCAGGTGCTGCGCCGGGTGCGCGAGGAGTTCCCGCGCCTGAGCCGCATGCCGTTCATCTTCCTGACGGCGCTGGCGACCCGCGACGACATCATCAGCGGCAAGCGGCTCGGGGCGGACGACTATCTCACCAAGCCGATAGACTTCGACCTGTTGTTCGCCACGATAGAGACGCGGCTGTCGCAGGTGGCGCGCATCGACGGGCTCTACCGCACGCAGCTTCAGAAGATCCAGGAAGCCATCTTGAAGAAGTCGAGCAGCAAGGGACCGGTGCGGATTTCGATTGTCGCCGGGCCGGCGAAGATCAGCGAGCCGATCAAGTCGGCGCTGGAGGAGCTGGGCTGTGTGGTGACGCTCGTGTCGGAGGAAACGCTCAAGCACAGCCAGGCCGACTTCAGCCACGAGGATCTCGTTTTCCTCAACTACTCGAAGATCGTTCACCTCTGCCTGAAATACATCGTCGACCGCAGCAAGGCGGCGTCGAAGGCGAAGATCATCATGCTGTCGCCGCCGAACCTGACATCGGAGCAGAAGGACGGTCTGTCCCAGACGGGGGTCGACGGTTTCATCGAGTATCCGTATCGGCCCGTGGAGGTCTTCAAGCAGGTCATGGAACGCCTCCAGCCCGCATGAGGTCGCCGGGTGCAGGCAGCGATGCCTGTTTCCGGCCGGCCTTCCTCCCGTTCACTCCGCTCCTTTCCCCCCTCCCGTCGGGGCGGAGCCGGGAGGAAGGCCATAACTGCCACCGGGCGCCGCGAGGCGCCCGGTTTTTTGTCGTGCGGTCGTCGCCGGACCGGCTGCGTCAGAGCAGGCCCATCATGCGCGGCAGGAAAAGGACCGTCTCCGGCACATAGGTGATCAGCATCAGCACCGCGAGGGCCGCCAGGAAGAAGGGCATCATGTGCCTCACCATGCGCTCTATCGGTATGCCGAGCACGATGGAGCCGGTGAACAGCGCGGTGCCATAGGGGGGCGTGATCAGGCCGATCACCAGATTGAACGTGGCCATGACGCCGAAGTGCACCGGATCGATCCCGAGTTCGACGGACAGGGGCATCAGGATCGGCATGACGATGAAGATCGCCGGCAGCATGTCCATGAACAGTCCCCAGAACAGCAGGAAGACGTTGATGATCAGCAGGACGAGGATCGGGTTGTCGGTGATGGCGAAGATCGTCCGCGCCACCAGCGCGGGCACCTGCTCCGTCGCCAGGACCCAGGAAAACACGTTGGAGGCGCCCGTCAGCATCAGCACGGCGGCCGAGAGCGTGCCCGAGCGCAGGAAGATGCGCCACAGCAGTTTCGGGTCGGGCCGCATTCCGGTTTCCGCAAGCAGCAGCAGGAAGCCCCAGCCGACGGCGGCGGCGGAGGCCTCGGTCGGGGTGAAGACACCCGACAGGATACCGCCGAGAATGATGCCGGGCATGGCCAGGAACGGCAGTGAGCCGACGACGATCCGGGCGGCTTCGCCCGCCGACCGGCTCGGACTGCGCGCGATGTTGTTGCGACGGGTGGTGATGAAGACGGCGATGGCTATGGCGATGGCGACGAGCAGGCCCGGCACGAGGCCGCCGACCAGCATGCCGCCGATGGAGGTGCCGGTGACCGCGCCGACGAGCACGATCGGGATGGAGGGCGGAATGATCGCCCCCTTGATCGAGGTCGACACGGTGAGCGCGGCGGCGAAGTCGCGGCTGAAGCCGGAGCGCGTCATCATGTCCGTCTGCATCCGCCCGAGCGCCGCGATGTCGGCGATGGAGGAGCCGGAGCAGCCTCCGAAGAGCATCGAGGCGAGGATGTTGACGTATCCGGTGCCTCCACGAAGACGTCCCACCAGAAGCTGGGCGAACTTCAGCAGCCGGTCCGCGGTGCCGGACGCCACCATGAGCTCGCCCGCCAGCATGAAGAAGGGGATCGCCATGATGGTGAAGAAGTCGATGCCGTTGAAGAACTGTTGCGCGACGAGGTACATCGGCTCGCCGGCAACGGTGAAATAGACGATGCAGGCCAGCAGCATTCCGAACGATAGCGGAAAGCCCGCGACCGTCAGCAGGCCGAAGGCGACCAGCATCCAGGCAAAGGCGGGGTTCATTCAGTGACCTCCTTGACGTCGGCCTGCTCGTCGAGGTCGACAAGCGGTGGCTGGAGCTGCTTGAAGGCCAGCATGATCAGCATTGCCGCGGCACCGATGGGCACGGCGAGAAAGATCCAGAAGTATTGGATGCGCAGGGCGGGGGTGCGCATCCGGCCGTCGTGAAGCGCGACGTCGAGGCCCTGCCAGAACAGAACGGCGAAGGTCGCCGCCATCAGCGCGACCAGCAGGCGGGCGATCCATGGCTGCGCGGCGGCCGGCAGCATGTCGGTGAAGATCGTCAGTCGCGGGTGCTGGTCCGTCCGCAGGGCGACCGCGCCGCCGAGGAAGGCCATGAAGATCATCGTATAGCGGGCAAGCTCTTCACCCCAGAAGAAGGCGATGCCGAAGACCGAGCGCCCGATCACCAGGGTGAGCACCACCGCCACCATGATGACGAGCGACAGCACGACGAGATTGCTGAAGAGGAGCTGGAAGAAGCGATCCAGCCTGCCGATCCATCCTCGCGAAGTCATCCTGGACCTCCCTTGTTGGTGGAAAGAGGGACCGCCCGCGCCTGGCGCGGGCGGCAAGGAGGCAGGTCAGAAGCCGGCGCCTGTGGTTTCCATGTGGGCGAGGAAGCCGTCGACGAACTCCTCGCCGAACTCCTCCACCGCCCAGGCCTTGGTCGGCTCGATGCTCGCTGCGCGGAAGGCCGCGAACTGTGCCGGCGAGAGGGTGTGAACCTCGACGCCGTTCTTGCGGATCTCGTTGATGCCGATCAGGTCCTGGACCGCGCCGATGCCGTCATGCGCCAGTGAGGCTTCCGCGTCGGCGGCCAGGATGGCACTGCGCTGCGCCTCGCTCAGGCCCTGCCACCAGTCCTCATTGGTGATCATCGCGCCCGTCGTCATGACGTGCTGGGTCTCGGTGAGATGGCCCTGCACCTGGTAGAAACGCTGCAGGATGATGTTGGAGGGGGTGTTCTCCTGGCCGTCGACGACGCCGGTCTGCAGCGAGGTGTAGGTCTCCAGGTAGGGGATCGGCACCGGCGTTGCGCCCAGGGCCTCCATCATCTTCTGGTGCGGCACCACTTCCATGGTGCGGATGCGCAGGCCCGCCATGTCGGCCGGCTCCATGATGGCGCGCGTCTTGGAGGTCATGTCGCGGAAGCCGTAGGGGTGGAGCGAGATCACGCGGATTCCGGTCTCGGCGGCCACCTCGTCGAGCAGCTTGGCGATGAACGGATTGTTGCGGTTCATCGTGGCGTTGAAATGCGCGCGGCTTTTGAACAGGAACGGCATGTCGACGATGCTGAGCTTGGAATCGCCCAGCGAGGCGAGGACACCTGAGGCGACATTGGCAAAGCCCAGCGAACCGCGCGAGATCTGCTGAACCATGGCGCGCTGGTCGCCGAGCTGTCCGTTGGGGTAGAGCTCGACGTCGAACTCGCCGCCGGTGAGACGGCCGACCTGGTCGGCGAAGACGTGCATGTAGGCGGAGACCGGCGCCGTTGCCGGATCATCCGGATCGGCCCATGTGGCCTTGAGCGTCTCCTGCGCGGCGAGCGGTTGCGCCGTCACGAGCGCGGTGGCGAGAAGTGCTGCTTTCCATCCCAGTTTCATGTGTTCCTCCCTGGTGGCGAAGGCGTGCTGCTTCGCTTTTCTGACTGGCTCGCATCCGGCGGGGCTCCTCCACCCCGGTCGAAGGCGACCTTCATCCGGGCGGCGGGTCGTGCCGCTGCGGAATGAGCTTGCCGGGATTCATCAGCCCCAGCGGATCCAGCGCTGCCTTCACGGCGCGCATCACCTCGAGCCCCTCGCCATGTTCCTCGGCGAGGTAGCGCATCTTGTGCAGGCCGACCCCGTGCTCGCCCGAGCAGGTGCCGCCGTAGCGGATCGCCCGCCAGCTGACCCGGTCGGCGAGCGCATCGGCGCGGGCGCGCTGGTCGGGGTCGCGGGGGTCGAAGAGAATGCCGAGATGGAAGTTGCCGTCGCCGACATGCCCGACAATGGGAACGGTGAGGCCGCTGGCGCAAACGTCTTCCTGGGTTTCCAGAAGGCAGGCGGCCAGGTTCTCGATGGGCACGCAGGCGTCGGTGCCCATGTTGCGCGAACCCGGCACGAGCGCGATGCAGGCCTCGTAGGCATGGTGGCGCGCGCTCCACAGAGCCGTGCGCGCCTCCGGCGTCTCCGCCTCGCGCCAGGACAGGCCGCCCGTGTCGCGGGCCATTTCCTGGAACAGGTCGGCCTGCTCGCGCACGGCGCCGGGCGTGCCGTGGAATTCGACGAAGAGCGTCGGGGCGGCCTGCATGTTCTGAAGTCTGGAATAGCGGATGCAGGCATCGGCCTGGACCTCGTCGAGCAGTTCGAGCCGAACCACACGCAGGTCCATCTGCCGGGCGAGAGTGGCCGTCTTCACCGCCGCCTCGAGCGTCGGGAACTGGCAGACCGCCGAGATCACCGCCTCGGGCTGGCCGACGAGCCGGATGCGCAATTCGGTGATGATGCCGAGCGTTCCCTCGGAGCCAATGTAAAGACGGGTGAGGTCGTAGCCGGTGGCCGACTTGCGGGCGCGGCTGCCGGTGTGCACGACGCGGCCGTCGGGGGTGACCACGGTGAGGCCCAGGACGACGTCGCGCATGGTGCCGTAACCGACGGCGTTGGTGCCCGAGGCGCGAGTCGCGGCCATGCCGCCGAGCGTCGCGTCGGCGCCCGGGTCGAGCGGAAAGAACAGCCCCGTGTCGCGCAGCCGGGCATTGAGTTGCAGGCGCGTTACCCCGGCTTCGACATGGCAATCCAGCGAGCCGGTTGAAACGTCCAGGACGCGGTTCATGCGCGTCAGGTCGACGCTGACGCCGCCGCGCAGGGCGGCGACCTGTCCCTCGAGCGAGGAGCCCGCCCCATAGGGGACCATGGGGATGCGATGGGCGTGGCAGATGCGCGCGAGGTCTGCGACCTCGGCGGTGGTCTGCGGATAGGCGACAAGATCGGGCATGCCGGCGTCCGGCAGTCCCTCGCCGTGGCTGTGGTGCGTGCGCTCCGCCTCGGAGGCGACCAGCCGGTCGCCGAGCAGCGCGCGCAGGGCCTCGCCGGCGGTGGCCAGGGCAGCGGGGCGCGGCCGTTCAGTCATGGCGCCGTCCCGTTCCGGCGCGCGCCGCCGCGGTCGGGTTTCCGTCTCGTGTCATTGCATCCCCCCTGCAATCGCGGCCGGCAGGAGAGGGCGCCCCTGGCGGGCGCCCTCCCTGTCGTCAGGCCGGCTCGGTCAGCTTCTCGTACTTCAGCACTTGCGAAAGCGCGGCGCGGATACGCTCCGCCTGGGCCGCGCTGGTGGCGGGCATCGGCGCTCGCGGCAGGCCGCTCGGCACGCCCTGTTGCGACAAAGCATATTTGACGTTCGCCGGCAGATTGTCGGCCGAGATGGTGTTCCAGAAGCGCAGCAGACTTTCGTGGATCTCGCGCGCCAGCTTGTGGTTGCCCGCCTGCACGGCATCCCAGAGCGCCACGCAGACGCCGGGCACGGCGGCCGGGTTGGCGGCGATGGTTCCGCAGGACCCCATGGCGAAGGAGGGATAGAGCAGCGCGTCCACCGCCGAGAAGATCAGCGCGTCGTCGGGCGCGGTGATCATCAGGTCGGCGAAGAGCTTGAGGTCTCCGGCGCTCTGCTTGACGCCGATCACATTGGGGATCTCGCGGATGATCTTCACCAGGAGCTCCGGCGAGAGATAGTTCCACGGCACCACGTTGTAGATCAGGATCGGCAGGTCGGTGGTGTCCGACAGGGTCGTGAAATGGGCGTAGGTCGCCTCCGCATCCGGCTTGAAGACGTAGTGCACTGGCGTGATCTGCAGCGCGTCGATGGCGAATTTCGTCATCAGCCGCGCCTTGTGAACCGCGTCGCGGGTCGAGTTTGTGATGATCCCGGCGATGACCGGAACGCGGCCCTGTGCTTCCTGCGCGCAGATTTCCGCCACCCGCTCCAGTTCCTCCGACGTGAGCGTGTGACCCTCGCCGGTGCTGCCGCCGAAGCAGATGCCGTGGACCCCGCGTGAAATGACGAAACGGACGTTCTCGCGAAGCGCCGCCTCATCGATCTCTCCGGCCGCATCGAAGGGCGTCACGATCGGCGGAATGATCCCGTGGATCTTGTGTTTCATGGAAATGCTCCTCTCCCGTATTTCGGTGGAGGAGTATCTGTGGGTTTTCCTCTCCGTCAAACGGAAATTCGAATTCAAAACCACAATGCGGGATTGGAATTGATTTTCTTTTTGATGCAAGTCGAAGAAGCAGCTATTTTTGAACAATTGTGCAATGCGATAACGCTCACGTCTTTATTTGCACTGCAATATTATACCGGAATGCGGGATTTGTGTTTGGTTGTAGGAAAATCTGATTGCTACTATTAATCTCGTAATGCGGGATATGAGGGAGGGGAGATGGAGACCAAGAACGTCAAGACGCTGGGCAAGATGGTGAGCGTGCTGGATTGCTTCTCGACAACGGAGCGCACGCTCTCCGTTTCGGAGATCGCCGAACGCACGGGGTTGCCACGCTCCACGGCGCACCGCTCCATTCTGGCGCTGAAGGAGGTCGGCTTCCTCGAGCAGGACCGGGCTCGGGATGCGTATCGCCTCGGCTTGCGGCTGTTCCAGCTCGGCGCCACAGTGCTCAACAATCTCGACCTGCAACGCAAGGCGCGGCCGATCTGCGAGGCGCTGAGCAGCCTCTCCAGCGAGAGCGTGCATCTGTGTGTGTTCGACGGCGAGCGCATGGTCTTCGTCGAGCGCGCTGTCGGTGGCCCGACGGGCGAGCAAAACGACACCATCGTGATGGAGATCTCGCCCTGCTACTGCACGGGGGTGGGCAAGGCGACGCTCGCCTTTCAGCCAGAGCCGATCATCAACCGGGTGATCGCCGCCGGCCAGGACCGCTTCACGCCCCACACGATCGTCGAGCCCTCGGCGCTGCTGGAGGAACTGGCCGGGATCCGCGAGCGCGGCTACGCGCTCGATCGTGAGGAGCACAAGATCAACGTGCGCTGCGTTGCGGCACCCATTCGCAATTCGTCGAACCGGGTGATCGCGGCCCTTTCGGCCAGCGGCCCGGCGCGGCGCATGCCGGAAGAGCGCCAGCTTCAGCTCGCGCCCTATGTGATCGGCCACGCCGAGGCGATCTCGAAACGTCTCGGCTGGGTGGCCGACGCCAATGCGGGAGCGGTGGTCTGAACGGGGTCGCATGGCGCGCCGGCGTTCAGGCGCCGGTGTAGCCGAGGCTGCGCGAGATCTGGTCGGCGTGATAGACCACCACCTTGGCCAGTTCCTCGACGTCGGCCTCGGTGAGGCGCCAGTTGGGGCCGGAGACGGACAGGCCGGCGAAGACCTTGCCGTTCTGGTTGCGGATCGGTGCTCCCACGCAGCGCAGGCCGGGGCGGTGTTCACCTTCGTCGAGCGAATAGCCGCGTTCGCGGATGACACGCAGTTCCTCGCGCAGGCGGTCGCCGTCGGTGATGGTTGTGTCGGTGTATTTCGGCAGCCCGCTTTCGACCAGCCGGTCGACGACCTCGTCGGGCTGAAAGGCGAGCGCCGCCTTGCCGACGCTGGTGCAATGCGCCGGGGCGTTTTCGATCCGGTTGACCCCGGAGGCCGGGTCGCTGCCGGTTTCCGTGCGCCGGATCACCACCGCCCGGTAGCCGTCGAAGATCGCCAGCGTCACCACATGGTCCGTCATCCGGTCGAGCGCATCGACGATGGGGTAGGCCTCACGGTGAATGTCGAGGTTGGACAGTGCCATGTTGCCGAGCTCGAAGAGCTTCAGGCCGAGCCTGTAGGCGTCGCGGTGCCGGTCCTGATCGAGAAAGCCCACGTCCCGCAAGGAGGCCATGAGCCGGTGCGTCGTCGACCGCGGAAAGCCGGTCCGGTCGCTGATCTCGGCAAGCGACAGGGTTCTGTCGTATGTCGTGAAACAGTCGAGCACCCGCACCAGTTTGCCGAGCGACTTCATTCCTTCATCGCGTTTGACCGGCGTTGTCTCCGGTGCCCGAGCATCGTTCTGGTCCATGAATTCCGCATCTTCCCTTGGGGCCGGCTGCGAATCTAGCGCAGCCGGCTTCAACTGTCTCGTGTTTCGGCCGGGTTTCACACCCCGCCGGACGGGGCGTTCTCAGCCTTGCCAGGTCCCGCTGGCGTCCTTGCCGGCAAGGGCGGCCATCCAGATGGCGACGGCGACCGCGCCACCGTCGGCATGCCCGAGAGCTCGGTCGCCGAGGTAGCTGGCGCGGCCGAGCTTGGGCGACATCTCGCTGGTCGCCTCCGCTCCCTCGCGCGCAGCCGTCGCGGCCGCCGCGAGCGCCTCCTCAAGGGGGCGGCCGGACTGCCGCGCCGCCTGCCAGGCGGCGAGCGCGGGGGCAAGCGCATCGACCATGGTGCGGTCGCCGGCCTTTGCTCCGCCAATGTCGGAAACGGCACCGATGCCGGCCGCGAAGGCGCGGTCCCAGTCCTCGTCAGCCGGCTGTGCGCTGTCGGGCAGGGCATGGGCCGCACGCATCAGGGCGGATGCGTAGAACGGGCCGGAGCTTCCGGCGATTGCCCGACGCATGGCGTCGGCAAGGCTCATGAGGAACAGGCGCGGGGTGTTGTATGCGCCGTCCGGCAGGGCCTTCAAGGCTTCCGCTCCGCGGTACATGCTGGCGCCGAGATCGCCGTCGCCGGCCTTGGCATCCAGGTCGGTGAGCAGCGTTTCGGCCGAGATCATGGACTGTGCCGCGCGCGCGCCGGCGGCCTTCAGTGCCGGGGTCAGGGGGCCTGCCTGAGGCGCGGGGATGGTGCTTTCGACCTGCCTGCCAGCAACGCGCTTGCCGGTGCCCACGCCTGCGGTCGCCGGCCAGACGCGGACCTTCGTCGGTGCTGCGAGCCAGGTCGCGCGCGCATCGTCGATTGGCAGCAGCGTGATCGAGCAGCCCGGCATCTCCAGCGCGGTCATGAAATTCCCCGTCCAGATCATCTCCGGTCGGAGGCCGCGCGTCTTCAGGCTGTCGAGCGCGAGCCCGGCGATGATCGCCAGCTCCATCGGCGGGGTGCCACCGAGCCCGTTGATCAGAACGCCGACGCGCCCCTTTGACGGCAGTTCCGCGACCAGCGTGTCGAGCAGGCGGTCGACGATCTCGGTTGCGGGACGCATGGGACTGCGTTCCACGCCCTTTTCGCCGTGAATGCCGAGGCCGAACTCGATCTCGTCTTCGCCCAGTTCGAAACCCGGCTTGCCGGCGGAAGGGACGGTGCAGGAGCCGAGGCCGACGCCCATGCTCACCAGGTCGCTTGCGACGCCGCGGGCGAGCCCGGCGATCTCCTCCAGCGTCCGCCCGCTTGCCGCCGCCGCGCCCGCGACCTTGTGCACCAGCACGGTGCCGGCGATACCGCGTCGGCGGTCGCGAGGCACGCGCTCGCCGAGCGCCACGTCGTCGGCGACGAAGACCACTTCCACCGGGATGCCTTCCTCGCGCGCCATCTCGGCGGCGAGCGAGAAGTTCAGCCGGTCGCCGGTGTAGTTCTTGACCACCAGCACGCAACCTTTGGGGCCGGAGGTGGCGAGGATCGCCGCCAGCACCGCATCGACACTCGGCGAGGTGAAGACGTCGCCGGCGACGGCGGCCGACAGCATGCCTTCGCCGACATAGCCCGCGTGTGCCGGCTCATGCCCGCTGCCGCCGCCGGAAATGATCGAGACCGGGCGCTTTGCCGTGTCCTGGGGAATGTCGGCGCGCAGAACGACAGCCTCTCCCTCCAGCAGCGCCAGCGCCGGGTCGCTGGCGACCAGGCCCTTGAGCAGGTCGGCGACGGTGTTGCGCGGGTCGTTGATGAGCTTTTTCATGGCAGGACCTTTCGTTCAGTGCGTTTCCGGATGGCGCGAGGCGTGTGCCTCCGCATGCCGGAGAGATCGGGTCGCGGAGATCTTCCGCCAGGCGATCCGCGCGAGCGGAATCAGCCACACGAGCAGAGTGACGACGCCGAGTGTGGCGGAGACGTGGCGTTCGAAGAAGCCCAGGAAGTCGCCGCGCGAGGCAATCATCGAGGTGAGGAAGTTGCGCTCCACCAGCGGGCCCATGACGAGGCCGAGGATGACGGGCGCAACGGGGATCGCGGCGCGGGAAAAGATCCAGGCCATGATGCCGAAGCCTATCATGACGCCAACATCGAAAAGCGAGTTGTTGACCGAAAAGGCGCCGATTGCACAAAAGAGCAGGATGCCGCCGTTGAGATAGGCGCGCGGCACGGAGAAGATCAGCCCGGCGGCGCGGATGGCGAGATAGCCGAGCGGCAGGATCAGCAGGTTGGCGATCAGGAAGATGAGGATGACGGCGTAGAAGTTCTGCGGATTTTCCGTCAGCAGTTGCGGGCCGGGGTTCAGCCCTTTCATGAACAGGACGCCGACCGCGATCGCCGTCACCGCGTCGCCTGGAACGCCGAAGACGGTGGCCGGGATCCAGGCGGAACAGAGCGCGGCGTTGTTGGTCGCGCCCGCCTCGACCAGCCCTTCCGGGTGCCCGGTGCCGAATTTTTCGGGCGTCTTCGAGGCGCGGCGCGCGTTGGCATAGGAGATCCACGCGCCGAGGTCTCCACCGGCGCCGGGAAGCGCTCCGATCAGCGTGCCGAGGCCGGCGCCGCGCAGAAGGTTCACCCGATACCGGCGCAGGATCGTTCCGACGCCGGCGAAGGGATTGCGAATGCGGGTGACGCCTCCGGTCGCGCCGGTCTGGGTTCCGTTCATCAGCTCGCTGATGGCGAACAGGCCGATCATCGCCGGGACGAAGGACAGGCCGCCCATGAGGTTGGTGCTGCCGAAGGTCAGCCGCGCGGCGCCGGTGAGCGGGTCCATGCCGACGCAGGAGGCGAGCAGGCCGACGAACAGCGCGAAGGTCGACTTCGCCAGCGAGCCGCCGGTGACGAGGGCGCAGCAGGACAGGCCGAGGACCGCCAGCCAGAAATACTCGAAGCTGGAGAAGCGCAGCGCCGCCGTGGCGAGCGCCGGGGCGGCGATGGCGAGCACGGCGAAGCCGAACAGGCCGCCGAGGAAGGCGGAGACCAGAAGCGTGCCGAGCGCCTGCCCGCCGTCTCCCTTGCGCGTCATGGCGTGCGCCTCGTCCGTATAGGCGGCGGAGGACGGGGTTCCGGGAATGCGCAGCAGCGCGGCGGGAATGTCGCCTGCCGTGATCGCCATGGTCGTGCAGGCGATCACCGTCGCGATGGCCGGGATCGGGTCCAGATAGAAGGTGAAGGGCACGAGCAGCGCGGTCGCCATGGTCGCGCTCAGGCCCGGGATCGCACCGACGAAGAGACCGAAGGCGCAGGACAGCAGGATCGCCAGCAGCGTTGTCGGCGTGCCGACCAGCGCCACGGCCTGCGCAAGGGTGTCGAGCATTGAACGGGCCTTCCTCTCAGAACAGGCTGCCGGCAGGCAACGGGACGCGCATGACTTCGGCGAACGCCAGATGGACGGCCGCGCCCAGCACGAGCGTTGCCCCCAGCGCCGGCAGCCAGCGCGCGCCGCTGGCCTTCATCAGCACGAATGCGGAAAGGGCGGCGGCCGGCAGGAAGCCGATGGCCGGCGTCGCCGCCAGCGCGGCGACCAGAAGTGCGGGAACGAGCAAGGCGAAGCGCAGGGACTGCGGTGCAGCGCCGCGGGGGGCGCCGACCGGGAGGCGGCGGACCGCGCCGAGACCCATTGTCACGCCGAGGCCGGTGAAGACGACGCCGCAGATCGTCAGCAGCAGGCCTGGCCCGATCACCGTGCGCGGGATCATCGCCCGGTAGTCCTGTGCGTGGATGACGAGTGCCACGCCCATCGCCAGCGACACGCCGGCGATGACAAGATCGAGAAGCGGGGAGGTTTGCGAAGGCCCGGGCGGGGACGCCCCGGCGGATGCCGGGGCGCTGTCGTCCGTGGTGGACGGCCTGCTCGTCATTTGGCGAGGCCCGCTGCCTTCAGCGCGTTGCCGAACTGGGCGTCGCGGTCGGCGAGATACTGTTCGAACTTCTCCGGCGGGAGGTAGGTCGGGCCGAACTGGCGGGCTTCCATGAAGGCCTTGAACTCGTCGGAGGCGGTAACCTTCTCGAGCGCGGCGCCGAGGGTTGCGACGATCTCGGGCGCGGTCCCCTTGGGCGCGGCGAGGCCGCGCCAGCCGCTGATGGCGACGTCGAGGTTGGCCGCTTCCTTGACCGTCGGCACGTCCGGATAGTTGACGTTGCGCTCGGTGCCCAGGGTGGCGAGCGGACGGATCTCGCCGGCGTCGAGCAGCGCGCGCGCCTCCGGGAACTGAACCACCGCCGCCTGGATGACGCCCGAGGTCAGAAGCTGGAGCGCGGGGGCCGCGCCCTCGGAAGGCACCCAGAAGGCTTCCCCGCCGCCGGCCTCGTTGACGAGCTGCGCCCAGGCGAGATGGTTGACGCCGCCGATGTTGGCGCCGCCCGCCGGCACGGCGGCGCTGTCCTGCTTGAGCGCGTCGACGAGGCCCTGCAGGGTCTTGTAGGGCGAGCCGGTGGCCACGAAGACCGCGCCGTAGTCGGCGTTGAACAGGCCGATGGGCGTGTAGGACGTGTAGTCGAGGTCGGACTGGCCGAGCCAGTGGAACATCGACAATTCGGTGGTGATGTTGCCGAGCGTGTAGCCGTCGGGCTTGGCCTCGGCCATGTCGGTGTGGCCGATCACGGCACCGCCGCCGGTGCGGTTGACGACATTGACCGGTTGGCCCAGCTCGTCCTGCAGCAGTTTGGCGACGATGCGCGCCGTGGCGTCCGAGCCGCCGCCCGCCGACCAGGGGCAGATGATGGTGACGGCGCGGTCGGGATAGTCGGCGAAGGCGGGGCCACTGGCGAGCATGAGCGCCGCCGCGGCGGCGAGGGTGGCTGTGCGCTTGAACTTCGTGATCATGGGGCTTCCTCCATAGAACCCTTTGGCTTTTTTCAGTCGGTCGCGCGCCCGCTCCTCCGGGTCCGCAACCGGTGCCGCCGCCCCGGCCCTGTGGGGCTGGGCGGCGGCCGTCAGTTCGGCGAGGCGGTCAGATCAGGCCCTTGAGGGCGGCGTCGATCGCCGTGCGCTGCTCGGCCGTGACCGGCTCCATCGGCGCGCGCGGTGCGTACATCGGCAGGCCCTGGCAATGCTGGATGTACTTGACGCAGGCCGGCAGGTTGTCGTGGCGCAGCGCGTTCCACAGCGTGTTGAGGCGGCGGTGCAGTTCCAGCGCCTCGGGGTGATTGCCGGCGCGCGTCAGCTTGAAGAGCTTCGTCGTCGCGCCGGGCAGGGCGGCGGTCAGCGCCGAGATCGCGCCATCCGCGCCGAGCGCGAAGCCCGGGTAGAGCAGGGCGTCGATGCCGGTGAGCACGATGTTGTCGGGCTTGCAGGTCTGGATCAGGTCCGAGAGCGACTTCAGGTCGCCGGAGCTCTGCTTCATGCCGACCACGCCGGGCACCTCGTCCATGACGCGCAGCATCAGGTTGATGTCGAGGTAGTTCCACGGGATCACGTTGTAGATCAGGATCGGGATACCCGTTTCTTCCCAGATCGTCTTGAAGTGGCGCACCGTGGCGTCGGCGCCGGGCTTGAAGAGATAGTGCACCGGCGTGACCTGCAGCGCGTCGATCTTCAGCCCGTCGAGCATCTTCACCCGGTCGATCGCCTCCTTGGTGGAGTTGACGATCAGCCCGGCGACAAAGGGCGCGCGCCCGTCGACCGCCTCGGCGGTGGCGAACATTGCGTCGCGGAATTCACCGTCGGAAAGCGCGTGTCCCTCGCCCGTGGAGCCGCCGGCGACGACGCCCGAGGCGCCTGCGGCGAGCGTCCATTCCATCTGCGCGGCAATCGCCTCCGGCAACAGCCGGCTTTGCGCGTCGAACGGCATGGTCACCGGGGGCAGGATGCCGGTGAGCCGCGACTTCAGCGCAGGCTTGTCCAGCGCGCTGATCCTAGCATCGACGTTCATTCAAAAATCCCTTCCATTCCGATTAGCGGAATCTAGTTCCGATAAAACTGTAGGGACAGAGAAAGCCTGTCGTCAATCTGGAATCTCAAAATAAGGTCTGTCGTTCCGTATTGCGGGATTTGCACTCAAGCCAGAGCATGTCGGGCACTGGTGCTCGGTACCGCGCGCGCGGCGCCCTGACACCTGAAGGCATGGGCACGAAAGCCCTTGCGGACGCTATGGGTCACGTCATTCTTTGGGCCTGCGAGGGCCTGCAATGGCTTGCAGCGGTGAGGCGCAGCCGGTTCGAGCGAACCGCTGAAAAGGAAGGGGGGGGATTGTCGCGACTGCTGCGGGAGATGGACGAAGGCTTTTTGCGGAGGATCACTCAGTGCGTTGCGGCTGTGTCGTTTCCAGGTGGGTAAGCACGTTGACGAGGCGGCCAAACGGGTCGCGGACGTAGAATCGCCTCACGCCCCAGGGCTCCTGCCGGGGGCCATATTCCACGGCAAGTCCTGCCGCTCTGGCGCGTTGCAGCACATCCTCGAAATCGTCGACCTCGATCGAGAGATCGGGGACCGGCGTGCCGGAGCCTCCCTCGCTGGCGATGCTGATCTGCGGCGCGCCGAGGGCGGGCGGTGCGGCGAAGGTCATGATCCAGCCGTGGTCCATGACGACGTCGAGGCCCAGGATCTCGCTGTAGAAGGCGCGAGCGGCATCGGGTTGTGGTGCCGCGATGTTGGCGACTATGCGCTTGACCACCATAATTCTCTCCGTCGTTGAGCGGTTTACATGATCCGGCCGCGGCGGGAGGGCGCCGGCCGCCACCGAGGCTAGGGCCGACAGGGCGCCGGCCGCAATCTTGTCGTGCCAGGTGGGGATGCGCCGGAGCGGCTTGAGGCTGCCGCGGGTGTTCCAGGCGGGGCGCTGCGGGAGGCCGATGGAGAGGGTGCCTCACGCGGGAAAAAGGCCGTGCGCCGCTCAAAGCGGGCACGGCCTTGCGGATGTCGGCGGTTCGGCCTCAGCCGGTCTGGTCTCCGGCTTGGGCCAGCCGGTTGATCGCGGCGAAGTCGAGCTTGCCGGTGCCCAGAACCGGAACCTTAGCGACGGCGCGGACCTCGGCCGGAACCATCAGATCCTGCGCGCCGGTCTTCCTGGCGTGAGCGAGGAAATCGGCGCGGGTCGCGGTCGGACATTCGGTGATGAGCACCAGCCGCTCGCCCTTGCGGTCGTCGGCCATGGCCGCCACCGCCGACAGGTGTCCAGGCCACAGATGGCCGGCCATCTCCTCGACCGCGGCCAACGACACCATCTCGCCGCCGATCTTGGCAAAGCGTTTCGCCCGGCCCTTGATCGCGAGGAACCCGTCCTCGTCGATGTCGACGATGTCACCGGTGTCGTGCCAGCCGTCGCCAAGCGGACGAATGACGCCGGGCTCCTCGGCGAGCAGGTAGCCGAGCATCACGTTCGGGCCCGCGACATGCAGCCGACCGCCAACCTCGACGCCGGGCACCTTCTCAAGCCGCGCCGTCATGCCCGGCAGCAGTTTTCCGACCGTGCCCGGCTTGTTGAACATCGGCGTGTTGATGGCGATGACGGGGGCGGCCTCCGTGACGCCGTAGCCTTCCAGAATGCGAACGCCGAAGCGCTCCATGTAGGTGTGGCGGGTGGACGGCTTCACCGGCTCCGCGCCTGCGAAGCAGTAGCGCAGCGAGCGGAAGTCGTAGGCATGGGCCATCCGCGCATAGCCGTTCAGGAACGTGTCGGTGCCGAACAGGATCGTCGCGTTGGAGGCGTAGATCAGCTCGGGAACGATGCGGTAGTGCAGCGGCGAGGGGTAGAGGTAGATCGGCACGCCGGAGACGAGCGGCAGGATGGTGCCGGCCGTCAGGCCGAAGGAATGGAACATCGGCAGCACGTTGAAGAGCTTGTCGCTCGGCGTGAAGTCGATGCGCGCCGCCGCCTGCGCCGCGTTCGCCAGGATGTTGCGGTGGCTCAGCACCACCCCCTTGGGCTGGCCCTCGGAGCCGGAGGTGAACATGATCGCGGCGACCTGCGAGGCGCTGCGGGTCGCCAGCGGTCGGGTGCGGTTCAGGCGTCCGACGACCTTCCGGGCGAAGCCGATTTCCTGGCGCACGTCCTCCAGCCAGATGAAGCGCACCTGCTGACCGACTTCGGCGATGAGACCGTCGAGCTTCGCCTGGGTGATGAAGGCGCGCGAGGACAGCACGGTCGTGACCTTGGCGGAGCGGCAGGCGGAGGCGATGTTGCGTGCGCCGGCAGTGAAGTTGATCATCGCGGGCACCTTGCCCGCGGACATCAGCGCCAGCATGGTCACGACAGTGCCGTTGGCGTTGGGCAGCATCAGACCGACGTTTTCCTCGTCCGGCAGCATGTCTGTCAGCTTGCGCGCGAGCACGGCCGCGCCGGTCAGCAAGGTGCCATAGGTGAGGGGGCCGGTGATCGGGTCCTCGATGGCGGTCGTCTTCATGCCGCGTTCACGCGCCGTGTCGATGACCCGCTCGACCACGGTCTTGTCCTCGCGGATGCTGGTCGAGAACATCAGGTCGGACATGATGCCGTAGAGCGCGGAGCCCGCCGCCGCGCGGCGCTTGCGACCCTTCAGATCCTCGGCCACGGTCAAGTGCTGCGGCTCCAGGATCGTCACCGTCACCTTCGGGAAAAGCCGTTTGCGGATCTGCGTCGGGCTCAGATAGGAGAACGGCGTCTTCTCGAAACCGTCGATGCGGATGGGCACGATCTTCGCCCCGGTCTTGTCCGCGACCATGGCCGCGCCGTCATAGACCTTCATCAGGCTGCCGGTGACGGTGATCCTTCCTTCCGGGAATATGACCATCGGCTCGCCCGCATTGACCACCTTGATCAGCGAGCGCGTCGCCATCGGCTTCGCCGGGTTGACCGGCAGGGCGTTGGCGAGCTTCAGGAACGGCTTGATCCAGGGCTTGCGCGCGACATGATAGTCGATGGCGAAGGTGGGCTTCCGCTCGCTCAGAGTCAGCGCCATGGCGGCGTCGAGGTAGCTCACATGGTTGAGCGCCAGGATCGGTGCCTCACCGGCGTTCTGCAGGTTTTCCAGCCCCTTCACCTCCATGCGGAAGAAGGCGCGGTAGATGATGGAGATGAGGTCGCGGAAGGGGGAGGTCGGCAGCGTCTTGAGCATCACCACGGCGGCGAGAGCGTTGAGCGCGGCCAGCACCAGCATCACGCTCGACACGCCGAAGCCCAGTTTCTGCGCCACCGCGAGCGCGACGCCGGCGACGACCATGGTGGCCGCGCCCAATGCGTTGGCACCCGCAATGGTCCGTGCCCGGTGATCGGGGGCAGCCCAGGTCTGCAACGCGGTGAAGGTGGGGACCACCAGCATCGCGCCGGCAATCGCCAGCCCCGCCATGTCGAGCGCCATGCGCGCCACGCCCGCCTGGCCGAGGAAGTCGGCGAGCGGAAGCTGGGCGGCCGGGGCGGCGAAGCCGTTGACGGCGAAATGGATGTCGAGGCTGAAGAGCGCCATCAGCGCTGTGCCCAGCACCGCCGGCAGAAGCACGACCCGGCCGGCGCAGAACCATGCGGCAATGGCCGAACCGATGCCGATGGAGACCGCGAAGACGGTAAGGAAGAAGGTGATGGCCGCTTCGCCACCGCCCATCACCTCCTTGACGATGACCGGCAGCACCGCCATCACCACCGCACCCGCGACCCAGAACCAGGCGCTCATGGCGGCGACGCGGAACAGGCGGCTGTCGCGGGCGAGATCGGCGAGGATGGCCCAGGTCGAGCGCAGGATGTTGGCGTCGATCTTCAGGCCGGGGGCCGCGACCTGCGTGGACGGGATCTTGCGGCTGACGAGATAGCAGACGGCGGCAAGCGTCATCATGACGGGCGCGAAGAGGAGCGGAGCCTCGCCGCGGGCGAACAGAAGGCCCGAGGCGATCGTCCCGCCGAGAATGGAGATGAACGTGCCGGCCTCGATCCAGGCATTGGCGCGCGGCAATTCCTCGGTGTCCAGGTGATAGGGCAGGATGCCGTATTTCACCGGGCTGAACAGCGCCGAGATCGTGCCGAAAATGAAGAGCGCGACGAAGAGGAGGGGGATCGACTGGAGCGCCATGCCGGCAACGGCGACCGCCGCGCCGCCGACTTCGGCAAGCTTCAGCCGCCGCGCGACGGTTGCCATGTCGCAGCGGTCGGCGATCTGGCCGCCCATCGCGGAAAGCAGCAGGAAGGGGGCGATGAAAACGGCGCCGGCCAGCGAGACGAGCGCGGCGGAGCCGTCGGCGACGTGGAACAGGATCAGGAAAACGAGCGCGTTCTTCAGGAAGTTGTCGTTGAAGGCGGACAGGAACTGGGTCCAGAACAGCGGCGCGAAGCGCTGCGATTTCATCAAGGATCTGGTCATGAGGGCCTCCCTTGAGGGCAGTGGGGCCGTGCGCGGCCGGCAGAGGAATTTTGCGGCATCAGGATTTGCCGGAGGCGCCGACATCCATCAGCAGCTTCTCGGTGCGGGCATTCTCGATACGGTTGTGGAACTTCAGCGCTTCCTCCCGGTCGCGCAGGGTCTTGGTCAGCGCCACCGTGGTGTGCACCAGCATGACCGCGGCCATGGCGTAGAAGCCCTTGGCGGCGAAGCTCGCCTCCATGGAGTAGATGCCGATCGTCGTCATTGTCGCGGCGACGGCGAAGCTGGCCATCGTGAACAGCGTCCAGGCCTGCGAATGCTTGGGGGCGAAGTCTTGCATGGCGGTGTCTCCTTGAAAGTCGGGTCAGTTGGTTTCGGCGTGACGTGCGATGCGGCGCGGTTGCGCGGGGCGGACTGCACAAGTGAACAATGTTCACCATTTGACAAAATCACGCTGGGGAGGCAGGGTCAAGAAGAAAATGAACAATGTTCAATTATCGGGTCGGGGCAGGACGAATGGCGGGCATGCAGAAGGCTAGGAGCGAGGAGACGCAGCGCCGGGTGCTGGCGGCGGCGACCGCGCTGATGGAGGAGGGGGGCTTGCGCGCCCTGCAGATCCGCGCGGTGGCGGAGCGGGCGGGCTGTTCGGTCGGCTCGGTCTACAAGCACTATGCCGATGTCGACGCGTTGATCATCGCGGTGAACGGCATAACCCTGACACGCATCCGCGCGGCGATGACGGCGGCAACAAGGGGGCTGTCCGGTCCGGTTGTCCGCCTGAAGGCGCTCGCCGCCGCCTATCTCGGTTTCGCGCGCGACAACGCCAACCTGTGGCGCGGCCTTTTCGACCACGATCTGCCCGATGACAAGCCGATCCCGGAGGAGCACAGGCAGGAGAACGTCATGCTGCTCTCCTTCATCGGCAGCGAGATACACGCCCTCGATCCGAGCCTGAACGAGGCGGCTCTCGCCGCGCGCGCCCGCACCTGTTTCGCCGCCGTCCACGGCCTCGTCGCCATCAGCCTGGAAAAGCGTTTCATCGGCCTGCCGGGCGCCTCGCTGTCGAGCGAGATGGACTTTCTGGTCGAGCGGCTGGCGGGAAGGTGAAACGAAGCGCTTCCCTGCCTCGGCCATGGCCGCCGGAGCCGGATCGACGCTTCCGCAAGATGAATTTGCGTGCTCCTACGGTCCAGCGGGAGCCGTCGGACCAAAAGATCCAGGCAACCGCTTTGCGCCCTCATGGCGGTCGTTCGCGACAGTAGCCCCAGATCCCGTAAGCAGCCATTCGCTGCGCTCTGCTCTAAGGTCTGGGCAGGGCGGTGAGCCGACCTTCGCCGCAGGTGCGAAGATGACACTTCGGGCAGGCGAAAGCGGCCTTTCAACTCCTCAAGGACCCGGCTCCCAGTGCTGCGTTGCGCATCAAGGATCGACTGTGCGCAGAAGCAGGGCGTAGCACCTGCCAGTTCATCCCAGTTGCCTGAAACCCTCATCGATCGCTTCGAAGGGCAGCATGATCGAATCGAACCGCGTCGGGAATCCGCGGGCGGCGGAAAAGACTGACAACTCTTCCCATGGCGGGGCAAAGGCCTGTTCCTGCCCCTGCAGCAGGTCCCATAGTGCCGCCGCGGCCGCAGCAACCTCAGCCCGGCTCTGACCGACGGCGACGTCGGTGACCAGGCCCAGCGAGGCCATGCCCAGGGTGCAGGCCCGCGACCGCCAGCCAAGAGCGGTGATCCGGCCCTGCTCGCGCACCAGGTCCAGGGTAATCGTGCTGCCGCAAACCTGGCTTCTGCGGGAAACCGTAACCTCCGGGGTCTTCAACCGGCGGTCGGAACGCACCCGAGCGGCAAGCTCTCGGATGCGCGGTCTGTAGAGGGCGGCCAGTTCCGCCTCATTCGTGGTCCCGGTCAATCGACGTCGGGCTCGGGCATCGCCTGGCGGCCCAGCACGGCAAGAAACTGCAGCGCAAAATGCATCCCGCGCCGAACATCCTCATCGCCCGCGGCGCGCAGCAGGCCCAGGCGCGACGGCACCGGGGTGGTTGCCGCCTGATTGGCCGCGTAACGCGCCGCATTGCCCAGCGCCCAGACGGTGCCGGTGATGTCCTCATAGGCTGTCATCATCTTCTGGATCATGGCGTCATCGGCCATGTCCACACCGTCCGAGGCAAGCGACATCAGGTCGATGACATTGTGCAGGCGCCGGCCCTGGATCAACGGGGCGAGCTTGTTGGCCAGATCGATCAGGCCCTCCTCGGTTGCCGCGTCGGAAAAGACGCCTTCCTGATTGAGACGTTCGAGCAGCGGGGTTTCCGCGCCGTTTGCTGTGGGGTTCGCCATGGCGCCCTCCTGTTCCTTGAATTCAGATCTCAGATGATGCCACGGGCGACGGACCAGTAGATGCCGCGGTTGAAGGCCTTGCGCAGCAGCCCGCCAACCTTGGTCGGTGGCGTCGGGTGCACATCCTCATCGTAGTTGTAGAAAAGCGGCATGCCCGCCTCCAACCCCATCTGCGCCACGGCCTGCACCTTGCCGTCGTAATGGTCGACGACCCGGCCCAGCCGCATATCCCCGGCGATATTGTTGACGATCACCGGGCATTGGTTGTGGCACGAGCCCCCGGCCTTGGAGATCGGCAGATCGACCGTGTCGCCCATCACATAGGCATTCGGATAGCCTTCGAGTTGCAGCGTGTCCCGGTCGGTGGGCAGCCAGCCCTCGTTGTTCGACGCCTGCGAAAGACCGCTGTTGATCACCGCATCCACGGCGCGGATCGGCGGGGTCGACATCAGGATGTCGAATTCCTCTTCCTCGCCCTCGCTGGAGATGGCGACCTTGCGCTCGGGATCGACCTTGGCCAGCGTGAAGCTGCGCTTGTACTTGATGTCGCGCTCTTCGAAGATCGGCGGCAGGACAGAGCAGACCTCTTCCTGCATGAACAGGCAGTTGCGCAGAAGCTGAGAAACGGTCGGATAGGTATAGACGATCTCGACCTGGTCGCGCACGCCCTTGCGACGCAGATACTCGTCAAGCATCAGCGTGGTTTCCATCGGCGCGATGCCGCATTGGTGCGGCACGTTCGGCGTTTCGGGGAAGTTCACGGTGACGAACACCCGGCCCTTTTCAAGGGTCAGCAGCTTGTTCGACAGCTTCCTGGCCGGTTCGTATTGATAGAAATAGTCTCCGCCTTCCTTCAGCCCCTCGATCCGTTCCGGCGCGGGCAGGCAGCCGGTGGAGACCACGATGTAATCGTAGCTGATCGTCTTGCCGCTGGCGGTCTTGACCTTGGAGCCCTTGAAATCGAAGGCTTCGACCTTGTCGAGTTGGAAGTCGATCTCGGGACGCAGAAGGGACTGCTGCTTCCTGCGCAGTTCACCCTTAAAGTACATGTCAAAGGCAACATACATGAACGCCGGCTTGTAGTAGTGCCACGGATTGTCCGACAGCATGGTCACCTTGACCTTGCCGTTGGCGATCTCTCTGTAGAACTTGGTGACAAGGCTGTTCGCGGTCATCGTACCGCCGATACCGCCACCGACCACGAGTATATGCTTTTGCATGATCCCTCCCTTGGAATACTGGAACCCTCCGCCCACCAGTGCGGTGGACTTCGGACCCGAGGTCCAGATACGGGCAGTTTGGGCTTGCGACCAAGCGCCGACCTTTCCATTTTGGAAAGCAGCAGCGCGAGGGAGGGGCCGGAAAATGAAGAACGCCATAGACCGTCAGCAAGAGTCCGACGCGATGCGGGCGGCGGTTCAGGCGCAGATCATCGAATGCCTCAACCGGTTCTATGCGATGGAAACGGGGATGTGGGGCAAGCCGCTGGACAGCCTGATCATCCGGACGGTCGTGCAGGGCCGAATGCAGGGCAAGCTCTATGATTTTTCGGCCCTGTCAGAGGTTCTCGACCTGCCGATCAGCACCCTGCACCGCAAGATCAACGGCCTGGTCGAAAGCGGCTACCTGCGGCGCGAGCCGGTAGGGAAATCCATCTACATCGCCCCGACCGAGCGCACCTCGGTAAGGTTCGATGAGTCGTTCGAGGCGATGGTCACGACCCTGCGGCGGCTCTACCGAGGCGAATACAACTTCGACGGCGCGCCGAACCTCTGCGAAGAGCCATGAGCGCCCCCATAAAGCCGGATGCTGACGTGAGCCATGATCTGCTCTCTGGCCTGCCGCCGGTTTCATATCCACAGAGGTGCAGCGATGTGTCTGGCGTTGCCCTGTGCCTTGCGCCCACCGGGAGACCTCCGAATGTATTAGGGTGGAGTCCAAATCTGCCCGAGAAATAGTACACTCGCACTGCGCCTGCACCTTATATATCGGCTGTATGGGCTGCAACCGCAGCATCCTGCACGACAACGAGAGACCGGTTTGGGCCGAAAACACCGATGCGACTAGTATAGCCGAACGTCAGCTGAAAGTCCGGATATGGCGTCCAGAAGATTGTCCACTCCCGGCCCCAAAGCAGACAGCCTTACTTGCCGATATAGAAAACCCGCCCGATCGTTTGCGATGGCCGGGTTTCGTGTTTTCGGGGCCTTTCCGACCTGGCGCTGGATTGATCAGCTGGCCTGTCGGGCGGATCGAGAAGGAAGGCCGCCGCTTGGCGCGACGGCCCTCTTGATCCTTGCCGGTAGCTGCAGCCGCTCGTGCCGCCGCCGGCCGCCACAATTCGATCCCATTGATCCTTATCTCACAGCTCCTGATCCGCAAGTCATGCGAGCCCAGGAGCGCAAGTTCACATGCAGTCAAAGTTTATGTTGGCCTTCTTTCTATTGGTCAGCCTCCCGCTTCACGCTCATGGCGCCTGTGTCACTGGCGATGGGTCCGGCTTCGTTCTCCGTGGGGGCGAGGCAACGGATCCAAGGCATGGTTTGACCTGGAAAAGATGTGCGGTCGGAATGCGATGGGATCGGGAGACCAAGCGTTGCGCCGGCAACGTGCTTGGTCTTGGGCTGAATGAGGCGCTGGACCATGCCCGGAAGGAGGGGAACGGCTGGCGCGTTCCCACCGGAATGGAATTGGAAACCCTTCTTCTGGAGACCTGCGAAGGTCCGAAGATCGATGGCGTCGCCTTTCCCGATATCGCTGCCTCCGACTTTGGCGAGGGAGCGAAGTTCTGGACGTCAACGGAAGCGATCCCGGACATGTTCTACTTCTTCGAGTTGACCAATGGCTATGCCGACATGCACAGCCGTGGCTACCACCTATCGGTGTTGCTCGTGAGATAGGGGGGCGAGGTGACCTGAGCTCCCCCGAATTTGGACAAGGGTTCAAGGACGAACGCCGCCATCCGAAAATGGAAGGCCCCACCGCAACCGCCAGCGCCCGCCCCCTCGGTCTTGGATGGCGGGCCGCTGGCACGGGGCTGTTGGCAAGGAAATGGGCTCAATCGGCCTGATCCGCAGATGCGACGGATGACTTGAATATCGCCAGATCCTGCCCGCGGATCGGAGAGGGCACAGGTTCGGCTCACGTTCGAACTGACTTCGATTTATTAAACTTGATTTAACCACTGGGACTGCTGGCCTGATCGCTCGCCGGTCAAATTAAGCCCTCATTAAATGGACGTGACTATTGTCACATTACGTAAGGTTCAACAAGGAGCGCCTGTTTCTTGGTTTGGATCTCCGCCGGTGATGCGGCAATAGAAAATATGCCATGCAAAGACATCAGGTCAATTTAGAGTATTCGATCTCATCCTACGTGCCGATGGCCATAATCGGCGTTGCTGGATTTTTGGTTGTTGGCTATCTGACCTTGTTTAGTTTTTCAGATGGCTCTCCGGTTATTGTCATTTCATCTCCTTGGGAGGGTGAGCAGCAGGCGATTACCCGTGCTCTGACGCCTGCATCAAAACTTATACGATCCTACTTTGACGGAACGTTTGTGATGGTTTTGCCAGAGCAACAGGATTACTCGGCAAAGGTGAAGGCGCTCGGTGCTTGGACGGTCATCAGCTCCTTTGGTATCGGAGGCTGCAGTCCGAGATCAACAACGAAATACGGCAGCAACATCTAATAGAAAGAACAAAATCGGCTTAACCCTGATCACGCTTACCCAGAGGCCAGAAATGCACGCGACATCCCCGTCTTCCGTTGTGGAAACCGCTCCAGAGCTTACAAGACTTCGCCAGATAGCGAGCAAGGCTTTCATTGCATGCCTATGGTTCATGGTGCTCGTTATTGGAAGTGTGGCTTCCTATGCGTCTGCGCCAGTGCTGGCGACATCCGTGGTCGCAGCAGCGCTTGCCGGCGCCACGACGCTCATGTTTCTCAAGGATCCGATTGGGCCGGCGACCAGATTTGCCATTGGGGCGGCCCTGACCACTGACTGGGCGCTGCTGGTTTTTAGCGCCAGCGGGTTGCCGGATGGGCTGGTTCTGGATGCCCACATGCTGTTTTTCGTTCTGAATGCAGTTCTGGTCATCTACTGCTGCTGGCGCACTATCCTCATAGTCAATGCGCTGGCGACCGTGCACCACGTGGTCTTTTCTCTGCTTCTGCCGCTCTATATCTGGCCGACGAACGAATACGTTCTGCATCATTTTCTCATACATGCCACATATGTTGTGCTCGTGGGCGGGCCGATGCTTTGGCTGGCCTATCGCATCAATCGCCAGTTCACGGAAAATCATCAGGCGATGAAGGATCTGAACCTGGCTCAGGCCGAGGCGAGCAAGCTGGTGGAGGAAACCAGGAACCGCGCCCAGCAGGAAGAAACCAAGCGGACGGCCATGTTTGCGTTGGCTGAGAAGCTCGACAAGAGCGTGGCGGGTGTTGTCGGATATTTGTCCTCCGCATCGTCCAATCTTCGGACGTCGGCCCAGGAAATGGCTGCCGGAGCGACGCAGACCAACCAGCAAAGCCAGACCATGTCTCAGGCGGCCAATGAGACCTCGATCAATCTCGAAACATTGGCGGCAGCGTCCGAAGAGCTCTCAGCGTCGATCGCCGAGATCAGCATGCAGATCACCCAGTCGACCGATATTGCCAATGGGGCTGCGAGGGAAGCAGAAGAAACCAACCAGAAGATTCAGGGGTTGGCCAAGGCCTCGCTCAAGGTTGGCGAGGTTGTCCAGATGATCACTGCCATTGCAGAGCAGACCAATCTTCTGGCCCTCAATGCCACCATTGAAGCTGCCAGGGCCGGGGATGCCGGCAAGGGCTTTGCCATTGTGGCAGCGGAAGTCAAGGAACTGGCAAATCAGACGTCGAGCGCGACGGAGAGCATCGGAAGCCAGATTGCGCAAATCCAGAGCGCCACACAAGAAGCCGTTGATGCCATTGATGGCATCGGTCGAACGATCGGCAAGGTGAAGGAGATCTCGGTTTCCGTCGCCGCCGCCATTGAGGAGCAGGACAGCGCCACCCGGGAAATCGCGCGCAATGTCGAACAGGCCGCGAACGGAGTGAAAGACGTTGCCCACAACATCTCGGATGTGGCCAATGTTTCCGAGGGGAACCTCAAGTCTGTTGGAAACTTTGTCGATACGGCCGAGGAGCTTTCCAAGCAGTCTCAGGCCTTGAGAGTCGAAGTGGACGACTACCTGAAGGAAACAAGAGCCATATGATCCTATGCGCTTGCGAGGGTATGGCGATTTCTAGGGCGATGACGAGCACGGGGCGGGGCGGATGTCCGAACGTCTTCCCGCAAAGCCGGTGGGCGCCTGCAGGGGACATTCAGCCCACGCGGTGAGCCGCCCCCTGTCTGCTTGAACCGTGCGAGAGTGAGAGCTTGGAAGGGGCCCGTGCGGAAGCATGGGCCCCTTCCGCGTTTCTGGTGCGCGGCCCCCTGAACGGTTGCGTGGGACTGCCGGTCCCGCATGACATTGGGCAGCCTGGGTGGCCGCCTGACTGTGTTGCTGATGAGATTGGCGACGAGGTCGACCGGGCGCCGCTTTCCTCACCCCGGATGCAGCGGAGAGGAGATCCGGGGTCCAATCCACGTATCCGCATGGGACATCGCCATCGGGAGGCGCTGCCATCCTCGCGCCTGCCAGGGAGCTTTCCGCTGTCGCTGAGGGTGCCAATGTACCCCGGGGCGCGGGCTTGTCGCTTTTGCCCGGGGGGCGCCGGAGAGGGGCGCGTGAGAGGGGGGAATTCCGACAAGGAGATCCGAACAACCGCTTTGTGTCCCCATGGCGACCGTTCAATGTACTTCAAGAATTTCCCGAAAGCTGCCATTCGTTGCGCATCGCGATAACGTCTTGATAGGGCGAAAAGCCGACTTTCGCTGTGAAAGCGAAGGGATCGGCCAACAATTGCAAGAACGGAAATGCCCGCTTCTTGATTTTGCGAAATCAAGCCGACGGGGGCTGGCAAACTGCTACTGCGTGGGTCTACAGTTGGCTTGAATGAAAAGGGTTTACTCCATGCTCAAGGCTGAGATCGACACCGCTAAGCGTACTGTGAATACAGATCGCGTTCAGATCACCATTGGCGAAGTTGCGACCATGTATTCGTCGGAAGAACTTAATATTCTCCCCGACTTTCAGCGGCTCCATCGTTGGAGCTTGGAGAAGAAATCCAACTTTGTTGAATCAATCTTGATTGGGATTCCCATTCCCCCCGTCTTCGTATTTGAGACAGATGAAGGCACATGGGAACTTGTAGACGGGCTTCAACGAGTGTCGACCATTCTCGAGTTCATGGGATTGCTCCGGAACGTCGACAATCCTGGCGAAACCAAAAGAAGCATCTTGGCTGGCACGAAGTATCTTCCAAGCCTCGAAGGTGTTGTATGGGCCGCGATCAACGCTGGTGAGACAACTCTCGAGAAGTCCATGCAGCTTTTCTTCCGGCGCGCCAGGCTCGACTTCGAGATTCTAAAACACCCGAGTGACCCGAAGACCAAGTATGACTTATTCCAGCGCCTCAACCGTGGTGGCGCCTATGCGAATGAACAGGAAGTCCGCACTTGCTCCATGGTATTGGCTGACGAAGATTTCACGCAGAGGCTTAAGGACATCGCCGGCCGGCAAGAGGTTCGGGCGCTATTCGGGGTGACTAATGAGCAGCATCAGAAGCAACGCGACCTCGAGTATCTCGTGCGTTTGATAGTCCACACCATGGTTGAATACTCGACAAAGATGGATATCGAAGAATACCTGAGCACCGGAATTCTTGAAGTAATCGAGCTCCGACGTCAGGACGAAGCAATCGAAATGGTGATCTGGGTTATTGAGACTCTACGAAGTGTCGGAGGTGACGAAGCACTCTTGCCCGCGGAAGCACGCATCGATGGAGTCGGAGGCGGCAGGAGATTTTCACTGCGAGCCTTGGAAGTCATCGGTGTTGGAATTGCGAAGAACCGAGAGGCGCTCGCTGTCAAAGCTGATGCTGAAGAGTTCATTCGATCCAAGATTGCAGGCTTCTGGCTCAACCCAATTGCGGCAGAATTGAGCAGCGCCGGAATGCGGGGCACCACCAGAATTCAACGAAGCGTTCCTTTCGGTGCGGAGTGGTTCGAGCCGGATGCCCAAAACAATTGACGACTATTTCGACGACATCGACGCGGCAAGGTCAACCCGAGTCCGCGAGTTGTCGGAAATCAAAAGGCTATTCGGAACTCCGTCTTCTACAGCTGACCCTATGGGTGTCCAGTCGAAGGCGCTCATTGTTTTGAGCTACGCAGCCTGGGAAGGCTTCTATAACGAGTGCGTCGATGCCTACTGTGACTTCCTCCAAACACGAGGGAAAAAGGTCTCGGATACTGGCTGGAAGATGCTTGTAGGGGCTCTTGGACCTGAGTTCGATTCTTTGCGCAGCCGGAACCATTCGCCGATGGCAAAACGAGACTTCGTCGAGAAGTTACAGAATAAACTGGCCTGCGACTTCGCCGACTTCGATCGCAAGACCGTAAAGGCGACGTCGAACCTCGATTGGGACAAGCTCGACCAGAATTTCCAGATACTCGATTTCGATCTAGCGCGATTTCGAGAACACCGAAACCGCCTGCACAAGGAAGTGGTCGGTTGGCGTCATGGTGTCGCGCACGGTGATGCTCCGAATTTGGGAAGCTTGGACGCCTCGCAGCACATTTCGCTCGTCGGCAAAGTGATGACCTTGGTGGCAGACGTTTTCCAAGAGGCAATGTTGGCGCACTTGTAGAGCTCACCTACCAAAATTTCCGCTCTCGAGAAGCCGCATTGCCGCGACGAACTTCTCGGTGAACGGCAGCTCCGGGCCGAAAGCTACCGCAGAAATTGTCCCGACGAACGTCGGTTCGGGTGAGCCAATTTCCAGGAGCTGACAGTCTGTTCTTGCTCCCCCTCCCCAACAAAAACCCGCCCGATCGTTTCCGATGGGCGGGTTTCGTGTTTTCGGGGCCGTATCGGTCTGACGCTGGTCTGATCGGTCCGCAGGACGCGAGGCGGGGCCGCCGCTTGCGCAACGGCCCCGATTCCTCTGTCCTCAGCTGCAGCCGCTCGTGCCGCCGCAGGTGTCGCACTTCAGGCAGGTGCCGTTGCGCACCATGGTGAAGTTGCCGCATTCCGAGCAGCTCTCGCCTTCGTAGCCCTTCATACGGGCCTGGGCGATCTGCTGGGCATGGCTGTGGGCCGGCTGGGCGCTGGTGTTGCCGACTTCCGCTTCCGGGGCTGCCTCGATGGCGACATCGCGCTTGAAGGCGGTGGCGATGGCGCTCGTGCGACCCTGGACGCTGCCGGACGGGGAGGCGGTCTTGGTCGTGCCGCCGCCGAGCGTGCCTGCCGGCTCGCCCGGATTGCTCACCAGGCGGAAGCGCTCGGTCTGGCCGCGCACCAGCCCCTTGGAGACAACGCCGCTGTGGGCGCCGCCCGCCGGGCGACCCTCGTTCTCGCCGGCGCTGATCGAGGTGGTCGACAGCGATTCCGGCGGCACATGGGCCAGGTCGTTGCGGTCCAGATAGGACACGGCCAGCTCGCGGAAGATGTAGTCGAGGATCGAGGTCGCGTTCTTGATCGCCTCGTTGCCCTGCACCATGCCCGCCGGTTCGAAGCGGGTGAAGGTGAAGGCGTCGACATATTCCTCGAGCGGCACGCCGTACTGCAGGCCAAGCGAGATGGCGATGGCGAAATTGTTCATCAGCGAGCGGAAGGCGGCGCCTTCCTTGTGCATGTCGATGAAGATCTCGCCAAGGCGGCCGTCGCCGTATTCGCCGGTGGTGAGATACACCTTGTGGCCGCCGACGCGCGCCTTCTGGGTGTAGCCCTTGCGGCGGTCCGGCATCTTCTCGCGCTCGCGGATGTTGCGTTCCACGACCCGCTCGATGATGCGCTCGACGATCCTTTCGGCAACCGCCTCGGTGCGCGCCGCCATCGGCTGCGCCGACAGCGCCTCGGCCACGTCATCCTCGTCCTCGTCGTCATCGGCGAGAAGCTGGGAGTTCAGCGGCTGCGACAGCTTGGAGCCGTCGCGGTAGAGCGCGTTGGCCTTGAGCGCCAGGCGCCAGGACAGCATGTAGGCGTCCTTGCAGTCCTCGACGGTCGCGTCGTTCGGCATGTTGATCGTCTTGGAGATCGCACCCGAGATGAACGGCTGGGCGGCCGCCATCATGCGGATGTGGCTCTCCACCGACAGGAAGCGCTTGCCCAGGCGGCCGCAGGGGTTGGCGCAGTCGAAGACCGCGTAGTGCTCTTCCTTCAGGAAGGGCGCGCCCTCCAGCGTCATGGCGCCGCAGACGTGGGTGTTGGCCGCCTCGAGCTCGGACTTCGAGAAGCCGAGGTGGGTGAGCAGGTCGAACTCCGGATCGTCCAGCTTCTCGGCCGGAACGCCGAGCGTTTCGGTCAGCAGCGTGTCGCCAAGCGTCCAGCGGTTGAAGACGAACTTGATGTCGAAGGCCGACTTCATGCCGTCGGCGAGCTTGGCCAGCGCCGCGTCGTCGAAGCCCTTGGCGCGCAGGGCGCCCGGGTTCACCGCCGGAGCCTGGTCGAGCGAGCCGTGGCCCACCGCATAGGCCTCGATCTCGGCGATCTGGCTCTCGCTGTAGCCGAGCGTGCGCAGCGCCTCTGGCACGGCGCGGTTGATGATCTTGAAGTAGCCGCCGCCGGCCAGCTTCTTGAACTTCACCAGCGCGAAGTCGGGTTCGATGCCGGTCGTGTCGCAGTCCATCACCAGGCCGATGGTGCCGGTGGGCGCGATCACGGTCGACTGGGCGTTGCGGTAGCCGTGCTTCTCGCCAAGCTCCAGCGCCTTGTCCCAGGCGTTGCGGGCGCGCTCCACAAGGATGGGCTCGGGGCAGGAGGCGTGGTCGAGCGGCACCGGATCGGTGTTGAGCCCCTCGTAGCCGGAGGTCTCGCCATGGGCGGCGCGGCGGTGGTTGCGCATGACGCGCAGCATGTGCTCGGCGTTCTCCTCATAGCCCGGGAAGGGGCCGAGCTCGCCGGCCATCTCCGCCGAGGTCGCATAGGCGACGCCGGTCATGACCGCGGTGAGGGCACCACAGATCGCGCGGCCCTTGTCGCTGTCATAGGGAATGCCGGAGGTCATCAGCAGGCCGCCGATGTTGGCGTAGCCGAGGCCGAGAGTGCGGAAGCGGTAGGAAAGCTCCGCGATCTCCTTCGAGGGGAACTGCGCCATCAGAACCGAGATCTCGAGCACCATGGTCCACAGGCGGACGCAATGCTCGTAGTTGTCGATGTCGAAGGCGCCGTCGTCCTGGCGGAACTGCAAGAGGTTCAGCGACGCGAGGTTGCAGGCCGTGTCGTCGAGGAACATGTATTCCGAGCACGGGTTGGATGCGCGGATCTCGCCGGATGCCGGGCAGGTGTGCCAGTCGTTGATCGTCGTGTGGTACTGAATGCCCGGATCGGCGGAAGCCCAGGCCGCGTAGCCGATCTGCTCCCACAGGTCCTTGGCCTTCAGCGTCTTGGTGACGCGGCCGTCCTTGCGCGCGGTCAGGTCCCAGTCGCCGTCCTCGATCACCGAGGTCAGGAAGCCGTCGGTGACGCGCACGGAGTTGTTGGAGTTCTGCCCGGAAACGGTCAGATACGCCTCGGAATCCCAGTCCGTGTTGTAGGTCGGGAACTCGATCTTGGTGAAGCCCTGGCGCGCGAACTGGATGACGCGCTGGATGTAGTTCTCCGGCACCATCATCTTCTTGGCGGCGCGGATCTCGCGCTTCAGCGCCGGGTTCTTGGCCGGGTCGAAACAGTCGCCATTGTCGGCCTCGCAGTTGACGCAGGCCTTCATGATGGCGCCGAGGTGCTTCTGGCAGATCCTGGAGCCGGTCACCAGGGCGGCGACCTTCTGCTCCTCCTTCACCTTCCAGCTGATGTAGCCCTCGATGTCGGGATGGTCGACGTCGACGACCACCATCTTGGCGGCGCGGCGCGTGGTGCCGCCCGACTTGATGGCGCCGGCGGCGCGGTCGCCGATCTTGAGGAAGCTCATCAGGCCGGAGGACTTGCCACCGCCCGACAGCTTCTCACCCTCGCCGCGAACGCGCGAGAAGTTGGAGCCGGTGCCGGAGCCGTATTTGAACAGCCGCGCCTCGCGGACCCAAAGGTCCATGATGCCGTTCTCGTTGACGAGATCGTCCTCGACCGACTGGATGAAGCAGGCGTGCGGCTGCGGGTGCTCATAGGCCGAGGTCGAGCGGGTCAGCTCGCCGCTCTCGAAGTCGACGTAGAAGTGGCCCTGGCCGGGGCCGTCGATGCCGTAGGCCCAGTGCAGGCCGGTGTTGAACCACTGCGGGCTGTTCGGCGCCACCTTCTGGGTCGCCAGCATGTAGCGCAGCTCGTCATAGAACGCCTGGGCATCGTCCTCGGTATCGAAGTAGCCGCCCTTCCAGCCCCAATAGGTCCAGGTGCCGGCGAGCCGGTCGAAGACCTGGCGGGCGTCGATCTCGGAGCCGGAACGCTCGTTCTCGGGCAGATCGGCCAGCGCGTCGGCATCGGCCTCATGGCGCCACAGCCAGGAGGGAACGGTGTTCTCCTCGACCGGCTTCAGGCGGGCCGGGACGCCGGCCTTGCGGAAGTACTTCTGCGCCAGGATGTCAGCCGCGACCTGCGAGAACTGGGCCGGAACGTCAATGTTCTCAAGGCGGAACACGATCGACCCATCGGGATTCCGGATCTCGCTCGTGGCCACGCGGAACTCGATATCCGCATAGGGCGACTGGCCTTCGCTGGTGTAGCGCCGCTCGATTTTCATCCCAAAGCCTCTTCAGTCGTTCGCCGCCGGCAGGCGGGCTTTCGATCATCGGTCGCGGCATGGCCGCGGGTGAGAGAAGACGGCCATGCCGCCACGATCCGCGCGCGCCGCCGCGCGGACCCGTCACGATCGCCTTCCCTGAAATCCGGCCGCGCGTTGTCCGCCCGGCCCGTCTTGCTTATGAGTGAGCGCTGGATATGGTGTGCGCGCTCCCGGTCGTTACAACATATCGCGTTCCCAAAACACCAAAAGGCTATCGCCGACCACCGCGCAGGGTGACGTCGTTGCCCGATCGGATCGGAAACCGTCGGCTTTTTTCGAGGTCTACATCGATTGTGAGAACGCGTGGAACGCCGCTGGAGCGCTCCGTACCGGATACGATTGCTCGATGTCCCGAACCTAAGGTGAATCACCCGTGACCGTCAAGGGTCTTGGGGCCACCTGTTGTGGTTTGTTGGGTGGGTGTAACAAAATGTAGTGTGTTGATGTGGATAACGGGCAGAGGCCCGAAAGTCCGC
The DNA here is from genome assembly GCF_054880955.1 of Stappia sp. ICDLI1TA098. NCBI lineage: Bacteria > Pseudomonadati > Pseudomonadota > Alphaproteobacteria > Hyphomicrobiales > Stappiaceae > Stappia > Stappia sp. ICDLI1TA098. The sequence goes on from NZ_JBTZBT010000001.1 coordinate 1,286,228, forward strand.
GGATTTGCGCGGTTTTCAGGGGGTGAGGGCGCCGAGGTTTCGCCGCGCGGGCTCCTTCGGCGTGCTGTTGGCCGTGTCGCGGAGGCGGGTGGGCGGCCACAAGATCTGGTATCCCGGATCCGCATCCTCCGCCCCTGGCGAGCGGGCTCGTTCGCGGGGATGGAGTGGGATCGCGGTGTGGCCCGACGACGCGCAGAATCACGACAAGCGCGACAATTCTAGACTCAATTTTACGTCAAATTGAGCGAAACTGACGCCAAATTGTCCGCAGTCCCGCAATCGACCGGCAAGGCGGCCATGCCACTCTCGCAAGGCCTTGAACTTGAACCGGAACGGCCTCGTGGCGCGCATGACCAGACATTATGCCTATGGACTGGATATCGGAGATCTCGACATCGCGGTGGTCGACGATTCCAAACCGATGCAGGCGATCCTGCGTTCGACGCTGCTGAGTTTCCGGGTCCGGCGGGTGCGGACCTACGACACCGGCGCAACCGCGCTCGAAATGATGCGGCTGGATCCGCCCAACATGATCATCTGCGACTGGCGGATGAAGCCGATGAGCGGCATCGCACTGCTGCGCGCGGTGCGCCAGCGCCGCAATGCGCCGCTTTGCTTCCTGCCGGTGATCTTCGTGACCGCCTACGGCACCCGCACGCTGGTCGACAGGGCCCTGCGCGACGGCGCGCAGCATGTGCTCGTCAAGCCGCTTTCGCCGGCCGGGCTCCACGCCCGGATCCTGTGGACCCTGAACGACAGCCGGCCGCTCGTCATGAATGGCGACGGACGCTATGTGGTCGACGGGGTGGCCGAGAGCCTCGATGCCAAGGCGCGCAAGTGGCAGCAGATCGGCGCGGGCAATCTCGGCAAGGTGGCGGCGGAGGCGCGCCGGCGCGACCGGCGGGTGGAGACGGCGGCCGAACCGGCGCTGGTGCTGGGGCAGGATGCGGTCATCGCGGGCGAGGATGGCCTGCCGCTTGATGCGGAGGCGGCGCTGCGGCAGCGATTCGCCCAGGTCGCGCGCGGCAAGCCGCAGTCTTCCGCCGCCTGAGGCAGGGGCGAGGCAGAGTGCCGGCAAGCCCCGGAAGGAGCCCTGAGAGGGCGGAAACAGCGGCAAGGCGCATGAGGGACGGGGGCGGCGAAGCGTCGCTTCGCATTGCGAAATGTCGCGCCTTGCGCTATTGCGTGACGAAATGAATGCAAACGACAGGCTCGGCGCCATGAAAACGCTCCTCATTCAGTTCTTCACCTGGTGGAACAGCGCCACCTGGGGCACTCGCTTCTTCACCTGGCGCAAGGGCGAATTCGTCGGCAAGGACGAGTTCGGCAACAGCTACTACCGCGAGCGCGGCGGCAAGCGGCGCTGGGTCATCTACAATGGCGTTGCCGAAGCCTCGATGATCCCGCCGGGCTGGCACGGCTGGATGCATCACCGCACCGATACCCCGCCGACCGAGATCGACTACAAGCCGCGCGACTGGCAGGCGCCCCATCAGGGCAACCACACCGGCACCGCCGCCGCCTATCGCCCGCAGGGCTCGATCCTGACGCCGGCGAGCCGCCCGACCGTCTCGGGCGACTATGAGGCCTGGTCGCCGGACGCCTGATCCCTGATCTTTCCGGCGCGCCCGGGTGCTCGTGGCGCCCGGTCGTTCGTGGGACTGTCCGGCGAAGACTGCTTTCAAACCCGGGTGCGGCGTGGTCCGTGCCCGGGTTTTTTGATTCCCGCCAATGGCTTGCGGCACATTGCGAAGAAACCGATTCCGGTCGTTGAGAAACGGATTCCGCAAAACGGCGGAAGCCGTTCTTGCACCGGGGTCCCGTCCCAGGCTCCGCCCACGCAAGGGAGGGGCGAAACGAAAAACGCCGGCCACAAGGGCCGGCGTTTCATGTTCGGGGTCGGGTCTTGCCTGCAGCCGAAAGGGCGTCTTTTCAGGCAAGCTCGCTGGTGACGCCAAGGCGCTTGTCGAGATACTGGCCGCACTCGGACATGAGTTCGTCCATGTGGTTCTCGAAGAAGTGGTTGGCACCCGGGATCACCTTGTGGTCGATGGTGATGCCCTTCTGGGTCTTGAGCTTGTCGACCAGGTTCTGAACGTCCTTGGGAGGCACGACCTTGTCGGCGTCGCCATGAACGATGAGGCCGGAGGACGGGCAGGGCGCCAGGAACGAGAAGTCATGCAGGTTGGCCGGCGGGGCGGCGGAGATGAAGCCCTCGACCTCGGGGCGGCGCATCAGCAACTGCATGCCGATCCAGGCGCCGAAGGAGAACCCGGCGATCCAGCAGGCGCGCGCGTCCGGGTGCACCGACTGCACCCAGTCGAGTGCTGCGGCGGCATCGGAAAGCTCACCCTGGCCATGGTCGAAGGTGCCCTGGCTGCGGCCGACGCCGCGGAAGTTGAACCGCAGCACGGCGAAGCCGCGCTTCGCGAACATGTAATAGAGCTGGTAGACGATCTGGTTGTTCATCGTTCCGCCGAATTGCGGATGCAGATGAAGGATCAGGGCAATCGGCGCCGTGCGCGACTTCGCCGGCTGGAACCGGCCCTCGATCCGGCCCGCCGGTCCGTTGAAAATCACCTCAGGCATGGACCACCTCGTGCATGGCGTTCGTCTTCCTTTTCTTGCGCCTTGTCGCGCTTTTTCGCGGGCCGGCACCGGCGCGGCCGATGGGCGCGCGCGGCCGGCCAGGCCATTCGAGAGTGCGGGAATCTGCGTAGATCCGCGCTTGACTCGGCTGTGCCCCTTACCTAAAACTACTTTAGAATCGTTCGAAAGTTCAATGGCTGAAAGTTTTTCTGCCAAGGGCGACGAACGTTTCCGCCGGGCTCCGCGCTCTGATCGGCGCCAATCCGTCGACAAGCGCGCTGGATTGGCGGACGTATCGATGCCTGTGCCCGCGTATATAGGGATGTCTTATCCCGATCTCCATGGAGAATTGCAAGGCTTCCATCAATAGCCGATAACGCCGGAAGTCATTTTCCGGCCGCCGGGTTTCGCTTCGGGACGCGGTGTCGGGAGACGGGGAAAGGTCGGGCCGGGGATGGCTGGACGGACGAACATCTACTTCGACCACAATGCGGGGGCCGCGATGCGCCCGCAAGCGGTCGAACTCGTCCGCGCGCTGACCGGTGTCACGGGCAACCCCTCGTCGGTGCATGGTGCCGGGCGGGCGGCGCGCGCGCACATTGAAAAGGCCCGCGCCCAGGTGGCGCTGCTTGCCGGCGTTCCCGCGTCCCATGTCACCTTCACGTCCGGTGCGAGCGAAGCCAATGTCACCGCCCTGTCGCCGATCTGGCGCAAGGGCAGGGGCGAGGCGCGGTTTTTCCGGGTGCTCGTCGGAGCGAGCGAACATGCCTCCGTGATCGCCGGGGGGCGTTTCGCGAAGGACGCCATTGAGATTCTTCCGGTGGACGGCGATGGGCTTGTCGACGCGGATCATCTGGCGCGACGGCTCGCGGAGCTTTCCGACGAGGCGGCGGCGCGCGAGGGCGCGCGCATTCTCGTGTCGGTGATGGCGGCGAACAACGAGACCGGAGCGGTGCAGCCGCTGGCGCGCATCGGCGAGATCGTCGCGGCAGCCGGGGCCATCCTTCATGTCGATGCGGTGCAGGCGGCCGGCCGCGTCGCCCTCGACATGGCCGGTTGGCAGGCCGACAGCATCGCGCTTTCGGCGCACAAGATCGGCGGACCGCAGGGGGCGGGCGCGCTGGTGGTGCGCAACGCGGGGCTGAAGCCCGCGCCGTTGTTGACCGGCGGCGGGCAGGAGCACTGGAACCGGGCGGGGACGGAGAACGTCGCGGCCATCGCCGGCTTCGGGATCGCGGCCGAGCTTTGCGCCCAAGAAATCAACCATTGGGACGAAATTCGTCGGCTCCGGGATGGTTTCGAAAGCGGTCTTCGCCATATATGGAGTGACACGTTCATATTTTCGGGCGGTGTCGAGCGACTTGCCAACACAAGCTGCTTCGCCGTTCCGGGAGTTGCCGCCGAGACCGCGCTGATCGCGCTCGATCTCGAAGGCATTGCCTGCTCCTCGGGCTCCGCCTGCTCGAGCGGCAAGGTCTCCGTGTCCCATGTGCTGACGGCCATGGGCGTGGAGGAACGGCTTGCCCGCTGCGCCCTGCGCGTCAGCTTTTCGCCCGATGCGCGGGCGGAGGAGGTCGAAGTTTTTCTTGCCGCCTGGCGGCGACTTTCCGAGCGGATGCGGGGGGCTGGCGCGGGACGCGCTGCCTGAGGATCGGCTCTGAAACCCATGGCGGACGTACGCGTCCGCTTTACATAGTGCGACAACCCGCGGTCCTTGACACCGCAGTGGATGGAGACACGCATGCCTGCTGTTCAGGAAACGATCGACCGCGTCCGGTCGATCGATGTGGATCAATACAAGTACGGTTTCGTCACGGACATCGAGTCCGACAAGGCGCCCAAGGGGCTCAATGAAGACGTTATCCGCTTCATTTCCGCCAAGAAGGGCGAGCCGGAGTGGATGCTCGAATGGCGTCTGGCCGCCTATCGCCGTTGGCTGACGATGACCGAGCCGACCTGGGCCCGGGTCGAGTATCCCAAGATCGACTTCAACGACCTCTATTATTATTCGGCGCCGAAGTCGGCTCCCGGGCCCAAGAGCCTCGATGAAGTGGATCCGGAGCTTCTGGCCACCTACGAGAAGCTGGGTATCCCGCTGCGCGAGCAGGAGATCCTGGCGGGCGTCGAGCCGAAGAACCGCGTCGCCGTCGATGCCGTCTTCGACAGCGTGTCGGTGGTCACCACCTTCAAGGAAGAGCTGAAGAAGGCCGGCGTCATCTTCTGCTCGATCTCCGAGGCGCTGCGCGATCATCCCGAGCTGGTGCGCAAATATCTCGGTACCGTGGTGCCGGTCAGCGACAACTTCTATGCCACGCTGAACTCGGCCGTCTTCACCGACGGATCCTTCGTCTATGTGCCCGAGGGCGTTCGCTGCCCGATGGAGCTGTCGACCTACTTCCGTATCAACGAGAAGAACACCGGCCAGTTCGAGCGCACGCTGATCATCGCCGAGAAGGGCGCCTATGTGTCGTATCTGGAGGGCTGCACGGCCCCGCAGCGCGACGAGAACCAGCTGCACGCGGCCGTGGTCGAGCTGATCGCGCTGGATGACGCGGAGATCAAGTACTCCACGGTCCAGAACTGGTATCCGGGCGACAAGGACGGCAAGGGCGGCATCTACAATTTCGTCACCAAGCGGGGCGACTGCCGCGGCAAGAACTCCAAGATCTCCTGGACCCAGGTCGAGACCGGGTCGGCGATCACCTGGAAGTACCCGTCCTGCATTCTGCGCGGCGACAATTCGCGCGGCGAGTTCTACTCGATCGCCGTGTCGAACGGCCATCAGCAGATCGACAGCGGCACGAAGATGATCCATCTCGGCAAGAACACGTCGAGCCGCATCATCTCCAAGGGTATTTCCGCCGGCTTCTCGCAGAACACCTATCGCGGCCTCGTCTCGGCGCACCGCAAGGCGTCGAACGCGCGCAATTTCACCCAGTGCGACAGCCTGCTCGTCGGTCAGGATTGCGGCGCCCATACGGTGCCCTACATCGAATCGAAGAACGCCTCCGCCCAGTTCGAGCACGAGGCAACCACTTCGAAGATCTCCGACGACCAGATGTTCTACTGCCAGCAGCGCGGTCTGTCCGACGAGGAGGCGGTGGCGCTCATCGTCAACGGCTTCGTCAAGGACGTGATCCAGCAGTTGCCGATGGAGTTCGCGGTCGAGGCGCAGAAGCTGATCTCGATCAGCCTTGAGGGAAGCGTGGGGTGATCCCGCCCGTAGCCGTCGTTGCCGCGCACGAATTCAGCGCCCGGCAACGCCGACGCTACGAGGACAACACGCCTGTTGGCTGCTTTCACTGCGAAGCGGTCTTCCTGGCAAAGAAGATCGACGAATGGTGTGACGAAATCGGAGAGAGCGAGGTCACGGCCATGTGCCCGGACTGCGGCATCGATTCCGTCATTTCCGTTCAGGACGTCGCTGAGCTCGGCGTGAGTGGGGAACAGTTTCCTCAACTGCTGCGCGCGATGAACAGACGCTGGTTTGGACAGTGACCTGTGAGGCGCATCAGCCGAGCCATAGATGAAGGTTAGAGTAATGCTTGAGATCAAGAACCTGCACGCCCGCATCGCCGACGACGGCACCGAGATCCTGCGCGGCATCGACCTTGTCGTGAACCCGGGCGAGGTGCATGCCATCATGGGGCCGAACGGCTCCGGCAAGTCGACGCTGTCCTACATCCTCGCCGGCAAGTCCGACTACGAGGTGACCGAGGGCGACATTCTCTACAACGGCGAGAGCATCCTGGAGATGTCGCCGGACGAGCGCGCCGCCTCCGGCCTGTTCCTCGCCTTCCAGTACCCGATCGAGATCCCGGGCGTGGCGACCATGACCTTCCTCAAGACCGCGCTCAACGCGCAGCGCAAGGCGCGCGGCGAGGCGGAGCTTTCGACCCCGGACTTCATGAAGCGGGTCAAGGAGAAGTCGGCCGAGTTGCAGATCACGCCGGAAATGCTGCGCCGTCCGCTCAACGTCGGGTTCTCCGGCGGCGAGAAGAAGCGCTCCGAGATCCTGCAGATGGCGCTGCTGGAGCCGTCTCTCTGCGTGCTCGACGAGACCGATTCCGGTCTCGACATCGATGCGCTGAAGATCGTCTCGGACGGCGTCAACGCGCTGCGGTCGCCGGATCGCTCCTTTGTCGTCATCACCCACTACCAGCGCCTGCTCGACCACATCGTGCCGGACGTGGTGCATGTGCTGTCGCGGGGCCGGATCGTGAAGACCGGCGACAAGTCGCTGGCGCTCGAGCTGGAGAAGAACGGTTACGCCGACTATGTCGACGCGGCCGCCTGAGGCGCGAGGGATACGACATGAGCACTGACCAGAAAATTCCAGAGACCCGCGCCGAGACCGATCTCGCCGCGGCCTTCGAGGGCACCCGCGGCGCACTACCCGGCGGCGCCGGCGTTGCCGCGATCCGCACCGAGGCGTTCGACGCCTTCCGCGCGCACGGCCTGCCGCATCGGCGCGTCGAGGAGTGGAAATACTCCGACCTGCGCGCCCGGCTGAAGAACGTGCCGGCCTTCGCGCCGAAGCGTGACGCCGCTGCCGCCGGCAAGGCCCTTGCCGCGCTGGACGACGTCTATGGCGACACCGGGCGCCACCGGATCGTCATCGTCGACGGCCATTACCATGCGGAGCTTTCCGACGTGGACGGCCTTGCCGGCGAGGGCGTAACGCTGCGCCCGCTCGCCGATGCGCTGGCCGAGGAGGGCGAGGCGCTGATGGGTCTGCCGGAGATCGCCCGTGACGATGCGGCGGTCGGCCTCAACGCGATCTTCTGCGCCGACGGCGTCGACATTCGCATCGAGGCCGGGCGGACGCTGTCGAAGCCGGTCGAGATCGTGCACGCGCTGTCCGCTGAAACGCCGGTCGCGACCTCCGAAAGGGTCGTGATCCGGGTGGGCGAGGGCGCCAGCGCGCGCATTCTGGAGAACTTTCTCGGCGGCGCGGAGGGCAGCTTCTCCAACACGCTGACCGATATCCGCGCTGGCGACCGGGCGGAGATCACCGTCGCCCGCCTGCAGGCGGAAGCCGCCGGGACCACCCATGTCGGCACGGCCGTGCTGACGATGGGGGCGCAGACGCGGGTGAAGCTCATCGGCGCGGGCATTGGCGCGGGCTTTGCCCGGCACCAGTCCTTCGTCTCCTTCACCGGCGAGGATTCGCGCGCCGACCTGCTCGGCATCACCATGGTGCGGGCCGGGCAGCACGTCGACCAGACGCTGGTCGTCGATCACGCGGTACCGAACTGCGAGAGCCGCGAGCTCTTCAAGACCGTCGTTGGCGACGGTGCCAAGGGCATCTTCCAGGGCAAGATCATCGTTCGCCCCCATGCGCAGAAGACCGATGGGCAGATGATGACCCAGTCGCTGCTTCTGTCGGAAGACGCGGAGATGGCGCTGAAGCCGGAGCTCGAGATCTTCGCCGATGACGTGCAGTGCGCCCATGGCGCGACCAGCGGCGAGATCGACGAGGACCTGCTGTTCTACCTGCGCGCCCGCGGCATTCCCGAGGACGAGGCCCGCACATTGCTGGTGCTGGCCTTCCTGTCCGAGGCGGTCGAGGAGATGGGCGACGAGACCATCGTCGAGGCGTTCGAGGGACGCATCGGCGCCTGGCTCGCCGAGGGCAAGTAACAAGGGGACACGCCCATGAGCATGACCGCATCATCGCAGCCAGCCGGAGCCGTCGGCCCCTATGACGTGACGGAGATCCGCAAGGATTTCCCGATCCTGTCGCGGGAAGTCTACGGCAAGCCGCTTGTCTATCTGGACAATGGCGCCTCCGCGCAGAAACCGCAGGCGGTCATCGACGCGGTGACGAAGGCGTATTCGCATGAATATGCCAACGTCCACCGCGGCCTGCATTACCTCTCCAACACCGCCACGGAGAATTTCGAGGCGGCCCGCGAGACGACGCGACGCTTTCTCAACGCGCCGTCGGGCGACGAGGTGATCTTCACCCGCTCGACCACCGAGGCGATCAACCTCGTCGCCCAGACGTTCGGCGCGGATCGGATCGGCGAGGGCGACGAGATCGTCCTGTCGATCATGGAGCATCACTCAAACATCGTGCCCTGGCACTTCCTGCGGGAGCGGCAGGGCGCGGTGATCCGCTGGGTGCCGGTCGCCGAGGACGGGTCCTTCGATCTGGCGGCCTTCGAGGAGGCGCTTTCGCCGCGCACCAGGATGGTTGCGATCACCCACATGTCGAACGTGCTCGGCACCGTGGTGCCGATCCGCGAGATCTGCGACATCGCCCATGCCCGCGGCATTCCGGTTCTGGTCGACGGCAGCCAGTCGGCGGTGCACATGCCCGTCGACGTCCAGGCGCTCGGCTGTGATTTCTTCTGCCTGACGGGCCACAAGGTCTACGGGCCGACCGGCATCGGCGTGCTGTGGGGGAAGATGGAGCATCTGGAGCGGATGCGGCCCTTCAACGGCGGCGGCGAGATGATCCTCGACGTCACCGAGGACATGGTCACCTACAACGCTCCGCCGCACCGTTTCGAGGCGGGCACGCCGCCCATCGTCCAGGCGATCGGTCTTGCGGCGGCACTCGACTACATGGATGGCGTCGGCCGCGAGCGCATCGCCGCCCATGAGGCGGAGCTGCGCGACTACGCCCACCAGCGGCTCGGCGAGATCAACTCGCTTCGCATCTTCGGCGAGGCGCCCGGCAAGGGGGCCATTGTTTCCTTCGAGATGAAGGGTGTGCACGCCCACGACGTGTCGACGATCATCGACCGCGAGGGCGTGGCGGTGCGCGCCGGCACCCACTGCGCCCAGCCGCTTCTCGCCCGTTATGGAGTCACCTCCACTTGCCGGGCGAGCTTCGGCCTCTACAACACGAAGGACGAGGTCGACCGACTGGTCGAGGCCCTTCGCAAAGCCCATGACTTTTTCGCGTGAGGGCGAGATGAGCGACGAAACGGCTACAGCGAGCATCACCCGCGAGGTGGACGAGGATCATGCGACGGAGATCCAGTCGCCCGCGTCCGGCTTTGACGAGACGGAACTGCAACGGCTCACCGACGACATCGTCGGTGCGCTGAAGACCGTCTACGATCCGGAGATTCCCTGCGATATCTACGAGCTCGGCCTGATCTACAAGGTCGACATCGAGGAGGATCGCTCGGTGAAGATCGACATGACGCTGACCGCGCCGGGCTGTCCGGTTGCCGGCGAGATGCCCGGCTGGGTGGAAAACGCGGTCAATTCGGTCGAAGGCGTCGGTCAGGTCGAGGTGGCGATGGTGTTCGACCCGCCGTGGACGCCCGATCGCATGTCGGAAGAAGCGAAGGTCGCGCTCAACTGGTACTGAGCGCACCCGCGCGCTCCCGGACACCGGGTTTGCGCGAACTGGCGTGTGCGGTCGCAAGACCCTATATTGGGAACAAGAGCGGGTGGCGGTGCGCAAGATGCGTCCGGGCCGCCCGAAGGATCCGCAAGCAGGCGAGCGCGGCCCGCAAGGCGAGGGAAAGCACCCCGCCCAGCCAGGCCCATCGCCGGCAAACCCCCGAGAGGATCATCATGGCTTCGAGATTTCAGGTGCTGAAGCTGACGGACGCCGCCGCGGAGCGCGTGCGCGAGATCATTGAGAATTCCACCAAGCCCGCCGTCGGCCTTCGCGTCGGCATCAAGAAGGGCGGCTGCGCCGGCATGGAATACGACATGAGCCTCGTCGAGGAAGCGAAGGCCGGAGACGACGTGATCGACGACAAGGGCGTGAAGATCTTCGTGGATCCGTCCGCCGCGCTGTTCCTGCTCGGCACCGAGATGGACCACGAGGTCACGAAGTTCCGCTCCGGCTTCGTCTTCCGCAATCCGAACGAGGTTTCGGCCTGCGGGTGCGGCGAATCGGTGAACCTCAAGCCGGTGGACGGCGCGCTGGCGGGAGCCCCCGCAGGCGGCGCATGATCGCCACCCACGGGTCCGTTTCGGCCACGACCGCGCCAGGGGAGCGCTCGCAAGCGTGACACTGACCTGGCAGCTATGGGCACTCGGCGCGGCGGCCTTCGCCGCGCTGACGGCTGTTTTCGCCAAGGTCGGGGTCGACGGGATTTCCTCCGACTATGCCACGCTGATCCGGACTCTGGTTATCCTGCTGCTGGTCGCCGGCATCGTGATCTTTACCGGGCAGTATCGCCCGCCCTCCGAGATCGCCCCACGCAGCCTGCTTTTTCTCATCCTCTCCGGCCTTGCGACCGGCGCGTCATGGCTTTGCTATTTCCGCGCCCTCAAGCTCGCTGACGCCAGTCGGGTCGCCCCCGTCGACAAACTGAGCGTCGTGCTTGTCGCGGTGTTCGGCGCGATTTTCCTGGGCGAACGACTCGGCCTCAAGGCATGGCTGGGCATCTGCCTGATCTTCGCCGGTGTGCTGCTGGTGATGGCGCGCAAGTGAGTGACGCGCGGCGCGACAACGTGCCGACGGGCTGCCGCCTGTTTCCATCCCGATTGAGGCTCGAGGCGGCGCGCAAGGCTGTCTGTGATCGATGCCAAGAAGAGGGGCGCGCGGAGACGCGGACGCCGCCTTACGCCACCCTGATGTCCGTTTCCACGTCCGGATCCGTCTCGCAGCGCACGAGGTTGCGCCCTGCCGCCTTGGCGGCGTAGAGGGCGGCATCGGCGCGCGCGATCATCGATTGAACGGTGTCGCGCGGGCGGAAGGAGGACACGCCGATGGAGATGGTGATGCGGCCGAGATTCTCACCCGTGGAGCGCTTCACCAGTTCCTTCGACAGCACGGCGCGGCGGATGTGCTCGGAGACGGTCACGGCCTGGCGCAGCGACGTGTGGGGGAGCAGCACGGCGAATTCCTCGCCGCCATAGCGGCAGGCCACGTCGTGGCCCTTGACGTTCTGCTTGACGGCCAGGGCCACGAGACGAAGAACCTGATCTCCGGTCTGGTGGCCATAGGTGTCGTTGAATTTCTTGAAATGGTCGATGTCGGTGAGCAGCAGGGTGAGCGGCTCCTGCGTCTTTGCCGCCTCTGAGACCATGCGCTCGACCGTCTGGTCGAAGTGCCGGCGGTTGCTCAGCGTGGTCAATTCATCGGTAAGGGATTCGTGGCGGATCGCCTCGAGGTTCTCCTGCAGGTCGCCGATCTGGCGGCGGGAGTCGACGAGCTGCTTCTCGAGAGCCCGGTTCGACAACGCAGTGTCCTGGGTCGCCTTGATGATGTGCCCGATGAGCGCCTTGAGCTGCTTGGGGTCCTTCAGGCGCTCGAGTTCAGACTGCACGCCTGCCAGCGATGCGCCGTACTCCGCGACCGTGTCGGCGCTCTGGCCGAGCAGGTCCACCATCGTGTGGATCTCCTCGGAGATCTTTTCGCCGACCTCGTCGATGCGGTCGCCGATCTTGGTGGGGGACAGGAAGCTGTTGTAGACCTGCTGGAGCTGTTCCGTGCTGATCGGATTGCCATCTCCAGCGATCTCGTTGACCGCGCGGTTCAATGAATGATTGAAACCTGCAGCGTATGTATACCATAATTCATAGAAACGCGGATATGCGGGAAGTGTATTCTTGCGAATATACTTCATCGCTGCATCGCCATAGACGATGGTTCGCTTATGGTCGTCTTCCTGAGCCATCGCAAATCCACACGTGATCTGAGCACGCATACCGGCTGAGGCACTCCTTGCCACCGGAATGGCGGAGAGTTTCTCATTCAGGCGTTAAGCCTCAGTTAAGCGTGCCTCAATTCATGCGCTCTCGTGTTGCCAAGCGCGACCTTTCCCGGCAACGGCAGCAGCACGCCGTGGGCGGGCTCTGGCATGGCGGTGCCGGAACGCAAAAAAGGCCCGCGTTGGCGGGCCTTTTGTCAGCTCTTCAGAACTCGCGCGGGTCTCAGCCGGCCTTCTTGCGATCACGCGGATCGCGCAGAAGGAAAGCGGGAACATGGTCGCCGAGACCGATCACCGGCTCGTCGTCGCGCTCGCCGCCACGGCGACGGGACTTGCCGCCGCCATCATTGTTGCGGCGCTGCTTGTTGTTGTTGCCGTTGTCGGCCTGCTGCTGGCCGCGGCCACGGCGCGGCTCTGCCTGCCTGCGCTCGCCACCGGCAGACCCTTCGGTCCGTCCAGTCTCGGGCGCCTGCGCCTTGCGCTGTTCCGCCGGCTTGCGCGGCTCGGACTTCGGCGCGGCCTCAGCCTGGGGCTTCGGCGCGTCGACGACCTGGACCTCGTCGGTCTTGGCCGTATCCTCTGCCGCCTTGCGTGCGCTCGGCCTGCGGGTGCGCGGCTTGCGTTCGCTCGAACGGGCGGTTTCCGGAGCAGCAGCGGCGTCCTCGGAGAGGGCCTCGCCCGCGGGCTTGCGGCCGCGCGTGCTGCCGGAAGAGCGGCGACGGTCTCGACCCTCGCTCTGGACCGCGTCGAAATCGATCGGAGCGTCCAGCCAGGGGATCTTCTTGTCGATCAGCTTCTCGATGCCGGCCAGGTACTTCTGGTCGTTCGGCGTGACGATCGACATGGCTGCGCCGCTGCGCCCGGCGCGACCGGTGCGGCCGATGCGGTGGACGTAATCCTCCGCGTGGGTCGGCACATCATAGTTGAAGACGTGGCTCACCGCGGGAATGTCGAGGCCGCGCGCGGCCACGTCACTGGCGACGAGAAGCTGCAGCTCGCCGTTGCGGTACTGGTCAAGCGTCGCCATGCGCGAGCGCTGGTCCATGTCGCCGTGCAGCGCGCCGACGGAATAGCCGTGGCGCTGCAGGGAGCGGAATACCGTCTGCACGTCGCGCTTGCGGTTGCAGAAGATGATGGCGTTGGCAAGATCCTCGCCGGCGTCGTCGACAAGCCGGCGCAGGGTGGCGCGCTTCTCGGCATCCTTGGAGTCCGAGGCGACGATGTTCTGCGTCACCGTCTCGGCGGTGGAGGAGGTGCGTGCCACCTCGACGCGAGCCGGATTGTGCAGGAACGTGTCGACGAGACGCTGGATCTCCGGCGGCATGGTGGCCGAGAAGAAGAGCGTCTGGCGCGTGAAGGGGATGAGCTTACAGATGCGCTCGATGTCCGGGATGAAGCCCATGTCGAGCATCCGGTCGGCCTCGTCGATGACGAGGATCTCGACGCCCTGGAGCATCAGCTTGCCGCGCTCGGTGTGGTCGAGCAGGCGGCCGGGCGTTGCGATCAGCACGTCGACGCCACGGTCGAGCTTCTTGCCCTGGTCGCCAAAGGACGTGCCGCCGATCAGCAGCGCGACGTTCAGCTTGTGGTTGACGCCGTATCTGTTGAAGTTCTCTTCGACCTGCGCGGCGAGTTCGCGCGTCGGCTCGAGGATCAACGTGCGCGGCATGCGCGCCCTTGCGCGGCCCTTCTCAAGAAGGGTCAGCATCGGCAGGGTGAAGGACGCCGTCTTGCCCGTGCCTGTCTGCGCGAGACCCAAAACGTCACGCTTCTGAAGCACGTGGGGGATGGCGGCCGCCTGGATCGCGGTCGGTTCGGTGTACCCAGCCGCTTCCACGGCGGCGAGCACTTTTTCGCTCAGTCCGAGTGAGGAAAAGGACATATTACCTTATGATCAAGACGGGTCGTGAGGACCTGATTACCCTGCCGGCCCCGCAGGACGCTTTGGGCCGATACCTTGGCGCGCACACTACAGTTTCAAAATAAATTGTCAATCTTTCGAAGGTTCCCGCCCCGCGCATGCAAGAATTGCGCGCGGCGGGGCTCTGGCGATCGCGCGTCAGTTACTTGCCGGCCGAAATATGTAGGCTTCGGGGTCATCGCCCTCCAGAAACAGCTCGAAGGTCGTTTCCTCGCCGTTTCCGTCGCGAAAATCGACAAAGGCGGCGAGGCCGAGGTCGTCCATTTCCGAGCGCAGTCCGCTCACCCGGCCGCCGGTTTCGGCCGCCTCCGCAATTTCAACGAGGCTGTCGCCGCCCTTGGCCAGGAACAGCCTGTCGCGCTTGTCCTCACGGACGATGAAGAACGTGACGTCCTTGTTTTCGGGGCCGGGAACGCGGCTGACCGCCTGCACGGACGCCGGCAGTGCGCGCAGCATGTCGGAAACCGGATCGGCGTGCGCGGCGTGCGGCGCGAGCAGGCAGAGCGCGAGGGCGGGAACGGCAAAGCGGAGGGCGCGTGTCGTCTTCTGCATGGTGTCGTCCTTGGAACCGGCCTGTCTCGGGAGCGGGCCTGTCTCGGTCACGGGCAGCGCGGGGAACGCCTAGGCGGCGGACCGGGCCGCATCCGGGTAAAAGATATCGTAGTCCGCACGATAGCGCCGGCGCACCGCTTCGAGAAGATCCCGCGTAAGCTCGCCGATGAGATCCGCACGCGTTTCCGCAGTCATGTCGGGGCCGGCGGGGAGGGCGCCGATATCGCCCAGCCCGCGATCGCGCACGTGCTCACGCAGGGCGTTCCAGTCGGCCTCGCTGCGCTCGTGACGCACGAGATGGGTCGGCAGCAGCCGGCCCTTGTGCGACAGGATCGCGGTCTGGCTGCGGAAGGCGTTGGGGCTCTTCAGGTCGGGGGTCGCGCAGACATGGGCGACGAAATCGGCGAAGGTCAGGCCGGCAGCCGCCGCGGGCCGGGGCGGGGAATGCGGCGTGTCCGCTGTCCATGCGCCGTAGCAGGCGGCGAGCCGGTCGAGCGGATCCCGGATCGCGGCGAAGACCGTTGCCCGTGGGTACTGGCGCGCGAGCTGGCGCCCGGAAAGCAGCGTCAGCCCGTCCACCCAGGAGCCGAGCGTGCCGGTGGTGTAGTCGGTGTGGTGTTCCTGCGCGGGAAGGTCCCCGCCGGGGCGTCGGGCAAGCCGCAGCAAAGCATCGCGCACGCCCTCGCTGCCGGCGTGCGGGCAACGGCCATAGGCCAGGTCCATGCCGGCAAGAACCAGGAAGCTGTGTTCGCTCAAGGGGCGGCGGCGCCGCTCAACAGCGCGCAGGATCGGTTTGAACAGTGGTCGTCTCCCGTGGATGGGCAAGGCCCGGTCGTGCCCTGTCCCCGCGTGTCGGTTGCAGGTGTGCGGTGCATTCCCGCATACGGTTCACCCTACCGCATCACGCGAACGTGTCCATACCGTGTCGCCCGTCCGGCGGGGCGGGGCGCCTCAGATGTCGAGTTCCTCGGCGAACTGGGCGTTTTCCTGGATGAAGTGGAACCGCGCCTCGGGCTTGTTGCCCATCAGCCGGTCGACCGTGTCGCGGGTGCCCTCGGCGTTCTCCTCGTCGATGACGACGCGCAGCAGCGTGCGCCGCGACGGGTCCATCGTCGTTTCCTTGAGCTGGGCGGGCAGCATCTCGCCAAGGCCCTTGAAGCGGCCGATGTCGATCTTGGCATTGGCGCGGAACTGGCTCTTGAGAAGCTGTTCCTTGTGGGCGTCGTCGCGCGCATAGAGCGTCTTGCCGCCCTGGCTGATGCGGTAGAGCGGCGGCACGGCGAGGAACAGATGCCCCTCGCGGATGAGGTCCGGGGTCTCGCGGTAGAAGAAGGTGATCAGCAACGAGGCGATGTGGGCGCCGTCGACGTCGGCGTCCGTCATGATCACCACCTTCTCGTAGCGCAGGTCCTTGCTGCGGTAGGAGGCGCCGGTGCCGCAGCCCAGCGCCTGCACGAGGTCGCCGATCTGCTGGTTGGCGACGAGCTTGTCGCGACCGGCGCTGGCGACGTTGAGGATCTTGCCGCGCAGGGGAAGCACGGCCTGGTTCTTGCGGTTGCGCGCCTGCTTGGCGGAACCGCCGGCCGAATCGCCCTCGACGATGAAGATCTCGGAGTCCGCCGCCTGGCTGGAGGAGCAGTCGGCAAGCTTGCCCGGCAGGCGCAGCTTGCGCACAGCGGTCTTGCGGGCGACGTCCTTTTCCTGGCGCCGGCGCAACCGCTCGTCGGCGCGGTCGACGACCCACTCGAGCAACCTGTTGGCCTGGTTCGGCGAGGCGGTCAGCCAGTGGTCGAAGGCGTCGCGCACGGCGTTCTCGACGATGCGCGCGGCCTCGCCGGAGGCGAGCTTGTCCTTGGTCTGGCCGACGAACTCTGGCTCGCGGATGAAGACGGAAAGCATCGAGGCGGCGGAGGTGATGACGTCATCGCCGGTGATGATGGCCGCCTTCTTGTTGCCGACCAGCTCGCCATAGGCCTTGAGACCGCGCAGCAGCGCGCTGCGCAGGCCGGATTCATGCGTCCCGCCCTCGGGCGTCGGCACGGTGTTGCAATAGGAGCGGGTGAAGCCGTCGCCGGCGAACCAGGTGACGGCCCATTCGACGCCGGCATGGCGGCCGGTCTCGCCGGTCTTGCCGGCGAAGATGTCGTCGATCACCCGGCGCTCCTTGCCGAGCGCGTCGCCGAGGAAATCGCGCAAGCCCCCGGGGAAGTGGAAGGTCGCCTGCGCCTCGGCCTCGTCCTTCTCGCCGATCAGCTCGGGCGCGCAGCGCCAGCGGATCTCGACGCCGGAGAACAGATAGGCCTTCGAACGTGCCATCTTGAACAGGCGCGCCGGCTTGAAGGTCGTTCCCGCGCCGAAGATCTCGGGATCCGGGCGGAACCGCACCAGCGTGCCGCGCCGGTTCTGCACGTCGCCGACCGATTCCAGCGGCCCGGCGGGAATGCCCCGGCGAAACACCTGCCGGTAGAGCTTGCGGGCACGGGCGACCTCGACGACGAGCTCTTCCGACAGCGCGTTGACCACGGAGATGCCGACTCCGTGCAGGCCGCCGGAGGTCTCGTAGACCTTGCTGTCGAACTTTCCGCCCGCGTGCAGCGTGGTCATGATCACCTCGAGCGCCGACTTGTCGCGGTGCTTGGGGTGCGGGTCGACGGGAATGCCGCGGCCGTTGTCGGCCACCGTCAGCGTTCCGTCGGCCGACAGCGTCACCTCGATCCAGCTCGCGTGGCCGGCGACGGCCTCGTCCATGGAGTTGTCGATCACCTCGGCGAAGAGGTGGTGCATGGCGCGTTCGTCGGTGCCGCCGATGTACATGCCCGGCCGCCGGCGCACGGGCTCCAGTCCTTCCAGAACCTCGATGTCGGCCGCCGTGTAGTCGGACGGGTCGCCCTTGTCGCGCGCAGGCTCGCTGCGGCGGGCCGGAGCGGCGCGCGGCGCGGACCTTGCCGCCGGCTCCGGCTTCTGCGGAGTGGCTGCGGGGGCGTCGAAGAGGTCGTCGTTGGCGGTCATGCAGGGTCCAGTTCGGGAGGCGTCCGGGCGGCCGCCGGTCGTCTTTCGTCAATCAGCAAGGCTGTCAGCTATCCGAAGTCGCGGCAAACGGCAATGCGCCGGGCACCCGGACTTGCAGCGCCGGCTCGCGCCAAAGCGGTGCTGGCAGCGAATCATCCATGATTCTGCCAAGCCGGGAAGTCCCGCGCAAAGGGGTGCACCCAACTGGCGCTTCCGGGAACCGTTTTTCAACCCCTTCCAGGCATTCTCCTCGTCCAGGAAGAGGAACGGCGAAGGAGGATGGCCCGATGCGCCTCAAGCAACGCTTTGAATGCAAGGTCGACCTGATCGCGGCGGGGCTGTTGCTCGCCAATGCACTGGTGCTCGTGGTTGCCGGCTAAGCTGCCATGCCCGGTCGCGGCGAGTCCTGTGGCCGCGTGGCCACACCTTTCTCTCCGTCGCAGGGATGGCCCGCAATCGTGGCAATGATGCCCCCTTTCGGCCATCTTTAGGCGGACTCCCTAGTGTATGAAATCGGGATGGCGGGTCCTGCGGGCCTTCCCCATGCGGGGCGAAACGCGGACCTGTTGCTTTCATGTCGCGGTCCTCACCGACCGGCGACCTGCCGGGAAAGGTGTCCCGGCTTCAAGGCACCGGCTTTCGCGAGAGCGGGGAGCACGGCGCTGGGTCCGCTCCGGCGGACCGGATACTGAATGCGCTTCTGCCGGCTCGTCGAGCCGGAAGGGCGCGCCCGGGCCGAAGGGGCTCGCGGCGGGCTGCTTGTGCCCGGTCGCGACCTTCGATGCCGGGCGGAACGGACGAAGGGCGCAAGCGGGGGTGCCTTTACACTGTCCTGCTGCGCGAGGCGGTCGAGAATGCGTATCACATTTGCAGGTTTGATCGGGGGGCTTCTGATCGGTCTGGGAGCGGTTTGTCCGGCGCTGGCGCAGGACACCGCAGCGGATGCGGCTGCGCGCATGTCGGGCGCCGCTCCGGCAGGCAAGGATCTCACACCAGGCGAGGCTCTCAGGGCCGGCGCGCGATTTTACTATGCGGGCGAAAAGAAGCGGGCGCTCGACTCGCTGCGCTTCGCCGCCGAGCAGGGGCACCCCCTGGCGGCCTGGAAGCTCGGGCGCATGTACTCGCGTGGCGACGGCGTCCAGGAGGACGACGTCAAGGCGTTCGAGTATTTCAGCCAGATCGCCTCGAACTATGCCGACGACAATCCCAACTCGCCGCGCGCGCCGTTCATCGCCAGCGCGTTTGTCGAGCTCGGCTCCTATTATCTCACCGGCATCAACGATAGCGCCATCCGGCCGAACCTCGTGCGTGCGCGTGAGATCTTCACCTATGCGGCATCCTATTTCGGCGATGCCGATGCCCAGTATCATCTCGGCATGCTCTATCTCGACGAGCGCGACCGCGACCCGCGCATGGCCGCGCGCTGGCTGAAGCTGGCGGCACAGAAGGGCCATGTCGATGCCCAGGGGCGGCTTGGCGAGTTGCTCTGTATCGGTGACTTTCACGGTGCCGAGAACGAGACCGCCGGTCTGATGTGGCTGACGGTCGCGCAAAAGCACGCGGTGGACGAGGGCGACGCCTGGATCAGCGAGTTGCAGGAGCGCTGTTTCGGCCTTGCGCCGGAGCCTGTGCGCCGCCGTGCGGCTCAACTCGCCGACAAGTGGATGAACAGCAACCCGGCCACGGTCGCCCACAACGCCGCCCAGTAGGCGGCGGCGCGAAGGGCTCTCAAACGGAAGCGCCGCCCGCAAGGCGGCCTCTCCGCTGGCGCCGGACACCGTTGTGGGTGGCGGCGTGACTCCGCCCGTCATCTGAGGTGAGAGGGGCTGGTTGTCTCCGCGCCGGTGATGGCATGGCGAGCGTCGGCTTCCGATATAGGGTCGCTCCCGGGCGGAACGCGGTTCCGACGTCCCTTTTCAAGCCCATCACCAGAACCCAGACATGAGGCGACGTCACCCGGGACCGGGGGCGTGGCTGTCTTGCGTGTGTTTACAGGGGGCGGCGGATATGTTGGCCGCGGCCGGGCTCAGCCGGCGCGCGCTGCCATGTCCAGGCGCGGGCAGAGGCGTGCGGTGGGGCAGGGATCCTCAAGCATCTTCCAGGAGGTGTTGTTCTGGTTCATGGCGCAACGCGCCATCCGGGGACCCTCCGGGCCGCGCAGGCAAACGGTCTCGCCGATGCTGTATTTCTCGCCGAAATACCGGCAGGTGCAGTTCCGGTCCGCGGACTGCACAAGCGTCGGGCGCATGACCGGCTGTGTTGTGCGGGACGTGCCGCCGGAGGCGGCGACCGGTATGGCGAGGGCAGAGGCGTGCTGCGACAGCTCACCGGCAAAACCGGAGGCGGACCAGATCAGGACTGCGACGAGGCAGCCAAGGTGCACAACGTACCGCATGTGCAACCATAGCACGCCACAGCACCGTGCGCATCAAAAACATCAGAAGTCCGCTGCGTCAGGTGTCCGGCGTTGGTTGTGCGGGCGGCAGCGGCGGTCAGACGGAGAGCTCGACCCAGACCGGAACGTGGTCGGACGGCTTCTCCCAGCCGCGCACATGCGCATCGATGCCGACGCTGGTCAGGCTGTCGCTTGCCTCGGGCGCGAGAAGGATGTGGTCGATGCGGATGCCGTTGTTCTTCTGCCAGGCGCCGGCCTGATAGTCCCAGAAGCTGTAGACGCCGGGCATGTCGGAGGTGGCGCGAACCGCCTCGGTGAAGCCGAGGTTCACCAGCGCGCGGAAGGCCTGTCGGCTTTCCGGCTGGAACAGTGCGTCTTGCGTCCAGGCGGCCGGGTTGCGCGCGTCGATGGGATCCGGGATGACGTTGTAGTCTCCCAGCAGCATGAAGCGCTCCTCGCGCGCCAGACAGGCGCGGGCATGGGCATGGAGGCGGTCCATCCAGCGCAGCTTGTAGTCGAACTTCTCGGTGCCGAGCGGGTTTCCGTTTGGCAGGTAGAGGCCGCCGACGCGCAAGGGGCTGGCCGGCGTCTCGAACACGGCCTCGATATAGCGCGCCTGCTCGTCCGACGGGTCGCCCGGCAGGCCCCGGTTCACGCCTACGGGCTTTTCGAGGCTGAGGATGGCGACGCCGTTGAAGCCCTTCTGGCCGTGGGTCTCGACGTGATAGCCGAGTTCTTCGAAGGCGGAGGCGGGGAAGCCCTCGTCGACGGACTTGATTTCCTGCAGGCAGACGATGTCGGGCCGCGCCTCGGAGAGCCAGGAAAGGCTCGTCTCGAGGCGCGCCTTGACGCCGTTGATGTTCCAGGTGGCGATCTTCAACGGCGGTGTTCCTTGTCTCGCGGTCGACGCGTGCGGCGTCAGATGGAGAAGCTCGTGCCGCAGCCGCATCCGGCGGCGGCGAGCGGATTGTTGATCTGGAACGACTGTCCCATGATGTCGTCGACGAAGTCGATGACCGAACCGCTCATGTATTCCAGAGAGACGGGATCGATCAACACCGTGGCGCCGTCGCGGGCCAGCAGAAGGTCGTCGTCCTCACGCCCGGTGACGAGATCGTACTTGTACTGGAAGCCCGAGCAGCCGCCGCCCTCGACGCTGATGCGCAGGCTGGTGCCCTCCGGCTCGTTCGAAAGTATCCTGGCGATGCGCCGGGCGGCGCTGTCGCTCAGCTTGACGGGCAGGTCCGTGCCGGCGGCGGCGGGCGCTGCGGACGGATCGTGCGTGGTCTGTTCCTGCATGGCGATGGTCTCCTGATCTGGGCCGACGCGGCGGGCCAGGTCCGGCAAAGGGGCGGCGGGACGCGCCGCTACGGCCGGAAACGCGATTTTTCGCGCGCTCGCCGACCGCCACCCTGTGCAAGACGTTATCTGATAGGTATGAACACGGGCGGCATGCGTCAACTCCGCCGCGTCGTGCGGCGCGACGAACTGCCTGATGAACGAGGACAGGATGACAGCAGCGATCGGCTATGGCGCCCAGCCGCGCGCGCCCTATGCGACCGACCCGGATAGCAGCGCGGGCCGGCTCTTTCGCGAGCCGGAAAGCCCGACGCGCACACCGTTTCAGCGCGACCGCGACCGGATCATTCATTCGACCGCCTTCCGCCGGCTGAAGCACAAGACGCAGGTCTTCGTCTATCACGAGGGCGATCATTTCCGCACCCGGCTGACGCACACGATCGAGGTCTCGCAGATAGCCCGCTCGCTCGCCCGCGCGCTGCGGCTGGACGAGGATCTGGCTGAATGCCTGGCGCTTGCCCACGATCTCGGTCACACCCCCTTCGGCCATGAGGGTGAGGACGTGATGGACGAGTGCATGGCCGGCCATGGCGGCTTCGACCACAACGCCCAGTCGTTGCGCGTCGTCACCAGCCTGGAGCGCCGCTACGCGGAGTTCGACGGGCTCAACCTGAGCTGGGAAACGCTCGAGGGCCTGGTCAAGCACAATGGCCCGCTGACCGACGCGGCCGGCAACCCGCTCGGCAAGTTCGCGAAGACGGGGCTTCCCTTCGCCATCCGCGCCAATGCGCAGCGGCAGGATCTGCGGCTTTCGAGTTGGCCAGGGGCGGAGGCGCAGGTGGCGGCGATCGCCGATGACATCGCCTATGACGCGCACGACCTCGACGACGGCCTGCGCGCCGGCCTGCTGCGGCTCGAGCAGATGGACGCCGTGCCCTTCCTCGCCCGCATCCGCGGCGAGGTGCTGCAGCGCTATCCCGATCTCGAGCCGGTGCGCCAGATCCACGAGATCGTGCGTCGTTCGATCACGCGGATGGTGGAGGACGTGATCGAGGAATCCGTCCGCCGCATCGCCGCGCTCGCTCCACGCTCGGTGGAGGATATCCGCAACGCCGGCCACGCGGTCGTCGATTTTTCCCCGTCGATGGCCAGGGAGGAGAAGGAGGTCAAGGCCTTCCTCTTCGCCAATCTCTACCGGCACGAGTCGGTGCTGGCCGTGCGCCGGCAGGTGGCGCAGGTGGTGCGCGACCTGTTCGCGCTCTATCTCGAGCGGCCGGAGGAGATGAACGCGGAGTGGCGCAGCGGTCTGGAGGGCGCGACGCCGGAAAAGCGGGCGCGGCGCGTCTGCGATTTCGTCGCCGGCATGACCGACCGCTTCGCCATCGATGAACACCGACGCCTGTTTGACCATACCCCCGAATTGGGATAGGCCCCCGCCGGGCCGAAAGGCCGGGTCCCACCCGAGATCGCAGGCGCGCGCGGCCTTCCGCGCACCGCCTGAAACGAAGTCGCCCAGAGAAGTGCCAAGATGAATATTTTCAGCGAATTTGCCGGCTATGTGCGCTCCGCCATCGTTGAGCTCTATCCGGGAGGCGAGGTGGATGAGGCGCTTCTCGCCAAATGCGTGGTCGAGCCGCCGCGCGACAGCGCCCATGGCGATCTCGCCACCAACGCGGCGCTGGTGCTGGCGAAGCCGCTCAAGACCAACCCGCGCGCCCTGGCCGAGAAGCTCGGCGAGATCCTGGAGCGGCGCGAGGATGTGGTGAAGGTCGAGATCGCCGGCCCCGGGTTCCTCAACCTGCGGCTCGACGCCTCGGTGTGGGCGCGGGTGCTGTCGGCGGTCGTCGCCTCCGGCACCGACTACGGGCGTTCCACGCTCGGCGGTGGCAAGAAGGTCAACGTCGAGTATGTCTCGGCCAATCCGACCGGTCCGATGCACGTTGGCCATTGCCGCGGCGCGGTGGTGGGCGACGCGCTTGCCTCTCTGCTCGACTTCGCCGGTTTCGACGTCACCCGTGAATATTACATCAACGACGCCGGGGCCCAGGTCGACGTGCTCGCCAATTCCGCCTTGCTGCGCTACCGCGAGGCGCTCGGCGAGGACATCGGCGCGATTCCCGAAGGGCTCTATCCGGGCGACTATCTGGTGCCGGTGGGCAAGGCCCTGGCCGCTGAATTCGGCGACCGGTTGCTGTCCATGGACGAGGGGGAGCGGCTTGCGCTCGTCAAGGATCGCACCATCGACGCGATGATGATGTTGATCCGTGAGGACCTGGCGCTGCTCAACGTCCATCACGAGGAGTTCTTCTCCGAGCGCACCCTGCATGAGCGCAAGGACAACGCGCCTTCGATGATCGACACGATGCTGGAAGAGCTGCGCGGGCGCGGCCTCGTCTACGAGGGCACGCTGCCGCCGCCCAAGGGACAGCTTCCCGAGGACTGGGAAGATCGTGAGCAGACTCTGTTCCGCGCCACCGATTATGGTGACGATATCGACCGTCCGCTCAAGAAATCGGACGGCTCCTATACGTATTTCGCAGCCGATGTCGCCTATTTTCTTTCGAAGTACCAGCGCGGCTTCAAGGAAATGATCTTCATCCTCGGTGCCGACCATGGCGGCTACGTCAAGCGGCTGGAGGCGGTCGGGCGGGCGGTTTCCGGCGGCGACGCCAGCGTTGTGGTGCGTCTCTGCCAGCTGGTGAAACTCTTCCGCGACGGCGAGCCCGTGCGCATGTCGAAGCGTTCCGGCGACTTCATCACCCTGCGCGATGTGGTGGACGAGGTCGGTCGTGACCCGGTGCGCTTCATGATGCTCTATCGGAAGAACGACGCGCCGCTCGACTTTGACTTCAAGAAAGTCACGGAACAGTCTAAGGATAATGCAGTTTTTTATGTTCAGTACGGCTTTGCCCGCTGCTCGTCGGTGATGCGTCAGGCGTCCGAGGAGGGCGGCTTCGATGTTGCGCCGGAGGTGCTTGGAAAGGCCGACTTCACGCTGCTGACGGACGAGGGCGAGCGCGATCTCGCGGCGCGGCTCGCCGCCTGGCCGCGTCTCGTCGACAGCGCCGCCGAAGCACATGAGCCGCACAGGGTGGCGTTCTACCTGCATGAACTGGCCAGCGCCCTGCACTCACAGTGGAACAGAGGCAAGGATTTGCCGCAATTACGTTTTATTAACCTTGAAGATCGACAAACAACGATGGCCCGCCTAGGACTCGTACATGCGGTCTCCCTGGTTCTTGCATCCGGCCTGACAATTCTTGGCGTGGATGCCCCGAAGGAGATGCGTTGACGGCGGGAGACCTCGTGTCCGCCTGGCGCGGCGCAACCAAGCGGGAAAGTTCCTTACGCTATGTCCAATCGTTCGAGCCATCCGGTCGGTCCAAGCCACGGTCGTGACGCGCGCGCCGACGACGGCTTCGGCGGATTCGAAGAGGATCCGCTCGTCGAGCTGGCGCGCATCGTCAGCGAGGGCAACGCGAAGTTCCGCCCGGCGGCCGCGCCGGTCGAGCCGGAGCCGGAGATGGAGCCGCCTGTCGAGGCCGAGCCCCAGGACGTTCTGGTCGACCACGAGGCGTGGGCGCGTGATCTCGAGGAAGGGCTTGCGCGCGATCTCGGGGGCTATGCTCCCGAGCCTTCGCAGCCGGTTCCCGGCGAGCCTCTGGGCGACGGCTACGTCGAGGACGCCTATGCGGAAGAGGCCTACGCCGAAGACGTCTATGCCGAGGACGCCTACGCAAACGACGCTTACGCGCAAGGCCTTGGCGGCGATGCCGGTGGCGCAGCCGCTGCCTATCAGCCGGTCGCGCCTGAGCCCGAGGCGGAGGCCGCCTATTACGACGAGCCTGTCCAGCCCGCGGACGGTGGCTATGAGCCCCGTTTCGAGGAAAGCTACGCCGAGACCTATGATTCGCCGCCGCCAGCCGCCGTCCCTCATGCGGCGGCGGACCCCTACGACACCGATTCGCGGGGCGGGGATCCTTATGACATCGATCCCCAGTACCTCGGCGACCCGCTGGAGGCTGGCGGATATGAGCCCGATGTGGCCGCGCAGTTCGAAACGACCGAATTCGCTGAAGACGAAGCCTTCGCACCGCAGCCGCAGCTGAGCGCGGACCACGCGCCGACGCAGGTGCCGCGTTCGCTGGCCGATGACCTTGCCGCGTCGCTTGAGAGCGAATTTCTTGGCGCACCCGTTGCCGCCCCCGCGCCGCCGGTCGAAGAGCCCCTTGAGGCCGGCGACTGGCCGCCGCAGGAGAGCTGGGACGAGGCGGCCGTCGAGGAGCCGCAGTGGCAGCAGCCAGGCGACGCCTATGCGGAACCGGCCTGGGACGATGCCCCGACCGACAGCGGCAACGACGATGATTTTCTGCTTGGAGCAGCCGATGCGTCGCCACATCACGCGGGCGCTGTCGCTGCCGGCGCTGTTGCCGCCGGCTCTCTCCGCCAGGGCGGTTACCAGTGGGCGCAGCCGCAGCAGCCGACTTATGACGATGAATTTCTCGATGGCGAGCCGGGCTTCGATCCCGAAGCGCCGCCGCCGCCGGGCGGTTACGATCTCGACGCGGTGGCGCAGGCCATGCGCGAGAGCGATCCGCATCTGGGCGGACATGGCGTTCTGCCACCGCATTCGGAGGCGGAGGAAGAGGCTGCTCCTGCCCGCAATTCACGGCGCGGCCTGGTGGTCGCGGGAGCGGTTCTCGGGATCGTCGTGCTGGGCGGCGGCGCCTTCGCACTTCTCGATTTCGGCGGAGACGATTTTGCCGGTCCGCCGCCGCTGATCGCCGCAGGCGATGAACCGTTGAAGGTCTATCCGGAAACCGACGACAAGGGCGCCTCCGGCCAGAGCAAGCTCATCTACGACCGCGTCGGCGGTGTGGACGCGAATGGCGAGGAGCGTCTCGTCCTGCCGGAGGACACGCCGGTTGCCTCGCTGCCGCCGGCCCCGACCAGCCAGGACACGAGCGGCGGGGAAACCTCGCTTCCCTCCGGGCCGCGCCGGGTGCGCACTGTGGTCGTGCGTCCCGACGGCACCATCATTTCCGCCGGCGACGACGCACCGGCGGCCTCCGGCGCCGATGGCGCCGCCGCGCCGCGCGTCTCGCAGAACGGCAATGCCCCGGCGAGCGATACGCCGCGGTCGGTCTCGACGCAGCCCATCGGCGGCACCGCCGCCAATGTCGGCACGGATCTTGGCGGCGCTGAAACCCGCACGCCTGGAGCGGTCAGCCCGATGCGCACGGGCTTTGGCACCGGCGACACTGTCTCCGCGCCGTCGAACACCGCCGGTGCGACGCAGGCCGATGCGCCCGCCAACGTTCCGCGCGACAAGCCGGGCGACATCTCGACGCTCGCCGA
Source organism: Stappia sp. ICDLI1TA098 (assembly GCF_054880955.1). Classification (NCBI taxonomy): domain Bacteria; kingdom Pseudomonadati; phylum Pseudomonadota; class Alphaproteobacteria; order Hyphomicrobiales; family Stappiaceae; genus Stappia; species Stappia sp. ICDLI1TA098. Next base: position 1,312,983 of record NZ_JBTZBT010000001.1, read on the forward strand.
GAACGCCGCGCCGCCGCCGGCAGCGCGGACGCAGGCTCCCGGGCGCGCCTCCACCGCGCCGCTCGACCTGACCGCCTCCAACGGGCAGGCGACACAGGCTCCTGCCCGCACGGCCGCTCCGGTGGCCACGGGCGCGGACAATATTCCGGCCGGAACCTACATCGTGCAGGTGTCCTCGCAGCGCACGCAGGAGCAGGCGCAGACTGCCTTCAACGATCTGCAACGCCGCTTCGGTACCGTGCTCGGAGGCGTCAATCCGGTGATCCAGCGCGCCGATCTGGGTGATCGCGGAACCTTCTACCGGGTGCGCATCCCCGCCGGCAGCCGCGACGAGGCGATCTCGCTGTGCGAGCGGCTGAAGACGGCCGGCGGCGACTGCTTCGTCCGCCGCAACTGACATGGGATGCAAGATGCCCCGACGGGGTAGCAGAACACGCCCGGCCCGCGCCTGAAAGCGCGGGCCGGGCGTCTTTCGTCGGCCCGCCGGCTTGCGCGAAGTGCGCGCGCGGGCAAACACTACTGACAGGAGGCCCGCAAGACGGGCCGTGAAGCGCGGGACTTTAGCGATGGCAAAGGCGTTCATCTGCGGCTGCGAGGGCACCGCGCTTTCGGGCGAGGAGCGGGCGTTCTTTGCTGCCGAGAGACCCTGGGGACTGATACTTTTCGCGCGCAACTGCTCCGATCCGCAGCAGATCCGCGATCTGGTGGCGGACTGGCGCGAGACTGTCGGCGATCCCGCGGCTCCGGTCCTTATCGACCAGGAAGGTGGTCGCGTGCGTCGCCTGCGACCGCCGCTGGTTGCCGATTACCCGGCGGGCGAGGTTTATGGCCGGCTGCTTGAGCGCGACCCGGCCGGCGGGCGGCGGATGGCCTATCTCGGCGGGCGGCTGATCGGCGCGGATCTGCATGACCTGGGCATCACGGTCGACTGTGCGCCGATCCTTGACGTGCCGACGCCGGTGACGAGCGACGTGATCGGCGACCGGGCCTATGGCACGACCCGCGAGACGATCATCGATGTTGGCCGCAAGATCGCCGAGGGGCTGCTTGCGGCGGGCGTCCTGCCGGTGATCAAACACATGCCCGGCCACGGGCGGGCAACCGTCGACAGCCATCTGGAACTGCCGGTCGTCGATGCGCCGGCCGACGAGCTGCGACGGGTCGACTTCGCCCCCTTCAAGGCGCTCAGGGACATGCCGCTGGCGATGAGCGCCCATGTCGTCTTCACCGCCTTCGATCCCGACAATTGCGCCACCCAGTCGCGCACCATGATCGAGCTCATCCGCGACGAGATCGATTTCGACGGCGCGCTGATGGCCGACGACGTCTCGATGAAGGCGCTCGGCGGGGAGATGGGCGCGCGGGTGGAAAAACTGTTTGCCGCCGGCTGCGATCTTGCGCTTCACTGCAATGGCGAGCTTGAGGAAATGCGCGCCGTGGCGGCGGTCTCTCCGGAGCTTCATGGGGATGCGCTGCGGCGCTGCGCGGCGGCTCTCGCGCAGGTGAAAGCGCCGGTCGATGCGGATCTCGAGGCTTTGCGCGGCGAGTACGAGAGACTTCTTGTCGCTGCCACCGCGGTTGCCTGAACAGGCGTGACGATTGCCGAGGAGGCGGAGGTTCGGGCGAAGAGGGGCCGGGATTGCAGGATTCCTTTTTCGAAGAAGACACCCCGAAGGCGGCGGGCGGCGACGAACGCGCCCTGTCGGATCCCTCGCTCGTCGTCGATGTCGACGGCTTCGAGGGGCCGCTCGATCTGCTTTTGACGCTCGCACGCAAACAGAAGGTCGACCTCGCACGCATCTCCATCCTGGCGCTTGTCGAGCAGTATCTGGAGTTTGTCACCGAGGCCCGCCGTCTGCGGCTGGAACTCGCGGCCGACTATCTGGTCATGGCGGCGTGGCTCGCCTATCTGAAATCGCGTCTTCTCATTCCCGAACAGAAGGAGGAGGACGCGCTTTCGGGCGAGGAAATGGCGGCCGCGCTCGCCTTCCGCCTTCGCCGCCTGGAGGCGATGCGCGCGACGGCGGACAAGCTGATGGCGCGCAACCGGCTTGGGCGCGATGTTCATGCGCGCGGCCAGCCGGAGGCGATCCGCGTCGACCGTCGCAGCACCTTCGACGCCACGCTCTACGATCTGCTGATCGCCTATGCGGCGCAGCGTCAGCGCAGCTCGGTCACATCGGTTCACGTACGTCGGCGCACGGTCTGGTCGCTGCAGGAGGCGCGCGACCTTCTGACCAGGTTGATCGGCACACATCTGGACTGGGCTCCGCTGGATGCCTATCTGTCGCGCTATGTCGCCGATCGCGGGCAGGCGAGCACGGTAATCGCCAGCGCCTTTTCCGCAAGCCTTGAGATGGTGCGCGAGGGAGAGGTGGAAATACGCCAGTCGGAAGCCTTCGCGCCGATCTACCTGCGGCGGCTGCCGGGGGCGGGGGAGGTCGTCGAAGCCGCCCTCGATGCGGGCGGGTCTGACCTGAAGGACGGGAATGCCGTTGACTGACGAAAGCGATCTGGAAGGCCGGCTCGATCTGGAAGGCGGCGCGGCGCGGGTGCCGGAGGCGGCGCTGCGCATGGCCGAGGCGCTGCTGTTTGCGTCGCGGGAGCTGCTGAGCGAAGGCGAGATCGCCGCGCGCCTGCCGTCGGGAACGGATGTGCCGGCAGTGCTGGAGACGCTGCGCTCTCATTACGCGATGCGCGGCGTCAATCTGGTGCGAGTGGCGGAGAAATGGGCCTTTCGCACGGCGGAGGATCTGTCCTGGCTTCTGGCGCGCGAGCAGGTGGAGCAGCGCAAACTCTCGCGCGCGGCGCTGGAAACGCTGGCCATCATCGCCTATCACCAGCCGGTGACACGCGCGGAGATCGAGGAGATCCGCGGCGTGTCCACGTCGAAGGGAACGCTCGACGTGCTCATGGAGACGGGTTGGATCCGCATGCGCGGTCGGCGCAGGACACCGGGTCGGCCCGTGACCTATGGCACCACTGACGCGTTCCTCGAGCACTTCATGCTGGCGTCCGTGCAGGATCTGCCGGGCCTTGAGGAACTCAAGGGCTCGGGCCTGCTGGACAGCGCCGTGCCCGCCGGCTTCCTGGTTCCGGTGCCGGACGATTCGTCCGAGCTTCGCGACGAGGAGGATCCGCTCGACGTGGATGAACTCTTCGACTTCGCGTCGGACAATGACGAGCAGACAGATGACAGCAGCCGCTAGACTTCCCGTTGCCGCCACCCCTGACAATGCCTGGGGGCAGCGCGGCACGGCGGGCACGACCTTCGCCGCGCGCCTTTCCTTCGAGGCGGTGAGCCGCGACTTCGATGGCGTGCAGGCGGTGAAATCCGTGTCGCTTTCCGTCGAGCCCGGAGAGGTGCTGTGCCTGCTCGGTCATTCGGGCTGCGGCAAGACGACCCTGCTGCGGATCGCCGCCGGCGTCGAGCGCCAGACGCTGGGGCGGGTGCTCATCAACGAGCGGGAGGTTGCGGGGCCGGATATCTTCCTGCCGCCGGAGCGGCGCGGCGTCGGCCTGATGTTTCAGGACTATGCGCTGTTCCCGCATCTGACCATTGGCGAGAACGTGGCCTTCGGGCTGACCCACCTGGCCAAGTCCGAGGCGCGGCAGACGGCGCTGCGGGCGCTTGAGCGCGTTGGCCTGGAGACCTATGCCGACGACTATCCGCACGCGCTTTCGGGCGGTGAGCAGCAGCGCGTGGCGCTGGCGCGCGCCATCGCGCCGCGCCCGGGGGTGCTGCTGATGGATGAGCCGTTTTCCGGCCTCGACCGGCGGTTGAGGGATGCGGTGCGCGACGAGACCCTGTCGGTGCTGCGCGAGACGCGGGCGACCTGTATGCTGGTCACCCATGATCCGGAGGAGGCGCTGCGCATGGGCGACCGCATCGCGCTGATGCGCCGCGGCCGACTGGTGCAGCTCGGCAGCGGCGATGCGCTGTACAACCATCCCGTGGACCTCTTCGCCGCGCGCTTCTTTTCCGAGCTCAACGAATTGAGCGGCGTTGCCGGCGACGGCGAGGTGGAAACCGCCTTCGGCCGGTTCCCGGCGGAGGGAATCGCCGCCGGCATGAAGGTCGACGTTTGCGTTCGGCCTCAGGGAATCATTCTCGGCGAGCCGGGCGAGGGGCTCGACGGGCGGGTCCTGCGGCGCCGGTTCATCGGCGAGGTGGACTTGGTGGAAATCGCGATACCCGGCAGCGACCGGCCCTTGCAGGCCCGGCTGCGCGACGGTGGGCGCTTTGCCATCGGCACGGATGTTGGCGTGCGCCTCGATCCGCGCGATATTCTTGCCTTTCCGTGCGAGGCGGAACAGGAGTAGGGTCTGCCCCGCTGCCGGCATCGGCCGGTTGCGGTAGACTGCGCTTTGTTGCAATAGTGCCGCGCCGGTGCGTGTGCACCGGAAGGACGAGGGAGTTGGCGTATGGGTATCAGCATGTGGCAGATCCTGATCATCGCGGTGATCGTGGTTCTGCTGTTCGGTCGCGGCAAGATTTCCGAACTCATGGGCGACGTCGCCAAGGGCATCAACAGCTTCAAGAAGGGGCTTAACGAGCCTGACGACGAGCCGGAAAAGACGAGCAGCAAGACGATCGATCACAAGGCCGAAGAGACCGTCGTCTCGAACAAGTCCGAGGACAAGTCGAACGCCGGCTGAGGCCGACGCGCCGACCATGACCGGAATCGGCGTGACGCAAGGCCATGCGGCCCGCGCGTCGCGCCGGGTCGCATGGCGCCACCGTTCTTCCTGACGTGCGGGGCCCGACATTCGGTGCCGCCTCGCGCGAAAGGGGATGGGGCAGGGGCCTGAACCCTCGAACGTGGAAGACGAACCGCAATGTTCGATATCGGCTGGACGGAACTGCTTGTGGTTGCCGTCGTCATGATCCTGGTGGTGGGTCCCAAGGACCTGCCGCGCATGCTGCGCACCTTTGGCCAGACGCTTGGCAAGGTGCGGCGCATGGCGAATGATTTTCAGTCGACCTTCAACGATGCGCTGCGCGAGGCGGAGAAGCAGGCCGATATCTCCGACATGAAGGCGGCGGCCGAGAAGGCTGCCAACTTCGATCCGCTTGGCGACATCACCAAAGCCTATCCGCAGAAGCACGCCGGCGCCGCCGCCAAGGCGCAGGCCGCCAGCCAGACAACGCCGGCCGCCTCCGACGACGCACCGGCGGCGGGAGCGCCTGATCCTGCTCCCGAGCCGGTGGCCGACCCCGACAGGACCGCCGGGCAGACGACAGCCGGCAAGGGCGATACAGCATGAGCCAGGACGATATCGAAGCTTCCAAGGCGCCGCTGATCGAGCACCTGATCGAACTGCGCAGCCGTCTCTTGAAGACGGTGGTGGCGGTTATCGTCGCCTTCATCGTCTGCTTCTACTTCTCCAAGGACATCTACAACATTCTCGTCATTCCCTACGAGAATGCGGCCGGTCATCCGGTGGAGATGATCTTCACCGCGCCGCAGGAGCTGTTCTTCACCCAGCTCAAGCTCGCCTTCTTCGGTGCGCTGTTCATCGCGTTCCCGGTGATCGCGAGCCAGGTGTACATGTTCATGGCGCCAGGGCTCTACAAGCACGAGCGGCATGCGTTTGTGCCGTTCCTGGTGGCGACGCCGATCCTCTTCGCCATGGGGGCTGCGCTTGTCTTCTTCATGGTCATGCCACTGGCGATGGGCTTCTTCCTGTCGATGGAGCAGGACGGAACCGGAGGGCAGGCCAAGATCCAGCTGATGGCGCGGGTGAGCGAATACCTCGGCCTGATCATGACGCTGATCTTCGCCTTCGGCCTGGTCTTCCAGTTGCCGGTTCTGCTGACGTTGCTCGGCCGGGCCGGCATCGTCACGGCGGCGGGCCTGAGGTCGAAGCGCAAATATGCCATCGTCGTCGCCTTCGTCGTGGCGGCGGTGCTCACGCCGCCCGATCCGATCAGCCAGATCGGTCTTGCACTTCCCACACTGCTTCTCTACGAAGTGTCCATCCTTTGCGTCAGGATGGTCGAGAAGAAACGGGCCGAACGGGAGGCTGCCGAGGCGGACGCCTGAGCCGGCCGCATCGGTCGGCCGCAGGCCGCTCCCGCCTCTTCGGGCCACCGGGCGCCCACCGGCCGACATCCCGGGGTTTTTCATGTTCGATATCAAATGGATCCGCGACAACGCCGCGGCTTTCGATCTTGCCATGGCACGGCGCGGGCTCGGCCCGCAGGCCGAACGCCTCGTTGCCATCGATGACCGCCGCCGGTCGCTCGTCTCCGACCTGCAGCAGGCGCAGGAGCGGCGCAATGCCGCCTCCAAGGAGATCGGCAAGGCCAAGGCGTCGGGCGATGAGGCTGCCGCGAAAGCGGTGATCGAGGAGGTCGCCAAGCTCAAAACCGCGATCCAGGACGGCGAGGAAGCCGAACGCGCGATCTCGGCCGAGCTTCAGGACGCGCTGAGCGTGCTGCCGAACATGCCCCATGACGATGTGCCGGAGGGCGCGGACGAGAGCGGCAACGTCGAGCTGCGCCGCGTCGGGACGCCGCCCGTGCTCGACTTCGAGGCGAAGGAGCATTTCGAGATCTCCGGCATTCAGTCGGGGCTCGCCTTCGAGCGCGCGGCACGCATGTCGGGCTCGCGCTTCGTCCTGCTGCAGGGACAACTGGCGAGGCTGGAGCGGGCGCTCGGGCAGTTCATGATCGACCTGCAGACCGGCGAGCACGGTTACATGGAAGTCTCGCCGCCTCTGCTGGTGCGCGACGAGGCGCTCTTCGGCACCTCGCAGCTGCCGAAGTTCGCCGAGGACCTGTTCAAGACCACGGACGGGCGCTGGCTGATCCCAACGGCGGAAGTGCCGCTGACCAACATGGTGGCGGGCGAAACGCTCGACGAGGCGGTGCTGCCGATGCGCGTTACCGCGCTGACGCCGTGTTTCCGCTCGGAGGCCGGTTCGGCCGGCCGCGACGTGCGCGGCATGCTGCGCCAGCACCAGTTCTGGAAGTGCGAGCTCGTGTCGGTGACGACGCCGGAGCAGTCGGCGGCCGAGCTGGAGCGGATGACGGCCTGCGCCGAGGAGGTGCTCAAGCGTCTCGGCCTTGCCTATCGCGTGATGGCGCTGTGCACCGGCGACATGGGCTTTGGCGCGCGCAGGACCTACGACATCGAGGTCTGGCTGCCGGGGCAGGACAGCTTCCGTGAGATCTCGAGCTGTTCGGTCTGCGATGACTTCCAGGCACGGCGGATGAACGCCCGCTATCGGCCCAACGGCGAGAAGGGGCTGCGCCATGTGCACACGCTCAACGGATCGGGCATCGCCGTCGGGCGGGCGCTGATCGCTGTCCTCGAGAACTACCAGAACGCCGACGGCAGCGTGACCGTGCCTGAGGCCCTCAGGCCCTATATGGGCGGCCTTTCCAAGATCGGAGCTGCTTGATGCGCATTCTGCTGACCAATGACGACGGAATCCATGCGGATGGATTCGCCGCGCTGGAGCGCATCGCGCGTGAGCTATCGTCCGACGTGTGGGTGGTCGCGCCCGAGACCGACCAGTCGGGTGTCGCCCACTCGCTGACGCTGCACGACCCGCTGCGGGTGCGCGAACTCGGCGAGAAGCGCTATTCGGTGCGCGGCACGCCGACCGACTGCGTCATCATGGGTGTGCGGGAGGTCATGAAGGAGCGCCCGGACCTGATCCTGTCCGGTGTCAACCGAGGCCAGAACGCCGCCGACGACGTCACCTATTCCGGTACCATCGCCGGCGCCATGGAAGGCACGCTGATGGGCATCCGCTCCATCGCCCTGTCCCAGGCCTTCGGTTGGGCGCCGGGTGTCGCGCCGAGCTACCGCACGGCGGAGGCACATGCGCCGGCGCTGATCGACAAGCTGCTGCACTTCCCGTTTCCGCCTGACACGCTGCTCAATCTCAACTTCCCGAACTGCGAGGCAGAGGCCGTGCAGGGCGTGCAGGTAACGCGACAGGGCAAGCGCAAGGTCAGCGAACTCGCGGTCGAGGGGCGCAGGGACGGGCGCGGCGTGCCCTACTACTGGCTTGGTTTCCGAAACGAGAAGGAAGAGCCTGAGCACGAGACGGATCTTGCGGCGCTCGAGGCGAACCTTATCTCGGTGACGCCGCTGAAGCTCGACCTGACGGCACACGAGGTCCTGGGCGATCTTCGCCGCGTGCTCGGCTGAGCGACATGCGAAACGCCGGCATTCGGAACCCGACGCCGGCGACGGGGAGGGCGCCTTGAGCGGGGCTGACGAGGACGGCGGCATGAGCAGGATTTCGCCGGACGCGGCGGTCGAGGCCGACCGCGAGGCGACGGCCGCGCTGATCCTGAAGCTGCGTCAGGCCGGCATCCGCAATCAGCGGCTCCTGTCGGCGCTGGAGCGGGTGCCGCGACGGCTGTTCCTGCCGGCCAATCATCAGCGCCACGCCGCCGAGGATACGGCTCTTCCCATCGAATGCGGTCAGACCATCTCGCAGCCGAGCCTTGTCGCCTTGATGACGGAGGCGCTCGACCTGTCGCCGAAGCATCGGGTGCTCGAGATCGGCACCGGATCGGGCTATCAGGCGGCGATCCTCGGTCTGATGGCTGGCGAGGTGCATACGGTCGAACGTTATCGCACGCTGGTGGACCTTGCCCGAGAGCGGCTCCACGCCCTCAAGATCACGACGGTCTCCGTCCATCATGGCGACGGGCTGGAGGGGCTTGCAGAAGAGGGGCCCTTCGATCGCATCGTGCTGACGGCGGCGGGCCCTGAGGTTCCTTCCGAACTCTTGAACCAGCTCGCACCCGGCGGCTTCCTGATGATGCCGCTCGGCGGCAAGGGAGCCTTGCAGGACCTCGTCATCGCCGAGCGGCTCGGTCAGGAAGTCAGGATGCGGACGCTGGCGCGCGTGCGGTTCGTGCCGCTCGTCGAAGGGGTCGCGAGCCGCCTGTGACGGCGCATTTTCCGTAGCGCTTGCAAACATGGTTTACGGCAAAACACGCCCGCTTAAGTCTTTATCAACGTTACCGGGATTTAATCACACTCAACGACGTTGGGTGTCTTAGGTCCGAGTAGCGCCATGTCCATGCAGTATTCACGTTTGTCTGCCCGTATGCTCGCGCAAACCGCCACGGTGGTTCTCGTGGCCGCTCTTGCGGCGGCTTGCAGCGGCGGTGTCGAACGTTTCGAAGATCCAATTTTCACCGGAAACACCGCGAACCAGCGCAGCATGCTGGGCGGCAAGCCGGTCAGCCAGCCGACGTTCGACGCGATCGCGGCCGGGCCGATGAAGAACGGCAAGGTCGAGCGCGCCGAGCTGCCGCCGGCCTCCGGCGCTTCTGAGCGTATCTCGACCGGGTCGATCCCGTCGCGGTCGAAGCCAAGCACGCCGTCGCAAACCTATTCCTCCGTGCCTGTTCCCAGGTCCGAGCCGCGTGTCGCCACGCTGCCGGCACCGGAAACCGCGTCTTCCTCAGCCGTGACCGGCGAAGCGCCGCGCTCTGTTCGTGGCTGGAGCACCGCCGGTGCGACGCAGGTCAGCGCAAGGGCGGGCGACACGGTCAACAGCGTCTCGCGGCGCTTCGGCATTCCGCCGCACGTCCTGGCCGACATCAACGGGGTCTCCGCCGATGCGACCTTCCCGGCCGGACGGCGGGTGACGATCCCGACCTATGTCTACGGCTCTGGCACCACCAAGACGGCTGCGAGCCAGCCGGTCCGTCTGCCGCCCTCGGGCGGCGCGCCAAGCGTGACCGGCTCGATCCCGAGTTCCAGCGTCGCCGCAGCGCCCAAGCCGCACGCCAAGCCGGGGGTGCGTGTCGCATCCCTGTCGACACCGCAGGGGACCGCCCGGCCGACGATGAGCGATGCGCCCGTGCCGGGTGCCGCTGCTCATCCCAAGCGCAAGCCGACTGTTTCCTCGGCTCGTCCGCCCGCCGCCAGCACGCCCAAGACGGAGCAGGTGGCGCGTGTCGAGACCGCGCCGGAGCGTCCGCTTGGCGTCGAGAAGCAGCGCGAGACAAGCGGCGACCGCCGCTTCCGTTGGCCGGCCAAGGGGCGGATCATCTCCGACTTCGGGACCAAGCCCGGCGGCACACGCAACGACGGAATCAATCTCGCTCTTCCCGAGGGCGCGGACATCAAGGCCGTCGAGGACGGCACGGTGATCTACTCGGGCAACGAGCTGAAGGGCTATGGCAACCTGGTTCTGGTGCGCCACGACGACGGCTGGGTCTCCGCCTATGCCCATGCAAGCGAACTCCTGGTCAAGCGCGGCGAGACCGTGCGTCGCGGCCAGACGGTCGCCAAGGTTGGCGCCACGGGGTCGGTCACCCAGCCGCAGCTTCACTTCGAGCTGCGCAAGGGCAACAAGCCGGTCGATCCCATGCAGTATCTGGCAAGTCTCTGACGCTACTGGGTTCCCGCGTGCGGTCATGAACCGCCCGCGGCTTGAGGCAAGAGAATGGGACGGGCACCTTCGGGTGCCCGTCCGCGTTTTGGGCTTTTCCACAGTTGGTATGGGCCAAGGTGGGCCTGTTTCTTATAATCGTCACCCGCAAGGGGGAGAGGCGCTTGACTTGCACGGCGGCGCGCCGTAAATCACCGCCACTCCCGGCGGCCAAGTGTCGCCAAGAGGCCAAGCGGGTGTAGCTCAGTTGGTTAGAGTGCCGGCCTGTCACGCCGGAGGTCGCGGGTTCGAGCCCCGTCACTCGCGCCACTTGCCTCTTTACTATCGGGAGCCGTCCATCGGACGAGCAAGGCGAGCGGGTGTAGCTCAGTTGGTTAGAGTGCCGGCCTGTCACGCCGGAGGTCGCGGGTTCGAGCCCCGTCACTCGCGCCACTCGCCTTTCGCTCGCCGGGGCGCGGGCCTTTCCAGGACATCGTGAGCTTCACCGCACGCCGCCCTCCCGGGCGTTGCGTTTCGCTCGAGCGGGTCGCCAGGTCCCTTTCGGTCGCGCCTGGGCTGTGGATCCGCGTCGATGCGGTCCGCCCGCGCCCGGATTTCGCTCCAATTCATTGCTTGGCTCGCCGCCGACGACGATCCCGCAATTCGGAGACGGCACGTGCCTCACCTGACGACCGCTACGCTTCCCCTGTCCGCCCTTGCTCTCCTTCTCGGCGCCGGTGCGCCGGCGCTTGCCGCCGCGCAGTGCACGATCGTGATCGATTCGAGGGGTGGGGTCGCGTTGATGGAGACGGGCGACTGCCAGAGGCAGGTGACCCCGGCCTCGACCTTCAAGGTGCCGCTTGCCGCCATCGCCCATGAGGAGGGCATTGTCACTGGCCTGCACGCGCCGGTGTGGACCTGGCGCAAGGGCGAAGTCGCCTGGGGCGGCGATGCGTGGCGCGGCGATATCGATCCGCAGACATGGCTCGACCGCTCGGTGGTCTGGTACTCGCAGCGCATCGCCCGTGAGCTCGGGCAGGACAGGCTGACCAAGCTGACGCGCCGCATCGGATTCGGCAATGCGGACTTCTCCGGTGATCCAGGGCAGAACAACGGGCTTGAGCGGGCCTGGATCGCCTCGTCGCTGCTCGTGTCGCCTCATGAGCAAGCGGTGTTCCTGACCCGGCTGCTGGCCCGCGATCTGCCGCTCACGGATGCTTCCATGGCACTCGTCGAGGACGCCATGCCGCAGTTTGCGGCGGCGGACGGCTGGACACTCCACGGCAAGACCGGCGGCGCCTATCCGCGCAAGGCCGACGGTTCCTTTGATCGGACGCGCGGCTGGGGCTGGTTTGTCGGCTGGGCGGAGCGTGGCGCGGGCGACAGTGCCGAGCGACTGGTGTTCGTGCGGATGATCCAGGAAGAGAACGGTGCCAAGGGCTCGCCGGGCAAGCGGGTGCAGGCGCGCTTCGTCAAGGAATGGCCGGCTCTTGCCCGTCAGGCGAAAGAGCGGCCCCCAGCGCGGTGACCGGCGACGGCAAGGGACGGTTCACGCGCGCGGGCTGAGTCGGCTTGCGGCCAGGGCAGGGGCTGCTTGCGTCGGTATCAGGGTGCTCGCTGTGCCGCCTGTGCGAAAAAGCGCCGCATGACCGGCATGTGCCGTCACCGCCGGCGCAGCGCCTTGGGTCTCACGACGAGGCGCAATCCGCCGCGTCATGCGGGAAAGAGCGCCGCCGGCGCTTTGCGATTGATCCCCCGGCGCTTTCGCATGTGCGAGAACGCTGCGGGCATTCCGCGGTCGTCGGGCTTGCGTTGCGATGTGGCGTGGGCTAAGCGTGCGCGGTATGGGCATTCGACGATCACGTCCTCTCACGTGGCATCGTCGACTTCGCCGGGATCCAGTCCGAAGCCGAAAAGGCAGGGGCCGCGCATTCCGGCGGTACGCGCCATGCCTGCCCGCTCGCCGGGCGCATGGTCACGGGCGCAAGGATACGTTTGGACATGGAAGAGCTGCTCAGAGACTACGTGCCGATCCTGGTTTTTCTCGGCGTGTCGCTGGTCATTGGTCTGGCGCTTTTGATCTCGCCGTTTCTTCTTGCCTACCAGAATCCGGATTCGGAGAAGCTCTCGGCCTACGAGTGCGGCTTCAACGCCTTCGACGATGCACGCATGAAGTTCGACATCCGGTTCTATCTGGTGGCGATTCTCTTCATCATCTTCGACCTTGAGGTCGCCTTCCTGTTTCCCTGGGCCGTCTCGTTCGGCGATCTGGGCTGGTACGGGTTCGGCTCGATGATGGTGTTCCTCGGCGTGCTGACGGTCGGCTTCATCTACGAATGGAAGAAGGGGGCACTGGAATGGGACTGACGTCGAGCGAGCCGCTCGTTGCCCAGGCTCCGAAGGGCATTATCGATCCGGCGACCGGCAAGCCGGTCGGATCGAACGACCCGTTTTTTCTCGAGCTCAACGATGAGCTCTCCGACAAGGGTTTCGTCGTCACGGCGGCGGACAATCTGATCCAGTGGGCGCGCACCGGCTCGCTCATGTGGATGACGTTCGGTCTCGCGTGCTGCGCGGTCGAGATGATGCAGATGTCCATGCCGCGTTACGACGCCGAGCGCTTCGGGTTCGCGCCGCGCGCCTCTCCGCGCCAGTCGGACGTGATGATCGTCGCCGGCACGCTGACCAACAAGATGGCTCCGGCCCTGCGCAAGGTCTATGACCAGATGCCAGAGCCGCGCTATGTCATTTCGATGGGATCCTGCGCCAACGGCGGCGGCTACTATCACTATTCCTACTCGGTGGTGCGCGGTTGTGATCGCGTCGTCCCGGTGGACATCTACGTGCCGGGCTGCCCGCCGACCGCGGAGGCGCTGCTCTATGGCGTGATGATGCTTCAGAAGAAGATCAGACGCGTCGGCACGATCGAGCGCTGAGCCGGACGCAAGTCTGGCGGTGCACGGGCTGGGCCTGAAAGGGTCGGGCCCGGCGACAGGACGGATCGGTACAGAACGGATCGGTGTGATGGACGAAACGCTCGCTGAACTCGGCGAACACATCAAGGCGGCGCTTGGCGACGCTGTCGAGGGCTACAAGGTCGCCTACGGCGAGCTGACGCTCGTGGCGCGCGCCTCCGACATCGTGCAGGTCGTGCGCTTCCTGCGCGACGACACGAGCTGCCAGTTCGTCAACCTGACCGACATCTGCGGTGTCGACTGGCCCGAGCGCGATCAGCGCTTCGATGTCGTCTATCACTTCATGTCGCCGAAGCAGAACCTGCGCATCCGCGTCAAGGTCAGCGCCGACGAGGACACGGCGGTGCCGTCGATCATCGACGTGTTCGCCGGGTCGGAATGGTTCGAGCGCGAGACCTACGACATGTACGGCGTGCTCTTTTCCTCGCATCCGGACCTGCGCCGGCTGCTGACGGACTATGGCTTCGACGGACATCCGCTGCGCAAGGACTTCCCGCTGACCGGCTATGTCGAAGTCCGCTACGACGACGAGAAGAAGCGGGTGGTCTATGAGCCGGTCCGGCTCAACCAAGAATTCCGCGACTTCGACTTCATGTCGCCCTGGGAGGGTGCGGAGTACATCCTTCCCGGCGACGAGAAGGCAAGCTGAGGTGGCGGGGATGGCTGACAGTCTCTGTGGTGGATGCCTTTGCGGTGCGGTTCGGTTTACGGCCGAGCCGAAGCCGCGTGAGATGAGCGTTTGCCACTGTTCCATGTGCCGGCGCTGGAGCGGCGGTTCCTTCATGGCGGTGGAATGCGTCGGCGTCGTCAAGGTCGAGGATGAAGCGCCGCTCGGCGTCTACGCGTCGTCCGAGTATGGCGAGCGCGTCTTCTGCAAGACCTGTGGCACCTCGCTGATGTGGCGGATGAAGGACGGTTCGCACAACGTCGTTTCGGCCCAGGCTTTCGACGATCCGTCGATTTTCGAGTTCACGTCGGAAATCTTCGTCGACGAGCAGCCGGCCAACTACGCGTTCGCCAATCAGACCCACAAGATGACCGGCGCCGAGGTTTTTGCCCTGTTCGCGCCCAATCAGGATCCTCAACATGGCTGAGGCCCAGGTCCGCAACTTCAACATCAACTTCGGTCCGCAGCACCCGGCCGCGCACGGCGTGCTGCGTCTGGTGCTTGAGCTGGACGGCGAGGTGGTCACCCGTGTGGACCCGCATATCGGCCTGCTGCACCGCGGCACCGAGAAGCTGATCGAGCACAAGACCTACCTGCAGGCGGTGCCCTATTTCGACCGGCTCGACTATGTCGCGCCGATGAACCAGGAGCACGCCTACGCGCTGGCCGTCGAGAAACTTCTCGACATCCAGGTGCCCAAGCGCGGCCAGCTCATCCGCATTCTCTACTCCGAGATCGGGCGCATTCTGTCGCATCTGCTCAATGTGACGACCCAGGCCATGGACGTCGGCGCGCTGACGCCGCCGCTCTGGGGCTTCGAGCCGCGTGAAGAGCTGATGGTTTTCTACGAGCGGGCCTGCGGCGCGCGCATGCATGCCGCCTTCGTGCGGCCGGGCGGTGTGCACCAGGACCTGCCGACGGAGCTGCTCGACGATATCTGGGACTTCTGCGATCCGTTCCTGAAGACCCTCGACGATATCGAGGGACTGCTGACCGACAACCGCATCTTCAAGCAGCGCAACGTCGACATCGGTGTCGTGTCGCTCGAGGATGCGTGGGCGCGCGGGTTCTCTGGCGTGATGGTGCGCGGCTCCGGCGCGGCGTGGGATCTGCGCAAGTCGCAGCCCTACGAGTGCTACAGCGAGCTCGATTTCGACATTCCCATCGGCAAGAACGGCGACTGCTTCGATCGCTATCTC
The DNA here is from genome assembly GCF_054880955.1 of Stappia sp. ICDLI1TA098. Classification (NCBI taxonomy): domain Bacteria; kingdom Pseudomonadati; phylum Pseudomonadota; class Alphaproteobacteria; order Hyphomicrobiales; family Stappiaceae; genus Stappia; species Stappia sp. ICDLI1TA098. The sequence continues at coordinate 1,328,180 of NZ_JBTZBT010000001.1, forward strand.
ATCCGCATGGAAGAGATGCGCCAGTCGGTGCGGATCATGAAGCAGTGCCTGGAAAAGCTCACCGTCGAGCGCGGTCCGGTGTCGTCTGCGGACGGCAAGGTGGTTCCGCCGAAGCGTGGCGAGATGAAGCGCTCGATGGAAGCGCTCATCCACCACTTCAAGCTCTACACGGAAGGCTACCGCGTCCCCGAGGGCGAGGTTTATGCCGCCGTGGAGGCTCCGAAGGGCGAGTTCGGCGTCTATCTGGTCGCCGACGGGACCAACAAGCCCTATCGCTGCAAGATCAAGGCGCCCGGTTTCGCGCATCTTCAGGCGATGGATTTCATGTGCCGGGGACACATGCTGGCGGACGTGTCGGCTGTTCTCGGTTCCCTCGATATCGTGTTCGGAGAGGTTGACCGGTAATGGCCGTTCGTCGCCTTCACCATGAGCAGCCCGAGAGCTTCGCGTTCACGCCGGATAACAAGGCGTGGGCGGAGAAGGTGATCGGTCGCTATCCCGAAGGCCGTCAGGCATCGGCGGTGATCCCGCTGTTGTGGCGGGCGCAGGAGCAGCACAATGGCTGGCTACCGGAACCGGCTATCCGCCATGTCGCCGACATGCTCTCGATGCCGCACATCCGCGTGCTCGAGGTCGCGACCTTCTACACCATGTTCCAGCTCCAGCCGGTGGGCCGCAAGGCGCATATCCAGGTGTGCGGCACGACGCCGTGCCAGCTGCGCGGTGCCGAGGACCTCGTGGCGGTTTGCAAGCGCAAGATCGCGGCACACGCACATGAGCTCTCCGGGGATGGCGATTTCTCCTGGGAAGAGGTCGAGTGTCTCGGCGCCTGCGTCAATGCGCCGATGATCCAGATCTTCAAGGACACCTACGAGGACCTGACGCCGGAAAGCCTCGAGGCGCTGATCGACGATATCTCGGCCGGCCGCGAGGTCACGCCGGGTCCGCAGAACGGTCGCCGTTTCGGCATGCCGGCAAGCGGTCAGACGTCGCTGTCCGAGATCAAGGACACGACGGAGGGCTGTCTTCCCGTGGCGCATCTGGTTGCCGGCGCGGAGCCTGCCTCCCATGCGTTTGCAGGCGAGAGCATCAACGCCGGTGGTTCCGACTTCAACGGCGTGCCGGCCAAGGGCGCGGCGGCGAAGTCCGCCGCACGCCCGACAGCCGCGAAGGCCGATGCTGCCGGAACCGAGGCCGAGAAGCCGGTTGTCGCCAAGGCCCCGGTCGTTGCCAAGGCCGAAGCGAATACCAAGCCAGCCGGGCAGGGCAGTCTCGACCTTTCCTCCGGGGAGGGCGAGAGCGAGCCGAAGCTGCTGTCGGCCGCCCGCGAGGGCAAGGCCGACGATCTCAAGCGTGTCAAGGGCGTCGGTCCGAAGATCGAGGGCATCCTCAACGAGCTCGGCGTCTATCATTTCGACCAGATCGCGGGTTGGACGGAAGAGAACAAGGCCTGGGTCGAGACCCGGCTGAAGTTCAAGGGCCGTATCGACCGCGAGGACTGGATCGCCCAGGCCAAGGTGTTGTCGGAAGGCGGGGAAACTGATTTCTCCAAACGTGTCGACAGCGGCGATGTGCCGACGAGCAAGTCGTAAGGACGGGAGAGCGGTATGCTGAAGGATCAGGACCGGATCTTCACCAATATCTATGGCCTGCATGACTGGGGTCTGGAGGGCGCGCGCCAGCGTGGCCACTGGGACAGCACCAAGGCGATCATCGACAAGGGCCGCGACTGGGTCATCGAGGAGATGAAGTCGTCCGGCCTGCGCGGTCGCGGCGGCGCCGGTTTCCCGACCGGCCTCAAGTGGTCGTTCATGCCCAAGCAGTCGGACGGGCGTCCGGCCTATCTTGTCGTCAATGCGGACGAGTCCGAGCCGGGCACCTGCAAGGACCGCGAGATCCTGCGCCACGACCCGCACACGCTGGTTGAGGGCTGTCTCATCGCCGGCTTCGCCATGGGCGCGATCGCGGCCTACATCTACGTGCGCGGCGAGTTCATCCGCGAGCGTGAGCGGCTGCAGGCTGCCATCGACCAGGCCTATGACGCGGGCCTGATCGGCAAGAACAACAAGAACGGCTATGATTTCGACATCTACGTCCACCACGGCGCGGGTGCCTATATCTGCGGTGAGGAGACGGCGCTTCTCGAAAGCCTCGAGGGCAAGAAGGGCCAGCCGCGCCTGAAGCCTCCGTTCCCGGCGAACGTTGGCCTCTATGGCTGCCCGACGACAGTGAACAACGTGGAATCCATCGCGGTCGCGCCGACGATCCTGCGTCGCGGCGCCGCATGGTTCTCCGGTCTCGGCAAGCCGAACAACGCCGGCACGAAGCTGTTCTGCATCTCCGGGCACGTCAACAATCCGTGCACGGTCGAGGAGGAGATGGGCATCTCCTTCCGCGAGCTTATCGACAAGCACTGCGGCGGCATTCGCGGCGGCTGGGACAATCTGCTGGCCGTGATCCCGGGCGGCTCGTCCGTGCCGTGCGTGACGGCGGAGAACATCACCGACTGCTCGATGGACTTCGACAGCCTGCGTGGCCTCGGCTCCGGCCTCGGCACGGCGGCGGTCATCGTGATGGACCGTTCGACGGACATCATCAAGGCCATCGCCCGGCTCTCCTACTTCTACAAGCATGAGAGCTGCGGCCAGTGCACGCCATGCCGCGAAGGCACCGGCTGGATGTGGCGCGTGATGGAGCGTATGACCAAGGGCAATGCCTCCAAGGAGGAGATCGACATGCTCTTCCAGGTCACCAAGCAGGTCGAGGGTCACACCATTTGTGCGCTTGGCGACGCGGCCGCATGGCCGATCCAGGGGCTGATCCGGAACTTCCGTCCGGTGATCGAGGCGCGCATCGACGAATATACGGCCAAGAGCCGCAAGCCGGCGGCGCAGCCGCTGGCGGCTGCGGAGTGAGGCAACGGCGATGAACATGGTCGGAGAGAAACAGAGACTGGACGTGGCTGGAAGCGATCTTTCCGGCTCGCGCTTCAGTGACGTTAATCTCTCCGGTTGCAGCTACGACGATGTCAATCTTTCCGGCGGGCGGTACACGAATGTGAACCTGTCGGGCTCGACGTTCAGCGATATGAACATGTCGGGTCTGACGGTCTCGGATGCCAATCTCGCCGGGATGCGGATCGACAATGCGTGTCTCGCTGGCGTTGCGATCACGAACAGCCGATTGCAGGGCATGACGGTCAACGGCATCGAGGTTACCGAACTTCTCGCCCTGTGGGCTGAGAAGCAGAAAGGCCATGAGGGCAGCAAGGCATGAACAGGGTTATCGTAGTCGACGGCAAGGAGGTCGAGGTCCCGCAGGATTACACGCTTTTGCAAGCGTGTGAGGCCGCTGGTGCGGAAGTCCCGCGGTTCTGCTTCCACGACCGCCTGTCGATTGCCGGCAATTGCCGCATGTGTCTCGTCGAGGTGAAGGGCGGCCCGCCGAAGCCGGCGGCCTCCTGCGCCATGAACGTGCGCGACCTGCGTCCCGGCCCGAACGGCGAGGCGCCTGAGGTCTTCACCAAGACGCCGATGGTGAAGAAGGCCCGCGAGGGCGTGATGGAATTCCTGCTGATCAACCATCCGCTCGATTGCCCGATCTGCGACCAGGGCGGCGAGTGCGACCTGCAGGACCAGGCGATGGCCTATGGCGTCGACGCCTCGCGCTACTCCGAGAACAAGCGCGCGGTCGAGGACAAGTACATCGGCCCGCTCGTCAAGACGATCATGACGCGCTGCATCCACTGCACGCGTTGCGTTCGCTTCACCACCGAAGTGTGCGGCGTCGCCGACCTCGGCCTGATCGGCCGTGGCGAGGATGCGGAGATCACCTCCTATCTCGAGCAGGCGCTCACCTCCGAGATGCAGGGCAACGTCGTCGACCTCTGCCCGGTCGGCGCACTGACCCACAAGCCTTATGCGTTCCAGGCGCGTCCCTGGGAGATGACCAAGACCGAATCCGTCGACGTGATGGATGCGGTCGGTTCGGCGATCCGCGTCGATACGCGCGGTCGTGAGGTCATGCGCGTTCTGCCGCGGCTCAACGAGGCCGTGAACGAGGAGTGGATCTCCGACAAGACCCGCTATATTCGCGACGGCCTGCGGACCCAGCGCCTCGACCGGCCCTATGCCCGCGTCGACGGCAAGCTGAAGCCGGTGTCCTGGGCCGAGGCTTTCGCGCTGATCGCGGAAAAGGTGAAGGCGGCCGCGCCGGAGCGCATCGGCGCACTCGCCGGCCAGCTTTCGAGCGTGGAGGAGATGTTCGCGCTGAAGGGCCTGATGCAGGCGCTTTCTGTGAACAACATGGACTGTCGCTTCCCCGGCTCTCCGCTCGATCCGGCAAACGGCCGGGCCAGCTACCTGTTCAACTCGACCATCGCCGGCATCGAGGACGCGGACGCGATCCTGCTCGTGGGCACCGATCCGCGCAAGGAAGCTCCGGTGCTCAACGCACGCATTCGCAAGCGCTATACGCGCGGCGGCGTGACCATCGGCGTGATCGGCGAAAACACCGACCTGACCTATCCCTACACCTATCTGGGCGCGGGCCCCGATACGCTGGCGTCGCTGCTGGATCACGGCAAGCCGAAGGCCGAGCGCCCGATGGTGATCGTCGGACAGGGCGCGCTCAACCGCGCCGACGGTGCGGCGGTGCTGGCGCTGGCGGCGAAGGTCGCGGTCACGGTCAACGCCGTGCGCGACGACTGGAATGGCTTCAACGTGCTGCATACGGAAGCGGCCCAGGTGGGCGGCCTTGATGTCGGCTTCGTGCCGGGCGAGGGCGGCAAGGCAACGGCGGAGATGCTGGAGCCGGGTGCCATGGACGTGATGTTCCTGCTCGGCGTCGACGAGGTCGACGTGCCGGAAGGCGCTTTCGTGGTCTATCAGGGCACCCATGGCGACCGCGGCGCGCACCGCGCCGACGTGATCCTGCCGGGCGCGACCTACACCGAGAAGTCGGGCACCTTCGTCAACACCGAAGGTCGCGTGCAGCTCGGCGAGCGGGCCGCGTTCCCTCCGGGCGAGGCCCGCGAGGACTGGGCGATCCTGCGTGCGCTTTCGGGCGCGCTGGGGTCGACGCTCCCTTATGATTCGCTCGGCGCACTGCGCGCCGCGCTCTATGCGGCGCATCCGCATATGGCGGCGATCGACCAGATCGCGGCCGGCGACACCGCTTCTCTCGAGGCGCTTGCCAAGCTTGACACCAAGGCCGGCTCGGGCGCGTTCCACAACGCCGTGACGGACTTCTACCTGACCAATCCGATCGCGCGGGCATCCGCGACGATGGCCGAATGCTCGGCCCTCGCCAAGGCGCGTGCGGCAGAGGCCGCGGAGTAACGGGGACGATTATGGCGGACGTCTGGGCGGATTACCTTCTTCCCCTGATCATCATGGTGGCGCAGAGCGTGCTTATGCTCGTCGTGCTGCTGGTGATCGTTGCCTATATTCTTTACGCAGACCGCAAGATCTGGGCGGCTGTGCAGATTCGTCGCGGCCCGAACGTGGTCGGGCCTTGGGGATTGCTGCAGTCCTTCGCGGACCTGCTGAAGTTCGTGCTCAAGGAGCCGGTTATTCCGGCCGGTGCCAACAAGGGCCTGTTCCTTCTGGCGCCGCTCGTCTCGGTGATGCTGGCGCTCGGCGCCTGGGCGGTCGTGCCGGTCGCCGAAGGGTGGGTGATCGCCGACATCAACGTCGGCATTCTCTACATCCTCGCGATCTCCTCGCTCGGCGTGTACGGTATCATCATCGGCGGTTGGGCCTCGAACTCGAAGTATCCCTTCCTGTCGGCTCTGCGTTCGGCGGCGCAGATGGTCTCCTATGAGGTGTCCATCGGCTTCGTGGTTGTGACGGTGCTGCTGTGCGCCGGTTCGCTGAACCTCACCGATATCGTGATGTCGCAGAAGACCGGTCTTGCCTCGGCGCTTGGCGTGCCGTGGCTGTCGATCCTGAACTGGTACTGGCTGCCGCTCTTCCCGATGTTCGTGATCTTCTTCATCTCGGCACTGGCGGAGACGAACCGTCCGCCGTTCGATCTGGCCGAGGCGGAATCGGAACTCGTCGCCGGCTTCATGGTCGAATACGGCTCCACGCCCTACATGATGTTCATGCTGGGCGAGTATGTCTCGATCGCCCTGATGTGCAGCCTGATGACGGTGCTGTTCATGGGTGGCTGGTTGCCGCCCCTTGATTTCGCACCTTTCACCTGGGTGCCGGGCGTCGTCTGGTTCCTGCTGAAGTCGCTGCTGGTGTTCTTCATGTTCGCCATGGTCAAGGCGATGGTCCCGCGCTACCGGTACGACCAGCTCATGCGCCTCGGCTGGAAGGTGTTCCTGCCGCTGTCGCTGGCAATGGTCTTCATCGTCGCCGCCGTGCTGATGGCGATGGGCTGGGCGCCGTAAGGGGCAGGGAGACTGGACATGTCGATTTCGGTCCCGGGATTGATCGGTGCAGCCATCGGGCTCTACCTCGGGTGGATCGACTACAAGATCGTGATCGGGGTTCTGCGGGGCGCGGCCGAGCGGCGGCGCCAGCAGACGGGAAAGACCGGCCTATATCTGCGCTTCGAGCCCCAGCTTCGGCTGGTGGTGCTCGGGGTGGCGCTGGTCGGGTTTCCGCTGGTCGGCTATTTCGCCGCCAGCTCGCTTACAGGTTAGAAGTTTCCGGCAGCCGCGCCTGGCGCGGCACCGGGTCGAAAACGCGGCCGTATGTCCCACCCCTTGAAAGGGGGCTCCGAACGGAAGCTCCGGGCGGGGCAGGGCGGACGGCAACGAGAGAACGAAAGAACGGGGCTTTACGCCATGGCACTGCAACAGGCTGCCAAATCGCTCTTGCTGAAGGAATTCGTGTCCGCCTTCTTCTTGGCGATGCGCTATTTCTTCAAGCCGAAGCCGACGATCAACTACCCCTTCGAGAAGGGGCCGGTGAGCCCGCGCTTCCGCGGCGAGCATGCGCTGCGCCGTTATCCCAACGGCGAGGAGCGCTGCATCGCCTGCAAGCTGTGCGAGGCGATCTGCCCGGCGCAGGCGATCACGATCGAGGCGGGTCCGCGCCGCAACGACGGCACGCGGCGCACGACCCGTTACGACATCGACATGGTGAAGTGCATCTACTGCGGCTTCTGTCAGGAAGCCTGCCCGGTGGACGCCATCGTCGAGGGACCGAATTTCGAGTTCGCCACGGAAACCCGTGAGGAACTCTACTACGACAAGGCGAAGCTGCTCGCCAACGGCGACCGCTGGGAGCGGGAAATCGCCAACAACATCGCGCTGGACGCGCCTTATCGCTAAGGCGCCCACGGTGGACGCGGCGGGACGGCTGGTCTAAGAGAGGCCGTCTCGAAGGGGACGCGCCCAGGACAAACAACAAGGGCCTGCGTGACGGGCCCGCCCGGACACGGGCCTGGATGAAACGGGACAGGGGCACACCGAGACATGGTACTGCAAGCCGTCTTCTTCTACCTCTTCGCGGCGGTCGCGGTGGCTTCCGCCTTCATGGTGATCGCCTCTCGCAATCCCGTGCATTCGGTTCTTTTCCTGATCCTGACGTTCTTCAACGCGGCGGGTCTGTTCATCCTGCTCGGGGCCGAATTCCTGGCGATGCTTCTGATCGTCGTCTACGTCGGCGCGGTCATGGTGCTGTTCCTGTTCGTGGTGATGATGCTCGACGTCGACTTCGTCGAGATGCGCCAGGGCGTCCTGCAATATGTGCCGATCGGTGGCCTGATCGGGGCGATCCTGCTCATCGAGCTGCTGATGGTGCTGGGAGGCTGGGTGATCTCGCCGGACATCATCGGGCACACGGCGGCTCCGGCCGCCGCCGCCGGGGACGCGGGCAATATCCGCAGCCTCGGCGAGCTGATCTACACCCGCTACATCCTCTACTTCCAGACGGCCGGCCTCGTGCTCCTTGTCGCCATGATCGGCGCCATCGTGCTGACGCTGCGCCACAAGGACGGGGTGAAGCGCCAGGATATCTCCACGCAGGTCGGACGTACGCGCGAGGCGGCGGTCGAGGTGCGCAAGGTGGAAACCGGCAAGGGGATCTGACGATCCCCTCGCATTCACGCGTTTTGGTTGAGGCGCCGCCCGTGCGCCCTGCCTTTCATGTCTAATTCGGGAGCATCACGGGGCGCGCCCATGGAAATCGGTCTGTCACATTACCTGACGGTCTCAGCGATCCTGTTCACCATCGGGATCTTCGGCATCTTCCTGAACCGGAAGAATGTCATCGTGATCCTGATGTCGGTGGAGCTGCTGCTTCTCGCGGTGAACATCAATCTCGTGGCGTTCTCGTCTTTCCTGGGCGACCTCGTCGGCCAGGTCTTCGCGCTTCTGGTTCTGACGGTCGCCGCCGCGGAGGCCGCCATCGGCCTCGCGATCCTCGTGGTCTTCTACCGCAATCGCGGGTCGATCGCGGTGGAAGACGTCAACATGATGAAGGGCTGAGGACGCGATGTATCAGGCAATCCTGTTCCTGCCGCTGATCGGCTTCCTGATCGCCGGCCTGTTCGGCCGGGCGATCGGGGCCAAGGCCAGCGAGTACGTCACCTCGGGTCTGTTGATCCTTGCGGCGCTGCTGTCGTGGGTGGCTTTCGTCACCGTCGGCTTCGGCGAGACGCATGAGACCAGCCAGGTGCTGTTCCGCTGGATGAACTCCGGTACGTTCAATGTCGACTGGTCGATCCGGGTCGACACCCTGACGGCGGTCATGCTGGTCGTGGTCAACACGGTCTCGGCGCTGGTGCATGTCTATTCCATCGGCTACATGCACCACGATCCGCACCGGCCACGCTTCTTCGCCTATCTGTCGCTGTTCACCTTTGCCATGCTGATGCTGGTGACCTCCGACAACCTGCTGCAGATGTTCTTCGGCTGGGAAGGCGTCGGCCTCGCGTCCTATCTCCTGATCGGTTTCTGGTACACCAAGCCGTCCGCGAACGCCGCGGCGATGAAGGCCTTCGTTGTCAACCGCGTTGGCGACTTCGGCTTCATCCTGGGCATTTTCGGCCTGTTCTACCTGTTCCAGTCGAGCGATTACGAAACGCTGTTCGCCAACGCCAAGGGGTTCGCCGAAGGTGAGCCCAAGGTGGTGATCGACTTCCTCGGCATGCAGCTCGACCAGCATGGCGCGCTGACCGCCATCTGCCTGCTGCTGTTCATGGGGGCCATGGGCAAGTCGGCGCAGTTCCTGCTGCACACCTGGCTGCCGGACGCCATGGAAGGCCCGACACCGGTTTCCGCGCTCATCCACGCCGCCACCATGGTGACGGCGGGTGTGTTCATGGTCGCCCGGATGTCGCCGATCTTTGATCTGTCGCCCACGGCGCTGACGGTGGTCACGCTGGTCGGTGCTACGACGGCCTTCTTCGCCGCAACGGTCGGCCTGGTTCAGAACGACATCAAGCGGGTGATCGCCTATTCGACCTGTTCGCAGCTCGGATACATGTTCGTCGCGCTCGGCGTTGGCGGCTATTCGATCGCCGTCTTCCACCTGTTCACGCACGCCTTCTTCAAGGCGCTCCTGTTCCTCGGCGCCGGCTCGGTCATCCACGCCGTGTCGAACGAGCAGGACATGCGCAAGATGGGCGGCCTGCGCAAGCACATCCCCTTCACCTACTGGATGATGGTGATCGGCACGCTGGCACTGACCGGGTTCCCGCTGACCGCCGGCTACTTCTCCAAGGACGGCATCATCGAGGCAGCTTTCGTCGGACAGAATGCCTTTGCCCAGTACGGCTTCTTCATGACGGTGATCGCCGCCGGCCTGACGTCGTTCTACTCCTGGCGCCTGGCGTTCATGACCTTCCACGGCAAGCCGCGGGCCTCCGTCGACGTGATGAAGCACGTGCACGAGAGCCCTCTTGTGATGACCGTTCCGCTGGCCGTTCTGGCTCTCGGGGCGCTGTTTGCCGGCCTCGTCTTCTCCGGGCCGTTCATGGGACATGGCTACGAGGAATTCTGGAAGGGCGCGGTTTACCTCTCCGAGGAGAACCACATCCTGCACGAGATCCACTCGGTCCCGTTCTGGGTGAAGGCGTCGCCCTTCGTGATGATGGTGCTCGGCTTCGCGGTGGCGTGGCTGTTCTACATCAAGTCGCCCGACCTGCCGCGCAAGCTCGCGGAGCGTCATGACGCGCTCTACCAGTTCCTGCTGAACAAGTGGTACTTCGACGAGCTCTATGACGCGATCTTCGTCAAGCCCTCCATGTGGATCGGCCGCCAGCTCTGGAAAAAGGGCGATGGCGCGGTGATCGACGGTCTCGGCCCGGATGGCGTTGCCGCCCGCGTCCAGAACGTGACCACCTGGGTCGTCCGGTTGCAGACCGGGTATCTTTATCATTACGCATTCGCCATGCTGATCGGTGTTGCCGCACTGATCACCTGGTCGATGTTCTCCGTCGGGGGCGCTCACTGATGAGCAACTGGCCGCTTCTTTCCATCACGACCTTCCTGCCTCTCGTCGGTGTGTTCTTCATCCTCCTCGTTCGTGGCGAGGATGACGGGGCGAAGGAGAACATGCGCCGTGTGGCCTTGATCACCACGGCCTTCACCTTCGTGATCTCGCTGTTCATCTGGGGTGGCTTCGATGCCGCCAATCCGGGCTTCCAGTTCCAGGAGACCCGGGAGTGGCTCGGCGGCAGCATCGGCTACCGCATGGGCGTCGACGGCATCTCGATGCTGTTCGTCATCCTGACCACCTTCCTGATGCCTTTCTGCATCCTTGCGAGCTGGAAGAGCATCCAGAAGCGCGTGAAGGAGTACATGATCGCGTTCCTGGTGCTGGAAACGTTGATGATCGGCGTGTTCTGCTCGCTCGATCTGGTCATGTTCTACGTCTTCTTCGAGGCCGGCCTCATTCCGATGTTCCTGATCATCGGTGTGTGGGGCGGCAAGCGCCGGGTCTACGCCAGCTACAAGTTCTTCCTCTACACGCTGCTCGGCTCGGTGCTCATGCTGATCGCGCTGATGGCGATGTATGGCGAGGCCAAGACGACCGACATCCCGACGCTCATGCAGCATGGCTTCCCGGCCGGCATGCAGACCTGGCTGTGGCTTGCCTTCTTTGCCAGCTTCGCCGTGAAGATGCCGATGTGGCCGGTGCACACCTGGCTTCCCGACGCCCACGTCGAGGCGCCGACCGCCGGTTCCGTGCTGCTTGCCGCCATCCTGCTGAAGATGGGCGGCTACGGCTTCCTGCGCTTCTCGCTGCCGATGTTCCCGCTCGCGAGCGAGACCTTCGCGCCGCTGGTGTTCACGCTGTCGGTGATTGCCATCGTCTACACCTCGCTGGTGGCGCTGGTGCAGGAAGACATCAAGAAGCTCATTGCCTATTCGTCCGTCGCCCACATGGGCTATGTGACCATGGGCATCTTCACGATGACCACGCAGGGCGTGCAGGGCGCGCTGTTCCAGATGCTGTCGCATGGCATCGTCTCGGGTGCGCTGTTCCTCTGCGTTGGCGTGATCTACGACCGCATGCACACCCGCGAGATCTCCGCCTATGGCGGCTTGGTCAACCGGATGCCGTTCTACGCGGTGGCGTTCCTGATCTTCACGATGGCGAACGTCGGCCTGCCGGGCACGAGTGGTTTCGTCGGCGAGTTCCTGACGCTGATGGGGGCGTTCCAGGTGAACACCTGGGTGGCGCTGTTCGCCAGCTCCGGCGTGATCCTGTCTGCGGCCTATGCGCTCTATCTGTACCGACGGGTGGTGTTTGGCGCGCTCGACAAGGAGAGCCTGAAGTCGATCGTCGACCTCAGTTTCCGCGAGCGCGTGATCATCGTGCCGCTGATCATCCTGACCATCTTTTTCGGCTTCTATCCCGCGCCGATTCTCGACGTTACGTCGGCGTCGGTCGATGCTCTGGTGACCAACTACCAGGCAGCGATCGAGGCGGCGCAGCAAACCGCGCTGCTGGTTCATTAAGGCCCGAGGACGCAAGACGACATGAACGCCTATTCCCAACTCCCGGACCTCGCGCCCGCCCTGCCGGAGCTGATGCTGGCGGCCGGTGCGCTCGTGCTGCTGATGCTCGGCGTCTTTGGCGGGCGGAAGATCACGCCCTACGTCACGGCGCTTTCCGTGGCGCTGCTGGCGGTGGCGGCACTGCCGCTCCTGCTGCCGGCCGAATTCGGCATCGAGGCGCGCACGACCTTCTACGGCGCCTTCGTGCTGGACGGCTTCGCCCGGTACATGAAGCTTCTGACGCTGCTCGGCTCGGGCTTTGCCATCGCCATGTCGGTGGCGTTTGCCCGTAACGAGAATTTCGAGCGCTTCGAGTATCCGGTGCTGATCGTGCTAGCGACCGTCGGCATGATGCTGATGCTGTCGGCCAACGACATGATCACGCTCTACCTCGGGCTTGAGCTCCAATCGCTTTCGCTCTACGTGATCGCAGCCTTCAACCGCGACAGCACGCGCTCCACCGAGGCGGGCCTGAAGTACTTCGTGCTCGGCGCGGTGTCCTCGGGCATGCTGCTCTACGGCATGTCGCTGGTCTACGGCTTCACCGGCCAGACGGGCTTCGAGCCGATCGCGGCGTCGCTGGCGCATGCCGGCGGCTCGTCGCTCGGCCTCATCTTCGGACTGGTGTTCATCCTTGCCGGCCTTGCCTTCAAGATCTCGGCCGTGCCGTTCCACATGTGGACGCCGGACGTTTACGAAGGTGCGCCGACGCCGGTGACGGCGTTCTTCGCCGCCGCGCCGAAGATAGCCGCCATGGGCCTGCTTACCCGCGTCGTGGTCGGTGCGTTCGAGCCGGTCACCCACGACTGGCAGCAGATCATCGTCTTCATCTCCATCGCCTCGATGGCGCTCGGCGCCTTTGCCGCCATCGGCCAGAAGAACATCAAGCGGCTGATGGCCTATTCGTCCATCGGTCACATGGGCTTCGCGCTGGTCGGCCTGGCTGCCGGCACCGAGCAGGGCGTGGTTGGCGTCATCGTCTACATGACCGCCTATCTGGCCATGACGCTCGGCGCCTTCTCCTGCATCCTGTCGATGCGTCGCAAGGAAGGCATGGTCGAGGAGATCTCCGATCTTTCGGGTCTGTGGAAGACCAACCTGCCGATGGCGGTGCTGCTCGGCATGATCATGTTCTCGCTCGCAGGCATTCCGTTCTTCGTCGGTTTCTTCGCCAAGTTCTACGTGTTCCTGGCGGCGGTGAATGCGGGGCTCTATCCGCTCGCGGTGATCGGCGTTCTTGCCTCCGTGGTCGGCGCCTACTACTACCTGCGGGTGGTCAAGGTGATGTTCTTCGACGAGCCGACGCGGGGCTTCCTGCCGATGCCGGCTGAGCTGAAGTTCACGCTCGGCCTGTCCTCGGCCTTCGTGCTGCTCTTCGTCGTCTTCGCCGGCTCCATCGTCAAGATGGCCAGCGCGGCGGCCGGGACGCTGTTCTGACGGCGCTTGTCTTCGATGGGCGACCAAGGGAGGTGCCCGGCCTCCCGGGCATTCGCGTGGCCGCCCATCGTGAAGTCGGGTCGACGAATGCGCTCGCGCTGGAGGCAGCCGCCCGGGGCGAGGCCGGTGGCCTCTGGATCGTTGGCGGACTTCAGACAGCCGGCCGGGCGCGGCGCGCCCGGTCCTGGATGTCGGAGCCGGGAAATCTCTACGCGACCTATCTCGGTATCGATCCGGGACCTTCGGAGCGGCTCGCACAGCTTCCGCTCGTCGCCGCGATAGCGCTTTCGGAGGCTGTCGACCGCATGTGCGGCACGCTCCGTCTGGCACGGCTCAAGTGGCCCAACGACCTGCTCGTCGACGGCGCCAAGATCTCCGGCATCCTGCTGGAGGCGACCCAGCTTGCCGACGGACGGCGTGCCGTGGTGTTCGGCTTCGGGCTCAACCTGGTGCATCATCCGGACCTGGCCGACTATCGCGCCGCCGATCTTGCCGGACTTGGCTATCAGATCGATGTGGAGCGTGCCTTTCTCGAGTTGGCGCGCGCCCTTGAGGCCCGCCTGTCGAGCTGGCGCGAGCGTCCTTTCGCCGTGCAGATCGAGGACTGGCTCGAACGGTCCGTTGGCGTTGGCGGGCCGATCCGGGTCCGCCTCGACAACTGCGAGACCAGCGGTATCTTCCAGGGCCTGGATGGTGAAGGCCGGCTGATGCTGCGCCGCGACGACGGTACCGTTTCCGTGATTTCGGCCGGAGACGTGTTCTTCGCGAACATGACCTGACCAGAGCTTTTGCGCGCCGCCGCTTTCGGCGCGCCAAATGCGGATGGACGTGCCACGATGGGCACGCCACATACGTTTCGACATCCGGACAGAGGACCGCACCAGATGCGGCGTCCCCCGGATAGATGTGGATTGTCCCGGCCTGGAGCCGGGTCTTGCGCCCGCTGAAAGGGCGCGAACAGGAGTATCGAATGACGGGCAAGAACGAGCTCGTTTTCGTCGCCCTTGGCGGGCTTGGCGAAATCGGCATGAACATGGCGCTCTACGGCTACGGACCGGCGCGAAACAGGCGCTGGATCATGGTCGATTGCGGCGTGACGTTTGCCGGGCCGGACTTGCCGGGCGTCGACGTGATCGTCCCGGACATCCGTTTCATCGAGGAGCGGCGCGACCGTCTCGATGGCATCTTCATCACTCATGCGCACGAAGATCACTACGGTGCCATCCTGCAGCTCTGGCCGCGTCTCGAGGCGCCGATCTTCATGACGCCGTTCACGGCCGGCATGTTGTCGTCCAAGGCGTCGGGAGAGGCGGGAGCGCCGGATATTCCGGTCACGGTGGTAAAGCAGGGCGAGCGGATCAAGGCCGGTCCCTTCGACGTCGAGATGGTGGCCATGTCGCACTCGATCCCCGAGCCTTGCGCACTTGCCATCCGCACGCCGGCGGGCACGGTGGTGCACTCGGGCGACTGGAAGATGGACGCGACACCTGGCATCGGACAGCCGATCGACACGGCGCGTCTCGCCGAGATCGGCGAAGAGGGCGTGCTGGCGCTTGTCTGCGACAGCACCAATGCCGTGCGCGAGGGCGTCAGCCCGAGCGAGGCGGATGTCTCGGCGGGAATGATCGAGGCCATCCGTAACGCCAAGAAGCGCGTCGCGGTGGCGACCTTCGCCTCCAATGTGGCGCGCATCCGCTCCATCGCGCTCGCCGCCAAGGCGTGCGAACGGGACGTGGTGGTGATGGGACGCTCCATGCACCGGGTCATCGAGGTCGCCGGCGAACTCGGTTATCTCGACGATGTTCCGCCGTTCCTGACGGAGGATGCCTACGGCTTCCTGCCGCCGGAGCGGTGCCTGCTGCTGCTCACGGGCAGTCAGGGCGAGGCGCGCGCCGCGCTGGCGCGCATCGCCTCGGGCGACCACCGCAATGTGGCGCTTTCGAAGGGGGACACGGTGGTGTTTTCCTCGCGCACGATTCCGGGCAACGAGAAGGCGGTGAACGCCATCGTCAACCAACTGTCGGAGGCCGATGTCACCGTCATCACCGACAAGGACGGCCTGGTGCATGTGTCCGGTCATCCGCGTCGCGGTGAGCTGGTGCAGCTCTACGATCTGGTCAAACCGCAGATCCTGGTGCCGGCGCACGGCGAGGCGATGCACCTGAAGGCACAGCGCGAACTGGGCATCGCCCATGGCATCCCGACCGTGCTGTCGGTGAAGAACGGCGATCTTGTTCGTCTCGCGCCTGGCGATGCCGGCGTGGTCGACACGGTGCCGGTCGGCATCGAGGTGCGCGATGGCAACATCTCGGGCGACCCGGAGGAAACCGGGGCGATCGAGCGTCGCAAGCTGGCGCTTGCAGGCGCGGTGATCGTGACCGTGCTGGTTGACGCCAAGGGCGGACTGGTGGGCGAGCCGCAGGCGGCACTCTTCGGCCTGCCGGATGTGTCCACGGGGGGCGACGACCTTGAGGATCTCGTCATCGACGAGGTTATCTCCGCGTTGGAGAGCATTCCGCGCAATCGCCGCCGCGATCTCGATGTTGTCGCCGAATCGGCCCGACGGGCGGCACGCGCGGCGATCCGCGATTGCTGGGGCAAGAAGCCGCTGACGGAAGCTCTGGTGTTCCGGGTCTGAGCAACGAAGACCCGGGATGAGGCGGGCAGGGGCACATCAGGCCCCTGCCTGTGACCAAATGGCTGATGGTTTGCCAAGGCTCGCTCTGGCAGGAGTGAGGCAATGCAGGAGGACAGGATGATCGGACGTCTCAACCATGTCGCAATCGCCGTTCCGGACCTGGGTGCGGCGACGGCCATGTACCGGGATACGCTCGGCGCGCATGTGTCGCAGCCCCAGCCCGAACCCGACCACGGCGTGACGGTTGTCTTCATCGAGCTTCCCAACACCAAGATCGAACTGCTGGAGCCGCTCGGCGAGGGCTCGCCCGTCACCGCGTTTCTGGAGCGCAATCCCTCCGGCGGCATCCACCACGTCTGCTACGAGGTGGAGGACATCCTTGCCGCACGCGACAGGCTGCTTGAGAAGGGGGCACGGGTCCTGGGCACGGGCGAACC
Source organism: Stappia sp. ICDLI1TA098 (assembly GCF_054880955.1). Taxonomy (NCBI): domain Bacteria; kingdom Pseudomonadati; phylum Pseudomonadota; class Alphaproteobacteria; order Hyphomicrobiales; family Stappiaceae; genus Stappia; species Stappia sp. ICDLI1TA098. The sequence continues at coordinate 1,344,657 of NZ_JBTZBT010000001.1, forward strand.
GAAGATCGGCGCGCACGGCAAGCCGGTTCTCTTCCTGCATCCCAAGGACTTCAACGGAACCCTGGTGGAGCTTGAGCAGGTCTGAGGCCCGCTCGGATCGACCGCGCCGATGGGCGAGGGCGCTTCACCTCCCTGACACCCGGGCCTCCCGCCCGGACCGAAAGACCCGGAACCTACTGCCGTGTCCCTGATTTCAGCGATTGCCATCTATTTTATCGTCTGGTGGATCGTGCTCTTCACGATCCTTCCCATCGGCGTTGTGACCCAGCAGGAGCGCGGAGACGTCGCGCCCGGCACGGCGCCAAGCGCCCCGATCCACCCGCGGCTGTGGCGCAAGGCGCTGCTGACCACGGTTATTGCGGGCATCGTCTTTGCCGGTATCTACTGGCTCCGCTTTCGCTCGGGGCTGACGCTGGACGACTTTCCGCTGAAGCCGCCGAGCGGCTGAACGGCGCGTCCGTGCTTGTCACGGGCGCTCGACAAAGCTATGGAACCTTGAGACGCTGCCAGATGCGCTGCCTTCGGGTGGCGACGGCGCGCAGACAACGGTGACGGATACCGAGAGCGCGCGGCCAGGCTGCCGCGGGCGGACGAGGCTAACCAACGGAAGAGACAGGCGCGATGGGCGACTTTGAACGTGTGCGCACCCACATGGTCGACAACCAGCTGCGGACGAACGATGTGACGGATCTGCGCATCCTGGATGCGATGGAGGAGGTCCCGCGCGAGCGCTTTGTACCCTCCGCCAAGCGTTGCATCGCCTACAGCGATCAGGACGTGCCGTTGACCGTGGGCGATGAGACCCGCAGCCTGATGAAGCCGCATGTGTTCGGCAAGCTCGTGCAGCTCGCCAACATCCGCGACAGCGACGTCGTGCTGTGCGTCGGCTGCGCGACCGGCTACAGCGTCGCGGTCATTGCGCGGCTTGCAGCCTCTGTCGTCGGCATTGAGAAGGACCCGGGCGCGGTGGATGCCGCTTCCGAGCTGATCGTCGATCTCGGCATCGAGAACGCGGCGATCCTGTCTGGCGACCTCGTGACGGGGGCGGCCTCCGAAGGCCCCTACGACGTGATCGTCGTGGACGGCGCCGTCGAGGTATTGCCGGAGGCACTGACCACCCAGCTCAAGGACGGTGGGCGGCTCGTTGTCGTCGAGGGCACCGGCGGGGCAGGCGTGGCCAAGCTCTATGTCCGTTCCGGCGATGTGATTTCCGGCCGTTTCGCCTTCAATGCCTCGGCGCACGTGCTGCCGGGCTTCGAGCGGGCCGCCGAATTCGTCTTCTGAGATACTGATATCGCATCGAATCCCGGCGGGCAGAGGCAGCTCATGCAGCCCGCCCGCCGGCTGATGCCGCGTCGCGGCTTTGGCTGTCGCGCGATGACCTCGCGAAACGCGAAACCCTGAGACGCAAATCCCTGAAGAATGTGTTGCCAAGAGGTCGCAATCGTCTCCGAATGCGGTCTGGCGACACTTTCCGAGGTTGTCTCTCGCTCCCCTGCCGATAACAGTAAACTCACTGACGGTTTTGTGTGACCGTCATATTTTCGCGCCCTGGCGAACTTGCGGGAGTTCGTTTGCGGCGCGGAACCGGAATGCCGGCGTTTGCCCGAAGAGGCACCAGACAAGCCGGGATTGCGGAAACGGGATGGGTGTTGCGGGCGCAATGGTCCGCGTCAGACAGGAAGGGCGCAGTTTTGCGTTCTTGCGCGAACAGGGGTGTTTATAGTGAATCGGACTGGATCATGGTTTCTTGCGGCCGCGCTTGCGGCCGCTGCAATCGCGCAGCCCGGCACTGCGTGGTCGCAGTCAATTGGTGATTCGCTTGCCCAGGCCTATGCCAACAATCCGACATTGAACGCGGCCCGCGCCGAATTGCGTTCTGTCGACGAGCGCGTCCCGCAGGCGCTTAGCGGGTGGCGTCCCCAGATCTTCGGACAGGTCGACGTCGGCGCTCAATATTCCGACCTGGAGCCGGGCGGTTCGAGCTACCGCAACACCGCGAGCGTCGGCCTTCAGGTCACCCAGGCGATCTTTCGCGGGTTCCGAACCGTGAACTCGACCCGACAGGCCGAAGCGATCGTCCGCGCGCAGCGCGAAAGCCTGCGCTCGACCGAACAGTCGGTGCTGACCGATGCCGCGACCGCCTACATGGACGTGATCAGCACGACGGCCATCGTTTCGCTGCGCCGCAGCAACCTCAAGTTCCTCACCGAGCAGGTGCGCGCCGCGCAGGACCGGTTCGAGGTTGGAGAGGGAACGCGGACGGACGTTTCGCAGGCACGCGCCCGTTACTCGGAAGCGCAGTCGGCCCTCAATCTGGCGCTGGCCAACGTCAATACCGCCCGCGCCGTCTACCGGCAGGTGGTCGGTGCCGACCCCAAGAAGCTTTCGGCCCGCACCAACATCTATGGTCAGCTTCCCAAGAAGCTCGACGTCGCGCTCAAGAGCGGCGCCTCGTCCCATCCCGCCATTCTCTCGTCTCAGCATCTCGTCGATGCCGGTGTCTTCGCCGTCAAGACGGTCGAGGGCGAACTGCTTCCGACAGTTTCTCTCGAGGGCAATGTCGGACGCCAGTGGAGCCCGCCGTCGTCGCGCTCGGTCGATGCGATCAACTCCGCGAGCGTCTTCGGCCGCGTGTCCATCCCGATCTATCAGGGCGGCGCGGTGTCCTCGCGCGTACGCCAGGCGAAGGAAGATCTCGGTCAGGCCCGTGTCCAGCTGGACGTTGCCCGCGACCAGGTGCGCGCTGCCGCCGTCTCCGCCTGGGGGCAGTATGAGGCCGCCGTTGCCTCCATCGCGGCCGCCCAGGACGCCGTCTCGGCCAACCAGCTGGCGCTTGAAGGCGTGATCGAGGAGCAGCGCGTCGGCCAGCGCACGACGCTTGACGTCCTCAATGCGCAGCTCGAGCTCGTCAACAGCCAGGTGAACCTGATCTCCGCCGAGCGGAACCGCGCGGTCGCGGCCTACCAGCTCATGGCGGCGATCGGCAGGCTGACCGCCGACAGCATCGGCCTTTCCGTTGCCCGGTATGACGAGACGACCCACTACAAAAAGGTACGCAACAGCTGGTTCGGCCTGACGACGCCGGACGGCCGCTGAGCGACTTCCTGTTTTCCTGACGTGTTGGCAAGGCCCGCTTCCCGACCCGCATGATGCGGTGTGCGGGAGGCGGGCCTTCGTCCTTGCGGCCAGAGTTTGATTGAATTTACCGACGACTCGGGAAATTGTGTGTCTTTACGGCAGGGCATGACCGGAATCGGGTCGGCATGCGCTTTTCCCGAGGAAGGGGAACGCGCTATAGTGTGTTTGAGTGAGTCGCCCGATGCTGGCGTGAGCGCGTTTTACCGCAACTGGCGGAACGTTGCTCTTGGCGGGTGCTTGGATGTCGAGTGCGGGGATTGCGATGGCCAACGCCAATCAAGCTCAAGAACCTTCGATGGAGGAGATACTGGCTTCTATTCGCCGGATCATTTCTGATGAGGAACCGGCGGCAGCAGCTGCCGACGCGGGAGAGGCTGCGACCTCTGCCGAAGACGAGCTCGTTGCCGGCGAGGCGATGTCCCAGGACGACCTCGACAAGCTGTTCGATTCCGACGGGGACATGGATGTCGATCCTGTGGTCGACGAGCCCGTGGTGGAAGAACCCGCGGAAGAAGAGGAGCCGGAGACGGTCGCCGCCGAGGTGGACGATGTCTTCGAGCTGACGGAAGACCTCGAGGTCGAGGACGACGCAAGCGATGCCGAAATGGCTTTCTCCGGAAAGCCTGATGTCGATGAGGCGGACGACGATCTTGCCTTTGTCGAGCCGGATGACGAGCCGTCTCCCGCGCCCTCGTTTCAGTCTGCCGGCAAGGGGAAGGCCGCGCCGTCCATTGAGGACAGCCTGCTCTCGGCCGATGCGAACCAGGCCGTGCATTCCGCGTTCAGCAACCTCGCCGGCACGATCCTGTCCAATAACGCCCGCACGCTCGAGGACCTGGTCAAGGAGCTGTTGCGGCCGATGCTCAAGACCTGGCTTGATGAAAACCTACCGCCCATGGTCGAGCGGATGGTACGTCAGGAGATCGAACGCATCTCCCGCGGCCGCTGATCATTTCGCCAAGGCTTCCCGGACCTGGGAAACCGCATCGATCCAGACGCCGCCTCCGGGCGGCGTTTTTTGTTTCAAGCCTGCGCCGGGGACCGTGCGACTTGCGGTGGACAGGATGGCGGCGCGCCACGCTGTCGCCGCCTTTCGGGGAATGGTTGACTTCGGCCCGCGCCTGCGAGACACCACGCCTTCAGTTTTCAGTTCTTGGGAAGAACAATGCTCGACAAGACATATGATGCCGCCACCGTCGAACCCAGGATCGCGAAGGCGTGGGAAGACGTAGATGCCTTCCGCGCCGGCGCGGGGGCGGAGCCCGGTGCCGCATCCTTCTCGATCGTGATCCCGCCGCCCAATGTCACCGGCTCCCTGCACATGGGCCATGCGCTCAACAACACCTTGCAGGACATCATGGTGCGCTTTGAGCGAATGCGCGGCCGTGACGTGCTGTGGCAGCCGGGCATGGACCACGCGGGCATCGCCACGCAGATGGTCGTCGAGCGCCAGCTTGCCGAGCGCAAGGAGCCGGGCCGCCGCGACATGGGACGCGAGGCGTTTGTCGAGCGGGTCTGGAGCTGGAAAGACGAATCCGGCGGCATGATCATGAACCAGCTCAAGCGGCTGGGCGCCTCCTGCGACTGGTCGCGCGAGCGCTTCACCATGGACGAGGGGCTGTCCCGCGCCGTGCTGGAAGTCTTCGTCAGCCTCTACAAGGAAGGGCTGATCTACAAGGACAAGCGGCTGGTCAACTGGGATCCGAAGCTGCTGACCGCGATCTCCGATCTCGAGGTCGAACAGATCGAGATCAAGGGCAACCTGTGGCACTTCCGTTACCCGCTGGCCGATGGTGCGACCTATGAAGCGCCTGTCGCCTGGGACGAGGACGGCACGGCGAGCGAGCATGAGACCCGCGACTACATCGTCGTTGCGACGACGCGGCCGGAAACGATGCTTGGCGACACCGCCATTGCCGTCAATCCCGAGGATCCGCGCTATGCGGGCCTGATCGGCAAGTTCGCCGTTCTGCCGCTCGTTGGCCGTCGCATCCGGATCGTCGGCGACGACTATGCCGATCCGACCGCCGGCTCCGGCGCGGTGAAGATCACGCCGGCGCATGATTTCAACGACTTCGAGGTCGGCAAGCGCCACAATCTGGCGATGATCTCGGTGCTCGACCGCGAGGCGAAGGTTTGTCTCACCGACAATCCGGAATTTCTCGAGGGGGTTCCGGAGAGCGAGGCGCTGAGCGAAACCATTGCCGCCTTCGACGGCTGCGACCGCTTCGACGTGCGCAAGCGCCTGGTGGCGCGCATGGAGGAACTGGAGCTGCTCGACCGGATCGAGCCGCACACGCACATGGTTCCCCATGGCGACCGCGGCGGCGTTCCGATCGAGCCGCTGCTGACCGACCAGTGGTACGTCGACGCCAAGACACTCGCGGGGCCCGCGATCGACAGCGTGCGCGAGGGGCGCACCAATTTCGTGCCGCGCAACTGGGACAAGACCTATTACGAGTGGATGGAGAACATCCAGCCCTGGTGCATCTCGCGCCAGCTCTGGTGGGGCCATCGCATTCCGGCCTGGTACGGCCCCGAGGGTGCGCTCTTCGTCGAGAAGAGCGAAGAAGAGGCCGTTGCCGCCGCCGCCGCGCGTTTCGGACGCGAGGTCGAGATCGTCGGCGTCGAGGAGGCGCTGGCGCGCTGGGAAACCGGCGACACCGACGGCAAGATCGCGCTCTACCGCGACGAGGACGTTCTCGACACCTGGTTCTCCTCGGCGCTGTGGCCGTTTTCCACGCTTGGCTGGCCCGACAAGACGCCGGAGCTTGCCAACTACTATCCGACGAGCGTGCTGGTCACCGGGTTCGACATCATCTTCTTCTGGGTCGCCCGGATGATGATGATGGGCGATCACTACATGAAGACCGAGCCCTTCCACACGGTCTACATCCACGCCCTGGTCCGTGACGAGAAGGGCCAGAAGATGTCGAAGTCGAAGGGCAACGTCATCGATCCGCTGGCGCTCATCGACGAATATGGCGCCGACGCGCTGCGCTTCACGCTGGCTGCAATGGCGGCGCAGGGACGTGACATCAAGCTGGCCACCAGCCGGGTTGCTGGCTACCGCAACTTCGTCACCAAGCTGTGGAACGCGGCGCGGTTTGTCGAGATGAACGGTGGGGTGCGGCCGCAGGGCTTCGATCCCGTCGCGGCGCGCGAAACGGTCAACCGCTGGATCGTGACCGAGGTCGGGCGCTGCATGACCGAAGTCACCGAGGCGATCGAGGGCTTCCGCTTCAACGAGGCGGCGGGCGCGGCCTATCGTTTCGTCTGGAACACCTTCTGCGACTGGTACCTGGAGTTCGCCAAGCCGATCTTCGCGGAAGGCTCCGCCGAGGCCCAGGCCGAGACACGGGCAACGGCCGCCTGGGTTCTCGACGAGACGCTCAAGATCCTGCATCCGTTCATGCCGTTCATGACCGAAGAGCTTTGGGCGCGCGCCGTCGACGAGCAGCCGGAAGCTGCCCGCGAGAAGATCCTTGCGCACACGCGCTGGCCGTCCTCACTCGGAGGCGACGCCAATGCGGCGGAGGAGATCAACTGGGTCGTCGAGCTGATCACCTCGATCCGTTCGGTCCGCTCCGAGATGAATGTTCCGGCGGGCGCGCGCGTGCCGTTGATCGTCACCGGCGCGGGGCAATTGACCCGTGCGCGGCTCAAGACCCACGAAGCGCAGATCCTGCGTCTGGCGCGTGTCGAGAGCATCGAGATTGCCGATCGCACACCGAAGGGCAGTGTCCAGATCGTGGCTGGCGAGGCAACGTTCTGCCTCTCGCTGGCAGGCGTCATCGATCTTGGCGCGGAAGCCGAGCGGCTCTCCAAGGAGGAGAAGAAGCTCGACCAGGAGATCGCGCGGATCGACAAGAAGCTTGGCAACGAGGCCTTCGTCGCCAAGGCGCCGGAAGAGATCGTCGTTGCGGAGCAGGAAAAGCGCGCTGAGTTCATGGAGCGCCGCGAGCGCGTGGTCGAGGCGCGCAAGCGCCTTGCCGATCTGGCCGAAGCGTGACCGCGCGGGCCCTGTGCCCGTCGCGGACCGAAGAAGGGTGAATTGGATGATGCGAGCTGCGTTTGGGCTGGCTTCCGGCCGGAAGAAGGCGCCCGTGGCGAGACTGGGCCAGACCGCGGTGGCCGCCGCGCTTTCCGCCTGCGTTCTCGTGCCGGGTGTCGCGCGGGCGGAAAGGATCGAGAACCCGGTCGCGGTCTTCTCCGGCCTGGACAAGATCACCGGCCGCATCATCTCCTTCGATGTCTACATCGGCGAGACCGTTCAGTTCGGCGCGCTGCAGGTGACGCCGCGCGAGTGCAACACGCGGCCGCAGACCGAAGCGCCGCAGACGACGGCCTTTGTCGAGGTGGACGAGATCACGCTCAACAATGAGGTGCGGCGGATCTTCACCGGGTGGATGTTTGCCGCGAGCCCCGGTCTGCACGCGGTCGAGAACCCCGTCTATGACGTGTGGTTGACCAACTGCAAGCAGTCCTCGACCGTCGCCCCGCCGGACAACTACAGCGGCCCACCGATCTCCGCCGATGCGGCCGCCGGGGAGGACCCGCTTGCCGGCACTGCGCCGAGCATCGGAGCCGACAGCGTCACGCCGCGGATGAAGCCGCCGCAGTGAGGCCGGCGCGGGGCTTGTCGTCCTGTCCCACCACAGCGTGGAGCCAGTCCGTTATCGTCTTCACCGCCCCGTCGGCATAGGCACGGCGCCCGAGCAGGACGAACGCTGCCCTGGTGTACCAGGGCCATTGCTCCGCAAGCTGGTGGTTGAAGAGGCCATCGCGCAAGAGACTGTGCGTGGCTGAGGGGATGACCGTGACCCGGTTTGCGGGATTGTTCGCCAGAACGAGGCGGCGGGCGTCATCGGCATTGGCCCGCGCGTCCACGTTGAGATCCTCCGCGCCCCAGAGCGCCAGATACGGCCGGCCGACACGCGCAAGGTCTGCGCTTGCGTTGGACGACAGGTTCCGCCGGACGAACTCCAGGCGGTGGGGCGGTATCCCAAGATCGTGGGCCGCGGCCGTGCTCTCCAGGCGTCCGGCGTCGACGTCGGCGAAGATGCGTTCCTCGGTCTGGCGCCTGCTTGCGATATGCTCCGCGATGCGCTCCGGCGACCAGCCTTCCGCCTGAAGCCGGCGCCGGGTGAAATAGGCGCCCTGACGTTGCCAGTCGAGGGCGGCGCCGATGCTGACGATGAAGGCGATCTCCGCAGCCGCAGGCCCGCCGCCCACCTTCGGCAAAACCCATCCTGCCTGCGAGAAGCCCAGCAGCCCGATCCGCCCGCGTGCCTGCGGATAGTCGCGCAGCACGGCCCGCAGCGCTGCTTCCGCCTCGCTGGCGCGGTCGTCCATCGACTGGTCCAGCCAGTTGCCCTGGCTTTTTCCCACCCCCGGTTTGTCCCAGCTGTAGACGGCGATGCCGCTGTCGAGCAGGGCGTTCATCAACGGCAGGTAGCCGCCGGCGGACACGCGGTCCTGCGGGCCGTCGCCATGGACAAGCAGGGCGACGGCGGCGGGCGCTTGTGGAGCGTCGGGCAGGAACAGCGTCCCGGACAGGCGGGAGGAGGGCGTGTCGAAAGAAATTTCCCGCGTTGCCCGCGCGTCGAGATCGAAGTCCGACAGCCCGGGAAGGATGAGGAAAAGCCCCAGGGCAAGGACGGCGGCGACAACTGCCGCGCCGAGCAAGATGCGGGAAATCCCGCGGCGTTCACGGGTCATGCCGTCCCTTTCTTCGTGTCGAACAGAAGGGGCATGTGGCCGCGCGGCGCTCAGGGATCAACCTGCGCGCGGAAATCACTGTGTGATCACGCGCCGAGATTGCGCTCCAGACGGCCGGCCAGGTCCTGGATGAACTGGAAGGCGACACGGCCCGAGCGGCTGCCTCGCGTCGTCGACCATTCGAGCGCCTCGGCGCGCAGGCGGGCGGGATCGTAGGCGAGGCCATAGTGGGCGACGTAGCCCTCGATCATGGCGAGATACTCATCCTGGCTGCATTTGTGGAAGCCGAGCCACAGGCCGAATCGATCCGACAGCGACACCTTCTCCTCGACCGCTTCGCCTGGATTGATCGCCGTCGAACTTTCGTTCTCGATCATGTCGCGCGGCAGCAGATGGCGCCTGTTGGAGGTGGCGTAGAAGAGAACCGTCGCCGGGCGTCCTTCAATGCCGCCGTCGAGCGCGGCCTTGAGCGACTTGTAGGAGGCATCGCCCGAGTCGAAACTCAGGTCGTCGCAAAAGACGATCGTTCGGTGGCCGCTGGCCCGCACGATCCGCATCAGCGTCGGCAGGCTTTCGATATCCTCCCGGTGGATCTCCACGAGCTTGAGGCGTTCCCGGCTTCCCGACGCCTCGAGATCGGCATTGATGCGGGCGTGGGCGGCCTTGACCAACGACGACTTGCCCATGCCGCGCGCGCCCCACAGGAGAACGTTGTTGGCGGCGAACCCTCTGGCGAAGCGGGTGGTGTTGGCGACAAGCTGGTCGCGGGCGCGTTCGACACCCTGCAGCAGGGCGATGTCGACGCGGTTGACCCGCTCGACCGCTTCCAGCTCCGATGAACCGGCGTTCCAGACGAAGGCATCGGCGGCCTCGAAGTCGGTTTTGCGCGGCTCCGCCGGCACGGCGCGGGCGATCAACTCGATAAGGGTGTCGAGACGCCGTGCGATTGTGTCGAGGTCGCCCTTGTGCAGGTTCGATTGATCCATATCTACGCCATGCCTGGTAAGTGCTTTGGGAAGGGGGAGGGATTGCGTGCAACGCGATGCCCCGAATGGCTTCCCTAGCATGACCGAGCGTGTGGCCAAAGCGCGCATTCCGCGTGTGCCGCGAAGCTCCGGTTCGCCTTGCAAAGACGGGCGCGGCTTGTATAGTCCGCGCGACTTTGGTTCATGCGCCGGAATGGGGCAGTCGCGACGGCAAAAGCCGTACCGCCACCCTCCGTTCTCGAGAAACGCGCCTTGCACAGGAGATGCCTATGCTGATTACACCCGCTTTCGCGCAAGGTGCCGGAGCCGCCGGCGGCGTTGGGATGCTTGTCCAGTTCCTTCCGTTCGTCCTGATCTTCGTGATCATGTGGTTCCTGATCATCCGCCCGCAGCGCCAGCGGATGAAGCAGCATCAGGAGCTGGTCTCCAATCTGCGCCGTGGCGACACGGTGGTCACCTCCGGCGGCCTGATCGGCAAGATCGCCAAGGTCGTCGACGAGGGTGAAGTCCAGGTCGAGATCTCCGAGGGCGTCAAGATCCGCGTCGTCCGCTCGATGATCACGGAAGTCCGCTCGAAGACCGAGCCGGTCAAGGAAAACGGCTAAGCGCCGCCCGATCTTCTTTTCTTTTCCCGCGCGGCCCCTGGGGCCGCGCGGAACACCGGAAACGGCATCGCCATGCTCTATTTCGCGCGCTGGAAGATCGTTCTGATCGTCCTCGTCATCCTCGCCGGGGCAATCTCCACCCTGCCGAACTTCCTGTCGCCGGCCACGCTGGCTTCGCTGCCGAACTGGATGCCCAAGCGGCAGATCGTTCTCGGTCTGGATCTTCAGGGCGGTGCCTACCTGCTCTACGAGATCGACCGGACCGACTACATCCAGAAGCGGCTGAAGACGCTCGAGGGCGAGGTTCGCCAGCGCCTTCGCGAGGACCAGCGCATCGGCTACACCGGCCTCGGCGTGCAGGGGCAGACGGTGCAGGTTCGCATTCGCGATCTTTCCCGCCTCGAGGATGCGCGCAAGCGGCTGTCGGAGCTGACCAATCCGCTGAATAACTCGGTCTTCGGCGGCGCCGCGGTGAATGAGTTTCAGATTGCGGTTGCCGATGACGGCCTGATTCGCTTCTCCTTCACCGATGCCGGCCTGACCCAGCGCCTCAACTCGGTGGTTCAGCAGTCGATCGAGGTCATCCGGCTTCGTCTCGACGAGTTCGGCACGACCGAACCCAGCATCCAGCGCCAGGGCGACGACCGCATTCTGGTGGAGGCGCCGGGCGAGGGCGATCCGCAGCGCCTCAAGGATCTGGTCGGCCAGACCGCGCAGCTCACCTTCCATCTCGTCAACCAGTCCATGTCGGCTGAACAGGCGCTTTCCTCGCGCCCGCCGGCTGGAACGGTTGTGATGTACTCCGGTGACGATCCCCCGCTGCCCTACCTGCTCGACGAGGCTCCGCTGCTGACGGGCGAGGACCTTCGCGGCGCTCAGGTGTCCTTCGATTCCAATACCAACGAGCCTGTGGTGAACTTCCAGTTCAACACCTCCGGCGCGCGGACCTTCTCCGTCGTCACACAGCGCAATGTCGGACGTCCGTTCGCCATCGTTCTCGACAACGAGGTGATTTCCGCTCCGGTCATCCGCGAGCCGATCACCGGCGGCTCGGGCCAGATCTCGGGCAGCTTCACCGTCGAAAGCGCCAATGATCTTGCCGTGCTCCTGCGCGCCGGCGCGCTGCCGGCCAAGCTCACCGTCGTCGAGGAGCGTTCCATCGGTCCGGGCCTCGGCCAGGATTCGGTCGACGCCGGACAGCTTGCGTCCTTCATCGGCGCAGGGCTCGTCGTGGTCTTCATGATCCTGACCTATGGGCGCTTCGGTGTTATCGCCGACGTGGCGCTTGCGGTGAACGTGCTTCTCGTCTTCGGGGCGCTGACCTTCCTGCAGGCGACGCTGACGTTGCCCGGCATCGCTGGCATCGTGCTGACCATCGGCATGGCGGTCGACGCCAACGTGCTGATCTTCGAGCGCATACGCGAGGAGGCCAGGGCAGGGCGCTCGGCGATCAGCGCCATCGACGCGGGCTACTCCCGCGCACTCGGCACCATCCTCGATGCGAACGTCACCACACTGATCGCAGCGCTGATCCTCTTCAATCTGGGTTCGGGTCCGATCCGCGGCTTTGCCGTGACGCTTGCGATCGGTATCTTCACGACCGTCTTCACCGCCTTCACCGTGTCGCGCCTGTTGGTCGCGCTGTGGGTGCGTCGGAAGCGGCCGAGCCATCTGACGCTCTGACCCGGGGACCAAGCTCATGTTGCTCAAACTCATCCCCGACGACACCAAGTTCCGCTTCATGCGGTTCCGTCGCCTGTCGTTTCCCGCCTCGGCGGTGCTGTTCGTCGCTTCGATCGCTTTGTTTTTCTCGGTCGGGCTGAACTTCGGCATCGATTTCAAGGGCGGCACGGTCTTCGAGATAAAGACCATGGAGTCGCCAGCGGACGTCGCCGGCATCCGCGCCCAGCTCGGCACGCTCAACCTGGGCGACGTGCAGGTGCAGCAGTTTGGCGCACCTGACGAGGTCCTGGTGCGTGTTCAGCAGCCCGAAGGCGGTGAACTGGAACAGCAAGCGGTCGTGCAGACCGTGCGCGAGACCTTCGGCGAGAGCGTCGAGTTCCGGCGTGTCGAGGTTGTCGGGCCGCGTGTCTCCGGTGAGCTTGCGACCGACGGTTTTCTGGCCGTCGTCGCCTCTCTGGTGGTGATCCTGTTCTACATCTGGTTCCGCTTCGAGTGGCATTTCGCCGTCGGCGCGATCCTGACGACGATCAACGATATCGTGCTGACGCTCGGATTGTTCGTGGTGCTGCAACTCGAGTTTTCATTGTCGAGTATCGCGGCGGTGCTGACGATCATCGGCTATTCGCTGAACGATACAGTCGTCGTTTATGATCGAATCCGCGAGAATCTTCGACGTTACAAGAAGATGCCGCTGCCCGACCTGCTCGACCGCACGATCAACGAGACGTTGTCGCGTACCGTGATGACGTCTCTGACGACGCTGCTGGCGCTGGTGGCTCTCTATGCCTTCGGCGGTGAGGTCATTCGCTCGTTCACGCTTGCCATGATCTTTGGTGTGGTGATTGGCACCTATTCGTCGATCTTCCTGGCTGCTCCGTTCCTGATTTCGCTGAACCTCAGGCCTTCGGCCGTGACCGGGGGCGATGGCGATGACAAGGGCACGGCCGAAGCCAAGGGCGGCGACGGCGCGGCAAAGGCCTGACAAGGCCGGAGGGAGGACGCGGGGGCGCACCCCGCATCCTCCAGCCAGAGGGAGCGACATGGCACGGCGCGGTGAAGGCATCGTCATTCGGGACGCCCATTTTCCAGGGCGGGCGCCGGTCGAGGCGTATGGCGACGGCGGCTTCCGCTTCGCCGGCATGTCCCATCGCGGATCGATCCTGTGCATTCCAAGCGGCATCTATGGCTTCGATGCCACGGTTCCCGCCGACCTGACCGTCGCGACACTCGAGAAGATCTTTGACGAGGCGGCGGGCATCGAGGTGCTTCTTCTTGGCATGGGCCGCGATCCCGCGCGCATGGCGCCGGACCTGAAGTCGGCAATGCGCGAGGCGGGCATCATGTCCGATCCCATGTCGACGGGAGCGGCTGTGCGCACCTACAACGTCCTGCTTGCCGAGGACAGGGCCGTCGCGGCGGTGCTGCTTGCGGTGGACTGATCCGCCGATGGCCCTAGGTTCCCCTTCATGACAGCGCCGACCCTGACTGCCGGCGAGCACTGCCTCGCGCTTGTCCGGCAATTCGACTTCGACCGGTATATCTCGCTGCTCCACGTACCGGAGCCCAAGCGATCCGCGCTCGCAGCTCTCTATGCCTTCAACATGGAGATCGCCCGGGCTCGGGAGATCGTTTCCGACCCGATGCCCGGCGAGATCCGGTTCCAGTGGTGGCGCGACGCGCTCGCCGCGGAACCTGGCGGCGATGCCGATCAGCACCCGGTTGCCGGCGCCATTCGCGCGGCCATCGCCACCTACAATCTTCCGCTCGGTGCCTTTCTCGATCTCATCGAGGCGCGGACCTTCGACCTTTACGACGACCCGATGCCGACCATCGGCGATCTTGAGGGATACGCGGGCGAGACCTCTTCCGCGCTGATCCAGCTTGCCGCGATCGTGCTGGCGGACGGCCGCGATCCGGGCACCTCGGAGGCCGCCGGCCATGCCGGTGTCGCCTATGCGCTTGCCGGGCTTGTTCGCGCGCTGCCCTGGCACGCCGCCCGGCGCCAGCTTTACCTGCCGGCCGATCTGCTTGCGCGCCACGAAGTGGAGCCTGAGGACATCTTCTCCGGAAAGGCGACGCCGCAGCTGCGCACGGCTATCTCCGAACTCTGCGACCGGGCGCAGGGGCATCTCCTTCAGACCCGCGCGCGTATCGCCAGCGTGCCGCGCGGCGTCGTGCCCGCGTTCTTGCCGGCCAGTCTTGTGGAGCCGGCGTTACGGCGGGTGGAAAAGGCCGGTTTCGATCCGTTCGGCATGACCGGTGACATCTCGCGGTTGCGCAAGCTCTGGTATGTCTGGCAGGCGGTGCGGCTGGCGCGGAAGCACGCTCCAAGCGACTAGATTAAGACTGGTTTCAATTTTGGTCTCTATGGTCTGGGTGGATTTTATGGATCATTGGGGGCGAAATGACCGGGAACCTGCATCGAAAGCGTGGCGGAATTGACTTGTTCGCAGGCTGCCGAGGTCGCGATCTTGTTCGGCTTTTCTTTGTCGCGGTCGTTGCTTTTCTGACGATTTCGGTTGCCGGTGCCGCAGTTGCCCAGCCGGCGGCGTATGAAAAATTTCTCCAGCCGAGCGTTCTTCTTGGCGGAAAGAGCCTCTCTTCTTCCGATCTCGACAAGGAAATCGAGGGCCGCATTCCCAATCTGCAGGAGTTGCTGCGCGATTATCCGATCGCCCCGCCGGACAGCAAGAGCCCGCGCGCCTCGCTGGAGAGCTTTCTTGTCCTGATGGCGGAGGCCAGCCGGATCTGGATCGCGCTGAGGAATGAATTCCTCGAGGGCGACACCCTGTTTCTGTCGGAGGACCAGAAGCGCCGGCTCGCCATCGTGCAGTTGCTCATCTCCAAGGCAACGGAGCTCTTCGATCTCAGTGATGT
Source organism: Stappia sp. ICDLI1TA098 (assembly GCF_054880955.1). NCBI lineage: Bacteria > Pseudomonadati > Pseudomonadota > Alphaproteobacteria > Hyphomicrobiales > Stappiaceae > Stappia > Stappia sp. ICDLI1TA098. Next base: position 1,359,670 of record NZ_JBTZBT010000001.1, read on the forward strand.
GCCTCAGACGGCCCGTGAGAATGTCGGGATCGAAACCGTCCTGCAGTTTCAGGAGATCATCGACCGCATCTACATGCCTTCGCTCGAGGATGTGCCGGGCAAGGCCGCTGGGGCTCCGCAGGACCCCGATTTCGCCGCCACCCTGCCGCAGCGCTGGCGTTTGCCGGGAACGGGCCTCGTCTTTGCCCAGACGGGAACGGAAAAGGGCGACGTGCGCTATCTCGTTTCGAAGGAAACGGTGGCGCGCATCCCGCAAGACTATGCGGCTGTGAGGGTCTTCCCCTCCCATTCGGACAAGGGCGAGGACCTCTACGCCTACTATATCTACACGCCGGGCAATCTCGTGCCGCCGCGCTGGTACGACCTTGTTCTCGAAGGGCCGCAATGGTTGCGCCACGAGTTCCGTGACCAGGCCGTCTGGCAATGGCTGGCGCTGGGTCTGCTGGCGATCCTTTCGATTGTCATTCCGGTGAGCGTGCAGCGCTGGAACAGGTGGCGGGCGGTTCCGCTTTCGGACGTGCGTCGGCGCATGCGGCGCATGCAACTGCCCCTTGTCGTGCTTCTCACCGCGGTCGGCTTCCGGTTCCTGGCCAATGACCAGGTCAACATTACCGGCGTTCCGATGGTCATCGTTGGAACCGTATCGGCCACTGTGCTTTGGGCCAGCGTTTCCTGGTTCTGCTACCAGGCCATCGACCTGCTCGCGAGTTGGGTGATGAAGAACCCCACGGCACCGACGGCGAGTCTCGATTCCAGCCTTCTCCTTTCGGGCTTCCGGTTGATCGGTCTTGCGCTTTCGGTCGTTCTGCTGGGCTATGGCGCAACGCAGATCGGTATCCCGGTCTACGGTGTCATCGCCGGCCTGGGTGTTGGCGGTCTGGCCGTGGCACTCGCGGCCCAGCCGACGCTGGAAAACCTCATCGGCGGCGTCATTCTTTATGCCGACCGCATGGTGCGTGTCGGCGAGTACTGCGAGTTCGAAGGCTTGTCGGGCACGGTGGAGGCAATCGGCATTCGTTCGACGCGTATCCGTGCGCTCGACAGGACGCTGATCACCGTCGCCAATTCCGACCTCGCCAAGCGCAAGATCGTCAACTTCAGCCGGCGCGACCGCTTCCTGCTCAATCATGTCATTAGCCTGCGTCGGGACACCGACGCAGCGGTGCTGCTCAGCATCATCGAGAAGATCCGTCTTTCTCTCGAGGAGAACCCGAAGGTGCTCGATCAGATGGCTCTGCGGGTGACTTTTGTCGGCTTCGGGGACTATTCGCTCAATATCGAACTTTTCACCTACATCTCGACAGCCGACCGGAACGAGTTCCTGAAGATCCAGGAGCAGATTCTGGTGGAGATCACACGGATCGTGCAGCAGGGCGGCTCCAACTTCGCCTTCCCGTCGAACGTCACCTACCTCGGTCGCGATCACGGGTTGCCGCAGCAGGTCGCGGCGGGCGGTGCGGGGCAGGACAACCCCACCGAGGAGGGGGCCTCCTGAGAAGAGGCGAGAGGCCCTGTCGGGTCTCATCTCGCGGAGGACAGAAAAAACGGCGCGCAAGTCATTGCGCGCCGTTTTCCGTTTTCGGGCGCTCCGTCAGAGCGGAGCAGAGCCGGATCGCCAGGTCAGCAGACCGGCTCGTTCGCAAGCGCCAGGGCCACCGAACCCCATTCGCTGAAATCGGCGCGGGCGCGCGAGGTCATGGCGAGTTTCTTGGCCCGCGTCTTGTCCTTGCCCTTGAGACGTTTGCCGTCCGCGTCGGTCTTCGGCGCCTCGATGGGCGGAAACAGGCCGAAGTTGACGTTCATCGGCTGGAACGAGCGCGGGCCGCCATCCTCGCGCAGGATATGGCCGCCGGTGATGTGCTCCAGCAAGGCGCCCATGGCCGTGGTCGGCGGCGGCGGGGCGATGTCGCGGCCAAGTCTCTCGGCCGCGGCGAAGAGGCCGGCCATGCAGCCGACGCTTGCCGATTCCACATAACCTTCGCATCCGGTGATCTGGCCAGCGAAGCGCAGTGCCGGGCGGGCCTTGAGCCGGAAGGACCGGTCGAGCAGCTTGGGCGAGTTCAGGAAGGTGTTGCGGTGCAGGCCGCCAAGCCGGGCGAAAACAGCCTCTTCCATCCCGGGGATGGTGCGGAACACCTCAAGCTGCGCGCCATGCTTCAGCTTCGTCTGGAAACCGACCATGTTGTAGAGCGTGCCGAGCGCATTGTCCTGGCGCAACTGGACCACTGCGTAAGGCTTCTGGTCCGGCTTGTGCGCGTTGGTCAGGCCCATCGGCTTCATCGGTCCGTGGCGCAGGGTCTCGCGTCCGCGTTCAGCCATGACCTCGATTGGCAGGCAACCGTCGAAATAGGGGGTGTTCTCCTCCCATTCCTTGAACTCGGTCTTGGGCGCGGCGATCAGCGCGTCGATGAAGGCGGCGTATTGCTCCTTGTCCATCGGGCAGTTGATGTAGTCCTTGCCGGTTCCGCCCGGTCCGATCTTGTCGTAACGCGACTGGAACCAGCAGGTGTCGAGGTCGATGGAATCGAAATGCAGGATCGGCGCGATGGCGTCGAAGAAGGCGAGGGCGTCCTCGCCTGTCGCCTCGAGGATCGCCTGCGACAGGGCAGGCGAGGTGAGCGGGCCGGTGGCGACGATGACGCTGTCCCAGTCTGCGGGCGGCATGCCGGTGATTTCGCCGCGCTCGATGGTGATGAGCGGATGACCGGTGAGTGCGGCCGTCACCGCCTCGGAGAAGCCGTCGCGGTCCACCGCGAGCGCGCCGCCGGCGGGCACCTGATTGGCGTCGGCAGACTGCATGATCAGCGAGCCGCTGTCGCGCAGCTCGGCATGAAGCAAACCGACGGCATTCTGCTCCGCGTCGTCGGAGCGGAAGGAATTGGAGCAGACGAGTTCAGCCAGGCCGTCTGTCTTGTGCGCATCGGTGTCGCGCACCGGACGCATCTCGTGCAGGACGACGGGAACTCCGCGACGGGCGAGCTGCCAGGCGGCCTCGGAACCGGCGAGGCCGCCGCCGATGACATGAACGGGCTGCATGTTTTCTTCGTCCCTGTCTGTGGCCTTCGTGCTTGCGCGAAAGGCCCTGATCGATCTTGAAGCGGTGACTTAGCGCGTCCTCTTCCGCCTGGCAAACGAACGCGCGATAAGGAGATCCCTTGCAGGCAGGAGACGACAATGATTCGAGACACTGGCGCCGGTAGGGACCGGACAGGCCGTGTGATGTGTCAGGCAAGCAAGCGCACTGGCGGCTTGCTTGCCGTTGCCGCCATGCTGCTGCTTGCCGGCTGCGCCGGGCAGTCGCTCGGCCGGGCTGGCTCCTGGTACGGAGCTCACAATGGCGTCGCGCCGAAGGGAGACCGGATCTATGTCTGCCATGCGTTTGGATGCGCCCGGAAGACGCCGTTCGATTTCTCAGGCAGGCAGCTTGCCGTGATGAAGCGCATGTTTGCCGCCGGCAAGGCCTCGCCGGAGGCCGAACGCAAAGCGGTTGCGCGCGTCATTGCCTGGTCGGAGCAGCAAATCGGCCCGGTCGTCGGATCGAGCAAGGATGTTGGCGGCTACGACCTGCACAATTCCGGCGTACCGGGCCAGATGGACTGTATCGACGAGGCGACCAACACGACCAGCGTTCTGCTGGTTGCCGCCGCGCATGGATATTTGCGCCATCACACGGTCGCCAGTCCCGTGGCGCGCGGCTTCTTTCTCGACGGGCGGTATCCGCATGCCACGGCCGTGCTCAGGGAAAGCGGCAGCGGCAAGGCGTTCTCGATCGATTCCTGGCCGAAGGACAATGGCGAGCCGCCGGTGATCATGCCGCTCGATGCCTGGTTCGAAAGCCGCAGCTGAGCACGGGGCAGATCAGGCTCCGTACTTCGGACACTGTCGTTTTCGACAGTTTTTTTGCCGAAGAGAGTGGCAACTTCGGTTTCGGTTTTTAAAGAACGAAAGCGCCAGGGTAAAAATAACGTAACGGAAGAAATTCGACTGAATCGCTTGGCATAATAGATTCGTCGTTTCGTGGAATATTTTGCGAACGGCTGGGCAATAATACAAAGAAAAAAAGCGAGACCAGAGGTCTCGCTTTTTCAGGTTTCGCGTATCATACCTTCAATCGCCAAGTTCAATTCAAACCTTAACGGCGGGCAGCTGCCTTTCGGCGCGCCATGAAGGTGCTTCCTCCCAAGACTCAGACCGCGATGTCTGTTGTGTGGCTTAGAATATCTTGCGATTTCTTGCCTTCTTATGGAAACGGACCATAAACCAATGTCGTCGGCTTGTCACCATTTTGTGCAAGCGAAGCTCATTTTTTTTGCTTTCGCACTTGCGAGAAATGAGGGATGTCCGTCTGTTGCGCGCGTCGCGAACGCGAATGTTCCTTGCGGGGATGCGCCGGGCCTTGTGTTTTTCCGGCGCATGCGCTTTGACTGCCGAAACCTGCGGCGCCTGGCCGCCGCGCCCTGTCGGACCGTTTCTGTCCGCGCCACCTGTCGAGTGATCCCGAATGCGCCTGTCCCGATATTTCCTGCCGATCCTCAAGGAAACGCCGAAAGAAGCAGAGATCGTCTCGCATCGCCTGATGCTGCGGGCCGGCATGATCCGCCAGGAGACGGCAGGCATCTACGCCTGGCTGCCGATGGGACTTCGTGTGCTGCGCAAGATCGAGCAGATCGTGCGCGAGGAGCAGAATCGCGCCGGCGCGCAGGAACTCCTGATGCCGACGGTGCAGCCGGCGGACCTGTGGCGCGAAAGCGGTCGCTATGATGCCTACGGCAAGGAGATGCTGCGCATCACCGACCGCCATGAGCGCGAGATGCTGTTCGGGCCGACAAACGAGGAGATGATCACCGACATCTTCCGGGCCTCGGTGAAGAGCTACAAGGATCTGCCGCTGAACCTCTACCACATTCAGTGGAAGTTCCGTGACGAGGTGCGCCCCCGCTTCGGCGTCATGCGCGGCCGCGAGTTCCTGATGAAGGACGCCTATTCCTTCGATCTCGACAAGGAAGGCGCGCGCCACGCCTACAACCGCATGTTCGTCGCCTATCTGCGCACCTTCGCGCGCATGGGGCTGAAGGCGATCCCGATGCGGGCCGACACCGGGCCCATCGGCGGTGACATGAGCCACGAATTCATCATTCTCGCATCCACCGGCGAGAGCGAGGTGTTCTGCGACAAGGCGATCCTCGATCTGCCGATCCCCGATGCGGACACCGACTTCACGTCCGACCTGAGCCCGGTCATCGAGTCCTGGACGACGCCTTATGCGGCGACCGACGAAATGCACGACACGGCTGCCTATGACGCCGTGCCCGAGGAGGCGCGCATGTCGGCGCGCGGCATCGAGGTCGGCCACATCTTCTACTTCGGCACCAAGTATTCCGAGCCCATGGGGGCCAAGGTCGCCGGCCCGGACGGCGCCGACGTGCCAGTGCACATGGGGTCCTACGGCGTTGGCGTGTCGCGGCTTCTGGGAGCGATCATCGAGGCGCATCACGACGAGGCCGGTATCGTCTGGCCGGCGTCCGTCGCACCGTTCCACGTCGGTCTGATCAATCTCAAGCCCGGCGACGCGGAGGCGGACGCCGCTTGCGCGGACCTCGAGCGCCAGCTCTCCGGCGCGGGGCTCGACGTGCTTGTGGATGACGTCGACACGCGTGCGGGCGCCAAGTTCGCCACCATGGACCTCATCGGTCTGCCGTGGCAGCTTATCGTCGGTCCGCGCGGCCTCAAGGACGGCGTCGTGGAGCTCAAGAACCGTGCGTCCGGCGAGCGTGTCACGCTTTCGCCGCAAGAAGCCGTCAATCGGCTTGTGACCGATCTCGGCCAGTGAGTCGGGAGTTTTAGGGAAAAGGCATGAGCGCAGCCGCGAAAGCCACGAAGCAGCCAGGTGACACACGGCCGTTCGCCGCTTTCGAATGGATGCTCGCCGGGCGTTATCTCCGCTCGCGCCGGCGCGAGGCGTTCATTTCGGTCATTGCCGGCTTTTCCTTTCTCGGCATCATGCTTGGCGTGGCGACGCTGATCATCGTCATGGCGGTGATGAATGGCTTTCGCGCCGAACTGCTGACCAAGATCCTCGGCATCAACGGGCATTTGCTCATCCAGCCGATCGGGAGCGAGCTCGACGATTATGATGCGGTGGCGGCTCGAATCGAGAACCTCGAGGGGGTGACCTTCACCATGCCGTTCGTCGAGGGGCAGGCGCTGGTTTCGGGGCCCGCTGGCTCGTTCGGCGCGCTGGTGCGCGGCGTGCGCGGCACGGATCTCGCCAAGCTGCCGCTCGTTGCCGGGAATGTGCGTTCGGGCTCGTTCGAGAATTTTGATCAGAGCGACGGCATTGCCATCGGCACGCGCATGGCGCGCCAGCTCGGTGTCGCCGTCGGCGATATGGTCACCGTCATCATTCCCAAGGGCAATGTCACCGCGCTTGGCGTGACGCCCAGGGTGAAGGGCTATCCGGTGACCGCGATCTTCGAGATCGGCATGTCGGAATATGACAGCACCATAGCCTTCATGCCCTTGTCGCAGGCGCAGCTCTACTTCAATCAGGAAGGCATCGTCACCGGCATCGAGGTCTTTACCGACAATCCCGACAGGGTTGGCGCGCTGCGTCCGCTCATCGAGGAGGGGGCGGGCAGGCAGACCTTCGTCAGCGACTGGCGTGCGCGCAATGTCACCTTTTTCTCGGCGCTGGAGGTGGAGCGGAACGTCATGTTCCTGATCCTCATGCTGATCGTCATCGTCGCCGCGCTGAACATCATTTCCGGCATGACCATGCTGGTGAAGGACAAGGGCCGCGACATCGCGATCCTGCGCACGATGGGTGCGACGCGCGGTGCGATCATGCGCATCTTCGTGATCACCGGCGCCAGCATCGGCATCGTGGGCACGCTCGCCGGTTTCGTGCTTGGCTTTATCGTCTGCCTCAACATCGAGAGCATCCGCCAGGCAATCTCCTGGATGACGCGCACCGAGCTGTTCTCGCCGGAGCTCTATTTCCTGAGCCGGCTTCCGGCGGATATGGATTCCGGAGAGACGGCGACGGTGGTGATCATGGCCATGGTGCTGTCGCTGCTTGCGACGCTCTACCCGGCCTGGCGGGCGGCGAAGCTCGATCCGGTCGAGGCGTTGCGCTACGAATGACCACCATGGCCGCATCGGACATCGACATGGACACGACCGTCGCCCCCCTGCCGCTGGTGCTTGCCGGGATCAGCCGCGGCTTTCGCGAAGGCGAGGGGCGTCTCGACATTCTCTCCAACGCCAACCTCGCTCTGCATCCGGGCGAGGTGGTGGCGCTGGTTGCGCCTTCCGGTGCGGGCAAGTCGACGCTGTTGCAAATCGCCGGCCTGCTGGAGCGCCCGGACAGCGGCGAGATCCATATCGACGGCGTCGAGTGCGGCAGGCTTGCGGATATCGAGCGGACCCGTATCAGGCGCAACAAGATCGGTTTCGTCTATCAGTTCCATCATCTCCTGCCGGAGTTCACGGCGTTGGAGAACCTGATGATGCCGCAGCTCATTCGCGGGCTGGAGAAGTCGGAGGCGCGCCAGCGCGCCGCTCAGCTGCTTGAGTACATGCGGCTTGGCAACCGCGCCGACCATCGCCCCTCGGAGCTTTCCGGCGGCGAGCAGCAGCGGGTGGCCATCGCCCGCGCGGTCGCCAATGCGCCGAGCATTCTTCTCGCCGACGAGCCCACCGGCAATCTCGATCCGGTGACCTCTTCCTATGTGTTCGAAGCGCTTGTCGCGCTGGTCAGGGCCTCCGGGCTCGCGGCGCTGATCGCCACGCACAACATGGAACTCGCCGGCAAGATGGATCGGCGCATCACCCTGCGCGACCAGCAGGTGGTCGAGCTCTGAGCCGGCAGACGCTTCCTCTCCCTTTGTGAGCGCTTGCCCGCCGTTTGCCAGCAGCCGCGAAGCCGGACGCTTGCGGCGCGCTTGTGCTGCTCACCCTCCTTTCTTCCCAGGTGTCTCTGTTTCTTTTGGTTGCCTGTGTTGGCAAGGCAGTGTGCCGCGCGCGGCGGTTGCGGGGCTTTACTCGGCGTTTACCATCCTGACCGTGCCTGAAATTGCGGGTATTGCCAAAAGAACAAATAGTGAACATAATAAACCTCATCGGAACCACGGAACACGGGAGGGCGCCATGTTCACAGAAATTCGAGAGACCGTTCAGGATGTTATCGCTTTCGGAGCGCTTTCGCTCTTCACTGTGACGCTGCTGGTCTGGGGCAATGTCGTGGCTGAACTCCTGGCCGTCTGAAGCCGCCGATGTCCGTTCGGGCAACCGGAGCGGGCGGAGGTCGCGGGTGAAACGATCCCCAGGCGGGGCGTCTTTCTGGGGACCGGCGGGTGCTTTGGCTCGACAGGGGGGCGACGCGGGGGGAAGACTGGCGCTGCGGGCGGGCCTTGTGACAAGGTGCCGTGATCGCGCGAAAACCCAGCATCCCGGTAAGCGCCATGGACGACGTCGGCTTCGTACATCTCAGGACCCATTCCGCCTATTCGCTGCTTGAGGGTGCCTTGCAGCTCGGCCGGCTTCTCGACCTTGCCAAGGCCGACAAGCAACCTGCGATCGCCGTTACCGACACCTCCAATCTTTTCAGCGCGCTCGAGTTCTCCGAGAAGGCCTGGGGCTCCGGCGTGCAGCCGCTCGTCGGCGTACAGATCCCGGTCGACTTCTGCGATGGTGGCGTCAAGCGCGGCCGGGAGACGGTGCACCTGAGCGAGGTCGTGCTGATCGCCGCCGGCGACGAGGGCTACGCCAACCTGATGGATGTGGTGAGCCGCGCCTATCTCGATACAGATCCCTCGACCCGGGCGCATGTCACCGCCGAGCGGCTTTGCGCCCATGCCGAGGGTGTCATCCTGCTCACGGGCGGAGCCGCCGGCCCTGTCGGCCAGGCCATTATCGCCGGAGACACGGACAAGGCGCGGGCGCGGCTCCGTGTGCTTGCCGAGGGCTTCGGCGACCGGCTCTATGTCGAGTTGCAGCGCCACGGTCTGGCAGACGAGGTGGCGTGCGAGCCGGAGATGATCGCGGCCGCCTACGACATGGGCCTGCCGCTCGTCGCGACCAATGAGCCCTTCTTCGCCACCGCCGACGACTACGAGGCGCATGATGCGCTCATCTGTATTTCCGAAAGCCGGGTGATCGCCGAGGATGACCGCCGCAGGCTGACGCCGGAGCATCGGTTCAAGACGCGCGCGGAAATGCTGGAGGTCTTCTCCGATCTGCCAGAGGCGACCGCCAACACGGTGGAGATCGCTCGCCGCTGCCTGACCAGACCGCTCAAGCACAAGCCCATCCTGCCGCAGTTCGCCGGTGCCTCCGCCGACCCGGAAGCCGCTTTCGCCGCTGAGGTGGAGGAGCTGCGCCGGCAGGCGAAGGAGGGGCTCGTGCAGCGGCTCGAGGCGCATGGCCTCGCGCCGGACATGCCGGAAGAGGACTACTGGAAGCGGCTCGACTACGAGCTCGGTATCATCGAGCGTATGCGGTTTCCCGGCTACTTCCTGATCGTTGCCGACTTCATCAAGTGGGCGAAGGCGCATGACATTCCGGTCGGGCCGGGCCGTGGTTCGGGTGCTGGCTCTCTGGTTGCGTGGTCGTTGACGATTACCGATCTAGATCCAATGCGTTATGCGCTTCTCTTCGAGCGATTTCTTAATCCCGAACGCGTGTCGATGCCGGATTTCGACATCGATTTCTGCCAGAACCGGCGCGAAGAGGTGATCCGCTACGTCCAGGACAAATACGGGCGGGCGCAGGTGGCGCAGATCATCACCTTCGGAACACTGCAGGCGCGCGCCGTGCTGCGTGACGTCGGCCGTGTGCTGCAGATGCCTTATGGTCAGGTCGACCGTCTGTCGAAGATGGTGCCGGCGGCTCCGGGCCAGCAGGTGACGCTGGAACAGGCGATCCGCGATGAGCCTCGGTTGCAGGAGGCGCGCGACGATGACGAGACCGTCGCCAAGCTTCTGGAGATGGCGCAGAAGCTCGAGGGGCTCTACCGGCACGCCTCGACGCACGCCGCCGGCGTGGTCATCGGCGACCGGCCGCTCGAGCAGCTCGTGCCGCTCTACCGCGATCCGCGCTCCGACATGCCGGTCGCCCAGTTCAACATGAAGTGGGTGGAGCAGGCCGGTCTGGTGAAGTTCGACTTCCTCGGCCTGAAGACGCTGACGGTGATTGATACAGCGGTGAAGCTGATCGCCGACAAGGGCATCGAGGTCGACATCGCCGGATTGCCGATGGACGACCCGGCGACCTATCGGCTGCTTGCCGCCGGCGAGACCGTGGGCGTGTTCCAGCTTGAAAGCCAGGGCATGCGCCGGGCCATCGCGGGCATGAAGCCGGACCGCTTCGAGGATATCATCGCGCTTGTCGCGCTCTATCGACCCGGCCCGATGGACAACATCCCGGTCTACAATGCGGTCAAGCACGGCGAGCAGGAAGCGGACTATCTGCATCCTCTGCTCGAACCGATCCTGAAGGAGACGAACGGCATCATCGTCTACCAGGAGCAGGTGATGCAGATTGCCCAGGTGCTATCGGGCTACTCGCTCGGCGAAGCCGATCTGCTGCGCCGCGCCATGGGCAAGAAGATCGCCGCGGAGATGGAGGTGCAGCGCGCCCGCTTCGTCGATGGCGCTGTCGAGCGCGGCGTCGACAAGGGGCAGGCGGGCACGATCTTCGACCTCGTTGCGAAGTTCGCCAACTACGGCTTCAACAAGTCGCACGCGGCCGCCTATGCGCTCGTCTCCTATCAGACCGCCTGGCTGAAGGCGAACCATCCGGTGGAGTTCATGGCGGCTTCCATGACGCTGGATCTCGGCAATACCGACAAGCTGTCGGACTTCTGCGTCGAGGCCAAGCGCATGCGCATTCCGGTGCGCCCGCCCTGCGTCAACCGCTCGGGCGTGCATTTCACCGTCGAGGGCAATGCAATCCGCTATGCCATGGGGGCGATCAAGGGAGTGGGCGAGGGGGCGGTCGAGCACATCATCGAGATGCGCGGCGACCGGCCTTTCCGGACCCTTGGCGATTTCGCCGGCCGTGTGAGCGCCAAGCAGCTCAACAAGCGGATCCTGGAAAGCCTGATCAATGCCGGCGCGTTCGATGTACTCGAGCAGGTACGGGCCCGGCTTTCGGCCGGCATCGAGCGAATCGTCGGTGTGTCGCAACGCACCGAGGAACAGGCCCTGAGCGGTCAGAACGACATGTTCGGCGGCGGCGCGGAAGGCGAGACGGTGCATCTGCCGGACGCCGAGCCGTGGCTGGCTGAGGAGCAGCTGCAGCGGGAGCAGGGCGCCATCGGCTTCTATCTGTCCGCCCATCCGCTCGATTCCTACCTGCCGCTGCTGAAGCGAATGCGGGTGCAGATGTGGAGCGAGTTCGCCCAGGCGGTGAAGCAGGGAGCAAGCGCCGGCCGCCTTGCGGGAACCGTTCTGGCGCGCCAGGAGCGCAAGACCCGCTCCGGTAACCGCATGGGCATCGTGCGGCTTTCCGACCCGACGGGCCAGTATGAGGCGCTGCTGTTTTCCGAGGCGTTGGCCCAGTTTCGCGACGCGGTCGAGCCGGGGCGTTCCGTGGTGCTGCTTGTAGGAGCGGACATGCGCGACGACGAGCCGAGCCTGCGCATCCAGTCGGTTCGCCCGCTGGAGGACGAGGCGGCGCGCGTGCAGCAGAACCTCACCGTGTTCCTGCGCGATCCGGATGCCGCCCGGCGGTTGCCCCGACATCTCGGCGAGCGCGGCGAGGGAGAGGTGAGCGTCGTGGTGCTTCTCGACAATGGCGGACGTGAAGTCGAGGTGAAGCTGCCAGGCGGCTACCGGCTCTCGCCACAGATTGCCGGCGCCATGAAAACGATTCCCGGCGTGGTCGAGGTGCAGCTTTCCTGACCTTACGTCAGACTGTTTGGGGCGACGCTTGCGGGCGCTGGCGGGGTTTTCACCGTCCGCAGATGGATGGAATTGTGCGTTTGTGCGATTTGGGAGGGCCTGCGGGCTTGTCTTGAGCCGTGCGCGAGATTATAACGCGCGCATTCCACACGCAGGGTCGGTTTTCGTCACGGACGGGGTCCATCCGGTGTCGACGCGCGAGCGAAGGCACGCCCTGCGGAGGTACAACCGGAAAATCTAAGGAGAAGCAAGGCCATGGCCCTGCCCGATTTCACTATGCGCCAGCTGCTGGAAGCCGGTGTCCACTTCGGTCACCAGAAGCACCGCTGGAATCCGAAGATGGGTCCCTACATCTTCGGCGTTCGCAACAACATCCACATTCTCGACCTGGCTCAGACCGTTCCGCTCCTGCATCAGGCGCTGAAGGTTGTGTCCGACAAGGTCGCCCAGGGCGGGCGCGTTCTCATCGTCGGCACCAAGCGCCAGGCGCAGGAGCCGGTCGCCGAGGCAGCTCGCCGTTCGGCCCAGTACCACGTCAACGCCCGTTGGCTTGGTGGCATGCTGACCAACTGGAAGACCATCTCCCAGTCGATCCAGCGCCTGCGCAAGGTCGAAGAGACGCTGAGCAGCCCGAGCGGCCTGACCAAGAAGGAGCGTCTGTTCCTTGATCGCGAGCGCGAGAAGCTCGAGCGTAACCTTGGCGGCATCAAGGACATGGGCGGTCTTCCGGACCTGATCTTCGTGATCGACACGAATCGCGAGGCCATCGCGATCCAGGAAGCCCGTCGCCTGGGCATTCCGGTCGCCGCTATCGTCGACAGCAACTGCGATCCCGACGGCATCGACTACCCGGTTCCGGGCAATGACGACGCCGGCCGTGCCATCGGCCTCTACTGCGACCTGATCGCACGCGCCGCCATCGACGGCATTTCCCGCGCCCAGGGTGGCATGGGCATCGACGTCGGTTCGGCCGAGGAAGCGCCGGTCGAGCCGGTTCTGGCCGCCGAGGAAGGCGTTGCCGAGGACGCCCCGGCAGCAGCGGTCGAATGACCTGATACGGCTCCGGCGGCCCTCGTGGCCGCCGGTTGCCGTTCTGTCGTACGTCTTTGTCATAAACCTTACGTGAGGCCTCGGCTAAGCCTGCCGGGGTGAACACCCGTCAACGAGGCGACTAATGAGCATTTCCGCTGCAATGGTGAAAGAGCTCCGCGAGAAGACCGGCGCGGGCATGATGGACTGCAAGGCAGCCCTGACCGAGAACAACGGCGACATGGAAGCGGCCATCGACTGGCTGCGTACCAAGGGTCTCGCCAAGGCCGCCAAGAAGGCCGACCGCGTTGCGTCCGAAGGTCTGGTCGGCGTCGCATCCGAGGGCACGAAGGCTGCCGTCGTCGAGCTGAACTCCGAGACCGACTTCGTGGCACGCAACGACGGCTTCCAGGCCCTCGTTTCCGGCACCTCCAAGGCTGCCCTGTCCGCCGATGGCGACGTCGAGGCTCTTGGCAACGCCACCTTCCCGGGCTCCGACAAGTCCGTCAGCGACACCATCAAGGACTCGATCGCAACGATCGGCGAGAACATGTCGCTGCGTCGCACCGCCGTCGTTTCCGTCTCCAAGGGCGCGGTCGCGACCTACGTCCATGGCGCCATCTCCGATGGTCTCGGCAAGATCGGCGTTCTGGTCGGCCTCGAGACCGAGGGCGACGCCGAGGCGGTGACCGCATTCGGCCGCAAGATCGCGATGCACGTTGCCGCGACCAACCCGCTGTCGCTCGGCGTCGAGGATCTCGATCCGGCCGTCGTCGACCGCGAGCGCCAGATCTTTTCCGAGCAGGCGCGCGAGTCGGGCAAGCCGGAAAACATCATCGAGAAGATGGTCGAGGGCCGTCTGCGCAAGTTCTATGAGGAAGTGACGCTGACCAAGCAGTCCTTCGTCATCGATCCGGACAAGACCGTCGAGCAGGCTGTCGAGGCGTTCGGCAAGGAAATCGGCTCTCCGGTCAAGCTCACCGGCTTCGTTCGCTTCGCCCTTGGCGAAGGGATCGAGAAGGAAGAGACGGACTTCGCGGCGGAAGTCGCGGCAGCGGTAGGCAACTGAGCCGCAAGCAACAAGGCGCCGGTCAAACCGGCGCCTTTTTTCTGTGCACTGACGGTCGCGGGAAACGACGTCGCGACCGTGCGGGTCAACGTGAGCGCATGCGCTCCGGCGTCACCCGGAAAACCATAACGACGAGAAAAAAATGTCGAGAAAACTTCGCTGGCGGCGCGTGCTCGTAAAACTCTCGGGCGAGGCGCTGATGGGATCGCAGGACTTCGGGATCGATCCGGAGACCGTCGACCGGGTGGCCAAGGAAATCGCCGAGGCGGTCAGCCTGGGAGCCCAGGTCGGGGTCGTCGTCGGCGGCGGTAACATCTTTCGCGGCGTTGCCGTGGCCGCCAAGGGCGGCAATCGGGTCACCGGCGACCACATGGGCATGCTCGCCACCGTCATGAACTCCCTGACACTGGCCGACGCACTGCGCCGTCTTGGCGTTCCTGCGCGCGTCCTGTCCGCCGTTCCGGTTCCCTCCATCTGCGAGACCTTCACCCAGCGTAGCGCCGAGCGCTACATGGAGGACGGCGACGTCATCGTCTTTGCGGGTGGCACGGGCAATCCGTTCTTCACCACCGACAGCGGCGCTGCGCTGCGCGCGGCCGAAATGCGGTGCGACGCCTTCCTCAAGGGGACCAGCGTCGATGGCGTCTACTCTGCCGATCCCAAGCAGGTGCCCGATGCGGAGCGTTACGACACGCTGACGCCGGGCGAGGTTCTGGGTCGCGACCTAAAGGTGATGGACGCAACGGCGATCGCCCTTGCGCGCGACAACCGTATTCCGGTCATCGTGTTCTCGATCCGCACGCCGGGCGCGCTGGTCGACGTCATGAACGGCGCGGGACTGTACACCGTCATCTCGGACTGATCCGGCGCGCCGGCGGCGGGTGCGCTTCACCGCGCCCCGCAATCCGGTGTTTCAAGCGCGTCATCCCATGGTGCGTGGCTGGAAGCGCTTGCGTTTCCCCTGTCCGTCATGGAAATAAGACGCACAAAGACCGTTCCCCATGCGGGGGCGGTCAAAACGCCAGTGCAAGCGGAGACATGGATATGGCCGACCAGGATGTGGACTACGCGGATCTCGAGCGTCGCATGACGGGCGCGCTCAATTCGCTGAAGAGCGATCTGGGTGGGCTGCGCACGGGCCGGGCTTCGTCCACGATGCTCGATCCGGTCACGGTCGAGGCCTATGGCTCGCAGATGCCGCTCAACCAGGTCGCGACCGTCAGCGTGCCGGAGCCGCGCATGATTTCGGTCGCCGTGTGGGACAAGACCATGGTTGGCAAGGTCGAGCGCGCCATCCGCGATTCGAACCTGGGCCTCAACCCGGTCGTCGACGGCATGACACTGCGCCTACCCATTCCCGAGCTCAACGAAGAGCGCCGCAAGGACCTGATCAAGCTCGCTCACAAATATGCCGAGCAGGCCAAGGTCGCCGTGCGCCACGTCCGCCGTGATGGCATGGACACGCTGAAGAAGCTCGAGAAGGATGGCGACATTGGCGAGGATCAGAGCCGCGTTTCGGCCGACCGCGTTCAGAAGATGACGGACGAGATGATCTCCGAGATCGATTCGACCCTCGCCAAGAAGGAACAGGAAATCTCCCAGGTCTGACGCGAGACCGGGAGGAGGGACTTTGGGACAGGAGCATCCGATGACGGTGACGGCAGACCTCGACGTCTCCGCTGAGGCGGAGGCGGGCGCGCGCGACGGGGTGCCGCGACACGTTGCCGTGATCATGGATGGCAATGGACGGTGGGCCGTGTCACGCGGCCTGCCGCGCACCGAGGGGCACCGGGCCGGGGTTGCCGCACTTCGGCGCACCGTCGGCCATTGCGCCGCGCGCGGCGTCAAGGTTCTGACGATCTTCTCTTTCTCCTCCGAGAACTGGAACCGTCCGGCCGCCGAAGTCGGCTTCCTGATGAACCTGCTTGAGCGGTTCGTCCGCCGGGATATCGCGGAGCTTCACCGCCAGAACGTGCGGGTCTCGATGATCGGCGAGCGCCACGGCCTCGACCGCTCCATCCTCGGTCTCATCGAGGAAGGCGAGGCGCTGACGCGCGACAACACGGGCATGCGTCTCGTCGTTGCCTTCAACTACGGCGGGCGCAACGAGATCGCCCGGGCGGCGCGCAAGCTTGCCGAGGAGGTCGCCGCCGGCCGTCTTTCGCCCGAGGATGTGGACGAAGAATGCCTGGCGGGCGGTCTCGACACCGCCGATCTTCCCGATCCCGACCTCATCATCCGCACGAGCGGGGAACAGCGTCTTTCGAATTTTCTGCTCTGGCAGGCGGCCTATGCCGAGTTCTATTTCTCGGAATTGCATTGGCCCGATTTCGACGAAACGGCGCTCGATCGCGCCTTTGCCGCCTATGCGGCGCGCGACAGGCGTTTCGGCGGGCTTTCCGCGAAAGTGGCAAGATGACGGGCGATGCCGGAGGGGGGGATCCGGGCCCTCGTGGGGCGAGCGAGCTTGCCTTGCGGACTCTTTCGGCAGCGCTCCTTGTTCCTGCCGCGCTCGCGCTGATCTACTTCGGCGGCATCGCCTTTGCGCTGATGTCGGCGCTGCTGGCGACGGTTCTCCTGCGCGAATGGAGCGTGATCGTCGGGGCAGGGGGAGACCTCGTCGCTGCCGCCGTGGCCCATGTCGGCGTGCTGGCGGTTCTGCTGCTGACGTATCTCGGTGATGCGCAGACGGCCTTCGGCATTCTTTTTGTCGTGGCGCTCGGTCTCTATCTGTCGGGTCTGGCGCGCAGCCATGCGCCGAACCGCTGGCTTGCCTGCGGGACCCTCTACGCGGGAGCGACGGGCATCGTCCTGATTCTGCTGCGACAGGGATCGGAAGGGGCGCTGTTGATCCTGTTCCTCTTCCTCGTGGTCTGGGTGACGGACATTGTCGCCTATTTCGTTGGCCGCAAGGTCGGCGGACCGAAGCTGTGGCGGCGGGTCTCACCCAAGAAGACCTGGAGTGGCGCGCTCGGAGGCCTTGGCGGCGCGCTTGTCGTCGGCGCGGTGACGTCTGGTTTCTCCGCGCTTGCCCCCGCGTTCGCCTGGATCCTGGCCGCTGGCGTGCTCTCGATTTACGCGCAGATCGGCGACCTTGCCGAATCGGCCCTGAAGCGCCGTTTCGGCGTGAAGGATTCAGGGACGATCATTCCTGGCCATGGTGGCGTGATGGACCGGATCGACGGTGTCGTCGGGGCCGCCGTTCTTGGCTACCTGACGGCGCTTGCGATTGGCGGCCAGCTTGCCGATCCGGCCGCCGCGTTCCTGAACACACAAGGACTGTGACCCTTGCGAAACGAGCAGCAACGACCCGACGGCGACGCTGACCGGGCGGGTGCGCCGCTTCGGCTTTCGGTTTTCGGCGCGACCGGGTCGATCGGCACGAGCACGCTCGACCTGGTCGCCCGCAATCCGGGCCGTTTCGAGATCGACACGCTGACGGCCAACTCCAGCGCCGCCGCGCTGGCCGAGGCGGCGCAGCGCGTTGGCGCGCGCCACGCGGTGGTTGCCGATCCGGCGGCTTACGCGGATCTTGCCGAGGCGCTTTCCGGAACGGGGATCACGGCCGCGGCCGGTGAGGCGGCCATCGTCGAGGCGGCGATGCGACCTGTCGACATGATGGTGGCGGCGATTGTCGGTGCGGCCGGACTGCGGCCGACGCTGGCGGCCGCGGGGCAGGGCACCACCATTGCCCTGGCCAACAAGGAATGCCTCGTCTGCGGCGGCGATCTGTTCATGGCGGCTGCGCGGACAGGCGGGGCGACGCTGCTGCCGGTCGATTCGGAACACAGCGCCATCTTCCAGGTTTTCGAGCGGCAGAACTTCGATCAGATCGAGAAGCTGACGCTCACCGCCTCCGGCGGACCGTTCCGCACCCGCTCTCTGGCCGAGATGGCGCTTGTGACGCCGGAAGCGGCGCTGCGGCATCCCAACTGGAGCATGGGCGCGCGCATCTCCATCGACAGCGCGACGATGATGAACAAGGGCTTCGAGATCATCGAGGCTCATCATCTCTTCGCGCTCGCCGACGAGCGGCTCGACGTGCTTGTCCATCCGCAGTCGGTGATCCATGGCATGGTGCACTACCGTGACGGTTCGGTGCTGGCCCAGCTCGGCGCGCCGGACATGCGAGCGCCGATCTCTCATTGCCTTGCCTGGCCGCGCCGGATGGAGACCCCGTGCGAACGCCTTGATCTCGCCGCATTGGGATCGCTCACCTTCGAGGCGCCGGATCTCGCGCGGTTTCCCGCGCTTGGACTGGCGCGAGCCGCCATGGCCAGGGGCACCGCGGCGACGGCCGCGCTCAACGCTGCCGACGAGGTGCTGGTGGCGGCGTTCCTGGCGCGGCGCATCGGATTTCTCGACATCTCCGCCCTCGCGGAGCGCGTTCTCGACCGGCTCTCGGGGCAAGGTGCGCTGCAGGCTCCGGCGAGCGTCGAGGACGTGCTGGCCATCGACGCCCGGGCGCGACGGGTCGCCGGCGAATTGGGCGCAGCCAAGGGCCCCTGAGAAGATCTCGCCGGACCAACGGCTTGTTAACGTCACGGTCGCACACTGGGGCCGCATTTGGAGACGACATGGAACTGATCGGATCGCTCTTCGGGTCGGCTGCGGGCTATCTCCTGCCGTTCCTCTTTGTCCTGACGATCGTGGTGTTTTTCCACGAGCTCGGTCATTTTCTCGTCGCGCGCTGGTGCGGGGTGCGGGTCAACGCATTCTCCGTCGGCTTCGGGCCGGAGCTTATCGGCCGCAACGACCGGCATGGCACCCGCTGGAAGCTCTGCGCGATCCCGCTCGGCGGCTATGTGAAATTCGCCGGTGACGAGAACGAGGCGAGCACGCCCGATCGCGCCGCGCTTGACGCCATGTCGCCAGATGAGCGCGCCGGAGCGTTCCAGACCAAGTCCGTGGCGCGCCGCGCGGCCATCGTCGCCGCCGGCCCGGTCGCCAACTTTATCCTTTCGATTGTCATCTTCGCGGCCCTGTTCGGCACGCTGGGGCGCTCTGATATCAGCGCCCGCGTCGATGCGGTGAAGCCGGAAAGCGCCGCCGAGGCGGCTGGCATCCTGCCGGGCGACCTGATCGTCGCCGTGGACGGGCAGAAGATCGAGACCTTCTCCGACCTGCAGCGCATCATCAGCTTCCATGCAGGCCAGCCGCTGTCGATGGAGGTCGAACGTGGCGCGAGCGCCGTGACGCTGACGGTGACGCCGAAGCTTGAGGAAATCACCGACCGCTTCGGCAACGTGCAGAGTGTCGGGCTGCTTGGCGTCAGCCGCAGCGCCAGCGCCGAAGATGTGGTCACCAAGCGCTTCGGCCCGGTCGAGGCGCTCGGCGAGGGCGTGCGCGAGACCTGGTTCGTCGTGGCGCGGACCGCGGGCTATCTGTCGCGCGTCGTGACCGGACGGGAATCGGCCGACCAGCTTGGCGGTCCGATCCGTGTCGCGCAGATTTCGGGTCAGGTTGCGACCCTTGGGTTCGCAGCGCTGCTCAACCTGACGGCGGTTCTGTCGGTCAGCATCGGCCTTTTGAACCTGCTTCCGATCCCGATGCTTGACGGTGGTCACCTGCTGTTTTACGCGGCAGAGGCCCTGCGGGGACGGCCGCTCAGCGAGCGGGCGCAGGAGTACGGGTTCCGCATCGGCATTGCCATCGTCCTGTTCCTCATGGTGTTTGCCACCTGGAACGACATGATGCGTCTGACGTCGTTGTAAGCGGCGCGCTCCTTCCCGCCTTCGGATCCGGCGGGAAGAGGTGGTTTGAGCCTGGATCCGGCAGTGGCGCGCTTCTGGCAAGCGTGTCGCTGTTGCAACGATCCGGCGCGAAACCGCGTCGGTCTCGCCTGGGCGGTTGCGTCTCCGGCAAAAGCCTGTAAAACGACTGACGGATATAAAGAATCTGGACCGTATCAGCCGTGTTTGCGGCGCTTTCCCGGTCCCGAGGGAAAAACGAAAGCGAAGCGTTTTTATGCAGCGTATGCACAAACTGACCAAAACGCTCCTGGTATCCGCTCTGATGGGCGGGGTGGCGCCGTTGCTTCCGGCATCGCTTCCGGCGATCGGTGTCTCGCAGGCCGAGGCCGCCGTTGCGAGCCGTATCGCGGTGCAGGGAAACACCCGCATCGAGGCTGCGACCGTCGAGGGATACCTGACCATTCGTCCCGGCCGGCCCTACGGCCCCGCCGATGTCGACGAATCGCTCAAGACCCTCTTCGCGACCGGCCTCTTCGAGGATGTGAAGATCTCCCAGCAAGGCGGCACGCTTGTCGTCTCGGTGGTCGAGAATCCGATGGTCAACAAGATCTCCTTCGAGGGCAACAAGCGCCTTAACGACAAGACGCTTGAGGGTGTTGTGCGCACCCAGGAGCGTTCGATGCTGACCCGTGCCAAGGTTCAGTCCGACGTTCAGAACATTCTCGAGGCCTACCGTCGCTCCGGCCGCTATCGCGCGTCCGTCGAGCCGAAGATCATTTCCCGGTCGAACAACCGTGTGGATCTGGTCTTTGAGGTGAACGAAGGCGATCGCACGGGCATCGAGCGTATCACCTTCATCGGCAACACGAATTTCTCCGATGGTCGTCTGCGGGACGTGATCCGCACGCGCCAGAGCGGTCTGCTCAGCTTCCTGCGCACGACCGACAATTTCGATCCGGATCGTCTCGATGCGGATCAGGAGATGCTGCGCCAGTTCTACTACCGTCATGGCTATGCCGACTTCCGCATCGTCTCGGCCGTTGCCGATCTCGATCGCGAGGAGAACGTCTTCTACGTGACGTTCACCGTGGAAGAGGGCGACCAGTACGACTTCGGCGAGATCGGTCTCGAGACCTCGCTGGCGGATGTCGATCCGGAAGAGCTGCGTCGCAAGCTGCGCACGCAGCAGGGCGACACCTATTCCTCGCTCGATGTCGAGAAGTCGCTCGAGGCGTTGACGCTCGACGTGTCGCGCCAGGGCTACGCCTTCGCGCAGATCCGTCCGCGTGCCGAGCGTGACTACGAGAACCATACGATTTCGCTGACCTACTACATCGAGGAAGGTCCGCGC
Source organism: Stappia sp. ICDLI1TA098 (assembly GCF_054880955.1). Taxonomy (NCBI): domain Bacteria; kingdom Pseudomonadati; phylum Pseudomonadota; class Alphaproteobacteria; order Hyphomicrobiales; family Stappiaceae; genus Stappia; species Stappia sp. ICDLI1TA098. Next base: position 1,380,715 of record NZ_JBTZBT010000001.1, read on the forward strand.
GTTTACGTCGAGCGTATCAACGTGCGTGGCAACGACCGCACCCGCGAGTACGTTGTCCGTCGTGAGTTCGACCTCGCCGAGGGCGATGCGTTCAACCGCGTGCTGGTCGACAAGGCAGAGCGTCGCCTCAAGGATCTCCAGTTCTTCAAGAACGTGCGGATCACGACCGAGCGCGGCAGTGCGCCGGACAAGATCGTCATCAACGTCGATGTCGAGGAGCAGCCCACGGGTGAAGTCGGCTTCGGTGTCGGCTATTCCACCTCGGACGGCGTCATCGGCGATGTGACCATCCAGGAAAAGAACTTCCTCGGTCGCGGCCAGTTCGTGCGCGCCCGCCTTGCTGGTGGTACTTCGACCCAGTCCTACGAGTTCGCCTTTACCGAGCCGTATTTCCTCGGTCGTCGCATGGCCCTGTCGCTCGATGTTTATCGTCGCGCCTATGACAAGAACGACTACCGCAACTACGACCTGACGACGACCGGTGGTTCCATCGGTCTCGGCCTGCCGCTGCGCGATGACGAGCTCCGTCTGAACCTGATCTACCGGATCTTCGACCAGGATCTGAAGCAGGACACCACCGCGCTTTCGAACGGTCTGCAGAGCTCGCTCGGTCACAACCTGACTTCTGCCATCGGCTACTCGCTGGTCTATGACACCCGCGACAGCCGCGTCGATCCGCGCGACGGTTTCTACGCGACCTTCGGTCAGGAATTTGCCGGTCTCGGTGGTAATTCCCGCTACATCTCGACGACTGTCGATGCGCGCGCCTACAAGGAAATCCTTCCCGAGTGGGGCGTTGTCGGTATCCTGCGCGGCGGCGGCGGTTATATCGCCGGCATCGGTCGCGATCTGCGTGCGTCCGACCAGTTCCAGCACAACGACAACTGGCTGCGCGGCTTCGAGCCCCAGGGCATCGGCCCGCGCGATGCCACGACCGGCGATGCGCTCGGTGGACGTTGGTATGTCCATGCCAACGCCGAGGCGGAGTTCCCGATCTTCGGTCTGCCGCGCGAGCTTGGCCTCAGCGGCGCTGTCTTCACCGATTTCGGCGCGGTGTGGGACACGGATCCGGCGATCCTTGCCTGTGTGCAGGTTAAGGACGGTTGCGGTGGTAGCCAGAACGCCGGTTCGGTGCAGTCCAACGACTTCAAGCCGCGTGTTGCGGCGGGCTTCGGCATCAAGTGGGCCTCGCCCTTTGGCCCGCTGCGCGCCGATTTCGCCTGGCCCATCATCAAGCAGACCGGCGACCGCACGCAGTTCTTCCGGATCGGCGGCGGCACCCGCTTCTAAGGCGATTGCCCGGGGATGACATGAACACCGGCCGCCGTAACCCGGCGGCCGGCTTTATTATGGGACAACCATGAGCGATCCGGTATTCCTTGCGCCTTTCGAGCCCGTCTCGGTTCGCCAGCTGGCCGATTGGGTGGGAGGAGATCTCCCGCGCGGTGGCGACGAGACGATGATTTCGACCGTCGGTCCGCTCGAGGATTCCGCACCCGGCCAGCTCGTTTTCTTTGACAACACCAAGTACCTGCCGATGCTCGCGGAAACGCGTGCGGCCGCCTGCCTCATCGGCAAGCGCCATGCGGACAAGGTTCCCGAGGGGGTCGTCGCCATTGTGGTCGGCGAACCCTACCGAGCCTGGGGCATCGTGCTCAGCAAGCTCTATCCCGCCGCGTTGCGTCCTCCCGTCTTCGAGGGCACTGAGGGCGTTTCGCCGCTGGCGCGCATCGACCCGTCGGCGCGGCTTGAGGAGGGCGTCGTCGTCGAAGCCGGAGCGGTGATCGGCGCGGACGTGGAAATCGGGTCCGGCTCGCATGTCCAGGCGAACGCGATCATCGCGCGCGGCGTGCGCATCGGCCGCGACTGCACGGTCGGCGCAAATGCGGTGCTGCAATACGCGCTTCTCGGCGACCGGGTGATCCTGCATCCCGGCGTCTGCATCGGCCAGGACGGCTTCGGTTTCGCCATGGGCGCAGCCGGCCACCTGAAGGTGCCCCAGATCGGCCGTGTCATCATCCAGAACGACGTCGAGATCGGCGCCAACACCACCGTTGACCGAGGCGCGAACCGCGACACGATCATCGGCGAGGGCACCAAGATCGACAACCAGGTGCAGATCGGCCACAACGTGGTGATTGGCCGGCACTGCGTGATCGTCGCGCAGGTCGGCATTTCCGGCAGTGCCACGCTACAGGACTATGTTGCCATCGGCGGTCAGTCGGGCGTGCGCGGTCACGTCACCATCGGCATGGGCGCGCAGATCGCCGCCGTCAGCGTGGTGGAAGGCGATGTGCCGGCCGGCGCGCGCTATGGCGGTGTGCCCGCGAAACCGGTAAAAGTCTGGTTCCGTGAGGTCATGACCTTGAGCAAGCTTGCGGAGCGGGGTCTGAATGACCGCTCGAACAAGAAATAACAATGAAGAACAGGATTTGAGGACGTCGAGATGAGCGAGGGTAAGACGAGCACGCTGGACAGCGCCGACATCATGCGGATCATGGAGCTGTTGCCGCATCGGTATCCGTTCCTGATGGTCGACCGTATCATCGAGATGGATGGCGACGCGTCCGGCATTGGCATCAAGAACGTGACGGCCAACGAGCCGCACTTCATGGGTCATTTTCCCGGACAGCCGGTGATGCCGGGTGTGCTCCTGATCGAGGGCATGGCGCAGACCGCCGGTGCGCTCTGTGTCAATTCGCGCGGCGACACCGGGTCTCCCAAGCTCGTTTATTTCATGACCATCGACAGGGCGAAGTTCCGCAAGCCGGTTCAGCCTGGCGATCGGGTCGAGTATCACATGAAGAAGATTCGCAACCGGACCAACATCTGGAAGTTCGACGGCGTCGCTCTGGTCGATGGCGTCAAGGTTGCGGAAGCGGAAATCAGCGCGATGCTGGTGGACGGTTGAGGCGGTGGTAATGTCCGGGAATGTGCATCCGAGCGCGGTTGTCGAAGACGGAGCCAGGCTCGGCGAGGGTGTCAAGATCGGCCCGCTCTGCCATGTGGGGCCTGAGGTTGTCCTTGGCGATGGGGTCGAGCTGAAGTCGCATGTGGTTGTCGCTGGTCGCACGACGGTCGGCGCTCGCACGACGGTGTTTCCTTTTGCCTCGATCGGTCACCACGCCCAGGACCTCAAGTTCAAGGGTGAGGAGGCGCGCCTTGTCATCGGCACCGATTGCATCATCCGCGAAGGCGTGACGATGAACGCGGGCACCGAGGGCGGCGGGCTGGAAACCGTGGTCGGCAACCGCTGCGCCTTTCTTGCAAATTCCCATGTCGGGCACGATTCGCGTCTCGGCGATGGCGTGATCCTGTCCAACAACGTGATGATCGCCGGCCATGTCACGGTCGGGAACAACGTCATCATGGGTGGCGGCGCTGCTGTGATCCAGTTCACCCGCGTTGGCGACAATGCCTTTGTCGGCGGTCTCGCCGGCCTTGAGAACGATCTCATTCCCTTCGGCATGGTCATGGGCAACAGGGCCCGGCTCAACGGCCTTAACCTCGTCGGCCTGAAGCGTCACGGCTTTGCCCGTGAGGAGATCCACGCGCTGCGCAGTGCCTACAAGGAGCTCTTCGAGAGCGAGGACGGCACGCTGCGTCATCGCGCGGAGGCCGTTGCCGCTGCACACGCGGATGGCTCCCTGGTGCGCCGGGTTACCGATTTCATCCTGGCGGAGTCCGACCGGCGTTTCTGCACGCCCGCACTGGACGGCTGAGCCGTGGCGGGCCGCGATGACGGTGCCTCCACCCGCATCGGAAGCGGGGCGGAGCCTGTCGCCGTCATTTGCGGCGGCGGGCGATTGCCAGGCGAGGTGATCGCCGCGGCGCGTGACGCCGGACGGCGCGTCGTCGTAATCGCCATCAAGGGCGAGGCCGATCCCTCCATAGATGCCTTCGCGCCGACCTGGCTCGGCTTCGGGCAGATCGGCAAGCTTTCAGATCTTCTCATGCGAGAGAATTGCCGCGATCTTGTGATGATTGGCGGCATTACCAAGCGTCCGGAGATGCGTGAGATCATCGGCGATCTCGGCACCATGCGCCGACTGCCGCGTATTATCGCGGCGCTGGCCGGCGGCGACGACAGTCTGCTCACAAAGGTCATACGGCTTTTCGAGGACGACGGGTTCCGCGTCATCGGGGCGCATCGGATCGCGCCGTCGCTGCTGGCGTTGCCCGGAGCGCTCGTCGGCGCCGCTCCCAGGGGCGATGTGGCCGCGGATCTGGCTCTTGCCGCGCAAGCGGTGGCGGAACTCGGTCGGCTCGATATCGGACAGGCGGCGGTCTCCGTCGGCCGGCGGGTGATCGCCGTCGAGGGGGCCGAAGGCACCGATGCCATGCTGGCGCGCTGCGCTGAGTTGCGCCGCATCCGCAGGGTGCGCGGGACGGGCGGAGTGCTGGTGAAATGCGCCAAGCCCGGGCAGGACCTGCGCGTCGACCTGCCGACGATCGGCCCCGACACGGTGGCGGGCTGCGTCGAGGCGGGGCTTTCCGGCATCGGCATCGAGGCGGGGCGCGTTCTCATCGCAGAGCGTGCACGCACGGAGGCAGCGGCGCGCGAGCACGGTCTTTTCCTCTTCGGTCTCGATACGGCCACTGCCACGGAGAACGCCTCATGACCCGGCAAGCGCCGCTGCGTGTCTATCTTGTGGTTGGGGAGGAGTCCGGCGACCAGCTCGCCGCGCCGCTGATGCGGGCGCTGCGGGCGCGTCTTTCCGGGGCGGTGGAGTTTCGCGGTGTCGCCGGCGAGCGGATGATGGGCGAGGGGATGGAGACGCTCTTTCCCATCGAGGATATTGCCGTGATGGGGATGACGGCGGTTCTGGCGCGTCTGCCGACCATTGTGCGTCGGGTCTATCAGACCGTCGATGACGTTGTTTCCTGGAACCCGGACGTGCTTGTCATCATCGACAGCCCTGACTTTACCCACAATGTGGCCAAGCGGGTTCGCCGCCGCGCGCCGCATGTACGCATCGTCGACTATGTGTCGCCTTCGGTGTGGGCATGGAGGCCCGGGCGGGCGCGCAAGATGGCGGCCTATGTGGATCGGCTGCTGGCGATCCTGCCCTTCGAACCTGCGGTGCACGCGCGCCTTGGCGGACCACCGACGGACTATGTCGGCCATTCGCTCATCGAGCACAGTGCGCGGCTGCGTCCCGCGGAGGGGGAGCGGAGCGCGCTGGAGCAGGGCGCCCGTCCTGTTTTGCTGGTGTTGCCCGGCAGCCGGGGAAGCGAGGTCTCGCGGTTGCTGGAGGAGTTCGGCAGGGCGGTCGAGATCCTGGCGCGCGAGCGGGCCGACCTGGAGGTCGTGCTGCCGGCGGTGCCCCGACAAAGGGCGCGCATCGAGGAGGCCGTCGCCACCTGGCCGGTGCAAGTCGAGATCGTTTCCGGGGAGGCGAACAAGCATGCTGCCTTCCGCCGCGCCCACGCCGCGCTTGCCGCTTCGGGCACGGTTTCATTGGAATTGGCGATCTCGGGGGTACCGATGATCGTGGCGTACAAGCTGGACTGGTTCTACCGTCGCATCAAGGACCTGAACCGCTTTCTGCCCATCGCCTCGGTCACCTCGATGGTGTTGCCGAACATCATTCTGGGTGAGTCCGTCGTGCCGGAGTTTCTCGACGACGAGGCCAACGGCGTGGCGCTGGCCGACGCCGTGCGCCCGCTTCTCTCCCCGGGCACTGCCCGCTCCCGCCAACTCGAGGCCTTCGCCCGACTGGACGAGGTGATGCGGCTGGAGGGGGGCGAAAGCCAGGCAGGCGCCGCCGCGCGCTTGGTTGCCGAGGTTGCAACAGCCGGCAAGGGATGAGCGAGCCGGCGCCTCCGGCCGTGCTCCTGATCTAGCTGGCGGGCGCGCACGTCAGCGCCCATGCCGTGGATTGCGAGATGTTGGACTGGTCTTCGGAATTGTACTCGCCCTCCGTGTACCGCAGGCGCATGTCCCCGAGCTCCAGAACGGTCCGGTCCTGGAACTGATTGCCGAAGGCCATGAACGTAAACATGGACACGATGTCGTCGGAGCGGGCGTAGTCGGCGCAGTTCTGCGGGCCGAGATCGTCGTGAAGCGAGCCGTCCTGATAGGTCAGCACCTTGCCGAAGCGCATGCAGGCGTTCTTACGATCGAAGTCGAAGGCGACCGTTGCCAGGCCGTCCTCCGTCGTCGTATCGCTCTCCTTGCCGCCGGTGAAGAGCGAGCCCGCGAAGAAATAGGTGCGTTTTCCCGTGCAGCGAAGTTTCGCCGTGCCGGAGTCGGCCATCGCGAAACCGGGACTGTCATCCGCAAACAGCCCTGAGGGAAACCCGGCAAGACTGCCCAGTCCACTGACAACCCGGCTCGGCAGAAGGCGCATGTCGGCTCTGGCGGCCCGCATGAGCAGGACGGGGCGGTCCCACATGCCGTAGGAGATGACCCTGCGCGTTTCCGGCAAGCTCCACCAGATGAAGGCGAGAACGGCTGCGGTTCCGGCAAGCCAGAAGCCTGTGCGTGCGCGGCGGCGTTTGCGCTCTTGCCCGGAGGACTGTGGGACCTCGCCACGCGGGGAAGAGCCTGAGGAGCCGCCACCCGCCGCCCCAGCGAGATCGGCAAAGGCCGGATGGACATAGTGGCTCGTCTGCGTGCTCGCGCTTTGGGGCGCCTCGGCCGCCGTGGTCGGTGCCGCGGGTTTCTCAGGCTCCCCGCGCGGCGGCTGCGCCGCGGCCTTTGGCTGTGAGGGGAGATCCGCCTCCGCCACGTCCAGCTTCAGCAGAGCCGTGCGTGTCTCGAGTGTCGTGCCGGTGAGCACCTGGCTTTTTAGGATGGTTGCGTCGAAGGGGGCCGCGAGCTGAAGCGCGCCTCGCGGGCCCTCCAGCCGCACGATCACATCGCCCCGCGCAACGCGACTGCCTGGGGCACGGGGAAACTCGACGACCCGCAAGGGATAGGCGCCAACGTCTGCCGGCGAGAATATGCTGATCTGGCGAGACATCTGTCGAACCTGATAGGAACAAGAGGCAGCACAAGATTAGCGACGATCTCCTCCTGATAAAGCAAAAAGGCCGCCCGAGGGGGCGGCCTTTCGCATTTTTGCGGGGTGCGTGAGCGCGCGTCAGCGACGCTGCGAAACCGGCAGGTAATCGCGCGGCGCAGCGCCCGTGTAGAGCTGGCGCGGGCGGCCGATCTTCTGCGACGGATCCTCGACCATTTCCTTCCACTGCGCGATCCAGCCGACGGTGCGGGCCAACGCGAACAGCACCGTGAACATGGTGGTCGGGAAGCCGAGCGCACGCAGGGTGATGCCGGAGTAGAAGTCGATGTTCGGGTAGAGCTTCTTCTCGATGAAGTACTCGTCGCTGAGAGCGATGCGCTCCAGTTCCATGGCAACGTCGAGGAGCGGATCGTCCCGCACGCCGAGCTCGGCCAGAACCTCGTGGGTGGTCTTCTGCATGATGCGGGCGCGCGGGTCGTAGTTCTTGTAGACCCGGTGACCGAAGCCCATCAGACGGAAGGGATCGTTCTTGTCCTTGGCGCGGGCAATGTACTCCGGAATGCGATCGACGGTGCCGATCTCGGAGAGCATGGTGAGCGCCGCCTCGTTGGCGCCGCCGTGTGCCGGGCCCCAGAGGCAGGCGATGCCGGCCGCGATGCAGGCGAAGGGATTGGCGCCGGAGGAACCCGCCAGACGCACCGTCGAGGTCGAGGCGTTCTGCTCGTGATCGGCATGGAGGATGAAGATCCGGTCCATGGCGCGGGCAAGCACCGGGTTGACCTTGTAGTCCTCGCAGGGAACCGCGAAGCACATGTTCAGGAAGTTCGACGCGTAATCGAGATCATTGCGCGGGTAAACGAAGGGCTGGCCGACGTGGTACTTGTAGGCCATGGCCGCGATCGTCGGCATCTTGGCGATCATGCGCAGGGAAGCGACCATGCGCTGGTGCGGATCGGAGATATCGGTCGAGTCGTGGTAGAAGGCTGACAGCGCGCCGACCGTGCCGACCATGACGGCCATCGGGTGAGCATCCCGGCGGAAGCCGGAGAAGAAGCGCGACATCTGCTCGTGGATCATCGTGTGATAGGTCACACGGTTTACGAAGTCGTCCTTCTGCGCCTTGGTCGGCAGCTCGCCGTACAGCAGAAGATAGCAGCTCTCGAGGAAGTCACCGTGTTCCGCAAGCTGCTCGATCGGGTAGCCGCGGTAAAGCAGCGTGCCGGCGTCGCCGTCGATATAGGTGATGGCGGATTCGCAGGAGGCGGTGGAGGTGAAGCCGGGATCGTAGGTAAAGCGGCCGGTCTGGCGGTAAAGGGCGGCGATGTCGATCACATCCGGACCGACAGAGCCCTCGCGCACGGCAAGGTCGTAAGACTCATCGCCGATGGTCAGCTTGGCATTCTTATCGCTCATATAGGCTACCCCCATTTTGAGACAGGAGCCGGCGGGTAATCAGGCCGGTCTCTCCGGAGAGGGGAGAGACGGACCGACCGCGCGGCAGGAGGAAAGGTCGGATGTTGCGTATCCCATTTGTCCGCTCCCCGCAAGCGCGGCGCCCTAGGGCGTTCGTCTCATGGTGAGCGAAGTGTCATGTTTTTCCGCAAGGGCAGGAGGTTCTGCCCCAGCGGAAAAACGGACGCAAGCCGCCGGTTTGCGGGGAGCGGACAAGATCGTCAGGCGTCGGCCTGGTCGCGAATGCGGTCGAGCGATTCCGTCCGGCCGAGCACTTCGAGAACGTCGAAGATCGGCGGAGACGTGGTGCGGCCGGTGAGCGCCGCACGCAGCGGCTGGGCGACCTTGCCGAGCTTCAGTTCTGCTTCCTCGGCATAAGCGCGCACGCAGGCCTCGGCGGTTTCCGCCGACCAGCTCTCCAGCGCCGAGAGGCGCTCGGCCAGAGCCGCGAGCACGCCGCGCGCGCCCTCCGCATCCAGAAGCTTCGTCGCCTTCTCGTCCACGGCGAGCGGGCGCTGGACCCAGAGATAATCGGCGCTCTGCGTGAGTTCGACCAGCGTCTTGGCGCGCTCCTTGAGCCCGGGCATGGAGGCCTCGAGCTTCGCCTCGTTGGCCGGTTCTTCCAGCCAGGCCAGCACCGGTGCGCCGTTTTCCCAATGCGGCAGGAAGGTCTTCAGATCGCCCATCAGCGCGTCGGCTTCGCTGGCGCGCATGTAGTGGCCGTTGAGGTTCTCCAGCTTCTGGAGGTCGAAGCGCGAGGGCGAGCGGCCGATGGCGTCGAGGTCGAACCACGAAATCATGTCATCGGTGGAGAAGATCTCATCGTCGCCATGGCTCCAGCCGAGCCTTGCCAGATAGTTGCGCATCGCCGCCGGCAGGAAGCCCATGGCCCGATAGGCCTCCGCGCCGAGCGCACCGTGGCGCTTGGAGAGCTTGGCGCCGTCAGCCCCGTGAATGAGCGGAATGTGCCCCATGACCGGGACCTCCCAGCCGAGAGCCTGGTAGATCAGCGTCTGGCGGGCGGCATTGGTCAGGTGGTCGTCGCCACGCACGATGTGGGTTACGCCCATGTCGTGGTCGTCGACCACCACGGCCAGCATGTAGGTGGGGGTGCCGTCGGAGCGCAGCAGCACGAGGTCGTCGAGATCCTTGTTCGGGAACACGACGCGGCCCTGCACCCGGTCCTCGATGACCGTCTCGCCTTCAAGCGGGGCCTTGAGACGGATCGCCGGGGCGACGCCTTCGGGCGCCTCGGAGGGGGCGCGGTCGCGCCAGCGGCCGTCGTAGCGCGGCGGCAGGCCCTTGGCGCGCTGCTCCTCGCGCATGGCGGCGAGGTCTTCCTGGGTGGCGTAGCAGCGATAGGCCTTGCCGGCGGCGATCAATTCCTCGGCGACCTCGCGATGGCGTGGCGCGCGGGCGAACTGCGAGATCGGCTCGCCGTCCCAGTCGAGGCCGAGCCAGGTCAGACCGTCGAGAATCGCGGCGATTGCTGCGTCCGTGGAGCGTTCCCTGTCGGTGTCCTCGATGCGCAGCAGCATCTTGCCGCCGAAGCGCTTGGCATAGAGCCAGTTGAAGAGCGCCGTGCGTGCTCCGCCGATATGCAGGAAGCCGGTGGGCGAGGGCGCGAAGCGGGTGACGACAGGAGCGGTCATGGAGAGCCTTGTTGTTCGTTGTGCGTCGGTCGTGGGTTGGCGGTCTCGGGTGCCGGGACGCCCGGTCGGCCAAGAGCCTGCGGTTCAGCCGGCCGGGAGCGGCCGTTGCCGGCGTTCGCATGCGGCCACCAGGGAAATACTCGTCTTGCGCGAAACGCGGTTGCGATGCACGCTCACACGTCCGTTGGCGGCGAGCCACCGTTTAGCATGGCCTCTTGTCACCGCCAAAGCCGGAAATCGCAGTCCGGAGGCGCGTTTTCCGGCATGGCGCCTTCCCGGCGGACAGGAGACCGCAAGCGCGGGGGGCGCTTGCCGGAGGGATCTCGGCGATGGCGAAGGGGGAGGAGCGGGACGACGGGGCGGACAAGGGCCCCGCGCGCACTCGTTCGTTCCCGTTTCGTTCAGATTCGCGGTCGCTCTCTCGGGATGATCCGCGCGGGAATTCTGGCAGGAAGGGCCGCGCTCACGCCGGCGATCTTGTCGACGCGTTGGACAATGATCATGCGCGCCAGGGATCGCGCGACGAAGCGGGGCAGGGGGCGCTCAGGCGGTTCATGCTTCGACGACGGAGCCGGTTCTCGGGCGCTGGATACGGCGACGCGAGGTGGCAGGGGCTTGGCGACGCGGTTGTCGAGGCGCTGGCCGCCGGGCGCGGGCTCCCCTGGGCGAGCCTTGCCTTCATTTTCGGCATTGCCGGCTATTTCGCGCTTCCAGCCGAGCCGTCCGCCGGCTTTCTGATTGCCGTTTCGGGCGGGCTCGGCGTTCTCGTCTTGCGGGGGCGGCGCAGGGGCGAGGCCGCACTGCTGCTCTTGCTGGGCGCTCTGGTCGTCTCCGGGCTTGCAACCGGGGCGCTGCGCACGGTGCTGGTGGCCGCACCGGTGCTCGAGCGGGCGCGAACGGTGACGCTTGAGGGCTTTGTCGCCACGGTGGAGGAGACCGAAAGCGGTGTCCGTCTCGAGGTCGCGGTCGTCGCGGCCAAGGGACTTCGGGCGGATGTCATGCCGGAACGTGTGCGGGTCACGGTGCGCTCGCGTCTCGATGCGCCCTTGCGCGTCGCGGATGGCGTGCGGGTGCGTGCCCGGCTGATGCCGCCGCCCGGGGCGGTGATGCCGGGAAGCTATGACTATTCCTTCCGCGCCTTTTTCGACGGGATCGGGGCGACCGGCTTCGCATTCGGCGCTCCGCAGCGGGTTGATCTTGGAACCGCCCCGCTGCTCCTGCGCCTCAAGGCGGGGCTCGGGGCGTTGCGCATGACGATCGCCGGCCGCGTCCAGGCGGCACTCGGGGAGACGGTCGCAGGCGCGCTGGCCGTCGCGCTCATCGTCGGCGACCGAACGGCCATTCCGCCAGATGTCACCGAGGTACTGCGGACGGCGGGCCTGGCCCACATCCTGGCGATCTCCGGCCTTCACATGGCGCTCTTTTCGGGGGCGGTGTTTTTCGTCGCACGCGCTGGTCTGGCGCTTTCGCGCAAGCTCGCGGACGAACAGCCCATAGACATCTGGGCGTCGGGCGCGGCACTGGCGGCGGCGACCTTCTATCTGCTCGTCTCGGGAACCTCGGTCGCCACCCAACGCGCCTTCGCGATGACCGTTCTGGTGTTGATGGGCAGGCTGGTCGGCCGACGGGCGCTCACCTTGCGCAATGCCGCGCTTGCAGCGCTCGTGATCCTTGTGGCGACGCCGGAAGCGCTGCTCGATCCGGGGCTCCAGATGTCGTTTGCCGCGGTCGTCGCGTTGATCGCCGCCTATGAGGAACTGCTGGCCCGCCGGAGCCCGGCGCGGCGCGAGCCCGACGGTGGCGGCGCGGGCGTTACGGCGGTGGCGGTGAGCGGCTTGCGCGTCTCCACCCGCTGGCTCGGTGCGATCCTGCTGACCTCGCTGATCGCCGGCACCGCGACAGGCGCCATCGGCGCCTATCATTTCCACCGGGTCGCGCCGCTCGGTCCTCTCGTCAATCTCCTGGCGATGCCGGTGGTGACGCTCGTCGTCATGCCTTTCGCGGTGCTGTCTCTGGCGCTGATGCCGCTGGGGCTCGAATTGCTGCCGCTTGCCGCGATGGGGGCCGGACTCGATCTCGTCGTCGCCATGTCGCGATGGGCGGCAGAGCGGACGCCGGGGGACGGCATCGTTGGCGCGCCGTCGCTCATCGCCACGCTGCTGGTGGTGACGACGGGCGCGCTCCTTTGCCTGGCCCCGCGTGGCACACGCAAGCTTGCCGGGGTTCCACTGGCGCTGGCGATCTGGCTGCAGTCGGTCGATCGGCATCCGGACATGCTGATTGCGGAGAACGGTCGCCATGTCGCGCTGCGCGATCCGGCGGGGCGGCTGATGGTGACGGCACGGCCGACAGGCTTTGCCGGCGAAATGTGGCTGCGCGCCGACGGGGTGGGGCCGAAGTCCTTTGCCGAACGCCACCTGACGCGCGGGCGCATGAATTGCGATGCTCTCGGGTGCGTGGCAACCGCCCATGCGGCAACGTCCGGCTCGCCGCTTGTCGTGGCGCTGACGCGCGCGCCGGAGGGGCTTGCCGAGGATTGCGAGCGCGCCGACATTCTCGTCACGCCGCTGCAGGCGCCGACCGATTGCGCGGCGCGCTGGATCTTCGACGGCCCGCGCCTTGCGCGTGACGGCGCCACGGCGCTCTATTTTGACGTCGACGAGACCGCAGCGGAACCTGGTCGCGAAGAGGCCGCCACCCTGTCGGTCGGCACTGAGGAACCTGCGAGGCCGGCCCGGCAGGGCAGTGCGGCCGAACCGGGGCAGCGGAGCATCGGCCCGCCGGCCCGCGTCGGTGTTTCGCTCGGGAATGCCAGCGATGACGACCTGGACGAAAAGCCTCCAGGGCCGGCCGCCAGCCTCGCTGCGATCTCCGTCGAGAAGAGGGCAGGTCGCCCTCGCGCGCGGCAAGGAGAAGGCGGACAGACAGAGGGAGAGCAGGCAGAGCAACTGGGGGGAAAGCAGACCGGGGGGAGGCGGATAGAGGAGAGTGAGGCGCAAGATACGCGGCAGCGGCAGGTGCGGGCAGATGCAACTGCAACGCCGATGCGCGCGATGCAAGCGACAGGCGTGCCCTCCGCCTCCTTGTCTGGATCGGGGGCAAAGGGGCAAGGTCACCCGGCGTTGCGGGTGACGGCAGTGCCTTCCTATCGCTGGCGCCGTCCGTGGACGCCATCGGTTCCTGTCGCTCAGTAGCGACGGAAGAGCGAGACGAGCTTGCCCTGAACCTTCACCCGGCCGGGACCGAAGATGCGCGTTTCATAGGCAGGGTTCGCCGCCTCCAGCGCGATCGACGCGCCTTTCTTGCGCAACCGCTTCAGCGTCGCTTCCTCGTCGTCGACAAGGGCCACGACGATGTCACCGCTGTCGGCACTGTCGGAACGGCGGATCACCACCGTGTCGCCGTCGAGAATGCCGGCCTCGATCATCGAATCGCCGCGCACCTCGAGTGCGTAATGCTCGCCGTTTCCGAGAAGGTCGGCCGGCATGGAGATCGTGTGGCTGTGGGTCTGGATCGCCTCGATCGGCACGCCGGCGGCAATTCGCCCCATCACGGGAATGGAAATATTCTCCGATTCGGTGACAGGCGCGGGCGGGGCGGTCTCGCGCGGCCGGCCGAGCGAGCCTTCGATGACGGAAGGCGAAAACCCCTGACTGCGCGGCGCGGCCAGACCGGGGGAAACGGATTCGGGCAACTTGATGATTTCGAGCGCGCGCGCGCGGTTCGGCAGCCGGCGAATGAAGCCGCGCTCCTCCAGCGCGGTGATCAGGCGATGAATGCCGGACTTCGAGCGAAGGTCGAGCGCATCCTTCATCTCGTCGAAGGAGGGCGGCACGCCGGCTTCCTTGAGCCTCTCATGGATGAAGAGAAGCAATTCGTGCTGCTTGCGCGTCAACATTCTGCGGCATCCCCCATCGGCGCTCCGCGCGCCGGCGACTCATGTTCCCGGACAAATCATGAACATAGTCTAGCCGTTCCCGGCTTGTTCCACAACCGCCGTTTCGCGGCGAGGTCGTCAGCGGCGGTCGAGGCGGAGGACGGGGACGCGGGTTTCAGCGGCGAGCGCGGCGCCGTGGGGCGGGCGGACCACCAGCGCCTCGGCCAGTGCGAACGTGGCGAGCATCGAGGAATCCTGTCGCGGGAAGGGGAGAACCCGCTCGATCCCATCCTCGCCGATGACAAGGCTGGCGCGCAGGTAGTCCTCGCGCCGGTCGTTTTCGCCGACCGCCGCCGCCAGCGGCAGCATTTCCGCGCCGCGCTTGCCGGCTTCCGGCAGCCCCGAGAGCGCGTCGATCAACGGACGCAGGAAGAGCAGGGCGCAGACGAGGCTGGAGACCGGATTGCCAGGCAGCCCCAGCACGCGCATGTCACCGATGGCACCAGCCATCAGCGGCTTGCCGGGGCGCATGGCGATACGCCAGAAGGCGAGCTCCATTCCCGCAAGCCCGAGGGCATCCTGCACGAGATCGTGGTCGCCGACCGACGCGCCGCCCAACGTCACGAGAATGTCGGCACGGGCCGACCGTGCCGCCTGGATGCGCTCGGCCAGCGCGTGCTGCGTGTCGCGGGCGATGCCGAGGCGGATGGCCTCGCCGCCGCAATCCTCGACGAAGGCGGCAAGGCCGGTGTCGTTGGAAGCGATGATCTGGTCGTCAGCCGGGTTGCCGCCGGGCTCGACCAGTTCGTCGCCGGTCGCCAGGATCGCCACGCGCGGCCGGCGACGCACCGCGAGATGAGCGTGGTTCATCGCCGCGGCGAGCGCCAGGTCGCGAAAGCCGAGCCTGGTTCCGGCGCAAAGCAGCACATCTCCCTCGGCAAAGTCGAGGCCGGCGGCGCGCACGTAACGCCCTTCGGGCTCGCTCTCCAACGCGGTCACAATGTCGCCGTCGCGCGTCGCATTCTCCTGAATGAGGATCGTATCGGAGCCCTCGGGCAGCGGCGCACCGGTGAAGATGCGCACGGTCTCTCCCGGACCCACCCGTCCGGCGAAGGCATGGCCGGCGGGGGCCTCGCCGATTAGTCGCAGGGTCGCCGGCGTCGCGGCGATGTCGGCGGCGCGCACGGCGTAGCCGTCCATGGCGGAGGCGGCGAAGGGCGGCTGCGTGCGGCGGGCGGCGAGATCGGCGGCAAGGACGCGGCCGTTCGCCTCGGCGAGCGCGACGGTTTCCACCGCCAGCGGCTCGACGCCGCCGACAAGCCGTGCAAGCGCCTCCTCGACGGAAATCAGGCTCATGGCGTGTCGGGCTCCAGGTCGTCGCCGTCGAGCACCCAGTCGCCGGACTTGCCGCCCGACTTGGCGGTGACGCGAATGTCGCCGATGACCATGCCCCGGTCGACGGCCTTGGCCATGTCGTAGATCGTCAGGCAGGCGATGCTGGCCGCCGTCAGCGCCTCCATCTCGACGCCCGTCTGACCGGCGAGACGCACCGTGGCGCTGACCCTGAGGCCTGGCAGCGCGTCGTCCGGCTCGATGTCGACGGAGACCCGGGACAGGGCGAGGGGATGGCAGAGCGGCACGAGTTCATGGGTGCGCTTGGCGGCCATGATGCCGGCGATGCGCGCGGTGCCCAGAACGTCGCCCTTCCTGGCGTTGCCGGAGCGGATCATCTCCAGCGTCTCGGGCTTCATGCGCACATGCCCCCTGGCCGTCGCCTCCCGCGTGGTCACGGCCTTGCCGGACACATCGACCATGTTGGCCGCGCCGCTGTCGTCGAGATGGGTGAGCTTGGGGGTGTCGGCAGTCATGTGCTCATGCGTCCCTTGCACGGGCGAAAGGTCACTCGGCCGCGGCGGCGTCGTCGCGCGCCAGCAGCCGGCGGGTGGCGCCGGCGACGTCGTCCTGGCGCATCAGGCTTTCGCCGATGAGGAAGGTGGAAATGCCGGAGTTGCCCATGCGGGCAAGATCGTGCGGCGTGAAGAGGCCGGATTCGCCCACCACCAGCCGGTCGGAGGGTACCATCGGCGCAAGCGCCTCGCTGGTCGCCAGATCGGTCTCGAAGGTGCGCAGATTGCGGTTGTTGATGCCGACGAGCGGAGAGGAGAGCAGCAGCGCCCGTTCCATCTCCACCGCGTCATGCACCTCGATCAGCACGTCCATGCCGAGGTCGAGCGCGGTATTCTCGAGCATCGCTGCGGTTTTGTCGTCGACGGCGGAGAGAATGATCAGGATGCAGTCGGCGCCCCAGGCACGCGCCTCGTAGACCTGATAGGTGTCGAAGAGAAAGTCCTTGCGCAGCGCCGGCAGGGAAGTCGCGCCGCGCGCGGCGGCGAGGAACTCCGGTGCGCCCTGGAACGAAGGTCCATCGGTCAGCACCGAAAGACAGGCCGCTCCGCCCTCTTCATAGGCGCGGGCAAGTGCGGGCGGGTCGAAATCGGGGCGGATCAGCCCCTTGGAAGGGCTTGCCTTCTTGATCTCCGCAATAAGACCGTAGTCGCCGGCGCGGCGCCGCGTGAGAAGCGCGTCGTAAAAGCCGCGCGGAGCGTCGGCGGCGGCCGCGCGCCGTTCGATCTCCGCCTGCGGCACACTGGCCTTCGCGGCGGCGATCTCCTCGCGCTTGTAGGCCTCGATCCGCTTGAGGATGTCAGTCATTGCCGCTCTCCCGGTTGGACACGGCGACAAGGCGCTTCAGCCGGTCGAGCGCGGCGCCATCGTCGATCGAGCGGGCGGCCATGGCCACGCCCTCGGCGAGCGTGCCCGCCTTGCCGGCGACCACCAGGGTCGCGCCGGCGTTCATCAGAACGGTGTCGCGATAGGCGCTCTTTTCGCCGTCGAGCACGCCCTTGAGCGCGACGGCGTTGTCCGCTGCCTCTCCGCCCTTCAGGTCCTCCGGCCGGCAGATCGGAAGGCCGACGTCGGCTGGCGAGATCTCGAAACTGCGGATCTCTCCACCCTTCAGCTCGGCGACGCTCGTGGTGCCGGTTCCGGTGATCTCGTCGAGGCCATCGGAGCCGTGCACCACCCAGGCGGCTTCGGAGCCGAGCGCATGCAGCACCTCGGCGATCGGCTCGACCCAGCGGCGCGCGAAGACACCGACCATCTGGCGCTTCACGCCGGCCGGATTGGAAAGCGGGCCGAGCAGGTTGAAGATCGTGCGCGTGCCGAGTTCGGCGCGGGCGGGGCCGACATGCTTCATCGCCGAATGGTGGTTCGGCGCGAACATGAAGCCGAGGCCCGTCTCGCGGATGCAGGTGGAGATCTGCGCCGGCGAGACCTCGATGTTGACGCCGAGCGCCATCAGGACGTCGGCAGCGCCCGATTTGGACGACAGCGAGCGGTTGCCGTGCTTGGCGACGGGCACGCCGCAGCCGGCGACGACGAAGGCCGAGCATGTGGAGATGTTGTAGCTGCCGGAGGCGTCGCCGCCGGTGCCCACCACGTCGACGGCATCTTCGGGAGCCGTGACCGGAAGCATCTTCGCCCGCATCGTCGCCACCGCGCCGGCGATCTCGTCGACGGTCTCGCCGCGAACCCGCAACGCCATCAGGAAACCGCCGATCTGGGACGGTGTGGCTGCGCCCGACATGATCACGTCGAATGCCTGGCGTGCTTCGGCGCGTGTCAGCGCGTTGCCGTCGGCCACCTTGGCGATCAGGGCCTTGAGGTTGCTCATCGTCTTTCCCCTCGCGCGTGCGCGCGCCCCGCGACTGGTGCGGGGCGCGGTCGCGTCAGCCCCCCTGGCCGATGACGCGGTTGATGTTGGCCTGGTTGAAGCTGACGCCGAGGCGCTTCTCGCGCTCCTGCACGTACTGGCCAATGACCGAGGTCTGGAGCGCCTGCGCGAGCCGCTGGTCGAGGGCGGCGATCTCGCCTGCCTCGCGGAAGAACGCAGGGACGCTCGTATCGGTCACGACGTAGACGTAGCGGGTGCCGTCAGGACCCGTGGCGGCGCCGGAGACGCCGACAGGGCCGGTGAAGGCACCGGAAACGGCAGCCTGGGGCAGCGGCGTGTCGGTCGAGGCGCGCTTGACGCCCTGCGCGGTCTTGACCTCCAGCCCCTTGCCGGCGGCGATCTGATCGAACGCACCGCCATCCTTGAGAGCGGTCTCGATCTCGGCGGCCATGGCGTCGAGCTTCTTGCCGCGCTCCTGCTCCTTCCAGGCGGCGACGACATCGGCGCGAACCTCGTCGAGCGTACGGTCGCGGGCCGGCGTCACCTTTGTGACCTCGAACCACATGAAGCCGTCGCGGCCGAGCTGCAGAACATCGGCCTCGACGCCGATGTCGCTCTCGAAGACATCTCCCACCAGCTCGGGAACGTCCGGTAGCTCGACGGCCTGGCCGTTCTCGCCCTTGCCGTCGCTGTCGAAGGCGGCGGGCGTCTCAAGCTTCAGCTTGAAGCGCTCGGCGACCTCGGCGAGCGTCGCGCCACCGGCGCGGGCATCCTCGATCTCGTCGTGCAGGTCGAGAATCTCGCGCTCGGCCTTGCGCAGCGCGACTTGCGTGCGAAGCTCGTCGGAGACATCGGCAAGCGGCGTCTTGTGGGCCGGCGTCACCTCGACGATGCGCAGCAGGACAGGAGCGAAACGGCCCTCGACAAGGCCGGAAACCTCACCCTCGCCAAGCGCGAAGGCGGCCTCGGCGATGGCCGGGTCGACCAGTTCAGCGCGGGTCAGCGAACCAAGGTCGATCTGGTCCGCGGTGGTGCCGAACTCGGTCAGGATCTCGTCGAAGCTCTTGCCCTCGGCAAGCAGCGCCTCGGCCTTTTTCCTGGCATCGGGTCCGGACAGGGTGAGCTGCAGGATGTGGCGGCGCTCCGGCTCTCCAAAGCGGTCGCCCGAGGCTTCGTATTCCTGCTTGATCTCGTCTTCCGTCACCTCATCGGGACGGGAGATCTCCTGCGGCGTCAGCTTCAGCAGCGAGACCGCGCGGTATTCGGGAGCCGCGAAGCGGGCCTTGTTGGCGTCGAAATAGGCCGACAGCGCCGCCTCGTCCGGATCGGCGATCTCGCCGGCCGATGACTTCGGCAGCACGACATAGGCGATCTTGCGCTCCTCGTTGGCGTGCCGGTTGAAGACCTCCAGCATCGGCGAGGGCGTGGTGATGCCGCCGCTGATCGAATCGGCGATCTGCCTGCGTTCCTCGAAGCGGCGGCGCTCGGCGATGAACTCGTCCTCGCTCATGCCGTTTGCCTGAAGCACGCGGGCCAGCAGGGCGCGGTCGAAGCCGCCGGCGTCGGGCCGCTGGAACGACGGTGCGCTCTGGATCAGCCTGACGAGTTCCTCGTTGGAGACGCCGAGATTGAGATCCGCCGCCGTCTGGTCGAGCGCGGCTTCCGCCACGAGCTGGCCAAGCACCTGGCCCGGCAGCCCGAAGGATGCGCCTTCCACGGTCGAAAGCGGTCGGCCGATGCTGCGGCCGATGCGCTGGAGCTCGCGCCGATAGGACAGGTCGAACTGCTCCAGCGACACGCTTTCGTCGCCGACAGTGGCCACCTTGTCGCTGCCGATCGTCAGCATGTTGCCTGAGATGCCCCAGACGGCGAAGCTCATCACGAGCAGCAGCATGAGGAGTTTTGAAATCCAGGACTTTGCGCCATTGCGCAGAGCATCGAGCATTGCGGCTTCCGTCGTTCTCGGGCGATAAAAAGGGTGCCGGTTCCGCAGGACGGTACCGAGGAGGGCGGATCATAGAGAGGCGCGGCTGCCGGGGCAAGGCGCTGCGAGGGCCGAAATCCACCCGCTTCGGCTTGATCGGATGGGAATTTCTGGTAGGCCACCCTTGGCCGTTCGCCCGCATCCGGCCGAGAGGGATCCGACGACGGGTCCGACCCCTGGGAGACACGACACATGACCACCGCGCTTCGTCCGCTGATCGCCGGAAACTGGAAGATGAACGGCCTTGCGGCCTCGCTCGCCGAGCTGGAGGCCGTTGCCGCGGGCATCGCCGGCGCCACGGTCGATGTGGCGATCTGCCCGCCGGCAACGCTCGTCGCGCGTGCTGCCGATGCGGCAGGGGGCACGCCCCTGCTGGTCGGCGGCCAGGATTGTCACGCCGCCGAAAACGGCGCGCATACCGGCGATATCTCGGCGGAAATGCTCAAGGACGCGGGCGCATCGCTGGTCATCGTCGGCCATTCGGAGCGCCGCGCCGACCATGGCGAGGGTGACGCCGCGGTGAAGGCCAAGGCCGAGGCGGTCTGGCGGGCCGGGCTCGTCGCCATCGTCTGCGTTGGCGAGAGCGAGGCCGAGCGCCGCGCGGGCGACGCGGAGGCTGTCGTCGGTCGCCAGCTCGCCGGGTCGCTGCCCGAGGGCGGTAATGGCGACAATCTCGTCGTCGCCTACGAGCCGATCTGGGCGATCGGCACCGGGTTGACGCCGACGGTCGAGGATGTCGCAGCGATGCACGCCTTTATGCGCCGCGAACTGATCGGGCGCTTCGGGGAGGCCGGTTCCGCGATCCGTCTGCTCTACGGCGGGTCGGTGAAGCCGGCGAATGCCGCGGAACTTCTTTCCGTTGCCGACGTCAATGGCGCCCTGGTGGGCGGTGCAAGCCTGAAGGCGGCGGATTTCCTCGGTATCGTTGCCGCGCTCGGTTGATTTTCGCGCCTCTTGCCTGGAGCCTTTGCCGTGTCTGCGGCGAGGGCGCGGTACGGGGTATTCGAGATGGTGCCCCTTTCGGGGACGAACAAGGGTGGAAAGACGCTCGGGCTTGGTGTAGAACCCGGCGCAATCCCCAATTCAAAGACTGGTTGTCGATGGAAACCGTTCTCATCGTTGTTCACCTGATGGTGGTGCTTTCACTGGTGCTCGTCGTTCTGCTGCAGCGCTCGGAAGGCGGCGCGCTCGGCATTGGCGGGGGCGGCGGCGGCATGATGTCCGCGCGCGGCAGCGCCAACGTGCTCACCCGTGCGACCGCGGTTCTCGCGGCTGTCTTCTTCGCCACGTCGCTGGCGCTTGCGATCGTTGCCCGCATGGGCGACCGCCCGGCCTCGATCCTCGATGCCGCGCCCGGAGCCCCCGTGGCGCCGGCCGCAGGCACGACGGGCACGGGCAACGGCGTCCTTGACCAGCTCAAGCCGCCGGCTCCGGCCGAGCCGCAGCCGAGCGGACCTCAGGTCCCCGCAGCCCAGTAAGGGCCGGCTGCCGGTCCTGCCGGCGACAAGCTTCTCGACGAATGCCCCGCGATGCGGTTCGCGGGGCATTTTCTTGTGTGTTAACTCAGTGTCGGGCGGACGAATCACTGCCCGCAGCGATATGGTATTTGTCCATGGCGCGTTACATCTTCATCACTGGCGGCGTGGTGTCTTCGCTCGGCAAGGGGCTTGCGTCTGCGGCCCTTGGAGCGCTTCTTCAGGCTCGCGGATACAGGGTCCGGCTGCGCAAGCTCGACCCCTACCTCAATGTCGATCCGGGCACGATGAGCCCGTATCAGCACGGCGAGTGCTTCGTAACCGACGACGGGGCGGAAACCGACCTCGATCTCGGCCATTACGAGCGCTTCACCGGTCGTCCCGCAAACAAGCAGGACAACATCACCACCGGGCGGATCTATCAGGAGATCATCGCCAAGGAGCGCCGCGGCGACTACCTGGGCGGCACGGTGCAGGTGATTCCCCATGTCACCGATGCGATCAAGGCCTTCGTGCTCGACGGCAACGAGGACTTCGACTTCGTGCTCTGCGAGATCGGCGGCACGGTTGGCGACATCGAGGGGCTTCCGTTCTTCGAGGCGATCCGCCAGCTCGGCAACGAGCTGCCGCGCGGCCATGCCGTCTATATCCACCTGACGCTGATGCCCTTCATCGCCACTGCGGGCGAGCTCAAGACCAAGCCGACGCAGCATTCGGTCAAGGAGCTGCGCTCCATCGGCATTCAGCCCGACATCCTGATGGTGCGCTGCGACCGCAAGATCCCGGACGGGGAGCGGCGCAAGCTGTCGCTGTTCTGCAATGTGCGCGAGAGCGCCATCGTGCCGGCGTATGACGTCAAGTCGATCTACGACGTGCCGATCGCCTATCACGAGGAAGGCCTCGACGAAGAGGTGCTTTCGGCCTTCGGAATCACCGGCGCGCCGGCGCTGGACCTGACCCGCTGGACCGAGATTTCCGAAAACCTCGCCAACCCCGAGGGCGAGGTGACCATCGCCATCGTCGGCAAGTACACGGTGCTCAAGGACGCCTACAAGTCGCTGATCGAGGCGCTTGTGCACGGCGGCATCGCCAATGGCGCGCGGGTGCGGACCGAGTGGATCGATTCCGAGATCTTCGAGAAGGAAGATCCGACGCCCTGGCTTGAGAACGTGCACGGCATCCTGGTGCCTGGCGGATTCGGCGAGCGCGGCGCGGAAGGCAAGATCGCCGCGGCGCGATTCGCACGCACCCACAAGGTTCCGTATTTCGGCATTTGCTTCGGCATGCAGATGGCGGTCATCGAGGCGGCGCGCAATCTCGCCGGCATCAAGGACGCCAACTCGACGGAGTTCGGCGAGACGCCTGAGCCCGTCGTCGGCCTGATGACGGAATGGTCGCGCGGCAACACGATGGAAGTGCGCAGCTCCGACGGCGAGATGGGCGGCACCATGCGCCTCGGCGCCTATCCGGCGCGGCTCGAGGCCGGTTCGCGGATTGCCGAGATCTATGGCAGCGAGCTGATTTCCGAGCGCCACCGTCATCGTTACGAAGTCAACATCGGCTATCGCCAGCGGCTGGAGGAGGCGGGCCTGCGCTTCGCGGGGACCTCTCCGGACGGGGAGCTGCCGGAGACCGTCGAGATCGACGATCATCCCTGGTATATCGGCGTGCAGTATCACCCCGAGCTGAAATCGCGGCCGTTCGAGCCGCATCCGCTGTTCGCCTCGTTCATCGCGGCGGCCATGGAGCAGAGCCGGCTGGTCTGACGGCCTTCCCGCGCCGGTCCCGGCGCGGGCACTTCTTGACCTGGAGGAGCCCATGCGGGCGCGTGGACTCGATCATCTCGTCTGGCCGGTGCGCGATCTTGATGCGGCAGCCAGCCGCCTTGAGCGCGTCGGCTTCACCGTGACGCCGCGCGCGCGCCACCCCTGGGGCACGGAAAACCGTCTGGTCCAGCTCGACGGTTTCTTCATCGAGCTGCTGTCGGTGGGCGAGGGGGCAATGATCCCCGAGACCTCCGAGCGGGTCTTCTCCTTCGGCGCGTTCAACCGCGATTTCCTCGCGCACGGCGAGGGCGGATCGATGATCGTGCTGGAGAGCGGTGATCCGCAGGCCGACCGGGACGATTTCCTTCGTGCCGGGCTCAAGGTGTTCGAGCCCTTTTCCTTCGGCCGGACGCAGGAGCTGGAGACGGGCGAGAAGCGCGAGGTCGGCTTTGATCTCACCTTCGTCGAGAACCCGTTCGACGCGGAGCTTGGTTATTTCACCTGCCGCAACCGCTTCCCCGCGAGTTTCTGGTCCAGGGCCTACATGACCCACGCCAATGGCGCGCAGGGTCTGGCAAGCCTCGTCCTGACCTGCGACGAACCGGCCTCCCAACACGAGTTTCTTTCTGCCTTCACGGGTGTGCGCGAGATGCGCGCGACCAGCCTCGGGCTTTCGGTCGAGACGCCGCGCGGCGAGATCCGCGTGCTGACGCCGGCGGCCTACGCGGCGCTTTTCGGCGACAGCGCTCCGGCACCGAAGGACGGACTGCGTATCGCGGCGCTGGTGATCGAGGGGGCGGACCGCCGCGCTCTTGGCGAACGCCTCGCGGATCAGGGCATTGCCCATGGCGAAACACCGGAGGGTCTTCGGATCCCCGCAAGCGACGGCAATGGCGTCGCGCTTGTTTTTGTCTGACGCCCGCGTGTAGGCTTTCCTCTGCGGGAACCGGCTGGGGGATCGGGCGCAAGGCGTCCGCGCCCGAGGCCTTGCCGGCGAATTGAAAAGGGACGGATCGATACATGTCTGCCATGCCTAAGCTGTCGGTGCCCGCGGCCGCGACGGGGCTCGCGCTCCTGCTGCTCTCCGCGTGCAGCCCTTCCGACGACACCGCCGCGCCCAAGGCGCAGCCGCCGACGGTCTCCGTCGCCGCCGCCGTCGAGCAGGACGTGCGTCAGTCGGTCGAGTTCGTCGGCCAGATCCAGGCGATCGACGACGTGCAGATCCTCGCCCGCGTTTCGGGCTTTCTTGAGACAAAGAACGTCGCTGACGGCGCGATGGTGAAAAAGGGAGAGCTTCTCTTCACCATCGAGAAGACCTCCTATGAGGCAGCCGTCGCGTCCGCCGAGGCGGATCTCGCCAACACCAAGGCCAGCGCGGCGCTGCAGGCCGCCGACCTCGAGCGCGATACGGACCTCTACCAGAAGGGCCATATCTCCAAGGCCAAGTTCGATGCGACCAATGCCTCCAAGGAGCAGGCGGACGCCAATGTCGACGCCTCCCAGGCGCGGCTGAAGACCGCCGAGCTCAACCTTAGCTACACCAAGATCTCCGCGCCCTTCGACGGCCAGATCAGCAAGACCGCCTTCAGCGTCGGCGACGTCGTCGGCCCCACTTCGGGCCCGATCACCCGCCTGGTCAGCAAGGCGCCGGTCTATGTGAATTTCGCCATCAGCGAGAAGGACTATCTCGACACGATGCAGGGCGGAGGCAAGGCCGGCGACATGGTCGCCGAGAATGTTCCGGACGTGCATCTGGTGCTGCCCAACGGCGACAAATACGGCGAAAACGGTGAAATCGTCTTCATCGACAACGCGGTCGATTCGAGGACCGGCACGATCTCGATCCGCGCCCGCTTCGTGAACAAGAACCTGCTGCTGGTTCCCGGCACCTTCGTCACGGTGGTGATCGAGGCCGCCAAGGGCCAGAAGGCGCTTGTGATTCCGCAGGCGGCGATCCAGCGCGACCAGCGCGGCGCCTTCGTGCTCGCGGTCAACGACAAGAACCTTGTCGAGCAGCGTTACGTCGAGCTTGGCCAGCAGGTGGACACGAATTTCGTCGTCACCAAGGGGCTCCAGCAGGGCGAGCGGGTCATCACCCTCGGGCTGCAGAAGGTCCGTCCTGGCGTGCCGGTGCAGACCGCCCCCGACGCCAAGCCGGTGGAGTAGACCCCGATGTTCTCGCGGACCTTCATCTACCGGCCGAAATTCGCGCTGGTCATCTCGATCGTCATCACCATCGCGGGTGTGCTCGGCTACATCTCGCTGCCGGTCGAGCAGTTTCCGAACATCACCCCGCCGGTGGTAAGCGTCTCCGCGACCTATTCGGGCGCCAGCGCCCAGGTGGTCGAGGAAACCGTGGCGGCGCCGCTCGAGGAGCAGGTCAACGGCGTCGACAACATGATCTACATGTCGTCGAACAGCACCGACAACGGCAGCTATTCGCTCAACGTCACCTTCGAGGTCGGGACGGATCCGGACATCGCCACGGTGAACGTGCAGAACCGCGTCGCGCAGGCAACCAGCATGCTGCCGCAGGACGTGACCAAGAACGGCGTGACGGTGCAGAAAGCCTCCACCAACATGCTGCTCGTGGTCACGCTCTATTCGCCGAACAACACCTATGACGAGGTGTTCATGGCGAACTATGCGTCGATCAACCTGAAGGACGCGCTCGCCCGTATTCCGGGCGTCGGCAAGGCCGACGTGCTGACCGACTTCGCCTATGGCATGCGCATCTGGCTCGACCCGGATCGCCTGTCGAGCCTGAAGATGACGCCCGGCGACTTCATCTCGGCCATCAGCGAACAGAACGTGCAGGTCGCCGCCGGCCAGATCGGCGCGCCACCGGTGCCCGAGGGGCAGCAGTTCCAGTACACGGTGAAGGCCAAGGGACGTCTGTCGACGCCCGAGGAGTTCAAGCAGATCATCCTGCGCACGGGCGCGGATGGTGCGCTGGTGCGCGTCGGCGATGTGGCGCGGGTCGATCTGGGCTCCCAGTTCTATTCCGCCAACGGTCGTTTCGACGGCCGTCCCTCCACGGTTCTCGCTGTCTACCAGGCGCCTGGCGCAAACGCGCTGGACGTCGCCGATGGCGTGCGTGCCAAGCTCGACGAACTGTCGAAGTCGTTCCCGGACGATCTCTCCTACGCCATTCCCTTCGACACGACCGAATTCGTGCAGCGTTCGCTCGACGACGTGGTGATGACGCTTGCCATCACCTTCGCGCTCGTCGTCGCCGTCGTCTTCATCTTCCTGGGCAACTGGCGTGCGACGATCATCCCGACCATCGCCATTCCGGTGTCGCTGATCGGCACCTTCGCGGTGCTTCTGGCGGCGGGAATGTCGCTCAACACCATCAGCCTTTTCGCGCTGGTGCTGGCCATCGGCATCGTCGTCGACGATGCCATTATCGTGGTCGAGAATGTCGAGCGCATCATCAACGACGAGGGTCTCTCGCCGCGCGAGGCGACCGTCAAGGCGATGACGCAGATCACCACGCCGGTGATCGCGACGACGCTGGTGCTGCTTGCCGTCTTCGTTCCGACGATCTTCATGCCCGGCATCACCGGGCGTCTCTACTCCCAGTTCGCGATCACCATCTCGGTGTCGGTGTTGATCTCCTCGATCAACGCGCTGACGCTCTCACCGGCGCTCTGCGGCCTCATCCTGCGCGCCCGCAAGGGCCCGTCGACGGGCATCTTCGCTCTCTTCGACAAGGTGATCGGGGCAGCGCGCGATGGCTACGTGGGCGTTGTCTCGCGCCTTCTGCCGCGCTCCTTCATCGGGCTTCTGGCGGTTGCCTTCGCCGTCGGCGGCATCGTGTTCCTCGACGGCAAGCTGCCCAAGGGCTTCCTGCCGCTCGAGGATCAGGGCTACCTGATGGTCGATGTGCAACTGCCCGATGGCGCGGCGCTGCCGCGGACCGGCGTCATCACCGCCGACATGGAAGACAGGCTCAAGAAGGTCGACGGCGTCCAGCATGTGATCACCGTCAACGGCTTCTCGATCCTCAACTCCGGCCTGTCGACCAACACCGCGATGGTGATCGTCAAGCTCACCAACTGGAACCAGCGCGAGGCGCCCTCGCTCAGTGCGGATGCGATCCTGGCCGAGCTCTGGCGGGATTTCTCGACCATTTCGGGGGCCAACATCATCGCCTTCAACGCCCCGCCGATCCCGGGTCTGGGAACGACCGCGGGCGTGGAGATGAAGGTGCAGCAGACCGGCGGCGGCACGCCGCAGGACCTGGCATCGGCCATCGGCTCGATGGTCTATTCGTCCAACCAAATGCCGTCCGTCGCGCAGGCCTACTCGACCTTCCGGGCCAATGTGCCGCAGCTCTTCGTTGACCTCGATCGGTCCCGGGCGAAGCTGCTGGGTGTGGCGATCACGGATGTGTTCAGCACGCTGCAGTCCTACCTCGGGTCCTACTACGTCAACGATTTCAACCTCTTCGGACGTGTTTACAAGGTCATGATTCAGGCCGAGGGCCGGTTCCGTGACCGTCCGGAGGACATCGGCCGGCTCTATGTGCGCTCGCAGGCGGGCGACATGGTGCCGCTGCGCGCGCTGGTCCAGGTCGATACGGTGCTCGGGCCGCAGATCCTGAACCGCTACAACATGTTCCGCGCGGCGTCGGTGAATGCTTCGCCCACGGCGGGTGCTTCGACCGGCTCGGTCATGACGGAAATGGCGACGACGGCGCAGGAAGCGCTTCCCTCCGGCTACACCTTCGAGTGGACCGGCACTGCGCTGCAACAGCAGGGTTCGGGCGCGATTGTCGTCTTCGTGCTGCTGTTGTCGGTGCTCTTCGCCTATCTCTTCCTCGTCGCCCAATACGAGAGCTGGACGATGCCGGTGGCGATCCTGCTGACGGTGTCGATCGCGGTTCTCGGTGCCTTTGTGGCGGTGATGGTGACCGGTCGCGACGTGAACCTCTACACGCAGATCGGCATCATCATGCTCGTCGGCCTTGGCGCCAAGAACGCCATTCTGATCGTCGAGTTCGCCATGGAGGAGCGCGCCGCCGGCCGTTCCATCCGCGAGGCGGCGCGCAAGGCGGCGCATCTGCGGTTCCGCGCGGTGATGATGACGGCTTTGGCCTTCCTGCTCGGCGTTGTCCCGCTGCTGACGGCGAACGGAGCGGGTGCGGCCAGCCAGCAGGCCATCGGCTTCGCCGTCTTCGGCGGCATGGCCTTTGCCACCCTGTTTGGCGTCGTCTTCGTGCCGGTGCTCTATGTGGTCATGCAGATCCTGCGCGAGCGGGCCAAGGGCATCTACAAGGGCATCGACGCCGAGAGCGAGCCGGAAAGCCCGGAAGCGGCGAAAGCCGCGCCGGCCTGATCGGGCCGGCGCCTCGCGGTTTCCCAGGATTCGAACGGGCAGGGGGGCTTGCGCTTCCTGCCCGTTTCGCGTTCCGGGGTGGCGCATTTTCCTGTCCCGATCCGCGGCCGGGGTGCCGGATTTGTGGGAAGCGGCCGATACCCCCTTGTCTTGGCCCGCGCGCGTTGTTACAGGAAACGCGTCGTGAGCCTGTAGCTCAGTTGGTAGAGCAACTGACTTTTAATCAGTAGGTCCAGGGTTCGAGCCCCTGCGGGCTCACCACTCCCTCCTTTTCGAAGCACCGTCGGCCAGAGCGTGCGTGCCGCACCGCGCTGGCGCGTGGCCGCTGCTGTTTTCCTGTGTTTTCCGCTGTTTATCGCTCCGGTAGCGATCTGACATTGCCTGCAACCGGTTTAACTATTTATAATCGTCGCCCGTCTACAATGGCTCTCGTGGAGGAGAGCGAGCCGTTGGTGGCGGGAGGATCGACAGGAGCCGGGCCAGACCCGTCTTGCGTCTCCAGATGCCAGTGCGTGCCCGTCGCAACGCGGCGAACATGCCGACCTTTCTGACGGAATTGGAGCCGGCAATGACCGACGGATCGGACGGAAATACGCCGAGCGGCGCGGAGTTCGAGTTCCTCAAGGGACACATCGCCGCGACCATGGCGCTGATTCACGGGTTGATCGCGCAGGGCGCGCTCGACCGGCTGGCGCTCGATGATTTCTTCACCGACTATCTCAGCCAGCTTCCGCATACGCGCGAGACACTGGCGTTGCGGCTTGTGATCGATCAGTGGCGTCAGGGGTTGCGCGAGGGGCAGGACGAGGCCGTTCTGCGTCGGCATTTCCTTGAGGTCATCCAGGGCGGACGCAAGCCGGAGTGACGGTCGGCTGAGGCCCGACTGACGGCGTCGCCCTCAATTCGATGTCTCAGTCGCTCTTGCCACAACGCTCAGCCACGCCCTCCGCGCCATGACAGGCCCATACGTTCCGCCAGACCGGTGAGCGATCCCTCGATCAGCCATTGCAGTCCCAGGCGGCTGCCGAGCGCGATTGCAGCGATGGTCACCGGTGCGGAGACCGAGAGCGTCGAGGCGGCGGTGAGACCCTGGCCGACCGTGCAGCCGAAGGCGAGAATGCCCCCCGTTCCCATCAGGAAGGCGCCGACCATATGGCGGCGCAGCTCACGAACGTCGTCGCAGGCCTCCCAGCGGAATTCACGCCGGATCTGCGCGCCGGCGAAAGCGCCGGCGACAACGCCGAAGACCGAGCCGATGCCGAAATCGAGCGTCGCTCCGGAGAAGGTCATCAGATAGACAAGGGTCTCGCCAAGCGGGCGGACGAAGGTGAAGGAGACGGGGCGCTGCGGGGCAAAGGGATCAGCCCCCAGAACGCAGGTCGCAAGCCATCCGCCGGTGATCGCAAGACCGACCGCAAGTCCGCTCATCCAATAGCGTTTCCGGCCCAGGACGGCGCCGCCGCGTAAGGACCAGACCGCCAGCGCCGCGGCAATCAGAAGTCCGATGACGGGGCCGGTGTCGATGCCCAGCAGCCGGTCGACGATGTCGTCGAGGGCGGGGCCGGTTTCGCGCGCGACCGTGAGCGGCTCGACGAATCGCAGCCGCAGCATTCCGGTGATTCCGCCCATCGCCATATAGGCGGAAATGCCCATCACCAAAAAGCTGACCAGGGCGCGCAGGTCGCCGCCGCCGATGCGTGCCAGCGTGCCGAAACCGCAGGTTCCGACCAGTGCCATGCCGATGCCGAACATCAGTCCGCCGAGGATGGCGCCGAACCAGGGAAAGCCGCGCGACAGGTAGATCGAGTGCCGGAGGTCAAGGATGCCGGCGTGGGCGAGAACCTGGGTGAGGGCGAGGGCAACCGCGATGGCGAGCGCCCAGCTCTTGAGACGGCGCGTGTCGTGCCCGAGGAAAGCGTCCTCCAGCGCGCCCATCGCGCAGAAGCGGCCGGCGCGGGCGGCAAGCCCGAGGACAGCGCCGCCGGCAAAGCCGCAGGCCGCCATCACCTGTGGTGTCGTGAAATCCATCGCCGCGCCTCCCCACGCAACACCGGATACGGTCAGGCCATTGATTTGTATGAGTTCTGTTGGCCTTCTCGCATCAATCCCTGCAGAAAACGTCGTAGACGGTCTCGATCACCTTGCGAGCGTCCTCGTTGGCGAGGCTGTAGTATACCGTCTTTCCCTCGCGCCGCGTGGTCACGAGCTTGTCCATGCGCAGGCGTGCGAGCTGCTGCGAAACGGTCGGCTGGCGAAGCGACAGGAGCGCCTCAAGCTCGGTGACCGATTTCTCGCCCTCGGAGAGGATACACAGGATCAGCAGCCGGCTTTCATGGGCGATCGCCTTGAGGAAATCGCTCGCCTTGCGGGCGTTGTCGATGATCTTGTCGAGTTCGGAGGAGCATTCCAGATCCTCCACGCGCGGAAGTGC
Source organism: Stappia sp. ICDLI1TA098 (assembly GCF_054880955.1). NCBI lineage: Bacteria > Pseudomonadati > Pseudomonadota > Alphaproteobacteria > Hyphomicrobiales > Stappiaceae > Stappia > Stappia sp. ICDLI1TA098. The sequence goes on from NZ_JBTZBT010000001.1 coordinate 1,411,396, forward strand.
CACGCAGTTCTCCTTCATTCGATCAATGGCCTAGGGTGGCCTGAAACCTTGTTGGAACAAGGGCTTGGGCGTATTCGCTCAAGATCTGATTCCGCTTGCCGGGCTAGCCCGCCGGGTCCACGCCGGCCGGCTTTCGTGCCTGAAACCGCGCGACCATCTCGCCGAGCAGGCCCCAGAAGAAATCCTCTCCCGGATACCCGCGGATCCGCCCGTATTCGACCCCTTCATGCACCAGCGCGAAGCTGGGCGTGAAGCGCTCGCCGCGCATCCAGGCGAGATCTTCCGGCATTGGCGCGTGAATGTCGACGCGGCGAAGCGGCGCAAGGTGCCCTTCGTCGGACTTCGGATAGATCGGTCCGATCTCGGCGTTCCAGCGCGCGCACCATTCGCAGCCGCGCTGTTCGAACATGATCAGTTCGGCAGCCGTCGCGGCGCCAATTCGCGGCAATTCCAGCAAGATCAGAGCCAGAATTACGAAAATCTGTCGTGTTCTCGTCACGGCTGTCCATCGCTCGCGCAAAGTTGAGGCGGGTTCGTGTTCCCGCTTGCTTATAACAGGGTACGCGATTCATATGCAAAAGTCAGAATACGAAATGGCGACTCGCTGTCACATTGTCGCGGGGCGCCGGACATGCGAGGACGCTGCGGGCGCGCGGGCCGGAATGAGATCTTCCGGCTGCCGACGCACCGGACGCCGTCCGTGAAACAGGAGCGCATGAATGTTTGACGACGTGACCATCGCCGGCGCCTTTCTGGCCGGGCTCCTGTCCTTCGTGTCGCCCTGTGTGCTGCCGCTGGTGCCCCCCTATCTTGGCTTCCTGGCCGGCGTCTCGCTGGACGAACTGACCGGGGAGGGCGAGAAGAAGGCCGATCCGCGCCGCATTTTCTTCGCCTCGCTGGCCTTCGTCCTCGGCTTCTCGACCGTCTTCGTCGCCCTGGGAGCGAGCGCCTCCTTCATCGGCCAGTTCGTGACCCAGCACATGCAGGTGCTGGGCTACATCGCCGGCGTGGCGATCATCGCCATGGGGCTGCACTTCCTCGGCGTCTTTCGCATCGCGTTTCTCTACCGGGAGGCCCGCGTTCAGGTGGACCGCAAGCCCGCCGGCCTGATCGGCGCCTATGTGATCGGCCTTGCCTTTGCCTTCGGCTGGACACCCTGCGTTGGTCCGATCCTGGCTTCGATCCTGTTCGTCGCCGGCAGCGAGGCCTCGGTGCTGCACGGCGCGGTGCTGCTGGCCGCCTATGCACTGGGAATCGGTGTGCCGTTTCTGGTCGCCAGTCTTTTCGCCGGTCCGTTCATGCGCTTCATGGGGCGCTTCCGTCGGCACATGTCGACGGTGGAGAAGGTGATGGGCGTGTTCCTGATTCTCACCGGTCTCGCTTTCATGACCGGTCAGATGGCGCGTGTCTCGTTCTGGCTTCTCGATACCTTTCCGGCACTTGCCGTCATCGGCTGAGCGGCCGCAGCCCGTTTCCGCGGCGGCGAGGAGACGCGCGCGCCGACGCATGTTCATATCCGATGACGCATTCTCATAATTGAATATGTGAATTGATCGCCCTTCGCATTGCTGCTAGGCTTCCCTCATGCCGTGGCACAACGGCGGGAGAGAGAGATAATGACCGGTTCAACCGGCAGAGGGAAGGAACAACGCCTATGAGCCTCATTCGTCGGGGTATGGGGATCGCCTGCGCGCTTGTACTCAGCGCTGCCGCGGCCTCCGCCGAAGAGCTGGTCTCCTATGACATCGTCGATGGAACGATCCCGAAGTCGCTGACCGGCGTGGCGGGTGATCCGGATGCCGGGCGCGCGGCGATGATCGACCGCAAGCTTGGCAACTGCATCGCCTGCCATACGGCGGAAGCGCTGGCGGACCAGCCGTTCCACGGCGATGTCGGGCCTCCGCTCGACGGCGTCGCCGACCGCTGGGACCAGGCGGCGCTGCGGCTGATCATCGTCAACGCCAAGAACGTCTACGACGGCACGATCATGCCGGCCTTCTACCGCAACGAAGGCTTCGTCCGCGTGGGGTCGGACTTCAAGGGCAAGTCGATCCTGACCGCGCAACAGGTCGAGGACGTGGTCGCCTATCTGATGACGCTGAAGGACTGACGTCCGGCGCGCCGGAGCGGCCATCCGCTTCGGGCAAACCCGTGAGGAAACGCAAATGACATTGACACGACGCCAGGCACTCGCGCTGGGTGCCGGAGCCGCAGTGCTGACCGTCGCCGGACTTCCGGCGTTCGCCTTGGCGGACGATGCCAAGGTGCAGGCGGCGATCGACGCCTTTACCGGCGGCACGGCCCCCGAGGAGGGAACGGTCTCGCTGACGGCCCCCGAGATCGCTGAGAACGGCAATACGGTCCCGGTCGGCGTGAGCGTCGACAGCCCGATGACCGATGAGGACCATGTCACGGACGTGATCCTGCTCGCCGCCGGCAACCCGGCCCCGGGCGTCGCCACGTTCCACTTCACGCCGATGTCGGGCGCGGCCGAGGCCACCACCCGCATGCGGCTCGCCAAGACGCAGGACGTGATCGCGCTGGCGAAGACGTCGACTGGCAAGGTCTATGTGGATCGCAAGACGGTCAAGGTGACGATCGGCGGCTGCGGCGGCTGAGCGCTGCCCCTGCTTTCGTGAAATTCAACGCTGCAAGGAGCGTGACATGGCGAATTCCAAGCCCCGCGTGAAGGTGCCCAAGAAGGCATCGAAGGACGAGGTCATCCAGATCAAGACGCTGATCTCGCACAAGATGGAGTCGGGCCAGCGCAAGGACGCCGACGGCAAGATCATCCCGCGCCAGATCATCAACAAGTTCACCTGCGAGTTCAACGGCAAGCCCGTGTTCTCGTGCGATCTCGATCCGGCGATCTCGGCCAACCCCTATCTGGAGTTCAACGCGAAGGTGCCGGAGAGCGGCACGTTCAAGTTCACCTGGGTGGATGACGACGGATCGATCTACGAGACGGAATCGAAGATCGCCGTCGAGTGATTGCAAGACGGCCGGTGTCGGGAGCACCGGCCGTGCCCGCCTCGGGCAGGCGGGCAGAAGGCCGAAGAGCAACAAGACGAGCCAGAGACCGGTTCGCGCTGGAGGGAAAGCCAAATGAGGAAGCTTCCGGGGATCATCCTGGCGGGATGCGCGAGCGCCGCCATGATCGCGGCCGGTCCTGCCATGGCCGAGGACGCGGCGATGCCGGAGATCGATGGCGTCACCATCGTCACGCGGGCGAAGGCGCCGGAGGGGCACCCGCTCGATGAAGTCGTTTCCGGCTTCGAGTTCCGGACCGAGGAGACCAAGGAACTCGAACTCGATGACTTCACCAATCCAGGTTTCCTGATGGTCGAGGTCGGTGAGGGCGAATGGTCCAATGTCGACGGCACGGCGGGAAAATCCTGCCAGAGCTGTCACGATGACGCTTCGGAAAGCATGAAGGGCGTGCGCGCCGCCATGCCGAAGTGGAGCGACGCCGCGGGCAAGCCGCTCACCCTCGAGCAGACGATCAATGCCTGCCGCACCGAGCGCATGGGCGCCGAGGCCTGGAAGTGGGAATCGGACAAGATGCTCGGCATGACGGCCTATGTGGGCCTGCAGTCGCGCGGCATGCCGGTGCAGCTCGACCTGGCCGCTGGCGACATGCAGAGCTGGTGGGATCGCGGCAAGGAACTCTATTACACCCGCACCGGCCAGCTCGATCTTGCCTGTTCCAACTGCCACGAAGACAACAACGGCAAGTACATCCGCGCCGACCACCTGAGCCAGGGGCAGTCGAATGGCTTCCCGACCTATCGGCTCAAGTGGCAGAAGCTCGGCTCGCTGCACCGCCGCCTGAAGGGCTGTATCAAGGACACGCGCGCCAAGCCCTATGACGTCGGCTCTGACGAACTGGTGGCGCTGGAGACCTATCTCGCTTGGCGCGGCACGGGGCTTTCGGTGGAAACGCCCGCGGTGCGCAACTGACGCGCTGACCGGACCGGGCTCAAGCCCGGGCCGGTCGCTTCAGGGTCGAACGATCCGTCAGGGCCATTGCCGCTGCCGGCGCGCGGCCCGAGGGAAGGCGTCCCGCCTTCGACCGCACAAGATCAACCCGGCAAGACCGGTCGGGCGTCCTTGCGACGCAACGGCCTTGCCTTGCCCGAACCGCAACGCCCGGGCTCGCGTGCCGCGAGCCACGCCCGCTCCCGACGGGTGCCTCGAACGACAGAAAATCGGCGACCCAGCCCGCAACGGGCCTGGCGGAGCGGACCAGAAGACCGGAAAGACGACGATGATCTCGAGACGCGAATTCCTGATGGCCGCGGTTGCCACCGGCGCCCTGACCGCCGGGTCGGGCTTCGGCAACTGGGCCCGGCTTGCGGCGCAGCAGGCGCTTTCCCAGGACGACATTCTCGGCTTCCGCCCGCTTGGCAATGTCACGCTGGTGCATCTGACCGATATCCACGCCCAGCTCATGCCGATCTGGTTCCGCGAACCCTCCACCAATCTCGGTGTCGGCGAGGTCAAGGGACTGCCGCCGCATGTGACCGGCGACGACTTCCTCAAGCTCTACAACCTCAAGCCCGGCTCGCCGGAAGCCTATGCGCTGACCTCGACCGACTTCGACGCGCTGTCGCGGGCCTATGGCCGCATGGGCGGCGTCGACCGGATCGCCACGGTGCTCAAGTCGATCCGCGCCGAGCGCGAGGCCAACACGCTGTTCCTCGACGGCGGCGACACGTGGCAGGGCAGCTATACCTCGCTCAAGACCGGTGGCGAGGACATGATTGAGGTGATGAACGCGCTGGCGCCGGATGCGATGACCGGCCACTGGGAGTTCACCTATGGCGCCGACCGGGTGAAGGAACTGGTCGATGCCTTGCCCTATCCCTTCCTTGGCGGCAACGTGCGCGACACCGAGTGGGATGAGGCGGTCTTCGAGGCCTACCGGCTCTACGAACGCGGCGGCGTGCGCATCGCCGTCATCGGCCAGGCCTTTCCCTACACGCCGGTTGCCAATCCGCGCTGGATGATCCCGACCTGGTCCTTCGGCATTCGCGAGGAGGACGTGCAGGCCAATGTGGACGCGGCGCGCGAGGAGGGGGCCGATGTGGTGGTTCTGCTCTCCCACAACGGCTTCGACGTGGACCGCAAGCTGGCGTCGCGGGTGACCGGCATCGACGTCATCCTGACCGGTCACACCCATGACGCGCTGCCCGAGCCCGTGCTGGTCGGCAAGACGCTGCTGGTTGCCTCCGGCTCCAACGGCAAGTTCCTTTCCCGCCTCGATCTGGATGTGCGGGATGGAGAGGTGAAGGATTACCGCTACAAGCTGATCCCGATCTTTTCCGACGTGATCGCACCGGACGCGGAGATTTCCGCGCTGGTGGAGAAGGTGCGCGCGCCCTATGCGGACGAACTCGCCCGCGAGCTGGCCACCACCGACACGCTGCTTTACCGGCGCGGCAATTTCAACGGAACCTTCGACGACCTGATCTGCGAGGCGCTGCTGGAGCAGCGCGAGGCCGAGATCGCCCTGTCGCCGGGATTCCGCTGGGGCACCAGCGTGCCCTCGGGCGAGGCGATCCGGGTGGAGGACCTGCACAACGCGGTCTCGATGACCTATCCGGCCGTCTACCGCAACGAGATGACCGGCGCGACGCTGAAGGACATCCTTGAGGATGTGGCCGACAATCTCTTCAACGCCGACCCCTACTACCAGCAGGGTGGCGACATGGTGCGCGTCGGCGGAATGGGCTATGCGATCGACCCGACCAGGGAGATCGGAAGCCGCATCTCGGACATGACGCTGCTGGCCGACGGCACCCCCATCGACGCCTCGCGCAGCTATGTCGTCGCCGGCTGGGCCAGCGTCAATGAAGGCACCGAGGGGCCGGCGATCTGGGATGTGGTCGAGGCCCATCTCAAGGATCGCAGCACCGTCACGCTCGAACCCAACAGGTCGGTGAAGGTCACCGGCATCTGAAATCCGCGCCCGAAGGGGTGCGGAATCCGTCTTTAATGTTCACGTATCTGAAATTGTAAATCTGAAACGCGAGAGCCGGAGTGGAACATGTCCAGATCGCGAAATTCCGGGGAGACGCCCGCCGATCCGTCGCGCCGCCTGCTGCTGAAGGCGGGGCTTGCCGCCGGCGGGCTGGCGGCAACGGGCGGCATCGCCCGGGCGAATGAGGCCAACCCCGACAATCTTCCGCCGAATGTGGCCGACTGGAGCCGTTATCTCGGCGCCGGCGTCGACGCGGCGCCTTACGGCGTGCCCTCCGAGCACGAGGCGCATGTGGTGCGCCGCAGCGTCGAATGGCTGACGGCCTCGCGCGAGAGCTCGGTGAACTTCACGCCGCTGCACGAGCTCGACGGCATCCTCACGCCGAACGGCCTGTGCTTCGAGCGCCATCACGGCGGCGTCGCCGACATGAATCCGACCGACTATCGGTTGATGATCAACGGCCTGGTCGACACGCCGCTGATCTTCACGCTGGAGGACCTGAAGCGCTTCCCGCGCGAAAACCGCATCTACTTCCTGGAATGCGCGGCGAACTCGGGCATGGAATGGCGCGGCGCCCAGCTCAACGGCTGCCAGTTCACCCATGGTATGGTCCATTGCGTGATGTATACCGGCGTGCCGCTGCGCTATCTGCTGGAGGAGGCGGGGCTGAAGACCAATGCCCGCTGGATCATGCCGGAGGGCGGCGATTCCTCCGCCATGAACCGCTCGATCCCGATGGAAAAGGCGCTCGATGACTGCATGGTCGCCTTCAAGATGAACGGCGAGGCGCTGCGGCCCGAGCAGGGCTATCCCGCCCGCCTCGTGGTGCCTGGCTGGGAAGGCAACATGTGGGTGAAGTGGCTGCGCCGCATCGAGGTGGGCGACGAGCCGTGGCATGCCCGCGAGGAGACCTCCAAGTACACCGACCTGATGGCCGACGGCCGGGCGCGCCGCTTCACCTGGCTGATGGACGCCAAGTCGGTGATCACCAGTCCGAGCCCGCAGGCGCCCATCGTCCATGGCAAGGGCCAGACGGTGCTCACCGGTCTGGCCTGGTCGGGGCGCGGCAGCATCACCCGCGTCGATGTCACGCTCGATGGCGGCAAGAACTGGCATCGCGCACGCATCGACGGACCGAGCCTGCCCAAGGCGCTGCACCGCTTCTATCTCGAGTTCGACTGGGACGGATCCGACCTGCTGCTGCAGTCGCGCGCCTATGATGACACCGGCTATGTGCAGCCGACCAAGAACGAGCTGCGCGCGGTGCGCGGAACCAACTCGATCTACCACAACAACGGCATCCAGACCTGGCATGTGGCGGAGAACGGGAGTGTTGAAAATGTCGAGATTTCGTAAGGCATTCGCCGCCTCGGCGCTGACGCTGGCGGTTGCCGCCGCCGGGCCGGTCGCGGCCGGAAAGCTCGGCCTCGGTACCAGGGCGAGCGAGGCGGAGATCGCCGGCTGGGACATTGATGTGCGCCCCGACGGCCAGGGGTTGCCGGAGGGCCGCGGCACGGTGAGCGAGGGCGATGCGCTCTTCGCCGAGCGTTGCGCGGCCTGCCACGGCGACTTCGCGGAAGGAGCAGGGCGCTGGCCGGTGCTGGCGGGCGGACAGGGGACGCTGAAGAGCGACAACCCGGTCAAGACCATCGGCTCCTACTGGCCGTATCTCTCCACGGTCTACGACTACATCCACCGCGCCATGCCCTTTGGCGATGCCCAGAGCCTGACACCGGACGAGACCTACGCCATCGTCGCCTATCTGCTCTACATGAATGACGTGGTGACGGATGAGGAGTTCGAGCTGTCGAAGGAGAACTTCTCCACGATCCGCATGCCGAACGAGGGTGGCTTCACCGACGACGACCGGCCCGACACACCGCTGGCGACGAAGGCCGAGCCCTGCATGAGCGACTGCAAGGCGGAGGTGAAGATCACCAAGCGCGCGCGCATCATCGACGTGACGCCGGACGCCGGCGACGACGAGACGGCTGGCGTCAACGTCGATTGACGCAGGTGTTTCACAACGCACCTTGGAAACAAATTAGCCGGTAAAGTTCTATCGGCTGCTTTTGCAAGCCTTCAGGCCGGCGGTGTATCACCGCCGGCCTTTTTGCATGGATTTCAATCCGCTCCAGCCTGCTGTGCACGCTTGTCACGCGCCGGGATTTCCGGCAGAAGCGCGCGCATCCGATCAATCAAGCGGCGCGGAGCGGTGGCCAGGATCAGGCCCGCCATGATGAATGCGAAGCCGGCAAAGTGATAGAGGTGCAGCTCCTCGCCGAGGAAGACGACCGACATCAGCACGCCATAGGGCGGCAGCAGGTACATGAAGAGCCCGGTGGTTGAGGGGCCGACGACCTTCACTCCGTACTGGAACGTCGAAAAGGCGAGAACCGAGGCGCCGAGCGCGAGGCCGAGGATGGAGATCCAGGCATCGGCGTGAACCGGGAAACGGCCGGTTTCGGCGATCTCGACGACCGTGAAGGGCAGCAGCGTCAGCGCGCCGGCGGCGGCGAGCGTGGCAAAGAGCGACAGCGTCGGCACTTCGGCGAAGGCTGGCCGCTTCAACAGCACCGAATAGCCCGCCCAGGCCATGGCGGCGAGCGCCATCAGCACATCGCCGGCGTTGAGCTCGAGCGCCAGCAGCGTCGCCAGGGAGCCCTTGACCACGATCAACACCACCCCGGCGATGGCGAGCAGGATGCCGAGCCCTTCGCGCGTGCCGATCCTCCGCCCCCGGAACAGCCATTCCAGCAGCAGGATGAGAACCGGCGAAGACGTGTAGATCAGCGTCGCATTGGAGGCCGTCGTGTAGTTCAGCGCGAAATAGACGCCGGCCCCGCAGATCCACATGCCGAGAATGCCCATGATCCCGAGCGTCGTCCACTCGCGCTGGAGCGTCTCGCGGTGGGCGCGCATGCCGGCGAGCGCGAAGGGCAGCAGCATCGCGAAGGCGAGGATCCAGCGCAGGAACGCCAGCGTCCAGGGCTCAACCGTGGAGATGGCGGCGCGGCCGATGACCAGGTTGGAAGAGAAGAAGACCGGCATGACGATAAGCAGGGCATAGGCCCTGTGCCGAGGGTCCTTGAGGTCGATCATGCTGTCCTGACGGTTTGCACGAGAAGGAGAGGACGCGGCGCGCGCGTCGGGAGAGCGCAGACGCTAACGGTTTTCGGGGAGGCTTTAAAGACCACCGCGCGAGAGGCGGCATGCGCTCAGCGCACGGCTGCGAGGCTCTCCGGTCTCGGATCGGCAACGGGGCGGCAGGGCAGATCGGGCGCGGCGAGGAAGGCGCAGGCGGTCGCGGCGTCGGCGGCATTGGGGAAGGGGCCGGCGAGCAGGCGGGCGCCGCCGGTTTCCGTCTCGACCAGACGATGGGCCAGCTCGCCCGGGATCTTCGTCGCGCCGGAGATCAGCTTCTTCCAGGCCGCATCCGCATCGGCGGCGCTGTCGAAACGGCCAAGCTCGATGGCGAAATCCGTGCGGGCGATGCGCCCGCTCTCGGCGCCGGAAATGCGGCCGGCGGCGCGCCCGACCGTCAGCGCCGGGGCCGGACCGGCCACCGGCAAGACTGCGGCGGCGTCTGTCGCGGTCGCGACCGGCTTTTCAAGCGGGCGGGGAATCGAGCCGACCGCGTCCGACCCGGAAGCTCCGGGCAGCGCGACGATGCGCACCGGCTTGCGCATGGTCTCCGGCAGCGCCTTTTCAACGAGGCGGGTGTCCTTCTCCGGCGCGGGGCGTGACATTTCCGTCGCTTCGGGATTTTCGTGGACAAAGCGGAACGCGGTGGTGTCGCCGTCACCGGTGGGCCCGTCGGCGTCGATGCGCCGGGCGTTTCTTTCGGCGCGCGGCGCCGGGATCGTCTCGACCGGCGTCGGACTGCCGACGGCCGCCACCACGGCGCGGTCGAGCCTGTCCTGAAAGTTTTCCTGAACCGGCTCCGCCGTGGCGGCGGACGCCTTGGCGTCGCGGGCGATGGATCCTGTGGTGGCGGGCCCGTCGGTGCTGCCTGGATGGGGCGAGGCGCGACCGGCAACCGCCTTGCCGGCGCTGGCCGTCGTCCGGCCGGCATCGGCCGTCGGGGAGGGGACCTTGCTCGCAGGCTTTGCCGAGACGGCGGCGGCCTTCGCGGCGGTCTCTTTCGCGGGCGCCTTGATCTGTGAGCGTTTTTCCGACGTCTTGCCGTCGCCGGTGCGCGCCTTGTCACCCTCGCGCGGGATCTTGTCACCTTCGCGCGGGATGTCAGGGAAGCGCGCGCCCTCGCGTAGCACCGCCATCGTGCGGCGCAGTTCGGCGACCTCCCGGCGCAGGGCATCGACCTCCGCGGTCAGTCGGCGGCGCGCCTGCTCGCCCTCGACCCCACCGGAGGAAGGATAGACCTCGATGCGCGTGCCGTCGGCGGACCTGCGGCCGATCGAGGCGGTTGACGTGACATCGCCTGGCGGCGGCAGCAGCACGGCGGCCGTGCGCGTGCCCTCGCGGCGGTGCTCGATGTTCTGGCCGAAGTACAGGGAGGACAGACCGATGACGGCCGACAACGCGGCCGCGGAGCCCCACAGGGCCACCCAGCCGGCATCGCTTCTACCGCCCTTGCGCGGAGAGTTGTCGTCGCCGTGGTCTTGCCGTTTCACGAAAACCCGCCCCGGGCCTGATCCAAGTCGAACCTAGAAGAGGCTCAACAAGGTTAACAAGCCTTAAATCCGGCGGCGTGGGGGTGCGAAAGTCGCCCCGCGTTGCGCTCTTGCCGCATCCCGCCGCGGCGTTGCCTCTTTCTTTGCAATTGGCTGTCACGAAGTGAAACAGGTTTTGATTGTGCGTCGGCCCGCCGTCTTCGCTATGGCTGTCCGCGAAGGTTGAGTTGTGGCGCGACGGGCGCCCGAACGCGGAGACGAACATTCATGTGCGGAATTGTCGGCATTCTGGGGAAGGGCGCTGTTGCGGGGCAGATCGTCGATGCGCTGAAGCGTCTCGAATACCGGGGGTATGATTCGGCCGGCGTCGCCACCTTGTGCGACGGCAAGCTGGCGCGGTGCCGTGCGCCGGGCAAGCTGCGCAACCTGCAGGAAAAGCTCGAGCGGGCGCCGCTGGCCGGTGAGGCCGGCATCGGTCACACCCGCTGGGCGACCCATGGCGCGGCGACGGAGGCCAATGCCCATCCGCATTCCGCCCCCGGCGTCTCCGTCGTGCACAACGGCATTATCGAGAACTACCTGTCCCTGCGCGGCGCGCTCCTGTCCGCCGGCGCGGTGCTTTCCAGCGACACCGACACGGAGGTGGTCGCCCATCTGGTTTCGCGCGAGATCGCTGCCGGCTCCAGCCCGCAGCAGGCCGTCGCCGCCGTGCTGCCGCGCCTGCAGGGCGCTTTCGCGCTCGCCTTCCTCTTCGAAGACCATCCCGATCTGCTGATCGGCGCGCGGCGCGGCTCGCCGCTTGCCATCGGCCACGGCGATGGCGAGATGTTCCTGGGCTCCGACGCCATCGCTCTGTCGCCCTTCACCGACCGCATCACCTATCTGGAAGAAGGCGACTGGGTCGTGCTGACGCGCGCCGGGGCAACGATCCGCGATGCCTCCGACGCCGTGGTCGAGCGCCCGATGGTTTCCTCGCAGGCCGTGTCGCTTGCGGTCGACAAGGGCAACTACCGCCATTTCATGGCCAAGGAGATCCACGAGCAGCCGGAGGTCATCGGCCACACGCTGTCGCGCTACCTTGACCTGACGAAGATGGAGACCGTGCTGGAAGGGGCGGGCACTCTCGACTTCACCGGGATCAACCGGCTGATCATCTCCGCTTGCGGCACGGCCTATTACGCCGGCCTCGTCGCCAAATACTGGTTCGAGAAGGTGGCACGTCTGCCGGTCGACATCGATGTCGCCTCGGAATTCCGTTACCGTGAGGCGCCTGTCGGGCCGGGCGATCTGGCGCTCTTCGTCTCCCAGTCGGGCGAGACCGCCGACACGCTCGCCTCGCTGCGTTACTGCAAGGCCAATGGCGTCACCACGGCAGCCATCGTCAATGTGCCCGAATCGACCATCGCCCGCGAGGCGGACCTCATCTTTCCGACCATCGCCGGGCGCGAGATCGGCGTCGCCTCGACCAAGGCCTTCACCTGTCAGCTCGCCGTGCTTGCCTCGCTGGCGATCCATGCCGGCCGCCAGCGAGGCACGATCGACGCCGCCGAAGCCTTCCGTCTGGTGCGTCAGCTCGCGGAAGTGCCGGCCGCGCTGAACCGGGCGCTGGCCTGCGAGGCGGAGGTCGAGCAGCTCGCCCAGCCGCTGTCGCGCGCCCGCGACGTGCTCTACCTCGGACGCGGAACCAGCTTCGCGCTGGCCATGGAAGGGGCGCTGAAGCTCAAGGAGATCTCCTACATCCACGCCGAGGGCTATGCGGCGGGCGAGCTGAAGCACGGGCCCATCGCGCTGATTGACGAGGACGTGCCTGTGGTCGTCATCGCGCCCTTCGACGCGGTGTTCGAGAAGACCGTGTCGAACATGGAAGAAGTCGCCGCGCGCGGCGGCAAGGTGGTGCTCATCACCGACGAGAAGGGCCGCGAAGCCTGCGGCGCGCCGACCTGGAAGACCATCGTGCTGCCCGACGCGCCCGATTTCACGGCACCGATCATCTTTGCCCTGCCGGTGCAGCTGCTCGCCTATCACACGGCCGTCTTCATGGGCACCGACGTGGACCAGCCGCGCAACCTGGCGAAATCCGTCACTGTGGAGTGACGGGCGGGGCAGTGACGGGCGGGGAACCGATTGGGCTCCCGCATGTCCGAGGTGACGGCGGTGCGGGGGCCTCGGCCGGCGATGCGGCGGCTGGTTCGCCCGGTGCGTTCCGCAGGATGCGGAGCCCGTACTGCGGGCGCTGCGGGACCCAATAGGCCCCGGGTCAAGCCCGGGGTGACAGTGGTGCGGGGGCGCGGCCGGCGATGCGATGGCCGGCGATGTGGGGGGCAGCGATGAGGGCGGTGGCCGGCGATGTGGCGGCCGGCGATGTGGGCGGTGACGGCGATGCGGGCGAGCCGTGTGCGGTCGCATGGGGGGCTGCGGCGCGGTAGGCTGCGGCAGATCTCACAGACGTCATCCCGGGCTTGACCCGGGACCCAATCCACTTTGTGGCGGTCGAGGCGGCGGCTGGTTCGCCCGGTGCGTTCCGCAGGTTCCGGAGCCCGTACTGCGGGCGCTGTGGGAGCCAATAGACCCCGGGTCAAGCCCGGGGTGACGGTGGTGCGGGGCGCGCGGCCGGCGATGCGATGGCTGGCTATGTGGGGGGCAGAGATGAGGACGGTGGCCGGCGATGTGGCAACCGGCGGTGTAGGCGAGCAGCGGCGGGTCGGCTGCTGTGGACGTTGGGGGGGCAGGTGGCGTGCGGGGCGTGCGTTTCGCGAAACGGAAACCAACCATTAAGCCTGTTGGGCCACACTGGCGGGAGAGAACGGTTCGTATTCAGTCAGGTCTCGTCCAAAGTGCCCTTCAGTGCCACCCGCTACCGTCGCAAGACCTTCCGCCAGCGCCTCACGGCTCCGGTCTTCGCGCTTGCCCTCGTCGGATATTTCGGATTCCATGCCCTTAACGGTGAGCTTGGTCTCGTCGGCAAGGCGCGGATCGAGCACCGCTATGCGGAGCTCGAGAAGGAGCTCACCCACCTTACGGCCGAGCGCGAGGAGTTGCAGCGCCGGGTCATGCTGCTTCGGCCAGAAAGCCTCGATCCGGACATGATCGACGAGCGCGCGCGAGAGAGCCTGAACCTCGTGCAGCCCCAGGAACTGGCGATCCTGCGCCCCCGGCCTCGCAACTGATTTTACTCGATTTCAGTTCAAAAGGTCGACTTAACGGATTTTCTGTTAATCTCTGAATTCGTTATTTTTGACAATCACTTAGTGTGTGTTTGACATACCCGCGAGCCCGCCCCATTTCACTTCCACAAGCGCTCGGCTTCCGCTAGCCTAGCGTCGGGGAAACGCCGTTCCGAAACAGGAACGCCAATGTGAGGCGAGGGATATGGCAGCATCGTCAGCAAAGAGCGCCGGCGCGCGCGCGAAAGGCGCCGGCGGATCGCGCGGGGGGGCGGCCAAGTCCGCTCCGGAGATCGAGAAATTCACGAAGGAACAGGAGCTCGAGGCCTATCGGCACATGCTCCTCATCCGCCGCTTCGAGGAAAAGGCCGGCCAGCTCTACGGCATGGGCCTGATCGGCGGCTTCTGTCACCTCTACATCGGCCAGGAGGCCGTCGTCGTCGGGATGCGCATGGCATCGAAGGACGGCGACCAGATGATCACGGGCTACCGCGATCACGGCCACATGCTCGCCATGGACATGGACCCGAAGGGCGTCATGGCCGAACTGACCGGACGCCGGGGCGGCTATTCCAAGGGGAAGGGCGGCTCCATGCACATGTTCTCCAAGGAAAAGCAGTTCTACGGCGGCCACGGCATCGTCGGCGGGCAGGTCTCGCTCGGCACCGGCCTCGCCTTCGCCAACCGCTACCGCGAGAACGGCGCCGTCTCGATGACCTATTTCGGCGACGGCGCGAGCAACCAGGGGCAGGTCTACGAGAGCTTCAACATGGCGGAGCTCTGGAAGCTTCCCGTGGTCTATGTGATCGAGAACAACAAATACGGCATGGGCACCAGCGTCGAGCGCGCCTCGGCGACGACGGACCTTTCGCATCGCGGCGCCTCCTTCGGCATTCCCGGCGAGCAGGTCGACGGCATGGACGTACGCGCGGTCAAGGCGGCCAGCGAAAAGGCGCTTGAGCACTGCCGTTCGGGCAAGGGGCCCTACATCCTGGAGATGATCACCTATCGCTACCGCGGCCACTCCATGTCGGATCCGGCGAAATACCGGTCCAAGGAGGAGGTGCAGAAGATGCGCACCGAGCACGACCCGATCGAGCAGGTGCGCAAGCGTCTTCTGGACGAGGGCTGGGCAAGCGAGGACGACCTCAAGGCGATCGACAAGAAGGTTCGCGAGATCGTCGCCGAGGCGGCGGAATTCGCACAGACCGATCCCGAGCCGGATGCGTCCGAGCTTTACACCGACATTCTCCTCTAAGGGTGGGGCGCAAAGATGCCGATTGATATTCTGATGCCGGCCCTCTCGCCGACGATGGAAGAGGGCACCCTGGCGAAATGGGTGAAGAAGGAAGGTGACACCGTATCGGCCGGCGATGTGATCGCCGAAATCGAGACGGACAAGGCGACGATGGAAGTCGAGGCGGTCGACGAGGGCACGCTCGGCAAGATCCTGGTCGCCGAGGGCACCGAGAACGTCAAGGTCAACACGCCGATTGCGCTGCTGCTCGAGGAAGGCGAGGACGCCTCCGCCCTCGACGCGGCACCGAAGAAGGCCGCCGAAGCGCCCAAGGCGCAGGGCAAGGCGGAGGAGGCTTCGGCCAGCGCTCCCGCAGCGCCTGCCGCCCCGGCGGCGCCCGCGGCCAGCGAGCCCGACGTCCCCGAAGGCACGCCGATGGTCCAGTCGACCGTTCGCGAGGCCCTGCGCGATGCCATGGCCGAGGAAATGCGCCGCGACGGCGATGTGTTCCTGATGGGCGAGGAAGTCGCCGAATACCAGGGCGCCTACAAGATCTCGCAAGGGCTGCTCGACGAGTTCGGCGCGCGCCGCGTGATCGACACGCCGATCACCGAGCACGGGTTCGCCGGTCTCGGCGTCGGCGCGGCGATGGCGGGCCTGCGTCCCATCGTCGAGTTCATGACCTTCAACTTCGCCATGCAGGCGATCGACCAGATCATCAACTCGGCCGCCAAGACGCTCTACATGTCGGGTGGCCAGATGGGCGCGCCGATCGTGTTTCGCGGGCCGAACGGCGCGGCGGCGCGTGTCGGCGCGCAGCACAGCCAGGATTATGCCGCCTGGTATGCCCATGTTCCGGGCCTCAAGGTTGTGCAGCCCTGGTCGGCGGCCGATGCCAAGGGCCTGCTCAAGGCGGCGATCCGCGATCCGAACCCGGTGATCTTCCTCGAGAACGAGATCCTCTACGGCCAGACCTTCGATCTGCCGGACGTCGAGGATTTCGTCCTGCCGATCGGCAAGGCCAAGGTGGAGCGCGCCGGTACGGATGTGACCATCGTTTCTTGGGGCATCGGCATGACCTACGTCATGAAGGCGCTCGAGGAGCTGGAGGCGCAGGGCATCTCGGCCGAGGTCGTAAACCTGCGCAGCATTCGCCCGCTCGACATCGACACGGTGCTCGCCTCGGTGAAGAAGACCGGCCGTCTGGTGACGGTCGAGGAAGCCTTCCCGATGTGCTCCGTCTCGGCCGAGATCGGCTATCAGGTGCAGGAGAAGGCCTTCGACTGGCTCGACGCGCCGATCCTGCGCGTGACCGGCAAGGACGTTCCGATGCCCTATGCCGCCAATCTCGAGAAGCTGGCGCTGCCGTCGGTGAAGGAAGTCATCGACGCGGTGAAAGCCGTCACCTACACGGCCTGAGGGGGACCAAGCCATGCCGATCAAGATTTTGATGCCGGCCCTCTCGCCGACGATGGAAGAGGGCAACCTGGCCAAGTGGCTGGTGAAGGAAGGCGACAGCGTTTCCTCCGGTGACGTGATCGCCGAGATCGAGACCGACAAGGCGACCATGGAAGTGGAAGCCGTCGACGAGGGAACCGTCGGCAAGATCCTCGTGGAGGCCGGCGCCCAGGGCGTGAAGGTCAACGAGGTGATTGCGCTGCTGCTGGAAGAGGGCGAGGACGCCTCGGCGCTCGACGGCGTCGGCAACGACAACGGCGGGCCCAAGGCTTCCGGGAGCGAGGCGCCGTCCGGCAAGGACGAGGCCCCCGCGACGGCGTCCGAGGACAAGCCGGCCGCCGATCGGGGACCGGTCGCCTCCGGCGAGGAGCCGGCCAAGGCCCCGCCGCCGCCGAGCGCACAGGATGGCGGGCGCATCTTCGCCTCGCCGCTCGCGCGCCGTCTTGCCGCCGAGGGCGGGCTGGACCTTGCCGCGATGACGGGCTCCGGCCCGCACGGACGTATCGTCAAGCGCGATGTTGACGAGGCGCTGAAGTCGGGCACCGCGCGCAAGGGCGCGGAGGCTCCGAAGGCGGACAAGGCTACCGCCGCCGAGGCGCCGAAGGCGACGGCCCCGGCCGGGATGGCCGACAGCCAGATCCTCAAGCTCTTCGAGGAAGGCTCCTACGAGGTCGTGCCGCATGACAACATGCGCAAGACCATCGCCAAGCGGCTGACGGAATCGAAGCAGACCGTGCCGCATTTCTACCTGACGGTGGATTGCGAGCTCGACGCGCTGCTGGCGCTGCGCGCCCAGCTCAACGACGCCGCGCCGAAGGACAAGGACGGCAAGCCGGCCTACAAGCTTTCGGTCAACGACATGGTGATCAAGGCGCATGCGCTGGCGCTCAAGGCCGTTCCGATGGCCAACGCCAGCTGGACCGACGGCGGCATGCTTGTTCACAAGCACGCGGACGTCGGCGTTGCGGTCGCCATCGACGGGGGGCTGATCACGCCGATCATCCGCCGCGCCGAGGAAAAGCCCCTGTCGCTCATCTCCAACGAGATGAAGGACCTGGCCGCGCGTGCCCGCACGCGCAAGCTTCAGCCGCAGGAGTACCAGGGTGGAACCACCTCGGTCTCCAACCTCGGCATGTTCGGCATCAAGGACTTCGCCGCCGTGATCAACCCGCCGCATGCCACCATCCTGGCGGTCGGCGCGGGCGAGAAGCGGGCCGTGGTGAAGAACGATGAGCTGGCCATCGCCACGGTGATGTCGGTGACGCTGTCGACCGACCACCGCGCTGTCGACGGCGCGCTCGGCGCCGAGCTGGTCAAGGCGTTCAAGCAGTTCATCGAAAACCCGATGTCGATGCTGGTATGACCGTTGGCGGCGGCCGGGAGATCCCCCGGTCGCCGCCGGTCCTTTTAGCCCTTTGCCATATCCGGGCGGCAGCCGGCGCGCGCCAATCCCGCGCCCCGCCGTCCGAGCTGGAGGATTTTTCATGAGCGGCACGTCCTACGACGTCATCATCATCGGCTCGGGCCCGGGCGGCTATGTGACCGCGATCCGCGCGGCGCAGCTCGGCCTGAAGACGGCCATCGTCGAGCGTGAGCACCTGGGCGGCATCTGCCTGAACTGGGGCTGCATCCCGACCAAGGCGCTGCTGCGCTCGGCCGAGATCCTCGACAATGCCAACCACGCCAAGAGCTTCGGCCTGAAGCTCGAGGGCAAGATGACGGCGGACGTGAAGGACGTGGTCGCCCGCTCGCGCGGCGTCTCGGCGCGCCTCAACGGCGGCGTCGCCTACCTGATGAAGAAGAACAAGATCGACGTGATCTGGGGCGAGGCGAAGCTGACAAAGCCCGGCGAGATCAAGGTGGCGAAATCGTCGAAGCCGGTAGTCGAGCCGCAGAACCCGGTTCCCAAGGGCGTCAAGGGCGAGGGCACCTACACCGCGAAGCACATCATCGTCGCGACCGGCGCACGCCCGCGCGCGCTGCCTGGCATCGAGCCGGACGGCAAGCTGATCTGGACCTATTTCGAGGCGATGAAGCCGGACTTCATGCCGAAGTCGCTGGTCGTCATGGGCTCGGGCGCCATCGGCATCGAGTTCGCCTCCTTCTACCGCTCCATGGGCGTCGACGTGACCGTCGTCGAGGTGATGTCGCAGGTGATGCCGGTGGAAGACGCCGAAATCTCGGCGCTCGCGCGCAAGCAACTCGAAAAGCGCGGCATGAAGATCATGACCGAGGCCAAGGTTGCCAAGGTCGAGAAGGGCGCGAACTCGATCACCGCCCATGTCGAGACGAAGGACGGCAAGGTGGAGAAGATCACCGCCGACCGCCTGATCTCCGCCGTCGGCGTGCAGGGCAACGTCGAGGGTCTCGGCCTTGAGGACCTGGGCGTCAAGACGGAGCGGGGCTGCATCGTCATCGACGGCTACGGCAAGACCAACGTGCCCGGCCTCTATGCCATCGGCGACGTCGCCGGCCCGCCGATGCTCGCCCACAAGGCCGAGCACGAGGGCGTCGTGTGCATCGAGAAGATCGCCGGCCTGCCGAACGTCCACGCGATGGACAAGGGCAAGATCCCGGGCTGCACCTACTGCAACCCGCAGGTCGCCTCCGTGGGCCTGACGGAAGCGAAGGCGAAGGAGGCGGGCCGCGAAATCCGCGTCGGCCGCTACAGCTTCAATGCCAACGGCAAGGCCATCGCGCTCGGCGAGGACCAGGGGATGATCAAGACCATCTTCGACAAGAAGACGGGCGAGCTGCTCGGCGCGCATATGGTCGGCGCGGAAGTGACCGAGTTGATCCAGGGTTTCGTCGTCGCCATGAACCTGGAGACGACCGAGGAAGAGCTGATGCACACGATCTTCCCGCATCCGACGCTTTCGGAGATGATGAAGGAAAGCGTGCTCGACGCCTACGGCCGCGTGCTGAATGCCTGACAAGCCTTTCCCGCGCGGCTGCCATGTGCGCGCGGGGTTTGCTGTCGCAGCGCGAAAGGCTAGGCTGAGCCAACAGTTCGGGATCGCGGCAAGGGTGCTGGATCCGCAAGCAGGAGACTAGCGCATGGACGTGAAGAACATCGTGATCTGGTGCGTCATCGGCCTCATCGCCGGCTGGCTGGCAAGTCTCATCATCGGCGGTGGCGGTCTGGTCCGCTATCTGCTGACCGGCCTCATCGGCGCGTTCGTCGGCGGCTTCCTGTTCAACGCCATCGGGATCAACATCAATCTCGGCAATGTCTTCGTGAACCAGATCGTGATCGCCGCCATCGGTGCGATCGTGGTGGTTCTCGCCGCCCGCCTCATCGCCTGAGCGGACGCGGCAAGCCAGCGACGGATACAAGGATCGACAGATGGGTTTTCTCCTCTGGATCGTCATCGGCCTCATCGCGGGCGCGGTGGCGCATCGTGTCTTCGACAGCCGGGGCGGCTTCCTCGGCAGTCTGGTCGTCGGCCTGATCGGCGCGCTCGTGGGCGGCAAGCTTGCGGACCTGCTGCGGCTGCATGTCACGGGCGGGATCATCGACCAGCTTCTGCTGGCGACCGTCGGGGCGGTGCTTTTCCTGTTTGTCTGGCGCAAGATCAGGGGGCGGTGACAGGCCGTCCGGTTTCTCGGAAATCCCACAGGCCGACGCGAAACCCCGCGCCCTGGAACCTTCGTCCTGCTTGACGAAGCGCACGAAGAAGGACAAGTGAGGGCCATGGTAACGATCCTCGACACGATCTCGAACAAGCCCGAGGGCGCGGAGCGCCCGCGTCATCCGGAAAAGGCCCACCGCCCGGACAATCCGATCCAGCGCAAGCCCGCCTGGATCCGGGTGAAGGCACCGACGTCCCCGGTCTACCGCGAGACGCAACAGGTGGTGCGCTCCAACAACCTCGTCACCGTGTGCGAGGAAGCTGGTTGCCCGAACATCGGCGAGTGCTGGTCGAAGAAGCACGCGAGCTTCATGATCCTCGGCGATACCTGCACGCGCGCCTGCGCCTTTTGCAATGTGCGCACGGGCATGCCGGGACCGGTGGACGAGAACGAGCCGACGGGCGTCGCCGAGGCGGTGGCGACCATGGGGCTGGAGCATGTGGTGATCACCTCGGTCGACCGCGACGATCTCGACGATGGCGGGGCCACCCATTTCGCCAATGTCATCCGTGAGATCCGCAAGCGCGCGCCGAAGACCACCATCGAGGTGCTGACGCCGGACTTCCTGCGCAAGCCCGGCGCGCTGGAGATCGTGGTCGAGGCGCGACCGGATGTCTTCAACCACAATCTGGAGACGGTGCCGTCCAAATATCTGACCGTGAGGCCGGGCGCGCGCTACTTCCACTCGATCCGCCTGCTGCAGCGGGTGAAGGAACTCGACCCGACCATGTTCACCAAGTCCGGCATCATGGTCGGTCTCGGCGAGGAGCGGAACGAGGTCCTTCAGCTCATGGACGACCTCAGGACGGCGGATGTCGACTTCCTGACCATCGGCCAGTACCTGCAGCCGAGCTCCAAGCACCACGCTGTGGCGCGCTTCGTGACGCCCGACGAGTTCAAGGCCTTCGAGAAGATCGCCTACGCCAAGGGCTTCCTGAAGGTTTCGGCAAGCCCGCTGACGCGTTCGTCGCATCACGCGGGCGAGGATTTCGCCGATCTCGTGAAGGCGCGCGCGGCGAAGCTCGGAGCCGCCGTCATCTAGTCGAATGGCCCGCGCCGCGCTCCGGCAGGAGACGCGGCGCGCTGCCTTTTCGCGCGCTGATGCGTGACCCATCGACCCGCAAAGCCGTCGAGAAAGAATGCCTTCGTTCCAAACCGTTCACAAGGTGGCGCATTCCGCCCAGGACATGTTCGCGCTCGTTGCGGATGTGGAGAAATACCCGGAATTCGTGCCGCTCTGCGAGGGGCTTTCAGTGCGCGGCCGTCGCGACAACGAGGATGGGACATCGCTTCTCGTCGCCGACATGACGGTTGCCTACAAGCTCTTCCGCGAGACCTTCACAAGCCGGGTGACGCTGTTTCCGCAAAAGGGCGAGATTCTGGTGGAGTATCTCGATGGTCCCTTTCGCCATCTCGAGAACCGCTGGACCTTCGTGCCGGTGACCGACGACAGCAGCGAGATCGGCTTCTTCATCACCTATGAATTCAAGAGCCGCACGCTGAGCGCGCTGATGTCGGCGATGTTCGACCGGGCGTTTCGCAAGTTCTCGGATGCTTTCGAGGCGCGCGCCGACCGGGTTTACGGCCCGGCCTGAAGTCCGGACCTCGCGCACGAGAAAAGGCCGCTCCTTCCGGGACGCGGCCTTTTTTATAGGGCGGATCGGGGGGGCAGGTCAGATGCGCCGGCGCTCAGCGCGCGTGGTAGGACGAACTGACGTTGCCGGAATTCTTGAAGCCGGAGAAGGCGCGGCTGATGTGGCGGAAGCGGTCGCGTCGGTTCAGCGCCTCGTCGCTGGCATACATCACGTCGACATTGTCTTCGTCGATGCCGATATCGGCGAGTTTGACCTGATCGGCCGGGTCCTTGCACACATGCACCCAGCCCTTGCCGACGTTGAACTCAAGGCCGACCACGCGCCCTTCATCCGCCTCGTAATTCATCCAGGCGACGGTCTTGGCGCGCACGAAATAGGGGCGCCCGCAGAAGGTCACCTTGTGCAGGTTGCTGCCGGTGCGGTCGTACAGGCGATGGCCGGAATGGAACGAGCCATCCGGCAACCGTGAAACGATGAACATGTCTTCCGCGGCCAGAGATGTCGCCGGACAGACGAACATCAGGAGGGCCGCGAGTGCGGAAATACGCATGAACTGGTCCTCTTCCCCGCCATATGCTCGCCGTTTCGCCTCAAAATATCAACTGCCCCGACCAACAACCCCTCGGTGTGCTGAACGCGTGGTGTCAGGGGTCGATAAAATTGGACAGAGCGGCAAGGGCCCGTCGTACGGTGGCGAGGCGGATTGCGCCACGGCTTTCCTCCGGTCCGAACCGCTCCTCAACATGTTGCGTCGGCTGGCCTTTTCTCGCAATCCCGAAATGTACCAAGCCGACGGGCTTGTCCGGTGAGCCGCCGCCAGGGCCGGCAATGCCGGTGACCGCGACGGCAAGATCGGCCCGGGATGCGGCCAGCGCCCCCTCGGCCATCGCCAGGGCAACCTCGCGGCTGACCGCGCCGTGCGTCTCGATCAGCGCCCCGGGCACGCCGATCATCTCCATCTTGGCTTCGTTCGAATAGGTGACGAAGCCGCGGTCGACCACGGCGGAGGATCCCGGCACCTCGGTCAGCACGCCGGCGATCAGTCCGCCGGTGCAGGATTCGGCCGTGGCGATCATCAGGCCGCGCTGCGCGCAGCGCGCCACCAGGGCAGCGGCATCGTCGAAAAGCGGGGCGAGGTCGGTCATGCGGGCTCCTTGCCGTCGTCCCCGGCGGCCGGGTCGGGGAGGGAGAGCGGCAGCTTGACCGTCGCCGTGGCGAGCGCCGCGATGCCTTCCGAGCGGCCGGTGAAGCCGAGCTTCTCCGAGGTCGTCGCCTTCACCGATACCCGGTCGAGGGCGAGCCCGCAAATCTCCGCGATGCGCGCGCGCATGGCCTCGCGATGCGGGCCGATCTTGGGGTGTTCGCAGACGATCGTCGCGTCGAGGTGCTGGATGCGGCCATTCCGTCCGGCGATCCTTTCGGCCGCGAAGCGCAGGAAGATATCCGAGGAGGCCTTGTGCCACTCCGCCTCGCTCGGCGGGAAGTGGTGGCCGATGTCGCCATCGCAGATGGTCGCGAGCAGCGCGTCGGTCAGCGCGTGCAGCACCACGTCGGCGTCCGAATGTCCCTTGAGGCCCATGTCGTGCGGAATGGCGATGCCGCCGAGCATGACGTGGTCGCCCGGCTCGAAGGCGTGAACATCATAGGCGGTGGCGACGCGCGTCTCGCCCAATTCGGCGAGAAGGTCGGCCATCCTGAACTGGCGGTCTGCCTGCATGAGGTCCTCCGAGGTGGTGATCTTGACGTTGGCCGGATCGCCCGGAACGATGGCAACATCGAGCCCGGCCCACTGGGCGACGGCGGCATCGTCGGTGAGGTGGGTGACGCCGGCGGAGGCGGCCGCCTCATGGGCGTTGAGGATGGCGTCGTAATCGAAGGTCTGCGGCGTCTGCGCCGCGTAGAGGCCGCTGCGCTCGACCGTGTCGGCAACGGAAGCGCCGACCGCGTCGGCCCGCTTCAGCGTGTCGGACACGGCGATGGCGGCAAGCGTCGCCTTGTGGCCGCGCATCAGCGCGTCGACCGAGGCGGCGATCACCGCCGGGCTGACAAAAGGCCTGGCCGCGTCGTGGACAAGCACGCGGGAGATGCCGTGCTCGGCAAGAGCGCGCAGGCCGAACAGCACCGACTGCTGCCGCGTGCTGCCGCCGGAGGCGGGAGGCAGCAGGCGGTAGGGCGCCTCCAGTCCGGCGACGGCCTGCCGGTAATGGTCGCCGTCGTCGGGGTGGATCACCACCATCACCTTGCCGATCTGGGGAGCGGCCGCGAGCGCCTGCAACGTGCGGCGCAGCACGGTCTGCCCGCCGATGGCACGGTACTGCTTGGGCGCGCCGTCGGCGCCGACGCGCGAGCCGCGTCCGGCGGCGACGACCAGGACGGCCGTGCCATCGGCAGCGGCTGTATCCTGGTCCTGTCTCCTGGCGGCGGGCATTCGATCACTCCTCGGCGATTGGCGAGCTGTGCGGTTGCGGCATGTTTCGCATGCGGGTTTTGTCGGTTTCCTCCCGTCCCGACAAGAGTTAAGTGCAATGCGGAAAATTGGCCCTTGCGACAAGATAGCCAATGACTATTATCTAGGCACAATGGGAAGTGCACATCATATGAGCAAGATGCTTCAGGATCCGGCGAATGACGCCCTGACCGTCGGGGGGCATGTTCTCGCGAACCGCGCGTTCCTCGCCCCGATGTCGGGCGTGACGGATGTGCCCTTCCGCCGGCTTGCCCACCGCTTTGGCGCGGGGCTGGTGGTGTCCGAGATGGTTGCCTGCGAGCAACTGGCCGAGGGCGACGCCGATACGAAGCTGCGCAGCGAGGGAATCGACGGCGCGATCCACGTCGTGCAGCTCGCCGGCCGCGAGGCGCACTGGATGGCGGAAGGTGCGCGCATCGCCGTCGACGCCGGCGCGGACATCATCGATATCAACATGGGCTGCCCGGCGAAACGCGTGACGACCGGCTATTCGGGGTCGGCGCTGATGCGCGATCTCGACCACGCGGTGACGCTGATCGAGGCCACGATCGCCGCCTCCAGCGTTCCCGTGACGGTGAAGATGCGCCTTGGCTGGGACAGCGACAGCCTCAACGCCCCGGAGCTTGCCGCACGCGCCGAGGCGGCGGGCGTGGCGATGGTGACCGTTCACGGCCGCACCCGTTGCCAGTTCTACAAGGGCACGGCCGATTGGGATGCAATTGGCGCGGTGCGCGCGCGCATCGGCATTCCGCTGGTGGCCAACGGCGATTGCGCCAGCGCGGCGGACGCTCGCGACATGCGGGTGCGCTGTGGCGCGGACGCGGTGATGATCGGGCGCTCCTGTTACGGCCGGCCCTGGCTTGCCGGACAGATCGGGGCGGAGCTTGCCGGGCGCGAGCCGGTGGCAACGCCCGCCGGTGAGGCGCTGGCCGATCTCGTGTGCGAGCACGTCGGGATGATGCTTGATCACTACGGAACGGCGCGGGGGCTGATGCTCGCGCGCAAGCACATCGCCTGGTATCTGGACGCGGCCGATGGCGAGATGCCCGGCGAGGCGCGCAAGGCGCTCCTGACCTCGACGGACCCGCGCTTCGTCCTGGCGACGCTGGCGCGCTGGTTTTCATCCGCAACACGCCTTGGGGAGGCGGCATGACAGACGTTCATCACATCGCTACGCCGCACTCGCTCAACGGGGCCATGGCACAGGTGCTCGACGCTCTTCCGCATCCGGTCATCCTGGTCGACCCGCAGGGGCGCATCGCCGAGGCAAACATGGCCGCGGAAAGCTTCTTCCGCGCCAGCGCCCCGGTCATGCGCCGGCATCCGATCTCCCATTTCGTGCCGTTCGGCAGCCCGCTGCTGCTGCTGATCTCGCAGGTGCGCGAGCGCGGCGCGCCGGTCAACGAATACAAGGTCGACATCAGCTCGCCGCGCATCGGCGCGGAGAAGATCATCGACATCATCGCAGCGCCGGTCAACGACCGGCCGGGCGCCGTGGTCTTGATGCTGCAGGAACGCGGCATGGCGGAGAAGATCGACCGCCAGCTGACCTCGCGCGGCGCGGCGCGCACGGTCTCGGGTCTGGCGACCATGCTCGCGCATGAGATCAAGAACCCGCTCTCGGGTATTCGCGGCGCGGCCCAGCTCCTGGAGGGATCGGCGGCCGAGGAAGATCGTCCGCTGACCCGGCTGATCATGGACGAGACCGACCGGATCGTGAAACTCGTCGACCGCATGGAAGTCTTCTCCGACGAACGGCCGATCGAGCGCGAGCCGGTCAACATCCACGTGGTGCTCGATCACGTCCAGCGCCTCGCACAGTCGGGCTTCGCCCGCAACGTGCCGATCAGCGTCGAATACGACCCCTCGCTGCCGCGGGTCTATGCCAACCGCGACCAGCTCGTGCAGGTGTTCCTGAACCTGGTGAAGAACGCCTGCGAGGCGATTTCCGAACATCAGGGCGGCGAGATCACGCTGACGACGGCCTACCGGCCGGGGATCCGGCTTTCCGTGCCGGGTTCCTCGGAGAGGGTCAGTCTGCCGCTCGAGTTCTGCGTTCGCGACAACGGTCCGGGCGTGCCGGAGGACCTGCTCCCGCATCTCTTCGACCCTTTCGTTACCACCAAGGCCAATGGCTCCGGCCTCGGCCTCGCGCTTGTCGCCAAGATCATCGGAGATCATGGCGGCGTGATCGAGTGCGACAGCCAGCCCGGCCGAACCTCATTTCGCATCCTGATGCCCGCCTACGCGGAGCATGACGAGACCTGAACCCCGGGGAACCCGACCATATGCCAACCGGTACAATCCTCGTCGCCGACGACGACGCCGCCATCCGTACGGTGCTGAACCAGGCACTGTCGCGGGCCGGCTACACCGTCCGACTCACCTCCAACGCGACGACGCTCTGGCGCTGGGTGTCGTCCGGCGACGGCGATCTGGTGATCACTGACGTGATGATGCCGGACGAGAACGCCTTCGACGTGCTGCCGCGCATCAAGAAGATGCGGCCCGACCTGCCGGTCATCGTCATGAGCGCGCAGAACACGTTCATGACGGCGATCCGCGCCTCGGAGAAGGGCGCGTATGAATATCTGCCCAAGCCCTTCGACCTGAAGGAACTGACGACCATCGTCGGGCGGGCGCTTTCCGAGCCGAAGCGCCAGCGCATCGAGCATGTGGAAGAGCCGGGCGAGAACATCCCGCTGGTCGGCCGCTCGCCGGCGATGCAGGAAATCTACCGGGTTCTTGCGCGGCTGATGCAGACGGACCTGTCTGTCATGATCAATGGCGAGTCGGGCACCGGCAAGGAGCTGGTGGCACGCGCGCTCCACGACTATGGCAAGCGGCGCAACGGTCCGTTCGTCGCCATCAACATGGCGGCGATCCCGCGCGACCTGATCGAGGCCGAGCTCTTCGGTCACGAGAAGGGGGCGTTCACCGGCGCGCAACAGCGCTCCGCCGGCCGTTTCGAGCAGGCCGACGGCGGCACGCTCTTCCTCGACGAGATCGGCGACATGCCGATGGAGGCGCAGACCCGCCTCCTGCGGGTGCTCCAGCAGGGCGAATACACCACCGTCGGCGGTCGCGTGCCGATCCGCACCGACGTGCGGATCGTCGCGGCGACCAACAAGGATCTGCGCCAGCTCATCAACCAGGGGCTCTTCCGCGAGGATCTCTATTACCGGCTGAACGTGGTGCCGATCCGCCTGCCGCCGCTGCGCGAGCGCACGGAGGACATTCCCGATTTGGTGCGCCACTTCTTCGCGCTCGCCGAGAAGGAAGGGCTGCCGGTCAAGCAGATCGAGGCGGCTGCCGTCGACCGGCTGCGCCGCTACCGCTGGCCGGGCAATGTGCGCGAACTGGAAAACCTGGTGCGTCGCCTCACCGCGCTCTACCCCCAGGACGTGATCTCCGCCGCGCTTATCGACACGGAGCTGAGCCAGCCGACGGCCCCGGCCGAGGAGGAGGAGAACGCGCAGGTCGATCTCTCGGGGTCGGTCGAGCGATACCTCAATGCCTATTTCCAGGCCTTCGGCGACGCGCTGCCGCCTCCCGGCCTCTATCACCGCATCCTGCGGGAAGTGGAATATCCGCTGATCGGGGCGGCTCTGGCGGCAACGCGGGGCAACCAGATCAAGGCGGCGGAACTGCTCGGGGTGAACCGGAACACGCTGCGCAAGAAGATCCGCGACCTTGACGTGCAGGTGATCCGCTCGACGCGCTGATGCTCGGTCGCGGGCGGGGGAGGCACGCCGCGGCGGGCCACCGCCCGCGGCCGACGCTCCGGTGCGCGGGCGTTTGAATTGACCGCAAACCTGTCGTATTTTGGCAACATTGTGTGTTAAGGGTGCCGCATCCGCGTGCCGAAACAGCGCGTGCCGATTCCAGACAATGGTAGTCTTATCGTGCTTGCCGACAAAACGAGCGACACTTCCTCAGATGGCGACCGTGGCCGCAAGGGCCTGCGGGTTCGCCATATCGGGCTCGTGCTCGTCATCGTTTCCCTGATCTCGATCACGCTCACGTTCTTCGTTCTGACCGGGCTGACACCGATCTCGCCCGACGGGCCGGTCGCCCAGGTGGCGATGGTCACCAACGGCGTTCTGGTGACGATCCTGCTGGTGCTGATCGGGCTGGAATTCCATTCGCTGTTGCAGGCGCGACGGCGGGGCAGGGCGGCGGCGCGACTGCATGTGCGCATTGTCACCCTGTTCAGCGTGGTGGCCGCGGTTCCGGCGATCCTTGTCGCGATTCTCGCCACCATCACCCTCGACAGGGGCCTCGATCGCTGGTTCGAGGACCGTACGCGGCTCATCATCGACAACGCCCTGACCGTGGCGCAGGCCTATCTGCAGGAACACGCAAGGGTGCTGCGCGGCGACCTCATCGCCATGTCGAGCGACATCGACCGGGCGAAGTCGATCTATGATTTCGAGCCGACGCGCTTCGACAGTTTCTTCCAGACCCAGACGAATCTGCGGGCGCTGCTGGCTGCGTTCCTGATGTCTTCCGACGGGACGGTGATCACCCGTGTGGTGTCGAACCCGGATGTGGATGTCCTGCTGCCACCGGAGGAGGCGTTCGCGCAGGCGAAGGCCGGCGAACCGGTGCTGATCGCGCCCGGCGTCTCCAATCTGGTCGGCGGGGTGATGAAGCTTTCCGCCTATGACGACATGTATCTCTATGTCACCCGCGCGATGGACAAGCGGGTGGTCGACTACATGCGCCTGGCCGAGGACGGAGCGGACCAGTACAACCGCATGGAGCAAAGCCGGTTCGGCGTGCAGGTGGCCTTCGCGCTCGTCTATACGGGCGTGACGCTGGTGCTGCTGCTGTCGTCGATCTGGATCGGCTTCGGCTTCGCCAACATGCTGGTCTCGCCGATCCGCCGCCTCATCGGCGCCGCCGACCAGGTGTCGAAGGGCAATCTCTATGTGCAGGTCGAAACGGACAAGTCGGCCGGCGACCTGGCCAACCTCGGATCGACCTTCAATAACATGACGGCGCAGTTGCGCGGCCAGCGCGACGCGCTGCTGGCGGCCAACGACCAGATCGACCGTCGCCGGCGCTTCACCGAGGCCGTGCTGTCCGGCGTCACGGCCGGCGTCATCGGCATCGACGACACCGGGCGGATCACCCTCGTCAACCGTGAGGCGCTGGCGTTGCTCGACATGAGCGAGAGCGCGCTTCTCGACGAACCGCTGTCGCAGGTGATCCCGGAGCTGGCGGAGGTTGTCGACGAGGCGCTGTCGCGCGCCGACAACCGCATGAGCGAGCGGCAGGTGTCGCTGCACCGTCACGGGCGGGAGCGTTCGGTCAACGTGCGCGTGACCAGCGAGCAGTCGACCCGCAGCGAGCACGGCTTCGTCGTCACCCTCGACGACATCACCGACCTCGTCACCGCGCAGCGCACCAGCGCCTGGGCCGATGTCGCCCGGCGCATCGCCCACGAGATCAAGAACCCGCTGACCCCGATTCAGCTCTCGGCCGAGCGGATCCGCCGCCGGTACGGCAAGAACATCTCCGAGGACCGGACCGTTTTCGATCAGTGCATCGACACGATCATTCGCCAGGTGGGCGATATCGGGCGTATGGTCGACGAGTTCTCGTCCTTCGCGCGGATGCCCAAGCCGACCATGTCGGACAGCGACCTGCGGACGACGGTGCGCGAGGCGGCATTCCTGCAGAGCGTGGCGAACCCGGACATCTCGATCCGCACGGAACTGCCCGAGGATGCGGTCAGGATGTCCTTCGACCAGCGGCTTGTCGGGCAGGCGCTCACCAATGTGATCAAGAATGCCACCGAATCCGTCGCCGCCCTGCCGCCCGAAGAAGCGGCTGGCGGGGCGATCTGCGTGACGCTGTTGACCGGTGAGGGAAACGTCGTGATCGAGGTGGTGGACAATGGCATCGGCCTGCCGATGGAAAACCGGCAGCGGCTGCTCGAGCCCTACATGACGACGCGCGAGAAGGGCACGGGGCTCGGCCTCGCCATCGTCAAGAAGATCATGGAAGAACACGGCGGCGGCATCGAGCTTCTCGATGCGCCGTCGACGGGGACGGATGACGAAACGCGCGGCGGTAGGGGCGCCATGGTCCGCTTGACCATGGCGACCACGAGCAGAACCGCCGCCACGGAGGAGGGCGACACGCCCCATCCAACGGGAACGGTTGCGACAGATGGCGTATGATATTCTGATTGTCGACGACGAAACGGACATTCGCGATCTGATCGCGGGCATCCTGGATGACGAGGGCTTCGACACCCGCACCGCCGGAGACAGCGATGCCGCCCTTGCCGCGATCCAGGAGCGGCGTCCCTCGCTCGTCGTGCTCGACATCTGGCTCCAGGGCAGCAAGCTCGACGGCCTCGGCCTTCTCGATGTGATCAAGGAGCATGACCCGGACCTTCCGGTCGTCATCATCTCCGGCCATGGCAACATCGAGACGGCGGTTTCCGCCATCAAGCGCGGCGCCTACGACTACATCGAGAAGCCGTTCAAGGCGGACCGGCTGGTGCTGATCACCGAAAGGGCGCTGGAGGCGAGCGCGCTGAAGCGCGAGATCAAGCAGCTCAAGCAGCGCAGCGGCGACGCACCGGAGCTCCTGGGCGAAAGCAGCGCCCTCAACCAGCTCCGCAACGTCATCGACCGGGTCGCGCCGACGAACAGCCGCGTGCTGATCACCGGCCCCTCCGGCTCGGGCAAGGAGCTGACCGCGCGCTCGATCCACGCCATGTCGCAGCGCGCCCGCAATCCCTTCGTCGTCATCAACGCCGCCACCATCACGCCGGAGCGGATGGAGGAGGAGCTCTTCGGCATCGAGGATCAGGACGGACGCATCCGCAAGCTCGGCGCGATGGAGGAGGCCCACGGCGGCACGCTCTACATCGACGAGGTCGCCGACATGCCCTCCGAGACGCAGGGCAAGATCCTGCGGGTGCTGGTCGACCAGACCTTCACGCGGGTGGGCGGGGCCGGCAAGGTCAACGTCGACATCCGCATCCTGTCGTCGAGCGCGCGCAATCTCGAGCAGGAAATCTCCGAGCACCGGTTCCGCGAGGATCTGTTCCACCGGCTTGGCGTGGTGCCGCTGCAGGTGCCGCCGCTCGCCGAAAGGCGCGACGATATCCCGCTGCTCGTGCAGGCGTTCATGGAGCAGATCTCGCTTGCCTCCGGCCTGCCGATGCGCAAGATCGGCGAGGATGCGATGGCGGTGCTGCAGGCCCATGACTGGCCGGGCAACGTGCGTCAGCTTCGCAACAACGTGGAGCGACTGATGATTCTCACCCGCGGCGACCCGGAGGCGGTGATTACCGCGGACCTGCTGCCTGGAGAGATCGGCGCGGATGCGCCGAGCCTGCCGACCAACGGCGGCGGCGAGCACCTGATGGCGCTGCCGCTTCGCGATGCGCGCGAGCTGTTCGAGCGCGACTATCTTCAGGCGCAGATCAAGCGCTTCGGCGGAAACGTGTCGCGCACCGCCGAGTTTGTCGGCATGGAGCGTTCCGCGCTGCACCGCAAGCTCAAGTCGCTGGGACTATCCTGACCGCGCGCGAGGCAGTAACCGGCCGGCGCGGCGTCGAACGAGGACGAGGCATTTCATGAGAGTGGTGATCTGCGGGGCCGGACAGGTCGGCTACGGCATTGCCGAGAAGCTGGCCGCCGAGCAGAACGACGTTTCCGTGATCGATTCCTCGCCGAGGCTGATCAACGCGATCCGCGACACGCTCGACGTGCGCGGTTTCGTCGGGCACGGCGCGCACCCCGACGTGCTTGCCCAGGCCGGCGCCGATCAGGCTGACATGCTGATCGCCGTCACGCTTTACGACGAGGTCAATATGGTCGCCTGCCAGGTGGCCCATTCGCTGTTCAACGTGCCGACGAAGGTCGCGCGTGTGCGGGCGCAGAGCTATCTGAAGCCGCATTGGAGCGACCTGTTCTCGCGCGATCACATGCCGATCGATGTGATCATCTCGCCCGAGATCGAGGTCGGCGAGATGGTGCTGCGCCGTCTCGCGCTGCCGGGCGCGGTGGAGACGGTGCGCTTCGCCGACGACCAGGTGGTCGTGGTCGGCGTGATGTGCCGCGAGGACTGCCCGGTGGTGAACACGCCGCTGCGCCAGCTTACGGAACTCTTCCCCGATCTCGGCGCCGTCGTCACCGGCGTCTTCCGCGGCAACCACCTGTTCGTGCCGAAGAGCTCGGACTCGCTGATGGTCAACGACCTCGTCTATGTGGTGGCGCGACGCGAGCGGGTGCGCCGGACGCTGGCGATCTTCGGCCACGAGGAGCCCGAGGCCAACCGCGTCGTCATCGCGGGCGGCGGCAACATCGGCCACTATGTGGCGCGGATGCTGGAGGAGCGGCAGTCGACGGCCAAGGTCAAGATCATCGAGCACTCGCGCGAGCGCGCCCTCGGCATCGCGGATTCGCTCAAGCGCTCGGTCATCCTGCACGGCAGCGCCCTCGACCAGACGATCCTGCTCGAGGCCGATATCCAGGACGCCGACACGCTGATTGCGGTGACCAACGAGGACGAGGTCAACATCCTGTCCTGCGTCATGGCCAAGAAGCTCGGCTGCAAGCGCAACCTGTCGCTGATCAACAACCCGAGCTATCCCGCCTTCACCCATGCGCTCGGCATCGACGCCTTCGTCAATCCGCGCCAGGTGACCATCTCCAAGATCCTGCAGCACGTCCGCCGCGGCCGCATCCGGGGCGTTCACGCGCTGCAGAACGGAGCGGCCGAGGTGATCGAGGCGGAGGCGCTCGAAACCTCGCCGCTGGTCGGCAAGCCGCTGCGCGACATCGAGCTTCCCGACGGGATCCGCGTCGGTGCCATCTTCCGGGACGGAACCGTCATCACCCCGAACGGCAGCACCATCATTCGCGCCCACGACAGGTGCGTGCTGTTTGCCATCGCCGAGCGGGTGCGGCAGGTTGAGCAGATGTTCCGCGTCAGCCTCGAGTTCTTCTGATCCGATCCCGCCTTCCGCGCGGGATCTCTTCCCAGCTACCTCTCCCGGCGTCGCAAGGCGCCCTCGACCGGAAATCCGGAGTGTGAAAATGAGCCGAATTGCCTATGTGAACGGTCGCTATGTGCGCCATGCGGATGCCGCCATCCACATCGAGGACCGGGGATATCAGTTCGCCGACGGCGTCTACGAGGTCTGCGAGATCTGGGACGGACTGGTGATCGATTCGCGTCGCCATCTGGACCGTCTCGAACGCTCGCTGAGCGAGCTGTCCATCCGCATGCCGATGTCGCGCAAGGCGCTGGAAATGGTCATGCACGAGGTGATTCGAAAGAACGGCGTGCACAATGGCATCGTCTATCTTCAGGTGACGCGCGGTGTTGCCCGCCGTGATCACGTCTTCCCGGGCCCCGACGTTGCGCCGGCGCTCGTCATCACCTCGCGCCCGGTGCGCGCGGAAGCCGGGGACAAGGCCGCCGAGGCGGGCGTCGCGGTCATCACCGTGCCGGAGAACCGCTGGGAGCGCGTCGATATCAAGACCGTCGGCCTGCTGCCCAACGTTCTCGCCAAGCAGAAGGCGAAGGAGGCGGGCGCCAAGGAAGCCTGGTTCGTCGACAGCGACGGTCTTGTGACCGAAGGCGGCTCGACCAACGCCTGGATCGTGACCAAGGACAATTGCCTTGTCACCCGTCCGGCGACGCCTGGCATTCTCAAGGGAATCACGCGGCAGGTCGTGCTCGACATGATCGAGCGCAAGGGGCTGAAGCTCGAGGAGCGGGCCTTCTCGGTGGAAGAAGCGAAGGCGGCGAAGGAAGCCTTCATCACCGCAGCGACGACGCTGGTCATGCCGGTCGTGCGCATTGACGGTGCGTCCGTTGGCAATGGCCATCCGGGCGAGATCTCGCGCGAGCTCAGGGCGGCGTTCCACGAGACGAGCGAGGCGGAGCCGGTCTGAAACCTTTGCGGGTGCAGTGCAAAGAATCGGGCAGAAATGCAGCCCTGAATGCGCTAGAATTGCAACGTGCGCCCGCGAACGTTCGTCGCGCTCTTGACGATGGGGCTCGCGTCGGAGACCGTCGTTTCAACGGACTGCGCGACGACGGTGTGCGTGCACCAAATAAAGACAAAGCGATAGCAGGATAAAATAAAACATGGCTGACCGCGCTCAGAACCTTCAGGATACATTTCTCAATCATGTCCGCAAACAGAAGACGCCGCTGACCATTTTCCTGATCAACGGTGTGAAGCTGCAGGGCGTGGTGACCTGGTTTGACAACTTTTGTGTGTTGCTGCGCCGCGATGGGCACTCGCAGCTCGTCTACAAGCATGCGATTTCCACCGTGATGCCGAATGCGCCGGTGCAGCTGTTCGATCCTGCCGACGAGGCGGGCGAGAAGGCGGCGGACTGATTGGCCACACAGGATTCAGGTAGAAAGAACCGGCGCGCCGGCCCGCGACCCGACGAAAAGCCCGACGATCCGTTCGAGGGGGCGTCGGGAGCTGCTGGAGCGCGGACGGCCGTTGTCGTGCCTGTTCTGTCCGGGCGCTACCGCACGGAAACGGCGGGCGACCAGGCCGGGCGCAGCAACGAGGCGCGTCTCGAGGAAGCGGTCGGGCTCGCGGCCGCGATCAATCTTGATGTCATCTCCTCCGGCCTCGTCACGGTTGCCAATCCGAAGCCCGGCACGCTGCTCGGCTCGGGCAAGGTCGAGGAACTCGGCGCGATTGTGAAGGCCGAGGAGATTGAGCTTGTCATCGTCGATCATCCGCTGACCCCGATCCAGCAGAGAAACCTGGAAAAGGCCCTTCATTGCAAGGTGCTGGACCGGACGGGTCTCATCCTGGAGATCTTCGGCGAACGGGCGAGCACGGCAGAAGGCCGGCTGCAGGTGGAGCTTGCCCATCTCAAGTGGCAGAAGAGCCGGCTGGTGCGGTCATGGACCCACCTTGAGCGCCAGCGTGGCGGTCTCGGCTTTGTCGGCGGTCCGGGCGAAACCCAGATCGAGGCCGACCGGCGGCTCATTCAGGATCGCATCAACAAGCTGGAGAAGGACCTCGAGCAGGTCACCCGCACCCGCGAACTGCACCGGCAGAAGCGCAAGAAAGTGCCCCAGCCGATCGTCGCGCTGGTGGGCTACACCAACGCCGGCAAGTCGACGCTGTTCAACCTGCTGACCCGCTCCGACGTTTTCGCGAAGAACCTGCTGTTCGCGACGCTCGATCCGACCCTGCGGCGGGTCGAACTGCCCCACGGCGGCGAGATCATCCTGTCCGACACGGTGGGGTTCATCTCCGATCTTCCCACCCATCTGATCGCCGCCTTCCGGGCGACGCTGGAGGAAGTGACGGAAGCAAACCTGATCCTGCATGTGCGCGACATCGCCCATGAGGACACGGAGGCGCAGGCCGCCGACGTTGCCGCGACGCTCGACATCCTCGGGCTCGACGAGGACCGCGACGCGCGCGTCATCGAGGTGTGGAACAAGGTCGACCTGCTGGCGGAGGATCACCGTACGACGCTGCTCGCCGCCAATGCGAGCGGGGAGGGGCCGGTCGCCGTCTCGGCGTACACGGGCGCCGGCATGGAGACGTTGCTCACGCGCATCGAGACCGTGCTGTCCGCCGGAAGCCTCGTCTACGAGGTGCTGCTTCCCTCGCAGGACGGCGAGCGCATCGCCTGGCTCTACCGCCATGCGGATGTGATGGAGCGACGCGAGGAAGACGAGAACACGCGCATAGACGTGCGCGTCGGCGAACGCCACCGCGGCCAGTTCATCGAGCGCTACAAGGACGTCATCGTCCCCTGACGAAAGGCGCGGCGGCGCTGAAGCCGGCCGAGGGCGTCAGTCCTCGGCCGGCCTTTCCGTTTTCTTCGCCGCCTGCCAGGCTTCCTCCATCTCGTCGAGTGTCAACGCCTCAAGCTCGCGGTTCTGCCGCTTCGCCTCCGCCTCGATGGCGCCGAAGCGACGGCGGAACTTCCTGTTGGTGCGCTTCAGCGCCTCTTCCGGGTCGATATCGAGGTGGCGGGAGAGGTTGGCAAGCGCGAAGATGAGATCGCCGATCTCGCCGGCGATCCTGTCCTTGTCTGGCGTTTGCGCGTGAACCTCGGCCGCAAGCTCGTCCGTTTCCTCGCGGATCTTGTCGAGGACCGGCCCCGGCGCGCCCCAGTCGAAGCCGACACGGGAGGCGCGGCGCTGCAGTTTTTCCGCTTCCGTGAGGGCGGGAAAGAGCGGCGGCACGTCATCGAGATAGGCCGTCGGGCGCTCGCTGATGCCGGCCCTTGCCCGTGCGTCCGCCTTGTCGCGCTTTTCCTGCTGCTTGATCTTCTCCCACATGCCCTTGGCCATGCCGGCACCTCGGGCCTCGGCGTCACCGAAGACATGGGGGTGGCGGCGGATCATCTTGGCGGTGATCGCCTCGACCACATCAGGGAAAGCGAAGGCTTGCTCTTCCTCGGCCATGCGGGCGTGATAGACGACCTGGAGCAGCAGATCGCCGAGCTCTTCCTTCAGGTCGACCCGGTCGCCGCGCTGGATGGCGTCCGCGACCTCATAGGCCTCCTCGATCGTATAGGGGGCGATCGTCTCGAAATCCTGCTCCAGGTCCCAGGGACAGCCGGAGCCGGGGGTCCTCAGGGCTGCCATGATCTCGATGAGGCGGCGGATATCGCGGGATGGGGTCACGGGAGAGCCTCGATGTGTCGGGCGGGGGGGGAAGGTGCCTTCTGATAGCATCGCATGCCGGGTGGACCAAGGACGGCGGAGGCGGGGGTCTTGCAGTGCCCTTGCCATAGGCGCTATCGGAGGGGGGAACGCAAGACGAGTGGGACAATGGACACGCGGCGACAGGACGACATCGAGGTAAAGCCGGGATACGTCATTCCGGCACAGGACTTTTCCGAGACCTTCGTCCGCGCCTCCGGCCCCGGCGGGCAGAACGTCAACAAGGTCGCGACCGCCGTGCAGCTTCGCTTCCACCTCGAGCGCAACACCAGCCTTCCCGAGGACGTGAAGGCGCGGCTCGCCCGGCTTGCCGGCAGCCGGCTGACGCTTTCCGGCGACATCCTCATCCAGGCCGACCGCTTCCGCACCCAGGAGCGCAACCGCGAGGACGCGCTGGAGCGTCTGGTGGCGCTCGTGCGGCGCGCCTTCGAGCGCCCCAAGCCGCGCAAGCCGACCCGCCCCACCCGCGCCTCCAAGGAGCGGCGGATCACCGCGAAGAAGCAGCGCGGCGCGGTCAAGCGGTTGCGCGGGCGCGACTTCGACTAGGAACGGTTGCGCCCGGCAATTGCCCGGCCGCCGTCACCCCCCTTTATTTCTTCGCC
Source organism: Stappia sp. ICDLI1TA098 (assembly GCF_054880955.1). Classification (NCBI taxonomy): domain Bacteria; kingdom Pseudomonadati; phylum Pseudomonadota; class Alphaproteobacteria; order Hyphomicrobiales; family Stappiaceae; genus Stappia; species Stappia sp. ICDLI1TA098. Next base: position 1,448,868 of record NZ_JBTZBT010000001.1, read on the forward strand.
GCTTGGTATATTTTGGTGTCGAAAATAAATGCGATCCCCGGATGCGCCGGGGGCGGGAGGAGACGTGTTTCTAGGGCTCGATATCGGCACGTCCGGCGTCAAGGGCGTGCTCATGAACGACGCCGGACAGGGCATCGCCAGCGCCACCAGCGCGCTGGACGTCAGCCGTCCGCATCCCGGCTGGTCGGAGCAGGATCCGCTCGACTGGTGGTCGGCCGTCTGCGACACCGTCGACAGGCTCAAGGCATCCCATCCGAAGGAACTGGCCGCTGTCGACGGCATCGGCCTCAGCGGCCAGATGCACGGCGCGACACTGCTTGACGATGCCGGCAAGGTTCTGCGACCGGCGATCCTGTGGAACGATGGCCGTGCCTTCGAAGAGTGCCGGACACTCGAGGCGCGCGCCGATGTACATGCCATCGCCGGCAATCTGGCGATGCCGGGCTTCACCGCGCCCAAGCTCGAATGGGTTCGCCGCCACGAGCCGGATATCTTTGCCGCGACGCGGCTGGTTCTCCTGCCCAAGGACTATGTGCGGCTGCGCCTCTCCGGAGAGGCGGTTTCCGAAATGTCGGATGCGGCGGGAACGCTGTGGCTCGACGTGGCCCGGCGCGACTGGTCGGACGCCTTGCTGGCCGCGACCGGGCTGACGCGCGCGCAGATGCCACGCCTTGTCGAGGGTACGGAGGTTTCCGCGCGGCTGCTGCCGGAGCTTTGCGCGCGCTGGGGCATGTCGAAGGCGCCGGTGATCGCCGGTGGTGCGGGCGACAATGCGGCGAGCGCCTGCGGCATCGGCGCGGTGCGGCCGGGCGATGCCTTCCTGTCGCTGGGGACCTCGGGCGTGCTTTTCGTCTCGACCGACCGGTTCCGGCCGAACACGGCCGGCGCGGTCCATGCCTTTTGCCACGCGCTTCCCGGCGTCTGGCACCAGATGGGCGTGATCCTGTCGGCGGCCGACAGCCTCAACTGGCTTTCGGAAATCACCGGCGCGGATGTGCCGACACTGGAAGCCGAGGCCGGCAGGGTGCTGGCGGCGCACGCCGGGCCGTCGCCGGTCACCTTCCTGCCGTATCTTTCCGGCGAGCGCACGCCGCACAACGACGCTGGCGCGCGCGGCAGCTTCACCGGCATTGCCCGGGCGAACGGGCGCGGCGACCTGGCGCTGGCGGTGCTGGAGGGCGTCGCCTTTGCCTTTCGCGACTGCCTCGACGCTCTGGCGGCCGCCGGCACCAGCGTCAACCGGGCGACCGCAGTCGGCGGCGGCGCGCGCTCCGACCTTTGGCTCGGCATTCTCGCAGACGTGCTTGCGACCCCGATCGACGTGCCCGCGCAGGGCGACTATGGCGCGGCCTTCGGGGCGGCGCGGCTCGGCCGAGCCGCGGCATCCGGCACGTCCGACTTCTCCCTGTTCGAGCGCCCGCCAATGGCGCGCGCAATCGAGCCCGACCCGGCGCGCGCTGCAGCCTATGCCGATGCGCTTGCCCGCTACCGAGCCCTCTATCCGGCTCTGAAGGAGGTCCAGTCATGACCGCGTTTTTCGATGGAATCCCGCATGTTCGCTACGAGGGCCCGCAGAGCGACAACGACTATGCCTATCGCTGGTACGATCCCGAGCGGATGGTGCTCGGCAAGCGCATGGAGGAGCACCTGCGCTTTGCCGTGTGCTACTGGCATTCGTTCTGCTGGCCGGGCGGAGATCCGTTTGGCGGACCGACCTTCGAGCGCGCCTGGTTCGGCGATGGAATGGCGGCGGCGAAGCTGAAGGCCGACGTCGCCTTCGAGATGTTCGACCGGCTCGGCGTTCCCTTTTTCTGCTTCCATGACCGGGACGCGGCGCCGGAGGGTTCAAGCCTTGCCGAGAGCAACCGCAACCTGCGCGAGATCGCCGAGGTCTTCGCCAGGAAGATGGAAACGTCGAGGACGCAGCTTCTGTGGGGTACGGCCAATCTCTTCTCCCACCGCCGCTACATGGCTGGCGCTGCGACCAATCCGGATCCGGATATCTTCGCCTATGCGGCCGGGCAGGTGAAGACGGCGCTTGATGTGACGCGCGAACTCGGCGGACAGAACTACGTGCTGTGGGGCGGGCGCGAAGGCTATGAAACGCTGCTCAACACCGATGTGAAACGCGAGCTCGACCAGCTCGGTCGCTTCCTCAATCTTGTCGTCGAGTACAAGCACAAGACCGGCTTCCAGGGCGCCATCCTGATCGAGCCGAAGCCGCAGGAGCCGACCAAGCACCAGTACGACTATGACGTCGCCAGCGTCTACGGCTTCCTCAAGGCCTACGGGCTGGAGAAGGAGGTGAAGGTCAACATCGAGGTGGGCCACGCGGTGCTCGCCGGCCATTCCTTCGAGCATGAGGTGGCACTGGCCAACGCGCTCGGCATCTTCGGATCGGTCGACATGAACCGGAACGACTATCAGTCCGGCTGGGACACCGACCAGTTCCCGATGAACGTTCAGGAAGTGGCCCTGGCGCTCTACCACATCCTCCAGGGCGGTGGCTTCACCACCGGCGGCATGAATTTCGACGCCAAGCTGCGCCGCCAGTCGCTCGATGCCTCCGACCTGATCCTCGCCCATGTCGGCGGCATGGACACCTGCGCCCGCGGCCTGCTGTCGGCGGCCGAGATGATCGAGAAGGGAGATCTTTCCACCCCGCTTGCCGAGCGCTATGCGGGCTGGGAGGGGGGCGAGGCGAAGGCGATGCTCGCCGGCGAACGCTCGCTTGCCGACATCGCGGCGCGTGTCGAGCGCGAGGGACTGGATCCACAGCCGGTCTCGGGACGGCAGGAGGTTCTGGAGAACCGACTCAACCGCCGCTTCTGAAATCTCATACAAGTATCTGTATCAAAAAAGAAAACCCCGCCGGGAGATATCCCGGCGGGGTTTTCGTTTGGAACCGCTTGCGGGGCACCAGCCCCGCGTTAGGTCTCAGCGGCCGTTGAGGCCGAGGCGGGCGGCGTTGGACGCACCAGGCTCACCGACGCGGAACGCTGCGAAGCGGGCACGGCTGGCGTCATTTCCGGCAATGCCGAGATCGGACAGCGTGCGCGGGTCGGAGTCCGCGACATGCAGCGAGGTAAAACGGGAGGCGACACCGAGGGTGTTGCCGAGGACCTTCGTCAGATAGGACATGACGCTCTCCTGGTGCGACAGTGTTTCAAGGGAGTAGGGAAACCCCTGCGGTTTCCCTGGCTCATGAGCGGGATATGGTCGTATTCGGTTCATCAGGCAATCGAAAAGAACTTATGCTATGAGTCAATAAATTTGATCAATTGAGCGAAGGCTGAAACGGATGGATCTTGTTCCCGGCAAAGGAACGCCGCTGATCGAGACGGACCTCTACAGGACCTTCCTCGTCATCGCCGAAACGGGAAGCTTTTCAAAGGCTTCCGAGGCGATAGGGCGAACGCCCTCGGCGGTGTCGATGCAGATCAAGAAACTCGAGGGATTGCTGGGGGTCGCCGTCTTCGCAAGAGAGGGGCGCGGCATACGCATGACTCCGGAAGGCGAGGCGCTGATGGGATACGCGCGGCGCATCCTGATGTTGAACGAGGAAGCGGTGGCACTGTTCCGCTCTCCGGAGATCGAGGGCGAGGTGCGCTTCGGCGCGCCGTCCGACTTCGGCACGCGCTTCCTGCCCAACATCCTGACGCGCTTCGCCCGCTCGCATCCGGGTGTGAATGTCGACGTTCATCTCGACGGCAGCCCGCAGCTTCTTCAAAAGCTCCGCGATCGCCAGCTCGACCTGATCCTCTACACCGCGCGTCCCGACAGCGATCTCGCGCGGGGGGGCGAGATCGTGTACACCGAACCGCTCGCCTGGGCAGGGCTGGAGAATGGCGTTGCCTATTCGCGCGACCCGCTGCCGCTGGCGCTGTCCGTCTCCGGCTGTCCCTGGCGCAAGGCCGCCCGGCTGGCCCTCGACAAGGCCGAGCATCCTTACCGCATCGCCTATCAGAGCTTCCACAGTGCCGGGCAGGAGGCGGCCCTTCTCGCGGACCTCGCCGTCGCGCCGTTCCCGGTCAGCGTCATCGGCGCCCCGTTGCAGCGCCTTGACGACCGGCATGGGTTGCCGGAGATCGGCAACTACCATCTCATTCTCAAGGAAGCGGGCAACGCGGGCAAGGCAACGGATGCGTTCGCCAGCCATGTGGTCGCCTGCTTCGACGAGCTGAAGGCGAGCGCCATGAATTGAAGTGAGATATATCACTTCAATTCAATGAGATAATCAACTTTCATGATTCGTCAAATGAACGCCTTCACGCTCACATCCGCATGCGGTTGGCGGTCGGGTCGAAGAGGGGTTCGGCAATCACCGTCGCCGGGCGCAGCTCTCCGATGATCTCGACATGAAAGGCGCCGCTGGCGAGGTCCCCGGCCAGGTCCTTCGGCACGTATCCCTGTGCGAGCGAAGCTCCGACATGGTGGCCGTAGCCGCCCGAGGTGACCCAGCCGACGACCTTGCCATCGTGCCAGATCGGCTCGTCGCCGATCACATCGGCGTCTTCCGTCTCGACCGTCATGCAGATGCGGCGAAGCCTGCCGCCGCCGTCCTTTTCCGCGCGCGCCGCCTCCCGGCCGATGAAGTCGCCCTTCTTCAGCGAGACGAAACGCCCGAGGCCAGCCTCGTACGGCCCGTAGATCGGACGGAACTCGCGGAACCAGGTGCCGAAGTTCTTCTCCAGCCGCAGCGACAGCAGGGCGCGCATCCCGAAGTCCCGCAGCCCCAGATCCGCGCCGGCGTCCTTCAGCGCGTCATAGACGCGACGTTCGTATTCAGGGGCCATCCAGATCTCGTAGCCGAGATCGCCGGTGTAGCTGATGCGGCTCACATGGCAGGGGGCGGCGGCGACATCCATCGCCCGGCTGGCCATGAAGGGGAAGGCGGCATTCGAGACGTCCTCGCCCACGACCCGCGACAGCAGCGCGCGCGCGTTCGGCCCGGCGATGGAAAGCCCGACCCAGCCAAGGCCGATCGGGCGGATGATGACGGAGCCGTCCGCCGGCAGATGCCTTTCGAACCAGCGCATGTGATAGATCTCGGCCTGGCTCGAGCCCCACATCAGGAAACGCCGGCCGCTCACGCGAGCAATTGTGAAATCGCCGATGATCCGGCCGTCCTCGTTGAGCATCGGCGTCAACGCCATGCGGCCTTCCGCGGGAAGGCGGTTCGCCATCATCCTATCGAGAAAGGCCTCCGCGCCCGCGCCCGAGATCTCGTACTTGGCGAAATTGGCGATTTCGGTGATGCCTACGGCTTCGCGCACGGCCCGGCATTCGGCGCCGACATGGGCGAAGTCGTTGGAGCGGCGAAAGGAAACGACGTCCTTCGCCTCAACGCCTTCGGGGGCGAACCACAATGGCGTTTCCAGCGCCCAGCTGTCGCCCATGACAGCACCTTGCGCCTTCAGGCGGTCGTGGAGCGGGGTTGTCTGGTGGGGGCGGGCGGCCGGCAGCTCCTCGTTGGGATAGCGGATGCGGAAGCGGCGGGAGTAGTTCTCGCGAACCTTGGCGTTGGTGTAGGCAAGCGTCGCCCAGGGGCCGTAGCGGGCCACATCCATGCCCCAGACATCGAAGCCCGGATCGCCGTCGACCATCCAGTTGGAGAGCGCAAGACCGACCCCGCCGCCCTGGCTGAAGCCGGCCATGACCGCGCAGGCGCACCAGAAGTTGGTGAGGCCGCGCACCGGGCCGACGAGCGGATTGCCATCGGGCGCGAAGGTGAAGGGCCCGTTGATGAACTGCTTGATGCCGGTGTGCTTCAGCGCAGGGAAATGCTCGAAGCCGATCTCCAGCGAGGGGGCGATGCGCTCCAGATCCGGCTCGAGCAGTTCCTGTCCGAAGGTCCAGGGGGTCTGGCGCGGGCTCCACGGCGTTGCCGCGCGCTCATAGGTGCCGAGCAGCATGCCGCCGCGCTCCTGGCGGGTGTAGATCTCGCCGGAAAAGTCGATGGCGTGCACCATCTCCTTGCCGCTTGCGGCGACGATCTCGGCAATCTCCGGCATGTCCTCGGTCAACAGGTAGTGGTGCTCCATGGCCAGCACCGGAAGCTCGAGCCCGACCATGCGCCCGACCTCGCGCGCCCACAGGCCGCCGGCGTTGACGACGTGTTCGGCCAGCACGGTGCCTTGCTCCGTCACGACCTCCCATGTGCCGTCCGGGCGCTGGTTGAGCTCGGTGACGCGGTTGCGCAGCGAGATCTCGGCTCCACCGATGCGCGCGGCCTTGGCATAGGCATGGGTGGTGCCGGAGGGATCGAGATGGCCCTCGATCGGATCCCACATGGCGCCGACGAAATGGCGCTCGTCGATGAGCGGCAGGATCTCCTTGGCCTCGCGCGCGGAGATGATCTCGGTCTCCATGCCGAGGTAGCGCCCGCGCGCATGGGCCATCTTCAGCCAATCGAGCCGCTCGGGCGTGTCGGCAAGCTGCAGGCCGCCGGTCAGATGGAGCCCGCACGACTGGCCCGACAGCTCCTCGATCTCCTTGTAGAGCGAGACCGTGTAGGCCTGCAGGCGGGCGACGTTGGGGTCGCCGTTCAGCGTGTGGAAGCCTCCCGCGGCATGCCATGTCGAACCGGAGGTGAGTTCCGAACGCTCGATCAACAGCACGTCGTTCCAGCCGCGCTTCGTCAGGTGGTAGAGCACGCTGCACCCGACGACACCGCCGCCGATGACGACCACGCGGGCATGGCTTTTCATGTTGCTACCTCTTCGGATTGGCGTGAGCGGAGGCCTTGCTTCGCAAGTCCGGGTTCCGCAAGTCTGACGGGGATCGGCCGGAATTTCATCCCGAATCCGACCTCTAGAAGTCGGTGGGAGCCCCGCCCTCCGCCTTGCGGCGGGCGACGAAGTCGGCAAGCTCCTCGGCAATGGAGGGATCGAGGGCAGGGGCCTCGTATTCATCCAGGGCACTGCTGAGCACAGTTCGCGCCTTGTCGAAGGCGGTCGGACTGCCGGCCTCTTGCCAGGTCTCGAAGTTGCGCCAGTCGGAGATGATCGGCGCGTAGAAGGCGGTCTTGTAGCGGGCCTGGGTGTGGGCGGTGCCGAAGAAATGGCCGCCCGGTCCGACATCGCGGATGGCCTCGAGCGCCAGCGCGTCAGGCGAGGTGTCGAGCGGCTCGAGGAAGGTGTCGAGCATCTGCAGAAGATCGATGTCCATGATGAATTTCTCGAAGCCGGCCGTCAGCCCGCCTTCCAGCCACCCGGCCGCATGCTTGATGTAGTTGGCGCCGCCGGAAAGCGCGCCCCAGAAGGAGAACACGGTCTCCCATGCCGCCTGCGCGTCCGGGCTGTTGGCGGCGCAAACGGCGGACGAGCGGTAGGGCAGGCGATAGCGGCGGGCGAGCTGGCCGCCGACGATGGCGGCCTGCATGTATTCCGGCGTGCCGAAGGCGGGAGCACCGGACTTCATGTCGACATTTGAGGTGAAGCCGCCGTAGACGACCGGTGCGCCAGGCCGCACGAGCTGGGCGAAGGCGAGACCGGCCAGCGCCTCTGCGTTCTGTTGCACCAGCGCGCCGGCGATGGTGACGGGCGCCATGGCTCCGGCGAGGGTGAAGGGGGTGAGGACGATGGGCTGTCCGCGCCGCGCCATCTCGATGATGCCCTGAAGCATCGGTGTGTCGAGGCGCAGTGGCGATGAGGAATTGATGATCGAGATCGTGCAGGGCGTCGCGTCGAACTCCGCCTCGCTCAGGCCCAGCGCGATGCGGGCCAGCTCCATGCCGTCGAGATTGCGCTCGCGCCCGAGCGAATAGATGTGGAACGCCTTGTCGGTGAGCGTGATGAAGTCATGGATGCAATCAAGATGGCGCACCGAGGGATGCAGGTCGACCGGCTCGACCGGGTAGCCGCCATTGAGATCGATGACGTTGAAGACCTGGCTGAGGCGGACGAAATTGCGAAAGTCGGCCTGGTTCCCCGGCCTTCGCCCATGCTCCGCGTCCGAGCAGTTGGGGGCGCTGGCGACCCCGCTCCAGACAATGGAATCGCCGCCCATGCGCAGGTTGTGTGCCGGATTGCGAGCATGAAGCGTGAACTCGGCCGGCGCGGCGGCGAGCGCCTGCATGACCAGACCCCGGTCGAGGCGGACACGCTTCGTACCCGGCTCTGCCGGCGCGCCGGCGGCCTTCAGGATCGCCAGCGCCTCGTCGTTGATGAAATCGATGCCAACCGTCTCGAGCACTTCGAGAGAAGCAAGATGAATGGCCTCGAGCTGATCCTGTGAAACCGCCTCCACCGGGCGGTAGGGATTGCGCCGGGCGCGGAACGGACGCTGCTCGATACGGCGGTTTCTCGGGGCCGAACGGCGCCCGCTTCTCCCGCGCGGCGCGGCGTCGCCGTCCGCCGGCATTGGGTCACCAGTGTCGGGCATGGCATGCAAAGCTCCGCCATTCGCCAAGAAATACTTTCCCGGCGTAGTGTCTAGTGAAGATGAGATCCCGAAAATACGCGTATCAACCGCGCTTTTTCGCGATGGCGGCATGTGAAGTTGTCGCCAAAAAGGATCGTAGCTCGCATCCCGAGTGTCCGGCGATATCCACAAACCGACGCCAAGTGGCGCGATAACGACATGCTGTTCTGGGAAAAGGAAAAAAATCACAGGGATATTTTGCAAAACCCACTGACTTGCATGTTAATCTCGACGCGACCCGCCGAGCGACGCGCAAGCAGCCCGCCGGATGACATGCGCGCTCCGTCTGGCGGGATGCGCAAGTAGAACCAACGCGTTTCCGTATTTCGTCGCCTGTTTCCGGCGCCGGGACGGATGCCGCAGAAGGAAGCAGAAGCAAGCGCGCGGAACCGGCATCAGGGGCATGCCGGGCGCGACATCAACGCAGATACAAGAACACAAAGAGCCTGGAGGTAGACGGGGCTATGTCGACCAAACACACTTCGAACAGGGTGCACCCGAAGGTGCGCGAGGCGCAGGAACAGATGGATGGCGGCCGCATGAGCCGTCGCGAGTTCGTCCGCTTCGCAGCACTTCTCGGCGTCGGGGCCGGTACGGCCTATGCGATGGCGGGGCTTCCCGGACCGGCCTTCGCGGCGGATGGCGGCACCATGCCGTTCCCGGCCGATGATGCCGCGGCCAAGACCGGCGGCATCCTCAAGGTCGCGATGCAGGTGCAGAAAATCGACGACCCGGCGACCTTCTCCTGGACGCAGGCCTCCAACCAGACCCGGCACATGCTCGAGTATCTGGCGATGACCGGCCCGGACAACGTGACCCGTCCGATGCTGGCGGAGAGCTGGGAAGCCTCCGACGACCTCAAGACGTGGACGTTCCACCTGCGCAAGGGCGTGAAGTGGCACAACGGCGATGACTTCACCGCCGAGGACGTGAAGTTCAACTTCGAGCGCTGGACCGATCCCGACCTTGGCTCGTCCAACATCGGCCTGTCCTCGGTCTCGGCCATGGTCGAGGACAAGGACGGCAAGAAGCAGCTCATCGACGGCGCCATCGAGATTGTCGACGATCACACGATCCGCTTCAACCTGACGAAGCCGGTCCTGTCCTTCCCCGAGGACATGTACAACTATCCGACGGCGATCGTTCATCGCGGCTTCAAGCCGCCGCTCGACACGTCGATGAACGGCACGGGCGCCTATGCCATCGCCGAGAATGTCGTCGGCGACCGCTGCATCTTGAAGCGCGTCACCGAGGTCGACGGCCAGCCGTTCGAATACTGGGGTGGCAAGGTCTACCTCGACGAGATCCACTATTACAATTTCGACGCCGACAACCAGCTCACGGCCTTCGCGGGCCAGAGCGTCGATGCGATCTACGATTTCGGCGTCGAGCAGATGGAACTGGCCAAGGCGATCGAGGGCCAGATCATCGCAGCGCGCACGGCGCAGACGCTGTGCTGCCGCATGCGTGTCGATGCCAAGCCGTTCGACGACGTGCGGGTTCGCAAGGCCATCGCCATGGCCATCGACAACGCGACGATCAAGCCGCTTGTCTACCCCGAGGGCGGCGACATCGGCGAGAACTACCACGTCGCTCCGGTGCATCCGGACTATGAGGCGCTGCCGCCGATCAGCCGCGATGTCGAGGGCGCGAAGAAGCTGCTCGCCGATGCCGGCTATCCCGACGGCATCGAGGTGACCATCGATGTCGGCAACACCGACGGCCCCTGGCACCAGACCGTCGCCGAAGCGATGCGCGACCAGCTCAAGGACGCGGGCATCACCCTGAACATCAACGTCATTCCGGCGTCGAAGTACTGGGAGATCTGGACGAAGACACCGTTCGGCGCCACCGCCTGGACCCATCGTCCGCTCGGCACCATGGTGATGTCCCTCGGCTACCGCACGGGTGTGCCGTGGAACGAGTCCGGCTTTGCCTCGCCCGAGTTCGACGCGGCAATCGATGCCGCGGAGGCGACGCTCGACGTGGAGAAGCGCAAGGGGCTTCTCGCCAAGGCATCGAAGATCCTGCAGGACGCGGCTGTCGTCGTGCTTCCGATCTGGCGCCCGGTCTACTGCATGGCCTCCGACCAGGTGCACGGCTACCCCGCCCACCCGACCCAGTACCACCAGTTCAACAAGGTCTGGATGGGCTGACACGCGACCATCGGGACGCGCGGGGCGGACGGGCACATGCCGCCCCGCGCGCACCTGTAAGGAACGTTGGCCGGCATCGTCGGCGAGAGGGGGCGCGTTTGACCGGGGCTGGAACCACGGGGCGCGCGCCGGAAACGGTGGGCACCCATGATTAAACTTATCCTGCGCCGCCTTGTTCAGATGATCCTGATCATGGCGGTGTCATCGCTGTTGCTCTTTGCGATTTTCGACACGCCGGAATTCAAGAAGCGGCTCGCGGTGCAGGAACTCGGCGGCTTCGCCGTGTCCGCGCTGAGCGAGGAAAGCTACAAGAGCTGGCTCGCCGCGCGCGGCCTCGACGTGCCCTTCCACCAGCGTTACCTGAACTGGGTCGGCAACATCGTCACCGGCGATCTCGGCTTCTCCTACGAGAAGAACCGCCCCGTCGGCCCGCTGCTGGCCGACCGGCTCGCCAACACCGGCATCCTCGCCTTCTTCGTGTTCGCTCTGATGATCCCGCTGTCGCTGGTTCTCGGCGTTCTGGCGGGCATGAAGGAGGGCTCGCCGCAAGACAGGGTGATTTCCTTCGTATCCGTGTTCACCACCAGCATTCCCGAGATCGCCAGCGCGATCCTGCTGACGATCATCTTCGCACTCGGGCTCGGCTGGCTTCCGGTCAAGTCGGCGATGATCGGCGGCTTCTCGTTCCGCGAGCTGGTGCTGCCGGTGCTGACCCTCGTTCTCTACGACTTCGGCTATGTGGCGCGGATGACGCGGGCATCGATGGCCGAGGTGATGACCTCCCAGTACATCCGCACCGCCATCCTCAAGGGGCTGCCCTATCGCCGGGTGGTGATGAAGCACGCGCTGCGCAACGCGCTGATCGCGCCCTTCACGCTGATCGTGCTGCAGCTCAACTGGTTGCTCTCGGGCGTCGTCGTGGTCGAGGTGTTCTTCGAGTACGACGGCTTCGGCAAGCTCCTGCTCGAAGCCGCGCTCTTCCCCGACGTGGAGGTCGTCCAGGCCTGTACGCTCGTCGCCGTCGCCGTCGCCGTCCTGTCGCAGATCATTTCCGACATCGGCTACACCTTCCTCAATCCGCGCATCCGCTTCGCCTGAGGGGAGGGAGACAATGACCGCGACCGACCTTGATGACAGGACCAGCCTCCTCGACAGGCTCGCACATCCGAAACCCGTGATCGTGCTCATCGCGCTCATGTGGCTGCCGCTGATGGCCTATGTGATGCTCGGCAGGGGTGTCTTCGGAGAGAATGTGGAGATGGTGCTGTTGCCGGCCATTCCGGCAACGCTGTTGCTCTACGTGCTCGGCATCCGCACCTTCCGGGAAAGCCGGGTGGCGGTGATCGGGCTGACGCTCGTCTTCTTCTGGCTGCTGATGGCGGTGAGTGCCCCCTTCCTGCCGCTCATCGATCCGAACAAGCCAATCGCTCCCTTCGTCACGCCGCTGTCGGAAAAGCGCGACCTGTTCTTCTGGCTCGGCACCGACTTCAAGGGCAGGGACATGCTGTCGCGGGTGATCTGGGGATGCCAGCGCGTGATCGTCTGGGGCGTGACGGCAACCACTGTCGCCTATGTGATCGGGGCGATGTTCGGCCTGATCTCCGGTTATCTCAGCGGCTGGTGGGACGAGGTGATCTCCTTCGTCGCCAACGTCTTCCTGTCGTTCCCGGTGATGGTGCTGTTCATCGTCATCCTCAACTACCTGGGCCCGTCGGGCTTCAACATCGTCGTCGCGGTGACTTTCGCCTCGGCGCCGGCGATCATGCGCATCGTTCGCGGCCTGACGCTCGACATCAAGACGCGCGACTATGTCTTCGCCGCCCAGACGCGGGGCGAGCACCCGCTCTACATCATGGTCGTGGAACTTCTGCCCAACGTGCGCGGCCCGATCATCGTCGATGCCTGCCTGCGCCTTGGCTACACCACGGTGGCGATCACGACGCTGACGTTCCTCGGGCTCGGCCTGCAGCCGCCCGACCCGGACTGGGGCCTGATGATCCGCGAGAGCGCCAAGACGGCGATGCTGTGGAAGTTCTCCTACATGCTGCTCGTGCCGGCGCTGGCCGTGTCGAGCCTTATCCTGGGCTTCAACCTTCTGGCCGACGGCCTGAGGGAAATGAGCCTGCGCGACTGAAAAGGGGCTGGCCATGACCGATCAGACACCGGTTCTGGAATGCCGGAACCTCTGCATCTCCTATTACACCCGCTCCGGCGAGGTTCCGGCGGTGGTCGACTTCAACCTGAAGCTCATGCCGGGCGAGGCCCATGGCATCGTCGGCGAGAGCGGCTGCGGCAAGTCGACCGTTGCGCTCGCCATCATGCAGTACATGGGCAGCAACGGGGCGATCACCGGCGGCGAGATCCTGTTCGAGGGGCGCGACATGCGCACCATGAGCAACGAGGAACTGCGCCAGCTTCGCGGCTCGAAGATCGCCATGGTCTATCAGGAACCGATGGCCTCGCTGAACCCGGCCATGCGCATCGGCGACCAGCTCGCCGAAGTGCCGATGTTCCATGACGGGCTCTCGCGCGAGGCGGCGCTGGCCTGTGCCGAGGAGATGCTCGCCAAGGTCCGCCTGCCTGATCCCCAGCGCATCCTCAACTCCTTCCCGCACCAGATCTCCGGTGGCCAGCAGCAGCGCGTCGTCATTGCCATGGCGCTGCTGTCGAACCCGCGCCTTCTGCTTCTCGACGAGCCGACCACGGCGCTTGATGTCACGGTCGAGGCGGGCATCGTCGAGCTCATCAAGGAGATCGCCGAGGAGTTCGGCACCTCGATGATCTACATCTCCCACAATCTCGGCCTCATCCTGGAGACCTGCGACAGGCTGACGGTGATGTATTCCGGCGAGGCGGTGGAAGTCGGCGACATTCACGATGTCTTCGAGGAGATGCGCCACCCCTATACGCGCGGCCTGTTCGGCTCGATCCCGCTGCCGGGCGCCGACAAGAACGCCCATCCGCTCGTCGCCATCCCCGGCCAGTTGCCGCTGCCGCACGAGCGGCCCGAGGGGTGCAATTTCGGACCGCGCTGCACCTTCTTCCGTGACGGGCTTTGCAATGTCGGCCGGCTGCGGATGCATGGCGTGCCTGGCGACGACGACCACCGGGTGCGCTGCGAGCGCTTCGGCGAGATCGACTGGGACCGCGACCTGCCCAAGGGCGACGTCCGCCCGCCGGTGGAGGCCGGCGAAGTGGTGCTCTCCGTCGAGGAGATGACCAAGCATTACATCATCGACGACGGCGGCTTCCTTGTCCTTGGCGGCGAGCAGCGGGTGGTGAAGGCCAACGAGAAACTGACGTTCTCGGCCCGCGAGGCGGAGACGGTGGCGATCGTCGGCGAGAGCGGCTGTGGCAAGTCGACCTTCGCCAAGGTTCTGATGGGACTGGAGGACGCGACCGAGGGCAAGGTCATGCTCGGCGAGGTCGAACTCGGCGGCCTGCCGGTCGACAAGCGTGATGCCGCCACCATCTCGCGGCTGCAGATGGTGTTTCAGAATCCGTTCGACACGCTCAACCCCTCGCATACGGTCGGCAGCCAGATTGCCCGCGTCATTCGCAAGTTCGGCGTCGCACGCGAGGAGAAGGCGGTCGAGGAGATCGTCAACCGGCTGCTCGACACGGTGAAGCTGCCGCGCGAATTCGCCCGCCGCAAGCCGCGCCAGCTTTCGGGCGGCCAGAAGCAGCGCGTCGGCATCGCCCGCGCCTTCGCCGGCAATCCCAAGGTGGTGATCGCCGATGAGCCGGTTTCGGCGCTCGACGTCTCGGTGCAGGCGGCCGTCACCGAGCTGCTGATGGACATCCAGCGCGAAAACCGCACCACCATGCTCTTCATCAGCCACGACCTCTCCGTCGTGCGCTATCTGGCCGACCGTGTCGTCGTCATGTATCTCGGCCGGATCATGGAGCAAGGGACGACGGAAGAGATCTTCGCGCCGCCCTACCATCCCTACACGGAGGCGCTGCTTGCCGCGGTGCCTATCGCCGACACGCGGGTGGAGAAGCGTCACATCGTGCTCAAGGGCGAGATCCCGTCGCCGTCGAACCCGCCGAAGGGTTGTCCGTTCCAGACCCGTTGTCCCTACATGATGCCGGGAACCTGCGACGTGGAGCTTCCGCCGCAGCGCGCGTTCGGCTCGGGCCACAGGATCGCGTGTCATCTCGATCCGCTTGAACTCGAGCGCATGGAGCCGGTCATCAAGCCGCGCACGCAGGCCGCGGAATAGGGGGAACCTGCGGCAAGACCGAATGTTTGCGCCATGCGGCGGTGCCTTTGGTCCGTCCGATGGGCTAATGTGCGCCGCGCGAGGATTCACGCGGAGGTAAGCGCCCATGACGACCATCCGGACTGTTGAGCAGCTTGAAGAGATCTATGGCACGCCCGTCGAGGCATCGACGGCCAAGGAAATCGACTGGATCAACGACCAGTACGCGGCCCTGATGGCCGCCTCTCCCTTCGTGGCTCTGGCGACCGCCGGGCCGGAGGGGCTGGATTGCTCCCCGCGCGGCGACCGGGGCCAGGTCGTGGAGATCCTGGATCCGCGAACGGTGGCGATCCCCGACCGGCGCGGCAACAATCGCATCGACTCGCTGCGCAACATCGTCCGCGACCCGCGCGTCGCGCTGCTCTTTCTCATTCCAGGAAGCGGCACCACCTTGCGCATCAACGGCAAGGCGGTGGTGAGCGTCGACCCGCAATTGCTGGAGCGTTTCGCCGTCGACGGCAAGACACCGCGCTCGGTGATCCTCGTCAGTGTGGAGAGCGTTTACTTCCAGTGCGCACGTGCCATCGTGCGGGCCGAGCTGTGGACGCAAGCGGCCTGGCCGGAGATTTCCGGGCTTCCGACACCGGGGCAGATCCTGGCGCGCCTCAGCGAGGAGCGGGTCGGCGGCGAAAGCTATGACAAGGCCTGGCCGGAGCGCGCCGCCGCCTCGCTGTGGTAGGCGGGGCGGCCGCGTTCGTCGCCTGCTCTCATCCCTCGGGGCGGCAGATTTCGTCGCGGCGCATCGCCGCGATGGTCTTGAGCACCAGCAGCAGGATGATCGCGCAAAGCACGGCGTAGGAGACCAGCGTCAGGGCCTTCGGCACCAGCGTTCCGGTCGCCTCGCCAAAGCGCGACGACGCGATGGTGAAGCCGGCGACGGGGAAGGAATAGGCCCACCACGACATGGTGAAGGGCAGGGAGACCAGCCGGCCGACCTGGGTCAGCGTGATCAGCACGAACATCAGTGCCGAGTAGTAGAGAATGCGGGCGAAGGCATCGATCTCGCCGCCGTTCAGCTCCTGCCAGGCGACGAAGCCGACGGACGGCGGCGCGATGACAATGACCAGCGTCGGCAGCAGGCGCTCGGGCAGCGGATTGTGAAAGATCAGCCGGTTGAAGACCAGCGTCAGGAACACGAGCCAGAACAGCATCCCGACCGAGAAGAAAAACCACGACACCTCGATGTAGCCGAGCTTCACGCCCGCCATCGGCACGAGCACGTTGCCGACGGCGGGAATGAACCAGGCGGGCGTCAGATGCACGGTCTCGAAGGGGCGGTGGCTCAGCCAGGCGGCGACAACGCCCAGGATCACGCCGAGATGGGCAACGGCGGCGGCCAGCCAAAGCCCGTGCGCAAGCGGCCGGTTCCACGGCAGGATCGCGGCGGCGATGAGGAGCGCGCCGATGGTGATGGCTGGAAAGAAGGCGATGCGGATCGGATGGTTCCATTCGTCGCGGACCGACGCCGGATAGCGAAGGGCCTTGGCGAGGAAGACCGTGGAGATCGCGAGAAACACCAGCGTCGTGATCGCGGTAAGCGCCAGGCTCGCCGTGTGGGAAACGGCGAATTTCAGCTCGATGCGATGTGTCGCCAGCGTCAGGCCGGAAAGCCCCATGACGACGGCGAAGAAGGTCACCGGGAAATGCGCAAGCCAGGACTCGTTTCCCTCGGCCTCGCCCTGCGAGACGTCACGCGTGGTCATCATTCCCCCCGGATATTATATTCGACATCGTGAAACTTAAGGCTGATGCAAGCCATAGCCCAAATCGGAGCATGGCGATAGATCCGGAAAATTGGCCGGTCCGCCGCCTCGGGACTTGACGCTGGGACGCGGGGTGCCGAAGACAGTCCCGACGTTCCACCAGCGCGAGGTTTTCATGTCCGCACCGACCCGTCTTGCCATCGTTCTGGCCGCCGGCCTCGGCACCCGCATGAAGTCCGCGCGGCCGAAGGTGATGCACGAGGTCGCAAACCTCTCGCTCGTCGGTCATGTGATGAAGGCGCTGGCAGCGGCCGAGGCGACGCGGATCGCGGTCGTTGTCGGTCCGGACATGGCGGAGCTGCGCCAGGAGGTGGCGCGCCTTGCGCCTGCCGCCACCTGCCACGAACAGACCGACCGGCTCGGCACCGCCCATGCCGCTCTTGCCGCGCGCCCCGCCTTCGAGCCCCTGCCGGAGCAGATTTTCGTGCTTTTCGGCGATACGCCGCTGGTGCGCCCGCAGACGATCGCCCGTATCGGCGCCCGGCTCGAGGAAGGCGCCGATCTCGTGGTGCTCGGCTTTCGCGCGCGCAATCCGACCGGCTACGGCCGGCTCCTGGAAAAGGACGGCGCGCTCGTCGCGATCCGCGAGGAGAAGGACGCGAGCGACGCCGAGCGGCGGGTCGACTTCTGCAATTCCGGCATCATGGCGTTCCGCGGCGCGCGTTTCGCCGAGATCCTGGACCGCGTGCGCAACGACAACGCCAACGGCGAATATTATCTCACGGACGCGGTCGAAATTGCCCGAGGTCTCGGCCTTTCCGTCGCCAGCGAGACGGCGGAGGAGGCGGAGGTGCAGGGCATCAACACCCGCGCGCAGCTCGCCGACGTCGAGGCCGACTTCCAGACCCGCGCCCGGCGCGCGGCGATGGACGACGGCGCGACGCTGATCGCCCCGCAAACCGTGTTCTTCTCCCATGACACGGTCCTCGGCAAGGATGTGACGGTGGAGCCGAATGTGGTCTTCGGCCCCGGCGTCACGGTGGCCGACGGGGTGACCATTCGCGCCTTTTCGCATCTGGAGCAGGCCAGCGTCGGCGCGGGCACGACGATGGGGCCCTACGCCCGCCTTCGTCCGGGAGCAGTCATCGGAGCGGGCGCGCATATCGGCAATTTCGTCGAGATCAAGAACGCCACTGTCGAGGATGGCGCCAAGGTCAACCACCTGAGCTACATCGGCGATGCGCGGGTGGGAGCGAACGCCAACATCGGCGCAGGCACGATCACCTGCAACTATGACGGCTTCCTCAAGCATCACACCGACATCGGCGCGGGCGTCTTCGTCGGGTCCAATTCGACGCTGGTGGCGCCGCTGGTCATCGGCGACGGCGCCTACCTGGCGGCCGGAGGAACCGTGACGCAGGACGTGCCGGCCGACGCGCTCGTCATCGGCCGCGCGCGGCAGACGACCAAGGAAGGTCGCGGCGCATCCCTCAAGGCCCGCTTCCAGCGTGCCAAGGAGGAAAAGTCCTCCAAGGGCAAGGGTTGAAGCGCGCAGGCAGCAGCGGGACGCGGGCAGGCTAAACGACAAAGGCGGGCAACTGGGCCCGCCTTTTTTGCGTGTTTTCGTCCGCGGGAGAAGCGCTTCAGACCTTGTAGAAATCCCGGTACCAGTCGACGAAGGCCTGCACGCCGTCCTCGACGCTGGTCTTTGGCCGGAAGCCGGTTGCCTCGGCCAGATCGTCGACATCCGCCCAGGTGGCCAGCACATCGCCCGGCTGCAGCGGCATGTAGTTGCGGATGGCTTCCACGCCGCAGGCCTTCTCGATGGCATCGACATAGCGCAGCAGCTCGACCGGCTCCGAATTGCCAATGTTGAAGATCCGGTAGGGCGCGCCGCCGCTCGATGCCGGGTCGGGCACATCCGGGTTCCAGTCCGCGTTCACCGCCGCCGGGCGGTCGGCGATCCTGACGATGCCTTCGACGATGTCGTCGACATAGGTGAAGTCGCGCACCATCTGGCCGTTGTTGTAGATGTCGAGCGGCTCGCCGGAAAGGATCGCCCGGGTGAACTTGTAGAGCGCCATATCCGGCCGCGCCCAGGGGCCATAGACGGTGAAGAAGCGCAGGCCGGTCAGCGGAATGCCGAAGAGGTGGGCATAGGAATGGGCCATCGCCTCATTCGCCTTCTTCGTCGCGGCGTAGAGGGAGATCGGGTGGTTGCCGCCACGGTGGGCGGACAGCGGCATCGCCCCGTCCAGACCGTAGACGGAGGAGGTCGAGGCGAAGACCACATGGTCGACCGTGTATCGGCGGGCCGCCTCGAGGATGGTCAGGAAACCGGTGACATTGGCGTCCACATAGGCCTGCGGCTCGTCGAGCGAATAGCGCACGCCCGGCTGCGCGGCGAGATGGATGATGCGTTCCGGCTTTTCGCGCGCCATCAGCTCCATGACCGCGTCACGGTCTTCCAGCGAGATCCGTGCCTCGCTGAAATGGTTGTTGGCGTTGAGGATCGCGAGCCGGGCTTCCTTCAGGGCCGGGTCGTAATAGGGGCTCACGCAATCGAGCCCGATCACGTGCCAGCCGTCCCGCAAGAGCCTCTGGCAGAGGTGGAAACCGATAAATCCGGCCGAACCGGTCACAAGCAGCTTGCGCATCTCTTATCCTGTCGGTCCGCCGACGGGGCATCCGCCGGCGGCAATCGGTGGCTCTGTGTCTCCGATCGGGGAGGGAGGTGCAAGCCCTGTTCGTCAGGCGTCGAGCAAGGCTTTGAGCAGTGGACGCAGTTCGCTCGCCAGTTCCTCGTTCTCCAGCGCGAAGGCGATGTTGGCGGCGAGAAAGCCGGACTTGGAGCCGCAATCGTAGGTCTCGCCCTGGAAGCGGAAACCGGTGAAGGTCTGCTTTCCCATCAGCGCGAGCATCGCATCGGTGAGCTGGATCTCGCCGCCGGCGCCCGTCTCCTGATTCTCCAGCAGCTCGAAGATCTCCGGCTGCAGGATGTAGCGTCCGTTGATGAAGAGGTTCGTCGGAGCGGCGCCCGGCGCGGGCTTCTCGACCATGCCGGTGATGGAGAAGGTCCTGTCGGTCTGTGAGCCCTTGATGTCGACAATGCCGTAATTGTGGGTCTGGTCCTCGGGCACGGCCTCGACCGAGATCACGTTGCCGCCGTTGGCGTTGTAGACCTCAACCATTTCCGACAGGCACCCCGGCGCGGATTTCATCAGCATGTCCGGCAAGAGGATGGCGAAGGGTTCGTCGCCGATGATGTCGCGCGCGCACCAGATCGCGTGGCCGAGGCCGAGCGGCTCCTGCTGGCGCGTGAAACTGGTGGTTCCCGGCATCGGGCGGATCGCCTCCAGAAGCTTCAGCGCGCCGGCCTTGTTGCGCGCCTTCAGCGTATCCTCGAGCTCATAGGCAATGTCGAAATGGTCCTCGATGACGTGTTTGTTGCGTCCGGTGACGAAGACAATGTGCTCGATGCCGGCCGCCCGTGCCTCGTCGACCACATACTGGATGATCGGACGATCGACGATGGTGAGCATTTCCTTCGGCAGTGCCTTCGTCGCCGGGAGAAAGCGCGTTCCCAGCCCGGCGACGGGGAGAACAGCCTTTCGAATACGCTTCTTCTGCATGAATTATCTCTTCCGGTCCGTTGAGTGCCAACGTTCTTTGGTGGGCGCCGACAGGCAACTCTGTCTAGCCTGAATAGAACGCGGAACCAAGCTGACGGTTGCATTGCGGCACGCGCAGGGCGGTCAGCGCTTGCACCTCGCGACGCGGGGGACTACTCAACGAACGGGGAAAGTCAGGGTGCCGCGCCCCCGCGCGGCAAGACACGGAGCGCCAGCCGCAATGGCCACAAGCTGCAATTCGACCGTCACCGTCGGCAATGTCACGTTCTCGCAGACCGCGCCTTTCGCGCTGATCGCCGGACCCTGCCAGATGGAAAGCCGCGCGCATGCGCTCGAGATGGCCGAGGCGGTGCACGCCATCGCCACCGAACTCGGTCTCGATCTCGTCTTCAAGGCGTCCTTCGACAAGGCGAATCGCACCAGCCTCTCCGGGCGGCGCGGCGTCGGCCTGGCCGATGCGCTGCCTGTCTTCGCCGAGATCCGCGAGAAGTTCTCGGTGCCGGTGCTGACCGATGTGCACGCGCCCGAGCAATGCGGCATCGCGGCGGAAGTGGTCGACATCCTCCAGATCCCGGCCTTCCTGTGCCGGCAGACCGACCTTCTCGTCGCCGCGGCGGAGACCGGGCGCACGGTCAACGTCAAGAAGGGCCAGTTCCTGGCGCCCTGGGACATGAAGAACGTCGTCGACAAGGTCGTGCAGTCGGGCAATTCCAACGTGCTCCTGACTGAGCGTGGCGCCTCCTTCGGCTACAATACGCTGGTGTCCGACATGCGTGGCCTGCCGGTGATGGCGCAGACCGGCGCGCCGGTGATCTTCGACGCGACCCACTCCGTGCAGCAGCCGGGTGGGCAGGGCGGCTCGACCGGCGGCCAGCGCGAGTTCGTGCCGGTGCTGGCGCGCGCGGCCGTGGCGGTCGGCATCGCCGGCCTCTTCCTGGAGACGCACGACGACCCGGATAACGCCCCTAGCGATGGCCCGAACATGATTCATCTCAAGAACTTGAAGGATCTTCTTCAGGATCTGATTGAATTCGACAAGGTGGCAAAGTCGCGTTCACGCGCGCTCTGAGCACCTTTCCCTTTCCCACCGCCTCGGCTAAAAGCGCGGTCGTCGACTTTCGACACCGCTTCCAGCTGCAACGACGCAGGACCGTTCCGGTCCGCTCCAGCCACCGCCGCCAGTCAGCCAGCCTGTTTGCAGGAGAGACGAGAATGACCGCAATTGTCGATATCAAAGCCCGGGAAATCCTGGATAGCCGCGGCAATCCGACCGTCGAGGTCGACGTGCTTCTCGAGGACGGTGGCTTCGGCCGCGCGGCCGTTCCCTCTGGCGCCTCCACCGGCGCGCATGAGGCGGTCGAACTGCGCGACGGCGGCTCCCGCTATCTGGGCAAGGGCGTCCGCAACGCGGTGGACGCGGTCAACGGCGAGATCTTCGACGTCATCGGCGGTCTCGATGCCGAGGAGCAGATCCAGATCGACGAGGCGATGATCCTCCTCGACGGGACCGAGAACAAGGCGCGCCTCGGCGCCAACGCCATCCTCGGCGTGTCGCTCGCCGTCGCCAAGGCGGCGGCCAATTCCTCCGGCCTGCCGCTCTACCGCTATGTCGGGGGCACCGGCGCCCGTGTGCTGCCGGTTCCGATGATGAACATCATCAACGGCGGCGCTCATGCCGACAATCCGATCGACGTGCAGGAATTCATGATCATGCCCGTCGGTGCCGAGACCATCGGCGAGGCCGTGCGGATGGGCGCGGAGGTGTTCCACACGCTGAAGAAGGCGCTCAAGGACGCCGGCCACAACACCAACGTCGGGGACGAGGGCGGCTTCGCCCCGAACATCGGCTCCACCGACGAGGCCATCGGCTTCGTGATGAAGGCCATCGAGAAGGCCGGCTACCGTCCAGGCGAGGACATGTTCCTTGCGCTCGACGCCGCCTCGACCGAGTTCTTCAAGGACGGCAAGTACAACCTCGCCGGCGAGAACAAGCTGCTCGGCCCGGACGAGATGGCCGCCTATCTGGCGGACTTCGTCAACCGCTACCCGATCATCTCGATCGAGGACGGCATGGCCGAGGACGACTGGGCCGGCTGGAAGGCGCTGACGGATCTCGTCGGCAGCAAGTGCCAGCTTGTCGGCGACGATCTCTTCGTCACCAATTCGACGCGTCTGCGCGAGGGCATCGCCAAGGGCGTCGCCAACTCGATCTTGGTCAAGGTCAACCAGATCGGCACGCTGACGGAAACGCTCGACGCGGTCGATACGGCGCACAAGGCCGCCTACACCGCCGTCATGTCTCACCGCTCGGGCGAGACGGAAGACAGCACCATCGCGGATCTGGCGGTCGCCACCAACTGCGGGCAGATCAAGACCGGCTCGCTTGCGCGCTCCGACCGGCTCGCCAAGTACAACCAGCTCATCCGCATCGAGGAAGAGCTCGGCACGCAGGCCCGCTACGCGGGGCGCAGCATCCTGAAGGGGTGAGGGGAAGGCGCATCGCGCCCCTTGCGACATCTTCACGAACGTCACGAAGCCGCCGGAGCGATCCGGCGGCTTTTGTCTTGGGCTTTTCCGTTTTTTGAACTGCGGTCGATCCGGGGCGCGGCACTGGTCAGCCGCGGTCAAAGGTCGTCAGAAACGGCGGCGGCGCGGTTCGTCGCCGGCACCATCCGCCGCGTTGCCACGTTGCAGGAGTGGAAGAGCCGCTTTGAGCCCTTCACTCACAACATCGGCGAAGATCCGGGTGACGGGGTCAAAAGCCAGGATATGCCCGGCGCGCGCATCACTGCCGGGCAGAGGCGAAACGTCGTCGCCCTCGGGCAGGCGCAGCGTCCGTCCGAGCTGCACGGCCTGCGCGTTGGCCTCGCGACGCAGCTCTTGCAGGACGCTGCCCTGCTTCGTGATTTCCTTCTCCAACTCGGACAGGTTGAACCCGCTGCCGCGCGCCAGCGCCATCGAACGCTCGTGCAGCCGCTGGGAGATCATCCGGTACCGGCAGGTGGCCGGGTGCACCGCGTCTAAGGTGATGGTGAAGAAGCTGTGGGCAGCGGCCGGATCTTTCTTGGTGGCTGCCACCGCTTCGGTGTCCGCCCACCCCGCTTCGCCCGCATGCTTCACCTGTACGATGACGTCGGCGGTGTCGAAGATTCTGAACTGGAACGGGCCGAAGGTGACGGAAGCGCCATCGAAGGCCTGCGGCCCGCTTGAACGGGTTTCGCGGAGAAGCTGATAGGGAAGCGTCATCAGGCTGGCCTCGCGTCATCATCATGATGATGCAGGACCGGCCGAGGGCTTAAGTGTCAGGGACGGCGGCTAGATCACCCAACGAAGAAGCCCCCAGTAAATCGGCCAGATGGTCGAAACGAAGAAATTCAGCGGAACCAAGATGATCCAGTTCCACCAAGTGTAGCCGTACCCGTCGAAGAACGTCAGATATAAAAAGCTAACCATCTGAACGATAAAATAGGCTATCATAAATCTGTTCAGCCAAATCTCACGGTAAATACTGCGCATACTGACATCCTCCCGCAATGCGCGCAGTTTGACACTACTCCGCACGAATGTGGATTCCGGTTTGGTCGCCGGTACAGAGCGCGCCCGACGCGCATCACATGCGCGTTTTTTTATGGGTGGCCCATCGGGAGGCGCTTGCGCCTGCAGTCACCCCGTCTTCGTCTCATACGCATGCTTGATCGCGGCGGCCAGCGTCTCGGGCTTTTCCGCGCCGGCGACCATGAAGCGCTCGTCGATGATGAAGCAGGGCACGCCGGTCACGCCGATGGCCTGGGCCTTTTCGAGGTCCCGCGCGATCTTCTCGTGATCGGCGTCCGTGCCGAGCAGCTCGGCGACGAGATCCGACATCAGTCCCGCGTCATCCGCCGCCTTCACCAGCGTTTCGGGGCGGGTGAGGTCGGCGCCTTCAATGAAATAGAGCTGGAACAGCCGCTCGACCATCGCCGACTGCGCGTTCTCCGCCCGCGCCCAGAGGATGAGCCGGTGACAGTCCAGCGTGTTGGGCGAGGAGGTGATCTTTTCGAAGGCGAAGGGGATGCCCTCGCGCAGGCCCGCCTCGCGAAGCGGCGCATGGAGAGCCTCGATGCGCTCGGGGCTGCCGAATTTCTCCATCAGATAGACCTGCCGGTCCTTGCCCTCGCGCGGGATCGTCGGGTCGAGCTGGAACGGCTGCCAGCGCACGGCGACGGGAATGTCGGGCAGGCTCTGCAGCGCCTTGTCCAGCCGACGCTTGCCTATGAAGCACCAAGGGCAGACCACGTCCGAAATGACGTCGATCGGCATCGGATCCGGCGTGGGGGCTGCGTCCATGCGGGCGGTCTCCATGATGGCTCGCCCGCCGGGTGCGGGCGTTCAGGTGAAACTGGTTCGTTCGACAATGCCAGCGACCCTGCGGCGAAACGCGGCAAGCGCTTCCTCGTCGCGCAGCACCGCGAGCTCGCCCATTTGCTCCACCCTAGCAATAAAATCCTCGTCGCGCGATGCGGCAAGCGCGGTGGAGAGCACCGGGCTTTGCGGCACCCGCTCGAAGGCATCGTCATTGGCCAGGGCGAGATGGCGCGGTCCGGCGTGCACGTCCTTAAGGCGAACAACGACGGGTCTGCGCCCGCGCACCGCGAGCGCGCGGCTCAGTCGCTTGAGATAGTCCGCGTAGCAGGTCGCGTCGAGTTCGGCGTCACGCACGAGAACGGCCTCGCGGAACCGCTCGAGCCGGGCGGAGGAGAGGCTGCGCCGAACGCCGGAACGCAGCAACAGCGACAGGCGCGCGGCGATCGCGGCGGCCGGAGTGGCGCGGGAGAGAACGTCGCTCGCCCCGGCGCGGTGGATCTCCTGCGCCTCCTCGCCCGGCGTGGCAAGAGCGAGGATCGCAAGCGAGACATGGCGTGGGTCGCGACGCAGCGCTGCGACGAGATCAATCGTCCGCGCGTATGGCGCATCGATCAGCAGCGCGCAGACGCCACCTTGGGCAAGCTGCTCATGCACCTGTGCGACGCTGAAGGCCCCCTGCGTCGCAACCCGGCTGCCGTGTTCGGCGAGCGCGAGGCCGAGGCGCTGGCCGTCGCCATGGATAAGAACCGTCGCTCCGGCGTGCGACACGCAGGGATGACGGGGGCCTGCAAAACCACTGCCGAAGGCGATCCGGCGAAGCAGGGCCTCCTCCAGGCGCGCGGAAAGCCGCAGTGTTTCCCCGATCCGCCAGGCAAGCCGCTCCGGTGGGCAGTCGGGATCCACCGCTGTATCGATGTGCGGCTGGCACACGGGGAGCGCGCCGGCCTGTGCGACGGCAATGACCGGGAGCATGGACCCGGCCGCCCGAGCATGACGCACGAGCACGGACATCGGCGCGTCGGTCGTTTGCGGCGCGGCTGTGACCACCGCGTCGGGCACCACGCCCTGGTCGCGAAAGCGCGCCAGCGCGCCGTCTGTGTCGAGAAGGAGCCCCTGGGGCAGGGCTGCCTGCAAGAGCGTGCGCAGTGCATCGCCCGCGTCGCCGCCGTCGACCGCGATCGCCGGTGCGCTCACGCTTGCAACTGCATCTCTCGTCCCCTCCGCCATCGGCATCACGCCACGGCGGAGCGTAACGGGTTGACCAGCCGGTCGGCGAGGCTCTCGCGGTCGACCTTGCCCGTCTCGGTGCGCGGCAACGAGCGCAGCGCCAGCACCCGGTGCGGGATTTCGGCGAGGCCGGCATGCTCCGCCTCGAGGAAGGCGAAAAAGCCCTCGACATCCAGGATGAGGCCGGGCTGGGGAACGAGCGCGGCATAAAGTCTCGCGCCGAGGATCCCATCCTCGACCAGAAAGGCGGCCGCCTCGCGGACGCCCGGGAAGGCCGAATAGAGCGCATCGACGGCGGGGAGCGAGCCGATGCCCGGCGCGCTGCTTCCCGGAATGCCGAGGCCGCAAATGCCGTTCTCGTTCTGGCGCACGGGCAGCAGGGTGTCGACGAAGCCGGCCTTGTCCGTGGGAATGCGGACCTTGCAGGCCGGCCAGGCGGAATCGGCAACCATGGC
Organism: Stappia sp. ICDLI1TA098; assembly: GCF_054880955.1. Lineage (NCBI taxonomy): Bacteria > Pseudomonadati > Pseudomonadota > Alphaproteobacteria > Hyphomicrobiales > Stappiaceae > Stappia > Stappia sp. ICDLI1TA098. The sequence continues at coordinate 1,475,074 of NZ_JBTZBT010000001.1, forward strand.
GCCGCGCACCTTCAGTGTCGAAGGCGCGGTTTCCGTGTCGAGATCGATCTCGAGAAGTGCTGGCCCCTGCGGTGCGGTCGAGGGGGAGCCGATGCGCCCGGGCAGGATGGGCCGCGGCAGCGAACTGCCCTCGCGCCGTCGCGCGATCATGGCAAATTCGTCGATGACGTGAAGATCGACCAGGTCGCGGTTGGTGTTGTGCGGCACGGGCGAGGCCGAATTCGGACCCCAGACCGCGACGATGCGGCACGATCCGCTGTCGAGCCGGCGCTCGAAGGCCGGCACCAGCGCGCCGGGACAGAGCACGAGATCGGCCTTGACCGCATCGGCATGGGCCGCAAGCCGACGCAGGGAGCCCGGGTGATGCAGATGCAAGGTGCCGCCGCTCAGCAGCCAGGGGACGAGGCCCGCACCGAGGCCGGCCATGCCGGTCAGCGCATAGGGCTGCACGATCACCGGGGCTTGCGGCAGCGACAGCTCGAGGAAGGGCATCAGCCCGGCGGCGATCCACTGGTTGTGGCTGCGGGCGATGGGCAAGGGCTCGCCGCTGGTCGAGCGCGTCCAGGTCAGCGTGGCGACATGGTCGGCCGCGTCCGTGCCGCGCCGGCCCTGGACTTCGCCGATGTCGCCGGGAAGCTCGTCAAGCACGTTGCCGAGTTCCATCAGGCCGTCCGCGACATTGCTGCCCAGTCCGAAAACGAAGCGCAGGGCAAAGAGCTCGGCGGCCGCGTCGCGGGCCTCATGCCCGAGGCTGCGTCCGCCGAAGCTGTCGCCGGCGATCAGCGCACGCGCGCCGGCGCGGGTCAGCGCCTCCAGCACGTTCTTCTGACGCCAGTACAGTGGCAGCGGCGCGACGACGAGCCCGGCGCGGACCGCGGCAAGAAGCGCGATCACGGCATCGACCGAATTGGCGCTCTGCAGCCCGACGACGCTGTCCGGCGACATCCCCACGGCGCCAAAGAAGGCGGCGAGCCGCGAAATCTCGGCATCGGCCTCGGCATAGGTCAGCTTGCGGCCGGGGCTCGCGGTGGCGCGCATCCCCGGGCCCTCGGGATCGCACAACGCGAGCCTGTCCGGGTGGCCGGCAGCGGTCTTGCGGAACAGGGTGTCGAGCGTGACGCGCCCCCAGATACCGCTCTGCTGGTGGGCCTCGATCGTCTTCAGGGGCGTGAGGATCATGTCATTACATCCACAACGTTCAACCGCTCTTGGCGGACCACCAGGTTTCAAAACGCGGCCCGGACAGCGACTGCGCATCGGGACGCATGATGTCTTTCCATCGTGCCACCCACTTTTCGGGCAGATGGAACAGAGGCACCACATAGGCGCCGGAGATCAGCGCGCGGTCGAAGGCGCGCACCGCATCGGTGAAGCCTTCCGCGTCGCGCGCGGCAAGCAGCGCGTCGATCATGGCATCGACCGCCGGACTTTTCGCACCCGCATAGTTGAAGGACCCGTCCTGGCCGGCGGCATCGCTGCTCCAGCGGTAGCGCTGCTCGTTGCCCGGCGACAGCGACACGAGCCAGACGTTCATCACCATGTCGAAGTCGAACGTCTGGCGGCGACGCTGATACTGGGCGCCGTCGACGGAGCGGATCGATGCCTGCACGCCAACGAGGCGCAGCGTGCGCTGGTAGGCGAGGGCCAGCCGCTCCTGGTCCGGCGTCGCGGTCAGGATCTCGAAGGCAAGCGGCGTGCCGTCGGCCCCGCGCATGGTCTTGCCGTCGATGGTGTAGCCGGCCTCCGCGAGCAGCGACACGGCGGCGCGCAGCACCTTGCGGTCGCGTCCGGAACCGTCCGCCTGCGTCGGCTTCCAGGTTCCCGCCAGCACGTCCGGATCGATCTCCTCGATGTGCTTGCCAAGCAGCATGCGCTCACCCTCGCTTGCCGGGCGGCCGAGCGAGGAGAGCACCGAATTGTCGAAATAGCCGCCGGTGCGCTGATAGAGCCCGTAGTAGAGGTTGCGGTTCACCCACTCGAAATCGAAGAGCATGGCAAGCGCCCGGCGCACGCGCACGTCGGCAAAGATCGGGCGGCGGGTGTTGAAGACGAAGCCCTGCATTCCAGCCGGCGTGCCGAGTTTGAAGCCTTCCTTGATCACATCGCCACTGGCGACGGCGGGAAAGTCGAGCGCCGTCATCCAGCGCGCGGGATCAGGGACCGGCAGCAGCGACACGATCCCCTTCTTGAAGGCTTCGAACAGGCTGTTCTCGTCGCGGAAATACTCGATCCGGACCTGGTCGAAATTGTAGAGGCCCTTGCGGATCGGCAGGTCCCTGGCCCAGTAGTCGGGATTGCGGCGGTAGGTGATGGCGTTGCCGACGTCGACTTTCTCGATCACATAGGGGCCCGAACCGACCGGCGGCGTCAGAGTGCTGCGGTCGAACGTCTCGGGATCAATGGTGTGCTTCGCCAGGATCGGCGACAGGCCGACGAGAAGCGGCAGCTCGCGGTCGTCGCCGTTCACGAAGGTGAAGCGGATGCTGCGGGGGCCGGTCTTCTCCATCTTCGTGATTCGCGCATAGCGGGAGCGGAAATGCGGTCGGCCCTTGTCGCGCAGGATCTCGAAGGAAAAGATCACGTCCTCGACGGTGACCGGCGTGCCGTCGGAGAAGCGGGCCTTCTCGTTCAGCGTGAATTCGATCCAGTCGCGCGAATCCGGCATGCGCACGCTTTCGGCGAGCAGCCCGTAGAGCGAGAAAGCCTCGTCCTTGTTGCGATCGAGCAGGCTTTCGATGACGAGCGCGCCATAGTCGTCGTCGCGAATTCCGCGCCCCGACGACGTGCCACCCTGGACGATGAACTGGTTGAGGCTGTCAAAGGTGCCCTGGACGCCATAGGTCACCGAACCGCCCTTGGGCGCGTCGGGATCGGCGTAGGGCAGATGGGAGAAATCGGCGGGCAGGGCCGGTTCGCCGTGCATGGCGATGCCGTGGCGCGCGGGTACGTCTTCCTCGGCGCGCACGGCCGATGCGTCGGCGATGGCGGCAAGGCACAGTGCCGCGACAGCCGCCTTGCGCAGGCCACGGGCGAGGGGAGTGAGAATCGGTTTCGGCATCTTCGCAGTCATGGGACCATTCTTAGCGCGCAATTGCTTTGCTATGGTTAACACACCCTCAACATCCCGGATGCACGAAGGTGATACATTTGCGCAACAGGGTGAGGCTGTCGCATCCGGTCGGATCGACGACTGCAAGGATAGTGTGGCTCTTTCTGGATATTTGCGCAGCAACGCTGTAAAGATGCCGCCCGGGACCGCACGAGCCTAGGTGTCGCCGCATTCCGCCCTCACAGGGGAGAGCGACAGTGGCCTGTGGGTCGAGCGGGAGAGCCGCGACAGAATTCCGGCGTGCCGGCTACGGCCGGCGCCGAACCGAGATCATGGACGTAGGGACGCATTGTATGGCTGACATTTTCAAGAATGGCCTCGTCGGGGTGTCGCTTGCCGCGGCCGCCGTGCTGGCTGCCGTGACCGGTGCCAGCGCGCAGACCACGGTCGAGCCGCCGGCGGATACGCCGTGGGTGAAGATCTGCAATACGGATCCGCAGTCCAAGAAGGAAATCTGCGTCGTGACGCAGGAGCTGCGCACCGACACCGGGCAGTTCCTCGCTTCCGTCGCCGTGCGCGAGATCGCCGGCGAGGCCCGCAAGACGCTGCTGATCGCGGTGCCGCCGGGAATGCTGATCCAGCCGGGCCTGCGCGTGCAGATCGACACCGGCAAGCAGAGCGAAGCCAAGTACGGCATCTGCTTCCCGAACGCCTGCTATTCCGAGCTTGTGATCGAGGATGAGTTCATCGCCTCGCTCAAGAAGGGCGGCAACCTGATCCTGACCACGCTGAACCAGCAGGCCAAGCAGGTTCCCTTCCAGCTCACGCTGACCGGCTTCACCAAGGTCTATGACGGCGCGCCGATCGACGCGGCCGCGCTGCAGCAGAAGCAGCAGCAGCTCCAGTCGGAGCTTCAGAAGCGGGCCGAGGAAGCGCGCCAGAAGCTTATCGACAAGCAGAAGGAAGCGACCGACGCGGGCAAATAAGCGCCCAACGTCGTCCGCGAACGAAAGAAGCCGCCGGAGCGATCCGGCGGCTTCTTTGTTTTGGCGTTTGGCGAAGCGTGACGCCTGGGCCCGATGGCCGCGCCGCATGGCAGGCGCTTCAGTGAAGCTCCACGTCGCGGGGAAGGTAGGAGCCATCGGCCTGCTGCTCGAAGATCTCGTCGACCTGCGGATGGCGCACTGGTTCGCCGGTATCGTCCTCGACGAGGTTCTGTTCGGAGACATAGGCGACGTATTCCGTCTCCGCGTTCTCGGCGAGCAGGTGATAGAAGGGCTGGTCGCGGTCGGGACGCACGTCAGACGGGATCGCGTCCCACCATTCCTCGGTGTTCGAGAAGGTGGGATCGACGTCGAAGATGATCCCGCGGAACGGAAAGACCCGGTGCCGGACAATCTGGCCGATCATGAATTTCGCGGTACGCATTGCGTGTAAAACCCGTTCGGGTGGCGGCGAGTTCGTCCCGCCGACGCCCCTTTGTCAGTGAAAAACGAGCCTAGCGCATACGCTTTCAACAGATGGTTTACAAGCCCGCAGCGCCAGGCGCGCCGTCTCACAACCCGTAGGCGGCGGCCATGTCCGGATCGCGTTCGGCCACGGTCCTGGCCAGATCGACGATCACTTTCGCCTGCTTCCAGGTCGCGTCGTCCTGCATCTTGCCATCGATCATCACCGCGCCGCTGCCGTCGGGCATCGCCTCCAGGATGCGCAGCGCGAAGGCGACTTCCGCCGGCTCCGGGCTGAAGACGCGCTTGGCGATGGCGATCTGGCTGGGATGCAGCGACCAGGCGCCGACGCAGCCCATCAGGAACGCATTGCGGAACTGGGCCTCGCACGCATCCGAATCGGAGAAATCCCCGAACGGGCCGTAGAAGGCCTTGATGCCCGCCGACATGCAGGCATCGACCATGCGCGCCACCGTGTAGTGCCACAGGTCCTGCTGGAACATCGGCCGCGCGGTGTCCGCGGAGCCTGCGTCGGCCAGCACCGCATAGTCGGGATGCCCGCCGCCGACGCGGGTCGTCTTCATGCCGCGAGAGGCGGCGAGATCGGCCGGGCCGAGGCTCATGCCGTGCATGCGCGGGCTCGCGGTGGCGATCGCCTCGACGTTCTTCACCCCCTCCGCCGTCTCGAGGATCGCATGCACGAGGATCGGTTTCGTCACGCCGGAGCGTGCCTCGAGCTGGGCCAGCAACTGGTCGATGTAGTGGATGTCCCAGGGGCCCTCGACCTTCGGCAGCATCACCACGTCCAGCTTGTCGCCGACCTCGCCGACGATCTCGACCAGATCGTCAAGCACCCAGGGGCTGTTCAGGCAGTTGATCCTGGTCCACAGGCCGGTGGAGCCGAAATCGTTTTGCTGTGCCATCTCGATGAAGCCGCGCCGCGCGGCCGTCTTCTGGTCGGCCGGAATGGCATCCTCGAGATTGCCCAGCACCACGTCCACCGTCGGGATCAGGCCCGCGACCTTGGCGCGCATCTTCTCCATATGCGGGGGGACGAAATGGATCATGCGCTCCAGGCGGACCGGAAGGTCGCGAAGCGGGGCGGGCGCGCCGATGGCGAGCGGCTGATAGAACGCGCGTGGTGTCTTCAATCTGTCCTCCCGTGCGGATCGCGAGCCGGGGCGGCTCCGCTCCCGGAGGAACCGCCGATGCGATCATGTTGCACTGCATATAAGCCCGGACAGGTGCCTGCGTTCAAGTCATCCTTTGGCCAAGGGAGGCCGCCTGTGGGCCTGCCGCAGGCTCAGACCCACTTGCGCATGATCCACATCCACTGGGCGGGGGTCTCACGGATCCAGCCCTCGAAGATCTCGTGGTAACGGCGGGTCAGCGCCAGCGCGTCGGCCTTGCGCGCGCCGGTCAGCGGCACGTCCACCACTTCCGCCGTGATGCGGAAGCGGTTGCCGGGAAGCCGCAGCACCCGACAGGCAACGAGCGGCACCCCGGCGGCGCAGGCGATGGAGGCGGGGTAGGTGGTGGCGAAGGCGTCATGGCCGAAGAAGGGGAAGACCGCGCCGCGCCGGTCGCGCAGGTCGGCAAGCATGGCGGCGCGCCCGCCGCGGCGCACCATCGAGAGCAGCCGGCGCGCGGCCTCGTGTCCCTTGGGCAGCAGTCCGCCCGGATAGATCGGCTCGCGCAGGCCGCGCAGCAGCGCCTCGGAGCGCGGATTGTTGAGCTGCTTGTAGAGACCGATGGTCTCCCATCCGGCCGCAAGCCCGCCGAGCGTCGCGATCTCCCAATTGCCCGAATGCATGGAGACGACGACCGCGCCACGGTCGCCGACATGGGCGCGCACCGCTTCCACGTCGATGTCGAAGCGGGCAGGGTCGGCCACGAGCCGGTCAAGACTCAGTGTCTCGGCGGCGATGCGCCCGAGATTGTCCCACATGTCGCGGGCAATCGCCTCCCGCTCGGCGTCGGTCTTTTCCGGGAAGGCGCGGGCGAGGTTCTGCAAGGCCCGGCGATGACGCTTGTTGAGCGGTCCGAACAGGCGCCACGCCCGCCCCATAAAACCTGTCATGACGGAGAGCGGAACCACACGCACCAGCGCGAGCGCACCGGCGAGAGCCAGCCACTCCGCGCCATGACGCAGGCGCAGATGGAGCGGAAGCCGCTCTGCCGCGACCGTGTTGCCGTCGCCGTTCGTCATTTCAGTCGATGTCCTCGACCCATCTCATGGGGTGCCGCAGTTTTTCCCGACGCCGTTGACCGGTTCCGACGAACCGGATAGGCCTGCGGTGCTTACCCAAGCACCGGCACCTTGGCAACATGCGGGGCGAGCCGCTTCCATTTCGCGGCTGGTGGCCGTTCGGGCCTCATACGGGCTTTTTGATCTCCGGAGAACCAGATGGAAAATGTCGTTTCGCTGGCGTTGCCCTTCTTCGGCCTGATCTTTCTGGGCATCGCCGCGGGCAAGTTGAAGAAGCTGCCGGCCGAAGGCATGGCCTGGATGCAGTTCTTCATTGTCTACATCGCGCTTCCGGCGCTTTTTTTTCGCCTGTTGGCAAAGACGCCGGTCGAGGAGCTCACCAACCTCGGTTATGTCGCGGCGACGACCTTCTCGACCTATTCCGCCTTTGCCATCGCCTTCTGCTTCGGCGTGATCGCCTCGCAGGGCAACATCCCCGAGGCGACCATCCAGGCGCTCGTCGGCTCCTATTCTAACATCGGCTACATGGGACCGGGGCTGACGCTTGCCGTGCTCGGGCCGGCGGCGGCGGTGCCAACCGCGCTGATCTTCTGTTTCGACAACATGCTGCTGTTCACGCTGGCGCCCTTGATGATGGCGCTGGCCGGCACGGACAACGAACCGCCGCTCAAGACCGCGCTGACCGTGCTGCGGCGGATCTTCACCCATCCGTTCATCCTGGCGACCATCGCCGGCGTGCTGGCGGCTGCGGTGCGCTTCGAGCCGCCGCAGGCGCTCGACACGCTGTTGACCTTCCTCAGCAACGCCGCCGCGCCCTGCGCGCTTTTCGCGATGGGCGTCACCGTCGTGCAGCGTCCGCTCGGGCGCGTGCCGGTGGAGCTGCCCGTCGTGCTGCTGGTCAAGCTGGTGATCCACCCGGTGATCGTGCTGCTGCTGCTCAACTGGGTCGGCGGCTTCGATCCGGCCTGGGTGGCGACCGCGGTACTGATGGCCTGTCTGCCGCCGGCGGCGAATGTCTTCGTCATCGCGCAACAGTACGGCGTCTACGTCGAGCGCGCCTCCAGCGCCATCCTGATCGGCACCATCGTGTCGACGCTTACCGTCTCCGCATTCATTTACCTGATCACCGAGGGCATGCTTCCGATAGGATGATCCGCAAGGCCCCGCGAAGGGGCGCGGCATCCTGGGGGGGGCAATGACCGACAGACCGCTTGAGGGAATCACCGTTCTCGATTTCAGCACGTTGCTGCCGGGGCCGCTGGCGACGCTCATGCTGGCCGAGGCCGGCGCGCGGGTGATCAAGATCGAACGTCCAGGCGGCGAGGACATGCGCTTCTTCGCGCCGCGCCTGTCCGGCAAGGGCGTGCTCTATGCCATGCTCAACCGCGGCAAGGAGCGGATCGAGCTGGATCTCAAGACACCGGCGGCCCGGAATCGGGTGCTGGAGCTGGCGCGGTCCGCCGATGTCGTCGTCGAGCAGTTCCGCCCCGGGGTGATGGCGCGGCTCGGTCTCGACGCGGCAGCGCTTCGGTCTGCCAATCCCCGTCTCGTGCATTGCTCGATCACCGGTTTCGGCCAGAGTGGGCCGCGTGCCGGGGAGGCCGGGCACGATCTCACCTACATGGCCCTGACGGGGCTTCTGGCGTTGTCCTGCGGCAGCGCGGACGCGTCGGTTCTGCCGCCGGTGCAGGTCGCCGACATCGCCGGCGGCAGCTTCCCGGCGGTGATCAACATCCTGCTGGCGCTTCTGCAACGGCAAAGGACCGGGCAGGGGACCTCTCTCGATATCGCCATGTGCGATGCGATGTTCACCTTCGCGCTCTTTGCGCAAGCCCAGCTCGTCGCCAGGGGGAAGGCACCGGGGAACGGCGCGGACCTGCTCACCGGCGGATCGCCCCGCTACCGGCTCTATGCCGCCGGGGACGGCGGCATGATCGCGGTCGGCGCGCTTGAGGACAAGTTCTGGCGGGCGCTGTGCGAGGCAATCGACCTGCCTGAAGCGCTGCGCGACGACCGGGCCGATCCGGCGGCGACGATCGCCGGCGTCGGCGCGCGGTTTCGCACCCGTTGCGCCGACGACTGGGCGCCGCTGCTTGCGGCGGCCGACTGCTGCGCCTGCCCGGTGGCAACGCTGGAGCAGGCCTTCACCGACCCGCATTTCGTCGAGCGCGGGCTTTTCGACCGTGTCGCCCTTGCGGGAGAGGTCGAAATGCCGGCGCTCAGCCTGCCGATCTCGCCGGCATTCCGGGGTGAACGGTCGGTGGCGTCGCCGGACGGCTGAGGCGGATCAGCCGAGCGACAGGCCGCGCATCAGTTTCGGCCGGGCGAGCATCGGCGCGATGCCTTCGCGCATCATCATCCGTCGCAGCGGGGGCACCCGGCTTGCGACATAAAGGCCGAAGCTGCGCAGCGCCTGCACCGGCACCATTTCGCTCAGCAGCGAGCGGTTGAGCAGATCGACGGCGGCGGTGCGCGAGGCGATGTCGGGCCGACGCGCCTTCTCATAGCGCGCAAGCACGGCATCGGCCCCGAGGTCTTCGCCGCGCAGGCGGGCAGCGACGAGGATCTCGCCCAGCGCCGCCACGTCGCGCAGGCCGAGATTGAGCCCCTGTGCGCCGATGGGCGGGAAGACATGGGCGGCCTCGCCGATGAGCGCGCAGCGCGCCTGGCCCATCCGCTCCGCGCTCAGCCCGCCCAGCGGATAAACCTGCCGCGCGCCGGACACGCGCATCTTGCCGAGGATGGAGCGGGCACGCCGCTCAAGCTCGGCCGACAGCGCGGCGTCGTCCAGCGCCTTCAGCCGTTCAACGCCCTCCGGACTTTCCACGCACACGAGAGAGGAGGACCGGCCGGGAAGGGGCACCAGTGTGAAGGGGCCGGTCGGCGTGTGGAATTCGTTGGAGTGCGAATTGTGCGGCAGGTCGTGGTCGAGATTGAGGATGAGGGCGGCCTGCGGGTAGCGCCAGTCGCGCGCCTTGATCCCGGCCGCCGCGCGCACCGGCGAGCCGCGCCCGTCGGCGCCGATGACCAGGGAGGCCGTCAGCGTCTCTCCCGTGTCGAGGCGGACCTGCGCGGCGGCGCCTTCCAGCGTCATCCCGACAAAGCGCGCGTTCCTGCGCTGCAGCCCCTCATGCTGCGCCGCGGCGGCGGCGAGCTCCCGGTTGAGATCGCGGTTGCGTATGTTGAAGCCAAAAGCCTCGAGCTTCAGCTCGGAGGCGTCGAACACGACCTCCGGCGCGCGGATCAGCCGGTTGGTGCCGTCGATGATGCGCATGTGGCGCAGGCCTGCGGCGAAGGGGGCGATCCGGTCCCAGAGCTCAAGCGCGCGCAGCATCTCGACCGACGACTCCAGCAGCGCGGTGGTGCGGTCGTCGTCCGCCGGCATGTCCGGGGCAACGAGCGCGGTAGAGAAGCCGTGTCGCGCCAGAAGCAGCGCCATCGCCAGCCCCGACGGCCCGGCGCCCACGACAACCGCGTCGAAGACGGTCTCATTTCCGCTCGCGTTGCGTTCAGTCATCTTCGGCTCCGGCGTCTCGGCCTCGCGGGAGGCCTCATGGGCATATGTGAGACCAAGATGGCCAGACGGCTCCGATTTGCAAGTGGCGGCCGGGCGCATATGGTCGCATCTGTATGAAAACCGATCCGTATTTCCGGGGTTTGCGCTATCTCCAGCCCTGCGGGCGGGGATGACCGTACCGCAAACCGCGAGATGGACGGGGGATCGGCCAAGTGATCGGAAGCGACATGACGCAGGATGGCGGTCCTCGGGGCGATACGCTGATGCGGCGCGAAACGCGCCGGCCGCGCCTTGTGGTCTTCGCCGCCATCGGTGTCGCGGCACTTGCCGGCTGGGCCTATCTCGCCGGAATGATCGCCGCCATGGTTCCGGTGATGGACATGGGCGAACTCGGGCCAGGCATGGAGGCGTTTAACCGCTTCAACCTGTTCCACGGCCTTCCCGCCGACATGCGCGCCGCCCTTGCCGTGCTGTGCCTGCCGGAGGGCGCGACCACCTTCGGAATGCCGGCGGCAAGCGCCTATTCCCTTGCCGACGCCGGCCTCGTCTTCCTGATGTGGGTGATGATGTCGCTGGCGATGATGCTGCCGAGCGCGGCGCCGATGATTGCCCGTTTCGCCGAGATGCCGCAGCCGATGCGCGCAAGCAGGGCGCGGGTGCTGCCGACGGTGACGCTGGCGCTCGGTTATCTGTCCATGTGGATCGCCTATTCGGTCGTGGCGACGGTGGCGCAGGGCGGGCTCACCGCCTTTCGCCTGATGACGCCGATGATGGCGCCGGCGACGCTGGTGCTCGCCGGTACGACGCTGGTTGCCGCGGGCATCTACCAGTTCACGCCGGCGAAGCTTGCCTGTCTCGCCCGCTGCCAGCGGCCGATCCTGTTTCCCATGGACCGGCGCTACGAAAGCCTTGGCGAGGTGTTCCGGCTCGGCCTCGTGCAGGGGCTGCTGTGCCTCGGGTGCTGCTGGGCGCTGATGACGGTGATGTTCGCCGTCGGGGTGATGAACGTGCTCTGGATCGCCATTCTCGGGCTGATGATGGCGATCGAGAAGACCGTGTTCAACGTCTGGGTGCCGCGCGCCATCGGTGTGGTGCTGATTGTCTGGGGCCTGTCGCTTCTTGCCGTCTCCGAACCCGGACGGGTGCTTCTTGCCGGATAAGCCTGCGCGCGCGATAATTTCATCTTGCGCAAACTGCCGTGTTGCAGTCCGCCCGGCTTGAAGGCATAGGAAGGGCGTTATTCCTGTAGACACGACCGCTCGTTGCTTGCGACGGGAAAGATGGGGTTGAGCCTGTGGCAAAGGGCAAATCGGCGGATCTGGAATCCGCAGTCGCGGGCCCGCTGAAGAGCGCCCATCCCCTTTTCCTGATTCATGTGCTGACGGCGCTCGGCGCGCCCATTGCACTGCTGGCGCTTCTGGCCGGGGCGCGGGGCGACTGGGCGATGCTGTTCGTCTGGCTCGGCATCGCGCTGGTGGTCGACGGCATCGACGGCCCGCTTGCCCGCCGCTACGACATTGCCCGGCGCATGCCGCAATGGTCGGGCGCGTCGCTCGATTTCGTCATCGACTACGCCACCTACGTCTTCCTGCCCGCCTTCGCACTTGCCGGCAGCGACATGCTGTCCACGCCCTGGAACTGGATCTGCGGCGGGCTCGTCGTCTTCACCGGCGCGCTGTATTTCGCCGACAACGGCATGAAGCAGCCGGACGGGTCCTTCAAGGGCTTCCCGGCCGGGTGGAACATGGTCGTCTTCGGGTTGATGGTGCTGTCGCCGTCGGAGACATTCTCGGTGATCTTCGTCATCGCGCTGTGCGCGCTGACCTTCGCGCCGATCCGCTTCGTCCATCCGGTGCGCGTTGTCCGCTGGCGGCCCTTCACCCTGCTGGTGACGGCCTTGTGGTTCGTGGCTGCCGGGATCGCCATCGCCGACGGCATGACGGCCGAGGGACCCGTGCTGTGGCTTCTTTCGGCAACGAGCCTATATCTTCTCCTGGTATCCGCCGTTCAGCAGGGGCTCGAGGCACTGCGCTGATCCCGGCCGGATCGACCGGCCGGCGACAGAGGGTGCAACCTCATGCTTGAATTGCTGAACGATCCGAAGGCGTGGGCAAGCCTGCTCACGCTGACGGTGATGGAGATCGTGCTCGGCATCGACAACGTGATCTTCATCTCGGTGCTTGTCAGCCGTCTGGACGAGAAACACGCCAGACGCGCGCGCCAGATCGGCCTTGCCCTGGCACTCGTCTTCCGCATCGCGCTGCTGTCGATTCTCACCGTCCTGATCGGGCTGACGGCTCCCGTCTTCACGATTCTCGGCGAGCCCTTCTCATGGCGCGACCTGATCCTTCTCGCCGGCGGGCTGTTCCTGCTGGTCAAGGGCACCCACGAGATCCATCAGGGCATCGAAGGCGACAGCGATGCGCACGGCGGCGCGGTGACCGCCGGCCTTGCCGCCGTGATCGTCCAGGTCGTGCTCATCGATCTGGTCTTTTCGGTCGATTCCATCGTCACCGCCATCGGCATGGCACAGCACATCGAGGTGATGGTCGCCGCCGTGGTGCTGGCGATGATTGCCATGTATGTCGCCTCCGGCCCCATAGCCGGTTTCGTGCAGAAGCACCCCACGACCAAGATGCTGGCGCTGGCCTTCCTGCTGCTCATCGGCGTGGCGCTGGTCGCCGACGGTCTCGGGTTCCATATCCCGCGCGGCTACATCTATTTCGCCATGGCCTTCTCCGCCGGCGTCGAGACGATCAACATTCTTGCCGCCGCCCGGCGCAAGCGGCTGAACGGATAGCGCTTGCCGCATCCCTCTGAGGGCTTGCCGGGGCGCTCCGCCCGCCCCATGATCCGCCCCACACGGAAAGATCATCCTCAGGGAGAGAGACATGGTTCAAGCGATCAGGGTGCATGAGACGGGCGGGCCCGAGGTGATGCGCTTCGAGACGGTCGACGTGCCGGCGCCGGGCCCCGGCGAGGCGCGCATCCGCCACACCGCCGTCGGCCTCAACTTCATCGACACCTATTTCCGCTCCGGCCTCTACCCGGCGCCGGCCGGCCTGCCGTTCATTCCCGGCAACGAGGGCGCCGGCGTCGTCGTCGCCGTGGGCGAGGGCGTCACCCATCTGGCGCCGGGCGACCGGGTCGCCTATGCCGGGCCGCTTGGTGCCTATGCCGAGGAGCGGGTGATGGCGGCCGACCGGCTGGTGAGCATCCCCGAGGGCGTCGACGACAAGACCGCGGCGGCGATGATGCTGAAGGGCATGACCGCCCGCTACCTGCTGCGCCGCACCTACCGGGTGAGCGCGTCGACGACGCTGCTGTTTCACGCGGCCGCCGGCGGCGTCGGCCTCATCGCCGGCCAGTGGGCGGCGAAACTCGGCGCGACGGTGATCGGCACCGTCGGCTCCGAGGAGAAGGCCGAGCTGGCGCGCCGCAACGGCTATACCCATGTGATCAACTACCGCACGGAAAACTTCGTCGAGCGGGTGCGCGAGATCACCGACGGCAAGCTCTGCGACGTGGTCTATGATTCGGTCGGAAAGGACACCTATCCAGGCTCTCTCGACTGTCTGAAGCCGCTCGGCACCTGGGTGTCCTTCGGCCAGTCATCGGGTCCGATCACGGACTTCAGCCTGCCGATCCTGTCGGCCAAGGGCTCGCTCTTCGCCACCCGACCAACGCTCTTCACCTATATCGCCTCGCGCGCCGACCTCGAGGAGACGGCCAACGACCTCTTCGACATGGTTTCCAGCGGCGCGGTGAAGATCGCCGTCAATCAGGAATACGCGCTCGCCGACGCGGTGCGGGCGCATCAGGACCTGGAAGGCCGCAAGACCACCGGCGGCACGGTTCTCATCCCCTGACAGACGCCCGCGGCGCGGCGAGACATCGCCGTGCCGCGGCCCGAGCCGGGGGAGGGACCCATGGATCGCGCGCGCCATCTCCACGGCCCGGCATTGCGGTATTTCGCGGCCGTCGCGCGGTCGGGATCGATCCGCTCGGCCGCGCGCGAACTCAACGTCGCCTCCAGTGCCGTCAACCGGCAGATCCTCTGGCTGGAGCAGATGCTCGGGCACGAGCTTTTCGACCGGCTGGCGCGCGGCGTGCGGCTGACGCCGGCCGGCGAGGTGCTGCGCGCCCATGTCCAGCGCACGCTGTCCGACTTCGAGGCCACCGTCGGCGACCTCGACGCACTGACGGGAATGCAGCGCGGCTCGGTGCACGTCACCACGGTCGAAAGCCTGGCCGAAACGCTGGTGCCCTCGGTGATCTCGGCGTTCCGCCAGCGGTTTCCGGGCATTCACCTGCACGTCCGGCTCACCGGGGCCGAGGGCGTGGCGCGTGCGCTTTTCGCTGGCGAGACGGATGTCGGCTTCAGCTTCGAGCCGCCGAATGACCCCCGCATCAGCACGGCGTTTCACCGCGATCTCGCCATCGGCGCGATCATGCGTCCAGATCATCCGCTGGCCGGACGCGCTGGCCTGATCCTCGCCGACTGCCTGCGCCACAGGTTCTGCCTGCCCTCGCGCGGGCTGTCGCTGCGCAAGCGTATCGACGCCGCGCTTGGCGAGCGCGATCTTGCCGGAGAGGCCTTCGTCGAGACCAATTCGCTGCGGCTGATGAAGTCGCTGGCGCTCGACGATGGCACCATCGCCTTCCAGACCGTGCTTGGGCTCGAGGGTGAGCTTGCCGCCGGCACGCTGGTCTTTCGCCCGCTCGCGGACGTCGACTTGCGGCGCAACCGCTTCGGTATCCTGACCTCATCCCACCGAGGGCTTGGCCATGCGGCGAAGGCGTTTTTCGACCATGCTGTGAGCGCGATCGGAGAGCGCCTTTCCCAAAGTGATGCCGATCCGGCATCATAGGAGGCGAGATTCTGTTCTGGTCGCGGGCCTGCGAGTGTTGCACACTTTCAAGGCGTGCTCGCCAAACGCTCAGCGAACCGGTCACCTCCGCCAGATCCGGTTCGGCGGCGTGCGGAAACCGAATCCGGGACCGAGGAAGCACGGCGGATCGATGGGACGGATCATGGGACGACTGACCACACATGTGCTCGACACGACGCTGGGCAAGCCGGCCGCGGGACTTGCGCTTTCCCTCTGGCGGGTGACGCCTGGCGCGATGCCGGAAGCGTCCCGGATCCTGAGCGCGACAACCAATGCCGACGGGCGCGTCGATGCACCGCTTCTTGAAGGCGACAACTTTGTGCCGGGCGTCTACGAACTGCGCTTCGAGGCTGGCGACTACCTGCGCGGAACAGGCGCGGCGCTGAGCGAGCCGGCGTTCCTCGACGTGGTTCCGCTGCGCTTCGGCATTGCCGACGCGGACGCGCACTATCACGTCCCGCTTCTGCTCTCGGCCTTCGGCTATTCAACCTACCGGGGGAGCTAGGCCATGCGCGATACGATCCGCTTCCTGCACCAGGGGCGCGTCGTCGAGATCGGCGACGCGGGACCGACCGAGACCGTTCTCGACTACCTGCGCCTGCGGCGCGGGCTGACCGGCACCAAGGAAGGCTGCGGCGAGGGCGACTGCGGGGCCTGCACGGTCGCGCTCGGCCGCCTCGTGAACGGCCGGCTTGTCTATTCGGCGGTCAATTCCTGCATCCTCTTCCTCGGCCAGATCGACGGGACCGAACTCGTCACCGTGGAGGATCTCGTGCAGGACGAGCGTCTGCACCCGGTACAGGAGGCGATGGTCGCGCACCACGGCTCGCAATGCGGCTTCTGCACGCCGGGCTTCGTCATGAGCCTGTTCACGCTCTATCACGCGGAGGGCGTTGCGGCCTCGCGCCGGACGGTGACCGACTGGCTCGCCGGGAACCTGTGCCGCTGCACCGGTTACCGTCCCATCGTCGATGCGGCGATGGATGCGTGTTTCGACGCGGCTCAGGACGCCTTTTCGGCGCGCGCGAGCGAGACGGTCGCGCGGCTTCAGGGGCTCGACGACGGGCTTGACGTCATGAGCGGTGCGGACGATCGGTTTTTCGCGGCACCCGCGACGCTCGACGCACTGGCGCGTCTCTATGCGGCCCATCCCGAGGCAACGCTCGTCGGCGGCGGAACCGATGTGGGGCTTTGGGTCACCAAGCAGTTGCGTGATCTGCCGAAGATCATCTGGACCGGCCGCGTCGCCGATTTCGAGGGGGTGGAAGAGGCGGCGGCCGGCGTGCTGATGGGCGCGCGGGCGACCTTCGCCGACACCCATGACGCGATGCGCCGCATCGATCCGGACCTCGGCGAGATCTGGCGGCGGATCGGATCGCGCCAGGTCCGTGCTTCCGGGACCGTGTGCGGCAACATCGCCAACGGATCGCCCATCGGCGACAGCCCGCCGGCGCTGATCGCGCTCGGAGCGACGCTCGAGCTGCGCCTCGACTCGCAGGCGCGCACCCTGCCGCTCGAAAACTACTTCCTCGATTACGGCAAGCAGGACCGGGCCGCGGGCGAGTTCGTCACCGGGCTCTACGTGCCAAGGCTCGACCCCAATCATGCCTTCCGCGCCTACAAGATCTCCAAGCGCTTCGACCAGGACATCAGCGCGGTGCTTTGCGCCGTGCGGCTGACCCTTGCCGACGGGACCGTGACCGACGCCCGCGTCGCCTTCGGCGGCATGGCGGCGACGCCGAAACGCGCCGCCAAGACCGAGCTGGCGCTGGTCGGCGCGCGTCCGGACGCCCCCTCCACATGGGCCGCCGCGCTCAAGGCGCTGCTCGACGATTTCGATCCGCTGACGGACATGCGGGCGAGCGCGGACTATCGCCGCGAGGTGGCACGGGCGTTGCTTGCAAAGGCTCTGGTCGAGATCGGCGGAACGCCTGACGAGAGGACGCGGGTGAGCGGGGCAAGACATCAGGAACGGAGCGCGGCGGGCGCCGACGAGGCGGGAGCAAGCCATGCAGCGTGAAAACGCCCCGTTGGCGGCGGACGAAACGCGGACCGTCGCCGTTCGTCGCTCGAGCCCGCACGACAGCGCACCGGCCCATGTCACAGGCAGCGCCACCTATGTCGACGACATTCGCGAGCCGGCGGGAACGCTGCATGTGGCGCCAGGTTGGGCACGTGACACGACAAGAGGCAGCCTTTTGGGGCTCGACCTTGCGGCGGTGCGTTCCGCGCCGGGCGTCGTCGCCGTGCTGACGGCGGCCGATGTGCCCGGCAGCAACGATGTGTCTCCGGCACATGGCGACGAGCCGATGTTCGCCGACCGGGAAATCGTCTTCTGGGGGCAACCGCTGTTTGCCGTCGTGGCCGAAACCCGCGACCAGGCGCGGCGCGCCGCCACGCTGGCGCGGATCGATGTCGATCCGCTGCCGCCCGTCCTCACCATCGAGGACGCGCTCGGCGTCGACGACACCGTGCTGCCCGACTATCAGTTCCGCAAGGGATCGCCGGAAACCGGCCTTGCCACCGCAACGATGCGCATGACCGGTCGCATGGAGATCGGCGGGCAGGAGCATTTCTATCTCGAGGGCCAGGTCTCGCTCGCCGTTCCGGGCGAGGCGGGGGAGGTCTTCGTCCACACCTCGTCGCAGCACCCGAGCGAGACGCAACACATCATCGCGCGCGTGCTTGGCGTTCCAGAGGCATCGGTCACCGTCGAGGTTCGGCGCATGGGTGGCGGCTTCGGCGGCAAGGAGAGCCAGGCCAACCACTGGGCGGCGATCGCGGCGGTTGCGGCGCGCGTCACCGACCGGCCGTGCAAGCTGCGCCTCGACCGCGACGACGACATGATCATGACCGGCAAGCGGCATGACTTCCGCGCCGAATGGACGCTCGGTCACGACGCCGACGGGCTCCTGCGCGCCGTCGACATGCGCTTCTTCGCGCGCTGCGGCTATTCGGCGGACCTGTCGCTGGGGGTCGTCGACCGGACGATGTTCCATGCCGATTCCAGCTATTTCTACCCCGACGCGATGATCCACTCGCGGCGGCTGCGGACCAACACCTGCTCCAACACCGCGTTTCGCGGCTTCGGCGGGCCGCAGGGCATGCTCGCCGCCGAGCGGATGATGGACGAACTGGCGATCCGCCTCGGCCTCGATCCGCTCGATGTGCGCAAGCGCAATTTCTACCGCGAGGGGCGCGACGTCACCCCTTACGGCATGCGCGTCGAGGAGCACGGCACGCTGCACGACCTCGTCGACACGCTGGAGGAAAGCTCCGCCTACCGCGCAAGGCGCCAGGAGGTGGCCGCCTTCAACGGCGAAAACCACATCCTGAAGAAGGGGCTGGCGCTGACGCCGGTGAAATTCGGCATCTCCTTCACGCTGAAGCATCTGAACCAGGCCGGCGCGCTGGTGCATCTCTACAAGGACGGCTCGGTGCAGCTCAATCACGGCGGCACCGAGATGGGGCAGGGGCTGTTCCAGAAGGTCGCCCAGATCGTCGCGGACGAGCTCGGCGTTACCCTCGACCGGGTGAAGATCACGGCGACCAACACCGGCAAGGTGCCGAACACCGGGCCGACGGCGGCCTCCTCGGGAACGGATCTCAACGGCATGGCGGCGAAGATCGCGGCGGAGCGGATCAAGGCACGGCTTGTCGCCTTCGCCTCCCGGCGCTTCGATGTCGACCCCGGCGAAGTCGACTTCCTGGAGAACCGGGTGCGCGTCGGCGGCGAGGAAATGCCGCTTGCGGCTTTGGCCCGCGAGGCGCATCTCGCGCGCATCCAGCTTTCGGCGACCGGCTTCTATGCCACACCAGACATCACCTGGGACCGGCCGAGCGCCTCGGGACGTCCGTTCCACTATTTTGCCTATGGCGCCGCCTGCTCGGAAGTGACCATCGACACGATGACCGGAGAAATGCGGGTCGATCGGGTCGATCTTCTGCATGACGTGGGCAAGTCGCTCAATCCGGCGATCGATATCGGCCAGATCGAGGGCGGCTTCGTGCAGGGCATGGGCTGGCTGACGACGGAGGAACTCGTCTGGGACGAGAGCGGGCGGCTGCGTACCCATGCTCCCTCGACATACAAGATCCCGACGGCTTCCGACGTGCCGGAGGATTTCCGCGTCGCGCTATATGCCTCGTCGGGCAATCCGTCGCCGACGATCCATCGCTCCAAGGCAGTCGGCGAACCACCGCTTATGCTGGCGATCTCGGTCTATTGCGCCATTCACGATGCGGTGGCAAGCCTCGCGCCGGGGATCCTGCCGGACCTCGACGCGCCGGCCACACCGGAGGCGATCCTGCGCGCCGTGGCCGGCATGAAACGGGCAAGGGCGCGCCGATGACAGCGGGAGCGAGCCTTGCCGCCAACCCGTGGTCGCGGATTGCCGCGCTGATCGAGCGTTTCGGCGCCTGCGCGATGATTTCCGTGCTGTCGGTGGAGGGCTCGGCCCCGCGCGAGGCGGGAACCCGGATGCTGGTCGCTCCCGACGGGTCCTATTCAGGCACCATCGGCGGCGGTACGCTGGAGTTCGAGGCGATCCGCGCCGCGGTCCGCGCGCTCGCCGAAGCGGGGGCGGGGCGTCTTCACCTTCGCACCTTCACCCTCGGCCCTGATCTTGGACAATGCTGCGGTGGCCGCGTCACGGTCGCCACGGAGACCTTCGCGGCGGAACGCGCCGCCGAGGTCGGGCGGCTGGCGCGGCTTTGCGAGGCGGGGCCGGTGGCGAGCGAGGCCTCGATTTCGGCGGACGGCGCGGTCGGTGCGCGCCGCGTGCTGCCGCACGAGGGCGGCGACGGCCGGCCGGGGGCGGAGCTGTGCGGCGGCACGCTTCGCGAGACCTTCGCCGACGGGCGGACGCCGCTCTTGCTGTTCGGCGCCGGGCATGTCGGCAAGGCGCTCGTGCTGGCATTGGCGCCGCTTCCCTTTCAGGTCTTTCTTGTCGACGGCAGGCCGGATATTTTTCCGGCTTATCTTCCCGCCAACGCGCGGCCGCTTGCCGTCGCCGATCCGCCTCAGGCCCTTCGGGGCGTTGCGCACCAAAGCGAGGTGCTGATCATGACCCACGATCACGGTCTCGATCTCGCCATCGCCGACGCGGCGCTGCGGCTGGAAAAGGTCTCGGGCGTCGGCATGATCGGCAGCGAGACCAAGGCGGCGCGGATGCGCACGCGCCTGAGGGCGGCCGGGCACGGGGAGGAGGCGCTCGCGCGCTTCCGTTGCCCCATCGGGCTTGCCGGGATATCGAGCAAGGCGCCGGCGGTGATAGCCGCCGGGGTGGCGGCCGATCTCCTCGTGCGCAGGGACGTGGCGATGGCGCGGTGGGCCGACGGCACGACGCCCGATGCGGGACGGGGAAACGCGCGGATGCGCGCGGTTTGACAGGACGAGGGCGGGGGACGATGACGGGCACGGACGATGGCGGCAGGAGCGGCGGCGCACGCAGTCGCACCGGCGAGATACTGCTGGAGGCGCATGGCGTCACGAAGCGATTCGGCGACATCCTGGCCAATGACGACGTGTCGCTGAGCCTGCGGGCCGGCGAGATCCACGCACTTCTTGGGGAAAACGGCGCCGGCAAATCAACCCTTGTCAAGATCCTCTACGGCGCTCTCGAGCCCAACGACGGCCGACTCGACTGGCTGGGCGCACCCGTTTCCATCGCCTCGCCGGCAGCCGCGCGCGATCTCGGCATCGGCATGGTGTTCCAGCATTTCTCGCTCTTCGAGGCGCTGACGGTGGCCGAGAACATCGCGCTGGCGCTGCCCGGTTCGGTGTCGATGCGCGCGCTTTCGCAGCGCATCGCGCGCGTCTCGCGCGACTATGGCCTGGCGCTCGAACCCGATGCGGTGGTCGCCGACCTGCCGGTGGGCTTGCGACAGCGCATCGAGATCGTGCGCTGCCTGCTGCAGCAGCCGCGCCTCATCATCATGGACGAACCGACCTCCGTGCTCACCCCGCAGGAGGCAGACCAGCTGTTCCTGACGCTCGAGCGCCTGACGCGCGAGGGCTGCGCCATCCTCTACATCTCGCACCGGCTGGAAGAGGTGCAGCGCATCTGCCATCACGCGACGATCATGCGCCACGGCAAGGTGGTGGCGGAATGCGATCCCTCGCGCGAGACCGCCTCCTCGCTCGCCCGGCTGATGGTTGGAACCGCCCTGCACGACCTGACCCGCAGCGAGGCCAGCGCGGACGGCCAGGCGCGGCTCGCGCTGGAGGGCTTGAATGCGCCGGCTGAAGGGCCGTTCGGCGTCGCGCTTCGGGATGTCTCCCTCGACGTATGCGCCGGCGAGGTGGTGGCGATCGCCGGCATCGCCGGAAACGGGCAGGGCGAGCTGTTCGACCTCGTTTCGGGCGAACGTGTGTCGGCGAAGGCGGAGATGGTGCGCATCGACGACACGCCCGTCGGTCGCCTGGGGATCACCCGCCGCCGCCGGGCGGGCGCGGCCTTCGTCCCGGAGGAGCGCCTCGGTCATGGCGCCGTTCCCGGCATGAAGCTGTCGGAAAACCTCGTCCTGACCCGGCATTCGACCGGCGACGGCCTGACCCGCGGCGGCTTCGTCAGCCTTGATGCGGCGGCCGAGATGGAACAGCGCATCAAGGGCAATTACGACGTGCGCATGTCGCGCGACGACCCGGAGGCGCGCGCGCTGTCGGGCGGCAATCTCCAGAAATTCGTCATCGGCCGCGAGCTGGACCGCAAACCCGGCCTGCTGGTCGTCAACCAGCCGACGTGGGGCGTCGATGCGGGGGCCGCGGCGCTCATCCGCCAGGAGCTGATTGACCTGTCTCGCCAGGGGGCGGCGGTGCTCGTCATCAGCCAGGATCTGGACGAGATCTTCGAGATCGCCGACCGGGTGGCCGTGATCTCGCGGGGGCAGCTCTCACCGGCCGAGCCCGTGAAGGCGATGACACGTGAACGGATCGGACTGCTGATGGGTGGCGCCGGGGAAGCTTCGGGGGACGGTCAGCATGCAGCTTGAACTGGAAAAACGGGCCGAGCATTCGCGCCTGATGGCGCTGATGTCGCCGGTGCTCGCCATCGCACTGACACTCGTCTCGGGCGCGGTGCTGTTCGCGGCGCTGGGGCAGAACCCGGCCGTCGCGCTGCACATGTTCTTCATCGAACCGCTGACCGCCTACTGGTCGCTGCAGGAACTGGTGGTCAAGGCGACGCCGCTCATCCTCATTGGCGTCGGGCTGGCGGTCTGCTTCCTGTCCAACACCTGGAACATCGGCGCGGAAGGGCAGTTCACCGCCGGCGCGGTCGCCGGCTCCTTCATCCCGATCCTCTTTCCCGGTTTCGAGACGGCGCTGACACTGCCGCTGATGCTGCTGATGGGCATCGCCGGCGGCATGGCCTGGGCGGCGATCCCGGCCTTCCTCAAGGTCCGCTTCGGCACCAACGAGATCCTTGTCAGCCTGATGCTGGTCTATATCGCCCAGCTCGGTCTCGACTGGCTGGTACGCGGGCCCTGGCGCGACCCGGACGGTTTCAACTTTCCCGAAAGCCGCATTTTCACCGACGCGGCGACACTGCCGCCACTGTCCGACGGGCGCATGCACATGGGCGCGATCTTCGCGTTGATCGCCGTCGCCGCGCTGGCTCTGGTGCTTGCCAAATCGCTGAAGGGCTTCGAGATCCGCGTCCTTGGCCAGGCGCCGCGGGCAGGGCGCTTCGCCGGCTTCTCGCAGGGCCGCATGATCTGGTTCGCCTTCCTGCTCTCGGGCGGCCTCGCCGGCCTTGCCGGCATCAGCGAGGTGTCCGGATCGATCAATCAGCTCACGCCGATCATCTCGCCGGGATACGGCTTCACCGCGATCATTGTCGCCTTCCTGGGGCGGCTCAACCCGATCGGCATCCTGATCTCGGGGTTCCTGCTGGCGCTCTCCTATCTGGGAGGCGAGGCGGCGCAGGTCGGGCTTGGCATCTCCGACAAGACCGCCCGCGTCTTCCAGGGAATGCTGCTCTTCTACGTGCTCGCCTGCGACACGCTGATCCTCTACCGCATTCGCATCGTCCGCCCGTCGGCGCCGGGCAAGGGGGCCTGACATGGGCGCTTTCGAAGCCATTCTGCTTACGGTCATGACGGCGGCGACGCCGCTGCTCCTAGCAGCCATCGGCGAGCTTGTCGTCGAGCGTTCCGGCGTCCTCAACCTCGGTGTCGAGGGCATGATGATCGTCGGCGCCGTGGTCGGTTTCGCCGGCGCGCATGCCACCGGATCACCCTATGTCGGCGTCCTCTGCGCGCTTCTCGCCGGCATGGGCATGTCGTTGCTCTTCGGCTTCCTGACCATTCACCTGGTCGCCAACCAGGTCGCCACCGGTCTTGCCCTGACGCTCCTCGGCCTCGGGCTTTCGGGCATGATCGGCGAGGCCTTCGTCGGCCAGCCGGGCGTCCGCCTCGAGGCGATCCACATTCCCGGCCTCACCGACCTTCCGGTGATCGGGCGTGTCGTCTTCGGCCAGGATGTCGTCGTCTATCTGGCGCTCGCCCTTGTCGCCGTCGTGGCGTGGGTGCTGTTTCGCACACGCGCCGGCCTCGTCATCCGCGCCGTCGGCGACAACCACGCCTCGGCCCATGCGCTCGGCGTCTCCGTGCGCAAGGTGCGCTACTGCGCGGTGCTCTTCGGCGGCGCCTGCGCCGGGCTTGCCGGCGGCTACCTGTCGCTTGCCTATACGCCGCAATGGGTGGAGGGCATGACCGCCGGGCGCGGCTGGATCGCGCTGGCGCTCGTCGTCTTCGCCACATGGCGGCCGCTCAGGGTTCTGGCCGGGGCCTATCTCTTCGCCGCGGTCAGCATCCTGCAGTTCCATGCCCAGGCGATCGGGGTGTCAGTGCCGTCTCAATTGCTCACCGCCTTGCCCTATCTTGCGACTATTGCGGTGCTTGTCATCATCTCGCGAAACCGGGTACTGACCAAGGTGAACACCCCGGCCTGTCTCGGCCGGCCGTTCGTTCCGGACCGGTAGCGCGCGACGACGGCGCGGCGAGGGCGTCACCGACGGCAGGCCCGTCCGCAGCACTTCTCGCCCGCTTATTTCGGCAGTCGGACTTAACAGGGGAACCAGGAGACAGATATGAAAAAACTGCTCAGCGTCGCAGCCGCGGCCTTGCTCGGCCTTGGCATCGTCAGTGCCCAGGCGGCCGACAAGCTCAAGGTCGGCTTCATCTACGTGGGGCCGATCGGCGATCACGGCTGGTCCTACCAGCACAACCAGGGCCGCCTCGCCATCGAGAAGGAATTCGGCGACAAGATCGAAACGGTCTACATCGAAAACGTCTCCGAGGGCCCGGACGCGGAGCGCGCCATCGAGCGTCTCGCCCGCGAGGGTGCCGGCCTCATCTTCACCACCTCGTTCGGTTTCATGAACCCGACGCTCAAGGTGGCGAAGAAGTTCCCGAACGTGAAGTTCGAGCACGCGACCGGCTACAAGCGCGCCGACAATGTCTCGACCTATTCGGCCCGCTTCTACGAGGGCCGCTATATCATCGGCCAGATCGCGGCGAAGATGTCCAAGACCGGCACCGCCGGCTACATCGCCTCCGTGCCGATCCCCGAGGTGGTGCGCGGCATCAATTCCTTCATGCTCGGCGCCCAGTCCGTGAACCCGGACTTCAAGGTCAAGATCGTGTGGGTGAACTCCTGGTACGATCCGGGCAAGGAAGCCGAGGCCGCCAAGGCCCTGCTTGATCAGGGCGCGGACGTGCTGGCCCAGCACACCGACAGCCCGGCTCCGCTGCAGGTCGCCGAGGAGCGTGGCGCCATCGGCTTCGGCCAGGCTTCCGACATGATCAAGTTCGCGCCGAAGGCGCAGCTCACCGCCATTGTCGACGACTGGAGCGCCTATTACACCCGTCGCGTCCAGGCCGTTCTCGACGGCACCTGGAAGAGCGAGGACATCTGGGGCGGCCTTGATGCCAAGATGGTCGGCATCGCTCCCTTCACCAACATGTCGGATGATCTCGTCAATATGGCGAGCGATACGGAAGAGCAGATCCGCACCGGCAAGCTGCACCCGTTCACCGGCCCGATCTACAAGCAGAACGGCGAGGAAGCCGTGGGTGAGGGCATCTTGCTTGATGACGGCGCGCTGCTCGGCATGAACTGGTACGTCAAGGGCATCGACGACAAGCTGCCGGAGTGATCCGGTCCCTCGCGCATCCTTGCGCCTGAACGACTGACAGGCCGCGTCGGCGCACTCGCCGGCGCGGCCTTTTCGTTGCCATATCAAGGGGTTGGGGCAGGGGTGTCGCCTGTGTGATTGACAGCGCGCCGGGCTCCCGACTATCTGTTGCCGGGACGAACGGCCCGAAGGAGATCCATGCGCTGAAGCCAAGTCGAGAACCCTGGGGGGCAAGCCAGGGAGCGTTTCTGAGAACGCTGCCTTCACGCATTCGATTTGAATTCCGGATTTTCACATGACATCGACACCACTTGAGATCCGCGCCTACACCGCCGCGGATAATGCCGTTCTGTCCGACATCTGGTACCGGGCCTCACTCGCCGCGCATCCGTTTCTCGGCGAGGACCTGCTCGGCGAACAGCGCAAGCTGATCGAGGAGGTCTATCTGCCCGAGGCCGAGACCTTTGTCGCCTGCATCGACGGCGCACCCGTAGGTTTCCTCGGGCTGCTTGGCACCTTTGTCGGCGGCCTGTTCGTCGATCCGCACCGCCAGGGGCAGGGCATCGGCCGGGCGCTCATGGCACACGGGCTCCAGTTGCGCAAGGAACTGACGCTCGAGGTCTATGCGCTCAACACCGGCGCCTGCGCCTTCTACAGGCGCCTCGGCTTCCGCGAGACCGGACGCCGGCCGCGGGACGACAACGGCCTGCCGCTGGAAAACCTCCGCATGCATCGCGCCGCCGACTGAAACCACTCAGCCGGCGGCGCGATGCCGCGAGGCGTCGAAATCGGCGAGCGCCGCGGCGCAGTCAAGCGGACGGGTCTGGAACAGGAAGTGCGGGGCGGGGATGTCGCGCAGCGTGAAGTCGCTGGAAATGGCGGCAACGGCTTTCGCGGCGGAAGCCCGCATCAGCCTGTCGCGCGACGCACGCAGATAGAGCAGGGGCTGTGCCAGCCGGCGGTCGCCGGTCGCAGCGTCGACCCGCAAGGCCTCCTTCGCCCGCAGCGCCAGCACCTTCGGATCGACCGAACGCAGGACCTCTCCCAGCAGAACCCGCTCGGCGTCGCTTGCCCGTCCGTTCAGCAACAGCGCGTTCAAAAGGGCAAGCGGCACCGCGCGGGCGGGAACGAGGTCGACCAGCGTCGCGACGACAGTCTTGAACGGCAGATCCAGTCGCGCGAAGGAGGCGCCGAGAACGACGGCCCGGAGAAAGGGATGGCCTTCGCGCGCCAGACGGATTGCCAGCGGCCCGGAGAAGGATTCCCCGACGAGCAGAAAGTCCTGCGATGGCAAGCGCTGCCGCACATGGCCGAGCAGGGCCTCGTATCCGAGCATCTCATCGGGCGGATAGGCGATGATGTCGACGTCGTAGTTCAGCGCCTTCAGCGCGCCTACGAAGGGCCTCAGCAAAAGGCCCGTGCCGTCGAGGCCGGGCAGAATGACAATTCTCATGCCGCTTGCCATGGCGTCATCCCTAGAGGACAGGCGCGTTTCTGCAAAGAGGGAAAAGCGGGATGATGTCACAACACATTCATATCACAAGGTTTTCTGCTTCAAGGAGTTGAGACCAGAACCGCGAACAATCGGACAACGAATGAAGCGCAGCTATTCCCATTTGCCTAGCAAATAGCCGCTTGTTCTGCTTGGCATCAGTTGCCGTCCAGCATGTCGTAGGTAATGCGCAACGTACCGTTCGAAATATGCGTCGGCGCATAGCGCTCAGCCGCCGTCAGGATGATGTGAAAAATATCACTGATGGCCTTCGAAAAATCGTCGTCGGTCTCAAAGTTCGCTCGATATTGATCATCTACGGCGTCAAGTTCGATAGCGCATTGAAAATCTTCGCCCGAGTAACGCATCCGTATCGTCGCAATTCCGTTGAGCCGATCAATCCGAACGTTGCTGACATATTCAAGCTTCCGTTCGCGAAATCGGACACCAACGCCCTTTTCATTCTCTTCTGGGATGAATTCGACACCAGATGCAAAAATGCAATCTTCAATAGAGCGGAGGTTGTTCTTCATTGGCTGTCGTGTACTTGATTCAAAATCTGCAATGGTGGCGCGGGACACCACAGCATTTGTTGCAAGCTGATCCTGGGTCCAATTCAGCAGGCTACGGGCGGCACGGCATTGGGCAGCGGTGATGTGCATAACGACTCCTTTGATGAGCGATCACCATCACCATGAGTTAGGTTATGCATTTTGTCAAACATAATCCATTTTTCTGAGCAGGCACTCACCTGCATTCCGTGTTGTTGTAGACTTTCGGACGCCTCAACTCTGGCCCGCGCCTTCCTCCTCCTTGATCGTTCGCGAAGTCAGATCTCCGACCTGGCTTACGACCAGCTTCTGACAGCCGTTGCTCGCGCTGCCATCCGGAATCCGGCACGAGAGGAGGGGCCGTGCAGGTGGCGAAGGTACTCTCGGTCACAACCGACAGAATGTCATCCAATCGCTTGTTCTCAACCACCCGTGCACGGGGATCTCACGGGGGTATGGCTGCCACATATCTAATTCGCATAAGATATATTATGGAATAAAAATAGATATGCGGAAACAACGATATGGCCGGATGCGGTGTGTTTCCGGCGTGGTTTGTCGGCGGCGCTCAGGGCTGCTTGCGCCTTGAAAGCGCGACAGCGAGCCCAACTGCGAGCACGAGAAAAGCGACCGCCAGTCCACCCCAGATCGGTCCGGCCTGTTCGAGCATGACGCCCTCGACAGGGTCGTAGCAGCGGCCTTCGGCGTTGAAAGCACAAGCGCCATTTCCAGTAGCGCTCGTGGAACGCAAATCCGCAAAGCCCGGCAAGAGCCAGGGTCAGCACCAGAGCGCCTGCGAGCGGAATGTCGCGTTTCCCCAGCCGTCTCAAGGCACTACCGACAGGACTTTTGGAGCTGGCCGAGCGCCTTCGACGAGCCCTTGAGCGTGTAGGACATCTCGTGCTCGAGCGAGTCGCCATGGTGAAAGACGATGGCACGGCCACGCTTCATGTCGGCCACGAGATCGCCGTCAACGGGCACAAGCTCGGAAACAAGTTCCCTTGCGGTCTCATCGATGCGGAAACGGATCTCCGTTTCGCGGCCGCCCGCATCGATCTGGGCAGCGATTGCGCCCTTGTCCTTCTGCCGGTCCGCGACCTCGCGGCTCACCGTTCCGTCGGCCTCGCGCAACCAGTGCGGCACGTAATGCAAGCGCAAGGAAGCACCGTCGCAGGCGATCCGGAGCGTGCTGCCTTTGCCGTTGTCGAGCAAGACTGCCGGCTCCGGCGCCGCTCGGTAGACCCAGCGGCCGACCGGCAGTGGCACAAGCTCGGCGACCCTGTTCCCGGCAATCGCATAGCGTTTCACGCAGGTTTGGGCTCCGGCACGATTACAGGCCCCGCCGTGCATAACGGCCAGGAAGCTGGCGTCTTGCGGGCGGTCGAACTCGAATTTGTAGGCAAGAAACTCGGCTACGCGGATGAAATCCCCGCCAGCGCGCTGAACATATATCCTCTGCGTGCAGCCGCCCGATCCGCAGAACATCATCTGCGTGCCGTTGCACGAGAGCTGGCTGTAGTCGACCGCGATATCCGCAAGCCCGTCGCCATTGGCGTCAACCTCGCGGGCAAAGCCGTCGAGGAATTTCATCTCGTCGCAAAACCCGGAAAGCTCCTTGCGCTCGCTGTCGACAACGGGATCCGCCGTGGCGGCGATGACCGGCGGCGCGAAAACCGCCAGAACCCCGGCGCAAATCGCGCCGTGCGCAACAATGCGGGTGAAGAAATTCATGTTGCCCCCCAACAACCGAACAAGCCGCCAAACCTAGCCGCAGCCGGGAGAGCAGACAAGGCGCAACGCGCCAGGCGCGGGGCCCGATTTGGCGTTCTCTTTGATATAACAACTTGAAATATATCGCAATTCTCTTATTGTTCGGCTCAATCGTCAAAGGGTGGCTCCCCTTTCATCCGCCCTCTCCTGTCCCCCAACCAGGTTTCGCTCCGTGATCCGCCACATCGTCTTCTTCACCGCGCGGCGTCCCGAGGACCGGGAGGCCGTCTTTCAGGGACTCAGTCTCCTGAACGGCATTCCGCACTGCGCGTTCTTCGAGATCGGTCGCAACTTCGACACGGATCCGATCAGTCCGCGAGGTCCCGATTTCATCGTCTATGGCGAGTTCCGCGACGAGGAACAGCTTGCCGCCTACAAGGCGCATCCGCTCTATCGCCAGTCCATCGACGTGGTGCGCCCGCTGCGCGACATGCGCATCGCCGCCGACTTCCTTTCGGAGGCCGGAACGCCCGCCGATTAGGACAATCTGGACAATTTCGCGCACGAAATTTCGAATTATTGTTCGGAAATTGTCTCTTCAAGCCAGGCTTCGAGGCTCTCGACGCCATCGGCCTCGACGATGCGCCGGATGAGGCGGATCTGGAACCCCTGGCGGGCGAGCACGGCGATCTCGCGGCGCAGGATGTCGGGATCGACATCGCCCTTTCGCCAGGGGCCGAACCGGCGCTTGCGCGCCGCCGTCATCGCCGCGCGCAGTTCGGTGGCGGCGTCCTCATCGTTGAGCATGGCCTGCGCGAGATCCGGGTCTATCCCCTTCGCCTGAAGCGTCATGCCGATCCGCCGGGCCGAACGGCCACGGCGCCTTTCGGAGGCGATCTTCGCCTCGGCAAAGGCGGTGTCGTTGACCAGGCCGGCGGTGCGGCAGCGCTCGACGACCTTGTCGATCATCTCGGAATAGTCAGCCGGATCGAGGTCCAGCTCGTCGGTGGCGCGGCGCAGCTTGCGCGTCAGGACCCGGCGGAGGTTCTCGACGCTCGAGCCGTAGCGGTCGAGATAGTGCAACGCCTGTCGGGTCAACCGCTCCTCGCTCGGCGGTTTCGCCTTGCGCATGGTCAGCCCGCCGGCAGCCGGCTGGTGAAGACCATGCCGTCGAAGGCCGGCACCACCGGCTCCGGCAACTCCTTCTCGAGCGTCCGGTAGTCGAGGTCGATGTGCATGTTGGTGACAATCGCCCGCTTCGGCTTCATCCGGGCGATCCACTCGAGCGATTCAGACAGCGAGAAGTGGCTGGGGTGCGGCGTGCGGCGTAGGGCATCGAGGACCCACATGTCGAGCCCGGCGAAATGTTCCAGCGCCGTTTCGGGAATGTCTTTTACGTCCGGAAGATAGGCGACGTCGCCAAAGCGGAAGCCGAGCGCGTCGATATCGCCGTGATTGACCTCGATCGGCAGGAAGGGGATAGGCCCCCCCGCCCCGTCGACCGTCCCGGCCTTTCCGTCACGGATACGCAGTTCCTTGAGGATCGGCGGATAGCTGGAGCCCGGCGGCGTGCGGAACCCGTAGTCGAACAGCTCGTGCGCGCGCTTCGACGTCGGCACATCCATGAACACGGGGATCAGCCGGCGATGGGTGATCGCAAGCGGCCTGACGTCGTCGATCCCATGCAGGTGGTCGGCATGGGGATGGGTCAGCAGCAGCGCGTCGATATCGGTCACGCCGGCGGACAGGAGCTGCTCGCGCAGGTCAGGTCCGGCGTCGACCAGAACGGTCGTGGTGCCGCCGGGCCCGTGACGACGCACCAGCATGGCGCAGCGCCGCCGGCGGTTCCTCGGCTCGGCCGGATCGCAATCGCCCCAGAGGCCGCCGACGCGAGGCACGCCCGCCGACGATCCGCAGCCCAGGATGGTGAACTCAAGCTCGCCCGTCTCCGTCATGCAGTGGCCTGCCGCGGCACCTTGGAGAACAGGCGGAAGAAATTCTCCGTCGTCTGGCGCGCCATCTCGTCTTCGCTGACGCCGCGCGCCTCCGCCAACACCTTGTTGGTGTGAGCGACATAGGCCGGCTCGTTGCGCTTGCCGCGCCACGGCTGCGGCGCGAGATAGGGCGCGTCGGTCTCCACCAGCAGCCGGTCGGCGGGAAGCTCGGCGGCGATGGCCCTGAGCTCGTCCGAACGCTTGAAGGTCACGATGCCCGAGAAGGACACGTAAAGCCCGAGTTCGATGCCCGTCAGCGCCAGCTCGCGACCGGAGGAAAAGCAGTGCAGCAGGGCCGGAAACGCCCCCTTCCCTGTCTCCTCGGTCAGGATCCGGGTCATGTCCTCGTCAGCGTCGCGCGAATGGATCACCAGGGGGAGACCGGTCTCGCGCGCAGCCGCGATGTGCCGGCGAAGCCCCTCGGCCTGCGCTTCGCGCGGGGCCTTGTCATAGAAATAGTCGAGCCCGGCCTCGCCGATGGCAACGACCTTTTCATGTTGTGCCAGCCGGACGAGCTCCTGCGTGGTCACGTCCGTTTCCTCGCCCGCGTTGTGCGGATGGGTGCCGACGGAACAGAACACGTTGTCGTAGCGTTCGGCGATGGCGCGGATCTGGTCGAAGCGGCGGACCCGCGTCGAAATGGTCACCATCAGCCCGACGCCGGCGGCCCCGGCGCGCGCCACGATCTCGTCGCGCTCCGCGTCGAAATCCGGAAAATCAAGATGACAATGGCTGTCGACGAGCATCACGCCTCTCCCGTCTCGGCCTTCTCCGCCTCGACATAGCGCGGGAAGACGCCCTCCGGCTTCGGCAGGATGGTGCCGGGCGAGAGCCGCGCATCCGCGCCGAGGCTGTCGAAGCCACGCGCGGCGGCGTCAAGCGCCAGAAGATCGAGCAGGCGCGCCGCGCTGGTGGGGATCACCGGCTGGGCGAGGATCGCCACCTGGCGGATCACCTCGGCCGTCACATAGAGCACCGTGCACATGCGCTGCGGGTCCGTCTTCTTCAGTGCCCATGGCTCCTGGGCGGCGAAGTAGCGGTTGGCCTCGGCAACGCAGGCCCACACGGTTGCCAGCATCTGATGGATGGCCTGGCGCGACATGGCCTGGCGGGCAGCCTCCAGCATCGCATCCGCCTGGGCGAGCATCGCCTCGTCCTCGGCCGAGAAGGCGCCGGGCTCGGGCAGCCTGCCCTCGCAGTTCTTGCCGATCATCGACAGCGAGCGCTGCGCCAGGTTTCCAAGATCATTGGCGAGATCGGCATTGATACGGTTGACGATGGCGTCGTGGCTGTAGTTTCCATCCTGGCCGAAGGGAACCTCGCGCAGGAAGAAATACCGCACGGAATCAAGGCCGTAATGATCAACGAGGGCGAAGGGGTCGATGACGTTGCCAACCGACTTCGACATCTTCTCGCCGCGGTTGAACAGGAAGCCGTGGGCATAGACGCGCCCCGGCACCGGCAGTCCGGCCGACATCAGGAAAGCGGGCCAGTAGACCGCGTGGAAGCGCACGATGTCCTTGCCGATCACATGCAGGTTGGCCGGCCAGTAATGCGCCCGCTCGGCGCTCGCGTCCGGAAAGCCGGTTGCCGTCAGATAGTTTGTGAGCGCGTCGACCCACACATACATGACGTGCCGGTCGTCGCCGGGAACGCGCACGCCCCAATCGAACGTGGTGCGCGAAACCGACAGGTCCTTGAGCCCGCCCCTGACGAAGCTGGCCACCTCGTTGCGGCGCTCGTCCGGGCCGATGAAGTCCGGGTTCGCCTCGTAATGGGCAAGCAGCTTGTCCTGATACTGCGACAGGCGGAAGAAATAGCTCTCCTCCTCGACCCACTCGACCGGAGACCCCTGAGGTCCGTAGCGCACGCCATCGGCGCGCAGCTCCGTCTCGCCTTCCTGGTAGTAGGCCTCGTCGCGCACCGAGTACCAGCCGGAATAGCTGTCCTTGTAGATGTCGCCGTTGGCTTCCATCCGACGCCAGATCTCCTGACACGCGGCATGGTGGCGCGGCTCGCTGGTGCGGATGAAATCGTCATTGGAGCAGCCCAGCATCTCGACCATGGCGCGGAACCGGGCGGCATTGCGCTCGGCCAGATCGGCGACGGGAATGCCTTCCTTGCGCGCGGTCTGCAGCATCTTCTGGCCGTGCTCGTCCGTGCCCGTCAGGAAGAACACGTCGCGACCGTCCAGCCTCTGGAAGCGGGCGATGGCATCGGTCGCGATTGCCTCATAGGCGTGGCCGATGTGGGGCACGCCATTGGGGTAGGAAATCGCGGTCGAGACGAAGAAGGAAGGGCGTTCGGTCATGGCCTGCAAGCGGTTCCGCTCATAAGGGGTGGGATCGGAGACGGGTTCGGACGCGTCGGGCTTCAGTCCCGTGCCGCCTCCGCAAGATCACGAAGGGCGTTCAGCACAACCTGCTTCCGGTCGAGATTGAAGGCTTCTGCCTCGCGCGCGGCGCGGCTCGTCTTTTCCCATACCTCGCTCAGCCTGACAAGGCGCTGAAGGGGCACGCCCTCCCCGCCGCGCAGCCCCGTATGGAGATGATCGGCGACGAGGTCCTGGAAAAGCTGCCAGCCGTCCTCCGCGCCCGGTCGCGCGACCGTTTCGGCGAACGTGTGAGCGGCGTCCACCTCGAGACGCGGCAGGCGCGCGACCAACGCGGAAAATCCGTCGGCGATGTCGATCGCCTCGCCCTCGGCAAGCCTGATCGCCTTGCGCAGGCTGCCCTGTGCCAGCTCCGCCGCACGCAGCGAAAGCCGCGATCCCGGCTCGGCGACGCCAAGCGCGCCAAGCCCCTCGACAACCTCGGCCTCGCTCATCTCG
This sequence comes from Stappia sp. ICDLI1TA098, assembly GCF_054880955.1. Taxonomy (NCBI): domain Bacteria; kingdom Pseudomonadati; phylum Pseudomonadota; class Alphaproteobacteria; order Hyphomicrobiales; family Stappiaceae; genus Stappia; species Stappia sp. ICDLI1TA098. Next base: position 1,508,905 of record NZ_JBTZBT010000001.1, read on the forward strand.
TGAACCGGCAGCGTGCGGCAGCGCGAACGGATCGTCGGCAGCAGGCGGCCCGGGGAATGGGCGATGACGAAGAAAAGCGAGTTGCGCGGCGGCTCCTCGAGGATCTTCAAAAGAGCGTTGGCGGCATTGGCGTTCATGTCGTCGGCGGCGTCGACGATACAGATGCGCCACGAGCCTTCGCTGCCGGTCGATCCGAAGAAGGGCACCGTGCGGCGGATCTCGTCGACGGTCAGGTCCTGCTTGATCTTGTCCTTCGACTTGCGCTTGGGATCATAGGGGCGCTTGAGGTGCAAGAGGCCGGGGTGCGCGCCGGATGCGATCTTGCGAAACTCAGGGCTTGTCTCAGGCACCTCAAGGCTCGTGGCCTCCCTCACGGCCGGCGCCGAAGCGTCGGGATGAACGAGCGCGAACCGCGCGAAGCGGAAGGCGAGCGTCGCCTTGCCGATGCCCTTGGGCCCGGCAAGGATCCAGGCGTGGTGCATCCGCCCGGAGCGGTAGGCCTCAAGCAGTTCGCGCTCGGCGCGGGCATGGCCGATCAGCCGCCCCTGCGCGCGTGGCAGCGGCACGCCCTCGATGGCGTCTGCCTCGGTGACGAGCGGATCGTAGGCATCGCTCATCGCGCGTCACCGCCGCTTGCCGCGACCACCGCCGCGGCGGCGACGCGTGGGTCGTCCCCAAGCAAGCGGGCGCAGACCGCCTGCCAGACGGCGGCTTCCACCGCATCGGGCGGCAACGCGCCGTCGACGACGACAAAGCGGTCGGGGTTGGCCTCGGCGAGTTCCAGGAACAGCGCCCGGCGGCGCTCGTGGGTCGTCACCGCCTCGGTTTCGAAACGGTCCGGCGTCTGCGCGCCCGCGCCCTGGCTGCGCGACGACACCCGCGCGAGGCCGATCTCGGCCGGCACGTCGACGAGCACGGTCAGATCGGGCCGGTGGCCGGCGACGGCGATGCGCTCCAGCCGGTCGAGAAAGGCGGGATCGACGCCGGCCTCGCCCTGGTAGACGCGGGTGGAGTCGGAAAACCTGTCGCACAGCACCCAGTCGCCGCGTTGCAGCGCCGGGTGAATGGTCGTGTCGACATGGTCGGCCCGGGCGGCGGCAAACATCACCGCCTCCATCTGTGCTCCCAGCGGCTTGACCTTGCCTGACAGCAGCAGGCGGCGAATGAGCTCCGCCGATGGCGAGCCGCCGGGCTCGCGGGTGACGACCGCCTCGATGCCGAGCGCCTGGAGGCGCGCCTTCAGGCGGGTGATCTGCGTCGTCTTGCCAGCCCCCTCGCCGCCTTCGAAGGTGACAAAGCGGCCGCGCGCGGGCAAGCCTTGCGTCTCGTGGGCGCTCGTCGGCCCGAGCGGGTAACCCTGCTGCCTTGCGTTTCTATCCGCCATCGAGCCACCATCCGAACAGGGTTTCGCGAAGCACGTCGGTCGCGCGGCTGGTCACCGTACCGGCCGGCACCGCATCGCGCGCGTGCAGGCCGGCGCGGTAGACGATCGTGCCATCGCGCAGGACCCGCAGTTCACCGACCTCCTGGCCCTTGGCCACGGGGGCCTGCAACGGGCCGGAATAGACCACGCGCAGCCGGTAGTCGCGCTTGTCGCCGCGCGGCAGCAGGAGCTGGACCGGCTCGCGGCTTTCAAGCGCGGTCGAGGACAGCGTGCCGCCAAAGACGCGGGCCTCGGCGATGACCTCGTCTGCGCCGTAGAGAACCACTTCCTCATAGTCCCGCTCGAGACTGTCGAAGAGATCGGCCAGCGCCTTTTCCAGTGCATCCGGCTCGCGCTGGCCCGCGACGATGCCGACCAGCCGTCGGCCCTTGCGCTCCATGGTGCCGACGGCATTGTATCCGGCGCGCGCGCTCTGGCCGGCGATGAAGCCGTCGAGATCGGCGATGGCGCCGATCAGCGGGTTCTTGTTGCGCTGGAAAATTCCGTTCCACGTGAAGTCGGGCAGCGAAAAGAGCGGCAGGCGGTCCGGGTGGCGCTCGAGAAGATAGGACGCAAGACGCGCCATGTCGCGGGCCGTCGTGTGCGCCGAAGCGTCGATGTGGCCGGTCGGCCCGCTGAAGTGGCTTTGGGTCATGCCGATGCGCTCGGCAAAGGCGTTCATGCGCGCGGCGAAGGCCTCCTCGCTGCCGGCCAGCCCTTCCGCCAGCACGATGGCGGCGTCATTGGCGCTTTGCACGATCAGCCCCTTGAGCAGATCCTCGACCGACACCTCACTGTTGAGTGCGGCGAACATCGTCGTGACACGGGCCGGCGCGCCACCCGTACGCCAGGCGTGCTCGCTCACCTTGAATTTGGTCGCAAGATCGATGTCGCCGTCCTTCAGCGCATCGAAGGCGACGGCGGCGGTGACGAGCTTCGCCGTGGAGCCCGGCGCATAGCTCACCGTCGCATTGGTGCTGGAAAGGAGCGTGCCCGTGCTCAGGTCGAGGAGCAGCGATGCCGTCGCATCATCGTCCGCTCCCTTGCCTTGCGTGCCCTGGGCGAACGCCGGAGCGCCGAGAAGCGCGAGGCATGCGGCTGCCGCGAACAGCATCCGCCTCGCTCGGGGGCGCGCGCATTTCGCGTCAAACCATCGCGATCGCATGAAAAGTCCCATCGCAAAAAAAGACGTCCCGGACCATCGGGCCGGGACGTCGAACATAACGGCTTCGTCTGGTCGCGCCTACCGCGTTTTGGCCATGTCGCCGAGCGGACGGCCGCCACCGATGTTCTCGAAGGCGGCATAGGCCCCGGCGATGCGCGAGGCGGCCATGTAGGAGGAGACCGCCGAACCGGGCCGGAAAGCACCCGCGGGATTGCCGACCGGAGCCAAACGTCCCGTCGGCTGATAACGAACCGCCGGCTCGGACTTGTAGCCAAGCGCGGGAACCTCGTCCGCCGTCTGCTCGACCGGTGCCGAGAAGCCGCCGTTGAGCGAGGCGACCTGAACCGCGGCCGGACCGGCGTCGAAGGCATCGGCCGGATCGAAGGCGGCGGTGACCGTACGGCCGAAATCCTGGCTGGAGGCAAGCAGCGCCTGATAGGGGCGCGTGCGCGGAACCGGCGCGGGGCCGGCGGAGACCGGTGCGGGAGGCGTTGCCTGCGCCAGCTGGGTGCCCGGCATGGTCGCGCCCGGCGACACGGCACCCGGTCCGCTGTAGGAGGCCATCAGGAAATCCTGATCCTTGCCGTCGAGACGCGCCCGGCCGACATACTCGACCTTGACCTTGGCGACGCCCTTGCCCTTGAAATCGAGCATGGTTGCCACGCGCTCGGACAGGTCGATGGTGCGATTGCCGTGGAAGGGGCCGCGATCGTTGACACGCACGATCATCGAGCGGCCGTTCTTCACGTTGGTGACCCGCGCATAGGAAGGAAGCGGCATCGTCGTGTGCGCCGCCGTCAGCGCATTGCGGTCGAAGATCTCGCCATTGGCTGTCTTTCGGCCGTGGAAGGTCGGCCCGTACCAGGACGCATAACCGACCGACGTGTAATTGGGGTCTTCCTTCGGCTTGTACCACTTGCCGGCGACCTTGTAGGGCTTGCCGACCATGTAGCGGCCGCCGCCCTTGGGCACGGGCTTGCCGTCCTTGACCATGCGCGGGCTCGCCGCGACGCCGTATTTCTCTTCCGAGAACTTCACCTTCTTGCCCGGCGCGCTGCCGCACGCCGCGAGCGCGATGCACAACGTGGAAAGCGCGGCAGCCGTCATCAGGCGCCGGGCGGAACTTCCACGCGTCTCCGGGGATGAAGAATGAGAGAGCGATCCGAGGCCGGAAAACTCCGGGGCCCGATCGGTCGTGGGGTCGTTCGTCAAGTTCCGGCGCTGGGTCGCCGGGGCCTTGCAGATCGTCATGATGCCGCCCTACTCGATACTTGAACCGGCAAACTGCCTGGGGACCCCGAAAACCGGCGCGAGTGCACCTGCTTCTTCGGATCGCCTGCCACATCCATTCGGACGGGAAAGCGCGACCACGGAAAACCTGGCGAGACCCTCGCCCATTGATTCTTCCGCCTCGCGCCGCAGCGTACCGGTCGGACTCATGTTTCCTGCGATGCCGCCCCCCAATGGCGCATCGCAACACAAGTAACACGGCGTCTCTTACCTCAAGGTGAACGAAGGGTCGACGGCAAACGGTTTAAATATGGCAACTTGTCCCCACTCCATGCCCGATTTTTCGCAGGTGTCGCAAGGAGGTCGCACTTTTCACGCAGCCCGCAGGGTCTGCGGGCCGCGACGCCCTCATCGACCGATGCGCGCGCGCCCCTCGAGACCATCGTCGCGCATCCAGTAGAGCGAAGCCCCCTCGCCTTTCGACAGCGTGAAGCAGAATCGCTTGCCGTCGTACCAGGTCTGCCACTTCTGGCAGAGACGGTTGCCCTTCACCCACCAGCGCCCCTCGTCCTTGGGCTGCATGAAGCGGCCGAGCCCGACCGCATCGCCGGAGCCGTCGACGCGTCCGTCGGCCCGGTAATAGAGCGGGAACTCGCCGCCGAGCGGGGTCTTCAGATAGATGCGCTTGCCGGCGACCGTTTTCAGGATCTCGCGTTCCGAAAGCTGCGCGCGCGCCTGGGCCGGCGCGATGCCGCCCCCTGCCCCGACCAGCAGCGCAGCGGCCAGCACCGCAATCGCTGCAGCCGTGCGCGCACGGCCGTCACGGACTGTCTTTCCAGCATATGGCGTCATCTTCACCTCCTACGGACTGCGGCCGGGACCTTCACGCCGAACGACGCGAAGCAACGGCGCTCGCCCCCTCAAGTCCTTCCTACGGGCCGGCGGTGCGCGCGGATCAGCCAACCTTCGGCGCGGTCGTCAGGGCGCGGGGCGGATCGTTGAGCGAATTGAGATTTTTCCGTCATCGGCGGTTGTGTGACGCGTGTCACATCGCCGGGCCAGTGCACGGCCTAGTTTCAAACCCGTGGCGCGTGCCCCCGCGCCCAACGCCGCCAGACGGCGCAACCGCCGATCCGGTCCCTGCCTCGACCTTCCGGATCGGCGGTTTTTCTTTTCCCCTCCCCGCACCGCCCGCAACGACGTGCCCGATGCGAAGGCTCCGGTCTTGACATTCATCCGCAGCGGCGCGAAACGAAGCCCAACGGAGGGGTGGCCGAGTGGTTTAAGGCAGCGGTCTTGAAAACCGCCGTGCGGGCAACCGTACCGTGGGTTCGAATCCCACCCCCTCCGCCACTTCGGTATAAAACCGGGAACGCCGATTCCCGCCGTTTTCCCTCCCTTGGTAGCTACCAGCGTCCTCAACAGGACGTTTTTGTTTCCTTTGATGTAGATCGCGTCGTCTGCGACCTCAACGTGTTGGGCGAAGGCCCGGACGTGTTCCCGCCGATAGCCGCCCTTTCCAAGCCGCAGTCGGGTGCGTGCTTCGCTCGCCAGCTCCCGCACGGCTGCCCCGGTGAGGCGCTGGTGGGTCGAGCTTGCGAGCATGGCTTCGATCCGCGTGGCATCGGCCCGCGCCTGATCCCGAAGCGCCGTGAGGCCCGCAATGCGCTCGCCAAGGGAGGACTCGGCCGGGTCGAGCGAACCGGCTTCAATGGCGTCGTAGAGGCGCTTGAGGCGGTTGTCGGCCTCGGCCGCACGATGGTTTAACTCGGCGATATGCTGGCTGCGCCGCTCGACGCCTTCCTGCCGGCGATCCAGAAGCGAGGCGAGAACGTCTTCGATCCGCTCGGGGTCGAGTAGCCTTTCCTCGATATGCGTCACCACCATGCGGTCGAGCTTATCCATCGGGATCGCACGGCCCTTGCAGCCAGTTTCGCCCTGCCGTGCCCGTATCGAGCAGGCATAGTAGCGATACCGGCCGTTCTTGCCGGTGCGCAGCGTCATTGCGCCTCCGCAATTGCCGCAATGGCAGATGCCGGTCAGCAGGTTCGGGCCGCTGACGACACGCGGCGGCGTCACCTTCGGGTTGTTGACCTTCAAGCGGTTCTGAACGGCCTCGAATATCTCAAGGTCGATCAGCGGCGGCACTGCGACGGTGACGATTTCATCCTCGGGCTTCACTACTCCCTTATTGGAGCGGCGGTTGAAACGATGCTCGCCGATATAGGTGCGTCGGGTCAGGACACGGTGAAGCTGGCCGATGCCCCAACGCCCGCCGTTGCGGGTAAACATGCGGTGCTTGTTCAGGTGGTTGACGATGTTCTTGATGCCCATGGGGCCGGACGTGCCGTCGCCTTCCGATGCAAGACGGAAGATCAGCCGCACGGTGTCGGCATGGAGCGGGTCGATCTCCAGCTTCTTCTTCATCTTCGCGCCGCGTTGCTCGGCATCCACGACACGGTAGCCGATGGGCGGCAGCGAGCCGTTCCAGAAGCCTTGCCGGGCGTTCTCCTTCAACGCCCGAATGACGTGCTTGCCGTTCTCCTTGGACTGATATTCGTCGAACAGCGCCATGATCTGCCGCATCATGACGTGCATCGGATCGTCGCCCATCTCCTGCGTGATAGAGAGCAGCTTAACGCCGTTCTTGGCGAGTTTCCTGACGTTGAACTCCAGCTCGAAGTGATCGCGGAAGAAGCGGCTAAACGAATGGACCACAACCACATCGAAGGGCGCGGGCTTGGACGTGCCGGCCTCGATCATCCGTTGAAACTCGGGGCGGCGGTCATTGGTGGCCGAAGCGCCGGCTTCCACGAAGGTTTCGACAAGCTGGTAGCCGCGCGAGGCGCAATAAGCCTCGCCCTGCTTGCGCTGGTCGGGGATCGACACGTCATGCTCGGCCTGCCGTGCAGTCGAAACGCGCAGGTAGAGCGCGGCGCGTAGCGCGACATGGGGACTTTGCATATTCATAGCGCGCTTCCTTTCGCGGCCCGGCGCTCAATCAGCGGCAGCTCCAGCGCCACGCGATCATGCAGCACCTTGGGAACGACCTTCTGGCCCTCGCCGGGGTCCATGCGGACAAGGCCGTAGTTCACCATCGTCTTGAGGGTTCGGGACAGGCTGGGCTTCGACCGCCCGGTGATCCGCGACAGTTCCTCCAGAGAGCCGGGCGACTGCTCGTCGATGACACGCAGCAACTCGCGATTCCCGCTGGACAGGATTTGCGCGAAGGATTCCATAGAAGTGAACCACACCTTCGGATCGTCCGCCGCCGGCTTTTCCTCGCCCTTGGCGATCCGCATGGTGCGAGCCTTCATTTCCTCGTAGTCGGCAATCCCGACTTTCAATGTGGTCATGTTACGCCTCGCTCCTTCAACACCGCATCGACCACCTGCCAGAAGTCGGCCAGCAGCGTGGCCGCATCCTCGTAGGCGTAGGGCTTCACGGTCTGGAGGCGATGCCGATGGTCCATCGGCTCGCCGCGCCTGCCTCGGTCGACTGGATGGGCGTTGTCGAAGCCGACCAGTCGTTCGCCCGAAGGCCCGTGAAGCGTGAGCGAGTAATCGAGGCCGTGCGGTTTCTCCGGCGATGCCGGAACGCGGGTGACAACGAACTTCACCCAATGGCCGCCCTCGGGATCGACAACGAGCACCTGTCCGTCGAGGTCCAGAAGCGTGTCGAGGCCCGGGTCACGATCCTCGCTCACGACCTACTGTTACCATCTGGTGTTAACTGCGACAAGTCCTGATTGTCGGGATCGTCGATGGGGCCGAACAGGCGGTCGAGCACGTCGCCGAAATACCGCTCGAAGATTTGCAGTTCTTCCTCAGTGATCGGCACTTTCTCGGGCCAGTCGTCTATGACAGGCAACGACTCAACATCGACAATGCGAAGCGGCGACCTGCGGCGCTCCCGACCGTCCGGCGTGGGTTCGTCCGCATAGTCGTAAAGGTCTTCGGGCAGCGTTTCCGGGACCGGCTGTCGCGGTCGCCCTTTGCGGGCGCGGTGGCGCTCTGCGCACATTGAATCCTCCTTGGTTCTGGTGGATTCCGGGGCGCTCAAGGCCCCGGAATTAAGCGAACCATGGAGGGCAGTCGGCGGGCTGTAGCGTGCCGCATTTGCGCCTATGCGCTGGCGGCACCCCTGACGATTGGTGTCTCGCCTTGTGTTGTTCTAGCGGATATTGTGGCAGCGATTCATAGCAACGCAGTCATGTGATTTAGGCCCTGTTAATGAATAGCAACATTACGACCACCACTGCAAATAGCCTTGTCGATCCACAGGCCCAGCGTCTAGTGGACTTCCTGCGCGATGTGGGGCTTCCCCATGAGAACATCATGGCGGACCCGGCCGAGCGCTCGATCATCGCAAGCAACCTTCCCGGATACCTTCAGTCGTTACCGGCGGAGGTCAAGCGCGACGCGCGATATCTATCAAAGTTTGTGATCGGGGCTGGTTCTGGCCTGTTCGACTATGCCCTCAATGCGATCTGGAACGAGGTTGTGATCGATCTTCGGAAGAAGGCGTCCCTTTATGGACTCGATATTTTCTTCGATGCCGCTGTTGGTGGAAATAAAACGCGCGAATTCTACAAGACTGAAGATGATCTTCCGGCCCTCAAGGATGCCATTCTACTTGATACATGCCGAAAACTTGAGCTTATATCCGACACAACATACAAGAAACTCAAGCATATCCTAGATATGCGGAACGATATCGGAATATCCCATCCAACCAACTACAATATCAACGCCTTCGAGCTACTAGGTTGGTTACAGACCTGTGTGCAGGACGTTCTAAACGACCGGCCAACCGAAGCGGCGCTTCAAGTTCAGGCATTTATTGCAAACCTCAAAGGCCATACTGCTCCGCTCGACCCAGCGACGAAACAGACCATTGAACGCCGCTTCACAGAACTGCCAAGCCACCTATGCGGAAGTCTGCTGAGGACTGTTTTCGGAATCTACGTCGCCCCGGATACTGACCCGGGAGTGCGAAAAAATATCGCGGTCCTTGCGCCTGCGCTATGGAATACCTGTGCGGATGAACCACGCTACCGGCTTGGGATCGTGCTGGAAGGATACAATACCAATCTTTACAAGGATAAATATTCGCTCGGGGAGCAATTCTTTGCTCTAGTTTCTGGAAATGCATATCGCTCCCCGTCTGAACGCCTCGTTATAGTCGATACGCTGATTACGGAGCTACTGGATAAGCATAACGGTTGGGATAATTTTCATCATGAGGCTCCGGTTGCCGCCAACCTTTGGTCCTACGTCCCGGATCAAAACTCGATATTCGACAATCTTGCCGAACGCCTTTTCAAGACGGTGCTACTTTGCCGGATCGGCAGGGGTGTGTCTTACAACAATGGCGTTTCACCGGGTGGAAAGCGTTACTATGATGCCATCCTAAACCTCGTCGGTGACAAGTTCGCACCGCATGTTATGGCTGCGTTCACGCACTACGAGGTTTCCGGGCAGTTGGGTCGCTCGATATGCCGCACGCAAGCCAAGCAAGCCCTGGAAGCTGCTCGCGCCAATGTAATAAACCAACGGCTGATGGAGTGCATGACCTATCTCGTCGATAATATTGAGACGAATCCTACCTGCGCGACCAGCACGGATTTCAAGCGACTGTCAGCCGATTACATTCGGTGGAACTGATAAGCGCTCGTCTTAAACAGGTTTTAAGTTTGTCTGACGCCGTGCCTTGGCGAAACCGCGATCCGTGGCGATGAACCGCTCCAGCATCGGCACGATCAGCCTGACGGGATCGGCGACGGGCTGGCCGCTCTCGCGGGCCAGCACCTCGGCATAGGCGACCAGATCGCGGTGAAGCGGCGCGGGCAGCTCCACCGTCACTTTTACCGGCTTGTCGTCGGGCAGCGGGCCGAGTTTCAGCTTGGTCATGGTCAACCTCTTGCCGGCTCGAATACAAGGTCGCGGGTGACGATGATCCTGACCGGGAAGCCGGGCCGAATGGTGAGCGTCGGCGCGACCTGCAACTGGCGCTGCACGATCTGCTGGCCCGCCTGATTGACGGTATCCTGCGCACCGTCGCGGATGGCCCGGATAAGCCGGTCCTCGTCGCTGGTCGCCAGCTCCGTCCCGACCGCGAGCAGCGTGGACAATCCGGCCGCCTTCATCAGATCCCACCAATGATAATCGACGCCATCCTCAAGGCCGGCGTAACCGCTGGCGTCCGCGCCCGGCAGGCGCTCAAGGACGATGGAACGGCCGCCCGGCAGGATCAGGCGATTCCAGACAAGCAGGACGCGGCGCTGGCCGAAGGTCACGCCGTCATCGTATTGGCCGATGATGCGCGTGCCCTGCGGGATCAGGAGCAGGCTGCCGGTTGGGCTGTCATAGACGTTCTCAGTCACTTGCGCCGTGATCTGGCCCGGTAGGTCCGAGCGGATGCCGGTGATGAGCGCGGCCGGGATCACGGCCCCGGCCTGAAGGATGTAGGGTGATGCCGGCGGTGTGACGCGATTCGTCGAAACCGTCTGCCGGTCCACGGGTCCATTGAGGAAAGCCGTGTGCCGATCCTGCGTCGCGGGCTGTCCACCGAGGCCGAGTCCTGCAAGGCCGGGCATGGACGTTCCTGCCGGCGCTCCCGTGCGTGGGCCGGACTGGAAAAACACGTTGCTCAAGCGTGCGGCTTCTTCCTCGGCGCGGCGGCGTTCTTCTTCGGGATCGACGGCGGGCGTCGTCATGACGGGCGGCGCGACCGGCTGTCCCCTGTTCTGCGCGTCGAGGATCGGACGGCCGAGGTCGCCCGGCAGCGCCGGCCCCAAGACAGGGCCGGTATAGTCGCGCGGCAGGCCGGACAAGCCGTCCGCCGTGGGCCGGTTCTCGGTCGAATAGAGTTCGTCGCCTCCCGGTCCCCCGTCGCGGGTCTGGAGCGCATAGATCAGCGCGCCGCCGATGCCGAGAAGCGCAACCGCGCCGACGCCAGCCAGCATCCTGCGGGAAAGACGGGTGACGCTGGGCGTTTCGGCGCGCAAGCGCATGGGGGCTGCGGTATCGGTATCGCTCATGAGGACAATCCTCCCGTGGTCGTGCTGGCTGGTTCTGCTGCGGCCTGCGTGGGGTTGGTGCGGACGATCCTGACGACCTGCTGGCGATTGCCGCTGCCAAGGCGCAGCTCGGCCGCGCCGAACAGGCGGTCCACGATCAAGACGTTCTGGTGGACTCGGCTGTTGACGATCTGCGGTTCACCGTTCGTGCCGAGCACGAAAATCGGCGGCATCTCGCCCTGCACGATCCCGGCCGGGAAGACGACATAGACGCGGCGTCCATCATCGAAGACGGAAGCTGGCCGCCACGGCGGGCTATCGCCTGTCAGGCCGTAGCGGTAGTTCCGCGCGGCCTCGGCCGGGATAATCGGCGCAGTCGGGACGGTCTGGCGCTGGCCCGCCGGTTGCGCCGGATAGGCCCATGCTACGGCCGGCATGTAGAGCGATTCCCGCGCGCGCAGCTCGATCATGTAGGTGCGCCGGTCGGTGGTGACGACAAGGTTGGTGGACATGTCCGGCCGCGTCGGCTTCACAAGGATATGGACACGGCGATTTGCACCGCTGCCGCTCTCTGTGTCGCCGATGATCCAGCGGGCGGTGTCGCCCGCCGCAATCGGCCCCGCGCCTGTCAGGCTCTCGCCCGGCTCCAGCGCGATCGTCGTGATCTGCCCGACTGCGGCATAGACCTGATAGAGCGCGCCTTCCGACCACGGATAAATCTGGATGGCGTTGTAGTAGCCTTCCCGGCGCGGCTCGACGCGAGCGGCTGCGTTGGCGTTCTCGACGCGGCCGGTCGGCGTGCCGGCAGCCGTGCCGCCCCGCGCCACGGTCCATGCCGGGGGCACATGCAACGGCCGGGGCGTGTTGTCGGTTGCCGCCGCCTGCACGGTAGGCAGCGGCGGCACGCTGGCATCGTAGCTGAATTGCGGCGTCCGGTTGGTGGCGCAGCTTGCGAGCATGGTCGCCGAAAGCAGCACGGCCGCAATTGTCGGGGTGCGGGGGATCGTCCTCATTGGCTCATCTCCCGCGACCATGAAATCGCATTGACGTAGATTCCCAACGGGTTGGCGCGCAGGCGCTCGGCGTCGCGCGGCGGCTGGATGACGATGGTGAGGATGGCCGTCCATCGTTCCGTGCTGGAAAGCTGGCCGTTCTCGAAATGGCGTTCGGTCCACGCGACGCGGAAGCTGTTGGGGGACGCCCGGATGACGCTCGACACCTCGACGGCGACTTGCTGGCGGCCGACCTTGGCAAAAGGATCATTGGCGCGGGCGTAGTCGTTGAGCGCCGCCGCGCCGCGATCTGTGGTCCACTCATAGGCGCGAAGCCAGTTCTGACGGACAATGATCGCGTCGGCCGGGATCGCGCGCACTTGCTCGATGAACCGGCCGAGATGGAAAGCAATCTGCGGATCGGTCGGCCGATAGTCGGCGTTGGCAGGCGCGACGGTCTGCGCCTGACCGAGATTGTCCACTTGCACCACCCAAGGCACCACGGTCCCGCGTGCGGACTGCCAGACCAGCGCCGAGGCGCAGCCGGCCGAAAGGATCAGCGAGCCGAACGCCATGATGCGCCAGTTCTTCGCCTGAACGCGGGCCGAGCCGATGCGCTCGTCCCAAGCCTGCGCGGCCTTTTGATAGGGCGTCTCGGGTTCCGGCGATTTGCCGTAGTGGGTTGTTGGTCGTTTGAAGATGCTCATGAGCGGTCACTTTCGGAAAGGTTGACGGAGGAACCGGAGCCGTGGCTGTCGCCGGAGCGGACGGCATGGGCGGTCATGGTGGTGCCGTGGTTCATGGCCTGCGAACGCCGCATCTGCTGCGCCCATGCGGGCGGGCTGCCGGCCGGGCTGGATGGCGCGGCGGCGGGATCGGCGCTCGCGCCGCCGACCGTGCCCATGGTGGAACTGCCCCCCGACGCGCCGAACCCTGCCTTAGCGCCAGCGGAGAAGCTGGATTTGACGCTTTCGGTTGCTCGGGATGTTGCGCTGGAAGCTGCGCGTTTGAGCGGCGAGATGGCGGCCGAACCTGCCGCTCGGGCGACACCGCCGAGGCCAGAGGCAACGCCTGCTGCCCCAGACTGGCCGAGCGAGCCGACGCTATAGGCAGCGGTCGCCGCGCCCGCGGCGGTCGCGCCTCCCCGAACGGCCGCGGCTCCACCGGACAGGGCAGCAGCGCCGCCCTTCGCGGCAAGCATGGCCCCACCGCCAGCCGCCGCACCGCCCGCAAGCACCATGCCGCCGGCAGCGAGGCCGGTGCCCACGGCTGCGCCCGCGCCAAGCTGCGGGCCGCCCGAGACGATGCCGTTGGCGATGCCGGGGCCGAAGATGCCGAGGCCGAGCAGCGACAGCGCGGCGAGCACAATCGCCATAGCGTCGTCGATGGTCGGGGTTGCCCCGCCGAAGCCGGCCCTGAATTGCGAAAACAAGGTGCTGCCGATGCCGATGATGACGGCCAGAACCAACACTTTGATGCCGGACGACACCACGTTGCCGAGAACCTTTTCGGCCATGAACGCGGTCTTGCCGAACAAGCCGAAGGGAATCAGCACGAAGCCGGCGAGCGTCACCAATTTGAACTCGATCAGGGTGACGAATAGCTGGATGGCGAGGATGAAGAAGGCCAGCACCACCAGCGCCCATGCGAACAGCAGGCAAGCGATCTGGATGAAGTTCTCGAAGAAGGCGATCCAGCCCATCAGGTCGGAAATGGAGTCGAGCAGCGGGCGGCCGGCGTCTAGGCCGGTCTGCGCGACGCGGCCCGGACGCATCAGATCGGTGACGGAAAAGCCGGTGCCCGACGCCATGAGGCCGAGGCCGGCGAAGCTCTCAAAGACGATGCGGGCGAGGTTGTTCCAATTGCCGATGATGTAGGCGAAGACGCCGACGAACAGCGTCTTCTTCACCAGCCGCGCGATAATGTCGTCATCCGCGCCCCATGCCCAAAAGAGCGCGGCGAGCGTCACGTCAATGACGATCAGCGTCGTGGCGATGAAGGCGACCTCGCCGCCGAGCAGACCGAAACCGCTGTCGATGTAGGACGTGAATACGCCGAGGAAATTGTCGATGACGCCCGTGTTGCCCATGGTCAGCGCCCTTCGCTGGCTTGCGGCGCGGTGGGCGCTGGCGTGCGGCCGAGGAAGCGGTCGCGGGATTCAGCCCAAGCGGCGAGGCAATCGGCGTCGCTTGCCGCCGCCTCGCCGAGTTGCTGGCAACGGCGCAAGGTTTCGCGCAGGGGATCAGGCGGCGGCTGGAGGGCCGATGCGGGCCGTGGCGCGGAAGGCTCGTCCTTCCGCGCCATGTCGATTGCGGTCACTGTCAAGGCAATCGCAACGAACACCACGGCCCCGAGGCGGGCCAGCATCTTGCCGTCCATGGCGGCACCTCCCGTCAGTTGTTGCCGTTGTTGAACATCTGCGCATTGCCCGGCTGGTAGCCGGTGCCGGGCGTCAGGAACCGCTCACGCTGGATGCGGCCCTGTTCGGCGGCGGTCGCGCGCTCGGCCTCGGTCAGCGCGTCAGCGCGGCCATTAGCGGAGTTGACTGCAATCAGGTCCGAGAGCTGTTGCGACAGAAGCCCAAGGAGCTGGTTGCCGGCCTGAGTGGCTTGCAGCGCGCCGGTCGCGCCTTGGCTTTGGCCGACAAGCGCGGCCATCTCGGCGCGGTTGCTGTCGATGTTGCCGATGACGCCCGCCTGCACGCGCATGGCGTCCTGCAAACCGCCAACCGTGTTCTCCCATCGGCTGCGCGCATCGGCGACCAGTTGGGCGTCGGTCGCCGAAAGCGAGACATTGCCGTATTGCTGCTGGAACGCTTGGTCGATCTGCCCGACCTCGAACGCGATATTCTGCGCTTGGCCTAAAAGCTGCTGCGTGCGCTGGACGTTCTGCTGGAGTTGCTGGAGTGAGGAATGCGGCAGGCTCGCCAGATTCCGGGCCTGATTGATGAGCATCTGCGCCTCGTTCTGGAGGCTTTGAATCTGGTTGTTGATCTGCTCCAGCGTGCGCGCGGCCGTGAGCACGTTCTGCGCATAGTTGGATGGGTCATAGACGATGCGGCCGAAGCCAAAGAGCTGGGCATGGGCCGGGCTTGCCAGCATGGGCGAAAGTGCGACGGGCACGGCAAGCGCCAATGCGAGGGCCGAGGCCCCGACGATCTTGGAATAGGTCATGGAAGAATCTCCTGTGTGGGGTGGGTATCGAGCCGAGCCGGCGCGGCGGATTCCGGCCGGTCGGCAAGATTGGTGAGGTTCGGGATCAGGTCGGCCGCCCACTCGACGCCGCGCGCGCGTAGCCATGCGGCGAGGAAACCGTCGCGGCCGTGTTCGGCGACGATCTGCGCAATGAGAGTCTGGTCGGATTTGGCGGATGCAGCGCAGAGCGCGAGGCCGATTTCAGACAGGCCCAACTCGAACAGGCGATTGCCGCGCCGCGACTGGCAGTAGTAATCCCGCTTGGGTATGGCCCTTGCGAGGATTTCGATCTGGCGGTCATTCAGGCCGAATCGCCGGTATATCTCGGTGATCTGCGGCTCGATGGCGCGCTCGTTCGGCAGCAGGAGCCGCGTCGGGCAGCTCTCGATGATCGCGGGCGCGATGGTGCTGCCGTCGATGTCGGACAGGCTTTGCGTGGCGAAGATGACGCTGGCGTTTTTCTTGCGCAGCGTTTTCAGCCATTCGCGGAGCTGGCCGGCGAAACCCTCGTCGTCCAGCGCAAGCCAGCCTTCATCTATGATGAGCAGCGTCGGCCGCCCGTCGAGCCGGTCGCCGATACGATGGAACAGGTAGGCGAGCACGGCCGGAGCCGCGCCGGTCCCGACAAGGCCCTCGATCTCGAACGCCTGCACATCGGCCGAGCCGAGATGTTCGGCTTCGGCGTCGAGCAGCCGGCCATAGGCTCCGCCGACGCAGAACGGTCGGAGCGCCTGTTTCAGATCGTTGGATTGCAGCAGCACCGCAAGGCCGGTGATGGTACGTTCCTCGACCGGCGCGGAGGCGAGCGAGGTCAGCGCCGTCCAAAGATATTCCTTGACCTCGGGCGTGATGGCGATGCCTTCACGCATGAGGATGGCGGCAATCCAGTCCGCCGCCCATGCGCGTTCATAGGTGTCGTGGATGCGGGCGAGCGGCTGGAGCGAGACGGACGCCTCGGCCCCTTCCGTCAGCCCGCCGCCAAGGTCGTGCCAGTCGCCGCCCATGGCGAGCGACACGGCGCGGATCGAACCGCCGAAGTCGAAGGCAAAGACTTGGCTGGCCTCGTAGCGGCGGAACTGGAGCGCAATGAGGGCGAGCAGCACGCTCTTGCCCGCGCCCGTGGGGCCAACGACAATGGTGTGCCCTACGTCGCCGACATGCAAAGACAACCGGAACGGGGTTGAGCCTTCGGTCTTTCCAAAGAGCAAAGGGGGCGCACCGAAATGCTCATCCCGTTCCGGCCCCGCCCACACCGCCGAAAGCGGGATCATGTGGGCGAGATTCAAAGTGCTGATGGGCGGCTGGCGAACATTCGCGTAGGCGTGTCCGGGTAGGCTGCCGAGCCATGCGTCAACAGCGTTGACGCTCTCGGGCATGGCGGTGAAGTCGCGCCCCTGAACGATTTTCTCGACCAGGCGTAGCTTCTCGTCGGCTATGCGCGGGTCGGCATCCCAAACGGTGACGGTAGCGGTGACATAGGCCATGCCCGCCACGTCTGCCCCAAGTTCCTGCAAGGCCATGTCGGCGTCGAGCGCCTTGTTCGCCGCGTCGGTGTCCACCAGCGCGGACGCTTCGTTGGTCATTATCTCTTTCAGAATTGCGGCGATGGACTTGCGCTTGGCGAACCATTGGCGGCGGATGCGGGTTAGAAGCCGGGTCGCATCGGTCTTGTCGAGCAGGATCGCGCGTGTGCTCCACCTGTAGGGGAACGGCAGGCGGTTCATCTCGTCGAGCAGGCCCGGCGTCGTCGCTGTCGGGAAGCCTACGATGGTCAGCACGCGCAGATGCGCGCCGCCAAGGCGCGGCTCCAGCCCGCCGGTCAACGGCTGGTCGGCGAGCAGCGCGTCGAGGTGCATCGGCACCTCGGGAACGCGCACGCGATGCCGGTTGGTCGAGATGGTGGAATGCAGGTAGGTCAGCGTCGCACCGTCATCCATCCAACGGCACTCGGGCATGAAGCCGTCAAGCAAGGCCAGCACGCGGTCGGTGCGGTCGATGAAGCCGCGCAGTAGCTCCCACGGGTCCACGTCGGTTTTCTCGCGGCCCTCGTAGAGCCATGTTTCCGCACGAGCGGCTTCCTCGGCCGGCGGCAGCCAGAGGAAAGTCAGGAAGTAGCCGGACACGAAATGCGCGTCCGCTTCCTCGAAACCGGCCTTGCGCTCGGCATCGACCAGCGCCGATGCGGCATCGGGAAAGGTGCTGTCGGGATAGGTCGCGGCTTCGCTACGCTGCGCCTCGACGAAAAAGCTCCAGCCCGATCCTAGACGGCGGACGGCATTGTTGATGCGACCGGCGACGGCGACCAGCTCGGCCGCCACGGCGCTGTCCAGATCGGGACCGCGAAACTTCGCGGTTCTCTGGAAACTGCCATCCTTGTTCAAGACGACGCCGGAGCCGACCAATGCGGCCCATGGCAGGAAATCCGCGAGCCGGGTCGCGGTGCTGCGATATTCGGTAAGGTTCATCATGGCCGCGCCCTCACACCGACAGAAAAGCCGGGATGCGGAGATGCCGCCGACCGACCTCGACAAAGAGGGGATCGCGTTTTGCCGCCCATACGGCTGCGAAATGTCCGATGACCCATATGGCGATGCCGACCAGCCAGAGGCGCAGGCCGAGGCCCACAGCTCCGGCCAGCGTTCCGTTCATAATGGCGATGGCGCGCGGTGCGCCGCCGAGCAGGATATGCTCGGTCAGCGCCCGGTGAACCGGGATTGAAAATCCCGGCACCGTGTCGAGTTGTTCAAGGCCGCCCGCCATCAGATGAGCGCCCCGCCGCCGAACGAAAAGAACGACAGGAAGAAACTCGACGCCGCGAAGGCGATGGACAGGCCGAATACGATCTGGATCAGCTTGCGAAAGCCGCCGCCCGTATCGCCGAACGCGAGGGTCAGGCCGGTCACGATGATGATGATGACGGCGATGATCTTGGCGACCGGCCCCTCGATGGACTGAAGGATGCTCTGGAGCGGGGCTTCCCACGGCATCGACGAACCGGACGCATGGGCGGCCGGGGCGAGTATGAGGCTGATGACAAGGGTGGATGCGGCTGTCGCGGCGAAGCGATAGCCGCGCGTGAGCGTGCGGATCATGAAGATTCTCCTGTGCTGGTGGGGATTGCGGGGGTGATGCAGTAGTCGCCGTCCGGCCCCAGCCCTTCGACGTGGGCAAGCTCGGCCAGCCGGCGCGCGGAACCGCGCCCGGAAAGGACGGCAACAAGGTCGATAGTCTCGGCGATCAGGGCGCGCGGGACCGTGACGACAGCCTCTTGGATGAGCTGTTCAAGGCGACGAAGCGCGCCGATGCCGGTGCCGGCGTGAATGGTGCCGATCCCGCCCGGATGGCCGGTGCCCCACGCTTTCAGAAGGTCGAGCGCTTCGGCACCGCGCACCTCGCCAATGGGAATACGGTCGGGGCGCAGGCGCAGCGAGGAACGGACCAGATCGGAAAGCGTCGCCACGCCGTCTTTCGTCCGCATGGCGACAAGGTTCGGCGCGGCGCATTGCAGCTCGCGCGTGTCCTCGATGATGACGACGCGATCCTGCGTCTTCGCCACCTCGGCGAGCAGCGCGTTGGTCAGCGTGGTCTTGCCGGTGCTGGTGCCGCCTGCCACCAAGATATTGGCGCGGGCTGCGACGGCTTCGCGCAGCGTTTCCGCCTGCTCGGCGGACATGATGCCGGCGGCCACATAGTCGTCGAGCGTGAACACCGCGACGGCGGGCTTGCGGATGGCAAAGGTGGGGGCAGCGACCACGGGCGGCAAAAGGCCCTCGAACCTCTCGCCGCTCTCGGGCAGCTCGGCCGAGACGCGGGGACTGCGGGCATGAACCTCCGCGCCGACATGATGCGCGACCAGCCGCACGATGCGTTCGCCATCGGCAGGCGAAATAGTTTCGCCCGTATCGGACAGCCCTTCGGACAGGCGGTCGATCCACAACCGCCCGTCCGGGTTCAGCATCACCTCGACCACGGCCGGGTCTTCGAGCAGCCGAGCAATGGCGGGGCCGAGCGCGGTGCGCAACATGCGCGCGCCGCGCTGGATCGCTTCCTGTCTGTGGTGGTTGGTCGTCATGTCGGCCCCGGCTTCTGGCGGGGTGCAACAGGCGGTCCCCGGACGGGGTCGATTAAGAAAGCCCGGAATTGGGCCGGTTCAACAAGTATCTAGCTGCGTGCGGTGATCGGCGGCGAACGGCGGTAAATAGGATGGGTCCGAATACTTACTCTTGATCGCCGCTGCTCTCGGACTCGTCCGGCAACGGATCGTCGGGAAGTGAGTCGAGGTCGCGCGACAGCTCTTTGAGGAACCTGTCGCCGGTCGCCAGACGCCGGCCGAGATTCTGCATGAAGCCCTCAAACCGCTCCGCGCCTTTGGCGCGGGCAGCGGATTGTGCGGCTCCCGTAAGCGGCGGCGTGATGGTCATCCAGAAATGGATGAACTGCGCGACCGTCTCGCCGAGGACGGCGAGATCCAGGTCGAGCGTGTCGATCTGGCGGCCGAGCTTGTCCAGACGGCGCGACATAGCGGCTTCAAGCTGGTCGGCGGAATCGCCGGACAGGTAGGACATGACCGCCGCCTCCACGATGGCGGATTTTGAGACATTGCGGCGGAGCGCCACCGAGCGGCGCAGCGCCATCGCCTCGATCTGCGGGATGAGCGTGGGGTCGAAATAGATATTCAGGCGGGTGCGTGTGGTCATGGGCGTGTCCTCAAAGCTCGATTCCATCATCGGGGTTCATCGCCACCTGCCGCGCGACCGTCCTCATGCGCTGGCGCATGGCGCGGGCCTTGGCCGCGTCAACGTCCGGCTCGTCGTCCAGAAACTCGAACTCCTGTTCGGGCGATGGAGGCGGGGCGACGATTTCCTCATGCTCGGGCAATTCCGGCTCGCGGCGGATGCCGGCATTGGCCGGATCGCCCTCGGTCCCGTCTGCGGCGATCGTCGCGGAACGGCTTTCCGCCGCGACCATGCGGCCGGACCAATCATCGGCGGATGGGCTGGGCGCCAGCGGAGCGGCGACCAGATCGGGCGGGGTCAGAATGCGTTCCTGAAACCGCGCATCCTCGAAATAGCGTGCCTTGGTCGCGCGGATCGGCGGCGTGCCCGCGACCATCACGATTTCGTCCGTTGGCGGTAGCTGCATGATCTCGCCCGGCGTGAGCAGCGGCCGGGCCGTCTCCTGCCGCGACACCATGAGATGCCCGAGCCACGGGGCCAACCTGTGCCCGGCATAGTTGGTGGAATCGCGCAACTCAGTCGCGGTGCCGAGCGCGTCGCTCACCCGCTTGGCGGTGCGTTCGTCGTTCGTGGCAAAGCTGACGCGGACATGGCAGTTGTCGAGGATCGCGTTGTTCGGCCCATAGGCGCGCTCGATCTGGTTGAGGCTCTGCGCGATCAGAAAGCCTTTGATGCCGTAGCCCGCCATGAAGGCGAGCGCCGATTCAAAGAAGTCGAGCCGGCCGAGCGCAGGAAACTCGTCCAGCATCAACAGCAGGCGATGGCGCTTGCCGGAGGTGGTCAATTCCTCGGTCAACCGTCTGCCGATCTGGTTGAGGATCAGCCGAATAAGAGGCTTGGTGCGGTTTATGTCGGACGGCGGCACGACCAGATAGAGCGTGACGGGCTGGCGGCTGCCGACAAGATCGGCAATGCGCCAGTCGCATCGTGCCGTGACGCGCGCTACCACGGGATCACGATACAATCCCAAAAACGACATGGCGGTGGACAGCACGCCGCTGCGTTCGTTCTCGCTCTTGTTCAGCAGCTCGCGGGCCGACGACGCGATAACGGGATGAACGCCAGCCTCGCCGAGATGCGGCGTGTCCATCATGGCGCGCAAGGTCGCCTCGACCGGGCGGCGCGGATCGGACAGGAAATTGGCGACGCCCGCCAAGGTCTTGTCCTTCTCCGCATAGAGAACATGCAGGATCGCGCCGACCAGCAGGCTATGGCTGGTCTTTTCCCAATGGTTGCGCTTGTCGAGGCTACCTTCGGGATCGACCAGAATATCCGCGATATTCTGCACGTCGCGGACTTCCCATTCGCCCTGCCGCACCTCCAGCAGAGGGTTGTAGGCGGACGATCCGGCATTGGTCGGATCAAACAGGAGCACGCGGCCATATTTCGCGCGAAAGCCCGCTGTCAGCGTCCAGTTTTCCCCTTTTATGTCGTGGACAATGGCGGATGCCGGCCATGTCAGCAGCGTCGGTACCACTAGCCCGACGCCCTTACCGCTCCGGGTCGGGGCGAAGCACAAGACATGCTCCGGCCCGTCATGGCGCAGATAGTCCCTGTCGTATCGGCCGAGCAGGACGCCATCGGGGCCGAGCAAGCCGGCGCTGTGGATTTCCCGGTCCTCGGCCCATCGCGCCGATCCATATGTGGCGACGTTGCGCGCCTCCCGCGCCCGGATGATCGACATGAGGATGGCGGCAGCGACAGCGAGGAAGCCGCCCGATACCGCGATGATGCCGCCCTCGACGAAGATCGCGGGCGCATAGGCGTCGAACGAAAACCACCACCAGAAGAAGGCGGGCGGGTAATAGACCGGCAGGCCCGCCAGCTCGAACCATGGCGCTCCAAGCTGCGGCTGGAAGCCGAGGCGAAAGGCCGTCCATTGCGTCGCTGCCCACACCATCACCAGAACGATGGTGAAGACGACAGCGATTTGACCCCAAAGGATTCGTCCTCCGCGCAATGCAGGCTCCAGTCGGCAAAAGAGACGGAGCCGATCAGAGAGTAGTCAAAATCGGGATGGGCAACAGGAAAGAGGATGCCGGAGGGCTGCCGGATACTATCGGCGGCAAATAGGACGGGTGGCCTCGGGACCGTCGCAGATGCTGATGCCTATGCCGGCTGGCGGAATCGAATCGCGGATGGAAGTCAGTCAGTGCGGACCACCCGGCCCATGTCGCGGGCGAGGATAAGCAGATTGCGAAGCGCGGCGCTGCGGTTGGACGGCGACCAGACTGCCGAGAAGGCGACCGGCTCCGGCTCATCGGCGAAGGGCAGGAAGATAATGCCGGTTGTCGGCAACAGCGCCGTGGCGGCCCCGACTATGGTAATGCCGAAGCCCTGTCCGACCATAGACAGCAGCGTGCTACGCTCCACATCGAAACGTAGGATCGACGGTGCGGGCCAGCGGCCGGCATGGCGCAGCACGATATGATCGTGGACTTGTGGGCCGGTGCCGCCATGGCGAACAAGGAAAGTCTCGCCAGTCAGATCGGCCCAAGTGATAGCCGACTGCCCGGCGAGGCAATGCCCATCGGGCAGCACCGCCACCAGCGGTTCGGTCCAGATCAAGTGGGTGTGGCAGTCGGGCAGTTCGGGCTTCCCGGCGACGAACGCCACGTCCAGCCGATCAGCGCGAAGTTGCGTTACCGTATCGCGGGCCGTGCCTTCGGTCATCACGACTTCGACGCCGGGGTGGTCTTCGCGATATTGTCCGATCAGCTTTGCTAGGAAGCTGCGAGGGATCAGCGCATGGATTCCGATACGAAGCCGACCGGTTTCTCCCACTGCCGCCATGCCGGCGGTTTTTACCGCGTGGTCAAGCTGATCGACGCCCACCGCTATCCGTTCGACGAAATGGCGTCCGGCCTCAGTCAACCGGACGCCCCGAGCATGGCGCTCGAAAAGGAGGATGCCAAGGTCTTCCTCCAGCGCCTTCACCCGAGCGCTGACGCTGGATTGCGCTACGCCGAGCGCGTTGGCGGCGTGCCGGAAGTTGAGATATTCGGCGACGGCGAGCGTCTGGATCAGGGACGCCAAGGGGATGCGCGAGCCGAGTGCGGTCGCCCCCCCCCATTGGCGATCAATCGTATGTGGCGAACGACGGCGCATCGCTCATCACTAATCGGATTGTATCAATGGTCGTTTCAACAGCGTCGATGTGACCATTGATGCGACAGCGAAGGCGACTAAGAGAGCAAACCCCCATCTGTATGCGTGCTGGTTGTCAGTCGCGGCGGCTTGCTCTAGCACAATAACAGTGGTGATCGCGCCCAGCGCGCCTCCAAGACGCTGGGCTATGTTGATAATTGTCGCCGCGTCGCTCGTCTCATTCTTTAAAACAGCAGCATAGGCGGCGGTCATGGCTGGCATTTGTGCCAATGCCAACCCACCTCCACGGACAAATAATATGGAAATTAAGGCGAGCGGCAGAATCGAGGACCAAAGAAAGGCTGCTGTGCTTAGCAGTAGTATTATGCTTCCGAATAAACAGACCATGAGAGCGCCGTAGCGGTCAGTCAGGTTGCCCGCGATTGGCAAGACGATTGCCGAACCCAAGCCCATCAGGAACAACATCAAACCAGCATCAGTCGGAGACTGATGCAAACTGTCTTGCAAAAATAGCGGTATAAGGAGCAATCCGCCATACATGGCAGCCCCCGTAAGGCTGGCGGTGACTACGGCAGCCGCAAAGCCCGCCCGGCGGAATAGTCGAATGTCTATCAGCGGTGATATTGCACGGCGAGCATGTATGATGAAGGCGATAGTAAGAGCTATTCCAAATGTAAGTGGAAGGATTGATGACGGGGTAATGCCCATCGCTCCGATCCCAGCGCTACCATACAACAGGAGCGGAAGGCCCAGGCCGATTAGTAGTAGCCCGGGGGTGTCGAGCCGATCTGTACGGGACACTTCGTCCGGTGGCAGAACATATTTGGCTGCGGCCACTGCGGCGATTCCCACCGGTACGTTAATCCAGAACAACCAGCGCCAAGACAGGTTATCAATCAGCACACCGCCTAATCCCGGCCCCAATGCGGGGCCAAGTGCGACTGCAAATCCTACCGTTCCCATCAATCGGCCGAGTTGTTGGCGATCAGCCGCTACGCTGAGCACCGTTTGTCCCACCGGCACCATCAAACCGGCGGCTAGCCCTTGCAAACATCGAGCGACGATCAATGTCGTCAGGTCTCGCGATATTCCGCACAATACAGACGAAGCGACGAACACAAGAATGGCGGCCGCCCAGACACGGCCTGAGCCGAAACGTCGTGCTAGCCACGCGGTCAACGGGAGTGAGAGTGCGAGAGCGATTAGATAACTCGTGGCGATCCATTGGACGTCTGCCAACGGCGCGTCGAAATCTCGAGCGATCGTGTCGATGGCGAGATTGGCGACAGTGGAATCTAGCATGGCCATGAACGCGCCGGACCCTGTGACTGCGGCAACCATCCAAAGACGAAGCGAGATGCTGGGCGGGGCTGACAACATGGAGTTACGACACCAGAAGACTCAGTTGGATTTTCATGATACAGTTGTATCATGAAAACTCTGCGGAACCAAGGGACCCTTCATGCCAAGAACGGTTGACCACGACGAACGCCGATCAATGATTTTAGAAGCGTTTGTCACGCTGGCCGTGCGAGAGGGCTTGCACGCAGTTTCCATGCGCTCTGTGGCGTCCGAGGCCGGGATATCGCTTCGTCTTGTACAGTATTATTTCAAGACTAAGAGCGGCCTGATGCAGGCCGGTCTCACGATGCTGGACAGAATGAGCAACGAACGATGGGCAAATCGTGCCGTCAATTTCCCGGAGCCATCGACCGCTACAGAAACCCTAAAAGCCCTCTTTGAAGAAGCTCTGCCGACCGACTCGCGGCAGCGTGATTTTCATCTGCTTTGGATGTCCTACGCGGTGCTCGGGATGACCGACACCGAAATTCCCAACCGCGTGTTCGTTGAAGGCCCGAACGGACTGTTGCTGCGCATTATCTCGCTTTTGAAGCAAGGGCAGGTAGCTGGAGAGTTCGACGCCGAACTTAATGCCGATAGTGAGGCCGCCATTCTGTTAGGGTTGGTCCACGGCCTTAGCACTGCTGTTATGATCGGGCTGCAAAGTGGAGAGACCGCTCTGAAACTTCTGATCCTTCACCTTGACCGGCTGAGGAGTCCAAAAGTTTAGAAAACAGAGCCCTACACCTGGGTGGCATACGGTTAGAGACTTATTCCCCTCTGCCTTCTCAACTGCCACGATATCGATCCGCCTTGCACGATCCCCATGACCTCCCGGCCGAGCTGACGGTCGATGACCGGCCGCCACGGGACAAGTGTGAACTCGTGACTCTTTTCGACCACCGCGAACTTGCCGCTCGATAGCTGCACGGTGCCGGTGAACTTGCCGCTGACGTTCTCGCCCTCCGTGGCGGCGCGGAACGGCAGCCCCTTGCTCTCGGCCATCTCTGTGCAGACGCGGGCAACCTCGCGCTCGTGCAAGGTGGCGAGAAGGCTGCGCCGGTAGAAGATGCGGCCATTCCCCGCTCGGGTGGCGTCGCCCTGTTCGATATGATGCTCGCGCCGCTGGTCCATGGCCTCGCGCACCTGCTGGCCGAAGCCGGTCGGCGCAAGGTCGGCCGTCTCGCCATGGATCAATCGTCGGTCCAGCCAGGTCGCGCCATCCGATCCGACCTGCTTGCCTAGATCGACCGGGGAAAGGACGCGAACGCTGGCCTGCCGGTCGCGGCCTGCGTCATAGGCGGCGGCGCGGCTGACCAGATCGTCGGGGGTGCGCCATTGATCGGCGTTGATGCGCTCGACGATCCCGGCCCGGCGCAGCGCCTCCAGTCGGCGGACATGGGCATCGACATAGCTCTCATAGTCGCCGGCGGGAACGCGGCCCTCGAACTTGGCCTGCTCCAGATGACGGCTCGGCCGATAGATGCCGTCCTCGGCAATGGTGGTGATGCTGCGGTCGGACGGCCGGGCCGTCACCTCTGCCGGGCCGAGCTGGACGACGCTGCCGATGCGGGCATCCTCCAGCCGCTCGGGCGCGATGCCGGCGATGTGGTGCGTGCGGCCGTCGATCCCGTCCACCACAACGGTCAGGTTCTCCCCCAGTTCGTCGGACAGGTGCTTGTCCACGACGCGACCGACGATAGGCGTCTCGGGCGCTCCGTCATGGATTTGGAAGCTCATGGGATCGCGTTCGCCTCCCTGCGGGCCGAGCGCCTTCTGCATGCTGCGGATAATGTCGCCACGGTCGCCTAGCTCGCGCAGGGCCGGTTCCATGTCCTTGCTCAACTCCCAAACGCCGGGCGCGTGCTCGGCCGCCAGCCCCATCTTCTCCAGCTTGCCGAGCCTGCGCAGGCGCAGCGTTCGCTCGAACTGGCGGCGCGGCGCGGCCGGCTCATGGCGCAGGTCGAGGAAACGGGCATCGGCTTCCTTGGCCATCGCCCCGTCGATCCGGGTAAAACGGTCTTGGTCGATTTCGGCCGACAGCTTGCGGGTCTGCTCGATCTCGGTGACGGGGCCGAGTTCAAGACTGGCAAGCTCGCTCGCCCGCTCACGCAGGCCGGCGGAAAGATAGTCGCCGTTGATGACTAGATCCCCGCCGGTATCGTCGCGGCCGTTGACGATGATATGCACATGGGGATGGCCGGTGTTGTAGTGATTGACGGCAACCCAATCGAGTTTGGTGCCGAGGTCGGCCTCCACCTGCTTCATGAAATCACGGGTGTAGGCCGTGAGGTCCGACAGCTCCGCGCCATCCTCGGGCGAGACGATGAATCTGAATTGGTGGCGGTCGTCCTTGCCGCGATCAAGGAAGGCGTCGCCATCGGCGCGGTCCTTGGTCGCCGAAAAGAGCCGGCCCCGCTCGCCGTCGCGTGAGGTTCCGTCACGCTGGACATAGCGCAGATGCGCGCGGGCACGGCCGCCCTTCCATGCGGCCCTGACGCTGCGCTGCTTGACGATGACGCGGCGGCTGCCCGGCTGGCGATGATGCCAATGGCCGGAGATATTGCGGGCGCGCACGAAGCTCGCGCCCCGGCCGCGCTTCACGCCCTTGCCGCTGGCGACCACGGCACGGGAACGGCCCGGCGATGACGGGCGGGCGGATGACGGCATGGAAGGGTCGCGGGAGGCTGCCGCCTGATGCTGCCGGGTGATCTTCTTGACCTGCGTGAAAAAGCTCTTGGTCTTGCCGGCCTTCGGCGTGTCGGATCGGATGCGGCCGGGGTTCGGTCGGAAGCGGTTTTCGTCGTCGGCGCTCAAGGACGCGACTCCAGCCAAAACCCCCGGAAAACGGCCGATCTGCGCCTATGGTGCCGCTCGAAACCCTGCAAAGCCAAGGCTTTGCGCGAAATCGCGGCACGCGGCCCCTCAAAACCATGGTGCCGGAACCGGCCACCTAAGCAGTGTGCAGGCAACAACAATTTCCAGAAGCGGCCCCATATGGTGCCGTCTTCTTTAATCTTGCCCTCCGCCCTTTCTGTCCTTTCTGCCCCTCCTGCCGGGAATCCTGCCGGGCGCAAACCTGCCCGACCGGATGCCGAAACCAGCGTCGCCGAGCGCGGGAACGCCGCCCTCATGGCGCTCCCCCGTCGCTGGCGCTCGCCACGAAAATGCCGCCGTCCTGCGGCTCCGCACGGGCGGGGTCGCGCGCCGGAACGGCAGCGCGGCCGTCGCCTGTTTGCACCTCGGACGGCGGCGCGGCGGCAGCTCGCGTGTCGTCCGGGCGCATGACGAATAGTGGTGCCTCACGCCAATCGGGCGGCGGTGCCGGTGGTTGCGACGGCGCATCCGATGGAGCCGAGCCGCCAAGGATCGGGGCGAGTGCGGCGACATAGGCTCGTGTTTCGGCGGGAAGCGGGTGGCCCGTCGCACGGTGCTCATCGTAGCGGCCGGGGCCGGCGTTATAGGCCGCAAGCATCGCGCCGACATTGCCGTAGCGGTCGAACATCTCGCGCAGATAGGCCGTGCCTGCGAGGATGTTGTCGCGCGGGTCGTAGGGATCGCGGCCGAGGCCATGGCGGACGCGCAGGCCCGCCCATGTGTCGGGCATCACCTGCATCAATCCCATCGCGCCGGCCGACGAAACCGCGCGCACATCGCCCGCGCTTTCGGCGCGCAGCACGGCGCGAATCCAGTGCTCGGGGATCCCGAAACGCTGCGACGCCTCGGCGATGTGCACTGCATAGGGATGGGCGGCGGCCGGGCGCTCGACCGGCACGGATTGCGCAACAGCGACGCCCGATCCGTTGCAGACGGAAAGCGCCCCCGCCAGCAGCAGGACGGCGCAATGCCATCCCGACCTGTCTCCGCTTCGCCGCCAGCCTGCCAGCGTGCTCGCTGCGGTCAAGGGCAAGGCGCAAGCGCCGGCCGATGGCGATGGCCGCCCCTGACCTTCGCTGCGCGCGCCGGCCGTCCGGTCGCCGAGCGGGACGGAGGGATGAGACGGCTTTTCCGCGAACAAAGGGATGACGATCTTGGACCGGATGGCGGGCCGGACGCGCGCGGCCGTCATTCCTCGTCCTCGACTTTCCGAGCGTGTTTCCAACGCAGGGTCCAGACCGATGGATCGTCGTTGGACTGGAACAGCTTGGCGCGGATCGGGAACGGGAAGATCGGTCCCTCCAGCCGCATCGACACGAAGTCGCCAGCATTTTCGCTGGCGTCCTTCCATGCCGGGCCGGCGTCCGGGCCGTTCTCGCTATCGAGGCGCACGCGATAGTCGGGCGCGTTCTTCACGTCGCTCGGCTTGGCCGGGACGATGAACAGCTTTTCGTGGAGGCCGAACGAATGAAGCTCTCCCGCATAGCCGGTTTCGGTGCGGGTGAAGGTGCCTATCTCTGCCATGGGAAATCTCCTGCGGTTGGTTCTCGGGGGGTGGTTTCAGTGCGTCGGCGCGCGCCACTCGTAGCGACCGACACCTTCCTCATCGGTCCAGAGCGGGACCGCTCGGCCGATGACGGAAGCTGCGGGGATGGGTCCGAAATAGCGGCCGTCGAGGCTGTCGCGGACTTCCCAATTCATGAGGAAAAGCTGGCCGTCGCCGATGACGCGGCAGCCCTGCCAGACGGGCAGATCGCGGCCGAGGCTATCGCGCTCCAGCGCCTCGCCCATCTCGATCCCGTTCACCGTGATCGTGCGGCCGGTGCGGCAAACCTGTTGCCCCGGCAGGCCGAGCACGCGCTTCAAAAGCGGCACGCCGCGCGCGATATAGCCGCGCTCGACCATGAAGGCGGCGAGCGGTTCGGGCGGCATGATGGCGACCAGCTCGGGCACGCCGATCCGGTCGGTCGGCTCGACGGTGTAGAACCCGACCGGCGCGCTGGCCGTGGCGTTCCAGATGAGTTTCGTCGGCGTTTCGACCGCGCTTGCGGCAGCGATGCCGAGGACGGCGAGCGCCGTCACCGTGAGGGTGCGGCGGCGCATCATGGATCGATCCTTCGGCGATGAAGCCAAGCGGCATGCCGCTCGGGGGTGTAGGCGTGTGGCTCCAGATTGGCGGTCAAACGGTTATGGACGTGCCGCCAATGCTCCGGCGAGGCGTCGGCCGGATCGAGGCCGAGCGCATCCACGGCGTCGATAGCGGCAAGTGCGCGCTGCACCTTGGGCCAGCTATCGAGGCGCAACAGCATTTCGCCGCCGGGGCGCACGAAGGGCAATGTCTGGAACGGCTCGCCCCGGCCGATGGCGCGCACAATGTCGATGCGCGAAACGACAGTGCCGTGCTCGCCGCACGCCCATCGCACGAAGGCAAAGACGCTGCCCGGCGCGAAGCCGACGACGCTGCGGCTGCGGTCGATGATCTGCTCGTAGCTCTTGCGGCCGAAGCGTATCCAGTGCTCGACCTTGCGTTTCTCGAAGATCAGCTCGACCAATGTGGTGAAGGGCGCAGGCCCGTCCGGCAGCGGACGGCCGTGCGCGCTGCGGTGGGCGCGACGGGTCATTGTTCGTCTCCGGTGATATGCTGGGGGCTGCGCGGGAGCAGCGCGTCGGGTGCGGCCGTCATGGCTCGCCCCTTCCGGCAGAACCGGCACCACGCTTCGCGTGCGCGCGCGTCAAAGAAAAAGAGTTAGATTCTCTGTTAGATAAGTTAGCGGTCGGATTCCGCGTTTCAGGCCAAAGCGTTAGCTGCGGTTCGTGCGCCTGATCTGCCGATAGTGCTGCGCCTGATCTGCCGATACCCCGTGCGCCTGATCTGCCGATGGCATTAACAGGTTTATCAACAGTGCCTGTTGATGAGCTTTCTGGGCGGATGCGCAGCAGTTCGCGGCCGTCTTCCCGCTCGATCTGGAGCAGGTAGCCGGGAAGTTGCTGGCGGGCCGCGATCCGGCGCAGGTCGAGCGCGAAATCGGACGGCCGGGCGAGGCTGCCGGATTTCTGGTGGAGGTGCGCGACCTCGAAAACCCAGCCGTGGCGCTGGTGCCCGGCGTGCTTTCGGGCGACGCGGTAAAGCCATCGCTCGATGCCGCCAGTCAGGCGGAAATAGGCCGGGTCGATGGTCAGGACCAGCGAACGGTCGATGACGCTGTTGTAGAACCATTCGGGCAGGACGAACTCCATGCCCTCGACGCGGCCGGCGCGCGTCGTCATTTCCTCCCACTCGTTGATCCATGAGAATTGCCGGCGACGCCAATGCGGGCCGTTGCGGATGGTGGTGGCGATGACGGTCGATTGCAGCCGCGCCAGCGCGGCTTTCAGAAGCCGGTATTGATGATTGCCGGTCGGTCGCCCGATGGCGCGCAACAGATGGTAAGGCGTAAACCGGACAAAGCGCGAAGTGGTGAGGCCGTCATTCTCGGCCGCCACGATCTGCGAGGCCGCCCATATCAGCACATCGGCGTCCCATATGGTCGCCATGCCGTGCTCGGGCATACCGAACACCTGCACCTCTATGTCGGCGGCCTTGTAAAGAATCGGCTTGGTGCGCGGGGTCTTCGCCAACGAGAAAAACGGCCGTTCCATCAAGTCGCGCTGGTCGCGCGGCGGCGCGTCGCCGGTTGCGACCACGAAGGGGTCTAGGCGGCTGCGCTCGCTGTCCTCGGTCGGCTGTGCGTGGTCGTGGTCGTCCTCGCGCAGCATCTAGCAGTCGCCCCGTTCTTCGGGCGTAAGCGGACGCGCGGGAAAGACGGTGCCGGCGGTCTTGTCGCGGGTGGATCTGCGCTCGCCCGCCGCGCTCCAGTCCTCCAGATCGCGGACGGTGTAGAGGACGCGACCGCCGACTTTGCGATAGGTCGGCCCGGTGCCATAGGTGCGATGCTTCTCAAGGGTGCGGATGGATATGCCGAGGAAGCGCGCGGCTTCCTTGGTGCGCAACAGGCGCGGCGGCAGGCCCGCAAGTGGGTTGGGCATGGATCACCTCCAGTCGGGATTGGGCTGCCGGGGGCGGCAGCGGACTGTGGCGAACCATGGCGAGGGATCGGCGGCGCGTAGCGTGCCGCATTTGCGCCTATACGCTGGCGGCACCCCCTTCGGGGCGGTGCGCGGCCAATGATGAGGGATTTCAGCGGCTCACTGCCTGTTGCGCCGAAAAGCCAGAGACATTCCCACGCGGTTCGGTTAAGAATCGCTGCGGAGCAGACGCGCTGCTTTGGGGCGTAGTAACCCCTCACGAATGGCCGGTGCCAGCCAGAACGGCACCAACTCCTTGACCT
The DNA here is from genome assembly GCF_054880955.1 of Stappia sp. ICDLI1TA098. Taxonomy (NCBI): domain Bacteria; kingdom Pseudomonadati; phylum Pseudomonadota; class Alphaproteobacteria; order Hyphomicrobiales; family Stappiaceae; genus Stappia; species Stappia sp. ICDLI1TA098. The sequence continues at coordinate 1,540,320 of NZ_JBTZBT010000001.1, forward strand.
ATGGTCGGGGAGCCTGTGGCGTATACAACAGGCTTTCCGAGCTAAAGGCCATGGGGCCGTTTCGTGACGGTTACTAACTCCCCGATCACCAAGAGTCAGAGAGAATCGTTTGCGGGGGCGCACCGCAGACAAAGCTCTCTCGGATACGGGGAGTGACTATGCGGGTTCCCGTCGAACTCGATCCAGATGTGGACGATGAAGCGCCGACCGGCGACACCATAACCGTCTATGACGAACGGCATTACGTCACCTATCTGCGTTTGCTGGATGCGAAGGCCGAGGGCGCGGACTGGAAGGAAGTCGCGCGGATCGTGCTGCACCGTGATCCGGCCGCTGAGGAACTGCTGACCCGCCGTTGCTGGCAAAGCCATCTCGAACGCGCGCAATGGCTATCGCGTGAAGGCTATCGAAAGATTCTGGAGCAGGCGGCAACCAATAGGGCGTGAGGTCGATGGCCGTGCCCATCAACGCTTGTCGGGCTTGATCGGATAGTGGAGCAGAAGGCGATAGCCCCCGCGTATCATCTTGATGCCGTGCGCGACCAGGCGGCGGGCTTTGTTCTTGCGCGGATCGCTCTCGAAATCCTCCTTCGTGCCGCGAAAGCCGAGCAGGACTTCAGCGATGGTGCGATAGCTTTCGCCGCGCAACCGCGCGTCAAGCGCGCGCAGGGTCAAGATATGCCATTGCCGTAGTTGGGCAGGCACGGCTCGGAAATCAGGACCGGGCGCGCGACCGTTGAGGGACCGCCAAAATCGGCGGGCCGCGTGAGCACGCAGTTCCAGAAACGAATCCATCGGCAACGTGACGGCGTAGAATGCGGCGGCATCGGGCACGGCATCGGGCAGCCAGAATTGATGCGCGACGCCATCCACCTGCCAGATGCCGTGCCAACCATCGGCGGCGCGGCGCAGGTCGAGGCCGTCCAGATGCGCCAGCGTCAATATAGGTTCGGTGTCGCAGTCCATGTGCTCGACGGGCGACAGCATCACCGCTTGCGGTTGAAGGCTCGGACTCCAGAATGGTGGCGGTCGGTCATGCGGCGCGTCGGGATCGCACGGGAAATCGCAACCCCCAGCGATGCGCGAACGCTTCAAGGTCGCGCGCAGCCACCCCTCCGGTCGATGCGATGGTCTGGCAGTCCCGACGATATTCGTCGTTGCGGCGCAAATATTCCCAAGCGAAACCAGCGGCAGGGATGTGCTTTGTGTGCCCGTATTCCGCCGGAGATCGCCAATCGATGCTGAGCATGGCGTCACCTCCCCAAGCCGGGATGCTGGGCAGCGCCCGGCAAAAAGAGGTTCAAGGATCACTGGAAATAAAAAACCCGTTCAAAGCAGATACCTTGAGCGGCTAACCCGATCATTCTTTGGTGTTTTTAGCTTGGCGACAACCGGAGATTTAGAGATGCCTGCCTGTATGAGCACAGGCAGGCATGATCTCATCTGCTTGAAAACACATGCACCTCGCCCTGCGCCGTCTCGATGGTGAATAGGTCGCCGCCGATCTCGGCGTCTCGCGCCATCGCGCCCCAATCCACATAGTAGCGTAGCGCCTCGGGGATCGTGACGCTCTCGGTCGTCAATTCCTCCATGTAGTCGGCGAGGCTGGCGAATTGACCAAGATAGCAGTCCTCCAAAGCGGTTTCGGCTTGGTCCATGTCGCCGCTGAACTGCTCCAGCAGGCCCGCGCCAAGTGCGCCGTGTTCTGCGATGAAGGCGGCCATCCGCGCCACGCTGTCGATGCCGGCATATTCGGAGATGCTGACGCCTTCGAAGCCCTCATAGTCGTGAATGGCGTATTCCTCCGCGCCCGCTACAGGGGAACGGGCAAGTATCGCGGCAATCTCGTCCCAGAGTTTGCCCGCTTCCTGATCCGCGTTGATCCAAGCCCCATGCAGATAACCGTTATTGTAGGCCGCAAGGCAGGCGACATAGATGCGGGGCTTGCTGTCGGATGCTTTGGTCATGTCTCTGGTCCTCGGGTCTGAAGGTCAGCGAAGCGGAACGCCGCGCCTGACCTTCTGGCCGTCGCCGAGACTGGGGTAGCAACGAGCAAGGGCGGCCGGGGTGGAGGGGGATCACCCGGCCTGCACAAGCCCTTTGGGCGCGGAAGGCTGGGGATACCGCCCCGGACGGTTTCACTTACCTTGCTGGCGCGGGGGCAACGCCCCTAGCAAACCTATAGAGTAGGACGCGGCCGCAGCCGCTATCGGCAGGACCGCATGTCCCGAGAGTGATAGGATAGCCATCTCAGATGCGAGCGATGCCATCTTGGAGCAGCATTTCCAGCTAGTCCCTCATCTCCTTCTTCCCTAGAATGGTTATGCGGGCCAAACAACTGACTCAGGGGGGAGTTCATGAGCGAAAGAGACGATTTGCTGGAGTCCATCGCTAACGAGATCAAGACCTACAGACGGGGTGAGCTTGCCGAACCCACCCCCGCACATGTTGACCGTTGGGCAAGTCAGTTCACCCCCGCCAATCAGCTCGCGTTCCTTCGAGAGTTCGACCATGTGGCGAAGCAAAGCTTCATCACCAAGAAAAATGTAAAGGATTTTTTGCGAAATCTAGTCAGCAACGAAAAGCTTGTTGGGGATGATCCAGAATCCTACTGGGGATCAGCGCATTTCCTGAAAATCCAGCAGAATGGGCAAAGCCAGAAGGAAATGCTCAAGCTTTTTTCCAAGTGTTTGGATGATGAATACGGGCTTGATACTGATGAATGTGGAGATCCGGACGGCGACTACATCTATCTTGATGACGTGATGTTCAGCGGCAATCGAGTCGGAAACGACCTCGAAGAGTGGATCAACAACGAGGCGCCACAAAATGCCAAAGTGCATGTGATTGTTGCGGCTCTTCACTCAGGAGGTTCATATCTTGCGGGGCGAAAGTTAAAAGAAGTAATAAAGAATTCCGGAAAGAATATTGATATAAAATACTGGCGCGCGCTAGAGGTCGAAAATCGTAAGTGGTATAAAAATAGCTCTGGTGTTCTTTGGCCGACCGCAATTCCTGACGCAGCCGAAGTGCAAGCCTATATGGCGCTGCCGTCGAAATTTCCCTTTGAGCCGCGCAATGCTGGCGGGGCTGTAGTAGCGCCATTCTCTTCGGAGCAAGGGCGCCAAATACTGGAAAGTGAGTTCCTGATTGCAGGCGCAAAGATTAGAGCACTGAGCGAAAGTCCTAAATCATCTATGCGGCCACTCGGTTTTAGCCCGTTTGGCATAGGTTTTGGTTCGATGATTGCAACATATAGGAACTGTCCAAATAACTGTCCGTTAGCCCTCTGGTGGGGTGATCCGGAGGCGACCTGTGGAGCGCTTCATTGGTATCCCTTATTGGCGCGCAAAACTTACGCATCTCCAGAGAATATTTAATGACTTCGATGACCTCACGCTCTGAACAGACACGCGACCTCCGCACGTATCAACGGGAGGAGGTTGTCGTCGTCTACAAAACAAAAGAAAGCTTCGGTGGCCTGTCGAACATGGCCTCTGGTTTCCCGCTACGAGTAAATGGTGTGCGAATACTGACATCAGAGGCGCTCTATCAGGCATGCCGCTTTCCGCACCTTCCCGAGGTTCAACGCATAATCATGGACCAGCACAGTCCGATGACAGCAAAGATGAAAAGCAAACCATACCGGAAGGATTCTCGTCAAGATTGGGATCATGTTCGAACGAGAATTATGCGGTGGTGTCTTCGTGTAAAACTGGCGCAAAATTATTTGGAGTTTGGTCGTCTGCTTTTGGCTACGAAGGATCGTCCGATAGTTGAGCAGTCACGCAAGGACGATTATTGGGGAGCAAAAGCGGTTGAGTTTGATGAGGGAATGCTGGTTGGTCAGAATATTTTAGGCCGCTTGCTGATGGAGCTACGAGAATTACTCAAAAATGATGCAGATGGGGCACTTAAGACCGTGCTCCCATTGACTATCCCAGACTTCTTGCTGCTCGGTCAGCCAATAGAAACGGTTACCGCCAATCGTAGGTCTCCGGCGCCTGAGGATAGGCAAGATAAATTGCTTTAGGCTACTGGGGCGCCTTTGGGCTGTCGCTGTCCCTCGTTGAACCTCGATCATATGTTGACGTGAATCTAAAACCGAGTCCGACGAGATGTGATCTTAGAGGGGTATAGCGTAGGTGTAGTTGTCTGTTTCTTCGGCTTCGACCCGCCAGAACCGCCGATTGGTCTCTATGGCGCGATATTGCCGCCAATTACCGCACTTCACCGGGTGAGATAGCAAGCTGCCGATTCTAGCTGCCGCCCGATAATTCGGGGCCACATCATATCGGATTAAGAGCCCGATTCAAAAGTTCCTCAGGCGTAGCAATACCTTGCAGTTCTGCGGATGAGCATGCGGATAGAAGCAATCATAGCCCAGGCGGTTGAAGAGGCGATGGTCGCTTCCCAGTCCTTTGCAAGGCGGCGGCACCGTCCCAGCCAGGCGAAGGTGCGCTCGACGACCCAGCGCCGCGGGAGGACTTCGAAGCCCTTGGCCTTGTCGGAACGCTTGATGATCTCGATTACCCAGTTCCCGGCTTTGGCGAGTGCCGTTCTGAGCTTGTCACCGGCGTAGCCACCATCGGCGAAGATATGGCGCAGCCAGAGGAAGCGCCGGCAAATCCTTTTGAGCACGTCGACGGCGCCATCCCGGTCCTGAATATCGGCAGTGTGCACGAGGATGGAGATCAGAAAGCCGGAGGTGTCGGTCAGGATATGACGCTTGCGGCCTTTGACCTTCTTGCCCGCGTCATATCCACTCGGACCGCCGCTCTCGGTCGTTTTCATGCTCTGGCTATCGATGATGCCCGCACTTGGAGAGGCTTCGCGCCCCTCGATCTCTCGCAGGTTCATGACCAGCAGCGTGTTCATCACCTCGAACAATCCCGCGTTGCGCTAGGCATAAAAATAGCGCCGAACCGTCGAGACCGGTGGAAAGCACTTGGGCAGCAGGCGCCAGGCACATCTGGCCGAGGCCAGGTAGAGCAACGCGTTGGCCACTTCGCGCATATTCGTGCTGCGACGCCGACCGCCGTGCTTTGCCGGAGGAATGAACGGCGCCACCAGCGCCCACTCCCTGTCCGTCATGTCGCTTGGATACCGCAGCCCTTTGCGGCTATGCTCCTCTCGAGCAATGCCAGTCCATGCCATTGATCACTCCATCTCTCGCAAGGACGGCGTAAATCATAACATACTAGTATTGCTCAATAATTTTTGGATCTGGTTTTAAGGGCGAAGCCGCTCCGTCAAACTTCTGGATGATCGTCGGACGTAGTGCTGGTAGCCATTCTGACCGGCTCTGGTGACTGGTGCAGATCTCGCAAATGAACTGAGGTCTGATCAATGCTTGGATAGACGGTCGTGGCGTTGATGTTGATGCGGTCGAGCTGGTTGAGAATGTGCGCCTTATTCTTGATCGTCACCCGGCTGATCTCGATGCCGTCCTGTCCTGCATCGGGCAACGCGGCTTCGTGGCCGAACAGCAGGAAGGCTCCGGACTGCGATTTGATCCGGGTATTAGTGCGCTTCGCCTTTACGCAGATGATAGAGCCCAAATCGTCGGGAACGATCCGTCCCTCGAAAAAACCCTTCTCGGACTTGATGTGGTGGAGCAGCTTGCCGGCGACATCCGTTGCGTTGAAAGCGTCTTGGTCGAGGCTGAGGTCTATGTCGTTCTTCTGCGCATAGGTCAGATTTGATAGGTTGGACAGGCAACTGACGGTGTCGGAATCATAATATTTCACGCCGTTCGACGCGACTTGGAAGACGATGACCTCGCCGTCGATGCCGAGTTGATCTGGCTTGCACGAGCAGGCAAAGAATAGTGCTACCAGCGGATTACCGGAAACATCGAGCAGCCGCGTAGGCAGGCCGTAATGTTGCATGCGGACGAGACGGTCGAAGCAATAGTCATCGCCGTGAAACTCGTCGTGATGGGCGATCAGCAACTCTTTGCAGAGACGGTCTTCGCTGGGCATGAACTGCCAATCACCATTGTCCCATTTGCGCAGCAGAGACGGGGTCAACTCATAGCGCGCGTCGCTATGTCCCCTAAAGAATGTTTCAGTGCCCAACTTCGCCGGCGAACTGTAGAGCAGCTCAAGAAACCGCTCCACGCTGTCGGCGTCGCCAAGAATCTTTTTGTCCCGTGGCGGTGGTTGGACATCCACACCGTCATCGGCAGGTCCACGCACGGCCGCGATAACTTGGACGAGATCAGGCTTTACTTCAGCCAGCCGCTTTAGAATTTCACTAGCATCACCTTCACGGACCGCCCAATGGGTTCGATAGAGTTGAAACCTATCCGCGCCAAACACCGTGCGAGCCGCCTCAATACTCTCGAATTCCACTTCGCCGAAGTCGATCAAGGTCTCGAAGGCAGCGGAGACCTCCTTACGTCCGAGATTGATGTTGGAAACCCGACCATATTTGATCAGCATGGAGACGGCGTCTGCGTCCGACTTGATCTCACTACATAAGAAGGTCGGGAGCTTCTCTAAAAAGGCGAGTGCTGTACCATCGAGGCTTTCAAGCCGCTTTTCGGTGTCCGGCGGCGTATACTCGAACATACGTCCCCGACCCATGCTGATGTCATCGACGTTGCCCTCGATGTACTCCCAGTTTCCAAAAGAGATGTAGTTGAAAGTTTCCGCCATGCGTCGCTATTCCGTGCTCTCTGCACCACCTGGATCAGGGGCCGGTGGCGTGCCTGATGCACGAAGATCGACCCAGGTATGGTGTAGATGAAATGGAGAAGACGCATCCGAACGAATTAGCTCATGAGATGCGACGTGTACTGCAGGTGATCCTGAAATGGGCGATAGCTTGGGAAGTGATGAAATTCCCGCACTACCGAGATTATGATCGATGTCGGACCAGATCGTATCTATGTCCATCGATTGAATATAGCCGATCATGCCGCCGCCGGCGTCGTCCTTGCCATAGAGGTGCGACTTAGCAATGTATCGACCTACGCCTTGCGCCACATAGTTTGTGTTGAAAATCCACGCACCGATTGGTTGACCTAAACGCTTGCACTCGACGACATAGGTTCTTGTAGAACGGTCAATATCTGTTGCCTGATCGTCTAAGAAACTCCACTGAAAGTCAGGGCGCTTATTTTCGCGTGGCGTCCTCTCTGGATCGTCTGGGCTAGGTTGATTATTTGCTTCGTAAGCAGCTACTAGGTTCCAAGTGTGCTCTCGGCTCAAAGCAGGGCTTGGAGATAACGAGAGAAGAGTTCTGTGGCGGTCGGCGGCAATCCGCCTCATCCGAAAGAACAATTCTCGGTTGAGATCATTTTCGCACGACGCGACAAACCCATTTTCCTCGGCATCCTCAGCGAGACGCTGGAGCCCAGCCTTCACAATATCTTGGACTTTTTCAACAAATGACGGCCATAGATTGATCGAAACCTCGTTCAGCCCAGCCATCCCGGTCAACCCTCGCCACGCACAGCAAGTTGTAAGAACAAGGCTTCGGCGTCTTCTCTAGCGGTGCTGGCCGTCCAAAGCCGGCGTGTATTCTCTCGCAGAATAATGAAGTTGTCGGCTGTCGCTGCCCTGACAACACGCTTGGCATAAAACGCAGGTGAAATCGGTTGATCGAGTGCGTCAGCGCACCGCGCGACAATCGATTCCCACTTCCCGTCAGAGCCTTGCTGTGCCGATATCTCTTCGCCACCCAAAGCGAAAACCACAGCGACGGCATCGCGAGCCGGCGAAATAACTACCTGCCAGTGGAATTCTGAACCTTCAGGCAACTGCGCGTTCCAAGCCTCCAGAAAGGCCCGCAGGTAAGGCTGCAATCCAGCACGATCCGGAGTTTCCGGAAGGTCTGCTCGTGTACCATTCAAAACTCCGGCTAACGTCAAGCGTTTGGTCGACTCCGCCTCCGCTCCTTTCCAGTAGAGTTCGTGGTTCTCAGCCCAGAAATCTCCAATTAAATCACGCTCAGCCTTGGCAAGCTCAAACAAATCGAAAATGGCTTCATCGAGTACCCGCAACCAATTTTCTTCGGGCTTTTCATAGGAAGAAGTATGGAAAAGCTCCAGCGCCGGGGAAGTGTTGGATGGGAGATCGCGCAACTGGGTCACGGCTTGCACAACGCGCATTGCGGCTTCGTCATGCTTCGCCTTCGGCATGCCCCATGAAGGCTTAAGACGTACCGGCATGCGGAGCAAGTCGCGGGCAGTGACTTTGTCATGCCACCCACCCCAACTGCCTGCGGTCATAAACAGCAGGTAGCGGCCGAGCGAAGACCACATCACTCCGAGCACCAACTGAGCTTCGTTCTCAGTGAGATGCGGCAACGGAATGCAGTAAAAGCTATGCCGGAACGAGAACTCCCGAGTCTCGAGTCGAGCGATAGGTCCGATGGGTTCCCTCACGCCGTGCGTGATTACCAAGCGCCGTCCGCTATAAATCCGTTGATCGGGATCTCGTTTGATCCCGGTCGGCGGTGGTACAAGCCAGCCCTCTTGCAATCGTCCAAATGGCTGCACCTTTCGATTGCTGAGTTCCGGCAGGGTCGCCAGCTTCCCGGACGGGACGGCGCTACCGCGTTGCCAACCGTAACGTGGTTGTGGGTCGGCATTCGCGACCGTTTCACCCAGCGTCCGCTCCAATGCAAGTCTGGACAGCAGCGCGGCGTCATGATGTCCACCCCACCAATAGGCTTTCCAAAGATAGTCGGCATCGGCCAGATCGCCTTGAGTCACAACGCGTCGATCAAGCGGGACGGCGGCCATGGACCGCAATCGATCGACAGCTCGAATCCGCCTTGCATTCCAGATTACAACCCGCTCGTTGGGCATTGGCTGGCGCTTTTCAGCGAGCAGGAACGCAAACGGCGCAACGGCTTTTGCAAAGAACACACGACGCACATGCGCCATGTTCACGACTTGCATGAGTGCCGCATGTGCCAAGAAGTAGCCGCGAAATGCTCTACTCGTATCGCGGTCGTTCCAGAATACCTTCATGCCGACGAGAAGCCCCAGCCTCCCGCCTTCTCGAAGTAACGTCAGAGCACGATGAATGAAAAGCTGGGAGTAGGCTCCTTCGCCCTCGGGAAGTTTGAACGCGGCCGCCCAGCTACGAGGGAGGGGCGGTGCTTCCTGCCAAGGGGGATTGCCGATCACGACATCGAAGCCGCCGAGCGGCAGGTCCAGAACTCCGGTATTAGCCAGCAGTCTGACGTCGCCCGCACGACCTTTATAGGCTTTCTTGGCGGCTACGCGCTTCGACAGCAACTCACGTTCATCGTTGGTCAGCGCAAAAGCGTCCGATACAATAAGTATCCCAAAGTGTTTCTCGTCGCGCGGGCAACTATGCAGCAGATAAGGCAGTGGCCCTCCCGAGGCGATATCAGGTGGCTCCTGTTGATCAAGAAGCGCTAGGTAAAGGCTGAACGCTGCAACGCGGGCGGCTTCCGCGTTGATCTCAATGCCGAAAATGCGATGTTGGAGAATGTCTCGCAACTCATCTGGCGATAGCTTACGTTTCCGGCCTTGGGCTTCGTAGCGGACGATCCTGCGAAACGCTTCCACGAGGAAGATTCCTGACCCACAAGCAGGATCAAGTATCTTTGGATGGCGTGCTAAGCAGGTTGGGGTCAACGTCCTTCGAAGTGCATCGTGAACAAGATTAGCTGGCGTATAATGCGTACCCGCGCCGTGTTTGAGTTCACCTTCCTCGAAAGCATTGTCTTCGGAACCCTCGTCAATGACGAGGGTAGGCGCGAATGCGTTGTCTGCTTGGCGCAAGGGAGCGGAGGAATTTTTCTTTGTTTTGCTGGAAGCCTCCTTATTAAGAGCGTCATGATAGAATTGCTCGTAAATGCTGCTGATCAGGGCGAGAGGGACTACCTCAAAATCGTATGCCCAGAAAAACAGAGGCTCTTGACCAGCCTGAATCTCTCCAAGCAGGAATGCACGCAGGAGCTTCAGTGCCACCTCGTCGAACCGCTTCTCCCGCGCTTCTCCGAGTGCGAACAGATCGCCATTAAAGTCTGTGGACAGCTTTTTGAATAACGCGTGGGTAAAGTCAGCGTCGCAAAGCACCCTGTCGTAGAGGCGCTGCTTTCCCGGCGGTCCAAGTACGGGAATAGCTCCCTCGCTATATAGCGCTGTCTGCCAAGTCCGATTGTTGCCGGCCACTTCATCAAAATAGGCTTGCGTCAGTACGCCACGATCTTCCAGATATCTCACGAGGATCGAACGGCCGATGAGAGCATGCGCTTCGGCCATTGAGAGGCCCGTTGCCTCAAGCTGCGAACGGACATGCCGTAGATCATCAATGAGGCGACGGTCAGCACGAGCGGGTGCAGAATTGCCCACTTCCATTAGCCCCTGCAAATCGGGGCCATATTCATCGATCTCTTGCGTCAATTGGAGCACATCGGCGGCAGAAGAAAGCACCCGCCAAGGATCACTTGGCGGTCCTCCTCGTTTGGGCGGAGTATTGAGATCGTAAATTCGGAGTTCCTGCGGGAGCGCAACGAAAAGACAACGAGGCTCCGTCATGCACCAAGCACGACGATAGAGTTCTCCGAGCGCCACCTCATCAGATGCGCCTTGAGCGTCGCTGAACACCGCGACGGGACCGCCACGGACGAAGAGCACTTTTTCCGCTCCGAGCCGCTTCGCGAGACTCAGCCAATCCCCCAGATCGGTCCAGCGGGAAGCAAAGCTATCCTTCTCACTGAGCGCACCGGGCTGCGCGACAGCATCAAGCAGATCATTCGACCTCTCGGAGAACGCACTATATAGTTGATCTAGAAGCTCGCGGCCTTGGCTATCCACGGCACAACCCGATCAAGATATATGAGGTTGGCCGCTTCATTAAATGGAACACCATTTATCAAGGTGCGCGGGGTGCTCAGCGTTCCGCGTCATGGCCGCCCTCAAGCTCAAGCGGGAGCAAGAGCTGCTTTGCATCCATTGCCTTCAGAAGGCGAAGCAAAGCGTATTCGACGATATAGCTTTTCGATAGCTCCGGCTTGTGCCGTTGGGCCAATTCCTCAATGGCCCTGTTGGTCTTTGAATCCAAGCTGACCGAAAATCTCACTTTTGACGACATACCGCAGATTCCCCATGATGCACCACCATGCACCACATTGGTGCCGAAGGGAATCCCTTAGTTGGAACGCCGAAGCTGTATCCGTGCGGCAGATTGAAGTTTGATGGCCGCAACGCACGCCGCTTGTGCGCTCGACGTTGCCAACCCTCGCTTGAACCTCAATTTTGGAGGGCTATAGCGTAGGTGTAGTTCTCCGTTTCATCGGCTTCGGCCCGCCAGCGGCCCTTTTCGCGCGCGCCTGAAGCATCCCAAATCTGTTGATTTTGCTTCAATATTGGGTGACCTTGGCTCCCGACCTTTCCCGGCTATTCTCGCGCATTCCTTGCCCAAAGCGGGCACAGGTGCGGGCACCTAATCCGGGAAATGCGGGCACGAGGGGCACGTGAATGTTGACCGATGCAAAGGTCCGGCGCATCAGGAGCGGCGAAAAGCCCCAAAAGCTTGCCGACAGCGGCGGACTTTTTCTCTTCGTGACACCCTCCGGAAGTCGCATTTGGCGCTACCGCTACCGCTTTGGCGGAGTCGAGAAACAGATCGTTTTGGGCCACTACCCGGACATGCCCCTTGCAAAAGCGCGCCTGGCAAGGGATGAGGCAAAGGCTATCCTAAAGAGCGGGCGGGATCCGATCGTTGACAAGCGCCAGGTGCAGGCTGCGGGTCTCGAAGCCAGAGCGAATACCTTTGAGTGCGTCGCGCGCGAATGGCATCGGCTTCAGGCTCCGACATGGACCGCAACACACACTTCAGATGTTTTGCGCAACCTGGAGCGTGACGTCTTTCCTGAAATCGGCCGGGCTCCGATCGCAGACCTCAATGCGCGCCGAATCCTGGAAGTTGTGCGAAACATTGAAACCCGCGGCGCTGTCGAGACGGCGCATCGAACGCGGCAACGGATATCGGCCGTTTTCGGCTACGCCATCGCGCTCGGTATTTGCGAAAATGATCCGGCAGATCAGATCCGGCGTTTACTCTCTCCGATAAAGCGCCGCCAGCAACCAGCGCTCACGTTGCTCGATGACCTGCGCGAGGTGTTAAAGGCAGTCGAGACCACACCTGCCCACCCGGTAACCAAACTCGCACACCGTCTACTCGCTCTGACCGCACTTCGTCCCGGAGTCGTTATTGAAACCCCCTGGGAGGAGTTTGCCGACCTGGATCCGGAAGCACCTGTATGGGTTGTTCCCTCCAGTCGGATGAAGCTGCGGCAACAATTCAAGGGTGATGAGCGACGCGACCACTTCGTGCTGCTCGCCCCGCAGTCGATCGAGGTCATTGAGGCTGTGCGGATGTTCTCCGGCCGCAGCCCTGTTGTATTTCCAAATTCACGCTTCGCCCATCGTACAATGTCGGAAAATGCGATCAGCTACCTGCTCAACCGAGCCGGCTATCACCACCGACATGTGCCTCATGGATGGCGAGCGGCCTTTTCGACCGTGATGAATGAACGGCATCCGACAGAGCGGCACATCATTGACTTCGCGCTCGGACATGTCCCGAAGGACAGGGTCGAGGCGGCTTACAACAGGGCCCGCTATCTCGACCGTCGACGCGAGATGGCCCTTGAATGGGCGCAGCTGATTCTGGAGGGGCAGCGACCGTTGGCAGAGATCATCGCCTTGCCACGAAGAACGTACAAATAGATCGGCCGTTTACTCCGCCCGTGGCTGGCTTGAACTGGGACGATGCAATTTCAAAGCGCCCTCAAACGCAGAAACATCTTGCGGTCTTTTTTTGAAGCCAATGCTAAACGCCGCTTCAGCTTGGCTGAGCTCAACTTCGGCATCGCGCCGCGAAAGCTCGAAGGACGACCCGCTTTCATACCAGATTGTGACAGTGGCCATCACGTCAGCCGCTGTCCTTCATCAGAACATTTGACACAACTCGCGGCGTAGGTAAGCGGAGTGTGGAACTCATCGGAGGTTGATTTTTAGGCGGCGATCCTGCGGTGTTGCAAGCGGCGATATTCGAGTATCTTTTACTTGATCCTTTCACGTCCGTTGATGATGGCGGGGACCGCCGAAGTAGGCATCGGCGGGCGGGCGAAAGACAAAGTCCGCGCAGTAATAAATGACTAGGAAAAGGTAGATTCGGGGCCCCCAAAGCAGATGCGCCACCAGGCTGCGCTATACCCCGACGGCTGGATTTCTGCGGTTTATCCGGCATCGGCCACGTCAGCCAAGTAGGAACGAACAGGGAATTTGGGGGCCAATTCGGCATGCCAGGGCAATGGAGCCCCGGAATAGTCCCCGAATTCGGGTCGGAGAAATCTCGTTTTGCTCCTTACCATCCACGCCTTTGTGCGCTCGGATGGTTCCCACCGCGGGTCATGACGAGCAGCATCCGTGCACGGATCGATATCGAAAGCAGACCAGCCCGGCAGTCAGGGCAAGCTGCAGAGGGCTGCGACGAGGCCGGGCGTTTGCCTGCCGCCGTGACATACCGGTTGCAGGCAAACCCGGTCCCTGTGCAATGATGTGATGTTTCTACAGCCTGGCATTGCCAAGGGTCGTTCATGACAACCTATTTCGTCTCCCGCCACCCTGGCGCCAGGATCTGAGCCGAGCAGCAAGGCCTGGGCGACGTGGTATTGGTCTCTCACCTTGATCCCGAGCACCTTGCACCCGGCGACCGGGTGCTTGGCACCTTGCCGGTCCAGCTCATCGCGGCGGCCAATGCACGCGGTGCCCATTATTTCCACCTTGTACTCGACATTCCCTCGGAACGACGCGGGGAAGAACTCACACCCGCTGCCATGCGCGACTTTGGTGCACGGCTTGAGGAATACCGCGCGGAGAAAATCGGATGACAAGTCAGTTGTCGAATGTCTTGCTAAAGCGACACTCGGCGACGGGGATAGCCTTAAAATCTTGGTCGCCGACCCATGCTCTGCCAAGCATTCCCGACCCAAATGCCAAACATCTCTGACCCACGTACAAGCCGACGTCCAACGATCCGTCTTGGTAACGTGACACATGTCCGCAGGTAGGCCAGAGTTACCCTCCGTGCTCGCCGCAGCATCACGCCAAGCGCCTGCACCAAGGACGGATGGGCGGGAAGCGGACGTTCGTTGCGGTCGGAACGAATGACCGGACAGAGGCCGGAAGGAGACTGGCGGGTTCTCGGAACGAGATGAGTTAAGCTGACGTTTGACCTGGTCCCCTGAACTTCTTCCACATTATGGTAGAGCCCGTCACACAGACGAAATGAAGCATTCACGGTTCAGTCAGATCGCGTCCACGTTCAACGCTGCGGGTGCGTCGACGCCAGAATTTCAGATGCAAGGCGGATCGCGCCAGTCTCATCCAGCCGGCAGGAAAGCGCGTCCTGTTGCAAAAGGTCTGCGCTCAGAAACGGATGAAATTTTTCAGACTGGGGTTCTGCCTGCCGGTAGAACAAGGAAAGCCTCTCGCTTTCTGCAATCAACGCAAGCGCGTCCTCAAGCCCGAGTTTAGCCTCTTTCTTGCGAACCTCTATAAACCCGTCATAGATCGATGTTTCAAAGCCGAAGCCTCCCAGCGCGAGCGCCAGCGTGTTGGTTACGACGCTGCCCTTGCGGGTCGCAATCAGATGGCTATCCTCCGCCGTGGCAATAATGCGGTGAGAACCTGCTTCTACCAGCGCGAAATTTCCCCGCGCTTCGGCAAGAAGTGTCGCCGCCTGCTTGTCGAGATAGATCGGCACGGCTTGGCCTTCCAGAACCTCGAACATCTTCGCCACCACCTGATTATGGATGTCTCCGGGATCGCCTCCGAACAATGGCGGCGCACCTGCCTTCGATCTTGTTACAAGGATGACCTTTTCCCTCTCGTGGATCTCGACAATTTCCCATCGCCGTCCCGAAAAGATGATGGTCATGCCAGGCGCCAGGATGTTGTCGACAGGCAAGGTGCCAAGATCCTTGCCTTGTTCGACAAGGCGAAACTCCTCAGGCGTCTTGAACACGGCGTAAAAGCTGTAATGCTCAACCAGTTTCTCGCCCTGTCGGCCAAGGAGAAGCAGGCCGTTGTCGGACTGCTCGATCAGCGCAATATCGGGACTTCCGATCTGTCGCAACACGGCGAGGAACAGGGTGGTGTCGACTGCATGAAACGGCCCCTTGCGGCATAGCGTGGCGTAAAGACGTTCCGCGCTCGCGCCACCGCGTTCGGCGATCACCGCAAGGATTTGATGAACCAATGTCGAAAGATGAAGCGCTGACGAGCGCGGCGGCTCATACCATTTCTGAAGATAGAGCTCGATCATGGCGATGGCCCGCACCAGACCGAGCCGAAACCGGTCCGCAAGGTGACTGCTCTTTTCAAGTCGCGCCTCAATCTGATACTGGCGCAGGATCGAGGGCTGGCCGGCACGACGGCCGGACCGCCCCAACCGCTGCGCCAGCGATGCAACCGTGAACGGGGCGCCGATCTGCGCGACGCAAGTCACCGAACCGATATCGATTCCGAGTTCGAGCGTGGATGTGCAAACCGCCGTCGTCGGCAGGTTGGCATCCTTCAAGCGCTGTTCGACGAATTCACGGTGGTCCTTGGAAAGACTTGCATGATGGGCATAAAATTCCTGCTTAGGCCCTTGAGCCTCGCCGAGCAGGCGCAACCGGTCAGAATAGAGTTCCACTTTTCCTCTGGAACCCGCGAACACCAGATTGTTAGAGCCGCGCAACTTCTCGAACAGATGCATGGCGATCGCCGCTTCGGCGGAACGATCATCTT
This sequence comes from Stappia sp. ICDLI1TA098, assembly GCF_054880955.1. NCBI lineage: Bacteria > Pseudomonadati > Pseudomonadota > Alphaproteobacteria > Hyphomicrobiales > Stappiaceae > Stappia > Stappia sp. ICDLI1TA098. The sequence goes on from NZ_JBTZBT010000001.1 coordinate 1,556,112, forward strand.
TCGCCGCAACTTCATCTTCAGGCACTTTTCCACCCGTGAGGTAGCCTCTCAGCTGCACCTGAAATTCCGCGCCGCCGCCAGCTGCCTCACACAGAACCACATCATCAGGGGCTTCTCTTCGCAGAAAGTGACGAGCAAGACCGGTGTCGCCGAGCGTGGCAGAGAGGCCGACCCGTCGGATCGTCCGCCCCGTGGCGATTTCCATACGGGTCATCAGAGACCGGAGTTGAATGCCGCGTTCCGAATCGAGGAGCGTATGCAGTTCGTCAAGCACGATTGCCCGCGTTGCGCCAAACAAGGTCGCGATCGAGCTACCGCGGCGAACGAACAGCGCTTCAAGTGATTCCGGTGTGATCAGCAGAACCCCACGGGGTGTTTTAAGCGCGCGCGATTTTACACCGGAGCCGATATCGCCATGCCAGGGAACAACCGCAAGCTCGGCCTCCCTGCACATATCCTCAAGGCGTCGGGTTTGGTCGTTGATCAGGGCTTTCAGCGGGCCGATATAGACCAGGTCGAAGCCATGGTCCTGAGCCGGTTCTTCAAGCAAGACATCTGAAATCAACGGCAGAAAAGCGGCCTCAGTCTTTCCGCCGGCCGTTGCCGCGGTGATGATGACGTCATTATTCGTGCCGATGATGGCATCAATGCCTGCCGTCTGAACCGGTCGCAGCGAAGGCCAACCCTGCTGCCGTATCCATTTCTGAAGCGGGGGTGCAAGCCGGTCGAAAGCGTTCATCCGAGTTTGAAGCTGCTCAGTTCGTCATCCGATTGGGGCGCCACCCCTGCACCATCTTCAATGTCGCTCATGTCATCGCCGGTGTCATTGGCGATCTCGATCTCCTCGATCAGGTCGCTCCACTCCGTGCCCGGATTCTGCTGCAGCACTGCGACAAGATTGACGAAGGCCGTCACCGTGTTGCGCGGTGTCCGGAAATAGGCCTCGCCGATCCTTTCGGAGCAATGGCGCATGAAGGCTTCGAGCGCGGCATCCGGCAACTGCTGCCCCTCGTCATGGGCAATCAGGTTGACCTTGCTCAGCAACACGAACAGATCTTCGGGGGTCAGGCTGGAAAGCCGGACCACAGGCCCGGAGAGATCGACCAGGCCATCGCGGGCAAAGCTGTTTTCGGCGAGCCGGGATTGCAGCGCCTCGTAACTGTAAAGCCCGCGCCGTGAGTTCATCAAGAATTCCGGCGTGCCGCCCATGATGAAGCCGAGATGGCTGGCACTGCCCTGCAGAACATCATTCAATATCCGCAGAATCTGCTCGTAGTTGGCATTGCGCGCCTGAGAGGATGTCAGCTTGAACAGGTTCACCATTTCGTCGAGAGAAACCAGCAGGCCGCTATACCCCGCCTCGCAGACGAATGCGGACATCAGCTTCAGGTGATCATAGACATTGGCATCATCGACTATGGTGCGCACGCCAAGCGCATTTCGGGCGTCTGTTCGTGTCGCAAACTCGCCACGCAGCCAGCGAAGCGCTGCCGACTTGAGTTCCTCGTCACCGGTCTCGTGTCCCTCCCAGTATTTGCGGATCACTTCGGCGAATTCGAAGCCGTTGGTCATTTCCTCAAAATGCGTCAGCCGCTCCCGGATCAGTTCGCCCGTCGCCTTGTCCTGCTTTTCCGCATCCCGCTGCAACTGGCTGACGAAGCGCTCGACGACGCTTGCCATCGCACCACCATCCGGCTTGGTGCGCGAGGATAGGTTCCGCGCCATCTCGCTGTAAAGGCTGCGTGCCTGACCACCGGTCGCGTGCAGCCGCCGATCAGGCGCAAGATCGGCTGACATGACTATCAGCCCCTTTTCAAGGGCAACGAGGCGGATGAGGTTCAGAAAGAAGGTCTTGCCGGAGCCGTATTCGCCGATCACAAATCGGATCCCCGAACCGCCTTCCGCGATCCGCTCCATATCCCTTACAAGTTCCTCGATTTCGCGGGCGCGACCGACCTGAATGTGTTGCAGCCCCAGTCGCGGGACAACGCCCGCCCGCAATGCCTGGATGATCGTGTCGCGTTCCCGTCGCTTTATGGCAGCCATCTGTTCCCCCTTAAGCCGGCAACTGCAATTGCCGGACGATTTCGGTGTTCAACTCGAAACCTTCATATTCCTCAATAAGCGCATCGTCGTAGCGCGAGAATGACCATTCATTGATCGTTTCCAGTCCACCGGCCACCATCAGGCCATGCTGACTGGCCAGCGTGTTGAATTCCACCTCCGACCACTGATCGCGGGTGACAAGCTCAATCACGAAACCCGCGTGGACCGGATCTAGGCCAGGCAGAACGTGCTGCTGCACGTCATCATGTAGCTCATCATCGAGATCATCGAGATCATCGTCGATATCGGAAGCGAAGATGGCGCCCAGAACAGAGGAGACGCGTTCTGTATCCTGGCGGATCGATGCAATTCTGCCGCTGTCGAGAAAATTGGGGCGGGCTTCGGCAGGAATCACTTCGCCCGGCTCCGCCGGCTGCGCGCGCAACAGCGTGACCGGTTCATCTGAGGCTGAAAGCGCGTGAATGTCGGAGTAGACCTCCGCTTCGGAAATGCCGAGAAACTTGTAGATCTTCTCGATCGCGGAGACCTCATCGGCTGCCACCACATTGTCGGCGTGAACCATTGCCACAATGGCCCTTCTGATCGCGCCGCTCTCGGCCGGAGAGACGTTCTGCAGACTTTTGCGTAGCCCTCTTGCGTCAGGCGGCACGGAAAGCTGCCAGGCAAGATTGGCTGTCAGGCGATTTCGCTCCGCCTCGTTCAATGGTTTGTCGTCGATCAGGCGCTGCAGCGCCATGCGTTCGGCTGGCGCAATCTCGTTGTCGGCATGCGCGATGAAAGCGCCGACCGTCAGTTCGGTTAGCGCTTGTTTATATCCGTCGCTGACACTCTCAAGATCGCCATCAGCTTGCTCAAAAAGCATGACCGGATCGCCGATCTTCGGACCGCGCAGGGCAAAGCGCGGATCGGGAGAAAAGCCGATGCCGAGCCGAGCAAGGGCATCGGCCGCGCTCACAAGCTGTTTCTTTCCGATCTTGTCAGGAACCGAGCCTTCCAGTTTGGCGATGAGATCGACCAGTGGTACCAGCCCGCTACCGCCGATGATACCGTGTGCCCAACGCCTGATCTCCTCGAGATCGGCAGAGGGGAACAGCGGCCAGAGGGCTGGCGGAAGCAAGGCATGCGCTTCGACGCTCCCGCGCCCTTCAGGATTTCGACCGAGATAGCGGCTCAGCTTGTCGAGTTCGTCGATGGCCTCGTCCGCGATTGACTTTGCTGCGGTAACAGGCGTTCCAAGGCTGGATATATCAGGGATCGGCTGACCGTTTGCTTTCGGAAGGAGCTCAACCTCAAACTCCGAAGACGCTGCCCGGTAGGTAACCTTGAGATCGCGTTTGGGCTTTCGGAGCTTAAGCCCGTCCGGATGTTTCTCGTTGAATTTCAGGCCGAACAGTGCACGGAATTCCTCCGCACAACGCTGTGCCGGGGTACGTCCGTAACATTCCGGATGGCAATACCAGAAGCTCAGCAGCTGTTCGGACGATAGTCGCCCTTCTTCAGCGATTGTCGTGCCCAGCAGGATTTTGACCGGAAGCGGCAGCTCGCCGCTTTCCGACCCGAATGGCAGCTCAAGCGGGCGCGCGTCCTCCACAAATAGAGCTGCGGCTTCCAGAAAAAGGCCAAGATAGCGCCGCGCCGAATGATTCTCGTAATAGAGCGCCTGAAGACGTTCGACCTCGCGCACTATCTCCAGCTTTTCAGGCATACCGGGCTTGTCGGCGAAGAACCGGCGTTCGAGGCCGTAAAAATAGAGAAACAGGTAACCGGCGTCATATCGGGCATCGTTGCGGCCCGACGCGAGCCAGTCGAGATATGTCCCGCGGGCGATCGGCGACATCTCCGAATAACTCGGCCAATACGGCATGCTCGTCCCAGCGATGTCGCCGCTGCCCGGTGAAGCTTTCAAACCGGGATCGATATACGCCCGGCATTTCTCCTGATAGCGACCGGCCCGTGGTGGAGTGCCGACATAGACCATCCCCGCGATCGTGCGGCCGGCTATCTTGACGGTCTCTCCGGGCGGAAGCCAGGCGCCTTGCTTTGCGAACCACCCACGATCATAGGTCTCGCGCTTGCTGGTGAGGCGATTGGAGCCGGTTTCGACATGCAGCCCACCAGCGCTTCGCCGGTCAGAGACCGTAAAAGAGGCCGAAACAGGACTGCTTTTTGAAGCAAAGAGACCTGCTGCAGGATTGGCATTCGCCAGTCTGAAATGGCTGTCATCCGCTTTGCGCTTCGCAGAGCTTGATCCCGATGTGGCTACGCCACCGACACAGTTTATTCCGGCGGGGACTACTTCGCTCGGCGGCGACACTGTCTGTTTTCCGAGCGGCGCAGCCGAATACGCGGACGCCGAACGATTTGCGGACACAAAATTGCCCTCGACGGCGTAGTTTTTCGCATCAGCTTGCGCGATCTTTCTCTTGATACGTCTGCGCCGGAACCAGAGGAAAATCAACAAAGCGGGAATTGCGATTACAGTAGCGGTCTCAAGCGGGTCATCTGACGAAGACGTACCACTCTCTCCAGCAGCCTCCGTCGCGGCTGACGGCGGAGGCGTATCGGCGCTATCACCCTTCCGCCCTTCCCCCGCAACCTGCGAGGCAGATGAAGGAGCCGAGGTCTCAAGGGGAGGCGACATAGCGCTTGTGTCCTCGGCAGAGAATGCCTCTTTGCTTTCAAGCTGGGAGCTTCCAAGGGTATAGATCGGCGCCGTCTCTTCTTGGTTCAAGGGGGCCGGCTCCTCGCTGACAGCCGGGGCCGTCGCTATTGCGGACGGATCTGGCTCGGCCTCTTTCCCGATCGCCACCTGTGTGGCCGAATCTTGCATGCCGGTCTCTGTCAGACCGTGATCTGCCTGGAACGCTTTCAATGCCGCGCGTGTCATAGGACCGTCGATCCCGTCCAGTGTCCCCGGCCTGTACCCATTTTCGGCCAGGAAACTCTGAAGTTCCCGAGTGGAAAGTTCTTCTGCGTTAGCTATCGGCGTAAAAAAGATCACCGCGCCAGCGAACAAAACGGCCAGACACTTCAAGAATCTCGACCCCGCCTCACTCATTGCAAGTCCACTTTCAAAGCATTGCTCGGAATAAGGTCAACATTGCGTTTTTTGATCTATTCTTGCAAGCACTCCTGAATATAGCGACCTATGACTTTGGCGACTGCCGGCTCGATATAGGCCGAGCTGGACTGATGAAGCCGTGGCAGTATGTGATTGCTTCCGGTGGCGCATCGCGACAACTTTAGGGGCTCAACGGGATATGGGCGTTTGCTCGCGGTACAACGAACGGCTGCTTTCAGGATAAGATCAAGAGAGGGTAAACGACCGAAATGGAAGCGCATAGCGGCCATTCATCCAGGAATCGCCTGACGGCAGCTTTGGGCCGAAAGGGTCAAGGTTGCTTGGCGTGGTGGCTGGTCACTGCATTGCCGCGCGCCTGGTTCGAGCCCCAATTGGGTCACCCGTCGTCAGCGTTCCTCGCCGCGTAGTCACGCCGCGCGCATTCGACTTTATCAAAGTTCGCTTCTGCCCAAAGCCAGACGCCGCAGAATGCCTTGCTCAGACCAATGCCCAGGTCTGTCAGCCGATATTCTACCTTCGGGGCACGACCGGATAGACTGTTCGGGTCACGAAGCCGTCGCGCTCCATTGCGCGCAGCGTCTGCGTCAGCATCTTCTGGCTGGTCCCCGTGCAGGCTCGTGAAAGCTCTCCGAAACGGCAGCACTCCCGCTCCGTGAGGATTTCAATCAACAGCATCGTCCATTTGTCGGCGACCCTGCCGATGACCTCTTCGACAAGACGATCCATGGTGGGGTCGGCCGGGCCAATATCCTGAAGTTCTTTGCGCAGAGAATGGTCTATCATCGACCTCATACTCTCTTTTTTGTAAGTATAAATCTTTTGGGTGCCTACTTTCCACTTTGTAGCGCGACAGACATGTAAGGGCCAGTTGCTTTCAGAAGGGCAAGAATAAGTGGCTCTGACAAATCGCACGATCCTGATCGCCGGTGGCAATTCCGGTATTGGTCGGGCCCTTGCACGGAACCTTCAGGCCAAGGGCAATCGCATCATCATCACTGGCCGCAAACATGGCAGCCTGCAGGCCACGCTGGACGAGAACCCAGGCATGGCCGGCTATGTCCTGGACGTGATGGATCGCGACGCGCTCGCCGCCTTCCCGTCAACGGTCATGGCCGACCATCCCGAGCTCGACACGCTCATTCTCAACGCCGGTATCATGGAGAGCGAGGACTACACGGTCGATCCCGTCGATCTTGACGTGGCCGAGCGTACGATCGCCACCAACCTGACGGCGCCGCTCCACCTAGCCGCGGCCTTTCTGCCTCACATGCAGACCCGACCCACAGCGGCGCTGGTCACGGTATCGTCGGGACTGGCCTTCGTGCCCAAGGCGGCCAACCCGGTCTACTCTGCCACGAAAGCCGCCATCCATTCCTGGACCCAGTCGCTCAGGCATCAGCTGCGCGACACCTCCGTGACGGTGCATGAGATCGCCCCGCCGCTTGTCGCAACCGATCTGACTCCGGACCAGTCGCAACAGGCCGCGGCCATGCCCTTGGAAGACTTCACGGCCGAAGTCATGGATATCTTGTCCCTTGAAGATATTCCGGACGAGATCCTCGTGAGCCGCGTCGCGTTCCAGCGAAAGGCCGAGGCCGAAGGTCGCCATGCAGCCGCGTTTGAGATGATCAACAGTTGATGGGCTTTTCTGGAGCGCAGGCGCAGGGGCATTCCCCCACGGATTGCGCTCTGTGTGTTGAGGGTGCGGCCTTCGAAAGCCGCCCCTTTGGCCACATCGTGGACCGTGGCGTCCAGCAAATACTCAGAGTTGATCGGCTATGCTCGACTTGTCGATGATCGCCACTGTTACGGCATGCAGTTCGCGCATGTGCCGCGGAGTTCGATCGTGGTGTTCGCGAGCTTGAAGGAATGCTCGCGCGCCCAGCCCGTCAGGCGCTTTGCGATCACCATGTCCGAGAACTCATCCACTTGACCGCAACAGTCGCAAATGGCGAAGGCGATAATCCCGTGTTCGCGCAACCTGTCCAGAAGCGAATAGGCGCTTGCCGGTCCATCTGCACTCGTCAGGGCATTGAGGGCCAGCGCCTGGTTTTCCGTGAGGTCGTAGATCTGAACCATCGGAGCATTCTCCAAGGGCCGTTGCCTCGCGGGTGAGTGGATGCTAAACGTGATAACATTACATAACCAAACACTCAAGTATGTGTGTCATTCGACGGTGGAATCACGCTTAAGCCATGCCGGAAACATGCCTGACATTCCGCGATCTGACGCTCGGCTACAACAGCCACCCGGCCATCCACCATCTCGACGGATCGGTGCGAAAGGGCTCGCTGACGGCCGTCGTAGGGGCCAACGGGTCTGGCAAGTCGACCCTCATGAAGGGTATCGCCGGCGTCCTCCAGCCGATGGCGGGATCCTGCTCCCTCGCATCCGGGGTCAGCATCGCCTACCTGCCGCAACAGTCGGAATTGGACCGGTCCTTCCCCGCACGCGTGATCGATCTTGTCTCGCTCGGTCTGTGGCCACGGCGCGGCATGTTCGCCCGGCATCGTGCCGAGGATCGCAAAAGCCTGATTGAGGCGCTCTCCGCCGTGGGACTGGGAGGTTTTGGCAATCGGCCGATCGACACCCTGTCCGGCGGGCAATTGCAGCGCGCGTTGTTCGCACGGGTCCTGGTGCAGGATGCGAACCTCATCCTGCTCGACGAGCCGTTCAACGCCATTGATGCCAGGACGGTCACCGACCTGATCAAACTCATCAAGCGCTGGCACGGTGAGAAACGCACCGTGATGGTCGTTGTCCACGACCTTGACCTTGTGAGGCAGCACTTTCCCGAGGCCATTCTGCTCGCCCGCCGCCCCGTGGCCTGGGGAGGCGCGTGCGACGCCCTGTCCACCGAAAACCTTCTTCGCGCTCGCCAGTTCCATGAAGCTTGGGACGAGGATGCGCCGTGGTGTGCACCGGGCCGCAACCACGATCTCCGTGACGGGCGGCGGGGTGCGGCATGAGCGCCATGCCTGTCGACTGGCTCTTCGCCCCTTTCACCGAGTTCGTGTTCATGCGACGCGCGCTGCTTGGCGCTGTCATGCTTTCGCTCAGCGCATGCCCGGTGGGTGTGTTCCTGATGCTGAGGCGCATGAGCCTGACGGGCGATGCGATGGCGCACGCCATCCTGCCTGGCGCGGCAGCCGGTTTCCTCCTCTACGGCCTGCAGATCGTGCCGATGACAGTCGGCGGACTGATCGCAGGCATGGTCGTGGCTCTGTCGGCCGGCGCGGTCGCGCGACTGACGATCCAGAAGGAGGATGCGTCGATGGCAGCCTTCTACCTGATTTCCCTGTCGTTCGGTGTCCTGATGGTTTCACTGCGCGGCTCGAGCGTCGATCTCATGCATGTGCTGTTCGGCACGGTGCTTGCCCTGAACAATGACGCGCTGCTTCTGATCGCGCTGTCTTCGAGCCTGACACTGGTCGCGCTGTTGGTGTTCTGGCGCGCCCTGGTCGCGGAATGCCTCGATCCGATGTTCCTGCGGTCTGTCTCGAAGCTCGGGCCCCCGGTGCATTTCGTGTTTCTCGGACTGGTCGTTGTGAACCTCGTGGCCGGGTTCCAGGCCCTGGGCACGCTGCTCTCGGTTGGCCTCATGATCCTGCCAGCCGCGGCCGCGCGGTTCTGGGTCAACCGTGTCGCGGCGATGTGTCTGGTGGCGATCGGCATCGGACTTCTGGCCTCCGCATCCGGCCTCCTGCTGTCCTATCACGCCTCCTTGCCCTCGGGGCCCGCGATCATCCTGTCCGCCGGAGCCGTCTATTTCGCGTCGGTGCTGCTGGCCCCACGCGGCGTGCTGCTGTCGCGCCTTCCCCGCACCGCCCATCGAACCGCCTGACAACCGGGAGCCTTCATTTGAACTGTTTCAAAACCCTCATCTGGGCAATTGGCCTCGCCTCGGTTTCACTCGCGCCATCGGCCTCAGCCGAAGACGGGAAACTTGGCGTCGTCGCCACCTTTTCGATCATCGGAGACTTCGCCAGGACCGTCGGCGGCGACAGGATCGAATTGCGGACGCTGGTCGGCGCGAACAGCGATGCCCACGTCTACGCACCCAAGCCCGCCGACGCGATGGCGCTGGCGCGCGCCGACGTGATCCTGACCAACGGACTTCTTCTCGAGGGCTTCATGGAGAGGTTGGTCGAAGCGAGCGGCACGACCGCCACGGTGGCGGTTCTGACCGACGGAGCCGACATCCTGAACGACCCGAACGGGGGACACTATCACTATATCAACGGTGAGGCCGTGTTCCATGCCACCCCGAACGACCCGCACGCATGGCAGTCCGTGGCCAACGCCCGGATGTATGTGCGCAACATCGTGGCCGAATTCTGCAAGGCGGATGCGGAAGGCTGCGACACCTATCGTGCGAACGCCCGGTCCTACGAGGCGCAGCTGGCCGACCTTGACCGGGACATCCGGAAGACGATCGCGGACATTCCGGAGGACCGCCGCGTCGCGGTGGTCGCGCACAATGCCTTCCGCTACTTCGAGCGCGACTACGATGTTCTCTTCCTCGCTCCGCAAGGTGTCTCGACCGAGTCAGAGGCATCGGCCGCGGATGTTGCCTCGCTCATCCGCGAGATCAGGGAGAAGCGCGCGTCTGCCGTCTTTGCCGAGAACATCGCCGATGCGCGACTGGTGGAGCAGATCGCGTCCGAAGCCGGACTGACGCTCGGAGGAACGCTCTATTCCGACGCGCTGTCGCCGCCGGATGGCCCGGCAGCCAGTTATCTTGACATGATGCGTCACAACGTTCGGACACTCGCCACCGCCATCAAGGGCGGCTGAACTTCCATGAGGTGGGGTCAAATCCGCCCTCTCATGTAATGTAATATCATATCATACAAAAGGAGAGATGAATGAGACGGTTTATCCTGGGGGCATCTGCCCTTGCCCTTTCCGTGGGCCTCGCCGGTCCCGTAGCTTTGGCGGATGAAGACATCACGCTCTACCGTGTTTTCGTCGGCGACCATGTCGAGGGCAAGATTACGGCATTCGATCTCGGCGAACCAGACAAGCGCTGGTCGTTCGAGACCACCGGCCAGGTCAAGCTCTACAGCGTTGACGAAGGCGCAGCCATTGTAGCGGTCCAGTCCGACCACGACGTCGTGAACTTCATCGACAGCGGCATCTCGCTGCACGCGCACGGCGATCATTCAGACATCGACATTGAGGACCCCAAGGCGGCCGAAGCAACCCTGACAGGTCCGCGCCCGTTCCACATCATCGACCACGACGGCAAGGTGGTGATCAATTTCGACCGCGGCGGGTACAACGAGATTGTCGACGCTCACGAACTCTCGCACGGCGAGGTCGAGTCCACTCGCTTGCCGCAAGCCCGTGCACATCACGGCTTTGCTGCACCGATCGGCAAGCACTGGGTCACGACGGTCGCTTCCGACGTGCCGGTTGAAGGCGACGCCTTGCCTAAGCGGGTTGGCATGCAGACGGTCAAGGAAGACGGAACGCCGGTCGGCGAGGTTGCCACCTGCTCCGGAATTCATGGCGAGGCGTTTTCCGGTGCCTTCCTCGCGGCTGGATGTGATGAAGGCGTGCTGACGGTCACTGCCGGAAGCGATGCACCGACCTTCAAGATGCTGAAATATTCAAACGACCTGCCGGCCGGCCAGAAGACCGGAACACTGCTCGGTGCCAAGAGCATGCAGGTCTTCCTAGGGAACTACGGTGCCAATGGCCTTGTGGTGGTTGACCCCGCCGACGAACCACACTTCCGCTACATAAAGCTTCCGTTCCGACGTATCGACTTCGCGCTCGATCCGGCCAATGCCCGCTTTGGCTATGTGCTCACCGAAGACGGCACGCTGCATCAACTGGACATCCTCGACGGCGCGGTGGCCAAGAGCGAAAAGGTGACCGAGTCCTACTCGATGGACGGCCACTGGAACGACCCGCGCCCGCGGCTGGCCATGGCTGGCGACGAGATCGTCATGAGCGATCCGAAGGCCGGACTGGTTCGACGGATTGCGAAGGACACCCTGCAGGAATCCGGAACCATCGAGGTCGAGGGCATGCCATACAACATCACTGTTGCAGGCGGGAGCGGCAAGAACCATGAGGGCGAGAAAAGCCACGACCACAGTCATGGTGACGGACACAATCATGGCAAGGAGCACGCACACGATCACGGTGACGAGAAGGTCTACAAAGGCTATTTCGAGGACAGCCAGATCAAGGATCGCCCCCTCTCGGACTACGCGGGCGATTGGCAGTCGGTCTATCCGCACCTGAAGGACGGGACGCTCGATCCTGTCTGGACGCACAAGGCCGAAAGCGGAGACAAGACCGCCGACGAATGGAAGGCCTATTACGATGTCGGTTACAAGACCGACGTCGAGCGGATCACGATCAAGGGCGACATCGTCACCTTCTATCGTGACGGCCAGCCGGTCGAGGGCCACTACGCCTATGACGGCTACGAGATCCTCACCTACAAGAAGGGCAACCGCGGCGTCCGCTTCATCTTCAAGAAGACGAAAGGCGACGAGGCCGCACCTGCGTTCATCCAGTTCAGCGATCACAGGATCGCGCCCGAGGTCACCGACCACTATCACCTCTACTGGGGCGACGACCGTGCGGCCCTGCTGGAGGAGCTGACAAACTGGCCGACCTACTATCCGTCCTCGCTCAAGGCCGACGAGATCGTTCACGAGATGATCGCGCACTGATTGGGGACGCTTCTTCCAACAACCTCGCGCCCGGCTTCCAGCCGGGCGCGCCAAGAGGTTCTTCTGGCTGGCGACCCGCCCGGATTATGTCGGTGAAATCAGTCAGACCGGAGCGCTCATCCGCACAGAAAAGCATGGCCTGTGGTGGGCATCTGTCCGCAAGCATCAATGGCCGGATTATCCGGAATGGAAGGCAGCCATGAGGCCCTATCTCGATCCCGTGTGGGGCGATCGGCGCCAGGAGATCGTCTTCATCGGTTGTGATCCGATGGATGAGCGGAAAGTCCGCGCCGAGCTGGACGCTGGCCTCGTTCCGGAAACAGACTTCATGCCCGGCCGCAGGCGTGATCTAGCCGATCCGCTCCCGGCTTGGGAACGCAATGCCGTTGCTTCCTAAGCCGATCCGAAAGAACATTTCAAGCGAGATTGACAAGTGAAACACAATTCGAGACTGTCGCGCCGTCAAGGTTCTCCCTGTCGGAATTTCCGACAGGGAGCTAAGAGGGAATCCGGTGACCTTTCGAGGAATGCCGGAGCTGACCCGCAACTGTGAGCGGCGAGCCGCTTTGCCGTCAATGTCACTGGCATTTGAGCCGGGAAGACACGCAAAGCAGCAACGACCCGCGAGCCAGGAGACCTGCCTGACAACATAGAGTTCCGTGGTCGGGGATTGCCATGGGAGCGCGTACGCTGTGTTCGGTCTGCATGAACTGAACTCGCGCCACGTCTCCAGGTCCCCGTCTGCATGGCAGCGGGGATTTTTGATTGGAGCAGACTTCAACGTCAACGGATGCAAACCGGCACAACGAAGGAAACGGGCCTGCCGTTCTCGGCGAGGCTGTCCTGCTGGTCGCAAAGTCTGCATTCGCTGCCGCGCCTCATGCCGAGATGCAGCGACTTGCGTCCATAGCCGCACGTCTTCCCAATGTGGCACAGGCCATCTCATGTTTTTCCGAGCAAGGACAACCATCGCTGCGCGATGCGCTTCTGAACCTGCGCGGGCGCGGATTTGCGTCCATTCTGGTCGTTCCGCTGGTGCTTCCGATGGAACCGAGCTTCATGAACTGGATGACACGCTCGCTGAAGCGTTGGCAGGCAGAAACTCCTGACGGCTGGCCACCGATACGGGTCACCCGCGATATCGCCCAGAGTATGCACTTCGAAGCGTTGCTTTCCGCCATGATCGCAGATGCTGCAATCGCCCCCGTCATTGTTCCCGACGGCGCAAAGCCTGAGGCATCGTTGGTGCCAGCGCAGAAGCACCGCGTCCTCGTCTGCGAGGGCGGAGCCTGCAACGCCGCCGGCGCGGATGCAATCTGGGCACATCTGCGCAACGTGCAACAGCGCCGCAAACTGCGTGTGACCGGCTGCGGCACGATGACCGCAAAATCGACGTGCTTGGGCCCCTGCGCACTTGCACCAGTGGTCCAAGTGTTTCCCGAGTGTACCTATTACGGCGGTGTTACCGAGACTGCGATCGACCGTATCGTCGAGGAACATCTGCTCGGAGGACGCATCGTCGACGACTTCGCCTATCAACCGACCGGACGCAAGCAGCGCCTGCGCAGCAAGATTCAGCCAGATTCAACAGAGGACTGACATGAGACACATCACCCGAGCCACGCTTGCCGCGTTGGCCGTTTCCACGTGCGTTTTCACTGTGCCGGCAATAGCACAAGAAGCAATCCAGGCCGGCGCAACGTTCATCACAGCTGCTCTTGATCCGACCAAAGGGTCATCAAGCTGGGCGCTGGTCAGCCACGGTATTGGCGAAAAGCTGTTTATGGTCGACAAGGACGGCAATCTGGTGCCTGAACTGGCTGCAACGGCAGAGCGGACCGGAGACTTGACCTGGACCGTTAGCCTTGCGCCCGGCCGCTTCTTCTCCGATGGCTCACCTGTCACGGCGGCCGCCCTGAAAAAGGGGTTCGATCACACCTTCTCAAAACTGCCGGCGGCCAAATCCACCGGTGGCATGATCAGTTTCGAGGCGCAGGACGATCTCACGCTTGCGCTGACCACGGAGAGGCCGGTGCCGTTGATTGCAGCACTCTTCGCCGAATGGCCGCTTATGGCCTACACCACAAAGGAGGACGGCTCGTTCCTGTTCACCGGCCCCTATGCGGTCGAGGAGTTCAACGTCGACCAAAACCTGGCACTGAAGCCCAATACCAGTTTCCCCGGCGCGGAAGACCGTTCGCCGATCAATCTGCGCCGGTTTGGCGATGCGCAGACGATGGCACTGGCCTTCGAGGCTGGCGAACTCGATATTGCCTTTGGCTTGCCGGCTGAAGGCCTCTCACGGTTGAAAGCCAATCCGGGTGTCGCAATCAAATCCTTCCCGGTGGGCTACCAGTATTTCGGCTTCATCAACAATGAGCGACCAGCCGTATCGGACGTGAAAGTCAGGCAGGCGATCGATCTCGCCATCGACCGCCAGGAACTCGTCGCGGCGATCAACGCCGGCACTCCAGCCACAGGCGCTTTTGCACCATATTTCCCTTTTGCAGCGAAGGAGCCCCGCAACACGGACCTCGACAAGGCGAAGGCGCTTTTGGACGAAGCCGGTTGGGAGCCCGGTAGTGACGGCGTCCGCGAAAAGGATGGCCAGAAACTCTCCATACTGATCGTCACCTATCCGCAGCGGCCAGACCTGGTCACCATGATGCCGGTGGTGAAGGCGGCCCTCGCCCGCGTCGGCATTGCTTCCGACACCAGGGTGGTTGAGAATATCGGCGAATATGCTGCCGACGGCGCTTTCGACATTGCGCTCTGGGCACAGCATACTGCGCCCGCCGGGGACCCTGCCTATTTCTTTAACTCCATGCTGAAGAGCGATGGCCCGCTCAATCATGCGCGCTACAAGAGCGACGCGTTCGACGCGATCATTGCCAAATTTTCCAAGGTCGGAACGTCGGAAGAGCGCATGGAGATTGCCCTGGAGGCGCAGGAGCAGCTCTTCAAGGATGCTCCGGTAACATTCCTCGTGTCGCCGAGCTGGCATGTCGGCCTCTCGCAACGCCTCGCGAATTACGAGCCGTGGGGTTCAGACTATCACGTGATCCGACCGAAGATGGGCGAGGTGCGCTGAAAGAACTAGCGTGTTGGAGCATACGCTGAGATTGGGCCTGCGTGCGGCCGCCAGCTTGCTGGCGGTCTCCGCGCTGGCCTTCCTCGTTGTCGCGCTGATGCCGGCCGACCCTGTCGAGATCGCCATCCGTGCGTGGAACCTGCCCGCCGATCCTGCGACGGTCGCAGCGATGCGTGCCGAATGGGGTCTCGATCAGCCGCTGGCGCAGCGCTATTTCAGCTGGTTGTCGGGATTCGTCGCCGGCGACTGGGGACGCTCGTTCCGCACGGGGGAGGCCATCTTTGGCGAGTTCATGCAACGCCTACCCCTGTCGCTCACACTCGGCATTTCCGGCCTTGCGCTCGCGAGCGTGCTTGCGGTGCCGCTGGGCCTCGCCGCAGCGATGCGGCCACGGGGCATCGCTGACCGTTTCAGCCGTGGCCTCGCGATCGGTGTGCAGGCGGTGCCGGCCTTCTGGCTCGGACTGCTCCTGATCTGGGTGCTCGGCGTCAAGCTTCAGCTCATACGACCGTTCTCTGGCGGACCATCGATCTATGCGCTTGCCATCGTCCTCATCGCGATGCATTCGATCGGCCTGTTCGCGCGCATCTACCGGCGCGACATGCTTGAACAGACCGGGCAGCCCTACTTCCGCACCGCACTCGCCAAGGGACTGACTCATCGGCAGGCATTGTGGCATCACTGCCATCGCAGTGCGCTCTATGCAATGCTATCGGCGGTTCGCTCCGAGGCAGGCTGGGCGATTGGCACAGCGGCAACGCTGGAAGTGCTGTTCGGGTTGCCGGGTATCAGCCAGTTTCTTGTACAGTCCATCGGCGCACGCGATTATTCAGTGCTGCTTGCCTACATCATGACCGTCGCCGTCTGGATGTTGGCCATGAACGCTGCGGTGGAACTGGCCATGCGGCGACTGGACTCGCGTTCGGCATGAGACGCACCATCGTTCTCACGCTCCTTTTCGTGCTCACCCTCCTGTTGCTGGCGGGAGGGGTCTGGCAGCCGCAGGACCCCGATGCGGTCAACATCCTGTCTCGTCACCAAAGCCCATCGGCCGAACACCTGCTCGGCACCGACAACCTTGGCCGTGATGTTGCTGCACGTATGCTGGTCGCCGGCTGGCGCACGGCGCTCGTCGTGCTCGCCGTTGGCACAGTTGGTTTTCTCGGCGGCTCGATCCTCGGCACAATGGCCGCCATCCTCGGGGGCAAAACCGAACAGGCGCTTTTGCGCTTCTGCGAGTTGTTCATTGTGGTGCCGACTTTGATCTGGGCGCTCACGGCTGCCGCGATCTTCGGACTGTCGCCGCTGACCGCGGGGTTGGCGCTCGGTCTCGCAGGGATCGGACCTTACGCCCTGCTCGCCAATTCCCTGACACGCCGAACTCTGGGCCTGCCCTATGTGCACGCGGCGCGTGCGCTCGGTGCTGGCACCCCACGTCTGATGGCGAAACACATTCTGCCCAACACCTTGCCGATCATGTTCACTCACATTGGCAGCAATGCGGGCCAATCAGTTGTCAACTACGCTTCGCTCGCCTTCATCGGACTGGGAGCCGACCCCTCCAAGCCCGATTGGGGTTCCATGCTGTTCGAGTATCGCATGTTCATTTTCGATGATCCGATGCTGATGATCTGGCCGGGCCTGGCGATAGCAGCCATGGCGACGCTGATTAATATCGCATTCGACGGTTTACGGCCTCATCAAGCCCGATAGAACGGTCTATTCAACCTGATCTGCTCTTCATCCAGTGCCCGCTTTTGGGCAATGACTACCTCTGTCTGCGCAATCGAGATGGGTGCAATGCTACCGTCACTCCGGCCCGCCGCCTGCGGCGCCGTGGCTGGAGCTCTGCGTCTTCGTCTCACCTCCAGCGTCTTCACCTCGAGGCTTGTCACATCCGGTGTCTGCTCAGCGTGTCTCGTGTCCCCGGTGTCCGTCATCAGAACATTTGACACACCTAGTGGTGTGAATCAGCGGAGCGTGGGTCTCGTCGGGGGCTGATGTTTAGGCGGCGACTTCACGGTGTTGCAGGCGCCGATATTCGAGTGTCTTCCGCTTGATCCTTTCACGTCTTTTGATGATGGCCGGCGCGTCCTCCTCACCAGGTCGTAAGCGTGGAGCGCTTCCAGGTGTCGGGCGCGGTGCAGACATAGATGTGCTCGTCATCCCAGGCGATCTGGCCGGTCTCGCCTGTGTCGGTGGCACTTGCCGGGGTTTTCGGGCTGGTCACCTGCACACTGTCGTCGTTGACGACCAGCTTCGAGGCGCCGGAGGTGGCACCAATGAGGAACTGACCACCGGAGGCGATCCGGGCAGCCTCCGTACCGCCGTTGTAAAACACCGTGTTGTCGCTCGCGATCAGCGAGATCCGCGTCCCGCTGACGTCTGCACCCGCCCCCTCACCCGCGACCACGACAGCGCGTCCCGGCGTCGAGGCGTGCTCATTGCCGCAGACATACATGTAGGCACCGCGCGACGAGGTGAACCCGCCGCCCCCCCCAGCAGCGCCACACGCGCACTGTCTGTCCCATCCGAACTGGTCGGATAAAGCCGGGCATCATCAGACAGGAATGCGATGTTCCCGCTCAGGGTCGCAGCGCCGGAAACACCGAACGTACCCTTCACGTCGAAGTCGTGGTCTGGGGATGAGGTTCCGATCCCAACCCGCCCGGAACTATCGACACGCATAGCCTCGACACCACCATCGCTGGCCCCGGCACCATACCGAAAGACAACAGATCCCGTGCCACCCGAGATATTGACGTCGTCATTTCCCAGAAGAACCTTCGCGCGCCCCGCGCCGCCCTTGATATTGAGGAACGCAGACGGCGAAGCAGGCCGGATCAGATTGTCATTGCCGTAGGCCGTCCCTGCGCCGGTGCCCACCTTGAACGCCTCACGCGCACGGATGTCCCCGTGGACATCAACCGGATAGTTCGCGGATGAGCCGCCAACCGCCAGACCGGTCGGCGTGAACCGGGCCACCTCCGTCTCATTCACGGCCATGATCACATCGCGCGAGGCACTGTTCGTTCCAACCCACAGTCCGGCCCCATCCGCAGCAAGGCCCGCCTTGAACCCGTTGCCGTTGATGGTGACCTGACCGGTCCACGAGCCATCGGGCGTATGATCCTCACCGTCGCCGGCAAGAACATGCCCACCAACGACCAGCTTGTAGGCACTTGAGACATTGCCTCCGATGGCAAACCCCAGCGGACTGAACCGGAACACTTCCTCGCCCCCGGCCCCGCCGGCCACGACATCCCCGCCGGGGAAGAAGAAGCCCGTGTTGGTGTCTCCCTCCCGGGCGATTGCCGGCGCGGAGGCGCTGCCGTCGGCAAAGCGTGCCTGGCCGGTCAGGCGGGGGTTGGCGAATCTGGCCCCGTCAAGGTTGAGCCCCTTGACCGTCACCTCCCCCGTCTCGCTGTCGATGCGCAGCCGGTCATCATAGGAGAACGGCGTGCCGTCCGGGCTGTACTGGATCGAGAAGTCATTTTCCCCACAGGACATTCCCACGCGGAACCGCTCCTCGCCGTTCTCGCGGAAATACACCTGCGCTGCATCCGCCAGCGTCGCGCGATCGAGCGTCAGCATTTTCGAGGCCCCGACCGCATACAGCGTGCTCGCAATTTTGCGAGAGGATGTCATTCAGTTTGATCAGGATTTCGCGTTCGCTCGACATGTCATCAGTTCCTTTTTCCCACGAAAAAGCCGCCTCGGATCACCGGGCGGCTTTGACAAAATCCGGTTGCAGGCTGCCGGCTGGATGGCCGTTGCCCTCACACGGGATCTGCGATGTTGCGGTGATGTTGAGAGCAACGCCTGGTGTTGCGCCCTCATTGTTGCGTTTGTTGCGGCTTTGTTTTTGCCGTCAGACTGGCGAACCCAAACACTAAGTCCGCCCGTATTGTGTTTGGCCCTGGTACGGTCCCTAAACGCGCCTGCCGACCGGTCACCAGTCACAGGCCGCCGGTCACGAAAAAGCCCGGCCGGGGTTTCCCCCGCCGGGCGCAAATCTCGAGACTGTCAAACTATTGCGGGCAACCTGTACCAGGTGTCAACTCCAACGCGGATGCACGCCCCGTCGAACGCCGCCTAAGCTGTAAGGCCCCACCGTTTCATCGGCATGCCGCGTGCCGGGCGTAGCCCCTTCTCCTGCCCACCACGCTCGCCGACTTGCAGTCAGAGCGTGCAAGAATACGCATAGCTACCTTCGGCTTTGCATCCCGCTCTTTTTGGCTAGATTTGCAAATGGTGGACATTGTCGGCTTCCTGCAACTTCGGATCAGAGTTCAAAGAATGCGAAGTAAGATTCTGAAGTTATTCATATTTCTTATTTCCGCATCGGGACCTCAAATAGCAGAGGCAGGCAGCAAGGCCGAATGGTCTCCGGTGTTTGACTGTTCCCCGTCAGCGCTCATGGCACAGATTTGAGGTTGTGATTTAAGGAGGACTTGGGCTTCGTCGTAGCGACGAAGGAACGAAGATGAAGCCCAAATCCCCCAATACAAAATCGCCCGTCGAGTAGGGGGGATGGACATTCGCCGCAAGACCCAACGGCATTTTTCCGCCGAAGACAAAATCCGCATCGTGCTCGACGGCCTGCGCGGTGATGACAGTATTGCCGATCTGAGCCGAGGGGAAGGCATTGCGCAGAGCCTGTACTGCACCTGGTCCAAAGACTTTATGGAAGCCGACAAGCGTCGCCTAGCTGGCGACACCGTCCGTGCTGCGACCACCGACTAGATCAAGGATTTGCGCCGTGAGGCTCGCGACCTGAAGGAATGGCGGTCGTCAGAGCATTTGCCGCGAACACGCTTTCCAACGCTGCGATATCGCTCACCGTGCAGTCCGGGGCGACGGCAGCTTCGCCGCCCCCTCCTGGATGCTCCTGTTGTGACGTCCTTCCCCAAATCCTTTCGTGTTGCGCCCTCAGAAGCGCAGCTTGGCCCGGGCATAGCCGCCGATGTCGGTGGTGTTCTCGCTGATGCCGGCCTGGCCGAGTAGCGAGACAGAGAAGCGCTCGCTCACATCCATGTCGAAGCCAGCGGAGAAGGTCGCCTGCATGCGATCGGAACTGGACGTGCTGGTCAGACCGCCGAACGCCGCGCTCGACCCGGCAAGTGCCTGTGTCATCGTGACGCTCGGATCGGTCAGCTCCGTTGCAAGGGCTGCGCGCAGGAAGGCAACCGTCGGCCGCTCCGCAAGGTCGAAGGCATGACCGACCTCAAGACCGGGCGTGACGATGACCGAGGTCTTCGACAGGCTGCCGACATTCCAGTTGATCGGACCGGTGCCGCTCTCGCGGAAGGCATCCTGCCAGAGCTGGGTGAGCGACAGCGCGACCGAGGGCTTGGCGTAGAAGCCCTGCCGCTCGAACACAGCCGAGACGCGCGCTTCAGCCGTGAGGTAACGACCCTTCACATCTGCACTCGCCGCATGACCGGTCGCCCCCACCACATACCGACGCGTCTGGTCGAGGTCGTAGGTGCCGCCGCCGAGCGTGGTGGAGAGCGTGAAGGGACCGATCTCGTGCTTGAGCGCAACACCGCCGGAAATCCGCGTGCCCGACTGGCCGAAGCCCGCCGAGGTCACGTCGAGGAACTCGACCTGGCCACCCACCTCGATGAAGGTGTCGTCGAACACTTCCTTCTGGATGGCGCCGGCGACACCGGTCGTCACCTCGCGGAACGCATTGGTCGATCCCGTTGCGCTCTGATGGTGCCGGTTGCCGATGGCCTGCATCCAGACGCAATCGCGCTGGCGGAAGAACTCCCTGCCCGTCTCCGGGTCGAGCGTCGGACAGCTCTGCAGCAGCCGGTGCAGCGCCTGCGAGGCATTCACGGCGGCGCTGGCCGCGGCAAGGCTTTCCTCGCTGGTGACAGAGCGGACACGCTTCTCGAGATCTCCGGTCGACCCTGAGTTGAGCAGGTGCGAGGCGAGCTCCTGCATGGTCCCGGCGCTTGCCCCGGTGAGATTGTCCTCCCTGATCCGCGTCATCGCGGCATCGAAGAAGTTCAGAAAATTCGCCTCGTTGCGTCCGAGCGAGCCCTTCGCGCCCGAATAGTCCACATCGTAGTCGACATGAATTTCGTTGTTCGTGGCCGAGCCGGTGCCGCCGCGCAACGTGTAGCTGATCAGCCCGTTGTCGGCCATCTTCGCGGTGTTGGCAATGTTCTCACCGTTCACCGTCTTCATCACCAGCAGTGACCCACTGTCGCCGCTGACGAGATCATTCTTGCCGTACCAGTTGACGTTGACCGTGCCGCCCAGGCTGTAGCTGCCCGAAGAGCCGGACTTGGACTTGAGGTGGATGCTGTCGGAATAGACGACACCGCTGTCGTTCTTGAAGGCATCGACCTCGTAGACGGACCCCGCGCCGAAGGAGGCGTAGGGCGTCGTAAGCGTCGAGATGTATGCCTTGTGTCTGGCTCCCGGGTTCACCGTGCCGGAGTTCTCGAACCTGGTGTGCGAATGGGTGCCAAGGTTCATCTGCGTGCCCAGCAGGGCCGTGCCGCCCTCGCCGACCCAAAACATCTGGGCGTGGCTGTCGGAGAGGTCGACGGAACCGGAGAACGTGCCGCCGCCCCAGGTGCTGATCACCAGCGACGCCTTGTCATCGTTGCGAACGGTGACCGCGTCCGGCGAGGCGCTCCTCAACGTGCCCTGGTTGTCGATCCGGTTGGAGACGAGGATATCTGTCCCGCTGGAGACCATGACGGTGCGGCCACCCAGGATGGAGATGGTCTCGTGCGCGTCGACGCTCGTTGTCTCGACAAGCGCACCTTTTTTGATATGGATCACGGAAACGCCCTCAGACTTGTTCTGCCCCTCCGTGTCGTGATCCTTGCTGTAGCTGGAGGCCTGGGCCATGATCGCGCGGCCGCCTGTGCCCATGGCCCGCACCGAGCTGCCGCCCGAAAGCGAAATCGCGATCCCCTTCGAGTAGCTGTCGCCGCTGCCGGCCGCACTCTGGGCGAAGATGCCGATCGCGCCGTCGCCGTGCACGTGCACTCCCGAGTTGACAGTTACATTGATGCTTCCAGCATTGCCCTTGCGGCCCGTGCTGCCGATGGAACCTGAGTTGTCGTCGAGTTCGTCGACAACGAGAGACCCCTTGGCGCCACCGCCACCGCCCACCGACTGGGCGAAGATGCCATGGGACGCCTTGCCCGTGGTGACAACAGTTCCGTCTGCCGAAATGTTCACGTCCCCACCATTGCCGCCTTCGGCGCCATCGTCGATCGGGACAATGAGTGCCCCCAACGTTTCCCACGCATCGTCGAGTTCGCCGATGATCGTGGTTTCGAAATCGCCCGCCGCGCCGCCGCCGCCGCCAACGGACTGGGCGAAGATGCCGAATGCACCGTCACCTTGTGTCAGAACATAGCCTGAGTTCGAGACGTTGACGGTGCCGCCATGACCGCCGCCCTTGGGATTGCCCATCACCGTCACGGAGGTGAGCAGACCACCGCTGCCATCGCCTCCGGACCCGCCGCCGCCGCCCACGGACTGAGCAAAGATCGCGGTCGCGGAGTCTCCCTGGGTCTCGATGCCTGACTCATTGGTCACCCAGACAGTGCCGCCATGTCCGCCGTCACCGCCGCTCCCGCCGACATTGACGGAGAAACCTTCAAGCAGGCTCTTGGGAAACCCCTTGATCTGGTTGTAGACCTCTCGCGCGGAGTTGAGGTGCTCGTAAACGTCGTAGGTCGTGGCGACCCATCCCTTGAGGCCCGGCGAACCATTGCCGCCGGTTCCGCCGCCTCCGCCCACCGACTGGGCGAAGATGCCGTAGGAGGCAACGCCGTTGGTTGTAATGTAGCCGTCCGGGCCGTTGTTCACCGTGACGTCGTTGCCATTGCCACCGCCCTCGCCAAAGCCGCCCATGGTGTAGGACAGGCTGACGCCCTTGGATTCCGCCGCCTCGCCTTCCGCGTTCGCGGGCGCCAGCGTGTAGCCAATGGAATAGGCACCCGCGTTGCCGCCGTCACCGCCGCCGCCGCCAACCGACTGCGCATAAATGCCGTAGGAGGTGTCCTCAACGGTCGTGATCTGGCCGGAATTCGTGACGGACACCTTGCCGGCATGCTGGCCAGACCCACCATAACCGCCGACCTGGGAGTTGCCCGTGATCTTGAGGTAGCTTTCCTTCTCGCGAGCAAAATCGCCAAGGAACGCGTAGCCCGCACCGCCGTCGCCGCCATTGCCGCCGATCGACTGGGCGAAGATGCCGTGGGCGTTGCCGCCCGACGTCGCCAGGTTGCCAGTATTTGCGACCGAGACATCGCCGCCGACGGATCCGCCGCCGCCCTTGCCGCCAACCTCGACATTGGAACTGATGCTGGCGCCGGTGCCAACCGACAGCGTTCCGCCATAGCTCAGGCCGCCGGATCCGCCGTTGCCGCCCACCGACTGCGCGAAGATCGCATCCGCGTAGTGACCGGATGTGGTGATCCTGGCCCGGTCGTTGTTGTTGACAGTGACGAGGCCACCTTTTCCGCCGTCGCCGCCGGCACCGCCAACGGTTACGTTGGCATTGCCCGCCCCTTCCGTAGACACATCAATGGTGCCCGCAAAGACCGCGCCACCGCTGCCGCCATTGCCGCCCACCGACTGCGCAGAAATGCCCGTTGCGTAAAAGCCTGAGGTGGTAATGAAGCCGCTGTTCGCGGCGGTGGCAGAGCCGCCGGTACCTCCGGCACCGCCATCGCCGCCGACCGCAACGGAAATACTGCCGGCAATCGGTCCGCCCGAGCCTGTCCCCTGGGCCAGGAGCCCGGCATTGCCACCCGAACCTCCGGCCGAGTTTACGGAAATGCCGACAGCATAATTGCCCTCTGTTTTGATCTCGCCAGAGTTGTAAACGCGCACCCTACCTGACGAGCCGCCGCCGCCCCCGTTGCCGCCGACGCCGATCGCCGCGTTCACGATGCTGAGGGCGCCATTGGCGGTCACGCCGCCGCTGCCACCGCCACCGCCGAGCGACTGCGCAAGAATACCGATGGCACCGTCACCAAGCGTCGCGAGGTAGCCGCTGTTCTCGACCAGGACGTCACCGCCCCTCCCCGCGACGCCCCCGTCCGATCCATGCGTGTAATTGAGCTCAAGGCCAATATTGCCATTGACGGTCGTGCCGCCATGGCCACCGCCGCCGCCGATCGACTGGGCGACGATGGCCGAGGCCAAATCGCCCATCGTTACGATCTTGCCATAGTTATAGACGTTGACCTCTCCACCCTCGCCGCCATAGCCGCCCGTCTGGCCAAGCGTCGAGGCTATGTTGAGGCTGATACCGCCGTCGACCGTGTAGCCGGACTTGCCGCCGCCGCCGCCGATCGACTGAGCAAGGATGCCGAGCGAGTTGTCACCCGCCGTAATGATCTTGCCGTGCGAGGTGACATTCACCGTCCGACCCGCATAGCCGTAACCGCCTTGGGCACCCTGGGTCGAGACATACTGTCCCACGTCGATGCCGACGCTGGCGTTGACGACATTGCTCGATTGGCCGCCGCCGCCGGCCAATGACTGGGCCAGGATACCATCGGCGTCATTGCCGCCGGTCTGAATGTCGGCGGTACTGTCGACCGTGACCTGTCCGCCGTATCCTCCGTTGCCGCCATTGGAGCCCATGTTGTGGTTGAAATTGAACCCGACGGAGGCCTCGACCGTATTGCCCGCGGAGCCACCGCCGCCACCCACCGACTGGGCCAGGACGCCTGTCGCGGAATCGCCTTTCGTCACGATATGGCCGCCGATGGTGGCACCGACCATGCCGCCGTCTCCACCACCAGAACCCGATACGCTGCCGAGCGAGGAATTGAAGTCGACGCCGATGGCCACGTTCACCGTGTTGCCGCTCGAGCCACCACCGCCGCCGACCGACTGCAGCAGAAGACCGCGCGACAGGAACCCCTCAGTCGCAATCGACAGGTTCTCGCTCTTGAGATCGATTTGTCCGCCGCTGCCGCCGTCGCCACCATTGCCGCCGACGACATGAACGAACTCCGCCGCGATGGACGTTGAAGAGCCGCCAGTGCCGCCACCACCGCCGACGGACTGCAGCGACACCGCATCGGAATGCGCGCCGCTGGTCTTGACGGTCAGGTCACCCGCTCGCAGGAAGACCTTGCCGCCGGTACCGGCCTGACCACCGGAACCGCCGAGGCCGACGATGGCGTCGCCCGAGGCCGCGCGCCCCCCCGCACCGCCGATCGACTGGGCGAGGAACCCGATGGAATGGTCGCCATGGGTGGTAACCGTGGTTCCGAACCGCAAATCGCTGAAAACGCCGCCGCCGTTGCCGCCCTTGCCGCCCTTGCCGCCATGGGCGACAAAAATGCTGTCGTCCTCGCCGCCGGCACCGCCGAACCCGCCAACGCTCTGCGCGAGGATGCCATCAGAATCATTTCCGTTTGTGGTGACACTGGCGCCATAGATCGTTGCGTAGACCTCTCCGCCATGGCCACCACCAATGCCGTCTTGGCCGTGCGTGCTTCCCCCTGCCCCCCCCAGGCATCACCGCCACTTCCACCAATGCCACCGTGGGACTGGAGCACCACGCCCGACGCCTGGTCTCCCGTGGTGGAAATGTCGAAAAGCGAAGAGCGCCCGTTCGTCTTCAGGATCGAGAAATCGACCCTTCCGCCGACGCCACCTGCACCGCCGTTGCCGCCTGACGCTCCCGCAAAGACTTTAGCCAACCCAAAACCGCCGTCGCCGCCATCGCCGGCCTTGCTGCCCAGGCGAATGGCGGCCACCTTCGCGCCCGTCCCGGTCGTGTGGACCTTGCCATCATGAAGAACAACGAACACGGTGCCTCCATCCGCTCCGTTGGCGCCGTTGCCGCCATGCCCGCCTGCATTCAGCGACTTTCCTTCACCGCCATCACCGCCATCACCGCTGATAGACAGGAACGACATGGCGGACTGTCCGTAGCTCGACAGATCGACGTTGTTGTTTTCCCGCATGTAGAACGAGATTTTTCCGCCCCTCGCACCGGCGCCCCCGTTTCCACCATAGCCGTCATAAAAATCGGGATCGTTGCCGACACTGCCCTGACCACCGTTGCCGCCGCGGCTCCTGAAAGCAACCAGAGGATCCCGCTGGGGGTGGCTGGCATCGCCACTTCCCTTCACCACAGTTCTGGCGGTTTTCAGCGCGAGGAACTCGAAGGCGACCGATTCCGGACGATCGGCCGCGTGACCCTCGTAACCGCATGTCGAGTGCTTCGAAGCTCCACTGGGCCAGGGCTTGGGGAAATGCCGGCAGGCCTGTCCGCTTCCGCCAGCGTCCGCGCCATTGTCCGTGTGGTATTTTTCAAAGATGACAGGCCATCCGGGTTGGCCATAGAAGCCTTTCCCATCCGACAAGTCATACGTCCGCGACACGTCGACGGTGTCACCCGCCGCCGCGGGAACGATCGCCGTTCCCGACAGGAGAACCGCCGCAAGCGAAACGGCAACGCGCGATGCGAGACGCGAAGGGGACACGAGCGAGATGGAAGAGGCGCGAGTCATGGGCCGGAGTCCTGCGATGCGGGCACACGGCCCTAAGAAAGAAAGGTGCAAGAAGGAGGAAGGTAGAAGGTGGAATGGGACTTGCGAAATCACCGACCCGGGCGCTCCCCTCCTGAACGATGCAATCTTCCGGCCAGATCACGAGCACTCTGGCCCATGACATGATATGAGAGCAGCCCCCTGCACCCGCTACCCGCCCCTTGCAGATAATTCCGAGAGTTTGAGGGGATCCCTTAACATTCGGTTAAAATTCGCTCTCTTTAAAATATTTAAGGTAGTTACTCTGGAGGCAATTCCTTGAATAGAAAGCTTTCTTACATATCCTATCAAAATAGGAGCCAACCAATTTGCCATCTCCCGTGCCGTGAGAGCCAAGAACATGACGTAGGTTGAAGTGGCCGGCGACGATGAATCGCGCTTCGGGGCGCTAGAGACAAGTACTGGGACACGGGTCCGACAGTAGGCGAACGACGAGGACGCGTCCCTGTGCCTGCCCGAATTGCAGACGAAGACCAAGGTCTCACAGGAGCGGGACGATGAAGAAGTGGTGCCATATTGGTGAACGCGCGTTCCGGGCAGATCCTCCTCGTAACGAATAAACGCGACGTGACGACCGACTACGTTGTCATGGAGATACGTCGACGAGGCCTGCGCTTCATTCGCCTGAATACCGAGGACCTACCGCAGCACGAAATCGCGATGGTCGATGGCGACCCTTCGAACCTCACGCTGACTGGACCGTGCGGCAATCTCTCCCTTCCGGATGTGACGGGCGCCTACTATCGCCGACCGGGAAATATCGAGGTCAGTGGAAGCGATGCCTTTGCTGAGTACGTAGTGGCGGAATGGTCGGCGATAGTCCGGAGCCTTTGGAACGCACTTGAGGGGCGGTGGCTGAACTCGCCGGTCTCTATCCTGCGCGCCGAGGACAAGCCGAGGTAACTCGCAACCGCCCGCTGCGCTCCAGATCCCTGGCACACTTGTCACAAATGCGTTCGGGCATGGTGACCTGCCGCGGGTCATTTCCTCCACTTGGGATTGTTCCCCCCTGCCCCCCGGCCCCTCCGCTCGGCCGGGGGAGCTGGCTCACACCTTCAGCACGACGGCGGCATCGCCGAGCGCCTGCCGCACCTGGCGGGACACGAAGTCCCGCGTCTTGCGGCTGCAGGCGCCATTGCTGAGCGCGCTTGCCTCCTCCTCCAGGTCACAGGCGATCGTCGCCAGACTGTCGCCCTCGATGATGATCCGCCGAAGCGCCGCAAAGGCCCGGCTGCCGATCTCAACACGCACCTCCCGCAGCTTGCGCTCCGCCTCCAGCGCGCCGACCAGGAGGTCAGGCTCGATCGCCCCTCGCCCGCCGTCGACCCGCTCCACCGTCCAGTCCAGTGAGCGCACATGCGCGCCGCCCTGCACCTTCATCCAGAGGTCGCCCAGCCGCAGCGCGGCCGCCACCTCCGCCTTGCCGAGCGCCCCTTGCGTGTACAGCCGCTGGATCGTCGCGTTCGATTTCAGGAGGGGATCACGCGCCTTGCGCACCGCCGCCGCCGCCTGACCGGTTGCCTTGCGGGTTTCCCGAACGCCGGGCCGGCGCCGGATGCCGAGCGGATCCCCCAGCGCCTCCGCACGTTCCCGTGCCTCCCGCACCCGGTCAAGCTTCGCTCTCCTTTCGGCCTCGTGTGCCGCCATCTTCCGTTCTGCCGCCATTGCCATCACCTCACACCGCCTCTTGGGGCTAGCCTCTTGGGCGCGGTTTCCAGTTCGGGGAGACCGGACCGAATGTTTGCCCCTCCAGCCGGCCGGTCTCCCCATCTCCTCCTCCCTGATCCCTGTTGTAGCTTGGGTCCCTGTTGGGATCGCTCGCCGCCCTACGCCCCGCGCAAGGCCCTCTGTCCGCCCGCCTGATTCCGAACCTCCCGGGCGGGCGGGCCCTCACGGGCAAGCCCCAGGATGGCCCGCGCCCGCATCGCCGCCGCCTCGTGCCGGACCGCCCGCTTTTCCTCCACCCGCCGCAGGGCCGGAGCCATGGCGGTCTGGCCCGAGGTGTCGACACTGCGCTGGAATGCCGCCCGGGTTTCCACCCACACGCCGCGCATCTGCGAATAGTCGTCGAGCGTCAGCAGCTCGTGCCGCTTGCGCACCTCATCGACCAGATACGGAACGAGCTCATCCGCGACCGCCTCCGCCAGCAGGTCGCGCGCATCGGCATGCTCGAGGAACTTCCAGGCCACATCCTCTCGCAGGTTCTGCCGATCGGTCCGCCCCGCCATCCGCGCCGGCTGCTCGGTCGGATCCGGCAACACCCGCCACGGCGCATCGGCCAGATAGCGTGCCAGAGTGCCCGGCTTCCGCCCCGCCTGGGCGACCCGGCGCAGGTAGACCGGTCCCCGCCGCGCCGCATCCCGCTTTTCCTGGGCGGAAAGCCCCTCCCACGCCGCATCGATGCGCTTGCGCCGTTCGGTCAGCCCGGAGGGCCATTGCCGCACAAGTTCGTTGAGAAGCTTGGTTTCGTGAGCCTTGCGGGCCGCAACGCTGCGGGCAGCGGCATCCGCCGTGCCGGGGGCTTGCGCCGCCTCGACCGCCCCACGCTCCCCCTCCCGGCGAATGTCGTCAGCCGCCGCAACAGGCGGGGAGACCGCGTCGCCCTGCTCCCGGCTCCCGCCAACCTCCGCTCCGCTCGCCGTCGAGGCGCTGTCGGCGACTGGCCGCTCGCTGTCCGGCCCGGCAAGGGGGGGCTTTAGGGGGGATTTATTACGGGTTATTATTACTGGTTCTGTGTCCGACCAGCCGGACACGGCTCGGCCCGAATTCCGGACACGGCTTTGCGGCGCCTCGTCGGACCCGTGTCCGGATTTCGGACACGGCTTTTCAGCCTCGGCAGCAGCCGGAAAATCCTCCTCGAAGGGGAAACGATAGCGCGTCGAGGCCTGACGCTTCGTGCGCGGGTCAAGCCGCGCCTCACGGTGGATCAGCCCGCGCCCTTCCAGAAGCGCCAGATGGGTGTTGAGCGTCGAGCGCGACAGCTCGCAATCGTCGGCAAGCGTGCCCTGGGACGGAAAGCAGCCATGGTCCGGGTGATACCGGTCGCACAGGTGCCACAGCACCAGCTTGGCAGCCGGCGGCAGCCCCCGTTGGCGGATCGCCCAGGTCGTCGCCTCGTGGCTCATGCTGCCACCGCCATGAGCGCGGCATCGCCCCATTGGTCTGCCGCCGCCGCGCACATGCCCGGCCAGCTCCGCGCGGCCCCCGCCCACGCCACGATGGTGTCCGCCAGCCCGCCAAGGGCGAACGCGCTCATGACAGCACCGCATGAATGAGCGGCATCACCCACTCGTTGAACTCCACGGCGAAAACACCGGCCACCAGCCACGCCATGTCCCGGTTGCCACGCTCGCGCTCACAGGCCCGACGATAGGGCCGTGTTGCGCGCAGACCGGCGAGCCGGCGCTCGTAGCGCGCCCTGACCCGGATCGCCGAGCTGTGGGTGTCCATCACGCGAGCGACCGCCTCCGCCTCTTGAGCGGTCAGGCGAACAACCACACGCTGCTCCGGATCGGTCACCATGGCCGCACTCAGGCGAAACCGGCGCGCAGCGGCGCGGCAGGCGTCCGCATCAACGTCACTCGACGCAGGATGGTCATGCGCGCTCATCCGGCCGCCTCCCCCACCGGCGTCTCGACGGACAGCGCCACGGTGAGCGGCTGCACCCAGATCGGATCATTGCAGAGGAGGAACGTCTCGCCGGACCAGGCGAGCAGCAGCGTGCGCCCCATCACCCCGGCAATCGCCTGTGCGGCATCGGAGGGCACCGCATTGCCGATCCTCTCGCGCCACGCACTGTCACTGACGCCATCCATCGCGAACTCGGACCACTCCTCCGGATCGAACAGCGACTGCAGCGCTGCCAGCTCCAGCGTCGTGAACGGTCGATGCCATGTCCCGTCCAGCGCCTCGATGCGGCAGGTCAGCCGCTCGTCGGCTGCAGGCAGACAGGTGACCGCATCCCCCTCGAGCGGACCCGGCCGCGGATCGGCCACCGACCAGCGTCCCCGGTCGTGCTTGGCAAAGCCCGGCACCGCACCGCTCGGCTCGTCCCACATCGTCACGCCGTAGTGACCCTGTGTCTGGTAGCTGCCGCGCCCCGCTGCAAAAGCACGCGGACGCGGATCCGCCACGGCAAAAGCGCCCTGCCCGGTCGTGCTGCCGGCGATCACCGTGCCGGCCGATTCATCGAATGCCGTCACGCGATACTTGCCCGCCCCTTCGAAGGTGCCGCAGGCGCGAGGATCGGCGACGCACTGGCCCTTGCCATGCGCGCCGGTGACGGCGCGTCCGACACCATCCCAGGGCACAATCCGGTATTCGGTGTTGTGCTTCGGCGTTCCGTGGTGGCGCGGATCAGCGACAGAGAACGCCCCCTGCCCCGGCGACTTGACGTTGATCACCGCGCCGGAGCTCTCCCCCCACGGCCGCACGCCATATTGCCCATATTCACCAGCCCCGGCCGGCGCGCGCGGGTCGGCAACCGAATAGGCCCCGTTCGTCGGTGATGAGCGTCCAGCCACCGTGCCGGCCGTCTCGTCCCATCGGTTCACGCCGAGGACACCGCCCCGCATCTCCGGCACGATCAGATAGTCGGCCAGATGTCCGTTCCCGACCGTCAGCCTGTTGAGCGAGCGCCAGTCCGACCCGGCCTCGACAAACGCCAGCCGCACCCACGTCCGCCACTGCAGCCGTGGCAGCCGGTGCATGGGGTGCATCGGATTGCCGCCCGGCACGGGCAACCGCTCCAGCACCTCGCCAACACCGCGAAGGCGGCGCTTGGGCGGCTCATAGAGGAACGGCGGAACCTTCTCGCGATGCCGGGCGACCAGGAGGAACCGCTTGCGGCTTTGCGCCAGCCCACCCAGCTCGCCGCAATCATGCGTCGTCTCTGCATGGGCATAGCCATAGGCCTCGAGCAGCGCCTGGATCTTGTCCAGCAGCGGCCGCCCCCGGTTCGCGATGCGAGGCACGTTCTCAAACAGGATGAACTCAACCGGATCGTCCTTGTACGCCTCCAGCGCCAACCAGACCGCCCGCAGCGTGAGCCGGTTGAGCGCCTGATACCGGAGCGCCTGACTGGCCTTTTCGGAGAGCAGTCCCGAGAACCCCTTGCAGGGCGCCGAGACGAACCAGATATGCGGCCGCTCCCCTCCCATGGCGCGGTGGATGTCCGCCGGCATCGCTTCGTGCCAGTCCTCTGGCGGCTCGGCACCGTGGAAGGCCCGGTACTGGTCACAGTCCATCAGGTCGAGGACAGTGCCCCGGCATCCGGCAAACCGCTCGAAGTCGGCGATCCCGGCCGGGTCCACATCGATCCCGCCGATGTTCCGGAAGTTGGCCTTCAGGTTCCCCACCCGCGCATTCGCCTTGCGGAACCCGCGCGCCCCGAACCCGGACCCACAGCACAGGTGTCCGACACGGATCTCGGTGGTGAGATCGAGCCCGCTCACTCCGCCGCCTCCCGCACCGCCCCGCTGCCGACCAGCCGCGCGGCAACCTCGGCCACCAGGCCGTCGTCATGCTTGAAGGAGCGCTGGGGCATCAGCACCAGCCGCCGCCCGGGCGCCTCGCCCTCGGCCGGCGTGACCGGCGGTTCCTCCTCGCCAAAGGCCGTCATGGTCAGTGGTGCGGCCATCTGCTCCGCGTCTTCGATATGGCGCAGCCACAGCGACACCCGCTGTTCGCCCCGCAGCGTGCCCAGCATCTGCAACAGGTACTGCGGCGCAACGGCGGCCACGAGCGGCCGGGCCGACACCTGCCATGGCGAGGACACCCAGCACCACGAGCTCTTGCGCAGATACTCCTCACCCGTGCCGATGTCCCGGCTGAGGCTGGTGAGTGCCACCCGGCCCTCTGCCAGCACCATTCCGAGCGAAGGCATGCCAGGACCATCGAGCGCCCGCAGCCGGGTCACCGCCTCCATGGCCTCCGCCCGGTCGAGATCCACCCGCATCAGCGCGTCAAGCTGCTTGACCGCCACAGCCCCGGGCACCACCCGCCGCCAGTCGGGGAACCTGCCGTCGATCAGCCGCGCCGTGATATGACCGCCGGGCACATCCGCCCGCAGCCAGCACGCGCCGATCTGGAGTGTCGTCACCTCCCGCGCCGCGATCATCAGCTTGACCACCTCATGCGGCACGATCGGCATAAGCTGCGATGGCAGGCTCAGCCCGCTGGCACAGCTTGCCAGCCGGTGACCGTCGGTTGCCGCCATCTCCCGGCCGTCCAGGCAGACCCCGTTGAGGTAATAGCGCGTCTCTTCCCTCGAGATGCAGGGCGCGCAGAAGCGCAGGCCTTCTACGAACGGCGCCCCAGCAGAGCCGGACCAACCGTCGAAGGTGATCTCCCCCGGTTCGGGCCACTCCGTCGCCAGCATGGCAGCCAGCCGGTAGCGGGAGCTGCGGAAGACCATCACCACATTGCCGTCGGCACCACGCTCCAGCCGCACCGCCTCGGAGCCGAGCAGATTGCACACCAGCCGCGACAACACCGCGTGATCGAGCACGAACACCGCATCGCCCAAGGACGAGGCGGCAAAGTGCAGCCTGTAGTGACTATCGAGGTTGGTCGCGTCGAGCGCCGCCCCCACCTCGCAGGCGCTGATCCGCACACAGGAGAGCACGGGCACCCGCCGCCATCCCGTCACCACGGGCTTCACCGTCTTCAGCGCCTTGCGCAGCTGGCCCGCCGTCGTCTCGATATGCATGTAAAATCCTCCTGTGCCTTCCTGTGCCTCAGCCATCGGCCGGCAGCAGGTCGCCCTGTGCCGTGTAGGGATCGTCGAAGAGCTTGCGCGTGCGTGGGGTCGTGAGGGCGCGCTCGAGGCGCGCGCAGGCGATGTCGAACCACCGCCGGTCGATCTCGACGCCGATGAACCGGCGTCCGGCGCGCACCGCGGCCACACCGGTGGTGCCGGAGCCCATGAACGGGTCGAGCACCAGCTCCCCCGGCTTCGCGGAGGCGCAGATGTTGCGCTCCATCTCGAGCACGGGTTTTTCCGTCGGGTGGCTGGTCTCGTCGTGCTGGGGCACGCGCGACATCTGCTTCGCCCCCGGCGTCAGGATGGTGCGCGCCGGTCCGCGATAGAGGTAGAGCGTGAACTCGCAGTCCTTCATGAACCAGCGGTTCGCGGTGGCGCAGACCTTGTGCCAGACGAGCAGGTTGTGGAAGCGGAAGCCGGACGCGAGCGCGGCCCGATGGGCCTCGAACAGGTTCTTGTCGTTGGCCATCAGATAGCAGTCGCCGGCGGCGGCAAGACCGTCCCGGCAAACCGCCGCGATCTCCTGCCAGCCGATGTCGCAGGCAACCACCGCACCGCGATTGTCGTAGCCGGCCATCCAGCCGCCCGTCATGGCCTTGCTGCCGGCGGAGGGCCGTGCCGCCCCGCCGCTGGTCAGCCGGTAGGGCGGATCGCTGACCACCAGCGCCGCCTTCGGCAGCTTGGGCACCACGCGCCGCGCATCGCCCAGATAGAGCGTTGCCGCGCCAAGCTGCACCTGGTCCAGGATCGCCCCCATCACGCGGCCATCCCGTTGCGCATGGACGCAATCTCTGGTCGGATGTCGGCGTTGATTAAACCGTTTTGGAACAGCGCTTCATGGCCGAAGACACCCCTCCCCCGCACACCCCTGATCCGCCTGTGCGCGACGCCTCGCTGAAAACTCCCGAGGCGATGGTCTGGGGGGCCTTTCTGGGCATAGCCGCTGTCGGGCTGGTGACGCTCGCCGCCTCCGGCGCGGAGATCTGGACGCGCGACTATTGGGGAGGTGATCGGTCTGAGATCGCTAGTAAGCTGGCAACATTCGCGCTCGCGATGTTTGCTATTTGGCTTGCCTGGCGAAGAACGAACACTGCAAGCCGACAGCAACGCGTCGCCGAGCGGGGCATGAACGTGGATCGTTACCAGAAGGGCGCTCAGATGTTGGAGAGCGAAAAAACCTACATCCGCGTTGCCGGCATCAATGGCTTGCGCGATCTGGCAGCCAGTGACCCAAGCGAAAGCTTTATCATCGTCCAATCGCTTCTCGTCGCCTTCATCCGAGAGCACTCCAAGACCCGCGCACCGAAGGCCGCTGAAACCGACAACGAAACTGCAAGCGTCGCCAAAAAGCGCGCGACATACGAGGACCTACCCCCGGATGTCGAAGAGGCCTTGGACGCCGCAACAGCCCTGCGGAAGGCAATCCCGGACGTGCGCCGCTTTGAGAAAGCGGCTCAGTGGCGCCTCAACTTCGCAAACACCAATTTGTCCGGCGCAAACTTCGCTGGAGCCGATCTGTCCGACGCGAACCTTCTCGGCACCAATTTGTCCAGCGCGACCCTCGCCCGCGCGAACCTGTCCAAGGCGGACCTTGTCGACGCCAATCTGTCCGACGCAAACCTCTTCGGCGCCACTCTCTCCGACACGCGACTTCGCAGCACCAACTTGTGCAGGTCGGAGCTTGTCGACGCCGATCTCTCTCGTGCAAAACTGATGACAGCGGATCTGTCCGACACACTCGCGCTCGATGCCGACTTGTCCGGGGCGGACCTTCGGCACGCCGATCTCACTCGCGCAAACCTGTTCGGCGCAAACCTGCTCGACGCAAACCTTAGAGGCGCTAAGTTGACCGCCACGGTCCTCGAAGAGGCCAATCTGTTCGGGGCGAACCTTGATGGAGCCAATCTGTCCGGTGCGTCCCTTGATGTCGCGAATATGTCCGGCACGAACCTTAGCAGAGCCAATTTGTCCGGTGCCCATTTCAAGGGAACCAGAATCGACCCACATACCAACCTCACCGGCATCTGGGCATGGGCGGACCGCCCGCCGAAGAACATGCCCCCGGAGATCGAAGCCGCGATCACCTACCGCGATCCGGCCGAGCGCAAAGACGACGACTGACGCCATCACGCCGCCCTCCCCTCGTCCGCCGCGAAGAGGTCACACGCGCGCGGGCCCGCGTCACGCCGCTCGCGCGGACGCGGCGCGATAGAGCTCAGCCGCCCGAACGCCTCCACCTGGGCGCAACGCCGCGCCAGTTCCGCACTGGCCAGGGCGAGATTGCGCCGCAGGATCTCATTCCGGCGGGCCAGATCGCCATTGCGCGCGGTCAACTCGGCATTGCGTCTGGTGAGATCCGCCACCGCGGCGGACACGACGTCCGCCCGCGCGGCCTCATAGGCGGCATGCGCCTGGGCAAGGGCCAGTTGCGCCCGCAGGTCGTCGGGCCGCCTGTCGGCCGCCGCCCGCCGCCGGTCGAGCTCCCGCGCCGCCTCGTCATGGGCGTCCTGAACGCGGGCCTCATTCAGCGGGCGTTCACGGGGCGCGCTCATGGCCGCGCCTCCCGGGTTGTGGAATTACAACGTGTTACACTGGTGGTTCCCCGTGAAACACCCCGTCCCCCCGCCTTGTGGAACGCCCCCTCGCGCCGGTGCAGCTCCGCCGCATCCAGCAGCGCGAACGGGTTCACCTCATGCAGCCGGCACAGCCGCAGGAACGAGGTCGAGGACACGGGCTTGCCGTTCTCGGCATGGCTGACGACACGCGGCGAGACACCCGCTTCACCTGCGGCCCCGCGTACGGACAGCCCGGCCCGCTCGCGCGCCGCGCGGAAGGCGCTGCCCATGAACGCCAGCGCCGCCGCCTCATGCACCGCCGCGCTCATGATAGCCACCCGGACAGCACCAGCAGGAGCGCCCGGCTTGCCTCGGCGGCGCACAGCCCGGTGACGAACCACATGGCG
Source organism: Stappia sp. ICDLI1TA098 (assembly GCF_054880955.1). NCBI lineage: Bacteria > Pseudomonadati > Pseudomonadota > Alphaproteobacteria > Hyphomicrobiales > Stappiaceae > Stappia > Stappia sp. ICDLI1TA098. The sequence continues at coordinate 1,592,330 of NZ_JBTZBT010000001.1, forward strand.
TAGGTGCCGACCTCCTCGCGTCCCCGCGCGCGCCGGAGGGCGCGCATGTGCCGGCAGGCCAGCACCTCGCCCAGACTGTCTTCCGCCTGTTGCAGCGTCTTGCCCAGAAAGACCGCCTGTCCCGGCGTCAGCCGGAGCGTGATCAGGCCCTCGCGCGGCGAAAGCTTCCCGAGAAGAACAAGGCGTTGCCCGACGTCCAGGGCGGCCGTGTCGGTCTCACCGCTCATGCCGCCGCCCTCCCCGCACGGCCGGTAGCCGCTCGCCCGGGTGACCATCGCGCTCCGGCATCCGGAAACCCCGGCGCAGGTCGTCATGCCGCACCACGCGGCGCTCCTTGCTGACCCAGCCAAGATCGGCATTGCCCCGGCAGTGACCGTCGATCCACAGCCAATAGGGCTCCAGAACACCGTCGATCAGCCGCCAGTGCCCCACGACCATGTGCCCCCGCAGCCCAGCAAAGGACTCAACAGACCGCACCTGCCCCCGGTGCAGCGCCGTCTTTGGCAGAACGAACTCGACCTTGTTGTAGGAGCCAAGCGGCGCGCCAACCTGCGCACGCCGGCGGCTGCGCGCCGCGCGGGCCCGGTCCAGCATCGACGGCAGAACCCAGCGCACGCTGGTGACACGCGGGCTGGAAAGCGCGGCAAGCGTTGCCACGGCAACCTTCATCAGATCGAAGAACGCCGGGTCCTTGTTCTCCCCTTGGTCATCGCAGTAGCCAAAGGCATATGCACCAGCCTCCAAATGGATGGAGGCGGATGGCGCGAGAAACCCGCTGCCCTCACCGTGGTCCATGACGAAGCTGCACACCGGCAGCGGGGCATCCACTCGCGAGGGCCTGACGAAGACGGTGACTGTCGGCGCTTCGACCGCCCCATGGCAGTAAAGAGCTATGGCGTCGTGCTCGACAAAGCACGGGACCAGGGGAACGCGCGCATTGGTGGCTGCAGCAAGCATGGATTCCGCGTCGCCAAAAGCCCGTTGAAGGACGTCAGGCCAATCCCCCGGCAGCACGAAGCGGTCGCAGGCCGGGCGCCAGTGATCGCCCTCAACCGGCGCATGGTTGCGGGCCGGCAGCTTGAGGGCGTCGCGCGCCGCGTCCACCAGCGGATGCCCCGTCGGCGCCATCGCCATGAGCGTCTCGGAAATCCTCTTCATGCCGCATCCCTCCCTGCCGTTGAAAACCGCCGGTCCCGTGCGCCGGCCACCGCCGCCGCCCGTCTCAACTCCGCAAGGCCAACGCCGCACCAGACGCCGACCTCCACCAGCGCCGCATCGCGGACAAACCGGCCAGCGCGAAACGCCGCAAGCGACGCCCGGCTCTCCCCCGCGTCTTTACGCTCGCTCTCACGCCTGTCGCGCCCGGCAATCCCGGCGGCACAGACGAAGAGCGCCAGCACGCGCCGCACATGCGCGCGCTCCGCCGGTGTGAACAGCACCGCGCTCATGCCCGCTGCTTCCATGCATCCGGGGGCAGCACCCCGCCCCCATCGGTCGGCGCCGCACAGGCGGCAAGCGCCAGGGCAAGCCCGAACGCCAGCGCCCCGGCGACAAGCAGCGTCATGCGCCGCGCCCGCCCCGCGTTCAGCCGCAGCGTCTGCGCCGCCAGCCAGCCGGCCAGCGGATCGGCTTCGGTCTGAGAGCCGGTCTACTCATGCGGTCTCATCGTCCCCTCCTGTGCGGTGTGGTCATGCGGGGCTGGAACACCTGCGTGTGGCACCACGCGCACCAGTTGGAGCCCGGTGCCGTCGGCGCACCGCAGACAAAGGCCGCCTCTGCTGTAGGGGTGACATCGTCCGGCCAGAGCGGGCGCGGGCATTGGCTGCGCTGGCGCTCCATCAGCGTCACCGCCTCGCGCGGGCCGATCGGGTCCGCCCCCGCTGCAACGGGCACAGCCTCCTCCGGCGCGGGTCCATCCGGCAGAAGCACCCTCCCCCGCGCCGGGTTGCCCTGTGCGGTCTGAGCGGATCTGGCCCGCGCCCGTGCACGGCCGGAGCCCGGGCGCTGCGGGCGCCGGAGGCGTGCGCGGCTGAACGCCAGTCCCATCCGGTGCACCTTGCCGATCACGGCGCTGCGGCTCACGCCCAGCACGGCGCTGATCTCGGTCGAGGTGTGCCCCCGGCCCACCATCTCCGCGAGCCGGCTTTCCAGTGCGGGCGACCACACGCTCATCAGTGCACCTCCTGCAGGCGGGCCCCGGCCGAAGCGCGGTCCGTCGCCATCAGCCCGTGCAGCTTGCGGATGAGCGCCTGGATGTTGCGCACATCGTCATCGGAAAGATGCTGGTCCGAGAGGTCCTGCACCGTCTGGCCAAGAGCGGCCAGAACACCGGAAAACCCCGGCCCGCTGGCCGGCGTCCGCTCCACCAGGTCACACCCCGCCTTGTCCGCCAGCCATTCGGCCAGCTCCCGGATGCCATAGACCTGCGTCAGCAACCCGGCGCGCAGGAGCGAAAGCTCGCCATCCCGGTCGGGATCGGAGGCCGCATAGAGCAGCCATTGCGACACGCCGAGTGTCGCGGCGGCCGCCGCGATGCCCTGCTCGCCGGTGCGCTGCTGGATCTCGTCGAACGCCCGGGTGATCGCATCGTGAACGGAGCCGCGCGGACGGGGCTTCACTGCGCTCATGTCATGCCTCCAGAACCGGCCCCGCCTGCGCAGGGCCTCCAAACACGGGAAGACGGTTGGACCTGTGCGGACCGGCCGCACACGGCCATTCTCCGGATCGCCGCACCGTCAGGCGGCAAGCCGGTGCAAGGGATCGCCCCCCCGCCAGCCGGCAGCGGCGCCCCGTACCGCCTCGCGGGGCGCCGGCCACACACCGACAGGGAGGCCGGCCCGCGCGAGACACCCAACCGCGCGGGCCGGCGGGTACGCCCGACGGGAGCCGGGCGAGACGATGAGGGAGAGGATGTGCGGAGAGAGAACGATGGGTCGGGAGTGAACCAAGCCGCTCATGAGGGAACCTCACGAACTAACCCACGCTCGGAATTAAGGAAGAAATCGTTGGGTGAGACTGCTCCTCCGGTAACCTCAAAGATGCGACGCATCTGGTCCGGTCGAGGAACCCTTTCCCCCCGCATCCATTTGACAACAGCCGATGCGGTCACTCCTCCCATGCGCACGGCAAATCCGTGAGTTGAGAGGCCATTCAGGCGAATGTAATCGGAGAGTGTCATGCAAAGTAAGTTACCCATATTGGGTAATTATGCAACCCCATATTGGGTTGCGACAAACCCGCAAGACGTCGGCATTATCCCCGACATGGGTAACCGTCTGAAATTTCTACGCGAAGGTCGAGGGTGGACGCAGGAAAGAGCGGCCGCCGAATTTGACCTATCCAAGTCCGGCTACATCAAGATCGAACGCGGTGAGCGAGAGCTCACCGCAGACCGCATCGCTAAGGCCGCCAAAATCTACGGGGTAACAAAGGCCGAAGTCCTGGATGATCCGACACTTATGACTGACGGTGAGCGCGACTATCTCTTGGGTCTTTATGATCGTCTTCCACCAGCGGTTCAGCAGGTGGCACTGCGTCAGATCGAGGATCTAGTTGACGCAATAGCGCCTCGACCCGAGAAAAAGCCCAAGCCGGGAGAGACCCAATAAGGCGCTCTATATTGCGCCGATCTTCATCCATAGACATTTCACCTCCCGTAACGCATACACAAATTACGACATCAAATAATTGATATCTCTCATATAACAGCATTCATACGAATGCGCCTCACGTCAAATTTCGCGAAGGTATTGCAAGGGATCATTCCCACCCCATAGAGAATCTCGCCCGATATACGGACAAAATTCCCCGCCACATACGCACGGCCTTTTTGGCGACTGAAAGAGCCCCCCTTCCCAAGTCACTTCTTACTTGAAACAGAGCTTCTGCTGCACGACGCCCTACCGGCGGATGCTAGCAATGATCGCTTTTTGCTCGCGTGCACCAGGACACCCAAAAGAGCCAAGCAAGCAGAGCTCCCCTTCGCCTCACACACAGAACAGAAACAACACGACTTCCCCCACGCAACCACCACCGCAGGAGATGAACGGTGCCCACCGTCCAGACTCAAAACGGGGCACCTTGAGGCCAACCACCAAAGCAGCATACACCTCCGCCAAATGCACATCCCATATTGGGGTTTCGTATATACCCGATTTGGGTAACACTCCTCCATCGCTACCCCGATGGAGGTCCCATGTCAGTGTCATCCGATCAAAGCCATTTCGTCAGTGCCGGGCGCACCCCTGCCCGTCACATCCAGCTCACGCTGTCCCGGAACACGGGCAGCGCCGATGAGGCGGCCCTCCACCTCCTGTCTCCGACGGAAGCCGCGCGGCTTCACCGGGAACTGACCTCGCTTCTCGCGGTGGACCTCAAGTCGCTGGACACCGACGTATCGGCCGAAGGCGACGAAGCCGCCGGCAGCGATACAGCGGAAGCGCAGGCGCAGGAGGCGCCGACCGTGGCAAGCCTCCTCGCCCGCATCGAGGCGCTGGAGGTCTTCGCCAGCAAGCTTGCCGTGCGCCTGACCAACGCCGAGTACGCCGTCATCGACGACAAGTCGACAATCCGGTTTCTGGAAAACCGGGGCTGTTCGCTGGAAGTGAAGCCGTGACCGGCAACGCCACCACGCGCATCACGCGTCGCGCTTTTCTGCGCGGCGCCGCCGGCTCGGCAGCAGGCGAGGCGGCTGAGGCAGGCGAGGTCCGTCATGATGACCGGCTCGACATGCCGGCAGAGATCGACGGCAGCAGGCTCATCAGCCGCAATGCGTTCGGCCGCACCCTGATGATCCGCGACCTCTCCTCGCGAGAGTGGATCTTTCCATGCGAGCCCATGTGTGAAGCCGAGCGCGCTCATGACGCACGGATGCGCGCGGAGAATCCGGAGTATCGCCGCACGGACCTTGCACAGCAGGCCAGTGACTTTCGGGAGGTCGCCCGCCTCGCCTTGATCGCGGCGGACGCCACCGAGACAATTTCACGCCAGGTCACGGTCGAGAACTTCGACCGGATCGCCAGCGATTGCAGCTACAGGGATGACGGCCGGCGCGAGGCCTTCACCTTCTACCACTCGGATCCAGACTGTTTCGACGGTTGGGAAGGCGCCGGCCCTCTTGCCGAGGCGCTGCTGGAGATCCTGCGCGACCAGACGCTCACCATTCTCGCCCGCAATCTGTCCGAAGAGGTCGGCCCTCTTGCCGCCATTGCGGCAAGAGCCCGTGCGGAGACGGGTGAAGCACCGGAGCGCGACGAGGCCGGTCATGACTGACCGGCCCGACATAATCGACCGCATGGCCGATGTGCTGCGAACGGGTGCTGAGACGCGCGGCTGGGTCGACATTGCCGATCTCAGGGAGAGCTTCGCGCAAGACGAGATCGAGGCACACGGCCCAGAGGCTGCGTTTCGGATCATCACCCCGAATCCCGAATGCCCGCTGAACTTCGAGCACGAGGCCTGCGCCGCCCTGATGGAGCGTTTGCGCAGCCATGCCGGCGCGCTGGCGCCCGGCCGGGATGACCGTGCCGCATGAGCCAGCTCGCCACCCTCGCCCTCATTGTCTTGGGGACCGCGTTTTGCGCGGCGTTGTTTGTGCTCGTCGCGGCGACCCTTGCCGGCGTGGCCTCTCTCACCATGGGCTTGCGCCGGCAGCACGACGACGAGACCGACCTCACGCCCTGGCAGGGGCGTCCCCTGCCCGACCAGAAGGAAACCGACACATGAGTGATGCAGGCGGAATTGCAGCGGACCAGCTCCGCGCCTTCATCGAGCGCATCGAGCGGCTCGAGGAGGAGAAGAAGGTCATCGGCGACGACATCAAGGAGGTCTACGCCGAGGCCAAGGGCACCGGCTTCGACGCGAAGATCCTGCGCAAGGTCATTTCCCTGCGCAAGAAGCAGCCGCACGAGCGCGAGGAGGAAGAGGCGATCCTCGACCTCTACATGCAGGCGCTCGGGATGGCCGGCCCCGCCTGAGACACGAGGAATTCCCGCGCGATGCTCCTTTCTCACCGCGCGGGAACGCCGCCGGCGGATTGTCCTCCCTGGTCCGCCGGCGGCACCCCCCCGCAAACCGCAGGAGACGTGATCGTGACCGAAGCGAAATATCTCCCCGCCAACTGGCTCGATGAGATCAGCCCGCCGATGCAGGAGGACCCGTCTGCGTTCGCCCGCTGCAATCCGGACGGCTCCTGGTCTCTCGTGCCTGTCAACGGCACGCATGACGGTGCAGACGAATGGCAGCACCTCGCCGCGCCGCTGGCGGTGGGTGACATCATCACATTCTCGACGAACGAGGCAGCGGCGAGGCCACCCTGACGGTGCACGACGATGGCACGTGGTCTGCACCCCCTCAGATCCCGGTCGAGGTGAACTGGATCGTGATCGACGGGGAATATGAGAGCTGCAACACGTCGGTGGACGGCCTCATTCGCGACAGCGAGCTCGAGCCGGGCACCTGTGACATGCATTGGTTCATCCAGGGCGAGACCCGCCTCCGCTTCGAGCCCGATGGCCTCGCACCGCACTTCGTCCCGGTCGAAACACTCGGACAACCCGCAATCTCAGAACATGGGGAGGCAGAAACGTGAGGCTTCTTCAACTGCGCGAAGTGAAGGCGAAAACAAGCCTGGGGGGCTCAACCATCTACCGCTATATTGCGGCCAGGACGTTCCCTGCTCCGCTACAGGTGTCACCGGGCACCGTCCGATGGCTTGAAGACGAGGTTGACGACTGGATCCGCAGCCTGCCGCGGACTGTCGAAGACGCCCCCACAGAAGCGGACACGAATGCGGGCACATAGCGAAAACAAGATCAGAAATATAAATAATTTCTGATAGTTAAATATCAGGTTCGCCGGACACCCCCTCCGCCATTCACCGCCGATTGCCCTCTACAGTGCGATATCGCCGGCGATGACCTGACCGGCCTGCCTTCAGGCATATCGCCACGCGGCCCCCGTCGAGGGCGCGTTTTTTTGACCTCGGTCTCCGCCTCGGCCAGATCTGCGGGCTTCAGCGAGAGGAAGCAGGTGGCGATGGGTGCGCGCAGATAAGAGAAAAGGGCCGCTGCATCCCCCTCCCGAAACGGCCTCAGGATCAGGCGCTCGGTCTCAATGATCTGCAGGGTCGATCCTCTTCGAAAGCCAGTCAATGATGTGGGCGGGAAAGGCTGCGATACCCGGCAAGAGTGAAAAACACCGCGACCGCCAGCGCTGCGATCACCACGGCAGCCGTCGTCAAAAGAGCCGCATGCGTCTGCGTGAAGGCGGCCTTGCCTGCCTCGATCAATGCCGCACCCTGCTCGCCGGGAAGCTCCCTGGCAACGATGTAGGCATCACCGATCGTGCGCGAAGCCTGGTCGGCCAAAGTCTCTGACAGGCTGGATGGCAGCTCGATGGCGCGGCTGAACGCGCTCGACATGAAAACGCCGAACAGGGTGATCCCGAGCCCGGTACCCAGTTCATAGCCCGTCGCCTCCAGCGAGCCTGCGGCACCGCCCTTGCTGGCATCGACGGAGCCCATGATGGCGATCGACGAGGCTGTCAGCCCGATGCTGAGCGTGAGCCCGAGAAGGGCAAGCGCGAACGGAATGAGGAAACCCGGCTGATGGAAGTCGCTTTGCGCGAGATACACCAGCGCCCCGGCCGAGATCGCAAACGAAAGTGTGGCGACCAGCCGCAATCCGAACCGGTTGGACAGATAGCCGGCGACCGGGCCGCCAACGGCTGCCGCCGCCATGATGGGGATCATGAAGATGCCGGCCTGGAGCGGCGTCTTCCCCAGCACATATTGCAGTTCCTGTGCCAGCGTCAGCTCGACACCCGCCAGCGCGCCCGATGCGACGATGGCCATGATCAGGCCGGCGACGATCGCGGGATGAGACAGGAGCGACAGGTCCAGCATCGGCTCTGGCGACCTGAGTTGCTTGCGCACGAAAAGCGTCATGGACGCGATGCCGAAGACAATGACGAGGACGATGATCGCCAGCGGCTGCTTGCCGCCGAAGCCGGCCTTGATGCCGTAGACGAGTGATATCATGCCGACGATCAGCAGCAACGCCTGGCCGATGGCCCACTTTCCGGGCGTCGTCTTTTCGACGCGTGGGAGCAGGACATAGCAGGCCGGCGCGACCACCAGCATGACCGGCACATTGATCAGGAATACCGACCCCCACCAGAAGTGCTCCAGAAGAGCGCCACCGACAAGCGGCCCGACCGCAGCGCCGGCGGCTCCGACCATGCCCCAAAGGCCGAGAGCCATGGCGCGCTCGCGCTCGTCTTCGAAGGTCTTGCGGATAAGGCCGAGCACGCACGGCATGATCATCGAACCGCCCAGGGCCAGAAGCAAACGCGCGGCAATCAGCATTGCGGGACTTTGTGCAAAGGCGGCCCATGTCGAGGCCGTTGCGAAGGTGACAAGGCCGATGAGCAGGATTTTGCGGTTTCCAACCCGGTCTGCGAGTGTGCCCATAGGCACCAGAAGCCCTGCCATCAGAAGCGGGTAGATGTCTATGATCCAAAGCACTTCGATGCCAGAGGCATTCAGCGATTGCGTCAGCGTCGGGACGGCGACATGAAGGATTGTCATGTCCAGCACCACCGGGAGGAAGGCCAGCATGACAGCGACGAGGACAAACCAGCGGTTGCCCGAGAGAGAAGTGGACGACATCATTCACCTGAATAAGGATTGCGCTCACTGATATAAATACATACGTATGGATTTCAATGACTGTCGATGGTGAAGGAGCGTCGAATTGGGCAGGAAGCCAACGATCACGCGTGAGGGATTGCTCGAAATCGCGGAAGGGATCGTTCGCAGTGAAGGCGCAGCTGGCCTGACCATCGATGCCCTGGCCAGGGCTGCCGGCATCTCGAAGGGCGGCGTCCAGTACTCGTTCACATCCAAGGACGATCTGGTCCGCGCTCTGATCGAGCGCTGGACAGGTCAATTCGACGCGTTACTTGGTGAAGCGGACGGCGTTGCGCCAGCAGACCTCGTCCGAAAGTACATCAAGGTCATGCGGAGCTCGCAGGCGGCCATGAACGCCAAAATGGCCGGACTGATGATTGCTTACATCCAGAACCCGCAAAACATCATGGAAACCCGCCAGTGGTACCGTTCCATGTTCAAGCGCCTGGACGGCGGAGCGAGCGATGCGCAGGCCGCCCGGGTCGCTCTGCTGGCAGTCGAGGGTCTCTTCCTGCTGCGCATCGTCGGCATCGAGCAAGACGGGGAATGGAGTGCATTTCTCGATGACGTGGAGAGCGTCTTCGAGCGTCTTCTGGAGAAAGGATGAGCCGCCTTCAGGCACAGACCTGGAACGAAACCGCCGTGGGCAGGTAAGACCACCCTTTGCTGAATATACCCGCTGTGCTGTTCACCGGGACTTCATGCCCCCTTCCCTTCCCGTCCTTGCCGTATTTGCGATGCTCTCGCGGACACGAGGGATTGCTGCATGGAATATTCGCCCGAGGTTGGAAGCCGGATCACCGACAAATCAGCGCCGCCAGACGATACGACTATCCGCGACTGGATTGGGCCGGACGCGTTCAAGCAATGGGTCACGTTGCGGGATTGGATCGAGGTAACATATCCCGGCGTTTTCACTCCCGATTGGGTTCATGGTGGCCAGAAGCACGGATGGTCCCTGCGTTACAAGAAATCCAAGGCGTTCTGCACGTCGCTCTCACGTTAATTTGGGAGGGCTAAGGCGCAAACGTAGTTCTCTGTTTCATCGACTTCTGCCCGCCATACCCGCTGATTGGCGCCGACAAGAGCCTGTGTGCCGCAGATAGCGCTACGCCTGGCAGGCTCCAGGTCTGCCCGATCGGCTTTTCTACATCGCAGGCTGAGCGCCGACGCATCGCCGTCCCCTACCCCGCGATAGGTGGGTCAAGTCGTGCGAAGCCTTCCTGCCGCCGGTAGGGAAAATGCGGATAAGGCGCGGTAACGGCGCTAGCCTTGTCAAGCTTGGCGATCTGTTCAGGCGTCAGGGTCCACCCGACTGCGCCAAGGTTCTGGCGAAGCTGCTGCTCGTTGCGCGCGCCAACAATGACCGAGGAAACAGTTGGACGTTGCAGCAGCCAGTTCAACGCGATCTGGGGAACGGTCTTGCCGGTTTCCTCTGCCACTGCGTCCAGCACATCGACAACGCGGTAGAGATGTTCGTCATCGACCGGAGGTCCGAAGCTGGCGGTTTCGTGCAGACGACTGCCTTCGGGCAATGGCGCGCCGCGCCGAATTTTCCCCGTCAACCGACCCCAGCCAAGCGGCGACCAGACCATTGCGCCAAGTCCTTGATCCGCTCCAAGCGGCATCAAATCCCATTCGAAATCGCGCCCGACCAGCGAATAGTAGACCTGATTGGCGACATAGCGCGGCCAGCCAAAGCGGTCGGCGACGGCGAGCGATTTCATGATCTGCCAGCCGGAGAAATTCGAGATGCCGACATAGCGGACCTTGCCGGCGCGAACGAGCATATCGAGTGTCGCAAGAACTTCCTCGACAGGCGTGCTTGCATCGAAGGCATGAGGTTGCAGCAGGTCGATGTAATCAGTCTGCAAGCGGCGCAACGCATCCTCGACGGCCCGGATCAGCCGGAAGCGCGAGGAACCCGCATCGTTCGGCCCGTCACCCATCGGCAGGCTGGTTTTGGTTGAAAGCAGCACCGTGTCGCGCCGCCCCTTAACTGCCTCGCCCAACACCTCTTCCGACGCGCCTTGCGAATAGACATCGGCGGTATCGAACAGGTTGACGCCGGCTTCCAGGCAAATGTCCACGAGACGGCGTGCCTCGGTCGCATCGGACGTGCCCCAGTTGCTGAACAGAGGGCCGGAGCCACCGAACGTGCCGGCACCGAAGCTGAGGACCGGCACCTTGAGGCCGGAGTTTCCAAGGGAGCGATATTCCATGAGAAGGTCCTTTTGGTTTCAGTTGATGGGTCAGCGACCGAGCAGAGCATCAAGGTCGACAGCCTCTGCCATCGCGCGATTGCCCTCGTCGCCGGGATGAAGATGATCCCCGGAATCGAATGCTGCTATGAGCCGCGTGGGATGTCCGGGATCACGGAGAACGGCGTCGAAATCCACGATGGCATCGAAGGCACCGCTTTCCCTGATCCAGCGGTTAACCTCCTGGCGGAGCGCGTCCTTATCCGGGTGATAGTAGTTGCCGAGTGGCGTTCCGCTCAGCGCCCCCTCGAATGGCGGCAAGGTCGCCCCGATCAGACGGATGTTGTTGGCGCGGGCCAGCTCAATGACCTGCCGATAACCGGCGATCATCTGATCGAGGGTTGGGCGCGTCTGATCAGGTGCGAAATTCGTACCGGGCCAGGAAATGTCGTTGATGCCGATCAGAAGGACCACTGCCTTCACATTCGGTTGCGAGAACACATCGCGCTGTAGTCGCGCAGCGACGTTCACGCCCATTTTATCCTGAAGCAGCCTGCCACCCGAGATTCCGGCGTTCAGTACAGCAATCCGATGCGGCGCAAGCCTTTCGGCAAGAAAGTCGGACCAGCGGGTATCGGCATCCAGAGTTGCGCCATTCCCATCGGTGATCGAATCCCCGATGACGATGACGGCCCCCTCATTCGGCGTATCGACCAGCACGTCAGTCAGAAGCACGCGGGCGTCCGTCGCAGATGCCGCGGGGAAATCTTCCGCTGCGATGAGATTTCCGTCCCCGAACCATGCCGTCTGGCGTCCATCCCAATGGAATGTGGTCAGCGGGGTATCTTCGGGCAGATAGATCGAGACAGCGAGGTCAGACCGGGCCTCGACCGCCATGTCCACCGGATCGCTGACAACCGGCGCACCGGGCGGGATGATGGTCCCATCCTGGCCGCCAAAAGCTACTTGGTGGAGTGTGCCGGGGATCATCGCGCCGTTCTCGCCGGCCAATCCAACACTCGCGCCGCCAATCCGCAGGGGCTTTTCTCCATATGAATTGGAGAAAACCAAACGCACGCGCGAACCGCCAAGGCTGATCTGCGCGACTTGCCGGAAGGTTTGATCGCTTGCAGATACCGGAATCTTGGTCGGGAACGGGAAATCCGCCCCCCAGATCGGCTGCGGACTCGCCATCCACGTACCGACCCAGTTGGGCTCCTGATCCTGAGCCATGGCCAGCCCGGAAAGAGCTGAGGCGAGTGCAAACGCAATGGCAAAGGTTCCGGGACGAAGGGAGTTTTTGACGCGCGCTCGACAGGGGGGCACCGCTGAATACTTAGTTGGCATCGTAATTCGATCCTGTCATTTGGGTGGTCTGATTTGGTTGACGGGTGCGATCTCCTGCGTTTGTCGTCCTGAAGGCGAGAAACGCAGTGGCTATGGCAGGCAGCGGGAAGATTGCGGCCGCAACGGCTACAAAGGCGATGCCCGGGCCGTGGCCGATGACCATGCCGCTCGCCCATGCGCCGATGGCATTACCGAGATTTAAGCTTGATGCGAGGCTCTGACCCGCACCACCGACTTTCGACAGCCCCCCATCTGCAAAGGCGCGACGGAGGCAAAGCCGGTTGCTCCCAGAAGGCCAGTGAAGACCTTGCCAATGTCCGGCTGTTCATTTCCCGACGGCCCCGTCCGTCAGAGCGTGGAACGTCAGCGGCATGATGAACTCCGATCTTCATTCGGTTCTATTTGCTGAGAGATAGACGAGCTGCGTTTGATGAAATAGACTGCATTTTTGAATATCACTTGTGAGATGAAGTCATCATGGCGCGTATTGAAATCAACCGATCCGGCGAGATGGAAGTGTTTGTCCGCGTGGTTGAACAGGGTGGTTTCTCGCCCGCAGCGCGTATCGCGGGAATGACGCCCTCGGCGGTCAGCAAGCTGATCGCACGGTTGGAGGCGCGGCTCGGCACGAGGTTGCTCAATCGTTCGACGCGCCAGCTTCAACTCACGCCCGAGGGCTGCACGTTTTATGAACGGGCGACACGAATCCTCGCCGATCTGGAGGACGCCGAACGGACGGCTGGCATGGGCGAAGAGGCGGTGGGCCGCGTGCGCATCAACACCAGCGCCTCATATTTCAATCACATACTTGCGCCAGTGCTGACGGATTTTCTGGCGCAGCATCCAGCCGTCACGCTCGACATCGTACAAACCGATGCCGTGGTTGATCTCCTTGCGGAGCGTACGGATGTTGCCGTCCGGGCCGGGCCAATGAAAAGCTCAAGCCTCGTTGCCCGCAAGCTCGGTGAGACGGCGCTGACCATCGTCGCCTCGCCTTCGTACCTGGAATGCCACGGCGAGCCGCGCAGCATTGCTGATCTCGAACAGCACAATCGACTTGGCTTTGGGTATGCACGCGCGGTTGATGGCTGGCGGCTGCGGGAAACTGACGAGGATAGGCTCGTACCTGCCACCGGCCGGGTGCAAGCCAGCGATGGCGAAGGCTTGCGCCATCTGGCGCTTTCGGGTGTTGGCCTTGCCCGCCTTGCGGACTTTACGGTGCGCGCAGATGTCGCCGCCGGAAGGCTCATACCGGTCCTCAGCAATCTCGACAGCGGCGAGAAAGAGGATTTTCACGCCGTCCATGTCGGCCAAGGTGGTCCGCTACCCTCGCGCGTTCGGGCTGTGCTGGACTTCCTGGCCGAGCGAGGGAAAGTGTCATGACGATAGTTCAGAGGGCTATGGCGTAGGCGTGGTTCTCGGCGTTGCCGTCTTCGCCCCGCCATTTGCCGCTGAGCGCCACTATTCCCAGACTTTCGCGCGCTTTCTGTTCTTTCCGCCAGTTCCCACTCAATCCCGGCTCAGTGCCATATGTTCTTGCACGCTACAGTTACAGGAGCGTTCGCCATGCGGCGATCGCGGATGACACCGGGCTGCTCCTACCGCCGCCGCTCAAGCAGATAGCGGCTCGGCGGCTTGCCAACCATCTTTCGAAACATGGTCACGAAACTGCTGGCGCTTTCATAGCCGAGATCCATGGCGACCGCCTTGACCGTCTGGCCGGCACTCAACTGCCGCAAGGCAAGGACGATGTGCAACTGGCGGCGCCAGCGGCCGAAACTCATGCCCACCTCTTCCGCCAGCATACGGCTCAGGCTGCGCTCGCTGAGCGCGACGCGGGAGGCCCACTCCGCGACGGTCGCATGATCCGCAGGCGCAGCGATCAACAGGTCGGTGAGCTTCTTCAGGCGCGGGTCGCCAGGAATCGGGAGGCGGATGTCTTCGACCGGTGCCGCAGCCAGCTCATCGAAGATAACGGACACGATCCGGCCGTCCGGCCCGTCGACGTCATACAGCTCCGGTAGCTCGTTGGCCCGCAACAGCAAATGACTGAAAAAGCTCGACACCGTGATCGTGCAGCATTCATTCGGCAGGTTCGGAGCCTCAGGAGGTTCTATGAAGAGTGAAATGCACTCCACCTCGCCCGAACCGAAAACGGTATGGGGCAGCCCGCCGGGAATCCACACCGCGCATTGCGGCGGCACGATCCAGACCGCGTCTTCAACCTCGCAGTTGATAACGCCACGGACGGTGAAAAGCAGTTGCGCTTTCTGATGCCGGTGTCGCGGCGACTGCTCCAGGGTTTCGAGACTGGCGACAGCGTTCGCCGCGACGAGAGCGCGAGGAACCTCATCTACATAAGCAAGCCAGTCGCAATGGGCGTCTACATACATCATGGGCCTCGGCATTTGCATTTGGCCGGATTGAAACATGCAATTGCGGAATTGCGCAATGACGCCGACTGCCGGCTGCCTTATTGCTTTCAGGTAGAAGGCATGCGCGGCGATCGTGATCGCGCGCCTCTTCGAGAGGGGCGGCAGTTCAACTGCCCTGTCGAACACATTTGAACAGGAGTTTTGACGTGATCGAAGAAAACCCCGTCAAGCTTGCACTCGCATGGCTTGTTCCAGCCGTTGGCGCCGCAATATTTGTCACAATCCAATGCTTTTCTTACTTGAACGCCTATGTCGGCAGCGGCGGAACGATGGAGACCATGACGCTCGATCCCGCCGCGTTGTGGGGCGTATCTATATTCTACGGTGCCTGGGTCGTGCCGCCGTTGCTGGCGCTTGTCGCAAGGCGCGCGACCAACTGGGCCATGCTCGTCCTCGGCGGTCTCCTTTGCGCCATGAGCACGCTCACCGGCGTTTTCGATGGATTGCGCGACGGCGGCCATCTCGTTGCCCTGGAGCTGTTGGCAGTCACGCTTCCGGGCGCGGTCGCGCTGATCATGTCGTGGCGACACATCCGCCCGAATTGAAACCATCCATCCCGGCAAGGAGACGATAGATGCCTTTGAACAGCACGGACTTCCCGCTCGTCTGGATGAGCTATGACGAGGGGCCCGATCACGACCATGATGAGGACTTCGAGGTGCTAGAGGCAAGCTTTAAGCGCGGCGCACCGTTCGTGATCTTGACCGACAACGCTCCGACCGAAGACCACGAGCACAGCCAGGAAGAAAAGAAGCGCACCGTGCTGTGGATGAAGAAACACAAGGCCGAACTGCAGAAATTTGTTCTGGCAATGATCGTGATTGAGCCGAGCGCCGCCAAGCGTATGGCATTCAAGCCTTTCGGTGTGGCCTTTGCCAAATTCTGGGGCCATCCGATGAAGCTTGCCGCGTCTCGCGAGGAGGCCATGGAGATCGCCAGGAAACTGCTTTCGGAGCACGCGGGGGCTGCAACGGCCTGACAAGCGACCGAGTGGACGACGCGAAGACGTTTTCCAGTAGCTTGCACGCTTCGATCAAGGTTCAGTCGGTAGGGGTATGGCGTGGGTATCGTGCCCATTGGTATCCCGCACGGCCCGCCATTTTCCGCTGATTGCCGTATATGATCCGATGTTGCCGCCGATCGCCGCACAACACTGCCTGTTCTGCGCTTCAGCCCGACAATTCCGGGATGCCGAAAGAGGCTGGCATCGGTCCTGTTCCGGTCGTTTCCAGTCTTCGTTGGGAGTGGATGCTTTGAAATTTACCGGTTTCTCCCGATTTTGCGAAGGTATGTCCGCCCCTTGTTCAACGGAAGAAAGACATGGAAGAAAACCGACTGCACCGTGGACGCTTGATCGATCATATCCAACTTGTCGTGCGCGACCTCGCGGCGAGCGAAACCTTCTACAAGGCAGTCATGTCTGTGTTGGATATACCAGTTCTCAGCACGGACAACGGCTACTTCTTGGCCGATGAACTCATCGTATCCTCGGCAGACAGCGCCACAGCAGCGGGCGAATTGACGGGGCGACATCACCTCGCTTTCCAGGCGAAAGATCGCGCGATTGTCGATACCTTCTATAGCGTGGCCCTGGCCCACGGAGGGCGCGACAACGGCGCACCCGGAGTGCGGGCCTACCATCCGGGATACTACGCCGCTTTCGTCCTCGATCCCGATGGCAACAACATTGAGGCCGTCTATCAAGGCGAGGCGAAGCGCAACGTGCCGTCAGTCACGATCGAGTTTTAGCGTCGCCGCCCGAATCCGGGCTCGCGCATTGGCGTAAGCGGACGAGGTATTGAACTGGATCATGCGGCCCTTGGTCCATTTCCCGTACCAGGCGCCGCCATAGAGCTCTTCATCTGATCGGACCGTGATCGTCGCGATCAATCCTGCATTCGCCTCCTGCAGACGGGCCAGCAGTTCGTGCCATTGGACTGTGCTGCAATCTGCGTAGAATTTCTGAGCGAGCAGGCCAAGCTGGTTCCATTTGAATCCGGTCTCTGGATAATCAACCGGTTCACCCCGGTCGTCGCGATCCAGCCATTTCAGAACCAACTCGTTCCATCCGACCAGATAAGCCACCAGATCGGCCGGGCTCATGGTGGTTCCGTTGGCATGGCCCTTCATCGTGACCTCACGTGCGTGGTTGGGCCGAACCTTCGCCAAATCCGTCATCAGCTTTTCGAACGCCGTCGTAATCGCAGTCAGCAATTCCGCCTTGGACGTTGGAACAGCCATGTATTTCCCTCATTTGAAGCATCGATCCTCGAAAAGGTCCGGCCGTTTTCCCTTATCGCCAAAACCCCGCCGTTGCTCGGGTCGTGGTTCCCCCAAACACGAACACGCAGCTTGCCCACCTTGATGCTATTCCAGAGTGCCATGGACGGATATCCCGCAAGACCAGCAAACAGGTGCCCCTCCTCGCCGGTTGCGGCATCACCGGGCGGGGTATCAGGGGATAGTCTTGCCCTGCTTAATCGCTGCGTTGATTTCGCTGCGATTAAGCAATTTTCCAAGGAGGCAAAAGTCGGCACGAGGCCCTGCCAAAAGTTAGCTCAGCAGGTCGCGGGCAATGATGGTTCGCTGGATCTCGGAGGAGCCTTCGTAAATCCGGAAGATCCGCAAGTCGCGCAGGTACCGTTCCAGCGGAAAGTCGCGGGTGTAGCCGTATCCGCCGTGGATCTGCAGCGCCCGGTCGGCGATGCGCCAGGCCGCCTCGCTGGCGTAGAGCTTGGCAAAGGCGGAGTCCCTCGAATAGCGCTCTCCCGTTCCGCGCTTGCGGGCGGCCTGCAACCCCAGGGCCCGCGCTGCAGCCAGTTCGGTGGCACTGTCGGCCAGCATCCATTGCAACCCCTGGAAATTGCCGATCGGCTGTCCGCCAACCTCGCGTTCCCGGGCATAGGACACAGCCGCATCCAGCGCGGCGCGCGCAATGCCGGTGGCCTGCGCGGCCACTTCGATACGGCCATTGTCCAGCACCTTCATCGCGGTGCGGAACCCGGTGCCCTCGTCGCCCAGCCGGTTTTCCGCGGGCACGTGGCAGTCGAACGAGACCGGGAACACATGGCCGCCGCGCAGGCCCATGGTTTCCTCGTGCTTGCCGATCTCCACCCCGTCGATCCTGGCCGGTTCCACCACAAAGGCGCTGACCCCGCGGGCGCCGGCAGCATTGTCTGTCTTGGCGTAGACCACAATGAAATCCGCCTCCCCCGCATTGGAGATGAAGCACTTGGAGCCCTTCAGCCGGTAGCCGTCGCCCTCGCGGGTGGCGGTGCTGCGCATGTCCGCCGGGTTGGAGCCGGCCATCGGCTCCGTCAGGGCAAAGGCCCCCAGGGTCTCACCCGCCGCCGCGGCGGGCAGAATGCGCTGCTTCAGCGCCTCATCCGCCCCCAGAAGCAGCGAATCCGTGGCCAGGAAATGCGCGGTCAGCATCGAGGCGGTAGAGCCACAGGCCGCCGCGATGGCCTCCACCGCGTGGTAGAGCGCCGGCCCGGACAAGCCGATGCCGCCATGAGCTTCGGGCAGGTTCATCCCCATGATGCCCATCTCGGCCAACGCCGGACGATGCAGGGTCGCAAATCGGGACTTCGCATCGATTTCGGCGGCGGCAGGTGCCAGGACCTTGCCGGAGAACCGTTCGATCTGGTCGATGACGGCCTGCTCTTCGCTGTTCAGGTCAACGCTCATTGGGGCTCTCCCGGCTTGTGCCGCAGTTGTTGCAGAATGTCCTGGGTATGGGCGCCCAGGGCGGGCGCCGACTGACGTCCGCCCCGTGGCGCACCACTGAAATGCACTGGCTGCTCCGGCACGGTGACCGTGCCAAGGGCGGGATGATCCACCGTCGATGCCAGCCCGCGCGCCTGCGCTTGCGGCGAACCCCAGGCCTCGGACACCGAGCACAGGGCCGCGGCCGGAATGCCCGCCTCGGACAGAATCGCCACAGCCTCCGTCGCGCTGCGGTCGGCGGACCAGCTTTCGATGTGTTGCGCCAGCGCCGGTTCGTTCTGCCGCCGCAAGGAATCGCTGGCAAAACGCGGATCGTCCGCCAGGTCCGGCGCGCCGATGGCGGCCGCGAAGCGCTCGAACAGCCGGTCGTTCAGCACCGCGACGGTGAAACCGCCATCTCTTGCCGGATAAGTGCCAAAGGGGGCCGACAGCGCATGTTTGCTGCCCGTCCGCCTTGGCGTCTCGCCCGCCATGAGAGCCCGACAGGCCGCGACCGGCATCATCGACACCAACGCGTCGTAGAGCGCCAGATCGACGTGCCGCCCCTTGCCGCTTCGGCTGCGGTCGAACAGAGCCACCATCGCCCCGAAGGCCGCGAACAGGCCGCCCGCAACATCGGCAAAGGCTTCGCCGACCATCATGGGCGGGCCGTCTTCGGCGCCGGTGATATCCATCAGCCCGCTCATCGCCTGGATGATGATGTCATAGGCCGGCTGCATCCGGTTCGGGCCCGTCTGGCCGAACCCGGACACGGAAACGTAGACCAGCCGGGGACAGGCCGCGCACAGCGTCTGCGCCCCCAGCCCGAACCGCTCCATCACACCGGGGCGGAAGTTCTCGACCAGCACGTCGCACTCCGCCGCCAACGCACGGGCCGCTGCAGCGCCTTCCTCGGACTTCAGATCCAGGACAATGGATTTCTTGCCGCGGTTCACCGACTGGAACAGCAGGCTCTCGCCGTCCTTGAACGGACCGATATGGCGGTAGTCGTCGCCCGCGGGGGGCTCGACCTTGATCACCTCCGCACCCAGATCGGCCATCAGCGCCGTGCAGTAGGGCCCGGCCAGGACACGGGAGAAATCCAGCACCCGAACACCCTCGAGCGGCCTGCGGCCTGCCGGCTTGTCAGTTTCGAACATGCATCCCCCATCATTTGTTTGCTGGAGGATAGCGTGCGGCTGGATATACTCGGAAATAAGAGGGTGATATAAAGGATATTCTCTTTTGAATATACCATTGAACTTCCGCCAGGTCGAAGTCCTGCTGGCGGTCGCGGACACAGGCAGCACCGCCGCGGCAAGCCGCGCGCTGAATACCTCTCAGCCCGCGGTTTCGCTGGCCATTTCCCGCTGCGAGGAGGTGTTCGGGCAGAAGCTCTTCATCCGCATCCCCGGACGCGGGATGGAACTCACCCCGTTCGGGCAGCACAAGCTCGCCCAACTGCGCGAATTGGAAAAGCAGGCGCGCTGGGTCCTGAGCTGCGGCGAGGGAACGCCGGAATTTCTGCATCTCGGGGTGTTTTCCACCCTTGGCCCGCGCTACGCGCCGCAGTTGGTGCGCGGCTTTCTGGAAGCCCGCCCCGACGCTGAAGTCCGCATCCTTGAAGGCGACCTGCAAACGCTGTTCGACTGGCTCAGCGAGGGCCGGATTGACCTGGCGCTGCTCTATGATTTCGGCATTCCGTCAGATTTCGTCATCAGGCCCTTGGCCGCGGCCGAGCCCTATGCCCTTCTGCCGCAGGGGCACAGGCTTGCAGGACGAAGCAGTCTGCGCGGCGCAGAACTGGCACAGGAGCCGATCATCCTGGTGAACCTGCCGCACAGCCGTGGCTATTTTCTGTCGCTGTTGCAGAATGCCAGTGTCCCGGTGCGGGTGGCCCACGAAACCGGCTCGATTGAAATGCTGCGCTCAATGGTGGCCAACGGGTTTGGTGTCGGCCTGTTGGCGACCGACCTGCCGGACGGCCCCTGCTACGATGGCAGTCCGGTCGTCCGGGTGCCCCTTGCAGGCCACCCGCCGCAGCATCAGATTGCCCTTGCCCATCGCGGCGCGGCACTCAAACGGCCAATTATCCAGGCCTTTACAGCCTTTACCGAAGCCTATTTCAACCCGCCAACCTGAGCGCCAGATGATCCCCGGCGCATATGCCGGTTATCCAGCCTTTGCCGCCCACCAAGGTGCGTGGGGGCAAGTGGATTGATGGCCGTCGGGTGTTGAACGAAACGCCACTGACAGTGAGAGGCGTAGCCGTCGCCACACCGATGTCGATGCAAGCATCAGGACGTCGCGGCCGCCAATATCCTTTTTAGTGCTGAGAGCAGAAACTCGTCTTGATAATGGCCTGCGGCAAAGGAAAGTCCGACCGGGCAGCTTTCAACGCTCAGAAATGGGGCCGAAATCTCGGGCAGACGGGCAACCCCGGAAAATGCGGTGATCGTCATCGTGCGGTTGTAGAAATCCATCACCGCGTCGAGCGTATTCAAGGCCCCCTTCAACGGCGCAATGACCGGCGTGGTTGGAAAACAGATTGCAGTGCCTGCGGGAAGCGCAGCATTAATCTGTTCGAAGAGCCGCTCGCAACGCGTCACGCTCTTGAGGGCGGAAAGCCGATCGAACCGCCGCACATTCTCATAGGCCATGGAAAAGGTGACCCCGAGTTCCGGTTGCACCGTCTCGATCCAGTTGCCAAGCGTGCTCTGGAATTCCGCGGTCTGCAGATCGCGCAGCGCCCCCACATTGCAGGTGCTCAACGGAATGTCTTCTCCAATGAGCTGGGCGAAACGGATCGGCTCGACGGCAATGCCGGTGCGGCGCGCGATGTCGTCCAGCGACTGGCGCACCTGCTCTTGTACAGCAAGATCGGCGATCTCCATCGCATCGCTCAAAAGCAGTATCCGCGAAAGCGGCGTCACCGGCTTCGATCCGCTGCGCAACAAAACCCGCGCCGCCCTATCCAGATCGGCGAAGCGGGCCGCCAGCACGCCCACCGTGCTGACCCCTGGCATGAAGGGCAACACCCCGGCCTCTGAAATCCGGTGCAGCGACGGGCGCATCCCCCAGAGACCGCAAAGACTGGCCGGGACTCTTACCGAGCCCCCCGAATCCGTCCCGATTGAGACATCAGCCAATCCGTTCGCAACGGAGGCCGCAGACCCGCTGGACGATCCGCCGGGGATGCGCCGGGGAGCTTTTGCATTGCGCGGGGTGCCGAAAAACTGGCTTTCACCATCCAGGCTATAGGTGAATTCGTCGGCAACGACCTTGCCCACGCAGCGTGCGCCCGCAGCGAGAAGCTGGTCCACGCAAAGCGCGTTGTGCACCGGCGCCGGATGCGTGTCCCGCCAAGCCGGACTGCCGTAGGAGGTGCGATGGCCTGCAATGTCGATATTGTCCTTCACGGTGAAGGTCATATTGTCGAGTGGGCCTTGATCCAAAGGCGGCAGGTCCAGCCTTTCGACAAGTGAGCCTGAAGGATCGGAAGCATTGGTCTGGGGCATGGGCAATCCTGATTGTTGAATAGCCCCTGGAGATTCGAAGGCGCCTTCTCCCGATATTTTGATGCAGGGAAGCCGTTACGGGCAAAGCCAATTTCCACGATGTTTTCAAGCGCGAGGCGGACGCGCAGTTTCCTGGGCAGGGCTATCCCGCTGAGCGGCTCGGGTCACCAGCCTGCACGCGCTCTACGCGTGGCAGAGGATGTTCCCCAAGCCATCAGGGGGGATGGCAATCAGGTGGCAGGAAGCCGCCGTCTGAAGAATGAGCTGGATAGGCGCAGCCTCTCTCCCGCCCCGCAGCATCCCATCCACCCTCGTCGGCTGCGGGTGGATGGTCCCGGCACGAGGTTGATCGACATCAGCCCGCGCCCGACCGGGCGGGGCTATGGTTCAGTCAGCCAAGGGTCGGCGATCTCCTTTCACGCCGGCTCGAGTCGGCTACAGCACCCTCCCCGGCAGCCGCTTTTGAGCGCCGGGCGGTGGTTCGAGAAAGGGACGCAGTCATGCAAATTCAGATCAACACCGACGAGAACGTGGCCGGCGGGGACGACCTGTCCGCCCGTATTTCGGCCGAGATCCACAACCGTCTGGACCGCTTCAGTCAGCACATCACCCGTATCGAGGTGCACCTCAGCGACCAGGACGGCAAGAAGACCGGCTCTTCCGACAAGCGCTGCCTCATCGAGGCACGCCTGGAGGGACGCCAGCCGGAAGCGGCCAGCAAACGCGCCGCGACGCTTGAAGGCGCCTATTCGGGAGCTGCCAAAAAATTGCGGCGCGCGCTCGAGACCACCTTGGGCAGGGTCAATCACGTGAAGGGTGCCGAAACCATCCGGACCGGCGATCACTAGGAGAGCGCCTTTCACCCCTTGCCCAACTCAACGCACCCAGGAGACACAGGATCATGGTCGAGAAACAACCCGGCACGTCAGCCCCGAAAGGCAGCCGCAAAACCACGCCCGGTCAGGACAAGATATCCGGCAAGGCTTCAGATGGCTTGACGCGACATGATGCCGTCGATCGGCCCGGCTTCGACCTGGGCGGTGCAACGGGCAAGATGACCGCGGGAACTGGGCTGGGCCTCGGCACGGACGCGGCTGAAAGTCGCCGCGCCCGACGTCTGCCGGGACGCCGAGGCAAACCCATGTAGGGTCCCGCCTCGCCGCCGACACGGCGCGTTGTGCGGAGTCGGCGGGCATCGGCCAACCGACCGACAGATCGGCCGCTCGACAGGCCAGCCGCATCCCCGGTCACGAACTGGTGGAAGCCCGGTCGATGCCTGCATCGATCCAGGAACGCGTCTGTTCCAGAACCTCCTGCGACAGTTCCGGATCCTCGATCGCCCGCGAGAGGATCACGGCCCCCACCATGGCAGCCCAGCTCGCGATCGCCATTTGACGCCCGTCCGCAGCCGCAGTCGCCGGAAGCGCCTTGCTGAACCGGTCGATCTGCGCGCGGATGCCCTCCTCCAGTGCCGCGCGCGCCGCCGGGGTCTGGTGACGGACATCGGCGGCCAGACACGCGGTCGCGCAGCCCTCGGCGGCATTGTCGCGATGCCCGGGCGAGAGATAGGCCGCGACGAAGGCGTGAAGATCGCCCTCCCCCTCCCCGCCGCTGGCAAGACCATGGGCCAGCGCCTGCGCGATCAGATCGTCCTTCGACCTGAAATGGCCATAGAAGCCGCCATGGGTGAGGCCGGCGGCCTTCATCACCTCCACGACACTGACCGCGTCAAACCCTTTTTCACGGAACAACTGGCTGGCCGAATCCAGGATCCGTCGGCGATTTTCCGCCATTTGTTCTCGGGTGACCCGCATTTCCGGAATTCTCCGCAAGCGCCATTGAAATTCACATGAGGCCATCACACCTAACGACAATCATGATGCCTATCATGAATATAGGCACACCCGCAGGAGAGAGCAATCCGATGCTGCAACTCCACCGTTTCCGCTGACCGGCATGACGTCCGCCATGCCCCGGACACAAGCGTTTACTGACCTTCGAAGCGGCAGGCCGACAGGCGCCGCAACGCAAAAAGATGAAGGAATACCCATGACCGAGACGTCGCTCTTCGAACCCTTCGCGCTTGGCGACCTGACACTTGCCAACCGCATCGTCATGGCTCCGCTAACGCGCAATCGCGCGGATGCCGGCTTCGTCCCCGGCGCGCTTGCCGCGGAATATTACAGCCAGCGCGCCTCGGCCGGCCTGCTGATCTCGGAGGCTTCCCAGATTTCGCAACAGGGCCAAGGCTATCAGGACACGCCCGGCATCTACACCCGGGCTCAGATCGAGGGCTGGCGGAAGGTCACCGACGCCGTGCATGGCAAGGGAGGCCGGATCTTCCTTCAGCTCTGGCATGTGGGGCGCATTTCGCATGTCGACCTGCAGGAGAACGGCGGCGCGCCGGTGGCGCCCTCAGCCATCCGCGCCGAAGGCAAGACGTTCGTGAACAACGCCTTCACCGACGTCTCGATGCCGCGGGCACTCGATCTGGACGAGATTCCGGGGATCGTCGAGGACTTCCGACAGGCGGCGGCGAATGCCATTGCGGCCGGCTTCGACGGGGTCGAGATCCACGGCGCCAACGGTTACCTTCTGGACCAGTTCGCCAAGGACGGCGCGAACACGCGCACCGACGCTTATGGCGGCTCGATCGAGAACCGCGCCAGGCTGATGCTCGAGGTGGCGGCCGCCGTCGCCGATGAGATCGGCGCTGGGCGCACCGGCATCCGGATCTCGCCGGTGTCTCCGGCCAATGGCATCACAACCAGCGATCCCCAGGCCCTGTTCGACCATATCGTCGACCGGCTCGATGCTCTGGGGCTTGTCTATCTCCATGTGGTCGAGGGTGCCACCGGCGGCCCTCGCGACATCGCGCCCTTCGACTATGGCTCCCTGCGCCGCCGCTTCCGCAACGCCTATATCGCCAACAACGGCTACGATCTTGCACTCGCGACGTCGAGCCTGGCCGAAGGCAAGGCCGACCTGTTCGCCTTCGGCCGGCCGTTCATCTCCAATCCCGATCTGGTGGAGCGGCTGAAGAGCGGCGCGCCGCTGGCGGAGATCGACCGGGCGACGCTCTATGGCGGCGGCGCAGCCGGCTACACGGACTATCCGACGCTTGCCGACGCAAGCGGGTCCTGACCCATCGGGGTCGCGCGCCAGCGCGCGGCCCCAGCCCCGGGCAAAACACGGCCCCGGCCGCCCCTATTGCGGCGAACGGGTCAGCCCCCCAGAAGCGCGAAGCCCACCGAGGCGACCAGCATGACCGCGAAGACGATGTTCACCGCCCGGCCGACGACCGGGTTGGTCAGGGCTTTCGAGAAGGTCGCGCCGAAGGCAAGCCAGAGCGTGTTGACGATGACGATGACGACGGTCAGCGCGGCGAGCTTGCCGAAGGCGTCCGCCCTCAGGTCCTGCGCGACGAGCGTGTGGCCCGCGTAGACCGCGCCAATCGCGGCGAAGGCCTTGGGATTGGCCACCGCGAGACTGAAGCCCGGCACGAAGGCTGGGGCCTGCTCGGCGCGCGCCGCGATGCGGCCGATGGGAGCGGTGGCGATCTTCCAGGCGAGATAGAGGATATAGGCGGCGGCAAGCACGCTGAGCCCAACCAGCAGAACGGGCTGTGACAGCACCAGCGCGGTGACGCCGGTGGCGATCAGCAGCAGCACCGCCGTCGTTCCGGCAATAATGCCAGCCAGATAGCGCAAACTGGCGCGAAAGCCGAAGGCGATGCCGAGGCCGGCGAGGCTGAGCGTTGCCGGCCCCGGACTTCCCATCAACGGGAAGGCGGCGAGCCACAGAAGCAGAAGATCATTCTCCATGGGCGGTGGTCTCCACGGGACAGCGCATTGGGGAAAGAGACGAGGCGCGTACGCCCACAACATGCCAAGCGCGAGCGCGAGACGCCAGATCCGATCTCGCGGAACAACGACCGTCTCCGAGCCACGGGCATGTCCGGCGCTAGGAGGCGGCGGCCGGTCCGTCCTGCGGCGGCGGGCCGACATAGCTGGCGCGCGGTCGGATGAGCTTGTCGTCGGCGCGTTGTTCCAGCGCATGGGCAATCCAGCCGACGGTTCGCCCGACCGCGAACAGGGCAAGAGCCGCGCCCGGCGGCAGGTCGAAGGCGCGGCGGATCGACACCAGGGCGAAGTCGATGTTCGGCGACTTTCCGGTCGCTTCCGCCATGGCCGCGACAAGCCCGGACCTGCTTGCATCCTCCGGCAGCAGGGGGAGGAGCGCAGCGGCTCTTGGATCTCCATCCGGATAAAGCGGATGACCGAAGCCCGGCACGCCCTCGCCGCGCCGAAGCCTGCTCTCGACCACGGCCGCCGGATCCCCCTTGCCGTCGCTTTCCTCCAGCAGGATTTCCACCAGACTGGTGGTGCCGCCATGCAAGGGGCCGCTCAAGGCCGACAGGCCGGCGTTGAGGCAGGCGCCCAGGGAGGCGCCGGTCGAGGCGACGACGCGCGCCGCGAAGGCGGAGGCATTCAACTCGTGATCGGCGAGCAGCACCAGCGCACGGCGGACGATATCGGCGGCCTCGGCATCGAGCCCCCAGGCGGCAGCGAGATGTGCGTGCGCGCACCCGGTACCGGGCGCGGTCGCGCTGGCCGCAGCGACGGTGGCGCGCAACAAGGCGGCCGCGCCCGGCCACAGCCGCAGGCTGTCGCGCTGCCAGGCCGTCGACCGGCCCGAGGAAACGAACGGCAGCAACGCCTGACACCGCTCGGTCAGCGGCAGCTGTGAGGCCAGCGCCCTCAGTTCGTCGCTCCAAAGCGGAATGTCGGGACCTGGTGCGGCGAAGGGATCATGGTCACCGCACCCCCAGAGCAACCGGGCGGTGTCCTCGAGCGATGCTCCTTCCGCCCAGGCGACGGCATCGCGCCCGCGAAAGAAGAGATGGCCATTCTCGATCAGCGAAATGCCCGAGGAGAGCACCGGCAGCCCCCAGTCCAGCGTCGTCGCCGCCACCTCGCGCGGCCGCCGGCCAACGGTCTTGCGCTTCCGAAGTTGCTCGATGTCGTGGACATCGTAGAGCCGCTTACGCGGGTTTCGCGGGTCCGGCGCGGTGCGTACAAGGCCGCGACTGACATAGGCATAAAGGGTCGCGCGGCTGACACCGAGCGCCCCGGCCGCCGCCTCCGCGTCGAGGAACTTCTCTTGTCCGGGCATTGTCCAACATGGATTGATTGGTTGAATCAAGATTGACTATATATAATCGTCCGCCATCCTCGCCGGTGTCAACCAGGAGGATTGCCATGACCAATCAAGCCAAGTTTCTCACCCCGGCGCTGGCCGTTGCGCCGCCGGCACCCGGCCTTGACCATGTCATTGCCGCCGAAACCATGCTGAGCTTCGTAGACGGAGAAGCCGGGCGGCTGGTCGTGCGCGGGCATGAGCTGGCGGAGATCGCCGGCCAGGGCTATGAGGCCGTCCTGGCGCTGCTGTGGCGGGATCTTGCGCCCGGGACCATGGACCGAAACGCCCTGCGTGCGGCGCTCGGCGAGGCGCGCGTGAGGGTCCACCAGCAACTCCTGCCACTGCTTACCGCAACGGACGGCCTGTCGCAGGTCGAGGCCTTGCGGCTGCTGCTGTCCGCGCTGGGCGATGAGGAAAGTTCCCCGCACCATGTGGTCGCCGTCGCCGCCGTGGCGGTCTTTACCGCAGCCATCGCGCGCCGCCGGGCCGGCGCGCCGCCGGTCGCCCCCGACGCCGCGCTCAGCCTTTCCGCCGATCTTCTGCGAATGCTCCACGGCACTCCGGCGGCGCGGGAAAAGATCGACGCCCTCGACGCCTATCTCGTGACCGTCGCCGATCACGGGCTCAACGCCTCGACGTTCACGGCACGGGTGATCGCCTCGACCCGGGCGGGCCTCTTCTCCTCGGTGGTCGGTGGCCTTTGCGCGCTGAAGGGGCCGCTGCACGGCGGCGCGCCCGGCCCCGTTCTCGACATGTTGGACGCGATCGGCGAGGAAAGCCGCATTCGTCCGTGGATCGTCGATGCGCTGGCGCGCGGCGAGCGGCTGATGGGCTTCGGCCACCGCATCTACCGGGTGCGCGACCCGCGCGCGGATGTCCTCAAGGCGGTCGTTTCCAACCTTCGCGAGAACGCCGCCCGCATTCGCTTTGCCGAGAAAGTGGAGAGCGAAGCTCTGGCGCTTCTGGCACGGAAGAAGCCGCTGCGCCCGCTGCAGACCAACGTGGAATTCTACACCGCGCTGGTCCTGGAAGCCGTCGGCTTCCCGCGTGAGAGCTTCACCAATGTCTTTGCGGTGGGGCGCATGGCGGGCTGGACGGCGCATGTGCTCGAACAGGAAAAGACCGGCCGTCTCATCCGCCCCCAGTCCAGCTATGTCGGCCCGATGCCGGAGGCTGCCGCCGCGCGCCAGGCATGAAAAAAGGGCGGGGAGCCGTTTTCGGCCCACCCGCCCCTCAGGCAACGTCGCGCGGAGGCAGCGTTCCGCGCGGCGACAATCAGATGCAGCGGCCGCCGTCGACCTCGAGCAGGACGCCGGTGACGAACTCGGCCTCATCGGAAGCGAGGAAGCCGCAAGCCTTGGCGATGTCGAGCGGACGCGACATGCGGCCGAGCGGAATGCCGGCGACGATCTTGGCGCGGGTCTCGGGGGTATCCTCGCCCGGCAGGAACTGGTCGGTCAGGCCGGTCTCGCCCATCACCGGGTTGATGCCGCAGACGCGGATCTTGCGGTCGGCCAGTTCCACGGCCATCGACTTGGTGATGGCGATCACCGCACCCTTGCTGCCGTTGTACCAGGTCAGGCCCGGACGCGGGCGCACGCCGGCGGTCGAGGCGATGTTGATGATGACGCCGCCGCCGTTCTTCTCCAGCGCGGGAACGCCGTGCATGGCGGCGTGGTAGATCGACTTCACGTTGACGTCGAACACCTTGTCATAGGTCTTCTCGTCGACAAGCAGCATCGACTGGTTCTTGTGCGTCGTGCCGGCGTTGTTGATGATGATGTCGAGCTTGCCGAAGCGCTCGATGGCGGCCTCGATCATGGCCTTGGTGTCATCGCCGCTGGTCACGTCCGCCTTGAACGCGCTGGCGTTGGCACCGATGTCGGCGGCAACCTTCTCGGCCGCGTCGGCACGGATGTCGACCACAAGCACCTTGGCACCCTGCTCGGCGAAATAGTGAGCAATGCCCTCGCCGTAGCCGCCGCCGGCACCGGTGATGATCGCGACCTTGTCCTGAAGCTTCATTCTGAGTTCACTCCTGATGCGGCTCGGGCCTCTGCCCTCACCTGTAGAACAGCTCGACCGCGCCCAGCGAGATCATCGGCACATAGGTGACCAGAAGAACGCAGGCCAGGACGACGAGCACCATGGGCACCAGCGCCGGAATGATCTTCTGGATCGATATTCCGGCGACGGCGCAGGCTGCGAAGAGATTGACGCCGACCGGCGGCGTGAACATGCCGAGCGCAAGATTGACGACGATGATCAGGCCGAAGTGAACCGGGTCGACCCCGTAGCTCACCGCGATGGGCGCGAGCAGCGGCGCGAGCACGAGGATGGCCGCCGAAGTCTCGATGAACATGCCGACGAAGAACAGGAACACGTTCACCGCGATCAGGAAGCTGTATTTGTCGGTGAAGACGGCATTGACCCATTCGGCGATGATCGAGGGAAGACCGCTGCGGGTGACGAGGAACGAGAACAGCCCGGCGCCGGCAATGATGATCATGATCACCGTGCTCGACACGGCCGAGCTGCGCAGCGCCACATAGATCTTCTCGAACGTCAGCGTGCGATAGACGAGCACACCCACTGCGAGCGCATAGACCACGGCGATGGCAGAGGCTTCCGTCGGCGTGAAGACGCCTCCATAGATGCCGCCGAGCACGATCAAAGGCATCAGCAGAGCCCATCCCGCATGCACCAACGCACGAAAGAAGCTCTTGCGCTCGTCACCATCCATCTTTCCGTAGCCCTTCACCCGGCACAGCACCAGCAGGTAGATGAAGAGCGCGGCGGCGACGAGAATGCCCGGGCCGATGCCGGCCAGGAAAAGCTGACCGATGGAGGTCTCCGTCGCCACGCCATAGAGGATGAGCGGGATCGACGGAGGAATCAGCACGCCAAGCTCGGCCGACGAGGCCTGGATCGCGGCGGCGGTGCCGATCGGATAGCCGTGCTTGACCATCGCCGGAATGAGGATGACGCCGATGGCGAAGGTGGTGGCGACGGATGATCCCGACACGGATGCGAAGATCATGCAGGTCACGACGCAGGTGCAGGCCAGCCCGCCCTGGATGCCGCCGACCATCGACTTGGCGAGCTCAACGAGCCGTTCCGAGATGCCGGCGGCGGCCATCAGGTTGCCGGACAGGATGAACAACGGCACGGCAAGCAGCGGGAAGGAATCGATGCTGGTGAAGATGCGCTGCACGGCCAGCAGCAACGGCACATGCGAGAACAACGCGATGCCGAAGGCGCTGGCCAGCACCAGCGAAACACCGATGGGAACGGCAACGGCAAAGAGAATTAGCAGCGAAAAGGCCAGAGCCGCGTTCATACCTGGCCCTCCACATCCTTGATTTCGTCGGTCCCTTCGTCCCTCTCCTCGGTGAGGTTGAGGAACAGGCGGACAATGACGCCGGGCACGGCGAAGGCGGCTCCCGTGGGAAGCGCCGCATAGACCCAGGCGATGCTGATCTCCAGCCCCGCCAGGTTCTGGCGCTGCACCCGCAAGGCCATCGCCGTTCCGTACCAGATGAGCAGGCCGAGGAAGGTGAGCGAGGCGATGCCGATGACGATGAAGAGCAGCTTGCGCAGCGGCCGCGGCGAGACGTCGAGCAGGAAGTCGACCGCAATCATCACGCCCTGGCGGAACGCGGCTGCAAGCCCCATGAACACCATCCACATCATCGTCGATCGCGCCGCCACTTCCGACCAGGCAGAGGGGTGATCGAAGACGAAGCGCGTGACCACCTGGTAGAAGGTGAGAGCGACGATGATTGCGAGGGCCGCAATCGAGCATTCAAGAGCGACGCGGGTGATCCGGCGCTCGAGGCCTAGGAACCATTGCATGTACGAACTCCTGCCGGGGTGACCGCGCGCAAGGCGGGCCACCCCGGGGACAACGTCGGTGGAGTGGGTCTTATTCCTGAGCGGCCTGAATGCGCTTCAGCATGGTGTCGCCGTACTTGGCGACATAGGTGTCATAAGCCGGGCTGACGGCCTTCTGGAACGCCGCCTGATCGACCTTCTCGACGACCTTCATGCCGTGCTCGCGCAGCAGCGAGACGCCGTTTGCCTCATCGGCCTCGACCTTGGCGCGGGTCGCTGCGACGCCAGCCTTGGCCGCCTCGCGGAACCAGCCCTTCTCCTCGTCGGAGAGACCGTCCCACAGGCTCGGCGAAGCAAGGATGATCGCCGGCGAGTAGACGTGGCCGGTCAGCGTCAGGTTGTCCTGCACTTCCCAGAACTTGGATGCGGTGATCACCGGGATCGGGTTTTCCTGACCGTCGATGACATGCTGCTGCAGGGCCGCGAAGACCTCCGGGAAGGCCATCGGCGTCGGCGAGGCGCCAGCGGCGCGGAACGCCTCCATGTGCACCTGGTTCTCCATGGTGCGGATCTTCAGCCCGTCGAGGTCGGCGGGCGTGTTGACCGGATGCTTGGAGTTGGTGATGTGGCGGAAGCCGTTCTCCGACCAGGCAAGCGCGACGAGATTGTTCTCGCTGACCTTGTCGAGCAGCTCCTGGCCGATCGGGCCGTCAAGGACGGCGCGCGCGTTGGCGTAGTCCTTGAAGAGGAACGGCAGGTCGAGGACAAGCGCTTCGGGCACGAAATTGCCGAGCGGGCCGGTCGAGGACACGGTCAGCTCGACCGAGCCGATCTGCAGCCCCTCGATCACGTCGCGCTCGCCGCCGAGCGCGCCAGCGGCCTGCTCGCGGATCTCGTACTTGCCGTCGCTCAGCTCCGCGAGCTTCTTGCCGAAGGCCTGCACGCCCATGCTGTAGTGGGAATTCTGCGCAGTGGAATGCGCGAAGTTCAAGACGGTCTGCGCCATTGCCGTACCGGTAAAGGCAACGGAAATGGCAATGGCGGACACTGCCGCCAGACTGCGGATGCGAAACATATCAGATCTCCTCCCACGGTGACTCGATCACCTGTCTTTGAGTGTGGCGTCCGACACCTATCCAGTCAATATATTTTACAACTTGATGAGAAGCTGTAAGGTGATCATATTCGACACCTTCGCCTGCCCGCGAGACAGTCAGCCGACTTGCCGCCCCGGCGGGCGCGACACGTTCGGCACCGGCGGAAAGACCTGGACATGGACAAGGCGGCAACATCGCAACGGCCGACGGATTTCGCCTTCGGCGCACTGCAGCACAGCAAGGCCGAGCGGCTCGCCGACAAGGTCTACGAGAACCTGTTTCACGCCATCGTGACGGGCATGATCGCGGCCGGCACCAAGCTGCCGTCGGAAAATGTCCTGGCCGGCGAGTTCGACGTGTCCCGCCCGGTGCTGCGCGAGGCGCTCGACAAGCTGCGCGCCGACGGGTTGGTCTTCTCCGTGCGGGGCTCTGGAAATTTCGTCAAGAACGCCGTCAGTTCGACCCCGGTGGAGGCGAGCGCGGGCGACGAGGACCGCGATGCGCTGGAGCGGATCGGCGACCTTCTCAACGGCATCGAATTGCGGCTTCTGGTTGAGCCGCAGGCAGCCTATTTCGCCGCGCAACGCCGCGGCCCCGCCGACATCGAGCGCATGAACACGGCGCTTGAGCGCTATGACGAGGCGCTCGACAAGAACTCGATCCTGCATGCCCACGACTACGCGTTTCACGAGGCCGTCGCCATGGCGAGCTGCAATCCTCGCATCGTGGCGACGCTGAAATCGCTGGAATACGACGTCTCCCGCTCGGTGAACCTGATGCGCTTCCTGACGCGCTTTCCGCCGCTGGTGCGTGCGGCCGCGGTCCGCGTCGAGCACCGGGAGATCTTCGAGCACATCGAGGCGGGCGCTGCGACCAAGGCGAAGCGGGCGATGCGCAATCACATCGAGCATGCCCGAAGCCGGATGCTGAGCAGCCGCACCGAATTCTGACCCCCCCCTGCCCGCGCTTCCTGCGAAACAGAGCGAACGAAAAAGGGGCGGCGCATGGCGCCGCCCCTTTCGTTTCGAAAGGCCTTTCCGAGGAAACGGCCCTGGCGTCAGCCGTGTTTCATCACCACGGTCTTGATGGTGGTGAAGCTGACCATGCCCTCGAACGCCTTCTCACGCCCGTAGCCGGACCGCTTCATGCCGCCGAAGGGCAGCTCGATGCCGCCGCCGGCGCCATAGTTGTTGATGAAGACCTGGCCGGACTCGATGGCATGCGCGCAGCGCATCTGGCGGCCGCCATCGCGGGTCCAGACCGAAGCCGTCAGGCCGTAAGGCGTTGCATTGGCAAGACGAATGGCCTCGGCTTCATCCTCGAAGGGGAACGCGGCCAACACCGGCCCGAAGACCTCATCCTGGGCAATCGTGCTCTGCGGGGACGCGCCGTCGACGAGCATCGGCGGATAGTAGAAGCCATCCTTGGGCGCGCCGTCGGCAAGCGTCGCCCGCGCGACAACCTTGGCGCCGTCGGCAAGGGCCGCGTCGACCAGCATCGTCACGCGCTGAAGCTGCTTGGCGCTGATAATGGGGCCGCAATCGAGATCGTCGGCACCCGGGCCGGTCTTGAGCGCGGAGAACCTCCTGGTCAATTCGGCCATCACCTTGTCGTAGATCGAACGCTGGATCAGCACGCGGCTGCCGGCAGCGCAGGTCTGTCCGGCGTTCTGCACGATGGCGTTGACGACGACGGGCAGCGCCTCGTCGAGGTCGGCGTCCTCGAAGAGGATCTGGGGTGACTTGCCGCCAAGCTCGAGCGTCACCGGGATCTGGTTTTCCGCCGCCGCCTTGGCGACCGCCGTGCCGGTCTGCGGCGAGCCGGTGAAGGAGATGTGGTTGATGCCGACATGGGCGGCGAGTGCCGCGCCGGCTTCCATGCCAAGCCCGCAAACGATGTTCAGCGCACCGGCCGGGAGGCCTGCCTCAAGCGCCAGCTCGCTGATCTTGAGCGGCGTCAGGCAGGCGTCCTCGGCCGGCTTGACGACGCAGGCGTTGCCGGCAGCAAGCGCGCCGCCGACCGAGCGGCCGAAGATCTGCGAGGGGTAGTTCCACGGGATGATGTGGCCGGTCACGCCATGCGGCACGCGCAGCGCCATGACCGTCATGCCCTTGGAATATGGAATGGTTTCGCCGTGGTGCTTGTCCGCGGCCGAGCCGTAGTACTCGAAGTAGCGTGCCGTCGCGGTGATGTCGGCACGGGCCTGCTTCATCGGCTTACCGGTGTCCAGGCTCTCGAGCTTGGCGAGGTCCTCGAAGTTGTCGAGGATCAGCGCCGAAAGACGCATCAGCACGCGGCCGCGCTCGGTCGCCGTCATCGCACCCCAGGGGCCCTCATAGGCGGCGCGCGCCGCCTCGACGGCGCGGTCGACCTCAGCCTGTCCGCCGCGCGGCAACCGGGCGAAGACGGCTCCGGTCGAAGGATCGAGAACGTCGATACCGCCCTTGTCGGCGCGATCGACGATCTCGCCGTTGATCAGGTGGCCGAAGGCGGTGATGGAAGTCTTGTCCAGCATTTGTCTGCACTTTCCGTTCGCGATTGCCGGCGGTCGATGCGGCCGCGGGCGCAAGAAAACCTGACGGGCCCGGCCGAGACCGGGCCCTCTCGTTGCGGTGTCGGGCTCAGCCGAGCGCGTCGGCGATCGCCTTGCCGGCCTCGACCGTGTCGGCCGTGCCGCCAAGATCGCGCGTGCGCGGCCCGCCGTCGCCGAGAACCGTCTCGATGGCGGCCTCGATGGCGCGCGCGGCCTCGAGTTCGCCGAGATGCTCCAGCATCATCGCGCCGGCCCAGATCTGGCCAATCGGATTGGCTATGCCCTTGCCGGCGATGTCGGGCGCAGAACCGTGGACGGGCTCGAACATCGAGGGGTTGGCCTTCGACGGATCGATGTTGCCCGACGGCGCGATCCCGATGCTGCCAGCGACCGCCGGACCGAGGTCCGACAGGATGTCGCCAAACAGGTTAGACCCGACGACGACGTCGAACCAGTCGGGATGATTGACGAAATTCGCCGTCAGGATGTCGATGTGGTACTTGTCGTGCGCAACATCGGGATATTCGGCGGCAATCGCGGCGAAGCGGTCGTCCCAATAGGGCATGCCGATCTTGATGCCATTCGACTTGGTGGCCAGCGATACCTTGTTGCGCCGCGTGCGCGCCAGTTCAAAGGCGTAGCGCAGGATCCGGTCGGTGGCGCGCTTCGAGAACACCGATTCCTGAATCACCATCTCCTCCGGCGTGCCCTGGTAGAGCATGCCGCCGACGGAGGAATATTCTCCCTCGGAATTTTCGCGCACGATGACGAAGTCGATGTCCTTGGCGGTGCGGCCGACCAGCGGCGAGGTGATGCCGCGCAACAGCCGCGCCGGGCGCAAGGCAACATAGAGGTTGAGCTCGCGGCGCAGACGCAGGATCAGATCCCAGGTGGAAATGTGATCCGGTACACTCGGCCAGCCAACGGCACCCAGGAAGATCGCATCCTTGTCGCGCACCTGCTCGACGCCATCTTCCGGCATCATGCGTCCGTGACGCTCGTAGTAATCGCAGTTCCAGTCGTATCCGGTCCAGTCGACCGTGAAGCCGAAGCGCTTGGCGGCGGCCTCGACGACGCGCTGCCCCTCCGGCACGACTTCCTTGCCGATGCCATCACCTGCGATGACGGCAATGCTGTAATTCCTCCCCATGACGTTCTCCCGACTGCATGGTTGATCCAGCAGCCATTTAGCGCAATCCGCCACCGCGAGTAAACTAGTCTTACTTCTTTTGAGCCTCTTCGTGATGCAAATAAAGCCCGGCGGAGCGGTCCAGGTGCCGTCCCATCGCCTCCGCCGCGCCATCCGCGTCACCGGCGGCGAGACAGTCGAGGATCCGGTCGTGCTCGTTCAGCGTCGTGGTCTCCGCCCCGGTCCAGATGAGAACGTCGGCGTGATAGTTGAAGAGCCAGTTGAGCATGGCGTCGCTTACGGCCACGAAGATCGGGTTGCCCGAGAGCATGGCGATGCGCCGATGAAAGGCGATGTCGGCGGCGATGAAGGCCTCCGCGTCGCCAAGGCTGGCGCGCTGGCGCGCGGCAAGCTCTCGCAGGTCGGCGATGTCCCCGGGCCGCGCCTTTGCCGCCGCGGTGCGCACCATGCCGATCTCGAAGAAGCGGCGGGCGGCCTTCAGGTGAGCAAGGCTGTCGGGCGAGGTGGAGAGCAGCAGCCGGGCGACACCGTCGATCTGGCGCATCACCGTCTCGGCCGACAGGGCGGCGACGCGGGCGCGCTCGCCATGGGAAATGCTGATGAGCCCCATGGTGTCGAGCGACTGGAGCGCCTCGCGCACAGCCGGACGGCCGACGCCGAAACGCTCCATCAGGTCGCGCTCGGAGGGCATCAGCTCACCCGGTGCGAGCTCGCCGCTGGTGATCATCTCGAGCAGGCGCTCGAGAACCTGATCCGATAGCTTTCTGCGGACGATCTTGCCGCCCTCTCCCGTCGCTGCTTCTCGCCTTTGCACAATGCCCTCCCGCTCGCCTCGCCGTCCCGCTCAAGGCGCGGCCGCCCGGACCATGCCGGGCAGCCTTCCCAAGGGGCCGCAGTCGCCGGATCTAGGTATCAGGTGAGCCTGTCCGATAGCAACTGCGGCGGCGTTCGGCTCAGGTGATGGCGCGAATGCTCGCGGCGATCTCCTCCGGCTCGAACACGCCGAGCCAGTCGTCGCGCATCAGCCGCGGCTTGCCGTTGGCGATCGCCTTGTTGCAGGCGTCCGAGAAGGCTCCGTCGATCTCGCCCATGACCACGGCACCGAGGATGTTGAGATGCCCAAGCAGGAAGTCGCGGGCAGCCGTGCGGTCGACGCCGCGACGCACGACCTCCTCCATCGCGTCCTTCATCACCACGAGCAGCGTCGCGCAGACAGTCTCCGAAAGGCCGGGCTCCAGGATCGCCATCTGCTCCACGGTCACGCGGTGCGAGCGCAGGATCGGCTGGTAGATCGTCCTGGCGATCGCCTCGCCCACGGCATAATGCTCATCCGGCCCCTGCATCAGGGCGCTGACGATGGCCTGTTTCGCGGCGACGCCGCCGAAGTGGTCGCGCTTGGCGGCCATATCGGTCTCGTCATTGAAGATCGGCGGGTGGCAGGGGTGAGACACGAAATAGGTGATGTCGTCGCGTTCGGGGAAGTGGCCGGCGAAGGGCGCGGCCGCGTCAAGCGCCATGACGATGGTGCCGGGCGCGACCCGGGGCACGACATTTGCGGCAATCGCCTTGATCGCCGTGTCGGGCACGGCGAGAATGACCGCGCCGGCGCCGTCGAGCGCCTGGTCGAGGTCGACGCAATCAACGCCGAGAACGTCCCTGAGGCGCGCCTGCCCGGCCTCGCTGATTTCCACATGCGCCACGTCATAGGCCGAACCCTTGAGGTTCGTGGCGAGACGCACGCCCATCTTTCCGCCGGCGCCGAGCAAAGCAATCTTCATGGGTGTTCCTCCGTTTCGGCGATCATTCGCGGAACAGGATCAGGTTGTCAACTGGTATGATGAGGTGATATTCACCCGAACGAGACGACTGCCGGGAGGAGGCGCGACGATGGAACGATTGCAGGCGCGGTACGAGCTTGAAAGTCCGCTGGAACTGGAGCGTGCGGCGGAGGTGATCGCCGGCGAGCAGTCCTGCGGCACCTTCATGCGCCTGCCCGGCGAGACGGATGCGCTGCGCGAACGCTCCGGGGCGCGCATCGAGGCGCTGACCGTGACCGGCACTTCGTCGACGCCCTCCCTGCCCTGCCGCAAGTCATCCGACACCTACACCCGCGGCGAGGTCACGCTCTCCTGGCCGCTCGACAACATGGGCACGTCGCTGACCAACGTGCTGGCGACGGTCGCGGGCAATCTCTTCGAACTCGCCGAGGTCTCCGCGCTTCGCCTTCTCGACGTCACCTTCCCGCCAGCCTTCGCAGAGGCCTATGCGGGGCCGGCCTTCGGCGTCGAGGGAACCCGGCGTCTTGCCGGCGTCGAGGGGCGGCCGATGATCGGCACCATCATCAAGCCGAGCGTCGGCCTGTCGCCGGAGGAAACGGCGGCGATGGTGAGCGATCTCATCGATGGCGGCATCGACTTCATCAAGGATGACGAATTGCAGGGCAACGGCCCGCATTGCCCGCTTCAGGCGCGCGTCGACGCGGTCATGCGCGTCGTCAACGACCGGGCGCAGCGGGTCGGACGCAAGGCGATGGTGGCTTTCAACATCACCGGCGAAATCGACGAGATGAAGCGCAACGCCGACTACGTGCAGGCGGCGGGCGGAACCTGCGTGATGGTGAGCCTGCATTCCCTCGGCCTGGCCGGGCTCGGTGCCATCCGCCGCCATGTTTCGCTGCCGCTCCACTGCCACCGCAACGGCTGGGGCCTGTTCTCCCGCTCGCCCGACATCGGCGTTTCCTATGTGGCCTGGCAGAAGTTCTGGCGGCTGGCCGGCGCCGACCATCTGCACGTCAACGGGCTCGCCAACAAGTTTTCCGAGAGCGATGCCTCGGTGATCGCCTCGGCAAAGGCCGTGGGCACGCCGCTCTTCGGCGGCGACGACCCGTCCTTCGCGGCTATGCCGGTCTTTTCCTCCGGCCAGACGGCGGCGCAAATGGCCCCTACCTTCGCGGCGGTGGGCACCGAGGACTTTCTCTATTGCGCCGGCGGCGGCATCATGGGCCACCCCGGCGGCACGGCGGCCGGGGTCATGAGCCTGCGTCAGGCAGCCGAGGCCGCGATGGCCGGCATTCCCATAGACGACTATGCCCGCGACCACGGCGAACTCGCCGCCGCACTCTCGCTCTTCAAGGACAGGCGCTGATGCGGTCCGACCTGCTTGTCAGCTTCTATGGCGACGACTTCACCGGCTCCACCGACGTGATGGAGGCGCTGTCCGCGCGCGGCATCGAGACCGTGCTCTTCACCAGGATGCCCGCGCCCGAGCGTTTGGCGGCCTTCGGCCACTGCCGCGCGGTCGGGCTTGCCGGCACCAGCCGCAGCCAGTCGCCGGACTGGATGGACCGCGAGCTTCCCCCCATCTACGGCTGGCTCAAGTCGCTTGGCGCGCACTTCTGCCACTACAAGGTCTGCTCCACCTTCGACAGCGCCCCCGGGCGCGGCAACATCGGGCGGGCGACGGAACTGGGGCTTGCCGCCTTCGGCCAGCACCGCGCCCATGTGGTGGTCGGCGCGCCGCAGCTTCGCCGCTACACATTTGCCGGCCAGCTCTTCGCCGGCTATCGCGATGCGGTCTTCCGCATCGACCGGCATCCGGTGATGTCCCGCCATCCGGCGACCCCGATGAGGGAGGCCGACCTCCTCGTCCACCTCGCCGCCCAGACCGGGCTTGCCTCGCAGCTCATCGGCTTCGGCGACCGCGCATGGGACGCCGGCCTTGCGGAGGAAACCCGTCTGGCGCTCGTTGACGTGCATGATACCGCGACACAGCTTGCCGCGGCAGACGTGCTGGAACGTGCCGCAGAGGCCGGCGACCGTTTTCTCGTCGGATCATCGGGTGTCGAATATGCGCTGCTTTCTGCCTGGCAGGCGCGCGGCGAGCATGTCGGGCCCGCCGGCATCACGGCACCCGACGCCGTTCCGACGACGGCGGTCGTCTCGGGAAGCTGCTCGCCGACCACCGCCCGCCAGATCGAGACCGCGGCGGCATGCGGCTTCGCGCCAATCCCCATCGACTACCGGGCGCTTGCCACCGGCGAAGGCCGCGAGGCGGCGGTCGAGGCCGCGATTTCAGCCGGATCGTCGGCGGTTGGCGAGGGCCGAAGCCCGCTGGTCCATACGGCACTCGGCGCGGAAAGCGGAGCGCCGGTGGAGGGCGCGGACGCCGCCGTCGGCGCAGCGCTGGGCCAGGTTCTGTCGTGCCTGCAGGAGCGTCACGCGCTTCGACGGATCATCATCGCCGGCGGCGACACCTCGAGCCATGCCATCGGCGTTCTCGGGATCGACGCCCTGACCCTGCGCCACCCGATCCCCGACAGCCCTGGTTCTCCGCTGTGCACCGCGCATGATGCGAGCGGGCCGCGTTTCGAGATTGCCCTGAAGGGTGGCCAGATCGGAACCGACGACTATTTCGCGCGGCTGCGCGACGGACGGCTGGCGGCGGACTGATGCAAGCGCCGGGGGGCTTGCCAACGCAGCCGCCTACCTCAGGCTTGCCATGGTGACGCGGAAGCGTCGCAGCGCGATGGCGAAGAAGACCGCGCTGAGCACCGCCATGGCAAGCATCTGCGGCCAGACGGTGAGAATTCCCGCCCCCCGATAGAGGATCGCCTGCGCGAAGGCGATGAAATGGGTCGAGGGCGCCACCTGCATGATGTCCTGGAGCAGCACCGGCATGCTCTCCATCGGCGTCGTGCTGCCGGACAGAAGGTTCATCATCACCAGCGCAGGCATCGCGAGCAGGCCGAACTGAGGCATCGATGTGGTGAACGTGGCCAAGAGAATGCCGAGCCCCGTCATCGAGACAAGGTAGATCACCGCACCGAAGGCGAAGAGCGGCATCGACCCGCTCACCTCGACGCCCATCAGTGTGCGCACCACGATGGCGAGCGACAGAAGCGCGGCAACGATGATGGCCAGGCCGTTGGCCCAGATCTTCGCCACCATGATCTGCGACGGCGTCACCGGCATCACCAGGAGATGCTCGATGGTGCCGTGCTCGCGCTCGCGGATGAGCGCGGCGCCGGTCAGCAACACGGCGAGGATGGTGATGTTGTTGATCACCTGCATCACCGACGAGAAGCGCACCGTGTCGAGATTGGGATTGAACAGCGACGTCACCACGAAATCGATGGGAAGCGTCGAGCCGGCGCTGTCCTCGCCGGAGAGAAACCTGGCCGCCTCGTCGCGGATGATCTGCTGCAGGAAGGCCGCGCCGTTGCCCGCCTGGGCCATGGCGGTGGCGTCGACATTGAGCTGAACCTCCGGCACGCGCCCGCGCAGCAGATCCGCCTCGAAGCGCGGCGGGAAGGAAAGCACGAAAACGTAGTCGCCCGTGGCCATCGCCGGATCGACGTCGTCAGGCGAGATCTCGATCGGCGCCTTGAAGTTCGGTGGCAGGATCGCGCCGACGATGCGGTCGGTGACAGCCGAACGATCGAAGTCGACATAGGCGACCGAGGCATTGGCAACCTCGAGCTTCGCGCCCGTGGCCACCGAGTAGATCGCGACCGTGAACACATAGACGATCAGGATCACCAGCGAGGGGTCGGCCCACAGGCTTCTGAGTTCCTTGACGCCGAGGCGGAATGTGTTGGCGATCCAGCGGCGCATGTCAGCGCTCCTGTTTCGACAGCGCCGCGATGGCGATCACCGCGAAGAGCACGGAGAAGCCGCCAAGCGCGAAAAGGTTCGGCCAGAGCGTGGCGAGCCCCAACCCCTTGGTGAAGGCGCCGACGCTGATCTGCTGATACCAGACGGCCGGAAAGGCGAGCCCGATCACCCGACCGGATCCGGTCAGCGAGGAGACCGGAACGAGCAGGCCGGAGAAATTGACCGCCGGAATGATGGCGAGGATCGCGGCGGCGAAGGTCGCGGCGACCTGCGAGCGGGTGACCGTGGAGATGACGAAGCCGAAGCCCGTGGTCGCGATCACATAGAGCGCCGAGCCGAGGCAGAGCACAGCGAGCGAGCCTGAGACGGGAACGTTGAAGACGGTAACTGCGGCAAGCAGGAGCATCAGGAAGCTGCAGAAGGCGAGCACGGCATAGGGAATCTGCTTGCCGAGGATGAACTCCGTCCGTGTCACCGGGGTCGCGTGGAAGTTGGCGATGGACCCTGTCTCCTTCTCGCGCACGACTGATACAGCCGCCGTCATCGCCGGGATCAGCACCAGCATCAGCATGATCACCGAAGGCACCATAGCGATGACGCTCTCGAAGGACTGGTTGTAGCGGAAGCGGGTCTCGACGGAGACGGGCGATAGCGTCGCCGGGTCGCCGGTCGAACGTTCCATCTGGTCGGCGAGATAGGTGCTCGCCACCCCTTGCAGGTAGCCGCGCGTCGTCTCGGCGCGGAACGGCATTCCGCCATCGACGGAAATATGCACCTCGGGCGTCTGGCCGCTGAGGAGTTCCCGCCCGAAGCCCGAGGGGATCTCGACGCCGAAGACGATTTCCGCCGCGCGCAGACGATCCTCCAGGCTCCTGGTGTCGCCGGCCTCCGCTGGTTTCTCTTCAAAGACGCGGGCCCCCGCGAACCCCTCGAGCAACTCGCGGCTTTCGCGCGACCTGTCGTAATCGGCGACCGCATAGCCGAGGTTCTCGACGTCGAAGGAAATGCCGTAGCTGAAGGTGAACATCATCAGCAGCGGCCCGAGCAGCGCGAAGGCAAGCCGCAAGCGGTCGCGCACGATCTCCGTCGCCTCGCGCCGCGCCAGCGCCCACATGCGCGCCGGCGAAAAGCGGAACCCGCGCGCGCGAGGAACCTTTGCCCCCTGCCCCGCGGCCGTTGCCGAGACCGGGGCGGCGGCGGCCTCCGCGACGTCAGGGCGAGCCGGCGCGGTGTCGGCGGGGGCCTGCGGAGCCCCCTCCGCCTCCTTCAGGTAGGTGATGAAGGCGTCTTCGAGATTGCCCTCGCCGCGCTTGTCGGCAATCTCCTGGGGACGCCCGACCGCCAGCACCTTGCCCGCGTGCATCAGCGAAATGCGGTCGCAGCGCTCCGCCTCGCTCATGAAATGGGTCGAGATGAAGATGGTCACGCCATCCTTGCGCGACAGGTCGATGAGATGACGCCAGAACCCGTCACGCGCCACCGGATCGACGCCCGATGTCGGCTCGTCGAGGATCAGGATCTCGGGCCCGTGCAGCACGGCGACGGCAAGCTGGAGCCGCTGGCGAACGCCAAGCGGAAGATCCTCGGGCCGGGCGTTCCTGTCGTCGGTGAGGTCGAACTGCTCGAGCACGTCGGCGATCCGCGCGGCGCGGCTTTCCTGCGGCAACTGGTAGAGCCGGGCGTGAAGATCGAGGTTCTGTGACACGCTCAATTCGCTGTAGAGCGAGAACGACTGGGACATGTAGCCAACGCGGCTTCGTGTCGCCATGTCGCGGGCGTCGAGCGTTTCGCCGAACAGAAGCGCCTCACCCTCGCTTGCCGGAAGCAGGCCGGTCAGCATCTTCATCGTCGTCGTCTTGCCGCAGCCGTTGGAGCCGAGGAATCCGAAGATCTCGCCCCGAGCGATGCGGAAATCGACATGGTCGACGGCGGTGAAGTCACCGAACCGGCGGGTCAGCCCGCGCGCCTCGATCGCCGGCGGACCGTCGTGCTCGATCGGCGGCGGCACGACAACCTCCCGGTGCTCCTTGCGAACAGCTTCCGGCAGCATTGCGATGAAGGCGCTTTCCAGTGTCTTGGCACCGGCGTTGTCTCGGATTTCCGCCGGCGTGCCAGTGGCGATAACCTTGCCGTCCGACATGGCAGCCAGCCAGTCGAACCGCTCGGCCTCCTCCATGTAGGCGGTGGCGACAAGCACGCTCATGCCCGGCCGATCGGCGCGAATGCGGTCGATCAGGTCCCAGAACTGGCGGCGCGACAGCGGATCGACGCCGGTCGTCGGCTCATCGAGAATGACAAGATCGGGATCATGGATCAGCGCCGAGCACAGCGAAAGCTTCTGTTTCATGCCGCCCGAGAGCTTGCCGGCGGGGCGGTCCGGGAACGGGTCGAGCCCGGTCGCCCGCAGGAGATCATCGATCCGGCGCCGGCGCTCGGCTGCGTCCTGACCGAAGAGGCGGCCGAAGAAGTCGAGATTTTCGAAAACGGTCAGCGTCGGATAGAGATTGCGGCCCAGGCCCTGCGGCATGTAGGCGATGCGATTGCTGCAGGTGCGCCGGTGTGCCCGCTCGCGCATATCGCCGTCGAGCACCTCGACAGATCCGTCCTGGATACGGCGGACGCCGGAGAGAAGCGACATCAGCGTCGACTTGCCGACGCCGTCGGGGCCGATCAGCCCGGCCATGCAGCCGGCCGGCACGTCGAGCGTGATCCCGTCGACCGCCACCGTCTCGCCGAAACGGTGGGTCAGCCCGCGAACCGATGCGACCGCGTTTTGGCTCATTTCGGCAGCTTCACCGCCAGCCAGTCCGGCCATTCGGCGGTGGATGATATCTGCACGTATCCCATGCCTGCGACGCCGGCCTTGACATGGTTCTGGTACTTCGCGAGCAGGTCCTCGGGGATGCCGAGCCGCACCCGGAACATCAGCTTGGCGCG
This sequence comes from Stappia sp. ICDLI1TA098, assembly GCF_054880955.1. Classification (NCBI taxonomy): domain Bacteria; kingdom Pseudomonadati; phylum Pseudomonadota; class Alphaproteobacteria; order Hyphomicrobiales; family Stappiaceae; genus Stappia; species Stappia sp. ICDLI1TA098. The sequence continues at coordinate 1,636,593 of NZ_JBTZBT010000001.1, forward strand.
CTCATCGGAGGTTTCCACAGTCTTCGGCGTGAACTGGGCCGTACTGGCGACGAAGGTCACCCGCGCCGGGATCACGTATTCCGGCACCGGGTCGAGGACGAGACGGGCATCGGCGCCGATGGCAAGGCGCCCCGCGTCGGCGGCGCGCAGGAAGACGGTCATATAGACGTCGGTCAGGTCCGTCAGCGTGAGGACCTTTCCGCCGGAGCCGACGACCTCGCCGGCGTTGGCAAGAATGTATTGCACCCGCCCCGAACGCGGAGCGGTGAGAAGGGTGTCGTCACGCACGCTCTTCAGCCTGTCGAGCGACGCGCGGGCCGACGAGATCGTCGCCTCCGCCAGATCGATCCCGGCCTCCGCCGCCGAAACGCCGGCCTGGGCGGTGGCCAGAACCATGCGCTGGTTGTCGGCCTGCTGGCGGGTGGCGTGGCCGCGGTCGGCGAGCTGCGAGACCCGGTCGAACTCCTGCCTGGCGTATTCGAGTTCGGACTTGCGCTGGTTCAGCAGCGCCTCGTTCTGGCGCTTCTGCTGAGTGGCCTGGCGCACCTGCGCCTCCGCCTGCTGGATCTGGGCGTCGATCTCGGAGGTGTCGAGGCGGGCGATCAGCACGCCCTTTTCGACCCAGTCCCCTTCCTTCACAAGCACCTCTGCGACACGTCCCGCCGTCTTGGCGGAGACGTCGATACGCTCGGCCTCGATGCGGCCATTCGCCTGGACGATGCCGTCGGGCAGCGTCGGCTCGGCGAGCCGCTGCCAGATCGCATAGCCACCCGCGCCGGCGACGACGGCCAGAAGGGCTCCGACGAACCACTGTGTCTTGGTCATTCCTGCTCCCGCCTGATCAGGCCTGGATGTTCTGCCGGAGGCATGAGCCCGGCCAACTCACTCCGCAGCGCCGATCCCGCGCGCATCCGTCCTCGGACAACGCGCTTCCTGGTCCTGCTGCTGCAGCGGATTGCGTCGCGATGTCTTGAAGTCGCGGGTGACATGCTCCCACCAGTAACCGAGATAGGACTTCTCGGCACGCGCGCTGAACACGTCCGGAGCCTTCCGCGTCAGTTCGGGCAACTGGCTCCAAGCGACATTGGGAAAGGTGTGATGTTCGTTGTGATAGCCGGTGTTGAAGAGGAAACGGTTGACCCAGCCGTACGTCGAGCGCGTCGGCGTTTCCGCGTCATCGCCCGGATGCTCGGACAGCGACTGACCCAGATTGCTGATACCGCACTTGCCGAGGAAGATCGACAGGGCCCAGTTATGGTAGAGCCAGCCCAGGACGCCGAACAGCAGGAATAACACGAGGTTGACACCGAGCGACCAGGCGATGAACAGCCGCTTCTGCCAAAGCGGCGGCCGCGTCGCATCGATATGACGCTCCCGGTCGCCGGTCACATGGCCGCTCAAACGGCGATAGACGCGCGGAAAGATCTCGTCGGAGATGATGAAGCCGAAGGGCAACAGGTGGACGACAAGCGTTGCCACCGTCAGCACCCTCTGAAGGCGCGGCCGCCCCTGGACCACCATCTCGCGCGCCTTGAAGGCGCACAGGTCCTCGTGCTCGTAGTCGCGTTCGTAGTCGCCCATGTAGGGATGATGGCTCGACAGGTGCTCGTGCTGATAGGTGAGCTGCTTGCCGAAGGAGGCGAGGATCGTCTCCAGTCCAAGGTCAAAGGCGAGCTTGGCGCGGTCTCCCCTGAACACGAGCCGGTGCGCGGTCTCATGGACCAGCGCGCCAGTCGCATGAATGACGAACTGACCGAAGAAGAACGCGGCGAGGAAGACGACCAGGAGGTTCGTGTCGGAAACGTACCAGGCCATCGTCCAGTGCATACCAAGCAGCACGGGTATGGCAAAGGCGGTGCGCCGGTCGGGGCCTGCGAGCGTGCGCAAGGCGGGATGAACGGCAAGCGCGTCCTTGCGCATCTGCAGATGCCGCCGCGCCTGCGGCGACACGCCACCCAAGGACGCCTCCGCCTCCGGTGCGCCCACTCCGATCCGTCCTGCCACGTCCGCTGTCATTCAGCCTCCGACCACCTGTTTCAGCGTTCCCAGCTGGATACCTGTCTTCGTCAACCCATATTCAGGACTGAGCCGAGCAAAGCAAGCGGGCAACGCGCCGCAGTTGCAAATGAGTGAAATACTCAACCGCTCAACGCGCAGCCTCCCGAAAATCATGGAGAATCGCTTTCTGAACTTCCATTTTAAATGCAGGTTCATGACTGCCTGCTACCGTAACGTGACTGTTTGAGGATGATCGAGATGCACTATGCGGCCCGAATGGTGGCATCGGCAGCCTGGGTCGGCGTCGCCGGCTTCGCCCCGGCCCTTGCTTCACAGACAACGGAACCCCGGCTTTCCCCGGCCGAGGTCGCGCGGAAAATCGACGACCTGCATGCGGGCGCGTCCGGCTCCGACAGCCAGGCGCTGGAGCAAGACGTGACGCTGCTGGCGGATCTCGCGCGCTGGCACATCGAGAATGTCGGCGACACGCAGGCCGTCGCGGATTTCGGCGCACCGCCGTGGACGCGCCAGGCCAACGGCCTGCATCTTTGGGGCGTGACGCGTGCCGGCAGGAGCTGGTTCGACGCCGGGCACCCGAATCTTGTGGGAATCAATGTTTCGGAAGCGACCGACATCGACGGTCGCTACTGGTCCGAACTTGCCAGGAAGTCCGCAAACGGAAGCGGGGAGAAAATCTTCATGATCCGCTATCTTCATCCGGTGACGCGCCAATCGGCCTTCGGATATCACACCTGCTTCATGCTGAGCGATCAGGTCCGGATCCTCTGTGCCGGCGCCTTTGAGGACAAGGACGGATAGCGACTTGTTTCGTCTGTTCAAATTCTCCGACTGGTCGATTCTGGCGAAGGTCACGGCAGCGTCCCTGATCACGCTGGTAACGCTCCTGTCCCTGACGTTCATCGCCTGGCAGACGCTGCGCGACCAGCGCTCCGCAATCGTCTCGAACTACAACGAATTGGTGCCGGTCGTGGAGCGTGCCTACGCGGTCTCGTATCACCTGGCGGATGTCGAATCGAACCTCTACCAGCTTGCGACATGGAGGAGGATCGGCGTCACCGGCCAGGAGATCGAGAACATCCTGCGGACCGTCGAGTACAATCTGCAGCGCGTGGAGACGCATATCGTCGAACTGGTGAAGGCCGAACTACCCGGCTCCCTCGCCCTTCTCGAGGTCTTCAGGTCCTATCGCTACAACGCGGGGCAAACGCTGCTTCTTATCCTGAAGGACCCGGACCTCGGCATTCTTTCCATCCGCGGCGGCGACCGAAAGAACCGCGACATCGAACGGCAGGCGGCGCATATCGCGCGGATTGCCTCAGAGCGTTTCGCGACCGGGGCAAGTCTGGCCAACAAGCACGCCGACCGCCTGTCCCACGAGTTTCTGGCGATCGCCGTCCTGACAGGACTGATCGCAACCGCGATCAGCATCGCAGCCGCGCGCGCGATCATGCAGCCGATCTCCGACCTCGTCGCAACAATCAGAGGCCTCAAGCAGGGAGACCTGACCCGTCGCGTCCCCTGGACACGGCGGCGCGACGAGATCGGCAGCATTGCCCACTCGGTTCGCGACCTGCAGATCGCGATGCTCGAGAACCGCCAACTCGCGGAAGACCGGGTCGTCAAACAGGCCGAACTCGAGCATGCCGCGACCCACGACGGGCTCACCGGTCTGGCGAACCGTCCCGCCTTCGACGCCTTTCTGGCGCATATGTTCGCCGGGGACCGGCGCGGACGCGGCAACCTCGTCTACCTGCTGATCGATCTCGACGGCTTCAAGCCGATCAACGATGCCTATGGCCACGGCGCCGGCGACGCAGTGCTCGTGGAACTGGCGAAACGCTTCACCGATCTCGTTCGCCATGGCGATCTGGTGGCGCGTCTGGGTGGCGACGAATTCGGGCTTCTCTTCCCCTCGGTGGTGGCGTTCGGTTCCCCCGAGACCCTGGCCCGGCGCGTCCTGGCGGCAATCGCCGAGCCGATCGAATACATGCAGGGAACCTTGAACGTCGGAGCAAGCATCGGCGTGGTGTGCGCCGCCGATGTCGAGGGCGGGCCCGAGGAGCTAGTGCTTGCCGCCGATCAGGCGATGTATCTGGCAAAGGAACAGCGTCAGCAGTCCTTTGTCCGCTACACGCCCGACATGACGAAGAGATATCTGGATCTCCACGACCGCAAGGAGCTGGAGCGGGCGATTGCCGGTCACGAATTCCAGCTACAATACCTGCCCGTTGTCTGCCTGGGCACGGGCAACGTCGTGAGCTTCGAGGCGCACCCTGTATGGAAGAGGCCGGACGGCGGCATCCAGACCGGAGAGCAGTTCGAGCACAGGCTGGAACACTTCAGCCTCAAGCGCGACTTCGCTTTCGAGATCTTCCGCCAGGCGGTCGAGAACATGAAGAGACAGTTGCGCGAGGGCATCGACCCCGTTCGCCTCATCTTCAAGGGTGACCCGACAACGCTCTCCATGCCCGGCATGCTCGAGGACTTCGCCCACAGGACGGCCGAGTTCCCCAAGCTCACGGAGCTGCTGACACTCGATCTCCGCGGGGACATTTTCGTCTCACGCGGCGGCGACATCATCCGCGAGAACGTCCGCGGCCTCGCGAAGGCGGGCCTGCGCATCTCGATGGACAATTTCGGGCAAGGGTACAGCTCTCTCCAGCAATTGCAGGATTACGAGATCAACGAACTGAAGCTTCCGGCCGCCTTCGTCGGCGGCATCGGCACGGACCGCTCCTCGGAGGTCATCATCGAGGGAACATTGGGCATTGCCGACGGGCTCGGCATCGACATTATCGCCAAGGGCATCGAGACCGAGGCGCAGCGCAAGTTCCTGCTCGAGCGCGGCTGCCGGTTCGGCGAGGGACCGCTCTTTGGAGGGGCGTTGTCCATCGACCAGATCATCGCACGGATGCGGAACAGCGGGCGCGCGGTTCTCGCGGGCTGAAGAAACCCGGCCTTGATCGCCGCCCCCAATCCGCCATGATCGCCCTTGCGACTTGCCGCTAGGGAATCACACAGGAACCGGTCATGCCCGCATCTTCCGCCAAACTCTCCGTCCCCCTGCTGATCGCCGCGACCCTCGGGCTTGCCGCGGCACCGGCGGCGGCCGCGACGCCGTGTGGCGGCGACTTCAACGCTTTCCTGCAAGGGGTCGCGACAGAGGCGAAGGCCGCCGGCCGGCCCGATACGGCGATCCGGGCAACGCTCTCGGGCGCGCGCATCGACAAGAAGGTTCTGTCGCGCGACCGGGCCCAGGGCGTCTTCAAGCAGGACTTCCTGACCTTTTCCAAGCGCTCGGTCTCCGGCTACCGGCTGACGCATGGCGCAAAGAACATGAAGGCCTATGCCAGCGCCTTCCAGCGCGCCGAAAGGGACTACGGCGTGCCCGCGCCGGTGATCACCGGGTTCTGGGGGCTGGAAACCGACTTCGGCGCGGTTCAGGGTGACTTCAACACCGTCAATGCGCTCGCCACCCTTGCTCACGACTGCCGCCGCCCGCATCTCTTCCGCCCGCAACTCCTCGCGGCCATCGAGATGGTTCAGCACGGCGATCTCGACCCGGCGCGCACCACCGGCGCTTGGGCCGGCGAGATCGGGCAGGTGCAGATGCTGCCCGAGGATATCATCCGCTATGGCGTCGACGGCGACGGCAACGGCCACGTCGATCTCAAGGCAAGCGCGCCCGACACGATCCTGACCGCCGCGCATTTCATCAACAGCCTTGGCTGGCGGCGTGGCGAGCCCTGGCTCCAGGAGGTCCGCCTGCCGGGCAACCTTCCCTGGGAGAAGACCGGGCTCACCTTCGACATGACCGTCGGCGACTGGGCCGGCCTCGGCGTTTCCGCCCGTTCCGGCGCACTGCCGTCCGCTACGCTGCCGGCGGCTCTCATCCTGCCGCAGGGGCGCAAGGGACCGGCCTTCCTCGCCTATCCCAATTTCAACGTCTATCTCGAGTGGAACCAGTCCTTCGTCTACACGACATCGGCCGCCTATTTCGCGACCCGGCTGGCCGGTGCGCCGCGCTATGACGCAGGCAACCCGGAGCCCGGTCTTTCGGATGGCGAGATGCGACAGCTTCAGGAGAAGCTTGCCGCACGCGGACATGACGTCGGCAAGGTCGACGGGATCCTGGGCTCCGGCACCCGCGCCGCCGTTCGCGCGGAACAGCTTCGCCTCGGAATCCCGGCCGATGGCTGGCCCACGGCGACGCTTCTCAACCGCCTCTAGGACCGAGACATCCAGGCAGGAGCATCGGGCGTAGAAAAGGTGACGCAACGTCTGCAAGGAGATCACCCATGCGCCCTGCCCGCCACCTGACGATGGTCCTCGCTGCTTTGTGTCTCCTCGCCCTCGTCTTGCCGACACGCCCGGCGCTTGCACAGGACGGCACGGTGCTGCGTGGCCTTGTCGAAGGCCAGATTGCGGCGTTCCGAGCTGGCGACGCGGAGCGCGCCTATGGCTTCGCCGCCCCCGATATCCGCCGCCTGTTCCCGACGCCGGATCGTTTCATCGATATGGTGAAGCGCGGATATCCGCCGGTCTATCAGCCGGGATCGGTGAGCTTCGGTCGTCTGCGGCCGGACGCCGACGGCCCCGTGCAGGAGGTCTACCTCACGGGAGCGGACGGCAAGGAATGGCTGGCGCTCTACAGCTTCGAGCAGCAGGCGGACGGGAGCTGGAAAATTTCCGGCTGCGTGCTCACAACCTCTCCCGGTGCCTCTGCGTAACGCACACCGGCCGACTCAATCGCGCGGCGGAATGTCGCCGCGCGCCCAATCCTCGCGCGTCCTTGCGCGGAAGTCCTCGAAGCGCCCCTGCTCGATCGCCGCGCGCATCTCGCGCATCAGCGTCTGGTAGTAGGCAAGATTGGTCCAGGTCAACAGCATCGCCGCCAGACCCTCGCCTGCCTTGACGAGATGGTGGAGATAGGCGCGGCTGTAGTCGCGCGCCGCAGGACAGTCACTCGCCTCGTCCAGCGGCCGGGGGTCTTCGGCGTGGCGGGCGTTCTTCAGATTGACCTTGCCGTAGCGCGTATAGGCCAGCCCGTGGCGGCCGGCGCGTGTCGGCATCACGCAGTCGAACTGGTCGATGCCGCGCGCCACGCTTTCCAGAATGTCCTCCGGAGTGCCGACGCCCATCAGGTAGCGCGGCTTCTCGACCGGCATCGCCGGGGTGGTGACCTCCAGCATCCGCAGCATCACCTCCTGCGGCTCGCCGACGGCGAGACCGCCGACGGAATAGCCCTCGAAGGGCATCTGCCCGAGCGCCTCGGCCGAGGCCACGCGCAGGTCCGGCACGTCGCCGCCCTGGACGATGCCGTAGAGCGCCTGGCCGCGACCGGGGCCGCCCATCTTCTCGAACTGGGCGCGCGAGCGCTCGGCCCAGCGAAGCGACAGGCGCATGGCGCGTTCCACATCGTCGCGAGGCGCGGGAAGCGCAATGCACTCGTCGAGCTGCATCTGGATGTCGGAGCCGAGCAGTTGCTGGATCTCGACGGAGCGTTCCGGCGACATCACATGGCGCGAGCCGTCGATATGGCTCTGGAAGGTGACGCCATCCTCGGTGAGCTTGCGAAGCTGCGCCAGCGACATGACCTGGAACCCGCCCGAATCCGTGAGGATCGTGTGCGGCCAGTTCATGAACTTGTGCAGCCCGCCGAGCCGGGCAATGCGCTCCGCGCCCGGTCGCAGCATCAGATGATAGGTGTTGCCGAGCACCACGTCGGCGCCGAGCTCCCTCACCTGCCCCGGATACATCGCCTTGACGGTCGCCTGGGTTCCCACCGGCATGAAGGCGGGGGTCGAGACCTGCCCGTGCGGCGTCACGATCTCGCCGCGTCGGGCCATGCCGTCAGTCGCGATCAGGCGGAAGGAAAAAGGATCGCTCATTCGGCCTCTCCGGGGAACAGCAGCGAAGCATCGCCATAGGAATAGAAGCGGTAGCCGGTGTCGATGGCGTGCGCATAGGCGGCGCGCATCGTCTCCAGCCCAGACAGCGCGCTGACCAGCATGAAGAGCGTGGAGCGCGGCAGGTGAAAATTGGTCATCAGCGCGTCGATGGCGCGGAACCGGTAGCCGGGCGTGATGAAGATCGATGTCTCGCCGGAAAAAGCGGCAAGACCGCCCTCGCCCTGTGCCGCGCTTTCCAGAATGCGCAGCGACGTGGTGCCGACGGCGACCACCTTGTTGCCCCGCGCGCGCACCGCCTGGAGTGCCGCGGCGGTGGCCGCGCAGACCTCACCTCGCTCGGCGTGCATCTTGTGATCGGCCGTGTCGTCGGCCTTCACCGGCAGGAACGTTCCGGCGCCCACATGCAGCGTCACCTTGTGCCGCTCGATGCCGCGCGCCTCGAGCGCCGCCACCAGGTCCGGCGTGAAATGCAGACCTGCCGTCGGGGCCGCGACCGCGCCGTCCTTTTCGGCAAACATCGTCTGGTAGTCGGTCCGGTCCTGCGCATCCTCGCCGCGCTTGGCGGCGATGTAGGGCGGCAGCGGAATGTGGCCGACGGCGGCGATTGCCTCGTCAAGAGCGGGGCCGGAAAGATCGAAGGCGAGGAGAACCTCGCCCGTGTCGCGTTTCTCGGCGACCGTGGCCTCGAGCGTTGCAAGCAGGCAGACGTTGCCTGCGGTCTCGCCGAAGCGGACGCGATCGCCGACGACGAGCTTCTTGGCCGGACGCGCAAAGGCCCACCAGCGGTCGGGACCGGAGCGCAGATGCAGCGTCGCCGAGATCCGTGCCACCACGTCACCGCGCGCGCGCGATCCCTCGAGCTGTGCGGGGATCACCCGCGTGTCGTTGAAGACGAGCGCGTCGCCTGGTTCGAGCAGATCCGGCAGCTCACGCACGATCCGGTCGCCCAACGGCTCCCGCGCGCCGGGACGCACCACGAGAAGACGGGCGCTGTCGCGCGGACGGGCGGGCCTCAGCGCAATGCGCTCCGGCGGCAGCTCGAAGTCGAAGTCATCAACGCGCATGGGAAACCGGGGACTGGAAAGCCGGGGCGAGCGGCAATGAAACGCAAAGACGCCCGCGCATCTGCCGTGAGACGACGAATGCGCGGGCGACGAAAGACGGACGCTCAGGCGTCGGCCGCAACCTTCAGCGAGGTGATGCTGTCGGGATCGCGAACCGGCTCGCCGCGCTTGATCTGGTCGACATTGTCCATGCCCTCGATCACTTCGCCCCACACCGTGTACTGGCCATCGAGCCAGGGTGCGTCGGTGAAGCAGATGAAGAACTGGCTGTCGCCGGAGTTCGGATCCATGGCGCGGGCCATGGAGCAGGTTCCCCGGCCATGCTTCGTGGGCGAGAATTCCGCCTTGAGCTTCTTGCCGGAACCGCCGGTGCCGGTGCCGTTCGGGCAGCCGGTCTGGGCCATGAAGCCGTCGATCACCCGGTGGAAGACGATGCCGTCATAGAAGCCGGTGCGCACAAGTTCCTTGATGCGGGCGACGTGGTTTGGCGCCAGGTCGGGCTTCATCTCGATGACGATGGGGCCCTTGGTGGTCTCCATCAGCAGCGTGTTCTCGGGATCCTTGTAATCGGCCACCTGATATCTCCTTGTCTCGGTGTCTTGTGTGTTTGGTTTCGGGTCAGTTGCTGGCGTCGGCGGCGACACGCATGCGCACGATCTTGTCGGGATCGGCAACAGGCTCGCCACGCTTGATCTTGTCGACGAACTCCATGCCCTCGACCACCTCGCCGAAGACCGTGTACTGGCCGTCGAGCCAGGGGCCGTCGTTGAACATGATGAAGAACTGGGAGTTGGCGCTGTCGGGCGACTGCGATCGGGCCATGCCAAGCGTGCCGCGCTTGAATGACGCGTCGGAGAACTCGGCCTTCAGGTCGGGAAGCTTCGAGCCGCCCATGCCGGTGCCGGTCGGATCGCCGGTCTGGGCCATGAAGCCGTCAATAACGCGATGAAAGACGATGCCGTCGTAAAAGCCCTCGCGCGTCAGGGTCTTGAGCCGCTCGACGTGAGCGGGCGCGAGATCCGGCCGCAGGCGGATCACCACCTGCCCGTCCTTCAGGTCGAGAAGCAGCGTGTTTTCGGGATCGAGATCCTGCGCGCTCGCCGACACGGCAAGCACAAGGCTCAGGGCAAGCGCGGAGATCAGCGATATGATACGCGTCATCGGAAAGGCTCCAGTCTTCCGGTCGGATGCCGGAACGGGAATTCGGTTCAGCCGGCCGCGGTGGTCCTTGCCGCCAGTCTTTCGACGACATGCGCCGGCACGAAGGGGGCGACATTGCCGCCCATCTTTGCGATCTGACGCACCAGCGTGGCGGTGATGTGGCGCACCTCAGGACTAGCCGGCAGGAACACCGTGTTCACGTCGGGCGCCATCTTCTGGTTCATGCCCGCCATCTGCATTTCATAGTCGAGATCGGTGCCGTCGCGCAGACCGCGCACCAGGATGGATGCCCCCTGCGCGCGCGCCGCCTCGACCACGAGGCCGGTGAAGGAGACGACCTCGATGCGCGCGGCCGCCTCGGCGCCGAACTCCTCCAGTGCCACGGCACCGATCATCGCCACCCGCTCCTCGAACGAGAAGTTGGGCGTCTTGGAGGCCTGAACGCCGATGGCGACCACCACGCGGTCGGCAAGACCGAGAGAGCGGCGCAGAATGTCGACGTGACCATTGGTCATGGGATCGAAGGATCCCGGATAGAGCGCGGTGCGAGTCATGGTGCTTTCTCTAACGGTCCGCGCCCGCGCGCACAAGCGGAACCCTCTGAAGCAGTTGCGCAATCGCAACAGTTCCTGAATTTATTTCACGTAACGTTACTTTGTGCTAGACTGTTGCTAATAAACATAAGGAGGCGAACATGCGATCCTTTGCAGTCATGGCACTCTGCGGTGCTTCAGCAGGAGCCCTTGCTCTTGTCGTTTCAGGCACCCTGATGACCGGCTTCACTGTGGCTCCCGTCAACAGCGCTTCGGCGATGAAGGGAGACCGTCATGAACGGGCGGTCAAGGTCGCTTGCGATGCGACGACCATGCTCGACACGGGGGCCGGTTGCGCGGAGCTCGCCGGCATGGGCGCGCCGGGCGGCGGCTTCATCACCGCCGCATCGACATCGGGCAACACCACGATCCTGACCCGCCTGCCGTCCAGCAGATGATGATGGCCGGCGCGGCACGCCGGTCCGATGCACGACGATCGGCGTCCGCGCCCCCGTGCATGATTTTGCGCCCACCCATGTCGAGCGCGAGGTTCGTGCGCGCTGCGACCTTCTGACCTCGGGCGTTTCGGTCGCGTGGCGGCGGGCTCCCCGCGCCGTCGCCACGCGCACCTCGACTGACTGTCCGTCCTGCCCGGCCGTCGGGCAAAAGCGCCGGCATCCGCCGGGCGCGAACCGACCGAGGCAAGTCCGTTCAGGGATGGAACCAATCCACAGGTTGGATCGTTTACCCACTGAACAAAGATCGTTCACATCAATCTGATGAGATCGTCTCTTGCCGGCTAAGCGGAAAAGCTCCATATCCAGCCTATGATGACGATTCACAAAATTCATCAGCCGTCCTCCGCGATGGCTATCTGGACGACAGGAGTCGCCGCTCTGGCGGCGGTTCTCACAATTGGCGTGGTGACGTTGGGCGAAGCTTCCGAGCGTCACTACGAGGCAACGACCAGCACCCAGGTGCTGACAGCGAACCAGGAACAGGCGCGTACGGCCAACATCGCCGATGCCTGCAAGGGCGTGATCTTCCGCGACGAGGATCCGCTTTGTTTTGAGGTCCGAAAGCCCGACTGGACCGCGCCGGCACAGCTCAAGCTTATCGGCACGGCCAGCCCCGAGGGGCAATCCGCAGGTTCGTGATCCGCGTCACGGTCTCCTTGCCGGAATTGCTCCAGGGTGGCGACATCAAAAGAGCAAGCAGGGACGTGACGATATGACCTTCATTCATGACGATAGCGCGCTGCACACCCAGCATCGCATCCGGGACTTCGCCATTGCCGGCGTTGTCGCACTCGCCGCCTTCGCCGGCATGGCGAGCATCATCCACACCGTGACGACGGCCCCCGACCAGTCGGTGGCCGTCGAAGCTCCCAAGACGGACCGCCTCAATTCCGCGCTGCCTTCGGCCTGCGCGGGCGACAGCTGGGGCAACTGGTCGCCAGCCTGCGTTTCCGCCATCAGCGGACGCGAGACGACCCGGCAGGTCCATTTCGAAACCTTCGAGGCGCGCGACGGAAGTGCCCGCATGTCGGTTCTGGCCAGGGTTCCTTCAAGCTCCTGACCCCATCGGCCGCGTGACGGCCGCAGGAACTGCCAAACGTCAAAAGGCGACGCCCTGGTCAAACCCCAGGCGTCGCCTTTGTCGTTTTTGAGGATCATCTGGCGCGCCTGCTCCGCCCAGAAGAGCCCGCCGAGCGGAAACGAAAAGGGACCGGGCCAGATGGCCCGATCCCTTGTTGTTGTCTGCTTTCAGGAGGAAAAGGCCTCAGCCCTCGCCACCCTCGCCCTCGCCCTCATCGGGCGAAGGGGCAGCGGCGCCATCCCCGGCCTCCGGACCAGCCTCCGGCGCACCGCCGGCTTCCAGTCCGTCTTCTTCGCCGTCGTCCTCCGAGACGCGCGAGACGGAAACCACCTCCTCGCCCTCGGCAGTGTTGAAGACGATGACGCCCTGCGTCGCGCGCCCGGCGATACGGATGCCGTCGACCGGACAACGGATGAGCTGTCCGCCGTTGGTGACGAGCATGATCTGGTCGTTTTCCTCCACGGGGAAGGATGCGACCAGCGGTCCGTTGCGCTTGGTCACGGCCATGGCCGTGATGCCCTTGCCGCCGCGCCCGGTAACCCGGTACTCGAACGACGAGGAGCGCTTGCCGAAGCCGTTTTGCGACAGCGTCAGGATCACCTGCTCGGCCGCGCTCATCATCGCGTAGCGCTCCGGCGTCAGCTCGCCCTCGCCCTCGGCCTCCTCATCGCCGGCAGCGGCATCGCCATTGGCGGCCGCCTCATCGCCCTCGCCCCGCATCAGGCGGCGCCAGCGCAGATAGGCCGTGCGTTCGTCCGCGGTACAGTCCAGATGGCCGAGGATCGAGATGGAGATGACCTCGTCGCCCTCGGCGAGCGCGATGCCGCGCACACCGACGGAGTTGCGGCCGGCGAAGACGCGCACGTCCGTCACGGAGAAGCGGATGCACTGGCCGAGCGCCGTGGTCAGCATCACGTCGTCATGCTCGGTGCAGGTGAAGACGCCGACGATGCCGTCGCCCTCCTCCAGCTTCATCGCGATCTTGCCGTTCTTGTTGATCTGCGTGAAGTCGGAGAGCTTGTTGCGCCTGACGGTGCCGCGACGGGTCGCGAACATCACGTCGAGGTTGCCCCAGGTCTCCTCGTCCTCCGGCAACGGCATGATCGAGGTGATCTGCTCGCCCGCCTCCAAAGGCAGCATGTTGACGAGCGCCTTGCCACGGGCGGTCGGGCCGCCGAGCGGCAGACGCCACACCTTCATCTTGTAGGCGATGCCGCGCGAGGAGAAGAAGAGCATCGGCGTGTGCGTGTTGGCGACGAAGAGGCGGGTGACGAAATCCTCGTCCTTCGTGGCCATGCCCGAGCGGCCCTTGCCGCCGCGACGCTGCGCCCGGTAGGTGTCGAGCGGCACGCGCTTGATGTAGCCGGCATGGCTCACCGTGACGACCATGTCCTCGCGCTGGATCAGGTCCTCGTCCTCGAGGTCCGCCCCGCCATCGACAATCTCGGTGCGACGCGGGGTGGCGAACTCCTCGCGGATCGCGGCGAGTTCCTCGCGGATGATATCGAGAATGCGGACGCGCGAGCGCAGGATGTCGAGGTAATCCTTGATCTCCTCGCCAATCTTGTTGAGCTCGTCGCCGATCTCGTCGCGGCCGAGTGCGGTCAGGCGCTGCAGGCGCAGTTCGAGAATGGCGCGGGCCTGCTCCTCGGACAGCGTGTAGGTGCCCTCGTCGCTGACCATGTGGCGCGGGTCGTCGATCAGCAGGATCAGCGATTCCACATCGCGCGCCGGCCACTTTCGCTCCATGAGCTGGGCCCTGGCGGTTGCCGGGTCCGGCGCCTTGCGGATCAGCGCGATCACCTCGTCGATGTTGGCGACGGCGATTGCCAGGCCAACGAGGACATGGGCGCGATCACGCGCCTTGTTGAGCAGGAAGCGGGTGCGCCGGCCAATGACATCCTCGCGGAAGTCGATGAAGGCATTGAGCATGTCCTTCAGGCCAAGCTGCTCCGGCCGCCCGCCGTTCAGAGCCACCATGTTGGCGCCGAAGGTCGATTGCAGCGCCGAATAGCGGTAAAGCTGGTTCAGCACCACGTCCGGCACGGCGTCGCGTTTCAGCTCGACGACGACACGCATGCCGGTACGGTCGGACTCGTCGCGGATGTCGGAGATGCCCTCGATGCGCTTTTCCCGCACATGCTCGGCGATCTTCTCGATCATCGTCGCCTTGTTCACCTGATACGGGATCTCGGTGATGACGATGGCGTAGCGGTCCTTGCGGATCTCCTCGATCTCGGCCCGGCCGCGCATGACGATGGAGCCGCGCGCGCTTTCATAGGCCGAGCGGATGCCGGAGCGGCCGAGGATGATGCCGCCGGTCGGAAAGTCCGGTCCCGGCACGATCTCCATCAGTTCGGCCGTCGTCATCGCCGGGTTTTCCATCAGCGCGACGGCCGCGTCGATCACTTCGCCGAGATTGTGCGGCGGAATGTTCGTCGCCATGCCGACGGCGATGCCGCCAGCGCCGTTGACGAGCAGGTTCGGGAACTTCGCCGGCAAAACGACCGGCTCGCTCTCCGAGTTGTCGTAGTTGTCCTGGAAGTTGACCGTATCCTTGTCGATGTCGTCCAGGATGCGCTGGGTGACTTTCTGCAGCCGGCACTCGGTGTAACGCATGGCCGCGGCCGGGTCGCCGTCGACCGAACCGAAGTTGCCCTGCCCATCGATGAGGGGCAGGCGCAGCGAGAAATTCTGCGCCATGCGCACGAGCGCGTCGTAGATCGCGCTGTCGCCATGGGGGTGGTACTTACCCATCACATCGCCGACCACGCGGGCCGACTTGCGATAGGGCTTGTTCCACTCGTAGCCGTTCTCGTGCATCGAATAGAGGATGCGCCGATGAACGGGCTTGAGGCCGTCGCGAACGTCGGGAAGTGCGCGGCTGACGATCACGCTCATGGCGTAATCGAGATAGCTGCGCTTCATCTCGTCGGTAATGGAAACAGGCCTGATGTCGGACGGCAGGCCGCCCGATGGCGCGTTCGTGTCCCGATCTGTCAAGGGGTGTCTCGCGGTTGTTGAATTTACAGCGCTTCTTATAGCCGATTCCGCGCCTCACGACAAATCCAAGACCCTTTGTGACGCGGATAATAATCCTTTAATTTCAATATCTTAAATATAACTCGGCATAAACTTCGGAAGTGCCGTCGGGCACCGCTGCCGGGAGCCGTGTTTTGGCTGCTATAAAGGGGCGGCGATGAGTCGGAATGCGGAGGCCCCATGCTTGCCGAATACCTCGTGAATGCCTTCGCGACGCTGTTCGTGACCATTGATCCCGTGGGCCTCGCGCCGATGTTTCTTGCCGTCACCGCCGGCGCGACGCGGCAGACCCGGCGCGCCATCGCGCTGCGCGCCACGCTCATCGGCGGGGCGATCCTTTTCCTGTTCCTGGTGGCTGGAAAAAGCGTGCTCGGCGTGCTCGGCATCTCCCAGCCGGCCTTCCAGATCGCCGGTGGGCTGCTGCTGCTCATGATCGCCGTCGAGATGGTTTTCGAGAAGCGCAACCGGCGCAAGTCGGAGTCGGCCGAGAAGGCCGTGTCGCATCAGGAAGACCTGCATGACGTTGCCGTCTTCCCGCTCGCAATCCCGCTGATCGCCGGCCCGGCCGCCATCAGCGCCGTCATCCTCACCGCCTCGCAGGCACCGGACACGGTGTCGATGTTCGGCCTTGCCGGCGTCATCCTGGTGATCGTCGGTGCGTGCTTTGTGTCGTTCCTGCTGGCCGACCGCATCGAGCGGCTGCTGGGGGACACCGCCGCGATGGTCATCACGCGCCTGCTCGGCGTGCTGCTTGCCGCGCTTTCCGTCCAGTTCATCGTCGACGGCATTCGCGCGATCATCGCCATGGGCAGCGCCTAGCGCCCTCGCCCGCCCGCCTCAGCCAAGCTCGAGCGTCGTGACCCCGTAGGTGCGCGCCAGCGCGAGCGCCGGCGTCTGCCCCTTGTACATCCGCACGGTCTCGAACTCCGGCGAAAGCTCGTATTTCTCCGCCAGCGCCAGCGCATCGTCGTTGGGCTCTGGAACATCGAGATAGACGAACTGGCCCCGCACCTGTCCGGCAAGCGCGCGAAACAGCGCGTCGGCGATGTCCGGCGTGTCGGCGAAGAGCGGGCCGATCTTGAAGCCTTCCCGACACTGGCGGATCACGCCATAGCCCCTCAACTCTCCGTCCTCCATGAAGATGAAGCCCTGGCGCCCGTCGGCCATCGGCGAGCACCAGTTCTTCAGGAAGCGGTCGCGGCCGGCCGGCACGAAGGGCCGGTCATACGCGAGGACGGAGGCGAGGATGCCCTGGCCGAGCATCGAGATGCGTGGATCGAGCGGCGGCTCCGCCATGGCAAGTCCGCCGTGGCGGATGGTGCGATAGTCGCTGGCGAAGCCCGCCGAGCGATAGCTTTCCTCTTGCGCCGGCACACCGTCGAGGCCGACGGTACGCGCGCCCATATGCGCGATGGCACGATCCCAGATCGCCTTGCCGTAGCCCTTGCCGCGATGGTCGGGGTGGCAGATGTAGAAGCCGATGAAGCCATAGTCGTCGCTGTAGCGAACGGCGGAGATGCAGCAGACCGGCTCGCCCTGCAACTCGCCGACCAGGAAGCCTTCCGGATCGCTCGCCAGAAACGGCTTGAGGTCGTCGACGCCCGGGTTCCAGCCCTCCGCAGCGGCCCAGTCCAGGGCACGTTCCAGATCCACAGGCGTCATCTGGCGAATGGCAAGAGGCGTCGACATTGCAGGCTCCCGGACACGCATCGAAGGGCGTTCAAACACGCGCACAGTGATACGAAGCGCGGTGTGGGGCGTCAATCGCGCCGACCTTGCGAGGCCGAGGCCGCAAAGCGCGGTGCCGAAACGCGAACCGCGGCGGGCATCGGAGCGCCCGCCGCGGCAATCTTCCAGGAAACCTTACGCGCGTCAGCCCCGGCGCGGGCCCTGCCCTCAGCGGGGCCTGCCCTCAAAGGCTGGCGGGCGACAGCAACTGATAGCTGACCGGGTTGTCCGGGCAGGCTTCGAAGCCGCACTCCAGGAGCGTGCTGGCGCCATTGAGGGCGGCCATCAACACCACCGAGAGAACGGCGAGGCGGCCGAACAGGCCCGGCTTCGGCGTCAGCCCGCTCTCATCCGCGGTTTCGGGCGCGCGCAGCATCAGCATGGCCGCGCAGGCGGCGACCGCGAAGACGAAGACAACGAAGGCCCAGGTGTAGAAATGCAGCCCCATGAAGGGCGTGCCATAGCCCGCGTCGCCGGGCTCGATGTGCAGGAGCACCTGACGCATGGCGAAGCCCGCGCCGAGAAGGCCCGCCAGAATGGTGATGCCATAGTGGGAGGCACGCGGACCGCGCGCAATGTTCAGAACCGGTCCGATGGACAACAGCAGGAACCCCGCCCGCTGCAACAGGCAGAGCGGGCACGGCAGCTCGCCGTTCACGACCTGATCGAAGAAGGCAAAGAGAAGCACCGCCGAGATGGCGAAAAGGCCGAGGGCGTTGAGCGTGGTTTCGGTCGTCCTGGAGATCATGGTCGGCCTCAGAAGGAAAGGGGAAGCGCGTCGGTGGCGTGGTGCATGTAGACCAGCACGGCGACGACGAAGCTGACGCCGGCAAGCGGCATGATCAGTTTCCTGGGGCCATAGGCCGCGACGCAGAGCGTTACGAAGAGCAGAGTGAAGAGCGCGGTGAGAAACATGGAGACAGCTCCGGGAATCGGTCGTTTTGCGTTTCGCGAACCATAGCCGAGAGATGCGACGGAAAAAGCAACATATGCCCTGTTGCCCGCTCCCGGTGTTCGGTTTGCCGTTCTCCGCGTTATAAGGGAGCGAACGCGCGATACTGGACACACCCCGCACGGAGACGATTTCATGGCCGCATCCGGCTCGAAGAAGGTCATCTACGCCGCGCTTGCCGGCAACTCGCTCATCGCGATCACGAAATTCATTGCCGCCGCCTATACCGGTTCCTCCGCCATGCTGTCCGAGGGCATCCACTCCCTCGTCGACACGGGCAATCAGGGGCTCCTCCTGCATGGGTTGAAAAAGTCCCGGCAACCGGCTGACGAAAAACATCCTTTTGGATATGGCGTCGAGTTGTATTTCTGGGCCTTCGTGGTCGCCATCCTGATTTTCGCCGTTGGCTCGGGAATTTCGATCTACGAGGGCATACAGAAGATCATCGAACCGCACCCGATCTCCTCGCCGATCATTGCCTATGCCGTTCTGGGACTGGCGATCATCTTCGAGGCCGGCGCGTGGTGGGTCGCCTACAAGGAGTTCGACCAGGTGCGCGGCCAGCGCGGCCTCATCCAGGCGGTGCGCGAGAGCAAGGACCCGGCGATCTTCACCGTTCTTTTCGAGGACACGGCCGCCATGGCTGGCCTGGTGGTCGCGCTCGCCGGGTTGCTCGGCGTCGAATATCTCGGCCTTCCCTGGCTCGATGGCGCCGCATCCATCGGCATCGGCCTGATCCTTGCCGCGACCGCCTTCTTCCTGGCTCTGGAGACCAAGGGGCTCCTCGTCGGAGAAGGCGCGGATCCCGAGGTCGTCGAGACGATCCGGGCCGTGGTCGAGGCGACGCCGACCGTCTCGCGGCTCAACGAAATCCGCACCCTGCACCGCGGCCCGCGCGACGTGCTGCTGGCGCTGTCCATCGACTTCCAGGACAATCTCACCGTCGGCAATGTCGAAGAGGCGATCTACGCTCTGGAAGTGGCCGTGAAGGCCCGCTTCCCCATCGTGCGCCGGGTGTTCATCGAAGTGCAGGCGACCCGCCATCACGAGGAGATGGCCGCCGCCGACGCGATGCACGACAGGAGCTGAGGGGCGTCGCGCCCGCCAGACGCAGGTCGTCAAAAGCAAAAGGCCGCCAACGAGGGCGGCCTTTTTTTCGTTCTCTGTCCGACAGGATCAGAACGGAATTTCGTCGTCCATGTCGCCGGGGCCACCGAAGCCGCCGCCCGAGCCGCCGCCGCCGCCGGAGCGACCGCCGCCACCGCCACCACCGCTGCCGCCGCCGAAACCACCGGAAGACTGGCCGTAGCCGCCGTCGTCATAGCCGACGGACTGACCGCCGCCACCGCCGCCCATCGACTGGCCACCGCCACCGCCACCGGCCGCGCCACCGCCCTCGCCGCGCCCGTCGAGCATGGTCAGCGTCGAGTTGAAGCCCTGAAGCACGACCTCGGTCGAATAGCGGTCCTGGCCGGACTGGTCCTGCCACTTGCGGGTCTGGATCTGGCCTTCGATGTAGACCTTCGAGCCCTTGCGCAGATAATTCTCGGCAACCTTGGCCAGGCCCTCGTTGAAGATCACGACGCGGTGCCATTCGGTGCGCTCGCGGCGCTCGCCGGAACTGCGGTCGCGCCAGGTCTCGGAGGTGGCGATGCGCAGATTGACGACCGGACGGCCGTCCTGCATGCGCCGGACTTCCGGGTCGGCTCCCAGATTGCCCACCAGGATCACCTTGTTGACGCTTCCCGACATCCTCGTCTCCTTGTCCTGTCTCGTGGGGCCGGTGCCGCGCTCCAGCGCCGCACCCCGCCCGGCGCCGGCCGATCATCACGGGCCTTGCGCCATATTCATATGGTGTTGTCGCGCGCGGCTTGCGTTGCCCCGCGGCGGCTGACTGTCTGTCCCGTGCGGTCGCGCCCGACACCCGTCGCGCCCTGCCGTCCTCGCGGCGCATCATAGGCGCGCCGAAGGGCCCGCGTCCCCGGCAAGGCCCGCAAAGCGGTGCTTTTCCACAAACGACGGCGCACGAGGCATGCGAACGCCGCCGCCCAAGCCAAACGGTTCCGTTTTTGTTCCACAATCACGAGCCCGACACAAGCTCGTGTCGCTCCCGCCGCCGCGCTCATCTGGCGGAATAATGCAGCCAACCCCGGGATTTTCATCAAGAGCCCCCCATATAGAGGCGGTGTTGCCGCAGGGGCGCGGTTGAAAACCATGCGAAGATGACTTGTGCAGCGGACAACGTTCCCGCTATGTTCACTCATCGGACTCGCAAGGTCGCGCGTATGAAGCGCGTTCGGCCCATGCCAATCGACGCAGGCCCATCCATGTCGTAGAACGGCCCTCCCGCCGCCTCTGCGGCCCGTTCATCGCTCTTTCCGGTCACGGGCAAGGCAGCCGTGCGTCCCTGCCTGCTGCCGTGCGCCGACATCGCCATCAGGGATTTGCATTCACATGCCAAAGTCGCGTTCGACCCCGGACATCGCCGCAGCCGATCGCCGCGTCATCAGCGTACGCGGCGCGCGCGAGCACAATCTCAAGAATATCGACATCGACCTGCCGCGCGACAAGCTGATCGTGATGACGGGCCTGTCGGGCTCGGGCAAGTCGTCGCTTGCCTTCGACACGATCTATGCCGAAGGCCAGCGCCGCTATGTCGAGAGCCTCTCGGCCTACGCGCGTCAGTTCCTTGAGATGATGCAGAAGCCGGATGTCGACCAGATCGACGGCCTGTCGCCGGCCATCTCCATCGAGCAGAAGACGACCTCGCGCAACCCGCGCTCGACGGTCGGCACGGTCACCGAGATCTACGACTACCTGCGCCTGCTGTTCGCCCGCATCGGCGTGCCCTACTCCCCGGCGACGGGCCTGCCGATCGAAAGCCAGACCGTGAGCCAGATGGTCGACCGGGTCCTGGCGCTGGAGGAAGGCACGCGGCTTTACCTGCTCGCGCCCGTCGTGCGCGGGCGCAAGGGTGAATACCGCAAGGAACTCGCCGAGCTGATGAAAAAGGGCTTTCAGCGGGTCAAGATCGACGGCCTCTTCCACGAGATCGCCGACGCGCCGGCGCTCGACAAGAAGCTGAAGCACGACATCGACGTGGTCGTCGACCGCATCGTGGTGCGCGAGGACATCGCCGGGCGGCTGGCGGATTCGATCGAGACCGCGCTCGGGCTCGCCGACGGGCTCGCCATCGCAGAGTTCGCCGACAAGCCACTGCCGCCGGCGGCCGAGGACGCGGTGCTGCAGAACCGCAACGAGACCCACGAACGGATGCTGTTTTCCGAGAAATTCGCCTGTCCGGTGTCCGGTTTCACCATCTCGGAGATCGAGCCGCGACTGTTTTCGTTCAACAATCCCTTCGGCGCCTGCCCCTCGTGCGACGGTCTCGGCACGACGCTGGCCTTCGAGCCGGATCTCGTCGTGCCGGATCACTCGCTCACCCTGCGCGAGGGCGCGGTGCTGCCCTGGGCCAAGACCGGTTCGACCTCGCCCTATTACGCCCAGACGCTGGAGGCCATCTGCCGCCACTTCTCCGTGCCGATGGCGACCGCCTGGTCGGATCTTCCCGAGGAGATGAAGGACACCATCCTCTTCGGCTCCGGCCGGAACAAGATCGACTTCGTCTATGACGATGGCGTGCGCAGCTACAGCACCGCCAAGACCTTCGAGGGCGTGGTCAACAACATCGAACGGCGCTGGCGCGAGACGGATTCGGACTGGGTGCGCGACGAGCTCTCGCGCTACCAGTCGGACCGCCCCTGCCCGGCCTGCGGCGGCCACCGGCTGAAGCCGGAGGCGCTTGCCGTGAAAATCTCCGGCCTGCACATCGGCGAAATCTCGAAGATGTCGATCCGCGAGGCCGGAGACTGGTTCGAGGAGCTTCCCGGCGCCCTCACCGACAAGCAGTCGGAGATTGCGCTGCGGATCCTCAAGGAGATCCGCGAGCGGCTGAAGTTCCTCAATGACGTGGGCCTGGAATATCTCTCCATGTCGCGCAACTCGGGCACGCTCTCGGGCGGCGAAAGCCAGCGCATCCGCCTCGCCTCGCAGATCGGATCAGGGCTCACGGGCGTTCTCTATGTTCTTGACGAGCCGTCCATCGGCCTGCACCAGCGCGACAACGCGCGCCTGCTCGACACGCTCAAGCACCTGCGCGACCTCGGCAACACGGTGATCGTCGTCGAGCACGACGAGGACGCGGTTCTGAATGCCGACTATGTGGTCGACATCGGCCCGGGCGCCGGCATTCACGGCGGCGAGGTCGTCTCGAAGGGCACGCCGGAGGAGATCCTCGCCGATCCGAAGTCGCTGACGGGACAGTATCTTTCGGGCGCGATGACGATCCCCCTGCCGCCCGAGCGCAGGCCCTTCATCAAGGGCCGGAAGCTGCGGGTTTCCGGCGCGCGCGGCAACAACCTGAAGAACGTGACGGCTGATGTGCCGCTCGGCACCTTCACCTGCATCACCGGCGTTTCCGGTGGCGGCAAGTCGACCTTCCTGATCGACACGCTTTACAAGGCGGCTGCCCGCCGGCTCAACGGCAGCCGCGAGACCCCAGCCCCTCACGATCACATCGACGGGCTGGAGCATCTCGACAAGGTCATCGACATCGACCAGTCTCCGATTGGCCGCACACCGCGCTCCAACCCGGCAACCTACACCGGCGCCTTCACGCCGATCCGAGAGTGGTTCGCCGGGCTTCCCGAGGCAAAGACGCGCGGCTACCAGCCGGGGCGTTTCTCCTTCAACGTCAAGGGCGGACGCTGCGAGGCGTGCCAGGGCGACGGCGTCATCAAGATCGAGATGCACTTCCTGCCAGATGTCTACGTCACCTGCGACGTCTGCAAGGGCAAGCGCTACAACCGCGAGACGCTGGAGGTCGAGTTCAAGGGCAAGTCGATTGCCGATGTGCTCGACATGACCGTCGAGGAGGGCGCCCGCTTCTTCCAGGCGGTGCCGGCGGTGCGCGACAAGATGGAGACGCTGGTGCGTGTCGGCCTTGGCTACGTCAAGGTCGGCCAGCAGGCCACCACCCTGTCCGGCGGCGAGGCGCAGCGCGTCAAGCTCGCCAAGGAGCTGTCAAAACGCGCCACCGGTCGCACGCTCTACATCCTCGACGAGCCGACCACCGGCCTGCACTTCCACGATGTCGCCAAGCTTCTGGAAGTGCTGCACGAATTGGTCGACCAGGGCAACACGGTGCTGGTCATCGAGCACAATCTCGAGGTCATCAAGACCGCCGACTGGATTCTCGACCTCGGCCCCGAAGGCGGTGATGGCGGCGGCACCGTCGTCGCGGAGGGGCCGCCGGAGAGGATCGCCGAGGTCGCCGGAAGCTATACCGGCCAGTTCCTCAAGGAGGTGCTGGAGCGCCGTCCGCTGCGCCGCAGCGCCACCGCCGCCGAATAACGGACCAGCACAGGCAACACGCCGCCGAGGCGCCTCCGCCCCTGGCTGCGTGTTGCGGCTTTCGCGGAGCGTTTTCCGCATCCGAGTCGGGGAGAATGCTGCAGTGCACGCCGCGCACTCCCCGGCCCGGTCCGGCGGGGCCCTGCCGAAGACCGCGACAGGTGCCCGAAGCCTCTGCCCGACCGCCGCTCCACCAGACCGAATTCAGCCCCTCGCCCTGGCTGGAACACCCACAAAAACAAATCACTAGGCGGGTTTCCCGAGGATTTATGGTGCGTTGCCGCATCAATCCTTGTTGCAATGCACAATCCGCATGGCTGATGTGCAGAAATCGCTCTTTTTTTCACGAACCGAAAAAACTATCTCTTGGTCATCGAATTGAGGCGCCGCACCGGACTGAACCGGACACGCGCCAGACGCTGTGAGAGACGACAATGTTTGACACCCTGACCCGCAAGTACCGCAACTGGAAGACGTACCAGACCACGGTGTCCGAGCTTTCCCGTCTTTCCACCCGTGAGCTCGACGATCTCGGCATCGCACGCGGCGACATTCACTTCATCGCCCGTCGCGCCAGCCGATAAACGATCACGACCAAGGAGATAGACCTCCTCCCCTATCTCCTTTCGTGTCCCGGAAGGGCATCCTCCTCCCAGCCCTTTCCGGAAATTGCGTCGCCCGCCGGTTCTCCTCCCTCCGGCGGGCGATCGCATTTTTTAAAGCCCCCCGATGCCGTGTCCGTGTCTGACGCGGGAGGCCACCCGCCTCCCCGGCCAATGGTGTTTCAGGGGTCGTTCGCCCTGCGGTAAGCGCAGGTCGGACATGCCGCTTTCGCGCGTTACAAACGCCGCGAATGCTCCCATATGACAACGAACGAAACGCAGTGCAGCGCAGCAATCGCCGCGCCGGCCCGTTTCGCTCCTTTTCCAACGACAAGGGCTCAGGCCCAGAACAAAAGTGATGGAGACGCTCCAATGATCAACAACATCGTTCGCAAGTACCAGTCCTGGCAGAAGTATCGTCGCACGTATGACGAGCTGTCCCGCCTTTCCAACCGCGAGCTCGCCGATCTCGGCATCGGCCGCGGCGACATTCAGTTCATCGCCCGCACCCACACCCGCTAAAGCGGCGACGAGCCGACCAGAACAACCTGGTCGGGGGACGAAAGTCCCGATGCGGCGGACCTGATAAAAAAAGCGCCAACCGGTTGACCGGCTGGCGCTTTTTTCGTTTACGCAGGGAATTCCGGGCTTTATCGCGCCCACCTGCGGCATTGCACCGCACCTAATCGTGCTGCATTGCACCAAAAGCGGGGCAGCTATGCGATAGATGCACTGGCATCTTTGCCAAGACTCCCCCATATCAGGGTCAACGAGACGGGCACTCCTCCTCCCAGCCCGTCGCGTTACCGGTCAGCTTACCTCCTCCCAGGCTGACCACCTATAATGAACGCCCACCGGACCTCCTCCCCCGGTGGGCGTTTGTTTTTCTGCCCCCCCATTTCCGAACAGTCTTCCGATCACCAGCCACAGCGCATGCCGCGCGCGGCTGTCCACGCGTGCATTTCCGGCAACTCCGGATGCAGGTTTTCGAAAAACTGTCGGGAAAGGACGCGGAATTGTCGCAGACGCGGACCGGCACGGGCGATGGCCGCGCGGTCGGACTATTCGTCCCGCCGGGGCGCGGTCATGTCCAGATATGCCCGCTCCATGTCGGCGCTGCGGCGGGCGACGGTGGCGTTCGCCTCAAAGCTGCGCTCGGCCGACAGCATGTCGATCATGGCGCTGGCCATGTCGGGCGAGAACTGCACGCCGGGAGGCCCTCCGGCGAGGGGAGCGGCCCCGCCCGCAGGCGGGGATTGCGGCGCACCCGAGGGCGCGGAGGACACGGCATTGCCGGCCTCGGCGCCGCTGGCGACGATCTGCCGGGCGGACGATTCGAACCGTTTCTGAGCGCCGAGCATACCGGCAAGGGACGTGGTCAGGGCGGACATGGGCAAATGCTAGGCTCCCCGGCTTAACGAAACCTCTCCCGGACGCCGCGGATTCGAACGGTTCGGCGTTTCCCGGCGCGCAAACCGGCAGGCGCGGGCTGACAGCAAGGCGCACCGGGCCCATAGTCGACATCAGGACCGCATCCCATATGAGGTCGGGCGCGCCGCCTTCCGGGGCCGCCCGCCGACCGCAATCAAGCCTTGAGAGACCCTTCATGAGCGATACCGCCACGGACAACCCGCTTCTGCGCGACTGGAACGGCCCCTTCGGCCTGCCGCCCTTCGCGGAGATCGAGACCTGGCACTACGAGCCGGCCTTCGAGGCGGCGCTCGCCAGCGCGCGTGCCGAGGTCGACGCCATCGCCGCGAACCCCGAGCCCGCGACCTTCGACAACACCATCGCTGCGATGGAGCTTGCCGGTCGCGACCTGACCCGCGTCGCCTCGGTGTTCTTCAATCTCGCCGGCAGCCACACCTCGGCCGACCTGCAGCGCATCGAGCGCGACATCGCACCGAAACTCGCGCGCCATTCCAGCCAGACCCTGCTCAACCAGGACCTCTATGCCCGTGTCGCCGCGCTCTGGGAGGCCCGCGCGACATCCGGCCTCGACGCCGAGGCGGCCCGTGTGCTCGAGCGCTACCATCTGATGTTCACCCGGGCGGGCGCCGCTCTCGACGAGGCGGGCCGCACCCGCATGGCCGAGATCACCCAGGAACTCGCCGTTCTGGGCACCCGCTTCTCGCAGAACGTGCTGGCCGACGAGGCCGGCTTCCAGCTTCTGCTGGAGACGGAGGAGGACCTCGCCGGCCTTCCCTCCTTCCTGCGCCAGGCGGCGGCGGAGGCGGCAAGCGAGCGTGGCCATGCGGGCAAGCATGTGATCACGCTGTCGCGCTCGCTGATCGAGCCCTTCCTGCAGTTCTCGACCCGCCGCGACCTGCGCGAGATCGCCTTCAACGGCTGGATCCGGCGCGGCGAGAACGCTGGCGACACGGACAACCGCGAGGTGATCGCCGAGATCCTGCGGCTGCGGCGCGAGCGCGCCGAGTTGCTCGGCTTCGCGGATTTCGCCAGCTACAAGCTCGACGACACGATGGCCGGCACGCCGGAGGCCGTGCGCGACCTGCTGACGACCGTGTGGACGCCGGCCGTCGCCCAGGCCAAGCGCGAGGCAGCCGCGCTCCAGGCACTGGCCGCCGAGATCGGCGACAACGTAACGATCGCCCCCTGGGACTGGCGCTTCTACGCCGAGAAGCTGCGCCTGCGCGACCATGCGCTCGACGAGGCGGAGCTGAAGCCCTATTTCCAGCTCGAACGCATCATCGAGGCGGCCTTCGACACCGCGCAGCGGCTCTTCGGACTGAATTTTCGCCAGGTCGAGGGGCTCGGCCTCTACCATCCGGATGTGCGCGCCTTCGAGGTGACGGGCGCCGACGGGGCGCATGTCGGCCTCTTTCTCGGTGACTATTTCAACCGCTCGACCAAGCGCAGTGGCGCCTGGATGAGCGCTTTTCGCCGTCAGCAGAAGCTCGGTGGCGACATCCGCCCGATCATTGTCAACGTGATGAACTTCGCCAAGGCGCCGAAGGGCGAGCCGACGCTGCTCACCTTCGA
Organism: Stappia sp. ICDLI1TA098; assembly: GCF_054880955.1. Taxonomy (NCBI): domain Bacteria; kingdom Pseudomonadati; phylum Pseudomonadota; class Alphaproteobacteria; order Hyphomicrobiales; family Stappiaceae; genus Stappia; species Stappia sp. ICDLI1TA098. The sequence goes on from NZ_JBTZBT010000001.1 coordinate 1,663,620, forward strand.
CGACGCGCGCACGCTGTTCCACGAGTTCGGCCACGCGCTGCACGGGCTTCTGTCGGACGTGACCTATCCGATGATCTCCGGCACCTCGGTCTCGCGCGACTTCGTCGAACTCCCCTCCCAGCTCTACGAGCACTGGCTGTCGGAGCCGGAGGTGCTGTCGCGCTTTGCCGTCCACGTGGAAACGGGCAAGCCGATGCCGGCCGAGCTGATGGAGCGGGTCCTGGCGGCGCGCAACTTCAACCAGGGCTTCTCGACGGTGGAATATCTGGCCTCGGCCATTTTCGATCTCGACGTGCACAGCCGCAAGGGCGCGGAAAGGGTCGAGGTGGCGGAGCTGGAGACGCAGACGCTGTCGCGGCTCGGCATGCCGGACGAAATCGTCATGCGCCATCGGCCGACCCACTTCGCCCATGTGTTCTCGGGCGACGGCTACTCGGCCGGCTACTACAGCTACATGTGGTCGGAGGTGATGGACGCGGATGCCTTCACCGCCTTCGAGGAGACGGGCGACATCTTCAACGCGGATCTGGCGCGCCGGCTGCGCGAGGCGATCTATTCGGCCGGCGGCCGGCAGGATCCCAAGGACGCCTATGTGGCGTTTCGCGGCGCGCTGCCGGACGCAAGCGCGCTGCTGAGGAAACGCGGCTTCGTGTGAGGCACGGCGGTTCGCCGCGCTCAGGGGACGCAAAAAAGCAGGGGACGCGAAAAAGCGGCGGCGCGGAACATCCGCGCCGCCAGCCCAAATCAGATGAACTCGACCTTGCCGGTGGCGATGTCATAGAGCGCGCCGACAACCTTGACCTTGCCGGCCGCAACCGCCTCGGACACGATGGGCGTCGCCGCCTTCAGCTTCTCTACGTTGTAGAGCACGTTCTGGCGGGTCGCAGCGTCGAGCGGATTGGCGGGCTTTTCGGCAAGCGCCTTCTCGACGCCCGGCTTCAGCGCGTCGACCAGCTCCGGCAGATGCCCCGGCAGCTCGGTGCCATTCTCAACGACGTCGATCGTGGCAGCAACGGCGCCGCAGTTGCTGTGACCGAGCACGACGAGCAGCGGAATGCCAAGCACGGCGACGCCATACTCGATGCTCGCCAGGCCGCTCACATCGACGAAATTGCCGGCAACCCGCATGACGAAGAGCTCGCCCGGGCCCTGGTCGAAGACCAGCTCGGGGCCGACGCGCGAATCGGCGCAGGACAGCAGGCCGGCGAAGGGATACTGAGCGCCGGCGCGCGCGGCGCGGCCGACCGAGAAATCGGCGTTTCGCGGCGCGCTCGTGACATAGCGGCCGTTGCCCTCGACAAGCCGCTGCAGCGCCTCATCGGGGGAAATGTCGTTCGGAGCCGGCGCCGTTTCCTGTGCCGCGGCTGCGCCGGGCAACATGAAGCCACCGACGAAGGCGGTGGAGGCGGCGGCGGCGCCGAGACCGAACAGGCCGCGACGCGACAGGTTGAGCTGATGATCGTCACACATTCCTGGTTCTCACTTCTCAAGCGACCGTCGACCGGGGCCAACGACGCGACAAACACACTCGCGGCTTCGGGAAAGCGAAAGCACGCACTCGGGACGGAAAATCTACGTCCCACAGCACATGCGCTATCCGTTTTCCGCAATCGCCAAGGAGAAAATAACACCGAACCGAGGATTCGAACGAGAAAACAGGCTTTGCCTCAACGGTAAGCGGCGGACTGGTAAATGAAAAACCTCAACAATGTCAAAATGCAAGGCCTGACCCGGCACGCAAGACTATCTCGGGCGCGTTGCACCCCACCGATTGTGCCCCGGCCTCACGCCTCTGCCAGATGGCCCTCGACATAGGGCGCGAAGCTGCGCCAGCATTCCAGAGCGAAGCGTGTCTCCGTGCAGCGCCAGAGCACGATCTCGGCCTTTGTGAAGAGTGTGCGCGACACCGTCCCGGGTGCGAAGGCCTCCGGCGAAAGATCCAGGAAGACATGGGAATTGAGGAGCTCGACCGCCCCTTCGCCCTCGATCAGCAGCGCGACGTTGCGCTCCGAAACATCCACCAGAGAATGGGGCGTGCCGTCGAGTGCCGTGGCGCTCTCGGCGGCAAGCGCCCGCGCCAGTGCGTCGACCGCCCCGGGCTCGGGCTCGGCCGGTCGGGCAAGGAGAAGCCATTCATCCGGCCCCTGCCAGAGCGCGGCGCGCGCGCCGACGACATTGCTACCGAGCGGGTGCATCGGCAGCGACGCGCCAAAGGCGGCTCCCGCCTTGCCGGCGGCGGCGGCCCCGCCGCGAAAGACGAACCGCACCAGCGGCGCGGCGCGCGAGACGGTGACCGAGGCGCCCGAGAGCGTCTGCCGCCCGATCAGCGGCGCGCCGGGAACGGCTTCGTGAAACATCGCGTCAGGCATTGAGCCGGCCTCCTTGCGGGTCGACGAAGACGGGAGACACCACCTCGACGGCGATCGCGCCGCCGGGCATCGGCACATGCAACGTCTCGCCCAGACGTGCACGGCCATCGGCAACCATGGCAAGGGCGATGGGCCCTCCGGCGGCGTGGGAATGGTAGGACGACGTCACATGGCCGAGCGCCGGCGTTCCGGTGGCCGGCGCGGCCTCCTGCGTCACCTGCGCCCCCTCCTCCAGCAGCGCGCGACCGCCCTTTGTCAGCAGCCCCACCATCTGCTTGCGCCCTTCGGCAAGGATATCGGGGCGGGCAAGAGAGCGCTTGCCGACGAAATCGGGCTTCTTGCGACCGATGGCCCAGGACATGCCGACATCGTCCGGCGTCACGGTGCCGTCGGTCTCCTGGCCGACAATGATGTAGCCCTTCTCGGCGCGCAGGACGTGCATCGCCTCCGTGCCATAGGCGCAACCGCCGAGCTTCTCGACATTGGCGAAGACCGCCAGCCAGACCGCCCGGGCCCGCGAGGGGGGCACGTTGATCTCGAAGCCCATTTCGCCGGTGAAGCTCATGCGGAACAGCCGGCAGGGAATGCCGCCCATGACGTGGCCCTCGCGCACCGACATGTGCGGCATGGCCTCGCTCGACAGGTCGATGTCGTCGACAAGCGGGGCAATGGCCTCGCGCGCCTTCGGCCCCTGCACGGCGATCACCGCCCATTGCTCGCTTGTCGAGGTCAGCCAGACATCGAGATCCGGCCATTCGGTCTGGAGGTAGTCTTCCATGTGGGCGAGCACGCGCGGCGCGCCGCCCGTCGTCGTCGTGACGTGGAACCGGTCCGGCGCGATGCGGCCGACGACGCCGTCGTCCATGATGAAGCCGGCCTCGTTGAGCATCAGCCCGTAGCGCAGCCGGCCGACGCCGAGCTTCTTCCAGGGATTGGTGTAGATGCGCTCGAGGAACTCGGCCGCATCCGCCCCGACCACCTCGATCTTGCCGAGTGTCGTGGCATCGAAGATGCCGACGCTCTCGCGCACCGTGCGGCACTCGCGCAGGACCGCCTGGTGCATGTCCTCGCCCGCCTTGGGGAAATACCAGGCGCGCTTCCACAGCGACACGTCCTCGAAAGCCGCGCCCTGTTCCTGCGCCCAGTCATGGATCGGCGTCCTGCGCACCGGATCGAAGAGATCACCGCGCGAGGTCGTCGCCAGCGTGCCGAAGGTGACCGGCGTGTAAGGTTGGCGGAAGGTGGTGAGACCGACCGTGGGAAGCGCCTGCCCGAGCTCCGTCGAGGCGATGGCGAGCGCGTTCATGTTGGACAGCCGCCCCTGGTCGGTGGCCATGCCCGTCGTCGTGTAGCGCTTGATGTGCTCGATGGAGTGCATGCCCTCGCGCACGGCAAGCTTCACATCCTTGGCCGTGACGTCATTCTGGAAGTCGACGAAGGCGCGCACCCGCGCCGCGTCGCGGTCGTGCGGCACGGCGCCGAGCCACCAGCCGGCGCAGGCCGGCGCGCCGGTTGCCGTGAACACCGGCGCCTCCGTCGCCACGCCGGTGGCCGACGTCGCCGCGGCCGCGCCGGCGGCCGCGCCCGAGGCAAGCACGGCGGCAAGACCGTCGACACCGGCGGCGGAGCCGGCTGAGCGATGGCCCGAGGCCGGGTCAAGCGGCAGGAACGCGCCGCGTTCCGCGTCATAGGAGAGCTTGCCGCGCGCCTGCGAGTGCAGCGAGATGTTCGGCGTCCATCCGCCGGACATGAGCAGCGTGTCGCAGGCGATCTCGCCGGCGGCCGTGACCCGACCGTCGGCGCGCAGACGTCCGAGCAGCACGCCCTTGACGCGGGCACGGCCGACAACGCCGGTCACGGAACAGGCAAGCTCCGTCCGGATCCCGGCCTCGCGCGCCGCCGCGACAAGCGCGGCATCGACCTCCTGCCTGAGATCGAGGATGGCGACGACATTGCCGCCGAGCGCCTGCAGCTCGAGCCCCGCGCGCCAGGCACTGTCGCAGGCCGCGAAAACGGTGATCGCCGCGCCCGGCAGCACGCCATAGCGGTTGGCATAGATGCGCGCTGCCTCCGCCATCATCACGCCCGGACGGTCGTTTTCCGGGAAGACGAGCGGGCGCTCGATGGCCCCGGTGGCGAACACGATCTCGCGGGCGCGCACCTGCCACAACCGCTCGCGCGGCGCAGCCTCGTCCGGCGTCTCGAGATGGTCGGAGAGCCTCTCCGCGAGAGCCACGAAATTGTGGTTGAAACAACCGAAGACGGTGGTGCGGACAAGCAGCGTGACACGCGGATTGTCGCGCAGTTCGGCAAGCGCGTCCGTCACCCAGGCAGGCCCAGGACGGCCCTCGACCATGGCGCCGGTGTCGTGCAGCAGCGAGCCGCCAGCCTCCGCCTGCTCGTCGGCGACAATGACCCGCGCGCCGGCCCGCGCCGCGGCAAGTGCCGCAACGAGGCCAGCTGGACCGGCACCGGCGACAAGCACGTCGCAATGGGCATAACGGTTGGCGTAGCGGTCGCTGTCACCGGCTGTCGGTGCGCGGCCGAGACCGGCGGCGGCGCGGATCAGCGGCTCATAGACCCTGTTCCAGAAGCTCTTCGGCCACATGAAGGTCTTGTAGTAGAAGCCGGCGACGAAGACGGGCGCGAGCAGGTCGTTGACCGCGCCGATGTCGACGGACAGCGTGGGCCAGCGGTTCTGGCTCTCGGCGACAAGGCCCTCGTGGATCTCGACCTGGGTCGCCCTGAGGTTCGGCGTCATCTGGCCCCGGGCGGCGGCTTCCGCCGATTTCGCCACCCCGACCAGCGCGTTGGGCTCCTCGGAGCCCGCCGTCAGGATGCCGCGCGGGCGGTGGTACTTGAACGAGCGGCCAACCAGGTGGATGCCGTTGGCAAGCAGCGCGGAGGCGAGCGTGTCGCCGGCGCATCCCTGCAGGCGGCGGCCGTCGAAGGTGAAGGACACCGGCCGGGTGCTGTCGGTCCGGCCCTTGCCGGGAAGGCGGAAGGACTGGCTCATCGCGCGCCCTCCCCGGCCTGTGCCGCGCGCGCCAGCGCCTCCATGTCGGGACGCGGCTCGCCAGCCTTGTAGATGGCGAGGAAGCGGTCACTCACCGTGTCGCGCACGGCATTGAAGAAGCGGCCGCAGCCATGCAGGTGGCGCCAGCGCTCGGCGTGCAGCCCCTTCGGGTTCGAGCGCATGTAGAGGAACTCCGCCCACTGCTCGTCGGTGAGCGCGGAAGGATCGCCGGGGCGGGCGACATGCGCCTCGCCGGCACAGTGGAACTCGATCTCCGGACGGTCGACGCCGCAATAGGGACAGGGGATCAACAGCATGGCGGCTCCTCAGATCCTCGTCTTGGCGGCGGCGGTCGCCGCGTCGCCGGTGTTCGGCGTGCCGGAGGGCTCGATCAGCATGAGATGGGTCTCGACCTCGGCGACCGGGCAGTGCTCGACGCCCTTCGGCACGACGAACAACTCGCCCGGGCCGAGCGTCACGTCGCCCTCGCGCATGCGAATGGTGAGCCGGCCGGACAGCACCAGAAAGAAATCATCCGTCTCCGCATGCTCATGCCAGACGAACTCGCCCTGGACCTTGACCACCATCAGGTCGTGGCCGTTGAAGGCGCCGACGATCTTCGGCGACCAGTGCTCGGTGAACAGCGAGAGCTTCTCGGCGAGATTGACGGGCTGGCTGGTCATGAAAACCCTCAGTGGGCGACGGCGGCGGCGGCCGCCTCGTCGATGAGCCGGCCGGTGCGGAACCGATCCAGCGTGAAGGGGGCGTTGATCGGGTGCGGCTCGTCGCGCGCGATCGTGTGGGCGAAGACATGGCCCGAGCCCGGCGTCGCCTTGAAGCCGCCGGTGCCCCAGCCGCAATTGACGTAAAGGCCGGGGACGGGCGTCTTCGCGATGATCGGCGAGCGGTCCGGCGTCACGTCGACGATGCCGCCCCAGTTGCGCAGCATCCGCATGCGGCGGAACTGGGGAAAGAGCTCGCAGATCGCATCGACCGTATGCGTGGTGATCTGCAGGCCGCCGGTCTGGCTGTAGGAGACATACTGGTCCGTGCCCGCGCCGATGACCAGCTCGCCCTTGTCGGACTGGGAAATATAGGCATGGACCGTGTTCGACATGACCACGCAGGGAAAGCACGGCTTGACCGGCTCGGACACGAGCGCCTGCAGCGGATAGGACTCCAGCGGCATGCGCTGGCCGGCCATGTCCATGACGACGGATGTGTGGCCGGCCGCAACGACGCCGACCTTTCGGGCTCCGATGAAGCCGCGCGAGGTCTCGACCCCCTCCACCGCGCCATCGGCGCCGCGGCGGATGCCCGTGACGGCGCAGTTCTGGATGATGTCGACGCCGAGCCGGTCGGCCCCGCGCGCGTAGCCCCAGGCCACCGCGTCGTGGCGGGCGACGCCGGCCTTGCGCTGCAGTGCCGCGCCCATCACCGGATAGCGGATGTTGCGCTCGATGTTGAGCGGCGGGCAGAAGGCCTTTGCCTCCTGCGCGCTCAGCCATTCGTTCTGCACGCCCGCCAGCCGGTTGGCGTGAACGTGGCGCTTGAACACCTGCACGTCATGCACCGTATGGGCGAGCATCATCACACCGCGCGCGGAATACATGACGTTGTAGTTGAGTTCCTGGGAGAGGCCCTGCCACAGGTCCATGGCGTGGTCGTAGAGCCCCTCGCTCTCCTCCCACAGGTAGTTGGAGCGCACGATGGTGGTGTTGCGCCCGGTGTTGCCGCCGCCGAGCCAGCCTTTTTCGAGCACCGCCACGTTGCGGATGCCGTGCTGGCTGGCAAGGTAATAGGCGGTGGCGAGCCCGTGGCCGCCCGCCCCGATGATGATCACATCATAGGCGGGTTTCGGCTCTGCCTGACGCCACTGGCGTCCCCAGTCCTGATGAGCGTTGAACGCCTTGAGCGCCAGATCCCAGAAGGAGAAGCGTGTCATGTGGTCCTCTCGCGCCCGACGGTCCCGTCGACGGCGTGGCCCGCACGCGCGCCGGGCGATGCCGTCCCTCGTGTTGTGCCGCCGATCCGGTGTCCAGGCTTGCCGAAAAACGACATCCCGGCGAGGCTTTGCGTCGCATCGGCGGCAGCGCGCAACCTCACGGCCGGCTCAGGCGCGACGCATCAGCCGCGCGACGCCGAGCAGGAGCACCCCGGTCCAGCCGGCAATCATCAGCCCGCCGCCCGTCGGCGCCGCCATCGGGAAGATCCGGTGGTCGACAAGCACCCGCATGGTGACGTCGCCGCAGAACAGCGAAACCCCGAGCGTGAGCAGGATCACCGTCAGCGGCAAAAGGAAGCGCGGGCCGGTGCCGTGCAGGGCCGCCAGCGCAAGAAACACCGGCGCATGGAAGAGCAGCATCTGGGCAGAGGTCAACAACCGCTCGCCGTCGGGCAGATGCGCCGCCATCGCCATCAGCGCCACGCCCAGACCGCCGGCCAGACCGCCGATGACGATCGCCGCGCCGCAGGCCTTGTCGGAGCCGAGAGACTCGGCAGGATCCGTATCGCTCATGATTTTCTAGATGCTCCTGAGGGTCACGTCGGCGGCGGACCAGTTGCCCGGCCAAACCTCGGCGCCACCGGCACGCAGCTTGCGGATCTCGCCGACCGGCACATCCGCGACGAGGAAGGGTTCGGATCCGTCCTCACCGTCGGTCGCGGCGATCTCGCCGCCGATGCCCGTGTAACCGAGCGTCGGCTCGCAGGGAAGGAACAGTGACGCACCGGAAACATTGGACGCCGGCTGGGTCGCCCCCTCGGCAACGCCGACGGCACCGCACACGGCAACCGCCGCCATCAGCTCCACGGCCCGCGCGCGGGCGCAACCGAAGACGCGCGAATAGCCGGCGAGATTGGAGGTCATCGACGGCACGACCAGAAGATCCGGCGCATTGCGCGCCAGCAGGCACGACAGCGCCGGCATTTCCACGTCGAGGCAGATCAGCACCGCCATCTTCAGCCCGGCGAACTCGAAGACGGCGAGATCCGTGCCAGGCGTCAGCAGCCAGCTCTCGGGATCAAGCTCGAAGGGGGTGAGCGCCAGCTTGTCGTGCACGATGCGTCGTCCGTCGGGCAGAAGCACCAGCGCACGGTTGAAAAAGCCGCCCTTGCCGTCTGGCCAGGGCATGGACCCGGCAACGAGGGCGACCTGGTGGCGGGCGACCAGCGCCTCAAGCGACGGCAGGATCCGCTCTCCCTCCTCCGCCATGAAGGCGAGCTCGCCGGTGACCGGAAGATCGGCCGGCTTCCAGGCGAGACAGGCCTCGCTCAGATATTCGGGAAGCACGAGAAGGCGTGCGCCCTCCTCCCTGGCGCGGGTCAACCGCGCATCGATCCCGGCGACGAAGGCGGCGGGCGTGGAGCCACCGCTCGCCAGGTTGAAGGCACAAAGAGCAATCCGGAAAGCGCCGGAGGCAGGTTCTGTCATGGAGGAAACACCGGTCTGGATCATTGCGGAATGCAGCGCGAAAGACTGGACAAAAGACGGGGCAAAAGACTGGGCGGAATGCTGGCGCGGGCGGGCCCGCAATGCAAGTGCCTCGGCCGCTTGTCCATCAGCCGCGACCACGCGCCACGCCGAGGGCAGATGCCGAAAGGCCGCACGGACGCCCCCGCACCGGGTGCCGCGGCCTTGCGAATCGGGCCGACACCAAGTTGAATATCATGAAGATGTGAAAGTTCGCCGGGCAATAAACGCGTTCACGCTGCAAACGCGGTCTGCGTCAGCGCATGAAAAGGCAAGAGCGCGACGAGACAGGCGGGATCAGGCCGAAACGGCCGTTTTCCGATCAGTCCTGGGTGGAAATGATCTTCGCCGCCATCAGCAGGCTGGCAAGGATGAGACCGGCGCGCAGCGGCGTCACCGGAGGCGCGCGCTTTTCCACGGCGCCCACGACACCATTGGCCTGAAGCCGGCGCAGGGCGCGTTCGGCATTATCGGCAGCGCCGTCGACATCCGCCATCAGCCGGCGGAGCTGTGCCCGTGGAGACATCATCCAATCCCTTGTCATCATCCGCCATCACGTTAGCGCTCGACCGGTTTCGCCTTCCTTAACGGGAGAGGCAGTTCCTGCCGGGTTGGCCAAGAGAGGGCAGATTGTGCCGGGCGGAGAGCCTCCGCCCGGATCAGGGAAAAACAATGGCGCCGCGACGGGCTGCGCTCAGCTCGCGGCCTTGACGTAACGGCCGGGCGCGTCCTCGATGATCTTCATCCGGTGCGCGCCGGGCTTGCGCGCCTTCACCGTGGTGTCGTCGAGGGAGCGGATCCAGCTGTCCCAATGCGGCCACCAGGAGCCGGGATGCTCCTCCGCCTGCGCAATCCAGTCATCCAGCACGCCCTTCGGGCGCGGCCCCGTCCAGAATTGGTACTTGTTGCGGGACGGCGGATTGACGACGCCGGCGATGTGGCCGGAGCCGGAGAGCACATATTCGACCGGCCCGCCGAAGAACTGGGAGCCGACGAAGACCGACAGCGGTGGCGCGATATGGTCCTCGCGGGTGGCAAGATTGTAGATCGGGATCGTCACCTTGCCGAGATCGAGCCTCTCGCCGGCAATCTCCATCGTGCCCTGGGTCAGCCGGTTTTCGAGGTAGCAGTTGCGCAGGTAGAACGAGTGGTTCGCCGCCGGCATGCGCGTGGAATCGGAATTCCAGAACAGCAGGTCGAAGGGAAACGGCTCGCGCCCCTTCAGGTAGTTGTTGACCACATAGGGCCAGATCAGATCGTTGGAGCGCAGCAGGTTGAAGGCCGAGGCCATCCTCGAGCCGTCCAGATAGCCCTTCTCGACCATCTGGCGCTCGAGCGCCTCAATCTGCTCTTCGTCGACGAAGACCTTGAGATCGCCGGCATGGGTGAAATCGACCTGCGTGGTGAAGAAGGTCGCGCTCTTGATGCGCGTATCGCCCACCGCCGCCATGTAGGCGAGCGTCACCGAGAGAAGCGTGCCGCCGACGCAATAGCCGATGGCGTTGACCTCTTCGGTCCTGGTGGCGCGCTTGATCACGTCGAGCGTCTCCAGCACGCCCTCGCGCATGTAGTGCTCGAAGCTCTTGCGCATCTGGCGCTCGTCCGGGTTCACCCAGGAGATGACGAACACCGTATGGCCCTGCTCCACCGCCCAACGGATGAAGGATTTCTCGGGGTTGAGGTCGAGAATGTAGAACTTGTTGATCCACGGCGGCACGATCATCAGCGGACGCTTCAGAACCGTCTCCGTCACCGGCGTGTACTGGATCACCTGGCAGACGTCGTTCTCGGCGATCACCTTGCCCGGCGTCATTCCGAGATTCTCGCCCACCTTGAACTTGCCCAGGTCGGACTGGCGGATCTTCAACTCGCCCTTGCCGGCGGCGATGTCCTCGGCCAGCAGCTTCATGCCGCGCACGAGGTTCTCGCCGTTGGATTCCAGCGTCTCGCGCAGGAGTTCGGGGTTGGTGAGCACGAAGTTCGACGGCGACAGCGCGTTCGCGATCTGCTTGACGTAGAAATCCGCCTTGTGGCGGGTGTGCTCGTCGAGATCTGCGGCCTCGACCACCATCTCCTCGGCCCATCGGGAGGTGATCAGGTAGAGCTGCTTGACGAAATCGAAGAACTGGTTGTCGTTCCACTCCGGATCGCCGAAGCGCTTGTCGCGCGGGTCGGGGGAAATCGCCGGATCGACCGTTTCTCCCATCATCCGCTTGAGCGACGAGTTCCACAGGCTCATGTAACCGGTCCAAAGACGGCTCTGCGCCTCGATCGCGCGCTGCGGATCGGACATCCAGAACTCGCCCACCTGGCCGAGCGTCTTGAAGATGACACTCATCTCGTCGGCGAGGCCGGACTTGATCTCGCCCTTCTCGCGCGGTTCCACATAGGCGGCCATCGCCTTGCCGGCATTCTCCACCACACGGGCGAGGTTGTGGGCGAAGGCCTCCGGGTTCTTGACGATATACTGAAGCAGCGGATTGGGCGTCTGGTCCGTCATTCCCGCAAATCCCCCCTTTTTATGGCGACTGGGGCCTTCTGGCCGCGTCCCGAAACACCTGTATTGGAGCCGGTCCCACTTCCCGGCATAATAGCACTTCGTGACGCACGACTGACAAGTTGGACAACGCGCCTACAATGTCGTACGTCCTGCGGGGCACGCAAGGCGTGCACATGCGAAAGTTCGGGACGAACCGGAAAAGACGCTGATGCGATTGCAAGGACTGGCTCTGGCGACCTGCATGGCCGCGCTTCTGGGCGGATGCGCCTATGCGCCCTCGGGAACTCTGATCGACGCGCTCGAGCCCACATCCACCGCAGCAACACCCCTTCCCGACGGCACAGGCGTCGCGGCGACGCCGACGACCGCCGCCCCTTCCGCCTATGCCGCCCCCCGCGACCTTCTGACGCCCCCGCGCAACGGCACATCGGCCGCCGCCGCCATCGCCGCCGGCACGGCGCGCGCGCCCGGCAGCCTGCTGAGCGCGGACGAGGCCGCCGCGCAGCGCAACAGCCTCGTCAGCATCGCCCGTTCGCGCGGTGGACCCGCAGGTCCCGGCGCCTCCATGACGGCCGGCCAGCTCGAGGAGCTGCGCGCGACCCATGGCAACGCGGCCATCCGCGAGATCGAGGCAGCAGCAGGCGATTGACGGCCGCCCTCGTGGCGGCGGCGCGCCGCCGGCCTGTCGAAGCCGCGGCGGCGACAGGAGAGGCCTTTTTTGAGATGGATTTCACCCTTTTTGCCGATGCGCGGACACGGTCCTGCTGGTATATGCCCGCAAGCCCCGGTCAGGACAGTCGCGTGACGATACCGGCTTGCGGGACCCCTTCGCCTTGAGGAATGAGCCAATGGAAGAGTTCTATCAGACGCGGCGCCTGCCGCCCTATGTCTTCGAACAGGTAAACCGGCTCAAGGCAAAGGCACGCGCAGGTGGCGCCGACATCATCGACCTGGGCATGGGCAACCCCGACCTGCCGACGCCCAAGCATATCGTCGAAAAGCTCGTCGAGACCGTGCAGGATCCGCGCACCCACCGCTATTCGGCCTCCAAGGGCATTCCGGGACTGCGACGCGCGCAAGCCGGCTATTACGAGCGCCGTTTCGGCGTGAAGCTCAACCCGGAAACGCAGGTGGTCGCCACCCTCGGCTCCAAGGAAGGCTTCGCCAACATGGCGCAGGCGATTTCCGCGCCCGGCGACGTGGTGCTGGTGCCGAATCCGAGCTACCCGATCCACGCCTTCGGCTTTCTGATGGCCGGGGCGGTCCTGCGCGCCATTCCGGCGGAGCCCGGACCGGAGGTGTTCCACGCGCTGGAGCGTGCGCTCATCCACTCGGTGCCCAAGCCGATCGCCATGATCCTGTGCTACCCGGCCAACCCGACCGCCTATGTGGCCGATATCGAGTTCTACCGGGACGTGGTCGCCTTCGCGAAGAAGCACGACATCTTCGTGCTGTCCGACCTGGCCTATTCGGAAATCTATTTCGGCGAGACGCCGCCGCCCTCGATCCTGCAGGTGCCGGGCGCCATCGACGTGGCGGTCGAGTTCACCTCGCTGTCGAAGACCTTCTCCATGCCCGGCTGGCGCATGGGCTTCGCCGTCGGCAACGAGCGGCTGATCTCGGCGCTCGCCCGGGTCAAGTCGTATCTCGATTACGGCGCCTTCACGCCGATCCAGGTGGCCGCGACCGCAGCCCTGAACGGGCCCGACGACTGCATCGTCGCCGCGCGTTCGGTCTACCGCAAGCGCCGCGACGCGCTGGTTGACGCCTTTGGCCGCGCCGGCTTCCCGGTGCCCGCGCCCGAGGCCAGCATGTTCGCCTGGGCGCCAATCCCGGAGAAATTCCGCCATCTGGGATCCGTCGAATTCGCCAAGCTGCTCATCGAGCATGCCGACGTCGCCGTGGCGCCAGGCCTCGGCTTCGGCGAGTATGGCGACACCCACGTACGCATCGCGCTGGTGGAAAACGAACAGCGCATCCGCCAGGCGGCACGCAACCTGCGCCGTTTCCTTGAAACCGCGGACGAAAAATTGCACAACGTGATCCCCATCGGGGCCAAGGGCTGACACCTCGGCCGGCCCTGCCCGCTTGCAAACGGAATGCGATCTTCATGAAACCTGAACTGCGCGTCGGCGTCGCCGGCCTCGGTACGGTTGGCGCCTCGATGGTGCGCCAGTTGCAGAAGAAGTCGAACGCCTTCGCGGCGCGCTGCGGCCGCACGGTGCGTGTGGCCGCGGTCAGCGCGCGAACGCGCGGCCGCGACAGGGGGATCGACCTCGCCGATGTCACCTGGTTCGACGACCCGGCGGCGCTCGCCGCCGCGCCGGACATCGACGTCTTCGTGGAACTGATCGGCGGCGACAGCGGCCCGGCCGAGGACAGCGTGCGCGCAGCCCTTGCCGCGGGCAAGCATGTGGTCACCGCCAACAAGGCGCTGCTCGCCCGCCACGGCGTCGAGCTGGCGCGCCTCGCCGAGGACAACGGCGTCAGCCTCTCCTTCGAGGCGGCCGTCGCCGGCGGCATCCCGATCGTCAAGACCATGCGCGAGTCCATGGCCGGCAACGACGTGTCGCGGGTCTATGGCATCCTCAACGGCACTTGCAATTACATCCTGACGCGCATGGAGCAGGACGGGCTCGACTTCGCCGCCTGCCTCGCCGAGGCGCAGCGGCTCGGCTACGCCGAGGCCGACCCGACCTTCGACATCGAGGGCAACGACACCGCCCACAAGCTGGCGATCCTGACCTCGCTCGCCTTCGGCTGCGAGATCGACGTCGACGCCATCTATCTCGAGGGCATCGCCTCGATCACCAGCGCCGATATCCAGGCCGCCGACGAACTCGGCTACCGGATCAAGCTGCTGGGCGTCGCGCAGCGCACCGACACCGGCATCGAGCAGCGCGTGCACCCGACGATGGTTCCCAAGACCTCCGCCATCGCCCGTATCGACGGCGTGCTCAACGCCGTCGCGATCGACGCCGATGTCGTCGGCGAGGTGGTGCTGGCGGGACCGGGCGCGGGCGGAAACGCCACCGCCTCGGCGGTGCTTGCCGATGTCGCCGACATCGCCCGCGACATCCGCGTGCCGGTGCTCGGCCAGCCGGTCGCGGGTCTGGCGCCCTACAAGGCGGCGGGCATGCGCATGCACGAAGGCGGCTACTACATCCGCCTGGCGGTCTATGACCGGCCCGGCGCCTTCGCCGAAATCGCGCGGATCATGGCCGTCGAAAGCATCTCGCTTGAATCGATCATGCAGCGCGACCGCGCCGGCGCCAAGGCAGGCGAGGCCGGTGCCCCGCAGCCTGTCACACTCATCACCTATGAAACCACCGAGGCGGCCGTGAAGCGGGCGCTGGCGACGATTTCCGCGCAGAACGTCATCGCCGGCACCCCGCAGATGATCCGTATCGAGAAACTCGCCTGATCCCTTCTCCATCCCCTTTCGAGGAAATCCGATGTCCACCTCCGCCGCCGCCGAAAACAGTGACGTTCTCGACCGTATCCTGACCCTCGAGCTCGCCCGCGTGACGGAGCGTGCCGCGGTCGCCGCCGCGCGCCTGCGCGGACGCGGCGACGAGAAGGCCGCCGATCAGGCCGCCGTCGACGCCATGCGGCGCGAACTGAACTGCCTGCCGATCGACGGCACCGTCGTCATCGGCGAGGGCGAGCGCGACGAAGCGCCGATGCTCTACATCGGCGAGACGGTCGGCACCGGCGACGGTCCGGCGGTGGACATCGCGCTCGACCCGCTCGAGGGCACGACGATCTGCGCCAAGAACCTGCCGAACTCGCTGGCCGTCATCGCCATGGCACCGAAGGGCGGGCTGCTCAACGCGCCGGACAGCTACATGGAAAAGATCGCCATCGGCCCGGGCTACCCCGCCGGCCTGGTCGATCTCGACGCCTCCGTCTCCGACAACGTCAACGCGCTGGCCAAGGCCAAGGGCGTGCCGCTCGCCGAGATCACGGTCTGCGTGCTCGACCGTCCGCGCCATGCCCGCATCATCGAGGAACTGCGCGCCACCGGCGTCTCGATCCGCCTGATCGGCGACGGCGACGTGGCCGGCGTGATCCACACGACCGACCCGGACGAGACCGGCATCGATCTCTACATGGGCATCGGCGGCGCACCGGAAGGCGTGCTGGCGGCAGCCGCGCTGCGCTGCATCGGCGGCCAGATGCAGGGCCGTCTCGTGATCACCCGCGACGAGCAGGTCGAGCGCGCCTACCGCATGGGCATCGACGACATCAAGCGCAAGTACACGATGGAAGAGATGGCGACCGGCGACGTGCTCTTCGCCGCCACGGGCGTCACCGACGGCAACTTCCTCCAGGGCGTGCGCTTCGGACGGAACGACGTGACCACCCACACCGTGGTCATGCGCTCCACCACTGGCACGGTGCGCTACATCAAGGCGCGCCACACCCATGTCGAGAAGTTCCTGCTGGACTGATCGGCTGAAGGAAAACGTGGCAAGCGAGGACCGCATGGCGGGACCGGAGGCAGCAGACGACGAGGGGGCCCGCACGGTCCTCGGCGTCGGCCGTTCGGTCGGCGAGCGCATCTGGCGCGAGCGGCCCTCGCGCCAGCAGGCGACGACGGCGCTTGCCATGGCGCAGCGCCTCGGCCTGCCGGAGATCGTCTCGCGCGTGCTCGCCGCGCGCGGGGTCGGCCTTGACGAGGCGGAAGGCTTCCTCGATCCGACGATCAAGGCGCTGATGCCGGATCCCTCGACGCTGACCGACATGGACGCGGCGGTCGCCCGCGTCGCCGACGCGGTGACCGCCGGCGACAGGATCGCCATCTTCGGCGACTACGATGTCGACGGCGCCACCTCCTCCGCCCTGCTGTCGCGCTATCTCTCGGCCATCGGCGCGGCCTCGCGCATCCACATTCCCGACCGCATCATCGAGGGCTATGGCCCCAACGGCCCGGCGATCCGCATGCTGCGGGAGGATGGCGCCGGCCTGCTCGTCTGCGTCGACTGCGGCAGCGTCTCCTTCGAGGCCTTCGCCGAGGCACGCGCCGTCGGTCTCGACGTGGTCGTCCTCGACCACCACCAGGTCGGCGAGGAGCTTCCCGAGACACGCGGCCTCGTCAATCCGAACCGGCAGGACGATCTTTCCGGCCTCGGTCATCTCGCCGCCGTCGGCGTGACCTTTCTCTTCGTCGTCGGCCTCAACCGCGAACTGCGGCGGCGCGGTGCGTTCCGGGGACGGCGCGAGCCGGATCTGCTGGCGCTGCTCGATCTTGCCGCCGTCGGCACGGTCTGCGACGTGGTGCCGCTCAAGGGGCTGAACCGCGCCTTCGTGCGCAAGGGCCTGCTGGCGCTGCACGCGCGCGCCAACTGCGGCCTCGCAGCGCTGTCCGATGTCGCCCGCGTCAACGGGCCGGCCTCGCCCTATCACCTGGGCTTCCTGATCGGCCCGCGCATCAACGCGGGCGGGCGCATCGGCGATGCAGCGCTCGGCGCGCGGCTGCTGACCACCGACGACATGGACGAGGCGCGCGGCATCGCCGAAACGCTCGACCGGCTCAACGCCGAACGTCAGGCGATCGAGGCCGACATGCTGCTGGAGGGCGACGCACAGGCCTTCGCCGCGACCCAGTCAAACGATCCCGCCGTGCTGCTCACCGGTTCCGACGGCTGGCATCCCGGCGTCGTCGGCCTCGTCGCCTCACGGCTGAAGGAGCGTTACCGGCGCCCGGCCTTCGCCATCGCCTATGACGCCGACGGCAAGGGTACGGGCTCGGGCCGCTCCATTCCCGGCGTCGACCTCGGCGCGGCGGTGCGCAAGGCGGTGGCCGAAGGCATCCTGGAAAAGGGCGGCGGCCACGCGATGGCCGCGGGTCTCACCGTGCGGCGCGACAGGACACAGGACCTGACTGCGTTCCTCGACGCGGAACTGGGAACCGCCGTCGAGGCGGCACGGCTGTCGAATGAACTGAAGATCGACGGCGCGCTGACGGCGAGTGCCGCCACGGTGAGCCTGATCAAGGAGCTGGAACGGGCCGGTCCCTTCGGCGCGGGCCATTCCGAACCGGTTTTCGCACTTCCCAGCCACCGGGTGAAATTCGCCGACACGGTCGGCAACGGTCACATTCGCCTGACACTGGGCGACGGCGGTGGTGGCAGCCTCAAGGCCATCGCCTTCAAGGCCGCGGACACGCCGCTCGGGGCCTTCCTTCTCGAGAAGCGCGGCGAGCCCGTGCATGTGGCCGGATCGCTGTCGCTGGACACCTGGCAGGGTCGGGAGACGCCGCAGTTGCGCATCCTCGACGCCGCCGATCCGCGCAAGACGCGGATCTGAGCCGACAGCCTAAAGACATGCTTCACCACGTCGGGGGCGCGCGCATGGAACACGACGGCGCGATGGGGTAGGATCGCGTTCCCCCGGAGGAGGAACCGGGGGCCGAGCCGAAAGACCAGGTCCATGACGCTACACCAAGAAGACAACGGCAGCGCTCCCCGCCCGGCGCGATATGCCGCCTACAGGCCGATCAAGCCCGGCAGCGCCGGGCTCCTTGGGATGGACAGCGAGACCTGGCACCGGCACGCCAGCGGCTGGAGCGTGTGGACGCGCTTCGCCACTCTGCCCTTCCTCTATCTGGCGCTGTGGTCGCATGCCTGGCTCGGCTGGCCGGCGGCACTTGGCCTGCTCGCGCTGGTGGCCGTGTGGCTGTGGATCAATCCGCGCCTGTTCCCGCCGCCGCGCCGCTTCGACACCTGGCACGCGCGCGCCACCTTCGGCGAGCGCGTCTGGCTCAACCGGCTCGTGGTGCCGATCCCGGCCGGTGACAACCGCCGCGCCATGGCGCTGTCACTGGTCACCGGCGTCGGCTTCTTCCTTGGCGTCTGGGGTGCGCTCTCGACCAACCTGCCCGCGCTGGTCGCCGGCACGGTGCTCACCTACGCGGGCAAGATGGCCTTTCTCGCCGTCATGGCGAAGCTCTACGACCGGATGCGCGATGCGCACCCGGTCTACCGCTCGTGGAGCGTCGTTCCCGACAATGACAACAGGACCCGCGACGCCAAGCGCCGGCGCACTGGCTCCTGAGGCTTATCAGGCCGCCGCGGCCATCCGCGTCAGCACCTTGTCGAAGCGTTCCAGCGCCCAGTCGACCTCGTCGCGCGTGACGACCAGCGGCGGGGCGATGCGGATGGTGTGATCGTGGGTGTCCTTAGCCAGGATCCCCTCATTGCGCAGATCCTCGCAGAACCGCCGTGCGCCGCCGGCTTCCGGGTGCAGCTCGACGGCGATCATCAGGCCGCGCCCGCGCACCTCCTTCACCGCATTCGACCGGATCCGCGACAGGCCCTCGCGGAAGTAGGTCCCCTGCTCGGCCGAGTTCTCGATCATGCCCTCATCGACCAGCACCTTCAGCGCCATGCGCGCCACCGCGCAGGCCAGCGGGTTGCCGCCGAAGGTCGAGCCGTGCTCGCCGGGCTTCAGCACGCCCAGGACCTCGGAATTGGAAAGAACGGCCGAGACCGGATAGAAGCCGCCCGACAGCGCCTTGCCGATCAGCGTCACATCGGCCTCGATGCCCTCGTGTTCCTCCGCCAGAAGCCGGCCGGTACGCCCGAGCCCGGTCTGGATCTCATCCAGGATCAGCGTGACGTTGCGGGCCGTGCAAAGCTCGCGAACACGGGTGAAATAGCCGGCAGGCGGAATGAGAATGCCGGCCTCGCCCTGGATCGGCTCGACCAGGAAGGCAACGGTGTTCTCCGTCACCGCCTCTTCCAGCGCCGCATAGTCGCCAAAGGGAACGACGCGGAAGCCGGGAGCGAAGGGGCCGAAGCCGGCGCGTGCCGTCGGGTCCGTGGAAAAGCCGACGATGCCGAGGGTGCGGCCGTGGAAATTGTTGGAGCAGACGATGATCTCCGCCTTGTTCTCCGGCACGCCCTTGACCTCGTACCCCCACTTGCGCACCGCCTTGACGGCGCTCTCGACCGCCTCTGCGCCGGAGTTCATCGGCAGGATCTTGTGCGCCCCGGTGAGCTCCGCCAGATCCTCGTAGAAGCCGGCGAGCTGGTCGTTGCGAAAGGCGCGGGAGGTGAGCGTCAGCTTGCCCGCCTGCTCGGTCATGGCCTTGAGGATGCGCGGGTGGCAATGGCCCTGGTTGACCGCCGAATAGGCGGCGAGGCAATCGAGGTAGCGACGCCCCTCGACATCGTGCAGCCAGGCGCCCTCGCCCCGCTCGATGACAACGTCGATGGGCTTGTAGTTGTGCGCTCCGAGCCTGTGTTCGGCGGCAATGAAATCTTCGGGAAGGCGGCTCATCGGCGTATCTCCGCTGGGGTTTAGGGAAAGGGTCAGGCGAAGGCCTGTGTCGGCCGGTCCATCACGTCCTGGCCGAAGAGGCTTGCAACCAGTTCGGCAAGGGCGATGGCGCTGCGGCCGCGCTCGTCGAGAAAGGGGTTGAGCTCGACCACGTCGAGCGAGACGGTGACGCCAGCGTCCTCCAGAAGCTCCATCACCAGATGAGCCTCGCGGTAGGTGGCGCCGCCGGGAACCGTGGTTCCCACGCCCGGAGCAACGTCGGGATCGAGGAAATCAACATCAAGCGATACATGAAGAACACCGTTCTCATGCTTGATACGCCTGATGAAGTCCCGAATGAGAATCGACACGCCATTCTCGTCGATCTGGCGCATGTCATGCACCGTGACGCCGCGAGCGCGCAGCAGCTTGCGCTCCTGCGGATCGATGGAGCGGGCGCCGAAGACGCAGATCCGCTCCGGCGACACGGGCGCGAGGCGGTCAGGCTCCGCCATCATCGGCAGCAGCTCCGTCTCGCCGGCGGCCAGCGCCAGCGACATGCCGTGCATGTTGCCGGAGGGCGAGATCATCGGCGTGTTGAAGTCCGCGTGGGCGTCGAGCCAGAGAACGAAGAGCGGGCGCCCCTGCTCATGCCAGTGGCGCGCGACGCCGGTGACCGAACCCATGGAGAGCGAATGGTCGCCGCCCAGAAAGACCGGAACCATGCCCTCGCGGGCCAGCCCGTAGGCCGCGTCATGCAACGGACGCACCCAGCCGGCAACCGTCTCGGGCAGATAGGCGCGGCCGGGGAAATGCAGCGGCGCGATCTCGCCCGGCGGAATGGGCGCGATGTCGCCACGGTCGGAAACCTGCCAGCCGAGCGCTTCGAGCCGGGCGGCAAGCTCGGCCACGCGCAGGGCCGCAGGCCCCATCGCCGCGCCGCGTCGGCCGGTTCCGGCTTCGACCGGCACGCCGAGAAGTGCGATCGGGCGGGTTCTGTCGGTGGTCATCTGCTCATCCTTTCGGGCTGTCCCGCCAGGCAACGACCCGACGCATGGACGAAACGCCAGAGACTGGCGGGTCGTTCCACGTCAGGGCGCCCAGAGCAGAGGATGCAACGCCAGCCGGATGACGAATAGTTGGAAAAGTGTCGATATGATCGTAAGATAACGCAATCTGAAAAGCAAAATTGATCAATATGTAAGGCCAGAACCGACAATGGACGATCTCGACCGCAAGCTGATCGCCCTGCTTCGTCACGATGCACGGCTGCCGGTGGCAAGCCTGGCGGGCGAGCTTCGCGTCTCGCGGGCGACCGTCAAGGCGCGCATCGACCGGCTTGTCGCCGCCGGCGTCATCCTCGGCTTCACCGTGCAGCTTGGCAGCGACCAGGCCGCCGCCGGCGTGCGGGCAGTGATGATGGTGGAGGTGGAGGGCCACCGGACGGAAACCATCGCACGGCGGCTCCAGGGGTTCCCGGAGGTGCGCGCGCTGCATTCCACCAACGGGCGCTGGGACCTCGTTGCCGAGCTGGAGACGGAGACGCTCGCCGACTTCGACCGGCTTCTGTCCTCGATCCGCCTCGTCGACGGCATCGCCGCCTCGGAGACGAGCATCCTGCTCGCCACCCGCAAGGGCTGAGGGCGACGTGCGGCAGACCGACAGGCTCCACCCCGCCTTCCGTGCCGCCAAACGCAAAACGGCCCGCCAGTTGGCGGGCCGTTTCGTGATGTCGAAAGCGTTCGGTCCGAAGCGGTCAGCGCTTGGAGAACTGGAAGCTCCGACGCGCCTTCCGGCGGCCGTACTTCTTACGCTCGACCACGCGGCTGTCGCGGGTCAGGAAGCCTTCCTTCTTGAGAAGGCCGCGCAGCTCGGGCTCGTAATAGGTCAGAGCCTTGGAAATGCCGTGGCGCAGGGCGCCGGCCTGGCCGGACAGACCGCCGCCGGAAACCGTGGCGATCACGTCATACTGGCCATCGCGATTGGTCAGCATGATCGGCTGGCGCAGGATCATCTGAAGGACCGGACGCGCGAAATAGGCGACGTAATCCTTCTTGTTGACCGTGATCTTGCCGGTGCCCGGCTTGATCCAGACGCGCGCGATGGCGTCCTTACGCTTGCCCGTGGCATAGGCACGGCCCAGAGAATCGATCTTCTGGACGTGAACGGGAGCTTCGGGAGTGGCAGCGTCCATCACGCCGCCGAGATCCTCGAGGGACTGCAGCTCAGCCATGGATTACGCCCTCTTTCCGTCGTTCTTCGCGTTGAAGGCCTTGAAGTCGACCGGAACCGGCGACTGGGCTTCATGCGGATGCGTGTCACCGGCGTAGATCCGGAGGTTCTTGAGCTGGGTGCGGCTCAGCGGACCGCCCGGCATCATGCGCTTGATGGCCTGCTCGAGAACGCGCTCCGGAAAGCGGCCTTCGATGATGGCGCGCGCGGTGCGCTCCTTGATGCCGCCAGGGAAACCGGTGTGCCAGTAGTACTTCTTGTCGGTGTACTTCTTGCCCGTCAGCACTGCCTTTTCGGCGTTGATGACGATGACATTGTCACCGCAGTCGATATGAGGCGTGAAGGTCGGCTTGGTCTTGCCGCGCAGCGTGTTGGCGATGAAGGCGGCCAGGCGGCCGACAACAACGCCATCGGCGTCGATCAAGATCCACTTCTTCTCGACCTCGGCCGTCTTGGCGGAGTAGGTCTTCATGGGTGCGATCCGTGTGTTCGGTGCGGGTTGGGACCTCGCGCGGGCCGCATCAGCCGCACCGTTTGGAGGTCAAGGAAAACGGGCCCGAACCGGACCCGCTCTCGTCGTCAGGGGATTTACGCGGCTTCACGCGACCTGTCAACGACCTTAATTCACACCGCGCTCCAAAATAACAATACAAATCAGATACTTACAAAAACGGTATTATATTACCACACAAAAACACACGCTTTTCCGGCTCATCTCGGCGGGATCGAATAGGTGGCGGTCGCATGAGCGACCGGATCCCCGCCCTCCCGTCCGGCGATGGCGCATTCGGTGACGGCCAGCCGCTTGCCGAGTTTGAGCAGCGAACAGGTTGCGACGAGATCGCCGGGCGCGGGCTTCCTGAGGAAATTGATGTTGAGATTGGTGGTCACGGCAAGCGCCACCGGACCGATATGGCCAAGGATCACCGCATAGGCGGCCAGATCGGCCAGCGCCATCATCGTCGGACCCGAGATGGTGCCGCCGGGGCGCAGGTGCCGCTCGAGCGCCTTGACCGAAAGCACGGCCCGGCCCGGAGCGATCTCCTCCACCGCATAGATGCGGCCGTCGACATGGATTTGCGGGAAGTCGCGCTCGAGGAATGCGTCGAGCTCGGCGACGGTCATCACAGGCTGCAAGCGATTTTCCCCCCGGTTCCGGCCGCCCTCCCCGGCGCGCCGCGTCATATTCCTGACCCTCTCCTGGTTACAGGCCGGCGCGCGAACCGGCAAGCACCAGGCCGCGCCGGAGCGCTTTGTCGGGCGGGTCGCCATCCGCTATAAGGGAGCGAATTCGACAATGAACGCAGCCGCCGGCACGTGCGGCGAGGACGGGAGACAAGCGCATGGGCGAGGCGACACTGGCGGCGAAGGACGGTTCCGCGAAGAGTGATGGCGGGCCGGTTGCAAGCCATCTGGCGGATGGCGTTCTGACGCTGACGATGAACCGCCCGGAGCGGCGCAATGCGCTGTCGGAGGAAATGATGGCCGCCCTGCAGCAGGCGCTCGAGGCGGCGGCAGACAACGCCGACGTGCGGGTGATTCTGCTCAAGTCGACCGGCAATGTCTTTTGCGCCGGCCACGACCTGAAGGAAATGACCGGCGCGCGCGGCCACGACGACCGTGGTAGAGCCTATTTCACCGAGGTGATGCAGCGCTGCTCGCGGCTGATGCAGACCATCGTCACCCATCCGCGCCCGGTGATCGCCGAGGTCGACGGCATGGCCACCGCGGCCGGACTCCAGCTCGTCGCCTCCTGCGACCTGGCGATCGCCAGCGACAAGGCGCGCTTCTGCACGCCCGGTGTCAACATCGGCCTCTTCTGCTCGACGCCGATGGTGGCGCTGTCGCGCAATGTCTCGCGCAAGCAGGCGATGGAGATGCTGCTCACCGGCGAGATCATCGACGCCGGCACGGCGCGCGAGTTCGGCCTCGTCAACCGGGTGGTGCCGGCGGACTACCTCGGCCAGGTGACGGCGAAATACGCCGAGGCCATTGCGGCCAAGTCGCCGCTGACGCTGAAGATCGGCAAGGAGGCTTTCTACCGGCAGGCGGAGATGCCGCTTGCCGAAGCCTATGACCATTGCGCGCAGGTGATGGTCGAGAACATGCTCGCCCGCGACGCGGAGGAAGGAATCGGCGCCTTCATCGAGAAGCGCGCGCCGACGTGGACCGGGGAGTAAGATGGGCATGGACGGGGAAAGCAGCAGCGCCAATGACGGCATGAGCGCTCATGGCAGCTACAAGGACGCGCTGATCCGCCGCGTCCTCGACGAGGTGAAGACCATCGCGATGGTGGGCGCGAGCGCCAACACCTCGCGGCCGTCCTATCTTGTGCTCAAATACCTGATCGCCAAGGGCTACGAGGTCTATCCGATCAATCCGGGCCTTGCCGGCAAGGAAATCCTGGGACGCCCCGTTTACGGCAGCCTCGCGGAGGCACCTGTCGCCATCGACATGGTCGACATCTTCCGCAATTCAGAGGCCGCGCTCGGGGTGACGCGGGACGCGCTTGCGCTGCAACCGAAGCCGAAGGTGATCTGGATGCAGCTTTCGGTGAGGAACAACGAGGCCGCCCGGCTGGCGGAGGCCGAGGGCCTCACGGTGATCATGGACCGGTGTCCGAAGATCGAATACGGCCGGCTTTCCGGCGAGATCGGCTGGACGGGCGTCAACTCGCGCATGATCTCGTCGAAGCGACCGGCGCTGAAGACAGGTTTCCAGCATCGCGGCCTCAGGAAAGAGTGAGGCTGAGCTGATTGGCAGATTGCATCACAGCACGATACCAAATGAAGGACGCGTTCTGAGCGGCATCATCTTCGTCAATCGCAACGGGCTCAGGTGGTGCGATTGGCGAAGGAGCATGCCCCCTTCCAAGGCGCTTTACAGGCAAAGGGGATGAGGATCGCGCGCAAGGGAGAACGCCCGTGACGACCGGCACGGCGCTGCGCCTTGGCCGCGACTTCGATACCAGCGCCGCGTTCTGGATCAACCTCCGGACTCGCCACGACCTTGCCCGGTCACGCGACGGGCTTTCCGGGAAAATCGAGGTAAACCGGCCGCGCGAGGTTGCCTGAGGCGGGTGCGTCGTGCCCCTCCTCCCGAGCGGTTTGAAAAATCATTCCCCACCTGCTGCGTGCATCGGCACGAAACGCGGAGGACCTCCCCTGACCTTTTCCGCCAAGTGACGGAAAACGCAACTGCTTTGCTTTGACGGGGAAAACGCCTTCGGCCACTATGCCGGCCACGTTTCAACGAGGAGGACTTCATGACCGACCGCATCCCCGGTTTTTCAACGCTCGCAATTCACGCCGGTGCCCAGCCCGACCCTTCGACCGGCGCGCGCGTGACGCCGATCTACCAGACGACCTCCTTCGTCTTCGACGATGTGGACCATGCCGCCTCGCTGTTCGGCCTGCAGGCCTTCGGCAACATCTATACCCGCATCACCAACCCGACGACGGCCGTGCTGGAAGAGCGCGTTGCCGCGCTTGAGGGCGGAACGGCGGCGCTTGCCGTCGCCTCGGGTCATTCGGCTCAGCTCCTCGCCTTCCACACGCTGATGACGCCGGGCGACAACATCGTCGCCGCGAACAAGCTTTATGGCGGCTCGATCAACCAGCTCAACCATTCGTTCAAGAGCTTCGGCTGGAACGTGAAGTGGGCCGACGCCACCGACCCCGCCGCCTTCGAGGCGCAGATCGACGAACGCACCCGCGCGATCTTCATCGAGAGCCTCGCGAACCCGGGCGGCGTCGTCACCGACATCGCCGAGATCTCGAAGATCGCCAGGAAGCACAACATTCCGCTCATCGTCGACAACACGATGGCGACCCCCTACCTCTGCCGTCCGATCGAGCACGGCGCGGACATCGTGCTTCACTCGCTGACCAAGTTCATGGGCGGCCACGGCAACTCCATGGGCGGCGTGATCGTCGACGGCGGCAGCTACGACTGGTCCTCGACCGACCGCTATCCGCTGCTGACAACGCCGCGCCCGGAGTATTCCGGCATGGTGCTGCACGAGACCTTCGGCAATTTCGCCTTCGCCATCGCCTGCCGCGTGCTCGGCCTGCGCGATCTCGGCCCGGCCATCTCGCCGTTCAACTCGTTCATGCTGCTGACCGGCATCGAGACGCTGCCGCTGCGCATGCAGCGCCATTGCGACAACGCGCAACAGGTGGCGGAATTCCTCGCAGGGCACGACAAGGTGGCCTGGGTCTCCTATGCCGGCCTGCCGGGCGACCCGAACCACGAGCGCCAGAAGAAGTACATGCCGAAGGGCGCCGGCGCGGTCTTCACCTTCGGCGTCAAGGGCGGCTATGACGCCGGCGTGGCGCTGGTCTCCAACTGCGAGATCCTGTCGCATCTGGCCAACATCGGCGACACCCGCTCGCTGCTGATCCACCCGGCCTCGACCACCCACCGCCAGCTCACCGACGAGCAGAGGACGGCCGCGGGCGCTGGCTCCGACGTGGTGCGTATCTCCGTCGGCATCGAGGACGCGGAAGACATCATCGCCGATCTGGACAACGCCCTGAGCAAGATCTGAGGCGATCCAAACGGTGCAAACGGCAAGGGCCGGGCGGTGACGCCCGGCCCTTTGCGTTTCGCGTGCTTTTCTCGCGCAAGGCCGATGCGGATCACAGCATGGCCGGGGCGCGCCGGCTATGCCGCAGCAGCCCCCTGCTCGGCGAGACGAACCAGCTTGAGCAGCACCGAGGCCGCGCCCTTGAGGCGCTGCTCCGCGGTCGGCCAGTCGCGCGAGAGAACCACCTTCTGGTCGGGACGGATCTTTGCGAGAACGCCCTGCTCGGCGATGTAGGAGACAAGCCCGCCGGGGTTGGCGAACTCGCTGCCGCGGAAGGCGATGACGACGCCCTTGGGACCGGCGTCGATCTTCTCCACGTTGGCGCGGCGGCACAGGCCCTTGATGTAGACGATCTTGAGCAGGTGATCGACTTCCTCCGGCAGCGAGCCGAAGCGGTCGATGAGCTCCGCGCCGAAGCCGTCGATCTCCTCCGGCGTCGAAAGATCGGCAAGCCGGCGATAGAGCGACAGCCGCAGCGGCAGGTCGGGAACATAGTCCTCGGGAATGAGCACCGGCGTGCCGACCTGGATCTGCGGCGACCACGCCTCGTTGGACAGCGTGTCGTCGCCGGTCTTGAGCTGGGCGACCGCCTCCTCCAGCATCTGCTGGTAGAGCTCGAAGCCGACTTCCTTGATGTGGCCCGACTGCTCCTCGCCGAGAAGGTTTCCCGCACCGCGAATGTCGAGGTCGTGGCTGGCGAGCTGGAAGCCCGCCCCCAGGCTGTCGAGCGACTGAAGCACCTTCAGACGGCGCTCGGCGGTCGGCGTCAGCGTCTTGTTGGCCGGAACCGTGAAGAGCGCGTAGGCGCGCGTCTTCGACCGCCCGACGCGCCCGCGAAGCTGATAGAGCTGGGCAAGGCCGAACATGTCGGCCCGGTGCACGATCAGCGTGTTCGCGGTCGGAATGTCGAGGCCCGATTCCACGATGGTGGTGGAGAGCAACACGTCGAACCCGCCCTCGTAGAAGGCGTTCATGACGTCTTCCAGCTCGCCCGGCGGCATCTGGCCGTGGGCGACGGCGACCTTCACCTCGGGCACATGATCCTCGAGGAAAGCCTTGGTGTCGGCGAGGTCGGAAAGGCGCGGACAGACGTAGAAGCTCTGGCCGCCGCGGTAGCGCTCGCGCAGCAGAGCCTCGCGCACCACCACCGGATCGAAGGGCGAGATGAAGGTGCGCACCGCCAGCCGGTCGACCGGCGGCGTCGCGATCAGCGAAAGCTCGCGCACGCCCGAGAGCGCAAGCTGCAGCGTGCGCGGGATCGGCGTCGCCGACAGGGTCAGCACATGAACCTCGGACTTCAGCTCTTTCAGCCGCTCCTTGTGCTTGACGCCGAAATGCTGCTCCTCGTCGATGATGAGCAGCCCCAGGTCGCGGAAGCTGATGCCCTTGCCAAGCAGGGCATGGGTGCCGACGACAATGTCGATGGAGCCATCGGCCACACCCTTCTTCGTTGCAGCCAGCTCCTTCGGCGGCACCAGCCGCGAGGCATGGGCGACATTGATCGGCAGCCCCTGGAAGCGCTCGGCGAAGGTCTTGTAATGCTGGCGCGAGAGCAGCGTCGTCGGCACCACCAGCGCCACCTGGCGGCCGGTCATCGCCGCGAGGAACGCGGCGCGAAGCGCCACCTCGGTCTTGCCGAAGCCGACATCGCCGCACACCAGCCGGTCCATCGGCCGGCCCGAGGAGAGATCGGCGAAGACCGCGTCGATGGCGTTGAGCTGGTCGTCCGTCTCGTCATAGGGGAAGCGGGCGGCGAATTCGTCGTAGACGCCTTCCGGCGCGACGATCGCCGGCGCGGTGCGCAACGCGCGCGCGGCCGCGGTGCGGATCAGTCCGTCGGCGATCTCGAGGATGCGCTTCTTCATGCGCGCCTTGCGCGCCTGCCAGGCTCCGCCGCCGAGCTTGTCGAGCTGGGCCTCGGTGTCCTCCGAGCCGTAGCGGGTCAGAAGCTCGATGTTCTCGACCGGCAGGAACAGCTTGTCGCCGCCGGCATATTGCAGTTCGAGACAATCATGCGGCGCGCCGACCGCCTCGATCGTCCGCAGGCCGATGAAACGGCCGATGCCGTGGTCGACGTGAACAACGAGATCGTTCTGGGACAGGTTCGACGCCTCGGTGAGGACGTTCGCCCCCTTGGCGCGGCGCTTGCGCTGGCGCACCAGCCGGTCGCCGAGAATGTCCTGCTCGCAGATGACCGCCAGGTCGTCGATCTCGAACCCGTGCTCCAGGCCGAGCAGCGCCAGGCCCGTCATGCCCTTTGGCAGGTCGCGGGCATCCTTGTCGGTGGCGATGGGCGCCGCGCGGTCGAGACCATGGTCGGCCAGGACATGCGCCAGGCGCTCGCGCGAGCCCTCGCTCCAGCAGGCGATGACGATGCGCTTGCCGGCCTTGCGCCGGTCGGCGGCATGGGCGGTGAGCGTGTCGAAGACGTTGACGTCGCCGGCGGCGCGCTCGGCGGCAAAGCTGCGACCCTGCTTGCCATCCAGCTCGATCACCTGCTGCCCCGTTCCCGGCGGCACGCCGAAGGGGCTGAGACGGATCGAGCTCCCGTCGGCAAGGCGCGTGCGCCACTCGTCCCCGGTCAGATAGAGCGCGTCGACCGGCAGCGGCTTGTAGGGCACGGAACCGCTGGTCCCGCCCTGCCCCATCGCCTCGAGACGCGCTGCGTGGTGCTCGCCGATCTGGTCGAGCCGCTCGCGCACGACATCGTCAATGGCCGCCGCCAGCACGACCGTCGCCGCGCCGGTGTAGTCGAAGAGCGTCTCCAGCCGTTCATGGTAGAGCGGCAGCCAGTGCTCCATGCCGGCGTAGCGACGCCCGTCGCTGATCGACTGGTAGAGCACGTCGTCGCGCTCGGATGCGCCGAAGCGCGCGACATAGCCGGTGCGGAAACGCGAGATCGCCTCTTCCGACAGCACCGCCTCGCTCATCGCCACCAGCTCGAGCAGCTTGAGCTGCTTCGTGGTGCGTTGGCTCTCGGTATCGAAGGAACGCAGCGATTCCAGCGTGTCGCCGAAGAAATCGAGCCGGACGGGCGCTTCCATGCCGGGCGCATAGACATCGACGATGCCGCCGCGCACGGCGTATTCGCCCGTGTCCTGCACGGTCGAGGCACGGGCGAAGCCGTTGATCTCCAGCCAGCGGATAAGCTTTGCGAGATCGACGCGATTGCCCGGCGCCAGCCGCCATGTCTGCGTGGCGGCGAATTCGCGCTCCGGCACGCGCTGGAGAACGGCGTTTGCCGTCGTCACCAGCACCGCCGGCGCGGAGAAGGTCTTCTCGCCGGCGGCAAGCCGGCTGAGGCAGCTGAGCCGCCGTGCGACGATGCCCGAGTTTGGCGAGACGCGGTCGTAGGGCAGACAGTCCCAGGCGGGAAAGTCGAGAACCTCGGTGGCGGGCGCGAAATAGGAAAGCGCGTCCTGGACGGTGCGCGCGTGCTGGGCATCTCGGGCGACGAAGACGAGCTTCAGCCCCGCCGACCCGTCGGCGACCAGACGCGCGAGCACATAGGCCTCAGCACCGTCCGGAACGCCGCTGACAACGGCATTCGCCGTTCCCGACAATAAGTCTTTCAACACGGTTGCGTGTCCTCGCGATGGACCGGGCCGCGCGGTGACGGAACCGGATGCGCAGATGCGTCTGCGGCCTAGCGGGCCGAGGCGATCAGGTCGCGCTTGTAGGAGACGATGGCGCGGTAGAGCGGCGTGTCATGCTCGGCCGGAACCGCGCCGCTGCCGATCATCCACTTGAAGAGATCCTGGTCGGACACGTCCATCAGCAGCTCGAGCTCGTCGAGCTGGGCGTCGTCCAGCCCCGCAAGATGCTCCTTCGCGTAACCGCCGAGGAGAATGTCCATCTCCTTCATGCCGCGATGCTGGCAGCGGTAGAGCATGCGCTTGCGACGCGCATCGAGCATTCCGCCCGTCTCGCCACCGGCCGACCGCACGTCCTTGGGGGTATCCGCATCATGGGACATCCGCACTCTCCTGTCGCCGTTCCAATGCCGAGGGCGGCCGCGTGCCTTGACACGGACCGTCCGGTTCGCGGGTTATAACGGCCTTGGCGGGAAACTCAATCCGTGCGAGTCGAACGCGACCCGGCGACGCAGGCCGGGGATCTCCGGCGAGACGCACCGGAACACGCCAACACCAGGACCACGCCGCCCGGCGGGAGAGACATGCGCCCCAACCTGCTCGACCCCCTGTTCACGCCCGTTTCCAGCCTGCCGGGCATCGGTCCGCGCACGGCGCGCACGCTCGCCAGCCTCTTCGGCAAGGAGCCCGAGCGCGAGCCGAATGTCGCCGATCTCCTGTTTCACCTGCCGAGCGGCATCATCGACCGCCGGCTGCGCCCGGGCGTCGCCCATGCGCCAGAAGGCGCCATCGTCACCCTCGACGTCCACATCGACCGCCACCAGGCGCCACCGCGCGGCAGCCGCGCGCCCTATCGCATCCTTGCCCATGACGACACCGGCGAGATCACTTTCGTCTTCTTCCACGCCCGCGCGCCTTTCCTGGAAAAGACCTTTCCCGTCGGCGAGGACTTGATCGTTTCGGGACGCATCGAGCATTTCAACGACCGCCCGCAGATGGTGCATCCCGACCATGTGGTGCCGGCGGACGAGGCCGACAGCCTGCCGCTGATCGAGCCGGTCTATCCGCTGACCCAGGGCCTCTCCTCGAAGATGCTGCAAAAGGCGATGGCGGCCGCGTTATCGCTGCTGCCGCAGCTTCCCGAATGGGTGGAGCCGGCCTATCTGGCGCAGGCAAACTGGCCGGGTTTCGCCGAGGCGCTACGCGCCATGCACCAGCCCTCGCCCGAGGAACTCGAGGTGGAGGACAAGCAGGCGCTGGCCCGGCTGAGCTATGACGAGTTCCTGGCCAACCAGCTGGCGCTGGCGCTGGTGCGCCGCTCCATGCGCCAGACGCGCGGCATCGCCCGTGTCTTTTCCGGCCGGCTGAAGGAGAAGATCCTCGCCGCCCTGCCCTACCGGCTGACGGACGGGCAGAACCAGGCGATCGCCGACGTGGAGGCCGATCTGGCCGCCCCGACCCGCATGCTGCGGCTGATCCAGGGCGACGTCGGCGCCGGCAAGACCGCGGTCGCGCTGCTGTCCATCGCAGCGGCGGTGGAGTCGGGCGCCCAGGCGGTGATGATGGCGCCGACGGAAATCCTCGCCCGCCAGCACTACCAGTCGCTGGCGCCGCTGTGCGCGGCGGCCGGCATCCGCATCGCCGTTTTGACCGGGCGCGACGGCACCCGCCACCGACGGGAGACCCGCGAGGCGCTGGAGGCGGGTGAAATCGACCTCGTGGTCGGCACCCACGCCCTCTTCCAGGGCGATGTCGCATTCCACAACCTGGGGCTCGCGGTCGTCGACGAACAGCACCGTTTCGGCGTTCATCAACGCCTGCAGCTTTCCTCCAAGGGAGCAGGCGTCGACATGCTGGTGATGACGGCGACACCGATCCCGCGCACGCTCGTGCTCACCTATTTCGGCGACATGGATGTCTCGCGCCTGGCCGAGAAGCCGGCAGGCCGCCAGCCGATCAAGACGGTGACCGTGCCGCAGGAGCGCATGGACGAGGTGGTGGAGCGGCTACGCTCGGCGCTCGACGCCGGAACCAAGGCATATTGGGTGTGCCCGCTGGTGGAGGAATCGGAAAAGTCGGACCTCGCGGCGGCGGAAGAGCGTTTCGAGACGCTGACACAAATGCTGGGGCCCCGCGTCGCGCTCGTCCACGGCCGCATGAGCGGCGAGGAAAAAGCCAACGCCATGTCCGCCTTCAAGGACGGGCCGGTCGGGCTGCTGGTCGCCACCACGGTGATCGAGGTCGGCGTCGACGTGCCCGCGGCGACGATCATGGTGATCGAGCATGCCGAACGCTTCGGCCTGTCGCAGCTGCATCAGTTGCGCGGCCGCGTCGGGCGCGGATCCGAGGCCTCGACCTGCCTGCTTCTCTACAAGGCGCCGGTGGGCGAGACCGCACGCGCGCGTCTCTCGATCATGCGCGAGACCAACGACGGCTTCCTGATCGCCGAGGAGGACCTGCGGCTGCGCGGCGAAGGCGAGATCCTCGGCACGCGGCAGTCGGGCATGCCCGGCTTTCGTATCGGCGACGCCTCGACCCATGCCGACCTGATCGAGACCGCCCGCGACGACGCGCGCCTCGTCCTGGAGACCGACCCGGATCTCGTCTCGCCGCGCGGACAGGCGCTTCGCGTGCTGCTCTATCTCTTTGCCCGCGACGAGGCGATCCGCCTGCTCAGGGCGGGCTGAGGCAGCTCAGCGCTCCCGCCTCGCGGTGGTACGCTCCGGCGCGGCCTCGTCTCCGATCCTTGCAAGATCGGCGTATTCAGGGCTGACGAGACCGGCGGAAATGACCAGCTTGGCCGCCTCCTCCACGGTCATGTCGAGTTCGATGATCTCGGATTTCGGCACGTAGAGCAGAAAGCCGGAGGTCGGGTTCGGCGTCGTCGGCAGAAAGACCGCCGTCACCTCCCGCCCCTGCTGGTCCAGCTTGTGTGCGACCTCGCCTCGGGCGTCCGTGGCGATGAAGACGATCGCCCACAGGCCGGGGCGCGGATACTCGATGATCGCGGCCTTCTTGAAGCTGTTGGAGCGCTCCGCCAGCACCGTCTCGAAGATCTGCTTCAGGCCGCTGTAGAGATTGCGCACCACCGGCATGCGGCCGAGAAGAAGTTCGCCGTAGGAGAGCAGCGTGCGGCCGGCGATGTTTGCCGTCAGGAAGCCAATGAAGACAAGGCTGATGAAGGCGACGATGAGGCCGACGCCGGGGACCGGGAACGGCAGATAGGTGTCGGGATTGTAGTAATGCGGCAGGAACGGCTTCACCCAGCCGTCGACCCACTGGACAATCGACCAGGACAGATAGGCGGTGATGCCGAGCGGACCGGCCACGACGAGGCCCGTCAGGAAGTAGTTTCGAAGGCGCGTCATCGCGCTCGGACGCGGCGGCTTGATGTCGCCTTCCAGATGCTGCGCATTGTTTTCGGACGTCATGTGTCGGATCTGCCCTGCCTCTGGCGGCGCCATGCGCCGCCCGTTCGCCTCATCCCCGCCCCGGAATGTGTTCTGGCGCAAACGGTTTCTTTCATTGCCCTTTGCCATAGATATGTCAGGTCGCCCGTCAAATGAACCTGATAGAAGGTCGCTGGCGAAAATATGAGCGTCTTTGATGAAATGGAGCGCAGGTCAGTGCGTATCGGTCGGTTCGTCTTCGCGGGTCTGGGCGTGCTTCTCGTCGTCATCGGCGTCATCGGCGCGTTTCTGCCGCTCCTGCCCTCGACAATCTTCTTCATTCTCGCCGCCGGCTGCTTCGCCCGCTCCTCGCCCGCGCTCGAAGCGTGGCTGCTCTCCCATCCGGTGGCCGGTCCCGGCATCCGCGCCTGGCGCGAACACGGCGCCATCTCGCGCAACGGCAAGCTGCTCGCCCTTGGTGGCATGACGACCGGCTATCTGGTTTTCCTCGCCAGCGCCCGCCCCGGCCCGGCGCTCTCGCTCGGCGTCGCGCTGGTCATGCTCGCCTGCGCCGGATTCGTCGCCTCGCGTCCGACGATGGGCGAATGAGCGCTCTGAAAAACGCTGCGTTAAGGTAAAGTCGAAAGACGCAGGCGATGGCGTGATCTCCGTCACGCATGATCTGTCCTGCCGGGCGCATGCTGCTCCTGTTCCGCCGGCCTCCGCGACAGGATGCCGCGACCGCACACCGAACGCAGAGGACTGGTCATGACATGCGTTGCCACTTCCGGGCTGCCTCCCGGCCCCAGCCTTTCGCCGGGTCGGGCCTTGCGCCCCCTTTCTCTTCTCATCGCGGCCTTCGCGCTGCTCCTGGGCGGCTTCGTGCTGTCCGCCCCGGCCACCGCGCAACCCATCGAGATCCGGCCGGCGGATCGCGGGGCGGAGGGGCTCAGGCCGGTCATCTGCCTGCCGCCGAGGGTGCTGCGCTTCGGACGCTGCGTCGCCCCCGAGCGCGTCGTGGTGTGCACGCCGCCCAAGGTGCTCAGAAACGGGCGCTGCGTCGTGCCGAACCTGCCGGTCGTGTGCGTCGCGCCGCGCGTTCTCAGGAACGGACGCTGCGTCATCCCCGAGACGCCGCTGCTGTGCCGCGCGCCCAAGGTCTGGCGCAACGGCCGCTGCGTCGACCCGCTGCGTCCCATCGTCTGCCGGCCGCCGCAGGTGCTGCGCGGCGGGCGCTGCGTGTTGCCGCCCCGCCCGCCGGAGTGCCGGTCGCCGCGCGTGATGCGCGGCGGGCGTTGCGTCCTGCCGGACCGTCCGAACTGCCGCCTGCCTTATATCTACTCCGGCATCGAACGCCGCTGCGTGCTGCCGGTTCCGGTGCCCCCGATCCTGCCGCCCCCGGCCTGCGACGCCCCCTGGAGGTTCTCGGCCTCCGCCGGCGGCTGCATCTGCCCCAGCGGCAATGTCGTGGTGAACGGCGAATGCGTGCGTCGGGACTCGCAGTCCTGCACCTTCCCCTTCGTCTATTCGGGATCGAAGAACCGCTGTGTCTGCGCCCAGGGTTACAGCGCCTATGGAACCGGTTGCGCGCCCGACAAGCCGCGCCCGACGCCGCAGGAGAACATCACCTGGATCCAGACCTGCCTGAACGCCGCCGGCTTTGACGCCGGCCCCGAGGACGGGCTGGTCGGACGCAAGACGAAGTCCGCCTGGAGCGAATTCCGCGACGAGGCGGGGCTTGGCGATGCCGATGTGCCCTACACCGACCCGGAAACGCTGGCGAAGCTCTTTGCCGCCTGTCAGGCGGACGCCCCCGGCGGCCCGCCGCCGGCGACGCAGGGCAACGACAGCGCAGCAACCGCTGATGACGGCGCGACGGCGGCTGACGCGACGGCGGACAGCGGCCCCGCGGGTCCGGGCGCCGTGCCGGTGGGCGGGTTCCTGCCGGCCCCGGCCATGTGCGCAACGGGCAAGCTCTACCGGCTGCTGTCGGGCGAGAAGGCCGAGATCGCCCCTTGCGGAAAAAGCTGCATCCCCGCACCGGAAGGCATGAGCGAGGAGGAGCTCGCCGCGCAGGCCGAGAGCCAGGGGATCACCTGGTGCAGCGCCTGCATCACCGTCGGAGACCTGGGAATGATCTGCCCGAGCCCGGTCACGACCGGAGGCGCGAAGCAGCCCACCGACAAGGCCGATTGAGGTCGACACCGCGCACGAACGCAAACGGCCGCCCGGAACCTCCGGGCGGCCGTCTTGTTTGACGAGGAGAAACCCGGGCGTTCAGTCAGCGCGTCGGCGCAAACCGGGCCCGTGCCCAGAATTCAAGGCAGGCACCGAGAACGACGACGGCGAAGCCCTGGTGCATGAGAGCCAGCGTGAAAGGCACCTGACCAAGAAGCGTTGCGATGCCGATCGTCATCTGCGCCAGCAGGCACAGCGCGGCAAGCGCGCTCGCCCAGCCGAGTTGGCTGCCAGCGGCGCGGCGGCGTACCGCGAGCGCGAGCAGGACGGCCAGCGCGACGACGGCATAGCCGGCCATGCGATGCTGGAACTGGACGGTCAGCGCGTTCTCGAAGTGATTGAGCCAGGCTGGGGTCTGGATCCACAGGCCGGAGGGAATGAACTGCCCGTCCATCAGCGGCCATGTGTTGAACGTGTGGCCGGCCTTCAGCCCCGCCACCAGGCCGCCAAGAAAGATCTGCACGAAGAGCAGAGCGACAAGCCCCGCGGCCGCCCCGGCAAAGGGGCGCGCATCCGCTTGCGCGACCGCCCGCCCGATGGGCGCGAAGGCCAGATAGCGGGCCAACATGTAGAGATAGGCGAAGATCAGACAGGCGAGCGTCAGATGGGTGGCCAGACGGTACTGGCTGACGTCGACCCGGTCGACGAGACCGGAGGCGACCATCCACCAGCCGACGGCGCCCTGCAGACCGCCGAGCGCGAGGCCAACGACGAGCCAGGGCTTCAGCCAGTTCTCGACACGCCCGCGCGCCCAGAACCAGACAAGCGGCACGAAGAAGGCAACGCCGATGAGACGGCCAAGCAGCCGGTGGGACCATTCCCACCAGAAGATGACCTTGAACTCCTCGAGCGACATGCCCTTGTTGATGAGCTGATACTCGGGAATCTGGCGGTATTTCGCCAGTTCCTCCTCCCACTCGGCGACCGACAGCGGCGGAATGATGCCGTGGATCGGCTTCCACTCCGTGATGGAGAGGCCGGACTCCGTCAGCCGCGTCGCGCCGCCGACGATGACCATGGCCAAGATCATGAGGCAGATTGCGTAGAGCCAGAGGCGGATCGCCTTGCGATCGCGCGCGATCCTGGCTGGTTCGGTGCCCGGAACCGGGGTCGCGGTGGCCGTGGTGTCGGTCATGGCTGGCTCTGGCTGAGTGGATCCCAAGGGCTCTCGCGGGAGCTGAACGGCGCGGCTCTCCGCCGCTGTCCGAGCGCTGCAAGCCCGCGACAAAGGGGTTACAGACCGCGCCGGGGAATGACAAGGCCTTTGCGCAGGGCTTGACCTTGCACCGGCTGTGACACATTCACTCAAGCGGGAAGCGGCTCCGCCCCCGGAGCCCGGCAACAGGAACGAACCGCGATATGCCCAACCGTCTGCGCAAGTTCATCGGCATGGTGCTGCTGGTCGCCTTCGTCATCGTCTACGCCTTCGTGGCGATGGTGATCGGAGACATGACGATGCAGGAGGCCTCGGGCGCGGTGCGCATGCTCTATTACGGCATTGCCGGGCTAGCCTGGACGGTTCCCGCCGGCGCAATCATCTGGTGGATGGAACACGGCTTCCGGCTCAGCCGCAGGCAGGATGCGGATTGACCACGTCGCGAACGCGCCGCACGAGATTGTAGACGGGAAACGGCACGCCGGTGAGATACTGGGAGACGACGGCGGCGTTCTGGAAATAGCCGTTGAGCGAGACACGCGGCAGCGCCATGCGGTCGGATTTCGCGCAGATCATGCCCGGCCGCGTGGTCATCGCCGCGCGAAACCCGAATTCGGCGACGACCTCGCCCGCCTCGCTGTTGACGGCGGCCTCGTAGCCATAGGGATAGGCGAAACACGCCGGGCGAACGCCCAGCTCCTCAGACAGCCGCGACAGGCCCTTCGCGACATCCGCGTGCATACGCTCGCGGGTGAGACGGGCGAGCGCGAAATGGTCGTGGGTGTGCGCGCCGACGGTGAACAGCGGATCGGCCATCAACCCGCGCAGTTCCTCCCAGGACAGGATCAGCTCCTCGGCCAGCGCGGTCAGGTCGACGCCGTGTCGCTCGGCCAGCCGACGCAGCTCGAGACGCTGGGAATCCTCGCCAAGTTCGCGCGTGAACCAGTGCAGAACATGACAGAAGACGCGCGCCTTCTGCGCACAGGTCGCGGCGGGAAAGCGCTGCATTCCCCGTCCGACAGGAACCTCGATCGTTTCCGCCCTGGCAACGATGCGCGACAGCGCCTCCCACCAGATCTCCGCCGTCCGGTCGACGAAGCCCGTGGTGACGAAGATGGTGAAGGGCACGCCGTGACGTCGGAGCACCGGATAGGCGTGGACGAGATTGTCGCGATAGCCGTCGTCGAAGGTCAGCGCGGCGAACCGCTTGCCACCGCCGGCGGGTGCGTCGATGCCGCGCGTGACGGCTTCTTCCAGCGAGACGAGTTCGATGCCGGCAGCGCGGATCTGGCGAATGGTGTGGTCGAGGAACTCCGGCGTCACGCGCAGATGCGCATTGGGGTCGAACCCGCGCGGCGCGCAACCGGGCTGGACGCTGTGCAGCGTCAGGATGAGACCGCGTCCGCCGGTGAGGGGCATCAGCGCGCGACCGATCCCGCTCCGGTCGAGCACCGCGCAACCTGCTGCAAGCAATCCGCGACGCAGATCCATTCCTCAAAATTCCCCATGGCCACCGTTCGATACGGACACTATCGACGTTTTCTTTAGAACTCCTTGCTACTCAGAAGAGCAGAACGGTACGGGATGCCAGCGCTGTCGCGCGGCGGGGGGAAGGAATGGCGGAAGCACTTGCGAGATCGACCGAGCTCTTTCAGGCGCATGATTTCGAAGACATGGACGTCGAGGCCATGAGGCTTGACGCCCTGCTGGAAACCGGCGAATTCGCGATCCGCGCGGTCAGCGACCCCCATGCGGTCGAAGCCGAATGGCGCCAGTTGCAGGACCACGCCTTCGGCACGCTCTTCACCAGCTACGAATGGCTGTCCTCCTGGTACGACCGGGTCGGACGCGGGCGCGGCATCGAGGCGCTGATCGTTGTCGGCGAACTGGAAGGCAAGCCGGCGTTCCTGCTGCCGCTGTCCTACCGGCGCAGGGCCGGCGGGCTCGCCACGGTCGGCCGCTTTCTCGGCGACTTCCACGGAAACCAGAATTCGGGCCTGTGGCGACGGGACATTCTTGCCGGCATTCACGCCAAGAGCCTGCACAAGGCGCTGATCCGGGTCGGAGCCGAGAACGGCGTCGACCTGTTCGATCTCAAGTATGTGCCGGCAACGCTCGACGCCCGCATTCATCCGCTGGTCGACAACAAGGCGGTGGAAAGCCTCAACGCCGTTCACGCCTTCCCGCTGCAGCCGGATTTCGACACGCTCTACAAGGCGCGCCGCAGTTCCAGCGCCCGCAAGAAGCTGCGCACCAAGGAGCGCAAGCTGGCGGAGGCCGGCCCCCTCACCTTCCGCCGTGCGGACGATCTCGAAACGGCGCTCGCCTTCCTCGATACCCTGATCGCACAACGCGGCGTGCGGCAGGCGAGCCAGGGCATTCCCAACGTGTTCGACGTGCCCGACATGCGCGCCTTCCTGCGCGAGCAGTTGAAGCGCTCGCTCGAGGCCGGCGACGACCGTTTCATGATCTATGCGCTGGAGTGCGGCAGCGAGGTGCGCGCCACCTATCTTTGCGGCATGCAATACGACCGCTTCCACGCCTATACCAACAGCATCGACGAGGATGCGGCCGCCTGCAGTCCGGGCGACCTGCTGCTCAACCATGTCATCGCCGATGCCTGCGCGCTCGGGGCGACATGCTTCGACTTCGGGCTTGGCGCCGAGCGCTACAAGACGGCCTGGGCGGACAAGGAAGTGCTGCTCGACGTCGACGTTCCGGTGACGCTGCGCGGCAGGATCATGCTGGCGGCGATCCGTCAGGTGCGCTCCGCCAAGCGCCGGATCCGCAACACGCCCGCCCTGTGGCAAAGGGTCAGGCAGCTTCGCAAGCTG
Organism: Stappia sp. ICDLI1TA098; assembly: GCF_054880955.1. NCBI lineage: Bacteria > Pseudomonadati > Pseudomonadota > Alphaproteobacteria > Hyphomicrobiales > Stappiaceae > Stappia > Stappia sp. ICDLI1TA098. Next base: position 1,703,272 of record NZ_JBTZBT010000001.1, read on the forward strand.
GTCGGCTGACGGATTTCATCTCTGCAAGACAGCGAAAAGGGACGCCCGCATCCGCCGGCGTCCCTTTTTCGTTCCCGCTTGCCTTTCCCGCAAGAAATGCGGGCCGCGCGCCCCTAGGCAGCCATGTCGGAGCGCGAGTTCCCGCCGGGACGTGTGCGCGAGACACGCTCGACGACAACCGGCGCGCCCGTCTGGTCGGCCAGCATCCGGAGTGCCGCCTCCAGTTCCGGGCCGGCCGGCGAGCCGCCGCTCGCCACCACCACCTTGTCGGCCATGGCGAGGATCTGGGCGCTGATCAGCGCGTCGTCGATGAGCCCAAGGTCGAAGAAAACCTGGTCGTAGGTGTGGTCGATCGCATCCATCAGCAGTTCGAACCTGCCCCCCTGGGCGAGATCGTCGTCGATGGCACGGCGTCCGGATTCGATCACATGCGCCCGCGACGCGGCGTCCCGGTAGATGACGCCGGCGAAGGAGGCGGAGCCTTCCAGAAGCTCGGCGAAGCCCGGCACGGCTTCCGGGTCGGCAAGATCGGGGCGAACCTCCAGGAAGAGCGGCAGCACGCCGTCCTCGGCGGCTTCGCGCACGAGGCGGAAGGCCACCCCTTGCGAGGCCTCGTCGCTGTCGACCGAGAGAACCGCGACGCGGCGCGGGCGGTCGCCCTCGCCCTGCATCGCCGCTGACGCCGCGCCGGTGTCGGCCGCAGCTTCCGCGAGATGCGCACGGGTCTCGGCAATCAGATCCTGGTCCTTGGGCTTGGCAGGCGTGGCCTCGCCTTGCGGCTCAAGCGGCTCGTCCGCATCCTCCATTGTCACATTGCCGGTCGCCGGGGGCTGCCAGTTGCCGGAATAGCTCGCCGAAGGCGCGGCCGACGCATAGCCACCATAGCTGCCCCCCAGGGATGCGGGAACGGGCATTGCCTTGTCACGACCGGCAGGCGCGCTGTCGTCGCCGTCCTCGGCAAGCGGGACGCTGGCGAAGGCACGCCCGGAGAGAAACTGGCCGAGTACGACGACGAGGGCGCCGAGAATGAAGGTGACGAAGGTGAGGATGCCGACAATCGGGCCGGTCTTGGGCCAATAGGGCTCTAGCGGCACGGTGGCGCGCGAGATCACACGCGCATCCGCGCCGAGAACCGGTGCGTTGCGCCGGGTGTCGGCCTCGCGGTAACGAGTCATGAGCTGGTCGAGCTGGGTCGCCTTGACCTGCGCCTCGCGCTCAAGCTCCCGCAACCGGATCTGGTCCTCGTTGGACTTCGCGGCCCGCGTCTTGAGCTCTTCGAGCGTACGGGTCAGCGATTCGACGCGCTCCTGCTGGATCTTCGCCTCGTTCTCCAGCCCGGCGGCGATCTTTGCCGCCTCCTGGCGGATCTGGCGGTCGAAATCGGCAAGCTGCGAGCGCAGAGCCCGGATCTGCGGGTGATTGGGGAGCAGCGTGGTGGACAGCTCGGCGATTCGTCCGCGCAGTTCGACCTGGCGTTCGACCAGACGCTGGATCAACTGCGAATTCAGAACCTCGTTGGCGCTCTCCAGAGATCCGCCGGCGCGGAGCTGGCCGCGAATGAGATCGGCGCGCGCCTCTGCCTGCGAGCGGGCCGCACGGGCGTCGGAAAGCTGGGTGCTGACCTCGCCAAGCTGCTGCTGGTCGAGCGTCTGGTTGTCGGCACCCAGAAGAAGCCCCTGCCCCGAACGCCAGGCCTCCACCTTTTCCTGTGCTTCCTTCACATCCTTGCGAAGCCGCTCGACCTGCGGCTCGAGCGCGGTTGCGGCAAGATCCGTGGTCTCACGCTTCACCGACGACTGGAGGTTCAGGTATTCCTCGACGATGGCATTGGCGACTCGCGCGGCCAGCTCCGGATCGCGAGACACGTAGCGTACCGAAATGACGCGCGATCCGTCGACGCGGAAGACGTCGAGATTCTCATAGAGAACCTTGAGCATCCGCTCCTGGTCCGAATTGCGCTCGGGATCGCGGGTCACGCCAAGGGCGACCAGCATGTCGCGGACCAGCCCGCCGGATCCGCCGGCCTCGAACTCCGGCTCGGCCGCGAGGTCCAGGCGCTTGGCAACACGGCGCAGGAGATCGCGCGACATGAGTAGCTCGACCTGACTGGCAACGCCCTCGTTGTCGAGCAGCGCGCGCTCCTCTTCCGCACCGCGCGCCTGGCCCGGATAGACCATGTCCGACGTCTCGATCAGCACCTTCGATTCGGCCCGGTAGCGGGACGGCACGATCTGCAGCACCACAAAGGCGCACACGGCGACCGCGATGCAGAGCGGCAGCAGCCAGCGCAGCGACCGGCGCAGGGCAGCAAGGATGGACGCAACGTCGATCTCGACGCGCTCCTCCGCATCGGACCGGGTCATGCCAGGTGTCAGCGGCTCACTCATGCTCGCTACTCCAAGGAAATACTTGGCAAGGATGATGCCTCGCTATGGTAAGCGGAGTGTTAACCATCCCGAACCAAGTGCCCTTAATGCGTCCTCGTGAAAGAGATCGCGGGGATTCACCGCAAGTTAACCACGTTCGGCGAAATACTGGCGCAATCGCTTCAGGAGATCGGGATGTTCAGCCGTATTGCCGCCACCCTCTGCCTCTGCCTCATGGTCGCCGCCTGCAGCGGATACCGGCAGCCGCCGACGGCCTTTCACGACATTCTGACCAAGCCCTACAGGCTCGATTCGAGCGATGTCCTGCGGGTGATCGTCTTCGGTCAGCGCGACCTCAACAACACCTACACGGTCGATCAGGCGGGCTACATCTCGATGCCCCTCATCGGCAGCGTTCCGGCGCGTGGACTGACCCTCCGCGAACTCGAGTCATCCATCACGAATCGGCTGAAAAACGGCTACTTGCGCGATCCGGACGTCTCCGTCGAGGTCGCCACCTACCGCCCGCTCTTCGTCATGGGAGAGGTCTCGAATTCCGGCCAGTACGCCTATGTGGCGGGCATGACGGCACAGAACGCGATCGCAACCGCCGGCGGCTTCACGCCCCGCGCGCAGCAATCCTCGGTGGATATCACCCGCCAGATCAACGGCGAGATCCTGAGCGGTCGCGTGCCGATCACCGATCCGATCCGCCCCGGCGACACGATCTATGTGAGAGAGCGATTCTTCTGACGGCACGCCGCCGCCAGAGCGCCCTTCACGCGGCGCGCGGTTAACCTGGGACTCACCGCCACCTGCTAGCTTTGCCGTTGCCTGGACCGGAAGCATAATCCGGCCGGGTGCTGCTTGCAGACAGGGAGAGTTCCAATGACTGCCGCGCCCATGCGTATCGTTCATATCGTACGCGCGCCCATTGGCGGCATTTTCCGCCACATCGCCGATCTGGCGCTTGCCCAGACCCGCGCCGGACACGAAGTCGGCGTGGTCTGCGATGCGACGACCGGCGGCGCCTTCGAGGACGCGGCAATCGCGCGCCTCGCGCCGCAGCTTGCGCTCGGCATTAAGCGCTTCCCCATGCGGCGACAGGTTACCCCCCGCGACATCGGCGCGGCCTTCTCTCTCTTTCGCCATATCCGCGACCTGAAGCCCGACGTGCTGCACGGCCACGGCGCCAAGGGCGGCGTCTTCGCCCGCGCCATCGGCACCTTGTTGCGCGCCGGCGGGCGCAAGATCACGCGGGTCTATTGCCCCCACGGCGGCAGCCTGCACTACGATGCCGGAAAGATCGAAGGGCGCGTGTATTTCGCGCTCGAGCGCCTGCAGGAGCGCTTCACCGACGCACTCGTCTTCGTCTCCGACTATGAATACGCCGCTTACGAATCGAAGGTGCGCACGCCGCGGATCCCGGCACGGGTCGTCTACAACGGACTGGCACCGGAGGAATTTTCCGCCATCAAGCCCAATGCGGATGCCGTCGACTTTCTCTTCATCGGCATGCTGCGTGATCTCAAGGGACCGGATCTCTTCATCCGCGCGCTCGGCGATCTGGGGAGCGGTTACGGGCTGAACCCGACCGCGCTGATCGTGGGAGAAGGCGAGGACCGGCCGCGCTACGAGCGCATGGTCGCGGAACTCAACCTTTCGGACCGCGTTACCTTTGCCGGCGCACTGCCGGCGCGCGAGGCCTTTCCCAAGGCTCGTTGTGTCGTCGTACCGTCGCGCGCCGAGGCTATGCCCTACATCGTCCTGGAGACAGTGGCAGCCCAGGTGCCGCTCATCGCCACAAGGGTGGGCGGCATTCCCGAGATATTCGGCCGCTACGCCGACCAGCTCGTAACCCCCGGATCCGCTTCAGAGCTTGCAGCGGCGATGGCAATGGTCCATTCCGATCCTGCGGCGGCATGCCGTCGCGCGGAAGGCCAGCGAAAGTGCCTTTCGGAGACCTTCAACGTCGATCTGATGAACGATCGCATCACCTCGCTCTATCTTCAGGCGCGCGAGGACCGCAAGCAGGGGCGGTCCCGGCACTGCGAAGAGAGCACGGCGCTCGCGTCCGCGCGTGCCGTAGTCAAACCGGATGTCGGTCCCAAAGGGGCAAGGGACTGAGGAGTAAGTGACATGACCTCGCCCCATTCCACGGAATTTCTGAAGGACCTGCTGCCGGCCGGCGAGACAGGCAAGGCACGTTCCGGCGACAAGGAAGACCTTGGCGCGCGCGCACCGGGCCTTTCGCCGCTGGCGCTCGAAGTCGCCTCCGGTCTTCGCAAGTCCGTCATCGCGCCGGCTGTCGTCGGCGGCACCGTGCGCCTTGTCGACCTGGCGCTGATCGCCCTGATCGGCACCGCGGCAATGCTCTCCGGTGGCGTGCCGCTGTTTTCGTTCACCTTCGCGCTGCCGCTGGCGGTGGCGCTGATTCTGGCGACGTCGTTCTTTCAGGCGGCGGATTGCTACCAGATCCCCGTCATGCGCAACGTGCTCTCGCACGGAACGCGGATCGCCGTCGCCTGGACGCTGGTGTTTCTGACGCTCTACATGATCAAGAATGTCGGCAACTTCATGCGCGGCGTCGACGAGACCGTGTTGAGCCTGTGGTACGGCACCGGCCTTGCCGCGCTGCTCAGCGCCCGCATGGTCGCCTCGATGCTGGTGCGCCGCTGGACCCGCGCCGGCCGCCTGGAGCGACGCGCCGTGATCGTCGGCGGCGGCCAGGTCGCAGCCGACCTGATCCACGAGATCGAGAACCAGCCGAACAACGACATTCGCATCTGCGGCCTGTTCGACGACCGCAAGAGCGCACGCTCACCCGATATCGTCGCCGGCTATCCAAAGCTCGGAACCGTCACCGACCTGGTCGAATTCGCGCGCATCGCCCGCATCGACATGCTGATCGTGACGATCCCGCTCAGGGCCGAGAAGCGGCTGCTGGAGTTCCTGAAGACGCTCTGGGTGCTGCCGGTCGACATCCGGCTGTCCGCCCACACCGACAAGGTCAGCTTCCGCGACCGTGCCTCGTCGTTCATCGGCACGGTGCCCTTCGTCGACGTGGTGGAAAAGCCCATGGCCGACTGGGACTCGATCGCCAAGCGCGCCTTCGACCTTGTCGTCGCGACCGCAGCGATCATCCTGCTGTCGCCGGTGATGATCGCCGCCGCGCTCGCCATCCGTCTCGACAGCAAGGGGCCGATCCTCTTCCGCCAGAAGCGCTACGGCTTCAACAACGAGGTCATCGACGTCCTCAAGTTCCGCTCCATGTATCACGAGATGGCGGACCCGACCGCGAAGAAGGTCGTGACCAAAAACGATCCGCGCGTGACCCGCGTCGGCCGCTTCATCCGCCGCTCCTCCATCGATGAGCTGCCGCAGTTGTTCAACGTGCTGCGCGGCGATCTCTCGCTCGTCGGTCCGCGTCCGCATGCGGTCAACGCGCACACCGACGAGAAGCTCTGGGACGAGGTCGTCGACGGCTATTTCGCCCGCCACAAGGTCAAGCCCGGCGTCACCGGCTGGGCCCAGATCAACGGCTGGCGCGGCGAGGTCGACACGCCGGAGAAGATCCAGAAGCGCGTCCAGTACGATGTCTATTACATCGAGAACTGGTCGATTCTCTTCGACATCCGCATCCTGCTGGCGACGCCGCTGGCGCTGTTCAAGACAGAAAACGCCTACTGATGGGCGCCGGGGCGAGCCTTTCGGCGGGACGCGGCCCCATCGGCCTCGACACGTCGCGCATCGCCGCCGCCGGCCTCTGGTTCGTCGTCTTCCTGGGCGGCTTCGTCATCCGCGAGCCCGCCCCCTATGAACTGGCGATGGTCGTGGTCCTCGGCGGCTGGCTGCTCTCGGGCGCAAGGCTCCCCGTCGCCACGGCACCGCTTTTGGTCATCGTCGTGCTTTTCATCTGCGGCGGCCTGATCTCGACGCTGATGTCCGACGATTTCGGCGAAGCGATCATGTATATCGCCGTCACCGGCTTCCTGGCGATCACCTGCCTGTTCTTCGCGGCCATCATCGCCGCTGCGCCGGAGCGCCTGTTCACGATCCGCTCCGCCTATGAGGCAAGCGCGGTGATCGTCTCGCTGCTCGGCATCGCCGGCTATTTCGGCTTCGGCCACGAGACCTTCACGCTTTACGGCCGGGCCAAGGGAACCTTTCAGGACCCGAATGTCTTCGGCCCCTTCCTTGTGCTGCCATGGACCTTCCTCGTCCATTCGCTGCTGAGCGAGCCGCTTGTCTCGCGCCCGCTGATCAGGCCGCTTCTGCGTCTCGGCTCACTGGCGATCCTCAGCCTCGCCATCCTGCTGTCGTTCTCGCGCGCGGCCTGGGGGCTTGCCGCCTTCTCCGGCCTTGGCGTCTATCTGCTGGTCTTCATCGGCACGCGGGATGCGCACGCGCGCGCCCGGCTGCTCGGCTTCGCGCTCGCCGGCACCCTCGCCTTCGCCGCTCTTCTCGTCGTTGCGCTTTCGATCGATTCGATCTCGACCATGCTCATCCAGCGCGCCAAGCTGGTGCAGGACTACGACACGGCCCGTCTCGGCCGCTTCGCACGCTACGTGCTCGGCTTCGAGATCGTCGTCGACCACCCCTTCGGGCTCGGACCGCTGCAGTTCCGCAACTTCTTTCCCGAGGACGAGCACAACACCTACATGAAGGCGTTCACCACCTACGGCTGGCTTGGCGGGGCGGCTTATCTGGCGCTTGTCATCGTCACCTTCCGGCAGATGCTGACTGTGGTGTTCCAGCCGCGCCCCTGGCAATGGGCGGCGCGCTGCGTCTTCGTGGTTCTCGTCGGCCACATGATCATGTCAGCCATCATCGACACCGACCGCTGGCGCCATCTCTATATGCTCTACGGCATCGCATGGGGCCTGATCTCGCTCGAATACGGCATGCGCCACCCCGGCGCGCGGGCAAGGCGCGAAAGCCGTCGATAGCGCGTGGAAAGCACGAGCTATGCGCTTGCGCATGACCGGCGAAGCGGTTAGGAAGAGCGGGTTCCGTCAAGGGACAGTCGGGCAGTAGCGCAGCCTGGTAGCGCACTTCACTGGGGGTGAAGGGGTCGTCGGTTCAAATCCGGCCTGCCCGACCATTAAATTCAATTACCTGGAAAATTCATGTGAAGTTGGCTCCTGTTCTCACGAACCGGGGGCCAGCTTAGTGACGGTTCGCGGCGTGTTTCCACCAGCGGTCCGCGGTCCGGCGCGAAGCCCCTCCTCGCGGTCTCCTTCTACCCATGTTTGATGGTCCTTGGGTGGCTTTCGAGGGGCGCTGCCTGCACTCGGCGGCGCTGGCCCTGATTGCCCTGCCGGCATGCGCCATGGTGTGACCGTCGGACGATCCCCTACGCAAGCGATCCCTGCTCCACCGCCATTGGCGGGCGCGGGCGGATCCGGTGACGGGAGGGCGTAAAGTTCCTCAGACTCAGCCGAAGAACAGCCGGCCCGCTGGCTGAACGACGGTTCGTGCGTCCGCCAGCGGGCCGAGTCTTTCAATCACGTCTGGTCCTGCTCCTAGGAAACGTCACCGACGCGGCGCAATTCGACGCCCGCACGGACATTGTCTTCGATCATGTTCAGGTTCCGCGACTTGGTTTCCGGCAACCAGACCAGCGACACGACCAAGGCCAGACCGCAAACGGCTGAAAAAACCAGGAACACGCCGTCCAGTCCTATGGTCGACACGCCGGACAGAAAGACAAATGCAACAAGCGCGTTGAACAACCAGCTGGTGGCCGAAGCGACGGCAATCCCGGTTTCCCGGATCGTTGAGGGTATCAACTCGGACATCAAGACGTAGGGCAAGGGCCCAAGGCTTACGGCAAACGCCCCTATATAGGTGCATAGGGAAACGAGACCGAGGATTGGCAGGTCCCAGGATTTGGCGGCAACCACGCCAAGCAGGCCAATCACCATGATCAGTGACCCGCCGATGGCCAACGGCCTGCGACCCAGCTTGTCGACCGTCGCAATCGCCACGATTGTCGCAACCAGATTGATCAGACCCAGGCCAAACGTCGCGCCAAGCGCTGCCGATCCCGGCGAAAAGCCCAACTCAACAAAGATCGCGGGAGCGTAGTAGAGAATACCGTCGATACCGCTGAGATTTTGCAGGATGAACAGTCCGCAACATAAGCCCAGCACGGCCGGTGTCGTTCCCACGCACATGACCTTCAGCAACGGCACCCCGCCCTTGCCAGCCGGTTGCCCAGACCGGGGCTGATAGTCGAACCCCAGTGTTGCGGCCGCGGCCTGAGCCTGCCCCGGACGCCCTGCCATGCCCAGCCATACCGGGCTTTCCGGCACCAAGGCCAGCGCCACGAGGCCTGCCAGCGCGATCACACCACCCAGCCCGATCCCCAGGGACCATTTGGCTGGGTCCTCCATCCAGAGCGGAACAGCATACGCCGCGAGAATGCCTATCGTGACGGCCAGTTGGAACAGCGACACAACGCTGCCGCGATAGCGTGCGGGCGTTGCTTCTCCCGCATACATCGGCGCAGCCATCGACGACAGACCGACGGATAGCCCGATCAGGACCCGTGCCGCCACCAATCCGCTCAAGTCTGGATGCGTCAGGGTAAAGGCATAGCCCGCACCAGCCAGACCAAAGGCGCACAGCAACGTTACGCGACGCCCCCAGGCCCTTGAGAGTGGCCCCGCCAGAATCGCCCCCAGAAAACAGCAGATCACGAGCGAGACCGTGACGGACTCCTTGCCCGATGTGCCCAGGCTGAATTCGAGGCCGATCTCATCCAGCCAGCCGGCGAGGCTGGCCGTGCTGTATCCAAACAGCAGGCCAGCGCAAGTTGTCAGGAACGATACGCGGCTTAGCGCGAGATACAGTCGCATCCCCGTTGCCGGTGGTTGAAGGTTCATGCAACCACGCCGCTGTGATGTCTCTCGATTTCTTCCAGGCTGACTCCCTTGGTTTCCGGAGCATAGAACCAGGAGAACACCGCGCCGAGGGCACAGCAGGCTGCGAAGATGGAGAATGTTGCCGGGGCCCCGAATTGGGCCACAACCAACGGAAACGCGAAAACGACGATAAAATTGCAGCTCCAGTTCGCAACCGATGCCATCGCCATTCCCCGACTGCGCAACGCCAGCGGAAACAGCTCGGACATATAGAGCCACGGCAAGGGCCCAAGGCTGACCGCGAAGAATGCAATATAGGCAAACAGACCAGCCAGGCCGACTGGCGCCAGATCCGGTCGGTCGGCCTGCATCGCATAAGCGATCACCGCCAGGCTGACTGTCGCGCCCAGAAATCCAAGGATGAACAGGGGGCGGCGGCCGAAGCGGTCAACCACGAACATGGCCACGACAGTCATGAGCACATTCACGACGCCGATACCGACGGTTGCCGCAAGCTGGGTGCTTGCACCGTCAAATCCAGCGTGGCTCATGATCGTCGGCGCGTAATAGATGACGGCGTTAATTCCGCTGACCTGCTGCAAGACAAACGCGACAATAGTGAAAATCACCAGCGGACGCACTTTGTCGGACAAGAAGACACCCCAGTCCGGGACCTTGTCATCTGCAGATTTCGACGCTTCGATTTCATCAACAATGTGGGTAATCTTATCCTTGGACAGATGAGGTTGCACCTGACCGATAACCGAAATGGCCTCGTCGCGCGCACCGTTCATCGCCAGCCAGCGCGGGCTTTCCGGTGACAGGAAAATCCCGACCAGGGCCACCACCGCGGGTGCCGCGCCCAAAGCCAGCATCCAGCGCCAGGCGCCCAGTGGTTCAAGGGCCATATCCAGAAGATAAGAGACCAGAATGCCCACAGTGATCATCAGCTGAAACGCAGAGACCACCGCCCCACGGTATTTTGCCGGGGCAAGTTCCGCCAGGAACATGGGGGCGGCCAGGGCCGAAGCCCCAATTCCAACGCCCAGAATCAGCCGTGCGACGACCAGCTCTTCCTGCCGCATCGCCAGACCGCTGGCAACCGAGCCGGCGGCAAAGAGCACCGAGCACAAGATCAGGACTTTTCGCCGGCCCAGACTGTCGGCGTACATCGCCGCCAGAATTGCCCCGGCGACGGCTCCCAGAGGGACCGCTGCCGTCAAGAACCCCTCGGCCGTGACCGAGATGTCAAAAGTCTTGGTGATCAGAGGCAGAGCACCAGCAATGACCCCCTCATCGAAACCAAAAAGCAGGCCGAAAAGTGCAGCCAGTGAAACCAGTCGTAAGAGCATCTTGGCCCCTCCCTATTGGGGTCTTCAGGCTGACAGGCGTGCAAGCACGCCCTCGGCATGACGAAGCGACCAAGCGGTGATGGTCAGATAGCTGTTGGCAGATCCCTGCGAGGGCCAGGCCGCCGAATCCGCGACGGACAGATTGGGAAGCCGCCAGAACTGACCATAGGTGTTGGTCACACCGGCTTCAGGCTCGGCGGACATGCGCAGGCCACCGATTTCATGCAGGGCTGCCCCAAGCGGATTGACCTGGGTTCGGATCAGCTCTGCGTTGATGGCCTCCGCGACTTTGGGAAGAAACGCATCCATTTGCGCCAAAACCTCTTTGTCGCTCTCGCTGCGGTCCGCAATGACCGCGTATTTCCCAAGGTCACCGGGGCCATCGCTCTGACCATTGGTCAGCTTGACCTCGTTGGTCTCCGAAGATTCTCCCACGCCAAAGCAATAGGCCAGCAGATACAGGCCCTCAGGGTCGCAATCCAGCCAGACGGTGGCATGATACGGCGTATACCAGGTCTCGTTGAACGGACCCTGGATCTGGATGTGATAAGGGCGCTCTTTCGTCGACGGGATGAACGCATAGATCGGTTCGTTCAAAGGCTCACGCAATTTGAACAAGCCCTGAATGAACTGATGATCGGAAACATGCGTCCCGACATGCGGATGCAGTTCCTTCAATCCCGAAGCCAGCGCTAGGCGTGTCGACTGAATAGCCCCCCCTGCAAACGTGTAGTGCCGGGCAACCAGACGATACCGCTGGTCATCTTCGGTCCCCTTGGCAATCAGCCCGGTCACTTGGCGACCGTCATGATCCACGCGTTCGGCAAGCGTATTGGGCACCAGGGTGATCCGGCCGCGGGCCACGTCGCATGACAACAGGCCGCTTCTGATCAGCCGGTCGGCAGCGCAGTCAAATCCGCGCGACACGTACCCGTTGCGCTGCTCCTGCGTGTCGACGCCCAAAGAGGCGTGCTCCGCTTCGATCCCGGCATTCGTCAGACTGTCCAGAAATCCCTGCTGGGCATCACCGCGAAAGAACGGCGGTCGGTCGGTGCTGTTTCCCGACACATGCATCAGGTCTTCGGCATGTTCATAATAGGCTTTGAATTCATCAAACGTGACCGGCCAGTCTGCAAAGTCCCATTCGGAGAACCGCGGCGTACACCCGCCCCAGAACAGCGTGCGACCGCCCACGGCCGACCAGGCGTCGCTGTTCAATGGTGGCGCTATGTCTTCGTCGAAATGCTCGCGGTCGGTCCAGGCGGTGCGGTAGCGTACAAGATTGTGAACTTGAGGAGCCAGATCGCTGCGGCTGCGAAATGGCGTTGAGCCGACGTGGTTGGTCAGCACAAACGGCCCGGCTTCCAAAATCACAACCGACAGCCCCTTGCCGGCCAATTCGATCGCGCTGGTGACCCCGGCGGTGCCCGATCCAACGATCAGAACGTCGATGCTGGTCGTTGCCTTGGCGATTGAAAACAGATCTGTAGCGAGCACAGACGAAAGGGATTGCATGAGTTCTGGCCTCAACGATTGAAATAGGCAGTGGCGACTTTGCGGAACGCAAGGATGATGTCGTCGACATCGTCATCCGTGAGTGTGGAGGCGATGGACAAAAGACCGGCTCGGCCGTGCATATCGTCACAGACCGGCAATTGCCCCCGTCCGTAGTCGATTTGCGACGCAAAGCTGTTGGCTGGATGGGTCCAGGGGAAACCATCCCGGCTGTTGGAGCGCTTGCGGGTCAGGCTGGGGATGTTGAAATACCAATGCAGACCCCATTCACGCATAGGCAAACAGCTCAGCGATCCTTCGGGGCCATGAATGCCCTCCGCCCTGACGGCAGCCATGAAGCGCGCGCAGATGTCCTCGTCCTCAAAGGACATGATCAGGAATGGACCGCTGTCGCCGTCGGGGTCGATGACATTGCGGAACTTGATCTGGGGGATCTCCTCCAACGCCGCGCGGATGCGCCATTTAGCCTGTCGCATGGCGCCTGTGATCTTGGCCAGCTTACGCGATTGCGCCAGCGCCATCGCCCCGGCCAGGTCTGACATACGCGCGCCGATGCCCCACAGCTGGCAGGTCTCGTCCGTCGGATCCAGCCGACCAGCTTCATCGCGGGCATAGCCCAGATCATGCAGCGCCACGATCCGGCGGAACAAAGCATCATTGTCGCTGACAACCATGCCGCCATCGCCCGATGTCATGTTCTTGTTCAACTGGAAGCTGAACGTTGCGACGTCTCCGAAACGTCCCACTGGCGTGCCGTTTTGACTGGCACCAGCAGCCTGCGCGCAATCCTCGATCAGGCCAATACCATGCGTTCGGGCAATATCGGCAATCTTCGAAACATTGCCAGGGGCGCCACTCATGTGAACCAGCAAGATGGCACGAGAGCGCGGGGCTATCTTGGCCTCGAGATCCGCAGGGTCCATGCAGAAGGTATCGTCGATATCAACCAGCCGCGGGATCGCCCCGGCCCGGACAATAGCCGAGATACAACTCACCCACATATAGCCGGCGACCAGAACTTCATCGCCAGGGCCCACCTCAAGCGCGGACAGGGCAATGGACAACGCCGCGGTTCCCGATGAAACCGCCAGCGCGTTGGAATGCCCGTAGGTCTCGCACCACTCCTTCTCGAGCGTTTCCACCATATGCTGTGGGTTGGGACCATAAAACCTGAACGGGCTTTGAGACTTTACAACCCGCTCAACAAGTTCGCGTTCTTCTTCGCCGATCCAATGAGCTCCTGGAAGTTCCCATGGCAACGGTTTTGTACGAACAGGTTCACCGCCTTCGATCGCCAGGCGATTGGCACGAACTGATGGTTGCATAAATCCCCCTCCTAACACCAATGTTTAGAGCCGTAGATTCCAATGTTTAAGAATGTACTACCCAAACATTGCTACGAATTCATATTCCAGCTGCGTCAGGGTCGATCATCGTTCTCTGTTCTCTGAATGTCCTTTGGACTTGGGTAAACCCGCCGATCGCGGCGACGGAAAACGAGGCGTTCACGGTTCACGAAAGGGCAGATTGCAGCACCTGAAGACGCTGCGGAGAACGGGTGTCTGTTCAAGTCCGGTCGGTACTCCCGCATGGTGCGTCAGACGCCGGAATTTCGGCTCATTTGGCGAGCAGGGTTTTTCTCTTGTTCCCTTCGGCGATCTCCGGCCACGCCCTTGACCTTTTCGAGCACCGACGACCGGCTGCCTTTCCGGATGCGCTCCGGTTTTGCCATCTCCGCATTGCTGCATGCCGTGCTTCTCTCGGCGCTCACGCTCGCCGTGCCGCACGATGCGCCGCGGCCGTCGCTCGAGACGATCCCTGTGGAACTTCTGGCCCTGCCCGCGCGAACCGGGTCGCGGCGCCAGCAGGCTGGCACCGACAACACCCCGGTCGAAGCGCCGCACTCGCCCCCTTTCACCACAGCGCCTGCCGGGGAAGCCGCCCGGCGCGTGACGCCGTCGGCCGCGCCGGAAGCCCCCATCCTCCGCGACAAGGCACCCGCACGGGAGACGGCGAAGGACAGCGCCCGCCTGCGGCCGGATCCCCCTCGCCGCGACCGACCAACGCCGATGGTGCGCGCCGAAAAGGTATATTCCACCGCCGCGATGGACAGCCCGCTCGGGCGACAGACACGGGAAGACCTGAAGGGCTTCGACCCGCAGGAGCGCCTTGTCCAGCTCTGCAACTACGAGGCCGTGGAGCAGGTTCGCCACGCCCGACCCAAGCTGCACGCGGATTTCGTCAATGCCTACGCCCGCGCCGATCTGCGGTTCGACGGAGCGACCCTTTCCGCGCAAGGAGCCGCAATCCATGGCGGCGCGGACTGGTATGCGCTCGCCTTCGTCTGCGAGGCGGCGGCGGGCCTCGAGCGGGTCACCGGTTTCACCTATTCCCTCGGCGAGAAGATCGCCCGCCGCGACCTCGAACGCTTCGGCCTGCCCGATGGCGATGTTCACCCGGACTGAGCCGTCCCGCATCCGCACTTGTGCGCAGGCCTCTTGGCGCTACCATGGTTGAACGGCAGCGCCAGCGGAATGACTGGCGGACAAGACACGCGGACACCGCGCGGGAGGACCCCATGTGCCACATCTTCGCCGGGCAGGACCCGGACGACTACGAACCCGAGACGCGCCGCATGCGCCTCAACGGCCAGAGCACGAGCATCCGCCTGGAGCGATCGTTCTGGGACATCGTCGACGAGATCGCGGCGGCGGAGGGCGTCTCGACCCCGGCCTTCATCTCCAAGCTGCACTCCGAGGTACTGGAACTGCGGGGCGAGACCCGCAACTTCACCTCGCTGCTGCGCTGTGCCTGTCTCGTGCGCCTGCGCCAGACGCTGCCGCAGATCCACCTCGAGGCGGCCGAGTAAAAAACGTCCTGTAGTAAATCGATACTACCCGGAGCGAGGTCTCCCGTCCCAGTCTGTCGTTATCGCAAGTCAAAAGACGAGCGTTTGCTGCAAGTGCGAAATCTCGCATCAGCTTGACGGTAGACCGATACGCCAGCCCCTGGGCACGAGGGCTGGCGGAGACGATCCGGGAGTAAATCGTGGCGAAATGCATTCATGCGATGATACGCGTGCTCTATGAAGCGCGCTCCATCGCCTTCTACAGGACTGCCTTCGAACTGGAGATCGCGGAGCGACTCGAGTTCGACAGCTTCATTCTCATCTATCTCCGCAACGACGAAGCCGACTTCGAGGTCGAGCTGACGGTCAACAAGGGACGCACGGACCCTTATGACCTTGGCGACGGCTATGGGCACATCGCTGTCTGCGTAGACGATCTCGACGCAGAGCACGCGCGCTTCGAGGCAGCCGGGCTCGCCCCGCGCAAGATTGTCGACTTCAACCGCGACGGCGCGCTGCTGGCGCGGTTCTTCTTTGTCCAGGATCCGGACGGCTATCAGATCGAGGTTCTGCAAAGGCACGGCCGCTACCGCTAGGTGGCGGCTGTTTCGGGAGGGAGGAGATTATGACCGAAACGCTTGTATCCCCAAGAGGGCTTTCCAGACGGCAACTGCTGACGCTTGGCGCGGCAGCGGGCGCCGCCTTCGTCACCGGCCCCGGCTTTCTCGCCGGGACCGGCGCGGCATGGGCCATGGAGGTGACCCATGTAAAGCCGGCGACGATGGCGACGCTGATCCAGATGGCACGCGACATCTACCCGCACGATCATGTCGCAGATGAATTCTACGCCACCGCGGTGAAGGGCTACGACAACGCCGACATGGCCGAAACGGTCGAGGTGGGCATTGCCGGGCTCGACGCGGCGGCGCGCGGCAAGGGCCACGCCGACTATCTCTCCATCGGCTGGGAACGCGACCGGGTGGAGATCCTCAGGGGCATGGAGGAAAGCCCCTTCTTCCAGTTGATCCGCGGCGGGCTCGTCACCGGGCTCTACAACCAGAAGGGCCTCTGGCCGCTCTTCGGCTACGAGGGCGAAAGCTTCTCCAAGGGCGGCTACATCCACCGCGGCTTCGACGACATCAACTGGATCTGAGGGAGGGGCTGTCATGGCTGCACCATTCGACCTGAACGACGACAGCGTCGTCGTCATCATCGGCACCGGCGCGGGCGGCGGTGTGCTTGCCAACGAGCTGGCGCAAAAGGGCGTTTCCGTTGTTTCACTGGAAGCGGGCGGACGCTACCTGCCGGAGGACTACATCAACGACGAGTGGGAGAGCTTCGGCCAGCTCGCCTGGACCGAGCCGCGCTCGACCTCCGGCGACTGGCGCGTGGCGAAGGACTTCTCCGGCCTGCCGGCATGGATCGTCAAGGCTGTCGGCGGCACCAGCATTCACTGGGCCGGCGCATCGCTGCGCTTCCAGGAACACGAGTTCCGGGCACGCAGCACCTATGGCAACGTCCAGGGTGCCAACCTGCTCGACTGGCCGATCGACCTGGCGGAGATGGACCCCTGGTACGAAAAGGCCGAGACCAAGCTCGGCGTCACCCGCACCGGTGGCCGCCCCGGCCTGCCGGGAAACAACAACTACAAGGTCTTCGAGGCCGGCGCCCACAAGCTCGGCTACAAGGAAGTTCATACCGGTCGCATGGCGATCAACAGCCAGGACTACGACGAGCGCGTGTCCTGCCAGCAGACCGGATTCTGCTTCCAGGGCTGCAAGTGGGGCGCCAAATGGTCGTCGGCCTATACCGACATTCCACGCGGCGAGGCCACCGGCAATCTCGAGGTGCGCGACAACTGCCACGCGCTCAGGATCGAGCATGACGCGAGCGGCAAGGTGACCGGCGTCGTCTATGCCGACAAGGACGGTGCCCACCACCTGCAGAAGGCGCGCGTCGTCTGCGTCGCCGGCAATTCCATCGAGAGCCCGCGTCTGCTGCTCAACTCCGCGTCGAGCATGTTTCCCGACGGGCTGGCGAATTCATCCGGACAGGTCGGGCGAAACTACATGCGCCACACCACCGGCTCGGTCTACGCCATCTTCGACAAGCCGGTGCGCATGTGGCGGGGAACGACGATGGCGGGCATCATCCAGGACGAGTCGCGCCACGATCCCTCGCGCGGCTTCGTCGGTGGCTACGAGTTGGAGACCCTGTCGCTGGGGTTGCCGTTCATGGCCGCCTTCCTCGATCCGGGTGCCTGGGGACGCGAGTTCACCACCGCGCTCGACGGCTACGAGAACATGGCCGGCCTCTGGATCGTCGGCGAGGACATGCCGCAGGAGACCAACCGGATCACCCTCAACCATGATCTCAAGGACCGCTTCGGCCAGCCCGTCGCCAATGTGAACTTCGACAACCACCCGAACGACAATGCCATGCGCGATCACGCCTACAGGCAGGCCATGGCTCTGTACGACGCGGTCGGTGCGACACGCACCTTCCCCACCCCGCCCTATCCCTCGACGCATAATCTCGGCACCAACCGGATGTCCGAGAAGCCGCGCGACGGTGTGGTCGACCGCTGGGGCAAGGCGCATGACGTGCCCAACCTCTTCGTCTCGGACGGCAGCCAGTTCACCACCGGCGCGACGGAAAACCCGACGCTGACAATCGTCGCGCTCGCCATCCGCCAGGCGGACCGGATCGCTTCCGAGCTGGCGAAGGGCAACCTCTAACCCCTGGCAAGGGTCCATGCGGGAAACCTCTCAGGCCACGGGCTGCCACTTCGGTCCGTTCGTGGCCTGATCGGGACGCAGGTGCGCTCGCCGACAGGGCAGCGCTTGCGCCGCCCCCTCGCGGGGCCGGCCGCCTGCCGACAGGCCGCGCAGCCCGAGGCGGGACGCTGCTTCAGTCCTGAAAATCCGGCTTCAAGAGGAGATGCCCGATCAGACGGGCGAGAGTTCAGCGCGCCTGGTCGAGGATGCGCTTGCACTCGAGAAGCTCAAAGAGCGTGGCCTGGAGACGGCGGATGTCGTCGCGCGACAACGCCGTCGCGGGGCCGTGCTCACTCCGCTCACCGAGCAGCCTTTCCATCAACCGCAGACCGCCGCGCCCCTGGGGCGGCTCCACGCCTTCCGGCAGGATGCCGCGCGGAACGGGCTCGACATCGAGATCGGCGGAGGAATGCCTGTCGCCCTCGCCTTCATGGCTTGCGGCCGTCATCACGCCGGTACCGGCAGCGGAGGGAGAGGCTTGCGTGGGCTGGCGGGCCGGGCCGCCAGGCGCGGGTGCCGTCCGCGCGGACGCGCTGCGTCCCGCCGTGGCGTCGGGCTGGGTGCCGGCAACCTGGGCCGCGATGGCAGCCAGCGGAATTCCGTCGTCGCGCCACACCTGCATGACGAAACGCGGGCCTTGCTCCTTGAGGATGCGCTGAACGCCCTTGATCGTGTAGCCCTCGCCGTAAAGCAGATGGCGAATGCCGCGCAGGAGATCAATATCCTCGGGACGATAATAGCGCCGTCCACCACCGCGCTTCAGTGGGCGGATCTGTGAGAAACGGGTCTCCCAGAACCGCAGCACGTGCTGCGGAAGGTCGAGATCGTCCGCGACTTCGCTGATGGTGCGAAAGGCGTCAGGGCTTTTGTCAACGGTCACTTGATCGGCACTTTATCGTCGGCAGCGATGGTCACGCCGCGTCGTCCGACGTCCCCATCATGGTCTCGTTGATGCGCTTCTTCAGAACGTTCGACGGCTTGAAAACCATCACCCGGCGCGGAAGGATCGGAACCTCTTCACCGGTCTTCGGGTTTCGGCCTATCCGCTCTCCCTTGGAGCGGACCATGAACGATCCGAACGACGACAGCTTCACAGATTCGCCCGCCACAAGACAATCGGCGATCTCGGAAAGCACTTTTTCGACCAGTTCCGACGATTCAGAGCGAGACAGTCCCACCTTCTGGTAGACCGCCTCGCACAGATCCGCGCGGGTAATTGTCCTGCCGCCCATAGCTCCTCCTAGGCCGGCTCTCGAAACCCGGCAACTCAGGGATGCTTTATCGTTACGTCGCGTAGACTATTTGCTCCCGGGTTGAGGGTCAACCACGTGACGTTACGTTGCTTCGAAAAAGCCCTGCCGGTCAATCCCTTGGCGGATCACCAGCGAACGAGGGAGGCGCCCCAGGTGAAGCCGCCACCCATCGCCTCGAGCATGATGAGATCGCCACGCTTCACCCGACCGTCGCGCACGGCGGTGTCCAGCGCCAGCGGAATCGAGGCGGCGGACGTGTTGCCGTGATCCTCGAGCGTGATGACGATCTTGTCGGGGTCGATGCCCAGCTTCCTGGCGCTGGCGTCGATGATGCGCCGGTTGGCCTGATGCGGGATGAACCAGTCGAGCGCGGCAGCGTCGGTGCCGGTGTCCTCGAAGGCCGCTTCCACCACGTCGGTGATCATCGACACGGCATGGCGGAACACTTCCTTGCCCTGCATGCGCAGGTGACCGACTGTCTGGGTCGAGGACGGCCCGCCGTCCACATAGAGCTTGTCCTTGTGCGCGCCGTCGGAGCGCAGATGCGAGGTCAGCACGCCCCGGTCGGCCGTGGTCCCCTCACCGTCCGAAGCCTCCATGACGACGGCACCGGCGCCATCGCCAAAGAGAACGCAGGTGGTGCGGTCCTCCCAGTCGAGAATGCGCGAGAACGTCTCCGCGCCGATCACCAGAGCCCGCTTCGCCATGCCGCCGCGCAGGTAGGCGTCCGCCGTGGCGAGCGCGTAGACGAAGCCGGAGCAGACCGCGTGGATGTCGAAGGCGAAACCGGTGGAGATGCCGAGTTTGTTCTGCACCGTGACGGCCGAAGCCGGAAAGGTGTTGTCCGGCGTCGCGGTGGCCAGGATGATCAGGTCGATGTCGCTCGCCGCCAGGCCGGCGGCCTCGAGCGCCCGGGTCGCCGCGTTGACCGCGAGATCCGAGGTCAGCTCGCCTTCAGCGGCGATGTGACGGGCGCGGATGCCCGTGCGCTGGACGATCCATTCGTCCGAGGTGTCGACCATTGCCGCCAGGTCGGTGTTGGTGAGGCGGCGCTCGGGCACATAGCTGCCAGTCCCGAGGATTATGGAACGCTTGACTGTCACAGATCACCTTCCGAGCCATCCCGCGAGCCGAACCGCCCGCGATGGTAGTGCTTCAAATCATTCAGAATCTTGTGCATCAGATCGTTGCGGGCCATGTCATAGGCAAGCTCGACGGCGGCCGCGAAGCCTTCCGGATCCGTGCCGCCATGGCTCTTGATGACGATGCCGTTGAGGCCAAGGAAAACGCCACCATTGACGTTGCGCGGGTCCATCTTCTCCCGCAGGCGGTCGAAGGCGTCCTTCGCCAGCAGATAGCCGAGGCGGGCGCGCCAGGTGCGGTTCATGGCGGAGCGCAGATAGCCGCCGATCTGCTTGGCCGTGCCTTCCGCCGTCTTGAGCGCGATATTGCCGGCAAACCCTTCCGTCACCACCACGTCGACGGTGCCCTTGCCGAGATCGTCCCCCTCGACGAAGCCGGCGTAGGTGAGCGTGCGCAGATTGGCCTCGCGCAGCAGACGGCCGGCGGTGCGAACCTCCTCCAGCCCCTTGACCTCCTCGACGCCGATGTTCAGCAGGCCGACGGTCGGTCGCTCGATGGAAAACAGCACCCGCGCCATCGCACCGCCAAGCAGCGCGAAGTCGATCAGTTGCTGCGCGTCCGCGCCGATGGTCGCGCCAACGTCGAGCACGATGGATTCGCCACGCGCCGTCGGCCAGATCGCCGCGATCGCCGGGCGCTCGATGTTGGCCATCGTGCGCAGGCAGAACTTCGACATGGCCATCAGTGCGCCGGTGTTGCCGGCGGAAACGGCCACATCGGCATGGCCGGTCTTCACCGCCTCGATGGAGCGCCACATGCTCGACTTCCAGCGCCCCTGCCGCAGGGCCTGGCTCGGCTTGGCGTCCATTCCCACGGACACTTCGCAGTGGTGCAGCGTGGCGGCGGCCTTGAGCGCCGGGTGCCGCTCCAGCAGAGGACCGACAACCGCACTGTCGCCATACAGGGAAAAGGCGATATCGGGGCGACGCTCGAGCGCCAGCGCGGCGCCGGGCACCACGACCTCAGCCCCTCGGTCCCCACCCATCGCATCGAGAGAAATTCGAACCTTTTGCGCCATTGTCCGCGTTTTCTGGAGCTCCACGCACCCTGAAGGGCGGCCTTCCGCTCGATCCTGCACCCTGACCGCTTTCGCACGTCCGCGCACTCACGCATCTGCACAAAAGCCGCCGCGTCCGGCTGCGCCGACACGAGCCTCTCGCCCCTGCCGCAACCGCAGCGCTCACGCTCGTCGAAACCGACGCCGCCAGGGCCTCCGAGACCGCCCGAGCGATGGGGAACATACCCTTTTGGGCCGGCGTGACAACAGCTTTCTCCTCACCGCGAGGCGCGCCGGCGCCCCGGGATCGGCTCAGTCGTCGGTCTTGCGAAGCCCGGCGAGCGCGGCGAACGGCGACGGACGCTCCTCGGCCTTCTCGTCCTCGTCCGGGCGGAATTCCTCGGGAACCTCGGCGTCCGGGGCGCGCGGGAACGGGTCGAGGGCAAGCGTCAACTGCTCGCACAGAATGGCTCCGAGGTCGATGCGCCCGTTGTCGAGCGGGTCGGGCGGGTCATCGGCGAAAGCGTCGACATCGATTTCCCCAGTTGCTTCGGGGGAGGTTTCCACCCTGGGATCGAAGCGCATCTCGAAAGGCTCGTCGATCACCTGCTCGACCGGCTTGAGCGTGACCACGCAGGCCTGCGTCGCGACCGCGTGCAACACGCCCCTGACGGCGACGCCTTCGCGCCGCCACGGCCGCAGCTCGAACTCGCCGCGCAGGCCGGACAGTCCAAGAAGACCGTAGGCGTCCGCGATCCGGGCAACTTCATCCTGCGAGGGAACCAGCGTGACGTTGCGCGGCTTGCCGGAGATCTGCGACGCCTCAACGGGATGGCGAAGGGGAAAGGGCTTTACGGTCAACGGTTCGCTCCACTGACGGTGAACTGCGTCTGGTCGGGCCAGGAGGGCCTGCCGGCGAGAATCTCTGAGACCGGTGCGGCGGCCAGCGTTTCCGCGCTCGCCCGCACATAGGCGGCAAGCGCTGCGGATGCGGCCGGCGCCGAGGCACCAGCGTGAACGTTGCGATCGATCATCTCGATCAGCTCGGCCCGGCTTTCCGAGGCAAGGGCCACCCCCAGAGCCGCCGCCCTGCCATAAAAGGCTTCAGCCATCT
Organism: Stappia sp. ICDLI1TA098; assembly: GCF_054880955.1. NCBI lineage: Bacteria > Pseudomonadati > Pseudomonadota > Alphaproteobacteria > Hyphomicrobiales > Stappiaceae > Stappia > Stappia sp. ICDLI1TA098. Next base: position 1,725,506 of record NZ_JBTZBT010000001.1, read on the forward strand.
TCTTGACCTTTTTGGGAACGGAGACGTCGCCCACCCCCAACTCACGCAGCGAGCCATCCATATCGAGGAAGAAGAGGTCGAAAAGCTGCTGGCCGAACTCCCCCGCCTTGTCCTTTTCGCCGCGCAGGCGGTTGAGAACGAGGATCGTGTGCAAGGAGACCATCTCGAACCGTCCGTCGAGCGTATCGGGAACAGCAAGCTCTGCGTAGAAGTGCGGTTGCCGCGCCTGCGCCACGATCGCGGAGTATGCGACGGTCACAAGGTCGGGCGTGCGTCGCCTGAAAAGTCCGAATACCATGGATTGCCTCGATTGCACGACGGTTGCCAAGTGGCCTAGCGCAGGTTAGGGACTTTGCCAAGGATGCGCGAGGAAACCGCGCCGGTCGACGGACGGAAGGCGGGGGTAACCCGCCGGACCGGCGGCGGCGGCACGAAGAACGGGACAGGCATTTATGACGACACGTGTTCGCGGGACTTGGGGCGGAAACGGCACGGCACGAACCGGCTGGGTTCGCGGCGCGCTTGTTGCGGGCATGCTCGCGCTTCCGCTTGGAGGCTGTTTCACCACGACGCTCCAGCATGGGCATGTGCTGTCCACCGACCGGGTGCGCGAGATCCAGGTCGGCTCCAGCCGCGAGCAGGTCGAGCTTCTGCTCGGCTCGCCCTCGACCATGTCGCGCCTCAACGGTGACGCCTATTACTACATCTCCCAGACCAATGAGACGACGGCGTTCCTCGCACCCGAAACGGTCGAGCGCCGCGTTGTCGCGATCTATTTCGACGAGGACGGCTTCGTGCGCGACACCGCCTACTACAGCCTCGAGGACGGCAAGGTCATCGACGTGCTGACGCGCAAGACGCGCACCGGCGGCAGCGACTACGGCTTCCTGACGCAGATCCTGCGCGGCGCCAAGAACCCGAGCCTCAATCTCTGAGGAGCGGGCCCCGCAAGGCGCGCGCGGGCTCGAAAAGAAAAAGCCCGCAGCCAGACGCTGCGGGCGGGTCCGATACCGGACAGGCGGTTCCGGGGAATTCCGGAAAATCCAGAAGGGCGCGGGGTCATTCCCGCGCCCTTCGCGCGTTTGGCGGCTGCTCAGGTGTGCGCGAGCACGGCGAGCAGCAGAAGCGCGATGATGTTTGTGATCTTGATCATCGGATTGATCGCCGGGCCGGCGGTGTCCTTGTAGGGATCACCGACCGTATCACCGGTCACCGAGGCCTTATGCGCCTCTGAGCCCTTCTCGTGGCGGACTCCGTCCTTGTCGACGAAGCCGTCCTCGAAGGACTTCTTGGCGTTGTCCCAGGCGCCGCCGCCGGCCGTCATCGAGATGGCGACGAAGAGACCGGTGACGATGACGCCGAGCAGCATGGCACCGAGCGAGGCGAAGCCCTGCGACTTGCCCGCGATCGCCGTGATCGCGAAGAACACGACGATGGGCGACAACACCGGCATCAGCGAGGGCACGATCATCTCGCGGATCGCGGCGCGGGTCAGCATGTCGACCGCCCGTCCGTAGTCCGGCTTCTCGGTGCCCTGCATGATCCCGGGCTTCTCGCGGAACTGCCTGCGTACCTCCTCCACGACCGCGCCGGCGGCACGGCCGACCGCCGTCATCGAAATGCCGGCGAACAGGAAGGGCAGCAGACCGCCGAAGAGCAGACCGACCACCACATAGGGGTTGGAGAGCGAGAAATCGACGTTCACCCCGTCGAAGTAGCTGCCCGGTGCCGCCTGCGCGGCGAAGAACTTCAGGTCCTCCGTATAGGCGGCGAAGAGCACCAGCGCGCCCAGTCCGGCGGAGCCGATGGCATAGCCCTTGGTCACCGCCTTGGTGGTGTTGCCGACCGCGTCGAGCGCGTCGGTGGTGACCCGCACCTCCTTGGGCAGCCCCGCCATTTCGGCGATGCCACCGGCGTTGTCGGTCACCGGACCGAAGGCGTCGAGCGCCACCACCATGCCGGCCAGCGCCAGCATCGTCGTCACCGCGATGGCGATGCCGAAGAGACCGGCAAGGCCGTAGGCGACCAGGATGCCGGCGATGATGACGAGAGCGGGAAGCGCCGTCGCCTCGAGAGAGATGGCCAGCCCCTGGATGACGTTGGTGCCGTGACCGGTCACCGAGGCCTGGGCGATGGAGCGCACCGGACGATAGTCCGTGCCGGTGTAATACTCCGTCACCCAGATGATCAGTCCGGTGACGACGAGGCCGACAAGGCCGCAGTAGAACAGGTGTCGACCGGAGAAGGTCAGGCCGTTCGAGGCGGTGAACTCCGTCGAGAAGCCAAGCCAGAAGAACACGACCAGGAAAAGCGCCACGGCGGACAGAACCGCGGTGGCGACGAAGCCCTTGTAGAGGGCTCCCATGATCGAGTTGCTGGCGCCGAGCTTGACGAAGAAGGTGCCGAGGATCGAGGTGACGACGCAGACCCCGCCGATAAGCAGCGGGAACAGCATCAGCGACGTCGCCGCGGCGCCGGTGAAGAAGATCGACGCCAGCACCATGGTGGCGACCACGGTCACCGCATAGGTCTCGAACAGGTCGGCGGCCATGCCGGCGCAATCGCCGACGTTATCGCCCACGTTGTCGGCAATGGTGGCCGGGTTGCGCGGGTCGTCCTCGGGAATGCCAGCCTCGACCTTGCCCACCAGATCGCCGCCGACATCCGCCCCCTTGGTGAAGATGCCGCCGCCGAGACGGGCAAAGATCGAGATCAGCGACGCGCCGAAGCCGAGCGCGACAAGCGCGTCGATCACGGTGCGGCTCTGCGCCTCGTATCCAAGCCCCATGGTGAGGATCGTGAAATAGACGGAGACGCCGAGCAACGCCAGACCGGCAACGAGCAGGCCCGTTACCGCGCCGGAGCGAAAGGCGATCTCGAGCCCCGCGGCAAGCGAAGTGCTCGCCGCCTGGGCGGTGCGTACGTTGGCGCGCACGGACACCAGCATGCCGATGTAGCCGGCGGCCGCCGACAGGATCGCGCCGATGGCGAAACCGACCGCCACCAGAAGACCGAGAAGCCAGGCGACGAGCGCGAAGATGACGATGCCTACCACGGCAATCGTCGAATACTGGCGGTTGAGATAGGCCTGCGCACCCTCCTGGATGGCACCGGCGATTTCCTGCATGCGGGCATTGCCCGCATCGGCAGCCATGACGGACTGAACTGCCCATGCGCCATAGGCGATTGAGAGCAACCCGCAAACGATCACGATAGCAAGTTCGAGCATTCTTCCCCCCGTTGAAGGACGCGGAAGGGCCGTTTCTTGTCATTATCGGTCCCTGTAACCTGACGGTATCCTGCCTGTCGGTGCCGTCAAGCAGGCGATTTTGCAGAGCAGCCGGAGCGCTTGCCGCGCTGGTGGCAAGACGACACAAATCTTCCGCTAGGGAATCGCGATCGAACGGCACTGCAGGCAGCAGGTGTGTCGCTCTTGCAATACATGTCATTGTTGCGGCAAGTCATTCACGCGAAACAGAAGTTTTCTGCACACGCGAGGCGCTTCCGTTTTCGCAACCGGGAAAAGAGTAGGGCCTGCGGGCTTGACGCCCACAGCAACCCGCTGCCCGCGCGCGTCTCGACCGCGCAGGACGCGGCGGGCGAAACGCGACGGCCGGCGCGGGAGAGCAAGGCGCCAAAGCCCCGCGCCTGACGCGAATCCCGAAAGGCCCGAGACCGGCCCGTCATGGTGGAGATCTCCCGGGAGGCGCGGCGACGCGCCTTCTCAGAGATGGCGTCCCCGAACCCTCACGCCGCCTTCCACGAGCAGGTCCTGCCGACGCGCGAGGTTTTTTTTACATGCAATCCCGCCCCAGCGACCGCTGATGCGCGGCGCGATCCACGCCGCACACGGGGAGCGGGTCATCGAGGCGCGCGGCGGCACCTCTCCCCTGCCCTGTGCGGGCGTCGCCCGTCAAAGCCCTCCGGCGCGGGACCGCTCGCTCAGCACGAGCCAGACCAGCAGGATCAGGCTCACGATGGTGAAGGGGAACACCAGCCAGTTCACCGTCTCCCACCCGAAGTTCTGCAGCAAAGCGCCGGAGGAGAAGGAGGCCATCGCCACGAAGCCGAACACAAGGAAGTCGTTCACCGACTGGACTCGGGCCCGTTCCTGCGGCCGGTAGGCGTCGGCGAGCATGGCGGTGGCGCCGATAAAGCCGAAGTTCCAGCCAAGGCCGAGCAGGATCAGCGCCGTCCAGAAATGCGCAACATCGATGCCCGAGAGAGCCACCGCGGCGCAGCCGGAAAGCAGCGCGAGCCCGATGGCGACGATGCGCTCGCGACCGAAACGGGTGATCAGATGGCCGGTGAAGAAGCTCGGGCCGAACATGGCCAGCACATGCCACTGGATGCCGTGGGCAGCATCGTCCGCGGTCAGGCCGCAGCCGATCATGGCAAGCGGCGTCGCGGTCATCACCAGACTCATCAGCGCGTAGGTGGTGATGGCGCACGCGGCGGAGACGATGAAGCGCGGCTGCGCCATGATCTCGGAGAGAGGACGCACGCCGCTGACCGGTCCCCGGCTGCGCGGCGGACGGGGCACCGAGACGAAAGCAACGATGCACAGGGTGACAAGCGCAAGACCAGCCTGGGCGACATAGGTGCCGGCGAACAGGATCGGATCAAACAGGTCGGCTGTGTTGATCACCGTCTGCGGCCCGATAATGCCGGCCAGCACGCCTCCGGCCAGCACGAAGGAGATCGCCTTCGGCCGGAAGGCGTCACTGGCGGTATCGGCGGCGGCAAAGCGGTATTGCTGGGTAAAGGCGCTGACGAACCCGCTGGCCATGGTGCCGAGGCAGAAGATCAGAAAGCTCGCCTGAAAGATCCCCCAGGCCGACAGCAGGCCAGCGAGAATGCCAAAGGCGGCGGCGCCGACGAAACCGGCGCGCCGGCCGTAACGCTGCATCACCGCGCCCGCCGGCAAGGTGCCGAAGGCTGTGCCGAGGACGAAGCAGGAGACGGGAAGCGTCGCAAGCGACTTGTCAGCCCCCAGCATGCTCGCCCCGACAAGCGAGGCAGAGGCAATGACGATGGAGGCGGAAGCACCGCCAAGAGCCTGTGCCGCGGCGAGAAGCGCGGCATTCCGCTTGGCCAGTCGGTCGTCGATCAAGGGTATCGCCTCGCTGGAGGCGGCGGTACTGGTCATGGGCGGGGTCCTCGGAAACCTGCGGTCCGGCATGCGCGGGTCCGGGGAGGACTCACCAGGGCGCCGGGGCGATCAGGCTAGGCGAGGCACGCAAGAAGGGCAATGGCTACGGGCGAGCCATTGCCCCAGTCTATGGCTGGCGAACGGACGAGTGCCGTGGGGCTCAGTCGTGCGGGGTGTCGGCGGATCCCTCAGGCGCCGCGACACCGCCGAATTCCTCCGGCCGGTGCATGTGGGCCAGCCGGTCGAGCACGCCGTTCACCATGCGCGGCTCCTCGCTCTCGTAGAAGGCGCGGGCGACGTCGATGTACTCGCTGATGACGACGCGGGCCGGCACGATCTTCATGTGCATGAGCTCGAAGGCTCCGGCGCGCAGGATCGCGCGCAACGTCGTGTCGATGCGGCGCAGCGGCCAGCCGGCGACGAGCGCGCGGTGGATCTCCGGGTCAAGTTGTCGCTGCTCGGCGACCACACCCTTGACCAGATCGCGGAACCAGGCCGCATCGGCCTCGCGATACTGTTCGCCGTCAAGTTCCGCGCCCAGACGGAAGGCCTCGAACTCGGACAGAACATCGGCGATCTGCGCCCCGCCCATGTCCATCTGATAAAGCGCCTGCACCGCCGAAAGACGGGCGGCTCCGCGCTTGTTGGCCGGCTTGGGTGCACGCGCCTTCGGCGCTTCGGTCTCGTCCGTCATGGCTTAACCCTCGAAACGGTCGCGAACGGCAATCATGTCGAGGGCGGCCTGCGCGGCGGCACCGCCCTTGTTCTTGCGCTTGGGGTCGGCGCGCACCCATGCCTGCTCGTCGTTCTCGACGGTCAGGATGCCGTTGCCCACCGGCAGCGCGGCGTCGATGGTCAGTTCCATCACGGCGCGGGCGGACTCATTGGCAACGATGTCGTAATGCGTGGTCTCGCCGCGAATGACGCAGCCGAGCAGAACGAAACCGTCGAACTCGACCTCGCCGGTCTCCATGGCAGCAAGCGCCATGGCAAGGGCGGCCGGGATTTCGAGAACGCCGGGAACGGACACGCGGGTCACGTCGGCGCCGGCGGCATCGAGAACGGCGGTCGCGCCTTCGCAAAGCGCGTCGGCCAGGTCGCCGTAGAACCGGGCATCGATCATAAGGATTCTGGGGGCGGACATGTCAGGTCATCCCTGCTGTTGCGGCGCCGGCGCAGGGGCGGCGCGCGATGATTTCTGGTGCCCGCAACGCAAGACGAACGGCGCGGGTGGCGCCGGGTGCGTCGCTGTGCGGTGGGCAAGGTGCCGGTAGGAACCATGCCGCCAGCCGTTTGTCCAGAACAAGATTGCCACGCCCCCTCGGCGGCATCCGCGGATGGTTTCCCGAAGCGTCTCCGCTCAGCGGTATTCGGCCAGCCGCGCGGCATAGCGCGCCATCATGTCGACCTCGACATTGACCCGGTCGCCGACGCGCCGCTCATCGAAGGTCGTGGCCGTGAGCGTGTGCGGGATCAGGAAGACGGTGAAGGTGTCGCCCTCCACCTCATTGACGGTCAGCGAGGCGCCATCGAGCGCGACACCACCCTTTTTGGCGATGAAGGGCGCAAGCTCCGCCGGCACGCGGAAGCGGAAGAAGACGCTGTCGGGATGATCGACACGCTCCAGGATCTCCGCGACGCCGTCGACATGCCCCTGAACGATGTGGCCGCCGAGTTCGTCGCCGATCTTCAGCGACCGTTCCAGGTTCACCCGGTCGCCGGCCTTCCAGTCGGCGACGGTGGTCAGGCGCAGGGTCTCGGCCGCCGACTCGATCTCGAACCAGCCGTTGCCCCCCTTCGCGGTCACCGTGTGGCAGACGCCGGCGCAGGCGATCGACGCGCCGATGTCGATCGAGCCGGTGTCATAGGCCGTCTCGATGCGGGTGCGCAGGCCCGCCGGGATCTTCTCCACCGCTTCGATGCGGCCGATGTCGGTGACAATGCCGGTGAACATGGCTCAGGCCCTTTCGCGCTGGTAGATCGTCATGATGTCGTCGCCAACGGCATCGGAGGCAACCCGTCGATAGCAGGACGCGCGTTCGATCAGCTCGATACCCTCGTCGACGAAGGGCAGCAAGCCCCCCTGCCCGATCTCCACATTGCCGCGCGAGACGCAGATCTCGTCGGCCAGGTCCGCATCGACAAGCGCACGCGCCACGCCCGCGCCACCTTCCACCAGCAGGCGGGTGATGCCGCGCTGGCCGAGCGCGCGCAGGGCGGCGTGGGGATCGAGGCTCTCGTTCCTGGGCGTGGCGATACGGATGACGGTGCAGCCGGCGGCGGTCAGAGCATCGGTGCGCTCCAGATCCACATCGGCGGACACGATCACCCACACCGGCACCTCCCCGGCAGTGGTCACCAGCCGGCTGTCGAGCGGTATGCGGGCGCGGGTGTCGAGCACGATGCGCACCGGCGAACGATGCGACATGCCCGGCAGCCGGCAATCGAGCCCCGGATCGTCCTCGAGCACGGTGCCGATGCCGACGAGAATGCCGTCGCATTCGGCACGCAGGACATGCACCCGGCGGAACACATCCTCGCCGGTGATCATCACCTGGCCATTGCCGGGAGAACCGATGAAGCCATCGCGCGACACCGCCAGCTTGAGAATCACATGCGGCCGCCCGTCGACCAGCCGACGCACATGACCGGCATGCAGCGCGGCGCAGAGATCCTCGCGGATGCCCGAAACGACATCGACGCCGCCGGCACGCAGCATCTCGACGCCACGCCCGGCGACTCGCGGATTGGGATCGAGCAGGCCGATCACGACGCGCGCGACGCCGGCCTGGGCGAGCGCCACGGCGCAAGGGCCGGTGCGGCCATAATGGGAACAGGGTTCGAGCGTGACGTAGCAGGTCGCGCCACGGGCAAGGTCGCCTGCCTGGCGCAGCGCCACAACCTCGGCATGAGGCCCCCCGGGAGGCTGCGTGTGGCCACGTCCGACGACGCGTGGTCCGTTGCCGTCGTCGCGCACGATCAGCGCGCCGACCGCCGGGTTTGGCCAGACCTTGCCCAGGCCCCTGCGGGCATAGGCCACCGCGGCCGCCATGAAGCGGGCGTCATCCCGACAAGTCGAAACTTTCACGTATCCGTCCGCTCAGCTTTCGTTTGCAGGTTCCGCTTCCGGCCCGCTCATTTCGTCAAGAAGCGCCTCGAAGTCGCGCGCCTCCCTGAAGTTCTTGTAGACGGAGGCGAAGCGCACATAGGCGACGTCGTCGATGTCCTTCAGCCCTTCCATCACCAGATTGCCGATGTCGCTCGCCTTCACGTCGCTCTCGCCGGAGCTTTCCAGCTGTCGCACGATGCTGCTCACCATCCGCTCGAGCGCATCCGGATCCACCGGCCGCTTGCGCGTGGCGATCCGCACCGAGCGCTCCAGCTTGTCGCGGTCAAAGGGAACGCGCCGGCCGTTGCGCTTCACTACGGTCAGCTCGCGCAACTGGATGCGTTCGAAGGTGGTGAATCGTCCCCCGCACTCGCCACAGACCCGACGGCGCCGGATGGCGGTGTTGTCCTCGGTCGGGCGGGAATCCTTCACCTGCGTGTCGTCGCAACCGCAATAGGGACACTTCATGCGTCGTACTGGCTCCGGACCACGGGGCGGCGCCGGGGGCGCGCCGAGGGGCAATTGCACAGCGCGCGGTCGTCATCCGACCGCCCGCCTTGGATCGCGGGGCGCGACATCAGTCACGCTCCACATGGGAAATCAGGCGCGCCTCCGCGCCCTCGACGGGCTCGGCTCGCACCAAAAGGCAGGGCCGAAAACGCGCGGCGCCCAGGATAGTGCGCCGCGCGACAGGGTCGATGCAAATGGCCGTGAGCGTGCCGGCCTTGAAAGGCCGGCGCCGCACTCAGTCCAGGTAGGAGTAGAGCGGGAAGCGCCCGGTAAGCGCCAGCACCTTCTCCTTCACCCGCGCCTCGACGGCGGCATTGCCTTCGTCGGCGTTGGCCGAGCGCAGACCGTCGAGAACTTCGCCGATCAGCCGGCCGATTTCCTGGAACTCGGCCACGCCGAAGCCGCGGGTCGTGCCGGCCGGCGTGCCAAGGCGGATGCCGGAGGTCACGAAGGGCTTTTCCGGGTCGAAGGGAATGCCGTTCTTGTTGCAGGTGATGTTGCCGCGGCCGAGCGAGGCCTCGGCACGCTTGCCGGTGGCATTCTTCGGCCGCAGGTCGACAAGCATCAGATGGTTGTCGGTGCCGCCCGAAACGATGTCGAGCCCCTGCTCCTGCAGGCTGGAGGCCAGCGCCTTGGCATTGGCCACAACGGCCTGCGCGTAGGTCTTGAAGTCAGGCTGCAGCGCCTCGGCGAAGGCAACCGCCTTGGCGGCGATGACATGCATCAGCGGACCACCCTGAAGACCCGGGAAGACGGCCGAGTTGATCTTCTTGGCGATCGCCTCGTCGTTCGTCAGGATCATGCCGCCGCGCGGACCGCGCAGCGACTTGTGGGTCGTGGTGGTGACCACATGCGCATGCGGGATGGGCGAGGGATGCACGCCACCAGCGACCAGACCGGCGATATGGGCCATGTCGACCATCAGGTAGGCACCGACCGAATCGGCGATCTCGCGCAGGCGCTTCCAGTCCCAGGTGCGCGAATAGGCCGTGCCACCGCCGAGAATGAGCTTGGGCTTGTGCTCTTCCGCCTTGCGGGCGATGTCGTCCATGTCGAGCAGGTGGTCGTCCCGACGCACGCCGTAGGAGACGACGTTGAACCACTTGCCGGACATGTTGACCGGCGAGCCATGCGTCAGGTGACCGCCCGAATTGAGGTCGAGCCCCATGAAGGTGTCGCCCGGCTGCAGCAGCGCCAGGAACACCGCCTGGTTCATCTGGCTGCCCGAGTTCGGCTGGACATTGGCGAAATTGGCGCCGAAGAGCGTCTTGGCGCGCTCGATCGCGAGCGTCTCGACGACGTCGACGAACTCGCAGCCGCCATAGTAGCGCTTGCCCGGATAGCCTTCGGCATACTTGTTGGTGAGGATCGTGCCCTGCGCCTCGAGAACCGCGCGGGAAACGATGTTTTCCGATGCGATCAGCTCGATCTCATGGCGCTGACGGCCGAGTTCGCCGGTGATCGCGTCATTGATTTCCGGATCGGCGTCGCGGAGCGAGCGCGTGAAGAAATCCGGAAAAATCGGCGAGTCGAGATTGCTATCGGCCATCGACATCGTCGGTCCCCTCTCACAGCATGAACAAAGAAGATGCGGCCCGTGCCGCCTGTCCGGGACTGCGGACCGCCCGCCACGCCCGGTGCGTGCCCCCGCCTTCGCCGCAAAACGGCTGCCGGGGGCCGTTGCCGGAATGGCCGCGCCCGCCCTTTGCGAGGGCTCCGCAAATACCACAGGCGGTGAAGTGAACCAAGGCAATTTGGCATCGATGCGACACCATGCGCGCCTTGCCGCAAGGTCCGCCGGCCGTGCCGGTTTGCGCGAACTAGCCGGCGGCGTCGCCCTGCAGGCGACGCTGGAGCTTGCGCAGCGCGAGTTGCTGGAGGTCGCTCCGGCTTGCCTGAACGGGCCCGAGCACGATCACCTCGACGCCCGTGGTGGCGTCGATGGCCGTTACCTTGACCTGGCGGCCAACGGCGTGAAACTCGAAATAGACCTCTCCCGCGGGGCCGGAGGGCGCGCTCACTGCAACGCGACTCCCGTCTCCGGACCGCCAAGGGTCAGCCCGTCGCGGTCGTAGATGTCATCGCGGAAATGCACCACGCCCTCGGCGGTCGCCCAGGCGGTGATGTAGGTCATGTAGATCGGGATCTTGCCCCTGAGCTTCACATCCTCGCGCGCGCCGGAGCGGATCGTCTCGTCGACACGGGCGCGGCTCCAGTCCGGCGTGGTGCTTTCCAGAAGCCAGGTGATCAGCTCGCGGACGTTCTGCACGCGCACGCAACCGGAGGAATGGAACCGGTAGTCGGAGCCGAACAGCGACTTCGACGGCGTGTCGTGCAGATAGACCTGGTGCTTGTTGTGGAAGTTGATGCGCACGGAACCCAGCGAGTTGATCTCGCCCGGTTCCTGGCGGAACTGGTACTGGGTCGCCTCGTCCGTGTTCCAGTCGATCTGCTGCCAGGCAAGCTCGTTGCCCTTCCAGTCGAAGATGCGGATGCGGTTCTTCTCGAGGTAGTTCGGATCCTGCTTCATCTTCGGGATCAGATCCTTGCGGATGATCGAGACCGGCACCGTCCAGTACGGGTTGAAGTTGAGCTCGTAGATCGACGAATTGAGGATCGGCGTCTGGCGGTCGATCTTGCCGACCACGGCCGTGTGACGCGAGCGCACACGTCCGTTCTCCACCGCCTCGATCTCGGCGGCCGGGATGTTGACCATCACGTAGCGGTCACCCAGGAAGCCGGACATGGAACGCAGCCGCACCAGGTTGGTCTCGAGCTGTGACAGGCGCTGGTTCGCGGGCACGTTGAGCGCGTCGAGCGTGCCCTTGCCGACAACACCGTCCGGCGTCAGGCCGTTGCGGATCTGAAAGCGCCGCACCGCCGCATCGACGTAGGAATCGAAGGTGTCGGACAGGCCGGCGGTCTGCTCGAGATCGCCGGAGACCATCAGGCGGCGACGCAGCGACACGACGTTGGCATCGCGCGCGCCCAGGCGCATCGCCTTGCGCCCGCTCGTCACCGGCTGCCAGCCGCCCTGCTGAACGATGGCGGAGTAGCGCTGGATCGCCGTCTCGACATAGGCGGCCGTATCGGGCGAAAGCGTCGGATAGGAGGATTCGACCTTCTGCAGGCTGCGCATGGTCGTGGTGTCGAACTGGTCGCGCCACTCCACCCGCTGCTGCTGTTCGATGATGCCTTGGAGCGCGGTCTGTGCCGATGCGCTTCCCGCCGGCATCGCCGAAACGGCCAGCGCCGCGCCGAGCAGCGCCAGGGGCATGCGCGCAAGCGGAATGAGATTGGCGACGCCGCGCGCGGCGCTCGATCCGATGATCCGGGCCCGTCGAATTCCCACCACGTCCACTCCACTCTTGCCTGCGATGAAACGATCTGTCGTTTCAGGGGTAGCGTGATGACCTTAACAAACGATCACGCAAAAGGGCCCGCGCCGCAATCCGTGCGGCAAATTTGGCCTTACGGGCGCGCGGGGCACATGTGCGAGGACTTCCGGATGCAATACCGGAGGACGGAAGCCCCCAACGCTTCTGGATATCCATGATAATGTGGCGCATTCATGTCGCACGCCCCGGAACCCGCGCCAGCCCGCCGTGTCCGGAGGGCAAACGCACGACGGGCCGCTCCGGCGTACGGAGCGGCCCGTTGTCGATCAGACCAGTGCAGTCGATGTCCTGGCGGCGTCAGAGCCGATAGAGGATCTGGTCGGTCCAGAACCGCTCCAGGCGACGCAGCGAGCGGTTGAGAACCTTGAGGTCCTCGGGCCCGATCTCGCCAACCTGCTCGACGGACAGCATGTGCCGTTCGTAGAGCGCGGCCACCTTGGTGGCGATGTTCTTGCCCTCGTCCGTCAGGCTGACGCGAACCGAACGGCGGTCCGTGCGCGAGCGCTGGTGGTGAATGAAGCCCATGTCGACGAGCTTCTTCAGGTTGTAGGACACGTTCGAGCCGAGATAGTAGCCGCGAGTCCTGAGCTCGCCTGCCGTCAGCTCCGCGTCGCCGATATTGAACAGCAGCAGCGCCTGAACACTGTTGACGTCATTCCGGCCTTCGCGGTCGAACTCGTCCTTGATCACGTCCAGCAAGCGACGATGCAGTCGCTCGACGAGCGTCAGTGCTTCAAGATACAGCGGCTTGATCTCGTCGCCTTCTTCGGCCTGCATCACTGCATCGGCCGCTTTTTTCGCCGTCATCATTGTCTGCGCCTCATGTATTGTTTGCGGTGCCTTTTTTGTCACCTTGAGGACAGAGTACTTGGAGGCTTCTAAAATCCGCTTAAAAAGAAGACTAAATCGCTGGTTAACGCGCAAATGCGTTGCAGGATGAATGAAAATACGTTTCGTTAACCACAGTACTTGCCGAGAACATGTTTTCTCAAGGGATTACGTGGCGTCCACCGCAAATCGTGGAGCGCGAAAGGGACAGATCGTGCCCATCTTGCGCTCCAGGAGGGCTCCACGGCCCGGAAAAACCGTCCCAGGCCGCGCGCGCCGGGATCGCCGACGCCTATTCGTTACCGCGCAGGAAACGAATGATGCCGGAAAAATCGGTGCCGGCCTCGCCCGCATTGCAGAACAGGTTGTAGAGCGCGGCCGCCTCCGCGCCGAGCGGCGTCGAGGTGCCCGAGGTGCTGGCCGCCTCCTGCGCGAGCTTCAGGTCCTTCAGCATCATCGCTGCGGCGAAGCCCGGCTGGTAGTCGCGGTTCGCCGGCGACGTCTCCACCGGGCCCGGTACCGGGCAGTAGGTCGTCAGCGACCAGCACTGGCCGGACGCGGTCGACGAGATGTCGTAGAGCTTCTGGTGGTCGAGACCGAGACGCTCGGCCAGAACGAAGGCCTCACAGACACCGATCATCGAGATGCCGAGCAGCATGTTGTTGCAGATCTTGGCAGCCTGGCCGTTGCCCGCCCCGCCCGCATGGACAATCGTCTTGCCCATGATGTCGAGATAGGGCCTGGCGGCGGCGAAGGCCTCGTCGGGCCCGCCGACCATGAAGGTGAGCGTGCCGGCGGCCGCACCGGTGACGCCGCCGGAAACCGGCGCATCGACCATGGCCATGCCGGCCACCTCGGCAGCGCTCGCCACCGCGCGGGCGCTTTCCACGTCGATGGTCGAGCTGTCGATCATCAGCGTCCCCGCCCTGGCGTGGGCAAAGAGCCCGTCCTCGCCGGTGTAGACCTTGCGCACATGGGCGCCGGCGGGAAGCATGGTGACGATGACGTCAGCGCCCGATGCGACCTCGGCCAGCGTTTCCACCGGGGTGCCGCCAGCCTCCTTGAGGTGGTCCTTCGCGGCCTGCGACAGGTCGAACCCGTTGACGACGTGCCCCGCCTTGACGAGGTTCGCCGCCATCGGCCCGCCCATGTTGCCAAGCCCGACAAATCCGATCGTAGCCATGTTCCTTCACTCCCCAGTGGCGTTGATTGTCAGATGAGATTCCCGGACGACCGCCCTATCGTCGCTGTTCCCTGTCGGCGAGATAGAGGATCACCAGATAGATCGCGATCGTCGTCAGATAGAACGCGATCTCGTAGGGCCTGCGCCCGTAGATGTCGGAAAACAGCGAGTGCATGACGACCTGCGTCAGCGCCCGCAGCAGCCACATCACCGTGCCCCAGGACACGGCCAGCCACAGGCCGATGGCCGCGACCAGATCGAGCACGGCGAAAAACACCGTCGCCGCCTGCCACTCGACCGGCATTTCCCAGAACCACGCGCCCCGCCAGGGCACGATGCCGACGATGCGGGCCCAGTGGATCAGGCCGCCGCCGATGAGCAGGATCGCCATGGCGCGCAGGTACCACACGAGCACCGAGTTCCAGTCGCGCTTGTTGCTCCAGAAGTCGCGCAATGCGCCGATCATGGCCGGGTCCTTCCGGTGGCGGGGCGGGCGGCGGAATCAGACATCGAGATCGCCGCCCTCTGGCATCTCGAAATGCGCCTCCACGTCCTCGCGGCGCACCTCGTCCAGGCTCGCCGGCGACCAGACGGGCGCATTGTCCTTGTCGACGATCACCGCGCGCACGCCCTCGTAGAAATCATGCCCCTTGAGAATGCGGCTGACGATGCGGTGCTCCATGCGCATGCACGCCTCGAAATCGAGCGCTCCGCCACGGCGCAGTTGCTCGAACGCGACCTCCAGGCTCATCGGCGACTTGGCGCGGATCTGCTGGGCGAGCTTTCCCGCCCACTCCGCATCGTCGCCCGTGGCAGCGTCGAGCGCATCCAGGATCGCGGTGACCGAACCGCCCGAGAAGATCCCGGCGACAGGTCCCGCGCGTCCGGCCAGCGGCGCGGGGCCGGGATCGCAGCGCGCGGTGAAATGAGCGAGCGTGCCGTCGATGTCCTGCGTCTCGCACAGCGCCGCCTCGACCGCCGCCAGATCTTCGGCGTTGACGCCATGGGTCAGCACGCCGCTCCACAGAGCATCGGCCTGCTTCAGCCGGCCAGCGGAGAGCGCCACCATCATGCCGGTCTCGTCGGGCATGCGCGGCAGGAAGTAGCTGCCGCCGACATCGGGGAAGAAGCCGATCCCGGTCTCCGGCATGGCGAAGGTCGTGCGCTCGGTGCCGATGCGGTAGCCGCCGTGCACCGAAACGCCGACGCCGCCGCCCATGACGATGCCGTCGATCAGTGCGACATAGGGCTTGGGAAAGCGCTTGATGGCAACATTGAGCCGGTATTCGTCGGCGAAGAAGTCGCGCTGGGTCGGGTCGCCCGCCTTGCCCTGGTCATAGACCTGGCGGATGTCGCCGCCGGCGCAGAACGCCCTGTCACCCGCCGCCTTGACGATCACGCAGCCGACGGTTTCGTCATCCCGCCAGGCATCGAGCTGGCGATGGAACGCGCTCACCATGGCGTGCGTCAGCGCGTTGAGCGCCTTCGGGCGGTTGAGCGTGACGAGGCCGGCGCGGCCCTGCCGATCGAAAAGGATTTCAGCTTCGCTCATCAAGACCTCACTACCTTGTCGCCAAAAAGGATCAGCCCGGCCAGAATCAGCCCGTAGCCCCACAGCATCATCGCAGCGAAAAGCGCATCGCGGGCGGCCGGGATCGCGGGAAAGACATCCGGGAAGGCAAGCGTCGTCGCGGCATCGCCGAAGAGACCGGGGATGACGACGCCTGCGGCGAAACGGGCGCTCTTGCCCGGCTCGCAGAAAAGCCGCGCGGCGGCAAGCGCCACCGCGACGGCGAGAACACCGCCGACGATCATCGCCGCAACATAGGCGGGGCCCGGTCCGGGCAGAATCATGTCGCCGAACAGGCGAAACAGCACGGTCGCGGCCAGCCAGCCGGCGATCCCGACGAAGAGCCCCCGCCTCATTCTCCGAGATCTCCTGCCGCAAGGCCCCAGGCCTTGCCGTTTGCGGGGTGGCGGGCCATGCGACGCTCTCCTCAGTCCTTCAGAAGATCGCGCGCGATGATCACGCGCATGATCTCGTTGGTGCCTTCCAGGATCTGGTGCACCCGCACGTCGCGCAGGAAGCGCTCGACAGGATAGTCCCGGAGATAGCCGTAACCGCCGTGCAATTGCAACGCCTCGTTGACGACGGAGAAACCCACATCCGTGGCCATACGCTTGGCCATCGCCGCCAGGCGGGTGGCATCGGGGGTCTTGGCGTCGACCAGCGTCGCCGCCTTGTGCAGCAGCAGGCGCGCCGCCTCCAGTTCGGTCGCCATGTCGGCAAGGCGGAACTGAAGAGCCTGGAATTCGGCGAGCGCGCGGCCAAACTGGCGGCGCTCCTTGAGATAGACGATCGAGCGGTCGAGGCAGGCGCGCGCCGCGCCCAGCGAGCAGGCGCCGATGTTGAGCCGGCCGCCGTCGAGGCCTGCCATGGCGATGCGAAAGCCCTCCCCTTCCGCGCCGATGCGGTTGTCGACCGGCACGCGGCAGTCGGTGAAGTCGACCTGCGCGGTCGGCTGGCTCTTCCAGCCGAGCTTGACCTCCTGCGCGCCGAAGGACAGGCCGGGCGTGCCCTTTTCCACCACGATGCAGGAAATGCCCTTCGGGCCGTCGCCGCCGGTGCGCACCATCACGACATAGACGTCGGAGACACCGCCACCGGAGATGAAGGCCTTCGAGCCGTTGAGGACGTAGTGGTCGCCGTCGCGAACGGCACGGGTGCGCAGGCTCGCGGCATCGGAGCCCGCGCCCGGCTCGGTCAGGCAGTAGCTGGCGAAGCGCGCCATGGTGCAGAGTTCGGGCAGGAAGCGCCGGCGCTGCGCGTCCGTCCCGTAGCGGTCGATCATCCACGCCGCCATGTTGTGGATCGAGATATAGGCGGCGGTGGAGGTGCAGCCGGCGGCCAGTTCCTCGAAGATTACCGCCGCGTCGAGGCGCGTCAGCCCGGAGCCGCCGACGTCATCGCCGACATAGATCCCGCCGAAGCCGAGTTCCGCCGCCTCGCGCAGCGTCGCGACCGGGAATTCGGACCGCTCGTCCCAGTCGTGCGCGAAGGGCTCCATCTCGTCGCGGGCAAATGCCCGCGCCACGTCCTGGAAGGCCCGCTGATCCTCGCCTAGGGTGAAATCCATGCGCCGCATCTCCTCCCGCATCGGTCCGCGCGGGACCGCCTCCCTCGTGAAGTACCGGCCCCCCGCGGCCGCGTCAATCTGTCGGCGGAAAGCGCGCGCCGCCGGCTTCCGACCGACGCGCCAAGCGGTTAATGTCCCGCCACACGCCACGTCCGGTTTCGGACCAGCCCGCAGGAGATCCCGTCATGACCGCCCCCCAGCGCCCTCTCGAAGGCCGCCCGGCCATCCAGCTCGACACCATTCTCGAGGGACGGCGCATGCGCCGCAACCGACGCACCGACTGGTCGCGCCGGCTGGTGCGGGAGAATACGCTCGGCGTGGACGACCTGATCTGGCCGGTGTTCGTGACGGACGGCAGCAACATCGAGGAGCCGGTTCCCTCCATGCCCGGCGTCTCGCGCCATTCGGTCGACCGGATCGCCGGGGTGGTGGAAAAGGCCGCCGAGCTCGGCATTCCCGCGATTGCTCTCTTCCCCAACACGGATCCCTCGCTGCGCGACCCCAATGGCTCCGAGGCGCTCAACCCGGAGAACCTGATCTGCAACGCCTGTCGGGCGATCAAGGGTGCCGGCCTTCCCCTCGGCATCATCACCGACGTCGCGCTCGATCCCTACACCAGCCACGGCCATGACGGGCTGATGGACGGCGAGACGGTGCTCAACGACGAGACCGTCGAGCAGCTCGTCGCCCAGGCGCTGCTGCAGGCGGACGCCGGCGCGGATGTGATCGCGCCCTCCGACATGATGGACGGGCGCATCGGCGCGATCCGCGCCGCGCTCGACGCGAGCGGCCACACGGACGTGCAGATCATGTCCTATGCCGCGAAATTCGCCTCCGCCTTCTACGGCCCCTTCCGCGACGCGGTCGGCACCAATGCGACGCTGGTCGGCGACAAGCGCACCTACCAGATGGACCCGGCCAACACCGACGAGGCACTGCACGAGGTCGAGCTCGACCTCGCCGAGGGCGCCGACATGATCATGGTGAAGCCCGGCATGCCCTATCTCGACATCATCCGCCGGGTGAAGGACAGCTTCCTGCGACCGACCTTCGCCTATCAGGTGTCGGGCGAATACGCGATGATCATGGCCGCCGCCAACAACGGCTGGATCGACGGCGAGCGCGCCATGATGGAAAGCCTGACGGCGTTCAAGCGCGCTGGCTGCGACGGCGTGCTCACCTATTTCGCGGTGGACGCGGCACGCAAGCTGCTCGGCCGCGACTGAGAGGACGCCATCCCGGTCACGGCAGCATGGCCGCGGCCGGGAACGACTGGCCAGCGAGCCCGGCAAGCGTTTCAAGCGCCGTCTCGAAGCGCGTTTCGTCGGGCTCGCAGGCAAGGCAGAGGCGTACCGCCTCTGGCGCGCCGCGCGGATCAACGGCGAAGGGCCGCGCCGGGCTGACCCGCACCCCGAGGCGCAACGCCTCTGCGGCGAATTCCTCCGCCCGCCAGCCCGAACCCGGCTCCATCCACGCGAGACCGCCCGAGAGGCGCGCCGGGTCGACGCCGGGCAGCAGCGCCGCCGCGCGCGCACCGCGCCGGGCAACCCCAGCCCGCAGCCGTGCGATCCGCGCCTCCAGCCCCGGCCCGCCCAGGATCCAGGACGCTGCCTCCGTCAGCACCGGCGACACCATCAGCTGCATGGCGTTTTGCACCGCCAGGATACGGCGGGCGAGCAGCGGGCTCGCCGCCGCGTAGCCAACGCGCAGTATCGGCGAGACACATTTTGACAGCCCCGTCACCAGCACCGTGCGCTCCGGCACGAGATGGGAGAAGCCGGGTCCGTCCGCGTCCAGGAGAAATCCGTAGACCTGATCCTCGATCACGGTGAGGCCGCGCCGCGCGGCGATCTCGGCGAGTGCCGCGCGCCGCCGCGCGCCCATCACGCGCCCCGTCGGATTGTGGATACCCGGCATGACGAAGACCCCGGCGAGCGGTACCCTGGCAGCGAGCGCATCGAGCGCATCGGGCGACATGCCCTCCCCGTCGGCGACGACCGCGTGCAGGCGCAGGCCAATGGCGGCGGCGGCCGCGATCACGCCTGGATAGGTGAGCTGGTCACAGGCAAGCCCCCCGCCCTGGTCGCGCAGCGCCAGCAGCGCGGCAAAGAGCGCCGACTGGGTGCCGCCGGTGATGACCACGTTGCCGGGCTCCAGCCCGTCGCGCCAGCGGGCGAGAAACGGCAGCACGGCTTCCCGTTCCCCGCTGCCGCCGCCGGCCGGGCGATAGCCGGCCGGCGCGCCTTGCCCGAGCACCTCGGCGGCATGGGCGAGCCCGCCGGCGACCAGCGCGCCGGGGTCCTCCATGCCGAAACTGTTGATGGCGAGATCGACCGTGGGCGCCGGCACGGCGTCGGCGCTCGCGCGGTCCGCGCGCGCCTCGCCGGAAAGACCGGGCGGAAAGGCGATGCACGGATCGCTCCCCCCGATGAACGTTCCCCGCCCCACCTCGCCGTGGGCGAGGCCGGCCAGCACCAGCGCCTTGTAGGCGCGCGCCACGGTTCCCGGCGCGCAGCGCAACTGCCATGCCGCCTCGCGGATCGGCGGCAGGCGGGTTCCCGGGGCCAGAGCCCCGTCGGTGACGGCTGCGCGCAGATGCGCCTCGATCACCCTCGCCGAGGGGGGTTCGTCGATGCTATCCGCAAGGTTCAGGAATATTGTCATGAGTACAATATTACTATTGTACCACGAATTGATTCAAGCAAGTTTCGCCGCCTCGATACAAGTCGCGACGGTCGAGGCCGTCGCCCGCCGGAGTCGCCGAAATGTCGCCCGAAAGCGTGATGCCCCTTGCCCAGTTCGCCCTGCTCGGGCTTTTCATCCTCGCCATGGTCGGCTCGCCGGGGCCAGCCAACATGGCGCTGATGGCAAGTGGCCTGGCCTTTGGCGCGCGCCCCGCCCTGCCCTTCCTGCTCGGCACCATGAGCGGCTTTCAGATCATCTTCTGGCTGAATGTCGCCGGTCTCTACGCCCTTTTGACCAGCGCGCCGCAGGTCTTCGCCGTGCTGCGCTGGGCGTGCATGGGGTACATTCTCTATCTGGCCTGGGTCGTGGTCCGCAGCCCGGCCAAGGGGCCCTCGGGCGCGGCGCGGGTGCCCGGCTTTCCGCGCGGCCTTATCGTCCATCCGCTCAACCCAAAGGCCTACGCCATGCAGGTGGCGGCGATCTCCCAGTTCGTCTCCCCGGCGCGCTATCTCGCCGACGCGCTCACCGTGTCGCTGTCCTTCCTGTGCCTCGGATTCGTGCTCAACGGCCTCTGGCTGCTGTGCGGGTCGTGGCTGCGCGAGAGCACCGGCAACGGGCGTTTTCTGCAGGGCCTGCGCATCGCGCTTGCCGCGCTCATGGTCGGCTCCACCATCGCGAGCTTGCAAATGGTCCCGGCTTGATGGCACAGGAGGACCTTCCTTCTTCCTGCCGGGAGCCTGCCCGATGTCCGTCACCCTCGACACGATCCGCGAGGCCGCGCGCCTGATCGAGGGGGCGGTGATGCGCACCCCCTTCCTGCCGGCGCCAAAACTGTCGCGGCTGACCGGCGCCGAGGTCTTCGTCAAATACGAAAACCTCCAGGTCACCAACGCCTTCAAGGAGCGCGGCGCGCTGGTCAAGCTGCTCGCGCTCTCGCAGGCCGAGCGGGCACGCGGTGTCATCGCCATGTCGGCGGGGAACCACGCCCAGGCGGTGGCCTATCACGCCGCACGGCTCGACATTCCAGCCACCATCGTCATGCCGGAGCCGACGCCGATCGTGAAGGTCGCGGCGACGCGCGGTTACGGCGCGCGGGTGGTTCTCGCCGGCGAGATGCTCGCCGATGCGCAGGCGGAGGCCGAGCGCCTCGCCGCGGCGGAAGACCTCGTGTGGGTTCATCCCTACGACGACGAAGCGATCATCGCCGGACAGGGCACGATCGCGCTGGAGATGCTCGAGGACCAGCCGGAGCTCGACTGCCTCGTGGTCCCGGTCGGGGGTGGCGGGCTTATCTCCGGCATGGCGACGGCGGCGAAGGCGCTGAAGCCCGGCATCGAAGTCATCGGAGTGGAATCGCGCCTCTATCCCTCGATGGTCGCCGCCCTTGAGGGAAAGCCCGCCCACTGCGGCGGGGCGACCCTTGCCGAGGGCATCGCGGTGAAGAATGTCGGCCGACTGACGCTGGAGATCGTGCGGCGCACCGTCGACGACATTCTCCTTGTCGACGAAGCTGCGCTGGAGCAGGCGATCAATGCCTACATGACGCTGCAGAAAACCATGGCCGAAGGCGCCGGGGCCGCCGGTCTTGCCGCCATGCTGGCCGCGCCGGAGCGCTTCTCCGGCCGGCGCGTCGGCCTGGTGCTGTGCGGCGGCAACATCGACCCGCGGCTGCTTTCCTCCATCATGGTGCGGGCGCTCGCCCGCGACGGACGCCTCGTATCGGTGCGCATCACCACCTCAGACCGGCCCGGCATCCTGGGAGAGATTTCCACCCTGATCGGCCAGGAGGGCGGCAACATCATGGAGGTCTCGCACCACCGGCTGTTCCTCAATGTGCCGGCCAAGGGCACCACGCTCGACGTCACCATGGAAACCCATGATGCCGGCCATGCGGCCACGATCCTCGCCGCGCTCGAGCGGGCGGGCCATTCCGTCCATATGCTCGATCTTGGCGAATCGCGCCTGTAGCCCCCCTGCGGCGGAGCGATTTGCATTTCCCCGCCGTCCTTCCCATCTCATTGGGACAGGGACGATGCGTCCCGGCGACAAGAAGGACCGAGAATGAGCCAGGAGTACGGATATCCGGACGAGACGACGGCAGCGCCCGACCCCGCCCTTTTCGCGTCCGTGCGCACCAACCGCGTCTTCGCATTCGTGATCGACGCCTTTCTCATCGGCGCGGTGACATTGCTGTCCTGCGTGCTCGTGTTCTTCCTCGGCATCTTCACTCTGGGGCTCGGCTGGCTGCTGTTTCCCATCCTGTGGCCCGCCGTCGCGCTGGTCTATGTGGCGGTCTCGCTCGGCGGTGCGACCAGCGCCACCCCCGGCATGCGCGCCATGGGTCTGACCATGCGCATGATGGACGGTCGCCGTCCGGACATGCTGATCGCGGCCATCCACGCGCTGCTGTTCTGGTTCTCCGTGACGCTGCTGACGCCGCTGGTTCTCATCGTCAGCCTGCTCAACATCGAGAAGCGCCTGCTGCACGACATCATCCTCGGCACAGTGGTGCTCAACCGCGCCCGCGGCTGATCCGGGCGCGCGGTTTGGCGCTGATCACGGGTTTTGCGCAAAATCATTCCCGTGCGCGCGGCAGGCGGCGCTGTCATTCCGGCTTTGCGAAGCGGCGCGCGGGGGATAGAACTTAAGGTTCGCGACCACCGCGGCCGTGCCTTTCGGGCATGGCCGGGAAGAGGATACGGACCGACCGCATGATGCCAGCCGATCCAGCCATGATCCTCACGCTCGTGGTGATCGTCGTGACGATCGTGCTTTACGCGACCGAGAGGTTCGCGCTGGAGGCCATCGCACTCGGATCGATCGTCGCTTTCCTGGCGATCTTCACCGCCTTTCCGGCGAACCTGGGCGGCACGCCGTTCGGCGCGGCGCAGATCCTTGCGGGCTTCGCCAATCCGGCGCTGATCACCGTCATCTGCCTGCTCATCGTCGGCCAGGGACTGTTCCAGACCAACGCCCTGGAGCGGCCGGCGAAGATGATCGTCAACGCCACGAAGCGCTTTCCCACATTCGCCACGGTGCCGATCCTGATCGCCGTCGCGGTGATCAGCGGCTTTCTCAACAACACGCCCGTCGTGGTCATGTTCCTGCCGATCCTCTCGGCGGTGGCGGCGGCGCAGGGCCGCTCCTCGGCGCGGCTGCTGATGCCGCTCTCCTTCATTGCCATCCTCGGCGGCATGACGACACTGATCGGCTCATCGACCAACCTCCTCGTCGCCGACGTCGCCGCGCGTACCAGCGACGTGCGCCTCACGTTCTTCAGCTTCACCGGCCTCGGCGTCGCGCTCGCCGCCATCGGCAGCGTCTATGTGCTGTTCGTCATGCCGTTCCTGCTGAAGCCGCGGCGCTCGATGACGGACGAGCTGCAATCCTCGTCGGGCAAGCAGTTCATCGCCCAGATCCAGATCACCGCCGGTCATCCGCTCGAGGGCGAGACCTCGATGGCGGGCCTGTTCCCGGCGCTGAAGGACATGACCGTGCGCCTCGTCCAGCGCGGTGAGCGGCCGATCCTGCCGCCTTTCGAGAACGTGACGCTTCGTCCCGGCGACACGCTGATCGTCGCCGCCACGCGCTCGGCGCTGACGGCGGCGCTGTCGCGCCGGCATCCGCTGATGGCGGCGGAGGGCAACAATGGCGACGACGCGGGCGAGGCGGAAACGCCACCGGCCCAGCAACGCTCGCTGACGCTGGCGGAAACCGTCGTCGCCCCGGCCTCACGCCTGTCGGGCCGCACCATCTCCCAGAGCGGCTTCCACACGGAGACCGGCTGCGTGGTCATGGGCGTGCAGAGGCGCTCGCGCATGCCGCGCATGGCGATGACCGAGATCCGCCTGGAGCCCGGCGACGTGCTGCTCGTCGCCGGCAGCGCCGCGGAAATCACCGGACTGAGGACAAACCGGGACGTGCTTCTGCTCGACTGGTCGGCGGCGGAGCTGCCGCCGCGCCGCCTGGCGCCGCGCGCGCTCGTCATCTTCCTGCTGATGGTGTCGGCCAGCGCCACGGGCCTGGTGCCGATCGTCACCGCGTCGCTGGCCGCGACGATGGCGATGGTTGCCGGCGGCTGTCTCAACGTGCGCCAGGCGCTGCGCGCGGTCGACAGCCGCATCTTCATGCTGATCGGCGCCTCGATCGCGGCCGCGTCGGCGCTCGAGGTCACCGGCGGTGCCGGCGCCATCGCCGACCTGCTCGTCGGCAGGCTGGCGGGCCAGCCGCCCATGGTGGTGCTCTCGGCGCTCTACCTGCTGGTGATGTGCCTCACCAACCTGCTGTCGAACAACGCAACGGCCGTTCTCTTCACCCCGATCGCGGTGAATATGGCGCGCCAGACGGGCATGCCTGCGGAGGCGTTCGTCACCTGCGTGATCTTCGCCGCCAACAGTTCATTCGCCACGCCCATCGGCTACCAGACGAATCTGATCGTCATGGGTCCCGGCCACTACAGATTTTCCGACTTCATTCGCGCAGGAGCGCCGCTTGCTGTACTTCTTTGGTTGGCATTCACTTTTCTTGCGCCAATGTATTATGGTTTCACCATGCTTTGAGACATACAGGCAGAGGTTAAAGCGGTGACGCGGCACCCGACAGATACACCGCAATTCTACCTGACGGCCCCCTCGCCCTGTCCCTACCTGCCAGACCAGCAGGAACGGAAGGTGTTCACCCACCTGGTGGGATCGAGGGCAAAGCCGCTCAACGACGTGCTGACGCAGGGCGGTTTCCGGCGCAGCCAGAACATCGCCTATCGTCCGGCCTGCGAGAATTGCCAAGCCTGCATCTCGATCCGCATCCGCGTCGACGACTTCGACTGGACACGCTCGTTCCGCCGGGTGTGGAAACGCAACGCCGATGTCGTCGGGACCGAGCTCGATCCGGCCCCCTCCTCCGAGCAGTACAGCCTCTTCCGCCGCTATCTCGACGCACGCCACGCCCATGGCGGCATGTCCGACATGAGCGTCCTCGACTACGCGATGATGATCGAGGACACCCATGTTGAGACGAAGCTGATCGAATACCGCCGCCGCGGCCCGGATACGTTCCTCACGGGGCGGGGCGACGGCCCGCTGCTCGCCGTGGCGCTGACGGATGTGCTCGGCGACGGCCTGTCGATGGTCTATTCGTTCTTCGATCCGGAGGTGACCGAGCGCAGCCTCGGGTCGCACCTCATCCTCGATCATATCGAGCGGGCGCGGGCGCTGGGGCTTCCCTACGTCTATCTCGGCTATTGGGTCAATGGCTCGCCGAAGATGGACTACAAGGCCCGCTTCCAGCCGCAGGACCACCTGGGCCCCGACGGCTGGGCCCCCGCCGACGACTGACACCGGCCCTGTCGGAGCAAGGCAGGATCGGCCGTTCAGGCAGGGCAGGCAGATCAGGCGCGCGCCGGAGCCGCGTCGACGGTTGCGCGCACATCGGTGAAGACATTGCGGAACATTTCCCGCGTCAGCCGGCCGGTGTTCGTGTTGTAGCGGGAGCAGTGATAGCTGTCGAACAGCACGAGGCCGTTCGGCAGATCATGGCGCGCGTTGTGGCCGAAGGGATAGGCGGCACGGCGCAGGCCGAGGGCCGAGAGCGTCGCGTCATGGGCGATGCGCCCGAGGGCGACGAGCGTCACCAGCCCCTGATAGCCCTCGATGGTCGCCGTGAGAAACGGCAGGCAGGCGCGGATTTCCGCGCCGACCGGCTTGTTCTCGGGAGGAACGCAGCGCACGGCGTTGGTGATCGCCGCGTCGACCAGGCTCAGCCCGTCATCGGGCCGCGCCTCGTAGCGCCCCGTCGCGAAGCCGAAATCCAGCAGCGTCTCGTAGAGCAGATCGCCGGCGAAATCGCCCGTGAAGGGACGCCCGCTGCGGTTCGCCCCGCGCAGGCCCGGCGCCAGCCCGACGATCAGCAGCCGGGGCGAGCGAGCCTGGAAGGTCGGCACGGGTGCGTTGTGCCAGCCCGGCTCGCGCTCGCGGTGCAACTCGCGAAACGCGACCAGGCGTGGACAGAGCGGACAGTCGCGCCCCGGCTCGGCCGGATGCGCGCCTGCGGACATGCTGGAGGGCGCGCTCAATAGTCGTCGTCGTCCTCTTCGGTCTCCGCGCGACGCACGCGCTCAACCGGGCGTGCGGGACGCTCAGCGGGGTCGCGGCCGACTTTCTTGGCCAGCGTCGCGAGGTCGACGAAGTGGTCGGCCTGGCGCCGCAGGTCGTCGGCGATCATCGGCGGCTGGGTCTGCAGGGTGGAGACCACCGTCACCTTGCGCCCCTTGCGCTGCAGCGCCTCGACGAGCGAGCGGAAATCGCCGTCGCCGGAGAACAATACAATGTGATCGACATGCTCGACGATCTCCATGGCATCGACGGCAAGCTCGATGTCCATGTTGCCCTTGATCTTGCGGCGGCCGCTGGAGTCGACGAACTCCTTCACCGGCTTGGTAACGACCTTGTAGCCATTATAGTCAAGCCAGTCGATCAGCGGACGAATAGATGAATACTCCTGATCCTCGATCAGGGCAGTATAGTAATAAGCGCGCAGCAGGTAGCCTGTCTTCTGGAATTCCTGCAACAGCATCTTGTAGTCAATATCGAAACCGATAGATCTTGCGGTCGAATACAAATTCGCACCGTCAATGAACAACGCTACCTTCTCGCGGGGGTCGAACATAACGTACAAAACCTTTCACTGTAACGTCGGCTTCCAGAATCCGTCGCTGGGAAGTCTCCAGCAAATCATGACTAAAGTCTGTTCGCGCGTGCTTTTAAAGCGCGCACCAGTGCCTTCGCATCCGACGTGGAAAACCTGCCATCCCGAACGACTGTCCGGCCACACGTACCCTGAACACGGCCTCTTCTGGGCCGTCTTCTTTTTTGTTGTTCCACGTTTCCAAGTGGAAATGCGGATATCGGGTCCCCCTACACCATTCAGGGTCGCGACGGCAACACAACTTGACCGCGAATGGGGAAAGAGCCCGGCTAAAACACAAGCATGGCCCAGAACTTCAGTTAAGTTCAATGCGGTAACCACTGAAAACAGTGTAAACGAAGCGTTGATAATTCCACTAAAAAAAGTCAATATTTGTAGGGAACTTGCTGCGCCGATACCTGTGATTGATTTAACAATGACGGCGAAGGCCATGAATCCTACGGGTCGTCACGGATATTCGCCGGCGACGGAAACTCCCCGCGCCGGGCGACCATCACCCTCCCCTTCGCGCCTGGTCGGTTCTCATGTGCCAAGGAGCAGAAAAGCCGCCTCGGGAGGCCTCGTGACCGCGCCCGCCGCGCGGAGCAGGCTGCGGGCGAAAAACCTTGACGTCCGGCGGTGCGGCAGGGTTGCCTTCCGCGGTGCGACACAGTACATATCGCCGCTTGCCGAGATCACTAGGACATGGAGACTGCCAATGGCGCGCGTGACGGTCGAGGACTGCATCGACAAGGTCGATAACCGCTTCGAACTGGTGCTGCTTGCGAGCCATCGGGCGCGGATGATTTCCAACGGTTCGCCGCTGACCATCGATCGCGACAACGACAAGAACCCCGTCGTTGCCCTGCGCGAGGTCGCTGACGAGACCGTCAGCCCCGAAGACCTCAAGGAAGACCTCATCCACTCGCTCCAGAAGTACGTGGAGGTCGACGAGCCCGAGGCCGACGCCGTTCCGATGGTGCCGAACGCGTCTCAGCGCGGCGGAACCGAGGTGAACTCGGTCGACGATTCCTCGGTCGAGTTCGACCGCATGTCGGAAGAAGATCTTCTGCGCGGCCTGGAAGGCCTCGTTCCGCCGGAGCGCAAGGACGACATCTGAGCGTCCCGATCCGGCATCTGAAAACGTGCCCGGCCGGCTGGCGACCTTCGTGGATGGCGCAGCCGCGCCGGTCCGCCGGGCAAGCCTCTGCCGGCCGTGTCGCAGGGTGAGGCGCCACCGCGATGATGCGGCAATACGAACTCGTCGAACGGGTCCAGCGGTACAATCCGAACGCGGATGAGGCCTTGCTCAACAAGGCCTACGTCTATGCCATGCAGAAGCACGGCAGCCAGGTTCGCGCGTCCGGCGACCCCTTCTTTTCGCATCCCCTGGAAGTTGCCGCGATCCTGACCGACCTCAGGCTCGACGAGGCGACCATTGCCGTCGCCCTGCTCCACGACACCATCGAGGACACGACCGCGACGCGCGACGAGATCGACCGGCTGTTCGGCCCGGAGATTGGCAAGCTCGTCGACGGGCTGACCAAGATCAAGCGCCTCGACCTCGTTTCCAAGCGCGCCAAGCAAGCCGAGAATTTCCGCAAGCTGCTGCTGGCCATCGCCGACGACGTGCGCGTGCTTCTGGTCAAGCTCGCCGACCGGCTGCACAACATGCGCACGCTCCATCACATGCCGGAGCACAAGCGCGGGCGCATCGCCGAGGAGACGATGGAGATCTATGCGCCGCTGGCCGGGCGCATGGGCATGCACGACATGCGCGAGGAGCTGGAGGACATTTCCTTCCGCACGCTCTACCCCGAAGCCTATTCGACAATCGTCGATCGGCTTTCGGCGCTGGAGGAGAAGAACAAGAGTCTCATCAGCGACATCGAGCGCGATCTTGTCACGCGACTTGAGGAGCGCGGCATCTCCGCCGTGGTCAAGGGGCGGGAGAAGCGCCCCTATTCGATCTTCCGCAAGATGCAGATGAAATCTGTTGCCTTCGAGCAGCTGTCCGACATCTACGGCTTCCGCGTCGTCGTCGGCACCGTCGAGGCCTGCTACCGGGTGCTTGGCGTCGTGCACACGAGCTGGCCGGCGGTTCCCGGTCGCTTCAAGGACTATCTGTCGACGCCGAAGCAGAACGACTACCGCTCCATCCACACCACGGTCGTCGGTCCCAGCCGCCAGCGCGTCGAACTGCAGATCCGCACGACGGCCATGGACCGGGTGGCGGAATACGGCATCGCCGCGCATGCGCTCTACAAGGACGGAGAGTTCGGCGGCCGCAACATCGCCAAGCACAACGAGGAAAGCCGCGCCTACGACTGGCTGCGCCGGACCATCCAGCTGCTGTCGCAGGGCGACACGCCGGAGGAGTTCCTGGAGAACACCAAGCTGGAGCTGTTCCACGATCAGGTGTTCTGCTTCACGCCCAAGGGCCGGCTGATCGCGCTGCCGCGCGGAGCCACGCCCATCGATTTCGCCTATGCGGTCCACACCGACATCGGCAACACCTGCGTCGGCGCCAAGATCAACGGCCAGATCATGCCGCTGGTCACCGAGCTGAGGAATGGCGACGAGGTGGAGATCGTGCGCAGCCAGGCGCAGACGCCGCCGCCGGCCTGGGAGACGATCGCCGTCACCGGCAAGGCGCGCGCCGCGATCCGCCGGGCGACGCGCGAGTCGGCGCGCCAGCAGTATGGCGCTCTCGGCCGTCACATCCTGGAGCGCGCCTTCCTGCGCGCCGGCCACACGCTCACCGACGAACTCATCGCCGGGGCGCTGGGACCGCTCGGTTTCACCCACGCAAGCGACATGCTTGCCGCCGTCGGGCGTGGCGAGATGCGCGCCCACGAGGTGGTCTCCGCGATCTATCCCGACTACCGCGACGACCGCGTCACGCCGTCGCAGGTGGGGTCCGAGCCCGGCTGGTTCGACCTTGAATCCGGTAGCGGCATGAAGTTCCGCGTGCCCGATTCAGACGAGAGCGACGGCGGCCGCCAGGCCCTGCCGATCCGCGGCCTGGCCGGGGATCTTCCGGTCTCCTTCGCGCCCGAGGGCGGCGCGGTTCCCGGAGATCGCATCGTCGGCATCCTGACACCGGGCGTTGGCGTCACCATATACCCGATACAGGCAACGGCGTTGCAGGCGTTCGAGGACGAAACCGACCGCTGGCTCGACGTGCGCTGGGACATGGCCGGAGACCGGCATGACCGTTTTCCCGCGCGCATCAACGTCTCCGCCCTGAACGAACCCGGGTCGCTTGCGACCATTGCCGGCGCGATTGCCGATCTCGACGGCAACATCGACAACCTGAAACTGATCCGCCATGCCAGCGATTTTCATGAAATGCTCATCGATCTTGAGGTATGGGACCTGAAGCACCTGACGCGGATCATGAATCAGCTCAGGGCAAAGTCCAATGTCGCGGGGGTGACGCGGGTGATCGGTTGATCGGCACCCCGCCATCCGCGGCGGGGGTCCCGCGAGACGCAACGAGTGGCAGGCACGCCTGCCCGCATCGGCTGGCAGCACCGGCCCCAGAGAACGAATCAAGGCACGATGCTCTTCAAACGCCGCAACAAACCGAGCCATCTTGAACGCCTGCGTGTCGCCGTGTGGCCCCGGCACAGCTTCATGCGCTCGGCGCGCTATTTCTCCAAGCGCGTGCTTCGGCTGACGGCGAGCCCCCATGCCATCGCGCTCGGTTTCGCCGCCGGCGCATTTGCCTCGTTCACGCCCTTCATCGGCCTGCATTTCATCCTGAGCTTCGTCATCGCCTACATCATCGGCGGCAACATGCTCGCCGCCGCGCTTGGCACGGCCGTCGGCAATCCCCTCACCTTCCCGCTGATCTGGGCCACGACCTACAAGGTCGGCACCTGGGTCGCCTATGGTGAGGCGAAGACGCTGTCGACCGGCGACATGAACCGACATCTTGGCGGTGGCGTGCTGGAGAAATCGATCGACGTGATCCTGCCGCTGATCAAGCCGATGCTGATCGGCTCGGTCCCGCTCGGGCTCATCGCCGGCACCCTGTTCTACTTTGTCGTCTTCTACAGCGTGCGCACCTATCAGCGCGCCCGTGCCCACCGGCTGGCGGCCGGGCGCCGCAAGTCTGACCTGGCGGCGGCGGCTGCATCGAGCTCGGATCTCGACAGCTAGGCTGCAAGGCAGCATATTCGGCCTTCCGCAGATCATCCGCCCGTGCCCGGCGCGCGGCGCGGCAGCCATTTCCCGGGAGCCAGAAGAATGACGAGCCAGCGCCTGCGTCTCGGCGTCAACATCGACCACGTCGCAACCGTCCGCAACGCGCGTGGCGGGCGCGTTCCCGATCCGGTGCGCGCAGCGGAACTGGCGGCGCGCGCCGGCGCTGACGGCATCACCGCGCATCTGCGCGAGGACCGCCGGCACATCATCGACAGCGACATCGAGCGCCTGTCGCGGGACATCGCCCTGCCGCTGAATTTCGAGATGGCGGCCACGACGGAAATGGTCGCCATTGCACTGAAGGCGCGCCCGCACGCCGCCTGCATCGTTCCCGAGAAGCGCGAGGAACGCACCACCGAGGGTGGTCTCGACGCGCGCGGCCAGATCGAGCACCTGCGGCCGATCGTGGCGCGGCTCGGCGAGGCCGGCGCCCGCGTCTCGCTCTTCATCGAGGCCGACGAGGGCCAGCTCGAGGCCGCCGTCCGGCTCGGCGCGCCCGTGGTGGAACTGCATACCGGGCGCTACTGCGATCTCTTCAACGACGCACGCCTGGACGAGGCGGCGGCGGAGCGTGCCCGCATCGCCCGCGCCGCGCGGCTCGGTCGCGAGATGGGGCTGGAGATCCACGCCGGCCACGGGCTCGCCTTTGACACGGTCGGCGAGATCGCCACGATCCCGGAGATCGCCGAGCTCAACATCGGCCATTTCCTCATCGGCGAGGCAATCTTCATCGGGCTCGAGGCGGCGATCCACGAGATGCGCCGGCTGATGGACGAGGCCAGGACCGGTGCGGGAGCCGCCTGACCCATGATCATCGGCATCGGATCCGACCTCATCGACATCCGCCGCATCGAAAAGACCCTGGGGCGCTTCGGCGAGCGCTTCGTCAACCGCGTCTTCACCGCCGAGGAGCGGGCGCGCTCCGACCGTCGCCGGATGCGCGCGGCCTCCTACGCCAAGCGCTTCGCCGCCAAGGAGGCCTGCTCCAAGGCGCTCGGAACCGGCATTCGCATGGGTGTCAACTGGC
This sequence comes from Stappia sp. ICDLI1TA098, assembly GCF_054880955.1. Taxonomy (NCBI): domain Bacteria; kingdom Pseudomonadati; phylum Pseudomonadota; class Alphaproteobacteria; order Hyphomicrobiales; family Stappiaceae; genus Stappia; species Stappia sp. ICDLI1TA098. The sequence continues at coordinate 1,757,428 of NZ_JBTZBT010000001.1, forward strand.
GCGAGATGGGGGTGGTGAACCTGCCGTCCGGCAAGCCGACGATGCTGCTGACGGGCTCGGCGGCGCGCCGCCTCGCCTCGATGGTGCCGACCGGGTTCGCGGCGCGCATCGACCTGACGATCACCGACGACGATCCGCTGGCGCAGGCCTTCGTGGTGATCAGCGCCTGGCCGACCGACTGGCCGGAGCCGCTGAGCGGCGATCCGGCAACGGACTGAACGGCGCATCCCGGCTTCGCGCCGCTCCCGGGGCTTGTGCCATTGCGTCTCCAGTGGCTTGCCGCTAAAAGCCAAGTCTGTCTGCGCACGATGTCGGCCGCCTCCCAGGGCCCAGCATTCGGCGCGCCGGCTGCCGGCCTTGTGGCCGGGTCCTTCCGCCGGATGACCGGCGGCCGATTGCCGGCTGCGTGCCTTGCGCGCGCGCCGCCGGCCTGACTGCCTGGCCTGACCGGGACTTCGCGAAGGAAAAGATGAGCGTGTCCGACAATTCGAAAGCCAAGGAAGGCGGCGTCTACGAGACCGTGAAGGTGCTCGTGCAGGCCCTGCTCCTCGCGCTCGTTGTGCGCACCCTGCTGTTTCAGCCGTTCAACATTCCCTCCGGGTCGATGATGGACACGCTGCTGATCGGCGATTACCTGTTCGTGTCGAAGTACAGCTACGGATATTCGCGCTATTCCTTCCCCTATGGTCTCGTGCCCTTTGACGGGCGGGTCTGGGCGACGGAGCCCACGCGCGGCGATGTTGCCGTCTTCAAGCTGCCGACCGACAATTCGACCGACTACATCAAGCGCGTGATCGGCCTTCCCGGCGACGAGATCCAGATGATCGACGGTGTGCTGAACATCAACGGCACGCCCGTCGAGCGCACCCGCATCGACGATTTCATCACCACCGACACCTTCGGCGCCGTGCGCCGCGTGCCGCGCTTCAGGGAAACGCTGCCCAATGGCGTCAGCTACGAGACGCTCGACCTGACGCCGCGCGGCACCTGGGACAACACCGGCGTCTACAAGGTACCGCCGGGCCACTACTTCATGATGGGCGACAACCGCGACAACTCCACCGACAGCCGCGTTCTTTCGGCCGTCGGCTACGTGCCGTTCGAGAATTTCGTCGGCCGGGCGGAGATGCTGTTCTTCTCCGTCGACGAGGACGCCTCGGCCTGGATGTTCTGGGAATGGCCGTGGACGGTGCGCTGGAACCGCCTGTTCAAGACACTGTGAGCCGGGACGGCGCACCATGACCTCGCACACTCGCCAGAAGAAGGCGCAGGCGGAACTTCAGGACCGGCTGCGTCACCGCTTTGACGACCCCTTGCTGCTGACGCGCGCGCTCACCCATGGCAGCGCCACGGCCAAGAACAACGCGCCCGACGCCAGCTACCAGCGGCTTGAGTTCCTGGGCGACCGCGTGCTCGGGCTCGCCATCGCCACCATGCTGCACCACGCCTTTCCCAAGGCGGACGAGGGCGAGCTGGCGCGCCGGCTGAACCAGCTCGTGCGCCGCGAGACCTGCGCCGACGTCGCCCGCGAGCTGGCGCTCGGCGAGGCGCTCGTGCTTGGCGAGAGCGAGGAGCAGACCGGCGGCAAGCGCAAGACGGCGATCCTCGCCGACGTGTGCGAGGCGGTGATCGCCGCCGTCTATCTGGACGGCGGGCTCGAGGCGGCGCAAACTCTCATCGAGCGTCATTGGGGCGGGCGGATGACCAGCTATGCCGGTCCGCTGCGAGACCCCAAGACCATGCTCCAGGAATGGGCGCAGGGACGCGGCAAGCCCGCCCCGCGCTACACGATGACCGACCGCAGCGGTCCCGACCACGCGCCGCTCTTCACCGTCAAGGTGGAGATCGACGGCGAGGACGTGGCTTCGGGCAGCGGCGGATCCAAACGCATCGCCGAGCAGCGCGCGGCAGAGACCGTATTGAAGCGCGAAGGCCTTTTGACGGAGACAGACAAGACGTGACCGATCGCCCCGAATCCGACGACAGGATTGACGACGAGGACGCGGCCGCCCTGCCGAGCGAAACCAAGGGCCATGGCGACGGCCCGACGCGGGCCGGCTACGTCGCGCTGATCGGCGCCCCCAACGCGGGCAAGTCGACGCTGCTCAACGCGCTTGTCGGCGTCAAGGTGTCGATCGTCACCCACAAGGTGCAGACGACGCGCGCGCTGGTGCGCGGCATCGCCATGCACGACGCGGCGCAGATCATCTTCGTCGATACGCCCGGCATCTTCCGCCCGAAACGCCGTCTCGAGCGCGCCATGGTCGACACGGCCTGGGGCGGCGCGCGCGGCGCCGATGTGGTGGCGCTCCTGATCGACGCGCGCACCGGCATCACCGAGGCGGTTGAGAACATCCTCAAGACGCTCGCCGACGTGAAGCTGCCGCGCGTCCTGATCCTCAACAAGATCGACGTCACCAAGCGCGACAAGCTGCTGGCGCTGGCCGAGGCCGCCAATGCCATGGTCCCCTTCGACGAGACCTTTATGGTTTCGGCGCAGACCGGTTCCGGCCTCGACCGCCTGATGGAGCAGTTCGCAAAGGCGATGCCGGAAGGTCCCTGGCTCTATCCGGAAGACCAGGCCTCCGACCTGCCGATGCGCATGCTGGCCGCCGAGATCACCCGCGAGAAGCTGTTCCTGCGCCTGCACGAGGAACTGCCCTACATGTCGACGGTCGAGACCGAGCAGTGGCAGCAGCGCAAGGACGGCTCCGCGCGCATCGAGCAGACGATCTACGTTGAACGCGACAGCCAGAAGATGATCGTGCTCGGCAAGGGCGGACGCACCATCAAGGCGATCTCCCAGGCGGCGCGCGCCGACATCGCCGAAGCCGCGGGCTGTCCGGTGCACCTCTTCCTTTTCGTCAAGGTGCGCGAGAACTGGTCCGACGACCCCGAGCGCTACCGTGAGATGGGACTGGAGTTCCCGAGGTAAGGCGCGCCATCCGGCATCGCGGAACACCCCGTCGCGGCTACCTGCCGCCCGAGGCGTGTCTCGTGCGGGGTATTGGCATTGCCCGCCCGCATCGGGTAGCTCTTGGAGCGTGGCGCGGGATGTGCGCCCGATGAAAGACCAGACCCGATGGAATGGAGCGAAGACGGCATCATCCTGGCGACGCGCCGGCACGGCGAGACGAGCCTCATCCTCGAGGTGATGACGCGCGGGCGCGGGCGACACATGGGTCTGGTGCGCGGCGGCAGAAGCCGCAAGCTTCAGGCGGCGCTCCAGCCGGGCAATGAGGTCAACCTGGTCTGGCGGGCGCGGCTCGACAATCATCTCGGGCTTTTCGCCGTCGAGCCCTTGCGCCTGCGCGCGGCGGAGCTGATGACGACGCCGACGGGCGTCTACGGCATCCAGGCGCTCGCCGCCCTCCTCCACTTCCTGCCCGAGCGCGATCCGCATCCCGGCCTCCACGCGGGGCTGGAGGCGATCCTCGCCCATCTCGGCGAGCCGGAGATCGCCGGGGTGCTGATGGTGCATTTCGAGCTTCAGGTGCTTGCCGAGCTGGGCTTCGGCCTCGACCTTTCCGAGTGTGCCGCAACAGGCCGACGCGACGATCTGGTCTACGTCTCGCCGAAGTCCGGGCGCGCGGTCTGCCGCGAGGCCGGCCTGCCCTATGCGGAGCGCATGCTGCCCCTGCCCGCCTTTCTGCGTCGCGACGCCGACGTCCACGCGAACCAGCCGGTCCCGGACCCGAACGCGGCGCGAATCGAGGCACGGGAGGCGGCGCAAGCGGGGTTTTCCGCGCTCGCCGACGCCTTCCGTCTGACTGGCCACTTCCTGCGCCGGCATGTGCATGAGCCGCGCCAGGTCCCGGTCTCGCCGGCCCGCGAAGGCTTCATCGAGGCTCTTGCGCGCGCCCACCTTTCCCGCACTGCGTCCTGATTGCCGCGGACGGCCTGAAATCGGCACATTTCCGCGCTTTCCACGGGCGCGCTCCGTTGCGTGATTCGGCGAATGCCTGTAGCCAAGACCCATGGGAAAAGAACTGATTCCGCCGGGTGGCATCGAGCCGATCGACCTGCGCACCGCTCTTGAGGAGCGCTACCTCTCCTATGCGCTGTCGACGATCACCCACCGCGCCCTTCCGGACGTGCGCGACGGGCTGAAGCCGGTGCACCGACGGCTGCTCTACGCGATGCGCCTGCTGAAGCTCGACCCGAGCGCCGGCTTCAAGAAATGCGCCCGCGTCGTCGGTGACGTGATGGGTAAGTACCACCCGCATGGCGACCAGGCGATCTATGACGCATTGGTGCGTCTCGCCCAGGATTTCGCCGTCCGCTATCCGATGATCGATGGCCAGGGCAACTTCGGCAACATCGACGGCGATAGCGCGGCCGCCATGCGTTACACCGAGGCGCGGCTCACCGATGTCGCGGTGCGCACGCTGGACGGTCTCGACGAGGATGCCATCGACTTCCGCGAGACCTACGACGGGCTCGACAAGGAACCGGTGGTGCTGCCCGGTGGTTTCCCGAACCTGCTTGCCAATGGCGCCGCCGGCATCGCGGTTGGCATGGCGACCTCGATCCCACCGCACAACATCGGCGAGCTCTGCGACGCCGCCCGCCATCTCATCGAAAACCCCGAGGCGACGACGGCGGATCTGCTGCAGTTCGTCCAGGGGCCGGACTTCCCGACCGGCGGCGTCATGGTGCGCGACGACGCCGGCCTCAAGGAGGCTTATGAAACCGGGCGCGGCGGTTTCCGCATCCGGGCCCGCTGGGAGACCGAGGACCTCGGTCGCGGCACCTGGCAGGTGGTCATCACCGAGATCCCCTATCAGGTGCAGAAATCGCGGCTGATCGAGAAGATCGCCGAGCTCCTGCAAGCGCGCAAGCTGCCACTGCTCGATGACGTGCGCGACGAATCGGCGGAGGACGTGCGCGTCGTCCTGGTGCCGCGCAGCAAGAACGTCGACGCGGCTCTGCTGATGGAATCGCTGTTCAAGCTGACCGACCTTGAGAACCGCTTCTCGCTCAACATGAACGTGCTGTCGGGCGGTCGCGTGCCGATGGTCATGGGCCTGCGGCAGGTCATGCGCGAATGGCTCGATCACCGCAAGGAGGTGCTCGTCCGCCGTTCGCAGCACCGGCTGGCACAGATCGAGCACCGGCTCGAGGTGCTGGGCGGCTATATGATCGCCTTCCTCAACATCGACGAGGTGATCCGCATCATCCGCGAGGAGGACGACGCCAAGGCCTCGCTGCGGGCGGCGTTCGACCTCACCGACGTCCAGGCGGAAGCCATCCTCAACATGCGCCTGCGGTCCCTGCGCAAGCTTGAGGAAATCGAGCTCCGCAAGGAGCATGACAAGCTGTCGAAGGAGCGCGACGAGATCCTCACCCTGCTCGGCTCCGACCGCCGTCAGTGGACGCGGATCGGCAAGGAGATCGGCGAGCTGGCCAAGGCCTACGGGCCGGAGACGCCGCTTGGCAAGCGCCGCACCACCTTCGGCGAGGCCATCGATCTCGACCTCACCGACATTCACCAGGCGATGATCGAGAAGGAGCCGATCACCGTCATCGTCTCGCAGAAGGGCTGGATTCGCGCGCTCAAAGGCCACCAGAGTGACCTGTCGAGCGTGTCCTTCAAGCAGGACGACCGGCTGAAACTGTCGCTCTTTGCCGAGACCACGGACAAGTTGCTGATCTTCTCGACCGGCGGCAAGTTCTTCACGCTCGGCGCAGACAAGCTGCCGGGCGGACGCGGGCATGGCGAGCCGATCCGCCTGATGGTCGACATGGAGGAAGGCCAGGACGTGGTCGACGTCTTCGTCCATCGCGGCGGCCGCAAGCTTCTGGTCGTCTCCGACGAAGCGCGCGGCTTTGTGGTCAAGGAGGACGACGTTGTCGCCAACACCCGCAAGGGCAAGCAGGTGCTCAACGTCTCCGCGCCTGTCGAGGCGCGCGTCTGCGTGCCGGCACAGGGCGATCATGTCGCCATCATAGGCCGCAACCGCAAGCTTCTCGTCTTCCCTCTGGCACAGGTCCCGGAGATGACGCGTGGGCGCGGCGTACGGCTTCAGCGCTACCGTGACGGCGGCGTGTCGGACGTGGCGGTGTTCTCCGCCGCCGATGGGCTGACATGGGTCGATTCCTCCAGCCGCAGCTTCACCCGCAAGCTCGAGGAACTGGCTGACTGGCAGGGCGACCGTGCCCAGGCCGGCCGCCTTCCCCCGAACGGTTTCCCCCGGTCCAACACCTTCACGCCCCGCCAGGGCTGAGCGGACACACGGAACGACGACGGACGATGACCACGCGCCCCTCCGCCTTCACGCGCAAGGATTTCCGCCTGTTTAGGGACATCCCGACGCGCTGGATGGATGTGGACACCTATGGCCATGTCAACAACGTCCAGTACCTGAGCTTCTTCGACACTGCGGTGAACGGCTGGCTCATCGAGGAGCATGTCCTCGATCCCAGACGTTCGGAGGAGATCTTCCTCGTCGTCGAGACCGGCTGCAGCTACTTCTCCGAAATCGTCTACCCGGACCGCGTCGCCGTCGGCGTGCGCGTCGCCCGCCTTGGCGGCAGCTCGGTCACCTATGACATCGCGCTGTTTCGCAACGACGGCGACGTCGCCTGCGCGCAGGGGCGTTTCGTTCACGTCCAGGTCGACGCCCGCACCCGCCGCCCGACCCCCATCGTCGGCGCGCGGCGCGCCCTTCTCTCCTCCATCGTCGCAGGCGATTGAGAGAGTCCTTTCAGGGGTTTGTGCGGGCATTCTCATGTTCCCGCAGACCTTGAGGCCGCTTTGGCGCACCGGCAACCGCCGATCTACAAGCGACCGTCGCCCCTCCCTCGGCCGTCACCCCGGGCTTGACCCGGGGCCTAATCCACCGGCCCACAAACGCCAAGCGACCGCTGTAGCCACCGGACGTCCCGCCGCCCCTGAGCCCAAACAACAAGCGCTCAAGGTTCGAGTGGGCCCCGGGTCAGGCCGGGGGTGACGGTGGTGGGTGAAGAAAGGCGGTGCCGGTCCACACGATATCGACAGCCGGCGAACACCTTCCGCACAGGCTTCCGCACAGGAAAAGCACAGGATTTCACACAGGAAACCCACAAGCATTTGCACCGCCCCATGAACAGGCCGCGCACAGATTGTCCACAGCCGCGCGCAAGGGGTTTGCACAAGGCTTCCCACAGGAGGTCCACAGGGGGGGAAGAAGGTGGGGGGCAAGAAGGCGTTCGACGCGGCCCGACGGTGGCCGGGCGGTCGATCAGTTGTTGCCGGCGGTCTTCATCAGCCGCGACTTCTCGCGGTTCCAGTCCCGCTGGCGCTCGGTCTCGCGCTTGTCGTGCAGCTTCTTGCCGCGCGCCAGGGCGAGCTCGACCTTGGCCCGGCCGTCCTCGTTGAAATAGAGTTTCAGCGGCACGATGGTTTTGCCGTCCTTGGCCACCGCGATCGAAAGACGCGCCATTTCACGCTTGTGAACGAGCAGCTTGCGCCGGCGGCGCGGCTCGTGGTTGAAGCGGTTGGCCTGGAGATATTCCGGCACATAGGAGTTGATCAGCCACAGCTCGCCGCCCTCGAAGGAGGCGTAGGATTCCGCGATCATCGACTTGCCGAGACGCAGCGCCTTGACCTCGGTTCCGGTCAGAGCGATGCCGGCCTCGAGCGTGTCCTCGATCTCGAAGTTGAACCGTGCCTTGCGGTTGTCGGCGATGATCTTGCGATTCTCGTCGCCAGGGCGTTTCTGCGCCATGTGCTGCCTTTGTGCGTGGCGGGAGGATGCGACCTCCCGCCATCAGCTTTCTATCCGTGTCTCGTCACGCAGTTGGGGTGTCGGCTGCCCGAATTCAACGTCAGTTGAGGAGACCGGCGTGGGTCATCGCCTCGCGGATGGCCACTTTGGTCGTGTCGGCGACCTCGACGAGCGGCAGGCGCAGCTCGTTCTCCATCTTGCCGAGCAGCGACAGGGCGTATTTCGCGCCCGTCGGATTCGGCTCGATGAAGAGCGCGTCATGGAGCGGCGCGAGCCGGTCCTGAATCGAGAGCGCCGTGGCGTAGTCACCCGAAAGCGTCGCCTGCTGGAACTGCGAACACAGGCCCGGCGCGACATTCGCCGTCACGGAGATGCAGCCCGTGCCGCCATGGGCGTTGAAGCCGAGCGCCGTGATGTCCTCGCCCGAGAGCTGGACGAAGTCAGGACCGCAGGCGACCCGCGTGCGGGTGGTGCGGGCCATGTTCGCCGTCGCGTCCTTGACGCCCTTGATGTTGCGCGAGGTGCGGAACAGCTCCGCCATGGTCTCGGGCAGCATGTCGATCACCGACCGGCCGGGGATGTTGTAGATGTAGATCGGAATCCCCACCGCGTCGTCGATGGCGCGATAGTGGGCGATCAGGCCGGCCTGGTTCGGCTTGTTGTAATAGGGCGTCACCACCAGCAGCGCATCCGCGCCCGCCGTCTCGGCGTGGCGGCAGAAGTCGATGGCCTCGGCGGTGTTGTTGGAGCCCGCGCCCGCCATCACCGGCAGCCGGCCGGCGTTGGCCTCGATGCACAGGTCGATGACGCGCTTGTGCTCGTCGTGGGTCAGCGTCGGGCTCTCACCGGTCGTGCCGACCGGGACGAGACCATGGCTGCCCTCTTTTATCTGCCACTCCACGAACTCCTGGAACGCTTTCTCATCAACGGTCCCGTTGCGGAACGGCGTGACGAGTGCGGGGATCGATCCCTTGAACATGGTGGTCCTCATGGAGTGTGGGTCAGAACCGGATCGAACATCCGGGTGGCGCACCATAATCGGCGCTCGCGCCCGACGCAACACGACGTTGCACCCCGCGATGCGCGAGGCGTGGATGACCAAAAGAGGCTAAAGCGAGCGGTCTCCCGCGTCTCCCGATCCCCCCTTCAAGCGCGCCCAAACGCCCGCTAGACTTGCCCCTTCACCACGACAAGGCACGCCATGAACACCCCTCATCCCGACCACACCGCGCCCGCCGCACAGCACACCTGGACCGCCGCCGACGGCCTGCGGCTTGCCGCGACCGTCCACGCGCCACGCGGCGAAGACCGGCGCGTCGACGTGCTCTGCCTGGCCGGCCTGACGCGCAACGCCCGCGACTTCGCGCCTCTTGCCGAAACACTTGCCGCGCGCGGACACCGGGTCGTTGCCATGGACTATCGGGGGCGTGGCGCATCCCAGCATGCGGCCGACTGGCGCAGCTATTCCATCGAGCAGGAGGCCGACGACATCGACCGGGGGCTCGCCACACTCGATCTGACACGCTTCGCCGTTGTCGGCACCTCGCGCGGCGGCATCCACGGCATGCTGCTCGGCCTGCGCCGGCGCGAGGCACTCGCCGGCCTCGTACTCAACGACATCGGCGCGCGGATCGAGGCGGCGGGCCTTGCCCGCATCGCGCGCGCGATGGGAGGCGAGCCTGCCGTGCGCGACTGGGCGGCCGCGGCCGCGCACGCCCGCGCCGGTCTCGCGGCCCAGTTCCCGCGGATGGACGACGCGGACTGGGAGCGTTTCGCCCACCAGATCTACCGTGAAACGGACACGGGCCCCCTGCTCGACCACGACCCGGCGCTGTCTCACACGCTCGACGACACGCGCAAGGAGGCGACCGCGCCGGACCTCAGCCCAGTGTTCGCCGGTCTCGCCGGACTTCCCGTGATGGTGATACGCGGCGCGCTTTCCGACATTCTCGCGCGCGAGACGGTCGCGGAGATGGCGGCGACGCATCCCGGACTTGCCACGCTCACCGTGCCCGACGAAGGCCATGCCCCGCTGTTGTGGGATGCGGCGAGCCGCGACGCCATCGCGGACTTTCTCGCGCCGCTGTCGTGAGGCGGGCGACGACCTAGCGCAGGTCGAGCGTGACGCGGGCGGCGCGTCCGTCCGCATCAATGACCGCAATCGTCGACGTGCCCGGCCCGTCCGGCACGATGCTGATCGAGCGCGCGAAGGGGCCGCTTGCCACCGGCTTGCCGTTCGCCAGCCAGACGAAGGGGCCGCGCCCGCGCCGCGCCTTGACGACGAGAGGCGCGGATCCCGTCGCCTGCGAGCCCAGTTCCACGATGGCGCCGTCGGGCGGATAGAAAATCTCGGGCCCGAGCGCCTCCGCACCGCCGCGGCGCGGCGTGCGGGTGCGCGCGTGGACCAGCGGGGCCGGCACCCGGTCCTCTCCCTCGAGCGCCTTCGGCGGCCCGGGCAGGCGCGCCCGCTCCGGTCCAATGCGCTGGAAGGCGTCGAAGAGAATGGGGCTGGCCGCCAGATAGCCGGTGATCCCCGGCACCGGCGTCCCATCGGCGCGCCCGACCCAGACGCCGATCACATGCCGCCCGTCGAAGCCGACAGCCCATGCGTCGCGATAGCCGTAGGAAGTGCCGGTCTTGTAGGCGACGCCCTCGCCGTTCGCGGCCTCCGGCGGCGGCACCCTGGAGAGGATGTCGGCGATGCGCCAGGCCGCCGTTTCGGAGAGAAAGCGCCTCGGCGGGGTCGCCAGCGCGGGATCGGGATCGTCGGCATAGCGCTTCAGCGCCATGGCGCGTCCGCCACGGGCAAAGCCGCCGTAGAGCTCGACCAGCTCGTCGAGCGTCATGCCGAAACCGCCAAGGGCGGCCGCAAGGCCCGGCGCCTCGCCCGGCGGAAAGCGCGGATCGGCACCCGCCGCCTTCAGCCGCGAAATGAAGCGCGCCGTGCCGACCGCATCGAGCAGTTCCACCGCCGGCACATTGAGCGAGGCCTGAAGGGCGTCGGCCACCCGCACCGTTCCCTGGAAGGCGCGGTCGAAGTTGGTCGGGCTGTAGCCGGCAAGCGTCATCGGCCGGTCCTCGATGAAGCTGTCGGGATGGGCGATCCCCTCCTCGAAGGCCAGTCCGTAGATCAGCGGCTTCAGGGTCGACCCGGGCGAGCGCACCGCGTGGGTCATGTCCACATGGCCTCGGCGCTCTTCGTCGAGCAGCCCGGCCGAGCCGACATGGGCCAGGACCTCGCCGGTCTTGTGGTCGGCAACGAGAATGGCGAGCGAAATGCGACGGCCGAGCCTGCGGGCGCGGGAGGCGGCAAGCGCCTCGAGCCGCGACTGGAGACCCGCGTCGAGCGTCAGGCGGACCTCGCTCGCCCCCCCTTGCAGTCGCGCCAGGGCCTCGCGGGCGGCATGGGCGGCAAGAAGCGGAACGTCGCGGCGCAACGTCGGCACCGGCTCGCGCCGGGCGGCGGCGGCCTCCTCGGCGGACAGCACGCCGCGCAACGTCATCGCGGCGAGCACCCGGTCGCGGGCGGCGCGGGCGTTTCCGGCGAAGCGGTCCGGCCGGCGCGCCTCCGGCGATTGCGGCAGCGCAACGAGAAGCGCGCATTCCGCCGGCGTCAGCCGCTTCGGCTCCTTGCCGAACCAGGCGAGGCTTGCAGCGCGCACGCCCTCGACATTGCCGCCAAAGGGCGCGCGGGTAAGATAGAGCGTCAGGATCTCGTCCTTGGAAAGCCGGCGCTCCAGCGCCAGCGCCAGCACGATCTGCCGCCATTTGGCCACAGCCGAGCGCGTCGAACCTTCCATCAGCAGGCGCGCCGTCTGCATCGTCAGCGTCGAGGCACCGGACACGATCCGTCCGCTTGAGACCATCTGCAAGGCGGCGCGCAGCAGGGCGCGCGGGTCGACGCCGGCATGGTCGCGGAAGCGCCGGTCCTCATAGGCAAGCAACATGCGCAGGTAGAGCGGATCGACGTCCTGCGGCCCGGCTGCAAGCCGCCAGCGGTCGTCCGGAGTCTGGAAAGCGCGCAGGAGCACGCCCTTGCGGTCAAGCACGGCCCGCGACACCGCCACCTTGCCGGAGACGAGGTCCTCCGGAACCCGGGCAACAGACACGGCAAGAACGCCGGCACCCGCACCGAGCGCGAGGACAAAGACGGCGAAGACGGCCAGCGTCACCCGGGCAAAGCGGGTGCGGCGCGCGCGCGCGAACCCGCCGACGCCCCCAGCCTTGCCCTCGTCATTCCTGTCCGTCATTCCGCCGCCCGTCCGCTCGCGTCACGGCACCTTTGCCGCCCTGTCCCGTGACGCTCCTGCCTTGCCTCAGTTGGCGATAACCTCGAACCGGCCGGAGCCCGTGCGGGCGGAGAGATCCGGGCGATACATGTCCTCCACCGTCGCCGGCGGCAGGGCGAAGCGGCCGGGGATCGAGGCGCGCGCCAGATAGGCGAAGCTGAAGGTGTCGACATTGGGCAGGTTGCGGTCGAGCGCGGCGACGAAGCGGTCGTCGCGGAACTCGGTGTGGTCCGCCTCGCTGACCGGGTCGAGCCATTCGAGCGCACCGAGATCGCCCGCACGCACGAGGCGCGGGTTGTCGATCACCAGCCCCGCCGGCAAACGGTCGACAAGGAGCAGGCGCCCCTTGTCGGGCCGCTCCATCGTCACCGTCAGCACCACGGCGACGCGGGTGTTGAGCGGCACGGCGGCGAGATCCAGCCGGTTGCCGTCAAGGTCGTAATAGGCCCGTTCGATCCGGTAGCCCTTGCCACCGGCGGGCTCCGGGCTCACCGGCCGTCCCGAAACGGTCACCACCACGTCGGCCGACGCGCTGCCGGCGTTTTCCACCGCGACCGAGGTTCCTGCCAGCTCGCCGCCCGCCAGCGTGCGAGCCAGCGGCGCGGGCGCGGGCACCCCGTCGATGGTGAAGCTGTCGCCCGCGCTCGCGCTCAACAGCTCGTGTCCGGCCACAAGCAGCCAGGCCATGTCCTGGGTCGAGAGCGCCTCGGCCGCGTCCTGTCGATCCGCCACCTGCCGTGCGAGCTCGCGCGCCTCGGGCAGGTCGAGTTTCGCCTGGGTGACATAGGCAAGGACGCCGGCGGCATCGCGCAGCGACGAGCCGTAGTCCTCCCGGTAGGCAGTGGAATCCGGCAGGTTGGTGTCGGAAATCGCCACCTCGAACGCCGCCTTCGCCCGCTCCTTCTCGCCGTAGAGCGCGAGCGCCGCGCCAATCTGCGCCTTGGCCAGCGGGCCGCCGAAGTCGGCGAGCTTCACGTCCATGTAGTAGCGCAGATCGCCAAGCGAGGCCCGGCCGGTGCGCGCCAGCACATAGAGCGCATAGGCGACCGACTGCCCGCCGTCGGAGAAGTCGGAGGCATAGGCGACCTTGTTGCCGAGGTTCTCCAGCGCCTGCGACAGGGCCAGTTCGGGAACGTCATAGCCCTTGTCGCGCGCCCGGGTGAGAAAGTCGGTGACATAGGCGTCGAGCCAGGGATCGGCGCCGCCGAAGGCCGACCAGAGACCGAAGGCGCCGCTGCTGTCCTGGTTGCCCAGCACCCGGTTGATCGCCTTTGCGATGCGCTCGCGGATCTCGGCATCCGTCTCCATGCCGCTGCTGAGCGCCAGCTCGTTGAGATAGAGCAACGGCAGCGCGCGGCTGGTCGTCTGCTCCGTGCAGCCGTAGGGATAGCGGTCGAGCGCGCCGAGAAGCCCCGGAATGTCGATCCGCGCCGGACCGCCCGCCGCCAGCGACACCGTCGCGCCGAGCGGACGGATGCCGGCCAGCGTGTCGCCGTCGAGCGTCAGCTTGCCGCCGGGCGACAGGGTGACGAAGGAACGCCGGGTGATGTCGGGCGTGTTGTCACGCACCCCGAGCGCCAACGTCTTTTCCGCGATCACGCCGCTGGCGTCCGACAGGGTCAGCCGCAGCGAGGCATCGCCCGGCGTCGTGCCGGCGCGCAGCGGCAGGCTGAGCGCGCGCCGCTCGGCCTTGGCAAGCGTCAGCACCTCGCCGTCCGAAGCCGCGTCCAGCGTCACCGGTCCCGAGACCTCGGCCGCGATGCGATAGTCGCCTGCCTCGCCTTCGACATTGTCGACCTCGACCAGCAGCCGGCTTTCATCGCCAGGTGCGAGGAAGCGAGGAAGGGTCGCGGTCATCACCAGCGGATCGCGCACCACGACATCCTTCTCGGCATGACCGACGCCCGAGGCGCTCCAGGCCACCGCCATCAGGCGCACCGTGCCGTTGAAGTCGGGAATGTCGAACGAAACGCTGGCCTTGCCGTCCGCATCGGTCTCGACAACGCCGGAGAAGAGCGCAACGAGCGCCTCCTGCGGCGGTGGGGCGTCGAGCGACAGGCCCATGCCGTCGCCGCCGGAGCGGACCCGACCGAGATCACCGGCGGTGCGATCGATCAGCTCGCCGTAATAGTCGCGGATCTCCATGCCGAGGCGGCGCTGACCGAAGTACCAGCCGTCCGGATCCGGCGTCTCGAAGCGCGTCAGGTTGAGAATGCCGACGTCGACGGCGGCAAGCGTCAGATAGGCCGGCTTGCCGGCGTCCTGGCCGGACACGGTGACGCCGATGTCGAGCGTCGAACGCGGGCGGATCTTCTCCGGCGCGTCCAGGGAAACCGTATGCTTGCGCCCTTGCGGGTCGACCGTCAGCCACTCGAGGCCGAGCGCGCGCGAGGGCATGCGCTTGGCCTCCAGGTCCATCGGCCGGAACAGGGTCGCCGTGACGTAGGCACCATTGCCCCAGGCATCGGTGACGGTGAGCTTCACCTCGCTCTCGCCCTCCCCGACCTTGACGACGCGGGTCTCGACGAGACGGTCGGTCATGACGGAGACGAGCGCGGTGCCGGCGAAGCGCGGCTTCATGCGCAAGGTGGCGGTGTCGCCGACGCGGTAGGATTTCCTGTCGAGACCGACCTCAAGCAGGTCCGGGGTCTGCGACGACGCGGAGGACGTGTACCAGCCGGCACTGAATTCGGTGCTCGTCGCCGCCTGGACGCCATCGCCGCCAGTGGCCGCAACCACCTCGAGACGGTAACGGCCCCAGTCGACGGGCAGGCTGAGGCGCGCCGGAGTGCCGGGCGCCAGATCAAAGGTGCCATTGGCCACCCGGCGGGTGGTGGTCACCGGCTCATAGGACCAGCGCCCATCGTTTCGGTACCACTGGTAGCGGGTGTCGAGCTTGGAGAGTGTCCAGTTCGCCCCGGACAGGGCTGCCCGATTGCCGTCCGAATCCACCGCGATGACGTCGAAATCGGCCGGGCCGCCCTCGTCGACACCGCCATCGAAGGCCGGCTTGACGCCGATGCGCACACCGTCGGAAACGACGGGAAGCTCAAGCGAGCGCTCCACATAGCGCCCGCCCGCCTCGACGACGCGGGCGGTGATGCGCGCGGTGTAGCCGGCCGTGGTCGGTGCCAGTTGCGGCAAGGTCGGGGTGAAGCCGGCGTTGCCGTCGGCATCCGTCGCGGCGCCATCTTCCAGATTGGCGCGCTCGGGGTAGATCTGCTCGTCCGCGAGACCGAAGACATAGCCGGGGAAGGCCGCGTTGGCGCGGGTCGGCGAAACGACCACCTCGCCCTCGAGCCGCTGACCGGAGGCCGGTGCCCCATAGAGGAACTTGGCCTGCAGAGAGATTTCCGGCGGATTGGCCGGGTCGATCGCCTTCGCCCGCGTCGCCAGATCGAAGTCGACCCGCTCAGGCTGGAAGTCCTCGACAAGGAACGAAAGCTGGGCGAGCGGCGCGGCCTTCGGGTCGGCGTGGACGCGCACGCTCCAGCTGCCCTGCTGGGCGGAGGCGGGAAGTGTCAGCGCATGGGCGCGACCACCGGCGCCGGCGTCCTGCACCGTCACCCGCTGGAACTCGACGCCATCGGGACGCATGTAGATGAAGGTGAGCGGCACGCCGGTGCTGGCGAAGGCCGCCGGATCACGCAGCATGGCACCGATGTTGACCGTCTCGCCGGGCCGGTAGACGCCCCGGTCGGTCCAGGCGAAGGCGTCGAGCGCTCCCGGCGCGGGCCGTCCCTCGGCGCCGCGGTCGGACAGGTCGAAGGCCGGCTTGCCGAGATCGAGGAAGGCATAGTCGCCGGATGCGGTCTCCACGGCGACCATCGCCGGGGCGCGGCCGCCCTTGCCACGGGTCAGGCCGGGGGCGAACCGGGCAAAGCCCTCGGCATCGCTCTTCGTCTCGCCGAGCACGTCATTGTTGACTGCGACGAGACGCACGGACGCGCCTTCCACGGCGGAGGCGTCGGAAAGCTTGCGCAGCGCGACGACCGTCTCGCCATCGCCGGAATAGGCGCTGAGGCCGAGGTCGGAGACGAGGAACCACTGGGTCGCCCAGGGCCCCCATTCGTTCGCCTTGTCGCTGGCCGCGCGCGCCACCATGGCATAGATGCCGGGCGCCATGGTCAGGCCAAATTCCGCCACCGGGATTGCCGTGGTGACATCGCGGTTGAGCAGCATCTCGGTCTCGACGGTGCCCTTCCACAGGAACTCGCCGTATTCGTCGCGGATCTGGCTGGCCTTGTAGTTGTCGAGCTGCGACAGCACGCGCCCGTCGCGCAGCGCCGAGGCGAGGCCGCGCTCGCCGATGCGATAGATCTCGGTTTCGACCGTCTTGGTGTTCACCGAGCGGATCGGGATCGTCGCGCCCTCACCGGCCGGCAGCACATAGGCGCGGCCAAGGAAGTTCACCGCCGGAGCGCGGTCGCGGACATAAACCGTGAGATCGGCGGATTTCTCGAGCTTCTCGCCATCGGCGGAGGGGATGCCCTGGCGCAGCGTGATCTGGTAGCGACCACCATGGCGCACGCCGTCGACGCAGATCTGCGCGCCGTCGGTCTCGACCGAGGTGGAGCCTTCGCCGGTGACACGCACGAAGGAACTCATGTCGGTGGCGCGCTTCAGCGTGTCGGAGAAGACGACGCAGACGCGCGGCGATGCCGCGTCGGAATCGACCTGATGATCGAGCACGCGGAAGCCGTGCTGGGCGACGAGGTCGTCGTAGCGGGCCCGCAGGCCGGGCGTGTCGTCAAGCGCCAGCGCGGCGCGCAAAGCCTTGATCGCCGGCTTGTAGTGGTCGCGGCGCACCAGGGCGGCGGCGACCAGACGCAGCGCCTCGACCCGCTCGTCGGCGGTCGCGGCATTGAAATAACTGTTGATCGAGGCGGAGATCCCGTCGCGTTCGACGCGGCTGCGTTCCTGCCAGTCGTCCGGCTTGTTGCCGGCCAGCGCCCGGGAGAGGCCCGCCCAGAACTCGAAACGCTCCGGCTCCAGCTTCAGGCCGCGCCCGAAGGCGACCTCGGCCTGGCTGTATTGGCGCTCGCCGATCATGGCGAAGCCGACGGAGCCGAGCTCCTCGGCCGACTGCTCCGTGGCGCGGAAGGCGCGCGGCAGCTTGCGGGCGTAGCGCTCCGCCTCCTCGGTCAGCGAGCGGGGCAGGAAGTCGAGTTCGGCGACACGCTCCTTGCGCTCCGCCGGCGACTGTGCGGCAACCGTGACGACGCGACCGGCGACGGCGCCGGCGAAACTCTGGAGACGACCGACGTCGGCCTTGAGGAAGCACCATTTGGCGGAGGTGTTGTAGGTGAAGGCGCGGCACTGGGAGCTGGCGAGGCAGGCAGTCTTGCAGGCGTCGAGGTCGACATCCTTCATGGTCTGGAAGTCGGCGCCGAAATAGTCGGCGTCCTCGACCGTGACGATGCGCCGGTCCTCGGCGGCGCGCGCAGGTGCCGCCGGCGAGAGCGCGATCAGCGCGACGGCGAGGCCAAGGCCAAATCGTGCAACTTTCGCCGCCAGGCCCGCGCGACGTTCCGCGACCGGGATATCCCCGCCGCCGCGAACC
Organism: Stappia sp. ICDLI1TA098; assembly: GCF_054880955.1. Taxonomy (NCBI): domain Bacteria; kingdom Pseudomonadati; phylum Pseudomonadota; class Alphaproteobacteria; order Hyphomicrobiales; family Stappiaceae; genus Stappia; species Stappia sp. ICDLI1TA098. The sequence continues at coordinate 1,774,989 of NZ_JBTZBT010000001.1, forward strand.
GTCCCTGCCGTTGTCCTATCCCCGCTGTCGCGAGCACAACCGAACGGACGCATCGCACGAACTGAAACCATGATCGTTCCCCTCACCAGCCAGGCGCACGCTTCAGGCGCAAAGCCACGCGGCGGCAATGGGAACACCTAATCTTGACAAGTCCAAGACCAAAATTTCGAAAACGTGTCGTCTCAGTCGCCTGAAACGCCGCGCATTGGCGTGGCATCCGCCGCCGTGGGCTCTGCGTCCGGCTCGGCGGCAAGACGGGCGAAGGCGTCGGCTGCGCGGCATGCTTCGCGCGCCATTGCACCGGCTTGCTCGGCCAGCCGTGCCGCATCCGTCTGCTTCGCCGCGCCGGTTTCGATCTCCCGGGCGATTCGGGCAAGCGCCGGCGCGCCGAAAGTCTCGGCCAGCCCCCCGACCACATGGGCGCAGGCACCAAGACGGGCCGGCGTGGAAGAAAGCCCGACGGCGCGGGCGGCCTCGTGGCGCAGATCCGCAACGCAGCGCTCGATCAACGCCGCCCGCCGCGCGCGCGGAACCTCCGCCAGCGCCTCGCTGAGCTGGCAGGGATCGACGGCCGCCTCGACGGCGCCGCCGTGTTCGGGACGCTCGCCGCGCAGCAGCGCCGCAAGAACCCGCGCGAGCACGCCAGAATCGATCGGCTTGGTCACGAAAGCGTCCATTCCGGCGGCAAAGGCGCGGGCATATTCGTCGGGCCTCGCATGCGCCGTGAGCGCGACGACCGGCAGCCGGGCGAAGGACGCGCCGCTGGCGCGCAGCCGTGTCGTCGCCTCATAGCCGCTCATGCCGGGCATAGAGACATCCATCAGCACCGCGTCGAAGTCTCCCGCCTCGAGCGCCGGCAGGACGGCCGCGCCATCGTGGACCGCGACGTGCCGGCAGCCCCAGCGATCGAGGAGCACGGCCACCATCATGCGGTTTGTCGGATTGTCTTCGGCGACAAGGATCGAGGCGCCGCGCAGGGTCCGCGCATCGGCGCTACGGATGCCCTGGCGCGCCTGTTCGGGCAGCGGCGCGCCGCCGGCGGCGAGATCGAGATCGACAAGGAAACGGCACCCGCCCGCCGGAGCGCCAGCGACGGAGATCGTGCCGCCCATGCCGGTGACCAGCTCGCGGCAGATGGCCAGGCCGAGCCCGACGCCGTCGCCGTGGCCACCGCCGTCGGGCGAGATGCTGCGGAACCGCTCGAAGACCCTGCTGCGGTCGTCGCCGGAAATCCCGGGCCCCGTGTCCTCGACCGAAAAGCGCAAGGCCGCCAGCGGTGTGGCGACCGGGCAGACCGGGGCGGCGCCCTCCGCCGCGCTCGCCTCCACCGCCGCCTCCGCCTGCGCTGACGGGGAGACGAAGGTGGGCGGCGCACGCAACTCGAGCCGAAGCAGCACCTCGCCCTCGGGCGTGAACTTGACCGCGTTGGCAAGGAGATTGACGAGAACCTGTCGAATGCGGCCGGCGTCGCCGACCACCACCGGCGGCACCGCCTCGTCCACCTCGACACGCAGGAGAAGCCGCTTCTCCCTTGCCCGCGCCGCGAAGAGATCGCCGACCGAGGCGACGAGTTCGCGCAGGTCGAAGGGCATGAGGCGAAACTCGAAGCGGCGGGTCTCCAGGCGCGAGAAGTCAAGGATGTCGTTGAGAATATGAAGCAGTGCCTCGGCCGAGCCGCGCGCCGTTCTCGCCTGCGCGCGCCGGGGATCATCGAGCCCGCCCTCCAGCATCATGTCGAGAAGGCCGATGACCGCGTTGAGCGGCGTGCGGATCTCGTGGCTCATCATCGCCAGAAAGTCGGACTTCGCCCGGTCGGCTTCCTCGGCACGGGCAAGCGCATCGGTCAGCGCGACCCGGCCGGCGCGCTCCTCCGTGATGTCGCGAATGAAGCCGATGACCAGCGGGCCGTCGTGCCCATCGACGCTGCCGAAGGTGACCTCGGTCAGGGTCTCGCTGCCGTCGGCGCGCAGCGACCGCGCCTCGATGCGGTCGGCGGGGCGCACTGTCGGGCGGCAGGCAATAACGTCTGCAATACGCCGGTCGTAGGTGGCGCGGTGGCGCTGGGGCACGAGCAGTTCGCGGGCGATGCCGCCCATCACGTCGTCGCGCCGGTAGCCGAAGACGCGCTCTGCGGAAGGGTTGAACTCGACGATCCGTCCGTCCTCGTCGATGACGACGATGGCGTCGAGCGCGCTGTTGACGACGGCGGCCAGCCGCCCTTCGCTCAGCCGCAACGCCTCCTCGCGCTGCTTGAGATCGGTGATGTCAACGCGAAAGCCGACGGTGTGCCCATCAGGCATGCGCCGCTCGAACACCCTGAGCCAGTGGCCGTTTCCCTGCGCCTGCTCGATCGGCTTGCGCGGCGGGTCGAGATGCTGCTCGAGGCGTTCGGCAATCCAGCGCTCCGGGTCCTCGAGCGCATCCGCGTACTGGCCGCGGGCCACGCCGATGCGGATGATGTCCTCGAAGCGCGCGCCAGGGCGGATGGCATCCGCGCTCATGGCGTAGAGTTCCCGGTAGCGGCTGTTGCAGAGCAGGAGCCTGTCCTGCGCGTCATAGAGGACAAAGCCGTCGGGAAGCGCCTCGAGCGCGGCGAGCAGGCCGCGTTCGGCGCTACGGCGGCCGCTGAGTTCCTCAAGCAGGCCGACAATCCTGTCGGCGGCGCGGCTGCGCGCCCGCTCGCGCGACAGCAGACGCGTCTGGCGCCAGAGCACCAGCACAAGCGCGAGCGCAACCACCCCCAGCCCGGCCGTCAGCACGACAGGCAGCGCTCCAGGCTCCGCCAGCATGCCCCGGATTGCCTCCATAGCTTTCCCCCCGGCCGGTGCACGGCCCGATTTTCCTTGCCCGAATTGGGCCTTGAGTCTCGCCGCGAAGCAACCCAGGGACGCACAGCTCCCCGAAACAGGCCCCGATCGCGTGCGCCCGACGCGAGGCGGGCGCCAAGAAATTTCAACAGACAGCACCCGAAATCTTCGCTAGGCCTCGACCAGGTTCCCTGGGTTCTGGAGGCTGTCATGAGCGCAATTTCCGACTTTCCGATCACCCGCCGCTGGCCGGCGCGGCATCCCGACCACATCCAGCTCTACTCGCTGGCGACCCCAAACGGTGTGAAGGTTTCCATCGCGCTCGAAGAGACCGGCCTTGCCTATGAGGCGCATAAGGTCTCCTTCGAGACCAACGACCAGATGACGCCCGAGTTCCTGTCGCTCAACCCGAACAACAAGATCCCGGCGATCATCGATCCGCACGGCCCGGGCGACAAGCCGCTGGCGCTTTTCGAAAGCGGCGCCATCCTCGTCTACCTGGCTGAGAAGGCAGGAAAACTGCTGCCGCAAGAGCCGCATGCGCGCTACGAGACACTGCAGTGGCTGATGTTCCAGATGGGTGGAGTCGGGCCGATGTTCGGCCAGTTCGGCCACTTCCACAAGTTCGCCGCCGACAAGGTGAGCGATCCCTACCCGCGCGAGCGATACCTGAACGAGACGAAGCGCCTGCTCGGCGTTCTCGATGAACGGCTGGAAGGGCGCGACTACATCATGGGCGACGACCTCACGATCGCCGACATCGCCATCGTGCCGTGGCTGCGCACGCTGGGCGGCTTCTACGAGGCCGGCGAGATCTCCGGTCTCGACGCCATGGCCAATCTGAAGCGCTGGATCGAGACCTGCATGGCCCGCCCGGCCTTCGAGCGCGGCACACGGGTTCCCGCCTGAGGCAGTCGCGTTCCCGCCCCCCTCGAAACGGGCGGGAACGCGGCGAAAGCCGCATGACAGGAAGGCAGACTCGCGCGCATAGTTCACGTCAGGGAATCACCGGAGACCTGACGCCTTGCCCCCCATGAAGAAACACATCACCGATGACGCCGGACGCATGTCGCGCCGCGCGCTTCTCATCGGCCTGCCGCTGCTTGCCGCCGCCTGCCAGTCGCGGACCGGCGCGATCCGCAACGCCGGCCTCGACCTCACCGCCGAGGGCAAGCCGGACTATGCGCTCGCCTACGGCCCCACGCGCGACGGCGGGTTCAACCTTCCCGCCATCCCCTGGAAGACCGTCGATCCGCGCTATCTGCGGCAGACGGTGCGCTACATCACCTCGCAGCCGTCCGGCACGGTGGTGGTCGATCCCGCCAACAAGTTCCTCTATCTCGTCCAGCCCGGCGGCCGGGCGATCCGCTACGGCATCGGCGTCGGCCGCGCGGGTTTTGCGTGGAACGGCGAGGCGACCATCCGCCACAAGCGCGAATGGCCGAAGTGGTTCCCCCCGGCGGAGATGATCGACCGCGATCCGAAGCTCGAGAAATACCGGGACGGACAGGACGGCGGCCCGCGCAATCCCATCGGCGCCCGCGGCCTCTATCTGTGGCAGGGCAACAAGGACACGCTCTACCGGATCCACGGCACGAACCAGCCGCGGTCCATCGGCACCAACGCCTCTTCCGGGTGCATCCGCATGTGGCAGCAGGACGTCATCGACCTCTACAATCGCGTCGAGATCGGCGCGAAGGTCGTCGTCCTCAGCTAGCCGGGACAGGCAGGCGAGAACAGAACGGCCGGCCGTGCGAGAACCGCGCGGCCGGGCGTTTGCGTCAGCGGGCCCGACCCTTCATCGGAATCGCGATCATTCTCCCGGCATTGGAATCGGATTGGTGACTGCCGGCACATCGTAGCCGCGCTGCACCGCCGGGCGGGCTGCGACCTCCAGATACCACCGGCGCACATGGGGGAAGCGCGCCAGATCGACACCTTGCCATTCGAAACGGCTTGTCCATGGCCAGATCGAGATATCGGCGATCGAATAGTCGCCGGCGACATAGCGGTGCTCGGACAACTGCTTGTCGAGCACGGAGTAGAGCCGCTGCGCCTCCTGGGTATAGCGCTCCTCGGCATAGGGCGCCTTGCCGGGATTAAAATGATGGAAATGGTGGGCCTGGCCGAGCATCGGGCCAAAGCCGCCCATCTGCCACATCAGCCATTCGATGACCCGCAACCGCTCCGGCCCGCCCGAGGGCAGGAACCTGCCCGTCTTCTCGGCCAGATAGAGCAGGATCGCGCCCGATTCCATCAAGCTGACGCCGGCTTCCCGGTCGACAATCGCCGGGATCTTGGCGTTCGGCGAAATATGCACGAAGGCCGGCCGGTGTTGCTGCTGGTTGGTGATGTCCACCGGGAACACCTCGTAGTCGAGGCCGCATTCCTCCAGCATGATGGAGACCTTGCGTCCGTTGGGCGTCGTCCATGTGTAGAGATCGATCATTCCATTGTCCCCGCTCGCCGGCCTTCCGCCGGATTTGTCGGACAGCCACATTCTCCGATCCGCACGACGTCGGCAACGATAAGAACGCGCATGTCCGCACAGCGTTTCGCGATGGTCCCGCACGGCCGACCACAGGCGTGTTCGCGGGAAAATGCGGCCGATCACATCCATCCGTCACTCAAAAGACAAATAATCGTGACCGGAAAAACAGGTATTGTTCACCCGTTATGGACAGTGAATTCAGTCGGGCGCGGTTGAAGGCGGGGGCGATCCATACAATTTGTCACAGTGCGCTGCACAATGCGGCGCGACAGCAATCCGTTCCCCCGCTCGATGGAGAGCCCGCGCATGATCCGTTTCGCCGTTCCCGCCCTTGCCCTGCTTGTCGTCGCCACGCCGGCACTGGCCGAGCCCGTCGCCTATCAGTTCGACAAGTCGCACGCCAACCTTGGCTTCTCCTACAGCCATCTTGGCTATTCGACGACCGAGGGCCGCTTCGGTGAGTGGGAAGGCGATCTCGTCATCGACCAGGACGACCCGGCCGCCTCCAAGATCACGTTCACCGTCGACACCGCGAGCCTCGACAGCTTCTGGGGCGAGCGCGACGCGCATTTCAAGAGCGCCGACTTCTTCGACGTCGCCAAGTTCCCGAAGGCCACTTTCGTCTCCAGCAAGGTCGAGAAGACCGGCGACAAGACCCTCAAGGTCTCCGGCGACCTGACCATCAAGGACATCACACGGCCGGTGACCTTCGACGTCACGGTGAACGCCATCGGCGAGCATCCGATGGCCAAGCAGCCGGCCGTCGGCCTTGACGCCACGGCTGTCGTGAAGCGCTCCGACTACGGCATGGACATGTATGTCCCCTATGTCGGCGACGACGTCACCATCAGCTTCAACGCCGAGGCGCTGGCGGCCAAGTAACACCTGCGGCGATGGCCGGGACGTACGGCGGGTGCGATCCCGCCGGATGCCCGGCCATCGCTGCCCACCGTCACGGCCCAGGAGAGCGTGCTATGCAGATCAGCAATACGAGGAAGGGCTACGGCGCGCTCGCGATCGCCTTTCACTGGACGATGGCCGTCCTCGTCATCGGCCTCTTCTTCTTCGGAAAATACATCGCCGGGCTCGAGCCGACCGCGCCTGGGGTCTACCCGCTCTACCAGTTGCACAAGTCGCTCGGCTTTGTGGTGCTGGCACTTGCCGTGCTGCGGCTTGCCTGGCGTGCCGTCAATCCCGCACCGGCGCTGCCCGACGGCATGCCGACCCACGAGCGGATCGCCGCCGCCCTCGGCCACGCCGGGCTCTATGCGCTGATGCTCGGGCTGCCGCTGTCGGGCTGGCTGATGGTCTCCGCCTCGCCCTGGGGGATCCCGACCATCCTGTTCGACACGTTGCAGGTACCGCACCTTCCCGTGCCCACCGCCCTTGGCACCAAGGCCCAGGCGGAGGCGCTGCTCAAGAACGTGCACGAGATCCTCGGCAATGCGCTGCTGGTGCTGGTGGCACTGCATGCAGCCGCCGCCCTCAAGCATCATTTCATCAACCGCGACGGCGTGCTGACGCGCATGCTCTCGACCCGGCAGGCCGCCTCGACCGCCGAACGCTCCTGATCACGCGTCGCTTTGGAGATCCCGCCATGCAGACCCGCTTCCTTTCCCGCAGCCTGTCCGTCGCCGTACTTGGGGCCGCCCTCCTCGCCGCCGCGAGCGCGGGCGCCCTCGCCTCCGACTGGAGCGTCGACCACGCCAACAGCCGCCTTGCCTTCGTCGCCCAGCAGAACGGCGCGCCCGTCGAGGGTGTCTTCTCCGACTGGAGCGCCGAGATCACGCTCGATCCGGCCGACCTGTCGACGGCGCGTATCGTCGCGACCGTGAAGACCGGCTCCGCCGCCACCGGCCAGGCGCAGATCGACGGGACGCTGCCGGGCGCCGCATGGTTCGACACCGCCGCCACGCCGGAGGCGGTCTTCAGTTCCTCCAGCATCAAAGCCACGGGCGCGAACGCCTATGAGGCGCAGGGCACGCTCGCGATCAAGGGCAAGGAAATGCCCTTCACGCTGCCGTTCACGCTCGACATCGACGGCGACGCCGCCACCGCGCATGCGCAGGTGCCGCTGTCGCGGCTCGCCTATGGCGTGGGGAGCGACATGCCGGCCTCCACCGTCGCCGAGGACGTGAAGGTGGTGCTGGACATCTCCGCCACGCGCTAGGCAAACGCCGCGCCAATACAACAAGGGCAGCGCAGCGGACTTGGCGCGGCGCTGTCCGATGGCGTAAAAGGCTCGCGATCAATCATTCCTTCCCGGTCCGCGCCGGCACGCGCGAACCCAGCCAAGGCAAGCAGATGTCCGAGCCGAAAACCCCGCCGAGCTACAATCACGCGCCGCTTTTCCCCCTTGGCGCGGATCCCACGCCCTACCGCAAGCTGACCTCAGACTTCGTCTCCACCGCGACCTTCAACGGCGAGGAAGTGCTCGTCGTCGAGCCGGAGGCGCTGAAGGTGCTGGCCGACGAGGCCTTCGCCGACATCAACCACTATCTGCGCCCGGGTCACCTGGAGCAGTTGCGCAAGATCCTCGACGATCCGGAGGCGACCGAGAACGACAAGTTCGTCGCCTTCGACCTGCTGAAGAATGCCAACATCTCCGCCCATGGCATCCTGCCGATGTGCCAGGACACCGGCACGGCGATCATCATGGGCAAGAAGGGCCGGCGCGTGTGGACGTCCGGCGGCGACGAGGCGGCGCTGGCCGAAGGCGCGCGCGACGCCTATTTCCGCAAGAACCTGCGCTATTCGCAGCTCGCGCCGCTCTCCATGTTCGAGGAGAAGAACACCGCCAACAACATGCCGGCGCAGGTGGAGATCTATTCCGAGGGCGAGGACGCCTACAAGTTCCTGTTCATGGCCAAGGGCGGCGGTTCGGCCAACAAGACCTTCCTGTTCCAGGGAACGCCCTCGCTGCTGACGCCGGAGCGGCTCATCGACTTCATCAAGGAGAAGGTGCTGACGCTCGGCACCGCGGCCTGCCCGCCCTACCATCTGGCGGTCGTCATCGGCGGCACCTCGGCGGAGCTGAACCTCAAGGCCGTCAAGCTCGCCTCGGCGCGCTACCTCGACGCCCTGCCGACCGCGGGCTCCGAGCTCGGCCACGCCTTCCGCGACCTGGAGATGGAAGCCGAGATCCACAAGCTGACCCAGCAGACGGGCGTCGGCGCGCAGTTCGGTGGCAAGTACTTCTGCCATGACGTGCGCGTGATCCGCATGCCACGGCACGGCGCCTCGCTGCCGATCGGCATCGGTGTCTCCTGCTCGGCCGACCGCCAGGCGCTCGGCAAGATCACCAAGGACGGCGTCTTCCTCGAGGCGCTCGAGCGCGAGCCGCACAAGTACATGCCCGAGGTGAAGAGCGAGAACCTCACCGACCATGTGGTCAGGATCGACCTGACCCGGCCGATGTCGGAGATCCTCGCCGAGCTGTCGAAGCATCCGATCAAGACGCGCCTGTCGCTCTCCGGCCCGCTCATCGTCGCCCGCGATCTCGCCCATTCCAAGCTGCGCGAACGCCTCGAGAAGGGCGAACCGCTGCCGGAGTATTTCAAGAACCATCCGATCTACTATGCCGGCCCGGCGAAAACGCCGGAAGGCTATGCCTCCGGCTCCTTCGGACCGACGACGGCCGGGCGCATGGATGCCTATGTGGACCAGTTCCAGGCGGCCGGCGGTTCCATGGTCATGCTCGCCAAGGGCAACCGCTCGCCGCAGGTGCGCCGCGCCTGCCAGGCCCATGGCGGCTTCTACCTCGGCTCCATCGGCGGCCCTGCCGCCCGCCTTGCCCAGGACTGCATCAAGAAGGTCGAGGTCGTCGAGTTCGAGGAACTCGGCATGGAGGCGATCTGGCGTATCGAGGTCGAGGACTTCCCGGCCTTCATCGTCATCGACGACAAGGGCAATGACTTCTTCAAGGAACTGAACCTCGGCTGACAGCAGCAACAGGGCGGACACAAGAGAAAGGGCCGGAGCGGCGGACGCTCCGGCCCTTTTTTGGTGAGTTCAGGATCTTTTCGACCTGACCTCACGTCGTTGTGATCTGGATCACCGATCCCATGGACATTGTGGCGGCATATTGTTCATCGAGGCGACCGGGCGTTAACCGCAACGCAAGGGAGCTCGGGAATAGTCATGTCCTGATAGAATGCCGGAGATCGCGAGGATCCCGGCGGGGACGATCACCGGATGGGAAGTGAAGAATGCGCATGTATCGCTTGCTTGCAGTGACGGTTGCCGCTGTGGTGGCCGCAACGCCGGCCCTTGCGGCACGGGTGTTCGACCCTGCCACCCGGCAGTGGGTCGAGTACAACGCCTATGGCGTTCCGAGCGGCAAGTCGCCGATCCCTCGGAAGCGCGTCAGCTATGACGGCCCCTACAAGCCGGGCACCATCGTCGTCGACACCGGCGAGCGCCGTCTCTACCACGTCCTGCCGGGTGGCAAGGCGATGAAATACGGCATCGGCGTCGGCCGCGAGGGCTTCCAGTGGGCCGGTGCCCACCACATCACCCGCAAGGCCGAATGGCCGGGCTGGACGCCGCCGCCGCAGATGCGCGCCCGCGCCCGCGCCAAGGGGCAGAAGCTTCCCGCGCATATGGAAGGCGGACCGAACAACCCGCTCGGCGCGCGCGCCATGTACATCGGCTCGACGCTGTACCGCATCCACGGCTCGAACGAACCCTGGACCATCGGCACCGCCGTGTCCTCCGGCTGCATCCGCATGGCCAATGACGATGTCGAGCACCTCTACGAGAACGTCGAGGTCGGCACCCGGGTGGTGGTCAAGCGCTGACGCGCCAGGCGGAACGCCGATCTGAAACGCGAAAAGGGCCGGCGCTCCGCCGGCCCTTTTTGCTTTTTTGCACGTCGCGCATCCGTCTCAGCGCTCGCGCGAAAGCCCCTTCTCCTCGAGTTCCTTCAGATAGCCGCCCCACAGGGTCTCCCTGTCGCGGGCCAGCGTGAGGAAATACTCCCAGGAGAAAATGCCGGAACTGTGCATGTCGTCGAAATGCAGGCGCACCGCGTAGTTGCCGACCGGGTCGATTTTCAGGATCTCGACGGCGCGCTTGCCCGGCACGGTCTTGCGCTGCTCGGGAGAATGGCCCTGAACCTCGGCCGACGGCGAACAGACGCGCAGGTACTCCGCCTCATAGGCGTTGCTCTCGCCATTGTCGAAGGTGACCGTGAGGGTCTTCCTGTCCTTGCTCAGGCGAAGTTCCGTCGGCCAGGGCTTTTCGTCGCTCACGTCTCTCTCCTTCTTCACACACCAACCTTGCGCGCGCGCAGCTGCGCACGGTCGGCGCGATGATCTCGTTCATGCGTCGCCGGCAGCGACAGGGCGGGACGATAGTCGGCGCAAGCCCCTGCGCAAAGGGGCTCACGCATCTTTTGATGGCAAGCCGATTGACGCACCTCTTCAATCAGCTACCTTTCCCACTAAATAAGAACTTCTGCGGCAAGCGCGACACAGCGTGCAAGGCCGGCGGGGCGAAGAGGAACGCTCCGCAACAGCAAGGACCCGTTTGCATGTCCCAGCCGATGATCGACCCGTTCGGGCGAACGGTCAGCTATCTCCGCGTCTCCGTCACGGACCGCTGCGATTTCCGCTGCGTCTACTGCATGGCGGAAGACATGACCTTCCTGCCAAAGCGCGACGTGCTGAGCCTGGAGGAGCTGGACCGCCTGTGCTCGGCCTTCATCGAGAAGGGCGTGCGCAAGCTGCGTCTGACCGGCGGCGAGCCGCTGGTGCGCAAGAACATCATGAGCCTGATCCGCAGCCTGTCGCGCCATCTGGACACGGGCAAGCTGGAAGAGCTGACGATCACCACCAACGGCTCCCAGCTCGCGCGCTACGCCAGCGAGCTGCGCGACTGCGGCATCCGTCGCATCAATGTCTCCATCGACACGCTGGATCCGGCGAAGTTCAAGACGGTGACCCGCTGGGGCGATCTCGGCAAGGTGATGGACGGCATCCGCGCCGCCACCGAGGCCGGGCTGAAGATCAAGATCAACATGGTCGCGCTGAAGGGCGTCAACGATCACGAGATCCTGCCGATGATGCAGTGGTGCCACGCGCATGGCTACGACCTGACGCTGATCGAGACCATGCCGCTCGGCGAGATCAACGAGGACCGCACGGACCAGTATCTGCCGCTCACCCAGGTGCGCGCCGCCCTCGCCGAGACCCACACGCTTGTCGACATTCCCTACAAGACCGGCGGCCCGGCCCGCTATGTCGAGGTCAAGGAAACCGGTGGCCGGATGGGCTTCATCACGCCGATGACCCACAATTTCTGCGAAAGCTGCAACCGGGTGCGCGTCACCTGCACGGGCATGCTCTACATGTGCCTTGGCCAGGAGGACAGCGCCGACCTGCGCGCCGCGCTGCGGGCCTCGGAGAGCGACGAGCTGCTCAACAACGCCATCGATGAGGCCATTGGCCGCAAGCCCAAGGGGCATGATTTCGTCATCGACCGGACCGGTCGCCGGCCGGCGGTTTCCCGCCACATGAGCGTCACCGGCGGCTGACATGGGCGCGGCCCGCCGCTCGCTCCTCGACGCGCCGGCGGCACGCCTCGGCGCGCTGGCGCTTGCCGTGGCATCGCTCGCCGCGATCGTCTGGATCGGCCGCGTCGGCTTCGCCGGCGTGGCGTTGACGCCCTTCGAGAACATCGCCCCGGCGACCGCCCAATCCGTCGCCGCGAACAATCCGCAGCTTGCCGCCTGTCTCGACGAACGCATCGGTGCCGTCGACACGATGAAAGAGGAAGGCGTCATCGATGCAACGCGGTACGCGCTCTTCCGCGACCGCGCCGTGAGCTATTGCCAGACCCAGTTCCCATCCGAGCGCTGACGGCCTCGGGCCTACTCGAAGCGAACGCGGCGGCGCGACGGGCGCGGGACGACAGATGGCGCGTTCTCCGCACCCTCGTGACGCGCGTCAGCTTCCGCCGTGACCAGCTCCGCCTGCGGATCGCGCTCGGCGTCTCCGGTTTCCGGCAACGCCGCGCGGTCTTCCGCCTCGCCGGGGTCGGGCGCGGCGGCGTCTTCCGCGACGACCTCCTCAACGGTGGCGCGGCCGTCGCCTGCGTTGCCAGCCGTCACAGCCTCTTCCGCCGAGGTTTCAGGCAGGACCTCGTCCAGCGTCTCGTCCATCCACCCGAACCCCTTGCCCACCTGCCAGGAGCTCTTGAAACCATCGGCAAGCGCCGTCACGGTTCGGTAGTCCTCGTCGTAATCATTCAGCCCGTCGACGCAGGCAAGCACGGGGTCGGAGGTCCACAGTTTGCGCAAGGCCTGGCGCTTCAGCGCATCGGTCACCCCCTTCTTGAGGAAAAGCGTGTAGTCCGAGGAATAATCGAGGCTTTCGATGTCAACCGCTTCGGCCAGCTCGCGGTTCTCCGTCTCGATCTTCTGCCGTGCCTCGTCCGGAGACAGCGCCCGGCCGTCGTCGTCGTGCAAGATCGTCTCGGGCTCGGAAGCCTGCGCCTCGGGCAGCCGTGCCTCGCGCTTCAGCCGCGCCCACCGGCTGAGGAAGCCCTGTTCCCGGTCAACGCTCACGACGGCTCTCCCTCCCCGCCCGGATCGCGCGAGGAGGTGAAGACGGGCTCCTTGCCGAAGATCTGCTTCTCGATCTCGACCTTGTCGCGGCGGCGCTTGCGGAATGCCGGAGCCTCGGGAATCGCGGACAGGAAGGCCGCCATCCAGGCGATCGTGGCGCGGGGCATGTCGAGCTTTTCCACCAGCCCCTCGGCGCTGTCGAGCACGCCCTGCGCCTCATAGGGGTCGGCGGTGACGCCGCGCACCCGGAACGGCGGCTCACCGCCGGCCGTTGCGTCGTCGAGCATGGCCCAGATCTTCGGCGATCCGGTCTCGATGTTCGCGTCATAGGCCTCGACCATCTTGTGATGCAGGGTCAAAGCATGGGGCGCGGAGAGATAGCGGCGCACGCCGCCCTCCTCGGACAGGAGCAGCCACCCGTCCGTCGCGGGGGCATCCGGGACGACATCGACGATGCGCCAGACCCAGTCCGCCCAGGCGGAGGCAGCGGGGCGGCGTTCGAGGACCATGCCGAATTGGGCGGAGATTTCGCGTTCCACGCTGGTTGTCCCCTATCAGAGATACATAGGCTCAGAGATACATGGACGCGCGCCGGCCTGACGCCGGAGCTGCGCGTTTCCTGATTTTGGGGCTTTCGCGGCGCGAAGACAATCTTTCGCAACGGAAAGGATGAAAATCCGCGCACCCGGGGTTATTCTCCATGCAACAAAACCGAATGCGACGGACGGCGCGCCCGGCGCGGGCCTGCGCCACGGAGGAAGTGAATGTCATCGACCCGCCCCCGGGTTCTCCTTTGCAATTGCGAAAAGACCATGCGCCTGGATGCCGGCCGTATCGCCGGCCTCGAGGCCTCCACCCACGTCCACACCCAGCTCTGTCGTGCGGAGGTCGCCCGCTTCGAGGCCGCCCTCGATGACGGCGCGCCGCTGATCGTCGCCTGCACCCAGGAAGCGCCGCTGTTTGAGGACGTGGCGGAGGAGAAGGGCTCGGAAACGGAGCTTGCCTTCGTCAACATTCGCGAGCAGGCCGGATGGTGCGCCGCCTCGACGGATCCGCACCCGAAGATCGCCGCGCTGCTGGCCGAGGCCCAGGTGGCGCGCGAACCGGCGGCGCTTCATTCCATCGAATCGGAAGGCGTTTGCCTCGTCTATGGCACCGGCCAGGAGGCGCTCGACGCAGCGCTTCAACTCGAGGGGCGGCTGTCCGTGTCACTGCTTCTGGCGCAGACCGACGAGGTTCTGCTGCCGAGCGTGCTCGACGTTCCCGTGCATGCGGGCCGCATTCGCTCGGTCGCCGGTGCGCTCGGCGACTTCTCGGTGACCGTCGACGGCTATGCGCAGATGCTCCCCTCCTCGCGCGGGGCGCCGCAGTTCTCCCTGCCGCGCGACGGCGCGAAGGCGGGGTGCGACCTGATCCTCGACCTGTCGGGCGGCACGCCGCCGATCACCGCACCGGATCACCGCGACGGCTATTTCCGCGCCGATCCGCGCGACCCCGCGGCCGTGGCGCGCGCGCTTTTCGCGATCTCCGACATGGTCGGCACCTTCGAGAAGCCGCTGTATGTCGCCTATGACGCCTCGATCTGCGCCCACGGCCGCTCGGGCAAGACCGGCTGCACCAAATGCCTGGATGCCTGTCCGGCAGGCGCGATCTCGAGCGCGGGGACGACGGTCGCCATCGACCCCGGCCTTTGCGGCGGCTGCGGCTCCTGCGCCGCGCATTGCCCGACCGGCGCCGTGAGCTACCGCTACCCGCCGCGCGACACCCAGATCCTGCGGATGCAGGCGCTGCTTGGCACCTATCTGGAAGCCGGCGGCCGCGATCCGGTTCTCCTCGTCCACGAAGAGGCCCATGGCGGCGGACTGATCAATGCGCTGGCGCGGTTCGGTGACGGGCTGCCCGGCAACGTGTTGCCCTTCGCGGTCCATGCGCCAACGGTGCTTGGACACGACACGCTGCTCGCCGCGCTGCTGGCCGGTGCGAAGCGTGTGGTTCTCCTCGCCTCGCCGAGGAAGGCGGACGAGATCGAGACGCTGCGCCGCGAGGTGGCGCTGTGCGAGGCGCTGGCGGGTGGCATGGGGCATGCCGTCGACGGGCTCTTCGACATCCTCGTCACGGACGATCCCGACGCGCTCCTGCCCTCCTTCGCGCTTCCCGCCTCGCCGCTGGCGATCAGGCCGACAGCGTTCTCGCCCGTTGGCGGCAAGCGCGACGTGGCGCGCAGCGCGATCTCGCGCCTGCTGGCCGACGCGCCGGGAGCGGAGAAGCCAATCCCGCTTCCCGCCGATGCCCCCTATGGGCGCATCGCCATCGACGCGACAGGCTGCACACTCTGCCTTGCCTGCGTCTCCGCCTGTCCGGCCAATGCGCTTGCCGACAATCCCGAGCGTCCACAGGTAAGCCTGACGGAGGCGGCTTGCGTGCAATGCGGGCTCTGCGCGGCGACCTGTCCGGAAAAGGTGATCACGCTCGAAGCGCGCTATGACACCACACCCGAGGCGATGCGTCCGCGCGTCCTGCATGAGGAGGAGCCGGCGGCCTGCGTGTCCTGTGGCAAGCCCTTCGGCACGAAGTCCTCCATCGCGCGGATCCGCGAGAAGCTCTCGGGCAAGCACTGGATGTTCCAGCGAGCGGACCAGATCGCGCTGATCGAGATGTGCGACGACTGTCGCATCACCGCCCAGTGGGACATGCCGGACACCCCGCTGCGCGGCGGCGGCCGCCCCCGGATCGTAACCACCGACGATTATCTGGCGGTGGAACGCGATCCCCTTACGGCGGATGACTTCCTCAGCGAAGACTGAGATCCCTGGCCGGCGCTGCGTGCCTCGCAAGAGCGCGCGCGCCGGTCGCCGACACCAATACCGCCGACCGGAACAAAGTATAATTTTTTCGTAAAATACAAATTACCCCTGCGTCATCTTTTATTTTTCCGCAACCAATACAAAAAATACTCAAACACCTGCGCAAATTACCAATACCCCTGAGACGCAGGTATGACTAGCCATGAAGGGCATGCCGTTTTCCGGGTACGCGGCATTGGCATTGTCATGAATCAATGACACGATTGCCTGCCGCCGCTATCCGGGATGGCACGCGCCATCGGGCGACAGCGTCGCGTTTCCTCTCCGCGGGCCAGCCCCCACCCGGCCCGCACCGGTTTGGCCTGCTCCGCCTTCCGGCGGAAGACCGGACACCCCCGCCGATTGCGACGACCAGCAAAAGGACAGCACCAATGCCTCTCCACAACAAGAACGACATCCGCGACGAATGGCGTGACGACGTCTATGGAACTTCGGATGTGTCCCGGCCGCTGCCGAAGTACCGGATGCCGGAGCAGGAGCAGGAAGCGAGCCTGGCGTCGTCGATCGTGCGCGACGAGCTGATGCTCGATGGCAACGCGCGCCAGAACCTGGCGACATTCTGCCAGACCTGGCTCGACGACGAGATCCACAAGATCATGGATCTGTGCATCGACAAGAACATGATCGACAAGGACGAATATCCGCAGACGGCCGAGATCGAGGCGCGCTGCGTCCACATGCTCGCGGACCTGTGGAATGCCCCGGACGGCACCAACACGCTCGGCACCTCGACGACCGGCTCGTCGGATGCGGCCATGCTGGGCGGGCTGGCGGCCAAGTGGCGCTGGCGCGAGAAGCGCAAGGCCGAGGGCAAGCCCACGGACAAGCCGAACCTCGTTTGCGGGCCGGTGCAGGTGTGCTGGCACAAATTCGCGAAATACTGGGACATCGAGCTGCGCGAGATCCCGCTCGAGGGCGACCGGCTCATCATGAACGCCGAGGAAGTTCTCAAGCGCGTCGACGAGAACACGATCTGCGTCGTGCCGACCTTCGGCGTCACCTTCACCTGCAACTACGAGCCGGTTCAGGAGGTTTCCGACGCGCTCGACAAGCTGCAGGAAGAGACCGGGCTGGACGTGCCGATCCATGTCGACGCCGCATCGGGCGGCTTCCTCGCCCCGTTCTGCGCGCCGGACATCGTCTGGGACTTCCGTCTGCCGCGCGTCAAGTCGATCAATGCCTCGGGGCACAAGTTCGGGCTCGCCCCGCTCGGCACCGGCTGGTGCATCTTCCGCGATGCCTCCGATCTGCCCGACGACCTCATCTTCTGGGTCAACTATCTGGGCGGCAACATGCCGACGCTGGCGCTCAGCTTCTCCCGTCCGGGCGGGCAGATCATCGCGCAGTACTACAACTTCCTGCGCCTCGGTCGCGAGGGCTACCGCAAGATCCACTCCGCCTGCTACGACACCGCGCAGTATCTGGCCGAGGAGATCGGCAAGATGGGTCCCTTCGAGATCCTCTACGACGGCCAGCCGGAAGACGGCATTCCGGCTCTCTCCTGGACCGTCAAGGAGGGCTTCGACACGCGCGGCTACACGCTCTTCGACCTCAGCGACCGACTGCGGATGCGCGGCTGGCAGGTGGCCGCCTACACGATGCCGCCGAAGCGGGAGGACCTCGTCGTGCAACGCATTCTGGTGCGCCACGGCTTCACCAAGGACCTCGCGTCGCTCTTCATCGAGGACATGAAGAACTGCCTCAAGTTCTTCAAGGCACACCCGGTGTCGACGCCGCTGACCGAAGCGGAAGCCGGCGGCTTCCACCACTGATCCTCTGACGGCCGAACAACGGCCGAACGACCGGGGGCCGACCGGGAATTGTCCGGTCGGCCAGCCATTTCGCCAGGGAGCGTGGCATGAAACAAGATCGTCGCCGGATGTCCGCCGCAGGCCTTTTCGCTCTGTGTACCGGCCTCCTCCTCCTTCCGGTGCTGGCAGCGAGCCCGGCCTTCGCGCAGGTTGGCGGCAATGTCCTCCAGTTCTTCGAGCCCGTCGCCGAAGAGGGCTTCCGGGGTGTCGCGGCGTTTCTCGACGCCCAGCCCTGGGTGTTCATTCTGGTGGCGCTGGCGATCGGCTATCCCGTCGGCAAGCTGAAGATCGCCTCCATCTCGCTCGGTTCGACGGCCAGCGTCCTGCTCGCCGCCGTGCTCATGTCGATGACCGCGCAGGCCGTCTTCGACATCACCTACTCGGTGCCGGGGATCGTCTCGACGATCTTCCTGACGCTGTTCATGTATGCGCTCGGGCTGGGAACCGGCCCGAAGTTCTTCGCGGGCCTGAAGTCGGCCGGTTTGAAGGCGATCGTGCTCGGCATGATCATCTGGGCGCTCAACTGGGTCATCTGCTACGGCGGCGCCAGGGTCTTCAACCTGGAGTCCGGCTTCGCCGCCGGCCTGATCTCCGGCAGCTACACGATCACGGCCGTGCTCGGCGTTGCGCAATCGGCCATCCAGAGCGGCGCCGCCCATATTCCCCCCGGCATGACGGCCGAGCAGATCGGCGCCAACATGGCCGCCGGCTATGCGATCAGCTACATCCTGTCGAGCGTCGGTATCATCTTGTTGCTGCGCTACCTGCCGTCGATGTTTGGGCACGATCCCGTGCGCGATGCGGCTGCCGCCGAAGCCGCCTTCGCCGGCACCGGCAGTCACCCCCTGCCGGGAACGCCGCAATCGCTCCTGCTGCGGCACGAGGGGCTCGATATCCGCGCCTTCAAGGTCGAGCATGACGACATCGTCGGCAAGACCGTCGCGCAGCTCTGGCAGTCGCACCCCCATGCCCCCATCCTCAAGGTCGTCGAGGACGGAAAGGCGGTCGCGGAGCTGGGAAGCCATGTCCTGCGCAAGGGCGATGTGGTGGCGGCGCGCTCCGACATTGGCGAACTCATCCTGGAGGGCGAGGAAATCGGGCCGGAAGTCGATGACCCGCTCGCACGCGACCTGGCCATCGAGACCGCCGACATCGTCGTCGGCACGCATGAGATTGCCGGCAAGACCATCGGCGAGCTGGCCAAGACCTCGCTGGCCTACGGATTGCGTCTGACCGCGATCTTCCGCGCCGGCAACGAGATCCCCGTCGGTCCCGAGACCGACGTGCGCTTTCACGACGTGCTGAGGCTGTCGGGAACCGTCGCCTCCATCGACCGGGCGGCCAAGGCGCTCGGCAGCCGTGCGATCACCGACAAGACGCTTGCGACAACCGAGGTAACCTATCTCGCCATCGCCATGGCGGTCGGCTACGTCATCGGCACGCTCAGCGTTACGATCGCCGGCATTCCCTTCGCCCTAGGGACCTCCGCCGGCTGCCTGCTCGCAGGTATCTTCGTGGCCTATTTCAGGAGCCGGAACCCGCAGTTCGGCGGCCCTGTTTCGGAAGGCGCCCGCAGCTTCATGCAGGATATCGGGCTGAATATCTTCGTCGCCGCGCTCGGCGCCAATGTCGGACCGAAGATCATCACCGCTCTTGGCGGGGACACCGTCATCTGGCTCGCCCTGATCGGCACGACGGCAGCCCTGCTGCCCGTCGTCGTGGCGTTCTTCGTCGGGGACCGGTTGCTGGGCATGAATTCGGTCATCAATGCCGGCGCCTGCGCCGGCGGCCGCAACTCGACGCCGAGCCTGAACGCCATCCTCGACCAGTCGAAAAGCCAGGTCGCGGCCGTGCCCTACCCGGTCTCCTACGCGGTGACCACGGTTCTTGCCCTGATCGGCGGCTATATCGCGCAGATCCTGTCTTAGAGGAAAAGAGGCGCGGCTACTGCCGCGCCTCGAGAATCCGGGCGATGATGCCGGTCACGACGGTGATGGCGCAGGCAACCGCCATAACCAGCACCATCGGCCAGATCGTACCGGGCCACAGAACCCCCGAGATCAGCCAGCCGCACAGCGCCGAGGCAATCGCGCCGGCGCCGATCTGGAGACTGCCGGAAAAGCCCGACGCTGCTCCGGCGAGATCCGGACGGATGCTGACCGCCCCGGCAATCGCGTTGGGCAGCGCCATGCCATTGCCGATCCCGACGAGAAACATCGGCGCGAACAGCGACAGCGGGTGGATGTAACCGGCGCCGAAGGCGAGCGCGATCACCGCGACCGCGACGACGAGGACCGTGTTGCCCCCGGTGATCATGCGACCGATGCCGATGCGCGACGAATAGCGGCCCGAAATGCCGTTTCCAACGACATATCCTGCTGCCACCATCATGAAATAGAAGCCGTAGGTGGACGGCGTCATGGACAGGAGCCGCGCCGCAATGAATGGCGCTCCGCCGAGAAACGTGAAGAACACGGCCGAGGTGAAGGCGGCGGTGAGCGCATAGGCAAGGAACAACGGCGAGCGCATCAGCGTGCCGTAGCTTTGCGCCAGACCGCGCAATCCACCGCCAGCGGGCTGGCGGGAATGGTTGGTCTCATGCAGCTCGAACCAGGCCCAGAAGAAGGCGCCAAGGCCGAGCACCACCATCAGCCAGGAATTCATCCGCCAGCCGAAGGTCTCGTCGAGCACGCCGCCAAGCGCGGGCCCGACCATCGGCGCGACCGCCAGGCCCATCGTCACATAGCCGATCATGCTGGCTGCCTGCGAGCGATCGTAGAGATCGCGCACGATGGCGCGCCCGAGGACGATGCCGGAGCAGCCCCCGACCGCCTGCAGGATGCGCCCTGCCAACATGAACTCGATTGTCTGCGCTATGGCGCAGACGATGCTGCCGACCACGAAGATGGCGAGCCCCCAGACCAGAACCGGCCGGCGCCCGTGCCGATCCGACAGGGGGCCGATGCCGATCTGCGCGATGGCGACCGCGGCCAGATACAGCGACAAGATGAGCTGGACCATGGCGGCGCTGGTGCCGAACGTGCCCGGAAGCGCGGGCATCGACGGCAGATAAATGTTGAGAGCCAGCGGGTTTACGGCGGAAACGGCGACCAGGAGGGCAAGCGTCGGTCGCCGGGACGGTGCGACCGTCGGGAGGCTGTTTGTCATACAAAACTTCCTATGGCCCGCCGCGATGCTTGGCAAGCCCAACCTGCGTGTGCCCCGCACGATCTCGACCTGACGGGGAAGATGGAGGATTGGGCTCCGCAAGCAGACTGTCTGGCGGGATAGTTCGCCCGCCCCCGCAACCGCGCATTGTCCCCGACGACCTTCCCGACATAGTCTTGGAATCGGTCGTGCCGCGCGTCTGTCAAAACAAGCATCCGAAAGGCCCTCCATGCAGCCCAGTCTCGGCGAAAAATACCAGCACCTGGCCCATGGCTTCGGATGCCTGTGTCACACACCCGCCTTCGCGCGGATCAACGCGCGGATTACGGAAGGGCTGTCGCGCCGCTCGGTTCTGAAAGGCATGGTCGCCGGCCTGGCAGCCGGCACGCTTGGCGCCGGGGGCGCTCGCGCGGCGGACGACACCCGCCCCAGGCTCCTCACCAATGCGCGCATCTTCGACGGCCGCTCGGCGCAACTGATCGAGGGCCGTAACGTGCTGGTCGAGGGCCGGACGATCACCGCGCTGGTGCCTCGGGCGGAACGTGTCGCCGATGCTCTGGAGATCGACTGTGGCGGCCGTGTGATCATGCCCGGCATGATCGACGCGCACTGGCATTCGATCCTCGCCGCGGTGCCGGAGATGGTGGCGATGACCGCCGACGTGCCCTACATCCACCTGCTCGCCGCGCAAGAGGCGGAGCGTACGCTGATGCGCGGCTTCACGACGATCCGCGATGTGGGCGGGCCGTCGTTCTCGCTCAAGCGCGCCATCGACGAGGGCGTGACGCCGGGGCCACGCATCTTTCCCTCCGGGGCGATGATCTCGCAGACCTCCGGCCATGGCGACTTCCGCATGCGCAACGAGGTTCCGCGCGATGCCATGCGCAGCATGAGCACGGCGGAAATGGCCGGCATCTCGGCCATCGCGGACGGTGTTCCGGAGGTCCTGCGACGGGTCCGCGAGCAGCTCCTGCTCGGCGCGACGCAGATCAAGATCATGGTCGGCGGCGGCGTCAGTTCGCAATTCGATCCAATCGATTCAACCCAGTTCACTGTCGCCGAGATCCGCGCCGCCGTGGATGCAGCCGCCGACTGGGGCACCTATGTCTGCTCCCATGTCTACACTCCGAAGGGCATCCAGCGCGCGCTGGAAGGCGGCGTGCGCTGCATCGAGCACGGCCAGCTCGCCGACGAGGACACGGTGAAGCTGATGGCCGATGCGGGCGCATGGTGGAGCCTGCAGCCGTTCCTGGCGGATGAGGATTCCAATCCGCACGCCTCCGAGGCTCAGCGCGCCCAGCAACGCCTGATCGCCGAAGGAACCGTGCGGGCGTTCGAACTCGGACAGAAGTACGACGTCAACATGGCCTGGGGCACCGACATCCTGTTCAGCCCGGGCAAGACAGGCACCCAGGGCAAGCAGCTCGCCAAGATCGTGCGCTGGTTCTCGCCCGCCGACGTGCTGCGGCTCGGCACCAGCCGGAACGCGGAACTGCTCGGCCTTTGCGGGTTGCGCAATCCCTATCCGGCCGCACTCGGCGTGATCGAGGCAGGCGCGATGGCCGATCTTCTGGTGATCGACGGCAATCCGCTGGAGGACATCAACCTCATCGCCGACCCGGAGCGGAACCTGAAGCTGATCATGAAGGATGGACGTGTCCACAAGAACACGCTCACCTCATGAGGCATGGCCGCGCAGCACGCCTCCAATCAACACGGAAAAACGGATGATGCCAATGACCGCACCTGCCGCGCGGGCTCTGGTTCGCAACACCCTTCGCGCCTCTGCCATTGCTGCCGCCGGCCTGATGCTGCACGCCGTTCCGGCGGGCGCACAGGCGGCCGACACATCTGCCCTCACCCGCCCCGACCGGGTCCTTCAGATCACGCCCTACGGATGGGCGGCCGCCCTTGACGGAAAGATCTCGCCCTTCCGGCGCCTGCCGGCGGCGCATGTGCGCAAGGATTTCAAAGACATCCTCAGTGATCTGAATTTCGCGGGGTTCGTGCAGATCTGGGGCCGGCAGGACCGGTTCGTCTTCTCCGGCGACATGCTCTACGTCAACCTAGGCGAAAGCCAGGTCATCGGCGCCCTGCCGCAGATCGGACCGACGCCGGGCCTCAGCGCAAGCGTCGACACGAGCCAGTTCACCGCGACCGCCCAGGCCGGCTACCGGGTGATCGAAACACCGCGCTTCTCACTCGACCTGCTTGGCGGCGCGCGCTTCTGGCATGTCGATACGGAGGTTTCGCTGTATTACACGACAACGACGCTGAAGGCGAAAAGCAGCTTCGGCTGGGTCGATCCGCTGGTTTCGGCGCGGGCCTTCCTGCGCCTCACGCAAGATCTGTCGGCGATGCTTCACGCCGACGTCGGCGGTTTCGGCCTGGGGTCGCGCAACACCTGGCAGGTGCTCGGCACGCTCAACTACGATCTCGGCGAGGCGTGGACCGTCTCGGCCGGCTACAAGGCGCTGTCCGTCGACTACCGCTCGGGCGGTCACGTCTATGACGCGACCATGAGCGGACCGGTGTTCGGCGTGACCTACCGGTTCTAAGGCCCACGCTCCGGCTGCTTCGGACCGGCGAGCGCGGACGGGCGCACCGGCAGGTCGGCGCGTGCCGCGGGCCCGGGCTTGCGCATGATCTTGCGCTCGCGCATGAGGCTGTAGAGCCCCGTGGCGACGAGCACGGCGATGCCCGTAATCGTCAGCGCGTCCGGCACATCTCCCCAGACGAGGTAGCCGATCACGATTGCCCAGACGATGATCGAATAGCGGAAGGGAGCGACGAAGGATATGTCGCCGAGCCGCATCGCATTGATCACGAAGACGAAGCCGACAAGGATGAAACCCGCGGACCCGGCGAGAAAGAGGACATCCATGGGCTCCGGCACCAGCCAGGTTTCCACCGTCCGGAGACTGAGGCCGGCGAAGGCGACGCCGACGAGCGTGGCCAGCGACACGCCATAGGTTGGTACATGGCGCGGCAGCCGGCTGGTGGTCAGGTCGCGCACGGCCATGCAGGCGACACCGGCCAGAGCGACAAGCGACCACTGGTCGAACCCGGACATGCCGGGGCGCATGATGAGAAGCACGCCGGCGAAACCAACGCCGATCGCGCTCCAGCGCCGCCAGCCGACGGGCGCGCCGAGAAACAGTGCGGCCCCGGCCGTGATCATCAACGGCAGGACCTGCAGAATGGCGGTGGCATTGGCGATGGGGAGCTGGAAGAGCGCTGTCAGATAGAGCAGCGTCCCGGTGACCTCGGCAACGACGCGCAGCCCCACCAGCGGATGAAACAGCAGGTGGAGCTGACGGATCGCGCCATTGGCGATGCACAGGATCAAAAGAAAGAGAATCGCGAACAGGCTGCGGAACAGCATGATCTCGCCAAGCGGCAGGCGCTCGGAGACGATCTTGATCAGGCTGTCGTTGAGAATGAAGCCCACCATGGCCACCAGCATGAAGGCGATGGCACGGCCGTTCTCTGCGGCGAGTGTCGCCGGTGTCGGTGGGGACGTCATGGTCGGGATGTCTTTCTTTCGCCGCAGCGCGTCAGTTGCGATGGCGCAGCGGCAGATTTGTCAGCAGGTTCTGCGGTTTCATGCGCAGGATGCCGTCCGTGCCCATGGCCAGACCCAGCCATACAGGTTTGCCGCGCATCGTGTCGACCGTATCGGCACGATCCTCGAAATCGAGACGGAAAAGGCCGACGATGCGTGACAGATCACCTTCGCCCAGCGGAGCGCCTTCGTAAAGGGCGTTCAGGATCCGCGTCGAATCCGCGTCGAGGCCGACGTGCCATGACCAGCGCTCGTCGCGGATCGAGCGCTGCGGCTGGATGCGCACCGAAATCCCGTGGAAATGACCGATCCAGCTTTCCAGCACCCGGGCGAAGGCATCGAGCGCGGGCTCGGTGAAGCGGAAGTCGATGGCCGTATCGAAACGGTCGGACCTGTCCCAGTAGATCTCCCGGTTGTCCTCACCCAGCACATCAAGTGCAACGGAGCGCGCCGGGGTGCCGGCTTCCGCCAGCAGCGCGCCGAGCCCGCCGAGGCCACCGGTGCGCGAATAGGTCTCGACAATCTCGGCGTCGGCCAGCATCAGCTGCCCGTCGGCGGTGGTCACCGACTGTTCACGAAAGAACAGCTCGCCCGCCCGCGCGCGTAGCGGGTCGGCAATCTTGCGCAGGACATTGTGCAAGACGAGATGGACCATCTGGTCGATGAACATCGGCGGGAGGGCGATGCCGCCACCCTTCTCGAACAGAGCCGCATAGGCGCGCTCGATTGTTCCGCTTTCCGCCAGATGATCGCGAAACCGCAGCACGACGCGATAGTTGTCCGCAGCATCCGGATCAACGATGGCGGCGATGTCCTCCTCCGTCACCCGAACGAAGGGATCCTCCATCAGCTTCTCGAAGAGCGCATGCTCAGCCGGGCAGGACTCCTCGACCGGATGGACCTCGGGGCGTGTGAAATAGGCGCGCAGAAAATCGCCGCTCACCGACAGCCAGCCATTGGCGTCGCGCGTCACGAGATGCAGGCCCGACGATCTCCAGAACGCCGGCATCAATCGTCCTCTTCCACGTCCCACACGCGTGCGTGGGGCTCCTCCCCCTCCTCGTCGTCGGGAGAAAACAGCTGGAAGCGCTCGTGCAACTGGCCTTCCTCATCCAGGGTCCGCTCAATGGTCAGCAGCGCGCTTCCCTCGACGCCCTCGGCAAGATCGCAGGCGTCGGCGATCTCCGCCTCGGCAACCGAACGCGCGGCCTCGACGGACGGCGCGCCTTCCTCCTCGACGAAATGAGCCGCCAGCCGGTCGATCAGTCCGGCCAGATCCTCCTGCGAGATCGTGTCCGCCGTGGCGAAGGTTGACCAACCGAAGTTGCCGAGCGACAGGAAGCCGGAAAGGAATGCCTGCTCGACCTTTCCGGAGAGCCCCTCCTGCGTGTAGGC
The DNA here is from genome assembly GCF_054880955.1 of Stappia sp. ICDLI1TA098. Lineage (NCBI taxonomy): Bacteria > Pseudomonadati > Pseudomonadota > Alphaproteobacteria > Hyphomicrobiales > Stappiaceae > Stappia > Stappia sp. ICDLI1TA098. The sequence goes on from NZ_JBTZBT010000001.1 coordinate 1,800,657, forward strand.
GCGGAATGCGAAGGTGCCGGGGATGAGCCAGTCGCCGGGCTCGGCCGCAGTCGGAAATACGCGGGTGTCCGAGTGATCGAGGCGGATGGCCTTGAGCAAGCGCTTCATGTGCGGGGTCCCTTTTCGGTTTCTGCGTGCGCGAGCGCGGTGTCGAGCATGACCGCCCGTGTTCCGCCCTCCAGACCTTCCTGCTTCAACAGCAGATTGCCGCATTCGTCCAGCCCGAGAAACCGGCCCGAGCTTCTTCCCGCGCCGGTGTCCACCGCCATGGTCCCAAGGTATCCGTCTGCACGGTAGAGCCACGCCTCCACCACATGTGAGAAACCGTCGTGCTCCCAGCGATTCAGCCAGGTGAGCAGATGCCGTGAGATGGATTCAAGCGCCTGCGTGCTGTCGAGCCCCCCCGCCCCTTCATCGAAGAGGCTGGTCAGCTCCGGCGTCTGGCCCGGCTCAAGCTCCCCCCCGATCGGCGCCAGGCGCACGAAGAGGCCGACGATCATCCAGTCCGGCGTTCCGTTGGCGTCACCGGTCTCGCTCCACGCAACGCGGCCCTCGCCAACGACCGCGCCGTTGGCAAGCAGGATGTTCGGCCAGCGGTGCGTGAGTGCGATCTCGGGCGGCAGCCGCGCGCCAATGGCGTCAACCGCCGCGACCATGGCCAGAAACAGCATCTGCGCACAGTGCTCCGGATCGATCTCCGGCTCCAGAACCAGGGTGAAGGCGACCCGCTCGCGGTCGCGGGACCAGAGGAAATCGCCGGCGCGAAACAGCCCGTCACGCGCGCCCTGGCGCGCCCGCTCGAAGACTGAAGACCCCGCCTCGACGGGATGGCCGGTCAAGAGCGGCGGCAGTTGAGGAGCATCGGCCAACGTCATCTCACGCTCGTGCGCCGGAACGGGCACCGGCATGCAAAAAGCAAGGAGCGCCAACGAGATGCGCTCCGTGTCGGACATATGGATTCATCGTCTTCACCCCATCAGACGAAACCGGATCCCCATCCGGCAAAAGACCTTGCGAAATCGATTCAGACGGTCGGCCCAACCTCTTGCCGGGTCAGTGCAAACAGCTGCGGATTCCGCGGCTCAGTCTTCCTTGCGCAGGCCGTCGCCCGGTGACAGGCGCACCGCCTCCGGGTTCTTCGGGGCGTAGACGCGGGCGGACGAATAGTCGAGCCCGAAGCTCAGCACCGCCCAGGCCCCGGTTCCGATCACACCAGCAACGACCAAAGCGCTCACGAACGCCTTCATTTCCGCATTTCCTTATCCACTCGCCGGCGGCCCGCTCCCCAGCGTGCCGCTGCGAAAGTCACATGGCCTGGAGGATCACTCGGCCGGATGCGTTGTCGGCCTCGCCTCGCCACCGTCCTCGCGCGCCTGAACCTCCTCGACCCACAGCGAGTGGTGCTCGCGCGCCCAGTTGAGGTCGACCTCCCCGGAACCCATCGCGTCAAAGGCACCCTCCATACCGATGGAGCCGATGTAGATGTGGGCGATGATCACACAGACCAGGAAGACGCCCATGACCGAATGCCAGAGCGAAGCAAGCTGCTGCTCCTGAAGGGTGGTCAGTGGCGTCGGCAAGTCGGTACCGACGAGAGAGTTCACGAGCGCGAAGGTGTCGGAGAACAGATGCGTGGTGAACGGAAAGAGCAGTGACCAGCCCGAGACGGAAATCGAGACGCCACCGAGGATCGTCAGCCAGAAGATCACTTTCTGGCCGGCGTTGAACTTCTTCGCCGGAGGATGCAGGCGCTTGGAAAAAAGGCCGCCTGCCTGCAACACCCATTTGATGTCGGTTCGGTCGGGCAGGTTGTGGCGCACCCACATCACGAAAATGAGGACCAGGCCGGCCATGAAGGCAAAGGCCAGATAGTTGTGCAAATGCTTGCCCCACCATGTGACCGCGGAAAACGCATCCGCTCCAACCACCGGCAGCAGCACATAGCGCCCATACATGACATTGAGGCCGGTAAGGCCGAGGATCACGAAGGACGAGGCGGTCAGCCAGTGACCGAAGCGCTCGACCGCGATGAAGCGGGTGATGGTCTCGTCGCTGCGCCCATGCTCGATACGAATGCGCCCGCGCAGGGCGAAGAACAGGCACAGAAGCACCAAGATGCCGAGCATCGCCCAGGCGCCATAAAGCGCGATGGGGCCATTCTTGAGCGCGCGCCAGAGCTCGCCTTCCGACTGCACGAGACGTGCGGACTTCTTGTCGGGGATGGAGACGTTGCCAGCAGCCCCGCGGCGGATCTCACGCCACATCTCTGCATCCGAGGTGGTGCCAAGCACATCGCCGGGCACATGCCCTTCGACGGGAGACGCATCCTGCGGCGGGCGCACCGTGCCCTGCTGGGCCCATGCGGAGGGGGCAAGCGTGGCAAACGCCCCGCAGGCGACCAGCAAAAGGGTCGCCGTCACCAATGCGCGCATGAACCGCGAAATCCGTCCGTCTGGCGCTGACCGCATCGTTTCACGCTCCTCGTTTCCCTGTCGCGCCGGTTTCGCCCGCGCCCGTCGGGATGATGGCCTGTTCGTTCAGACCCGATTGTCGCACGGCCGCCGCCCGTCCGCGTGGCCGGCCGCTCTTCAGAAGCTTTGCCGAAGCCCGCGCTGGCGCAACTCGTGCAACTGCGCCTCGCTCAGAGGCTGATCGGGCTCGCCCTGATAGACACCCTTCTCGAGCACGAGCGGACGGTCGCGCTCTTCCTCGCGACACCCCGGCACCAGCGCCAGAACCACGGCCGAAACGGCCAACGCACAGATTGCACTCCGTCGAGATTTCACGTCTTCATCTCCATGCCCGGGCAGATGGCTCCCGGAAGATCCGGATTTTCAGGACCCTTGACGGCTCCCCGCGAAGCGCGGAAGCGGGATGGGGCTCATATCCCCACCCCGCTCCCGTGTGTCCGTTGCTCCATGCGGTCAGGCCAGCGCCCCTTGCAGGGAAAGCGGCCGGCAGCGCATCAAAGAGTGCCGGCCTTCTTCTCGTAGGCCGTGCCCCAGCCCCATGCACCGGCGCCGAAGCCGCGGGCGACAACGCGCTCGCGGTAGATCCTGGAGACCACATCGCCATCGCCGGCCAACAGCGCCTTGGTCGAGCACATCTCCGCGCAGAGCGGCAGCTTGCCCTCGGCGAGACGGTTGCGGCCGTATTTGGCGTATTCAGCGGACGAATTGTCGACCTCCGGACCACCGGCGCAGAAGGTGCACTTGTCCATCTTGCCGCGCGAGCCGAAGTTGCCGGCCTGCGGATACTGCGGCGCGCCAAAGGGACAGGCGTAGAAGCAGTAGCCGCAGCCGATGCACAGGTCCTTGGAATGCAGGACCACGCCCTCGTCGGTCTGATAGAAGCAGTCGACCGGGCACACCGCCATGCAGGGCGCGTCCGAGCAATGCATGCAGGCAACCGAGATCGAGCGTTCGCCGGGCTTGCCGTCGCTGATGGTGACGACGCGGCGGCGGTTGATGCCCCAGGGCACCTCGTTCTCGTTCTTGCAGGCCGTGACGCAGGCGTTGCACTCGATGCAGCGCTCGGCGTCACAGAGGAATTTCATCCGTGCCATGATCTATCCTCCTCAGCCCACGCGCTCGATGCGGCAAAGCGTGGCCTTTGTCTCTTGCATCTGGGTGACGCTGTCGTAGCCGTAGGTCTGGGCGGTGTTGGTCGCCTCGCCCAGGACATACGGGTCGGCACCCTTGGGATACTTGTGGCGCTGATCCTCGCCCTGGAAGAAGCCGCCGAAGTGGAACGGCATGAAGGCAACGCCGGTGCCGACGCGCTCCGTCACCATCGCCATGACGCGGACCTTGCCGCCTTCGGGACCGTGAACCCAGACCATCTCGCCGTCGCGGATGCCGATGTTGTTGGCGTCGCGCGGATTGACCTCGATGAACATGTCCTGCTGAAGCTCGGCAAGCCACGGGTTCGAGCGGGTCTCGTCGCCACCGCCTTCATACTCGACCAGACGTCCCGAGGTCAGGATGATCGGGAAGTCCTTGGAGTAGTCGTTCACCTGGATCGACTTGTAGCGGGTCGGCACGCGCCAGAAGGTCTTGTCCTCATAGGTCGCGTATTTGTCGAGCAGGTCGCGACGGCTCGTGTAGAGCGGCTCGCGGTGCAGGGGCACCGGGTCCGGGAAGGTCCACACGACGGCGCGGGCCTTGGCGTTGCCGTAGGGCGCGCAGCCGTGCTTGATCGCGACACGCTGGATGCCGCCGGACAGGTCGGTCTTCCAGTTCACACCGCCAACCTTGTCGTTGTAGTCAGACGGGATGTCCCCGCTGTGCGAGGTCTCGCCGACCTCTTCCGAGGAGGGCATGTCATTGACCATGCCGGCAACCCACTCGATCATCCGGCGCTCGTACGGCGTCAGATCCTTGTCCCAGCCCAGCTTGATCAGCATGGCCATGGTGAACTCAGGATAGCCGTCCTCGATCTCCGATCCGACCGGCCAGGACCCTTCGGCGAGCAGGTTGTCGCCGTCCTTCTCCACGCCGAAGCGGGCACGAAAGCCCATGCCGCCCTCGGCGACCGGCAGCGAGGTGTCATAGAGCACGGCGGAGCCGGGGTGGTTCATCTCCGCCGTTCCCCAGCTCGGCCACGGCAGGCCGTAGAAATCACCGTCGGCCGGGCCGCCGTTGGCGCGCAGCGTCGTGCGGTCAAAGGTGTGCTGGTTGGCCATGTGCTTCTTCATCCGCTCCGGCGACTGGCCGGTGTAGCCGATGGTCCACATGCCGCGGTTGAACTCGCGGGTCACATCCTCGATCAGCGGCTCGTCGCCATTGACCTCGATGTTCTTGAACATCGGCTCCTCGAAGCCGAACTTCTTGGCCAGAAGGTAGGCGATGACGTGGTCGGGCTTGGACTCAAAGAGCGGCTCAACCACCTTCTCGCGCCACTGCAGCGAGCGGTTCGAGGCGGTCACCGAGCCGTAGGTCTCGAACTGCGTCGTCGCCGGCAGCAGGTAGACGCCGTCCTTGCGGTCGTGCATGACCGCCGACATCGTCGGGAACGGATCGACGATCACGAGAAGATCAAGCTTCTCCATCGCCCGCTTCATGTCCGGGAGACGGGTCTGCGAGTTCGGCGCATGGCCCCAGAACACCATGGCGCGGGTGTTGTCCGGCTGCTGAAGGTTCGCCTTTTCCTCGAGCACGCCGTCGATCCACCGCGACACCGGAATACCGGTCTCGAACATCATCGGTTTGTCGCTGCCGTCGGCTGCCTTCATCGTGGCGAACCGCGCGGCGAGGTCCTCGTAAGGCACCTGCCATACGCGGGCCCAGTGCTTCCAGGAGCCTTCGGCAAGTCCGTAGTAACCGGGCAGCGTGTCGGCGAGCACGCCAAGGTCCGTGGCGCCCTGGACGTTGTCATGGCCGCGGAAGATGTTGGTGCCACCGCCGGCCTTGCCCATGTTTCCGAGGGCAAGCTGCAGGATGCAGTAGGCGCGGGTGTTGTTGTTGCCATTGGTGTGCTGGGTGCCGCCCATGCACCAGATCAGCGTGCCCGGCCGGTTGTTCGCGAGCGTGCGCGCGACCCGGCGAAGCTGAGACCCCGGAACGCCGGTGACGCGCTCGACCTCTTCCGGTGTCCACTTGGCCACCTCGACGCGGATCTCGTCCATGCCCCACACACGCTGACGGATGAACTCGCGGTCTTCCCAGCCGTTCTCGAGGATGTGCCAGAGAATGCCCCACACCAGCGCGACGTCGGAGCCCGGGCGGAAGCGGACATATTCGCTCGCATGGGCAGCCGTGCGGGTGAAACGCGGATCGCAAACGATCAGCGGTGCGTTGTTCTCTTCCTTGGCCTTGAGCACATGCAGGAGGGACACCGGATGCGCCTCGGCGGGATTGCCACCGATGATCAGGATCGCCTTGGAATTGTGAATGTCGTTGTAGGAATTCGTCATCGCGCCATAGCCCCAGGTGTTGGCAACACCCGCGACCGTGGTCGAGTGACAGATACGCGCCTGGTGATCTACGTTGTTCGTGCCCCAGAAGGCAGCGAACTTGCGCACCAGATAGGCCTGCTCGTTGGAGTGCTTGGCCGAGCCGAGCCAATAAACGCTGTCAGGTCCGCTTTCTTCGCGGATCTTCAGCATCTGGTCGCCGATCTCGTTGATCGCCTCTTCCCAGGAAACGCGCACCCATTTTCCATCGACCAGCTTGGTCGGATATTTCAGGCGCCGCTCGCCATGGGCGTGCTCGCGCACCGAAGCACCCTTGGCGCAGTGCGAGCCGAGATTGAAGGGGCTGTCGAAGCCCGGCTCCTGTCCCGTCCAGACACCGTCCTGCACTTCGGCCAGAACCGTGCAGCCGACCGAACAATGCGTGCAGATCGTCTTCTTGATCTCGGTCGAGGCGCTCGTCGGCCCCGCGGCTTCCGCCTTGCGGACCATGCCGCCGGTGAAGGCGCCGGCAGCGGCTAGCCCGCCGGCCGCCAGGCCCGAGCGACGCAGGAAGGTGCGCCGGTCCATGGCACTCGCGCCGATGGCCTCGATCGCGGAGGCAAGCCGCGTGCGACGGGCGACGGAGCTCGTCTTCTTTCTCAGCATCTCGTTTCTCCCTCGAACCGCGCGGCGGGAGCGCTTTGCACTTCCCTGCCCGCCTCCCGTTCCCTCGATGCGGAACGGCGCGGGCGCCTCGCGAAATGTTATCGGATCCGGCGGCTCGGCCTTGCGGACCGAACCCCATCGCCGCTCAGAAGCTCGACGTCTCGTAGACGCGCTTGACGTGCTCGGTCTCGCGGTAGCCCGCGGCGGTCTTCGACGTCGGCGCGGCCGCCTCCGCCTTTTCACTAGCGACAAGAGCCGCTGGCGCCGCCACGACGCCCAGGCCGGCAAGCTTCAGGAAGCTGCGACGGTCGGCCTCAACGGCCGTATCCTTGCGTTTCATGTCCACTCTCCTCAGTCAGCCGCGCCCGGGCGGGCCACGTGTTGCGTCACGACGCCTCGAACATGACGTCAAGCTGCGCCTCGATCTCCAGGAAGGCGAGGCCCAGCCGGCCAATGGCCGGATAGAGATCACCCGAGGTCGAGGCTGCGAGATCCTTGAAGAAATACGGCGCCCAGGTCGAAAGATGGGCGCGGAAGAAGCGGCCCGCCGCCTCCGGCTCGCCGCTGCCGAAGTCCCCGATGATGAGCCCGGCCATCATCTGGCACTCGGCCGCGATATGGTCCTCCGGCTCGCTGACCGAGGGATCGCGCTCGATGCCCAGGCGCCGCATGTCCTGACGCAGAAGCGCCAGCGGCTTCTCGTTCAGGAAACCGGTCAGATAGAAGGAGCCGTAGGGAACGAGCTCGCCCCGGCCAACGCCGATGAAAAGATCGTGGTAGTCGCGTGCAACCCGTTCCGGGTCGGCCTTGCGCGCCGCGGTCGCCAGGTCGCCGACCGCCTGTCCGAGTGCGCCGTCGCCACCCGAAAGGCCGCAAACCACATCAAGCCAGTCCTGCCCGACCGGGCCAGCGAGCGCGGACGCGAGAAGATCATAAACCGCCGCGCGGTCCCGGTCTTCTTCCGTAATTGTCATGAGTGCCCTTGCGCCATTTTCAGCGGTCATCTCGTACCTCGCATGCGCGCTTTTGCTGCACATGCTCTGTAGTTGAGCCTTCGACCGGCAAACACCAGCCCAAGGCAGTCTCCCTCATCGGCAGAATAGACATGACGAATACGACGATGCAAACGCTTTAAGTGCTGCGTCGCGCAAGCTTAAATTTGATTTTTTCTCATATTTTTCAGACAAATAAGAAAATTAAAACACAGAAAGACACAAATCGCATAGGCAGGGACGGATCGACGCTTGTGCGACGCACAATCGCCTATCCACAATGTCCTCAAGCTCTCGTGACATATCGACGCCACCGGCATGAAAAACAGCCTTCAGCGCATGTAGATCCCTGAAACATGATTGTATTACTCATCTTTCTTCGCCTGGTCGGCAAAGCAAAGATTCGCCCCGGCGCGGTCTCGCGCCGGGGCAAGCGGGCTGTCTCCCGCTCAGCTCTCGAGGACGATCTTGGGTGCAGCGCGATGGCCGCCGTCGCGGTTGCGCGCGACCTCGGCCCAGACCTTCTCGGCAATATCCCGGTAGATCCTGGCATGCGCGCCGTCTGCGTCTGAGACGGTCACCGGCGTGCCTGCATCCGAGGTTTCGCGAATGGCCATGTCGAGCGGCACCTCGCCAAGGAACGGCACGCCGAGACGCTCGGCCTCGGTACGGGCGCCGCCGTGGCCAAAGATGTCATGTCGCCCGCCGCAGTCTGGACAGAGGAAGTAGCTCATGTTCTCGATGATGCCGAGAAGCGGCACGTCGACCTTGCGGAACATGTTGAGCCCCTTGCGGGCGTCGATCAGCGCCAGATCCTGCGGCGTGGACACGATGACAACACCGGCGAGCGGCACGTTCTGCGCCATGGTGAGCTGAGCATCGCCCGTGCCCGGCGGCATGTCGACGACGAGAACGTCGAGCTCGCCCCATTCGACCTCGCGCAGCATCTGGGTGATCGCGGAGATCACCATCGGCCCGCGCCAGATCATCGGCGTCTCCTCATCGACGAGGAAGCCCATGGACATGACCTTGACGCCATAGCCCTCGAGCGGCTTGAGAATGCGCCCCGAAACCGGCTCCGGTCGTCCGGTGACATGGAAGAGGCGCGGGATCGAGGGGCCGTAGATGTCGGCGTCAAGCACACCGACCTTCAACCCGTTGGCCTGAAGCGCCAGCGCCAGATTGCAGGTCGTCGTGGACTTGCCGACGCCGCCCTTGCCGGAGGCGACGGCAATGATCGCCTTGACGCCAGGCACGCCGGGCTTCGCCGCCGCGCCACCGGGCTGAGCGCCGCCAGCACGCATCGGCGGCGGCACGCTGGCGGCATCGCCGGCCTTCGGCGCCGGGCGCACGGGCGCCGGCGCGGCTCCCTGCCCTCCCCCTTTGCGCTCCGACGTCAGCGCAACGAGCGCCTTCTCGACGCCGGGCAGCTTCGAGACGACCTTTTCCGCAGCCTGACGCAAGGGCTCGAGCTCCTGTGCCCGCTCGGCCGGCACGGTGATCGAGAAGATGACGCGGCCGTCGGAAATGAACACGTCGGAAACGAGACCGAGAGAGACGATATCGCCCTCAAGATCCGGTCCCTTGACCTTGGAAAGCTCCTTGAGCACATCCTCGCGTGTCGGCATCCCACCCCCCTTCGATTTCCAGAACATTCGTCACCCCTAGCGTTCGCTGTTGGGTGCGGAACGTAAGGCGAATGCAACTTGCGTCAATCGCCAATCCCGCGACATCGCGTCCCTCCGACATTCACAGACAGGCGGCCGCATTGCAAAACGGAGAGGAAACGTGATCGGATCCGGCGCATTTTAACGATTTTGGAGGGATCTCTTAACGGTTCCGCTAGGTTCCGGTGTCAGGCTCATGACAGCAGAGACATTCGTGAAAGAAGCCTGTCATGCCCCTCACCGCAGTCTGCCTTACCGCGAAGATCAACTGGAGCGCAGTGCGCGCGCCGGTCGACGCCGAAATCGAGACCGTTCTGGCGCGCGCGCGCAAGCTCAACCGGCTCAATTGCGTGACCGGCGCACTGCTGCTCTATCCTGATTGCATCGTGCAGTGGATCGAGGGCGAGCCGACCGGCCTTTCGGACACCAGGGACTGCACCGCGCGCGATCCGCGTCTGAGCGCGCTGACGACACTGTGCGAAGGCCCCGTCGAGGCACGAAGCTTCCCGCGTTGCTGGCTCTATTTCGCCGACTATCGCGAGGCAACCGATGCCGTCGGCGCGCGAATCGATCAGCTGGCGCAGGAGCCCGCGCCCGGGCTTGCCGCCATGCGCGAGGCCTTCGCGCCCATCGGAGAACGGCTGGCACCTGCGCGTTTCACCCATCAGGCGATGCTTGTCTGAGTGCCGCATTTACCGTTTCCCGCGCGGCTTTGCGGCGTGCGGGACGCGCTTGACGCTGGGTCCACAATGACATCCGGTATTTTACGATCCGCGCAACTGCTTGCCGCCAAGTTAATGAATTGATTTCAGAATTTACGGACCGGATTACGGAACTCGAACAGGTCCACCGTAAGCTCCAGATCACAGGAACATACCCTTGGGGCTCACGATGTCGATCACGCGGCTTTGCTACCGCAGCACACCGAACTTCGCCAACATGGCGCTTTCGCTCGAAGAGGAAATCGAGCGGATCACCAGCCGCTCGCGCCACAACAACAAGCGAGACAATGTCACCGGCGCCCTGATTCTGGCGGGCCCCTCGTTCTTCCAGATGATCGAAGGACCGGAGGCCGAGGTGATGGCAGCCTATGGGCGGATCGCACGCGACACGCGCCACAACCAGCCGACCATCATCGAAGTCCGGACGGCGACGTCTCGCATACTGCCTGATCTGCCGCTCTTCTTCTGCGACGCGCTCGACGCCCATGATGGCGTTCTGTCGAGCCTCTCCATGCCGATCATGCAATCACCGGATCTGGTGACCCATGACGATATCGTCTCGGTCACGATCTTCGCATCGGCTCGCCTTTCGCGAGGTCCCGAGATCGGCCGGCGCATGTCCGCCTAGCTCCATGCGCCGTGACTCGATGGTTTGCAAAACGATTCCGGAATGCCCCGCATCTCCTTGAGATAAAACGGCGATTACCTTTTTCCAGTCACCGCTCACGCCACCTGTCTGCGACTTTCCCGCGCCTTTCTCCTCGCCCCCCTTGCCAGGATGCGGCCGGGCTTCCTAGGTTGTGATCCTGACCGCGAGGCATCGAGACGACGCCCGGGCGGATCCCCCAAGGAAGGCTGCGGAGATTGGCCTTGCACGAAACGATGACGCTCCCCGAGAAGGCGCAGGACGCATGACCCGGACGGCCGCCCCGACCTCAGGGCAATCCGGCCTTGCGGGCTGCATTCTCGCCGGCGGACTGGCACGGCGCATGGGCGGCGGCGACAAGCCGCTTCTCGCCCTGGACGGACGCCCTCTGCTTGCACATGTGATCGACCGGCTCGCGCCGCAGGTCGGGCCGATGGTGCTGAACGCCAATGGCGATGCCGCCCGTTTCGCCAGCTTCGCGCTTCCCGTCGCAGCGGATCCGGTCGAAGGGTTCGCCGGGCCGCTCGCCGGCGTGCTGGCGGGCCTCAGGTGGGCGCAAACGAACAGGCCGGAGGTGCCGGGCGTCGTCTCGGTCGCCGGTGACACGCCGTTCTTCCCAACAGATCTCGTCACCCGGCTGATCAGCGTACGCGGAGCGCAGATCGACAGGATCGTGCTGGCCAAGGCCGACGGGCATCTGCATCCGGTCTTCGGCTACTGGCCGGTGGCGCTGGCCGATGCACTGGAGCGTTTCCTGCGGGAGGCGACGACCCGCAAGGTGCTCGCCTTCGTCGACGCCCATGACAATGCCATTGCCGACTTTGGCGCAAGCACCGGGGGCGGCGATCCCTTCTTCAACATCAACACGCCGGAGGAACTTGCCGAAGCGTCCGCCCGCGCCCGCTCCGGAGGCTCGCAATGACGCCCGCCCGCCCGCCGCTCTTCGGTGTCACCGGCTGGAAGAATTCCGGCAAGACCACGCTCGTCGAGCGGCTGGTAAGCGAAATCGTCGGACGTGGCCTGACGGTCTCGACCGTCAAGCACGCCCATCATGGCGTCGACATCGACACGCCTGGCACGGACAGCTTCCGCCACCGCGAGGCGGGTGCGCGGGAGGTGGCGCTCGTCTCCGCCCACCGTATTGCAGTGATGCACGAATTGCGCGACGAGGAAGAGCCGGCGCTTGCGGAAATCGTCGACAGGCTGGGGCCTTGCGATCTTGTGCTGATAGAAGGCTTCAAGCGCGAGGGGCATCCGAAGATCGAGGCCCGCAGGTCGGCCTCCAGGGACAAGGGGCCGCTTGCGCCCGGCGATCCGGCAATCCGGGCCATCGCCACGGACCACCGATGCGAAACCCATGGCCTGCCGGTCTTCGATCTCGATGACGTGGCCGCCATGGCGGATTTCATCCTAGCCGAATGCGGTCTCCACGCCGCCGAAAGGACGCGCGATGGCGGGCAGTAGAAAGCTCAAGGATGACTGCTTTCTGCACGACCGCGACCGGCTGCGCCATGCGGAGGCGCTCGAGATCCTCGAAGCGCGGCTGACGGGCGTTACCGGGTGCGAGCGGGTGCCGCTCGGCTCGGGTTGCGGGCGGGTTCTCGCCGAAACGGTCAGCGCGCCGCGCGATGTGCCGGCGGACGACAATTCCGCCGTCGACGGCTATGCCTTCGCACACGCCAGCTACCTCGCGTGCAACGGCCGGCTGAAGATTGCCGCGCGGATTGCAGCCGGCCACCCCGCGAACGCCCCCCTGCCGCCCGGCACGGCTGCGCGGATCTTCACCGGCGCGGTCATGCCCCAGGGCGCCGACACGGTCGCCATGCAGGAAGACTGCGCCATCGAGGAGACCGGCGGCGCAGCCGTCGTCGCCGTGCCCGACGGTCTGAAGCCCGGCGCCAACCGTCGGCGCGCCGGCGAGGATCTCAGGGCGGGCGCGCCGCTTCTCGATGCCGGCACCCGCCTGCGCCCACAGGACCTTGCCGCCATCGCCTCCACCGGGCAGGCCGAAATCGATGTCTTCCGCAGGCTCCGTGTCGCTCTGGTCTCGAGCGGTGACGAGATCCGCCGCCCCGGCGAACCGCTGCCGCCGGGTGGCGTCTATGACGCCAACCACTTTCTGCTGAAGGCGCTGGTCGAGGGAACCGGCGCCACCGCCACCGATCTCGGCGTGCTGCCGGACAAGCCAGACGTCGTGCACGAGGCGCTGGCCCAGGCCGCCAGGACCCACGACCTGGTGCTGACCTCCGGCGGAGCCTCGCGCGGAGAGGAGGACCACATGGTCGCGGCTCTCGACGCGCTCGGCAGCCGTCACATGTGGCAGCTCGCGATCAAGCCCGGGCGGCCGATGAGCTTCGGCCAGATCGGCGATTGCGTGGTGCTCGGCCTCCCCGGAAACCCGGTCGCGGCGATGGTCTGCTTCCTGCTCTACGCCCGCCCGGTGATCTCGGCGCTTTCGGGCGCCGGCTTCGTCCATCCGCATCGTTTCCAGGTGCCGGCGGCCTTTGGCGTGCCGAGGAAGAAGGCGGACCGGCGCGAGTTCTACCGCGGCACCTTGGCGAGCGACCCGGCCGGACGCACGGTCGTCGACAAGTTTGCCCGCGACGGCTCGGGCCTGATCTCCGGCCTGCGCGCCGCCGACGGGCTCATCGAGATCCCCGAGGCGACAACTGAGATCCGTCCCGGCGACCTCGTCGACTTCCTTCCCTTTCCGGAGCTCGGCCTGCTTCCGCGTTGAACAGGGCAACGCTGCGTCATCCATCGGCAATTTCCCCCGGCACGATTCAACAATATTGAAATCAGCTTGAGGTTCATGGAAGGATGACACCTTCCAGAAAGGAGCGCGAAGTCGTTCCGGAAAATAAACCTTATTGCACCAGGGGACACGCAATCATGCGTTTCATGAAAATCGCAGCAGCCGCAGCCATCTTCCTCACTGCCGTTGGAGGAGCCGAGGCCAAGGACTGGACCAAGGTCCGCATCGCCACCGAAGGGGCCTACCCCCCCTTCAACAACCTGACCTCCGACGGCCAGCTCGTCGGCTTCGATGTCGACATCGCCAAGGCCCTTTGCGTGGAGATGAAGGTCGAGTGCGAGTTTGTCACTCAGGAATGGAAAGGCATGATCCCCGCCCTTCAGGCCGGCAAGTTCGACGCGGTGATCGCGTCCATGTCGATCACGGAGGAGCGGCTCAAGGAAGTCGATTTCACCGACAAGTATTACAACACGCCCCCGGGCATCGCCGTTCCGAAGGACTCAGACATCACCGAGGCCTCTGACGCCGGGCTCGCCGGCAAGTTCCTCGGCGCGCAGTCGTCGACGACGCATTCGAACTACGCCGAGGCGAAACTGCCCTCGGCCGAGCTGAAGCTCTATCCGACCCCGGACGAGTACAAGCTCGACCTGTCCTCCGGCCGCCTCGACGCGGCCATCGACGACGTGGTGGTGCTGTCCGACTGGCTTGCCTCCGATGACGGCGCCTGCTGCAAGCTGCTCGGCACGCTGACGCCGGACCCGGAGATCAACGGCCCCGGCGTCGGCATCGCCATCCGCAAAGGCGAAGACGACCTCAAGACAAAGTTCAACGAGGCGATCAAGGCGATCCGCGCGAACGGCAAATACACCGAGATCCAGGACCAGTATTTCGACTTCGACGTCTACGGCGACTGACCGGATCCGCGACGAAACCGGCGGGCGACACGCGGGCAACGCCCGCTGACGCCCGCCGGCGTTCGTGAGACATTTCCCGGGATGCCGCCATGTCGCGACATGCCCCGACGCGGTCCGAGACGATGAACGACGCGCTGACCCTGATTTCCTTCGGCCCCGAGGGATGGGGAGACGAGATTGCCCGTGGCACGCTGGTGACGATCAGCCTTGCCCTCGCCTCGCTTCCCTTCGGGCTGGTCATCGGCTTCCTTTTGGCGCTTGCCAAGAAATCCGAGGAGGCGTCGCTGCGGGCGGCGGCAGATGTCTACACCACGATCTTTCGAGGCCTGCCCGAACTGCTGACGCTGTTCCTCGTCTATTACGGCGTGCAGATCGCGCTCAACGTTCTGATCCAGATCAACGTGAACTCCTTTGTCGCGGGCATGGTCGCCCTGTCACTGGTGTTTTCCTCCTACGCATCGGAAGCTTTCGTCTCGGCGTTTCGCGGCATTCCCTACGGCCAGTACGAAGGCGGCCAGGCGCTCGGGCTCAGTCGCCGGCAGACGATGCGCCTCGTGATCTTTCCCCAGCTCATCCGCCTCGCCCTGCCGGCGCTCGGCAACCTCTGGCTGATCCTGCTCAAGGAAACCGCCCTGGTCTCCGTCGTCGGCCTCGACGACCTGCTGCGCTGGTCGGGCATTGCCGCGCGGGTGGAGAAGGCCCCCTTCCTGTTCTTCGGCGTCGCCTGCCTGATCTATCTGGCGCTCTCGATGATCTCTTCCATCGGCCTGACGCGCATCGAGATCTGGAGCAGACGCGGGGAGGTCCGGCGATGACGGGTTTCGTCCGCAACGCGCCGATCCCGGCGCGCACGCCCCCGCCCGCCCGCCGGCAGGGATGGAGCGAGGCACGCATCGCAGGCCATGCGCTGATGACGGTCTGGGCCATCGCCGGCATCGGGCTCCTCTTCTATCTGGCCCTCAACATCGGGTCGGACTTCCTGCTGACCTATTGGGAGCGCTATGAACGCGGCGTTCTCATCACCATCAGGCTTGTCGCGGTCTCCATGGTCATCGGTGCCGCGCTCTCGCTGCCGGTTGCCATGGCTCGCCAGTCGCGGGTGAAGGCGATCTCGGCGCTCGCCTTCGGCTATGTCTATTTCTTCCGCGGCACGCCGCTCATCGCCCAGACTTTCCTGATCTATTACGGGTCCGGTAGCTTCCAGCCGTTCCTGAACGACATCGGCCTGTGGTGGTTCTTCCGCGACGCCTGGTATTGCGCGGTCCTGGCGTTCGCGCTCAACACTTCCGCCTATCAGGCCGAGATCCTGCGCGGCGCCGTGCTGAACGTGAACAAGGGGCAGTGGGAGGCGGCCGCGGCGCTCGGCCTCGGGCGCGTCGTCACCTTCCGCAAGATCATCCTGCCGCAGGCGATGATCGTAGCGCTCCGCCCCTATGGCAATGAGCTGGTGCTGATGATCAAGGGGTCGGCAATCGCCTCCATCATCACCGTGCAGGACCTGATGGGGGTGACGGGCCGTGCCTATTCGCGCACCTACGACTTCCAGGCCTACATCTGGGCGGCGGTGCTCTACCTGATGGTCGTCGAAACGGTGCGTCGGGTGTGGGATGTCCTGGAACTCCGTCTGACCCGGCATCTGGAACGATAGAGCAGCGAAAGGCCGATTGCGGACATGTCGCGAAACCGCTAGGAATCTGGGCATCGGAGCGCGGCCCGCGATGCGGCCAGATCCTTGATCCGGCAGGCATTCCGCATCGGCTCGCCGGTGTGGATCATCCGCACCGCCCCCCCTGCCCGCGCGACAGAACAGACGGAACGACCCATGCACACTCCCCGCAATGCGAAGCTCTCCCCGGCCTCCAGGCTTGCCCATGGCGGCGGCGGGATCGACCCGGCGACGGGAGCCGTGGTGCCGCCGATCTCGACCGCGACCACGTTCGCCCGCGATGAGGCCTACCGGCTGACGAGCCCCACCCACCTCTACTCCCGCGACGACAACGACCTCACGCGCCAGATCGAGGCGCTGATCGCCGACCTGGAGGGCGGCGCCGAAGCAAGGCTCTTTGCCTCCGGCATGGCCGCCATCGCCGCAACGGCGCGCATGGTGAAGCCCGGGCAGACGATCCTCATGCAGTCCGGCATCTACTGGGGCACCACCTTGTGGATGCGCAAGCACTGCCAGCACATGGGTATCGCGCTGATCGAGGCGAATGCCGCCGACGGCACGCGTTTCTGCGAAACGCTGCGCGAATGCGGCCCCGCCCTCGTTTTCCTGGAGGTCCCCTCGAACCCGTTCCTCGAGGTCGCAGACGTCAGGGCGATCAGCGAGGCGGCCCACGACTGCGATGCCGTCGTAGCCGTCGACGCCACAGCGGCGACGCCGCTGCTGATGCGACCGCTGGAGCTGGGCGCGGATCTGGCCGTGCATTCCGCCACCAAGGCGCTCAACGGCCATTCCGACGTGCTCGCCGGCATCGTCTCCTGCCGCGATGCGGACAGCGACGCCTGGCGGTTCCTGCGCGAGGAACGCCACGACGCGGGCGCGGTTCTCTCGTCCTTCGACGCCTATCTGCTGCTGCGCGGCCTGCGCACCCTGTCACTGCGAATGGAGCGCATGTGTGCCAACGCGCAGGCGGTCGCCACCGCGCTGGAGGCCCATCCGGCCATTGAGACCGTGCTCTATCCGGGTCTCGTCTCGCACGCGGCGCATGAAGCCGCGCGGCGACAGATGAACGGCGGCTTCGGCTACATGATGTCGGTTCTGGTGAAGGGAACCGCCGCGGACGCGCTGGCCGTCGCCGGCCGGCTGTCGCTGATCAAGCGGGCCACCTCGCTCGGCGGCGTCGAAAGCCTGGTGGAGCATCGCTACACCATCGAGGGCGAGGCAAGCGGCATCCCGGTCAATCTGCTGCGCCTCTCGATCGGCATCGAAAGCGCGGAGGACCTCATCGCCGACCTGACGGCCGCACTCGATCCGTTGATCCACCGCGCCTGACCCTTTGCTTATGCGGACGGTGCCGGCCTATGTCGCGCCGGTGTCGTCCGTCTCCGCGACACGATGGGTCTTCAACCACGACATGAAGGCCTTGAGCGGCGCGCGGCGCACGCCGGGGCGCGTCACCATGTGATAGCCGTTGCCGGGATAGGCATCCTCGAACAGCACCCGCAACGCGCCGGATCGGATTTCCGGCTCGATGAAGGCCCGCGAGGTGACGGAGATCCCGTCGCCGCGTCTGAGCCCCTCGAGCACCATGTAGCCCGGCATGTGAACGATGTTGAGGTTCTTGCGCGACAACACGCCCTGGCTGTCGAGCCAGGCGGAAACCTCGGCGGTTCCGTATTCCTGGATCCAGGGGAAGTCGACGAGCCGCGCAGGCTCAGGGAACGCCTCGTCGCCGACAAGCGCACGCGCCGCGACGACGACGATGGAGGCCCGCAGGAGCGGCTCCGACGCCAGTCCCGGCCACTCCCCGCCGCCATAACGGATGGCCAGGTCGACTCCGCCTGGCTGCAGGTCCACCACTTCGCCCGTCGGGTTGAGCATCAACTCGATGCCCGGGTGGCGATGGCGAAACTCAGACAGACGGGGCATCAGCCAGCTCACCGCGAATGCCGGCGTCATCGTCACCTGCAAGGGCCGCATCCGGTCGGCATCGGCAAGCTCGTCTACCGCGCGCCGCATCGTCGAGAAGGCGGTGTCGAGATGCCCGGCAAGACGCAGCCCTTCGCCGGTCAGCGCCATGCCCCGGCCCTCGCGCCGCACCAGTTGGCAACCGAACCACACCTCCAGCGCGCGCACCTGCTGGCTGACCGCCGCGTGGCTGACGTTGAGCTTGCGTCCCGCGCCAGCGAAAGTGCCCTCCTCCGCCATAGCGGCAAAGGCGCGCAGCCCGGAAAGCGGGGGCATATGGGTCCAGTCCATCTGTAATACTGCCTTACGTTTCCAGGTTTTTCCTGAGTGGCGAAAAGGCCACTCGAGGCGCACGATACAGCCAATCCAAACACAAGACGGAGGGCGTATCGATGCTCGGCATTTTCGCAGAAACTTTCATGACCGCAACCCGTTCTGATGGCGCCGAAGGCCGGCGTCGGCAGTCGACGGCGAGACTGCGCCAGGCGGAACCTCTCTTGCACAGGCGGCTCCGCGGCCTGCTTGCCATGCTGCCCCTTTGATCCTTCCGCTCCCCCTGACAGCTCCGTGTCAATGCGCTACACAGGAACCGCGACACGGCGCGACAGGGGGACGCGGGAGCGGGCCTCGCGCAGCCAATCCGACACGACAAAGGGGAAGAAGCGCGATGGCGAAAGTTTCGTTCATTGGTCTTGGCGTCATGGGCTATCCGATGGCCGGCCACCTGAAGAACCGGGGCGGTCACGACGTCACGGTCTACAACCGGACGGCAGCGAAGGCGGAAAAATGGGTTGCCGAACACGGTGGCGCCCATGCGCCGACCCCGGCTGAAGCCGCCCGCGACTGCGATTTCGTCTTCGCCTGCGTTGGAAACGACGAGGACCTGCGCGCCATCACCCTCGGGCCCGACGGCGCGTTCCAGGCGATGAAGCCGGGCGCCATCTTCATCGACAACACGACGGCCTCGGCGGAAGTCGCGCGCGAGCTTGCCCAGGCAGCATCCGCCAAGGGCTTCGGCTTCCTCGACGCTCCGGTCTCGGGCGGCCAGGCGGGCGCCGAGAACGGCGCGCTGACGGTGATGGTCGGCGGCGACCAGGCAGATTTCGACAAGGCCAGACCGGCAATCGACTGCTTTGCCAAGATGGTCGGACTGATGGGCCCCTCCGGTGCCGGCCAGCTCACCAAGATGGTCAACCAGATCTGCATCGCCGGTCTCGTGCAGGGCCTCTCCGAGGCGGTTCACTTCGCCAAGAAAGCGGATCTCGACGTGGCCAAGGTGATCGATGTGATCTCGAAGGGAGCCGCGCAGTCCTGGCAGATGGAAAATCGCTGGGAAACGATGCGCGACAACAAGTTCGAGTTCGGCTTCGCCGTCGACTGGATGCGCAAGGATCTGGGCATCTGCCTGAAAACCGCCAACGAGACCGGTGCCCGCCTGCCCGTCACGGCGCTGGTCGACCAGTTTTATGCGGAAGTGCAGGGAATGGGCGGCAATCGCTGGGACACCTCCAGCCTGATCGCACGTCTGCAGCAGCCCGATAACAAGTAACGTCGCAAGCGCGACGGCGACGATCCGCTCCCGGTGCCCCAGACGGGTGCCGGGGGCATGGCCAGATCACATGATCCGGCGCGCGCTCTTTTAAAACATTCCTTTATTCGAAAATATTGATCCTCATCAAGACGCAAACCTCACAGGGGTCCAGACTGGCTACGTCGCCGGTCAGGTGACGGCGCTCGACGCGCGCTTGTCCGTTCAGGCTGGAGAGCATGCGTCGGGCCAACACAGGAGGCTCCGATGAACCGTGTGTCGATCTTGGCATTGGCCATGACGCTTGCCCTCGCCCAGCCCGTCTTTGCCCAGCAAAATGCCGGTGGCGGCATGGGAATGGGAACAGGCCAGGGAATGCGCGGCGGACAGATGATGATGGGCCGTTTCGGTGCGATCGACTCCGACGCCAACGGCGTCGTCACGGCGGATGAGGCCGCCACCTCCGTCGAGGACGTCTATTCCGCCATGGATGCGGACGACAATGGCGCCCTGACGAAAGACGAATACATGTCTGTGCGCATGGGGCCCGGCTCCGGCCTCAACACGGCCAGGCAGTCAGAACGCCAGGCGGCAAAGGAAGACCGTTTCGCCACCATGGACAAGGATGGCGACGGCAAGGTCAGCCGGGACGAATTCATCGACAGCGGCAAGGCCCGCTTCGAGGCTGCCGACACCAACAAGGATGGCAACGTGACGGTCGAGGAATTTCGGCAGCAGATGTGGAGGTAATCTCCCGGCATCAGCCTGAGAGTGAACGACCGGACGAGAGCGGGCGCCTGTGCCATCCGCATCAAAGGCGCCCGCTTGATCGCACTATCGGCCGGCCGCTTCGGAAACGATCTCCTCAAGCAGCGCGTTGACATCGGCAAGCGCCTTTTTTGACGCCTCCGATCCGACCTCCTCCAACCGGCGGAAACCGACGGTCACCTTTCCCGGCGCATCCGGCGTCTCGAACGCAAAGACCACATAAGGACAGAAGGCGATGTTGCCGGGCGAGGCTTCCATCGCCGCGCGCGACAGGCGCGCGGAGCAGAACATCATCGCATCCGCGTTGACGTAGACCACCTTGTCGGAGCCGACGTCCGCGCCGGTGCGCGCCAGCATCTCGCCGATATGCGACACATGGTCGATGACGAGACCGCGGTTGATGATGGCGTTCTCCATGTCGAAGCGCACATCGTCATAGGCTCGCTCCACCGTGAGGGCGGTCGCCCCGTCCGGAAGAGCCGCCCCGTCCTGCGCCGAGGCGGACGCGCCGGCTGCAAGCAGCGCCGCGCCACCGAGCAGCAACGCCCGCGCGCCCCGCATCAAGATCCAGTTCCGCCTGCGCTGCATGGCACCCTCCCGTGGTGTTGTCCTGGGCCCTGTGTCCGAAGCGGACCGGCCTTTGCCTGATCGTATCGCCTCGCACCGGCCAACGCCAAGACATATCCCATTCATGGAATATGTCGCGCCACCAGCCCCTTTTCACCGCGGGCTTAATCGTCGCGTTCGTTGCGCGGCTTTTCCGTTGGAACATAGGCGAGCGGCAACTCACTGGTGGACTTGATCTGCTCCATGGCGAAAGACGTCGACACGTCGGAAATGTCGATTCTGGCGATCAGGCGCTTGTAGAAGGCGTCATAGGCCTCGATGTCGGGCACCGCGACGCGCAGCAGATAGTCCACCTGACCGGCCATGCGGTAGAACTCGACCACCTCCGGAAACTCGGAGATCACATCGGCGAACTTGCGCAGCCAGTCGTCATTGTGGCGAGAGGTGGTGATCGCGACGAAGGCGGTGACCTTCACGTTGATCTTCTTCGGATCCAGAATGGCGACGCGGCGCTTGATGACGCCGTCCTCCTCGAGCTTCTGGATGCGCCTCCAGCACGGCGTCGTCGACAGGCCGACACGGCGGCCAACCTCGGCGACGGGAATGGTGCAGTCCTCCTGCAGAATGGAAAGAATGCGGCGGTCGATACGGTCGATCATGGAACGGGCCCGGCTGGCGGCAGGTCGCTCGACTTCATCTGGATTCATTTTCCAAAGAAATCGGATATGACGATGCGCGTTTTCTTCCTTAGTGCTTAACTTGGAGAATATTGGATTTTTCTTCCAAAATCTCTTCGCTTTCCGCTTGCCGCTTTTTATATCCGATGTCAACTCAAAGCTCAGGAACCCATTCGGCGGCTCCCTCTACGTGACCTTCGGAGATATCCCATGCAGGCCCTCAAGCGGCTCACCGGCCTTGGTGCCCTCGTTCTGTCCCTGACGCTGGCGCAGGTCGCTCTGGCGGCAACGCCGCTGGTCTCGACCGACTGGCTGGCGGAGAACCTGAAGCGCGACGACACGATCGTCCTCGACATCCGCTCACCCTTCGCCGGTTCGAGCCGGGAGGCCTATCTCGAGGGACACATTCCCGGCGCGCTGTGGAGCGAGTATCCCGGCTACTGGCGCACGGACCGCGGCGATGTCGTCGGCGTCCTGCCCTCCGTCGAGAAGCTCGAGGCGGCCTTGTCCGAGCTCGGCGTCGCCGATGGCAAGACCGTGGTGATCGTTCCCGCGGGCGGCAACAGTTCGGAGTTCAGCGCCGCGGCGCGGATCTACTGGACGCTCAAGTACCTCGGCCATGACGAGGTTTCCATTCTCGACGGCGGTCACCGCCGCTGGACGGAAGAGAAGCGCCCGCTCGAGACCGGGGCGGTCACACCGGTGGGCGACATGTTCGTCGCCGAACCGCGTGCCGACTATCTCACCGGCACCTCCGACGTCGCCAGGCGGATGAACACCTCCACCGTGCTGATCGACGGTCGGCCCGCGTCGCAATTCGCCGGCCAGGCCAAGCACTCCAAGGCAACCCGCTTCGGGCGCATTCCAGGGGCCGTCAGCCTCGACCAAGGCGTCTTCTACGACGACAAGGCCGGCCGACTGAAGGCCCCTTCGGAGATCGCGAAACTGGTTCCTCAGGGGCTCGACGACAAGGATGTCGACATCGTCTCCTATTGCAACACAGGCCACTGGGCGGCAACCAACTGGTTCGTCATGCACGAGTTGCTCGGCTACAAGAACGTCTCGCTCTACGACGAGAGCATGGTCGGCTGGTCGCAGGATGAGAGCCTGCCGATCGCCTCCGAGCGCACGATGATGGACGATGTGAAGGCCTTCTTCAGCAACATCTTCAGCTGACACGAGCCTTCAAGAGGTCCGCGACCTCAACCACACGGGCATGCCGGTCCGCAAGCGCGGCAAGCGTCGCCTCATGGATCTGCGCGGCGGGCACGATCCCGCCGCGCAGCGGCAGGTCGCGGGTCGCGCAAGCATCGCCGGCAAGCGTGATCGCATAGCCGAGATCGAGCGCGGCGCGCACCGTCGACGACACGCAATTGTGCGCCATGAAACCCGCCACGATGATCCGTGTTCCCGCAGCGCCGATGCAGCTGGCAAGGTCCGTGCCCGCGAAACCGTTGGGCAGCGTCTTCTCCACCACGGGCTCTCCGGCGCGCGGCGCCAGCGCCTCGACAATCTCTCCGCGCCGGCTCGAGCGGTCAAACAGGCCGCCGGGCCGTCCACGGTGGACGACATGCACGACCGGCGCTCCCACGCGCCGCGCCGCCGCCAACAATGCACTGGCGCGTTCCAGCGCGGACTCGACGCCTGGAAGCGCGAGCGGTCCCTCCCTGTATTCATTCTGATAATCGATCAACACCAGCACCGCCTCTTCCAGCGATGCCGCTTCGGGCACATGCCCGGCGAGTTCGAACAGCGTCTTGGCAGCCGTCATGATCCTGCGTCCTTCCTGTCCCTTCAGGGAATGAGCACGGCGGCACCGGCGGTGCGTCCGGCTTCCAGATCGCGGTGCGCCTCGGCTGCGCGCGCGAGCGGATAGGTTTGTGTCGGCGACTCCGCGTCGCCGCTGGCGATCATGGCGAAGACATCGTGCATGGCCTCGCCATAGGTCTCCCGTTCGGCGGCGAACGCCATGACGCTCGGCCGGGCCAGCGTCAGCGAGCGCAGCGGGCCGAGGTCCTCGACCGCCAACGGCGGAATGGGGCCGGCAACCTGACCGATGCTCGCGACCGTCCCGAAACGGCGTACGCAGGCGAGCGTCCGGGCAAGCATGTCGCCGCCAATACCGTCGACGGCGAAGTCGACGCCTCTGTTCCGGGTGAGGCGCGCGACCTCACCCTCGAGATCCGCATCGCGACCGACGATGACGTGACGCGCACCATTCTCCCGCGCCCGCTCCGCCTTTTCCGAGGATCCCGTCGTTGCAATCACACAGGCGCCAAGTCGGGTCGCGACACGGGTCAGAAGCGACCCGAGACCGCCGGCGGCGGCATGGACAAGGAGCACGCTGTCGCGCGAAACGGGATAGGTCCGGGCAAGCAGCATCCGCACGGTCAGTCCGCGCAGCAGCGTCGCAGCCGCATGGGCGAAAGAGATTGCCTCCGGCAGAGCCACCGCGCGCCATGCGGGCAGCAGCCGGGCCGCCGCATAGGCACCGGAGGCTCCCGCATAGGCGACGCGCTGACCGACGACGAGGTCGTGCACATTCGCGCCAACGGCCTCCACCACCCCGGCCCCCTCGACGCCGGGAATGGCAGGGGCTTCCAGCCCGTAAAGCCCGATCCGCTGGTAGACGTCGATGAAATTCAGGCCGATGGCGTGCTGGCGAATGCGGACCTCGTCGGGTCCGGGCTCCCCGGGATCCCAGTCCGAGACATGAAGCATATCGGGGGACCCGGGGCGCTGAAGCTTGATGGCAATGGTCATGTCGTCCTCACTTTCCAGCGGAGACTCGCCCATGGCGCATGATTTATAAATTCACTATAACTTCTCATGGTATGGGAGATTATTCACATATGGACTGGGACGACCTTCGCCATTTCGCCGCCTTCGTGTCCGGCGGCAGCCTGTCGGGGGCCGCGCGTCTTCTGGCGGTCGAGCACGCAACCGTCGCGCGCCGGATCGCGGCGCTGGAAATGAAGCTGGGACTGAAGCTCGTCGACCGCCGGGGCCGACGGCTGCTTCTGACCCAGGACGGCGAACGCGTGGCGGCGATAGCCGAACGCATGGCGGCCGGCGAGGAGGCGCTGGCGCGGCTGGCACGGGGCGCGCGATCGGAACTCGGTGGCGAGGTGGTGATCAGCGCTCCCGGAGCCTACGCCGCGGCGCTGCTCGCGCCGCTCGTGGCGGACCTTGGAGGCCGCCATCCCGCGCTCCGCATCACGCTTCTTGGCGAGGCCCGCACCGCTTCGCTGGAACGGCGCGAGGCGGATATCGCCATCCGCCTCAGCCGTCCGCAATCAGGCGACCTCACCACCGCGAGGCTGGGCGAGATGCCCTTTCGCTTCTACGCAAGCCCCGACTATCTGCGGGCGAGCGGCGTGGACGAGTTGCGCTTTATCGGATCGGCCGGGCCGATGGCGGGAGCCCCGCAGCAGGCCATCCTTGCCAAGCAGGCGGCCGGACGCGATATCGGCCTGGCCTCCGACCAGATCGAGATACAGGCCGCTCTGGCGCGGGCCGGCGGCGGGGTCGCGGTGCTGCCGGAGTTCCTGGCCGAGGGGGATGAGCGGCTACAACGGGTGTGGCCGGATGAAACCGCGCTGGTGCGAGACGTCTGGATCGTCGTCCATTCCGACATGAAGGACGCAGCCCCTGTGCGCGCCGTGATCGATGCGCTGCGCGCCGGCTTGCGCGCGACCTCATCCGACAAGACGCGCAACCTCTGACCTGAGCACCGGCAGACACTCCGCCTCGAACCACGGATTTCGCTTCAGCCAGGCATTGTTGCGCCAGGACGGATGCGGCAGCGGGAGCGCCGCGCGCCCCTCGGCGCGCGTTGCAGACAGGATCGCCCGCCAGTCGGCGACGGTACCGCCGAGCGTGCGATGCCGATGCGCGCCCAGGTGATAGGCCTGCGCGTAGCCGCCGATCACCAGCCGGAGCTCGATCCGCGGCATGGCGGCGAATACCTTGTCATGCCATAGGCGTCGGCACTCCGGGCGCGGAGGAAGATCCCCGCCCTTGGCATCGAGGCCAGGAAAGCAGAACCCCATCGGGACAATGGCGATCCGCGCCGCATCGTAAAAGACCTCCGGCCCGATGCCCATCCAGTCGCGCAAACGGTCTCCGCTCGGGTCGGTAAAGGGACGCCCGCTGGCATGCACGCGGGTGCCTGGCGCCTGTCCGCAGATGACGATCCGCGCTGTCGGCGACAGCACGCAGACGGGGCGGGGCTCATGCGGCAACGGCGAGCGCAAGGGCGCCTCGACACAGGCACGGCAGGCGCCGATGTCCACAGCCAGCCTTTCGATTTCCGCGTCCGCCTCATCGCGCACTCCGCGCGCGGCGTTGGTGTCATCTGCCGTTGCCATGGCTCCTGTTCCTGTCATTTTGCAGCATTTGCAAGCCCGCGATGAGAAAACGTTAACCACGTCCCTGAGGTGCTTATTAAGAGTTGGTGAGCATGATGGAGCAAGTTCAAGCGGTCGGGTCAAACGACCGGCAAGAGTTGCTCCGGGAATCAGATGGCAAGCGCGGAGACACGAGACAGCGATGCGCGCACCGCCTCCAACAGCGAGCGGGCGCAACGCCGACGCGACGTCGCTAAGACGGTGAAAACCGTGCGCGAACGGTTGTCGACGGTCGACGGCGTGCAGCCAAATTTCGAATACGAGCTTCTCCTCACCTTCACCAAGAACCGGTTGAGCGCGGCAATCGCCCTGCCTCTGTTCTCGCTCATCGTGGCGGGCATATCGCTGCTGTGGATGCCGCTGGCGATGATCGTCGGCTGGCTCGCCTTCTCGCTCATCGCCCACACGCTGCTGATGATGGCCTGCCGCCGCTTCGAGCGCGAAGCCCCCGGCAGCGTTCGGATCCCGGTGTGGCGGCGTCAGTTCGTCATCGGCGATCTGCTCTACGGGTTGACCTGGGCAGGCTTTTTCCTGCTCCAGTCGGCCGCTCCGGGACATGACGGCTCCGAGATCTTCCAGTTCGCGACGATGCTGATCGTCATCGCGATGCTGACGATGCTGTCCTCCAGCCTGCCGCGCGCGCTGCTCGCCGGCACGTTGCCGATCACCATTGCCATCGTCGTTTCCTTCCTGAACCAGCAGACGGCGATCCACTACGCGATGATGGCCATGGCGATGGGCGCACAGGGGTTCTTCGTCATGCTGGGCAACCAGCTCCATGTCTCGACGTTGACGATGCTCGCCTTCCGTGCCGAGAAGGACCATCTGATCAGCGAGCTGGAACAGGCGAATGCAATCTCCGACGAGGCCCGCCGCCGCGCCGAGGAAGCCAATCTCGCCAAGTCGCGTTTCCTGGCGACCATGAGCCATGAATTGCGCACGCCGCTCAACGCCATCCTCGGCTTCTCCGAGGTCATGAAGAGCCAGTTGCTCGGGCCGATGGAGAACGATACCTATCGCGACTACGCCGGGGACATCCACAGCTCGGGCGAGCATCTGCTCAACCTCATCAACGAAATCCTCGACCTGTCGCGCATCGAGGCCGGCCGCTACGAGCTCTCCGAGGAGGCGATCCAGCTTTCGGAGTTGCTGACCGAGTGCCGCGGAATGATGTCGATCCGCGCCCGCAAGAAGAACATCACCATCTCCGAGACGGTGGAGGAGCGCCTGCCCAAACTCTGGGCGGACGAGCGCGCCATCCGTCAGGTGATCCTGAACCTGGTCTCCAACGCGGTGAAGTTTACCCCGACCGGCGGCGAGGTCCATATCAAGGCCGGCTGGACGGCCGGCGGCGGACAATATGTCTCGGTTCGCGACAATGGCCCGGGCATTCCCGAAGAGGAAATCCCGATCGTCATGCAGGCCTTCGGCCAGGGTGCCATCGCCATCAAGAGCGCCGAAGCGGGAACCGGCCTCGGCCTGCCCATCGTCAACGCCCTGATCCAGATGCACGGCGGCAAGTTCGAGTTGCGCTCGCGCCTGCGCGAGGGCACGGAAGCGCTTGTCACCTTCCCCGCCTCGCGCGTGCTGGAAGCGATGCCGGCGCTGGACGAGGGCGGCAACGCCGGACTGCCGCGTGCCAGGCGCGCCTCGGCCCGCCTGTTGCGCAAGGCCTCCTGAGAGCCGACGCTCCATCAGTTCGATCCAGCGGCGACTTCAACACGACGTCGAGTTTCAGCCGCGTGTCCCGTCGCCGGCGGGGCACCGAGGGAAAACGCCCCGCCAAGCCGCCCCTGCCCCACCAATCATCCGCCTATAACCAGTCTCACTCAGGCGTCGGCCTTTCCAGACACGCCAGCATCGGCGAAGGTCGCCATGCCTGAATGGGTGGCGACAGCCGCCTTGACGATGCCGGCGGCCAGCGCGGCGCCTGTGCCCTCGCCAAGACGCATGCCGAGGTCGAGAAGCGGTGTCTTGCCCATGATCTGGAGAATGCGCCCATGCGCCGGCTCGGCGGAGAGATGGGCGAAGAGGCAATGATCGAGTGCTTCCGGGTCCATCGCATGAAGAACGGCGACGGCAGCGGTGGCGACATAGCCGTCGACGATCACGGGAATGCGCTGAAGGCGCGCGGCGAGCACCGCGCCAGCCATGGCGGCGATCTCGCGTCCACCGACACGCCGCAGCACCTCGAGCGGATCCTTCGTGCCCTTGACGCGGGCAACGGCGGCGGCGACCGCGGCGCGCTTGCGCTCAAGTCCCTCGTCGTCGACGCCCGTGCCCGGGCCAACCCAGTCGCCCGGCTCGCCGCCGTGGAGCGCGGCAAGCAGCGCCGCCGCCACTGTTGTGTTGGCGATGCCCATCTCGCCGATGCAGAGAAGGTCGGTGCCGCCAGAGACGGCCTCCATGCCGAAGGCCATGGTCGCCGCGCAACTGGCCTCGTCGAACGCGTCTTCCTCGGTGATGTCGGGTGTCGGCAGATCGAGCGCCAGATCGAACACCTTGAGGCCCAGGTCATGAGCGATGCAGAGCTGATTGATCGCCGCGCCACCGGCCGAGAAGTTTTCCACCATCTGGCGCGTCACGCTGGCGGGAAAGGCCGAGACGCCCTTGTCGGCGACGCCGTGGTTCGCGGCAAAGATCGCGACCACCGGGCGTGCGACACGGGGGCGGCCATGTCCGCTCCACCCGGCCACCCATTCGGCGAGTTCCTCCAGACGTCCGAGAGAGCCGGCGGGCTTGGTGAGCTGCACCTCGCGCGCGCGAACCTCGGCCACGGCGTCCTCGTCCGGCCCGGGCATCTGGCGCACCAGATTGCGGATGTCGTCGAAGGGAAGCGCGGACGGGGACATGGACATTGGGGGAACTCCGGTCGCAACATGGGGCGCGCCAGCGTGGGCGCACGAGGCATTGGCCACAGGCGGGGGTCGATCTATAAACCGGGAGCCTTCGCCTCGCAAACCTCGCAAGACCTACGACAGCATCAGGGACGGGAAAATGAACCAGGCTCCGGAAACAGCACCGGACACGGCCAGCAGAAGCCCCGCCGGAGGCCTTGCGCAAACCGTCGCCGACGCGGCCGGGGTAACGCGGTTCTTCTCGCGCATTCCCGTGCCGGCAGCGAACGCTCTCGATGACCCTGCCGCGCTCCCCGATTTCCGCCGCGCCGGCGCCGTGGCGCCGCTGGCGGGCTTCTTCATAGCCCTTCCCGGCGCCCTCGCCTTGGCACTTCTGGCCCAGACGTCGCTGCCGGCACTTGCGGTGGCGCTCACCGCGCTGGGGCTGACAATGGCGCTCACCGGTGCCCTGCACGAGGACGGGCTGGCGGATGTCGTCGACGGCTTTTTCGGCGGGGCAAGCGCCGAGCGCCGCCTGGAAATCATGAAGGACAGCCGCATCGGCGCCTTTGGCGCGCTGGCGCTTGCCGTCACCGTGCTGGCGCGGGCAAGCCTCCTCGCCGCGCTCCTCGACCGCCACGGCGGGCCGGCGGCGGCAGCGGCGCTCCTCGCCATCGAGGCCGGCTCCCGCTCGGCGCTGGTGGTGCTGTGGTCGCGGCTGCCGCCTGCGCGCCCGGGCGGCCTTGCAGCGGCCTGCGGCATGCCTTCGGCCAAGGCGGCATCGGTTGCCGCGCTGATCGGCCTTGCCGCGATGCTGGCGCTTGCACCGCTGTTTTCCCTGACGGCCACGGCAACGGCGATGGGCGCGGCAATCGTTACAGGGCTGGGCGTCGCCCGGCTCGCAACATCCCGCATCGGCGGCCAGACCGGGGACGTGCTCGGCGCGACCCAGCAACTGTGCGGCCTGGCGGCGCTCTTCGCGCTTGCAGCATTTGGTTAAGCACGCGAACCTCTTGCGTGTCGTGGCAGGCCAGCTTGTGCTAAGGAAAGCCGCAAAGTGCGGCAATCGA
Source organism: Stappia sp. ICDLI1TA098 (assembly GCF_054880955.1). Taxonomy (NCBI): domain Bacteria; kingdom Pseudomonadati; phylum Pseudomonadota; class Alphaproteobacteria; order Hyphomicrobiales; family Stappiaceae; genus Stappia; species Stappia sp. ICDLI1TA098. Next base: position 1,830,399 of record NZ_JBTZBT010000001.1, read on the forward strand.
GAGGAAGAGCGCATGGGCGCAGCTCCAGTCGGGGAATTTCGGGAAACTGCGCGGATCGGCTGTCGCCGCCTCGGCAGGGCGACGGCGCTGGTCGCAACGCTTCTCCTCCTCGCGGCCTGCGCGGTGCGCCCGGGCGTCGGCATGCTGAAGGTATCCGACAAGCCGCTCGACGGCGCGACCGACCACACCGTGCTTGTGGCGACAACGCGCGAGCGTGCCGAAACGCCCTACACAATCTACAACGGCCAGCGCGCCGATGTGCTTGATCATGCGATGGCCACCGTTTCCGTTCCGCCGACGCACAAGCCCGGCGAGATCGAATGGGCCTCGATCCCGCCTGGAGATCCGAGAACGGATTTCACCCTGCGCTCCAGCCGCTTTCTGAGCGATGCCGCCTTCCTTGCGGAGGTCAACCGCCAGGTCATGCAGCTTCCCAAAGGCAAGCGAGAGGTCTTCGTCTTCGTTCACGGCTTCAACACGACCTATCCGGAAGCGCTTTACCGTATCGTTCAGCTTCGCCACGATTCCGGCCTGCCGCAGGTGCCGGTGCTCTTCACATGGGCGTCGGCCGGCCGTGTGTCGGACTATCTCTATGACACCAACAGCGCCACCATCGCCCGCGATGCACTGGAGAAAACGCTGCGCACGCTCACCGCTTCCAAGGCGGAAAAGGTCAACGTGCTGGCCCACTCCATGGGGAACTGGGTGCTGACGGAAACGATGCGGCAGATCCGCATCTCCGGGCGACCGTTGCCCGCAGCAAAGATGGGCCTTATCGCGATGGCCGCGCCGGATGTCGATGTCGAGGTCTTCAAGGCGCAGATGAAACGTGTCGGCAAGCCGGACAAGCCGTTCGTCATCCTCGTGTCCAAGGACGACCGGGCGCTGCGGGCGTCCAACTACCTCGCCGGGGGCAAGGGTCGGCTTGGCGCCTATGAGGACGAGGAAGAGCTCGCCCGGCTCGGCGCGGTCATCGTTGACCTGACACAGGTGAAGGCCGGAGATTCAGCAAATCACGGCAAATACACCCAACTCGCCCAGGCGGCGCCCGAGCTCCAGCAGGCGCTCCGCTCGCTGCGTATCGAAAGCAACTCGCAGGGATCGCGAACGGGTGTCGACACCTTCAACAACACGATCGGCGACACCGCGAAGGCCGCGGTAACATTCCCGCTCAAGATCCTGACCGCGCCGCTCACTGCCTTGTCGCGCTAGCACGACCGCCCCACATGAAGCGGGTCTGAGGGAACAAGCGACGAAACGGAGCCCATGACCGCTTCCACAGAAAGCCCCTGCGTCGATATCTGCCGCATCGATGACAACAGCGGATTTTGCATCGGATGCCTGCGCGATCTCGACGAGATCGCCGGGTGGAGCGGCATGAGCGCGGCCACGCGCGCCAAGGTCCTGGCCGCCCTGCCCGCCCGCCGCCGGCTTGTTCCGGAGCAACCGGCATGAGACGCGGACAGATTGTCGGCACCCTGGTGCTCGGCCTCCTACTCGTCGCCATGATCGGCGCGGTGATCGCCTTTTTCGCCGGCAACTCCATGCCGGGTGCCGAGACCTGGGCCTCGGACAAGGCACCGCGCATCGTCTCGCTGGTCGCGATCCTGATCGTCGTCGCCGGAGGCATGCTTGCCGCCCCACCGGCCGTGCCGGATCTGCTGAAGAACATCGTGATATGGCTTTCCCTCGGCTTCCTGCTCGTTGGCGGATACGCCTATCGCGGCGAGCTTGAAGTCGTTGGGCGCAGGATTGTTGGAACGCTGCTTCCCGGCCATCCCATCGCCGACACAGAAAAAGGCACGATCACGGTGATCCGCGACCGGTCGAGCCATTATCGCATCCGCGCCAGCGTCAACGGCGCGCCGGTGGACTTCCTCTTCGATACCGGCGCTTCGGCCATGACGCTGACGGCGCAGGACGCGCGAGCTGCGGGGATAGATCCCGATGCGCTGACCTATACGACGCCGGTCTCGACAGCCAACGGGATGACCATGGTCGCCTCGGTGCGGGTCCAGGATCTGACGATCGATACGCTGCACCTGGGAAACCTGCGCGCCTTCGTCGCCCGCGACGGGGCGCTGGACACAAGCCTGCTCGGCATGAGCGTCCTTGATCGGCTGAAGAGCTGGCGGGTCGAGGGCGACAGGCTCATTCTCCAACCCTGAGGCTGCCTCGCCCCAGCGCGCGCGGAAACGAAAAACGCCCCGTCGATGGACGGGGCGTCTTGACGATGCGATGGCGCGCCGGGAGGTGGTTCAGCCGCCCCAGAGGCTCCAGGCGAAGCGTGCTGCCACGGAGAGCAGGAACACGCCGAAGAAGATTTCCAGCGCGCGCTTGGGCAGCGCGTGGGCGATCTTCACGCCGAAAGGCGCAGCAAAGGTGGTGATCGGAATGATCAGCGCGACGCCGAGCAGATTGACGTAGCCAAGCGAGAAGTTCGGCAGATCAGGGTGCCCCCAGCCGGCCCAGATCATGCCCAGAACACCCGGGATGGAGATCAGAACGCCCGTGCCGGAGGATGTGGCAACGGCCTGGTGGATCGGTCGACCGAAGAGCGTCATGAAGGTGTTGTTCATGACGCCGCCGCCAATTCCCATCAGCGTGGAAAAGAAACCGATCAGCATCCCGCAGATGGCGCGGACCGGATTGCCGGGAATATCGTTGCCGAGCTTCCAGCTGTCGCGGTTCAGAAGCATCCTGAGACCGACGACGACGGCAATGCCGGCGAAGATGCCCTTGAGCCCGTCGCCAGACACATGCGCTGCAACCAGGCTGGCAACCAGCGCACCGGCGGGAACCGGGATGATCCAGCTCTTGAGCAGTTCGAGATCAGCCGCGCCGCGCTTCTTGTGCGCCATGAAGGAGCGGATAGACGTCGGAACAATGATACCCAGCGACGTGGCAACGGAGACGTGCATGCGCACGGATTCATCGACACCCAACCAGGTGAGGAACTGGAACAGGACGGGCACAAGCACGGCCCCGCCCCCGATGCCGAACACACCGGCGAGAAGACCCGCCACCGCTCCGGACGCAACAAGCGCGAAGACGAGGCCGATCACCTCGCCATTGATTGACGACAAATCCATGAATGCCCCCGAATGGCTCGCCAAGGGATGAGCGGTCAGAAGGAACCGGGAGAAGCGGGCGGCGAGCTACCGCGCGGCGGCCCTCGTTGCGCTTGTCTGACCCAGCGGAGTGGATTTGTCCAGCCTGTCCGAGGTCTCGACCTCCACGCAAGCGATCTCCCGCAGCGCCGCATCGAGCACCTCCATGCCGGCTCCAGGCTTCACCGCATCGACCGTGAGCCGCCGCCGCCAGGCCCGCGCGCCGGGCATGCCGTGGAACAGTCCGAGCATATGGCGCATCACCTGGTTGGCGCGCACGCCCTTCGACAATTCCTCGTGAAGAAAGGGGCGGAAGGCTTCCACCGCGGCGAAACGGTCAGCGGCCGGATCATCTTGCGCGCCGAGAAACCGAGTGTCGGCGCGCGCCAGCACCCAGGGGTCATGGTAAGCGGCACGGCCGAGCATCACGCCATCGACCCGGGTGAGATGCGTCTCCGCCTCATCGAGATCGGTTATGCCGCCGTTGATGCCGATGAAGAGGTCCGGCAACCGCTGCTTGAGTCTGTAGACCCGGTCGTAGTCAAGCGGCGGAATATCGCGGTTTTCCTTGGGCGAAAGCCCCTTCAGCCAGGCCTTTCGGGCGTGAACCCAAAGCGCGTCGACATCCGCCGCCACGACCGCATCGGCCACGGCGTCGAGCGCCGGCTCCGGATCCTGGTCGTCCACGCCGATGCGGCACTTCACGGTCACGGGGATGGAAACAGCATCCTTCATCGCCGCGACGCACTCTCCGACAAGCGCCGGTTCGCGCATCAGGCACGCTCCGAAACGCCCCGACTGCACCCGGTCGGAGGGGCAGCCGACGTTGATGTTGACCTCGTCGTAGCCAAAATCCTCGACGATGCGCGCGGCCTCGGCCAGTTCCATGGGATCGGAACCGCCTAGCTGACAGGCCAGCGGATGCTCAAGGTCGCGGAACCTGAGAAGCCGCTCGCGATCCCCGTGGATCACCGCGGCGGAGGCAACCATTTCGGTGTAGAGCAGCGTGTCGCGGCTCAGACTCCGGTGAAAGGCGCGGCAGAACCGGTCGGTCCATTCCATCATGGGCGCCACGGCAACCCGACGCGCACGGAGCTGGCTTGTTGTCTTGGTTTTTTCAGATCGTTCCATGATGCTCTGACAGTCCCGTTCGTGTCCCGCATGTCGCCGCCCGCGCCCGCGCAGGCAGGCAAGAACGCGACCTGAATATCCCAAGCGCCGCCTGGAGGGAACTCCTTGCCGGTCAGTCCATCCACGAAGACAGGGCAAGCGGCGCCAGGTGCGACGCCGCGACCTCACGCAGGATCTCGCCCAGTTTCCTTCCCGACGCGGACATGTCCGCCGCCGTGAGCAGGCGCACCTCCACCGGCGGCGGCTTGGGAAAGCCGGTGTCGTTTCGCAGAACGCTCACTCCCTCGGGTATCCCGTGGCGTGTCCGCAGCGAAATGCCCTTTCCCGCGCGCACCGCCGCCCAGATGCCAGGAAGACTGGGCGTCGTCAGAACCACGCGCCAGTTCAGATTGCCATCCTCAAGGGCTTTCAGGGCCGTCGACCTGAACAGGCACGGGTGATCGAACAGCACCAGTGGAAGCCTGTCCTTGCCGGGACGAACGCGGCAACCGTCGCCGCCCACCCAGAAGGTCGGAAGCGTCGCGATCAGGTCCCCGTGCGCATGGGAGCCTTGCGGGAAAAAGGCGATGGCCGCGTCGAGGCGTCCGGCGTTGACTTCCTCCTCCAGGAGAAAATTGCGCCCCGCCCGCACCTCGACATGCACATTCTCGAGGCGATCCTCGAATGCCGTGATGGTGTCCGGCAAAATGTCCTCGAAGAAATCCTGCGGCAGGCCAAGCTTCACACTGGCCTCGGCCTGGATGACACCAAGGGACACAGCCGCTTCGTCGTTCAAAGCGATGATCTTGCGCGCGAAAGTCAGCAGCACCTCGCCCGCCTCTGTCGGCACCAGTCCCCTGCCCTTGCGCACGAAAAGCGGCACGCCGGCGCGCTCTTCCAGCTTTTTCAATTGCATGCTGATCGCCGACTGGGACCGGCCCAATCTCGAGGCGGCGCGGGTGAAGCTGCCCTGCTCGACACCTTCGACCATCGTGCGCAGGGCTTCCATATCGAAATTACAGATCATCACTTCATCATTTCGAATGCGAAATATCCATATTATTCGTTATTCCAATTCCACTCGACTGTCTAGACAGGAGCCGTTCGACACAACCGATGCCCGGCATGGGGGCCTCCGCGAGGCGGCACAGAATTACTCGCCGGAGCTCATCAGGGAGGAACGATCTTGGACAGAACGCTACTGGATGAACTGGCGAACCTGACCACCCCGCATCTGGCAGATGGATGTCTTGTCACCGGAAACCCGATCCGCATCGCGCCCGCGGGGACGCGGCCTCTGGTCGAGGGCATGCGTTGCTTTGGCCGCGCGCTCCCGGTTCAGCACCTTGGCAGCATAGATATCTTCTTCGAGGCGTTCGAGCAGATGACGGCGGGCGACGTCGTCGTCATCGACAATGGCGGGCGCCTCGACGAAGCCTGCATCGGCGACATCGTCCTGCTCGAGGCAGAAGCCGCGGGCGCGACCGGCTTCGTCGTGTGGGGATGTCACCGCGACAGCAAGGAGCTTGCAGAGATCGGCTTTCCGGTCTTCAGCCTCGGGGCGCTTCCCACCGGTCCGCAGCGTTCCGCCCCTCGCCCCGGCGACGCGCTGTCGCGCGCCACATTCGGACGCAACGACGTCACCCGCAGCGACTTTGTCATCGCTGACGCCAATGGCGCGCTTTTTATCGCCGAGGAGAAGCTCGAGGACGTAATCCGGGCGGCGATGACATACCGGGATGTAGAGGCCACCCAGCTCAAGGCAATGCGCGAAGGCCTCAGCTACCGCAGCCAGACACGGTTCGCCGAGTATCTGGCCAAACGGCAGGCGACCCCCTCCTACGGATTCCGCCAGCACCTGAAGGCGATCGCCGCCGCAGGCGAAGTCTGACACGCGCGGGCCGCCTTACCCCTCAAGAAGCATGAAAGAGAGATAGCAATGACGAGAGCGATCCGCCTCGCACGAACCGGCAGCGCTGATGTCCTGAGCTGGGAAAACGTCGATCCCGGCGCGCCCGGCGAGGGAGAAGTCCTGCTGAGGCAAACGGCCATCGGCGTCAACTTCATCGACATCTATCACCGCACAGGCCTGTATCCGATCCCCTTGCCGGGCGGACTGGGCTCGGAAGCCGCCGGCGTCGTCGAGGCCATTGGTCCTGGCGTCACCAACTTCGCGGTCGGCGACCGCGTCGCCTATGCCGGCGGGCCGGCGGGAGCCTATGCCGAAAAACGCGTCGTGCCGGCCGCCATCCTGCTCAAGGTGCCCCACGCGATCTCCGACAAGGATGCGGCCGGCGTCCTTCTGAAGGGGATGACCGCCGAGTTTCTTCTGCACCGATGCTTCAGGGTTCAGACGGGAGACGCGGTGCTTTTCCATGCCGCCGCCGGGGGCGTCGGGCTTCTTGCCTGCCAGTGGCTCAAGAGCATCGGTGCGATTGCGATCGGCACCGTCAGCTCCGAGGAGAAAGCCGCTCTGGCGAAGCGGAACGGCTGCACCCACACGATCAATTACAAGAGCGAAAACGTCGCCGAGCGGGTCCGCGAGATCACCAATGGCGACGGCGTGTCGGTCGTGTACGATTCCGTCGGCAAGGATACCTGGGATACCTCCCTCGACTGTCTGAGACGTCGCGGGACGATGGTCAGCTTCGGCAACACCACGGGCGCGGTCGCACCCGTCAACATCGCGACGCTGGCAGCAAAGGGCTCGCTCTACGTCACCCGCCCCGTGCTCGGCGCCTACACCGCGACACGGGCGGAGCTGGAGGCGATTTCCTCGCATCTGTTCGACGCTGTCGCCAGCGGCATTCTGCGCCCGAATGTCCAGCAGGTCTTTGCCCTGAAGGATGCGGCCGAGGCTCATCGCCAGCTCGAGACCGGCGGCACGAGTGGTGCGACGGTGCTGATCGCCTGAGCAGCCCCGCCACCGCAGGATGCCTCACCGGGCGGCTTGAGCCGCCCGGTGAGAGGTACTCAGTCGATCCCCATGCACAGGTACTTCATCTCGAGGTAGTCCTCGGCACCATGCCGCGACCCTTCGCGCCCGAGGCCTGACTGCTTGATGCCGCCGAACGGCGCGACCTCGGTCGAGATGAGGCCGGTGTTGATCCCGACCATCCCGGACTCGAGTGCCTCGGCGACACGCCAGACCCGTCCCAGGTCCTTGCTGTAGAAGTAGGATGCCAGGCCGAACTCGGTGTCGTTGGCCAGGGCGATCGCCTCCGCCTCGTCTTCGAAGCGGAACAGCGGGGCGACCGGGCCAAAGGTTTCCTCGCGCGCCACCTTCATGTCGCTGGTGACGCCGCCCAGCACGGTCGGGCGGTAGAAGGTGCCGCCAAGGTTCGAACGGCTGCCGCCCTCCAGAACCTGCGCGCCCTTGGCCAGGGCGTCGGCGACATGATCCTCGACCTTGGCAAGCGCCGCCTCGCTGATCAGCGGCCCCAGATTTACACCGTCTTCAAGGCCATTGCCGAGTTTCAGTTCGCGCACCTTCGCGGCAAGCTTCTCCGCAAACTGATCGTAGACGCCAGACTGGACATAGATGCGATTGGCGCAAACGCAGGTCTGACCGCCATTGCGGTACTTAGCGATCACCGCGCCCTCGACCGCCGCATCGATATCGGCATCGTCGAAGACTATGAAGGGCGCGTTGCCTCCCAGCTCCAGCGACATCTTCTTCACCGTGTCCGCGCACTGCCGCATCAGGATCTTGCCGACGCGGGTCGAGCCGGTGAAGGTGATCTTTGACACCTTCGGATTGGCGCAAAGCTCGGCGCCGATAGCGGCGGAATCCGATGACGGGATGACGTTGAAGATGCCAGCGGGAACGCCCGCGCGCTCGGCCAGAACCGCCATCGCGAGCGCGGAAAGCGGCGTCAGTTCGGCCGGACGGGCAACGAAGGAGCACCCCACCGCCAGCGCCGGAGCCACCTTGCGGGCGATCATCGCATTGGGGAAATTCCACGGTGTGATCGAACCGACCACCCCCACCGGTTGGCGGATAACGACGATACGTTTGTCGGGCTGATGCCCGGGGATCGTCTCGCCGTAGATCCGCTTGGCCTCCTCGGAAAACCACTCGATGAACGAGGCCCCGTAGAGGATCTCGCCGCGCGCCTCGGGCCAGGGCTTGCCCATCTCGGCAGTCAGGATGGTCGCCAGATCGTCGGCGTTTTCCACCATCAGGTCGAACCAGCGACGCAGGACCGCGGCCCGTTCCTTGCCGGTGCGGGCGGCCCAGCCGGGCTGTGCGGCGTGGGCCGCGTCGATGGCACGGGCGGCGTCGCCGGGGTTCAGGTCGGTGACCTCGGCAACCAGATCGCCGGAGGCCGGGTTGTGAACCGGAAAGCTCCGCTCCCCGGCAACCCATGCGCCGTTCACGTAGGCGCGCGTTTCCAGCAGGCTCGCATCCTTCAGACGCAGCGGATTGGTCGACATACCGTCCCTCATTGCTGTTTCAGTCCTGTTGCTTGCGATCCGGCCTCAGATGCCCAGATAGGCCCGCCGGATCCGGTCGTCGTTGAGCAACTCGCGCGCCGCGCCCTCGATCTCGATCGCGCCGGAGGCCATGACATAGGCCCGCTCGGCACTGTGCAGCGCCAGCGAAACGTTCTGCTCCACCAGCAATACGGTAACGCCCGAGCGGTGAATGTCGAGGAACCTCTGGTGCATTTCCTCCACGACCAGCGGCGCAAGCCCGAGGCTCGGTTCGTCGAGGATCAGAAGTTTTGGCTCAAGCATCATGCCGCGGCCGACGGCCACCATCTGCTGTTCGCCTCCCGACATGGAGCCGGCATATTGCGCGCGTCGCTCCTTCAACCGCGGAAAGAGCTCGTAGACACGTTCCAGCGCGTGATGGGCAAAGGCCGGATTCGCGTGCGAATAGGCCCCCATCTTGAGATTTTCCTCGACCGTCATGTCGGGGAAGACATGACGCCCCTCCGGCACATGGGCGATGCCGAGACCCGCGATCTCATGCGCCTTGAGCCTGGTCAGGTCCTCTCCCTCGAAGGCGATCCGGCCGCTGCATTGCGGCAGCAGTCCGGAGATTGCGCGCAGAAGCGTGCTCTTGCCGGCGGTGTTCGCACCGATCACGGCGACGAACTCGTTGCGCGCCACCTCGAGCGACACCCCGTGAAGCACCGGTTGCGCGCCGTAGCCGGCGGTCAACCCGCTCACCTCCAGCAGGATCTCCCGCCCTTGAACAGTCGCCGGCATCAGTGCCCCTCCCCTTCAGTCGAGAAATTGGCGCCGAGATAGGCATCGAGCACCTTCTTGTTGCTCGCGATCTCCTCGGGCGTCCCGTCGGCGATCTTCTCGCCGAAGTTCAGCACGATCAGGCGTTCGCAAAGCTTCATCACGGCCTTCATGTGGTGTTCCACGACGATGAAGGTCATCCCCTCGTCACGCAGGCCGCGAACCAGCTCGATGATCTCCTCCATCTCCGCCGGCGTCAGCGCTGCCATCACCTCGTCCAGCAGCAGGAGTTTCGGCGAGGTGCACAGCGCGCGCGCAACTTCGACACGGGCACGCTCCGGGAAGGACAGGTCCCCGGCACGCTTGTCCGAGATCGCGCCGATGCCGACCCTTTCCAGGGTTTCGGCGGCGAAGGCGCGCGCATCCGACAGGCTGCGGTTTACGAGACCGCCGGTAACCACATTGTCCAGAACGGTCGATTCCGCGAAAAGCGCGACGTTCTGGAATGTCTTGGTCAGGCCGGCCTTGGCCACCCGGTGCGGCTTCAACCCGCCGATGCTCTGTCCGTCGAAAATCACCTCGCCGGAGCTCGGCGGATAGATGCCGACCAGCACGTTGAAGAGGGTCGTCTTGCCAGCGCCATTGGGACCGATCAGGCCGATGATCTCGCCCGGCGACACAGAGAAGCTCACGTCGGAATTGGCCACCAACCCGCCGAAGCGCCGGGTGACATTCCTGACTTCAAGAAGATATTCGCTCATGCCCGGCTCCTCCTGACAAACCGGTCTCGCAGAGACTCGATCATCGCGATCAGGCCATGCGGATTGAGAAGGATGACGACGATCAGCAGCACGCCATAGGCGAATTGCGACAGGCCCGCCACGGAGGCTCCCAGGTAGGAATTCGCCATCTCCTCAAGCGGGATGATCACGAACGCCCCAACCCATGGGCCGTAAAGCCGTCCGGCGCCGCCCAGGATGACGATCAGCGCCATTTTCACCGATATCGTCGCAACCCCGAAGATCGTGTCCGGGTCGAAGAAGAACTGGAACTGCGCATAGAGCGTGCCCAGCATCGCCGTCAGGATGGCCGAAAGGATCGAGGCGTAGAGCTTCACCCGGTAGGTGTTGACGCCGATCACCTCGGCGGCGACCTCGTTTTCCTTGATCGCCCGCAGGCGGTAGCCGAACGCGGATGTCTGGACCAGCCAGAACACAAGTGAGACCAGCAGCATCGCCCCGAGGAACAGATAGTAGTTCGGCAACACGGTCTGGAACTGGAGAGCCCAGATGCCGGCGTCCGGCCGGTAGGGAACCGAGATGCCAACCGGCCCTCCGGTCAGGCTGGTCCAGGAGTTGGCGACGACCCGGGCGACCTCGCCGGCCGCAAGCGTGGCCAGCGCGAAATAGTGGCCCTTCAGCCGAAGCGTCGGCAACGAAAGAACCAGGGCGAACAGTGCCGCGAGCACCATGCCGACAAGGGAGCCAAGGATCGGCGACACACCGAAGGAGCTGAACAGGATGGTGGAACTGTAGGCACCGATGCCGAAATAGGCCGCGTGCCCCAGCGAGATCTGGTTTGCCAGCCCGCCGACGATGTTCCAGGCCTGCCCCATGGCGCAGAACAGCAGCATCAGGCAGAGAATACGCAGCGTGTAGCCAAAGGGGTCCATCGACAGCGGCATGACGATGAGGATCAGGACAACCGCCGCAAGCGCGGCCAGGGAAAGGGTATTCTTGCGTGTCATGAGCGCCTCCGGGCAACGATGCCTTCCGGCCGCAGTGCAAGCACGAGGATGAAGACGGTGAACAGCGCCAGGTTCTGCAACTGGATCGGCATGAACAATGCCGAGAAGGACTGGATGACGCCCACGGCGATGCCGCCGATGATCGCGCCGGTGACCGACCCCAGCCCGCCAAGCACCACGACGGTGAACATCAGCACCGCATAGCCAGAGCCGACGGACGGCGAGGCGGTGATATAGGGCAGAACGACCGAACCGCCGAAAGCGGTGGTACCAACGCCCAGACCAAAGGCGACGGCATACATCAGGTCGGTGTTCACCCCCATCAGCTTGGCCGCCATCGGGTCCTGTGAGGTGGCGCGCATCGCGGTGCCGAAGCGTGTCTTGTTGAGGAAGAGCCAGACCGACCCGCCCGACAGCAGTGCCATCAGAAAGGCATAGAGCTTGTCCATGCCGACCAGCACGCGCTCGCCGCCGTAGGAAAACAGCGTCAGCGACTGGGTCTGATAGGCCGTGGTAACCGAGCGGTATTCCGCGCCCATGATCATGAGCGCGGCGTTTTCCATCGCGAACATCATTCCCACGGTCAGGAAGATCTGCGCGACCTGCGGGGCGCCGAGAACCGGGCGGATCAAGACGCGCTGCACCAGCATTCCGAAGGCGAAGGTGACCGCCAGCGCGATAAAGGCGCCGAGCAGCGGATCAAGGCCAAGGAAGTGCCAGCAAAGCCAGCCGATGAACATGCCGACCATCATGAATTCAGCATGGGCGAAGTTCACGATGTGCATCACGCCGAAAACGAGGCTGAGACCGATCGCCAGCACCGCGTAGACGCCGCCGATCATGATCCCGTCCAGCAATGTCTGTAGCAGGATGATCAATTGTTCCATTATCCCCTCACGAGGTTCGCCGGGAAGGGTGTCCCCTTCCCGGCAGCCTGGATACCCGCTCGCGCGGGGCGCAGATGGTCGGGATCAGAGGCTGTGCCAGACAGCCTCGGCCTTGGCGTATTCGGCCGGCGCGACGGTGACGAGCTCGTTGCCACGCCACTGCACCATCATCGGCACGGCGTGGATGTTGAGGCCGGTCTCGTCGAACTTGATCTTTCCGCCCGACATCACCGTGGCCCAGCCCTCGTCGAAGGTCTCCGAGGCGATCACATCGCGGATCTTGCGCGGGTCGGTCGAGGCCGACTTCTCGAGAGCCGAGGCAAGAACGCCCATGCAGGCCGCGTGTTCCTGTGCCTCGTGGACCATGAAGTAGCCGAAGCGCTCGCGGAACCGGTCGGTGTATTCCGGCGCCTGATCGTAGGCGGCAGGCGAGATCGACAGGACGTCGTCCGCCAGTTCGCCGAGACCGTTGCGGAAGTCCGGGATGATGTAGCCCGCCGCGCCGCCAATGGTCGGCAGGTTGATGCCCTGCTGCCGCATGTTGCGGATGATCAGGAGGCTGTCGTTGAGATAGGAGACCGGGAACACCGCCTGGGCCTCGGTCCGGCGCAGCTGGTTGATCAGCGGCGAGACGTCGGTGATGCCGAGCGGATAGGCCTCGTCCATCACCACCTCGACGCCATGCGCCGCCGCCGAGTTGCGCAATCCCTTGGCCTGTGACGTGCCGTAGGCCGTGTCCTCGTACATGATCGCGATCTTGGTGATCTTATCACCGGCCTTTTGGGCGAGGTCCAGCGTGTGGGTGATCGTTGCGTCGCCCAGCTGCGAGGCCTTGGACACCACCTGGAAGATGTTGTGGAAGCCGCGGCCGGTCACCTGATCCGAGAACGACATGGTCAGCAGCGGCACGCCGCGCCTTTCGGTGACCTCGGAGATCGCCAGCGTCAGCGACGAGGCGAACGCACCGAGCACGGCGCAGACGCCGTCCTGAGACATCATTCTCTGCGCCACCGTGGCGGCCTGCGTCGGGTTCGACGTGGCGTCGGAGACGATCAGATTGATCTGCGCTCCGCCCAGCGACTTGATGCCGCCGGCGGCGTTGATCTCGTCGGCCACAAGCTGGATGCCATTGCGCGAGTTGATGCCGAACTGGGCATTGGCTCCCGACAGCGGCTGAATCACGCCGACGTTGATCGTGTCGGCAGCAAACCCGCGGCGCGCATAGAACGGCATGGCCACGGCCGTTGCGGCACCGGCGGCCAAAACCTGCCGGCGCGACAGGCGGAATCCTGATTTCGACTTGTCCTTGGTCATCTCGTCTCCTCCCAAGATAGGTTGCCCGGACTGTCGCGCCGGGCGTTGCGCAAATCAGATTCCCATTTCGTCGAAGACGTCCTGGGCGGTACGGAAACTGTCGATGCCGGCCGGCACGCCGCAGTAGATGGCGATCTGCAACATGATCTCGCGGATCTCATCCTTGGTGAGACCGTTGTTGATCGCGCCGCGCACGTGCAGGCGCAGTTCGTGGCTGCGGCCGAGAGCCGAGATCATGCCGAGGTTGAGGATCGAGCGCTCGCGGCGTCCGAGGCCGGGGCGGTTCCAGACCTCGTCCCAGCAGTATTCGGTCACGAGCTGCTGCATCGGCCAGTTGAAGTCGGTCGCCTTGTTGACGGAGGCGTTGACGTAATCCTCCCCCAGCACCTCGCGGCGGGTCTTGAGGCCGGCGTCGAATTTCTCGCCAGCCGGCGTGCCGTCAGGGCGCTTGGTCGTCGTGCTCATCTCAATTTCCTTCAGTTTCTCTCAGGTAGGGGTGTGTCGATGGGGCCGGCAGCCAGCAACGTCAGAGCTTCGTCCAGGTAGCTGGCGAAAAGATCGGGGTGCTCGCTCATCGGGAAATGCCCGAGATCGGGCATGACGATCTGCCGGGCACCCGGCATCAGTGCACAGAGCCGCGCGCCATCTTCGGGCGTCGCGGAATAGTCGTAGGCGCCCGACAGAAGAACGACGGGAAGCCGTCGCGCATCGATGGCCGGGGCAACCTCGGCGCCATCGAACTCGAGCGAATAGAACGCCAGATCCGCCTGATAGATGCCCGGCGCGGCCTGGGAGTAGATCCAGCCAGCGCGGCGGCGGTAGCCTTCCGGCGAAGTCGGCGCCATCAAGCCGCGCACAAAGGCGCCATTGTGAAGACCGGCATGAACCGCGACATCGTTCTGCCCGCGGTTGATCCGGCCGGTGGCGCGAAACGGCGGCTCGATTGGCAGCGCCGCGCACAGCAACTCCGGCGCGCGCGCGGCGCAAAGCAGCGTCACTGCCGCTCCCATGGAACACCCGGCAAGGATCGCCGGCCGACCGACGACCTGCGCCAGATAGGCCTTCACCCAGTCGAGATAGCGTGCGGCGGTCAACCGGTAGGGCGCGCCGTCCCAATCGAGCGGCGGAAGCGACCTTCCGTGAAACGGCATATCGGGGGCATGAAGCTCATAGCCGGCCCCAAGCGCCGTATCGGCAAGCTGGGCCTGAAACTGGCGCGCATCCGCCCCGGCCGTATGCAGGAACACCAGCGGCGTGGCGCCCGGCTTGCCGGAAATATCCGTATAGATCTCGAGCGGACCCTCGGCACATTCGAGCGTCAGATAGCGCCCAGCGACCCCCATGAGGTTGCGGGAACGCACCGGCGCGGCTTTTTCCGGGGCTGCGAGCGCGAGTTCGAAGACGCGCTCCAGCGCGGCGCGCGCCTGGGCGAGCAAAAGCGCGTCCCCGCTGGTCGCGACAGCCGGATTGGCGATCTGCAACGCCGTGAACCCTTGATGGCGCGGCGGCGGCGGCGTTTCCACCATTCGTCGAAGCACGTCGGGATCAAGCACAAGCTCCAGACCCGCAGGTGCCTGCGGATCGGCGAGACCGAAGCGACAATCGCGAATGACGACAACCGCGCGATCCGGGCCGCAGCGGATTGCAAGCGTGCAATCCAGACCCGATGAAAGCCGCTCGAGCTCGGCATCACCCGAGATCCCGGCAAGACGCCCGACAAGGATATCGAAGAGCTCAGTCACGGTGGGAAATCGCATCGACGTAGCGGTAGATTTCGGTGTGATCGGCACCGTTGTCCAGCGCCTCCGTTGCGGCGTTCCACTCCTGCGAAGTCAGGGACAGGAGGCCCATCTGCAGGCCCATGTCCCGCGCAAGTCCCGCCGCAATGCCGATGTCCTTCGACATCAACGACATATCGAAGCCGGAATTGAAGGCCCCCGACAGGATGAACCTCTTCACCTTGTTCTCGGTGGTGTTGTTGCGGCCGGTGGAGGCGTTGAGAATGTCCGTGATGACGTCCTGATCCAGGCCGAAGTCCCGCCCGACGATCAGGGCTTCCGCGGCGGCGAGCGCGCCGGCGGCGGAGACATAGTTGTTCAGCACCTTGATCACATGGCCCGCGCCGAGCTTGCCGGCGCGAAAGACCCGAGCCCCCATCGCCTCGAGGCAGGGCATGGCCCGGTCGACAGCATCGCCGCCGGCCATGATGGCCAGAGTGCCGTCGACAGCCTTGCTCACGCCGCCGGAGACAGGCGCGTCGACAAGGGAAAGCCCGCGCGCTTCGAGCACCTCGGCGAGTTTCAGCGTATCGCCGGGAACTGAGGAGCTCATGTCGATGACAAGCGCGCCCGGCGCGACATCGGCGAGCGCCTGCTCATCGCCGATCAGGCAGGAGGCGACGATGGCCGAGGTCGGCAGCATCGTGATGACGATGGCCTTGCCGGCAGCAGCGGCCCTGGCGGTGTCGGCCACCTTGCCGCCCTTTGCCGCAAAGCTTGCCCGCGCCGCTTCCGAACGATCGTATCCGGTGACGTCGAACCCGGCGGCGACCAGGTTTGCAGCCATTGGCAGACCCATCCGGCCAAGACCGATGAAAGCGACCGATCCAGTGAGCTTGCCAACCTGCGCGGACATCCATGCACCTCCCGTTGAGCGGCCACGACGGCCGCGTGCAAGGGATGGCTAGCAGATTGTCTGACAAACTTGCAAGCTGAAAATCTGTCTCACGGACAGAACCACCCCGCCGGAGCGGTGTCGCGGCGGCTATCGCTTGCTCAGGATATGAAGGGCGACCTTGCTGCTCTCATCGACATGGCGGACGCTTGCAAGGCGCGCCGCATCGGCGTCGCGCGCACAGATTGCCGCCGTCACCTCACGGATCTCCTGCACGCTCTTCGGCAACCGATCCGGCTGTGTCATGGTTGTCGAGCGCAGGAGGGTCACCCGGTTGTGCAGCGAGGTCAGAACGCTTTCCACGAATGTGTTTCGCGCGCCCTGGATCAGGCAGCGATAGAATTCCGTCTTTCGCGCGACCAGTTCCGCCGTGTCGGCCTTGTCCTTTGCCGCGCGGGCAAAGGCGTCGCAGGCCTCCTGCAAGCGGCGGTGCTCCTCGTCCGTGCCATGGATCGCGAATTCAGCCCCGCAGAACCCCTCAAGCAGGGCCCGGAAGGTGTAGAGCTGCTGCGCCTCCTCGTAGGTCACCTTGCTGACGAAGGGACCGCGATGCGGCTCCGTCTGGATCAGGCCCTCCGCCTCAAGCTGGCGCAGCGCTTCACGAACCGAGGTGCGTCCGACATCGAACATCTCGCAAAGCTCGCGTTCAACCAGCCGGTCCCCGGGCCGAAAATGACCGAGCGAGATCAACTCCCGCAGCTTTTCCTCAACCAGATGCCGAATCGTGGCGCGTTGCTTGGAAATTTTCAGCACCGGCTTGTCCATGAACTGCTCAACTCCTTCGTCTCGAGGCACGCGCCCCGTGCATCCCCGCCCCTCACCGGCATACCCCACCGGCGGGACCCACTCGGATGTCATTTCGTATTTTGTCTGATTTATCGCATTGTCAGACAAACTGCACATGTGTCATGTCTTAGCACGACTTCCGGGACGAACACAGGCTGAACGCATATGACCCTGTCAGATCAGAAGAATTCGCCCAGGTCCGCTGACTGGGAGGTCATCGCCCTGCGCTACGCATCCAAGAAGCTTCCCGCCAGCCACGCCCTTCTCGACCCTGATCCACACGAGTGCGAACACCAGCTCGACTATTTTGTCTGGCTCTGCCGCAACGGCGAGCGGACGGTGCTGGTCGACACCGGATTCGACCGGATCGAGGGCGAAAGCCGTGGCCGTGTCATGCAGATCCATCCCGTCGACGCGCTCGCCAGAATCGGCGTTGCCGCAGCGGACATTACCGACATTTTCATAACTCACCTGCATTACGATCACGCAGGAAACCTGAAATATTTCCCGAATGCCACCATTCATCTTCAAGATTCTGAGATGAGCTACGCAACGGGGCGCTGCATGTGCCACGCACGCATGCGAAAACCCTTTGCCGTCGCGGATGTCACGACTGCCGTCGAGTTGGTCTATCGTGACAGGGTGCGATTCCACGACGGCGACTACCGGTTGTTCCCGGGGCTTCAGGCAAAACACGTCGGTGGACATTCGAAAGGACTTCAGATCCTGGTCGTCGACGGTGATGCACCACTCGTGATCGCCTCCGACGCCGTGCATCTCAGAAAATACCTGCAAACCGACGAGATCTTCCCGATGTTCAGCAACTACCTCGAGACAGTCGAGGGATACCGCGTGCTGCGCGAGATGATGGACGAAGGAGCGGAGATCCTCCCCGGCCATGATCCAGATGTCGTGACGCTCTATCCGCGCGTGGAACCGGACTGGGAAGACGCCGTGATTGTCCGCAAACGCGGGGCCTGAGCCCTCCCCGTCGTCACCGCCCAGGGTCGGCAGGTCGCCAGAAGCATGCAAAAGCCCCGCGCGGTACGGACCGCGCGGGGCTCTGTCGTTCAGTCCCGGCCAGACGGGATCAGTCGACCCGGTCGAGCACGTCGGCAAGCGTCTCGGCCATGCGGGCGATCTGCCCCGGCTCGACGATCAGCGGCGGCGACATGGCAATGGTGTCGCCGGTGAAGCGAACCATCACACCCTCGTCGAAGCAGCGGGTGAAGACATCATAGCCACGCGCACCGGGCTTGTTGTCACGAGCCGAAAGCTCGACACCGGCGACAAGGCCGATGGTGCGGATGTCGACCACATTCGGCTTGCCACGAAGCGCGTGCATCGCCTTCGCCCAGGTCTCCTCAAGCTCGGAACCGCGTGTGAGAAGCCCCTCGCGCTCGTAGATGTCGAGAACGGCCATGCCGGCGGCACAGGCGACCGGATGCCCCGAATAGGTGTAGCCATGGGCAAGCTCGATGGCCGCCTCGTCACCCTGCATCAGCGCATCGTGGACGTGGCCCTGCGTGAAGACCGCGCCCATCGGCAGGACGCCGTTGGTCAGCCCCTTCGCCGTCGTGAAGATGTCCGGACGAACACCGAAACGGTCCACTGCGAACGGTGCGCCGAGGCGGCCGAAACCGGTGATGACCTCATCGAAGATGAGCAGGATGCCGTGGCGGTCACAGATTGCGCGCAGGCGCTCCAGATAGCCCTTCGGCGGCAGCAGAACTCCGGTGGAGCCGGCAACCGGCTCCACGATCACGGCCGCGATCGTGTCAGCGCCATGCAGCGCGACGAGCTTCTCCAGGTCATCGGCGAATTCGGCGCCGTATTCCGGCTGGCCGACGGAGAAGGCGTTCCGCGCCGGATCGTGGGTGTGGCAGATGTGGTCGACGCCGCCCAGCAGCGTGCCGAACTGACGCCTGTTGCCAACGATACCGCCAACCGAAGTGCCGCCGAAGCCGACGCCATGGTAGCCGCGCTCGCGGCCGATCAGCCGGGTGCGCGTGCCTTCGCCACGGGCGCGGTGGTAGGCAAGCGCGATCTTCAGCGCGGTATCGGCCGACTCCGAGCCCGACCCGGTGAAGAAGACATGGTCGTAGCCGCCCGGCGCGAGATGCGTCAGGCGCTCGGCGAACTCGAAGGCGATCGGATGGCCGATCTGGAACGACGGCGCATAATCCATCGTCATGAGCTGCTTGTGGACCGCGTCAGCGATCTCCTGTCGGCCGTGGCCGGCGTTGCAGCACCAAAGGCCGGCGGTGCCGTCGAGGATCTCGCGACCGTCGGCGGCCTTGTAGTACATGCCCTTCGCCTCGGCGAGGAGCTTGGGAGAGGCCTTGAAGCGCCGGTTCGACGTGAACGGCATCCAGTAGGCGTCGAGCGGGCGGTTGTGGCCGGCGTCGGCAGACATGTGATCCATGATCGATCCTCCAGAAAATTCCCCTGCCACCAATGAACACGCAAAGAGATCGGGAAACAGCCTGTTTCTTCTCTCGCGCAACATATTGATATAACTTGGTACGAGCCGCAAACGTTCAGGATCGTGAACAGGAAAATCGACAAATGCCGGCAATGACGGACGAAGACGGGTTCGTGCGCACCCTCGGGCCGAAGCTCAAGGCCATCCGCCTTGCGCGCGGGCTCTCGCAACGGGCGCTGGCGCGCAAGGCGGGCGTGACCAACGCGACGATCTCGCTGATCGAATCGGGGCGCATGAACCCGTCGGTCAGCGCCCTGAAGCGGGTGCTCGACGGCGTGCCCATCGGGATAGCCGAGTTCTTCGCGTATGAGCCCGAACCGGAAGAGCAGGTGTTCTTCGCCGCCGAAGAACTGACCGAAATCGGCAAGGGTGGGATTTCCTACCGCCAGGTCGGCGGCGCGCTTTTCGCCCGCAGCCTGCAGATCCTGCATGAAACCTACCAGCCAGGCGCCGACACGGGTCGCGTCATGCTGACCCATGCCGGCGAAGAGGGCGGCGTCGTCATCAGCGGCAGGCTGGAGGTCACCGTCGGCGAGACACGCAAGATCCTTGGCCCGGGAGATGCCTATCTCTTCGCAAGCACAAGCCCGCATCGCTTTCGCGCTGTCGGCCCGGCCCCTTGCGTCGTCGTCAGCGCCTGCACGCCGCCGACGTTCTGAGACAGGCGGACAGGATCACTCCTCGTCGCGTCGGGACCAAAGGCCCTGCGAGGTAAGAACCACCAGCATCAGCAGATAGAGCCAGGCCGCGCCCAGAACCGTGACAATGAGAACCGGGTAGCCGAATGTGAACACGGCGATCAGCCACAAGGCGAAGATGTTGGCGGCGAACGCCCAACGCTCCATCTCACCACCCAGACGGGCGCTCCTCAGAAAGAAGCCGAAGACGGGAACGTATTCGAGAAGGCGGATTGCTCCACCCGGCGCGGGCGTCGCGGCCGCGGCACTGGCAGGGGTCGTCATATTGGAATGTCCGTCCGTTGCGTTGGTTGCGTTCGTGCGCCCCAACCGGCCGGTTCGCCCTTCGGGCGAAATCAGGCCAGCCCTCCTGGGGCGCGGAACCAACTTTGACGTGGACGCGCATCCAATCCCATGCGACCGCCCGCCACTGCGACAATATGTACGCGTTTCCCCGCACTTACGGAGACACATCCGGATCAGCGGCAGTAGGGGCTCCGCCTCGGCTTGGTGTCGAAGTGCATGTGGTCGTCGTGATAGGCATCGCTTCCCGGCCCAAGAACCGTCGTGAACGGGCCGCAGGCCGCCTTGCGCACGGCGCGCTGGAACCTTGCGTCAACCGTCATGTCCTTGTCCGCACGCGGGAGCACCGAAAAATTGCCACCATCCGCCAGCGTCACTCCGCGCATGTCGAGGGCGCGGCCAAAGGCATGCTCGGAGAGCCGGGCGCCCGGCTGCCGGTTGCGCCCGCGACACTCATACGCACCAGCAACGCGGATCGTTGAGATGCCTGTCCCGTAGTGCTTGCTGGCGAGTTCCGACAAGGTTCCGGATACGAAGTCCGCAACCTTTCGCGCCGTGTCGCAGGCAAGGATCGGCGCCGGATCGAACAGCACCGCTCCCATCGAGGAAAGCTCCACCGGCTCCTCGACGCCACAGCGCGCCTGTGTCACCGCATCCGGGCGGGCGACGACCTTGGCCCCCCTTGCCCTCAGGTCGCCAAGACATGAGGAGGTGGCTTCGGGCTTCGCAACCTCCGCTTCCGGGGCCGGCTCGGGTGTCGGAGCCGCAGAGCCGAGCGGCAAAGGCTTGTCCCTGGGTTTTTCCGCGGGCTTTCCAGCGGTTTTTTCCGCCGCGGTCTCCGCCGGAGCCGGTTCGGGCAGAGCGGGAGGATTGACGACTGCATCTTCCGCTGGCTTGTCACGCGGGTGCGGCGTATCGGCAGCCTCCGCCGGCAGGACGGACAGGCAGCCGGCGACCAGCGCCAGAGCAAGCAATCCACTCCATGGGGCAGACAAGCCCACAAGCAGCCGCGCGCGAGAGGCAATCGCACCGCCATATCCGCCGTGATCTTCGCACCGCGTCCTGCGTTCAGTCATTCCTCTCGCCGCTCCTGTTTCAGCGTACCGCCGATGCGCGCCCGCTCTGCTCATTCCTGTGCCCCGCCTGAAGGAAACGCCTGACGCCGCTGTATTGTTCCGCAAGCACCTGCGATCGCGCGCACTCGGAACCTCGCGCGCCCTTGCAGCAATGGCAAGGCGACGCGATGGACAGGCGCGCGCTTGCGTATATCCTCTTGCGCAAAGCCCGTGCGCCGCAGACGGGACACATGGAGGAAGAGCCCGCTTGCGTGCTCTTCCCGGCAAAGGGGGTATTGTGTACTTCAACGCTTTCACGGCACGCATACACGTTCTGGTGCGCGGTTTCTTCTTCCTGCCGGGACTGCTGGCCGTTCTGGGCGTGCTTCTGGCGGTTGCCACGGTCGCGGTCGACCGCAGCAGCATCGCCACCAGCCTGTTCGACTACGTCGCCTTCCTGAACATCAGCGCCGATGGCGCCCGGTCAGTGCTCAGCACCATTGCCGGCGCCATGATGACGGTGCTCAGCCTCGTCTATTCGCTGACCCTGGTGGTCTTCACCCTGGCCGCCGGCAACATCGGACCGCGCCTTCTTGAGACATTCACCGACAACCGCGTGAACCAGACGACCATCGGCCTGCTCGGGGCGACGTTCCTGCACGCGCTCATCGTTCTCTACATCGTCGGCGATGATGACGTTCCGCGCTTCGCGGTGGCGACCGCTATCGTGCTGGCGACCGTAAGCTTCTTCTGGCTTGTCTATTTCGTTCACGACACGGCACGCCGGGTCATGGTCGACAACGAGATCGCCCGCACGCAACGCAAACTGCGTTCGACAATCGAACGGCTCCTGTCGGACGAACCCCGCGAGGAACCCGACGACAGGGAAGCGCTTCCGAAAGAAGACGGGGCTCCCGTGCCGGCGGCCCGCTCCGGCTACATCACGGCCATCGGGACCGCCCCGCTTCTCAGCGAAGCCTCCGCCAAGGACGGTTTCATCCGCATTGTGGCGGTGCCCGGGCATTTTGTCATCCAGGGCCAGCCGATCGCCTATGTCTATGGCGAGATCGAGGGCGACCGCGTGCGCAGAGCCGTGCGGATCGAGGATGCCCGCACCCCGGACGGCGACATGCAGTTCGCCATCCATCTGACCCTCGAGATCGCGCTCAGGGCGCTTTCTCCCGGCATCAACGATTCCTATACGGCGATCAGTTCCATCGACCAGCTTTCAGCCTCGCTCGCCCTCATCCTGCAGCGCGGCGTACCGTCCTCGCTGATCTGCGACAGCGACGGAAAGCCGCGTGTCTGGGTTGAGCTCCTGGAGGTGAAAGACATGGTCGGCACGGCGTTGCATCCCCTGCGTCGCGTCACGCGCGGCAACGTCATGGTCACCATGCGTCTCGTCGATGCGGTCGGGCGCATGGCGCTGGTGACGCGGCGCCATCACGCGCCGATCCTGGCCGAGCACCTCCTGCTGATCGCATCCGGAGCCTGCAGATCCGTCGATACGCGCGAAGATCGCACCGCCATCGCCGAGTTGATCCGACGCGCCCGGCGATCGATTCACGCCGCGCGCCGCCGCCACTGAAACGCAGGACGCCGCTAGGTATCTCCCGGCGGCGTCTTCGTTCGGTATCGCTCCCGCGCGATCAGTTGTAGGCGATCGGCACGGTGAAGGGCCAGGTACGACGTCCCGCACCAGCCGGGATCGGCGGGAAAGGGGCAGCCTTCTGCACCATCTTGACCGCCACCCGGTCCAGAACCGGATCGCCGGAGCTGCTGCGGATCGATATCGCCGACACCGAACCCGACGTCTGTACGACAAAGTAGACAGTCACCGTTCCCCGGCGGTTGCCGGCATCGCGGCTGCGACGGCGCGCGCGCTCCAGCTTGCGCTGGACGAGGCCGCGGTAGTTGGAGACGTCGGCGTTGCCCATCTCGCTGGTCCTGCCGGCTCGCGATGCGCCCCCCCGGCTTGCCGTGGCGTTCGACTGACCGCCGGCCCCCTTCTGTCCGCCGGCCTTGCGGGCGCGCGCCGGCTTTTCCTTGCGTCGCTTGACTTCCTTCGCCTTGCGAGCCGGAGCCTCGCGCTTGACCTCGGCGATCTTGAGATCCTTGGGCCGGCCGCGCGGCGTCGGCGCCGCCTCGACAACCGCGGCCTCGACAGTTTCCGTCGGAGCGGTCTCGGCGACTTCGGCGGGGGCCGCCTGCACCGCCTCCGTGATTTCGCTCACCGGCTCGCTGACCGTCGCATCCGCATAGGCAATCTCGGCGGGGACAGACGCGGTGAGTTCGGGCACGGCCATGTCGGCGGGCACCTGATCGGCCACGGTGGCCTCCTGCACCGGTCGGGCCGCGGAAACCTCGGTCGCCTCCTCGACCTCCGGCGCCGGCGTCGGGTCCGAAGCTTCCGGCTCAAGCGACTCGACCAGCGCGGTCGACTCCTCCCTCGCCTTGTCGGCCTCGGGCGCATCGACGGGCTGCACTTCCTCGGGCTTGACCTCGCCGACCTCCTCGCCCTCGTCCATGTTGCCGGCCTGGATCGCGTCGACGAAGACCTGGCCGAGTTCGGCCGAGACAACCGGTCCGCCGCCGGCCAGCAGCGTCGGCTCCTCGCCAGAGGTAAACCACCCAACGGCACCAGCATGGGCGGCAAGCGACAGCACCAGCGCACCGGCGATATGATAGCTCCTAAGCCTCATTGATCAGCTCCCACCCCCGCATCCGGGGTTGCGTTCGCGGTGCCCTCCGGCGTGTCGGCCGGCAGGTCGCCTGCCGCTTCTGGCGTCTCGCCCATGGTGACGAGCGAAACCTTCGAGGCACCCGCCCGATAAATCGTGTCGACCGTCTCCAGCAGCACACTGGCATCCAGCTCCCGGTCGGCCGCCAGGAGAACCGGCGGTCCGGCGGGCGTCGCGGCTTGCGCCTCCGCCGTGTCGGCAGGAAGCGGCGGCAGTTCTGCCGCACCCTCGCTGGCCAGTTCGGCCAGATAGGCCTCGGCGGTGATGACGGCGCCGCGATAGCGCAGCGCGCCCTGCGCATCGACGAAAAGCGCGTCCGGCGGAGGAAGCGGCGGCGCGTCCTCGGTTTCGACGAGGTCGACCTCAGGATCGACCGGAGGCGAAAGCTGGCCGGCGATCAGGAAGAAGATCAGCATCAGGAACACAACGTTGATCAGCGAGATCGTGCTCTCGGCCTGGCGTTTCACAGCGGGCCTTGGAAGACGGATCATGTCCTACCTCGCAACAACGACCTTGAGCCGGTCGCCCGCCCGAAGGCGCTCCAGGGCGGTGACCAGATCCTGGGCGCGCGCGCCCTCCTTTGGAACCAGCAGCGCGGTGTCCCCACCGCTTTCGGCAAGTTGCTCGATCTTGGCGCGCACGGCCTCAGCGTCGGCGAAGCGCTCACCGTTGATGGCGAGCCCTTCCGCGTCGACGGTCGCGAAGATCTTCGGGCGCGGCGCAGTGCCCCCGCCACCACCGGGCGCAGCGATCTCGACGCTGGCGAACCGGGTGAAGGTCGAGGACAGCATGAAGAACAGCAGCAGCAGAAAGATCACATCGATGAGCGACGTGAGCGAAAGCCGCCGCCGGCTCGGTCGCGGCAGGTCAATGCGCATGGACGAGCCGCTTCACCGGGCTGACCGTGTCGCCGGCGTCGAACGCGGCTTCGCGCAGGTCTCCCGCATTCAGCGCGCTGTCGATAAGCACGGCCGAGGACAGGCTCTCGATGGCCATGCGCTCGTTGTCGATCATGCCTTCGAAGAAGGTGACGACGATGGAGACCGGCATGGCGAGCGCGAGGCCAGCCGCCGTTGTCATCAGCGCGACCCAGATACCGCCGGCGAGCAGCGAGGGATCGACGGCATTGCCGGCACCCTGAAGTTTCTGGAACGCCTCGATCATGCCGAGCACGGTGCCGAAGAGGCCGAGCAGAGGCGCGATCTGGGCGATGGTGTCGAGCGGACGCAGGCCACGGCCCAGCCGGTGCAGCCGGATTGCGGCGATGCGCCCCACTTCGTCTTCGGCAAGGGACTTGTCGGTGTTCGCCCGCTCGGCCGTGGCCATCGCGACGGCCACAGACGCGCCGGTGGGGCCGCGCGCGTCGGAAACAAGCTGACGCGCCTCGGCGCGCCGGCCATGCACCCAAAGGTAGACGGCCCGCTCGGCGCGCCGGCGGCGACCGACGCCCTCGAGCGCGAACTGGACCAGCTTGATCAGAATGATCGCCAGTGCCACGACGGACAGCGCCCCGATGATCGCGACAACCGGGCCGCCAAGCTCGAGGAAACCGACGATTTGAGCGAGAATGTCGGCGAAGGACATGGGAGCGCTTCCTACTGAACGAGGGGAATGGCGGACCGGCTCGAAAGGGCAAGGGTGGCGCTGCAATGCGCCGCCGCGCCCTCACCACACTGGGACGGACCGTTGACGAGGATGCGCCCGAGGCGGGCGCATCCGATGCCGGCGAGATCGAACTGGCGCACCGAGGTCTTGCTGGCCTCGAGTGCACCGAAGTCGAAGGTGGTCAGCCGCTCCACGAGCCCGTCCGCGTCGAAGAGCACGAACTCGTAGCGCGGTTGCGGGATATCCCCGCCGGTGGCGTTGGAGACGACGAATGTCAAACGGCAGCCGCCGGCACCGGTGTCGGCCAGCTTGTTGAGCTCGATGCGCAGCTCGGAAGCGGATTTTTCCTCCGCCGGCTTCGCCTCGGCCTCCCCGGCTCGGGCCTGCCCCGCCCAGATGGCGGAGGCGGTCAGAGCCGCCGCCACCATGATTTCGATCCGTCGTCCCATTGTCCGCTCCCGCTTGGCGTTACCAGCCGATCGTCTTGGCAAGGGTCAGCTTGAACGTCCGACCCTTGCCGTCGTCGCCGGCCAGATTGTTGCGATAGTGCTTGTCGAAGAGGTTATCGACCGAGGCGCGGAACTCGAGCCCGGCCAGAGCGCCGTCATCAGGCTTCCAGTCGGCGAAGAGGTTGTGCACCGCGTATCCGGCGAAGGGGCCGGTGGTCGCGCCCGTCGACATTGACCCGGCGAAAAGACCGCGCCAGCCGAAGGACAGGTCGTATTGCGGCAGCTTGCCGCCGAGGGTCACCGTCAGGGTATCGGCCGGAATGGTGTTCAGCGTCGCGCCAGTCGACTTGTTCTCGCCGTGAACATGGCTGTAGCCGAGGTTGGCGAAGGCATAGTCGGCGTCATAGGCCGCCTCCACCTCGATGCCATAGATCTCGGCATGGGTGACGTTCTGGTAGTAGGACACCGGCGTCGCCAGACCCGTATTCGGGTTCGGCACGATCATGTCGCGCAGGTCGTTGTAAAACGCCGTGGTCTTGAGCTGAACGCTATCGCCGTCACGCACCAGGTCATAGGCGGACATCGAGAAGCCGATTTCGGCCGCGTTCGACTTTTCCTTCTGCAGGCCAAGGCTCATTCCCCGGCCTCCCGGGTAGGTGCCGTCGGGCGGATTGGTCGAGAACAGCTCGTCAAGCGTGGGAACGCGCTCCGTGTGAGCGACGGAGCCGAACAGCGAGAACGCCTCCGTCACCTTGTACATGACCGCAAGCTTGGGCGAGAAAGCCGTCTCGTGACGGGTGGACGCGCCGGCGACGGAGGAGTCAGGTTCCAGCGTGATGAAATCGACGCGCGCGCCCGGGATGATCGTCAGCCGGTCGTTCCAGGTGAACTCGTTCTGGAAGAAGACCCCGAACTTCGTGTCGGTGCCTTCCGGATGAAAGCTGATCGCGCCCGACGTCGTCTCGGCCGTGCGCTCCTGGTAGCTCGTCTGCGCGCCGAACGTGAAGTGGTTGGTGAAGTTCTCTCCAAGGTGCTCGATCGTGTTGTCGGCCCTGGCGGAATAGGTCCGATATCCGTAGTCGCCATCCTGGAACAGCGGGCTGGGAATGAAGGCGCTTGAATTGCCCTGCCACACCTGCGTGTCGGAGATCGAGAAATTGACGTTCAGGTCAAGCCAGGGAGTCTCGCTCGCCGGATTCTCGTAGGAGACCACGAAGGTCTGGTCCGTGATGTCCCGGTCGATCGTGCCGAACACGGGGAACGTGCCCGTCTGCGAGTATTCGGTGTTGTCGCCGTCACTCTGCCAGCGCTCGTAGGAGACGCGCAGCACCTGCTCGTTGTCCTGGCCAAAGCGGTGCGTCAGCTTGGCAAGGCCCGAGAAGGAGGAGAACTCCGAACCCGTCACCTCGACGCCGCCGCCGGCGTCGTAGTTGTCGGCGCGGCGGAAGTTGCCGTTGAGCAGCATCTCGGTCTGCTCGGAGAAGGCAAGCGCCGCGGTGATCGAGGCAAGCGCACCGGCCTTGTTGGAATCATACATCGTCTTCAGACGAACCGCGCCGGTTTCACCGTCCTTGATGAAATCCGAAGCATCCTTGGTCGTGAAGTTGATGACGCCACCGAGCGCGCCGGATCCGTAGAGCGTCGAAGACGCCGGGCCGCGCAGGACCTCAACGCGCTTGTAGAGCTCCGGGTCGGAGAAGAACGAGCCCATACGGTACTGTTCGTAGAACTTGGGCGCCCCGTCGACAGTGACGATGATCTTGGACTCGTCCGCCGAGGACAAGTCACCAATGCCGCGAATATTGAAGGACTGGCCGCCGATTCGATCCGACCCGACGACGGTCACGCCCGGCACCTGCTGAAAGATCTCGCCGATGGTCATCGGCTGTTCGGCGTCGATCGCCTCCTGGTCGAGAACGGTGACCGCCTGCGGCGTGTCGATGGCCACCTTCTCGATCCCCGCGCCGACGACGATGCGCTCGAGCCTGGTGGCCTCGTCACGCTTCGACGTCTTAGCCCCCGCCGGCGCGCCGTCGGCGCTCTGCGCCATGGCCGTCGAGGCCGTCATCAGCACACCGAGCGCCACGCCACTGCACAGCAACACGCGATACCGTGCCCGAACATTCATTTCTCGCGAGCTAGCCAGCCCCATTTCACGCCCTCACACACACACTGATTCGACGGCTAGCTGGCGCTTGCTTGCTTGCTGTTCGATTGTTGATAATTCTTGAGCACTCAACTCAGGTATTGAACTCGATACAAAACATGAGTTATTCAGTCAAGTAACAGATCGCGTTACCGATCTTGTCCACAAAGCGTTCGGCCCCCGAAGCCAGCCAGCGACTCCCTTTCGCCACAGCGTGCCACGCGACCGGCCGAAGGGATGCCAGCATAGGTCCGAACCGGCATGTGCCGAGACAGCCAGACATGGGATGCGCCTGCGCAAGCCCCGGTCCCGTGCTCGCCATCCGCTCCCGAAAAGGTGACCTATGAGAAGAGAAGCCACGGATTTCGCCCACGTTCGCCACATGCGTTCGGAAAACCCGAAGATGCGCGAGCGCGATCTCGCTCACATGCTCGAGCTCAGCGAGGCCGAATTCATCGCCGCCTTCTGCGGACACGGCGTTCGCCGTGTCGACGTGCGCTTCGATGACATCTTCAAGGGACTGGCCGGGGTCGGCGAGGTTCTGGCGCTGACCCGCAACGAAAGCGCCGTGCACGAGAAGCCGGGCGTCTACGACAAGTTCATCCCCGGCAAAGGCGCCGCGATGATGCTCGGCGAAGACATCGACATGCGCATGTTCCCCTCGGTCTGGAAGCACGGGTTCGCGGTCGAGAAGCCGCAGGACGACGGGTCGGTGAAGAAGAGCCTGCAGTTCTTCGACGCCCATGGCGACGCCGTTCACAAGATCCACACCCGCGACGCGACCGACATGGCCGTCTGGGATGCGCTGGTCGAGAGCCTGATCGCCGTCGACCAGGACCCGGGCCTGCTCGAGGATGTGACCCCACGCGAAGTGCACGAGCGCGTGCCGGCCGATCCGGCGCGCGCGCCCGAGCTGCGCACCCGCTGGCAGGCAATGAACGACACGCACGACTTCTTCGGCCTGCTGCGCGACATGAAGCTGCATCGCCTCGACGCACTCGGCATGGCGGGCGATGAGCTGGCGTGGAAGCTTGAGGCCGATGCGGTGACGGCGATGATGGAGCGCGCCTCGCAAAGCGGCCTGCCGATCATGTGTTTCGTCGGCAGCAAGGGCTGCATCCAGATCCACACGGGCCCGGTGAGCAAGATCGCCACCATGGGTCCCTGGATCAACGTGATGGACCCGGGCTTCCACCTGCATCTGCGCACCGACCACATCGTCGAGGCCTGGGCCGTGCGCAAGCCGTGCGAAGCCGGCCATGTGACCTCGGTCGAGGCCTATGACGCCAACGGCGATCTGATCATCCAGTTCTTCGGGAAGCGCAAGGAAGGGCTCGACGAACTCGTGGACTGGCGCGGGCTGGTCGAGGGACTGCCGCGCTCCGCCTCCAGCCAGCCCGCGCTCGAGCCGGCGTGAGGCGGACGAACATCATGGAAAAGACATATACGCGCACGCGCGCCGCATCCCCCGTCCTGGCGTCGGGGATTGCCCGTGCGGGTTTCGGCGCCGCACTGGTCGGTCTTGCCGCCCTGTCGCCGGCCTTGGCGGTCGATGAGCTCGCCAAGGCGGAGAAGATCGTTTCCATCGGCGGCGATGTAACCGAGATCGTCTATGCGCTCGGCGAAGGCGAGCGGCTGGTGGCGCGCGACACCACCAGCT
This sequence comes from Stappia sp. ICDLI1TA098, assembly GCF_054880955.1. Taxonomy (NCBI): domain Bacteria; kingdom Pseudomonadati; phylum Pseudomonadota; class Alphaproteobacteria; order Hyphomicrobiales; family Stappiaceae; genus Stappia; species Stappia sp. ICDLI1TA098. The sequence goes on from NZ_JBTZBT010000001.1 coordinate 1,860,343, forward strand.
CCTTTCCCGCCGAGGCGCTCGACCTCCCGGATGTAGGATACATGCGCGCGCTCTCTCCCGAGGGCGTGCTCTCGGTGAAGCCCGACGGGATCCTTGCCATCGACGGCAGCGGCCCGCCGCAGGCGCTTGACGTGCTGAAGGCGGCCGGCGTGTCCATGGTGAGCGTGCACGAGGGCTACGACCGCCAGGCAATCCTTGACAAGATCGTCGCAGTCGGCGGCGCGCTTGGCGTGCAGGACAAGGCCGCGAGCCTTGCCGACGAGGTTGCCGGCGACCTGGACGCAGCCGTTGCCGAGGCGCACGCGCTCGACCGCAAGACGAAGGTGATCTTCGTGCTGTCGCTGCAGGGCGGCCGGGTGCTTGCCTCCGGCGAAGGCACGGCGGCCGCCGGCGTGCTCCGGCTTGCCGGGCTGACAAACGCCATCGAGGGCTTTTCGGGCTACAAGCAGATCTCCGACGAGGCGATCATCGCCGCAGCGCCCGACGCGATCCTGATGATCGATCGCGGCGAGGGCCATGCGGTCGCACCGGAAGCCGTCTTCGCCAATCCGGCATTGGCTCAGACCCCGGCCGGACGCGACAAGCGGCTGGTGCGCATGGATGGCCTCTACCTTCTGGGCTTCGGACCGCGCACCGCCAAGGCCGTGCGCGACCTTTCGGCAAAGCTTGCCGCCGACGGCCTTTGAGGGAGCACACGCCGGTCATGGCCATCAGCACCCTGCCAACCCGGCCAGCACGCTCCGGCGTGCTGGCCGAGGCGCGCTTCGGCAATCGCGAGCCGCTCGCCCGGCTCGCGATTGCCTGTCTCGCGGTGTTCCTTGTTCTGGTGGCAGGGTTCTCGCTTGCCATCGGCCCGCTCGATATCGACCTGTCCCGGGAGATCGGCGCACTCTTCGGCAACGCCAGCGCGGAAGCGGCCGATGCCCTGCGCGACAGCGTCATCCTCTGGCAGGTTCGCCTGCCGCGCGTGCTGCTGGGGGCGCTCGTCGGCGCGGCGCTTGCCGTCTCGGGCGCAATGATGCAGGGGCTCTTCCGCAACCCGCTCGCCGATCCCGGCATTGTCGGCGTGTCCGCCGGCGCGGGCCTCGGCGCCGCGTCGATGATCGTGCTCGGCGGCACCGCCCTGGCCCCGCTGTACCTGCTGCTCGGCATCTACGCACTGCCGCTCGCTGCCTTCTTCGGAGGTCTCCTGACGACCTTCGTTCTCTACCGCATCGGCACGCGCGGCGGCTTCACGTCTGTCGCCACCATGCTTCTGGCCGGCATCGCGCTGGCAGCCCTCGCGGGCGCGGCAACCGGGCTTCTCGTCTATGTCGCCGACGACCAGCAGCTTCGCGACCTGAATTTCTGGCTGCTCGGCTCGCTGGCCGGCTCCACCTGGCAAAAGCTCGCCGCCGTTGCGCCGATCATCGGCATCGTTCTCCTGACTATCCCTGTCTTCGCCAACGGCCTCAACGGCCTCGTGCTCGGGGAAGCCGCCGCCGGACATCTCGGCGTCAGGGTGCAGCGGCTGAAAATCGTCTGCATCGTCGCTGTCGCCGCAGCCACCGGCGCCTCGGTCGCGGTCAGTGGCGGCATCGGGTTCGTCGGCATTGTGGTGCCCCACCTGCTACGGCTGAGCATCGGGCCCGATCATCGCCATTTGCTGCCGGCATCCGCGCTGCTCGGCGCAAGCCTTTTGATCCTTGCCGACACGGTGAGCCGTACCATCGTCTCGCCGGCGGAACTGCCCATCGGCATTGTCACGGCGATCGCCGGCGCACCCGTCTTCCTGTGGATCCTTCTCGGACGCAAGGGACTGACCCAGGCATGAACATGACAACGCCCCTCCCCCTCGAGAGCCTCGACATCCGTGACCTCGATGTGCGCTACGGCACGCACAAGGTCGTCGACGGGGTCAGCTTCCGCGCACGCGCCGGCCAGCTCGCGGTGATCATCGGCCCCAACGGCTCCGGCAAGAGCTCGCTGCTGCGCGCCGTCACCGGCGAGCTTTCGGCTGGCGGACAGGTGATGATGAACGGTCGCCCAACGAGCGATCTGTCGCCGGAGGAAATGGCGCGCCAGCGCGGCGTCCTTGCCCAGCACACGACGCTTGCGTTCCCGCTCACCGTCGCCGAGGTGGTGCGTCTGGGCATCCTGCGCCTGCGCACCAGCCGCGCCCAGATCCGGGAACGGGTTCTGGAAGCGTTGGAGAAGGTGGATCTCGACGGCTTTGCCCCGCGCCCCTACCATAGCCTGTCGGGCGGCGAGCAGCAGCGCGTGCAGCTCGCCCGCGTTCTGTGCCAGGTCTGGGAGCCGGTCACCGAAGAAGGCCCGCGCTGGCTGTTTCTGGACGAGCCGGTGTCAAGCCTCGACATCCGTCACCAGATCCTGATCATGGACATCGCCGCCGGGTTCGCACGTCGCGGCGGCGGTGTTGTCGCGGTGCTGCACGACCTCAATCTCACGGCGCTTTATGCCGATCAGGTGCTGGCGATGAAGGCGGGCCACCTGCTTGCCGACGGAAGCACCCGGGAAGTGATTACAGACGGGCTGGTTTCACAGGTCTTCGACCATCCCCTGAGGGTCGGCGCGGTGCCCGCGCCGGGCATGCCCTTTATTCTTCCGCAGACAGGCGGGGCAGCGGCGGCGGAAACGCCGCGCGCGGTCGCGAAGGGCTGAACCCGCTCTCCACCAACACTCCAGCTTTCTTGGTTCAGGCTGGCGCCGCAGCGGCGCGGGCACAATCGGCGCAGCGCCCCCGCAGTTCCACCATGGATTTGCGCAGAATAAACCCGGTCTCGCCGGCAATCGCCTTCAGGTGGCCAGCGAGCCGGTCGTCGCTCAGTTCCGCCACCTGGCCGCAGTCGTCGCAGATGGCGAAGGCAACCGTTTCGTGCCCGTCGCAGTCCGGGTGACGGCAGGCGACAAAGGCATTGAGGCTCTCGAGCCGGTGCACCATGCCGATCTCGACGAGCTTTTCCAGCGCCCGGTAGACCTGCGGCGGTGCGCGGAAACCCTCGGCGCGCAATTCATCCAGGATCGTGTAGGCGGTGAGCGGCGCCCTGGCTTGCGACAGGGCGCGCATCACCAGCGCCTGGTTGCGGGTGAGCCCCTCCGTCGGGGCGTGGTGATGGTCATGATGAGCGCTCATCGCTCCGGCCTTTCCTGTTGCGGCGCCGCGCCGCGCGTCGGGCGCGCGCCCCGTGCCAGCCGCGCGAGAACACCGGCGGCCGGCGACATGGCGAGCACGAAGAGCACGAGCGCGGCGACGACAATCGACGGTCCCGAGGGCGTGTCCCACTCCAGCGAGGCGAAGAGCCCGCCGGCGACCGCCGCCATGCCGGCAAGAGCGGCGACGACGGCCATCTGCTCCGGCCCGAAGGCGATGCGTCGCGCGGTCGCCGCCGGGATGATCAGCATTGCCGTGATGAGAAGCACGCCGACAATCTTCATGGAGATGGCGATGACAGTCGCCATGAGCAACATGAAGATGAGATTGGCCCGGTCTGGCCGCAGTCCCTCTGCTTCGGCCAGGTCGCGGTTGACTGTCGCGGCAAAAAGCGGCGTCCAGATCGCGGCCAGAACCGCAAGAACTGCAACCCCGCCGACATAAACGACGAGGATGTCGAACTTCGACACCGCCAGGATATCGCCGAAGAGGAATCCCATCAGGTCGATCCGCACCCAGCTCATGAAGCCGAGAGCCACCAGGCCGATGGCAAGCGACGAGTGGGCGAGCAGTCCCAGAAGCGCATCGGAAGAGAGCGTCGCGCGCCGCTGCAGGAGAAGCAGCAGCAACGCCACCAGCGTCGCGACGACGAAGACCGCGAGCGTGACGTTGATTTCCAGCAAAAAGGCGATGGCAACGCCGAGCAGCGCCGCGTGGGACAGCGTGTCGCCGAAATAGGCCAGCCTGCGCCAGACCACGAAGCAACCGAGCGGACCTGTAACCGCCGCCACGCCGAGGCCGGCGACAAGCGCCCTGGTGAAGAAGTCATCGAGCATGGCCGGTCTCCGTCTCGCCTACGGTTTCCTGCACATGAGGGCGGGAATGATCGTGAGCCCCGCCTTGGTCGTGGTGCCCGTGGTGGCCGTCGTTCGGGTGGCAATCCTCGGAGATCGAACCGTCCGCATGGCGCACGCGACCGTCGGGGAGATGCGTGTGGTCGTGGCGATGCTCATAGACCGCCAGCGTCGAGCTTGCACGGGCACCGAAAAGCCGCTGATAGGCGGGGCTCGAGGCGACCGCCGTCGGCGCGCCCTGGCAACAGACATGGCCGTTCAGGCAGATCACATGATCGGTCGCCGCCATGACCACATGGAGATCATGGGAAATCAGCAGCACACCGCAGCCCAGTTCGTCGCGGACTTGCGAAATCAGGTCATAGATTGCGCTTTCGCCAGAAAAGTCGACGCCCTGGACCGGCTCGTCGAGCACCAGCAGGTCCGGCTTTCGCGAGATCGCGCGGGCAAGAAGAACCCGCTGAAACTCGCCGCCGGACAGCTCGCGCACCTCCGCGTGGCGCAAATGGGAAACGCCGGTGGCGGCCAGCGCGCGTTCCGCCTCCTCGCGCGCCACGGGTCCCGTCAGACGCATGAACCGCTCGACATCGAGCGGCAGCGTCCAGTCGATGGAGACCTTCTGCGGCACATAGCCGACCCGAAGACCGGCCATGCGTTCGGAGCGCCCCTCGCTCGGTGGCAGGAGCCCCAGCGCCATGCGCGCCGTGGTCGACTTGCCCGAGCCGTTCGGCCCGATCAGCGTGACGATCTCACCACGTCTGACGGCAAGATCGACGCCGCGCACAAGCCAGCGGTTGCCGGCACGAACGCCCGCGCCGGCCAGAGAAACCAGCGCCGGAGCTTCGCCCGATCCGTTTTCCGCCATTTCATGTCCCGCAATCACAAGGCCCGGCACACTTGCCGGAGCATCTGTCGAAAAAACCTGTTGCCCGAGCTTATCGCACACGTTATACCGTAACGCAACAATGTGATATTATAACATCCCTCACCAGGAGCCCGGCAGCGGGAGAAGCCCGGGCGGAGCCGCCCCTCCCGACGCCGGATCCGCCCGCCGCTTCCGGCGAGCCTCCCCGCCACCCGGCCGCTTGCCGGCCGGTTCTAGCCAAGACGCGCAGTCGCCGCGCCTGGAACCAAACACAGGACTGCCTCATGAAAACACCGCCCCGCCTGCTTCGCACGTCCCTGCTCTCCGCCGCCCTGCTCATGTCGACCAGCACGCTCGCCATTTCCGCCGACCTTTCGGTGGTGGCGTCGATCAAGCCCGTACATTCGCTGGTGGCATCGGTCATGCAAGGGGTCGCCGAGCCGACGCTGCTTCTCGAGGGCGCCAGTTCGCCGCACACCGCCACGCTCAAGCCGTCCCAGGCCACCTCTCTCGAGAAGGCGGACGTGATCTTCTGGATCGGCCACGATCTCGAGGCCTTCCTGGAAAAGCCGATCGAGACCGTCGGCGCGCGCGCCCGCTCCGTCGAGCTTGGAGAGGTCGAGGGCGTTGTCGAACTCCCCCCGCGCGAGGGAGGAGCCTTCGAGGCCCATGACCACGGCGAGCATGATCACGGCGAGGAAGGCCACGCCCACGATCATGGCGACGGCCATGACCACAAGCACGAGGCCGCGCACGACCATTCCCATGAGCACGGCCACGGGGAGGTCGACCCGCATGTCTGGCTCGATCCGGAGAACGCCAAGGCGATGGCCCGCGCCATCTCGGCGACGCTGTCGCAGGCCGATCCCGACAACGCCGATGCCTATGCGGCCAACCTTGCCCGCCTCGAGGGACGGCTCGATACGGAAAAGGCCGAGATCGCCAACATCGTCGCCCCCATCCGGGACAAGGGCTATGTGGTCTTTCATGACGCCTACCAGTACTTCGAAAAGCGTTTCGACCTCCACGCCGCCGGCTCCATCACCGTGAGCCCCGAGGTCATGCCCGGGGCGGACCGGGTGAAGCAGATCCGCGCCAAGATCTCCGATCTCGGCGCCACCTGCGTCTTCGCCGAACCGCAGTTCGAGCCGAAGCTGGTTTCCGTCGTCATCGAGGGCACGAAGGCGCGCAGCGGCGTGCTGGATCCGCTCGGTGCGGACATTCCCGCCGGTCCCGATCAGTACCCCGAGCTGCTGAAGGCGCTTGCCACCTCGCTCGCCGACTGCCTTTCGGCGAACGACTGACCTGACCACGCCGGTGCGCAACGCCCACTGCTTGCGCGCCGGCATTCTCCCCGCACCGTCGCAGCGACGCCGCCTGGCGTTGCGCGACCTTGCCCGCCGAACCCGTCTCCGTCTCGCTGCCGGCTCCCGGTGGCGTGTTGTGGCGTGGGTTTTCATCACCCAAATATGTTATGTTATCACATAAAGGACGCATTCATGCGACTGCTTCGCACCTCAACCGCCGCCGCGCTTTTCCTGGCCTCGCTTGCCTCGGCCTCAGCCCATGGCATCTGGATCGCCCAGCGCCACGGCGATCAGGCCATCGTCTACGGTCACGGTGCCTCGGACGAGGCCTATGACCCGGCAAAGCTCACGAGCCTTGCCGCAGCCACCGGCGACGGCAAGGCGGTGGCGCCGGATGTTCGCAAGGCCAAGGATCATGTCACCTTCAGCCTGCCGGACAGCGCCGTCTACGTCAGCGCGACGATGGACAACGGCTATTGGACCGAGCGCCAGGATGGCAGCTGGGTAAACAAGGCGAAGGACGAAGTCACCGACGCCCGGACTGCCGGCCGCAACTTCAAGCACGCGGTCTCGCTTGTCGGCGAGCCGGGCGGTGCTCCCCGCCCGCAGGGTCTGCCGCTGGAGATCGTGCCGCTAGCCGACCCTCTTCATCTGCATGCCGGCGACACGCTCGAGATCAAGGTTCTTGCCGACGGCGTTCCGGTCGCAGACGTGCCCGTCACCGCCGAATACACGACCGACAGCGAGGCGAGCCCGGTGCGCACCGATGCCGAGGGCAAGGCGCGTATCACCGTGCGCAACTCAGGCCTGAACGTCATCGCCGCCTCCTACAAGGCCCCGACCGACGACCCGGCCAAGGCCGACACCATCAATCACTTCACCACCTTCTCCTTCACCCTCTCCCGTCACAGCCACTGACGGATGACGCAAACGCGGGGGCGCCGAGTTTTCGGCGTCCCCGCAGAACAGCCCATCAGACACAGCGAGCCAGCCATGCCTCCCCGTCCGCACCCGAAAGGGAAGCTTCCCGTTACGGTTCTCTCCGGCTTTCTCGGCGCTGGAAAGACCACGCTCCTGAACCGCGTCCTCTCCAATCGGGAAGGTTTACGCGTCGCCGTCATCGTCAACGACATGAGCGAGGTCAACGTCGATGCCAGCCTGATCCGCGAAGGTGGAGCAAACCTGTCCCGCGTGGAAGAGAAACTGGTCGAGATGACCAACGGCTGCATCTGCTGCACGCTTCGCGAGGACCTTCTCAAGGAAGTGTTCCGGCTTGCCGGCGAAGATCGCTTCGACCATCTGCTGATCGAGGCGAGCGGCATTTCAGAACCCCTGCCCGTCGCCGCGACCTTCTCCTTCCGCGACGAGGATGATGTCAGCCTCGAGGACGTGGCTCAGATCGATTCCATGGTCACCGTGGTCGACGCAGCGAGCCTGCTGAAGGACTACGGCTCGACCGACTTCCTGACAGACAGGGGCGAATCCCTGGGCGAGGAGGACGAGCGCACGCTGGTCGACCTGCTCGTCGACCAGATCGAGTTTGCCGATACGATCGTCCTCAACAAGGTCTCCTCGGCCAGCCCTGACGACCTCGCCGCCGCGCGCAAGATCGTGCGCGCGCTCAACGCCGACGCCCACGTCATCGAGACCGATTTCGCCGAAGTCGCCGCCGGGGACATTCTCGGCACCGGCCGTTTCGACTTCGAGCGGGCGCAGACGCATCCGCTCTGGTTCAAGGAGATGAACGGCTATGCCGACCACATCCCCGAAACCGAGGAATACGGCGTTCGCTCGTTCGTCTACCGGGCGCGCCGCCCCTTTGACCCGACACGCTTCAAGCGGTTCATCGACACCACCTGGCCCGGCGTCATCCGCGCCAAGGGATTCTTCTGGCTGGCGACGCGCCCGCGTTTCGTCGGTGAGATCAGCCAGGCCGGCAGCATCGTGCGAACCGAGAAGCGCGGGCTTTGGTGGAGCGCCGTACCGACCTCCTACTGGCCGGAACACCCGGAGTGGCGCGAGGCGATGCGACCTCTCTTCGACCCGGTCTGGGGCGACCGACGCCAGGAGATCGTCTTCATCGGCGTCAGCGACATGGACGAAGCCCGACTTCGCGCCGATCTCGACGCCTGCCTGGTGGAGGCGACCGCCTTCAAGCCGGAGCGTTGGACAGGCCTTGCCGACCCCTTTCCCCTTTGGAACGCCGGCGGAGACTAGCGGTATGCGGCGAGAGGGCGACGAAAGCCGGTTGCAGCACCCCGGCCGATCTGCCAGTTTCAGCTGCGATGGTTGCCCGACGAGAATCTCCGAGGGCATGAAAAGGGAACACGGTGAGGCGTACCCAGCAGGGACCGAAACCGTGGCTGCCCCCGCAACTGTGAGCGGAAAGCCGACCCCGGTTTGCCACTGCCCTGACGGGCGGGAAGGTGGGGAAGGCGATGACCCGCGAGCCAGGAGACCTGCCATCGTGGATTCACCAGTGACCGGACGGGGTGTTCCGGGAGGGCGACATGGCAATTCCGATAGCGCGCACGCCGAAGGTGCGCCATCAGACCGCCTGCGTTCTTCTCCTGCCCCGTCTTTCCGACCGGCAGGATGTAGATGGCGCACGACCTGATCCCTTGCGAAACGCGAGCTGACGACACGGCCCCGTCCGCCATGGCCGGCGCGGTCGTCATCGTTTGCACCACCTGCCGGGCACGCACCGTCGACGAGGACGGCAGCACCCGTTACGGCGAGCGTGTCGGCCCGGCAGTGAGCGAGCGCCTGTGCACTGCCTTGCGCGACCAGGGACTGGCACCATCCGTGGCCGTGACTGGTGCGGCCTGCATGGCCGGCTGCGGCCGCCCCTGCGCCATTGCCATCCAGGCGCCGGGCAAGGCGGGCTATCTCTTCGGCAGCATCGAGACAGACGAGGAAATCTCGGCGATTGCCACTTTCGCCGGACAATACCTCGAGTTGGCGGACGGATGGTGTTCCTCGCTCCAGCGCCCGGAAGCTCTGAAGGGCAAGACCCTGGCCCGCCTGCCCGCGCCCGTCGTCGCCTTCCCGCTTTCCATGGCAAACGCGGAGATCGTTGAATGACACACGAGAGCGGCCTGGAAACCACCCTGGAACTCATCGGCGTCGGCTATTCGACCGCACGCGGGCAACGGCTCGTCGAGGATGTCTCCTTCCATGTCCATGCAGGCGAGATCCTGGTGATCGCCGGCCCGAACGGAGCCGGCAAGAGCACGCTGGTGCGCATGATCGCGGGTCTTGCACCTGCCGGCGACGGCGAGATCCTGCTGGGCAAGCGTTCGCTTGCGCGTGTGCCGATCCACGAGCGCGCCCGCGCCATCGCCTACGTCGGGCAGAGCGAGGAGCCGGATGGACGCCTCTCCGTCGCCGACTACGTGGCGCTCGGCCGCCTGCCCCATCGCCGGGCACTCGACGCCCGCGCCCATCAGGCAGCCCTCGGCGAAGCTCTAGCCGTGGCGGGCCTGACGGGGTTGTCGCGGCGAACCATGGGGAGCCTCTCCGGCGGCGAACGGCAGCGGGCCAAGATCGCCCGCGCCGTGTGCCAGGAGCCAAGGCTTCTGGTTCTCGACGAGCCGACCAATCATCTTGACCCGCGGGCCCGCGGGGACCTGCTCAGCCTGGTCACCCGCCTTGGCATCACGGTCATCGCCGTGCTGCACGATCTCACGCTGATCGAGGATTTCGCCAGCCACGTCGCGCTGATCGACGAAGGCCGGCTGACGGCCTACGGACACCCGCGAGACGTCCTCTCAAGCGCTCGGGTGCGTGCGACCTTCGAGGTCGACATGCACCGCCTTCCGCACCCCTCCGAAGACCGCATGCTGTGCGCCCTCGACATCCCGATCCGCCGGACGACGCCTGAAGCGGTGCCCGCGCTCGCGGACTGATCCCTCTCCGGCGCGGCCGCAACCTTCCCATCACATCGCCTGCCTTCACCGAAAGGGCCTTTCATGATCCGTCTCACCGCCGCGCTTGCCGCGCTCCTGCTTGCCGGCACCGCCCATGCCGCACCTGTCACCGTCGACAACTGCGGCCAGCCACTGACCTTCGAGACCACGCCCGAGCGCATGGTGACGCAGGACATCAACATTTCCGAAATGGCCTTCGCACTGGATCTTCAGGATCACATGGTCGGCGTCAGCGGCATCAGCGGCTGGTACAAGACGACGCCCGAGTTCGAAGCCAGACGCGGCGAGCTACCGGAGATCGCGCCGAAGTATCCCTCGCTGGAAAACATCGTCGCCTCCGGCGCAGACGTCTTCTTCGGCGGCTGGTACTACGGCATGAAGCCCGGCGGCGACGTAACGCCGGAGACGCTCGCCGACCAGGGCGTCAAGACGCTGATCCTCACCGAAAGCTGCATCCACGTCGACAAGAGCCGCCCCGCCGCCTCGCTCGATCTGCTTTATGGCGACATCCTGCGGCTCGGCGAGATCTTCGACCGCCAGGACAAGGCGCAGGCGCTGGTGGAGGGCTGGAAGGCGCGCGTCGCCGCCGTGCAGGCCGCTGTGGCCGGGCGCGCGCCAGTGACGGTGTTCCTCTACGATTCCGGTGAGGACAAACCTTTCACCGCCGGTCGGTTCGCCATGCCGACGGCGATGATCTCCGCGGCCGGCGGCAGCAATGTCACCGGCGACATGGAGACGAGCTGGGGCACCACCTCCTGGGAGGCGGTGGCCGCCGCAGATCCGGACTTCATCATCCTGCTCGACTATCAGGACAGCGGCGGAGCCGAAAAGCTCATGGCCTTCCTGCGCGCCCACCCGGTAATGAGCCACCTCAAGGCGGTCGAGGACAACCGCACCCTCGCCTTGCGCTATGAGGAACTGACGCCCGGTCCCGCCAATATCGACGGCGTGGAAAAAATCGCCCGCGCGCTTTATCCGGACGCTTTCTGAGCCATGCGCATGCTCGTACTCGCGGCCGCCGGGGTGCTGGCGGTCGCGGTTCTCGTCATTGCCGCGATCGTGGTCGGGTCGACGCCGCTTCCCCTGTCGACGGTCATCGGCGCGCTCTCCGGCGGACCGGAAGCCGCCACGCCACTGGGGCGGATCGTCACCGACCTGCGCCTGCCGCGCGCGATCCTCGCCCTGCTCACCGGCGCGGGCCTCGGTGTTGTCGGCTGCCTGCTTCAAACAACGACGCGCAACGATCTCGCCGACCCGTTCCTCTTCGGCCTCTCATCCGGTGCCGCCGCTGGCGCGGTGTTCGTCATCACCGTGACCGGCGACCTGCTGGGCATCTGGACGCTGCCCGCCGCAGCCTTCACCGGCGGCATGGCCGCCTCCGCGGTGGTTCTGGCGCTCAACGCCAGACTCGGCGACCGGGGGCCGGCACAACTGGTGCTGGCCGGTCTCGCGGTGTCCTTCCTGTTCATGGCGCTGACCAACTACCTCGTCTTCGCCGGCGACCAGCGCGCCGCCCATTCGGTTCTGTTCTGGTCGCTCGGCGGGCTCGGCCTCGCGCGCTGGGAAATCCTTCCCGTCGCCGCCGTCGGCCTTGCCGCCGTTCTCGCCTTTGCCACGATCAACCACCGTCGTCTCGACGCGATTCTCGCCGGCGAGGACACCGCCCGCACGCTGGGCGTCGATGTCGGCAGGCTGCGCACCACAACCTTCCTGGTCTGCGCCTTCGGCACCGCCGCCTTCGTTTCTCTGACCGGCGTGATCGGCTTCGTCGGCCTGATGGTTCCGCATATGGCACGCGCGCTCGCCGGGCCGCTGCACGGCGGCCTGATCATGCTCGCCGCCCTGATCGGCGCGGCACTTCTGCTGGCCAGCGACATTGCCGCGCGTACACTGCTCGCACCGCAGGAACTGCCCGTCGGCATCGTCACAACGGCGCTCGGCGCAATCTTCGTGCTCGCGCTGGTCGGACGGCGAAACTGACCATGGCGCCTGAGGCCCGAACGGGCCTCAGGCCTCGTCCGGCACACAGGACGTCACACGCTTCAGGCAGCGCAGCGAGAAGCTCGAACGCGAGTTGCGCAAGCCTTCCACGCCGAACAGCTGCTCGCGCAGGAAGCGCTCCACCCCCTTGGTGCCGCTCGCCGCCACCTTGACGAAGTAATCGTATTCCCCCGCCATCATGTGCACCTCGAGCACGTCCGGCAAAGCCGCCATCGACTGGCCGAAGCTCTCCAGCGTGTCGGCGTTGTGCCGGTCGAGCGAGACCTCGATCATCACCGTGTCGCCCATGCCCAGCGCCTCCTGGTCGAGAACGGCCGTATAGCCGGTGATGATCCCCTCTTCCTCCAGCCGACGAACCCGCTGCCAGCACGGACTGGGCGACAGCCCGACCTTGCGGGCCAGTTCCGTGTTGGAAAGCCGCCCGTCATCGACCAGCGCCTTGAGAATTCTGCGATCAATTTCGTCGAGCTGTCGTGCCATGAAACATTCCCCTTAACTTTCCGAAAAAGCCGGCACATGATTTTTCATATTGGCGATTTCAAAGCAAATTCGAAAAGAAATTCCACCTGATCGAGCTGACAATCCCGGAAAATCGCAGCCACAGGTTGCCGCCGACAGGAGGAGTCGGTGCACGAACGCTATAGGGAGAGCGCTTTCATGGATTTCACACTGTCGGAAGAGCAAGGTCTGATCTTCGACACCGCCCACGCCTTCGGGCAAGAGGCCATCGCACCGCACGCCTCCGACTGGGAGCGTCAGGGAACCATCCCGCGCGAGGCTCTTGAAGCCGCCGGAGAGCTTGGCTTCGGAGCGCTCTACGTGCCCGAGGAGCTTGGCGGAACCGGATTGACGCGCCTCGACGCGGTTCTCGTCTTCGAGGCCCTGTCGATGGCCTGCCCGTCCGTTGCGGCCTTCATATCCATTCACAACATGTGCCTGAACATGATTGCGAAATACGGCTCCGAGGCCATTCGCGACACCTGGATGGAACGGCTTGCCTCGCTGAAGGCGGTGGCCTCCTACTGCCTGACCGAGCCCGGATCGGGCTCCGATGCGGCGGCCCTCAGGAGCCGTGCGACACGCAACGATGCCGGTTGGAGCCTCACCGGCAACAAGGCCTTCATCTCCGGCGGCGGCTATTCGGATCTCTATGTTGTGATGTGCCGGACCGGAGAGGACGGCCCCAAGGGTATCTCGACGCTCGCCGTACCAGCGGGAACCGACGGCCTCAGCTTTGGCGCACTGGAGCGCAAGATGGGCTGGAAGGCCCAGCCGACCGCACAGGTCCAGTTCGACGATTGCACCGTCCCCGCCGACCACCTGCTCGGCGAGGAGGGACGCGGCTTCTCCTATGCGATGGAAGGGCTCGACGGTGGCCGTCTCAACATCGCCGCATGCGCCCTCGGCGGGGCGGAGGCGGCCCTTCGCGCGGCACTGCGCTACACCGGCGAGCGCAGCGCCTTCGGCCAGTCGCTCGACCGGTTCCAGGCCCTGCAGTTCCGTCTCGCCGACATGGAAACCGAGCTGTCCGCGGCGCGCATCTTCCTGCGGCAGGCCGCCTGGAAACTCGACACCGGCGCGGCCGACGCCACCAAGCATTGCGCGATGGCCAAGCGTTTCGTCACCGACACCGCCTTCAAGGTTGCCAATGATGCGCTCCAGCTCTTCGGCGGCTACGGTTATCTTGAGGATTACGGCATCGAGAAGATCGTGAGGGACCTGCGCGTCCACCAGATCCTGGAAGGCACCAACGAGATCATGCGCGTCATTGTCGCGCGCAGCCTTCTGGCCGAGCGCGATCGGTCCTGAACCGTTTCGCCGCCCATGCGTTTGAAATCACAAGGGCGGCCGCCGGCCGGCCCTGACGTCGACAAGGGAGTTTCCATGACCGCTCCACGACCGCTATCGCTGCATGTTCCAGAACCCGGTTGCCGACCCGGCGATACGCCTGACTTCTCCGACTTCGAGATCCCCCGCGCCGGCGCGGTGCGACGACCCGAGGTCGACGAGGCGCCGGAGAACATGCGCGACATGGCGTTTTCCGTGGTGCGCGTGCTCAACAAGGCCGGAGAGGCGGTCGGTCCCTGGGCCGGCCTGCTCGACGCCCACGCCCTGCGCGAGGGCCTGCGCCACATGATGACCCTGCGCCAGTTCGACGAGCGGATGCTCAAGGCGCAGCGTCAGGGCAAGACCAGCTTCTACATGCAGCATCTGGGCGAGGAGGCGGTCGCCTGCGCATTCCGCATGGCGCTCGACGACGGCGACATGCACTTCCCCACCTACCGGCAGGCGGGGCTCCTCATCGCCGGCGGCTATCCGATGGCCGACATGATGAACCAGATCTACTCCAATGCCGCCGATCCGCTGAAGGGACGGCAGCTGCCGGTGATGTACTCCGCCCGGGACCATGGCTTCTTCACCATCTCCGGCAACCTCGGCACCCAGTTCATCCAGGCGGTCGGCTGGGCCATGGCATCGGCGATTGCCGGCGACACCAAGATCGCGGCCGGGTGGATCGGTGACGGCTCGACCTCCGAGAGCGACTTCCATGCGGCCATGGTCTTCGCCTCCACCTACAAGGCGCCGGTGATCCTCAACATCGTCAACAACCAGTGGGCCATCTCGACCTTCCAGGGCATGGCCCGAGGCGGAGCGGTGACATTCGCCGCGCGCGGCCACGGCTTCGGCATTCCCTCGATCCGGGTGGACGGAAACGATTACCTGGCGGTCCACGCGGTGGCGAGCTGGGCGGCGGAGCGGGCACGCTCAGGTCTCGGCCCGACACTGATCGAGCATGTCACCTACCGCGCCGGCGGCCATTCGACCTCGGACGACCCCTCCGCTTATCGCTCCAAGGACGAGGTCAGCGCCTGGCCGCTGGGCGATCCCATCGACCGCCTGAAGAAACACCTCGTGACCATCGGCGAATGGTCGGAGGAACGCCAAACCCAGACAATGGCGGAGATCAACGACACGGTGCGCGCCTGCCAGAAGCAGGCGGAAGCGAACGGCACGCTGATTTCCGGCGGCCAGCCTTCGCCGCGCTCCATGTTCGACGACGTTTATGCCGAGATGCCGGCGCATCTTGCACGGCAGCGCCAGGAAGCGGGGTTCTGACATGGCACGCATGACCATGATCGAGGCGATCCGTAACGCCCACGACCTTGCCATGGAGCGGGACAGCACCGTCGTCGTCTTCGGCGAGGACGTAGGATATTTCGGCGGTGTGTTCCGCTGTACGGCCGGCCTCCAGAAGAAATACGGCGCGAACCGCTGCTTCGACGCGCCGATCAACGAAAGCGGCATCGTCGGCGCCGGCGTCGGCATGGCCGCCTACGGACTGAAGCCCGTCGTCGAGATCCAGTTCGCCGACTACATGTATCCCGCCTACGACCAGATCGTCAGCGAGGCGGCGCGCATGCGCCACCGCTCGGCAGGACAGTTCACCTGCCCGATGGTGATCCGCATGCCCACCGGCGGCGGCATCTTCGGCGGCCAGACCCACAGCCAGAGCCCGGAGGCCCTGTTCACCCATGTCGCCGGTCTCAAGGTGGTGGTGCCATCCAATCCGCGCGACGCCAAGGGGTTGCTGCTCGCCGCCATCGAGGATCCGGACCCGGTGATCTTCCTCGAGCCCAAGCGGCTCTACAACGGCCCCTTCGACGGCCATCACGACCGTCCGGTGGTTCCCTGGAAGAAGCATGAGCTCGGCGACGTCAGCGAGGACTACTATACGGTGCCGCTCGGCAAGGCGAAGATCCACCGCGAGGGCTCGGCACTGACGGTCCTGGCCTATGGCACCATGGTCTATGTGGCACAGGCCGCGGCGGAGGAAGCCGGGGTGGACGCGGAGATCATCGACCTGCGCACGCTGCTGCCACTCGACCTGGAGACCATCGAGGCGTCGGTGAAGAAGACCGGGCGCTGCGTCATCGTTCACGAGGCAACGAAGACCTCCGGGTTCGGCGCGGAGCTGAGCGCCGTGGTTCAGGAGACCTGCTTCTACCACCTGGAGGCGCCGATCCTGCGCGTGACCGGCTGGGACACACCCTATCCGCATGCCCAGGAGTGGACCTACTTCCCGGGACCGGACCGGATCAAGCGCGCATTTGCCGAAGTGCTGGAGGGCTGAGACATGGGCATCCACACCATTACCCTGCCCGATGTCGGCGAAGGCATCGCGGAGGCTGAACTTACCGAATGGAGCGTTGCCGTCGGCGACGAGATTTCCGAGGACGACGTGATTGGCGTCGTGATGACCGACAAGGCGGCGATCGAGGTTCCCTCCTCGGTCACCGGCAAGGTGGTCTGGCTGTGCGGAGAACCGGGCGACACGATTGCCATCGGCGACCGCTTCGCTCAGATCGAGGTCGAGGGCGAAGGCAACGACAAGGGTGGCTCAGCCGCCTCCACCTCTGCCGCGAGCGCAAGCACCCCGGCACAGGCGGGCGACCGGCCGGAAGACGACGAGCCGGGGGGCGATCCCGGCGCCGACAATGAGAACGCTGCCACGCCGAGCGATGGCGGCGACACCAGGTCTTCCGCGAAAGCGGCGGCAACGCCTGCCGGAGCGGCAGCGTCCCGCCCGCAGCCCGCGCCGCGCCCCACCCCGCAGCGCAAGCCGCTTGCCCGTGGCGAAAAGCCCCTCGCCGCCCCCTCGGTTCGCAGGCGTGCGCTCGAAAGCGGCATCGACCTTCGCCTTGTCGGCGGATCCGGTCCTTCCGGGCGCATCCTGCACGAGGATCTCGACGCCTATATCGAGCAGGGTCCTTCAACGGGAGCGCCCGCCGGACGGATGCCGGCGACCGGGACACGCGACATCAAGGTCATCGGCATGCGCCGCAAGATCGCCGAGAAAATGGCGCTCTCCAAGTCGCGCATTCCCCATATCACCATCGTCGAGGAAGTCGACATGAGCGCCCTGGAAGAGCTCAGGGCAAAGCTCAACAGCGAGCATGGCGCAGCCCGAGGCAAGCTCACTGTGCTTCCCTTCGTCATGCGCGCCATCGTGTCCGCGGTGCGCGCCCAGCCCGAAATGAATGCCACCTTCGACGATGACGGCGGCGTCATTCACCAGTCGGATGCGGTCCATATCGGCATCGCCACGCAGACGCCGGCCGGCCTGTCGGTGCCTGTCGTTCGCCATACGGAGGCCCGCTCCATGTGGGACGCCGCCGGCGAACTGACCCGGCTCGCAGGTGCTGCGCGCGACGGCAAGGCGGCGCGAGAGGAGCTTTCCGGCTCCACCATCACCATCACCTCGCTCGGCCCGCTGGGAGCCATCGCCACGACGCCGATCATCAACCACCCGGAGGTCGCCATTGTCGGCATCAACAAGATGGCTGTGCGCCCCATGTGGGACGGCCAGGCCTTCCAGCCGCGCAAGATGATGAACATCTCCTGTTCCTTCGATCACCGGGTGATCGACGGGTGGGACGCGGCCGTTTTCGTCCAGAAGCTCAAATCGCTTCTTGAAACCCCTGCCCTCTTGTTCATCGAGGAGTGACCGGATGAGCGACCTCACCTGCAGGCTGCTGATCATCGGCGCGGGCCCTGGCGGCTATATCTGCGGCATCCGCGCCGGCCAGCTTGGCATCGACACCATCGTCATCGACGACCAAAAGCCCGGCGGCACCTGTCTCAACGTCGGCTGCATCCCCTCGAAAGCACTGATCCATGCCGCCGAGGAATTCCACAAGCTGAGCCGCTTCGCCTCCGGCTCCGGCGCACTCGGCATCAGCGCGGCGTCACCCGCGATCGATCTCGCCGCGACGCTCGACTGGAAGAACGGCATCGTCAGCCGGCTGAACGCCGGCGTCGCCGGCTTGCTCAAGAAGGCCGGCACGCGGCTCATGGCCGGCCGCGCCACCTTCCAAGACGGCAAGACCGTCAAGGTGACATCGGACGGCAGCACCGTTCAGATCCGTGCCGAACAGGTGGTTATCGCCACCGGCTCCGCCCCGGTGGAACTGCCGTTCCTGCCGTTCGGCGGCAAGGTGATCAGCTCGACCGGAGCCCTCTCGCTCTCCGAAGTGCCGGAGACGTTGTGCGTCGTCGGCGGCGGCTACATCGGCCTCGAGATCGGCACCGCCTTTGCAAAGCTCGGCTCGAAGGTGACCGTCGTCGAGGCCGCCTCCCGAGTCCTGCCACAATACGACAATGCGCTGACCCGACCGGTCATGAAGTCGCTCAAGAGCCTCGGCGTCGAGGTACTCGTCGACACGAAGGCGAAAGGATTGGGCGACAAGGGGCTGGAAATCGAGACGGCGGACGGCAAGACCCGCGAGATCGCGGCCGACAAGGTGCTCGTCACGGTCGGCCGGCGGCCGCTTTCGGAAAGCGGCAACATTGCCAGCCTCGGCCTTGCCACCGACGGCGCGTTCCTGCGCGTCGACGACCAGTGCAAGACCTCCATGCAGGGCGTCTTCGCCATTGGCGACGTGACCGGCGAGCCGATGCTGGCCCATCGCGCCATGGCGCAGGGCGAGATGGTCGCGGAGATCGTCGCCGGCCACAAGCGGCGCTGGGACAAGCGCTGCATTCCGGCCGTGTGCTTCACCGACCCGGAGATCGTCACCTGCGGCCTGTCACCCGACGAGGCGAAGGCGGAGGGGCATGAAGTCACGACCGGCCTCTTCCCCTTCTCCGCCAATGGCCGCGCCATGACCATGGAGGCCGAGGACGGCTTCGTGCGAGTGGTGGCGCGCAAGAGCGACAATCTGGTGCTCGGCCTGCAGGCTGTCGGGCGCGGCGTGTCGGAGCTGTCCGCCGCCTTCGCGCTCGCCATCGAGATGGGCGCACGCACCGAAGACATCGGCGGCGTCATCCACGCTCACCCGACCCAGAGCGAGGCGCTGCAGGAGGCCTGTTTCGCCGCGATGGGACACGCGCTGCATATCTGACGACCCGTCCAGGGCCTCGGAAAGGAAAATGCCCGGCCGTTTGGCCGGGCATTTTTCGTTGTGGTGCCGGCTGCCAACCAGGACCGCTTCTACAGCCGGGAAGGAGCGGTCCGTCGACCGCTCCTTCCCGAGTTCTAGTCGAACATCCTGTTCGGCAGCCACATGGCCACCTCCGGCCAGGTGACGACCACCGCCAGCGCCAGGAGCTGCAGGATGACGAAGGGGATGATGCCCCGGTAGATCTGCTTCAGCGAGACCAGCGCTCTTGCCGTTCCCTTCAGATAGAACAGGGCGAAGCCGAATGGTGGCGTCAGGAAACTGGTCTGCAGATTGAGCGCAACGAGAATGGCGAACCAGTAGACCGCGTCGCCAGAGGCGACATGCGCGCCGAAATCGAGCTTGGCAACGATGGGCGCGAAGATCGGCAGGATGATCAGCGTGATCTCGATCCAGTCGAAGAAGAAGCCGAGCACGAAGATCAGCAGCATCAGCGCCGCCAGGACGCCCCAGGGGCCGAGCACCGACGCATCGGCAAGCGAGAGCACCAGATGCTCCCCGCCGAAGCGGCGGAAGAGATAGCTGAAGGCCGTCGCGCCGACGAAGATGAAGAAGATCATCGCCACCGTGTTGAGCGAGCGGGTCAGCACGTCGTGCAGCCCGCCCAGTGACAGACGGCGGCGGAACAGCGCAAGTGCCAGGGCGCCGAGCGCGCCGACGCCGCTGGCCTCTGTCGGCGTCGCGAAGCCGCCGAGGATCGACCCGAGCACGAGACCGATGAGAAGTGCGGGCGGCAGCAGGCCGGAAGACAGTTTCCAGAACAACTCGCGCCGCTCCTCGGCGCTGAGCGGCTCCGTCGCGCGCGGTGCGAGCTTCGGGCGCAGCGCGCTCGCGGTCACGATATAGAGGAGATAGAAGCCCGACAGCATCAGCCCGGGGATCAGCGCCGCCATGAACAGCTTGCCGACGGAGACCGTCAGCAGGTCGCCCATGATGACAAGCATGATCGACGGCGGGATGAGGATGCCAAGCGTGCCCGAGGCGGCGATGGTGCCGGTGGCCAGCGAGGGCGCGTAGCCCGAGCGCAGCATCATCGGCAGGGCGAGAAGCGTCAGCATCGCCACCGAGGCGCCGATGATGCCGGTGGAGGCGGCAAGGATCGTTCCCATCATGGTCACGGCGATGGCAAGACCGCCAGGAACGCGACGCATCAGCGTCTGCAACCCTTCGAGCAGGTCTTCGGCTATGCCGCTTTTCTCCATGAGCGTGCCCATGAGCACGAACATCGGTACGGCCACCATCACCGAGTTGGAGACGATACCGCTGAAGATGCGGTTGACCAGTAACGGCAGGTGGGCAAGGCGTATCTCGCCCATCGCCAACCCGATGCCGGCAAAGACCAGCGACACGCCGCCGAGCACGGCGGCCACCGGCAGGCCAGTGAATATGAAGAGGACCAGGCAGGCGAACATCAACACCGGCAGCATTTCCGCGAGCATTCGGAAGCGTCCTTCGATCTGGAATTGGAATGGGCGGGAACCCGATCAGTCTTCGACGAAGGGCATCGAGGTGCCTTCCGGATCCCTCAGGCAGTCGATGGCGCGCAGCAGCACGGCGATTGCCGACAGGACAACAAGCGCGAAGCCTGCCGTCAGGAATGACTTGATGATCCAGCGGTGCGCGAGGCCGGCGCCGGACACCGACCCCTCGCCGGACGCATAGGCGCGCAGGACATAATCGATGGAAAACCAAAAGAGCACGCTGGCATAGGGGATCAGGAAAAAGACAATCCCGAAGACTTCGAGCCAGAGCTTGCTCTTGCGCGAAAAGCCCTCGCGAAAGAGATCGACGCGGACATGGGCATCGCGCAGATAGGCCGCACCGAGGCCGAGCATCAAGGCCGCGCCATGCAGGTGCCATTCCAGGTCCTGCAGCATGATCGAGCCGGTATCGTAGAACTTGCGGCCGAGAACGTCATATCCGATGACGAAGGCCAGGATCAGAAGCATCCAGCTCCCGATGGCATGGGCGCCCCGCGGCAACGCCGCGAAGAGGCTCGCCAGTCGTTCCATATCGCGTTTCCTCGCTGGTGAGAGAGGAGATGCCGGATCATCGCGATCCGGCATCTCCCGAAGCCGGTCTCAAGCAGGGATCAGCGCATGTAGCCGAGGTCGCGCCACTCGGCGTAGTTGGTGCGGAAGTCTGAGTAAGACTTCCAGACGCGGGCGAAGTCCTCGTCCTCGGCCTTCATCTCCTCGACAACCTCGAGCCAGGCCGTCTCCATCGCCGCAAGGATCTCGGGCGACCACTTGTGCATGACGACGCCCTTTTCCTTGAGCTGGCTCAGCGCCTCGAACTGGATCGCCTCGCCCCAGGCGATGGACTCGGCCACCGCCGAACGGCAGACCTCGTTGATCGCCGCCTGCTCGTTCTCGCTCAGTCCGTCCCACACATCCTTGTTGATGATGAGCGAATAGAGCGACGTCTGCTGGTGCCAGCCGGGGAAGTAGTAATGCTTGGCATAGTCCTGCATGCCGAGCTTCTGGTCGAGCGCCGGCATGGACACTTCGGCGGCATCGATGGTGCCGAGCTCAAGCGCCGGCACCGTGTCGCCGACCGGCAGCGTCAGGGTCTGGACACCGAGCTTCTCCATCACCCGTGCGCCGAGTCCGTAGAAGCGCATCTTCATGCCCTTGAGATCATCAAGGCTGTCGATGGGCTTGCGGAACCAGCCGGAAGCCTCCGGCGGCGTCGTGGTGCAGACGATGCTGACGATGTTGTGCTTCGCGGCGATGTCGTCCCAGATTTCCTTGCCGCCGCCCTTGTAGTACCAGGCGAGGTATTCCGGCGCTTCCGGGCCGAAAGGAACCGAGGTGAACATTGCCGCGGACTTGATCACGCCTTGCGCGAAGCCGGTCGAGTACCAGGCCGCGTCGACGGCGCCGGTCGAGACCGCGTCCCATGCCTCGGGCGCCGGCACCAGGGCGCCCGGCTCGTTGAAGGTGAAGGTGAGATCGCCGCCGGTCAGTTTCGAAACGCGGTTGCCGATGTCCTTGCCGATGTCCCCGACGATCGGAAACGAGCCGGGGTAGACGCTGGTCATCTCAAGGGTCTTCGCGACCGCCGGCACCGCGGCCAGTGTCACGAGGGCGGTGGCAAGGCTCAGACTTGTTTTCCAGGACATGATGGTTTCCTCCCATTATCGCTGCTCAGGCACGCCCCCCGCGAAAACCGCGCAGGAGCAACGCCGCGACTGCTGACGCCATCCTCCCTGATGGCGACCGCGCTTTACGCGACGCAAAAGCCGACGCCGGCCAATAGGCCGGGCAAACATGACGGTCGGGGGGATTTCGCGCTGCTGGCGGCGCGTCGCGATGGTCTTGAGCATGGAACGCGGAACATACAAACCGTCGTCCGCCCAGCCTCCCCTCCCAGGAAAACCGGCCATTTCAAGCTGCTCCGGATCGCTCCGGCACCCTCCCCAACCGGCGCTTGTGCGCCGGCTCTCCGCCTAGAATATAGGGGCGCGAAATCGACTAAACTTGCCTTTTTCCGGGCGATTCCCGCGCTACTGTGCATATAATGCGCGTGAAAGTTACGTCTGGAGGTAATTGCATGTCAATGCTCGACGAAACGGACCTGAAGATTCTTCGGGTGCTTCAAAACGACGGATCCCTGACCGTTTCCGACGTCGCGGACAGGGTGAGCCTGTCGCAATCCCCCTGCTCGCGGCGCATCGGCAGGTTGCAGGAAGACGGCATCATCATCGGCCGATCCGTTCTTCTCGACCGGCGAAAACTCGGCTTTCACGCGATCATCCTGGCGCGCATCAAGCTCTCCGAACACGGCCGCCAGTCCATCTCCGTCTTCCAGGAAGCGGCGTTCCGGATTCCCGAGGTTCAGGTCGTGCAGCTGATGCTCGGCGACTTCGATTTTCATCTGCGCGTCGTCGTGCGCGACATGGATCACTACCAGATCCTGCTGCGAGAGAAGCTCGTGATGATGCCGGGCGTGCGTGAGATACAGAGCACAGTGATATTGGAGGAAATGAAGTACACCTCGCTGCTGCCTATCTGAGGTGGCGGGTTCACCGGCGCTCCGCGCGACAAGGTCGCAACGCGCGCCCGGCCCCGGCAGCACCGCGCAACGCCGACACGGACGGGGCGCTCGGCGCTCCCAGCCCGCCAAACAGCCATTGTGCGGCAACACTCCGCCTCGACCACACGCCGCTCCGATAGGTCGATTTCAAGATATATCGATTTACTCAGCCCAATTGACCATGAAAAAAACTTTCAATACGATGATAATCACTTATTCGAAATGAAATTAATTTGAATTTCATCATTATTTACTTGAGGCCTCGTGGCGGAAATGGCGACGCGAAGGGATTGCAACTCCCTGTATCCTGGTTCGAATCCAGGCGAGGCCTCCACTCTCCCTTTTTGAAAATCGGTCTTTGAAGTTCGGTCATGGCCTTTGCGCGCCGCGCTTGCGGCGCCCGGCAGGTTAAGGCTCGGCGACGTGCAGGCTCAGTTCGCGGGTCCGGTCGCCTTCTCGGCGGAGCGGCGCAGGCTCTGGCGGTCGATCTTGCCGGTCGACGTTTTCGGAATATCGACAAACATCTCCACGATTTCGGGCACCATATAGGCTGGTAGCTGCGCGAGGCAGTGGCGCTTGAGGTCACGCGCGGAGAGTTCCGCTCCACCGGCCAGGACCAGGCAGGCCTTGAGCTGTCGCGCGCCCGCCTCTCCCGCGACATCGATCACCGCGGCCTCGGCAATCGCAGAATGAACAAGCAGCGCGTCCTCCACCTCACGCAGATTGACACGGTTGCCCCGGATCTTCACCTGCGCATCCCGCCTGCCGAGATAGCGCAGCATTCCGTCGGCGCCGCGCTCGACCATGTCCCCCGAGCGATAGACCGGATCGGGATAGAGCGCATGGACGGGGTTCTGCACGAAGCGCGCGGCGGTCATCTCCGCATCACGCCAGTAGCCCTTCGCCACCGTCGGACCGCGCGCGCAGAGCTCCCCGACCGCCGCCTCTCCCGTAACAAGTCGTCCCTCGTCGTCGACGACGATTGCCTCCATGTGGGCGCAGGGCCGGCCAATGGGGAGCGGCGCATCACCGGGAGGGGTGTCGATCTCCAGCGCGGTCACATCGTTCGCTTCGGTGGAGCCGTAGATGTTCACGTAGCGGGCCTGCGGCACCCTGGCCATCAGGTCGCGCAGGGCCGGCGGCGGATAGGGTTCGCCGGCAAAGAAGACGAGGCGCAGCGTCTCAAGCCCCGGCTGCCCCGGCTCCAGATGCTTCGCCATCAGCATCAGCACCGAGGGCACGGACTGCCACACGGTGATGCGGTTGTCCGCTAGAAACCGCGCGAGATCGACGCCGAGGAAACCAATCCCCTGCGGCACCAGGCAGACGGTCGCGCCGTGGACGAGCGTCGTCCAGAGGTCGAACAGGGACAGGTCGAAGTGAAACGGCGCGTGCGAGGACACCCGGTCGGCCTCGCTGACGTCGAAATAGGATCCCGCCCAGTCGCTGAACGCCATCACATTGCGGTGGGTGATCATCACGCCCTTGGGCCGGCCGGTCGAGCCGGAGGTGTAGAGGATATAGGCCAGGTCCTCGTCGAGCGACCGGCGCGGCAACGGCCCATCCGCGAGCCCTGACAGCCCCGCTTCAGCCTCCTCGTCGCCAAGTTCGAGCCGGCGGGGCAGTGCCGCCCCCTCGTCGCGGACCGCGTCGATCCGACGCGCCTTGGTCTTCGAGGTCACCAGCGCGGCCGGGTCGCTGTCGGCCAGCACCGTCGCCAGCCGGGGCGCGGGGCCGTTGGCGTCGAGCGGCACGCACACGCCGTCCGCCTTCCATATGGCGAGAAGGGCGGCGACCGCATCGGGCGACTTGTCGAGACAGACCGCCACGCGGTCGCCCCGGCCGACGCCCTGCGCCGTGAGCCAGCGGGCAATGCGGTTGGCGCGACGCTGGAGCGCGCCGCGGTCCACAGTCTCCCCCTCGAAGCACAGGGCCGGAGCCTCGGGCGCGCGCGCGGCCATCTCCTCGATCAACAGGCAGGGGGTTCTCGCCATCCCGCTCTCCTCACTTGCCGATCCCGGCCTCAGCCGACCGGCCGGTTCATCAGCCAGGCGAAATACTCCATCCGCTCTCCCAGAAAGCGCTCCGCCTTGCCCCACATATCCGCCTCGGTGATCGTGCTCGGGTACTTGCGACCAACGGGCGAGCGCTCGAAAAGCGGCCGCAGGCAGGTCAGCGCAACGATATAGAAGAGGTCGTGATCCATCTTGTAGCTCTTGCGCCGGTCGCCATCCCACTCGTGCCGGATCGCGTGGCGGTGCTTCTTCAACAGGAAGAGGTGGGGAATGAAATAGCTCCACATGCGCCTGGAAACGGCGCGGATCTCCTCCTCGGGGATTTCGGGAAAATAGCCCTGGATCTTCGCCGCGATCGGGTCGAACTCGAGGAGGTTGTCGAGCGTGTATTTGTCGAGCGCCGTCGGGTAGCCGATCTTGGCGACCATGCGGTAGATGGCGCTGGCGAGATCGCGCCAGACCTGCATCGGGCGCACCGCCTCCGGCAGGCCGTTCAGGTCCTGGACGGAATCGAGGTCGATCAGGAAGAGCGCGCGGCTTTCGACCGAGTAGACGAAGTTCCCCCAGTCGCCGGAGTAGCGATACATCTCGGCGAGTGAAAAATCATGCAGCAGCTTGCCGGCCTGACGGGCAAGCGCACAGATCACGCGCAGGCGGACGCGCTCGTCGTCCGGGTCGCCCTCCACCCCCAGCGCCTCGCGGATATCGTCGTAATGGGCATCGAACTTCGGATCCGATCCCCGCTCCATCGCCGACCCGAACAGGATCTCCGAGATCCTGTAGGCGGCCACGCCCGGAGACAGGGTGATCACCGCTCCCATCGGCTCGCCCTGAAAGCGCAGGCTTTCGTCGTACTGGATCACCGCCAGGGGCGCGATGGTGGGCACGCCTGCCTTGACCAGCCGTTCGGACGACCAGAACTCGCGGTGGGCGCGCTCGTGCACGATGCCGCCAATGGGGCTGGGCGAGGAATAGGCGAACTTGTATTCACCCTCCGCCGAGACGCCGAAATGCGGATAGGTGACGAGATATTCCAGAAGATCGGTAAGCGGCGGCACCGGGTCGTTGCCGGCGTCGTCATGCAGCTTGTTGGAATATTCCGCGTCGCCCGGCATCACCGGGTTCCAAAGGCCGACGCCCTTGAGCTTGGCGGCATGATAGGTACGCGACGGATCGTCCCTGAGCGCAACCGGGGCGGAGAGCATCTCCCAGGAACCGCGGCCGCGGCGATTGAAATGCGGCACCGCGCCGTTCCAGCTCGCGATGTTGAGAAGGCGGCGGACTTCATCCTCGCCGATGTCGAGACCGTCGAACCGATGGGTGATCTGGTAGTTCAGCTTCTGGTGCATGTTCATGGCAGTCGTTCCTCGAAGTCATCGGCCAGCGCGGGCCCGTTCGCATCCTCAGGCGTAGGTGCGGGCACCGAAGATCGCCGAGCCGACGCGCACGCTCGTCGCGCCGCAGACGATGGCCTTCTCGAAGTCCCCTGACATGCCCATCGACCGCTTCTCGAGGCCAGCCTCATCGGCGAGCAGCGCCAGTTGCCCGAAATGAGGCACCGGGTCCTCCCCGGACGGGGGAATGCACATGAGACCCTCGACCTCCAACCCGTGAAGCTCCCGGCAACGCTGCACGAAGGCGACGGCCTCATCCGGATCTATCCCCGCCTTCTGCGGCTCGCGGCCAATGTTCACCTGCACGTAGAAGCGCGGCCGACGCCCCTGCCGGTGCACCTCGCTCGCAAGCTCCGCGGCGATCTTCTCCCGATCGACCGTCTCGATGACATCGAAGAGCGCCACCGCGTCGCGCGCCTTGTTGGATTGCAGCGGCCCGAGCAGGCGCAGCTCGATGTCGGGATACTCCTGCTTGAGGCCCGGCCATTTCTGTTGCGCTTCCTGCACCTTGTTCTCGCCGAACACGCGCGCTCCGGCGGCGATCACCGGACGGATCGCATCCGCGTCAAAGGTCTTGCTGACCGTCACGAGCGTCACCGGATCGCCGGCCTGCTCGCGCACTTCCTCCGCCGCCGAGATCTTCCTCAATACCGCCGTCAGGCGTTCCACCGTCTGATCCATCGTCTCCGTCCCGTTTGGTTCGTTGCGTCTACATCCCCGCGCCAAAGAAGCGCGGAACAGCCAGGGTCAGCGCCGGAAAGACGGCGCACAGCACCACGATCACCACATGGGCGAGCGCAAAGGGCGCGGCCTCGCGCACCGCACTTTCGTAGGGCGCGTTGGCGATGCGGGCCGCCGTCATCAGCGTCAGCCCGACAGGCGGCGTGATGTTTCCCAGATTGAGCGCGAGCAGCATCACCATGCCGGCGTGCAGCGGATGGAAGCCGAGTTCCACCAGCGCCGGTGCCAGCACCGGGACGGCGACGATGATCGCCGGCAGCACGTCGATGAACATGCCGGTGACGATGAGAAGCGCCGCCACCGCCAGGATCTGGACAACCGGATCGCTGCTCATCGCGGCAATGGTTTCTGCCGCGTGGCGGGCGATGCCCGAGCGTGTCACGTACCAGCCGAGCACGTTCGAGGCCCCCAGAAGCAGGAACACGACGCCGCTGAAGCTGACAGTGGAAACGAGGGCTTCCCATAGGTCGCGGCGGCTTAGGCGGCGATAGACCAGGCCGCCAAGCGCCAGCGCGTAAATGCAGGCGATGACCGAGGCCTCGGTGACCGTGGTCAGTCCCGTCAGCACCCCGCCCAGGATAACCACCGGAATACCCATCGCCGCCAGGGCGCTGGCGCCGGTCGAGAGCACGACGGACAGCCGCACCCGGCCGTGACTGGCATAGCCGCGCCGCCAGGACACGATGCCGCTGACAACCAGCATGGCCAGCCCCATCATCACCCCAGGCACGATGCCGGCTGCGAAAAGCCCGAGGATCGAGATATCGCGTAGCGCCGCCGCATAGGCGATCATGATGATGCTTGGCGGGATGATCGGCCCGACGATCGCCGCACAGGCCGTGACCGCCGCGCAATAGGAGGCGCTGTAGCCTTCGCGGC
This sequence comes from Stappia sp. ICDLI1TA098, assembly GCF_054880955.1. Lineage (NCBI taxonomy): Bacteria > Pseudomonadati > Pseudomonadota > Alphaproteobacteria > Hyphomicrobiales > Stappiaceae > Stappia > Stappia sp. ICDLI1TA098. The sequence continues at coordinate 1,888,476 of NZ_JBTZBT010000001.1, forward strand.
GCATCGAGGGGATCAGCGTGCGCCCGATGGCCGCCGTCTCCGTCACCGCAGCGCCGGTCAACCCGGCGAAGAGCAGGCAGGTGGTCACATTGACATGGGACAGGGCCCCCGGAATCCGCCCGAACAGCGAGCTTGCGAAGGCAATCAGCCGCTCGGTCAGACCTGCTCGGTTCATGATCTCGGCGGTGATGATGAAATAGGGAACGGCGATCAGCACATAGCCCGACACGCCGGAATAGAAGCGGTCGGCGAGGATCGCCAGGAACGCCGGCCCGCCGATGGACCAGGCGCCGACGAGACCCGCCGCCGTCAGAACGAGGCCGAGCGGCACGCCGACGAACATCAGCACCACGAAGGCGAGCGAGGCGCTCATCGGGTTGCCTCCAGCATCGCGCGCGGCTGCGACCCGCCGGCTGTTCCAACCTCCGCCTCCGCCAGCCCGGCAACCGTCTCGGCCTCGGCCGTCGGCTCGCCGGGTTCGACGCCCTTCCGGCCGTCGTCCTGCACGCCCTCCTCCTCCAGCGCCATGACGCCGCGCTCTTCAAGCAGTTCCAGTCCGTCGACGAGGTGAACGCAGAGGATCACGCCGGCAACCGGCACGCTGGCCGCCGTCCAGCGGTGCGAGACCTGGAGCGTGTCGGACAGGACATAGAGATTGGTCGCGTGCTCGAAGAAGCCCGCGCCGTACCAGACAAGAGAAACCGCGAAGAGTGCGATGCAGGCAAAGCAGATGCCGCGCATCAACCCCCTCGCCCATGCGGGCAGGCCGCGCGCCAGCGCACTGATGGCGATGTGCTCGCCGTACTTGAAGGCAACCGTGATCGACAGCATCGCGAACCACGGCAGAAGCAGCCGGAAGAGAGAGGGCCGCGTGTTCGAGTAGAGCCAGGCAAGGATGCCGCTCTCGAAAAGCTCGGCATGCCCCGTGCGCGCCGCCAGCGCCAGTCCGGCCTCCAGCGCGACGCCGGCGGCCGAAATCAACAGCATGAGGGCGAGCAGCACCGCGCAGACGGCAATCGTCGTCCGGTTGACGGCATCGCTTGCCCGCCGCAACGGCATCGTCAGGGTCATCATCGCACGGTTCCTCATGGCTGCGGACCGTCCCGGCAGGCGGTGCGCTAGCGTCGGGGCAAGCCTTGGCGGCTTGCCGCTATTCGAGATAGTTCTCGACGACCTCGGACCTGAGCTCGCGGTGGATGCGATCCACCTCGGCGCGCAGGTCGTCGTAGAGCGTTGCGCGGGGGCCGAAGGTCTCCACCAGCCAGTCGCGATAGTAGGGCTGGGCAATGGCGCGCATCCGCGCCTTCTCTGCGTCGGGCAGGACGTAGCATTCCTTGAATTTCTTGCAGGAATTGGTCCAGCCGATCACGGTGATCTGGGTGGCGATGCCATGTGCCATGGCCACCGCCTCACGCGCCGCCGACATGACAATGATCTTGTAGTCGTCGGGAAGCGTCTTGAACCATGTTTCGCTGACGCTCCAGGTGATCGTGTTGTAGACGTGCCCGGACCAGGTCGTGTAGTCGGCAACGTCGTAGAACTTGAAGATGTCATTGACGCCTGGCGCATGGAAATGGCCGTCGACGAGCCCCGTCGCCAGTCCGGTCTGCAACTCGCCCCAGGGCAGCGGCGTGGGCGCCGCGCCGAGCGCGCGCATGATCGTCATGTGCGCCTGGTTCTCCTCGATGCGGATCCTCAGGCCCTTCAGGTCCTCAACGGTTCGGATCAACCGCTTGTTGTTGGCGAAAGCCACGAAGCCGCCGCCGTCGTCGAGCGTGCCGAGATAGCGCAGGCCCGCCTGCTCGACCATCGGACGCATGAACTTCGCGAACCATGGACTGTCGAAGAAGGTCCAGGCCGTGCGGTAGTCGGGGAACAGGAACGGCGAGGTGATCATCTCGTAGTCGCGGAAGAAGGTCGCCTGAGTACCGGAGCCGAGCATCACCGACTGGATGGTCATGCCTGCCCGCGCCTGCTGGGCGATCTCGACCTCGCCGCCGAGCGCGCCGTTGCCGAACACCTGCACATCGATGTCGCCGTTGGTCGCGGTCTCCACCAGTTGCTCGAAATGCTTGAGCGCGGGCGCGGTCTCGTTGTTCGTCAGATCGTCAGGATAGAGATGGGCGATCGTCATCGTGTAGCTCGCCGCCGGCGCGGCGACGGGCGCCAGGGCGGCCAGCGCGAAAACCGCCCCGGCGAGCAGGCGGCGGACCGCGAGCCGCCTGCCGGTCGGGCGGGACGCCCGCTGCCGGGGCGCCTCACCGCGGATCTGGCGCGGCGAAGTCAGTGTACTCCGAAGGGAGGCGTGAAGGCGGGTCCGGGGCGCGGTCCCGGAAGGCCGTGCGAAGCAGGCGGAAGATCCGCCGAAGATCAGTTCGACGCCATAGTCGGACCGACAGCAATCGTCTTCACGCGGCATCCGCCCCTCCTGACAGGGTTATTATTTCCGAAGATCAGGATTTCAGAATATGTACGCGAAGTTGTTCAGGTCTAATTCTATTTTTCTATTTTTGATTACCTGAAACTGACAATAGAAATAAAATATAAGAAAAGGACATACGGACACTCCGGGGCGGATCGGCCGCCCCGGGAGGTCCGTGTTGTTTTGCCTTCAGCCCAGGCTGCGCTGCCTCAGCCGGTGACCGCACCCTTGCTCGCCGGCGAGGCGAGTTGCGCGAACTTGCCGAGAACGCCGCTTCGATAGCGTGGCTCCGGCTTTTTCCAGGCGGCACGCCGGCGCGCCAGTTCCTGGTCATCGACCTCGAGCTGGAGCAGATGGCGGGAGGCGTCGATGGTGATCTCGTCACCCTCCTCGACCAGCGCGATGGTTCCACCGTCGAAGGCTTCCGGCGTCACATGCCCGACGAGCATGCCCCAGGACCCGCCCGAGAAACGGCCGTCAGTGATGAGACCGACATCGGCGCCAAGTCCACGCCCGATGATCGCCGAGGTCGGCGCCAGCATCTCCGGCATGCCCGGCCCGCCCTTGGGGCCGAGATAGCGCAGCACCAGCACGTCCCCCTTGCGAATGCGGTCCGACTGGATCGCATCCATCGCCGACTGCTCGTCGTCGAAGACCCGGGCCGGGCCGGTGATCGACGTCGACTTGAGGCCGGTGATCTTGGCGACAGCGCCGTCCTCGGCCAGATTGCCGCGCAGGATCGCCAGATGGCCCTGCTTGTAGAGCGCCTTGTCGATCGGGCGGATGACGTCCTGATCCGCGGCCGGCTCGTCCGGCACATCGGCGAGTTCCTCGGCGATGGTCCGCCCGGTGACGGTGATGCAGTCGCCATGCAGCAGGCCGGCGTTGAGCAGGATCTTCAGAACCTGCGGTACGCCGCCCGCCCTGTGCAGATCTACGGCCATGTATTTGCCCGAGGGCTTGAGATCGCAGATCACCGGCACCTTGCGGCGCACCCGCTCGAAATCGTCGAGCGTCCATTCCACCCCGGCCGCATGGCAGATCGCGAGATAGTGCAGCACCGCATTGGTCGAGCCGCCGGTCGCCATGACCAGCGCGATCGCATTCTCGACGCTCTTCCTCGTCACGATGTCGCGGGGCTTAAGCCCCTTCTTCACCGCCTCGACGAGCACCTGCGCGGAGCGGGCCGTGGAATCGAACTTCTCCTTGTCGATGTTGGCCATGGTCGAGGAGTAGAGCAGCGCCATGCCAAGCGCCTCGAAGGAGGAGCTCATGGTGTTGGCCGTGTACATGCCCCCACAGGCGCCCGTGGTCGGGCAAGCATTGCGCTCGATGCCCTCGAAATCCTCCTCGCTCATGCGACCGGCCTTGATCGCGCCGACCGCCTCGAAAGCCGAGATCACCGAGAGATCCTGCCCCTTCCATTTGCCCGGCTTGATCGTCCCGCCATAGACGTAGACCGCCGGCACATTGGCTCTCACGATGCCGATCATGCCTCCCGGCTTGTTCTTGTCGCAGCCCCCGAGAACCAGAACGCCGTCCATCCACTGGCCCTGGACGGTCATCTCGACGCAATCGGCAATCACCTCGCGCGAGATGAGCGAGTATTTCATGCCCTCCGTGCCCATCGCCATGCCGTCCGATATCGTCGGCACGCCGAAGATCTGCGGGTTCGCGCCAGCCTCCCGGATCGCCTCGACGGCGATATCGGCAAGCGGCTGCAAGCCGGCATTGCACGGCGTGATGGTCGAATGGCCATTGGCCACGCCGATCATCGGCTTGTCGAAATCTTCCTTCGTATAGCCGAGGCCATAGAACATGGCCCTGTTCGGCGAACGCTCGATCCCTTGCGAAATCGTCTTCGAACGCTCGTTGTATGCCACCCGCACATCCTCCCTCGCAGGCAATTCAAACGGTCCGCGGGACACTTCGGCCCATCGCGCCCTCGTGGCGAACGACCGGGGAGCCCATGCCCCGGACAACGCCTCCGCGCGATGGCCAGGCGGCGTATGCCCCTGGCGAACCGACCGCTTTTCGCGCTCCCGCGAGAAAAACCTAGCCCGCGAAAATTCATTTCAGAAATATATTTCTCAGACCAAACTGAGAGCTTTTACGTCTTAATCGACATCCGCGACGGGGCTCCAGGAGAGCCCCGCCAACCGTCTCAGGAGCGCCCCTCTCCCGCGTGTGCAACGCCGTTGAAAGCCGCGCCATTGCGCGCCATCGCGACGGTCGGAGCATCAGCGAGCGAGGAGGCCATTCCAGCAGCCGGCTGGGCCTCGCCCTCTCCGCGCGCGCTTACCATGCGCGCCACCTCGACGAGGCGCGACACCGTTGGCGAGACGTCGTCCCGCCGCCAGACGAGACCGGTCTCGATGGTGGGCGGCCGCCCGTCGAGCGGAACATAGCGCACGCCCGAACGGCCGAGCTTGCGCAGCGACCCGGGCACCAGCGCGATCCCCATTCCGGCCGAGACCAGGCTGATGATCGTCTGCATCTGGATCGCCTCCTGGCCGATGGTCGGCTGAATGCCGTTGGCAACGAAATAGGTGGTGATGATGTCGTGGAAAGCGGGTGCGCTGCGGCGAGGAAACAACACCAGCGGCTCGTCCGCGACATCGCGAAGACAGAGCTTCCCATCCGACAGTTCGAGCCGGCCGGAGCGCATCCACTCCTCCGGCACGGCTGCGAGCAACGGCTCGCGCATAAGAGGCATGTAGGACAAGGAGGCGTGCAACGTCTGGTGCAGCGGGATGATCAGCCCGGCATTCAGGTCCCCCTGCAAAAGTGCATCGAGCTGCAGATCGCTTGTCATCTCCTTCAGCGACACCCGCACCTCCGGATAGGCACCGCTGTAGCGACTGATCAGGTCTGGAAGCAGGTTGTAGTCGGCGGTGGTGACGAAACCGAGCTTCAGCGACCCGATCTCTCCACGCGCCAGTTGGCGGGCAAGCCCCGGCAGGGCCTCCACCTCCTCCAGCAGCTTGGTGACATGGGACAGCAAATGCTCGCCCACCGGCGTCAGCGCGACATTTCGCTTCGTTCGCTTGAACAAGGTGACGGAAAGCTCGTCCTCCAGCGCGAGGATGGCCTGGCTCAGCGGCGGTTGCGTCATGCAGAGCCGCTCGGCGGCCCGCCCGAAATGCAATTCCTCTGCAACCGTGACGAAAAACTTCAGCCTGCGAAGATTCATGCTGCCTTCCACTCCCTAGCTCAGCGACATGTCGGCCGGTACGGCGCGCATGCCCGAAGTCGGTTTTCCGCAAGCGGCCGGACACTCCGCCCCACCAGACGCGCCAGAGCCGTTACCCGGCCGTTGGCACACGGCAGTCATTCACAGAGCGACTTATTCCACGCGGAATAATAGGCTTTTCCTCTAGACGGGAATGCAGTCTTTTGGTTGCATGTTTAATTGAACTCCCGTTCTAATTTAAATGATAATACACGCAATATGATTTTGTCACCCGTTTGACGCGATATCGAACGCATAACATTTAGTGATTTTTTGTATTTCTCGATCCACCTTCGGGCAGGTTTGTAATTTTGTTAAATATTATCCACCCAATCGAGAAACAATAATATCTTCCAGAATTTTTATATATAAATATAATATTTCCATAACATTGATGTGTGGAGATACATATGTTTACAGGAGAAAAACAAGATAAGAGCAATCAGGGCATAGCCCGGTGCTGAAACAAGCTTCTCCAGACAGAGCGACAAGGACGGCCTGAAGCGCCCGGAGAAAGGGCGCCGGTCTCCCAAGCCCCATCCAGGACCGCAATCAGGTTGTATTCCCCGGCGGGACAGCCGTTCCGCCTTGCCGGCATGAAGGGAGGATGCGGAGATGGATTTCGGGTTCACGCAGGAACAGGAAACGTTTCGGGAAAAGGTCGTCCGCTTCGCCCGCGAGGAGCTCAACGAGGGTGACCTGAAGCAGCGCGACGCCGATTGCGAACTGTCGCGCGACCTCTGGCGCAAGATCGCCGGCTTCGGCATCCTCGGCCTGCCCTTCCCGAAGGAATACGGCGGCAGCGAACAGGACATCATCACAACCGTGCTCGCCATGGAGGCGCTTGGCTACGGGTGCCGCGATAACGGCCTGCTCTTCAGCATGAACGGCCAGATGTGGACCGTTCAGATGCCAATCGCCCAGTTCGGCTCGCAGGAGCAGAAAGAGAAATACCTGAAGGGCCTCATCGCCGGCGATCTGATCGGCGCGCATGGCATCACCGAGGCGGAGGCCGGATCAGACGTCATGAGCCTGGGCACAACGGCACGCCGCGACGGCGACGACTATGTGCTCAACGGCGCCAAGGTGTTCTGCACCAATGGCCCCGTCGCCGACGTCTTCGTCATCTTCGCAACCGTCGACAAGAGCGCCGGCTCGCTCGGCCTCACCGGCTTCGTCGTCGACCGCGACACGCCCGGCCTCACAATCAGCCCGAACCGGCGAAAGATGGGATTGAGGACGTCGCCGATGGCCTGGCTGACGTTGGAGGACTGCCGCGTGCCGGCTACGGCCCGACTCGGCAAGGAGGGCCAGGGCGGACGCATCTTCAACAACTCGATGGAATGGGAGCGCTCGTCGATCCTGGCCAACCTGGTCGGGGCGATGGAAAACCAGCTCGAGCACTGCATCACCCACGCCAACAAGCGCACCCAGTTCCGCAAGCCGATCGGCAAGTTCCAGTCGGTTGCGAACCGGATCGTCGACATGAAGCTGCGCCACGAGACATCTCGGCTTCTGCTCTACAAGGTCGCCTGGATGAAGAAAACGCAGGGGAGTTGCGCCATGGAAGCGGCGCTCGCCAAGCTCTTCCTCAGCGAGGCATGGGTCACCTCCTCGCAAAACGCGGTGGTGATCCATGGCGGCTACGGCTACATGGCCGATTATGAGGTAGAACGCGACTTCCGCGACGCGGTCGGCAGCCTTCTCTACTCCGGCACCTCCGATATCCAGCGCACCATCGCCGCGCGGGCACTCGGCCTCTAAGCCCCCCCTTCACGCAAGAAAAACTTCGCGAGAATTCGGCGAAGAACGATGAACCGCGCCAACTTCAAATTTATAAATACATTAAAAATACATAATAATACAAAAATACTATGTTTTATTCCATTGACGCGCCATTTTTGCAAAACATAATCAAATTCATCGCGAAACGCAGAGCAAAAACAAAAGTATTCGCACAAGGAAAATGGTGAACCACCGGAATGATACCTCGCGACATCATAGCGATCCGTCATTTTCCGGCAGCAGGAGGAAAGATCATGAGCGCTTCCACTCCCGACCTTGTCGACGTCGAAACCGTCCTTCGCGACTATCTGCTCGAGCATTCGAGCGTGAACGTGTCAGGCGGCATCGATCCGCAAGAGAACCTGCTGGACAGCGGCATTCTCGATTCCCTCGGCATCGCCGAGATCACGGAGTTCATCGAGGCGCATTTCTCGGTCGTCATCGACGAGGACGAAATCTCCTCCCAGAATTACAAGACGTTGAGCGCCCTTTCGCAGTTCTGCCACTCCAAGATCACCGCCGCAGCGGCCTGAGCCGCGCCGGACGGCCTGACGACGGGATCAACAGACCCTCAGGGAGGAAGCGTTCATGACCAGCACCATCAAGGCGGACCTGATCCTGGTGCATGCACCGGCGATTTTCGACTTCCGCAATCGCGACGACTTCGTGCTCGGCTGGTACTCCAGCCAGGAAAGCAGCAACGTCACGCCGATCTTCGAGATGCATCCGCTCGGCTTCCTGTCGATCAAGAGCTTTCTGGCCGAGCGCGGGCTCGACGTGAAGATCGTCAACCTTGCCTCGCTGATGCTCAAGCACCCGACGCTCGACGTGGAGAAGCTGTTCGAGCACCTGGACGCACCAGCCTTCGGCATCGACCTGCACTGGCTTCCCCACTGCCAGGGTTCGATCGAGGTGGCCGGTGTCCTGAAGAAGGTCCATCCGGACAGTTTCATCACTTTCGGCGGCATCGTTTCCACCTATTACGCCAAGGAGATGATGCAATACCCGCAGATTGACGGCGTCATCCGCGGCTACGACACGCTGGAGCCGCTCGCCGATCTCGTCGGCCAGATCAAGCGCGGCGTGCGCGGGCGCTTCAATGTCGAGAACCTGGTCTACAAGGACGCGGGCGAGGTCATCGACAACGGCCACAGCTACACGCCGGAGGTGCTGAACGACGTCGCCATCGACTGGTCGAAGATGTTCCCGAAGACCTCGAGCCTTCTGAACATGCCCAATCTGATGGTGCTGCCCAACACCGGCTGCCAGCAAAGCTGCGGCTGGTGCTCGGGCTCCCGCTGGGCCTACCAGCGGATGATGAACGTGGAGAAGAAGACCGTCTTCCACCGACGCTCGGAGCAGTTGGTGCGCGAGATCACCACCTTCCCGAAGACGGAGTCGCCGCTCAGCGTCTACACGCTTCAGGCCTATTCGGAATCCTCCCCGCGCCTGCTTGAATATCTGGCGGCGGTTTCCGACAGCGGCGTGGTCAAGTCGGTCTCCTTCGAGCAGTTCCGCCTGACCAAGCCCTCTGTCCTGCGCCAGATGGTCGAGGTCGCGCCCGGGCTCGACATCTACATCAACCTGTCGCCGCAGTCGCACGACGTGGAGATCAGCCGGCTGACGGGGCGCGGAACCTACACCAACGAGGAGATGGAAGCCTGGATCGCCGAGGCGCTCGATATCGGCATCAAGGGTGTCTTCCTCTGGTACACGATCGGCATGCCCCGGCAGACCCACAGTTCGGTGATGGAGACGGTCGACTATACCGCCCGGCTGATGGAGAAGTTCCCCAACGACAAGATCGTGCCGACGATCTTCGGCATGGTGCCCTTCCTCGATCCTGGCTGTCAGTGGTTCGAGGAGCCCGAGCAGCACGGCTACACTGTCTTCCACCGCGATCTCGAATCCCATCGCCAGTCGCTGACGCAGCCGCGCTGGCACGACGCGATGAACTACGAGACGCGCTGGATGAAGCGGGAGGAGTTCCTGCCCTCGACCTATGACGCGATGCAACGGATGGCCAACTTCAAGGCCGACTTCGGCCGCATCACGCCGCGCTCGATCAAGATCGTCAACGACCGCATCGATCACCTGCGCTACCTCACCGGCGCGGTCGACCGGGCCATGACGCTGCAAGGCAGATTGCCGGACAGCCTGCGCCGCGAGGTCGGGCAGCACAACGACGAGATCCTCTCCTACGCCGCCGACGTGGCGTTGGTGAAAAAGCCCCTCTCGGGCCGCTGGTACGACGATCACACGGTGCCGGCGGAGATCATCTCGGCCTGCGTGCGCGAGACGCAGGCGGCCTGACGCCGCCTGGCCTGCCAATGCGGGAAGGCGGCGTCAGGCCGCCCCTTCCCGCCCTTCCCCAGATCTCGCGATGCGCGGGCAGGCTCCCGCGCGCCAGACAGGATGAGGCTTTCCATGCAGAAACACCCCGTCGGGATCATCGCGGCCGCGTGCCACCTGCCTCCCGAAACCACGACGCTCTCGAAGATCCTGAGCGCCGAAAACGTCAATGGCGCGGGGCCGAAGGTCGCCGCCCTCGGCTTTACCGGCGTTCACGTCTTCACCGGGGAAAGCCCGACGGACATGGCGGTCGAGGTCTCCCGTCAGGCTCTCGCGGAGGCCGGCGTCTCGCCGCTCGATCTTGATGCCGTGATCGATTTTTCGGTCATGCCGCAACGCTATGTCGAGCCGGCATGGTCGATGAGCAACGAGCTCCAGGCCGAACTCGGCGCGAAGAACGCCTTCACCCTCGGCTTCAGCGGCGGCGGCGCGGCCAATGTCCATGCGGCGATCAAATTCGCCACGGCGCTGATCCTGGCCAATGACGATGTCGACACGGTGCTTCTGGCGGCCTCGGACCAGGCGATTTCCGGCAACCGGGTGATCGGCGCCGGCGACGAGCCGGTCACCGTCATCGGCGATGCGGCGAGCGCCCTCATCCTGCGCCGCGACGCGGGTCGGGCGCGGGTCGTCGACACCCGCCTCGCCTCGCGCGGCGCGCTGCACGACGTGCTCTACATTCCCGGCGGCGGCATGCGCCACCCGACACGGCTCGACCTCTACAAGCTGACGCTCGACGCGGAGAAATACGCCGCCGCCGACCGGCACGGCGAATTGGGCAGTCTCGTCGACGCGCTCCTTTCCCGCCACGGACTGGCGCGCGAGGGCATCGACCGCTTTCTTACCGCCCATGTTTCCGACGCGGATCTTGCCGGCTTCGACGCGGCGCTGGCGGCAGGAGACCGGCTGATCCGGCCCGACGCATCGGCGCGCGGGCATCTTCACTCCAGCGATCTGGTCTTCGGCCTGCGCGATCTTCTCGCCGGCGACGAAACGCCGGACACCGTGCTGATGGCATCGCACGGGATGGGTTTTTCCTACGGCGCGACGCTTTTGCGCTTCCAGTAAGGAGCAGGACACATGGATCACGTCGGCATTCTTTCCGAGGCGTTCTACCTTCCTCCCGACAAGAAGCTCGTCTCGGATGTGTTCCGCGACGAGGACGTGCCCTTCGGCACCTTGTCGAAGAACATCGACTTCCAGCGCGACATCGGCATCCACGACATCCATGTCACCGACGAAATGCCCTCGGTGCTGGCGCTCGAGGCGGCGCGGCGGGCGCTGGACGAAGCCGGCGTCGCGCCCGACGAGGTCGATCTCGTCGTCGACTTCACCTCCATCCCGGAAGATTACGTGGGGCCGACCTGGTCGGCTGCCGGTCTCGTTCAGGAGGAGCTTGGCCTCGTCAACGCCTTCGCGACCGCCGTCAACACCGGCGGCTGCGCCAGCTATCACCTGGCGCTGAAGTCGGTGATGTCGCTCATTCTCTCCGACAGCGGCTTCGAGACGGCGCTGCTCTTCGCCGGCGACCGCACGCCGGAACTGAACAAGACCTACTATCCGATCACGGTGGCCAGCGACGGCGGCAGCGCCATCGTGCTGCGGCGCAACGCCGGTCGCGCCCGCATTCTCGGCGTCGAGACCATCTCCATCGGCAGGCTGCACGATGTCTGGTATGTGCCTGGCCTGCAAAGCCGCCAGCCGAACGAGGAGGTTTCGGAAAAGCTGCTGCACATGTACGCCAAGATGGACAAATTCAACGAGGGCGTCATTCCGATCAACTTTCGTATGTTCGGCAAGGTGATGAAGAAGCTGCTCGACAAGTGCGGCCTCACGCAGGATGACGTCGACTATTACATCTACCCGACATTCTCGACCTGGGATCAGGCCTATTTCATGAAGAAATTCGGCCTTACCCGCGACAAGGTCTACACCAGCGCACTGAAGCACCGGGGCCATGTGCAGGAAAGCGACATGGTCATCAACTACGCCGAGGCCGTCGCCCAGGGGCACATCCGGCCCGGCGACAAGGTGATGGTGGTGTCGAACGGCGCGGGCTTCGCCTGGTCGGCCGCCCTGGTCGAACACTGAGGCGTTCGGCATGTCCCCTGCCGCGACGCAGACGAAGGCAACCGGCCTTCTCGTTCGCGAGGAGGGACGCGCCGGCCGCATCACGCTCGACCGGCCGCGCCGGCTCAACATGCTGACGGCGGAGATGGTCGAGGGCATCGACGCCGCTCTCTCGGCCTGGCAGCACGACCCGGGGATCGCGCTTGTCATCATCGATGCGTCGGGAGAGCGGGCCTTTTCCGCCGGTGGCGATATCGCCGCCGTGCACGGGCTGGTCGCCGCCGGAGACACCGCCGGGGCGTTCCGACACTGTCTTGCGGAGTATCGACTGGATCTGAGGATCGCGCGCTTCGGCAAACCCATCGTGACGCTCGTCGACGCGGTGGCGATGGGCGGTGGCATCGGCATCGCCTGCCATGCGGCGCATCGGGTCGTGACGCCGCGCGCCGCCTTTTCCCTGCCGGAATGCGCCATCGGCTGGCTGCCGGATTCCGGCGCGACCCACCTTCTTTCCGGGATCCCCGCACCCCTGGCCGCTTTCCTGGCGCTGACCGGAACCCGGATCGGCGCGGCCGACGCCATCGACCTCGGCTTCGCGGACACGCTCGTTGCCACGGACAGCCTGCCCGAGCTCGTCGCCGCGCTGTGCGCCACCGGAGATCCGGCCCGCATTGCGGGCTTCGGTCAGCGCCCCGGCACGGGGCTGCTTGCGGGTGAACGGCCATGGATCGAGGCCGCCTTCGCAGCGCCGGGCGTGCCGGAGATCCTCCGCGAACTGGAAACGCCCACGACGGCGCGCGCGGACAGCAGCCCGCATGCGGCCTGGCGGGAAATGACGTCCAGGGCGCTCAGGCGTGGATCGCCCCTCAGCCTGGCGCTGGCGCTGGCAGCACTTGAGCGCGCCCGGCGGCGCCCCGGCCTGGAGGCGGCGCTGACGCGAGAGTCCCGTGTCATCTCCCGGCTTCTCGCCCATCCGGACTTCCGCGAAGGGGTGCGCGCGGCCATGATCGACCGGGACCGCAAGCCACACTGGCGGGGCACCCATGAGGTCGCCCCTCCGCCGCAGGAGATCAACGGTTACTTCGAGCCGACTTGCGCGTCTCTGGACCCTTCCTTCGCCTGAAGGTCTTTCGCGCCGCGTCATACGCAAACACTCCTAGCGCTGCGTACAAACTATATTTCCCAGCACTGCATCGACACCTTAACCTCGCGCTCAGGACGCAATAAAAACCCAAAAAACCACTTCGGGTTGCGCCTCTTCCCGGTCGGCAGCCGCCGCCGGATCGCCGGAGCGGGACCGTTTTCTCCCGCCCGGGCATGCAAGCGGGACAGGACAATGACCTCAGTGCAAACGACTTCCCGATCCTCGCTCATGGCGAACTGGCCGACGCTCGCCGTCGCGGCGCTGGGATCCTTTCTGGTGATCCTCGACGTGACGGTGGTCGCAATCGCGCTCCCCTCCATCGAGCGCGAGCTCAAGGCCAGCTTCGCCGAGCTGCAGTGGATCATCAACGCCTACAACATCGCCTACACCTCGGTGCTGATCGCCGTCGGGGCCTTCGCCGACTGGTTCGGTCGACGGCGGGTGATGGTCATCGGCCTGGTGCTGTTCGGCCTCACCTCTTTGATGGTGGGCCTTGCCGACACGCCAACGGCCCTGATCCTCGGTCGGGTCGCGCAGGGGCTTTCGGCGTCCGCCATGCTGATCCTTGGCGTCGCGCTCATCTCCAACGCATTCCAGGGGGCCGACCGCGCCCAGGCCTTCGCCATCTGGGGCGTTTCCATCGGTTGCGGCGCGGCCTTCGGCCCGATTGTCGGCGGCATTCTTGTCGACACGTTGAGCTGGCGGTGGATCTTCCTTCTCAACGTGCCGATCGTCGCGACGCTGGTCGCGCTTTGCTACTGGCGGGTCGAGGAGTCGGCGGATCCCGATGCGGGCTCGCTTGACTGGATCGGCATCGCGACCTTCACCGCCGCCCTGGCCTGTCTTTCCTATGGCGTCATCGAAGGCGGCGAACTCGGCTGGTCGAGCGGCTCGGTGCTCACCGCGCTTATTGCTGCGGTGGCGCTGCTGGCGCTCTTTGCCGCGGTCGAACTCACCATCAAGCGCCCGGCTTTCGATCTTCGGCTGTTCCGCATCCCGACGTTCACCGGCATCCAGCTCGTCTGCGTGCTCAACAGCATCACCTTCTGGGTCATGCTGGTCTACCTGCCGATCTACTTCCAGGTGGTACACGGCATGTCGGCGTCCTCGGCCGGGCTCATGCTGATGCCGATGACGATCCCGCTGCTTCTGTTCGCGCCGATGGGGGCAAAGCTGGCCGCTCCGGAGCGCTTCGGCGTGCGCGGCCTGATTGCCTTCGGTTGCGCGCTGATCGCGGTCGGCTTCGTCTGGCTCGCTGTCGCCCCGCCAGCGGAAGTGACGCTGTGGGTCGTCGCCTTCCTGCTGCTGGGCATCGGCACCGGGCTGATCAACGGCGAGCTTTCGAACGTCGCCACCGCCGTGGTGCCGCCGGAGAAGGCCGGCATCGCCTCCGGCGTCAACATCACCTTCCGCCATGGCTCGTTCACACTGTCGATCTCGGTCTTCGGCGCGATCCTGCTGTCGAGCGTCACGCTGCAACTGTCGGGTTCCGGCGAACTGGCCGCCTCGCTCGGCGACGGGCTGCGGGAGACGGCGAACATGATCGCCCGCGGCGACTTCGCCGGCGCCGTGACCAGCGCCCCGGTCGAGGTGCAGGCCGCTGTCGAGGGCTTCGGCCGCGACAGCTTCGCCGCCGCCTTCTCCGTGTTGCTGTGGATCGTGGCGCTGCTCTCGATCGCCGCCGTTCTGGTGTCGGCGATCATGATCCGGCGGCGCGACCTGATGGCGGGACCCGAGGCGGTCACCTCCCCCGCCGGGGAGTAACGCCTCCTCCGGCGGTCGACCGTCTCGCTGCCGCGCGGCCTCCCGAAAGGGGCCGCGCGGCTTTTTTTTCTGACACCAGGCGCGCGAGGACGAGCGACGCAAAAAGGGCGGAGCGCCTCCGCGCCCCGCCCATTTAAGTCTCGGCTTTGCGATGTCCCTTGTTTTCGGGCGCCGCTCAGCTCCAGTAGGTCAACGGCTTGTCATCACCGCGATAGCCGACGAAACAGGACATGGTGACCCGCCGGCCGCCAACTCCCGGCGACACGCAATGGATAAGCTGCGAGTTGAACAGAACCAGGTCGCCATTGGCCGGGCGCACGATGAGACGCGGTGCGTCGAGCTCGGACCTGTCGAGCCCGTCTGTCGTCGCCTGAATGCGGTCCTGCTCCGGGGTCGGCTCGCTCAGCCAGAGTTCCAGCTCCCCGCCCTCCGGCGGCATGTCCAGATAGACATTGACGGCAATCTGCCCGGTCAGACCCGAATTGCCGTCCTTGAGCATCCGCGCCAGCCGGTCGTTGTGGGGCAGCATGTTGGCGCCGGGTTCGATCACCCGGCACGTGCCGACAAAGCTCTTCTTGCCCTCGATCACCTGGATCGTCGCGCCCGGCGTCCAGACTTCCTCAAGCAGCAGGCGGAAGTGATCGAGCGGGGTCATGCGCGGATAAACCAGATCGCGGATGCCCCAGATCGAGCGCACAGCCGCACTGTGGTAGCGCGCGGCGTTGTCGTCGTCATTGCCGACATCGACATACCCCATGCCAAGGCGCTTCAGCGCGTTTTGGACCTTATAAGCCTCGAGCTCCGAGTGGCCGGCGACCCGGTCCGAGAATTCCGCCGAGAGATCTTTCGGATAGAACCCCGGAACGTGAATCACGTCGACCGTTCGTTCGATCAGCCCACGGACGCTTTCTTCGGTCAACTCCCTGGCAATTTCCACCGTCTTCAACATGACGTCCCTCCCTTTTTTGCAGAACATCTTTATCCGGCGCGAAGCATTCGCCGACGGCGTTGCAGATCTCACCGAAATGATTTTCTGAAAATTATCTTCGAGAGCGGAAGGACGAACAAATATCGTTTTCGTCTTGCGGAGAGAGCGATGACCGCCCGCGCCAGGCTACATGCCGCCAATGCGCCCGGCGATGCGCCCCAAAACCCGCCGGAAGGTACCGCCAGCGCCGCGCGGATCGGCCTCGGCGAGCGGGTTGGTCAGCGTGCCGGCGTATTGGAACCCCTTTTCGGGGTCGTCCGGATCGATGAGCTGCTGGTTGTCGCGCAGTTGCAGACGGTTGATGCAGTTCCTGGGAAACTCGGGGCGAAAGAGATCGTGGCGCGCAAACTTTTCCGCAAGCTGCGGCTGCGAGCGCTGATAGGCGAGAACGCTGTCGGCGACCAATTGCCAGAAGCGGTCGTCGGAAAGGACGCCGGCTTCCTCGAGCAGCACCGAGAGATGCCGGAAGAAGCAGTCGAAGACGTCGGTGAAGATGCCATCGAGGCGAACCTCGTCGCCGAGCGTGACGCAGTTTCGCCGAACCGCGGGAGGCAGCGTGTCGCATCCCTCCAGCACGCGCATTTCCTCGGCCAGGTCCTTCATCACGATCCGGCTCGGAACCGCCCCTTCCATCACCAGGATGACGTTCTCGCCGTGGGGCATGAAGATGAGGTCGTAGGCGTAGTAGCAGTGGAGCAGCGGCACCAGATAGGCCTCGAGATAGCGGCGGATCCAGTCGGCCGCGTCAAGGCCGGAGCGTGCGATCAGCGCGCCCGCCAGCGGCTTTCCCTGCGGGTCGACATGGAGCAGCGCCGCCATTGTCATCAAACGCTCGCCGGGGCGGATCAGGTTCACCGGGTTTTCGCGCCAGACGGCGGCGAGCACGTCGCGATAGGGTGAATTCTCCGGCAGCGCCTCTGCGTGATAGGCATTCAAATAGCTCATCGTCGCAACCTCGCGGATGAGCGTGAAGCCGTTCTTCTGGAGGAAGGCATCGCGCGAAAGCAGCGTGTGAAGCCAGTCGTTGAAGGGCGGCGTGGTCTCCATGTCCTCCCGCGACAGGCCGCGCTGCAACAGGAATCCCATGTTGAGGATCGACAGCGCCATCTTCACGTAGCGCCGGGAGGGCGTCGTCGCATTGAAGAAGGTGCGGATCGACTGCTGCGGCTGATACAGGTCGGGCGAGAGGCCGAGATAGACGATCCGCCCCTCCGCGATCTCTGGCGCGAAGCTCATGGAGATGCGGTTGAACCATTGCCACGGATGGACCGGCATGAAGAGGAATCTGGCCGGATCGAGGCCGCGCGCGGCGATCTCCGCGTTGAAGCGGACAATCGCCTCCGGCCCCAGCTCCTCGGCCATCAGGCGCATGTGATCAAGGCCCGAAACGGCGGTGAACGCGGCGTTTCGGGCATCGACCGCGATCCAGACGATGGGCAGCGGGCCGGCAGCCTCCGGGGCGTAACGCGGGTAGTCGGCGGTGCTGAAGCCAAGCCGCCCGCTGTTGGCCACGAAGGACGGATGGCCCTCGCTCATCGTTGTCTCGATGGTCTGGAAGTCGGCGTCGGCGAGGTCGTCGACATCGTGCGGCCGGTTCTCGCGCTTGTAGGCGCTCGAATAGAGAATGCTCGCGATCTCGTCGAGATAGACCGGCAGCATCGCATCGCGAATGCCGAGCTTCTGCTGGAACTCGATGATGAACGAGAGCACCGAGAGCGGCGCGGCGACGGCCTTGCCGTCGATGGTCCGGGTCTTTTCGATCGAGGCGGGATCGACCAGCCAGGCGTCGAGCGAGAGCCGACGGGCGCGAAACCGGTAGATGGCGCCATGCGCCGGCGCTTCGAGCCGGTAGCGCGTCCAGGCGCCGCCGCCGCCCTCGCGCTTCGGTTCGATCAGCAGTTCGTGGGCAAATTCGGCGATGGCCTTGCGCAGCAGATGCCGGTTCACCGTAACCCAGGTCTCGGTGCGTACATGCGCGACGGCACGCGCCTCGCTGCCCTTGTCGCCGAAGTCCATGGTCCGCGCGTCCATCTCCGCCCCTTCCCGCTCAGCCGCCGACCGAGGCGGCCTCGCCGCCATGCCCGGCGGGCGCGGAAAAGCGCTGGTAGGCGATGCTGCGCTCGACCGGATAGACCTCGCGGCCCGTGACGGCGCGCAGGATGCGCGAGTTGCGGTGGCAGGCCTGGCCAAGATCGGGCGGCAGATAGGCGTCGGCGTGGATCTCCGAATTCACCACGAAGATCTCGCCGCCTTCCCGGTCGACGGAACAGTTGCCCGCGACGGCGAAACGGCCCTCGCCCGCCCAGTTGATCCGCCCGGAGATCGGCGCGAGATAATCGGGCCGGCGGAACCGGTAGCCGGTTCCAAGGATGACCACCTCCGAGGTCAGCTCGAAGGAGCGCTCCTCCTCCATCTGGCGGAAGCTGAGCCGGAACGGCCCGTCCGCACCCTGGCGTTCACAGCCGGTGATCTCGCTGTTGGAGATCAGCAGCGTCTCGATGTCGCCGCCAAGCAGCTTGCGATAGCGCAGGTCGAAGATATCGTTGATCAGCGAGGGATTGATGCCCTGGAAGATCGCCTGCATGGAGCGCACCAGGTCCTCGCGCTTGCCGCGCGGCAGCGAGAAGAAATAGTCCGTGTAGTCTGGCGTCGTCATCTGCAGCGTCAGCTTGGTGAGTTCGCGCGGCACCAGCCGCGACGAGCGGGTCACCCAGTTGAGCCGGTATCCGTGCCGGTCGATCTCGCCGAGAAGGTCATGATAGACCTCGGCCGCGCTCTGGCCGCTGCCGACCACCGTTATGGAGCCCGCCTGGCGCACCTCGTCGCGATAACGCATGTAGTCGGCGGTGTGCAGGACCGCGTCGCGCTCCGCCTCGCAGGCCTGCGGGATGAACGGGCTCATGCCCGAGCCGAGTACGATATGCCGGCCGCTGAGTACCTTGCGATGCCCCATCCTGGTGTTGAGCACCGTGACCCGATAAAGCCCCTCCGCCTCGTCATAGTCGATGCGTTCGACCTGCCGGTTGAAGACGAGATTGTCGAGCCGCGCCGCCGCCCAGCGGTAATAGGCATTGAATTCGTTGCGCAGCAGGAAGAAATTCTCGGTGTCGAGCAGGAAGGCATAGAAGGCGTAGATGCGGCCGGTCTGCTTGAGATAGTTGAGGAAGGAAAACTCGCTGGTCGGGTCGGCCAGCGTCACGAGATCGCACAGGAACGGCGTCTGCAGCGTCGCGGTCTCGAGCAACGTGCCCTCGTGCCAGTCGAACTGGCCCTTGCTTTCGAGGAAGACGCAGTCGAGCTCCTTGATCGGATGGGCGAGGCAGGCAAGGCCCAGATTGAACGGGCCGATGCCGATCCCGATGATGTCATGCGCTTCAGCGGTCATCCGCCCCTGTCCTTTCAAGATGCGGCGCGGATGCGCCAGACCCGGCGGCCGTCGCCCCTTCCGCCATCGTTTCGCAAGCGTCTCCGCCGCTGTCGCGAAATGTTAGGCTCCCCCTCTAGGTATTTGAAATATAAGTTGGTCGTGCCAGTCGGTGGGATTTCGTCTCAGCCAGGGCCTCAGTAGGAAGACGAGCCGCCACCGCTGAAGTCATGCGCCTCATGGCCCTCGATGGCGGGCGAGAACACGCTGATGCAGAAGGAGGCGTTGCGCACCACCATGCGGTGGGCGTCGTTGCGGTTCATGATGAAGGCGGTTGCCCCTGCCCCGTTGGTGTCGATCGGGTGACGTCCCTCGTCCCAGACATATTCGCCGCTGCCGCGCACGTAGTAGCAGCTCTCGAAATGCTGCCGGTATTGCAGGGGAGAGTCCGTGTCCGGGTTTCCGAGCGTCTGGCAGAGCGCGAATCCGAACCCGTCGCTCTTCACCAGAAGCCGCCGGCTCCTGCCGTTGCCCCAGAAGACGTCGCGCGGCGTGCCCACGGTATCGGCAACGCGGCGCACCAGCGGATGGGCCGGCAGATCCTCCTGCGGCCCCGTGCCGCCAAACACCGTGCAGAGCCGTAGGCGCGTATCGGCGAGAAGGGAAAACGAAACCGAGGCGCGCGCGGCGATGAGCATGTCCGGCCCGAGCGGCCAGGTCTCGCCGTCGAGGGTCACGCTGCCCTCGCCCTCGATGCAATAATGCGCCTGCGCCGGGAATTCGCGTGCCGCATCGCGGCACAGCGTGTCCCCCTGGCCTTCCGCAAACAGGGTGTCATAGACCGCATGGCCGACCTGGTCGGCGCGCGAGACCACCTCGCGCGAGGCGACGGATCGAAACAGCGGGGCATCCCCGGCGGATTTCAGCGTGCGAACGATCATGGCACCCTCCCCTGAGGCAAGAGCCCGCGCGCCGCAAACCACGAGCAAGCCCGCCCGCTGTGCGCGAAGCCTTACATCGAATACTCCATTTCGAAAACATCCTCGCGAAAAAGCAACCATCGCGACAAGAACATGCTTGTCCAACAACTTTAATTCGTCAAACCAAAACAATGACATATATGAAAATAATATAATCTATCCGCGTTATTTATATTTCGGGCACATCTTCCCGGTCAAAGACCTGTGATTTCCACCAATCAGGAACCTTGGAGATACTTTTCAAGGATGCTCCCGTGCTCGGCCAGTGCCGGCCCGGCGACGCGGACCTTCGGGTGTCGCCGGGGCGCGGCGGCGAACGGCAGATCCGTTTCGATCTCGGCAACGCGATCTCGAGCGACGGCGCAGGCCGCATCCGCTCGGAACGGACAGGCGACCTGACGCTGATCCGCATCCGTGACGAACGCTACGAGGTTCCAGACGCGGTGATCTTCGGCGGCTAGCGCCCGGCGCGAAGGCCATCCAGGGCAGCGTCCAGTTCTGCATAGCCATCGATGAGCGCATCCGCGCCCATCGCCTCGGCGTCTCCGGCGTGATAGCCCCCGCTCAGCACGACCGCCGGAATGCCGGCGGCCTGCGCCGCGCCGACATCGGCCGGGCTGTCGCCGATCATAACGCAGTGCCGCGTCGCAACGCCAAGCAGCACGGCGGCGTGAACAACCATCTCCGGCCGCGGCTTGCGCGTCGCGCAGGTGTCTCCGCCGACCACGGCGCCAAGATGCGCGTCCATGCCGAAATGGGAGAGGATCCGCCGCGACATGGCCTCGGGCTTGTTGGTGACGACGGCAAGCTTCAGCCCCTTGTCCGCCGCACGCGCCAGCGCCTCGAGAGCACCCGGCAGCGGTCGGGTGCCGACCGTCAGATGTCCGTCGTAGATCTCCATCATCCGCGCAACGCGCGCGGCCAGAGCCTCGCCCGCCGTCTCGAGCCCTCGCGCCCTTGAGGCCCGCTCGACAAGCTTTGCAATGCCATGGCCGATCATGCCCTTCACCTCGTCGAGGGAAAGCGGCGCAGCGCCCTCCTCGGCGACCAGGATGTTCAGCGATGCGGCGAGGTCGGGCAGGCTGTCCACCAGCGTGCCGTCGAGGTCGAAGAGCAATGCCTCGATGGTCCGTGATTCGGTGATTTCGCCGCTCATGTCCCGTTCCTTCCCCTTTGTCGCCGCCGTTTCCCGTTGGTCGTCCACATGCACGACCGCCGGCGGGCGCGCGTTCTTTTGCCAGCGATCCGGAGCCGGCGCAATCGGCTGCATGGCGTCGTCGTCGGACAGCCGCCGCTGCCGGGGTTTCCGCCGTTTACGGCGCCTTTCCGGGGCCGCGCCGGGTTAAAAAAATGGCGAAACGGTGGAACCATCGTGGCGGGAGCGCGTTTGAAACGTGTCGCATCCGCGCCGCGTCCTGCCGCAGGCGCGTTTGCGGCCCTCTTGCGCATGTGGCAGTTTGACGGGGCGCAACCTGCCATTCTTCGATGCAGCCGGCTTTTTTCGGTCCAGCAAGGCGGGGTGCGTGCCGACCGGTCACCCGGGGCCTTGCCGTTCATGGCAGCGGCTCCTCCCTGCGGGCACCCTGCCCGTCATCTACCGGCTTCGTGCGGGGTGCGGTCCGCCTCAGGACCGCCCATACCCCATCGCCGGGCGGAGCGATCGCGATGCGATCGGGCTCGCCCGTGCCCAACGACTTGATCGCGCTGGCGCGCTGTGCACGCCGGCGTGACGAACGGGCAAGAAATCTCATCGCGTTCCGGGCGGTCCGAGCAGGGCTGTCCGGTTCCTATTGGCAGACAGGGGGCTTGCCAGCCATGTACACGCTCATTCTCGTTCCGGTCGACCTGCGACATGTGGAACGACTGAAAAAGGCGCTGAAGACCGCGGCCGATCTCTCCAGCCACTACGGGATTCCGGTTTGCTACACCGGGGTTTCCTCCTCCGCGCCCGGAACGCTGGGCCACACGCCGGAGGAATACGCGGAGCGGCTCAAGGCCTTCGCGTCGGCCGAAGGCAAGGCCAACGGCATCGAGACCACCGCGCATGCGGTGATTTCCAACGACCCGTCCATCGATCTCGACGCCACGCTGCTCAAGGCCGTGACGGACACGGGCGCCGACCTTGTGGTGATGGCCTCCCACATTCCCAACATCGCCGATCACCTGTGGCCGTCCAACGGCGGCACGATCGCCGCACGCTCCGCCGCATCGGTCTTTGTCGTGCGCGGCGAATGATCCGTCCCAATCCCAGTTCCCCCTGCAGACACAAGAGGAAAACAAAGAATGTCTGACGAGACCAGCACCGGGATCCCGGCGCCCGAAGGTCCCACCGAGCTTATCGATACCGACTTCGAAATCGGTCAGGATAATCTCGAGGGCAGCGTCGGGCCGTTCGGCTTCGACATCCACAATCCAGTCTTCCTCATCTCGTCGCTCGCCATTATCGCCTTCGTGATCTACGCGCTTGCCGCGCCCGAGCAGGCCAGCAGCTTCTTTGGCGCGCTTCGCCCGGCACTGACGAGCACGTTCGACTGGTTCTTCATGATCTCGGCGAACATCTTCGTGCTGTTCTGCCTGATGCTGATCGTCAGCCCCTGGGGCAACGTGCGGCTCGGCGGCAAGGATGCGACGCCGGACTACACCTATTCCGGCTGGTTCGCCATGCTGTTCGCCGCCGGCATGGGCATCGGCCTGATGTTCTTCGGCGTGCTCGAGCCGGTCTATCACATGGCCATTTCGCAGCCGCTCGGAACCCCCTCGCCCTTTGCCGAGGACGGGTCGATCATCGCCGCCAACGTCGATGCGGCAAAGTCCATGGGCCTTGCCGCCACCATCTACCACTGGGGCCTGCACCCCTGGGCGATCTACGCGATCGTGGCGCTGGCGCTGGCGCTGTTCTCGTTCAACAAGGGCCTGCCACTGTCGATCCGCTCGGCGTTCTATCCGATCTTCGGCGAGCGCGTATGGGGCTGGACCGGCCATGTGATCGACATGCTCGCCGTTTTCGCCACGCTGTTCGGCCTTGCCACTTCGCTCGGCCTCGGCGCGCAGCAGGCGAACGCCGGACTGGAGCATGTCTTCGGCATTCCCAACACGACGACCGTGCAGGTGATCCTGATCGTCATCATCACCTCCATCGCGCTCATCTCGGTGCTGCGTGGCCTTGATGGCGGCGTGAAGGTGCTGTCGGAGATCAACATGGGCCTCGCCGCCCTGCTCCTGCTGTTCGTGCTCTTCGCCGGCCCGACCGTGGCGATCCTGAAGGACTTCTGGCAGGGGCTGACCGCCTACGCCACCGACCTGGTGCCGCTGTCGAACCCGTTCGGGCGGACCGACGATGACTACCGCCAGGGCTGGACCGCCTTCTACTGGGCGTGGTGGATCTCCTGGTCGCCCTTTGTCGGCATGTTCATTGCCCGCGTCAGCCGCGGCCGGACGGTACGCGAGTTCCTGACCTGCGTGCTGATCATCCCCTCGGTGGTCTGCGTGCTGTGGATGGCCGTCTTCGGCGGCGTCGCCGTCGACCAGGTGCTGAGCGATCCGGCCACCAGCGCGGTGAAGGCCAATGTGATCGACGCCTACCATCCGGAACTGTCGCTCTTCGCCATGCTGGAGGGGCTGCCGTTCTCCTCGATCACGTCGACGCTCGGCATCATCCTGGTGATCGTGTTCTTCGTCACCTCCTCCGACTCCGGCTCGATCGTCATCGACACGATCACGGCCGGCGGCAAGGTCGACGCACCGGTGCCGCAGCGCGTGTTCTGGTGCACCTTCGAGGGGCTGGTCGCGATCGTGCTGCTGATCGGCGGCGGATTGAGCGCGCTGCAGGCGATGGTGATCTCCACCGGCCTGCCCTTCACGCTGGTGCTGCTGCTGATGTGCGTGGCGATCTTCCGCGGGCTGCAGAGCGAAGCCCGCTGAGCCGGCAAACCGCGATCAGAACCGGCGCGAGGTTCCTGCCCCGCGCCGGCGGACTTGTCCCGATCCGCGGGCAGAAGCAGCCGCTTCTGCCCGCGTTTTGGTCTTGAAACGGCGCGATCCTATAAAAAATGACCTTGTCAGCACTCCCGCGCCGCCCTTAGGATTCACTGTGATGGTTTCCGTGTGGCAAAGCCGAGCACGGATGAAAAGGGAACACGGTGCGGCGTACCCATCAGGGGCCAAGACCGTGGCTGCCCCCGCAACTGTAAGCGGCAAGCGATGCCCAGGATGCCACTGGCCGACAGACGGCCGGGAAGGCGGGCAAAGCAACAGCAACCGCGAGCCAGGAGACCTGCCATCATTGGCGACGTGATTTTCACGTCTTTTTTCAATCGCTTGGCGCACGGAGGGTGCGCAAGGGGGCTTATAATGCATATCGAACCGGGCGTCGTAACCGGCGCCAAGATGATGTTGAGCTACGCAACTGCCGTCGGCTCTGTCGGCCTGATCGCGAAGATGTCCTTCGACACAATCCGCAAGGACGGCGGCTTCGCTGCGCTGGTTCTGCGGTCGGTCATCGCCACCGCGCTCGTCTTCTGCTTCTTCGAGGTGCTCCCGACCCGACCGGTCGGCGTCTCGGAGGTGCACATAATCCTGGGATCGACACTCTATCTGACGCTTGGAGCCGGTCCCGCCGGTATCGGCCTGGCGCTCGGCCTGCTGACCCAGGGCCTCTTCTTCGCGCCAGCCGACCTGCCGCAGTACGCCATCAACCTGACGACGCTGATCGTGCCGCTGTACGCCATGAGCCATCTGGCGCGGCGGATCATTCCCGCCAGCACCGCCTACAAGGACGTCAGCTACGTCCAGGCGCTGGCGCTGTCGACCAGCTACCAGGGCGGTATCGTTGCCTGGGTGGCGTTCTGGGCGCTTTATGGCGGCGGTTTCGGCGCGGAGAACCTGGCCAGTGTCGCCAGCTTCGGCGGCGCCTATCTGACCGTGATCATTCTCGAACCGCTTGTCGATCTGGCCGTTCTGGCCGGCGCCAAGACGCTCGACAAGGCGCGCACGGGACTGCTGTTCCAGTCACGCCTGCATCAGGCCGCGGCCTGAGCAGCGCCTGAGCGGACAACCTCCGCCGCCGGGACGCATTTCGCCTCCGGCGGCGGGATTTGCCTCTGGACACGGCCCACAGAGGCCTTGTCTTCCTCGAGGAACCTGTTTTCCTAGCGGAATCGGGCGCATGGCCGGGTCGCTCTGGTGGATCGTCCAGCTTCCCGCGCCCCGTGAAACCCAATCCGCGTGACCCAAATCGGGGCGCAAGATCGACTCAATGGAAGGATCGACAGCATGAAGAAATTTGCCAGTGCCGCCCTCGCGCTTGCCGCGACCACCGGTGCCGTTTTCCTGACAGGCGCAACGCCGGCACTCGCCCACCTCGCCCCCGGCGAGCACGGTTCCTTCGCTGCTGGCTTCTCGCATCCGCTGTTCGGCACGGACCACATCCTGGCGATGGTCGCCGTCGGCCTGTGGGCCTGGCAGATCGGCGGGCGCGCGGTCTATGTGGTGCCGGCAAGCTTCGTCGTGACCATGCTGGTCGGCTTCGGCCTGGCGCTCGGCGGCGTCGGCCTGCCCTTCGTCGAGCCGGCGATCCTGGCGTCGGTGGTGGCCCTCGGCCTGATGGTCGCCCTCGCGGTTCGTCTTCCGGTCGGGGCCTGCGCGGCGATCGTCGGCATCTTCGCCCTCTTCCACGGCCATGCCCATGGCGGTGAAATCGGCTCGGCCACGCAGCTCGCCTACGCCGCCGGCTTCGCGATTGCCACGGCGCTGCTGCATGCTGCCGGCGTCGCGCTCGGCTTCGGCACGGGCGCGCTGGCGCGTGCCGCCGGCGCCAAGGGGCTGACCGTCACGCGCGTGCTCGGCGGCCTCACCGCGCTCGCCGGCGTCGCCCTTTTCTACGCCTGAGCATTTCCGGCAATCGGCGCGACAGGATTTCGAAATTCTGTCGCGCCGAAACGCAAATTTGCATCGACGGGCCGCCACGGCCCGAAAGGCCCGGACGGATCCCGCCCGGGCCTCTTTTCCCTCCGCTTGCATCAAGTCGACGCTCAGATATCCCCGCGCACGGGCGGGCGGTGCGCTCAGACGCGCCGACAGCCTCTTATTTGGCCGCGTCGCGCCGGGCGATCCAGTCGTGGTCGGGATGGTTCTTGAAGCGCCATTTGCGCAAGGGGCCGGCCATGACGTTGAGATAGTACATCTCGTAGCCGTGCGGCGCGCCGCAGGGGTGATGGCCTTTCGGCACCAGGACGACGTCACCGTCGCTCACCGCCATGGTCTCGTCGAGACTGCCGTCCTCGGTGAAGACCCTCTGGAACCCGAAGCCGGTCGCCGGGTCGAGCCGGTGATAATAGGTCTCCTCCAGATAGGTCATGTCCGGGAAGTTGTCCTCGTCATGACGGTGCGGAGGATAGGACGACCAGTTGCCGGCCGGGGTGAAGACCTCCGTCACCAGCAGGCTGTCGGCGACGTCGCTGTCCTCCATGGCGATCGGATGGATGTAGCGGGTATTGGCACCCTTGCCGCGTTCCTCGAAACCGATGTCGGAGATCAGCGCGACCTCGTGCCCGCTCTTGCCCGGCGCGCTGCATACCGCGAGCGTCAGTCCGGTTGTCGCCGTCGCCGACCAGGCGCTGTCGTTCGGCACATAGAGGCAGGCCGGCTTCTTGCGCTCGAAGACGCTCATGCGGTTGCCAAGCTCGCCGAAGTCCTCGCCGCCGGCGGACAGCTTCGCCCTGCCCTCGACCAGAACGAGGATAGCCTCCCGCTCGCCGGTCTCTTCGGCAACGCTCTCTCCCGGCGCGAGTCGGTAAAGCGTGAAGCCGACGTAGCCCCAGCCGGCGCTTTCCGGCGTGATGTCGTGCACCTTGCCGTGCGCGCCGTTGGGCTTCACCAGAAGATCGGCCATGTCGTCCACTCCCGTTGTTTGGTCTGGTCGTCAGTCGTTCGTCGCCCGGTCGAGGCCGACGCGGCGGGCGGTTTCCCTGAGCGCCTTGAGGCCCATCGACTGATAGGTGAACGGATCTCGGACCAGCGGATCCTGCTCCGCCTCGATCACCAGCCAGCCCGAATAGCCATGCCGGGCGGCACAGGCGAGCACGGGGGCGAAATCGACCGCGCCCTGCGGGTCGCCCGGCACCGTGAAGACGCCGCGCCGGACGCCCTCCAGGAAGCTCAGGCCCTGCTCTCGCACCTGGCGCATGATTTCGGGCCGGACGTTCTTGGCATGGATATGCGAGACGCGGTCCATATGCTTCTCGGCGAGGCGCGCGGGATCACCGCCGCCGAAGAAGGCGTGGCCGGTGTCGAGCAGCAACCGCGTCGCCGGGCCGGTCAACGCCATCAACCGGTCGATCTCTTCCTCGCTTTCGATGATGGTGCCCATGTGGTGATGGTAGACGAGCGGCACGCCCGCGCTGGCGCAATGGGCGGCGACCGTCTCCAGATCGGCGCAGAAGCGGGCGAAGCGCTCCGCCCCGAGGACCGGCCGGTCGTTGAGTGCGGCCGCGTCCTGTCCGTGGATCGCGTTCGACGTCTCGCAGGCGATCAGGACCGGCGACCCCATCGCCTTCAGCCGGGCGAGATGCGGACCGATGGCGGCGATCTCGTCCTGCGCCGATCGCTCCAGCAGGTTGAGCGAATACCAGGCGGAGACGAAGGCCAGCCCGTGGGGAGCCAGCGTCGCCGCAAGCTCGAGCGGATCGGTGGGGAACTTGTGGCCATTCTCGATGCCGTCGAAGCCGATTTCGGCCGCCTGCGACAGGCAAGTCTCGAGCGGGATATGGGCGCCCAGGGTCTGGTCGTCGTCATTGGACCAGGCGATCGGGTTGGTGCCATAGAGGATCATTGCGCGGGTCTTTCGCAAGAGGCAGCCGCAGGCCGCCGGGTGTTCAGGAATTTCTCTGCTTTACCGCCGCCTCGTAGCCGGCGCGGGCGGCACGCACCTGGGGCCGGGCGGACACCTCCGGCACGGCCACGTCCCACCAATGGCCGCCGGCGTCGGTGGTGGCGAGCGGATCGGTGTCGATGACGATGACATGGGAACGCGCCGAGGTCCGGGCACGGGCCAGCGCCTCCTCCAGCGCCGCGATGCCGTCGACCTTCTCGGAGATCGCCCCCATGGAGGCGGCATGGGCGGCGAAATCGATGTCGGCGGGAACCTCGTGGCGGGCGGTGTCGAGCAGGTTGTTGAAGCTCTCGCCGCCGGTGGCCATCTGCAGGCGGTTGATGCAACCGAAGCCGCGGTTGTCAAGCAGCACGACGATGAGCTTGCGCCCGAGCATCACCGAGGTGGCAAGCTCGGAGTTCATCATCATGTAGGAGCCGTCGCCAACCATCACCGCGACCTCCCGGTCGGGATGGGCCATCTTGACGCCAAGGCCGCCGGCGATCTCGTAGCCCATGGTCGAGAAGCCGTATTCCAGATGGTAGCCGTTGGGCCGCGACGCGCGCCAGAGCTTGTGCAGCTCGCCGGGAAGTCCGCCGGCGGCGCAGACGACGATGCCATCCTCGTCGAGCCCCCGCTGCACCGCGCCGATCACCTGCGCATCGGAGGGAAGCGCGTTGCCGGCGGGCGCGGCCGTCGCCGCCTCGACGGCGGCAAGCCATTCCGCCTTGAGCGATGCGTCGGGCGGGGTCGCGCAGTAGTCGCCGAGGCTTGCATCAAGATCCTCGAGCGCGGAGCGCGCGTCGGCGAGCAGCGGCATCGCGCCATGCTTGGCCGCGTCGAGCGGCGTGACATTGACGGACAGGATGCGGCGATCCGGATTGCGAAACAGCGCCCATGAGCCAGTGGTGAAATCCTGGAACCGGGTGCCGAGACCGATGACGAGGTCGGCCTCGGCGGCCACCGCGTTTGCCGCCGACGAACCGGTCACGCCGATGGAGCCGAGGTTGAGCGGGTGGTCGTGGCGAAGCGCCGACTTGCCCGACTGCGTCTCGGCGACGGGAATGCCCCGGTTGCTGGCGAAATCGGCAAGCACGTCCTGCGCCTGCGAATAGAGCACGCCGCCGCCGGCGACGATCAGCGGCCGCTTCGCCGCGCGGATCGCCTCCGCGGCGCGGCGAAGCTCGGCACGGTCGGCGCGCGGCCGGCGCCGGTGCCAGACACGCTCGTCGAAGAACGCCAACGGCCAGTCGAAGGCCTCGGCCTGAACGTCCTGGCAGAAGGCCAGCGTCACCGGCCCGCATTCCGCCGGATCGGTGAGCACCGACATGGCGCGCGGCAACGCGCTCAGCAGGTGCTCGGGCCGCTGAATGCGGTCGAAATAGCGGCTCACCGGGCGGAAGCAGTCGTTCACCGAAACGGTGGCGTCGGCGAAGTCCTCGACCTGCTGCAGAACCGGGTCGGGCATACGACCGGCAAAGACGTCGCCGGGCACGAAGAGCACCGGCAGCCGGTTGACGTGGGCAAGGGCGGCGGCCGTCACCATGTTGGTGGCGCCCGGGCCGATGGAGCTGGTCACCATCATCGCCTGGGCGCGGTTGCGCGCCTTGGCGTAGGCGATGGCGGCATGGGCCATGCCCTGTTCGTTGTGGCCGCGCCAGGTGGGAAAGGCATCGCCCGCGGCCTGCAGCGCCTCGCCGAGGCCGGCGACATTGCCGTGGCCGAAGATCGCCCAGCAGCCGGGGATCAACGGCTCGCCGGCGTCGTTCCGCTGGGCCGCGAGGAAGCGCACCATTGCCTGGGCGGCAGTGAGACGGATCGTGGTCATCGCTTTGGTTCTCCCGAAAGACGGCAGCCGGTCAGCGCGCGGCGACGGTGGCCCGCGCCCCGTCCCAGATCGCGCAGAGATCGGCAAATGTCGAGGCCATTTCCTCAATCGCCTTCGCGTCGTCGATCTCACCGGCGAGCCAGCGCCGGGCCGGACCGAAGAAGATCGTGCGGCCGACGGCGAAGCCCTTCACCAGCGGGAAGCGGGCGGCGACGGCGAAGCTGTCGGCAAGCTCGCGCATCGGAGCGTCGAGGCCGAGCACGACGATGCCGCGCACATGGGGGTCGTTTTCCTCCACCGCGCGACAGGTCTCGCGCCACCCGGCCTCGCGCGTCATCGGCTCGAGCTTCCACCAGTCGGGGTAGACGCCGATCTCGTAGAAGCGGCGGATGGCGCGGGCGGTGGTCCCGTCATCGACCGGCCCCGCCTTCGAGGGGATGATCTCCAGAAGCAGTTCCAGCCCGTTGGCCCGCGCCGCGCGGGCAAGGCGCAGGACGGTTTCCTCCTGCCGCCGGCAGAGCTCGGGCGTGTCGTCGGGATGATAGAAGCAAAGCACCTTGACCACCTGGCCGGCGGGCCACTCTGTGAGGTCGCTGCCGAAATCCGGGCCGATCTCCAGTTCCAGCGGGCGCGAGCCGGGACGTTCGACCGGGCGTCCGGTCCACAGCCCGGAACCGGCGGCGCGATAGAGCGCCTCCTCGCCGATCCGCCCGTCGCACAGGATGCCATACCCCTCGCCACCACCGCGCGCGCGCACCTTGCAGGCAGCCGCCAGGCACAGCTCCTTGAAGGCCGGCAGGCGGGCGCGGTCGGCGCCGAGCTCGTCGGCGAGATCCTCAAGCTGCTTGCGATGATCGAAGGCGAAGACGCGCATCACCGGCCACGCGCCCTTGCGGTTTGTCGACCAGTGAATCTGCTCAAGCTCCGCGTCCTTGCGCAGCGCCGGCACGCGCACGCCGCGCTTCAGGAAGAAGCTCAGTTCCTCGAAGCTCGGATATGAGGGCGTACAGCCGTGACGCGAGACGGCGAGCGCGCCGCAGGCATTGGCATAGGTCAGCGCCTGCTGCCAGCCCTCGTCGCGCAGCCAGCCGCGCAGCAGGCCGGACATGAAGCCGTCGCCCGCCCCCAGCACGTTGAACACCTCTATGGGAAAGCCCGGCCCAGAAATGCCGTCATCCAGATCGGCCGGGATCGCCCCCTCAAAGGCGACCGCCCCCATCGGCCCGCGCTTGCACACCAGCGTCGCCCCCGACACCGCACGCACGGCGGCGAGCGCGGCGCGCGTATCGGTGGTGCCGCCGGCGATGTGGAATTCCTCTTCCGTTCCGACGATGAGCTCGAAGAGCCCGAGGTGGGACTGGAGCTTCGCCGTTACCGCCTGGGAGGCGATGAAGCGGCTCTCGCCCGCGTCATGACCGGCCAGCCCCCAGAGATTGGGCCGATAGTCGATGTCGAGCGCGGTGCGCGCGCCGTTCTGTCGCGCCAGCCGAAGCGCCTTGAGAACGGCGGCCTCGGTGCGCGGATGCGACAGATGCGTGCCGGTGACGGTGACGCAGCCGGCCTCGGCGATGAACGCCGGGTCGATGTCGTCCTCGCAAAGCGCCATGTCGGCGCAGTTCTCGCGATAGAAGATGAGCGGGAACTGCTCCTTGTCGCGGATGCCGAGGAGCACGAGTGCGGTCAGGCGCTCGGGATCGGTGACGACGCCGCGCGTGTCGACCCCCTCCCGCTCCAGCTCCTCGCGCAGGAACCGGCCCATGTGCTCATCGCCGACCCGGGTGATCAGCGCCGAGCGCAGACCGAGACGGGCGGTGCCGGTCGCCATGTTGGTGGGGGAGCCGCCGACATACTTTGCGAAACCGCGCATGTCCTCGAGCCGGCCGCCGACCTGGGAGCCGTAGAGATCGACCGAGGAACGCCCGATCGTGATCACGTCGAGCGGATGCGCCCGTGCCGGCGCGCCCTCGCGTCCCGTTCCGCTGTCCATTCGCCCGTTCCTCCCGGCCTCCGGTTCGCCGGAGGGCCCTGATCTTGTCCGCTGTTGTCCGCCGCAGGGTCTCAAGCCGGCCCGATACGGCCACGCGCCCATCGGCGTGCTCACCTCGCCTGATAAAACGGAACATAAATTCCATTTTTGACCATCGCAACCGGTTTCTTGGCCCCGCCCCCTGCCGTCCCCGATGGTATCGGCGGAGCGAGAGCGGCCCAAATGCACGCGCCGTCCCCGCATTTTGGCAAGGACACGCATAAAAACAGATGACTACGGCCAACACCGAACCTCACGCCTGCATTCCGGCCTGCGAAACAAGGTGCAAGGCCGCAGCGGACCGCAAGGCTGGAAAAGCGTATACCGGCCGTCTTCTGCGGCGATATCGCCCCGTCCCCGGGGGCCGGAGTGAAGGCAGGCCGGGTCTTTGATCGGTCCTACTCCGCCAAATCATGTGTCGTATTGGAATTTTTGTTCCATATCAGATCGGCATCGCCCGCCGGACAGCGAAAATGCGCCGAAGACGGTGCGAAAGACCTGGCCCCTCGCCGCGACGAGGCGATTTTCATTGCAGTGCATCATGAAACGTGGTCTACCCGCACCGTCAGCACCGCGCAGAGACACGAGTCATTCGTGCGAAGGTGCGCATGACAAGCGACCTTCCTAGCCGATCGTCGCCTTGCCGCCCGAACAGGCGGCGCGATCCCCGAGGCGGCTGGTCTGCGCAAGCTCCCCGAAAACAAAAACTGACGACCGTTGTGTCGCGCGCTGCCATGCCGGCCGCGTCGACGCACAACCATCAAGGATTCCGCTTGACCAAATTTTCCGATCTCGGCCTCGCCGACCCGATCCTCCGGGCGGTTGCCGCCGAAGGCTATGATTCGCCCACGCCGATCCAGGCGCAGGCGATCCCGGCCATTCTCTCTGGTGTCGACGTGCTGGGCCTCGCCCAGACCGGCACCGGCAAGACCGCAGCCTTCGTGCTGCCGCTCCTTCACCGCATCCACGAACTCCAGAACCGGCCGATGCCGAAGACGACCACTGCGCTGATCCTCGCTCCGACCCGTGAGCTTGCAGCGCAGATCGCCGACAGCATTCGCGCCTACGGCCAGAAGATGCGCCAATCGTCCACCGTCGTCGTCGGCGGCGTGCGTGCGATGCCGCAGGCCCGCGCCATGGCGCGCGGTCTCGACATCATCGTCGCAACGCCCGGCCGGCTGATCGACCACATGGACGCTGGCGCCGTGCGTCTCGACCAGACGACGACCATCGTCCTGGACGAGGCCGACCACATGCTGGACCTCGGCTTCCTGCCGGCGATCCGCCGCATTCTCTCGGCCCTGCCGCGCGAACGCCAGACGATCCTGCTTTCGGCGACCATGCCCAAGCCGATCCGCGCGCTTGCATCCGACTTCCTGAACAATCCGACCGAGATCGCGGTGGCTCCGGCCTCCACGCCGATCGAGCGCATTGAACAGAAGGTGATGCTTCTCGAGCGCGACGCCAAGCGTCAGGCGCTGGTCGAGGTGCTCCGCGATTCCGAGAACATGAATCGCGCTATCGTCTTCACCCGCACCAAGCACGGCGCTGACAAGGTCACCCGCCAGCTTGAGCAGGCCGGCCTCTCGGCCGCCGCCATCCACGGCAACAAGAGCCAGGGTCAGCGCCAGCGCGCGCTCGACTCCTTCCGCTCCGGCCGCACGCCCATCCTGGTCGCCACCGACATTGCCGCCCGCGGCATCGATGTCGACGGCGTCTCGCATGTGGTCAACTACGAGCTGCCGAACGTTCCGGAAGCCTATGTCCACCGCATCGGCCGCACCGCGCGTGCCGGCCACAGCGGCATCGCCGTGTCGTTCTGCGACCGCGAGGAGCGTCCGTATCTGCGTGACATCGAGCGCCTGATCGGCATGACGCTGGTCGAGCGCGAGGATGACCGCGACTTCATCGGCCAGGGCAAGCCCGCCCGCAAGCCGGGCGGAGGCTCCGGCCCGCGTCGTCCGCGCCAGAACGGCGCCCCGGGCGAGGGCCGTGGCCGTCGCGAAGGCGGCGGTGGCGGCTTCGGCGATCGCAACGCGCGCCCTGCCAACGGCGGCCCGCGTGACGGACGCTCCGGCGAAGGCCGTGGTGGACGCGACGAGATCTGGTCGAACGACGGTTCCTCCAACCGCAGCGGCGGACGCGGCCGGACCTCCGGCGGCGAAGGCCGTTCGGCCGGTGCCGGCGCTCCGCGCGGCGAGCAGAATCGCGGCGACCACGCCCGCACCGACCAGCCGCGCGGCCCGCGCAGCGACAGCGGCTTCGAGGGACGGCGCCGTCCCGCCGCCCCGCGCGGACGCAGCGGTGGCGCCGAACGCTACAGCTGAGCGGATGCTCCCAGCCTTGCCTGACCATCCTTGAAAGAGGCGCCCGAGACCCGGGCGCCTCTTTTGTCTTGTGCACAGCCCGACCGGCGCCCCCCTTCGCTTTTGTGCATAATCCTGCAGATTTTTGCGTTCCATCCGGTTTCGGGTAATGCTTCGCAAAACGCCGGTACAGGCGCGAGGGAGGACAGGATGGGTTCCGTTACAGGAGCGCAGGGCGCAAGCGCGCAGGCGACACGCGCCGACTTCGACACCAGGACCTCAAGGCCAGGAGGGACGCGGCGGCATGCGACGGACGCGGCGCGGGATGCGCGCGCGGACGCGCAGGACGGCGACGCGACACAGCGCGACGACGACGAGCGCGATCCCGAATTCGGCCCCTGGCTGGCGCAAGCCTCGATCCTGGTGATCGACGACGAGCCGGGCATGCGCAACTTCCTGGTGCGCACGCTGGGACCGCGCTGCAA
This sequence comes from Stappia sp. ICDLI1TA098, assembly GCF_054880955.1. Lineage (NCBI taxonomy): Bacteria > Pseudomonadati > Pseudomonadota > Alphaproteobacteria > Hyphomicrobiales > Stappiaceae > Stappia > Stappia sp. ICDLI1TA098. The sequence goes on from NZ_JBTZBT010000001.1 coordinate 1,923,089, forward strand.
GCGCATCGAGGAAGCAGCCGACACCCAGGAGGCATCCGCCAAGCTCGACACGCATCATTTCGACGTGGTCATCCTCGACAATATCCTGCCGGGCAAGTCGGGCGTCGAATGGCTCTCGGAGCAGCGGCAGATCGGCTTCTTCGCCGACGCCATCCTGATGACCGCCTATGCCGACCTCGATACGGTGATCGAGGCACTGCGGGCCGGCGCGGTGGATTTCGTGCTGAAGCCGTTCCGCTCCAACCAGATCCTCAACGCGGTGGCGCGCTGTCTCGACCGGATGCGGCTCGAGCGCGAGAACTACGTGCTGCGCCACGAACTGCGGGCGACCTCGGATCATGTGCTGCTGCGCGACAAGCTGATCGGCCACTCACGCGAGATCGAGGAGGTGCGCGAGACCATCGCCCGCGTCGCGCCGCTGCCGACCTCCGTCCTGATCACCGGCGAATCCGGCACCGGCAAGGAGGTCACCGCGCGCTCGATCCACACGCTCTCCGACCGCGCCGACAAGCCCTTCGTGCCGGTCAATTGCGCCGCGATCCCCACCGACATGATCGAGGCGGAGCTCTTCGGCCATCTCAAGGGCGCCTTCACCGGCGCCCATGCGGCCCGCGACGGGCTCTTCAGCCACGCCCAGGGCGGCACGCTCTTCCTCGACGAGATCGGCGAGCTGCCGCTGGCCATGCAGAGCAAGCTGCTGCGCGCGATCGAGGACCGGCGCATCCGGCCGGTTGGATCGGAACGCGAGGTTTCGGTCGACCTGCGCTTCGTCTTCGCTACCAACGCCGACCTGGAGCAGGCGGTGGAGAACGGCCGGTTCCGCGCCGATCTCTACTACCGCATCAACGTGCTGCAGATCGCCATGCCGCCGCTGCGCCAGCGCGGCGCGGACGTGGTCGAGCTCGCGACGCTGTTCATGCAGAAACTGTCGAAGCAGCTCGGCATGCCGCCCGTGCCCATCGACGCCTCGGTCGAGGCCGGCTTCTTCGCCTACCCCTGGCCGGGCAACGTGCGCGAGTTGCGCAACCTGATCGAGCGCTCGCTGATTCTGGGGGAATTCCCCGACGACGTGCGCAAGCCCGTCGCCGACGCGTCGGAGGCGGAAGCAGCGCAAGACACCCTCGAAGCGGTCGAACGGCGGCACATCGAGGCCATCCTCGCCGAGACCGACGGCAACCGGGCCGAGGCCGCCCGACGGCTCGGGGTTTCGCGCAAGACCATCGACCGCAAGCTCGCGGCCTGGAATGGCTGACGAGTTGCGCGCCGGCCCGCTGCCGCAGGCGCGCGCGCCCGTACGCGAAGCGGCGCGGCCCCGCCCCTCCCGCTCGGTGCGCTTCCGCCTGCTGGCCATCGCGCTGCTGCCGACGCTGGTGCTGCTGCCGCTGCTGCTCGGCATCACCATCGCCCGCTGGAGCACCAAGTTCGATGGCGTGCTCAAGGCCAAGGTCCACGGCGACCTGACCATCGCCCACCAGTATGTGACGCGGATCCTGGAAAACACCGGGGAGCGCATCGAGGCGCTCGGGCAGTCGGCCGCCTATCGCGACATCGTCGAGAGCGGCAACGCGGCGGCGCTGTCGGCGCTGCTTGAGCGCAAGCGCGCCGAGATCGGGCTCGACTTCCTCTATCTGGTCGACGCGGGGGGAACCTTGCGCGCGGCAGCACCCATGGGCGCGCGGCCGGACGCCGCGACCGCCGGCCCCGTGGTCGCGCAGGCGCTGGGGGGAACTCCCTCGACCGCCATCGACATCTTCGACGGGGCCACACTTGCAGCCCTCTCCCCCGCGCTTGCGGAGCGCGCGCAGCTGGAACTGATCCCAACGGAAAACGCGGTGCCGACGGAACGGGCGAGCGAAACCCGCGGCATGGTCGTGCATTCGGCCGCCCCCGCCCCCGTGGTCAACGCCGGGGAGAGCACCGGCGGTGCGCTGGTCGGCGGCATCCTGCTCAACCAGAACCTCGTCTTCATCGACACGATCAACGATCTCGTCTATCGCGAGGCAAGCCTGCCGGAGGGCAGCCAGGGCACGGCGACGCTGTTCCTGGAGGATGTGCGCATCAGCACCAATGTGCGGCTGTTCGAGAACCGGCGGGCCCTGGGGACGCGGGTCTCCGCGGCGGTGCGCCAGGCCGTGCTCGGCGAGGGCAAGGTGTGGCTCGACAGCGCCTTCGTCGTCAACGACTGGTACATCTCCGCCTATGAGCCGATCGTCGACAGCGCCGGCGCGCGGGTCGGCATGCTCTACGTCGGGTTTCTCGAACGCCCCTTCTACCGGGCGAAATACACCACATTCGTCACCATCGTCGGCGCCTTTCTCATCGTCGCGCTGGTCAGCGTGCCGATCTTCCTGCGGTGGGCGCGCGGCATCTTCCGCCCACTGGAGAAGATGGCCAGCACCATTGCCCGGGTGGAAGGCGGCGAGATGGGCGCGCGCACCTCGATCCCGGCCGCCGACGACGAGATCGCCCGCGTGGCGCTGCACCTCGACCATCTGCTCGACCTCGTCCAGCAGCGCGACCGGCAACTGCGCTCATGGAACGAGGAGCTGAACGTGCGGGTGGAGGAACGCACCGCCGAGCTGCAGCAGGCGAACAGGCGGCTGGAGGAAACCACCAAGCAGCTCATCATGTCGGAAAAGCTCGCCGCCATCGGCGAGATCACCGCCGGCGTTGCCCATGAGATCAACAATCCGATCGCCGTCATGCAGGGCAACCTGGAGGTGCTGCGCGACCTGCTCGGCCGAAAGGCCGACATCGCGCGGACCGAGATCCGCCTGATCGACGAGCAGATCCACCGCATCCACCAGATCGTCACCAAGCTGCTGCAATTCGCCAAGCCGGAGGAATATGCCGGCTATGCCGACCGGCAGACGCCGGCCGAAGTCATCGGCGACTGCCTGCCGCTGGTGCAGCACCTTCTCAAGCGCGCCGAAATCAGCGTCGAGCGCGAGGACACGGCGACGCGCACGGTGCTGATGAACCGCACCGAACTGCAGCAGGTGATCATCAACCTCATCGTCAACGCGCTGCACGCCATGCCCGACGGCGGCTCCCTGCGGCTTTGGACCCGCGACGCGGATCGCGACGAACCCGGGGTGGAAATCGTCGTGGAGGACACCGGCACCGGCATGCCCCCGGACATCGCCGCGCGCATCTTCGATCCTTTCTTCACCACCAAGCGGCAGCAGGGAACGGGGCTCGGATTGTCGATCAGCCAGACGCTGGTGACGCGGCTGGGCGGCGGCATCGCGGTGGAGAGCACCCCCGGACAGGGCACGACCTTCAGCATCTGGCTGCCCGCCACGTGAGGCGGGCATGGGTTACCCGCCACTTAAGGCGGGCCGGGTTACCCGCCACTTGAGGCGGGCCGGGTCACCCGCCACTTGAGGCGGGCCGGGTCACCCGCCACTTGAGGCGGGCCGGGTCACCCGCCGCACCGGGTCGTCCGAGGACAAATTGACCCTGTCGCGCGGCCGACATCCGGTCTTTTGCGGACAAAATGTCCAGTCCGGGCATTCGCCGGGCCTATCGACCCATTGCAAAGCCTGATCAAGCGCGGTTGGCATCGAACCTGCAATGCCCAGGTCGCCGGCAAGGGGGAGACGGCAGCGCCGGACATTTTGTCCACAACGGCGCGGAAGGCATGGCGCGTCAGCGCCTGCTCCGCCCTCCCCGACCGGTCGGTCAGCCGCGCCCGACAGAAGACGCGGCCTGGGAGGAGCGAATACATGTTCGACAGCCTGAAAAAGGAACACATCGTTGCGGGCGATGGGTTCAACAGATGGAAGGTGCCACCCGCCTCCATCGCCATTCACCTTTGCATCGGCTCGGTCTACGCGTGGAGCATCTTCAATCCGCCGCTGACCAAGCAGTTCGGCGTCGTCGCCGCTTCGGCGGGCGACTGGAGCCTGTCCTCCGTGGTGTGGATCTTCTCCGTCGCCATCGTCTTCCTCGGCCTGTCGGCGGCCTTCGCCGGCAAGTGGCTTGAGGAAGTGGGCCCGCGCATGGTCGGCGTCGTCGCGGCCATGTGCTGGGGCGGCGGCTTCATCATCGGCGGCCTCGGCATCATGACCCACCAGCTCTGGCTGGTGTATCTGGGCTATGGCGTCATCGGCGGCTGCGGCCTCGGCCTCGGCTACGTCTCGCCGGTGTCGACGCTGATCCGCTGGTTCCCTGACCGGCGCGGCATGGCCACCGGCATGGCGATCATGGGCTTCGGCGGCGGCGCGATGATTGCGACGCCGATCAAGGAGTACCTGCTCGGCCTGTTCTACAAGGCTCCGACCTACCTCGGCCCTGAAAGCGCCGTGCAGATGGTCACCGAAGGCGGCCGTCGCGTCGCCGAGGTCAACGGCCAGATGGTCGAGGTGGTGGTCGCCAGCGCCAAGCAGCTCGCCTCGGCCCCGATGGCGCTGCAGGAAGGCGTCTATGTGGTGGGCACCGGCAACACCGGCGCAGCCGGGACGTTCTTCACCCTCGGCATCGTCTACTTCATCGTGATGATGCTCGCCTCCTTCTCCTATCGCGTGCCGCGCGAGGGCTGGAAGCCGGCCGGCTGGACGCCGCCCGCCGCCGACGCCGCATCGCGCAAGATGATCACCTCCAACAACGTCCACATCGACCAGGCGCTGAAGACCCCGCAGTTCTATCTGCTGTGGATCGTGCTGTGCTTCAACGTGACCGCCGGCATCGGCGTGATCGGCGTCGCCAAGACGATGATGACCGAGATCTTCGGCACGACGCTGCCGCTGATCGTCAACTCGACCTTCGCCGCGACCTATGTGTTCATGATCTCGGTGTTCAACATGGTCGGCCGGTTCTTCTGGGCCTCGATGTCCGACTACATCGGGCGCAAGAACACCTATCACTGCTTCTTCATCCTGGGCACGATCCTCTACCTGTCGATCCCCTTCGCCGCGGCGCAGGTGAGCGTCAGTCCGGCGGTGACCTGGCTGGTGATGTTCTACGCGGCGACCATGGTGATCTTCACCATGTACGGCGGCGGCTTTGCCACGATCCCGGCATATCTGGCCGACATCTTCGGCACGAAATACGTCGGCGGCATCCACGGTCGCCTGCTGACCGCATGGAGCACGGCCGGCGTGCTGGGCCCGCTGGCGATCACGCACCTGCGCGAGATGTCGGTGACCAACTCGATCCGCGACCTGGCTTCGAAGATCGACCCGGCCGCCTTCTCCGAGAAGTTCGGCGCCAGCGTCGACCAGCTCGATCAGCTCGTCGTGGCGAAGACCGTCACCATCTCGCGGCTGATGGAGATCGCACCGGCCGGAACGGTCGACCCGACCTCCAGCGTCTACAACACGACCATGTACGCCATGGCCGGGTTGCTGGTGATCGCGCTCGTGGCGAACATGCTGGTGAAGCCCGTCCACGCCAAGCACCACATGGAGGACGCGCCTGCCAAGCCGGCCGGCTCCGGGCAGGGCAGCGACGCGACGCGCACGTCCACCGCGCGCGCCTGAGGCAAGCGGGACGGCAGGGCCTGCAAGGGGCCCTGCCGTCCCAACTCCTTGTTCCGTCGCAATTTCACGCTCCGGGATACCAGCCTCGCGGCAAAATGAACTAGGCTGCGGGGCATGGGCCCGCCCGCTTCGGCGGGCGGGACACGGACGCACAGAGGCGGCCGGACGCGGGCCGTCAGGGGAAGGCTATGATCGACAAGCTCGAGATGTTCATCGCATTGGCGCGGGCACGCCATTTCGGCCATGCGGCCGAGGAATGCGGCGTCACCCAGCCGACTCTCTCGGCGGCGGTGAAGCAGCTCGAGGACCAGCTCGGCGTGATGCTGGTCAACCGCGGCTCGCGCTTCCAGGGGCTGACGCCCGAGGGGTTGCGCGTGCTGGACTGGGCGCGGCGGATCGTCGGCGACGCCCGCTCGATGCACCAGGAGATGCGCGCGGCAAAGCACGGCCTCTCCGGCCACGTCCGCATCGCCACCATTCCGACGGCGCTCGCCATGGTGGCGGAGCTGACGGAGCCCTTCTGCGAGAAGCATCCGAACGTCACCTTCTCGATCCTGTCGCGCTCGTCGGTGGAGATCCTGGCGCTGATCGAGAACCTCGAGGTCGACGCCGGCATCACCTATCTCGACAACGAGCCGCTCGGCCGGGTGGTGACGGTGCCCCTGTTCACGGAGCGCTACCGGCTGGTGACGATCGAGGGCGCCCCCCTCGCCGACCGAGAGACGGTGACCTGGAAGGAGGTGAGCGAGATCCCGCTCTGCCTGCTGACCGGTCAGATGCAGAACCGGCGGATCGTCAACCAGCATCTCGGCGAAGCGGGCGCCTCGGCGACGCCGACGCTCGAATCCGATTCCATGATCGCGCTGTTCTCCCACGTGCGCACCGGCAAGTGGGCGAGCGTGATGCCGCTGAAACTTGTCGAGACATTCAGCACATGGAGCAGGCTGCGCTCGATCCCCATCGTCGAGCCGGAGGCGACCCATTCCGTCGGCCTCGTGGCCGCCTACAGGGAGCCCTATACGCCGGTAATCGCGGCGTTGATCGACCAGGCCCGACGCAACGCGCAGGCCGAACAGCAGGTGCGAACGCCGGCCTGAGGAGGACGGTGCCGGCGTTCGATAGGTTTTTGCTATCGCGGAACGGGACAGCTCTATTGAACTAACCCCTTGCGTGACGGCAGGATTCAACCAGAACACCTTTGGAGGGAACGCATGCAAGCCAGGGAACTCGCTGCTCCGGATCAGGAGCGCGTCCTAGCCGCCGTCGAACGCTGGACACGGGAGGAAGGCCCGCTGCTGCCGATCCTGCACGACGTGCAGGCGGAGCTCGGCCATATTCCGGAAGAAGCGCTGCGGATCATCGCCGACCGGCTCAACCTGAGCCGCGCCGAAGTCCATGGCGTCATGAGCTTTTACCACGACTTCCGTGCCGAGCCGGCCGGCCGCCATGTGCTCAAGCTGTGCCGCTCGGAGTCCTGCCAGTCGATGGGCGGAGACGCCCTTGCCGACCGCGCCAGGGACCTGCTCGGCATCGATTTTCACCAGACGACGCCCGACGGCGCGGTGACGCTCGAGCCGGTCTATTGCCTCGGCCTGTGCTCCTGCGCGCCCGCGGCCATGCTCGACGGCGACGTTCACGGACGGCTCGATGCCGACGGGCTCTCCACTCTCATCGGGGAGGCCAGCCGATGACCATCACGATCTTTGTTCCCCGCGACGCCGCCGCCCTGGCGCTCGGCGCCGAGCGCGTCGCCGAGGCGATGTCCCGCGAGATCGCCGCCCGCGGCGTCGACGCACGCATCGTGCGCAACGGCTCTCGCGGCATGCACTGGCTGGAGCCGCTGGTGGAGGTGCGCACCGACCATGGCCGCATCGCCTACGGGCCGGTCGCAGCCTCCGACGTGCCGGGCCTCTTCGACGCCGGCTTCCTGACCGGCGCGGATCATCCGCTCTGCCAGGGGCCGACCCATGACATCCCGTTCCTGAAGAACCAGACCCGCCTCACCTTCTCCCGCTGCGGCGTGACCGACCCGTTGTCGCTGGACGACTACCGCCACTACAAGGGCCTCAAGGGGCTTGAGCGGGCCGTCACGATGACGCCGGCGGAGATCGTCAAGGAGGTCACCGACAGCGGCCTGCGCGGGCGTGGCGGTGCCGGCTTCCCGACGGGCATCAAGTGGAACACGGTGCTCGGCGCCGAGGCCGACCAGAAGTACATCGTCTGCAACGCCGACGAGGGCGACAGCGGCACCTTCGCCGACCGTATGATCATGGAGGGCGATCCCTTCGTGCTCATCGAGGGCATGGCCATCGCCGGCATCGCCACCGGGGCGACGCGCGGCTATCTCTACACCCGCTCGGAATATCCGCACGCCATCGAGACCATGCGCGAGGCGATCCTGATCGCGCGCAAGGCTGGCGTCCTCGGCGCGTCCGTGCTCGGCTCCGACCATGCCTTCGACATGGAGGTGCGGGTGGGCGCCGGCGCCTATGTCTGCGGCGAGGAGACGTCTCTGCTCAACTCGCTGGAGGGCAAGCGCGGTGTCGTGCGCGCCAAGCCGCCGCTGCCGGCGCTCGAGGGTTTCCTCGGCAAGCCGACGGTGGTCAACAACGTGATCTCGCTCGCCTCCGTGCCGGTGATCCTCGACCGCGGCGCGGAGTTCTACCGCGACTTCGGCATGGGCCGCTCGCGCGGCACGATCCCGATCCAGATCGCCGGCAACGTCCGGTTCGGCGGCCTCTACGAGACCGCCTTCGGATTGACGCTCGGCGAGATCATCGACGAGATCGGCGGCGGCACGGCCAGTGGCCGGCCGGTGAAGGCGGTGCAGGTGGGCGGCCCGCTCGGTGCCTATTTTCCGCGCGCGCTGTTCGACACGCCGTTCGACTACGAGGAGTTCGCCAAGCGCGACGGGCTCATCGGCCACGCCGGCATCACCGTCTTCGACGACACCGCCGACATGCTGAAGCAGGCCCGTTTCGCCTTCGAGTTCTGCGCCATCGAATCCTGCGGCAAGTGCACGCCCTGCCGCATCGGAGCGGTGCGCGGCGCGGAGGTGATCGACCGGATCGCCAGCGGCATCGACGGCGGCGAGGACCCGCAGGCACAGCGCGACCTGGTCGCCGACCTTTGCGACACGATGAAATTCGGCTCGCTCTGCGCCCTGGGCGGTTTCACGCCCTATCCGGTCATGAGCGCCATCACCCACTTCCCCGACGACTTCTGTCCGCAGACAGTCGCCGAAGCAGCGGAGTAATCCCATGCGCCTGATCCAGGAAACCGATTTCGGAACACCGGCGGTCAAGTCCGACAAGACCGTCACGCTGACCATCGACGGCAACAAGGTGACGGTGCCCGAGGGCACCTCGCTGATGCGCGCGGCGATGGAGGCGGGCATTTCCGTGCCCAAGCTCTGTGCCACCGACATGGTCGACGCCTTCGGCTCCTGCCGGCTCTGCCTCGTCGAGATCGAGGGCCGCAAGGGCACCCCCTCCTCCTGCACGACTCCGGCCGGCGACGGCATGGTGGTGACCACCCAGACGGAGCGGCTGAAGACCATCCGGCGCGGGGTGATGGAGCTCTACATTTCCGATCACCCGCTCGACTGCCTGACCTGCGCGGCCAACGGCGACTGCGAGCTTCAGGACATGGCCGGCGCCGTCGGCCTGCGCGACGTGCGCTACGGCTACGACGGGGACAACCACGTCAAGCCGCGCGCCAGCGAGGGCGGCGACAACTTCCGCTTCATGGCGAAGGACGAATCGAACCCCTATTTCACCTACGACCCGTCCAAGTGCATCGTCTGCTCGCGTTGCGTGCGCGCCTGCGAGGAAGTGCAGGGAACCTTCGCGCTGACCATCGAGGGCCGCGGCTTCGACAGCCGCGTGTCGCCGGGCATGCACGAGAGCTTCCTGGCCTCGGAATGCGTGTCCTGCGGCGCCTGCGTACAGGCCTGCCCGACGGCGACATTGCAGGAGAAGTCGGTCATCGAGATCGGCCAGCCTGAGCACTCCAAGGTCACCACCTGCGCCTATTGCGGCGTCGGCTGCTCCTTCAAGGCGGAGATGCGCGGCGAGGAACTGGTGCGCATGGTGCCGTGGAAGGACGGCAAGGCGAACCGGGGCCACTCCTGCGTCAAGGGCCGCTTCGCCTATGGCTACGCCAATCACCGGGACCGCATCCTCAATCCGATGATCCGCGAGAAGACCTCCGATCCCTGGCGCGAGGTGAGCTGGGAAGAGGCGCTGAGCCATGTGGCGAGCGAGTTCCGCCGCATCCAGTACCAGTACGGACGCGGCGCCGTCGGCGGCATCACCTCCTCGCGGTGCACCAATGAGGAAACCTACCTGGTGCAGAAGCTGATCCGCCAGGTCTTCGGCAACAACAACGTCGACACCTGCGCCCGCGTCTGCCACTCGCCGACGGGCTATGGCCTCGGCCAGACCTTCGGCACCTCCGCCGGCACCCAGGACTTCGACAGCGTCGAACAGGCCGACGTGGTGGTGGTGATCGGCGCCAACCCGACGGACGGCCACCCGGTCTTCGGCTCGCGGCTCAAGAAGCGTCTGCGTCAGGGCGCCAAGCTGATCGTCATCGATCCGCGCCGCATCGACCTGGTACGCTCGCCGCACATCGAGGCATCCCATCACCTGCCGCTGCGACCGGGAACCAACGTGGCGGTGCTGACCTCGCTCGCCCATGTCATCGTGACCGAGGGGCTCTTCGACGAGGCCTTCATCCGCGAGCGTTGTGATTTCGACGAATTCCAGGACTGGGCCGAGTTCGTGTCGCAGCCGGAGCACTCGCCCGAGACCGTGGGCAAGCTCGCCGGCATCGACCCGGACGAGATCCGCGGTGCCGCGCGCCTTTACGCCACCGGCGGCAATGGGGCGATCTATTACGGCCTCGGCGTCACCGAGCACAGCCAGGGCTCGACCACGGTGATGGCGATCGCCAACCTTGCCATGGCGACCGGCAACATCGGCCGTCCGGGCGTGGGCGTGAACCCGCTGCGCGGCCAGAACAACGTGCAGGGCTCCTGCGACATGGGCTCCTTCCCGCACGAGCTGCCGGGCTACCGGCACGTCTCGGGCGAGGAGACGCGCGAGATCTTCGAGAAACTGTGGGGCGTGACGCTCGACGATGAGCCGGGCCTGCGCATCCCGAACATGCTGGATGCAGCCGTCGACGGCACCTTCATGGGTCTTTACGTGCAGGGCGAGGACATTCTCCAGTCCGATCCCGACACCCACCACGTGGCCGCCGGCCTCGCGGCGATGGAATGCGTCGTCGTGCACGACCTGTTCCTCAACGAGACCGCCAATCACGCCCATGTCTTCCTGCCGGGTTCGACCTTCCTGGAGAAGGACGGCACCTTCACCAACGCGGAGCGGCGCATCAACCGCGTGCGCAGGGTCATGACGCCAAAGAACGGCCTCGCCGACTGGGAGGTGACGCAGGAGATCGCCAACGCCATGGGCGCCGGCTGGACCTACGAGCACCCGCGCGAGATCATGGACGAAATCGCGGCGACGACGCCGAGCTTCGCCGATGTCTCCTACGCGCTGCTTGAGGAAAAGGGCTCGGTGCAGTGGCCCTGCAACGAGACGGCGCCCGAGGGTACGCCGATCATGCATCTCGGCGGCTTCGTGCGCGGCAAGGGCAAGTTCATCCGCACCGAGTACGTGGCGACCGACGAGCGGACGGGTCCGCGCTTCCCGTTGCTGCTCACCACCGGCCGCATTCTCAGCCAGTACAACGTCGGTGCCCAGACGCGGCGCACCGAGAACGTTGTCTGGCACGCGGAGGACCGGCTGGAGATCCACCCGTTCGACGCGGAAAACCGCGGCCTGAAGGACGGCGACTGGGTGCGGCTGGCAAGCCGGGCGGGCGAGACGACCCTGCGCGCGCTGATCACCGAGCGGGTGGCGCCGGGCGTGGTCTACACCACGTTCCACCACCCCGGGACCCAGGCCAACGTCATCACCACCGACTTTTCGGACTGGGCAACCAACTGCCCGGAATACAAGGTGACGGCGGTGCAGATCTCGCCCTCCAACGGCCCGACGGACTGGCAGGTGGAATACGAGGAGCAGGCCCGTCAGTCGCGCCGGATCATGCCGGCGGTGGATGCCGCCGAATGAACCGGAGCACGCGCAACCAACGGGAGATGGCGGTATGAAGCCGGAAAAGCTCGTCTACATGGCCAACCAGATCGCCACATTCTTCACCTCCAAGCCCCATGACGAGGGCGTAGAGGGGGTGGCGGTCCACATCAACAAGTTCTGGGAGCCGCGCATGCGGGCCCAGCTCTTCGCGATCGCCGAAGCGGACGATGGCCACGGCCTCGCCGCGCTCGTGCGCGAGGCGCTGCCGGCGATCCGCAAGCCGGACGCCTCGCACCTGCCGCGTGCCTATGCACGAACGGAAGGGGCGGCGCCGCACTGAGGCGAACGTCAACGACACAATGAAAAGGGCGGAGCGCCGGACGGCCTCCGCCCTTTTTTGGTTTTCATCGAGAGCCGCCCCCCTTGCGACAATGTCGGCGCCCGGCTCGCCCGGCACAGGACATCGGTAGGCAGGCATCAACCGTCGGTGATGCGCTGCGTGCGGGTGAAAAGCTCGAAGCCGCCGGAGCGGGCGCTTGCGACAAGGGTGAGACCGGCGCGCTCGGCCATGCGCACGGCAAGCGCGGTCGGCGCGGAAACGGCAACGATCGCCGGTGCGCCGAGCACCGAGGCCTTGGCGACGAGCTCGACCGACACGCGGCTGGTCAGCAACAGCAGACCACCGCGACCGCTGCGTCCCTGGCGGGCGAGCGCGCCGACCAGCTTGTCGAGCGCATTGTGCCGGCCGACGTCCTCGCGCAGCGCCACGAGCCCCTCTTCCCGCGTCCAGAAACCGGCGGCGTGAACCGCGCCGGTCTCCGCATGCAGGGCCTGCGCCTCGAACATCGAGGCCTGGGCGGCAAGAATATCGGCGGCGGCGAAGCGCGTGTCATCCAGGACCTGACGCGGCAGGCGCAAGGCCTCCGACAGGCTGTCGACGCCGCAAAGACCGCAGCCGGTCGGGCCGACGATGCGGCGGCGGCGCTCGAGAAAGCGGCCCGAGGCACCCGGCTTCAGCCAGACGCGCAGGTCGATGCCGTCGTCGAAGGCGGTCGGCTCGACGGAGCGGATCTCCTCCGGCGAGGCGATATGCTCCTCCGTCAGGCTGAAGCCGACGGCGAAATCCTCCAGATCGGAGGGGGTGGCCATCATCACCGCCTGGGTGGAGCCGTCATAGGTCAACGCGACGGGCGTTTCCTCGGGAATGGAGCGGCGTGAGGCGCTGGCGCCGCCCTGTTGCCAGCGACGGTTTTCAACCCGCTCGAAGGGCGGCGGGAACGTGGTGATCTCGGGCTCGTCGATACTGCTCATGATGGCCGCGAGTATACCCGGCTCGCTCCGCCGGATCGATGAAAAAGCACGGGAAATCAGCAAAATCCGGGCACTTGCGGGCAAATCGATTCACCTGGCGAACACCCGCCCGCGGCCCCGTGCGGCAAAGGCCTGCGACGCCCGGCGAGAAGCCTCGTGGAGCCAGTCCAAATGTCTCATCTCAGGCGCACCGTGGTGCGAAAATCGAGATCCGCGCCGACGGGCTGGGCGGGCCGGACAACGCGGCGCAATCCTCCCCGACGCCAGTCAACGGCCGTCGCTTGCCCGCAAGCCATTTGAGCGCGAAAGCGACAGGTGGAAAGGGCAGCCTTACGCCCGGTCGCACAGGAAATGACGAAACACTGTCCCTATCCATTGTTTTTTGGTATCATATGGGATTAGCCGGCGCATGAAATATCCTACCGGATCGCTCCTTCCCCTCCCCTTTTCGCCTCGCGGCGAAACCCGGTTCGGGCGTTTCTGCGCGTGACTTCGAAGCGATGACAAGAAGATGATAGACCTGATCGGCGCGCTCGCCCTCCTTCTGTGGGGGCTGCGCATGGTGAAAACCGGCGTGAGCCGGGCGTTCGGCCCGCAGCTCCGCCGCGTGCTGGCGACGGCGACACGAACCCGCGTCGCCGCTTTCGGTTCCGGGCTCATCGCCACGCTGGCGCTCCAGAGCAGCACGGCCATCGCGCTGATGACCGCCTCCTTCGCGGGTATCGGGCTCATCAACTCGATGATGGCGCAAGCGGTGATGCTGGGGGCGAATGTCGGCACAAGCCTCGTCACCCGCCTGCTCGCCCTCGACCTTCACTGGCTGTCGCCGGTGCTGATCGCCGTCGGCTTCCTCGCGTTTTCCTTCAGCAAGAGCAAGCCGAAGAGAGGGCTGGCGCGCGCCGTGCTCGGCCTCGGTCTGATGCTGCTGTCGCTCGATCTTCTCGGCACCGCGACCAAGCCGATGCTCGGCTCGCCGACGTTGCTGGCGCTGATGGCGACGCTCGACGCGGTGCCCGTGGTGGCCGTGGCCATCGCCGCCGTGCTGGCGCTTTCCTGTTCCTCCAGCCTTGCCGTCGTGCTCTTCACCATGGCCCTCGCCGCCGGCGGCGGCGTGAGCCCGCAGACCGGGATCGCCCTGGTGCTCGGCGCCAACCTCGGCGGCGCCGTGCCGCCTGTTCTGGCCACTCTGACCCAGCCGGCGCTGGCCCGTCGGGTGACCATCGGCAACCTGTTGGTCCGCCTTGCCGGCGCGCTTGCGGTGCTGGCCTTCATCCAGCCGGCGACCGCCGCATTTCTCTCTGTCTTCCACAGCGACCCGGCCGCTCTGGTGGTCGATACGCATATCCTCTTCAACGTTTTGCTGTCGCTCGTCATGCTGCCGCTGCTCGGCCCGATGGCAAAGCTGATGCGACAGATGCTGCCGGAAGCGCAGATCGCCGAGACCGGGCCGAAACATCTCGACAAGAGGTTCCTCGACCAGCCGGCGCAGGCGCTTGCCGCGGCCGCGCGCGAGACCTTGCGGATCGGCGACAGGGTGGCGCTGATGCTGGAGCGGAACCTGCAGGCGCTGAAGAAGAACGACGCCTCGCTGTGCGCCGGGATCGGCGGGCTCGACGACGAGGTCGACGAGCTCAACGAGGCCGTGAAGCTCTACCTGTCGAAGCTGAACCGGATGCCGATGCCGGAACGCGAGGCGCGGCGCGCCGACGAGATCATCTCCTATGCGATCAACCTGGAGCACGTCGGCGACATCGTCGATACCAACCTGCGCGACATGATCGAAAAGAAGATCCGCTATCAGCTGACCTTCTCGCCCGAGGGGCAGGAAGAGATCGAGGCGTTCTACAAAATCACGATCGACAATCTGCGGCTGGCCCAGAGTGTGCTGATCTCCGGCGACGAGCAGCTTGCCCGACAGCTCATGGAAGCCAAGACCGACATCCGCGACTATGAGGAGCGCTCGACGTCGAACCATCTGGCGCGGCTGCGCGACGGGCGGGCGGAGAGCGTGCAGACGTCCTCGCTGCATCTCGACATCCTGCGCGACCTGAAGCGCATCAACGCCTATGTGGCGGCGATCGCCTATCCGATCCTCGAGCAGGCCGGCGCACTGCGAAAATCGCGGCTGATCTGAGCGAGTCGCGCGCCGGGCCTGAGCCTGCTTTCACCGCACATGAGAAAGCCGGACGCGACACCACGCCCCCTGACAGCCTATGCGGATCCCTGCGCAGGCAGCGACGCAGACGCGAGGAGCAGAGGCGATGAAAACGAGCAATCAGGCAGTGGCACCGCGCGACTGGGGCGACGGCTGCAAGACATGGGAACTGGCACGCCATCCCGATCTTGCCGTCTTCCACGAGCGGATGCCGCCGGGAACGGCGGAGCGCGCCCATTGGCACGAGACGGCGCGGCAGGTGTTCTTCGTGCTGGAGGGCACGCTTTGGATACAAAGCGGCGACACCCACCAGCGGCTGGAGCGCCACGAGGCGATGGAGATCGCGCCCGGCACGCTTCACGTGGTTTCGAACCGCTCCGACCGGCCGGCCGAATTCCTGGCGATTTCCCATCCGATTCCGCTGGACGACCGCCACTATCCCGACTGATGCCGCGATAAACGCAAACGGGCGGGGAATTCCCCGCCCGTCGCATGTCGAAACAAGACCGACCTCAGCCCTTCGGCATCGTCGCCTGCATGGACGGGCGCTTCTCGAATGCCTCGAACCAGGCGGCCAGCTTCTCGCGGCCGGTGCGCCAGTCCTTGTCCGGGAAGCGGAAGTCGAGATAGCCGAGCGCGCAGGCGGCCGAAATGACGCCCGGCGTCACCGGACCGGAGAGCCGGTCAAGCCAGACATCCAGGAGCGCGTCGAGGCCGCTGTCGATCTTCTCGATCTGGCCATCGTACCAGGCGCCCCAGTAGAGCTCCTTCGGCCGGGCAACGGTCTCGTAACGGGCAAGAAGCGCGGCGTCGAGAATGGCGTCGCCGAGTGCCTCAAGCGTCATGTCGGAAAAGCCGGCGACACCCTGCGGACGCAGGCTCGCGCCCTCGCCCTGCGCGTCGACATAGGCGCAGATCACGCGGCTGTCGTAGAGCGCCTCGCCGCTGTCGAGCAGCATGGTGGGAACCTTGCCCGAGGGATTGCTGCGCACGATGGTCTTGTCGCGGTTGACCGGGCTCGCAGCCGAGGACAGCAGCTCGATCCGGTCCGCGACACCCTTTTCATGGGCGGTGACCACGACCTTGCGGACATAGGGAGACGCAGGCGAAAAATAGAGCTTCATCAGTAGATACTCCGGGTTTGTTGATGCGCCAGCCGGTCACGTTCCGGCCTGGCGCTCCTGGTAGGCGTGGCGCAGAGCGGCGGAGGGATCGTCCTCCAGCCTGTCGGCCAGAAGCTGGCCGGCGTAGATCACATGCTCGCTCATCAGGTTCTGTGCCCTGACGCCGTCGCGGTCGGCCAGCGCCTTGGCGATGCGACGATGGTCGTCGTGAGAGCGATGGATCACTTCGAAATCGTCCCACAGGATGACGCGATCCGACACCAGCGGGACGTTGTGGGACTGGTGCACGAAGCGGCCGAGCCAGCTGTTGCCGGTCGCCTCGATGATGGTCTCGTGGAACTCCACGTTCATGCGACGGTAGCCCGGAAGCATGTCCGGTTCCAGCTTGCCGAGAACCAGAATGCGGTCCCCCTCCTCCACCAGCGCCGCAAGCCGGTCGAGATCCTCGACGCTCATCCCGACCTCGGCCGCGAGCCGGCAGGCAAAGCCCTCGAGATTGGCGCGCACGGCGAAAGCATCGCGAATGTCATCGACGAGGAACAGACGGATGCGGTAGCCGCGATTCGGCTCGTAGTCGATGAGCCCGTCCTGGGCGAGACGCGCCAGCGCGGTGCGCAGAGGCGTCCGCGAGACGCCAAGCGTCTCGGCCAGGTGATCCTGGTGCAGCCGCTCTCCCGGCAGGAAGCGACCTTCCAGAATCATCTCCCGGATCGCGGTGGCGGCGGCGTCGGCGCTGGTCACGTCAACCGGCGGTGATGCGGTGAAGCCCTTGATCTTCATGGGCGAAAGATGGCCAGTTTCTAGCTTCGAGGCAAGCGAAAATCGGATACATTTTGATTGTTGCAGTGCAAAAATCGGCAGTTCCAGCTTGACATACCTCAAAAATGTATCCATTCCTCGGTCAACAACCAGGGAGGTACGTGATGACGCTTACCGCGTTCGTCACCGGCGCCGCAGGCGGTATCGGCCGTGCGGTCGCACGGCGGCTTGCAGCCGACGGTTTCAGGATCATTGCATCGGACATCGACGCCGCTCTGGCGCGAGACGTCGCCGGGTCGTTGCCGGGCAGCGGTCACGCGGGCCTAGCGCTTGACGTGGCGGATGAGGCGGCGGTTGCCGACACCCTTGCCCGCGTCGAGAGCGAGCACGGGCCGATCAACGTGCTCGTCGCCGCCGCAGGCTTGCTCATTCTCGACGAGAACGGCCAGCGCCGCCCGATCATCGAGACAGGCATGAAGGAATGGGACAGGACGCAGCAGGTCAACAGCACCGGCACGTTCCTTCTCGTGCGTGAATACCTGCGGCACAGAACGCAGACCCCCATCGACCACGCACGCTTCATCGCCTTCAGCTCGGTCGCCGCACAGCTCGGCGGCTACCGCTCCAGCGCCGCCTATATCGCCAGCAAGAGCGCGATCAGCGGCCTGGTGAAGGCTGCCGCCCGCGAGGCCGCGGCAATCGGCGTCACCGTCAACGCGGTGGCTCCGGGGCTGATCGACGCGCCGATGCTGCGCCTGTCGCTCGACCCGGCCAACGACGTGGAAATCGCCAAGTCGATCCCGCTCAACCGCATCGGCACGCCCGAGGACGTCGCCGGCGCGGTCGCCTATCTCGCCGGCGCGGATGGTGCCTATGTCACCGGAGCGACCATAGACGTCAACGGCGGATACCGGATGCAGTGATGGTGGAAAAGGCCCTCAACCGACTGTCCTTCGCGCTTGCCTCGGTGGCGGCGCTGGCACTTCTGCTGATGATGCTGCACGTGACGGCCGACGTTGCGGGCAAGTATCTCTTCAACAAGCCGATCCCCGGCACCGCCGAGGTCGTCGCCAGCTACTACATGATCTCCGTCGTGTTCCTGCCGCTGGCCTGGCTGGAGGCAACCAACGGGCCGATCACCGTCGATCTCTTTTACGAACTGAGCCCCGACTGGATGAAGCGCGGCATGCTGGTGCTCGGCACGGTGCTTTCGTTGGTGCTCTACGCCGTGCTTGCCTGGCTTTCCTGGAAGCCGGCCATGCACGCCTGGAACATCGGCGAGATCGTCGAGGGCGCCTGGAAGGTCACGATCTGGCCGACCAAGTTCCTTCTGCCGATCGGCCTCGGCCTTGCCTGCGTCGCGCTGGCACTGCGCCTCGTCCTCATCCTTTCCGGCCGCGACGTGACCGCAGACGGTCCCGCCGCCGACCACGCTGACCCAGCCTGAGGCCTGACCATGGATCGTCTCGATATCGGCTTCATCGGCATCGTCATCACGCTGCTTCTCATCGGCATCCGCATCCCCATCGGCGTTGCCATGGGCGCGGTCGCGATCGCCGGCATCTATGCCATGCTCGGGCTGATGCCGGCCATCGGCATTGCCAAGGCCATCCCCTACGAACTCGTCGGCGACTGGAACCTGTCGGCCGTGCCGATGTTCCTGCTCATGGGCTATGTCGCCTCCGGCGCCGGGCTGACCAGCGGCCTCTTCGCCGCCGCCCGCGTCTTCCTCAACAGGGTTCCAGGCGGGCTGGCCTCGGCCTCCGTCGCCTCGAGCGCGCTGTTTGCCTCCGCCAGCGGCTCCAGCGTCGCCACCGCCGCCGCCTTCTCGCGCATCGCCATTCCGGAGATGCTGAAGGCAGGCTACGCGCCCTCGCTGGCCGCCGGTTCGGTCGCCGCGGCGGGAACGCTCGGCTCGCTTATCCCGCCGAGCGTGCTGCTCATCGTCTTCGGCCTGATGATGGACGTCTCGATCAGCACGCTGTTCGTCGCCGGCCTCATTCCCGGGCTTCTGTCGGGCGTGATGTTCATCGCGCTGATCACCGTGCGCACGACGCTCAACCCCTCGCTCGCGCCGCGGCTCAAGGAGCACTACACGCTTCGCCAGAAGATCGACCTGATCAAGGACGTGTGGCCCCTGCCGGTGCTCATCGCCGGCGTGCTCGGCGGCATCTTCACGGGCATCTTCACGGCCACGGAAGCCGGCGCCATCGGCGCGTTCCTGGCCGCGCTGATCGCGCTCTTCCGCCGCCAGCTCTCGTTCTCCGTGATGCGTACGGCGCTGATCGACACGGCGCTGAGCACCTCCGCGATCTTCATCATCGTCGTCGGCGCGGCCCTCTTTGCCCGCTTCATCGCGCTGTCGACCGTGCCGGTCTGGGTGACGGGCTTCTTCGAGGGCTACAGCGCGTTGTCGGTCATCCTGATGATCGGCGTGCTCTACCTCGTGCTCGGATGCTTCCTGGAAAGCATCTCGATCATGCTGCTGACGCTGCCCGTGCTGGCGCCGCTGCTCGCTCATCTCGGCGTCGACCTGATCTGGTTCGGCATCCTGACGGTGAAGCTGCTGGAAATCGGCCTCGTGACGCCGCCGGTCGGGATGAACGTCTACGTGATCCGCTCGAGTCTCGGCAACGTCATACCGCTCGGCAAGATCTTCGCCGGCGTCTCCTGGTTCATCCTTGCCGATCTGATCACGCTTGCCCTGCTGATCGCCTTCCCCGTGATCAGCCTGTGGCTGCCTGCCTTCATGGCGAACTGAGGCCCCATCGATCCAACGGCCGGTTCGCAAAACAAGATGGCGCCCGCGAGAGGCGCCAAACACTGGGAGTGGGAGAAACATGAAAAAACTGCTGGTTCTTGCCGCACTGACCGCCAGCCTTGCCGCGTCGACGGCCTCGGCCGAGACCTATCAGGCGAGCAACTGGATGACGCCGGTTCATATCCTCAACGAGGAGACCTACCAGAAGTTCGCCAAGGATCTGGCCGCCGACACCGACGGCGCGATCACCTTCGAGGTCTATTCGGGCGGCTCGCTGGTGCCGGCCAAGTCGACCATGCAGGCGATCCGCGATGGCGTCGTCCAGCTTGGCATCGTCTATCCGGGCTACACGCCTTCCGAGCTGCCGCTCAACAACGTGCTCAATGATCTTGTCTTCGTCTCCGACGACGACATCGCCTCGGCGTTCGCCTACACCGAGATGGGCATGACCAACGCCCGGCTGAAGGGTGAGTGGAAGAAGAACGGCGGCATCTTCGCCGGCGGCTATTCCACGCCGGTCTACAACTTCATCTGCGTCAAGCCGATCCGCGCCCTCGCCGATGCCCAGGGCCTGAAGATCCGCACCGCCGGCGGCGCCCAGACCGCCTGGGTGGAAGCCATCGGCGGCGTGCCGGTCTCCGTGCCGATCGGCGACGTCTATTCCGGCCTGAGCCGTGGGTCCATCGACTGCACGATGTCCGATCCGACCAACCTGGACAAGGGCAACAAGTTCTGGGAGGTCGCCAAGTCGGTCACCCGCCTGCCGATGGGCGTGGTCATGGGCGCCAACTACGTCATCAACCCGGACTTCTGGGCCGGCCTGACGCCGGAAGAGCGCCGGGCGATGCTGGACGAGATGGCCAAGGGCGAGGCGCGCGCGCAGGTTTCCTACCACATCGGCGTCAACGCGGCGATCGAGGGCTCCAAGGAGCGCGGCCTCGAGATCATCGAGCCGTCGGCCGACATGACCGAGAAGCTCGCCGCCTTCCAGAGCGGCTTCGTCGATGCGCTGCCGCAGAAGTCCGTCGAGAGCCGCGGCGTCGAGGACCCGACCGACATGGTCAAGGAGTTCCAGGAGCTTCAGACCAAGTGGAAGGGCCTGCTCGAGGGCGTCGACCGCACGGACGCGGACGCACTCGCCAAGGTCCTGCAGGACAACCTCTACTCGAAGATCGACGAGAAGACCTTCGGCCTCGATTGAGCCGTAGGTTGGGGCGGCTCCCCTGGCCGCCCCTGCCCTGTCGAAACTTGCGGCGGGCATTTCGATGCCCGCCGTCCTTAGCGACCTGCCCCAGCCAGAACGGATCCAGACCATGACCGAGAGCCCCATCGCCATCGTCACCGGCGGCGGCGCCGGGATCGGCGCGGCCATCTGCCGGCGCCTTGCCCTGCACGACCAGTCCCGTCGCCATGATGTGATCATCGTCGACCGCGACGGCGAGCGGGCCGAGGCGACCGCAGCCGCCATCATCGCCGAGGGCGGCAAGGCGCGCGCCCGCGCGCTCGACATCACCGACAGCGCTGCGCTTGTCCGCCTGGCCGAAGAGGCCGGTGACGTGCGGCTTCTCGTCAACAACGCCGGCATCTTTGGCGTGAAGGACTTCTTCGACCTCACCGCCGACGACTTCCGCAAGATGTACGAGATCAACCTCGTCGCGCTCTTCGACCTGTCGCGGCTCGTGGCCGAGCGCATGCGCGAGGACGCGGCGATCGTCAACATCGCCTCGCGCGCCATGCTCGGCGCGCGCCACTACGCCCATTACGTCGCCTCCAAGGCGGCCGTCGGCGGGCTGACCCGGGCCATGGCGCTGGAGCTTGCCGAGCGGCAGATCCGCGTCAACGCGGTCGCTCCCGGCGTGATCGAGACGGACATGCTGAAGGCACGCTCCGACACCAACCTCGACGGCCTGCGCGCCCAGCAGCCGAGCGGTCGGCTTGGCCGGCCCGAGGACATCGCCGAGGCGGTCGCCTTCCTGGGATCGCCGGTCGCGGGCTTCATCACCGGACAGGTCCTGCTTGTCGACGGCGGCCGCTCGCTCGGCGGCACAACGGCATTCTGAGAAGGGCGACACCCATGGACACCAACCGCTTTTCCGGCAAGACGGCGATCGTCACCGGCGCCGGCTCCGGCATCGGTCTCGCCATCGCCAC
Source organism: Stappia sp. ICDLI1TA098 (assembly GCF_054880955.1). Classification (NCBI taxonomy): domain Bacteria; kingdom Pseudomonadati; phylum Pseudomonadota; class Alphaproteobacteria; order Hyphomicrobiales; family Stappiaceae; genus Stappia; species Stappia sp. ICDLI1TA098. The sequence goes on from NZ_JBTZBT010000001.1 coordinate 1,944,940, forward strand.
CCAAATGTTCGAGCAGGGCGCGACGGTCATCGCCGTCGACCGCAATGCCGCCGGCCTGACCTTGCTGCCCGACGGCGTGGAGAAGGTGAAGGGCAATGTCACCGATCCTCAGCTTGGCGCGCGGCTCGACCAGCAGCTCGGCGCCAGGCCTCTGTCGATCCTCGTCAACAACGCCGGCATTGGCGGCGGCGGACGCGCGGACGAAACCAGCGACGACGACCTGCAGCGCTATTTCGATATCAACGTGCGCTCCGTCTTCCGCCTCAGCGCCTATGCGGTGAAGCGAATGCGCGGGACCGGTGGCGGCGCCATCGTCAACATCGCCTCGATCTATGCGCTGATCGGCGCGACAGGCAGCGCCGCCTACAGTATGAGCAAGGCCGCCGTCGACGGGATGACCCGGCAGATGGCGACCGACTTCGGCCCCGAGGGCATTCGCGTCAACGCCGTCGCTCCGGGGCTGATCGAGACGCCGCTCACCGCCGAGCGTATCCGCACCGAGGCCTGGCGCCACCAGATCTTCATCGAGCAGGCGCCGCTGCGCCGCGTCGGGACGCCTGCGGAGGTGGCCGCGGCGGTCGCCTTCCTCGCCAGCGACGAGGCGCGCTTCATCACCGGCGCAACGCTGCGGGTCGACGGCGGCTGGGCGGTCGGACGCTACCCGCGCCAGCAGTCCACGGTCGGAGAAACCGCATGAGCCGGACAGACCCCGTTCTCGCCGATGCCTATGATCTCGTCGTCGTAGGCTCGGGAGCCGCCGGCATGGCGGCTGCGATCACGGCGAAGCTCGCCGGACTCGATGTCGCCATCCTGGAGAAGGCCGCCCACTACGGCGGCTCCACCGCCGTCTCGGGTGGCGCGATCTGGATCCCCGACAATCCGAAGATGCGCGACGCCGGCATGCAGGACAGCAAGGAGGCGGCGCGCACCTACCTGAAGACCGAGACCGGCAACCGGATGAACGCCGAGCTGGTCGACTCCTTCCTCGACAACGGACCCGAGATGGTCCGCTTCTTCGAGGCCAACACCGCGCTCCAGTTCGAGCACCGCAGCTATTCGCCGGACTATCACCCCGACCAGGACGGCGCGGCGATGGGCGGGCGCGTGCTCGACGCCAAGGACTATGACGGGCGGCGGCTCGGCGCCAACTTCAAGCGGCTGAAGCCGCCGATCGCCGATTTTACCGTCTTTGGCGGCATGATGCTGAACCGCTTCGACATCGGCCACTTCATGAAGATGACGCGTTCGCCGAAATCGGCGATCCACGCGACGAAGCTCATGATGCGCCATGCGCTCGACAGGCTCACCCACCCGCGCGGCACCCGGCTGGTGCTCGGGCAGGCGGTTGCCGGACGGCTGGCCGAAACGGTCTTCGCGCTCGGCATTCCGCTTTTCGTGGAAACGCCCCTCGTCTCGCTCGAGCGCGACGGCGGCCGCGTCAGCGGCGTGAGCGTGCATCACGGCGGCGTCACGCGGAGCGTGCTGGCGCGACGCGGCGTGGTGCTGGCGACCGGCGGCTTTCCGCAGAGCGAGGCGAAGCGCGCCACCTACATGCCGCATGTACAGGCGGGCGCGCGGCACTATTCTATGTCGCCGGCGACAAGCACGGGCGATGCCATCGACGCCAGCCTCGGCGTCGGCGCGGCGCTGGTTTCAACCAACAGCAACGCCGCCTTCTGGGCGCCAGTATCGCTGCTGCCGGGCAAGGAGGGGCCGCGTCCCTTCCCGCATCTCTTCCTCGATCGGGCCAAGCCCGGCGTGATCGCCATCGGCGACGACGGCCGGCGCTTTGCCAACGAGGCGTTGTCCTATCACGACTTCGTCCAGGCAATGCTGAACGCCGGCAAACAGCAGGCCTGGCTGATGTGCGACCATCGGGCGCTGCGCAAATACGGGCTCGGGGCAGTACGCCCCTTCCCCGCGCCCTATCGCGCGCATCTGCGCTCCGGCTACATCACCAGTGGTGCGACGCCGGAGGCCCTGGCAGAAAAGATCGGCGTCCCGCCGGAGGCACTGGCCGACACCATCTCGCGCTTCAACCACGATGCGGAAAACGGCAAGGACCACGACTTCGGCAAGGGCTCGACCGCCTACCAGACCTATCTGGGCGACGCGGAGAATGCACCCAACCCCTGCCTGCATCCGCTCGACACGGGCCCCTATTACGCCATTCGCATCTATCCCGGCGATATCGGCACGAGCATTGGCCTGTCGACCAATGGCAACGGCCAGGTCCTCGACGAGGACGGTGCCACGGTCGAGGGCCTCTATGCCTGCGGCAACGATATGAACTCGATCATGGCCGGCGCCTATCCGGGGGCGGGCATCACGCTCGGCCCGGCGCTGACCTTCGGCTATGTGGTCGGCCGGCACGCGGCCGGCGCGCAGGCGACGGCGGCCAACTGAAACACAACACCCGGCGGCGTGCCGCCGGGTGCCTCCCGGCCGGGCGGCTCATCCTCCAGCCGCCCGGTTCTCCTCTTCAAGGTGTCGGTCGCACGCAGCAAGCACCGCGCCGGCCACCGCAGCGCTTCCTAGAACGAGCCCGGCCCGCGCGCCGCCACCCGTCTCCAGAGCCAGTGCCGCGAGCGGCAGCAGGGTCAGCACCGCCAGATTGTTGAGGCTCTCGGAGAGCGCCAGGGCCGTGCCGCGCAGCCCCGCCGCCCGACCCGCGATGATCGCCGTGCTGGCGGGCGCGGCAACGCCAAGCGCCGCGCCCCATATGGCAAGCAGCAGGACTGCCGCCGGCAGGGACGCGAAGCCGGACAGGAAGGCAAGCGCCGCCGCAGCGGCAACAGCGCTCGCCAGCGCCAGGGTCCCTTCGTTCGAGCGCAAGACACGACCGAGCGGCCCGACAGCGAGATTGCCCACGCCAAGGCCGAGGCCAAAGGCGGCAATGGCCAATCCGACCGAGCCGGTCGACAGACCAAAGCGCCGGCGCAAGACCTCGCCTGCGAGCAGAAACCCGGCGACCGCCGCGCCGTTCCACAATCCCTTGGCCACAAGCGGGCGCAGAAGCGGGCCCCGCAGGCAGGCGCGCCAGACCGTTGCCCGTGCCGGGGCGCTCTCTTGCCCCTCGCACGTCGAACCTGCCTGGCGCACAAGCAGCAGTCCCGCGCAACAGGCGAGCGTGAAGCAGCCGGCGGCGGTCGCCAGGAAGGGCGCGCGCCAGCCGAAGGCCTCTGTCAAAAGCCCCGCGCCGACGGGACCAAGCACGATCCCTGCTGTCATTCCGAGCATGACGCTTCCCATGGCCGCCGCCTGTTTCCCCTCCCCGACCCGCTCGGCGATGAGCGCGAAGGCACTGGGCACCAGCGCAGCCGAGGCAAAGCCGCCAAGAACACGCAGCACAACGGCGGCGGCAAAATGCGGCGCCAGCGTCAGTGCCAGCCCATCGGCGGCCAGCAGCAGCAGCGCGACGACAAGCAGCCGCTCCCGGTTCACCCGGTCGGACAGGCGTCCCAGCAAGGGTGCGGCCGCCGCATAGGCAAATCCGTAGGCGGAAACCAGCATCGCGGCTTGCGCCGTCGACACGCCGAAGGCCGCGCCAAGCGGGCTCAGCATCGCGGAAATCATGAATTCGCTCGCGCCGACGAAGAAGACGGCAAGCGCAAGCAACCCGAGAAGCGGGGAAACGGACATGTGAGGCATCCTTGCGGAGAGATCAAAGACGAGCGCCCGCAGGCGCGCGGAGCGCCTTGCGGGAACCGAGGAGCGTTTGGGGGATTTGCGGGAGACGCTTGAAACGGAGGCGGCGCGCGCGGCGCGGCGCGGCAAACCTTGCGCTCCCGACTTTCGAAAAAATGCAACGGGAAAGACCGGAACGAAACTGCGCCCTGGCGGCGGTTCCAGTAATCCAGAGGTGCCGCAAAGTCTGCCGGCCGTCAAGCCCGGGCGGAATTCGACAGTCCGTTCAGAGCTCAAGTGCATTGAAGCGGCGGACGGACGGCATTATGTTGGCGCAGTTCTCAGGGCGGGGCGAAATTCCCCACCGGCGGTATGCCGCGTCGTGCGGCGAGCCCGCGAGCGCCTTCGACCCGGCACCACGCCGGCCGAGGGGTCAGCAGACCAGGTGCGATGCCTGGGCCGACGGTCACAGTCCGGATGGAAGAGAACCAGCGAACCGGCAGGCTCCAGGCGGAGCCCTCGGCCGGCTCGCGGGTAATCGCCTTGGGTGACCTGACCGCAGACGCGCCCCACCGGGGCCACGACCAGGGTGATCCAATGACAGAACCCCGCTACGCCTTTATCAAGGCCAACTGGCATTCCGACATCGTCGACCGCGCGCTCGAGGGTTTCCTCGAGCTGATCCCCGCCGCACAGGTCGATGTCTTCGACGTGCCCGGAGCCTTCGAGATGCCACTCGTTGCCCGCGACCTCGCGCAGACCGGCCGCTATGCGGCGGTGGCTGCGGCCGCGCTGGTCGTCGACGGCGGCATCTACCGGCATGACTTTGTCGCCAGCGCCGTCGTCGACGGGCTCATGCGCGCCGGCCTCGACACCGGCGTGCCGGTGCTGTCGGTCTCGCTCACGCCGCACCAATATCGCGACGACGAGCACCACAACGCGATCTATCGCACGCATTTCGTCGAGAAAGGCCGCGAGGCCGCACGCGCCGCGCTGCAGATCGGCAAGATCCGGGCCTCGCTCGCCGCCTAGCGGCCACGGCCGGGCCAAGGCGGCAGACGCCGTGGCCCTCCACCGCCATGCGCACAATAAGGAAGGCCGCCGCCCCGGAAGGGACGGCGGCCTTCTTTAATGTCGCGCGTCAGACCGGCGTCAGCCGGCCTTTGCAACCTCGATGGTGACGCTCTCGCCGCCGACCTCATGGGTCGCGGCATGAACGCCGGCGCCACCCTTCGGCGCATCGCAGATCACGAGATCGATCGCCAGTGTGTCCTGCGCGATGCGGGCCTTGTGCTCCTCGACCGCCTCGACAAGCCCCGCAGGGACGCTAAGCGCCAGGCGGATGCGGTCGCTGACGTCGAACCCAGCGTCCTTGCGCGTCTGCTGGATGAGGCGGACGATATCGCGGGCGTAGCCCTCGCGCTCGAGCTCCGGATAAAGGCGCGTGTCCATGACGACCACACCGCGACCGGCGTCGAAGAGACCCGTGTCGGAGCCTTCCGGCGCGGTGACACGCATCGTGTAGTCCTCCGGCGGCAGCTCGATGCCGGCGAGCTCGACCATGCCGTCGTCGCGCAGCGTCCAGTTGCCGGACTTGGAGGCAATCATCACCTCCTTCATCTTCTGTCCCAGACGCTTGCCGATCTGCGGCTTGACGACAAGGCTGTGCTCGCCGACCGAAAGCGGGTCGGACTCGAGCACCAGGTCCTTGACGTTGACCTCCTCGGCGATGAGCGGCGCGTAGTCGCGAAGATCCTCAATGTCGACATGGGCGACGGTCAACGTCTTCAGCGGCAGGCGGGCGCGCAGGCGCTTGGCCTCGCGCAGCGACATGACCGAGGCGCAGATGTCGCGGATCAGGTCCATGCGGCGAACCAGGTCCGGGTCGTGCGGCAGCTTCGTCGCGTCCGGCCAGTCGACGAGATGCACCGACAGCTCACCGGTCAGGCCCTTGTAGATGCGCTCGGCAACGAAGGGCATCATCGGCGCCAACGTGCGCATCAGGTGGGTCAGAACGGTGTAGAGCGTGTCGAGCGCGTCGCGCTTGTCGGCATCGAGCTCCTCCCCCCAGAAGCGCGACCGCGAGCGGCGGATGTACCAGTTGTTGAGCGCGTCGATATAGCCCGGCACATGCGAATAGGCAGCGGGAATGTCGTAAGCGTCGAGCGATCCCTCGATCTTCTCGATCAGTTCGCGGGTCTTGGCCAGGATGTAGCGGTCAAGCAGGTTCTTCTGGTCGAAGCGCACCTCGGCCTTGTACTTGTCCGCGTTGGCGTAGAGCGTGAAGAAGTAATAGGCGCTCCAGATCGGGATGATCGCCTGGCGCAGCGACTGGGCAATGCCGCGCCCGTCCTTGGCGACCGCCAGGTCACCGCCGACGAGCAGCGGCGAGGACAGCATGTACCAGCGCAGCGCGTCGGCGCCGTAGGTGTTGAACACGCCCACGGGGTCGGGATAGTTCATCAGCCGCTTGGACAGCTTCTGCTTGTTCTCGTCGAGCACGACGCCGTGGCAGACCGCGTTGCGGAACGGCGCACGGTCGAAGATCGCCGTCGACAGCACCATCAGCGTGTAGAACCAGCCGCGCGTCTGGGCGACGTATTCGACAATGAAGTCGGCCGGGAAGTTGCGGTCGAACCGCTCCTTGTTCTCGAACGGATAGTGCTCCTGCGCGAAGGGCATGGAGCCGGAATCGAACCACACGTCGAGAACTTCCGGCACGCGGCGCATCATCGACTTGCCGGTCGGGTCGTCCGGGTTGGGGCGCACCAGCTCATCGATCATCGGACGGTGCAGGTTGTCGACCTTGACGCCGAAATCGCGCTCGATCTCCTCGATGGAGCCATACACGTCGGTGCGCGGGTAGTTGGCGTCGTCGCTGATCCATACCGGGATCGGACATCCCCAGAAACGGTTGCGCGAGATGTTCCAGTCGCGGGCATTCTCCAGCCACTTGCCGAACTGGCCGTCGCGCACGTGGGAGGGAACCCAGTCGATCTCCTTGTTGAGCTCGACCATGCGGTCCTTGAACTGGGACACCGCCACGTACCAGGCGTCGATCGCCTTGTAGATCAGCGGCGTGTCCGTGCGCCAGCAGTGCGGATAGTCGTGGAGATAGGTCTCGTGGCGGTAGACGACATCGCGCGCCTTCAGGTCGCGGATGATGTCCTTGTTGGCCTCGATGACGTTCTTGCCGACGTAATCGGTGACCTCGGCGGTAAACTTGCCAGCCTCGTCGACCGGGACCACGAGCGGAATGTTGCGGTCGCGGGCGAGCTCGAAATCCTCCTCACCGAAACCGGGCGCGATATGCACGCAGCCCGTACCGTCGCCCGCCTCGACGAACTCGGCGGCAAGCACCGTGAAGGCGTTCTCGGTGTCGGCGAAATAGGGAAAGAGCGGCTCATAGGCAACGCCTGCAAGCGCCGCGCCCTTGAGACTGTCGACCCTGGTCCATTCACCGAACTCGCGCTCGTAGCGCTCCAGCGCGGCCTCGGCCAGGATGACCCGCTGGCCGTCCTTTTCCAGGACCGCGTAGTCGAGATCGGGAGAGACGGCCAGCGCCAGGTTGGACGGCAGCGTCCAGGGCGTGGTCGTCCAGGCGAGCAGGCGGGTCGGCCGGCTGGCGAAGCGCTCGTCCTTGAGCAGGAAGCCGACGGTCAGAGCCGGGTCCTGGCGCTCGCGGTAGGAGTTGTCGAGGCGGGTCTCGAAATTCGACAGCGGCGTCTGCACGGCCCAGGAATAGGGCACGACGCGATAGCCGCGATAGACCAGTCCCTTGTCCCAGAGGCGCTTGAACCCCCAGATCACGCTCTCCATGAAGGAGAGGTTCATAGTCTTGTAATCGTTATCGAAATCGACCCAGCGCCCCTGCCGGTTGACGTAATAGCGCCACTCGTTGGTAAAGCGCATGACCGAAACGGAGCAATGCTCGTTGAACTTGCCGATACCGTACTCGAGGATCTCGTTGCGGCCCGAGATGCCCAGTTCCTTCTCCGACGTCAGCTCCGCGGGAAGACCGTGACAGTCCCAGCCGAAGCGGCGCACGACGCAGTCGCCGCGCATGGTGCGGTAGCGCGGGATCAGGTCCTTGACGAAGCCGGTCGCCAGATGGCCGTAGTGCGGCAGGCCGTTGGCGAAGGGAGGGCCATCATAAAAGACATATTCGCCAGCGCCGTCCTGGTTGCGCCGGTTCTCGACGGAAGCCTCGAAAATCCGGTTTTCTTCCCAGAACTTGAGGATATCTTCCTCGAGCTTGGGAAAATTGGGGTTTGGATCGATGGCTTCATACATCGCGAAAGTCCCGCTGTGTTGTTGATCGCGGACAGGGCCTTGCCGCCCTCTTCCGTGGATCCCGGCTGGAGGCGCCGGTTGGCATTCGTGGGTTAGCCGACCGGCGCGCAAAAAACAATCATCGTGGCGGCGCGGCCGGACGGAAAAGCCGGCGACGCGCTGCCGTTCAGGCCCGCGTCACCTTCGCATCGGCGGCGGGGAAGCGTCCGCGCGTGTCGACGATGCGCTTCGCCTCGCGGGCGATCATGTCGTAGTCGAAGGCATCGTGATCCGTGGCGATCACCACCACGTCCTGCGCGGCAATGGTCGCCGCGTCCGCCGTCACGGCCTCAAGCCGGGTTCCGTCGGCGAGCGCCAGCGCGGGCACGAAGGGATCGGCATAGCCGAGCCGGGCACCGCGCGCGGCGAGCCCCTCCATCACCTGAAGGCTCGGGGATTCCCGGATGTCGTCGATGTTCTTCTTGAAGGCCGCGCCCAGCACCAGCACCCGCGAGCCGTTCAGTGCCTTGCGGTCGCCGTTGAGCGCTTCCATCGTCTTCTCGACGATGTAATCGGGCATATAGCGGTTGATCTCGCCCGCCAGCTCGATGAAGCGGGTGTGGAGCCCGTATTCGCGCGCTTTCCACGTCAGATAGAACGGGTCGACGGGAATGCAGTGACCACCGACCCCCGGCCCCGGATAGAAGGCGGTGAAGCCGAAGGGCTTGGTCGCGGCCGCGCGGATCACGTCGAAGATATCGATGCCCATGCGGTCGGCCAGCGTCTTCATCTCGTTGACGAGGCCAATGTTCACCGCCCGGTGGATGTTCTCCAGGAGCTTGGTCATCTCGGCAACGCGGGTCGAGGCGACCGGCACCAGGGTGTCGACAGCTCCGCCGTAGAGCGCCTTCGCCGCCTCCAGGCAATTGGCGGTGACGCCGCTGACGACCTTGGGGATCTGGCGGATGCCGAAGCGCTCGTTGCCGGGATCCTCGCGCTCGGGCGAATAGACGACGAAAATGTCCTCACCCACCGTCAGCCCGTCGCGCGCCAGTTCGGGGAGCATGTCCTCCTCGGTGGTGCCGGGATAGGTGGTCGATTCGAGCGCGATCACCTGACCGGGGCGCAAGTGCGGCCGCACGCGCCGCGCGGCGTCGAGGATATAGCCGATATCGGGATCGTGATACTTGCCGAGCGGCGTCGGCACGCAGATCACCAATGCATCGCAGTCGGCCGAACGGGCGAAGTCCGAGGTTGCTTCGAAGGGCGCGGGAAAACGGATGTCCTCGGTCCGCGAGCCGACATAGCGGCGGTAACCGTTGTCGGCGTTGAGCGCGGCGATCTTTGCCGGGTCGACATCGAAGCCGACGACGGCATGGCCGAGCTCCGAGAAGCGATAGGCAAGCGGCAGGCCGACATAGCCGAGCCCGATGATGCCGATGACGGCGGAACGGTCGGACATACGGCCGGAAAGGCTCGCAAGCGCGGAGGAAGGCTGCATGTTCAGTGCTCTCGCATGACGCAGCGACCAGGGCCCGCGCAGGGCGTCCGTCCACCGCCAGAGATCCGTGTCGGGCGCGTGGCGGAAGCGGCCTGACGGCCCGACAGGACTGCCGCCCGCGCCCCTGTCGCGACTGCGTCTATCATGGTTTTCCGACGAAGGGGGATAGGACGCGCGCGATTTTCATGCAAGAGGACAGGACATGCGCGAGATCTTCATCGATATCGGCCGACTGGTGCGCCGCCTGAACCGCACGACGCCAACCGGCGTCGACCGGGTGGTGCTTGCCTACGAGCGCGGCCTGCGGGCGCGCTTCGGCGACAGGGTCGTTCGCGTCGACACCCTTGCCGGCCGCGTCCTGCGCTATCCGCCAGACTTCGCCGACGAGGCGATGTGCGCGACACAGGCGATCTGGGCGGGGACGGCCGCGGCGGGTGATCGGCCGACACGCGCGGCAGCCCTTGCGGCCGCGTTGCGCGGCACGCTTTCGCGGCCACGCGAAGCGCCGGGCGTCGACGGACGACCGCTGTTCTTCTGCCTCGATCACCGGGGCCTCGAGCGTGGCGGCACGGTGGAGCGGCTCGGCCGGGCGGGCGTGGCCGATCCCGTCTGCCTGCTGCATGACGTCATCCCCCTCACCCACCCGGAATATGTGGTGCCGGCGCAGATCCCGCGCCACGCCACGCGGGTGCGCACGATGGCCGCCCATGCGCGGCTGGTGATCGCCAACTCCAGCGATACGGCCGCACGCTTCGCCGAGGCGGTCGCCGACTTCGGCCTTGCCCAGCCGGAAACGATCACCGCGCCTCTCGGCATCGAGGACGACTGGGTTCCGGTCGAGCCGGCGGCGCGGAACGGCCGGCCGCGCTTCGTCGTGCTCGGCACCATCGAGGCGCGCAAGAACCATCTGCTGCTGCTGAACCTGTGGCGCAAGCTCGCCGAGCGCTACCGGGACGGCCGGCTGGGGCTGTCCGAGATGCCGGAACTCGTCATCGTCGGCAGGCGCGGCTGGGAGGCGGAGGCCGCCTTCGACATGCTCGACAGGGCGCCGGCACTGAAGGGGCACGTGCGCGAGGTCGCCGGCATGGGCGACGCGGACCTGCGCGGGCTTCTGGCCAGTGCGCGCGCCCTGCTGTTTCCCTCGTTCGCGGAAGGCTTCGGCCTGCCGCTCGCGGAGGCGCTGGCCATGGGGGTTCCCGCCGTGGTGTCCGACATACCCGCCTTTCGGGAGGTCGGCGGCACGGTGCCGGACTTCCTCGACCCCCTCGACGGTCTCGGATGGCAGCAGGCGGTGATCGACTACGCCCGCCCAGACGCGCCCCGGCGGGCGGCGCAGATCGCGCGGCTCGCACACTATCGCCCGCCTGGCTGGGAGACGCATCTCGATCTGGTCTGCGCGCGGCTCGGCCTCGACTGAGAAAGCCGCGCCGCGCGCCGGGCGTCAGATCGTCTGGTTGTAGTCGCCCACTTCCGGGTTCTCGCGCAACACGGTGTCGACCGCCTTGAACATCTCGCGCAGGCGCGCGTCCGACACCGGGCTCTCGATGACGACAACCAGTTCCGGCTTGTTGGAGGAGGCGCGTACCAGCCCCCAGGTCCCGTCTTCCATGACAACGCGCACGCCGTTGACGGTCACCAGGTCGACGATCATGCCGCCGGCGAACTCCTCGCCCTTGTCGCGCATCGCGGTGAAACGGGCGACGACCCGGTCGACCACTTCGTATTTGATCTCGTCGGCGCAATGCGGCGACATGGTCGGAGAGCCCCAGGTGCGCGGCAGCGCCCGGCGCAGGTCGGCCATGGTGCGCTCCGGATTGCGGTCGAGCATGTCGAGGATGGCGAGGGCGGAGACGAGGCCATCGTCATAGCCGCGACCGATGGGGGCGTTGAAGAAATAGTGCCCCGACTTCTCGAAGCCGGCGAGCGCGCCAAGTTCGTTGACGCGACGCTTGATGTAGGAATGGCCGGTCTTCCAGTAGTCGGCGATGACACCGTTTTCCTGAAGCACCGGATCGGTGGCGAACAGGCCCGTCGACTTGACGTCGACGACAAAGGTCGCGCCGGGATGCAGCGCGGAGAGATCGCGCGCCAGCATGACGCCAACCTTGTCGGCGAAGATCTCCTCGCCCTCATTGTCGACAACGCCGCAGCGGTCGCCGTCGCCGTCGAAGCCCAGACCGACCTCGGCGCCGGTCTCCAGCACCTTGTCGCGCAGCGCATGAAGCATCTTCATGTCTTCCGGGTTCGGATTGTAATTCGGGAAGGTGTGGTCGAGCTCGCAATCAAGCGGGATCACCTCGGCGCCGACCGCCTCGAGGATCTGCGGAGCAAAGGCGCCCGCGGTGCCGTTTCCGCACGCCGCGACGATGCGGATCGGACGCGACAGCTTCGCTCGGTCGGTGAGATCGGCGATATAGCGCTCGGGGAAGTTCTCGACAAAGCGATAGCCGCCACCGGAACCCTCACGGAAGGACGCGGTGAGCACGATCTCCTTGAGCCGGCCCATCTCGTCCGGGCCGAAGGTCAACGGGCGGTCGATGCCCATCTTGACGCCGGTCCAACCGTTGTCGTTGTGCGAGGCGGTGACCATCGCGACGGCGGGAACATCAAGCGCGAACTGGGCGAAATAGGCCATCGGAGACAGGGCCAGGCCAATGTCGTGGACCTTGACGCCGCCAGCCATGAGACCGGTGACAAGCGCCAGCTTGATCGACGCGGAATAGCTGCGGAAATCATGGCCGACGACGATCTCCGGGCGCACGCCGCGCTCGTGCATGAGCGTGGCGATGGCCATGCCCAGCGCCTGCACGCCCATGAGGTTGATTTCCTTCTCGAACAGCCAGCGCGCGTCGTACTCGCGAAAGCCCGTCGGCTTCACCAGCGGCGTCGATTCGAAGGCATAGGTATTGGGCACGAGGCCGGCGACGGGCACTGGAAACATGTGAGACCTCTTTGAATGCTGGCAAGCGATTCGAATGCGAAACGAAGACGCGGGCGCGACGGGCCCACGTCCTTCTCCTTGTTAAAACGGCCGAAACTGCGGCGGGTTCCCCCGCTTCACGCTTCAGGCGCGGCGTCCGCCTTCGCGTGATAGCGAACGATGTCGTCATCGCCGATATAGGCGCCCGACTGAATTTCGATGACACGGGTCGGCACTCGGCCCGGATTCGCCAGCCGGTGGCGCGCGCCAACCGGCGCATAGGCCGACTGGTTCTCCGTCACGAGCCGCGTTTCCCCGTCGATGCAGATCTCAAGCGTGCCGGACACCACCACCCAGTGTTCGGCCCGGTTGACGTGGCTCTGCTCGGTCAGGGCTGCTCCCGGACGGATCTCGATCTCCTGAACGAGGAACCGGGTGCCGGCGGCGATCTCCTCGCGCCAGCCCCAGGGCCGATAGGCGCGAAGATGCTCGCGCACCTCCCGCCGGCCATCGGCCTTCAAGCGGTCGACGATGGTCTTCACGTCCTGGGCATGCCCCTTGTCGGCGACCAGAATGGCGTCCTTCGTCGCAACCACCATGACATGGTCGAGGCCGACGACGGACACCAGCGCCGAATCGCTGACGACCAGGCTGTCGTGGCTCTTCAGGAACATCGCCTCGCCGAGTGCGCTGTTGCCGTTCTCCTCCTTCTCCAAGGTCTCCCAGACCGCTGACCAGGAACCAAGATCGTTCCAGCCCGGATCGACCGGCACGCAGGAGATCGCATCCGAGCGCTCCATGATGGCGAAGTCGATGGAGATATCGGGCAAGGCCGCGAAAAGCTCCGCATCGAGGCGCAGGAAGTCGAGATCGCGTACCGCGGCTGCAAGCGCGGAGCGCACCCCGGCGAGAACCTCCGGCGCATGGCGCTCGAACTGCGCGATCATGGTCCCGGCGCGAAACAGGAAGATCCCGGCGTTCCAGACGTGGTCGCCCGAGGCAAGGAACGCCTCGGCGCGCGCGCGGTCGGGCTTTTCGACAAAGGCGGCAACCTCGCGCACGGCGCTGTCGCCGGCGCGCAGGCGGATGTAGCCATAGCCGGTGTTGGGTTCGCTGGGCGTGATGCCGAAGGTGACGATGCGCCCTGCCCGGGCGGCCGGCGCGGCGAGCGTCACCGCCTCGAGAAAGGTCGACGGATCGGCCACCATGTGATCGGAAGGGGCCAGCAGGACGAGCGTGTCCGGGTCCTGCTCCGCCGCCATGAGCGCCGCCGCCGCCGCCGGTGCCGCCGTATTGCGACCGACGGGCTCGAGGACGATGGCGCCGGGCGAGATGCTCATTTCCGCCATCTGCTCGCCGACGAGAAAACGATGGTCGGCGTTGGAGATGATCAGCGGCGCGGCGAACCCCTCCCCGGAGAAACGCGAGAGCGTCTTCTGGAACAGGCTTTCGCCGCCGAAGATCGGAAGGAACTGCTTGGGGCGAAGCGAGCGGGACAGGGGCCACAGCCGCGACCCGGCACCGCCGGACAGAATACAGGGAACGATCACGCTTGGGTCTCTCGTCGCAAGGGGTCTCTGGTCGCAATTGGCCACCGCAGCACGCGGATGATGGCACGGTCCCTTTTGCCATCTCCGCGACTGATGCAACGTTAACCGCAAAGCTCTGCAACGCGAAATCGTCTGGGGACGGGCATTCACGCCCTGACGCCAGACTCGAACCACTCCGCGAAACCGGTGTCGGTGGATTCCATTTTCGCGAACATGCCCAAGCAGAGAACAGGATCCTCCCCAGCGGGGGAATACAACACCCGGTCTCTAGATTTTGCGGTGCAGCACGGCGATAGTGTCGCCCCCTGCCTCCCCAAAGACCGGTTCATCAGAATTGAATAGCCAACACCATCCGACGCCTGATCGTTCCACGCCACAGGTGGCGCGCGAGGCGATCGTCGAGCTGAAATCCATCGAGAAGACCTTCCCCTCCCGCTCCGGCCACGCCTCGGTGCAGGCGCTGCGCAACATCGACCTGACTGTGGCGCGCGGAAGCATCCTCGGGGTCATCGGACGCTCGGGCGCGGGCAAGTCGACGCTGATCCGCCTCGTCAACGGGCTGGAGCGGCCGACGAGCGGCTCTGTCATCATCGACGGCACCGACATCACGCGGCTCGACGAGGCGGCGCTGCGCCGCGAGCGCCGCTCCATCGGCATGATCTTCCAGCACTTCAACCTGTTGGCCCGGCGCACGGCGTTCCAGAACGTGGCCCTGCCCCTGGAGATCATCGGCACGAACCGCTCCGAGATCGAAAAGCGGGTGCGCCCCCTCCTCGACCTCGTCGGCCTCGCGGACAAGGCCGACCGCTATCCAGCCGAGCTTTCGGGCGGCCAGAAGCAGCGCGTCGGCATTGCCCGCGCGCTCGCCACTGATCCCAAGGTGCTGCTTTCGGACGAGGCGACCTCGGCGCTCGATCCAGAGACAACGGAACAGATCCTCGCGCTGCTGAAGCAGGTCAATCGCGACCTCGGCGTCACCATCCTGCTCATCACACACGAAATGAGCGTGATCAACGCGGTGACCGATTCCGTGGCGGTCATCGACGGCGGCGAGATCGTCGAGCACGGGGCAACCTTCGACGTCTTCACCGAGCCCCGGCACGAGACGACACGCTCCTTCGTCTCGGCGGTCACCGGCGCGGTGCTGCCCGATCATCTGCGCGAGAAACTCACCGCCAGCCGGAGCCCGGGCGCCAAGGCGCTGGTGCGCGTGGTCTTCAAGGGGCCGGGCAGCGAAGCCCCCTTCATCAGCCATCTCTCGCGCGAGCTGGGGCTCGATCTTTCCATCGTCCAGGGCAAGGTCGACCAGATCGCCGGCCAGACCTTCGGCCAGCTCGTCTTCAGCGTCGAGGGAACGGACACGGCGCTCGCCGCCCTCGACACGGGCGCACGCGCTCACGGCCTGACAACCGAGGTGCTCGGCTATGTTTCCTGATTTCCTGCCCCCGCAGATCCTGCGGCTGCTTGTCGACGCGCTTGTCCAGACACTGCACATGGTGGCGGTCTCCGGGCTGATCGGCACGCTCGTCGGCCTGCCGCTCGGCGTCTTCCTGGCGACAAGCCGCAAGGGTGAGCTTTTCGCCGCTCCGGCGCTGAACACCGGGATCGGGCTGGTGGTGAACGCCGCGCGCTCGACGCCCTTCATCATCCTGGTGGTCGCCATCGTGCCGTTCACGCGCTTTATCGCCGGCACCTCCATCGGCACCACCGCGGCCATCGTCCCGCTGACGATCGCCGCCGCGCCGTTCATCGCACGGGTGATCGAGGGCGCGGTGCGCGGCGTCGACCAGGGGCTGATCGAGGCCGCGCGCGCCATGGGCGCCTCGCCGCTGCAGATCGTGCGCAAGGTCCTGCTTCCCGAGGCTCTGCCTGCCATCACGCTGGCGCTCACGCTCACCGCCGTCAGCCTCATCGGCTATTCGGCGATGGTGGGGGCCGTCGGCGGCGGCGGCCTGGGCGATCTCGGTATCCGCTTCGGCTATCAGCGCTTCATGCCAGACGTCATGCTGGCCGTGGTGCTGGTGCTGATCCTGCTCGTTCAAGGCGTTCAGAGCCTTGGCGATTTTCTTGCCCGGCGCTTCGACAAGCGCGCCCGGCACTGACGCACTCCTCCAACCTGGAAGGCTTCATCATGTTCACCAGGACTCTCCTCGCCGGCCTCGCCGCCGTCTCGCTTCTCGCCGCCGCTCCGGCCTCCGCCAAGAGCATCAAGGTCGGTGTCACCCCCGGACCCCATGCGCAGATCATGGAAGCGGTCAAGGAACTGGCCGCGCCGAAGGGGCTCGACATCGAGATCCTCGAGTTCTCCGACTACGTGGTGCCCAACGAGGCGCTGAACTCGGACGACCTCGATGCGAACTCTTTCCAGCACAAGCCCTATCTCGACAACCAGGTGCGCGACCGCGGCTATGAGCTGACCGACGTGGCGACCACGGTCAACTTCCCCATCGGCGTCTATTCGCAGAAGTACAAGAGCGTCGAGGACATTCCCGAGGGCGGCTCCATCGCCATTCCCAACGATCCGACCAACGGCGGCCGGGTGCTGCTGCTGCTCCAGGACAAGGGCCTGCTCAAGCTGACCGAAGGCGTCGGCACCAAGGCCTCGGTCGCCGACATCGTCGAAAACCCGAAGAACCTGAAGATCATCGAGATCGACGCAGCCCAGCTTCCGCGCTCGCTGCCGGACGTCGACGCCGCCGGCATCAACACCAACTACGCCAAGGAAGCAGGCCTCGACCCGGTCAACGACCCGATCCTGCGCGAAAGCCCGAAGGGCCCCTATGTCAACGTGATCGCCGTTCGCACGGTCGACAAGAATGCCGACTGGGTGCGCACGCTCGTCGAGACCTACCAGTCCGACGAGATCCGCGCGTTCGTCGCCGAGACCTTCCAGGGCGCCGTGCTGTCGAGCTGGTAAGCATCCGTTTCACGGAAAGACGCGAAAGGGCGGCCATCGTGCCGCCCTTTCTGCGTTGCGCGCGCCGCGTCGGGGCTCAGCCGTCCGCCTGCGCGTCGTCCCGCCGGCGTGTCATGACGACGTGGACAGGCTGGAAGGCCCCCTCGATGGCGCCGGTGAGCATGACGGTTCTCACTTCGACGGGTTGCTGCGGCTCGCTGACGCGAAACGGCAGCCGCACCCGAAAGAGCCCTTCGGCGGGAAGCTCCGCCCGCCCGACGCTGGCGATGGCGCCGTCGGCCACGATGTCGATCATCAGGCTGTTGCCCGACAGGTTGTCGAACACCGCGAAGGCGATGTCTGCCTCCCAGTCTCCGGGCGCAAGGTGGAGGTAGGGCCCGAAGGTGAGGCAGCGCGCGGGCCCGACCATGTCGATGGCCCCGCCCTCGAACGGCAGATCCGGCTTTGCCGCGTTCATCAGGATGCGCACCGGCCATTCGACCCGCTCGACCGGGGCGCCGTCCAGCAGGGGCTGGTACTCCTCGCCGACGGCGGCAAGCAGGGAGCGTTCGCTGCCGGTGAGTTCCAGCGATCGAAGGTGTGCAGCCTGGGCGTGCTCGACCCTGGCAAGGATCAGCTCCTCCAGATCCATCTGGCCATCGGGCATGTAGATGCGGGCGACCTCCTCCTGGATCCGGTCATCTATCGGCAGGCCCCAGGCGGCGCCGATCTCCTCGACCAGGCCGCCAAGCGTCGAGATGCTGTCGTCGATGCGCACGAGCAGCGTTTCGGGAGCGCCTGCCACGGGGAAGAGGCAGGAGGCGGACTGGCTGGCAAAGCGGATCGCCTGCTCCATGGTCATGCTGCGCGAGACCATGTTGTAGACGACGACCCGTTCGAACGTCTGGGAGAGCTGAAGCGTGGGAACGTGTCCGGAGACAATCGCGCGCACCACGCGCCAGTCCGGCACATCGAAGAACAGGATGGCGGACGTATCCCCCCTCTCCTTCAGCGCCTGCACCATGTCGGCGGCGGAGTTGCCCGAGACGAAGCGGAACTCCTCGCCCTGCAGGCGCAGGATGTCGAGTGCGACGCGCGAGACGAAGATCGTATTGGGGGACGGCGGACCGCAAAGCGCGAGAAACATCTCAGACCTGCCTGCCCTGCCTGGCGGTGCGGTTCATTGCGGTCCTTCCTGCCGGCGCCGTCACAACGACGAATAGATGTCGAGGGCGAGATCGATGTCGTTGAAAACGCGGCCACGTCCGTTCTTCAGCACCAGGGCCCTGTCGCAGAACGAGCGGATGATGCCGATGTCATGGCTGACCAGGATCATCGCGGAATTGGCGCGCTGCACGAACAGCGCGTCATGGCACTTGCGGTGGAAGCGCTGATCGCCGACGGCAATGACCTCGTCGATCAGGAAACACTCGAAATCAATGGCGAGGGTCAGCGCGAAGGCCAGTCGCGCGCGCATGCCGGAGGAATACATGCGGATCGGCAGCAGGAGATTTCGCCCCAGCTCGGCGAAATCGTCGACCATCTCGATGGTCTCCTGGATCGGCCGGTCATAGAGGCGGGCGATGAAGCGGATGTTGTCGTAGCCGGTCATATTGGCCTCGAAGCCGCCACCGAAGGCGATCGGCCACGACATGGAAAGCCCGCGCGAGATCGTGCCGGCGGTCGGCTGCTCGACACCACCGATGAGCTTGACGAGCGTCGACTTGCCCGCGCCATTGCGGCCGAGGACGGCGATCTTCTCGCCCGCGCCGACGCGAAAGCCGATCCCGTCGAGCACGCGCTTGGTTCCGGCCTGGGTGTGGTAACACTTGACGATATTCTCGAGCACGATGGCGCGCTCAGGCGCGCGCGCATCCGCGGCGCGGCCGGGCGCGCGGGTCACGTCGGCGATCCGCTCGCCCTCGATCTCGGGCGTGTCCTGCGCCGCGGGACGGGTCGTGCGGCGCTTGGCGAGCGGAAAGCCGCGGCCACGGCGCGCTAGAGCCGACCACATCAGTTCTGCTCCGTCAGCAGGTCCGCCATGGAGCGGACAATCCAGTAGAGCAGGAGGCAGATGCCGAGCGTCGCCAGGATGTTGAGCAGGCGGCGCGGAAACGCCGGGCGATCCGGGTGGCTGGGCTCGACGACCCGCTCCAGGTAGAGCCGGCCGGACCTCGCCTCCTGCACCGCCGCCTCCATGGTTCCAACCGCACCGGCGAGCTGCTTTTCGGCAAGCTCGCGCTCCAGCACAAGCCGTTCGTAATCGGAGATCTTGCGCGCCAGAGAGGCGTTACCGCTGCCGGCGACGCGCTCACGGATGCCACGGATGCTCTCCTCCAGCGCATCGCGCTTGATACGAAGCTGCGGGATCATCGGGTTGTCCGGCGTCGAGGCGATGGTCTCCGCAAGCTTTGCATCGATCTTGCTGGTCTCAAGCAGCAGCTGCTTGATCAGCTCGGAAGCGGCCTTCACCTCGACGCTCGGGTCGATCATGCTTTCATCGTTGCGAAACTGGGTGATGCGGTCGCGGATGCCGGACAGGCGCGCCAGCGCGTCATCGACCATCTTGCGGCCAAGATCGATGGCGTCGTTGCGGGCGCGGTCGTTCAGCCGGTTGACCAGAGCCTCGGCCGCGACGAGAAGCTTCTCGGCGATCCGCCGCGCCGCCTCGGGCGAGAAGGACTGCACGTCGAGCACGCTGACGCCGGTCGAGCGCTGGAACTCGACGTGCAGATACTTCTGGAAGTGATCGTAGAGATCCTCGCGCGTGTCACCGGCCCACATCCCGGGGAAACGGGAAAACATGTCGACATTGTCAGCGGCAAAGATGGCGGAGAGCATGCCGTCGCGGTCGAGCTCGTCGACCGCGTCGCGCGAACGCATGAACTCGGCAACCGCGAAGCTCTCGTCGTCGACCCTCGACACCGTCTGGGATTGCAGCATGCCGAGCAGGGAGCTGTCGGGCTGTGTCTGGCGTACGATGTAGGAGGCGGTCGACAGGTAGCGGTCGCTGGCGATCAGGCCGTTGTACAGGAGCGAGACCGACACCGGCAGCGCCACCAGGAAAAGAAAGAGCCAGGCGCGCCACGAAAGACGCCCGCCGACCGTCGCCTTGTCCGGGCTGGTGGGGCCGGCGAAACGGCGCACGATATCGACATGCGCGGTCCCGTCGACGGGCACAAGCTCCAGCTTGCGCTCCCTCGTGACTTCCTGCGTGTCGTCGCGTTGTTTCGTTTCGCTCATCTCGCTCCGAATCCATCCGATTGGCGGGCACGGTGACCTGTCCGCCCGCCGATGCCGCGAGCCAGGCGCGCCATCCTACTGCACCTCGATATGGTTCTGCGCCTTGCGGATCATGGCAAGGCCGACAGCATTGACGACCACCGCCCAGACCGCGAGGTAGGACGCATCCCAGGTGGTGGGAACAGTCGCGCCGAAATAGCCGCCGCGGAACATCTCGCTGGCGTGCACCAGCGGCGACCAAAGCACCACTTTCTGCGCCGTGCTGGGCAACCAGGCGACCATGTAGAAGGAGCCGGTCAGCGGCAGCAACAGATACATGACCGGCTGCACGAAGCGCTCGAGCGTCTCCGACATCTCCGTCAGGCTGGCGATGATGAGGCCGACGCCGAAGGTGAAGGCGCACATCAGGAACCAGGCGGTCAGCATGATCAGGTAGTCGTGCACCGGGGCAATCACCTCGAGCAGGGCGAGCGGGATGTAGGCGACGAAGAACGCGATCAGCGTGCCGACAAGCTCCAACAGCCCGCGGGCGACCAGCATGTCGAAGGGGCGGATGCGGCGGTGAAAGAACAGCCCCGAGTTGTGGCGGAAGCAGTGCACGAAGCGCGAGACCATGTGCCGCCAGACCGTGAGCATGGAGTAGCCCGTCAGCACCAGCGGCAGGATCGGAACGCCATGGTTCTCCCGCCCGTAGATGAACGACCAGACGATCATCACCCCGACCGTCAGGATCAGCGGCTCGCCGACCAGCCAGAGAAAACCGATGTTGTTGTGCCCGAAGCGCACCATCAGCTCGCGGATCAGCAGCGCGTTCAGCGTCTTGAAGCGTCGCTTGAGGATCATCGAGGTATCGGTGGCGGCGATCTCGTCCGTCATGGCGCCCTCAATGGATGTTGAGGTGATCGCGCCCGCCGGAAACCAGCAGGTAGATCATCACGAACGCGGCGAAAGAAATGATCATCACCGTGAAAATGCGGCGCAGGCGCTTGGGCTCGGTCGATTTGTCCGGTTGGTGCGGGCTGACGACGGCCTCGATGTAGATACGCTTGCGCTGCGTTTCCTGCCGGGCGTTGTCGATGGTGCGCATGGCGCTCTCGAACGCCTTGTCGGCAAGCACGCGCTTCAGCACAAGCCCCTCGTAGTCGGAGATCTTGCTGGCGATGGAAGCGTCCGAGCCGGCGATCTGGCCCTGCTCTTCCGCGATCTGGTCCCGTAGGGAGGTGATCTTGGTGACCAGCGGGGGGATGCGCGGATTGTTCGGTGAGGAGGTGCGGAGCTGACGCAGCAGAACCTCGTCCTCGACCATCTCCGAGGTGAGCGCGGCGATCAGCTCCGTGCGCTTGCTGACATTCTCCTCCGGATCGACCATCAGCACCCGGTTGCGGTAGGCGGTGATCGCCGTCTGGCTTTCGATCACGCGCGTTTCCGCCTCGCTGAGGAGTTCGCCGGCGGCATCGAGCGCATCGCGCCGGGCGCGGTCGTTCATCTGGTTGACCCTGGCCTCGCTGAGGCTGAGCAGCGCGCGGGCGATGGCCACCGCGTCCTGCGGCCGGTAGGCCGAGACGCGCAGGGTGGTGATGCCGGTCTGGATGTCCTCTTCCACCACGATCTGATCGGAGAAATAGCGGAAGAAGCCCTCCGATGTATCGCCGAACAGAGTGGAGTAGCCGGTGATGAAATCCGCTTCGGGTCGGGTGTAGACCGCCCTGAGGTCCACCTGCTTCATCAGCTCGTCCATCGCGTCACGCGAGCGGATGTAGCTGTGGATCGCATAGGCGTCGTCATTGGCGCGCGCCAGGCCGAAGCTGCGCAGCAGCACGGAGAGACCGCCGATCTGCTGGCTGTTGACGCCGCGCACGATGAACTTGGTCTCCGACACGTAGCGGTCGGCGGCGATCAGCCCGTAGAAGAGAAGCGCCCAGGTGACCGGGACAACGAAGATGCCCGTGACGAGAAGCAGAGCGTAGTGGCGCGACACGAAATCCCAGGCACGCCGGAAAAGCCCGCGCGCACCGCCTTGCCCGGCCGCCGCGAGCAGCAGGTGCCTGTCCGGTTCGACGTTCACGACCGTCTCCGTTTGCCCGCGTCCGCGCGGGTCAGGCGTTCGCGACCCGTGCCAATGATGCCGGTCATCACGTTGCGTTCTCGCCTCCTACGCGGCTTCTATGGTCAAAGTATGTCTGATTCCCGCTCCAGAAACGCATAATAAGCCGCGACGCCCTCCGTCAGGCCGGTCGGCGGCCGGTCGAAGCCCGCGGCACGCAGCTTGTCCATGCGCGCTTCCGTGAAATACTGGTAGCGCCCCTTGAGCTGCTCCGGCATGTCGATGAAGGTGATGTCGGTCGCCCGCCCCAGTGCCGCGAACATCGCCTCGCCCACATCGACCCAGCGCCGCGCCGTGCCGGTGCCGACATTGTAGATGTCGCCGGGGAAGGAATTGTCGAGCATCCACAGCACCACGGCGACGCAATCGTCCACATGGACGAAGTCGCGCATCTGCCCGCCGTCCACATAGTCGGACCGGTCGGAGCGGAAGAGCCGCAGCGGCTCGCCGGCGCACAGCTTTTCCCAGTTGGACCGCATCACGGAGCGCATCGAGCCCTTGTGGTCCTCGCGCGGGCCATAGACGTTGAAGAACCTGAGGCCCGCCCATTTCGACGGGGCCGGTTCGCCACGACCGACGGCGGCCATCACCTGCCGGTCGAACAGGAGCTTGCTCCAGCCATAGGGGTTGAGCGGACGAAGCGCCGACAGATAGGCATCGTCGGAACGGTCGTCGAAACCGCGCGCGCCGTCACCATATGTGGCGGCCGAGGAGGCATAGACGAAGGGGATCGCCCGCGCCGCGCAAAAGCTCCAGAGCCGCTTCGAAAGCTGCAGGTTGCTCGCCACGATCAGATCGACGTCGCGCTCCGTCGTGGCGCTGATCGCGCCCATGTGCACGATGGCGCTGAGCGCATCGCCGTTGGCGGCGAGCCAGCCGTCAAGCGCCTCGGGGAAAACGAACTCCTCGGCCAGAAGCGTGCGGACGTTCTTCCACTTGTCGCCATCGCCAAAGGTATCGCAAACCACGACACGCTCGCCGCGCGCGGCCAGCGCCAGCGCGATGTTGGAGCCGATAAATCCGGCGCCGCCGGTCACTAGGATCACGTCGTTCGCTCCATGTCGTGTGTGTTTCGATGCCGTGTGCGTTTCGATACCGCGTGTCGTTCGATCCGCAGCGCTCATTCCGCGCTGGAGGCCGGTTCCGCAGTGGCCGCGCCGGCCGCGGACAGGACGGGCGGGGCAACGGATGCCACCACGTCCGCTGAGCCCTGCGCCGATCTGATACGCTCCACCGCCCGGGTTGTCGAGAGACCGGGGACGAGTTCGATGAGCGCCACGCGCCCGCCGGCGGCCTTGACCACATCGCCACCGACCACGTCTTCCTCGCGGTAGTCCGCGCCCTTCACGAGGACGTCGGGCAGCAGCGCGGAGATGAGCTCCAGCGGCGTGTCCTCCTCGAAGGGAACCACCAGATCGACGGACTGCATCGCCGCCAGAACCTCGGCGCGCGAGACGAGCGGCTGCACCGGGCGGCCGCTGCCCTTCAACCGCGAGACGGAGGCGTCACTGTTCAGCCCGACCACCAGCCGGTCGCATTGCTCCGCCGATTTCGCCAGCATCGCCACATGGCCGGCGTGGACAATGTCGAAGCAGCCGTTGGTGAAGCCGACGGAGAGGCCCTCGCGCTTCCAGCCCTCGACAATCTCGGCGGCGTCCTCCAGCGAGGCGACGGCATGGGCAAGCGGGCGGTTGATGCGGTTGAGCTCACGCGACAGCTCGCTCGGCGTCAGCGCCGCCGTGCCGGCGCGGCGCACGACGGCGCCTGCCCCGGCATTGGCGAGAAACGTCGCCTGCTCCATCGAATGGCTTGCGCCGAGCGCGGCGCAGAAGACCGCCAGCGCGGTATCGCCGGCGCCCGAAACGTCGAAGATCTCGCGGGCGCTGGCGGGCGAATGCAGCGGCTCGCGGCCAGCGCGAAACAGCGCCATGCCCTCGTCGGACAGGGTTACGAGCAGGTCCGCGCCGGTCTGGTCGATCACCCGCGCGGCCGCCTCGGCGCATCCTTCGAGGTCGGCGCAGGCATGGCCCGTCGCGTCGCGGAGCTCGGCGCGGTTCGGCTTGATCAGCGTCGCGCCGCGATAGGCGGAGAAATCGCGCCGCTTGGGGTCGACGATCACCGGAATGTCGCGTGCCCGCGCTGCCGCGATCACCTCGGCCAGAACCCGGTCGGTCAGCAGCCCCTTGGCATAGTCGGAGATGGCGAGCACGTCGCAATCGGCCATCGCCGCCGATGCCGCGGCGATGACGCGGTCCTCGACCTCGGCGGGAGCATGACGCACGACCTCCTCGTCGCAGCGCATGATCTGCTGGCCATTGCTGACGTAGCGGGTCTTGACCGTGGTGCAGATATCGGGACGGGTGATCAGGCCGTTGCGGGCCCTGGGATGCGCGGCGACAAGCTCCGCGCAGTGGGCGCCGGCCGGATCCGCGCCGACAAGGCCGATCAGCACCGCCTCGGCGCCGATGGAGACCGCGTTGGCCATGACGTTGGCGGCGCCGCCAAGCATGGTGGACGCCCTGTCGACATGCAGCACGGGCACGGGCGCCTCGGGAGAAATCCGCGAGACCTTGCCGTAGACAAAGCGGTCGAGCATGACGTCGCCGACAACGAGGATCCGGGTCCCGTCGAACGACTTGTTGAAGAACTTGCGAGCGAACATGCGTGTCTCCGGTCCGTCCCCGTTTCCGATCTCCTCGATCGGCACCGCCCTGCTCGGGCTGGGCCCGCCGTCGCCTGCAGACGGGCGCCGCCCACCATGTCGAGGGAGGCGTTCAGGCATGTCCGCACCTTCTCACAAAACAATCCCCAGCCGAGATCCGGCAACACCGGTTGCACAGCCGAAGCATGCGCGAGCGCGCCCGAATCGAACGCAAACATATGTACATCGGGAATATGGCAGATTCCGCACTGCGGAAAAACGCGCACAATTTACAGGGTTGAGCTTGCCGCGTGACAATTTCCCCAGGCAACCTTGATCAACAAGACGCCGGAAAGGTTTGCACGGCCCAAAGCGACTTTCATTCAATACCTATTGGCATCAAACGCCCGGCCGCATATTGCCTCAACGCCTTTCGATCACAACGCCGTCCAGTCTCAAGCTCTTCAAGCTGGCGGTTTTCCTCAGAACAACCTCAAACTGCCCGACCCTCTCGGCGACATCGAACCGGATCGGTTGGTTCCACCGCGAAACCTCCGACGTGAAAAGCACTTTCGCACCGGCATCGGCGGTCAGGGCCAAATGTGCGTCCCCATCGCCTTCGCCTTCAAACCGCAGAGTATACGCGCCGGCAGGCAGAGATATATACGGGCCATAGAATAACGCTTGCTCCTCTACGCCTCCACTACGCGCACCGTCGTAGAGCAGCTCTCCGCCGCGCTGGACAAGACGATGCTCACCAGACTCAAACACGGGGTGATAAACGAACCCGTGCGGGCGGATACTAAAGGAATCAAGGGCGCGCGAGGCGTCTTCGTCGGGCGTCCGCGTCGCCAGAATATAGATATTTCCCGTCGGGATCTCTCCCTCGGGAACGACACGAAGCGCCCCATGTCCATCCAAGGCGCAGACGCCGAAACCAAGTTCACGCAGATAGCCGATGACGCTCCGCCCGTACTCCGTCACCTCGTCAGTGAACGTGTAATATTCCAGCAGAAGGCGAATGTTCGGCGAGCGCCGCAGCGTCTTTTCCATCCCCTTCAAGACGCCAAGCTCGTGCCCCTCGACATCGATCTTTACGAAATCGGGCTGCACGTCCGAGGGAAGATAGTCGTCAAGAGCCACAGACTTCACCCGCACGATTTTTTGGGTGTCCTCGATGTCTCGGCCATCCCGAATATGGCCGCTACCTAGATGAGTTGGATCATAGGCAAATTCCAGCTCGCCAGAGCATTCAGCGACTGCCAGATTTTCCCATCTGTACTGAGACAACCAGAACAGGCGATTTGCAATGGCTGATTGCCTAAGATACGCAAAGGTATGAGGATTTGCTTCAAAAGAATAAACCAACCCTTTTGCACCGATTATCTCGCTGGCAACAATGGAATAAAGCCCGAAATTTGATCCGATATCGAGAAACACACCACCCGGAGACAAAAACCGCTTAAGAACCGAAAGCTCGGCCGGCTCAACAGGATACCCTTGAATATATGCCAAGGATTCCCAAGAGCGGGTATCTACGCATATATAGCTATCCGTACCATGAAGCTTTGCCATCCCAATAGAACGACCAAGGTAATAGTATTCATTTGACATCGCGAACCCATATATTCGAGAGCCATCACTTGTTCGCGACAATTTGGAAGCGGTGCCTATAGGCTGATCAGCACCCCCTCGCAGCTTTCACGAGAAAGTATGGGGAGCCCTCGAAGCGAACGCGCCTATCTATACACCCCATACACCACAACTGTGCCAGTCTCCGAATGGCAAAAGCAGGGCTATATCGAGAAACTTATCTACGGCCTTAAATCCATCATTTAGGACCATTTCACGACTCACTATGAGGCAGGTTTCATATATGCGACGGTGGTCCATATCTCATAGGTTGAAAAAAAGTTAGGGTATCCTGCACCTGGTGAATACTTCGAACGCACGAAACGATCATAGCTCTCGAAGTCAGGAAGGAAACCAGCCTTGGCAAACTTCTCTGCCCAGTACATCGTTGGCTTGACATTCACATGCGTGGGGTCGCCATCATGAATATCGAGTGCGTCGAACCGCTTGAGCGCCGCGAGATTATGGAACGTCCGCCCACCTGGAACAAGAACCCGAAAGAACTCGGCTAAAATTGAATCTATGAGTTCATCCGGGATATGCTCGAGCACTTGACCCGAATTAATGAGCGTCAGATCCTCATCTTGCAAAGGGATATGCTCTATAGAGCCGGCCATCAGCTCAGCAGACGAAAATCCGAAGTGAGATTTCCCCATCTCGATCATCGCACTCGACATATCGATGCCGAGTACTTTTTTGAACAACCCGGACTTGCGAAACCCTTGAAGCTGCGCGCCGCAAGCGCACCCAGCATCCAGAACAGCCGGTGAGACAAAGTCCGTCTGCAAGGTCGCCTCAGCAACCATCAATGCATAGGCTTCATGCCACTCGCCGTAGGCTAGATAGTCAAGGCCAGCCTCAACGTGCTCATCGTAATAGGCCTGACTGTACTGTTTATCCCTCAGGATCCCGCGCTCGTCAGCCACCGGCCACCTCCCCCATCCGACACAAAAGCCTCACCTAGTAACAATCAAACCAAAGCAAGTCGCTGGAAATCCGTCCACCGAAACCTTGATATGATTGCTACCGACATTCCAATACTCAGCCATTAGGCCCTTCATGTCGTGTGGGAACGGTGGCAGGTCGATAAACTTATCGAGAGGCTTGTCACCAATATCAAAGTTGAGCGGCGCGACGTTAAACCCCTTCCCTTGAAGGCGCTCCGCGATCTCCTGAAAATGGCGCCGCTGGAAAAGAACCGTCCCCCAGTTATCAATCGTCGCATCATCACGCGAAAAATTGAACTCAGTCGTATGCACAGCCACACCACCGGGCTTTAGCGTATCAATAGAGGCTTCGATAAAATCGAGGCCCTTCTTGATACTACCAAGATGCTCAAGCGCACATATCGACCAGCAGAAATCAAAACCACGAAGATCGGAAGGAATGTCGTTCATATCAACGTAGCGAAGCGACACATTGCGATCAAAGGTAGCCCGATCCACCAGTTCAGATTTGAAGGCAACATCAAGCGCCTTGGTGTGCTGATTGGTATTCGCCCAGCCCGAGGTTTCCTGCGCATCCGGATGAAGGTCCGTAACGACCACTTCCGCACCATAGCTGGCCATCAAAGATGGAAGTGGCTCAGTACCGCACCCGAACCCCAGACCTCGAGCACCAGGTCGCAGGACACCAGCTTGATGGAATGCCTGCATTGCATAACAGAGCTCCCAGATCTTCCTATGAAAGACCAAAGGAATCTTAAGTCGCTCACACCAATAAGCGACCCAGTCAGACTCAAGATCGCTCTGTGTACTCGCCTTTGACATCAACTCAACGGCTTGAGCCTGCAAACCTGTCCGGACCGGAAGATCGTCCGCCAACTTGCGCGCCAACTCATAACCGAAGAATTTTATATTGAGAGCAATATTGTCAATATTCCGAATAGCCTCGCTAAGAGCGTTGATATTCGGCTGATCATGCTCGTTCACGAGTGAACGAAGAAGGGAAATTTTTCGGCTCAGATCGCTAAGATCCTGCTCATCTTTATCCGGCACGAGTGCTCTCCTGCGCAAGGCAAGTTTGACCTGTGCCGTCGTCGCACATCCCAAGACATGACGTCAAGCCAAAGCGCTCGCATTATACGAATGTCAACAGTCATTTAAATATATAAAAATCAGATATTGTAAAATTCAAACAATCTCTTCGTTATTCGAATAAAATCGCCATGCAACGCCATCAGAATACACCGGAAAAACAGAAAGATATTCATCGCGCATGAATGCATGAGAACCAACACCAGAGATCGTAGCGTCAGGCAGATCGGGCTTTTCATAGACAGCAGTTCGGATTGCCCCCGTGACGTGCATCTTCACAGTAGGTGTGTACGTTCCAATTCCAATATGTCCGTCAGATGAGAGAATCAGGCGGGCCTGCCCATTCCCATAGAGCACAAAAGGCTTCTCGTCGGTGGTGTCGATGAAGACCTGGGTCGTGGACACGCCGAACTGGGCGATTTCGTTGCCGGTGCGCAGTTGCAGGCGGCAGTCGCCGTCGCCGTTTGTGTCGGAGACCTCCAGCTCCGCGCCGGGTTCCGTGGTGCCGATGCCGACGTTTCCCGAGGCGCGGGCGACGGTCAGCGCCGGTGCCAGGCCGCCTCCGTCGCGGGCAACCCTGAGAGACAGGTTGTCGTCGCCGCAAAGGCCGATCTCGGCGCGCGCCGCATAGTCGGTCTGGAAAAGCAGCGCCGCCGTGTCGCCGGCCGCTCCCTTGCTCACCGTCAGCCGGTGCGAGCCCGTCTCGCCGACAAAGAGGCTGGCGGGCGCGCGCACGGCGAGACGATTGACCGGATCGGCCTTGGCGTTGATGCCGAGGCGGGCGAGGTCGTCACGCCCGGCATCGGGCAGCTCGGCAAGGTCACGCCAGCCGGCAGCCCCGCGCAGCATCAGCACGCCACGGGCGCGGTCGAGGGCGCACCACCCCTCGGCGGGCGCAAGGAAAAGCCAGGCCCCGTCGCGCCTGAGAGCGATCTCGCCCTCATGTCCCGCCCAGGCGCCGGTCGCCGGCGCGGCGACCAGATAGCGCGCCGCCTCGCCCGCCTCCTCGGGAGCGGTGGCCAGATCCGACCGCTCCAGCGCCAGGAACAACAGCGCGTCGAGCGCCATCAGCGCCTCGTTGTGGGTGACATGCTTTTGCGCCTGCGCGGCCTGGATGAGGGGGAGAGCGAGCAGCGGCGTTGCGGTTGCGGGATCGATGGACATGCGGTGGTCCTCTCTGTGCGAGGGGGAACGGGAGACACGGGCGGCGGACGGCCGGCGACGTGCGGTGCGGGCAAGTTTGGCCAACGGCGGTGCAATGCCCGGCGCAAACGAGTCTAGCATCGGGCCCGACAGCGGGGATTTCGCAGGCACCGGATGTGCTTTTGGGTTGCCTGCGAGGGCTCCCATCGGATAACCGGAAGGAAGCGCGCGGCGGCGGCGCCGATTCCTCGCCCGCAAGCCGCGACGCCGCGTTTCCGCCGAACTCAACCGCTACGGACCTGATGTCCGCGATCGCGCAGAAGGAGCTCGACGCCTCCGTGACAGATGCCACGCCCGCCGCCCAGGCCACTCTCGCGACGCTGGAGGAAACGCTCGAGCGGTTCTTCGGCGCGTTTCTGGATGAAACCAGCTACCGGGAATACCGGAACGCGGAGCGCATCATCGAGACGCTGAAGGCGCAGGGGCAGACCGTTTCCGGCGTTCCGCGCGTGCGGCCGTCCGATTGCAGCCGCGCGCTCGCCGCGCTGGAAGCCGTGTTCGAGGCCTACAAGCCGCTGTTTCGCACCCGCGATCCCGGCCCGATCCATCGCTTCGAGAAACTGATCTCCGACTTCGCCACCTTCGTCGAGAAGCTGTATCCGGCGGAAGCGATCGGCGTGCGCATCCTTCATGCCGACGTCCATCTGATCATGGGCGATCCAGAGGGCGTGGAAGAGGCCATCGGCGGTCTGGCCGACCGGCCCTACCTGATCCAGGGCGGCTTCAACGACTACCGCCGCGTGGTCGAGATCCGTGGCAAGGCCATGCTCATGGACGGACGCATCGGCGCGCGCGGCACCGACTATCTGGTGCACGGCCGCCGATTGATCCGCAACGGCAAGATGAAGGCCGTCGGCATCGCCCGCACCTTCGCCCCGTTCCTTGCCGCCGCCGATACCCCACCGGCGGCGGAAGGACTGTTCGCGCATCTGCTGGTGACCACCGCGCGCCGGCTGGTCAGTGCGCGCCGGCCGCGACGCGGGCTGGTGCCGCGCGTTCTCACACGCCTGAGGCGCGGAACGCTGGCGCTGCGCATGGCGGTGCTCTTCGATCTGCTGTCGCGCTTCGGCGACCTGCGCTGGCGCCAGCCCGCGACCGCGCCGACCGCGCCCAAAGCGGCGGAGGCCGGACTCTCGCGCCGCTATCTCGTCACCCGCGCGATGGGCGGGATCGGCGATCTGCTGATGATGACGCCCGGCCTGCGGGCGCTGGCGCTCAAGTCCGGCCAACCGGTCGATCTGGCGGTGCCGAAGGGGTTCTTCCCGATCTTCCTCGACAACCCGCATGTGCGCCTGATCGACATCAACGGCGCGCCGCTCGACACCCTTTCGTATCGCGGCTGGCGCAATCTGACGATCTGCCCGGCCGGACGCTACGAAAGCAGGACCAGGCCGCATGTGCGCAAGGGGCGGGTCGAGCTCTTCGCCCGGGGCATGGGCATTCGCAAGCGCCTGCTCACGCGCCACGGCTGGAACATCCAGATGGAGCTCGACGCCGACCAGCGCGCCGCGCGCGACGCCTTCCTGGCGGAGCGCGGCATCGGCAGGCGGCCGGTCGTCGGCGTGCAGCCCTATTCGCGCGACAGCTACAAGGACCATCCGCGCATCGGCGAGCTGATCGTCAAGCTTGCCGAGGACCACGACGTCATCGTGCTCCACCACCTCGCCGACGGCATTCCGCAAGGCCCGGGCATCTGGTCCACGGCCGGCCAGTCGCTTGCCACCTCGCTGGCTCTGGTGTCGCGGCTCGACGCGATGGTGAGCGTCGATTCCGCCTTCCTTCACGCCGCAGCCGCCTTCGACGTTCCCGTCGTCGCGCTCTTCGGGCCAACGGACGGGCGCACCTTCACCCGCCACCACAAGCACGCGACGGTGTTGTGGAAGCCGGAGGTCTATGGGTGCTCGCCGTGCTGGCGCAACGAGGATCTGCCCTGCATCCTCACCGGGCTCACCGGCATCAGCCCCTGCGTCAACGCCATCGGCATCGCGGAGATCCAGGCCGAGGTCACCCGCCTGCTCGACAACCACGGCCGGCGCTCCCTCGCCCCAAGCCCAGCGCCGACAGCATGAGCGGGGCGCTCCGGCGATGAGGCTGCTCCTCGACGTCACGCGGACGCTCGCCCACCTCTACCATCCCTCGCGCTCGGGCATCGACCGCGTCGAGGACGCGCTGGTGCGCCGGCTCGCCATGCCGGAGGCCGCCGGCCGCTGGAGCGACCTGCGCTATGTGGTGCTGACGCCGGGGCGGCAGATCTCGCTGTCGGGCGCGCAGTTCCACCGCATCCTCGCCCACCGCACGCGGATCGACGAACAGAGCGACGCGCGCGCCTGTTACCGCGCGCTCGTCGACTGGCTCGAAAGCGCGAACACGCTCACCCGCGAGCGCGCGGGTGCGGTCCGCTTCGAGGCCCCGCAGCCGCGCAGCACGCGGCTTCCCGCCTATTGGCAGATCCTCAAGGCGGCGGCACGCGCGTCCGAGGGGCTTGGGCCGCTCGCATCCGCCAACGACATGCCGACCGCTTATCTGCACGTCTCCCATATCCTGCTGGAGAAACGGCATCTGTTTCGCTGGCTGGAGCGAAGCAAGGTGCGCCCGGCGTTCTTCCTGCATGACCTGATCCCCGTCGACTTCCCGGAGTTTTGCGGCGCGGCCAGCACCGAGGAGCACAAGGCCCGCATCCGCGCGATCTCGGCGAGCGGCGAACTGCTGCTGGTGAATTCGAAGGCGACAGCGGAACGGCTCGCCCGGTTCCAGGCGGAGGAGCGGCTGGCGCGCCCGCCCGTCGCGGTGGTGCCGCTGCCCGGCGACATCGGTCCCGGAACGACCGCCCTGCCCCCACCGGCCACCACGCGCCCCTATTTCCTCTGTGCCGGCACCATCGAGGGCCGCAAGAACATAGGCTTCCTCCTCAACCTCTGGCGCGGCCTGACCGAGCGCCTGCCCTCGACCATGGTTCCGCGCCTGGTGATCGCCGGGCGACGCGGCTGGGCGTGCGACGATGTCCTGGCCGCGCTCGACCGCAGCCGGGGCCTTTCGGGGCATGTGGCAGAGGCGAACGGCTTCACCGATGCGGAAATCGTGGCGCTGATGCGCGGCGCGGCCGGCGTTCTCGCCCCCTCGCTCGCCGAGGGCTTCGGCCTGGTGCCGGCGGAAGCAGCAGCCCTCGGCGTGCCGGTCGTCGCCTCCGACATCGCCGCACACCGGGAAGCGCTTGCAGGACGGGCGACGCTTCTCGACCCGACCGACGGGCGCGGCTGGCGCGACGAAATCCTGCGCCTTGCCGAAGATCCCGCCTCCGCCCGCCCGGCGCCGGCAGGCGCCCCCGGCCAGGGCTGGCTTTCCCACGCGGATCAGGTGCTCGACGCCGTGCGCGAGCGGCTCCAGCAGGCAGCGCGGGAACCGTGACGTGACCGGCCGCGCCCCTACCCCACCGCAAAGCGCAGCGCTCCGCGCCGCCGCGAGGCTTGCGAAAGCTGCCGTCACACGGGAGCCGGTCTTCTTCGCCGTTCCTGTCCGTGACCCGACCTGCTCCGGCAAGGGCAATGTCGAGTTTCGGCCTCATGCGCGCGGCTTCGAGAGCGGCGCGCCTCTCCTTCATCACGCCACGCTCGCGCGCCGCCGCGCCATGGCCCGACAGACCTGAACCGGATCTCCCGCCATGTCCGCGCTTTTCGAGCTCAAGAAGTCGATCCAGAAGCACCTGCCGCGTCAGGCGCGCGACCGCCTGCAGGAGGCGATCTACTTCATTCTCTACAAGCTCTCGCCAGCGCGACGGCTCAACTTCTTCAACAGCGGCTATGCACCCGCTGCACCGGCAATCCTCGCCGAACCACAGTTTGCCCGCGAGGCGTTGCAGGCGACGCTCTATCAGGTTGTCATCGACGAGATGACGCGGGATCTCGACGGCTCGCGCGCGGCAATGCTCGACATCGGCTGCGGACTCGGCGGCGGCATGCGGGTGGCCCGCATGCTTCACCCGCAATCGCGGATCACGGGCGTCGATGTCGACCGGGCGGCCGCGCGCGTCTGTCGCGACCGGTTCCGCGGCGATCCGGCGATTTCGGTGGTCAGCGGCGACGGACGACGCCTGCCGCTCGACGACGCGGCCTTTGACTTCGTCTTCAGCGTCGGTGCGGCGAGCTATATCCGCATGGAGGACTTCCTGCCCGAGGCGACCCGCGTGCTGCGCCCGGGCGGGCTGCTGACACTCTCGGTCGGCTACACGCGACAGGACTTCGAAGGCCAGAAGTCCTATGTCAGCGAACTGGCCGAAGCGGCGGGTCTCGCGCCGCTGCGCTTTCGCGACATCACAGCCCATGTGTTCACCGCGATCGCCGAGGACGCACCCCGGCGCGCGGCGCTCATCTCGCGCGTACCGCCGCCGTTTCGCGGATATGCGCGCGACTGGGCCGACATGCCCGGCACACAGCGCTTCAAAGAGTATGAAGACGGCGAACGCCTCGACTATGCCGCCGTCTTCCGCAAACTGTGAGATCCGCGCAGACCAATGTCCTCCCTAGAACGGGAGCGACAGTCTTGCCGTGACGCCCTGGTCGCTGGCGCTGGCGCCAAGCTCGCCGCGATAGCTGACGTCGACGCGCGCACCGGCTCCAAGCGCCACCCTGACACCGGCCTCGAGGGCCAGCGTATCCCGGTCGATGGGCGCGCCGGCGATGGAAAACGGTACCGATCCGGTCATCGCCATCGGTGTCGTCGTATCGACCCGGCCAAAGGCGTGACGCCAGCCGAGAGACCCGGTGAACGACGCCGGAGCCCCGACAACGGACGCAAGATCGACCTCGCCACGCAGGCCGAACGTCGAGACCCCTATCCCCTGCGAGGTCGAGCCCGCGGTCAAGGCAGCCGCACCGCCTGTTTCAGCGAAACCGTCGCTGCTCTGGTGTACCAGCGCAAGCCCGGCGAAGGGCTCGAGGCGAACCAGATCGCGCTCGATCCGGTAGCCGATCTCCGCGAACACCTGGGCAGTCGCCGCCGAATAGTCGGCGGAAAGCCGATCCGTGAAGGCACCAAAGGCCACGTCGCGGCGGGTATCAACGTCATGCCAGGTATAGACCCCCCCCAGCCTCAGGCCGAGCGGGCCGAACTGCTGGCCGGCATAGACACCGGCCGAATAGCTGTCGACATCGGCTGAAGAGGCGCGCCCATCGACGGACGAAGCCGTACGCCCGTAGCCAGCGACAATGCCGGCCTGCCACCCAAAAGCCGTCTGCATGTCGGCGCCGACAAAAAAACCGCCTGTCGTGCGCTCAAGCGTGGCCGCATTGCCGTCGCCATCGTTGCGCCCCCACGCACCGAAAGCCTCGCCCCAGACGCGCGCGCCTCCATGCTCTCCAACGATCCCGTCCATCCCTCCATGGGTCGCGATCTGTGGCTGCCCTGAGGTCGCCACTCCGTCGAAGGCGGCGCGAATACGCGCATTCACCGCCCCGCGCACGAAAACGCTGTCGCGCGCCAGTGTGGTCTGTACGGAAGCGTGAACCTCTCCCGACATCTGGTCGAAGGCCGAGCGGACCTGTTCCAGGCTCAATCCCAGGATGGTGTCGTAGACCGAGCTGCCGATGCCGGTACTCTGGATCGCCGTGCCGGTGGCAATCTGGTTCCGGGTCTGGCCGACATCGGCGATGTCGATGTCGTTGCGCGACAGCGTCATGTAAACGTTGTTGGCGTCATAGGAGAGTTCCGCGTCCAGGAAGGCGAAGCTGTCGGAGACGCCGCCGAACATGCCGACGCGCCCGGCATCGGCAGTGAGGATCGTGTATCGGGTGGCGGGCGAATAGGTCACACCGGTGTCCGTGCCGTTTTCCGGGCCGACCGTGACGCTGGCCCCGACATCGATCGTGACATGACCGGTGGCGCGGACAATGTCGTTGTTGACGCCGGCGACGGCGCCTCCTCCCGTCACCTCGACCGCGTAGCTCGTGCCCGCGACAAAGCCGAGATCGCCGGCAATGTTCAGTGTGCCGATGGAATTGCCCGGGGAGACCCTCGCGCCGGATGCGAGCGTCACGTTGCTCAGCGTGCCGTTGCCGGCCAGCGTGCCTCCGGACAGGACGGAGATGGCCGCATCGAACACGCTGTCGACAGCCAACGTACCGCCGGACACCGCTACCGTGCCGAGGAAGCCCGAATAGTCGCCGGTGAGCCGGGTGACGCCCGCTTCCTGAAGGATGACACCAGTGCCGGTGACGTCGGAGGAAAACCCGAAGGCCGTGCCCGTGTGGTTGAAGACGATCTGTCCCGCACCGTCACCGAAGGCGATGCTGTCGACGTTCAGCACTCCAGCCGCCGTCGCCGTCGCGCCGGAGGCAGAGCCGATGTTGAGAACACCCGCCGACCCAGCCTGCTGGGCGATCGTGACCGCTCCCGTGACATTGACCACACCGCCGTTCGCGACCGTCAGTTCACCCTTGCCGCCATTGCCGATCTTCAGGTTGATGGCGTTTGTCCAGCTGGAGCCGACGCCTGTGACTGTCACCGAGCCCTCCGCGCCCGCGCTGTAGCCGATGGTGCCGTTGGTGTTCTCGACGGCACCGCCGTTCGCGACGATCAGCGTGCCCTTGCCCAACGACCCTACCCGCAATGCACCGGCGCTGCGCAGCGTGGAGCCGGGACCGGTGATCGTGGCCACGCCGACGGCCCCCGTGCCCTCGCCGATGTAGCCATAGCTCAACTCCACCGCGCCACCATCGGCCACGGTAAGCGTGCCGTTTCCCGACCGGCCAACCCACAAGATGCTGTTGTTTTTCCAGAGCGAGCCGGCGCCGGAGACCGTGACCTCGCCAATGGAATCCTTCTCAAACCCGATGGTTCCGTAGCCGCTTTCGACCTTACCGCCAGCCAGCACCTTCAGATCGCCGCGCCCCCGGTTTCCGACGATGAGGCCACCGGTGTTGGACCATGTCGACCCGTTGCCCGAAACGGTTGCCGTGCCGCTCGATCCGACGGCATAGCCGAGGAAGCCCTCTGTGTTGGCGACCTTGCCGCCTTCTTCCACGGACAGCGCGCCGCTGCCGCCCTGCCCCACGAAGAGATCGCCGTCATTGCTCCACAGTGACGACGCGCCGGTGACGGTGACCGTGCTGACGTCGGTTGCGAACGTGCCTATGACGCCGGTCTTGTTCTCCACCAGACCACCGTCGGACACGGTCATGGTGCCGGTACCGGAATATCCGACGCTGAGATCGCCGTTATTCTTCCAGTGCGCCCCCGGCCCGGTGACAGTGGCCGTTCCATGCGAGCCGGACATGAGGCCGAGCGTTCCGCTGGCGTTCTCGACTTTCGCTCCGGTCTCGACCAGCAGCGTGCCGCTGGCCGCAAGGCCGACATTGAGGGCGCCGCTGATGGTCCAGCCGGCGTTTGCGCCCGACAGCTTCAGCGTCGCCTCCGCCCCGGTCGGCCCATCGATGTTTCCGCTCCCGCTCGTGAGCGTGCCGCTGCTTGCAATCGCCAGCGTACCTCCCGTCACCGTGACGGCGCCGCTGACCCCGCTCGTGCCAGTCAAGGTCGTCGTGCCCGACAGATGTCGGATACGGCTGCTGCCGGCGCCGGCGACCATATCGGCGGCAAACACACGATCCGTATCCGTGTGGTTGAAGACGATTGTGCCGACACCGGCTCCGAAGGTCACCGTGTCAACGTTCAGCGTGCCGGCCGCGACAGCCGTGTCACCCTCGGCCGCGCCAATGTTGAGCGTGCCGCTCGAGCCGGCATCCCTGGCGATGACCGTTGCGCCACCAGCCGTCACCACACCGCTGTCGGAGATGGTCAGGCTGCCTGCTCCCGATTTGCCGATGCTCAGGTCGCCCGTGCTGGAAAAGGTGGAGCCGTCGCCAGTGATCGTCACCGCGCCCTTGCCCGCAGGCAACTGGCCGATGCCAGCCGAGCTGCTTTCGACCGTGCCTCCCTGCTCGATCAAAAGCGTGCCAACCGCGCTCTCGCCGACCAGGAGGACGTCCGCCACCAAGGGATCGCCCAACGTGCCGCCCGTGAGCCCATTGACGGTCTCGTTGGAATTGATCGAAACGTCGGCCGCGCGCGCGCCACCCGGGGCAATGAGCCAGCCTCCGGCAAGCGCCGTGGTCGCCAGCATCGCCGCCGAGGCGCTCCGCCAGCACGACGCTACCAGGCTCCGACCGATCCTTATGGAATCGCACACGGCAGGGGACGTATCTCGCAAAGACTTCATGCTTCTCGCTTCTGGGCTCACTATTTGCCGGGATGGCGACGCGCGTGCCGAGCGGAGGTCCCTCCGCCCGGTTCGCCAATCGTGGCGGCAACCCTAGAAACGAGAAAACGAGGCGACTATCCGATACCCGCAAAATCAGGCATGCCTCGCCTATTGTGGTCCTTGCGGAGATTGAAATCAGGTGGCGAGCGTCGCTGATGGCGTCTCGCCAAACAAGCGCTTGTAGTCGCTGGAAAACCGCCCCAGGTGCAGAAAGCCGAAGCGCATCGCCACCTCTGTAACCGTCGTGTTTCGCCGGTCGGCGACGCGCAACGTCTCGCGGACGCGATTGATCCGGCAGTTGCGTAGATAGGCGACAGGCGCCATGCCGACGTACTCGCGGAATGCGTATTGCAGCGCGCGCTCGGATACGCCGATGGACCGGCAGATGTCGACGACGGTGGGTAGAACATCTGCATCGAGGCGGTCTTCGACGTACTCGCGCGCCATTCGGCCGACACGCAGCGCCCTGGCCCGGGTCCCCGCGCTCGGCCGCCATCCCTCGCCCGACGCCGGCGCGCTCACCGCCTGC
This sequence comes from Stappia sp. ICDLI1TA098, assembly GCF_054880955.1. Taxonomy (NCBI): domain Bacteria; kingdom Pseudomonadati; phylum Pseudomonadota; class Alphaproteobacteria; order Hyphomicrobiales; family Stappiaceae; genus Stappia; species Stappia sp. ICDLI1TA098. The sequence goes on from NZ_JBTZBT010000001.1 coordinate 1,983,342, forward strand.
AGGACCATCTGAAGCAGAAGATCGTGCATGATGCGCGGGTCCACGGTTTCCTTGCGCTCCTGTGCGGCGCTCACCGCATCAAACCAAAGCGCCACCGTGTCGCTGAACCGGGATATGCCCGCGCTTCGCAGCTGCATCACACCGCCTTCCGGCCGCTCCCATCCGGCGGGATCGAGAACCCGCGCGGCGGCCAGGAATGCCTCCTGACTGAGACTGACATAGGCCGTCTGGGTTCCGTCCGGAACATAGAGGTCGAACTCGGTGTTCTCCGGCATGAAGAAGACGGTGTCGGCGTTGCCGGCGCAGTGATCGGAGAAGCGGAAGGAAGGATGATGGGTGCAGCAGGAGATGGTGCACAGATCGCGCGGCGTCACGCCCACCTTCTGCACCGCGACGTCCTGGCGCTCGCGCACGACCTGCCGACCGCCGACGTCGACAATGTCCATCTGCCCGAGCCGCCGGCCGGAGCCGAGCTGGTAGCATTCCATCCCGATCCAGGGCTGCATCGCGGCCTGTGTGCCCGCGCTGTCGAGCGACACGGAGCACAAGCCGACGCGCGCGCGTGCCGGATCATCGATGCCTGGCATATCGCCTGTGAGCTGTGAAACGACTGCGCCAGCCGAGGCCGTCTGTCCCTGATCGTCCTGTCGCACCCGGGAATCGTTCCTTTTCAAGACCCCATCCGGGCGATTGCATATGACTCGAAAGATCGCAGCAAAGCCTGAGCCGGTCAATCGCGCGACAGTCAGTGGCAAGTGCATTGCGGCAAGGTGAGCCCGCGTCCTAGAACAGGGCTCTCACACAGGCGGCAAGGGGCAAGGGCGCGTGATCAATCTCAAGGCGGGTCGCTATTTTCTGGAGATCACGCGCTGCCATTCGATCCGGCAGGCGGCCGACCGCCTCCATCTGGCGCCCTCGGCTCTCAGCCGCCAGATCGCCAACCTGGAGCGGGAACTCGGCGCCGAGCTGCTCGAGCGGCGCTCGAACGGCGTCCAGTTGACCGAGGCCGGCCTGCTACTGCGAGACAGGCTGACGGAAATCTTCGCAAGGCTCGACTATCTGGAAAGCGACCTGACGGACCTGCAGGGCATGCGCACCGGCCGGGTGACCATCGCAACGGTCGAGGGCGTCACACGCGCCTTCCTGGCCCATTGCATCACAGCCTTCACCGCCGAAAACCCCGGCGTCCGCTTCCGGGTTCTCATCCGAAGCCGCGACCGGGTGTTCGAGGCGCTGGAGCAGTACGATTGCCATATCGGCTTCGTCTACGATCACTTCACCCATCCGGTGATCGAGCCGCTCGGCCAGTGGCGGCAACCGCTCATGGCCTTCGTGCCACCAGGCCACCCGCTCGCGCAGGGCGCGCCGGTCAGCCTCCAGGAGGTGGCCAGCTACAGCTATGTGCTGCCCGACGAGAGCTTCGGCATTCATCAGCTTCTCGTGCGGACCTGGAAAAAACTCGGGCAGATGGTCAAGCCGGTGATCGTCTCGAACCAGCTCCAGTTTCTCATCGCCTATGCGATGCAGGCCTCGGCCATACTGTTCGTGCCGGCGCAAGCCGTGCAGGCGGAACTCGAGGCCGGCACGCTGGTGCCGGTGAACCTCGATTGCCCGGACTTCCAGCACCGCCACATATCAGCAGCGATCCGGCGCGACCGGCAGCTGCCGCAGTCGGCCGAGACGTTTCTTCACGGCGCCGTTGCCGGCTTCCCCGCCTGGCAGGCGCGCGACGAGGATATACTGACCCGCGCGCGCCTTCGCCACTGGGTCGATCAGGCGTAGATCTCGACCGTCAGTTCCGCCTCGACGGGCGCGTCGAGGCCCAGCTCATGCTGGAAAAGCGCGGCGCGCGCGTGCTTGCCGTTCTCCTCACCCAGAAGTTCGACGTAGAGATCGGAAGCACCGTTCAGCACCAGATGGGCCTCGGTGAAGCCCGGCGCGGAATTCACATAGCCGACCATCTTCACGATCCGCTTGACGCGGTCGAGGTCGCCGCCGAGCGCCGCCTTCATCAGGGCAAGATGGTTGATCGCCATCAGGCGGGCGGAGCGATACCCCTCCTCGACGGTGAGGTCGGACCCGAGCTTGCCGCTGATCGGCATGATGTCATTGTCGTTTTCATCCGGCTGGGTGCCGAGCGTCCCGGACAGATAGAGGATGTTCCCCACAACGACGCCCGGAATGTAGTTGGCGATCGGCTTCGGCGGACGCGGCAGGACGATTCCCATCTCCTTGAGCCGGCTTTCAAGCTTGCCAGTCATGCAGTTCTCCCTGTTTGCAACAGGGAGATTATTCCGTTTTTTGAAAGCCGTTGTGGTGCGCTTCTGAGATCACGGCTTTGCATTTTTGGCAACGCAATCACAATCAGACGCAACGTGAACCATGCGTAAGGGCGCGTTTGCGCCACCTCAAAAGCAGGTTTTTCTCTTTTTTATTCAATAATATGATTGAAGAGGATACGCCGTTTTACCAAGGCTCGACATCCTCAGGGACGTATTCGGCCAAATCGTGGCGGCGTGCGGTTTTTGCGAACGCCGTCTGGAAATTCGGTCGGCTGCTGATAACGTCCTCCAATCGTGGTCCGCCAATTCCGCCGTGCGGACGAGAGGAGGTCCAATGTCGAGTGAGGAGCGGTCTCTGCGCCAGATTGCCGGAGACCTGAGAGAAGGCGGCATCACCGCCGCCGCCCTGCATACAGCGGCCGTTTCGGCCCGCGAGGCAACCGAGGCGCGGCTGAACGCCTACAAGACCATCGATGATGGCCTCGCCGCCCGGCAGGCCGGCGTCGCCGACGCGGCCTTCGCCTCGGGAATGGACCTTGGCCCGCTGCAGGGCATCCCGGTTTCGGTCAAGGACCTGTTCGGCGTCCCCGGCTACCCGGTCTTCGCCGGCATGGCACAGGCGCTTCCCGCCGAATGGCAGCGCCCCGGACCGCTTGTCTCGCGGATGCGCTCCCAGCTCGGCGTGGTCACCGGCAAGACACATACGGTCGAATGCGCCTTCGGCGGCCTCGGGACCAACGCCCATTGGGGCGCACCGGTCAATCCCTGGTCGGTCGACGCCCCCCGCGCACCCGGCGGTTCAAGCTCGGGCGCCGGCGTCTCGCTCGCGCAAGGATCGGCCCTTGTCGCCTTCGGCACCGATACCGCCGGCTCTGTCCGCATCCCCGCCTCGGTAACCGGACAGGTCGGCCTCAAGACGACACACGGGCGCTGGTCGCTCGACGGCATCTTCCCGCTGTCGCCCTCTCTCGATACGCCGGGCCTGCTCTGCCGCTCGGTCGCGGATCTGGCCTTCGCCTTCGCCGCCCTTGACCCCGCCTTCATGGAACGCAACCGCGAGGACATCGCGCCGGTCGATCTCGCCACGCTGCGCATCGGCCTTCCGGACAGGCCCTTCAACGAAGACATTGATCCTTCGGTGTCCTCGGTCTTCTCCAGGACACTGGCGGAATTTTCCCCGAAGTGCCGTTCGGCGGTCGCCGTCGAACTGCCCGGCGTCGCCGAGGTTCTCGACATCTTCGCCAAGGGCGGCCTCGCCGCGCCGGAGCTTCGAACCCTTCTCGACGCACGTTTCCCCGAGCGGATCGCGACGCTCGATCCGGTCGTGCGGCTGCGGATCGAAGGCGCCGACAGCATGCCGGCGACTGAGTATCTGCGTCGGCGCGCGGTGCTTGCCGCCTGCGGCCGCCAGGCGCTCTCGGTCTTCGACGAGGTCGACGTTCTGGTCACCGCGACCGTGGCGATCAGTCCTCCCCGGCTCGACGACCTCGCCGACATGGACGTCTACCGCCACGCCAACATGATGGCCCTGCGCAACACGGCCATCGTCAATCTCTTCGGATGGTGCGCGCTCACACTGCCGGCCGGGCTCGATGCCAACGGCATGCCGGTGGGCCTGCAACTGATCGCTCCGCCAATGCAGGAGGAGCGCCTGATCGCAGTGGCCCGGGCCATCGAGGCCGCGATCGGAACCGGATCCCAGCGCCTGGGCAAACCGCCTCTTCGGAGCTGACGATCCGTTACATATAAAAACAGAGAGGAACTGACATGTCTTTCCGCAAACTCAAGGTTTCGCTGGTGGCCGCGGCCGCCATGCTCGTCTCGGGATCGGCCTTTGCCGCCGACTACACGCTGACCTTCGCGCACGTCCTGACCGAGAGCACCCCGAACGCCCGCGCCGCGGTGAAGTTCAAGGAAGAAGTCGAGAAGAACTCGGGCGGCCGCATCGAGATCAACGTCCGGCCGGCCGCTCAGCTCGGCGGCGACGTCGAGATCATCGAGCAGGTGCAGATGGGCGTTGCCCATATCGCCATCCCGCCGACGGGCAATCTCGCCAATTTCCAGGAGAAGATGTATCTCTTCGACCTGCCCTTCCTGATGGCCGATGACGCCGCGATGAAGCGCGTCCTCGACGGCGAGGTCGGTCGCTCGCTCCTCGACACGCTCGAGGCGAACAACCTGCACGGTGTCAACCTTTGGGGCGCCGGCTTCCGCCACATGACCAACAACGTTCGCCCGATCACCAAGCCGGAGGACCTGCAGGGCATCAAGATGCGTACGCTGCAGGCACCGACGATCCTGGCGACCTACCGCGCCTATGGCGCGAACCCGACCGCGATGGCCTACACCGAGGTTTACAACGGTCTGCAACAGGGCGTGGTCGAGGGGCAGGAAAACCCGCTCGCCAACATCTACTCCATGCGCTTCTACGAAGTGCTGAAGTACATGACCATGACCAACCACGCCTACCACACCTATGCGGCCGTGGTGAACAAGGCCACCTGGGACGGCATGCCGGATGACCTGAAGAAGGTCATGGAAGACGCCTTCGTCGTTGCCCGCGACTATTCCCGCGAGCTGACCGCCGAGGACGAGGCCAAGATCCTCGAGGAGATCAAGGGCCAGATCGAGATCATCGAGCTGACCCCGGAAGGCCGCGCCGCCTTCATCGAGGCCTCCAAGCCGATCTACGAGGAGTTCCGCTCCAAGGTGACGCCGGAGATCATGGACAAGGCCCTGGCCGCGGCCAAGGGCTGATCCGAGAACAGGGTCGGCGAACATGCTCGAGACACTCAACAGGATCATTGACCGCGTTGAGGGCGGGCTGGTGACGCTCCTGATGCTGACCGCGACAGTCGTCGCAATCGCCCAGGTCGTAGCCCGCTACATCTTCAACAACTCGCTGTACTGGTCCGAGGAGCTCATCCTCTACTCACTCATCACGATGAGCTTCCTCACCGCCAGCATGGGCGTGCGATATGCGGCGCACATCAGCGTCGTCGCACTCTATGCTTTCGTCGGCCCACGCATGGCCAGGGGGCTGCACTATGTTGCAGCCCTTCTGGGCATGATCTTTTCGGGCGTGCTGATCTACTACGGCGCGCGCCTGTACCTGAACACGATGAACATGGGGCAGCTCTCGCCCGCCATGCGCATCCCTGTCGGGCTCGTCTATCTCGTGATCCCCGTTTCCGGGGCGATGATGCTCATGCGGTATCTGCTGATCCTGCAAAGCCTTGTGAGAAACGGCGAATACAAGCCGCCTGAAACAAACATCAAGAACGCCTGAGGGATTGAGAACACATGGTCGCGGCACTCGTCCCGGTATTCTTCGGCCTGCTCCTCTTCGGGCTGCCGATCTTCGCATCGCTGGCGCTGGCGGTTACGGCAGCGCTCTACTTCTTCGGCGGAATCGATCCCGTCGTCGTCCCCATGCGCATGTTCTCGGGGATGAACAACTTCTCCCTGATGTCGATCCCGTTCTTCATCCTGGCTGCCGAGCTCATGCGCATCGGCGGCCTGTCCGGGCGGCTGATCGATCTCGCCCGCGCGGTGATCGGCTGGTTGCCGGGCGGACTTGCCGCGGCAACCGTGGTCGCCTGCCTGCTGTTCGGCTCGATCTCGGGATCGAGCCCCGCGACCGTGATCGCCATTGGCACGATCATGTTTCCAGCAATGGTCGCGGCCGGTTATGACCGCTTCTTCGCGATCGGCCTGATCACCACTGCCGGCACGCTCGGCCCCATCGTTCCGCCGTCGATCGCGCTCATCATCTATGGTTCGGTCACCAGCACTTCGGTCGGCAAGCTCTTCGCCGCAGGGCTGCTGCCCGCCGTTCTGATCGGCGGACTGCTCATCGCCTACAGCAGCATCTACGCCTACTACAAGGGCTATCCGCGCGACGCCTTTCCGACATTCCAGACGGTCTGGACGGCGTTCAAGCGCTCGGCCTGGGGCCTCGGCCTTCCGGTGATCCTGCTCGGCGGCATCTACACGGGCGTCTTCACTCCGACGGAATCTGCCGCCACCGCCTGCCTCTACGGCTGGTTCATCGGTGCCGTCATCTATCGTTCGATCAGCCTCAAGGACACGCTGGAGATCCTGCGCAACACCGGCCTTCTGTCGGGTCCGCTTCTGCTGATCACTGCCGGCGCTGCGGCCTTCTCATGGCTACTCGCGATTTCCGGCACGCCCGGCCAGCTCGCGCAGCAGGTGCTTGCGAGCACGGATTCAGCCTTTGTGATCCTGCTTCTGCTCAACCTGATCCTGCTGGTCGCGGGATGTTTCCTCGACAGCGCCTCGGCGATCATCATCCTTGGACCGCTGATGCAGCCGATCGCCGCCCAGCTTGGCGTCGATCCGGTGCATTTCGGCGTGATCATGCTGGTCAACCTGTCGGTCGGCATGCTGACGCCGCCGGTCGGACTAAACCTGTTCGTCGCCATGGGAATTGCCGACATGACCCTGTCGCAGGTGTTCAGGGCGGCCCTGCCGACGATCCTGCTCATGGTCGTGGCGCTGATCCTGCTGACCTACATTCCAGCGATCAGCATGTTCATTCCGAGCCTGCTGTACTGACGGCCACGAGATATGCAAAAGCCCCCGACGGTGCGAACCGCCGGGGGCTTTTTTTTTGTCGTCATGGGCGCCGGAGGCATGCCTGGAATTTCAACCCAGAATGCCGGTCTCCACGGCGACCCGCCGGTAGGCGGCTCCTGCGGTGAACCCGCCATCGATGACGAAATCCTCGCCCGTCACGAACCGCGAGGCGTCGCTGGCAAGATAAAGCACCAGCTGCGCCACCTCCTCCGCCTCCCCGGAGCGCCCGGCCGGCGTCAGGTCGATCATCGGCTTGAGGTGCGGCGAGTTCCGGTTGAGCCCGGTGACGATTAGACCCGGGCACACCGCATTGACGCGGATGCCCTTGTCGGCGAATTCCATCGCCGCCGACCGCGTCAAGCCCCGCAAGCCCCATTTGCTCGCCGTATAGGCCGGGTCGGAATGTCCCGAGAAGGCCGAGTTCGACGAGATATTGACGATGCTGCCGCCGGTTTCCGCCATCAGCGGGGCGCAGGCGCGGATGCCGAGAAAAGCGCCTGTCAGGTTGACATCGATCAGCCGTCGCCAGGCCGCCGGCTCGGTTGCCGAGATCAGCGTGCGGTTGATGATGCCTGCGTTGTTGACGAGGATATCGAGACGCCCCGTCCAGTCGCCTGCAGCATCGACAGCATCTTCCCAGGCGGAGGCGTCGGTCACGTCGAGCAGGCGAAAGCGCACGGCCTCGCCGAGTTCAGCGGCAAGCGCCTGCCCCTCCTCCTCGAGAACATCGCACACGAGAACCTGTGCGCCGCATTCGGCCAGCAGGCGGACCTCCGCCTCGCCCTGCCCGCGTGCGCCGCCGGTGACGATGGCCGTCTTTCCCGACAGGTCGGTCAGCCGCGCGCGCCACTCGGCCGCTGTGCTCATGCCTGCACCATCGTCTGATGCTGTTCGCCAAGTCCGGAAATGCCCAGGCTCACTTTCTGCCCCTCCCGGAGGAAGGTGGGCGGCTTCATCCCAAGGCCGACGCCGGGAGGTGTGCCAGAGGAAATCACATCGCCGGGCAGCAACGTCATGAACTGCGACAGATAGCTGACGATGTGCGCCACTCCGAAGATCATGGTTCGGGTATTGCCGGTCTGGCGGCGCTCACCGTCGACATCGAGCCAAAGGTCGAGGTTCTGGACATCGGCGATCTCGTCGCGGGTGACCAGCCAGGGCCCGATCGGGCCGAAGGTGTCGTGCCCCTTGCCCTTGGTCCACTGGCCTCCGCGCTCCGACTGGAACCGCCGCTCGGAAAGGTCGTTGATGACGCAATAGCCCGCGACATGCTCGAGCGCATCGGCCTCAGACACATACTTTGCCCGTGAGCCGATCACGACACCAAGCTCGACCTCCCAGTCGGTCCGGTCGGAGCCGCGTGGGATCTCGATATCGTCATTGGGGCCGCAGATCGCCGAAACGGCCTTGGCGAAGAGCACCGGCTCCTCCGGCGGCTCCTTTCCCGTTTCCTTTGCATGATCGGCATAGTTGAGACCGATGCACAGAAACTTGCCGACGCCCGAGACGCAGGCACCGAGGCGCGGATTGCCCTCGACGAGCGGCAGTGTCGCGGGGTCGATCGCCGCGAGTGCCTCCAGCCCCTCGGGCGAGAGCACCGCCCCGCCGATGTCGGGAACATGCGCGGACAGATCGTGCAACCGTCCCTTGTCGTCAACGAGACCGGGACGTTCCTGCCCCAAAGGGCCATAGCGCAAGAGTTTCATGACGGGATCTCCTCAATAATACTCGGGCGCGCGCTTCATCGCCGCCCATTGTTCGGGATCGTGGCCGGCCACCACGAGGGCTCCGGTGTTTTCCTGAACCGCGCGCAGCTTGCGCACCGAACGCACCGCATCGACGGCGGAATGGAGCGCGCCGGGAAGCGCCTTCTCCTCCCAGTGATCGAGCGTATCGGCGGCATCCACCGCCAGAAGCACGTTCTGGCGCGCGGTCTTCACGAGAATGGACTGGTGACCGACCGTGTGGCCGGGCGAACGGATCAGCGTGATCGTGCCGTCGCCGAGCAGGTCGTAGAAGTCTCCCCAGCTGTCCTCGAGGAAGAACCAGTCGACGCCAGCGCGGTTGATGTCGCTCTGGATGTAGGCCCCAACCTGGAACCAGTCGGGGCTGCGGGCGTAGTCCATCTCCGTGCGCTGCACGACGTGCCGCGCACCGGGAAACCGGCCGACGGCTCCGACGTGATCGAGATGCAGATGGGACAGCACCACATGCGTGACACGCGAGGTGTCGAGGCCGGCGGCCTGCATCTGCGCGACGCAACCGTCCTTCTCATCGAGAACGGGAACAAAGAAGTCGGCTGTCGCGCCCCAGTGGCCATGCGGGTCGGTGGCGCATTCAACCGGCGTGCCGCCGTCGATGACGATCAGGCCGCGCGGATGATCGACCACATAGAAGGGAACCGGGATCTCCCAATCGCGTCCTTCGCCCTCGTTCAGATAGATATCGTGGTACTTGCACTTGAGCGTACCCGTCTGAAACATGTAGAGGCGAACCTCGCCCATGCCTTCATCCTCCCTTTGAACTCGATGGATTTGCGGCCTATCCGCGATAGACCGGCACCCGCCGTGGCCGTGCGGCCGCGACCGGCGTCGTTGCGGCAAAGCGGTTCGTCCGCGCCATGCCGTGTTCGATTTCCGCCGCGATGTTGCGGATCTCCTGCGACAGCTCTCCGGTGTTCGCCGCAGCCAGCCTCTCGACGGAGAGGACGAAGACCACGCTTCCAAGGACCCGCTCCTCGCTGTCGCGGACAGGGGCGGCAATGCCCACCAACCCCTCGAACACCTCCGACTGCGACATGGTCACGCCGGCGTTGCGGATTTCGGCCATGCGCGCCAGGAACGCCTCGATCGTGTCCCCCAACCCGCTGTCGCGGATCTTCTCCGCATTCCACGAGTGGATGCTCCTGAGCTGCGAGGGCGACAGGTTGGCGAGGATGACCTTCGCCATCGCGCCCTTGAAGATCGGCATGGAGCGACCGGGCTTGTAGATCTCGGGAATGCTGTGATCGGTCCAGGCGTAGTCGGCGCAGAGAACCTTGTCGCCGTAGTAGCTGCAAAGCATGATGTTGATGCCGATGCAGTCCGCGTAGTAGCGGATCAGGTGATGGGCCGAACGCAGCAGCGGGTCGTTCTCCCGCTTGAGCATCTCCAGCTCTATCACCCGCGAGCCGATGACGTAGGAGCCGCCACTGGCCGGCGTCAGAAGTCCCGAACGCGTCAGCGATTGCAGGTAGCGATAGGCGCTCGCGCGCGACGAACCGGAAAGTTCGGCGGCGCGGGCGACGTCGATCATCAGGTTGTCCTCGTCGAACCCGTTGAGGACGGCCAGCATCTTGTCGAGGCTGGTCATCTTGCCCTCACCGCCATCATCCGCTTTCGACATGGGCCTCTCCCTCTACTTTCCCGAGATCAGTTCCGCAGGAACGATAACGATATCCGGGAACAGCAGCAGCAGGACAAGAACGGCGATCTGGGCGAGGATGAACGGCCCGACCCCCTTGATGACGCGCCCGAGCGGCACCCGCGAGACGCCGGCCACCACATTGAGCACGCTGCCGATCGGAGGCGTGAGCAGGCCGATGGCCGTCGCGATCATGAAGACAACCGCGAAATAGACCGGGTCGATGCCCGCTGTCTTCACCGCCGGCATCAGCACCGGAACCAGGATCAGGATGATCGGCACCATGTCCATGGCGCAGCCGACGACCAGAACCAGCAGCACGATGACCGACATCAGCAGCAGCGGATTGTCGGCAAAGGGCGCGACAAGAGCGGAAATCTGCGCCGTCAGACCGGCGATGGTGATCATCCAGCTCGAGACCAGCGCGGCGGCGACGAGAAACATCACCATGGAGGTCGTCTTGGCCGCGCCCAGCAGCACGTCGTAGAGCTGCGAGATCTTGAGTTCGCGGTAGATCACCATGGAGACGAAAAGCGCGTAGACGGCGGCGATCACACCAGCCTCCGTCGGCGTGAAGACGCCGAACCGCAGGCCGACGAGAATAATGACGGGAAGCATCAGCGCCCAGATGCCTGCCCAGGCCTCGCGCAGAACCTTGGAGAAGGGAACCTTCTCCATCGTCACCGTCTCCTCGCGCTTCGAAACAAGAAACCAGGTCAGCGTGAGCGCCAGCGCCATGATCAGCCCCGGCACGATGCCGGCGATGAAGATGCGGGTGATGGAGATATTGCCGACGACACCGAGCAGGATGAAGCCGATCGACGGCGGGATCACCAGCGCGGAAATGCCGGCCGAGGCAATAAGCCCGGCGGAGCGACCGGAATCGTGGCCGGCCTTGATCATCATCGGCACGAGGATCGCAGACAGGGCGGCGGCATCGGCGGCGGCGGACCCTGAAAGGCTGGCCAGTACGAGCGCGGCCAGAATCGCGACATAGCCGAGCCCGCCGCGCACATGCCCCACAGCGGCAACCGAGAGATTGACGATGCGCCGGGACAGGCCGCCGGCGTTCATCACTTCGCCGGCAAGCATGAAGAAGGGAACCGCCATCAGCGGAAAGCTGTCGGCGCCATTGAGCATGTTCTGCGCGATGATCTGGGGGTCGAAGAACCCCTGCTGCCACATCAGCGCGATGCCGGTCATGATCAGCGCGTAGCCGATCGGCATGCCGATGGCCATGCTGCCGAGAAGGCTGGCGAGAAAAATGGCGATGGTCATCTCACTTCACCCCGCTTTCGCGAAGCGCCTGCAGTTCCTCATCCACACTCTCGACCCGGTCGAGCCGGCCGATAACGATGAGATAGAGCCGCCAGAGCAGGATGAAGCCGGCGGAGACGCCAAAGACGATGCCGATGCCGAAGAGCAGCGACATGGAAAGCCCTGTCGCGGGCGCGTAGGTGTGCCGGTTGAGCAGAACCTGCGTGTAGGTGCCGGCGACAATCAGCCAGGTCGCGTAGATCATCAGGACGTGGGCGAGCCCGAGGCAAAGACGCCGCAACGTCCTTGGAAGGCTGTTGACGATGAAGTCGAGGCCGAGATGCCCGTTTTCACGCAGCACCACGATGGAGCCGACAAACACCAGCCACACGAAGAGCCAGCGCGAGAACTCCTCGGACTCCGTGATGCCCGAGTTGAACACGTATCGCAGCACCACATTGCCGAAGACCAGCACGACCATGCCGGCCAGACACAGCACCATGAACCACTTGAGCAGTCGGAAATAGAATTCGATCGCCTTGGACATCTTCCCCCCTCCGGAGTTTGCCGGCATGCGCGCGCCGCCCCGTCCGCGACGCGCCATGACGTTCGGATCACGCCGGACGGCGGTATCCCTCAAGCTCGCTGTCATCGACATCGGGCAGGTTGACCACGATGTTGTCCGGGGTCCTGCAGGTCAGCCAGACCAGGGGCTCGGTGATGCTCATGTTGACTTCCACATGCGGCATGTGCGGCGGCACGAAAACGAAGTCGCCCGGCATCATGTCAACGAACTCCCGATAGCCTTCACCGAAGTAGATGCGGCCATGCCCTGCGAGCACATATCCGCCGGTTTCCGCCTCGCCATGGTGATGCGGCGGGGAGCGGAAGCCGGGCTCGTTGGATACCTGGCCGAACCAGATCTTGGTCGCGGGCGTATGCTGCGGGCTGACGCCCGAGCGGCGCACGCAGTCGCCGGACTGTCCGGTGTTGCCATCAAGCGCATTGGCGCGGGTCACGACCGGAACGACGGGTTCGCTCATCGAATTCTCCTGATGTTGTGTGTGAAAAAAGCGGGCGGCGGCACCTGCCGGCGTCGCCGTCAGTTCATGTGCATGCCGCCGTTCACGTCGATGGCGGAGCCGGTGATGTAGGACGACATGCCGGAAGCCAGGAACACACAGGTGTTGGCCACATCGTCCGGCACGCCGAAGCGGCCGAGAGGAATGGTGGGCATGACTTTGGCGGTCAGGTCGTCGTCATAGAAGCCGCGCGTCATGCTGGACATGATTACACCGGGATTGACGGCGTTGATCCGGATCCCCTTGGGGGAGATCTCGCGTGCGACGGATTTCACCAGGGCGAGTATCGCGCCCTTGGAGGCCGCGTAGTGCGGCCCGCCCATCAGCCCGCCGCCGCGCTGCGCGGCGATGGAGGCGATGCAGATGATCGAGGCGCCCGCCTCCATCATCGTCAGCGCGCCCTGCGTCATCGTCAGCGTGCCGCGCAAGTTGATGTCCATCACCGCGTCGTAGTCCGCGCGCGTGATTTCCGCGACCTTTCGCGGTTGGGTGATGCCGGCGTTGTTCAGCAGGATGTCGAGCCGGCCGAACCGGTCGCGAACGGTATCGAACACATTCCGGCAGGCGGTCTCGTCGGTGAGGTCGGCAGCGATGCCCAGGGCGTTCGCACCGAGGCGTTCCTCGGCGGCGCGCACGCCCGCCGCGTCATGATCGACGACGACCACCTTCGCGCCCTGGGCGACGAAGGCACGCGCCGCGGCAAAGCCGATACCCTCGACATTGCCTCCACCGGTGACGATCGCGATCTTGTCTTCAAGCAGCAAAGTCTTCTCCCGCCCTTGTCTTGCAAGTCCCGCAACGCCCCGCCGGACACAATCGAGCCGGCGGGGCGAAGGAGACGATCACTTGATGAGGATCAGTTGGAGCCCTTAGAGGCCTCGATCTCGGCCTGGAACTCCTTGACGACCTCCTGGTCGAGGCCGGAGGACACCTTCTCCACGACCGGACGGACCGCATCGCGGAATTCCTGCAGGTGCTCGGGGGTGATCTCGTCGATCTCCATGCCCTTTTCCTTCAGGAACGCCAGCGTCTCGCCGCTGGTCGCGTTGATGATGTCGCGATTGAAGACCGAGCTTTCGGCGCAGGCGGCGCGAACCGCGTCCTGCTCCTCAGGCTTGAGCCCGTCCCAGAACCCCTTGCTCGCATAGACCACGGAGATGGTGGTGAAGTGCTTCGTCTCGGTCAGGTAGTCCTGAACCTCGTAGAAGGAGGTGGACCGGGTCACATCGTTGGCGATCTCGTTGCCGTCGATTGCGCCGGTCTCCAGCGCCGTGAAGGTCTCCGGGAAGGGAAGCGGCGTCGGATTGATGCCCAAAGCCGAGAGCGAGTCGATGTAGACGCTGTTCTGGATCGTGCGGATGCGCAGACCCTTGACGTCGGCAAGCGTCTTCACCGGGTGCTTGTTGTTGGTGATGTTGCGGAAGCCGTAGTCCCAGAAGCACAGGCCGACGAGATTGTTCGGCTCCATCTTCGCCAGGATCTTCTCCGCCACCGGGCTGCGCGACACCTTGTCGAGCTGCGCGTAGCTGTCGAACATGAACGGCAGATTGAAAACATTGAACTCCGGGACCATCGCGGCGAGGCCCGCCGTCGTGGTGACAGCCATCTCGACGATGCCCCCCTGGGCGGAGGAGATCGACTGGATCTCGTTGCCGATCTGTGCCTGCGGGAACTGGCGAACCGTCACGGCCCCGCCCGTCTTCTGCTCGACCAGTTCGGCGAACTTGCTGACCGTCTGCCCCATCGTGCTGTCCTGCGCGACAGGATAGCTGAACTTGATGGTGGCCGCGGAGGCCGGCGTGCCGGCGGCAGCGAGCACGACCAGAGAAGCCGCAAGCGCGGCGCGGTACGTCTTATTCATGATTTCCTCCCCAAGACATGGACGGCACGTCGGTGCCGCAAAAATCAAAAATCTCATATTGCGCTATTTGTCAATAAACAGGATGCGCAAAACACCGCATCCCGAGATCACCAGAAAGCTGGCTTAACCCACGCCTAAATCGCAATGATATTTCATTTTAAACATAAATATCAGATGATTAAATCAATTGCATCCATTCGAACCTACATCTCAGAGGACGTGTCGGGGTGGTATTTTTTTCATTTTCGTTTTTCACAATTATCAAATTATGAGACTTAAAATATCGCACTGCAAAACGAGAGATAGGAACCTCACGGCATCCCGCAAGCGCACGCGCCACAGCCAACCAGAGCCGGCGTGGAATTCCGTTCGACAACAGACCTTGGGGAAATTATCTATAATTTCATGACCAGCCAAACCGAAGAAACCCAGGCAGCGCGGATCGCGAGGATCCTGGCAGACCGCATCATCTCAGGCCTCCTAGAGCCCGGCGCACGACTGCGGCAGGACCACATCGCCGAGGAGTTCGGCGCCAGCCACGTCCCCGTGAGAGAGGCGTTCCGCCAACTCGAATCACAAGGGCTGGCCGAGAGCCTCCCCCGACGCGGCGTGCGCGTGACCACATTCGACATGGCCGAACTGCGCGAAGTCGCCGAAATGCGGGCAGCACTCGAAGCCCTCGCCCTCCGGCATGCTGCTCCGCACCTGACGAGGACCATCTTCGAGCAAGCGGAAGAAGCGACGCGCGCCGCCGACCAGGCAACCAACGTGCGCGATTGGGAAGCGGCGAACCGGCGATTCCATCGAACCATTCTCGCCCCCTGCGACATGCCCCGCCTGATGAAGACCATCGACGACCTGCACGCGGCAAGCGCACGCTTCCTCTTTGCCGCATGGCGCTCGGACTGGGAAACGCGCACCGACCACGAACACCGCTCGATCCTGAACGCCTTGAAAAAGGGGCAGATCGACACCGCCTGCACAACGCTGGCACGCCACGTAAGCTGGATCGGGCGCCGGCCTGTACGCACAAAAAATGGAGACATCAGAGAAGCTTATGCGATTTCCGGATAATTATCTATAATATCATTGCAAGACGGCACCTCCAGATACTTAATTATAGATAGATTCGCATTCTATCTATGAAGGAGCATGCATGTCGTCACACATCCGCACGGCCCCCGCCACCACCGAGCTCTGGCGCAGCGTTACCGTCGTCCTTGCGGCAGCGGCACTTATCACCCTCAGCGCGAAGATTCAGATCCCGTTCTGGCCCGTGCCGATGACCCTGCACACACTGGCGGTCCTGCTTGTCGCGACCGCGCTCGGCCCCCGCGTCGGACTGGCGGCGATGATGGTCCATCTCGGCGCGGGGGCGATGGGGTTGCCGGTCTTTTCCGGGTCGCCGGAACGCGGCATCGGCCTCGCCTATATGGCGGGCCCGACGGGCGGCTATCTCGCCGGGTATCTCGCGGCCGCCGGCCTCACCGGCTGGCTCGCCCGCGGATGCGGGACCGCAGGGCGCATCGCGGCGATGCTCACCGGCCTTGCCGTCATCTACGCGCTCGGCCTCGCCTGGCTCAGGCTTTATGTTCCGGCAGGCGGGTTACTGGCGGCGGGCTTTACGCCATTCGTTCTCGGCGACCTGATGAAGATCGCGCTGGCCGCAGCGCTTCTTTCAGGACGTGACCGGCTTCACCGGAGCCGGGCACGATGAGCGGCACCAGGCTCCGCACCGACTGGACGATGGACGAGGCGCGGGCGATCCACGCCCGCCCCCTGCCCGACCTGCTATACGCGGCTCAGAGCGTTCACCGCAGCCATTTCGACCCGCTGGCAATCGAAACGGCAAGCCTTCTCAGCATCAAGACCGGAGGGTGTCCGGAGGATTGCGGCTATTGCTCGCAAAGCGCTCATCACGACACCGGCGTCAAGGCGACAAAGCTCATGGACACCGAGGATGTTCTCGCCGCAGCTCGGCGGGCGAAGGCAGCGGGAGCGCAGCGATTCTGCATGGGAGCTGCCTGGCGCAGCCCGAAAGACCGCGACATGGATGCGCTGTGCGACATGGTTGCCGGCGTTCGCGAGCTCGGGCTCGAAACCTGCATGACGCTCGGCATGCTTTCGCCCGCTCAGGTGGCGCGCCTGAAGACGTCGGGGCTGGATTTCTACAACCACAACATCGATACCTCTCCCGACTATTACCCGGAAATCGCCACCACCCGGAGCATGGGCGACCGGCTGGAAACGCTGGCGCATGTGCGCAAGGGCGGCCTGAAGGTCTGTTGCGGCGGCATTCTCGGCATGGGCGAGAACGAAGACGACCGCATCTCCATGCTGGTCACCCTTGCGACACTGCCCGCTCACCCGCAGAGCGTGCCCATCAACCTGTGGAACGAGATCGGCAACACGCCGGTCGCCGCCCGCGCCCAGCCTGTCGACCCGTTCGCGCTGGTGCGCACGGTGGCGCTTGCGCGCGTTCTCATGCCGCAAAGCGTCGTCCGCCTCTCGGCCGGACGCAGCCGCATGAGCGACGAGCTTCAGGCGCTCTGCTTCCTTGCCGGAGCGAATTCGATTTTCGTTGGCGACGTGTTGTTGACCACGGAGAACCCGGCCGCCTGGAAGGACGCCGATCTGCTGCAACGGCTCGGCATGCATATCGCACCGGCGGCGCCACGCTGCGCGGCACAGGCTGCGGAATAGCTGTGGTGGCGCGGCTTGTTTCAGGCCGCGCGGTCGCGCGACGCAATGCCCTGCATCAACACCGAGATCCCGCAAACGATGTGGTAGAAGGAGCTTGCTGGAGCTGGCTCGGCCACGAACGTGCCATCCGCCTCGTATTTGTCGAGCCAGAGACCGTCGCTCACCCCCTCGACGAAACGCTCGAGCGCGGCAACGCCATCGAGCGCGCTCGACAGATAATAGGCCCGCTCAACACCGCTCGACCAGTCGGCCAGCTCAATTGCCGCCTTGATCCACTCCGTCTGCGCCCAAAGGCGCGCCACCGGCTGGCGCGGCGAGAAATCGGCGTTTATCTCCAGAACCGCGACCTTGCGCGTCGGGCAGATGCCCCGATCGAGACCAAGGGCAAAGAGACGGCGCGCGGCAATTGCCGCATCGGCGCGCCCGCGCAACCGCGCCCAGCGGAGCGCCAGCCAGGCCCACTCGAACTGGTGACCTGGCTCGATCTGACGACCGCTATCGTCGGGCATGATTTGCCAGTCGTGATCGAAGAACTCGTGCAGCACCCCGGTCGACCCATCGATCAGGCGCGACAGGGCGAGTTCCATGATTTCGTCCGACAGCGTGCTCCACACCTCACCGCCGCCAACCTCCTCCCAGGCAAGAGCGGCCTCCAGCAGGTGCATGTGCGGGTTCGCACGCAGTGGCTCGACGGGCGGAACCGCCTCCTCGAAACCTGCCTGCGGATGACGATAGGTTTCTTCCAGGCGCGCAAGGCAGGTACGGGCGACAGTCTCGAACCGCGCCCGCTGCTCGGGAAAGGCGCGCGCGGCGTTGGCCAGGCTGAACAGTCCGAAGGCCTGATTGTAGAGATCGAACGCGGGGTCGAGGACCTTCCCGTCCGGCGCGACCAGATCCGCGAAGCTGTCGTCCGGCAACACGAAAGACGCCAGATACCAGTCAAGCGCCTGCAAGGCGGCGGCCCGCCATGGACCGTCCCAGCCGAGCCGCCCTCCCTCGAGAACAGAATAGATCTGGCGAGGCTGCACGCGGCCGCGACGCGGCTTGTCGACAAGACCGGCTCCGTCGAGAGAAATGGCCTCGATGAACGCTCCCGACGCCGGATCGCGTCCTGCCTGCGTCCACAGCGGCAGTGCTTTGGTGAAAAGCCAGTCGCGCCAGCGCTCGGCCGCCGTCTCGAGGTCGGCAAGAAGCATGGTCTCGCTGCGCATCGGTACCCTCCGGGCTCGGTATCGCTTTCCGCCGGCGCCAAATGGCGAGCGACCGTCCAGGGCCGGACGCTCCGAGCCGGGCACCAAAGGGTTGTTCCCCATCCTCGCGCGCAGTGCAAGGATGAAGTGTCCGGCGCGGGAACTCACCCGCGCCGGAAGCCTTACTGCTGGCCGGAGCGATGCGCCCATCCGGTCATGCGCATCTCGAGCCATGCCATGATCGCGTACATGGCGATGCCGAGCACGGCGAGTGCCATCAGACCGGCCCAGACCAGCGGCACGTTGAATTGAGACTGTGCGGCGAGCATCATGTGGCCGAGGCCGGCGTTGGCGGCGACCGTCTCCGAGATGACCGACCCGACGAAGGCGAGCGTGATCGCCACCTTGAGAGAGCCGAAGAAATAGGGCATCGAGCGCGGGATACCGACCTTGAGCATGATGTCCATCTTCTTGGCGCCGAGCGCACGCAGGACGTCCTCCATCTCCGGCTCGATCGTGGCCAGACCCGTTGCGACATTCACCACGATGGGGAAAAATGCGATCAAGAAGGCGGTGAGCACCGCCGGCACCGTGCCGATGCCGAACCAGATCACAAGGATCGGCACAACCGCGACCTTCGGCACCGAGTTGAACCCGATCATCAGCGGATAGAGGCCGGCATAGATCGCCCGGCTCCAGCCGATGGCGAGCCCGAGCGCCAGACCGCCAACGACCGCAAGCAGAAAGCCGAGGGTCGTGGTGAAGAGCGTCTGCAGCGAATCCTTCCAGATCACCGGCCAGTACCTGACGGTGGCCACCCAGATATCACTCGGCGCGGGCAGGATGAAGATGGCGATGCCGAACAGGCGCACCGCAAACTCCCATAGCAGGAAGAGGCCAATGGTCCAAAGCCAGGGAGCGGCCCTCAGCCAGGTGTTTTCGCTGATCATGCGGCTGCCCTCGCCTGCGCGATATGACCGCGCAACTCGTGCACGATGTCGTTGAAATCCGCCTCATAGATCAGGTCGATGGGCCGGGGCCTGGGAAAGTCGACCTGCTGCTCGACGATCAGCTTGCCCGGACGCGCGCTCATGACGAAGACGCGGTTGGCGAGGAACACCGCCTCGCGCAAATCATGGGTGACAAGAATCACCGTGAAGCCTTTCTCCGCATGCAGGTCGCGGATCACCTGCCACAGTTCCTCGCGGGTGAAGGCATCCAGCGCTCCGAAGGGCTCATCGAGCATCAGCAACTGCGGTTCATGAACGAGCGCCCGGCAGAGATTGGCCCGCTGCTGCATACCGCCGGAGAGCTGCCAGGGATATTTCTCCCCGAAGCCCTTGAGCCCGACCATCTCCAGCAGTCCCTCCGCCCTCTCAACATAGGCGGCACGTTCGGCGGAGAGCCGCCGGCGGTGCGGCTCGACGATCTCAAGCGGCAGCATGACGTTCTGCAAGGTTGTCCGCCAGGGCAGCATCGAGGGATTCTGGAAGGCCATGCCGGCGACGGAGACCGGGCCGTTCACCTCACGACCTGCAACCTCCACCGTGCCGGCCTGGGGACGGATCAGGCCGGTCGCCAGTTTCATCAAGGTGGACTTGCCGCAGCCGGAAGGGCCGACGACGGCGGCGAATTCGCCCTTCTGCACGGCCATTGTCAGGCCGTCGAGAGCAAGTGTTCCATCTCCACCCGGCCCATAGGCAAGGCGGATGTCGCGAAGATCAACGAAACCGGTCAAGGCGCGCCCCCGAAGCGTTGAGGAAAGGATGACACGACCCCTTGCCGGCCCCCGTGGGCCAGCAAGGGGCTTCTCTAGAGGGGCTTACTTGACCATCCGCTCCTCGACCGGCGGCAGGAAGGACGCATCGAAGACACGCTCAGGGGCCGGCGGCGTGTCGCTCACACCCATGGAGATCTTCAGGAATTCCATCGACTTGGCGAGCTTGTCCATGTCGACGCCGCCAAAGCCGTTGGCCTTGACCGCGGGCGTCGCGATGGAGCCGTCCACGGCCATCTGCAGCCGCTCGACCTCGGTCGCCTCGTCGAGCACGCCGTTGCGCTCAAGCACATGCGGGATGGCGGCGGCGGGATCGGCGATGGCGTCGAGATAGCCACGCACCAGCGCGCGGACCACGCCCTTGACCGCGTCCGGGTGTTCCTTGGCGAAGTCGGTGTTGACCATCACGACGTTGCCGTAGATGTCGAGCCCGTGCTCGGGCATCAGGATCGTGGAGATGTCGTCCGCCGGAATGCCCTGGGCCTTGAGGTTCAGGACGGATGAAAAGGAGTAACCGAAGATCGCATCGACCTGCCCCTGCGCGAGCATGGGCTCACGGACAGGAAAGCCGACGTTCTCGATGGTGATCGTCGAGGTATCGAGACCGGCGACCTCGGCGAAGGCCGGCCACTGGCCGAAGGCGGCGTCCGGCGGCGGAGCGCCGAGCGTCTTGCCTTCAAGCGACTTCGGGTCTCCCGTCACGCCTTGGCTGACACGGCCGATGATGGCGATCGGCGGGCGCTCGTAGGCCATCATCACGGCCTTGACCTTGAGGTCCGGCTGCTCGTCGATGAGCTTGATCAAGGCGTTGATGTCGCCGAAGCCCATCTGGTAGGCGCCGGTCGCAACGCGCGGGATCGACTCGCGCGAGCCCGCTCCGGTGTCGATGGTGACGTTGACGCCTTCCTGGGCGAAATAGCCCTTATCCAGCGCGATGAAAAAGGGCGCGGCCGGCCCCTCGAACTTCCAGTCAAGTGTGAACTTTACGTCCGTCTCGGCCATCGCCGCCGGAGCCGCAAGGCTGAACGCGAGCGCAAATGAAAGCAGTCGACGCATGATTTTCCCCACTGGCTTCTTGTCTTTCGCCAGTGAGACTGCCTTGCACATGCTCAAGGATCAAGCACTTTCAATCCGCGCTCATTACTTGGGCAAGAGACGGCTCGAGACGCAGCAAACGGCTGTTTTGCGTGCAAAACGGTCACGAAGAAACAAGATTGCAGCGAAAAACCTTACAATCCCAAATACCTGATGACATCGGCCGCGAGTTGCTCGGCAGAGCGGGAAACCGTATCGAGCACGAGTTCGGCCTCCTCGGGCGCCTCGTAGGGACTGTCGATGCCGGTGAAATCCCGGATCTCGCCGGCGCGCGCCTTGCGATAGAGCCCCTTTGGATCGCGCGTCTCGGCAACCGCGAGCGGCGTGTCGACATGGATCTCGACGAACTCGCCGTCACTGAACAGATCGCGGGCCATCTTCCGGTCCGAGCGGAACGGCGAGATGAAGGACACCAGCACAATCAGACCAGCCTCGGTGAAGAGCTTCGCGACCTCGCCGACCCGCCGGATATTCTCGACCCGATCCTCCTCGGAGAAGCCGAGATCCCGATTGAGCCCATGCCGGACATTGTCGCCATCGAGCAGGAAGGTCAGACGGCCGCGCTCGTGGAGCTTCTGCTCGACCAGATTGGCAACCGTCGACTTGCCCGCGCCCGACAATCCCGTGAACCAGAGCACCCGCGGCGTCTGGCCGGCAAGTTCGGCGCGCGCCGCCCGGTCCACATCGAAGGCCTGACGGTGGATGTTGTCCGCCTTGCGCAGGCTGCGCCAGATCATCCCCGCTCCGACCGTCTGGTTGGAGAGCGGATCGATGAGGACAAAGGCCCCCATGTCGCGGCTGACCTCATAAGGGTCGAAGGCAACCGGTGCGGCAAGTGACAGCTCGCAAAAGCCGATCTCGTTGAGCGACAGGCTATCGGCCGGATCCTCCTTCAGCGTGTTGACATCGATCCCGTGGACGATGCGGGTCACCCGCGCCGAGGTCGCCCGCCTGCCCGCCTTGAGGACATAACGGCGGCCGGGCATCAGCGGCTCGTCGCCCATCCAGATGACATGCGCGCCAAGCCGATCCGCCACCTCCGGCCGCAAGTCCGGCGGGCACAGCACATCGCCGCGCGAAACGTCGATCTCCTCGGCGAAGGTGAGCGTCACCGCGTCGCCCGCGACAGCTTCCTCCAGGTCGCCCCCCATGGCGGCGATGCGCGAGACGGTGGCCATGCGCCCGGAGCCGGCCACGGCAACGCTGTCACCAGGACGGACAGAGCCGCTGACAATGGTGCCGGCATAACCGCGAAAATCCAGATTGGGCCGGTTCACCCACTGAACCGGCATCCGGAACGGGCCCGAGGCTGCATCGGCGTTGACTTCGACATTCTCCAGATGCCCCAGCAGCGAAGGCCCCTCGTACCACGGCATGGCCATGCTCGGCGCGGAGACGTTGTCACCTGTCAGGGCGGACATGGGGATCACCTGCAGGCTCTCGAAGCCAAAGCCACCGGCGAAGGCCCGGTATTCGGTCGCGATCGTATCGAAGACTTCCGCAGAATTGCCGACGAGATCCATCTTGTTTACCGCCACCACGACATGGCGAATGCCAAGCAGGGACACGATGAAGGAATGGCGCCGGGTCTGCTGCAGGACGCCCTTGCGCGCATCGATCAGGATGATCGCCAGATCCGAGGTCGATGCACCGGTCGCCATGTTGCGCGTGTACTGTTCATGCCCGGGCGTGTCGGCGACGATGAACTTGCGCGCCTCGGTGGCGAAGAACCGGTAGGCGACATCGATGGTGATGCCCTGCTCGCGCTCCGCTTCCAGCCCGTCGACGAGAAGGGCGAGATCGAGCGCGTCGCCCTGGGTCCCGAACTTGCGGGAATCGCGCGACAGGGCCGCGACCTGGTCCTCGAAGACGCGCTTGGTGTCGTGCAGCAAGCGCCCGATCAAAGTCGACTTCCCGTCATCGACACTGCCGCATGTCAGAAAGCGCAAGAGCCCTTTCTGATCGTGATCGGCAAGAAGATCGACGCCTGTCCGCGCCTGCGGCGGAACGAGCGGAGCATCCGCCGACGAAGACGTGGCGGGCACGGCCTGGGTCATGACTGTCATCCTCAGAAATAGCCTTCGCGCTTCTTCTTTTCCATCGACGCGGCGTCGTCATGGTCGATCAACCGGCCCGAGCGCTCGGAGGTGCGGGCAATCAGCATCTCGGTGACAATGTCGTCGAGCGTGTCGGCATTGGATTCGATGGCCGAGGTCAGCGGATAGCAACCGAGCGTACGAAACCGCACGCGCCGCATCTCCGGCGTCTCATCCGGGCGCAGCGGCAAGCGGTCGTCATCGACCATGATGAGCTGGCCATCGCGGTGCACGACCGGTCGCTCCGCGGCGAAATACAGGGGAACGATGGGAATGCTCTCGGCGCGGATGTACTGCCAGATGTCGAGCTCGGTCCAGTTGGAGAGCGGGAAGACCCGCAGGCTTTCGCCCGCCTTGACCCTCGTGTTGAAGATCGACCACAGCTCGGGGCGCTGGTTCTTCGGGTCCCAGCCGTGCGCGGCGTTGCGGAACGAGAACACACGCTCCTTCGAGCGTGACTTCTCCTCGTCCCGGCGCGCGCCGCCGAAGGCCGCATCGAAGCCGTGCGTGTCGAGCGCCTGCTTCAGCGCCTCGGTCTTCATCACCTGGGTGTAGTAGGAGGAGCCGTGGTCAAAGGGGTTCACCCCCTCTTGCTTCCCCTGCAGGTTGGTGTGGGTGATAAGCTCCATCCCGGCCTCCGCCGCCATGCGGTCGCGGAACCTGATCATCTCTCGGAACTTCCAGGTCGTGTCGACGTGCAGCAGCGGAAAGGGCGGTGGCGCCGGGTAGAACGCCTTGCGCGCAAGGTGGAGCATGACGCTCGAGTCCTTGCCGATCGAGTAGAGCATCACCGGGTGGGACATCTCGGCCACGACTTCACGGATGATCTCGATCGACTCCGCCTCGAGACGATGCAGCTGGCTCTTTCTGTTGGACACGGCACGCTCCTCGCGACTTGAGGCCGGCCGGCGCGATGGCGCGCGAGAGGTCCGGCAATCAATGTCTTCACGAGATAAGCGTCGCCAGGGGGAAGCACGAGAAACAGGATTGCCGACAAAGGGCAGACGTTAAAAAATCTCGGTCGAAGGCGACCTCACGATGGCGTGGAGGACCGGCAAAGGTCGGCGGCGCGCGCGAGAAGCGCCGGATCGCCACCGGCCAGGAACCCCGGGTTGGCAAAATCGGCGAGGCCTTCCCGCCCGCGCTTGCCATAGAGGAAGGCGCCGCCGTCCAGGCCGACGACCTGGCCGCCGGCGGCGGCAAGCACCGCATGGCCCGCGGCCGTATCCCACTCCATCGTCCGCCCGAAGCGGGGATAGAAATCCGCCTCACCGCGCGCGACGAGGCAGAACTTCAACGAGGACCCGATGCTGATGCAGCCGCCAATGGGCAGCGCCTCGAGCAGGCTGTCCGTCTCGGGGTCGGAATGAGAACGGCTGGCCAGGGCGACCGGCGCCTGCGGAGCAGCGATGCGGGCATGGATCGCACGCCAGTCGCCGGCGACAACCTCAAAGGAGCCCTCCCCGCGCGCGCCGACGAAAAGCGCGCCGGTGACAGGGGCGAAGACCGCGCCTAGAACAGGGATCCCGTCTTCGATCAGGGCGATATTGACGGTGAACTCACCGCGCCCGGAGACAAACTCCCGGGTTCCGTCGAGCGGATCGACCAGGAAGAAGCGGCGCGCGACGACGGGGTCGTCGCCCGCGGCCATCGCCTCTTCCGCCACGATGCAGATATCTGGAAAATCACGGGACAAGCCGTCGAGAATGACCGCTTCCGCGCGTCGGTCGGCCTCCGTCACAGGGCTTTCGTCTGCCTTGCGTTCGACCTCGACACCATTTCTGAACAGCGGGAGGATCACCTCGCCGGCTGCCACGCACAGATCGGCGAGGCGTTTCATGTCCTGCGTGACGGCCATGCCGTTCCCCCTCGCGTTCCGCGCCCGCTGTCTCAGCGACCCGCTGGCTTGCCGATCCCCTGATAGTCGAGACCCGCGTCGATGACGTCGCCAGCCTGCCAGATGTTGCGCATGTCGATGATCTCACGCCCGCGCATGCGCCTGGCAAGATCCTTCAGCGACAGGCCCCGATAGACGTTCCACTCGGTCACGACCGCAAGCACGTCGACGCCATCGGCGACGTCATACGGATTGTCGCGCCATTCGAGACCCGGCAACAACGGCTCCGCCTGAACACGGGCCTCCGGATCGTGGGCAACGACCTCGACGCCTGCAGCCTGGAGCTCGGGCACGATGACCAGCGACGGTGCGTCGCGAACGTCGTCCGTGTTGGGCTTGAAGGCGATGCCGAGAATGCCGACCCGCTTGCCTTTCGGCTCGGGTCCCAGGGCAGCAAGAACGCGCTGCGCCATCTCGTGCTTGCGGCTCTCGTTGACGGAAATAGTCGTCTCGACGAGGCGCAGCGGCGTGCCGTGCCGCTGTCCGGTGGCGGCGAGCGCGGTGGTATCCTTGGGGAAACACGATCCGCCGAAGCCCGGCCCGGCATGCAGGAACTTGCCGCCGATGCGCTTGTCGAGACCGATGCCGCTTGCCACCTTCTGCACATCCGCGCCGACCTGCTCGCACAGATTGGCAATCTCGTTGATGAAGGTGATCTTGAGCGCCAGGAAGGCATTTGCGGCGTATTTCGTCAGCTCCGCATTCTCCAGCGTCGACACCAGAACCGGCGTCTCGCGCAGGTAGAGCGGACGATAGAGACGCCGCATCGCCGTCTCGGCGTGCTCGTCCTCGGCTCCGACGACGACCCGGTCCGGGCGCATGAAGTCCTCGATTGCCGATCCCTCGCGCAGGAACTCCGGGTTGGAGGCGATGGAGAAATCGACGCCCGGGCGCTCCTCGCGGATGATCTCGGCCACCTTTCGGCAGGTGCCGACGACAACGGTCGACTTGATGACCACCACCGTGCCGGGGTTCATCGCGGCAGCGATCTGGCGGGCAGCGGCGAAAACATAGGTGAGATCCGCCTCGCCGTCTCCGCGACGCGAGGGTGTTCCGACGGCGACGAACACGACGTCCGCCGCCTTGACGGCCGCATCGAAATCCGTGGTGAAGGCAAGACGACCGGCCGAGAGGTTCCGCTCGATCATCGCATCGAGGCCGGGCTCATAGATCGGCACCTCACCGCCATTCAGCCGCTCGATCTTGCCCGCGTCGATGTCGACACAGGTCACGTCGAATCCGAATTCCGAGAAGCAGACACCCGACACCAGTCCGACATAGCCGGTGCCAATCATCGCGATACGCATGCGAGCTCCTGTGTCCTGTCAGGAAACCTGAGCGGATGCCCTTGCATCCGGTCCCGAGCCCTCCCTCCAGCAGGAGCCCGCGCCACCGGCTTCGGAAGATCGCTCAAGACCTTCGGAGCGCCCGGAAAACCGCCAGATTGTCACGGGTCCGTCACACGGCGCAGGCTGCGCGCCAGCGAGGCCCGACGCCTGCGTTCCTGTTCGCTTGCCACCCGTTTGTCAACCCGCTAATACGAGCCGGGAGGGCGAAAGCATCGCCAGCGCGCGTCTCCTGCGGGGGTCGGAAGACACGAGGGGAGAAGGGCTTGGCCGTTCTGATCACTGGCGGCGCCGGTTACATCGGCAGCCACATGGCGTGGCGGTTGCTGGACGCCGGCGAGGAGGTGATCATCCTCGACAATCTGAGCACGGGACATGCCTGGTCGATCCCGGGCCGGGCCGTCTTCGTGAAAGGCGACGCAGGCTCGACGGAGGCCTTCGCCGAGGCCCGGGCGTCTGCTCCAATCGATGCCGTGATTCACTTCGCCGGGTCGGTCGTGGTGCCGGAATCCATCGCCGAGCCGCTGAAGTACTACCGCAACAACACCTGCACCACGCTCGGACTTCTCGAAAACTGCCTCGCCGCCGGCGTCGAGACCTTCATCTTTTCGTCAACGGCCGCCGTCTATGCGGATCCAGGCGGTGAACTCGTTGGAGAGGACGCAGCCCTGCTGCCGGCAACGCCCTATGGGCGCTCGAAGCTGATGATCGAAGAGATCCTGGCCGACGTTTCCGCCGCGAGCGGGCTGCACCACGCGATCCTGCGCTACTTCAACGTCGCGGGAGCCGATCCGGCCGGGCGCACCGGCCACTCCACACGCGGCGCGACGCATCTTCTGAAGGTTGCCTGCGAGGCGGCCCTCGGGAAACGGAACGGCATGGCCGTCTTCGGCACCGACTATCCCACGCGGGACGGCACGGCCGAACGCGATTTCATCCATGTGAGCGACCTTGTCGAGGCCCACTATCTAGCCTTGCAAAAGCTGCGCGCCGCACGGGAGAACTTCACACTGAATTGCGGCTATGGCCGAGGCTATTCGGTGCTGGAAATGATCGCCGCCGTGAAAGCCGAATCGGGCACTGACTTCCCGGTCGCCCTCGAAGGCCGCAGGGAGGGCGATCTCGCCCGCGTCGTGGCCGACAGCACGGCAATTCGCACCGCTCTCGCATGGCGTCCCGCGTATGATGACCTTGCCGGAATCGCGAGACATGCCCTCGCCTGGGAGCGTCACCTGATGAGCAGGAATGCGACGGAAAGTCACTCGGGTGAGTGATAGGCCTCCGTATTTAACGCAAGGTCACATTCTCGACGTTTTGAGACGGACCATCTCTGTTATAGTGGCGGGGTCTAGGATAGAAGGTCTGTGGAAACGCTCGAATCTTCCGCGACGGCGATGTGGCGCAGGTCACGCAACAAGTTGCATTATGGGCGGGGCCTCTCTGTGAAGCCGTATCCTCCCATGCCCGGAACCAACATCTGAAAAAGCCGCGTCCTACCGGGCGGCGCAAAAGAAGATCGACTGAATGCCACTACGCGCGCATAGCACCATCATTTCCGGATACGCCGCCCGCCTGCCTGGCGCCAGCACGGCAGATGCCTTCTGGTCTCTGCTCGACGAAGGGCGGTGCAGCGTCACCCGGATCGGTGCCGACAGGTTCGATACGGCAGCCTTCCACCACCCTCGTCCGGGCACGCCCGGCCGCAGCTTCACGTTCGCTGCAGGACAGGTGGAGGATGTTTACGGATTCGATGCCGCGTTCTTCGGGATCTCGCCACGCGAGGCGGCTCAGATCGATCCGCAGCAGCGGCTCCTCCTTCAGGTGGTTTGGGAAGCAATCGAGACCTCGGGCCTGCGCGCTTCCGACCTCGCCGGCACAAAGACCGGCGTCTATGTGGGCGCGTCCGCACTCGATTATCACCAGCGGCTGTTGTTCGACCTGCCGGCCACCGACATGCAGACGATGACGGGCAACACCCTCTCCATCGTCTCGAATCGCATTTCCTATTTCTTCGACCTGACCGGACCGAGCTTTACCGTCGACACCGCCTGCTCGTCCTCGATGGTGGCGCTGCATCAGGCCGTCAGCGCCATCGAAACAGGGCAGATCGATACCGCCATCGTCGCCGGCGTCAACCTGCTGCTGAGCCCCTTCTCCTTCATTGGCTTCGCGCGCGCCTCCATGCTGTCGCCGCAGGGTCTGTGCCGCGCTTTCGACGCCTCGGGAGACGGGTATGTCCGCTCGGAAGGCGCTGTCGCGCTGGTTCTCCAGCGCGAGGGAACCTTGTCGCCGGACCGGGCGCGGGCGCGCATCGTCGCCACCGGCACGAATTCGGACGGGCGCACGACCGGCCTGTCGCTTCCTTCCTCGCGGGCTCAGGCAGATCTTCTGTCCTCGATCTACAATGACCTCGATCTTTCGCCCGACGACCTGGCCTTCATCGAGGCGCATGGCACGGGCACGCAGGTCGGCGACCCCGCCGAGGCGAATGCCCTTGGCTCCGTAATCGGCCAGCGCCGCCGCACGGCCCTTCCCATCGGCTCGGTGAAGACGAACGTCGGCCACCTTGAGCCGGTGTCCGGGCTCGTCGGCGTGCTGAAGTCGATCCTGGCGCTGAAGCACGACCGGCTGCCGCGCTCGCTGCATTTCGACACGCCCAATCCGCACATCGATTTCGACGGGCTCAACCTGCAGGTCGCCGCCAATGCACTTGCACTCCCTCCCCGGGGCGAGCGGCCAAGGCTTGCGGGCATCAACTCCTTCGGCTTCGGCGGCACGAACGCCCATGCGGTGATCGCGGATATGGATGGCGCGCCGGAAGCGCCGGCCTCGAGTGTTCGCGACAACGCTCCTCTCGTCATTTCGGCGCGCTCTGAGGCCGCCCTGAAGGCGCTTGCCGGTCGTTTCGCCGAGCGTCTGGAGCAGGATCTTTCGGCAAGCGGAACACTCATCGACGCCTCCGCGCGGCTGCGGGACATCCATGAGCACCGGCTGGTTGTTCTTGGTGCGAGCGCTGAAAAGATCGACGCGCTACAGGCTTTCGCGCGCGACGAGAGCCATGCGCTGGCCGTGGCCGGGCGCGCCGGCACGCGGATGCGTGGCGTCGCCTTCGCGTTTTCCGGCAATGGCGCGCAGTGGGTCGGAATGGGCCGGAGCGCCTTCAACGACGATGCGCCGTTCGCCACCGCCTTCAAGGAAGTCGACGACCACTTCACGCCCCTTTCGGGCTGGTCGCTCGCAACCATGCTGTTCTCTCCCACGCTCGACACGGAAATCGAGCGCACGGAAGTGGCGCAGCCGCTTCTCTTCGCCATCCAGGTCGCTCTCGTCGCCGCCCTGTCGCATCGCGGCATAGAGCCAGACGCGGTGCTCGGCCACAGTGTCGGCGAGGTGGCAGCCGCCTGGTGTTCGGGCATGCTCGACCTGGAAACGGCGACGCGCGTCATCCACGCCCGTTCGACGCAGCAGGAAATGGTGCGCGACCTCGGCGGCATGGCGGCATTGCTGTTGGCGGAAGACGAGGCGCGCGCGGCACTTGCCGGGTCGTCGCTGCCGGGGCTGGAGATCTCCGCGATCAATTCGCCGCGCAGCGTCACGATCTCGGGTCCAACGGACAGCATCGATGCCTTCGCCCGCATCGCCCGCAAGAACCGATGGGCGGTGCGCAAGCTCAATATCGCCTATCCGTTCCACAGCGCGCTGGTCGACCCCATCGAGGCACCCCTGCGCGCCGCCCTCGCACAGGTGCAGTTGCACGACGCGCGCATCCCCTTCTTCTCCTCGGTCGACACCGACGGCGGAACCATCGCGCCTGACGCGGTCTATTGGTGGAGGAACGTGCGCCAGCCCGTCCGCTTCGCCGATGCAACGCGCCGGCTTGGCGAGGCAGGAATCGACCTGGTTGTCGAAATCGGCCCGAAGCCGATCCTCTCTACCTATCTTCGCGACACGCTGCGCACCGAGGGGCATTCCGCCATCGTGGTCGGAACACTCGACCAGCCGCGCACGGCCGAAGGCCCTTGCGAGACGATCGACGCCATAGCCGCCCGCATTGTCGCCCATGGCGCGCCGGCCGATCTCGACCGCTTCGTCGGCCCGACCGGGTCCCATCTGCCGGACCTGCCCTCCTATCCCTGGCAACCGGTGACATGCCGGGTCGAACCGACAGACGAGCGCATCGCCGGGTGTCCTCGCGTCTCGCCGCTTCTTGGAAAGCGCCTGCGCCCCGAGAGCGCCGAATGGTTCAACGTCATCGATGCGGAGCTGTTTCCTTTCCTGGCCGATCACAAGGTCGAGGATACGGTGGTGTTCCCGGCAGCGGGCTATCTGGAGATGGCGCTCTCTGCTGCGCTCGACTGGAGCGACAGCACGCGCGTCGAGCTGTGCAATGTCGAGATCCTGCGCCCGCTGGTGCTCGATGCAGGCAAGAGCCAGGAAACGCTGGTGCGGCTTTCGCCCGATGACCGGGTGATCGAGATCCTGGCGCGCCCGCGTTTGTCGGGCGGCGATTGGTCGCTCTTCGTGAAATGCGACTACCGCACGCTTGCTGATGATGGCAACGCCCCCGTGCCGCCGCAGGAGATCACCGAAGACGGCACCATCGACCACGCCCGCCTCTACGAGCTGACGCAAGCCCATGGCCTCGGCTATGGCCCGGCGTTTCGCCGTGCAACGGGCGTGCGGTTGCTCGGGCCCGGCAGGGCGCGCATCGACCTCGAGCCGCTGCTGGACCGGCCGGAAGGCGAGCCACCCTTCTCGCTCGACCCCATGCTTGCGGATGCCGGCTTCCACGGGCTCTTCGCGCTGCTCGCGGCCGAGTCCGGAGCCGCCCCCGAACAGGGCTTTCTGCCCGTCCGCATCGGACGCCTGGAGTTGATGCGCACCGACGCGGCGCCCGTCCGGGCGGAGATCGCCATAGAACGGGCAAGCGCGCGCTCGATCCTTGCCAGTTTCGATTATTTCGATGCCGACGACCGATGGGTTGCAAGGATCCGCTCGGCGCGCTTCAAGGCCGTGCGGTTTCATCTCGCAGACGAGGAAACGGATGCCCTCGTCTATCGGCTGGAAGCAAAGCTTCTCGCGCCGTTGTCGGGCTTGCGCCTGTCGCCCGACGCGCCGTCGCCAATGCCCGATATTGCCGCGCTGGCCGCATCTCTCGATCTCCTTGCCACCGATGACGCGGCAGAAGAGCCTTCCGACGAGGCGCTCCTTCTCGACGCCCTCGCCCGCGCCGTCGCGCACCATGCGCTTTTCACGGTCCTCGGGGCCGGACCGGTGTCGACGGAGCAAGCCGTAGCCGAGGGAACGCTCGCGGCGAGCGCCCGTCCGCTCGCGGAGCGCCTGCTTCAGGAGCTTGCACAGCACGACCTTGCCCGTGCCGGAGAAGGCGACAGCACCGACTGGCGGCTGAGCGATCCGGCCGACGGCCTTGCCCCCCTGGCGCTCGTCGAGACGCTCGTTGCCGAAGCGGGCCGCCAGGTGGCCGAGACGACGATCCTTGCCCGCCTCCTCACGCTTCTGCCGCGCCTGCTGCGGGAAGGGTTGCCAGAAAGCGCGAATGCCGCGCTCTCGCCAGCCCTGCTCGAGGCCGTGCGCCGCGACGGATTGCGGGCGCGCGCGCTTGCCCGTGCCGCTCGCCGCCTGATGCTCGAACTGGTCGAAGCCTGGCCGAAAGATCGTCCGTTGCGGATACTCCTTGCCGGGGGGCATCATCCGCATGAGGCGGAGGCGTTGAGCCTCGCCCTTGATCCTGGCCGGAGCCGGCTTGTGGTGGCGGATGCAAGCGAGGCCGCACTTGCGCGCCTCAAGCGCAATTGGCGCGGCCGGCCCGATACGGAATTTACCGAGTTTGGCGACGCCCGCCTCGAGCGCGCCGGCCCCTTCGATGTTGCAATCGTGCTCGATGCGCTGTCCACGCTGACGCGGGAGACCCTGGCAGGCCTAGGCCACTTGCTGACGCATGACGGCCTTGTCGCGGCTTTCGAGCCGGTCGAAAGCCTGCGCGAAACGCTCCTGGCAGGCATAGGCTACGACTGGTGGCAAGGTCCCACGGGACGCCGTGCAAGGTCCCTTGCATCCCTGCTCGCCTCCGCGGGACTGCGCGAGGTCAGCGAAACCATCCTGTCCGGTACCGAGGAAAGCGCGGTCTTCGTGACCGCGAAAGCACCGCCGCACTCAGATGCAGGCCAGACGGCAAACGGCGGCGTCAGCAGCACGACGGGCGCGCTGGAACCGGACGCGGAGCTGTCCCGCCATCTCGTCCTTCTTTGCTCCCAAGGTGATCCTTCGCAGGCGGAACCGCTGCGTCTGGCGCTGGCCGCACGCGGCATCGCCGGCCACATCGCCATTCCAGGCACCTCGACCCGGCTCGTTGCCGGCGTCTGGCACATCGACGGCGACGACGCCTCCGCCTGGTCGCAGAATGCCGGGCTTGCCTCGGCTTCGGCCGACGGCGTCGTGCATCTGCCGGATACGCGGGTGTTTGACGACGCGTCGCTGCAGGTATCGCATCAGCTCTGGTCGATCATGCAGACATTGAAAGGCCGTAGCGGCAATGCCGGCCTGCATGTGATCGTCGCGCCGGGCGGAGCCGTGGCGGAGCGCTCGACCGGAGGCACGGACCCTGTCGCCGCCGGCATGTGGGCATTCGGCCGGGTGGTCATGAACGAGTACCCGGAGACGAACACGCGCCTTGTCGACCCGCAGCCGGATGATGCCACCGCCGTCGGCGCGGCGCGCCTTGCAGACGAGATCGCCGAAGCGCTCGAGCATCCCGGCGGAGAGCGCGAGATCGTACTGCGGATGGGGCAAAGGTTCGGCCTGCGCGCGCAGCGCGCGCCTGCTCTTCCTGACATCGAGGACGAAAGCCGCTCCCGGCCGCGCAAGGCTCGCCGCCTCGATATCACCCGCCAGGGCGCGCTTGATCGACTTGCATGGCAGACTGTCGACCTGCCGCCGCTTGCCGGCGACGAGGTCGAGATCGAGGTGGAGGCGAGCGGCCTCAATTTCCGTGACGTGATGTGGGCGCTCGGCCTGCTTCCCGAGGAAGCGCTGGAAGATGGCTTCGCCGGTCCGACGCTGGGAATGGAATGCTGCGGACGGATCATCGCGACAGGACCCAAGGCCACGCGCTTCAAGCCCGGAGAGCGGGTCATCGCCTTCGCCCCGGCCTGCTTCTCGAGCCATGTCACAGTCTCCGAGCGCGGCTGTGCGCCGGCTCCCGAGGGCACGCCGGCGGATGCGGCCGCGACCATCCCGGTGACCTTCCTGACAAGCTGGTACGCACTGGTGGAGCTGGCGCGCCTGCGCGCCGGCGAACGCGTGCTCATCCACGGCGGTGCAGGCGGCGTCGGCCTCGCGGCTATCCAGATCGCCCGCCACCTCGGCGCAACGGTGATCGCCACTGCCGGGTCTGCGGAAAAGCGGGCGCTTCTCGAGATGCTCGGCGCGGATCACGTTCTCGACAGCCGCTCGCTCGCGTTCTCCGACGAGGTCCTGCGTCTGACAGGTGGCGAGGGCATCGAGGTCGTGCTGAACTCGCTTTCGGGCGAGGCGATGGAACGCAGCCTCGAGGTGTTGAAGCCCTTCGGCCGGTTCCTCGAACTCGGCAAGCGTGACTACTACGAGAACAGCCGGCTGGGTCTGCGACCGTTCCGGCGCAACCTCAGCTACTTCGGCATCGATGCCGACCAGTTGCTGATCCATCAGCCAGAGCTTGCCGGACGCTTGCTCGATACACTCATGCAGCTCTTCGCCACCGGCACGCTGACGCCCCTTCCCTACCGTGTGTTCGAGGCGGATGCAGCCGTCGACGCCTTCCGGCTGATGCAGCAGGCAGGCCACATCGGCAAGATCGTCATCCGCCCTCCCCGGATAGCAAAGGCCGGTGCGCGCGCGCAGGAACATATCGCTCCGACCCGGCTTTCAGGCCTTCAGGTGGTTGCCGGCGGCTTCGGTGGCTTCGGCGCGGCGCTGGTGCGCCGGCTCGCGGACATGGGCGCGCAGCGGATCGCCGTGCTGTCGCGGCGCGGCAAGCCGGACGCGGAGACGGCCGGACTGTTCGCCGAGCTGGAAGAGCGGGGCGTGCGCGTCATAGCGTGCGCCTGCGACATCACCGACGAGACCGCCCTTGCCGCGACGCTTGAGACCCTGCGTGCCGAGGAAGGCCCGGTCACCGGCGTTTTTCATGCGGCGATGGTGATCAATGACGCTCTGATCGCCAACATGCAGCGTCACGAACTCGAGGCAACGCTGGCCCCGAAGATTCGCGGCGCGCAGCTGCTCGACAAGCTGACGCGAGGCGATCCCTTGCGTCATTTCGTGCTCTATTCGTCCGCTACGACCTTCATCGGAAATCCGGGCCAGGCGAACTACGTCGCCGCCAACGGCTATCTCGAGGGACTGGCGGCGTGTCGCCGGGCGGAAGGCCTGCCTGGGCTGGCGGTTGCCTGGGGCGCGATCTCGGATGCCGGTTATCTCACGCGCAACACCGACGTCGGCGACCTCCTGGCCCGCAAGCTCGGTCGTCACGCCCTTTCAGCCGATGAGGCCCTCGACGGACTGGCGCGGCTGATGGCGCTTTCCGAGGCGGAGATAGGCGATCCTGTCACCGCCTATGCGCGTATTGACTGGAAGGGTGCCCGTCGCGATCTCGCGCTTCTTTCGATGCCCTACGCGGAACGCCTCGGCATCGGAGCGGGTGATGAAGACGGTCCGGGCGGTGGCGGCGCGGTCGATCTCGCAGCCCTCGTTTCCGGACTCGACCGGGCCGGTGCGGTGGAAAAGATCGCAGCGCTTCTTGCCGTCGAGATCGGCCGCATTCTCAGGATCGCGGAAAACGAGATCGATGCGGCGCGCCCGCTTGCCGACATCGGCATGGATTCGCTGATGGCGCTTGAGCTGCGCATGGCGGCGGAGCGCCAGTTCGGCATCGACATTCCGCTGATGTCGCTTGCCAATGGCGCCACCCTTGCCGACATGGCCGGCCGCATCGCCGATCAGGCGATATCGGGCGAGACCAGTCCGGCGCTATCGGCAGAGGTGCGGGCCTCTGCGAGCCAGCACCTGGACGAGGCCTCGTTGACCGACCGCGCGGCGTTCGAGGACGTCGCGGCCCGCGTCGAGGAACGCACCAGCGGCGTCAAGTCGCTGCTATGATCCGCTCCGGCGAGCTGGCGACAACGCGGCCCGCAGTCCGGCCCAAGGAGACACCGTGAGCGATGACCTTCCAGCCGGCGCGAAGCCGGACCAGAGCAACCGCAAGGCGCTCGTAAAATCGCTTCGCGCCGGGCACAAGGCGGCACGCGAGCGTCGCCCCGAAGCCGGCGCACCCGCCGACGCCCCGTCGTTTGCCTCCGCGCCCGTACGCGCCTTCGACTTTTCCCAGTTGCCGCAGCTGCGCCAATTGCGCATGCACCGGGCGGCGGCCGACATGATCGGCCTGGAGAACCCGTTCTTCCGCTCTCACGACGGCATCGCCGGGCCAACGACGACGATCGACGGCGCGGTGCACGACAATTTCTCCTCCTACAACTACCTTGGGCTCAACGGGCACCCGGAAGTGCGCGCGGCCGCCGAAAAAGCGCTCACCGACTATGGCACCAGCGCCTCCGCGAGCCGTGTCGTCGCGGGCGAACGTCCGGTACACCGCGAACTCGAAAACGCGCTCGCCGAGCTTTATGGCACCGAGGATGCGGTCGTCATGGTGAGCGGGCACGCCACGAACGTGACCACCATCGGCCATCTGATGGGCAGCAACGACCTGGTCATTGTCGACGCGCTGATCCACAATTCGGTCAGCGAGGGCGCGCGCCTGTCCCATGCCACGCGCCTGACTTTCCCCCATGGCGACCTTGACGCCCTGGAAGCCATGCTCGTGCGTCACAGACACAAGTACGAGCATGTCCTGATCGTGGTCGAGGGCATCTACAGCATGGACGGAGATTTCCCGGACCTGCCGCGCCTGCTCTCTCTCAAGAGCAATTTCGACTGCTGGCTGATGGTCGACGAAGCCCATGCACTTGGGGTTCTCGGCAAGTCCGGGCGCGGACTGGCAGAGCATTTCGGCGTTGATCCGAATTCCGTCGAGATGTGGATGGGCACGCTGTCGAAGACGCTTGCCTCCTGCGGCGGCTATATCGCAGGCTCCAAGGCGCTTTGCGACTACCTGCGGGCGAGCGCGCCCGGGTTCGTGTTTTCCGTCGGCCTGTCGCCGGTTCTGGCGGCGGCGGCCACCGCCTGTTGCCGCATCATGATCCGCGAGCCGGAGCGCGTGGCGCGGCTTGCGGACAATGGCCGGCTCTTCCTGGAAAAGGCGCGCGCCGCTGGGCTCGATACCGGCCCCAGCGCCGGGCTCAGCGTCGTGCCGGTCATCGTCGGAGATTCCATCGGCGCCGCCGCGCTCTCGAACCGCCTTCTCAAGCGGGGGGTAAACGCGCTGCCGATCATCTTCCCCGCCGTTGCGGAGAAATCGGCGCGAATCCGCTTTTTCATCACCAGTGAACACACGCCTGAGCAGATTGAGCGCGCGGTTGCCGTCACCGCCGAAGAGCTCGCCGCGATCCGAGCCGACAACGTCGGCTTCGGCTCCCTCGTGGAGAGCGCCCGGCGCAAGGATTGACGCGTACCCCGGATCGGTCGGCGGATCAAAGCCCGAGCCTGCGCCCCAGCCATGAAATCTTCTGCCTCAGCTCCTGAACGAGCCTGTGCCTCCGGCTTGCCCGAAGATGCACCAGCCGTTCGGCCAGAAACTCGGGCGGACAAGGCAGCAGGGTCAGCGGGTCGACGCAGAACGGATAGGCGACATAGGCGGCGTGAACGAGCGCCTCGAGCTCTATGCCCTTTCTCCGCCTGGGGGCTTCTGTAAGATCCTGCGTCAACCCCCAGCCGGCATAGAAGGGCATCCCGTAAACGCTCACCGGCACGCCACGCAGCAACGCCTCGAACCCCGCAAGCGAGGAGAATGTTTCCACCCGGTCGACGGCGGGCAGAAGGGATGGCAGGGAAACGCCCGTCACCACAGCATCCGCCAGTCCGGCCAGAGCCTCCGGCGCGATCCGCCCCGCCCTCAATCCCGCCTCCACGTCCGGATGCGGCTTGTAGAGGATATGCGCGCGCGGATTGCGTGCCCGGACCTGGCGCAAGAGCTCCAGATTGATGTTGGCGCAGTTTGCGCAATCGATGACATCGGAGCGCGACAGGCGCACGCCGGCATCATCCGCCACCTGACCGGGCACCAGGAGGACCGGCCGGTCCGTCGGACGGACCGTTGTGTGGGTACGATCCACGGCGGTGTTGTATTTGGTCAGACCGGAGAGGCAGAGCATTTCGCGCAGCCGGCGCGCCCGGCATCTCTCCGCCTCCGTCAGCCGCGTTCCCGCGATCAGGCGTTCCAGCCGGCTTTCGCGCGTGGCATCGAAGTAGATCCCCTCCGGGTCGAACGCGTAGGACGCGCCGCGCGCAAGCCCCGCCCCGAGACCGACCGACCGCAGGAAACCGTCCTCTATCCGCCAGAGCGAAACGCCATCGGCATCCGCGAGGGCCTCATCTTGCAGCGCAACCCGCCCGGCCCAGCCAAGCACGCGGCCGTTCACGGCCCGCGCCTGTCCGATGGCGCTGCGCGCGTCCTGACAGAACGTGACTGCCCCACCGGACCGGCGGAAGGCGGCCGCAACCGCCTCCCTGTTCCAACGGCGCACGCCGAAGGCAAAGAAGGGGCCACCGTCCAGCGCCGCATCGCGCCTTGCAAGCGTATCGAGAAGAGCAGTTGCCATCGCTCCGGCAAGCCCCTCGCCCCGGCCATAGGGGCACGGCCAGAGAACCGCCCCGGCAACGGCCGCGGCCACATCCAGTTCGCCGGCAGGAACGCCAAGCGCGGAGAGCCGTTCCGCCACCGCTTGCCCAAGCGGGCACTCGGGCGGAACCGCGCAGGCCTCGCGCTCCTGCCGGTCATCGCCACGATCGCCAGCAGCAAACAGGCTGGCGACATCGCCGGATGGCGTCTGTTCCAGAACGTCCGGCAAGACGGGCTGCAGAAGCAACAGGACCGTTTGCGGGTCGAACGGCGCGGGAAGGGCTGGAACCGGCACCACATCGGCGAGAAACAAACCGTAGCCGGTCGCACGCGCGACCCCGACGGCCCGGGCATGTGTCGCGCTGTCGATCCCCACGACAATCGACGCAGCGGTGTTTTCCCCGAGACCTGACAGGGCGGCCGCGATCAGCCCGCGTTGGGGGTGAAGCTTCGGCTCGAGGATCCTTGTCCCGCTCTTTTGGAAGAAGGCGCCCCGGCTCACAGCGGCACACCGAGTATGCGCGCGACGGCAAGCCGTGGCGGCGGCGCCTCGCTCATCCAGACAGGTTCTGGAAACGCAGGCTCGAGAAGCCGTGACGTGATTTCGCGAACCGCGACGCCAAGGCCCTCCCGGTTGTGAATGGACCCGCGCACCTGCGTGGTTGCTGCGAGGGCTGTCACGAAGGCGACGACCAGTTCCGGCTCCGCCGGCTTCGGTGCCTGCCAGAAGCCGTCGAGCCCACCCTGATGGGTCAGGCCGGGCATGTCGTAGAGCGCCGGTGCCAATGCCTTGACCGGCACACCGGCGCGCAGCGCCTCGAGGCCCGCCGTCGAATTGACGGTTACAACGCCCTGTGCCCTTGCAAGCAGCGTATCGAGCCTTCCGCCATCCAACAGGACGACCCGTTCGCCGAGCGCGCGCCCCGCACTGGAACTGGCGATCACGGCTCGCCAGTCGCTTGCACCATTGTCGAGCGGGTGAGTCTTCACGAGAAGGTCGACATGAGCAGGCGCATGCGTGGCGAAGGATGCGAGGATGTGCTCCAGCGCCTGCCGCATGGTCCCGAATGGCGAATGGACGCGGACCTGATAGTCGCCCTCGACCTGAAGCGGCAGCAGGAAAAACGGCCGCGCCCTGCGGAGATGCGCCCGCTCCGCCTTTTCGGCTGCCGCCTTGCGCGCGGAAGACCCTAGCAACCGTCGAGCCCAGCAGGCGTAGTCGGCAAGCGGGGCCTGCGGCGTGTGGCGGCGGTGGTGGGGATAGCGAAAGGACAGCAGGACATTGGCGAGGTGGTAGGTGACGTCCTGCCAGGCTTCCAGAGTGAAGGACCCGGGAAAGCGTGGCGACAGATCAACCGGTTCAGCCTGGTTCGCAATGGCCCGCACGCTCTGCGGATCGACGGGAAAGCGGCTCAGCGTCACAAGCCCGCCGCGCTCCAGCGTCATGAAGCCCGGGCGCAACAGGCCAAGTTCGCTGACATGCACGGCAAGGCCACGCGCCTGTGCCGCCAGCACCGCCTCGCGATGGTAGGGGCGCGTATCGCCGTGCAGCACGAGGTCGGTCACCCCCTCGCGGTCGAGAAGATCGGCGATGTGATCCGGCCAGGCGGAATAGGGGCCGCGATAGGAGCGCGCCGTGGCACCGGGCCAGTCGAGCCAGTCACCCGCGCAGAAGTTGATCCGCGAGACGCGGTGTCCGGCTCGGGCAAGCTCGGCGCCGATGCGCCGGTAAAGCGCGGACAAAGGCCCCTGAAGGAAGAGGTAGTGCCTTTGCCGGTCGCCGCTGCGCAAGGCGCTGCTTCGCATATCGCTGCCGTCGACCAGGCCGGCGGGTTCGGGCGCCCTGCTCATCCGCGCCACGCCCGGCGCCACAGGCCGGTGCGACCACGCGCCGCCATCTCGCCCTCGAAATCGACGGGAATGCCCAGGCTTCGCGCCCGCTCAATACGGGGTGCGGGCACTTCGTTGGCGCCGGGAAGATTGATGGTCCCTTCCTCGATCCGGCGTGCAAGTTCCGCAGCGGCGGCGGTCTTGCCCTCGCGCGTATAAAAGTTGCCCTGCACCTGGATGGAATGCGCCATCAGCCGCTGAACCGCGTCGCAGGTCTCGACCTCAGGGACCTGAGGGGTTCGCCAGAACCGGTCCAGCGACAGTTGGCAGGTCAGCCCGGGCATATCGTAGACGGCAATGCCGAGCACCTTGACCGGGCATCTCAGGCGGACTGCGTGCAGACCGGTGGTGCTGTTGACCATCAGCGCGCCGGCGGTGTGCTGGAGCAGCGTTACAAGGTGGCCGCCGTCGACCACATGCACCCGCCGCTTCACCCCGTGCCGGCGGGCGAGATTGCGCACGATCCGACGCCATGGCTCGATGCCCTGATCCATCGGATGGATCTTGACGACAAGCCGCGCGGCCTCATGCGCATGCGCGGCAAAGGAGGAGATCACCTTGTCCAGCGCTTCAGAGAGATGCCCGAACGGCGCATTGTAGCGCAACTGGTAATCGCTCTGGAGTTGCAACGGAAAGACGAAATAGGGAGCACCCGATTCGATCAGGTCCTCGATCAGGACGTTGGCGAGCCGGTCGCGCCTCTTGCCCAGCACCAGACGGGGGATCATCGAGAGGTACTCGAAGATCGGGTGATAGAACTTGTCCTGGTCGAAGTTCCGGAAGACAAGGAAATCCAAGGCGTTCACGACGTGAAACACCACTTCGTGGACAGCTTCCAGCCAGAACGGATGCGGATAGCGCAGCTTTATGTCGACCGGAGCAAGCGAGGCCGCCGCCGCGTGTATCTGGGCGGGATCGGACGGAAAGCGCGAACGCACCGACATTCCGTCGAGCTCGGCGGTGATCCAGTCCGGGCGCAGATAGCCATTCTCATAGGCTATCACCGCCACCCCCAGCCGGCGCGCCACCTCCAGCGCCGCCGAATGATAGGGGAACCGGTCCTGATAGCAGACGATGTGGGTGACGCCGTGCTCCCTCAGGAACGTCTCCAGGAACTCCGGCCAATCGGCCAGACGCCCGCGAAAGCTGCTGCAGCGCGTGTCGTGCCAGAGAACCCAGTCGGAGAGGCTGAAGTTGATCCGCAGCGTCCGGTGACCGCGCGCGGCGAGCGCGTCGGCGACGACGCGCGGAAAGTCCGACGGAGGCCCTTGCAGGAACAGGACAGTGCGAACTTCGATCTGGGGTTGCATGTGTCGTCAGGATCCCTTCCCGCTCGCCCTTGAATCCGGGCCGAGGCCGGCCCGGACGGTCAGTCGGCGGTGGTCAGGGCATTCACGGTGGACACATTCGACAGGAGCGGCCCGATGATCTGCAGGAACTTGCCGAACTCTGCCGTCGGATGGTTCGCAACGTAGATGATATCCTTGTCGCGCATCTCGAACGAGCGGGCAAGGAAGAACGCGCCCGCCTCACGCAAGTTCAACTTGTAGACAACCGGGATGCGCGCCTGCGGCAACTTGTTGACGACATCGCCCCTGAGCTTGCGAACGAGGTTACGATCCTCGAAGCGGAACAGGAAAATACCGCTCGCGTCGGCGAAGAAGTCCTTGAGGCCACCGACTTGGGCAAGCCCTTCGGCCAGGGTCACCGACTCCGTCTTGAACGGAACCAGCTGCGTCGTCTGCACCGCACCGAAGGCGGAGAATGTACGCGGCTTGTGGGTGACCAGGATGTTGTCGCCGGGCGACAGCCAGATGTTGTTTTCCGGATATTCGATAAGGTCGACCATCCGCGCCTCGCCCGAGGCACGGCCGCGCTTGACGGTTACCACCGTCTCATAAGTCGCCTCGCGTGAACCGCCTGCCTTGGCGACCGCCTCGAGCAGGCGCATGCCACGCACCGACATGGTGTACTGACCCGGCTTCATGACGTCGCCGACCACGACCACGCCACTGCTCTCATTGCCTTCGACGGAGACAAGAACCTGCGGCTCGATCGCCTTGCCCTTGAGACGCTCCTGGATGGCAACGCGCAAACCCTCGACGCTCTGGTCGGCGGCATGAATGCGCCCAGCGTAGGGCATGAAGATATAGCCGCTCTCGTCGACGACGGCGGGCACGGAAACCTGCTTGCCTTCGGATGTCGAGAACAGCCCGTCCGCGGCTGCTTCCCAGATGGAGACGACCAATCGGTCGCCGATGCCGATGCGGGTCGAATGCCCACGGCCCGGAACCTTGGAGAACTGCTTGGAGAAAAGAGCCGGACGGTGGTTCGAAACGGTTTCGACGGCCTGGCGATCAAGAGACAGCAGGACGTAATCCGAACGGACCGCGTCGCCCTCGATGTCTTCCGACGAAATGGTGATCGCCGAAGGCCCCTGACCCGGAAGACCGCCGCAGGCAGCAAGAACTGAGGACAGGAGAACTGGAATCAAAAAGCGCATTCAAGTTCCTACCAAGCAGATCAGCGTGCCGACCCCATGCCATCCACCCAAACCGCCATGTCCTGTTAGCACTTGCAGAATGGCCTGTCCAAGCACGAAGCGACACGGCGAGAGCGACTCAAACGCATGTTGTCTTTCGGCAACATCCTTGGACAGAAGGGTAAATCAAATAGAAAGGTTTTGAGAAAAATCGGTCAGGCTTCCCCGGCAACTCCCGATTACGCCGATGCTGTGGCGCAGGCGTCACGCAAATGCACAGAGAAACTGGATATCCATCGATTGCACCCAGCCAGAATGCGCAATCTCAACCGGATATCTTCGCCGGACAACTGCGGCGAGGACACCGGGATTCGTCATTCTCCGCGTTTCGTGGCATACCGCTTCAGGTGATTGCGTGCAGGTTCACAACCGGTCAACCAATCGCGGCTAACATGATGACGGGGCCTCCTTTTTTCTGAGAGGCCGGCGTAGAGGACATTCGGCAGATCTCGTGCGTATTTGCGAGGACATCGGGCCGACCGGCTTGAACGGTCGTGCAGGCAGGACCGCCGGCAGCAGGGGCGACACGCGTCTCGTGCTGGCGGGTGCGGCGGCGGTGATGCTG
This sequence comes from Stappia sp. ICDLI1TA098, assembly GCF_054880955.1. Classification (NCBI taxonomy): domain Bacteria; kingdom Pseudomonadati; phylum Pseudomonadota; class Alphaproteobacteria; order Hyphomicrobiales; family Stappiaceae; genus Stappia; species Stappia sp. ICDLI1TA098. The sequence goes on from NZ_JBTZBT010000001.1 coordinate 2,026,717, forward strand.
TGCCTTGCGCCGCTTCCGGCAAATGCGCTCGACCTGTTCGGCTGGCTTCCTTTCGGCAAGTCCGACGAGCAGCAGGGCCTCGCGGTCTCCGATCCCTTTCCTTATACGGTCACCCTCGACGTCAAGGGCGACGACGATCTCAACACCGCGCTGGCCGAAGCATCCGAGCTGGTCTCCAAGGCCGAGGAACCGCCCTCGGGCGAGGCAGGGCTGATCGCACGCGCGAACTCGGATCTGGAGCGCCTGGTCGGCCGGCTCTACATGGCCGGCTACTACGGCGGCACCGTCGACATCAGACTTGCCGGACTGACGCTCGAGGCGGCCCTTAGAATGCCCTCCCTGCCCGGGCCCCGGCCGGTGCCGGTTCACATCACCGTCGATCCGGGACCGCTCTTCACGTTCGGCGACGTTTCGGTGGACGCGCTCGGCAACCAGGCCCCGGCTCTCGACGCCCCGTCCTCTTACGATCTCGTCCAGGGAGAGACGGCGAGATCCGAGCGGGTGTTGCGCGCCGAAGCGCGGATCCTGCGCGACCTCCAGAATTCGGGCTATGCCTTTGCCCGCATCGAGCGCCGCAAGATCGTCGCCGATCACAAGACCAGTCGTCTCGACGTGGAGCTGACCGCAAGCCCCGGACCGAAGGCGCGATTCGGCACGGTCACGGTCACCGGTGCGCGGGTTACGGATCCGGACTTCATCATCTCCCAGGCGATGCTGCCTGAGGGCGCGCAATACGATCCGGCCGAGATAGAGCGCGCGCGCAAGCGGCTCACCGAACTCGGCATCTTCTCGTCGGTGCTTATCGTCGCCGGCGACGAAGTCGGCCCCGATGGATCGCTGCCGATGACCATCGAGGTCTCAGAGCGCAAGCGCAACGTCATCGGCGCCGGTGCCAACTGGTCGAGTTCTGAGGGCTTCGGTGTCGAATCCTACTGGCGCCGACGGAACCTCTTTGGCCGCGGAGAGCTGCTTTCGATCGAGGGGGCGGTCGGGCGGCTTGGCGACAACGCCCTCGACGATCTCGAGTATTCAGCGCGCATCGCCTTCGAGAAGCCAGGGGCCTTCGGCCCGTTGACGACCTTCACGACAAGCCTCGGCGCGCGCCAGGAAATTCCCGACGCCTATCGCAGCCGCAACATCACCGCGGATGCCTTCGTGACGCGCGAACTCAGCGATGCCCTTTCGGTGCGCATCGGCGGAGAGATCCAGTATGCCAACGAGCAGGACGTCTTCGGCGACAACGAATATCTGCTGGGCGGCGTTATCGGGCAGATCACCTATGACACCCGCGACGACCTGCTCAATCCGACGAAGGGCATCAACGCCCTGATCTTCGCCGAGCCTGCCTATGATGCGCTGAACAAGCACTTCATGCTGTTCACCAAGGCGCAGGTCTCGACCTATCAGGCCATCGACGACGCCGGTCGGTTCGTGCTCGCCGGGCGGCTTGGCGTGGGCAGCATCATCGCCCCCTCGGTCCGGGACGTGCCGGCGGCAAGACGCTACTTCTCCGGTGGCGGCGGCTCGATCCGAGGCTACGCCTACCGGAACGTCGGCCCGCGCCTCAACGGCGAGGTCACGGGCGGACGCAGCTTCGTCGAGGCCTCGGCGGAACTGCGCACCAAGATCACCGAAACCATCGGCCTCGTCGGCTTCGTGGACGCGGGCAACAGCTACGACGCCATGTACCCCGATTTCACCGACGGCCTGAAGGTCGGCGTCGGCGCGGGCATCCGCTACTTCACACCCGTCGGTCCGCTCCGCTTCGATGTTGCCGTGCCGCTCCAGCCGGAAAAGGACGACCCGAAGTTCGCGATCTACGTCGGCCTGAGCCAGGCTTTCTGAGGGCCGGCAACCCGGCCATTTCCCTCCGTCGAGCAGCAGGCAAGGATCCGATTCCGAACCTTTTCTCAAACACCTGATGCAAAACGCCTTTTCCGCCAACCTAGGGCAAAGGTGGAACGCAGGCGACAACATGCCCTCCCAGACCCTCGACCACCGCATGCGCCCTGGTCGGCGACAGCGAAAGTTCGAGTCCGGTCAGGGGTTTCACTGGAGTTCTTGAAATTCCGATTCAGAATCAAGAACTTCACACATCGATTCAGTCCGGCGGCGGCGCATGCCATGATTTGGCTTCAACGATCGCCGACAAGTGACTGAAACAGGATTCAATTCGCTGCATCGGGCAGCGACCAGAGGACGACCGTGACGGTGAACCGCCCCTTCCGCCTCCTGCTAGCCACGACGGGCGTGCTGCTGCGTGTCGCCGTCGGCGTCATACTCGTCGTTGCGCTGGTGGCGCTCGGAGCGCTCGCCGCGCTCCAGACATCGGTGGGTCGGGTTGGAGCCGAGCGCCTCATCACCTATTTCGCTTCCGGCCCGGACCTGCAGTTGAAGGTCTCCGGCCTGGCCGTCAGCTGGGGCCTTGATACGCGCATCGCGCATGTGGAGGTCGGCGATGCAGCCGGCGTCTATCTGACGCTCGACGGCCTCGCTCTCGACTGGCAACCCTCGGCACTGCTCAGCCGACGGATCGTCGTCGACCGTGCCCGCATCGAGAGACTCTATCTCGCCCGACTGCCGGAAGCATCGACAGAGCCCGCCGACGCCTCGGCCAAAAGTGGCGGAGGCGGATTGCCTGGCTTGCCAGCGATGAGGCTCGCCCAGGCCGAGATCCCGGAGATCATCCTCGGCGAGGCCGTCGCCGGACTGGCCGTCAAGCTCGCCGCCCAGGCAAACGCACGCATCACCGCCGATCCGCAGTCTGCTGAACTCAACGCGATGATCGCCCGCCGCGATGGCACCGAAGGCGAGATCAACGCGCGGCTGCGCTTCGCTCCGCAGGCCGACACGCTCACCTTCGAGATCACCGCCAGGGAGCCGCGCGGCGGACTGACTGCACGGCTGCTCGACATCGAAGGCCTGCCGGCGGTCGACTTCACCCTCAAGGGCGACGGACCGCTCGACGACTGGAAGTCCGAGCTTGCGCTGGCTCTGGATGGCAAGACGGAGATCGCCGGCACCGCCGCGATGGCGGCGACGTCGACAGGGCGCCGGCTCGTCGCGCAGCTTTCCGGTGAGGTGGCACCGCTCGCTCCGCCCATCGCCGAAGCGTTGCTGATGGGCAGGACGCAGCTCGACGTTACCGCGGAGATCGCGGACGACTTCACCCCGCGCTCGGTGAACGGAGAGATCACGACCGACACGCTCTCCGCCCACTTTGGAGGCACGCTCACCGGCAGTGGCGAGGACACCGTCGCCGACCTGACCGCCGACGCCACCGTCTCCGCCGGCGAGGGCGCGATGATTGCGCTGGAACTGCCGGAGCGGCGCGTCACGCTCGGCAAGACCCGCTTGGACCTCGCCGCGAAGGGACCGCTCGCAGCGCTCGACTGGTCCGTGAAACTTGATGCCATCTCTCTCGAAACCACCGAGGCGCGCATCTCGGATCTGACGACCACCGTTTCGGGCCAGGCACTCGACACAACCGACCTGGCCGAGCCGCTGCCACTGGCTCTCGAAGCCCGGATCGGCCGGTTGGATCCCCGTATGGAGGGCGCGGATCCCTTCGCCGGCCCCGTGACGGTCTCAGCCCGGGCGTCTGTGGATCTTGCCGCAAGCAGCGCCGAGATCGAGAACTTCAAGGTGACGACACGCCCGGTCACCGTCGAGGCCAGGGGCACCGTGTCGCCGGACGATCTCGACACGTCCTTCACCCTGTCCGCCAGCGACCTCGCCATGCTTGATCCGCGTGTCGGCGGAGGTCTCGTCATCTCCGGAACCGCAAAGGGCGCGACCGCCGGACCCGACGTTTCCGCCACCGCGAAGGCCGACGCGCTGACCCTGAGCGGCAAGCCGGTGCAGAACCTCACGCTCGCCGCGGACGTCTCGACCAGCCCCGGCGCTCTGTCCGCCGACCTCGACCTGTCGGCGACCGTCGACGGCTACCCGGTCGAGGGCACGGTCTCAATCGTTCCAGATGGCGACGGCATCGCTGCCCGCACTCTCCGGCTCGCGTCGGGCGACAGTAACGTCACGGGCAACTTCAAGCTTGCCGACCTTTCCGATCCGACCGGCACCCTGTCCGGCGAGATCGACATCGACGCCCCGGACCTTTCAGCCTTTTCCGCCCTGGCTCTGACGGAACTAGCCGGCGCGCTCGAAGGCAAGGCCACGCTCTCGCTGGACGATGGCTCCCCCGTTGCGCGGCTGACCCTGTCGGGACACGACATCGCAGCGGCCGGCGCGACGATCGGAACGCTCTCGGCCGAGGCCACCGCCACAACACCCTTCACCACGCCCACCCTGCGCGGCAAGGCCCGCGCCGGAAAGATAACGGCCGGCGGGCAGGACATCGCGACACTTGACCTGACTGCGAGCACGCAAGGTGCAACGACCGACGTTACGCTGGACGCCCGCCTCGCCAGCGGCGAGAGGGCCGACGGCGTCGCCCTGACTGCCCACATCACTCCCACCGACGATGGTTTCACCGTCGCGCTCGACAGTCTCGACGGACGTTACCTCGGCCTGGCGACCCGCCTTGCTGAGCCTGCCCGCATCGTGTCGGCGGGCAAGGAAACCCGCATCGAAACACTTGGCCTGCGCCTTGGCGATGGCCGGCTGACAATTTCCGGCACCGCCGCCGACCGACTGGACATCAAGGCTGATATCGCCTCGGTACCGCTCGCGCTGGCCAATGCCTTCGCCCCCGGCTTCGGCATCGCGGGCACGGCCTCCGGCGTCGTCACCGTCGGCGGGGCCGCCTCGGACCCGGCCGTTGACTGGCGGATTGCCCTTTCCGGGCTTTCGGCCGCACAGCTTCGCGCCAACGGCATTGATCCGCTCGCCGTTTCCTCGACCGGCCAGATGCGCGGCAACCGCATCACCCAGACAACGCAGGTTTCAGGCTCGGAAGGGCTCAGCCTCGTCGCCACCGGCCCCGTCACACTTGGAACGCCCGGCAGCCTGTCGATCAACCTCTCGGGAACAGTCCCGCTTGCGACCGCACGCCAGAAACTCATCCTTTCCGGCTTTTCCGGAGAAGGCGCGCTCGCCTTGTCCGGCACGGTTTCAGGCGCACTGACCGCACCGCGCTACGCCATATCGCTGACACCACGCGACGTGCGGCTGACCCAGCTTTCGTCCGGGCTGACGCTGCAGAACTTCTCCGGCAACGTGGCCATCGACAATGCAGGCGTGGCGATCAACGCCCTGAAGGCCGGGGTTGCGGCCGGAGGGTCCCTTTCGGTCAACGGCCGGATCGGGCTGGATGGTGCCATGCCAGCAGACCTGTCGGTGACGCTCGCCAGCGCCTCCTACACCGACGGGCGGATCGTACAGGCCACGGTCGACGCGGATCTGAAACTCTCCGGCCCGCTGGCTGATGTCGGACGCTCCGCGCTGCTTTCGGGAACCGTCAAACTGGCGCGAGCGGATATCTCGATCCCCAGCAGCCTACCGGGCGCCATCGACCCGCTCACCGTGACGCACATCAACGCACCGGCATCGGTGCGCGCTCAGGACCTCGCCCTTCAGGGAGAAGGCGGGGGCGATTCCGGCGGAGGCGGCAAGCCGATCTCACTCGACGTCACCGTCACGGCCCCAGGCCGGATCTTCGTGCGCGGACGCGGCCTCGATGCGGAAATGGGTGGAACCCTGCGCATCGTCGGCACCACCGCGAACCCCCAGGCGGTCGGCTCCTTCGACATGCGGCGTGGTATCCTCAACGTCCTGACGCGCCGGGTGGTATTCGACCGCGGCATCGTGACCTTCTCGGGCTCGCTGGATCCGCGCCTCGATTTCCTCGCCACCTCGCAGACTTCAGCCGGAACCGTGACGATCACCGTCAGTGGTCCCGCGCAGAGGCCGAATGTCGCCTTCACCTCGTCACCGCAACTGCCGCAGGACGAAGTGCTTGCCCAGTTCCTTTTCGGCCGCTCCATGAGCCAGCTCTCGCCGGTGCAGATCGCCCAGCTCGGCGCGTCGGTTCTGGCGCTGACCGGCGGAAGCTCCGACGGGCCTCTCGGCTCGCTGCGCAAGTCCCTCGGCGTCGACATGATCGACATCGACACCAGCGGCGACGGCTCGCCCTCGCTCGCGGTCGGCAAATACCTCAGCGACAACATCTACCTTGGCGTAAAGCAGGGCACATCCGGTGAATCGAGCCGTGTCACCGTCGACATCGACGTGACCAAGTCGCTCAAGCTGCGCGGAGAGGTCGGCGCCGATGGGGAATCGAAGGCCGGCATCTTCTTCGAGCGTGAATTCGGCAAGTAGACGACGGGCGCCTCAGACGCGCCCGGCTACGATGTCCATGATTTCGGTATGAACCGAGACAGGGATGGAGAGCCCCACCCTCTTCGCCTGCTCGCGGGCGGCAAGGCGACGCGCGCCGGGGATACGAGCCCCCTCCTCCGCCTCGACAGCGTCCAGAAGCGTCGTCATACGCTCGGCGAACGCGCCGCTCGAGACGGGATCCGGATCGATGGCCAGCACCGTCTGCCCCAGGTCGGGCGCGGGCCCCTCGCCCGAAAACAGGCTCGACGCCTCAAAGGCGAGACTTGCGCCGACGAGTGCCGCCGACATGACCTCAACCATCATCGCCAGCGCCGCTCCCTTCGCCTCACCGATGGGAATCATCGTTCCGACCATTCCCTCGTTGGCGTCGGTCGTCGGCTGGCCGTTGCGGTCGAGCACCCAGCCTTCAGGGATCGGCTGCCCCCGCTTCTGCGCGGTCATGATCTTGCCGCGCGACACCCGCGACACGGCAAGATCGATGACGAGAGCCGGTCGGCCGTGCCCGCCCGGAGCGGCAAAGGCAATCGGATTGGTACCAAACAGCGGCCGCTTGCCACCCCAGGGGGCGATGGCCTTGGGGGCGTTGCCGAAGACGAAGGCGACCAGCCCTTTTTCAGCCAGCCGCTCGCAATGGGCCCCCGCCTGGCCGAAATGATGCGAACGGGCGATGGCGGCAATGCCAAGCCCGGTCTGCGCGACAATCTCCGGCAGCCGGTTGCAAACGAGCTCGAACGAGGGGTAGGCAAAGCCGAAACCGGCATCGACACGCAAGACGCCCGGCGCCACCCGCTCGGCGACCGGCAGGGCAAAGCCGTCGACCTTCCCCGAGCGCGACTGCACCGCATAAGAGGGAATGCGCGACAGGCCATGACCGGTCTGGCCATCGGCCTCCGAGGCAACGAGTGCGCGCGCGACGCACGCCGCGACCTCCGGTGAGGTCCTGCTCGCCACAAGCGCCTCGACGGCAAGCGTATGGGCTTCGTCGAGAGACAGCGAAACGGATTGCGACATGAGAAGATCCATTCAAGATGGCGGGAGGGCATCGCGGCAAGAAAGCCGTCTTGCCGCGATATCCGCGCCGCCGGGTCGGATCAAGCCCAATTGCGAGGCAACACGCCTCATAGCAAGGCGCGGCCGGACAGCGGCTGGCCTTTTGCCCCCAGGTCGCCATTGCTGTCGCGTCGATCAGGCCGTGCGCCTGGAGCAGACTATTGTCCGGGGGCGCGCGACTGCTCTGCCTCCTCCAACCGCAGAAGGTCAAGGGCTGCGCGGATGCGCGGACGGATGTCCCAGTTCGGTTGAGGCGGAGCGATGCCGATGGCGATACGACGCAGAGGCTCGGCAACGACCATCGAAAGGATGAGGTCCGCTGCCATTGCAGGATCGGCAATATCGATGACGCCGCCCGTCCTCTGGCGCGACAGCCAGTCGGCCAACAGGTTGCGAGATCGCTCTATGCCGTTGCGATCATAAATCGCGAGAAATTCCTCACGCGCCGGCACATCCTCGACAAGAAGACGGAACAGGCCAACGGCTTCCGCCGTCAGCACGCGTTCGCCGATGGTCACGAGGATGTCTTCGAGGATCCGCCTTGCACCTTCGAGATCCGTGGCATCGACACGAAATGCCGGAACGACGGTGTCAGTCCAGTTAGAGACAATAAGGCCCATCAACTGCTGTCGGTTGGCGGCAACGCGATAGACCGTCTTCTTGGCGACGCCAGCGTGCTGAGCCACCGCCTCCATCGTCATCGACGAATAGCCGTTGGCCAGCGCCAGCTGCGAGGCCGCTTCGAGAACCTTCTCGCGCAAGACCTCTTCCGGCACCCGGGGGCGACCCCGTGCTCTTGGCTGCTTGGATGCGGACGTCGGCAAGGAAAGCTCCGTTTGACAAACCCTGATGCCGGGCATAAGCCCTAATAAGGAAACGTTCAACGTTTCCTTATTAGGGCTATGACAAAGGAATGGACATGACTGTCGCTACAGATTTCTCCCGGGCGGGCATCGCCTATATCGACGAACTTTTGGACCCCGCACCCATGCGTCTCGAGACGGGCATCAGCCGGCTCGAAAGCGGCGCGCTGGCCGTTGCTGTTCGCACGGACCTGCATGGCTGCAAGGGACGCATGCTTGACTGGTGGTTTTCCGAATTCGATACCACCAGGCATCTGAACTGGTGGCATCCTCTTGACCACGTAGAGCATCGTGGTTGGGATCGGCACTGGCAGAAGGGCAAGAGCTATGTCGGCGCGACTATCCGCGCGGTTGAATCACTGGGTGACATTCCTCCCGTCGCCGCCGTCATCAAGTTTCACAAGCCCGACGAGGTTTTCTCTCCATCGGCCTACCGAAAGGCACTCGAGGCCGGCCATGTTTCGGCAGCGGTCTACGGTCGCATCGGCTTTGGCGACGATGTGGCCCTAGATGGAAATGGTGACCCGAAAGACGGTCAGATGGTGCATGTCGTGCGCGACACCAGCTACGGAGCGGTGCTCCGGAGCCGCTTCATCCTCGGCCAGGATGCAGCCGATACCGGGCACGAAGTGCCCGACGCGATCGGTCTCGGCCTGCTTGAACACTGCTACACGGAGTTCACCTATCTCTCCAAGGTGCTTCCCTCGCTCTACTGGGGAGACGCTGCGAACCGAGACGATGTTCCCCGCTATTGGTAACCTGCACGCGAAATCGGCGTCGGCGACCTGACGCGTGATTGGGCCGGCGAAGTCGGGTTTGCGCAAACCGCAGGTCGCCAATGCCCGTTCAGGTCGGCCGACTGAGTGAGCGGCCTGAACGGGCATGACCTGACGGCGCGGGCCATGCTGACGCGCCTGACACTGCTTCTCATCCTTCTGGCCACGCAGGCGTTCGCCGAAACCCGCGAAGTGAGATTTCTGAACCGCAACCGGACAGGCGCCATGCCGCTCGGGCCGGACCGCTCTGGTCGTCCGGCCTGGCGAAGCCGTCTTGCTCTCTCTCAAGGGCCGCTGATCCGCTCCATGGCCATCTGACAAAAAGCCCCCGGCGCCGTGACGCCGGAGGCTTCGTTTTCGGAGCGCCGCCGGCTGGCCGGGACGGCGCGGAGGCTTGCAGGACCGTCCGTGTCCTCAGAACCGGAGGCTGAAGCGCGCGGATCCGGTGTGCTCGGCAGCCCTGTCCCCGAACTGTCCGGAATAGTCGATGCCGAGCCTGGCGTTGTCGGTGATGTCGAGCGACAGGCCGGCGCCGAGCACGGCGACATCCTCAGCGATCGGCGCGCCCTCAGCGGTGAAGGCCGCGCCGCCAGCGATCCGGTTGGTGGTGGTCGGCGTCAGGTCGCCAAAGCCGTGCCGCCAGCCGGCCATGGCCGAGACCCGGGCCATGCGGCCCTCGCCGGGCAGGGCGAACTCCGACGAGGTCCTGACACCCAGCGTGGTGAAGGTCACGTCATTGGTCGAGCTGCTGACCGTCAGCGCCGAGGCGCCGCCGTTTTCGCCGTAGCCGTCAAGGGTCGTGGAGACGTAGTTCAGCCCGGCGAAGGGCTCGAGCTGCAGCCAGTTGGCCTGCCCCTCGAGACGGAAGACATAGCCGATCTCGCCGAAGACCTGGGCCGTTCCGGCGTTTGTCTTGCCCGTGAGCCGCTCGCTCAGCGCGCCGATCGTCACGTTGCGGGTCGTGTCGATGTCGTGCCAGGTATAGCCGGCGCCGCCCGACAGGCGAACCGCTCCAAGCTGCGTGCCCGCATAGGCGCCGATCTGGTAGCTGTTGGCCTGGCTGGAGGACCTCAGCGCGTCAACCTCGTATTCCGACGACTGGTAGCCGATGAAGGCGCCGACGCGGGCCATGCCCAGCTGTGTGTCGGCGCCGAACATGGCGCCAGCGGCCGAACGGTCGACGCTTGCGGTTGCCGCCGTGGCATCCGTCGACCCGAGCAGGCCGTAGGCGCGCATCCACAGCGTGTAGGCGTCGCCGCCGAGCCCGTCGGGTGCGCCATGGGTGGCGATCTGGACCCCGGGAGGGGGCGCCGAGCTGCCTTCGTCGAAGGCCTGGCTGACGCGGGTGGCAATCGTCATGCCGACCAGGTTGGCGTCCTGCGTCATGCCGCCCTGCATGGTGGCGATCCCCTCGCCCGAAAGCCCGCCAAAGGCATCACGGGCACCGTCGCCCGAAAGGCCCATGATCTGCTGGACCAGCGGATTGGTGTTCGGCGTGCCTTCGAGCGACTTGGCCACCGCCATCTGGTTCGGGGTCCTTGCAACGTCGGACATGATGACGTCGTTGCGCGTCAGCGTCAGGTCGACCGTGGTCGCCGTGTAGCTCAGCGCGGCATCGAGGAAGGCGTAATTGTCGGTGACGCTGTCGAACTCGCCGGTGCGTCCGCCATCGGCGGTCAGGATCGTGACGGTCGAGCGATTGGGCACCGTGCCGGCGGTGGTGACATTGACGGTTCCACCCAGGGTCGCCGTACCATTGACCTTGATCTGGGAGTTGGTGTTGTTGTCGAAGTCCACCAAAGCGTGGAGCGCGCCGGTGCTGGCCATATCGAGATCGCCGGTGATCGTCAGCGTCGCGGTCTGGGGGGCGGTCGGCGTGCCGCCATAGCCGGCGATGGCACCCCGCGCGGCGACATGGACGTCACCCGCGACAGTGCCGGCACCACCCAGCCCGGCCATGTCCGGGCCGCCACCGACATCGAAGCGGTTGGTGCCAGTGCCGAGGGTGCCGTTGACGAGAAGCACGCCCGAGGACACGTTCACGTCGCCGGCAAAGCCGGAATTGTCAGCCGAGAGGACGAGATTGCCCATGCCGGTCTTGGCGAACCCGATCCCCGCACCGGCCGTGATCGTGGACTCGATGGTGGCGCTGAGGGATGCGTCGACATTGAGGAACGCGGTCGTGCCGGAAGCGGGCGCAAGGTCGAGCGTGCCGCCGGACAGCGTATAGCCGTCGGTCTTGAACTGGATCGTGTCGACCGACTGGGTGCCGTCGACCGTGACCGTGCCGGCCGTGCCCGCGAAGACCGCGACCGAGCCGACGGAGGCACCGTTGATATCGGCCTCGCCGGGCGCGCCGGTCCAGTTCGTGCCGGTCGTTGACCAGATCCCGTCGCCGCCATCGACCGTGCCGTTGCCGGTTGCGTCGAGGCCGTCCCAGAACTGCAGCACCTGCCCGTCGGAAAGCACCACCATGTTGACCTGGCCGGAGATGCCGGTCTGCACCGTGCCGGCGGCGTTCGTCGCGCCGGTCACGTTGACCGTGTCATAGCTGCCCGACAGCGTACCGCCATACTGATAGAGCTGGTAATAGCCCGAGGAGCCCGCCGTCGCGTTGAGCGTGCCGGCGAGCGTCAGGTTGCCGCCCACCTTGATGAGGTCGTTCGACGCCCCGCCCACGGTGCCGGCTGCGCCCAGCTCGAAGGCCGAGACGGAGCCCGCCTGCAAGGTCAGGTCGCCGTCGATGGTCATCGTGCCAGGGCTGTTGCCGGCGGCAAGGGTTGCCCCCGAGGCCAGTGTCACATCGCCGCCGAACCGGCCCGTTCCGCCAAGCGTGCCGGCGGCCACGGTCGTCGTGCCGGTGAAGGCTGAGCCATCGCCGTTGTAACGCAGCGTGCCAGCACCGGTCTTGGTGAGATTGCCGGTGCCCGTGAGGGCGCCGGAGAGCGTCAGCATATTGGCCGTCTGGAGCGTGCCCGAGCCCGCGCCGATCGTCATGTCGGTCGCAAGCGTCACGCCGCTTCCGGTGACACTGAGCGTGCCGCCGTCGAGCGTCAGCCCGCCCGCGCCGAGATTGGAGCCATCGGCAATCGACAGCGTGCCAGCGGAGACCGTGGTGGTGCCGGAATAGGTATTGCTGCCCGAAAGGGTGAGCGTGCCGGCGCCGGTCTTGGTGAGATTGCCCGAACCCAGGACGGAGCCGGAGAGCGTCACCGCATTGGCCGTCTGGATCGTGCCCGAGCCCGCGCCGATCGTCGTGCTGCCGGCGAGCGTGACACCGCTGCCGGTGACACCGAGCGTGCCGCCATCGAGCGTCAGACCGCCCGTGCCGAGATTGGAGCCATCGGTGATCGACAGCGTGCCCACCTTGACCGTCGTGGTGCCTGTGTGGGTGCTGGTTCCCGCAAGGGTGAGCGAGCCGGTGCCGGTCTTCACGAGCGCGCCGGCACCCGAGATGTTGCCCGATGCGGTGACCGCATTGCCCTGCGTGTCAATCGTGCCGGTGCCGCTCGTGTTCAGAACGATCGCGTTGTCGATCGTGGCGGAGTTGGTCAGCTCGAGCGTCGCCGTCTCGAAGGCAATCGCGCCGGCGCCGAGATTGCCGTCGCTTGCGACCGACAGGGTGCCAGCCGTCAGGATCGTGTTGCCGGCATAAGTGTTGCTGCCCGAGAGCGTCAGCGTGCCGGCACCGGTCTTGGTGAGATTGCCCGAGCCCGAGATGATGCCGCTCAGCCTCAGGGCATTGGCCGTCTGGACCGTGCCGGAGTTCGCGCCGATCGTCATGGCGGAGTTGAGTGTCACGCTGCTGCCGGTGACACTGAGCGCACCGCCGTCGAGCGTCAGACCGCCCGTGCCGAGGTTGAGGCCATTGGTGATCGACAGCGTGCCAGCGGAGACCGTCGTGCTGCCGGAATGGGCGCTGTTTCCCGACAGGACGAGCGTTCCCGCCCCGACCTTCTCCAGGTCGCCGGCCCCGGCAATCTGCGAGCCGATCTCGGTCGAGACACCCGCATCGACATTGATCGTGCCGGTCGTGCCCGAGGCGGGAGCGATGTTGAGCGTGCCGCCGGACAGCGTATAGCCGTCGGTCTTGAACTGCAGCGTGTCGAAGTTCTGCGTGCCGTCGACCGTGACCACGCCGGCCGTGCCGCCAAAGACTGCGACCGAGTTCGCGAAGCTGCCGTTGATCTCGGCCGCGCCCGGCGCGCCGGTCCAGTTCGTTCCGGTCGTCGACCAGGTGCCCGCTCCGCCGTCGACCGTCCCGTTCCCGGCCGCGTCCGCGCCGTCCCAGAACTGCAGCACCTGGCCGGTTCCCGCGACGAAGAGATTGACCTTGTTCGCGATGCCGGTCTGCACCGTTCCGGTGGCGCCGGCAATGCCCGTCACATTGACGGTGGAATAGCTGCCCGACAGCGAGCCGCCATACTGGAACAGCTGGTAGTAGCCGGCCGATCCGACCGTGGCGTTCAGCGTGCCGCCAAGCGTCAGGTTGTTGGTGACCCGGACGAGGTCGTTGGTCGGCCCGCCGACGACGCCTGCCGTGCCCAGTTCGAACTCGGAGGTCGAACTTGCCATCAGAATGAGCGTATTGCCGAAGGTCAGCGTTCCGGGGCTGTTGCCGGCCGACAGTTTTGCCCCGTTCTGGATCCTGACCAGGCCGCCGATCGAGCCCGACCCGCCGAGCGTTCCCTGCAGCACGGTCAGGAAGCCGTTGAACGCGGAGCCGTCCCCGTTGATGCTGAGCTTGCCCGTGCCGACCTTCTGCAGCGAACCGCTCCCCGTGATGGCGCCGGAGAGGGAGAGGTTGAGGGCGCTGTCGCTGATGTCGATCGTCGAACTTGACGAGATGGCAAGATCGCGCGCCGTGCTGGTGAAGGTCGTGCCTTGCACCGACAACGCGCCACCGGCCAGCGTGATGCCGCCGCTTGCAGCGCCGAGATTGGCGTCGGAGGAGACATAAAGGGCAGACGAGTTGATGGTCGTGCCGCCGGCATAGGTGTTGGTGCCCGACAGGGTCAATGTACCGACGCCCGTCTTGACGAGAGCGCCGGAGCCTCCAAGCACACCTGAGAGCGTCGCTGCGTTGTCAGTCTGGATCGTGGCCGAGCCGGCGCCGAGCGTCACGCCGTTGGCGAGTGTGACGCCGCTGCCGGCGACCTGGAGCGTACTGCCGTCGAGCGTAAGCCCGCCTGCACCGAGGTTGCTGCCGTCGGTGACCGCCAGCGTACCAGCGCTGACCGTCGTGGCGCCGGAATAGCTGTTGTTGCCCGAAAGGGTGAGCGTGCCGGCGCCGGTCTTGGTGAGATTGCCCGAGCCCGAGATGGTGCCGGAGAGCGTCACCGAATTGGCTGTCCGGATCGTGCCGGACCCCGCGCCCATCGTCATGTTGCGGCTGACGGTCACGTCGCTGCCGGTGACCTCAAGCGTGGCGCCGTCGAGCGTCAGCCCGCCCGTGCTGAGATTGTTGTTGTTGGTGATGGACAGCGTGCCGGCGGAAACCGTCGTGTGGCCGCTCCTGACCACGCCGGAACCGCTCAGGATCAGCGTGCCGGCACCGGTCTTGGTGACGTCGCCGCCCCCCGAAAAGGAACCTGCCAGCGTCACTTGTGTACCGCTGACGTCGATCGTGCCGCCGCCGGCGCCAATCGAGAAGGCGTTGCTGAAGTTCGCGATGTTGCCGGTGATGGCAAGCTGGCCGCCATCGAGCACCAGGCCTCCGGTGCCCAGGTTGGCGCTGGTGCCAACCGACAGCGTGCCGCCGTTCACCGATGTGATGGTGTTGATGGCGTTGGCGCCGGTGAGGGTCAATGTGCCCGAGCCGGTCTTGACCAGGTTGCCCGAGACGGCAATGCTCCCGCTCAGCGTCACCGCATTGGTGTTCGCGATCGTGCCCGCGGTGTCCACGATCCGGATCTCGTTGGCCAGGGTCGTTGCGCCGGTGATCGCAAGCGTGGCTCCGTCGATGACCACGGTGCCGCTGCCGAGATTGGCGCTGCCCGCGACCGACAGGGTACCGGCCATGACGATCGTGGTGCCGGAGGAGGTGTTGTTGCCGGTGAGCGTCAGCGTGCCGGCACCGGTCTTGGTGAAGGGACCGGTGCCCGAAATGGCGCCGCTCAGCGTCACGGAGTTGGTGCCGGTATTGATCCCGCCCGTGTTGCTCCCCGACCAGACGAACGCATTGTCGATGGTCGCACTCGCGGTCACGTCGAGGCTGCCGCCGTCGAGCGTGATCGCCCCGGCGCCGAGATTGGCGTCGGAGGAAACGGAGAGGGCGCCCTCCTTGATTGTCGTGCTGCCGGCATAGGTGTTGGTGCCGGTCAGCGTCACCGTTCCTGTTCCGGTCTTGACCAGATTGCCGGTGCCGCTGAGGACGTTGCCGAGGGTGATGCTGGAGGACTGGGCCAGCGTCACATCCCCGCCGAGGGAAATGTCGCCGTTGATCGTGCTCGTCGCACCGAGCGTGAGGCTGTTGGTCCCGCCGGTGAACTCGATCGCATGGGCGTTGCCGATCTCAATGCCGATGCCGTCGCCGATCCGGCCACCCGTGATCGTGCCGTTGTTGGTGATGGTCAGGTTCGAGCCCTTGATGCCCGAGCCGCCGAGGGCGGTGCTGCCGACAGCCCCGCCTCTGTCGCCGCCAGAAATCGTGCCGTTGTTGACAAGGATGAGATCATCGCCCTGAACGCCCGCGCCACCGTCGCCTGACGCGGCCGCTCCGCCCCGACCTGTGCCGCCGGCGCCGCCCGCGCCACCTGTGACGGTTTGGGAGACAGCGATGTTGACAGTCACGCCCGAAACACCGGCGAAGATGCCAACGCCGCCATCACCGCCGCCGCCGGCAAAGCCCTGGTCTTCCGGGAATTCAATACCCGGGGGGCTATCACCGCCTGCGCCGCCGACACCACCCGAGACGTCGGCCGTGACCGTCAGCGTGCCTGCGCCATTGACGAAGACGCCGAAACCGCCCTCGCCGCCACCGCCGCCGCCACCAGAGTTGACAAGACCCAGGCTTGCATTGGTCTTGCCGTCTTGTCCGTCACCACCAGCGCCGCCGGTCGCGGCTGCGTTGATGGTCGCGTCACCGCCGGCCACCTGCCCGTGGGCACCACCGATACCTCCGTCGCCTCCGCCGCCGCCAAACGTCACCGGGCTGCCGCCGGCACCACCAGCTTGTCCGCCGGCACCGCCGCCGCCGCCGCCACTGCCGCCGGCAAAGCTGTTGCCGACGGCCGGCCCGCCATTGCCGGCCGGGGTCGTCACGGTTCCGCCCGTGCCGCCGGGGCTCGTGGGCCGCGAAGACGTATAGCCGCCCAGGCCGCCATTGCCGCCGTCGGCAAAGGCCGCGCTGGCTCCAAGCGTCACAAGCAGCGCGGTGCCGAGCAGGAGGGGCGCCCTTCGGCTGCGTGACACACTGGACCGCTTGGGTCCGGCTGCCGGCGCCCCAGTCTGTTCCTGTCCGTTTTCGTTCGAAGAACGCCGTTCACGCATGCCGTGTGCCCCTGCAGCCAATTCCAAATCGTAGACTTCAAACTTCTGAAGATATCAAATAACCTCCAAAGAAGAACACGATCCAACAGCTAACGTCTATTCTATCTCACATGAGACGTCAAAATTACCTTAGGTAAAAACAAGTAAAACTTCGAAATTTAAATATTACCATGTATATCAGGAAGACACGGAGCGATCACTTGAATCGGCATTGCCGAATCTCAATAAATCACTCTCATGCATATATTTCACAATATGTTAATCGCTCTTCAGAGCGCTGAAAGCGGCACTTTTCCACTGTGTCCGCGCTCAAACCGCGCCTCCACCCCTCCAAGAGCAGGGAAAGAATTGGCCAGGAATCTTGAGGGGAGAAGACCGCGCGCTGCTCGACAAGACGCAAGCCGTGGGTACACACCGCGCGAAGGCAATGTGCGCCCTGTGGAAAAAACAAGGGCAGCAGGCCTTTGAGAACGCGCGGTGAACGAAAACTGTCTAGCGCAACGGACGAAGTGTCTAACTTCGCTTGACACCAACCACCAAGTGATTGATACGAAACGCCGTGGCCTCGTGGCGGAGTGGTGACGCAGCGGATTGCAAATCCGTGCACCCCGGTTCGATTCCGGGCGAGGCCTCCACCCTTCCCCTTGCAGTTGATCGGTTTCGCGCCCGGCGCGGGCCCCTACGGTTTGAGTACGTAGGTTCCCGGCGCATCACAGATCGGCGCGAAAGGCCCCTCGCCCCCCATCGGCGGCGGCGCCACGGCGTCGCCCGAAAGCGCACCGAGCCAGGCGGACAGCGCCGGCCACCAGGAGCCGTCCTGCGTGTCTGTCTCCGCGACCCAGGTGTCGGCGTCGCGGAAGCGCGCGTCATGGGCGGTCGTCGCCATGCGGAAGTGCCGTCCCTTGTGCCCCGGCTCCGACACGATACCGGCGTTGTGACCGCCATTGGTGAGGATGAAGGTCACGTCGGTGTCCGCCAACTGGTGGAACTTGAACACCGATTTCCAGGGCGCCACATGGTCCTCTTCCGTGCCGACAGCAAGGATTGGCGCGCGAATGTCGGAAACGACGACCGGGCGGCCGTCCACCTGATAACGTCCATCGGCGAGGTCGTTGTTGAGGAAGAGTTCGCGCAGGTACTGCGAGTGCATCCGGTACGGCAGCCGGGTGCCGTCCGCGTTCCAGGCAAGCAGATCGAACATGCGCATCCGCTGGCCCATCAGATAGTCATGAACGTTGCGCGACCAGATCAGGTCGACGGACCGCAGCAGGCGAAATGCCCCGCCCATCTGTTCCGTCGACAGGTAACCCTGCGCCCACATCATGTCTTCCAGGAAGGACACCTGGCTCTCGCTGATGAAGAGGGTCAGTTCGCCAGCCTCGGTGAAATCGGTCTGGGCCGCAAGGAACGACAGGCTGGCGAAGCGCTCGTCGTTGTCGCGCGCCATCGCTGCGGCGGCAATCGAGAGCATCGTGCCCCCCAGGCAATAACCAAGGCCGTGGATTTTTTCCGCACCGGTAATGGCGCCGATGGCGTCGAGCGCGGCCATCACGCCAAGCTTGCGGTAGTCGTCCATACCGAGCTCACGATCCTCCTCGTCAGGATTGAGCCAGGAGACCATGAACACCGTGAACCCCTGCCCGGTGAGATAGCTTACCAGCGAGTTCTTCGGCGAAAGGTCGAGAATATAATACTTCATGATCCAGGCCGGCACGATCAGCAGCGGCTCGGGTCGAACCTTTTCCGTCGTCGGCTCATACTGGATCAGTTCGATCAGGCGATTGCGGTAGACGACCTTGCCCTTCGAGGTCGCAAGATCGCGACCCAGCTTGAAGTTCTCCAGCTCCGCGGGGCGCTCTCCCGAAACATAGCGGGCCGCGTCCTCGGCGAAGTTCTGCATGCCACGCCAGAGGTTCGTGCCCCCTTCCCGCACCGTCGTCTGCATCACCTCAGGATTGGTGAGGGCGGAATTCGAAGGCGAAAGCGTGTCGAGGATCTGGCGCACCAGGAAGGTGACGATCTGCTCGTGCCTGGGCGTGACGCCGCTGATACCGGTGGTGACATTGTGCCACCATTGCTGCTGCAGCAGAAACGACTGATACATGACGTTGAAGGGGAAGCGCTGCCACGCCTCGCCCCGGAAGCGATGGTCCTGCGGCAACGGCTCGATGCAGAGACCATGCCCATCCGCGTCCAGACCGCTGCCCATGAAGCCCGCAAGCCGCATCCACTTGCGACAGGCCTTCTGCATGAGTTCCGCCTGCTTGCCCGGCGAGGTGGCAAGATGTGTCGCCCAGTCGGTGTAGGCAGCGGCAAGAGCCGAAGGCGCAATGCCGAGCGTCAGCTGCGCGATCGCGGCATGGGTTGCCTTATCCATCACCCGATAGGCGTCGAGATTGTCGGCGGGGCAACCGAGCAGAGGCTGCGTGCCGGCGGGCGGCACGCTTTTCTCGGGCTCCTGCGGCGCGACAGCGGGTCTGTCAACACCCGCCGCTTTTCGCGTCGGCGCGGACGGCGAGCGCGGGATTTCCGTCACCCCACCCTTTTTCGAGGAACGGGTCTTGAGCGGGTCCGTCATATCAACCTCCGGCAGTGTCAAACACATACATGTGCCATGCCCCACCTCCTCGGTAGCACGGGCAGCGGCATGTCGACAGTGATCTCGATCAAGCCCGCCCAATGTGACGCACCGGTGTCCCCCGCAACCTGCGGCGGCACTCTCCACCATTTCGTGGGCCTGCAAATGTCGCCAAGCCTTGGCTTGCGGGCGGGCGGGCGATACCGTCAACCGCTCAGGCGTCGTCGCACGGGCGAGGCGCGAAAGCGACACAAGGGGAGCGGTCGGCGATGAAGCACGGCGGAGACCTCGGCGCGGCCATGGCTCGCCATGGCGGTATCCTTTCCGACTGGCTCGACCTTTCGACCGGGATCAATCCGCATGCCTATCCGGTCGAGTTGCCGGGCGACAGCCATGTCTGGCAGGTGCTCCCGACGGAAGGCGCGCGGACGCGGCTGCTTGAGGCGGCGCGCGGTGCCTATGGCGTTCCGAAGGAACTCCGCACGGTCGCAGCGCCTGGTACTCAGGCGCTGATCTCGCTTCTGCCACTGGTGCTGCCCGAGGGGGCGGTGGCCATCGTCGGCCCCACCTATGGCAGCCACGGCGATGTCTGGCGGCGCGCGGGACGGGTGGTGCGCGAGATCACCTCGCCCCACACGGATCTCGACGGAGATGTCCGCGTCCTGGTCATCGTCAATCCGAACAATCCCGATGGCCGGCTCACCGATGTCCAAAGCCTGCGCCATCAGGCGGAACGACTGGCCGCGCGTGGCGGTATTCTCGTCGTCGACGAGGCCTTCGCGGACTGTATGCCCGGCGCAAGCCTGCTGCCACATCTCGCCGGCGTACCGGCCGTGGTGCTGCGGTCGTTCGGCAAGTTCTATGGGCTTGCCGGCCTGCGCCTCGGTTTTGCCGCAGCGCCAAGAGACATCTCCGACCGGCTGGAGACGCTGCTGGAGAGCTGGGCCGTCTCAGGGCCGGCGCTGGAGGTCGGCACCCGCGCCCTCTCGGACCGAGCCTGGCAGAACGCGATGCAGGCGCGCCTTGCCGACGAGGTCGGCGACCTGACGCTTGTGCTTCAGGCGCGTGGGGTCAGCGTTTTTGGCGGCACACCGCTCTTTGTCCTTGCCGGGACGCGCGACGCGGCGCGCCTACACGAAGCGCTGGCACGTCAGCGCATCTGGACGCGCCGCTTCGACTATGCTCCGACCTGGCTCAGGATCGGCCTGCCCGGCGGCGTGGAGAAGCTCGCACGGCTCGACGCCGCGCTCAAGGCGGCCATGGCGGAAAGCTGACCATGCTGATCTTCGGCGACGCCGCCCTGCTGCTCCTGCTGGCGCTTTTCGTCGACGCCCTCATCGGCGACCCGCCGGCGCTGTGGCGACGCATCCCGCACCCGGTGGTGCTTTTCGGCAAGATCGTCGAAATCGCCGACCAGGACTTCAACACGCCGGACCTGACGGCAAAGCAGCGCAAGCTCTACGGCACTCTGTTTCTCGCAGGTCTCGTCTTCTGCTCGCTTCTGGTTGGCGTTCTGCTGGAGGTCATCCTGCGCGGCCTGCCCTATGGCCGCATCGGTATCGTTGCCATCGCCGCCGTATTTCTGGCGCAAAAGAGCCTGCACCAGCATGTCGCGGCGGTCCGGGACGGTCTCGCCCGCGAGGGTCTGGCCGGCGGGCGCAAGGCAGTCGCGATGATCGTCGGTCGGGATCCCGAGCAACTCGACGAATCGGGCGTGTCGCGGGCGGCCATCGAGTCCTGCGCGGAAAACGCCGCCGATGGCGTGACCGCCCCGGCGTTCTGGTTCCTGTTGCTCGGTCTTCCCGGCCTCATTGCCTACAAGGCGGTGAACACGGCCGATTCCATGATCGGCCACAAGACGGAGCGGCACGGCGCCTTCGGCTGGGCGTCGGCGCGCTTTGACGATCTCGTCAACCTGCCCGCCTCGCGCCTGTGCGGCCTGTTCCTCGCGCTGAGCGCCCCTGTCTTCGGCGGCGGCATTGGGCGGACGCTGTCCGACATGCGGCGCGACGCGCCCAGCCACCGTTCGCCCAACGCGGGATGGCCCGAGGCAGCCATGGCCTCGGTGCTCGGCGTCGCACTCACCGGACCTCGCGCCTATCCCGGCTACAAGGTCGATGATCCCTACATGAACCCGCAAGGCCGCCGGGAACTCGACGCATCCGACATTTCCCGCGCGCTCGCGGCCTATCGTTGGGCCATGGCGGTTCAGGCGGTTGTCGTCGGACTTGTCGCAATCGCTCACGTCTATCTCTGAGGAAGACGACGCCTCAGCGCGACCGTGCGATCGCCAGCAACGCCTCGATGTCGAGCGCATCGGCAAGATGCGCGGCCAGCCCGTCGAGCGTCGTTTCCACGGTTTGCGCATAGGCGAGCCCGGAGGCCACGCCGAGTCCGGCGAGAAAGGCGGCACGAAAGCCGTCGGACCCGAAGAGCCCGTGCACATAGGTTCCCGTCACCCGGCCATCGGGCGAACGGGCGCCATCGGCATGGCGCAGGTGGTCGCCGCGCGCGCCGATATCGGCGAACGGGCGCAAGGCGTCCGGTCCTTCGGTCCGGCCGAGATGGATTTCGTAGCCGGACAACGCCTCGCCGCTCGAACGGTCGCGTCCCTCGACCTCGACAAGCCGCTTGTCGGGCGAAAGCACCGTCTTCACGTCGAGCAGCCCCAACCCCTCCACCGTGCCGGGAGGCCCCTCGAGACCATCGGGATCGGCGATGGTGCGCCCAAGCATCTGATAGCCACCGCAAATGCCGAGCACCCGCCCGCCGCGGCGGACATGGGCGGCAAGGTCGATATCCCAGCCCTGCGCGCGAAAAAACGCAAGATCGCCCATCGTCGATTTGCTTCCCGGCAGCAGGACCAGACTTGCGTCTCCCGGCAGCGGTTCACCCGGCTGAACCAGCGTCAGCGACACATCGGCTTCCATGCGCAAGGGATCGAGGTCATCGAAATTGGCAATCCGACTGATGACCGGAACCGCTATCCTCACCGGCCCTGCGCCCTCGCCGTCCTCGAGCCCCAGCGCGTCCTCGGCCGGGAGCCGGCGCGCATCGGCAAACCAGGGCACCACACCCAGCGATTGCCAGCCCGTGCGCGCGGCGATCTCTCGCACCCCTTCGTCGAAGAGCGAGACATCCCCGCGAAAGCGGTTGACGAAAAAGGCCTTGATGCGGCGCTGCTCGGCCTCGGGAAGGATCGCGTGGGTGCCGACCAGCGAGGCAATGACGCCGCCCCGGTCGATATCGCCGCACAGCGCCACCGGCAAGTCGGCGGCCTCCGCAAAGCCCATGTTGGCGATATCGCCGGCGCGCAGGTTGATTTCCGCCGGACTTCCCGCTCCCTCGACCAGCACAAGATCGGCGTTCAGGCCCGTGATTTCGAAACTTTCGAGGACCCTTGGCAGAAGCTCGGCCTTGCGGCTCCCGTACTCGCGCGCGCGCATTGTGCCGGCGCGTCTGCCCTGAACAATGACCTGTGCGCCGACATCCGTCTCCGGCTTCAGCAGGACGGGGTTCATGTGCACACTCGCCGGCACGCGCGCAGCCATCGCCTGCAGCGCCTGCGCGCGTCCGATCTCTCCGCCATCTGCCGTCACGGCCGCGTTGTTCGACATGTTCTGCGGCTTGAACGGGCGCACGACGAGACCGCGATCGGTGAGCAGACGACAAAGGCCGGCGACAATCAGGCTCTTGCCGACATTCGATCCGGTGCCCTGGATCATCAGCGCCGGAACACGCCGGGCAGCATTCATGCCGTGGTCTCCCTGTCTGCCCCGTAGGGCCTGAACTCCTTGGGAACCGGCAGACGCGCAAGATGAAGCTCCAGCGCAAGGCGGATCGTCGGGCGCACCGCGAAGAGGACCGAGCCGATCACGAAAAACCATGTCCCCGCGACCTGCAGGCTGTCGTAGAAGAACAGTACGCTGCCGACAATGAAGGTCAACGCGGCAAGGAACTCCACCACCGTGCGAAAGAGCTCGTAGCGGCGCACCAGAGTCTCGTGCGACGGGGAGGCGCGCCTCAACCTTGCATCAAACAACTTCATTCCGGCCCTGACACTCCCTGTTCCACATTCTCACGTCGCGCTCGAGACGGCACGCGCCTTCAACAACAATGCGCCAAAACGCACAACCAGTGCCAGACCACGCCTCCAGCAAGCGGAACTTCGTCGCTCCGACGTCGGACAGCCACGGCATGGGCCGCGGGCTCTCCGATCAGAACTCGATCCCCTCCTGGGGCTTCACACCCGAGCGGAAGGGATGCTTGATCTGGGTCATCTCGGTGACCAGATCGGCGATCTCGATCAGTTCGTCCTTGGCGTTGCGGCCGGTGATGACGACATGCACGTCCTCCGGCTTCTCGTCGCGCAGGAAGGCCACCACCTCGTCGATCGGCAGATAGTCGTAGCGCAGGACGATGTTGAGTTCATCGCAAAGGATCAACCGATAGTCGCGCGAGCGGATCATGTCCTTGGCCGCGTCCCACGCGGCCCGCGCAGCGTCGATATCGCGCTGGCGGTCCTGGGTTTCCCAGGTAAAGCCCTCGCCCATGCGCTTGATCGTCACCAGGTCAGCGAAGCGGTCCAGCGCCATGCGTTCGCCCGTCTCGATGCGCCCTTTCACGAACTGCACGACGCCCACCTTGTGGCCATGGCCGAGAGAACGGAAGACCATGCCGAAGCCAGCCGTCGACTTGCCCTTGCCCTTGCCGGTATGGACGATGAGAAGCCCCTTCTCGATCGTCTTGGTGGCCATGATCTTGTCGCGTGCCGCCTTCTTCTTGCGCATCTTTTCGGCGTGACGGGCGTTCAGTTCCTCTTCGCTCATCTCGGACTTCTTGTCGCTCATCGCGTTGTTTCTCCCTGTTCGATGTCGAATGCGGCGCGCGTCGAGTTGCGGCGCGGTCGCCAGAGGCCGCGTTCGACCGCCTCGCGGAACCGCGCCTCGATCTCGGCAAGCGCCTTCGGATTGTTTTCCTCAAGGAAGGCGCGGACCTCCGCGTCGTCCAGATAGGCTTCGTAGAGCTGGTCGAAATGGTGATCGCCCACCGCGTTGGTCGTCGCTGAAAAGGCGAAGAGATAGTCAACCGTCGCGGCGATCTCGAAAGCGCCCTTGTAGCCATGGCGCATGACGCCGGCGATCCACTTCGGATTGGCCGCGCGCCCACGCACCACCCGGCCGATCTCCTCGGCGAGAGTGCGGATCGCCGGCCTTTCGGGGCGGGAATGATCGTTGTGATAGACCTTCGGCGCCACGCCCTTCAGCGTCTCCACGGTCGCGGAAAGCCCCCCCTCGAACTGGTAGTAGTCGTCGCTGTCGAGCAGGTCGTGCTCGCGGTTGTCCTGATTGTGCAGGACTGCGTCCACGCTGGAAAGCCGTGCCTCGAAGGCCGCGCGCGCATCCTCGCCCTTAGCGCCCCCGCCATAAGCAAAAGACCCCCAGGCCAGGAAGGCATCGGCGAAGTCCGAGCGTTCCTCCCATATCCCTTCATCCACCAGTGCCTGAAGGCCCGCGCCATAGGCGCCGGGCTTGGACCCGAAGACCCGGAAGCGCGCGCGACGACGCGCCTCGCGCGCATCGACGCCGTCGGCCTCGAGCCTTTCGGCCTCGGTTCGGGCGCGGGCGGCGAGTGGATTGGCGTCGTCGGGTTCCTCAAGGTCGGCGATGGCGGCAACCGCCGACTGGAACAGGTCGATCTGGTGCGGGAAAGCGTCGCGGAAGAACCCCGATATCCGCAGGGTCACGTCGACGCGCGGACGACCGAGTTCGCCAAGCGACAGGATGTCGAAGCCGGTCACCCGACCGGAGCCGGGCTCCCATTTCGGCCGCGTGCCGATCAGCGCCAGTGCCTGGGCAACATCGTCTCCGCCGGTACGCATATTGGCCGTGCCCCAGCAGGTGAGCACGACGGCGGCGGGGTATTCGCCCTCGTCCTGAAAGTGACGCTCGACAAGGCGGGCGGCGCTCTCCGCGCCAATCCGCCAGGAGGTTTCCGTCGGCACGGCGCGCACGTCGACGGAGTAGAAATTGCGACCGGTCGGCAGCACGTCGGGCCGCCCGCGCGTCGGTGCGCCGGAGGGGCCGGGCGGCACGAACCGTCCGGCGAGCGCATCAAGCACGGCGTCTGTTTCCGCCGGACCCGAGGCCTCCACCGCCGGGCGGATCGTCGTGGCGATCTCACCCAGAACGGCAGCGGTTGCAGGCATACCGACGGGGATCCCTGCCTTCGCCACAAGATCGTGGGCAAGCAATTCGAGACGCTCCACCGTATCGCCGGCGCTGCGCCAGGGGGAGGCCGAGACAGCCTCCAGCGCCGCCGGCCGCGAGCCTTCCCAGACGGTCTCGTAGTCACAGGAAAGCGGATCGAAGTCGCCAAGCCCCAGATCCCGTGCGAGCGCCCGCGTCAGTCCCTCGTTTTCCGCGCCCGTCCCGCGTGGCACGCGCGTGAGCGCAACAAGCAGCGCCGTCAGCAGGTCGCCCTTGGGCGCGGCCCCCAGCACATGCAGCCCGTCGCGGATCTGCAGTTCCTTGAGATCGCAGAGATGGGCGTCGAGGCGGGCCAGCCGCGTTTCCTCGTCCATGCTGCCGTCGAGGCCGATGTCGCGGTCCAGCCCGTGCCGCGTCGCCGTTTCGAGGATATCCCGCGTCAGTGCCTTGAGCCGCCGCGGGTCGACGCCCTGCGCCAGATAATACTCGTCGAGCAGGACCTCCAGCTCGGCGGCGACGCCATGGCTTTCGGCCCGCGCCAGCGGCGGCGTCAGGTGGTCGACGATGACGGCCGAGGTCCGCCTCTTGGCCTGCGCGCCTTCGCCTGGATCGTTGACGATGAAGGGATAGACGTTCGGCACCGGCCCGAGCACGGCTTCGGGATAACAGGCCTCCGACAACGCCAGCGCCTTGCCGGGCAGCCACTCGAGATTGCCATGCTTGCCGAGGTGGACGACGGCATCGACGCCGAAGATCTCGCGCAACCAGATGTAGAAGGCGAAATAGTGGTGCGGGGGCACCAGATCAGGATCGTGATAGGTCGCCTTCGGGTCGATGTTGTAGCCGCGCGCTGGCTGGATGCCGACGACAGCATTGCCGAAATGGGTGACCGCGAGGCGGAAGGCTCCGTTCTCGACATGGGGATCGTCCTCCGGCGCTCCCCAGCGGGCGGCGACGGTCTCGCGCACCGCCTTCGGCAAGCGCCCGAAATGCGCCCGGTAGTCGGAAAGCGCCAGCGCGGCGCCGCCGTGTCGGGCCCGCCGGTCCTCCAGCGCGTTGGTCGGCCCTTCACTGATCGCGGCCATGAGCGCGGAGGAATCGCGTGCGGGGCTGGCGACCGCGTATCCCGCTCCGGCAAGCGCGCTGAGAAGATCGGCGCAGGACGCGGGCGTATCGAGTCCGACGCCATTTGCGAGCCGGCCATCCTTGTTCGGATAGTTGGCAAGGATGAGCGCCACCTTCCGCTCCGAGGCCGGCTTTCGCGCCAGCCGGGCAATACGGGCGGCCTGTTCGGCAACGAAATCGACGCGGTCCGCCTTGGGAACGAAACGCATGGTCGTCGACTGGGTGCGCGCGTCGCGCGGTGCTTCCTCCTTGAAGGAGACAGCCCGCGTCAGGATGCGCCCGTCCACCTCGGGCATGACCACGTGCATGGCAAGGTCGCGGATCGAAAGCCCCTGATCCGCATCGCGCCAGCCCTCCTGCGAGGACGACGAGAAGACCACCTGGAGCACCGGCGCGCCCGGCGCGTCGAGCGGCGTCGGGCGGTGGCGCGCCCCGGCCTTCGACACGGCGAAGGCGGTGGCGTTCAGGACCACCGCCGGCGGCGCCGCGTCGAAGAGCGCGGCGAGCACGGAAGCGGACTCCGCCTCCTTCAGGGATGCGACGAAAACCGGAAGAGGGTTGAGCCCGCGCGCCCGCAGCGCCGCGACAAGCGCCTCCACCGGCGCGGTCGCCGCGCTCTGAACGAGCGCGCGGTAGAAGACAATGGCGGCAACGGGCGCATCCGGATCGCTCCACAGCGAGCGGAGATCGGCAAGCGAGGGACGCGCGACGTCGGGCAGGAAGATGCCGGCGCGCGGCAGCGCGCGGGGCGGATCGGGCTCCGCCGTCTGATCGAGCAGATGCCCGCAGAACCGCAGGAAGTTTTCCTGGTTCTCCGCCCCGCCCTCGGCGAGATAGCGCCAGAGGCATTCCACGGTCGCCACATCGAGGGTCGAACGCGCGGCAAGATCCGCGTCCCAGCGGTCGTCCCCCGGCATCACGGCAAGCCCGATGCCCGCGCCGCGCGCGACCTCCGTCAGCCTTTCGACGCCGTAGGGCCAGTACTCCGCCCCGCCGAGCAGCCGAAGGATCACGAGGCGAGAGCCCGCGACCGTGTCCTCGGCGTAAAGGTCCACCGAATACGGATGGGAAAGCGCCATCATGTTGGCAAGTCGCAGCGAAGATACGGTCTCGCCAAGCCGCTGCTTCGCCGCCGCCAGAGAGGCGAGCTCTGTGTCGGCCGCAGACAGGACAATCACGTCCGCCGGGCTCTGGCCGAGATCGACCGCCTCGTCGCCCTGGTCGATGCGTCCGCTGCGTCCGGCAAGAATGTGCATGCCGCCTCCCCTTGTGGTTCCGTTTTCCCGCCCGCTCTTTCGCCTGATCAGGCGGCCTGCGCGCTGGCGAGAAGCCCCTCCACGCGGGCGAGGTCGAAACCGGCGAGCCCGATCACCACGAGCCGGCCCGGCGCGCGGCTGTCGCGGGCGAACCATGCTTCCACGCGGGGGCCGACCGCCTGCACCATCGCCGGTGCCGCCTTGCCGGATATTTCCGCCGCGCCCTTGATCCGCAGCACGCCGGGAACCGCCATCGCCGCGCCGACGCGCGCCTCAAGGTCCTTCAACGACGCGAACGCCGCGAGCGTCACCACATGGCTCTCGAATTCATCATGGTCATGATCGTGATGATGATGGTGGTGATCGTGATCATCGTCATGATCATGATCGTGATCCCCGTCGTCGTGATGGTGATGGCTCTCGTGATGCCCCTCGCGCCCGGTCATGTCCTCCTCGGAGGCACTCATGCGGCCAAGGAGCACGTCGGCGGCGAGCACCCCCTTCTCCGCCGTGACGATCTCAACGGCAGGGCGCACGCGTGAGGCGACCTCGGCGCGCACACGGGCAAGCCCCTCCGCGTCGACAAGATCGGCCTTGTTGAGCACGACGAGGTCGGCGCAGACGAGCTGGTCCTCGAAAAGTTCCTCCACCGGGCTTTCGTGGTCCAGCGCCTCGTCGGCGGCGCGCTGCGCGGCAAGGGCCGCCTCGTCGCCGACAACACGCCCCTCGGCAACGGCGGCCGCGTCGACAACGGTCACCACGGCATCGACCGTGACCCGCGTCTTCACGCTCGGCCAGGAAAAAGCGCGCACCAGCGGCTGAGGCAGAGCCAGGCCCGACGTCTCGATGACGATGTGCTCGGGCGCGTCCTCGCGGTTGATCAGCATTTCCATCGTCGGCAGGAAGTCGTCGGCGACCGTGCAGCAGATGCAGCCATTGGTCAGTTCGACCACCTCGTCGGCCGCGCAGGTCGGGTCGGCGCAGCCGTCGACCAGCGAGCCGTCAAAGCCCATGTCGCCGAACTCATTGACGATGAGCGCGATCCTCTTGCCCTTCGCCTCGCGCAAGAGATTGGAGAGCAGCGTCGTCTTGCCGGCCCCAAGGAAGCCGGTGACGATCGTGGCCGGGATCTTGCCGGTACGCTGCGGGGGCTGGGAAGTGCTCATAAGGTGATCTCCGGTTGGGCGGAATTGGGCTTGAGGACAAGCGGCAGGCCGGCGGCTACCAGCACCGCGGCCTCGGCCGCTTCCGCGATCAGACGGTTGAGGCGTCCCTGCTCGTCGCGAAAGCGGCGGGCAAGCGCATTGTCGGGAACGATACCGGAGCCGACCTCGTTGGTGACGAGCACCACCGGCCCGGCTGCAGCGGCAATCGCGGCACGCAGCCGCCGGGTCTCGGCGGCGGGATCCGCTTCGGCGAAAAGGACGTTCGAAAGCCAGAGCGTCAGGCAGTCGACCAGCAGCGCCCGCCCGGGCCGGCTCTCGGCGGCGATGACGCCGGCGATATCGCGAGGCTCCTCCAGCGTCAGCCAGCCTTCGCCGCGCTGGTCGCGGTGGCGTGCGACGCGCTCGCGCATCTCGCCGTCGCCGGCGACACAGGTCGCCACGTAGACACGCTCGCGGCCGCTGGCGCGAACGAGCCCCTCCGCGTAGGCGCTCTTGCCAGAGCGCGCACCGCCGGTCACGAGAACAGTCCTGAAGGGCATTAGTTTCCGGCCACGCGCGGGCAATGCGGTGACAGGCGTGTACGGCCGCGCAGACGACGGCCGGGATCGAATCTCTTCATTGCAGCCTCCTGCCGTCCACCCGACGGCCGTGACGTTTCGGGCCGGGGCCGCGCGCCACAGGGCGGATGCGGGCTCCCGGGATCTCCGGCTCGTCTCCTGGCTCGCGGGTCGCGGCCATGTCCCTGCCCTTCCCGGGCCGTTCGCCCAGTGGTACGCGCAGGATGGCTCGCCGCTCACAGTTGCGGGGGCAGCTACGGATTCGGGACCCCGACTTGGGTCGTCCCCCACCGTATTCCGACTTTCACCTCTCCCTCGGACTTTGTCCGTCGGATAAGGACCGGTCGTCCTTCATAGCGCGGCGCGAGGCCGCCAACAAGCTCGCCGGACCGCCCGGCATTCGGCGCCAGATCCCCTCCCCGCACTGGTGCCTGTGGAAAAATCATGACAAAATACTTGGCAAATGCGCATGGGCTTTGCTATATGCCCCTCACCGACGCGGTGCACCGCACTGCGGTTCAGTGATCCCCGGTAGCTCAGTGGTAGAGCAAGCGGCTGTTAACCGCTTGGTCGCTGGTTCGAATCCGGCCCGGGGAGCCACTCTTCTTCTTTTCCTTACATCGAGATTTTCCGCAAGGCGGCGCTTCGCAGCGTATGCGGTTGTGTGACCTCTCGCCCGTCGCAAGCATGCAATCGGGGAGATGGCATCCGCCGGAACTGGCTCCGACGGATGTCTACCGATCCGTGCATCAAGCCCCGCGCAGAACGATTTCCGTTCCCCAGGGATCCCGAAGCGTCAGCACGTCACCCGAATCATCGACGAAAATCCCCCCGGCGCGTGCAGTCGCGGAGATCCGGTCGCGATCCTCCTTCGAAAGAACGATGAGCTCCAACGACGCGAGACCGGTGCGCCCCGGCGTGCGCGTGCCCGCCCCCCGGCTGTTCCAGACATTGCCGGCAAGCTGGTGATGATAACCGCCGGAGCCGAAGAAGCTGCCGCCAGGATAGCGCGCCGAAAGGTCAAAGCCGATCACGTCGCGATAGAAGCCCTCAGCCAGATCTGTGTCGCCGACGCGCAGGTGAACATGACCGACGATGCTTCCTTGCGGCATGCCGGACCAGGTCCGCTCTGCTCCAGCAGCGATCAGGCCTTCCGCGTCGAGCGGATCGGTGGACATGGTCACCGTGCTATCCGCACGCCACCAGACCTCGGCCGGGCGATCGGTGTAGATCTCGATGCCGTTGCCCTCGGGATCGGCAAGGTAGAGCGCTTCGCTGACGATGTGATCCGACGCCCCGTCGATCCTTAGGCCCGTCTGCAGCGCGAAGCGCAGCCAGCAGCCGAGATCGGCGCGCGTCGGCAGCAAGAAGGCGGTATGAAAGAGACCGGCCTCGCGCGGGCTCGACGCGGCAAGAGAAGGATCGCCGCGCAGCTCCAGAAGCACAGAATCGCCAACTCCCAGCCGCACGGTTTCATCATCGCGCGCAAGAACGGCAAGCCCGAGCACCTTGCGGTAAAAGTCGGTCATTGCCGCCAGATCGCGAACGGCCAGAACTACGCGACCGACGCGCATCGGCGCGGCCATCATATCGAACTGCCCGGTTCCGGTCTTTGTGTGAAGCTCCATCATAAGTCCCCGATTGCGCCTGGCATCCGCTCGCCACGCAAGCGCCGGCCTCCTTGCCGGCCTTGCCGCTAAAACCTGGGACAGGCACGGTCTTCGTACAATTGGCGTAATCGTGGCAATATTGTTAATCTGACAGAAACAATGTAAGAAACATCAAGGCTCTCCTCAGCGGGGCCAATCGGCGCCGCCTGCCATGCTTGCCCCCTTCCCCTTTGGAATTTGTCCTGACGCTTGTTTTTATTCGACAAATAAATTCTCCCACCGCTGCTGCGAAACATTGAGCGGCGGGATTTCTCATAAACGCTCGTATTTTCCCTTCCTATGCAAATTCGATGGGCAATCATAATTTATTGGCATTGAACATTGTTATTTCTTGGGGCCACTGGGGAAATCGACATGCCACCGCAGATAGCACAACTTTGGCAACGGTTTGCCGAACCGGTACTTGTCGTTGCGAGTGGCATCGGAATCTGGTCCATCCTCGTTTACCTGGACGCGTTCGAGGCTGCTATCGCATTTGCCAAGGCTCATGAGACCTTTGAAGTCGACGAAGCCTTCTTGGCAATTTCCATCATCGGCATCCTCGGGTTCCTCTACAGCATCAGGCATCACGCCCGCCTCAAGGGCGAACTGCACCGACGCGTTGAAGCTGAAAAACGTGCCGCGTGGCTTGCCGAGCATGACGTACTCACCGGGCTGGCGAACCGCCGCCAACTCGCCCAGTTCATTCACGACATCGACAGCCAGCGCGCGAACGCCCAGCCGCGCCTTGCGGTTTTCAGCATCGATCTCGACGGCTTCAAGAGCCTCAACGACCTGCTTGGCCACGCAGCCGGCGACGACCTGCTGATCGGCATGGCGCAGCGTCTCACCACGGCCTTTCCGCAAGAGACCGTGGTCCGACTTGGCGGCGACGAGTTTCTGGTCATCGCCGACCGAGCCCACTTCGACGACCCCGCCGCGACCGCAGGAACGCTTCATGCGGCCATCACCGAGCCGATAACGCTACAGGAAGACGGCAGCGAGATCGGCCTTGGCGTGAGCATTGGCGTCAGCCTCTATCCTGACCACGCCGAGACGCTGCGCGAAACCATCCGCAAGGCCGATATGGCGATGTATGCCGCCAAGCATGGCCAGGACCAGCCAGTGCGGTTGTTCGACGCGAAGCTCGAGGCAAGCATGCGTGAGCAAAAGGAGATCGAGGAACACTTCCTCATCGCGCTCGACGCTGACGAGATCTACCTCGATTACCAGCCGGTGTTCGACACGCAGAGGAACGGGGTCGTCTCGCTGGAGGCGCTGGCCCGCTGGACCAGCCCGAAACACGGCCCCATCGGGCCGGACATTTTCGTCAAGCTCGCCGAGAGTCTCGGGCGCATTCGCGTCATGACCGACCGACTGCTGCGCCGCGCCTGCCACGACGCGCTGTCATGGCCGACGGCGGCACGCCTGTCCTTCAATCTGTCGCCAGCGGAACTGGCGGACCGGCATTGCGCCAGCCGCATCCTCAACACCCTGAGCCAGGCCGAATTTCCGCCAACGCGCCTGGAGATCGAGTTGACGGAAACCAGCGTGTTCGAAACCAACGAAGACGCCGTGCGGATACTGACCGCCCTGCGAGACGCCGGAGTCGCCATCGTCATCGACGACTTCGGTGCCGGATACGCCAATTTCAGCCGCCTGAGCGCGCTGTCCTTCGACAGTTTCAAGATCTCGCCGCGCCTGATCCAGCAGCTTGACGACGACCCGCGCTGTCGCGAGATCGTACGGACAATCCTCGACCTGGCCAATCGTCTCGGCGTGCGCGCGATCGCGGAAGGGGTCGAGACAGAACGCCAGCGCGAGATCCTGCGCTCCCTCGGCTGCACCCTCGTTCAGGGCAATATCTTTTCCCCGCCAGTCGCGGCCCTGGCCGCGCCCGAGCTTCTGCGGGCATTTCCGCAGGTTTGAGCCTACCGCCCGTCCAAAGAATGTTTTTTTATGTTTTTTATGTCATTTTGTACAATTCATTCACAAGATCTCCAACAACGACTTGCCGGTCATGACCGGTTCAGCCCGCTTAACTCCGCGACTTTCCGTCAAGATTGATCAGAAGCTGCGTGTCGGGCGCGCGAGCGTTATGGAAAATCCTGCCAAATGGTGTAATTCTTCCCGATAGAGGGAGAAAACGCACAAATGGATAGCTTTGCGTCCGTGCTGGCAGAAGCCATCGGACTGATCCTTGCCGGCGACGCGGATCTCATTGAGATCATCGCGCTGTCGTTGCGCGTGACGCTCACGGCTGTCGCGATCTCCTGCCTGATCGGGCTGCCGTTTGGGGCCTGCGTCGGTGCCTTTCGCTTTCCTGGCCGGGGAACGCTCACCGTCCTGCTCAATTCCCTGATGGGCCTGCCGCCTGTCGTCGTCGGCCTCCTTGTCTACCTCTGCCTGTCGGCGGCTGGCCCCTTCGGCTTTCTCCGTCTGCTCTACACGCCAACAGCGATGGTCATCGCCCAGACGATCCTGGTCACGCCGATCGTCGCCGCGCTGACCCGGCAGGTCGTGGAAGATCTCTACGGGGAGTACGCCGAACAGTTCGCCTCGCTCGGCGTTGGCCCGGCGAGCCGTGTCACGGCGCTTCTATGGGACGCGCGCTATGCACTGATCACAGTGGCGCTCGCCGGTTTCGGGCGCGCCGTCGCCGAGGTCGGCGCCGTGATCATCGTCGGCGGCAACATCAACCATGTCACCCGCGTCATGACGACCACGATCGCGCTGGAAACCTCGAAGGGCAATCTCGAGCTGGCGCTGGCGCTCGGCGTAGTGCTGCTTGCCATTGCCGTCGCGGTCAACGCGCTGGTGATGGCGCTAAAGGCCTCCGCCGCGAGGTCCGCCTATGCCTGAGGCAAGCCTGCACAGGATCCCCGGCGCACACGGCCAGACAACGACGCCATCCGACCCAGCTTTGCTGGAAACCCGGGACCTCGCCTTTCGCGCCGGCACTCGAACGCTCGTCGACAACGTCGACCTGAGCATCGCCGCCGGTCGCACAACCATGATCATGGGAGCCAATGGCGCGGGAAAAAGCCTGCTTCTGCGTCTCGTTCACGGGCTGATCGCACCGACCTCCGGCGAGATCGCGTGGCGCGGACGACCGCTCGACCGCGCTGCCCGCGACGCGCAGGCCATGGTGTTCCAGCGCCCGGTCATGCTGCGCCGCTCGGTCATGGCCAATCTTGCCTTTGCGCTCGCTGTTCGCGGCATTCGTGGTCGGGAACGGGCGGAGCGCATTCGCCAGGCGCTTGAGCAGGCCAACCTCTCCGAGCTCGCGCGCCAGCCAGCCCGCGTGCTCTCGGGAGGCGAGCAACAGCGGCTGGCGGTGGTGCGCGCGCTCGCCTGCGACCCTCAACTCCTGCTTCTCGATGAGCCGACGGCGAGCCTCGATCCGGCGTCAACGCTTGCCATCGAGGACCTGGTGCGTGGCGCGCGCGCACGCGGCGTCACCGTCGCCATGATCACCCACGACGTCGGCCAGGCCCGGCGCCTGGGCGACGACGTCGCCTTCCTGCACGGCGGCCGGCTGGTCGAGACCGGCCCGGCCGAGCGCGTGCTCACTTCGCCGCGCAGCCCCGCTGCGCGCGCCTGGCTCGAAGGCCGACTGGTCCTCGATCCTCCTGCAGCCCAAGCAACCCGAAACGAAGGATAGTCCAGATGTTCAGACGCCATTTCCTTGCACTCGCCGCCACCGCGATCGTTGCCGCCAGCCTTGCCGCTCCGGCCCAGGCCGAGGACAAGTTCATCGTCGTGCAGTCCACCACCTCGACGCAGAACTCCGGCCTGTTCGACTTCATGCTGCCGAAGTTCACGGAAAAGACCGGCATCGAGGTTCGCGTCGTCGCCGTAGGCACCGGCCAGGCGATCAAGAACGCGGCCAATGGCGACGGTGACGTGCTGTTCGTCCACGCCAAGCCGGCCGAGGAGAAATTCGTCGCCGCCGGCGACGGCGTGAAGCGCTTTGACGTGATGTACAACGACTTCGTCATCGTCGGCCCGGCGTCCGACCCGGCCGGCGTCGCCGGCTCCAGCGACGTGACCGCCGCCCTCAAGAAGATTGCCGAGAGCAAGGCGCCGTTCGCCTCGCGCGGCGACGACAGCGGCACCCACAAGGCGGAACTGCGTCTGTGGAAGGCAGCCGATGTCGACGTATCCAAGGCCTCTGGCGACTGGTACCGCGAGACCGGCTCCGGCATGGGAGCGACGCTCAACACCGGTACCGGCATGGGCGCCTATGTGATGACCGACCGTGCCACCTGGATCTCCTTCGGCAACAAGGGCGACTACAAGATCGCCGTCCAGGGCGACGACAAGATGTTCAACCAGTACGGCATCATTCTGGTGAACAAGGAAAAGCACCCCAACGTGAAGGCCGACCTCGGCCAGACCTTCGTCGACTGGGTGATCTCCGACGCGGGCCAGAAGGTCATCGCCGACTACAAGGTCGACGGCGAGCAGCTCTTCTTCCCGAACGCCAAGGCCGGCAGCTGATCTCAAAGCCTTGTCGATGACAGCCGGCGCGGCGCGATCCGCGCCGGCATCTCCCCTGCCTCGCGACATGCCCCCGCCAGACCCTCGCCCGCACGGGCGTCCGTCGCAGGCCATTTCCGCAAGCCGCATCGGCCTTGCCCAGCGCCTCCACGGACGGCTGCGGGCACCAGACGCGGGTGAAACGGGCAACAGGCAACTCGATATAGACGGGTTCACGACTTTGTGATCGCCCTCCAAACACATTTTTGCCTCACCTGCGACACATTTTCGCCTGCCGTGGAACTTTCGCCTTTTCATGGCGTTAATACCCTGAGCGCGGCACTTCCTAACGGAACGTTACGTAAAGACCATCCGTTTTGTGATGCGCGTTACGGTTCCGTCAGAGGATTTCGTGGAGCATCATCCCTGTCGAGATTGGAATGTTCCGACGGAGTAACCAAATCTTAACGACATGAGTTCCCGGCGATTACGGACGCAAAGACCTCCGGACCGCCCTGCCTTGGGAGGCGAGAATGTTTGACATCGCAAGGACGACGTCGCGCATCGCCATAGCAGCGATCCTGGCGTCCGGGCTCGCCGCACTGCCCGCTCTCGCGCAAACGAGCGAGACATCAACCCGCGCGGCGGGTGTTGCGGCGCAGGTTGCCGATTTTTCAACGGATGCCGCCTCCGCCAAGGGCGACCGGGAGACCTTCCTCATTCCCGAGGATCGGCTGGCCGTGACGCTTGGCACGCCCGGCGGGGCCGCAGCCAACGACGAGAATTCCTATGCCATCTGGGTCGGCGAGGTCGAGCGCGACGGACGCAAGGCCGTGTGGGTCGAGCTTATCGACGACTATGGCGAGGTGATCTACGACAGCGAGGTCGCCCACAACGAGACGCATCTTCTCCCCGACGGCCGCGCCGTCGTGGTGCGGGCGCTGGCCGATCCCGACTCGGTCGCCACGACCGTCGCCAAGGCAGACCAGTCCCGCGTCGCGCCCGATGCACGCCTCGTCGTGACCCGCCGCGTGGTCAACGATCCCGAGCTTCAGACGGAGATCCAGTTCATCGAGGAAAAGCCCCGCGAGGAGCAGTCCACGATGATGCGCATCGCAACCTTCGGCCACACGGTCTGGTCGAGGATCGTCGCCAGCCTGAACTTCGCGGCGGATAGTGTCGTCGTCGCCTGGAACTGGATCACAGAGCCGTTCCGCGCCTGACGAACCGGTTTGGTGCGCAGATATCCGTCGCCGCCCCCGGGGCGGCGGCGTTTTTCATGGCACGTCGTTTTCCGGCTTCGCACCGCGTCGGCACTCCTGGCTGCCGAACACCTTGGCTCTCACATTCACGTGAACGCAAAAACCACTAATCCATCAAAGGCAAACGACCGTATCACCGGGTAGAAACAATCGCACCCGGATCCCGTCACGCATGCCTTCACCCGATACCTCCTCGCCGCTTCTTGTCTGGTTTCGCGACGACCTGCGGACGGATGACAATCCGGCTCTCGCCGCCGCCCTTTCGGATGGCCGGCCGGTGATCGGATTCTATCTCCTCGACGAGGTGTCCGAGGGCGTGCGCCCCTTCGGCGGAGCCTCGCGCTGGTGGCTACACCATTCCCTCTCAGCGCTTGCCGAGCGACTGACGCGGATAAATGTTCCGCTGGTTTTGCGGCAAGGCGGCGCGCTCGACGAGGTTCCCCGGCTTGCCCGTGAGGCCGGGGCCAGCGGCATCGTGTGGAACCGCCGCTACGAGGCCGCAGCGATCCGCCTGGACGCGGCGCTCAAGAGCACCTTGCGCGCGGACGGGCTGTCCGCGGAGAGCTTCAACGGCGCGCTCCTGGTCGAGCCCTGGGAGGTCGCAACCAAGGCGGGAGCCCCCTACAAGGTGTTCACCCCGTTCTTCAAGGCCCTTGTTGCCCGAGGAGAGCCCGCGCGCCCGCGCGCATGCGACGAGCGCTCGGGAAGTTCCGTGCCCGTATCCGTGCCGCACTCCGACGAGCTGGGCGCCTGGAACCTCCTGCCTTGCGCCCCCGACTGGGCCGGTGGATTGCGCGAGACATGGACCCCGGGCGAGGACGGCGCAAAGGCCCGGCTTTCCGATTTCCTCGACATCCGGCTTTCCGGCTACGCGGAGCATCGCGATGCGCCGGGCAAGGCAACGACGTCGCGTCTTTCGCCGCATCTGCGCTTCGGCGAAATTTCCCCGCGACGGATCTGGCACGCCGCCGCCTTTCATGCCGAAACGGCCGGGGAGCCCAACACCAGGACGGCGCTTGCGAAATTCCAGGCAGAACTCGGCTGGCGCGAGTTCTCCTATCATCTGCTCTTCCATTTCCCCACACTCGACAGGCAGAACTTCCAGCCCCGCTTCGACGGCTTCCCGTGGAAGCGGGATGCGGGTGCATTCGCCGCCTGGACGCGGGGGCGGACCGGCTATCCGCTGGTCGACGCGGGCCTTCGCGAACTCTGGCACACGGGCTACATGCACAACCGCGTGCGCATGGTCGCCGCCTCCTTCCTGGTCAAGCACCTGCTGCTCGATTGGCGCGAGGGCGAGGCCTGGTTCTGGGACACGCTGGTCGACGCCGACCCCGCCAGCAATCCTGCGAGCTGGCAATGGGTGGCCGGATCCGGTGCCGATGCAGCTCCCTACTTCCGCATCTTCAACCCGACCGGACAGGGGGAGAAATTCGACCCCGAGGGCCACTACACCCGCAAATGGGTGCCGGAGCTCGCAGCCCTGCCGAACAAATTTCTTTTCCGCCCGCATGAGGCACCCGCGGAGGTGCTTGAAAGCGCGGGCGTTCGTCTGGGGGAGACCTACCCCCGACCCATCGTCGATCACGGCAAGGCGCGGCAACGCGCGCTTGATGCGTTCGAAACCCTGAAAACCGCAGAATAGCGAAAACAAAAAACCGGAGGGAAGCCAGCATGCGCATTGCCGTCATCGGATCGGGCATTGCCGGGAACAGCGCCGCCTGGGCGCTCGCCGAGCGCTATGACGTGACGCTCTACGAACGGCGCAACCGTCCGGGCGGGCACAGCGCCACCGTCGACATCGACTATGACGGCACCCCCCTTTCCGTCGACACCGGATTCATCGTCTACAACGAGCTGACCTATCCGAACTTCACCGCACTTCTCGAGCACCTGGGGGTGGCGAGCGAGGCCAGCGACATGAGTTTCGCCCTGTCGCTCGACGGGGGGGCCTGCGAGTGGTCCGGCTGCAACCTGAATACCGTCTTCGGCCAGCGTCGCAACATTTTCTCCCCGCGCTTTCACTGGATGCTGCGCGAGGTGCTGCGCTTCAACCGGCAGTGCCTTGCCGATCGCGCCGCCGGCCATCTCGCCGGCCTGTCGCTGGCCGACTATCTCGGCTGGCGCCGCTTCTCACAGGGTTTCGCCCGCAACTACCTTCTGCCGATGGGAGCCGCCATTTGGTCGACACCGCCGGCGGAAATGCTCGCGTTCCCGGCGGAAACGCTCGTCGCCTTCTTCGAGAACCACCGGCTGGTCCATACTGACCGCCCCGTCTGGCGCACGGTCTCCGGCGGATCTCGCTCCTACGTGGAGCGGCTTGTCCAGCCGCTGGGCAACCGGCTACGCCTGGGCACCGAAGTGAAACGGGTGTGGCGCGCCGCCGGCAAGGTGCATGTCGTCGACGCCTCGGGCAACGAAGACGTGTTCGACCGGGTCGTGATGGCCTCCCACACGGACCAGACGCTCGCCATGCTGATCGACGCAACCCCGGAGGAGCGCAACATCCTTTCGGCCGTGCCCTATCGCTCCAACCGCGTCTACCTGCACCGCGACCCGGCGCTGATGCCGAGGCGCAAGCGCGTCTGGGCGTCCTGGAACTATCTTGCCTCCAGCGCCCCGGGAGCAGACAGCCGCGACGTGTCGGTGAGTTACTGGATGAACAGGCTTCAGAACCTTCCCGCGGACAAGCCCCTCTTCGTCAGCCTCAATCCGCCGGAAGCCCCACGCGCGGATCTCGTCTTCGGCACCTATACGTACGACCATCCCCAGTTCACCCGTGACGCCATGGCCGCCCAGCGCGCCCTCGACCAGATCCAGGGAGAGAACCATATATGGTTCTGTGGCGCATGGTGCGGCTACGGCTTTCACGAGGATGGCCTGAGGGCAGGTCTCGACGTGGCTCGCGCCATCGGCTGTGACATTCCCTGGCGCGTCGACCACGACGGCCGGGCACAACCGGCCGAGGCGGCCGAGTAAGGCAGACCGTGAACACAGGACGCCCCCCGACGACAATGGAGATGAACGGCCCACCACCCGCCGCCGCAGCATCTCTGTATCCGGGCCTCGTCATGCACCAGCGGATGAAGCCCTTCGGCCACCGCTTCTCCTACCGGGTATTCTCGGTGCTGGTCGATCTCGACCGGCTGGACGAGGCGGGCCGGCAATCGCGCTTCTTCTCCGTCGACCGGGCAAATCTCGTCTCGTTCCGGCAGCGCGACCACGGCCCGCGCGACGGCTCGCCGCTGCGCGCGCATGTTGATGGTCTCCTTGCCGCCCAGGGCCTGCGCGAGCGGGCGGCAAGGGTGCTTCTGCTCACCTATCCTCGCGTATTTGGCTATGTGTTCAATCCGATCTCGGTCTACTTCGCCCTCGACGGCGACGGGCGAACCATGGCCGTGATCTACGAGGTGCGAAACACCTTCGGCGACTTGCACACCTATGTCGCCCCGGTCGCCGCCGGCGAGGCAGGCCCCGAGGGGATCCGCCAGGTTCGTGCCAAGCTGTTCTATGTCTCGCCGTTCGTCGACATGGCCCAGACCTACCGGTTCCGCGTCCTGCCCCCAGGCGACGCGGTCCGTATCCGGATCCTGGAGATTGATGGCGAAGGCCCTCTCCTTGCAGCCAGTTTCGCCGGTCGCCGGCGCCCGCTGACCAGCGCCGCCCTATGCGCGCTCTGCTTGAAAATTCCGTTCATGACACTCAAAGTAATAGGAGGCATCCACTGGGAGGCCCTCAAGCTTTGGTTGAAAGGAGCGCCGTTCCACTCACCGTCGAAGCGTCATCGCGGTCCCGCGCACCCCTCGCGAAGCTGACCGCTGCCCACGCCAGACGTGCCTTCTTGACGAGGTCTGATCATGTCGACTGCAATCTCTCTTACGCAGGACAATGCCCGCACGGCACTCGCCGGACTGCCACGCCTTGCCCGCCTCGGTCTTCGGGTGGCGCTTCAGCTGCGCGTCGGGTCGCTTGCCATCGAGACGCCGGAAGGCCGGCGCTTCCTCATCACAGGAGCAGAACCCGGTCCGAACGCGGATGTGACCATCCATTCCTGGAGCTTCATCAAACGCCTGATAAGCGGCGCCGACGTCGGCGTGGGCGAGGCCTATATGGCCGGGGAATGGACAAGCACCGACGTCACCACGTTTCTGGAGCTCTTCTGCCACAACCGCGATGCAACCATCGACATGCTGCGTGGCAGCCCGGTATTCCGCATGGTGACGCGGCTGCGTCACTGGCTGAACCGCAACACGCGCTCCGGATCCCGGCGCAACATTTCCGCCCATTACGACCTTGGCAACGCCTTCTACCGTGAATGGCTCGACCCCTCGATGACCTATTCCTCGGGACTGTTTGACGGCGGGGTCAACGATCTGGAGCAGGCGCAGCGGCGCAAGTATGCCTCCCTCGCCGAGGAGGCCGATATCCGCCCGGGGCACAGCGTTCTGGAAATCGGCTGCGGCTGGGGCGGGTTCGCCGAGTTCGCCGCCCGCGAGATCGGCGCCAATGTCACCGCGCTCACCATCTCGCGCGAACAGTTCGACTTCACCTGCAAGCGCATCCACGAGGGCGGCCTGGCCGACAGAGTGACGGTGAAGCTGCAGGACTATCGCGATGAAACAAGCCAGTACGACCGGATCGCCTCCATCGAGATGTTCGAGGCGGTTGGCGAAAAATACTGGCAAACCTATTTCGGCAAGGTGGCCGAATGCCTGAAGACGGGCGGCCGCGCCGGTCTGCAGATCATCACCATCCAGGACCAGTATTTCGAGGATTACCGCCGCACGCCGGACTTCATCCAGCGCCACGTCTTTCCCGGAGGCATGCTGCCACCGCCGGGGCGGCTCACCGAGCTCGGCGAGCGAACGGGGCTGACGCTCGCGGCCCAGAAGATCTTCGGTGTCGACTACGCGCGCACCCTGGAGGTCTGGCGGCACCGCTTCTGGTCCGCCTGGCCGCGCATCCGCCAGCTCGGCTTCGACGATCGCTTCAAGCGGCTTTGGGAGTTCTACTTCCATTACTGCGAGGCGGGCTTCCGGTCCGGCAACATCGACGTGCGGCAGATGATCTATGTGAAGCCCTCCTGACGTAAGGAGGTCATGACAGCACGCTCTACGACCGTATCTTGCAAGCAGCCGACGCCAAGGGCGTCGGCATCCAGCCTTTGCCGCTGCCGATGAGCCGCTCAACGAATGGCGGCCTCACGCGCGGCGCCCTCGCCGCCTACGCCGGGCCGGCGCTGCCGCTCGCAGCGCTCACGCTTCCGCTCTACGTCATCCTGCCGAGCTTCTACGCCGGCACCGTCGGCTTGTCGCTCGGCCTCGTCGGCGTCATCCTGCTTGGCGTGCGCCTGTTCGACGCCCTGTCGGACCCGATCGTCGGGCTTCTTTGCGACCGTTTCTCTCCACCGCTGGGACGCCGGCGCGGCTGGTTGCTC
Source organism: Stappia sp. ICDLI1TA098 (assembly GCF_054880955.1). NCBI lineage: Bacteria > Pseudomonadati > Pseudomonadota > Alphaproteobacteria > Hyphomicrobiales > Stappiaceae > Stappia > Stappia sp. ICDLI1TA098. Next base: position 2,068,915 of record NZ_JBTZBT010000001.1, read on the forward strand.
CTCGGCTCCGTCCCAGCCGCCGTTTCCGCGTGGATGATCCTGACGCCGCCGCCGGGAGCAGGTGGGCTCTATCTGGCGGGCTGGGGTCTGGCGTTATCACTTGGCTACACCGCCACCGTCATCCCCTATTCCGCCTGGGGCGCGGAACTGGCCGAGAGCTACCACGAGCGCAGCCGCATCGCCGCCGCGCGGGAAGGGATGGTACTTGCCGGAACGCTGGTCGCAGTGTCCTTGCCGGCGCTGTTCGACGGGATGCGGCTTGGCGGCACGCCCGAAGCGCTCGGCACGCTCGGCCTGCTCGTCGCCGTCGGCCTACCCGGTCTGTCGCTCGTCGCCGTGGCACGCCTGCCCGAACCGGCCGAGGCGACGCGCCGGCCGCCCCGCTTCCGCGAGGGACTGCGCCACATCCGGGAGAACAAGCCGTTCCTGCGCCTGCTGGCAGCCTTTGTCGTCAACGGCTTCGCAAACGGCCTTCCAGCAACGCTTTTTCTCTTCTTCGTCGCGAGGGTTCTCGAGCGGCCCGACCTTCAGGGCGCCTTTCTCTTCCTCTATTTCCTGTGCGGGATCGCGGGCGTGCCAATCTGGCTGGCGGTGTCGCGGCGCACCGGCAAGCACAAGGCGTGGTCCCTCGCCATGCTCGGCGCCTGCGCGATCTTCATCCTGGTGCCCATGCTCGGCCCCGGCGACCTTCTCGCCTTTTCCGCGATATGCGTCTTGACCGGCATCGCGCTCGGTGCCGACCTGGCGTTGCCGGCCTCGATCCAGGCGGATGTCATCGATGTCGACCGGCTCTCCTCGGGAGCGCGCCGGTCGGGGCTCTATTTCGCGCTCTGGGGTCTTGCCACCAAGCTGTCGCTCGCCCTTGCGGTCGGCGTCGCCTTTCCCCTTCTCGACCTCGCCGGTTTCGAAAGCGGAGGCGCCGGGCCAGAAGGCCTTGGTGTTCTGGTTGCGCTCTACGCGGTGGTCCCGGTGCTGCTGAAGCTCGCAGCGATCGCGCTCATGTGGCGCTTCCCCCTCGACGAGACCGCACAGGCTGCACTGTCAACGGCGCTGCGGGAGCAGGAGTGCCAAAGGGATGCGTCGTAAGCTGTTTCAGGATCGTCCGCGCTTCGACCAGCCGGTCGTGCGGGCCACAAGCGGGAAATAGAGGAAGTCGGGCAGCAGGCGCATCAGCTTGAGCTTCCACGTGAAGCTTGCGGGGAAAGCGATCTCGAACCTTTCCGGCTGGTTCAACCCCTTCGCATAGGCCTGCGCGGCGTCCTCCACATCCATGAGGTCCGGCATCGGAAAGGGGTTGCCCTTCGTCGCCGGCGTGTCGACAAACCCGGGCGAGATCACCTGAAGCGTGATGCCCAGACGGTCGAGATCAAACCGCATGGCCTCGGCAAGGTTGATAAGCCCGGCCTTTGTCGCGCCGTAGGCTGCGGATGTGGGAAGCCCCCGGTAGCCGGCGACGGACGCGGTGATGGCGATCTGCCCCTTGCCGCGTGGCTTCATCGCCGCGATCAGCGGCACAAGGGCATTGGCCGTGCCGCCCAGGTTGACCGCAAAGGACGTGTGGAAGGCGTCGAGGTCGGGATCCGTGCCGTCAACGGGCAGATATACGCCGGCATTGAGCACACCGAGCGCGATCGGTCCGAATGCCGTCTCAATCTCCCTGACCGTCGCCGCCACCGCTGCGGCATCGGTGACATCGCAGGGAAACGCCCGGATCACGCCGACGTGCGCCTGCCCCTGCTGCTCGATCTCCAGCAACCGGTCGTGAGAACGCGCGCTGATCGCCACCTTCCACCCCTGCGCCGCCAGCAACCTGGCGAGCGCCGCGCCAATGCCCGAACTTGCTCCGGTGATCCAGGCGACACCGTCGGCCGGCGTCGCTGCGCGTCGTCGAGCAGCGCCTGTCATCATGGTCGTCTCCTTCCGAAGAGTTGACGCCCCGGCCCGGCATCCTATCCGGTGGCCAGACAAAGGCTCTTGCAGACAATACGCAAGCGCGCGCAAAAGGTTTGCCCGCATGGCGTGATTTCAGAGCAAGCAAGCAGGCTCCGGGGATCAGCCGCGAATGAAGGGAGCAAAGAAACGCCCGACCGGCCCTGTCAGCCGCAGGCTACCCTCTGTGACGGCGAAGCAGAGACAATCCTCGCCCTCGTCGGCAATCGGTCGGTGATCCACGTCGTCGTCAGCATAAGCGACGTCACCGCGTACGAAATGACCGTCGAGATCGCTGAAGCCCCCCTCAAGCACCAGCGTCAGCTCGGTGCCGTGATGGGTGTGCGTGGGCATCGCCTGGCCGGCGCGAATCCACAAAAGGCTGGCGACGCAGCCATCCTCCTCCGCGACGCGATACTCGCGAAATCCCGGCAGGCGGGTTTTCCAGGGCAGGGCCTCGACATCGCGGCCGATAAAATCGTGGAGCGGAGCAGGAAGCCGGGTCGGCTCCGCAATCAGCAGGTCGCCCGGCGCAGCGGCGGGAGCAGGCGGGAGACTGAGGATCGAGGCCAGCATGCCGTCGCGATCCGACAGAGCCATCGGCGCGATATCATCCAGCATCCGCCCACCGGCCGTCTCCAGGTCGCGCACGAAACCGCGGTTGTCGGGAGACAGGTCAAGGTGAGAGCGGACAAGAAGGCGCGCGGGCTCAGCGAGCGTTCCCGCGACATAGGCCGCCAGCAGCGCATCGAAGAGTTGCTGTCTTTCGTCCATTCCCATCGACACCTTCGCTGACATGCGCTCCCAGTCTGGCGGTTCCGGCGTGCCGCCTCGGCCTTCCGGCGTCGGAAGCCCGTGCGACCGCGCCAGGCAGGGCCGCTGGCGACGCTTGGGACGTGTCGTCCCGCGTCCTGACCGCCTCTCCCGCCAAGCGCATTTGAGGCTTTCTTAGCCTGTGTTACGGGGCTTCGCCATATCTGGATCAGCCCGACGCAATCAAAATTCGCACGAGTACGGCGGCTTTCGCGCAAGATCCGTTTCGCCCCGCGCCCACCGAAGAGAATGATTTTCGACACCCACGGCGGATTTGGTGGCATGCGCCTTGAAGCCCTTCGGGCACGCGCCTACCCTTCTCGAGACCGCGTCTAGCCTGCTCCCATTCCCCACAACCGGAACGAAAAGACACATGGATATCAGGAACTCCGTGATCGAAGCGATCGGCTCGACGCCGCTCATCCGGCTGAACCGCGCTTCGCAGATGACCGGCTGCGAGATCTATGGCAAGGCCGAGTTCATGAACCCGGGCCAGTCGGTCAAGGACCGCGCCGCGCTCTACATCATCAAGGATGCGGTTGCCCGGGGCGAACTGAGGCCCGGCGGCGTCATCGTCGAGGGAACCGCCGGCAACACCGGCATCGGCCTGGCCCTGGTGGGCAATGCGCTCGGCTATCGCTCGGTGATCGTCATCCCCGAGACGCAGAGCCAGGAGAAAAAGGACATGCTCCGGCTCGCTGGCGCGGAGCTCGTCGAGGTTCCCGCCGCCCCCTACAAGAACCCCAACAACTACGTGAAGCTCTCCGGCCGCCTCGCCGCCGAGCTGGCCCGCAGCGAGCCGCACGGCGCGATCTGGGCCAACCAGTTCGACAATGTCGCCAACCGCCAGGCCCATATCGAGACGACGGGCCCGGAAATCTTCGAGCAGACCGACGGCAAGGTCGACGGCTTCATCTGCGCCGTCGGCTCGGGCGGCACGCTGGCCGGCGTCGGCATGGCGCTGAAGGAGCGCAACAAGAACATCAAGATCGGCCTCGCCGATCCGATGGGCGCGGCACTCTACAACTATTACGCACACGGCGAACTCAAGGCGGAAGGATCCTCGATCACCGAAGGGATAGGCCAGGGACGCATTACAGCGAACCTCGTGGACGCGCCCGTCGACATGCCGTTCCAGATCCCGGACGAGGACGCCGTCGCGATCGTCTTCGACCTGCTGGAGAACGAGGGACTGTGCCTTGGCGGCTCGTCCGGGATCAACATCGCCGGAGCGATCCGCATGGCCCGCGAGATGGGACCGGGCCATACCATCGTGACAATTCTCTGCGACTACGGTACGCGATATCAGTCGAAGCTTTTCAACCCGGAGTTCCTGCGCGAGAAGGGCCTTCCGGTTCCTTCCTGGATCGAGCGGCGCAGCGAGATCCGGCCCCCTTACGAGGACGCCTGACGCCTTGGAGCAGACCGTGGTGCATGACGTTGGCCTCTTCGAGACCATCGTCGCCAATCTGGAAATCATAGCAGCGCTGACCCTGGCGCTCTATGCGCTCGCCGCGGTCTGCGCGGTGCGGGAGGTTCTGTATTCGCGCACAGCGCAAGGCTCCATTGCCTGGCTGCTGTCGCTGCTGTTCCTGCCCTTTCCGACGGCTTTCCTCTATCTCGTCTTCGGCTGGAAGCGGTTCGAGGACTATGCGGAGGTACGGGAATACGCCGGCCGGGCGACACGCGCCGCCCGGGCTCAGGAGCTGCATGTCTCCGATGCCAGCACCAGCACGAGCTGGCCGGTGCTCACCCATATCGCCCAGATCCCGTTTCTCGGCGGCAACAAGGTCGACCTGCTGATCGACGGCGAGGCAACGTTCGCCTCCATTATCGAAGGCATCTCCCGCGCCAGACACCAGGTGCTGGTGCAGTTCTTCATCGTTCGCGACGACCGCATCGGCACGGCGCTCGCCGATGCCTTGATCGAACGCGCACAGGCCGGCGTCGTGGTTCACCTGCTCTATGACGATGTCGGCAGCAAGAGCCTGAGCAACCGCTACATTCGCCGACTGGAAGAGGCCGGGGTCGAGGTCGCCGGCTTCAATCAGCGACACAAGTGGTTGCGCGTCACCGGGCCGATGCGCCTCAACTACCGCAACCACCGCAAGATCGTCGTTGTCGACGGCATCGATGCCTGGGTCGGCGGACACAATGTCGGCGACGAATACCTCGGCCGCGACAAGGCATTCGGTCATTGGCGCGACACCCATGTGCGCGTGTCGGGGCCGTCGGCGGTGGCCTGTGCGCTGTCGTTCAGCGAGGATTGGCACTGGGCCACCGGAAGCCCGATCCACCTCCACTTTCCAAAACAGCTCGAGCGGCACGGCGACGAGCCCGTCCTGGTCATGCCGACAGGTCCGGCCGATACGCTGGAAGACTGTTCCGTCGCCTTTTCCGAGGTGATCGCCCGCGCCCGCGAGCGGCTCTGGATCGTCAGCCCCTATTTCGTGCCGGAACAGGCGATGCAGACCTCCCTGCTCGCTGCCGCGATGCGCGGCGTCGACGTGCGCATCCTACTTCCCGAGAAAGCCGACCACAGGCTTGTCTGGCTGGCGAGCTACGCCCATGCCGACGACATGACCGAGCACGGCATCAAGGTCTATCGCTACCGCGCCGGCTTCCTGCATCAGAAGGTCGTTCTGGTCGACGATACGCTGGCGAGCGTCGGCACAGTCAATTTCGATGCCCGCTCCTTCCGCATCAACTTCGAGATCACGCTCTGGTTCACCCATCAGCGCACCATCTCGAACATCGCGAAGATGCTCGAGCGCGACTTCGCCAATGCGGTCGAGACCACGCCGGAAGACCTCGACAGGCGCTCGCTCGCATTCCGTTTCGTCGCCCAGGCGGCGCGCCTCTTCTCCCCCATCCTGTGACGTTGCGGGAGCCGCGCGACGGCGCTTGCCCCGGTTGATTGCCGGCAGCGATCGGCTAGGCTGGGCGCCTTCACGGAATCACTCAGGGATCCCTTCTTCCATGACCGACCTGCTCTTTCGCGACGACGCCTATCTGCGCAGCTGCGAGGCGGAAGTCACCGCGATCACTGATCGCGGTGCCATCCTGCTCGACCGCACGGTCTTCTACGCGACGGGCGGCGGTCAGCCGGGCGACAGCGGCGAGATGGAGCTTGCCGATGGCAGCAGGATCACCATCGCCACGGCGGTCTATGGCGAGGACCGCACGCAGATCGTTCATGTGCCGGCGGAAGGCCAGGCGCTTCCCGCCGTTGGCGACAAGATCGTCCTGCATCTCGACTGGGCGCGCCGCTACAAGCTGATGCGGGTGCACACCGCCCTGCATCTGTTGTCCGTCGTGCTGCCCTATCCGGTGACGGGCGGACAGATCGGCGAAGGCGACGGCCGTCTCGACTTCGATCTTCCGGAGTTCCCGATGGAGAAGGAAGAGGTCGCCGCGCGGGTGAACGAGATTTCCGCTGCCGACCACGCGGTCACCACGGACTGGATCACCGACGAGGAGCTTCTTGCCAAGCCCGAGATGGTCAAGACCATGAGCGTCAAGCCGCCGATGGGATCGGGCCGGGTGCGCCTCGTGCGCATCGGCGACGTCGATCTCCAGCCCTGCGGCGGCACCCATGTGACGCGCACCTCCGAGATTGGCCCGATCGTCGTCACCAAGGTCGAGAAGAAGGGGCGCCAGAACCGGCGCGTGCGCATCCAGCTCGCCGACTGAGGCCTCTTTCCGACCGCCGTTTTCTGCCCCTTGCACCAGGAGCGTTCATGTCCACTTCCCCGCTTGTCTCCACCGACTGGCTTGCCGAGAAGCTCGCCTCGCCCGATCTCGTCGTGGTCAACGCCTGGCTGCCGCCCCTGCTCCAGCCGGACGCAAAGCCGGAATACGCCTCGGGGCACATTCCCGGCGCCGTCTTCTTCGACGTGAACGCCATCAGCGACCCGAAGAGCGACCTGCCGCACATGCTGCCGCCGGCGCATATCTTTTCCTCGATGATGCGGCGGCTTGGCATCGGCGACGGGCAGACCATCGTCGTTTACGACGGCATGGGGCTCTATTCGGCCGCGCGGGTGTGGTGGATGTTCCGCGCCATGGGTGTCGAGCAGGTCTTCGTGCTCGACGGCGGCCTGCCGAAGTGGACGGCGGAAGGGCGCGAGACCGAAGAGGGCCACCCCGGTCCGCGCGGCGAGCGGCACTTCACGGCGCGGCTCGACAATTCGCTTCTGGCCGACACCGACAAGGTTGCCCGCGCGCTGGCCGCCGGGCAGCAGGTTCTCGACGCACGCCCGCGCGGACGCTTCATCGGCACCGATCCGGAGCCGCGTGCCGGCCTGCGCAGCGGGCACATGCCGGGCGCCCGCAGCCTGCCCTCGAGCGAGGTCATCGCCGACGGACGGCTCAAGCCCGCCGAAGAGCTCGCCGCCGCCTTCGCCGCGGCCGGCATCGACCGCTCGAAGCCGATCACGACCACCTGCGGATCCGGCGTGACCGCCGCCATCCTGTCGCTGGCGCTGGCCGTGACCGGACAGCCCCAGTCGGCCGTCTATGACGGATCCTGGACGGAATGGGGCGGGCGCGACGACACCGAGGTCGTGACGGGAGACGCGTGAATGGCCAGCGACATCGAGATTGCCCGCGCCGCGAAGATGCAGCCGATCACCGAGATCGGCGCCCGGCTCGACATTCCCGCCGACGCGCTCGACAGCTATGGCGCGACAAAGGCGAAGGTGCGCGCCGATTTCATCGCCGGGCTCGCCGGACGGCCCGAGGGCAAGCTCATCCTGGTCACGGCGATCAATCCGACGCCGGCCGGAGAAGGCAAGACCACGACGACGGTCGGCCTCGGTGACGGGCTCAATCGCATCGGCAAGAAGGCGGCGATCTGCCTGCGCGAACCCTCGCTCGGCCCCTGCTTCGGCATGAAGGGCGGGGCTGCCGGCGGCGGCCGTGCCCAGGTGGTTCCGATGGAGGACATCAACCTCCACTTCACCGGCGACTTCCACGCCATCACCTCGGCGCACAACCTTCTCGCCGCGCTGATCGACAATCACATCTACTGGGGCAACGCGCTGGAGATCGACACCCGCCGGATTACCTGGCGGCGGGTGATGGACATGAACGACCGGGCGCTGCGCCAGATCGTCACCTCGCTCGGCGGCGTGTCCAACGGCTTCGCGCGCGAATCCGGCTTCGACATCACCGTCGCCTCGGAGATCATGGCGATCCTCTGCCTTGCCTCCGACCTCGCCGACCTGCAGCGCCGCCTCGGCGACATCGTCATCGGCTACCGCCGCGATCGCACGGCGGTGACCGCGCGCGATCTCGAGGCCGACGGCGCCATGACCGTTTTGCTCAAGGAGGCGATGCAGCCGAACCTGGTGCAGACGCTGGAAAACAATCCCGCCTTCGTCCATGGCGGGCCTTTCGCCAACATCGCCCATGGCTGCAATTCGGTGATCGCCACGAAGACGGCTCTGAAACTTTCCGACTACGTGGTCACCGAGGCCGGGTTCGGGGCGGATCTCGGTGCGGAGAAGTTCTTCGACATCAAGTGCCGCAAGGCCGGCTTGTCGCCGGATGCGGTCGTCATCGTCGCGACCATCCGCGCGCTCAAGATGAACGGTGGCGTCGCCCGCGAGGATCTGGCCAAGGAGGACGTCGAGGCGCTGACGCGCGGCGCGGTCAACCTCGGACGCCACATCGAGAACCTGCGCCTGTTCGGCATGCCGGTGGTGGTTGCGATCAACCACTTCGTCACCGACACGGAAGCCGAGGTCGCCGCCGTGAAGACCTACGCGCAGACCCAGGGCGTGGAGGCGATCACCTGCCGGCACTGGGCGCAGGGATCGCTCGGCACGGAGGATCTGGCGCGCAAGGTGGTGGAGGTCATCGACGCGGGCGAAGCCCGTTTCGCTCCGCTCTATCCCGACGACATGCCGCTCTTCGCGAAGATCGAGGCGGTGGCCAGGCGCATCTACCGCGCCGGCGAGGTGGCCGCCGACAAGTCGGTCCTCGACCAGCTCGCGAAATGGGAGGCCGACGGTTTCGGCCACCTGCCGGTGTGCATGGCCAAGACCCAGTATTCCTTCTCCACCGACCCCGCTCTTCGCGGTGCGCCGGAGGGGCACGTCGTGCCCGTGCGCGAGGTACGGCTGTCGGCCGGCGCCGGTTTCATCGTCGCGATCTGCGGAGAGATCATGACCATGCCGGGCCTGCCCCGGGTTCCCGCCGCCAACCACATCCGCCTTGACGAGGCCGGACACATCGAGGGACTTTTCTAGGAAAATCGGGACGGGAGGCCCGCACCCGGCATCCCGCCCCGCTCCCTGTCGCACAGGCGACCGCGCATGTCGCATTGGAGATATCGACGCGGAGCAACGCATCCCACAGTACTTGAAGGAGCAGATGGCCACCCTTCGATGAAGTGGAGCAGCGGATGTCCGGGGAAGACGAACTCGATCTCAGCGCGCTGTCCGACGAGGAACTCGTCGAACAGATGCACGATGATCTCTACGATGGCCTCAAGGACGAAATCGCGGAAGCGGTCAACATCCTGCTGGCACGAAGCTGGACGCCCTACGACATCCTGACGAAGGCGCTCGTCGAGGGCATGCGCATCGTCGGCGTCGACTTCCGCGATGGCATTCTCTTCGTTCCGGAAGTGCTCATGTCGGCCAACGCGATGAAGGCCGGCATGTCGATCCTGCGGCCGCTTCTGGCCGAGACCGGCGCACCCAAGGTCGGCAAGATGGTGATCGGCACCGTCAAGGGCGACATCCACGACATCGGCAAGAACCTCGTCTCGATGATGATGGAGGGCGCCGGCTTCGAGGTGATCGACATCGGCATCAACAATCCGGTCGAGGCCTATCTGGCGGCGCTCGAGGAGCACAAGCCGGACATTCTCGGCATGTCGGCCCTGCTGACCACCACGATGCCCTACATGAAGGTGGTCATCGACGCGATGGTCGAGAAGGGCATCCGCGACGACTACATCGTCATGGTCGGCGGCGCGCCGCTCAACGAGGAATTCGGCCAGGCGGTCGGGGCCGATGCTTATGGCCGTGATGCCGCGGTGACCGTGGAGATGGCCAAGGACCTGATCGCCCGCCGGCACAACCAACTGGCGGCGCGCGCCGGCTGAGGCCCCGCCATGGGCAGGCGAGCGGACAGTTCCAGAGCTGCACCGCCCGCGCTCCTGCGCGAGCGGGTGCTCGTTATCGCCTGCGGGGCGCTGGCCAACGAGATCCTCGCCATCACACGCGCCGACGGGCTCTCCCATGTGGACCTGCAATGCCTGCCGGCGCAGCTTCATAACCGCCCGGAAAAGATCCCCGAGGCGGTGCGCCGCGCCATCCACACCGCGCGCCACAGCTATCGCTACATCCTCGTCGGCTACGGCGACTGCGGCACCGGCGGCCTCCTCGACAAGGTGCTGGCCGAGGAGGCGGTGGAACGCATCGAGGGCGCCCATTGCTATGCCTTCTTCGCCGGTCTCGACGTCTTCGCGACGGAGGCCGACGCGGAGCCGGGGACCTTCTATCTCACCGACTTCCTCGCTCGCCATTTCGAGAGCCTGGTCATCCGCCCGCTTGGCCTCGATACGCACCCTGAACTGCGCGACGCCTATTTCGGCAACTACACCCGCCTGCTCTATCTCGAGCAGGTGGCGGACGCGGAACTCCTGGAGCGGGCGCGCCGGGCAGCCGAGCGTATCGGCCTCGCCTTCGCGCACCGCCCCACCGGCTACGGAATGCTGGCGACGACGATCTCGCGCTTTGCCTCCTGAGCAGGGCCGGACGGCCGGAACCGCCGCCAGTGTTGCCCTCCCGCCCTTGCCCCGGTCGTTTGTTCCTGGCTAGAACGCATGCGCGACTTTGCAGGGACAAGCAGCATGACCAACCATTTCGAAACGCCCTTCAAGGGCAAGCTGCTCAGCGAGCAGGTCACCAACCCGAACATCACCGTCGGGCGCTACAGCTACTATTCCGGCTACTACCACGGCCATTCGTTCGATGACTGCGCCCGCTACCTGATGCCGGACCGTGACGACGTTGACCGGCTCGTCATTGGCAGCTTCTGCTCCATCGGCACCGGCGCCGCCTTCGTCATGGCCGGCAACCAGGGCCACCGCAACGACTGGATCTCGACCTTTCCGTTCTTCTTCATGTCGGAGGAGCCAGCCTTTGCCGAGGCGGAGAGTGGCTATCTGCCGGCAGGCGACACGGTCGTCGGCAACGACGTGTGGATCGGTGCGGAAGCGATGATCATGCCCGGCATACGGATCGGCGATGGTGCGATGATCGGCGCGCGCGCGCTCGTCACCAGGGACGTCGCCCCCTACAGCGTCGTGGCCGGCAACCCGGCCCGCGAGGTCCGCAAGCGCTTCGGCGAGGAAGAGATCGCCATGCTGCTGGAGATGGCATGGTGGGACTGGCCGCTGGAGCGCATCAGGAGCGAGATGCGCGCACTCTGCTCCGGCGACGTCGCCGGCGTCCATGCTCGCTGGAAGGCGGGCGGCTGAAACTGCCCGCCCCCTGTCACCAGGCGACCAACGCCCCGGAAACACCGTTTCCGGGGCGTTCGCACATCAAAACGGTGCGTTTTTCTCAGCCCCGCGCGCCCGGATACAAGCTCGCACCCGCCCGATACTTGACCGCCAAGAAGAACGCGCGCCCTACCCTGTCGTTTTCAGGATTTCCAGTGTCGTGTGTGCACCGATGATTTGGCCGACGACAGGCATCATGATCGCAGAAACGGACGCGGAGACGCGCGGCGCGGAGCGACTTCATGGCGCAGAAAGTCCTTGTATTCTGGAGGGATATTCCAGCTCAGGTGATCGTGCGCGCGGGACGGAAGTCCGCCCGGCGCGAGCTCCCCGAACGCTTCATCCAGGCCATTGACCGCTGCGCCATGCGCGTCGGGGCGAAAGACAGCGACGCCTATCTCGCCGAATGGCGGCGAGCCGATCCGGTAACGGTCGGCGACGACCTCGAGAGCGAGGCAGATGCCGCTCTGCTGGACATTCTTGCGCTCTACCCCGGGGACCGGCTCGCCGGTCTTGTCGCCGCCGAGGGCCGCGAGACGACCGGAGCCACACCTTCCACCCAAGACAGCGCGGACGCCTGACATGCCGGATAGCCGACTGACCATGCAGGGGCGCTTCGCCGCCTCGACCGAAATGTCGCCGCGCCAGGTGGTCGACAAGCCGGAGCTTCTCGACCTCGCGCCCGTCGGCACGCGGGTCTATCTCACCGACCTCGGCTCCGTCGGCGAGGACGACATCGTGCGGGCGGCGCGGCTGCTTCGCGACCGCCGTCTCATCGCCGTGCCGCATATGGCGGCGCGACGTTACCCGAGCCTTGCCGCCTTCGAGACGCGCATCCGCAGGTTGACCGAAGAGGCCGGTGTCACCGAAGTTCTGGCGATCGCCGGCGAGGCCCCCTCGCCCGGCCCGCTCGCCTCCTCCGTCTCCCTGCTGGAAACCGGGCTCTTTGATCGCTGCGGCATCCGCCGGATCGCCGTCGCCGGCCATCCGGAAGGCGCCCCCGACATTCCGCCCGAGACGATCCGCGCCTTCCTCATGCGCAAGCACGAGATCGCCGCCGGTTCCGACGCGGAATTCCGCATCGTCACCCAGTTCGGTTTCGATCCGCAGCGGGTCAATCTCTGGCTCGACGAGATCGCGGGCTGGGGCAACCGCTTTCCGGTCCACATCGGCATCGCCGGCCCGGCGAAGATGACGACACTGGTCAAATACGCGGCCTTTGCGGGTGTCGAGAACTCGCTCTCCTTCCTGAAGAAGCGCGGCGGCGCGGTCGTGTCGATGCTGTCGGGCTACGATCCCGAGACGATGGTTCGCCCGCTTGAGGCGCGCATCAGGAGCCGGCCCGACTGCCGTCTTGCCCAGATCCACGTCTTTCCCTTCGGTGGCCTGACAAAAACGGCCGAATGGCTGCGCACGCGCGGCAGCTGGCCATTTCAGCCCTGTGCGTCGACGTCCCTTTCCGCGGAGATCGCCCAATGACCCGGACCCTTGTCGCCTCGGCCACCCGCGAGGCCATCATCGGCTTCGACCAGCCCTTCTGCGTCATCGGCGAACGCATCAACCCCACCGGACGCAAGAAGCTGGCCGCCGAGATGATCGCCGGGGACTTCTCCACCGTCGAGAAGGACGTGCTGGCCCAGGTTGCCGCCGGAGCGACCATGCTCGACGTGAATGCCGGCGTCACTGCGGTCAATCCGAACGAGACCGAGCCGCCGCTGATGGTCAAGACACTGGAGATCGTTCAGGGCCTCACCGACCTGCCGCTTTCCATCGACAGTTCGGTGACGGCGGCGATCGAGGCCGGTCTCAGGGTCGCCAAGGGGCGGCCGCTCGTGAATTCGGTCACGGGCGAACTGGAAAAGCTCGAGGCGATCCTGCCGCTGATCAAGAAGTACAATGTGCCGGTGGTTGCCATCTCCAACGACGAAACCGGCATTTCGGAAGACCCGGATGTGCGCTTCGAGGTGGCGCGCCGGATCGTGCAACACGCCGCCGACTACGGCATCCCCGCCCATGACATCGTCGTCGACCCGCTGGTGATGCCCATCGGGGCCATGGGAACCGCCGGGCAGCAGGTGTTCCACCTGCTGCGCCGCCTGCGCGAGGAACTCAAGGTCAACACCACCTGCGGCCTGTCCAACATCTCCTTCGGCCTGCCGCATCGGCACGGCATCAACGCCGCCTTCATCCCGATGGTGATCGCCGCCGGCATGACCAGCGCCATCATGAACCCCTGCCGGCCGCAAGAGATGGAAGCCGTACGCGGGGCCAATGTGCTCACCGGTGCGGATCCGAATTGCGGCGAGTGGATCATGACCTACCGCGACCACAAGCCGGGGGCCGACGGCGCGGCCTCCGCCTCTACCGGCGCCGCATCCGGCGGTCGACGGGGCGGGCGCGAAGGGCGCCGGCGCGCACAGCTGTAGCGGCGGCTCCGGGCGGTCCCGCACGTCGACGGACGGGAGCGCCAGGCGGGAGTGAGCATCGCGGATGCGGTGAGGGACATGGCGGACGGAATGACAGCTCAGGATCAGGTGGCAGCGGACGGCGTCGGAACGGCGCGCGTCGTCTTCCAGCCGAGCGGCAGGCGGGGCACGTTCCCTCTCGGCACGCCATTGCTGGATGCCGCGCGCGCGCTCGGCGTCTATGTGGAGTCCGTCTGCGGCGGGCGGGGCATCTGCGGCCGCTGCCAGGTTTCCGTTTCCGAAGGACGTTTCGCCAAGGAGAAGCTGTCGAGCAGCGCCGACCACCTCGGCCCGGTCACGGAGGCGGAGGCACGCTATGCCTCGCTGCGCCAGCTCGCTGCCGACCGGCGGCTCTCCTGTCAGGCAACGATCCTGGGTGACATGGTGGTCGACGTGCCGGTCGATGCCCAGACCAACCGCCAGGTGGTGCGCAAGCGCGCGGAAACCGTCAAGCTCGCGCCCGACAGCACCATTCGTCTCGTTGCCGTCACCATCGACGAACCCGACATGGACCAGCCGCTCGGCGATGCTGACCGGCTGCTTTCTGTTCTGGCCCGCGAAACGGGACTTTCCGGCCTCTCGCTCGACGCACCGCTCCTTGCCCGCGTTCAGGTGATCCTGCGCAAGGGCAACTGGCACGTCACCGCCGCCATCTGGCAAGACGGTGGCCATCCGCCCCTCGTCACAGCCCTGTGGCCAGGCGAGAAGACAACCGTCTACGGACTCGCCGTCGACATCGGCTCGACCACGATTGCCGCCCATCTGTGCGATCTCGCAACCGGGCGCACGGTTACCTCGGCCGGCACCTCCAACCCGCAGATCCGCTTCGGCGAAGACCTGATGTCGCGGGTGTCCTACGTGCAGATGAACCCGGAGCGCCTGCCGGATCTCGTCGCCACCGTGCGCGCCGCCGTCGACGCGCTGGTCGCCAAGCTCGTGGCGGACGTGGGCGCGAGCCGCGCGGATGTGCTCGACGCGGTCGTCGTCGGCAATCCGATCATGCACCACCTCTTCCTCGGCATCGACCCCACCGAGCTTGGCGGCGCGCCCTTCGCGCTTGCCGTGTCGGGCGCGGTGCACCAGCGGGCCGATGCGCTCGGGCTTGAGCTAAACCCGGGCGCGCGGGTCTACATGCTTCCCTGCATCGCCGGCCACGTGGGCGCGGACGCCGCCGCCGCGACGCTCTCCACCCGCCCCTTCGAGGCCGATGCGATCACCCTTGTCGTCGACATCGGCACCAACGCGGAGATCGTCCTCGGCAATCGGGACCGGCTGCTGGCGGCAAGCTCGCCGACCGGCCCGGCCTTCGAGGGCGCCGAGATCTCCTGCGGCCAACGCGCCGCCCCGGGCGCCATCGAACGCATCCGCATCGATCCGGTGACCCTCGAGCCGCGCTTCAAGGTCATCGGCCTCGACGAATGGTCCGACGACCCGGAGTTCGCCGGGAAAAAGGACCAGGTCGGCGTCACCGGCATCTGCGGCTCGGGCATCATCGAGGCGGTGGCCGAACTGTTCCTCGCCGGCGTCATCACCGAGGACGGGCTTATCGACGGAACGCTGGCGGAGAAAAGCCCACGCATCATCCGCCAGGGGCGCACCTTCGCCTATGTGATCGCGGCGGAGGGCATCGAACTGGCCATCGGCCAGCGCGACATCCGCGCCATCCAGCTTGCCAAGGCAGCGCTTTATGCCGGTATCCAGCTGCTCTCGGACAAGCTCGGCAATCCGGAGATCGCCCGCATCCGCCTCGCCGGCGCCTTTGGCAGCTACATCGACACGAAATACGCCATGATCCTCGGCTTGATCCCCGATTGCGATCTCGCCGAAGTCGCGAGCGTCGGCAATGCCGCGGGAACGGGCGCGCGCATGGCGCTCGTCAACCGCGGCGAGCGGCGGGTGATCGAACGGGTCGTGCGCGAGATCGAGAAGATCGAGACCGCGCTCGAACCACGCTTCCAGGAGCACTTTGTCAACGCCATGGCGATCCCCAACAAGGTCGACCGCTTCCCGCGCCTGTCGCAGGTCGTCGCCCTTCCCGTGCCGGGACGCGCTCTTGCCGAGGGCGGCGAGACGGAACCCGACGACGGTGGACGGCGCCGACGACGGCGCCGGGGGTAAGGGCGAATCCGCAAGGACGGCCCCTCGCCCATTTCAACCTGCTGCACAGGACGGCACGTGCCCGCTCAACCCTGGGCGGCAAACGCCTGTGGAATCCCGCATCCTTCGTCATTTTATGAGGGTGAAACTCCTGTTTTAGTGCCCGAGAGCATGGACATTTCGGCTTAAATCTTGAACTCTGCGCTCAAGTTTTCTCCGACAGATCGTCCCTTTCGCACCACGCCATGGCACGCCTCCTGCTCATTCGGCTCGTCTCGGCCGGGCTCCTGCTTCTAGCGATCTCGGTCGCGGGCTTCGCGCTGCTACGCCTGCTTCCGGGCGACTTCGCGGAGATCCTGCTGATGTCGCAGATGGATGGCACATTGCCGAGCCCGCAGGCGGTGGCGCGGTTCGCCGCGGAGAACGGCCTCGACGCACCGCTTCCCCTGCAGTATCTGCGCTGGCTCGGCCATCTCCTGTCCGGAGATTTCGGCGTATCACTGGTGACGGGCGAACCGGTGCTCGCCGACCTCAAGCTGCGTGTCGCTGCATCGCTGCAACTTGCGCTCGCCGCCCTCGGCCTGGCGCTTGCCATCTCGCTTCCCGTTGGCGCGCTCTGCGCCGCCTTTCCCGGCAGTCTTCTCGACCGGGCGCTGGCTGCCTTCGCGGTCGTCGGCATGTCGATCCCTAATTTCTGGTATGCGCTGCTTCTGGCGCTCTTCTTCGCTCTCACGCTCGGTTGGCTGCCGAGCACCGGCTACGGCTCGCCCGCGCATATCGTGCTGCCGGCGATCGCCATCGCCACGTCGATCTCCGGCATCCTGGCGCGCTATGTCCGCGGCTGCCTGCTGGAGGAACTGTCGCAGCCCTATGTCCGCACAGCCCGCTCAAAGGGCCTGTCGCCGGCGCGCGTGCTGCTGACCCATGCCGCGCCCAATGTCTTTCCCGCCGTGCTGACGCTGACCGGCATGCAGTTGGCACGCATCTTCGACGGCATGATCATCGTCGAGACCCTGTTCGGCTGGCCCGGCATCGGGCGGATGATGGTCGAGGCGCTGCTCGCGCGCGACTACCCGGTCATCCAGGCGTGCTTCCTCGTCGTCGCCTGCGGCTATGTGATCGTCAATCTCGCGGTCGACTACATCATCGCCGTCTACGATCCGCGCGTGCGGGAGGTGGTGTGATGCCCTGCCATGCCCCGGTCGCCAATAGACGCGGGCCTGTCGCACGCGCAGCCGCGCGCCATGGCACCGGCCTTGCCGTTTGCGTCGCCCTGCTCCTTGCCTTCGTGCTGGCCGGTCCGCTGCTTGCCCCCCACGATCCCTATCACGCCGACATCATGAACCGGCTGGCGCCGCCTGGCCTCGACTATCCGCTCGGCACCGACGCCATGGGCCGCTGCATGCTGTCGCGCCTGCTCTACGGCGCACGGCTCACCACCTTGTCGGCGCTCGCGGTCGTCCTCGCCGCCGCCTCCTTCGGAACACTGGCCGGCGCCTTCAGCGGCTATTTCGGCGGCATGCCGGACCGGGTGCTGATGCGCCTGTGCGAGGGCTTTTCCGTGCTGCCGGCGTTGGCCATTGCCATGGTGATTGCCGGCGTGCTGGGGCTGGGGCTCCAGGCCGTGATCATCGCACTCGCCGCAGTCCACTGGACGGAATACGCCCGGCTCGTGCGCAACGTCACCATGGTCGAGCGCGCCAAGACATACGTGATGGCCGCCGAAGCGCTCGGCGTGCCGCGTCTGGAGGTCATCCGCCGCCACCTCCTGCCGAACATCCTCGGCCCACTCTTCGCGATGGGCAGCTATTCCATGTCCTGGGTGATCCTGTCCTTCGCCGGACTGAGCTTCCTCGGCCTCGGCGTCGAACCCGGCGCTCCCGAATGGGGCCGCATGATCGCCGAGGCGCGCAACCATCTTCGCGAACATCCAAGGCTCGTGCTGGTGCCGGGCCTCACCATCATGGCCTTCGTCATTCTCATCAATCTCCTCGGCGATGCTCTGGGAGACCGGTTGCGCGACGGCCGCACCAACTACCTGACCACAAGGAGCTGACATGACCCTTCGCCTTGCCCGGCTGCGCAAGTTCGCGCTTGCCGCCCTGGCCACCGCAACCCTGCTCGCGCCGGGCGCACCGCAGGCCGCCGAAACTCCGTCCGACACGCTCGTCGTCGCCACCATGTGGGAGGCGTTGCCGCTGTCCATGAAGCCGCGCCGCAGCCGTTTCTTCAACGAGAGCGAGATCCTCGACACGCTGGTCAAGCTCGACTTCGACATGAAGCTCATCCCCGGGCTGGCCACCTCCTGGGAGCGCGTGTCGCCGACCACCTGGCGCTTCACCCTGCGCGAGGGCGTGACCTTCCACGACGGCGCCCCCTTCGACGCCGAGGCGGCAAAGTTCTCGCTCGAGCGCGTGATCGCGCTGCTGCCCTATGCCGCCGACCTGCTCAACATCAAGTCGATGACCGCCGCCGGCCCGCTCGCCCTCGAGATCGAGACCTCCGAGCCCTTCGCGGCCCTGCCCAACCAGCTCACCGACGCCATTGCCGGCATCTACGGCAAGGCATCCTTCGACGCGGCCGGCGCATTCGTGAAGCCGGTCGGCACCGGCCCCTGGAAGTTCGTCGACTACCGCAAGCAGGACCGCACCATCGTCGAGCGCTTCGACGGATACTGGGGCGCGGCGCCGGCGCTGAAGAGCATCGAGTACCGCTACATTCCCGACCACAACGCCCGCGCGCTGGCGCTGGAGACGGGCGAGGTCGACTTTGTCGTCCACCTGCTGCCCTCGGACGTCGCCCGCCTGTCCCGGGACAAGACGTTCAAGGTCTACCAGAACGAGAGTGCCGGTCTCTACTATGGCGCATTCAACGCCGGCCAGAAGAGCGTTCTCAACGACGTGCGCATTCGCAAGGCGGTGAACCTGCTCGTCGACCGCCAATTGATCGTCAAGGGTGCGCTGGACGGCGTCGGCAAGCCGGCCTGGACCTTCTTCCCCTCCTCCTTCCCCTGGTCGAGCGAGAAGGTCGAGCCCTACAAGGTCGATCCCGAGGCCGCAGCCGCCCTGCTGCGCGAGGCAGGCTACGAAAAGACCGACGGCAAGTGGATGAAGGACGGCCAGCCGCTGACGCTTCGCATCCTGAGCTATTCCAGCCGCGCCGAAATGCCGACGATCACCGAGGCGATGGCGATCCTGCTCCAGCAGCAGGGCATCGACACGGACGTCAAGATGTACACCTGGGAGGGTATGCTCGACCTGGTGAAACAGGGCGATTACGACGTGTCGGTCGTGTTCTGGACCCCGGAGATGACCGGTCATCCGGACCTCCACCTGAAGTCTCAGTTCCACTCCGGCGCCGGGCTGAACTACCAGTTCTGGTCCAACCCCGAGTTCGACGCGCTGGTCGACAAGGGCCGCACCCAGGACGCGGGACCGGAGGCCTTCGCCACCTACGAGAAGGCGCAGCAGATCCTTCAGGACGACGCCCCGATCATCCCGCTGGTGCACAAGGTCTACGTCGCTGCCTCCAGCGCCGCGGTTGACGGCTACCAGGTGCACCCGTCCGGTTTCTTCTACAATTTCAAGGAAGTGACCAAGAACTGACCCCGCACCCGGCCGGCGTCCCTGCCGGCCGGGCCACTTCGGAGCATGCCATGGCCTCCTGCCTTTTCCTGAAGCCCATCAAAGGCGCCGGCGGCGACCTGCCGGACATCTCCGGCTTCGTCGACGATCTCGACCAGATCGACCACTACGCGCTCGCCGAGGCCGATCTTTCCCGCTATCGCGCGCTGCTCGTTCCTGCCCACCTCGACCAGCGTTTCTTCGGCACGCTGACGGACAGGATCACGGCCTTCCTCGACGGTGGCGGCACGCTGGTCTTCAACGGCCATGTCGCCTGGCCGATGCTGCCAGAGTTCCACACCTTCCAGGTCCTGCCCGAGGTGACGCTGGAAACGCTGGAAGTGCATCGGGTCGCGGCGCATCCGGTGTTCGAAGGCGTCGATCCGCGTGAACTCACCTACCGGCGCGGCGTCGCCGGCTTCTACGCCCGTGGCCACAATCCGCCGCCGGAAGGTGCCGTCACGCTGCACGGCCTGGGTCCGTCGCGGGTGCCCTGCGACTGGGTCTACGAGCGCCCGCGCGGCGGACGTGTTCTCATGCACGCCGGCAATGACCTTTGGATGTACGCCGGCTCCTCCGACACCACCGCCCGCATCGTCCCCCAGTTGTGCCGCTGGGCGGCAACGGAGTTCTGAGACATGGCCAGGATCACGGTTCTCGACAGCGGAACCTACTACCATCATCGCACGATCCACGAACCGCGCTACCGCGAGCGGTTCGACGAGGTCGTCTACATTCGCGACCTTGCCCGCATCGACCTCTCGACGCGCGAGCTGGTGCTGGTGTCCTGCCGCACGGACCCCTCCCAGCTCATCCCCTGTCGGGAGCAGATCGCCGACTACCTCGCCGGCGGCGGCACCATCATCGCCATGGGCTCGACCGGCCAGCCGTCCTGGCTTCCTGGCGTCGTCTGGCACGATACGCCAACGAACTTCTGGTGGTGGAAGGAAGGTGGGAGCCTCGGCCTTGAAGCGGTTGCGCCCGATCATCCGCTCTTCGGACATATCACCCTGACCGATGCGACCTGGCATCACCACGGCCATTTCGACGTACCCGCGGGCGCGACCAGCCTGATCGACGTCGCCGGAAAAGGCTCCGTTCTCTATGAGGACAAGGTAACGACGAACGGTACGATGATCGTCACCGCACTCGATCCGATGTACCATCACGGCAGTCACTTCATGCCCGCGACGACCCGCTTCCTCGATGGCTTTCTGCCCTGGCTGCAGAGCCTTTGAGGAGGCCGACACCACGCTCTGGCAGCGCGCCGCCAATTTGGCTATTGAACCGGCATGACCGACGCAATTCGCATCTACATCACCGGCGCCTCCTGCGCCGGTGTCACCACGCTCGGCCAGCGGCTCGCGCAGCGTCTTGGCATCCCCCATGCCGATGTCGACGATTTCTACTGGCTGCCGACCGACCCGCCCTATTCCCGCAAACGTCCGCCACTTGAGCGCATTCCGCTGATTGCCGGGGCGCTCGGCGCGGGAGACTGGGTGCTGACCGGCTCCTTCGACGGCTGGGGCGATCCGCTGATCGAGACGGCCGGCCTCATCGTCTTCGTCACCACGCCGACACCGGTCCGCATGGCCCGCCTGATGGAGCGCGAGCGTCAACGCCACGGCGAACGCATCCGCCCCGGCGGTGACATGCACGAGATCCACACCGCCTTCGCCGACTGGGCCTCGCGCTACGATGAGCCGGAGTTTTCAGGCCGCAACCGCGCCCGCCACGAAGCCTGGCTCGCACAGCAATCCATCCCCGTGCTGCGCGTCGACGGAAGTCGGCCGGTGGCAGAATTGATGGAGACGGTGCTCAGAGCCGTCTAGCTTCTCCGCCGCCTTCTCCGGCTGCCAGAACACAAGCGCTCCCGCTCTTGGCCCCCGGACCAGCGCGCCCGCGATAGCAGACGCGGACCTGCACGCTCGGCGACGGCCTCATCGAAAAGAGGCAACATTGTCAGATTTATACTTCCAGAGGGGTGATGGTGGAAAAGCCCTTCGAGCGTGAAAAGGCCATCACATGCCGAAAATTCTGCATGGCCTCTGAAGGATCAAGCGTATCCATTTTAAGACTGCAAAACGTTTCGCGAACAAAGTGGACAGACAGAATAGGAACACGCTCCATGCGCCCGTTTGACTTGTTTACGGCTTGCGCCATGCAATTTACTAAAATCTCATCAACCGGAACAGACGAAAACAACTCACCCGAAACTCTTAACGCAGCACCACAAACATGATCTTGATATATTTCATTACGTTGCGCATCCGGCATACGACTTTCCGAAAGTCGCCCACTCGATAGGACTTTACGCCGAAAATTTGGAACCACATCCTTATCGTTAACATACAGATTCGCTTGAATAAAACCTGTATTTATATTATAATCAATTTGCTCTCCTAGAAATTCAATCCGAGTGAGTGACGTAAGCTCCTCGAGAATTTTTTTCAGTGTCTCGACTTCACCAGATACTGCCATCTTGGCAAAATCATTTTCGACTTGCCAATCGGCCAAATCCTTCGAATATTTCTGAAGTGCTTGTTCATAAGCCTCTTGATCCACCTGTGCCGCAACCTCGAAATTCGAGACCAGTCTTGCCTGCAGACGTTTCGAGCCCCCTTTGAAGAAATGATAAAATCGAGGCCTGAATACTCTGAGTGCGTTCTCCGCACGATCCAAATGCTCGTTCGAGAAAACGGGTTCGACGGGAGGCGGCAAGGTCGCAAGTCGCTGCCAGTCAACCGTGGATCGCTCAAACACATGAACACTGGTTAGGCGCTCAATAAGATCTTCCCAATCCTCAACCGCCGAAACTGCATCGGAAAAAACCCGCTGCTTGTGCCGTTCCTTTTGCCGACGCATGGACTCGCGTTCGGCTGCTCGCGCGGCTGCGGTCAGCGACCGCATCGTTCCTCTCCACCCCACCGCAGCTCCCCCAGAACAGTTTGCGTGTATCACCCAGTCTTCGGTGAACCCCGCCACGAAACGTTGCATTATCGCGCTCTGGTTGCGAGAAATATAGAGAAAATTATCCTAGCTTCTCCGCCGCCTTCTCCGGCTGCCGCCGTCCCCCTCTTCGCCCACCGGCTGAAGAGCCGCCGGCGGGGAGACGAGCGGGCCGAGGCGGGCGACGATTTCCGCCACGCTCGGGCGCGCGCCCTTTTCGTGTACGTCGAGCGCCGCGCGCATGGCGGCAAGATGGGTGTAGGAGGTGCCGCAGCAGCCGCCGATGATGCGCGCGCCCGCGTCGACCGCAAGCCGCGCATAGTCCCCCATCAGCTCCGGCGTGCCGGTATAGACCACCTCATCGCCGCGAATGACCGGAATGCCGCAATTGGCCTTGGCGACGACGACTGCCTGCGGGTAGGCCGCGGTGATCTCGAGGATCGCGGCAAGCAGGTCGGAAGCGCCCACGCCGCAATTGGAGCCATAGGCGACGGGAGTGCAGGCGAAGTCGCCGGTGAGGGCACCGAGGGCGGCCGGTCCGAGACCCATCATGGTGCGCCCGGCCGTGTCGAAGCTCGCCGTCACGACGAAGGGCATGCCGGCGGATACGGCCGCTTCGGCGGCGGCGCGCATTTCCTCCGCCGCCGACATCGTCTCGATCCAGAGTACATCCGCGCCACCGTCCTTCAGCCCTTGTGCCTGCTCGGTGAAAGCCGCGACCGCGTCTTCGTGGGTGAGCGCGCCGAGCGGCACGAACAGTTCCCCCGTCGGGCCGATGGACCCGCCGACGATCACCGGGCGTCCGGCGCTGTCTGCGATGTCGCGCGCCAGACCGGCTGCGGCGGCGTTCAGCTCGTGCACCCGGCCCTCCAGCTTATGCAGCTTCAGCCGGTGGCGGTTGGCGCCGAAGGTGTTGGTGAGGATGATGTCGGCGCCGGCTTCCACGAACTTGCGGTGCAGGGTGCGGATCTTGTCCGGCTCGGTGACGTTCCATTCCTCCGGCGGATCACCGGAGGTCAGGCCCATGTCGAACAGGTTGGTGCCGGTCGCGCCGTCGGCGAGCAGCGTGCCATTTTGCGCGAGGAGTTCTTCGAGCTTGCTCATGGTCTTGCCTTGTTGCCGTCATGGCGTGTGTTTCTGTATGCCGTGGCGGTGCGGACCGCCGCGGACCATAGTGTTCCTGCAACGCCCCTGGCGTCCCATTCTGCTGTCCCCCCGGGCAGGCGCAGCGCGACCCGGGGTGACGCCGGAGAGGCTTGCCAGTCGGGACGACAGCAGATGCACCGGGCCACGCCCATGGTCCCCATCCCCGCCGTGCCCTCAACTGCGCGGTTTCAGGTTCTGCGGATCGTAAAGCGGCGCGTAGCCGACGGCGGCCACCTCGACCGGGAAGGTCTGCGAGAAATACTCCACATTCAGCTTGCGCCCGACCTCGGCATGCTCGTGCGGCAGGTAGGCGAGCGCGATATTCTTGCCGATGGTCGGGCCGTAGGCGATGGACGTCGTGTAGGAAAGCCGGCCGAGTTCATCGACCAGCGTCTTTCCCGTTTCGGGATCGATCACCGGCAGCGTGCCGACCGGATAGCGCGCCGTGCCACTCGCATCGACGTTGTCGGTCATCACCAGGGTGCACAGCATTGCCGGCTGGTGCACCCGCGCCCGGTATTCCAGGTGCCTCGCCTTGCCGCGGAAATCCGCCTCCTTGACCTTCGGGCGGGCGAGATCCGCCTCATAGAGGTTGTACTGGGTCAGAAGATCGGCGTTCTGCAGACGCAGGGATTTTTCCAGGCGCCGCGAGTTCGCGTAGGTCTCGACCCCGACGGCCGTGACGCCGAGCGCGCGCAGCGCGTCCCAGACGGTAAGCCCGTCCTCATAGGCCATGTGCAGCTCCCAGCCCTGCTCGCCTACATAGGAGAGCCGCAGGGCCATGACCTTCCTGCCGGCGATCTCGATCTGCCGGAGCGCCGCGAAGGGGAAGTTTTCAGGATCGAGCGCATCGGGATCGGAGACGGCCTGCTTCAGGTTCGCGCGCGCGTTCGGCCCCCAGATGCCGATGGTGATGAACGCCTCGCTGACGTCGGTGACCGTGACGTCGAAGCCCTTGTCCCGGGCGACGCGCTTGACATAGTGGTAGTCGCGCGGGCCGGCGTCGGCACCGTCGATGACGCGGCAGCGGTCGGCCATGCGGAACACCGTCAGGTCGGCACGGACCATCCCCTCGTCATCGAGGAAATGGGTGTAGATGCCCTTGCCGATGTTGCCGTCGCCGCCGATCCTGGCCGCGCAGAGCCACTCCATCAGCGCGACATGGTCCGGCCCCTCGACCTCGAACATGTAGAAGTGCGACAGGTTGATGAGGCCGCAGTCCTCGCTCATCGCCAGATGTTCGGCATTCGACACGCGCCAGAAGTGGCGGCTGTCCCACTCGTTCTCGCGCATCGGCACGCGGTCGCCGTATTTTTCGAGCAGGGGCTCGTTGGCGGCGTAGCCGTGGGCGCGCTCCCAGCCGCCGAGCTCCATGAAGTGTCCGCCAAGCTCGACCTCGCGCGCGTGGAAGGGCGAGCGCTTGATGTTGCGGCCCGTGGCATAGGGTTCGCGCGGGTGTATGGCGGGGAAATAGATCTTCTGGGCCGCCTCGTAGCAGCGCCCCTCGATGAACCCTTCGCTCAGCTGATGCGGATAGAAGCGCGCATAGTCGATCGAGGCATGATCGATCTCGGTGCGGCCGTCGGTGATCCAGTCGGCAATGAGCTTGCCGTAGCCGGGGCCGTCCTTCACCCAGATGGCGATGCAGTACCACAGCCCGCGGACCTTCTGCGATTCACCGCAGGACGCGCCCCCGGCGGCGGAAACCTGCAGCAGTCCGTTGAAGGAATGGCCTTCGTTGTAGCCAAGCTCGCCGAGGATGGGCGTCAGCTCCATGGCGCGCTCGAGCGGCTCGATGATCTGCTCCATCTCGAGATCGCGCTGCGATGGCGAAAGGCGGGCCTCGTGCTTCTCCTGCAGGTCGCGCGGATGGCACATGCGCGGATGGTTCGGCTCGTAGTAGCCCCATTCGATCTGGCCGCCCTCGGCGGTCTTCGGATCGCCGGTGTCGCGCATGTAGGCGGAGTTGCCCTGGTCGCGCAGGAGCGGATAACCGATGTCCTTGCCGGTGCCCTCGAACGCGTTGAAGGGGCCGAAGAAGGTCAACGGATGGTCGACCGGCATCACCGGCAGGTCCTCGCCGACCATTTCGGCGATGAGGCGGCCCCACAGGCCGGCGCAGATGATCACATGATCTGCACGGATCGTGCCGCGATGGGTGACGACGCCGCTGATGCGCCCGTCTTCCACCACCAGAGATTGCGCCGGCGTGTTGGCGAAGGACTTGAGCTTGCCGGTCTTCTCGGCCTCATCGACGAGCTTGCCGGCCACCGTCTGCGAGCGCGGGATGACGAGGCCCGCGTCGGGGTCGAACATGCCGCCCTGAACCTGATCCTCCTCGATCAGCGGAAAGAGTGCCTTGATCTCGGCGGGCGTGACGTGACGGACATTGGTGCCGAATGCCTTGCCGGATGTGACCTTGCGCCGGATCTCCTCCATCCAGGCATCATCGCCGGTACGCGCCACCTCGAGGCCGCCGACGCGGGCGTAGTGGCCCATCTTCTCAAAAAAATCGATCGAGTACTGCGTCGTCCAGACGGACAGGTAGTCGTGGCTGGTCGTGTAGCAGAAGTCGGAGGCATGCGCCGTCGAGCCGATGTCGGTGGGAATGCCGGACTTGTCGATGCCCACGACGTCGGTCCAGCCGCGTTCGATGAGATGATGCGCGATCGACGCGCCGACAATACCGCCCAGGCCGACGATAACGATCTGTGCCCTTTCCGGAAACGCTGACATCTTTCACCTTTCTCGCATGGACACGGCGCGGCGGACCGCCCTCTCGCCGGTCAGTATCGCCACAGAACAGACCGTCCAGTGGCCTGATTGCGTCATGGTGACATCACCGCGACGACACGGGCGCACCAAAATGCCGGCTCCGGCGAGCTGGCATTGGTGCCCCCCGTTGTTGACAGGCTGTTTGATCTTCACTATCGGCAATTTTGGGTTGAGGGAGACGAGAAGAATGATGCTGCGCCGAACTGTCCTGATCGCGTCGATGGCCGGGCTTGCCGCCTGCCAGACTGCCAAGCCGATTGCCATGAGCGTCAACTACCAGCCAACGAACCCGGCCGCCGCGCATGGCGACGTGCTGGCGGAGGCACGTGCACAGGGACAGAACATTCCCAAGCTTCGCGGCACGGAGTTCATCACCGTGCGCAGCTATCGCTACACGCTGCACAAGGACAGCGGCACGGGCATCAAGGAAGAGATGACCGGCGCCGACTGCACCCTCGAAAGCGATGGCTACTCGGCAAAATTCCGCACGCCGGCGCAGGTCAAGGTGCCCAACTACGGCTACGCCTCGCGCCCGGTCTCCGTGCGTTGCAACGCGCCCGGCTACAAGACGGGCTTTGCCAATGCCGGGGCGGAAAACGAAACGCGCAAGGCGATTTACCGCGCCGGTGCCAGCAACGGCCTCGTCGGTTTCGTCACGGCTTCGATCATCGACGCAGCCAATGACGAGGACAATGACGACTTCAAGTATCCGCTCGTCTCCGTGATCATGAACCAGGAAGACTGCGACTCCTCGCAGCTTGGCTGCCGCGCCCAGTAACCCTGGCGCGCCGCGCGCACCTGTCCTCGCCGCTGCCATGACGCTTTTAGAGAATCCGACGCCGCTTTCGCGCCGCAGAGGCTGCATGCCTCGGCGCACAGTGACGCGGACGCACTCCGTGCCGTGCCCTGCAGGTCTGCCGGGCGGCGCGGCACGGCGACAGCGCAGTGACGACAAAGGACTTGCAGGGCATGAGCGAACATGAGGACACCCGCACGTCGCGCCGAGGCCGGGCGGCACGCACCGAGAAACGCCGCGGATCGCAAAAGGCGGGCTCCGTGCCCTACATCACGCGCAACATCCCGGTCT
Organism: Stappia sp. ICDLI1TA098; assembly: GCF_054880955.1. Lineage (NCBI taxonomy): Bacteria > Pseudomonadati > Pseudomonadota > Alphaproteobacteria > Hyphomicrobiales > Stappiaceae > Stappia > Stappia sp. ICDLI1TA098. Next base: position 2,096,320 of record NZ_JBTZBT010000001.1, read on the forward strand.
ACGACATCCTGAGCGACGAAGGGGCGGAGCTGATCGAGGCCAACGCCGACCGTCTGCTTGAGGAAATCGGCCTGGAGTTTCGCGACGATCCCGAAACGCTGGAGATCTGGCGCAAGGCGGGCGCCGATGTCTCCGGCGAGCGGGTGCGCTTTCCCCGGGGCATGCTGCGCGCGTTGCTGAAGACCGCCCCGGCGCAGTTCACACAGCACGCGCGCAACCCGGCCCGTTCGGTGGAGATCGGCGGCAACAACACGGTCTTCGCGCCGGTCTACGGCCCGCCCTTTGTCACGGATCTGGACCGCGGCCGACGCTACGGCACGATCGAGGATTTCCGCAATTTCGTAAAGCTGACCTACGCGTCCCCGTATCTGCATCATTCGGGCGGAACGGTCTGCGAGCCTGTCGACCTGCCGGTCAACAAGCGGCATTTCGACATGGTCCATGCGCATCTGAAGTATTCCGACAAGCCGTTCATGGGCTCGGTCACCGCCCCCGAGCGGGCACGCGATTCCGTCGCCATGGCCGAAATCGTCTTCGGCAAGGAGTTCGTCGACCAGAATTGCGTGATGATCCAGCTCATCAACGCCAACTCGCCGCTGGTCTTCGACGCGACCATGCTCGGCGCACTCAAGGTCTATGCGGCCGCCAACCAGGCCTGCATCGTCTCGCCCTTCATTCTCGCAGGCGCGATGAGCCCGGTCACGGTGGCCGGGACCCTGTCGCAGGTGCTGGCCGAGGCACTGGCGGGATGCGCGCTGACACAGCTTGTGCGCCCCGGCGCGCCGGTGGTCTTCGGTGCTTTCGTCTCCTCGATCTCCATGCAGTCGGGCGCCCCCACCTTCGGCTCGCCGGAGGGCAGCCTGCTGCTCAACGGCGCCGCCAAGCTGGCGCGACGCTCGGGGCTTCCATTCCGCTCCGGAGGCTCCTTCACCGCCTCCAAGACGCCGGATGCACAGTCGGCGCAGGAGTCGGCGCAGACCATTCTGGCGACGCTGATTTCCGGCGTGAATTTCTGCCTGCACGCTGCCGGCTGGCTCGAGGGCGGCCTGTGCTCGTCCTACGAGAAATTCGTCATGGACGCCGACCAGCTCGGAATGATGCATGTGCTGGCGAAAGGAATCGATCTTTCGGACGAAGCGCAGGCGATGGATGCGCTTGCCGAGGTCGGACCGGGCGGTCACTTCCTCGGCGCGGCACATACGCAACGCAATTTCGAGAGCGCCTTCTTCCGGTCCGAGATCGCCGATAACAACTCCTTCGAACAATGGAGCGCCGACGGCGGTCTTGACGCCGCCTGGCGGGCGAATCGCAAGTGGAAACAGATGCTTGCGTCCTATGAAGCACCCCCGCTCGATACTTCGATAGACGAAGCACTCATTGCATTCATGTCGAGACGCAAATCAGAATTTCCCGACAGCAATGTGTAGAACGCTTCATTCCAACGCAGCGTAATCTATATATCAGCAAGATTAGACGATCCTCTTCACGCAAAAAGCGTGAAGAGGCCGAATTGATGGCAAATCGACCCGTGAAAACGGCAGGGATTCCGGGTGCGGAATCAGGCCATTCGGCATGACTTTCCTATATTTTTTTCGAATACCCCCTTTCCATGTGATTCATATTTTGCTTATCTAAGTCCACCGACAGGGTAATAAAGCGAACCAAAAGAGTTCGCAGAGGGGGACATGCGTCAATCGCTCCAGAAGCTGGAGCGAATGCCTGCCCCTTTGTGTCAATTTGTTTTAGGGGTGCAGATGACAGAAGCACGGGGCGCATCCGTCCGTTACGAGAACGTCCAGAAGAGCTATGACGGCGAGACGCTCGTCGTCAAAAATCTGAACCTTGACATGCCCCCGGGCGAGTTCCTCACCATGCTCGGCCCTTCCGGCTCAGGAAAGACCACCTGCCTGATGATGCTTGCGGGCTTCGAGCCGGCGACCCACGGCGAGATCTTCCTGAACGACAGCCCGATCAACAACGTCCCGCCGCACAAGCGCGGGATCGGCATGGTCTTCCAGAACTACGCGCTTTTCCCGCATATGACGGTCGCGGAGAACCTTGCGTTCCCGCTTCAGGTTCGCGGCATGAACCGCGCCGAGCAGGAAGAGAAGGTCAAGCGCGCACTCGAGATGGTCGAGCTTGGCGCCTTCGGATCACGCCGACCGGCGCAGCTTTCGGGCGGCCAGCAGCAGCGCGTCGCCGTTGCCCGTGCGCTGGTGTTCGAGCCGGAACTCGTCCTGATGGATGAACCACTGGGTGCGCTCGACAAGCAGCTGCGCGAGCAGATGCAGTACGAGATCAAGCACATCCACGAGAGCATCGGCGTCTCGATCGTCTATGTCACGCACGACCAGACCGAGGCGCTGACGATGTCGGACCGGGTCGCGGTGTTCAACGACGGCGTCATCCAGCAGCTCTCGCAGCCGGACGAGCTTTACGAGAACCCGCAGAACTCCTTCGTGGCGCAGTTCATCGGCGAGAACAACAAGCTCTCCGGCACGGTAACGGCGATCGAGGGGCACTCCTGCGATGTGCAGCTCGACGACGGCACGCAGTTGAAGGCCGAGGCGGTCAACATCGGCGGCGTGGGGTCGCGCACCACCATCTCGCTGCGTCCCGAGCGCGTCGAGTTCGACACCCACGAGCAGATGGACAATCTGGTCAAGGGCCGGATCGAGGAGATGATCTATCTCGGCGATCACATCCGCGTCCGCATGACCGTCGCCGACAACAAGGACTTTGTGGTCAAGGTCCGAAACCGCGGCGAGAAGCGCGATCTCAAGGCCGGCCAGATGGTCGAGATCGGCTGGGCGGCGAACGATTGCAAGGCGCTCGACCCGGTCGCCTGACGACTTCGGCCGGACCCGGCGCGGCTCAACCCGCGCCCGGCCCGTGCCGCAAGCTTGCGGCGGTCCCTTGTGCGACCGCCGCCCTGTTCCCGGGTGGACCCGGGCGAACACTCTGAAAGCGAGGAGAAAAACTCCATGATCTTCAAGAAAGCCCTTTTCGCGGGCGTTGCCACCGTGCTCCTGACGGCCGGCGCCAGCGCCAAAGACTTCACCGTCGTCTCCTGGGGCGGCGCCTACCAGAACTCGCAGCTGAAGGCCTATGTCGAGCCCTACGCCAAGGCGCACCCCGACATCAACTTCATCTGGGACGAGTCCTCCAACGAGGCGGTCGCCAAGCTGCGCGCCATGAACGAGGCGGGCAACGTCACCTGGGATCTCGTCGACGTGGTGGCCTCCGATGCCATCCGCCTGTGCGATGAAGGTCTCGCCATGGAGATCGATCCGGACAAGGTTCTGGCCAATGCGCCCGACGGCACGCCGGCCAGCGAAGACTTCGGCGACCTGCTCGTTTCCGACTGCTTCATTCCGCAGATCGTCTACTCGACGACCTTCGGCTACCGCTCCGACGTCGCCGCCTGGAACGGCAAGGAGCCGACCAGCATCTGCGACGTCTTCGATCTCGAGAACTTCCCCGGCAAGCGCTCGCTCGAGAAGCGTCCGATCAACAACATGGAATGGGCCCTCCTGTGCGACGGCGTCGCCAAGGAAGACGTCTATGATGTGCTGGAGACCGAAGACGGCGTGAGCCGCGCGCTCGCCAAGCTCGGCACGATCAAGGATCAGGTCGTGTGGTGGTCGGCTGGCGCCGAGACGCCCCAGCTTCTCGCCGATGGCGAGGTCGTGATGGGCTCCACCTACAACGGCCGCCTGTTCTCGGTGATCGAGGAGCAGAAGCAGCCGGTCAAGATGCTCTGGGACGCCCAGGTGTTCGACCTTGACGGCTGGATCGTTCCCGCCGGCCTGCCGGACGACCGCAAGCAGATGGTCATGGACTTCCTGAAGTTCGCGACCGACACACAGCGCCTTGCCGATCAGGCGAAGTACATCTCCTACGGTCCGGCCCGCAAGTCGTCGGCCCCGCTCGTCGGCAAGCACGCCGAGCTCGGCATCGAGATGGCGCCGCACATGCCGACCGACCCGGCCAACGCGACCAACACCTTCCTCTACAACTACGAGTGGTGGGCGGACTATCGCGACGACCTGGACGCCAAGTTCCAGGCCTGGCTCGCCAGCTGATCGGCTGACAACAGGACGGCGGGTGCCCTCACGGGGGCCCGCCGCTCTTGATCCGCGCGCGGACGAGGGTCTCACACGACCTTGCCCGCGCGCCGCCGCCGGCCCCTCCGTCCGGCCGGCACGCACGCTCCCGGCCCCGGGAAACGGGGTCACATGATCCAAGACGGCAGGCAGAGACGGCAGGAATGGCAAGCGACACATCGGCCGAACCACAGGTGCTTACGACCCGCGACGGGATCCCGCTCAAGGTGAGCCTCGCCAAGGCGCTCAGGCGGGAGAAGCTGCGCTCGCTGATGCTGATCGCGCCGTTGCTCCTGTTCATTCTCGTCAGCTTCGCCGCACCGATCGCGGACATGCTGTTCCGCTCGGTGGAAAACGGCATCGTCGCCGACACCTTGCCGAAGACGGTGAAGGCGCTCGCGTCCTGGGATCCGGCCTCCGGCAAGATTCCCGGCGAACCGGTTTTCCAGGCCATGCGTGACGACCTCCTGGTCGCCACCGAGGAAAAGACCCATACACGGCTTGGCTCGCGCCTCAACTACGAAGCCTCCGGCATGTCGAGCCTGTTCCGCAAGACGGGCCGCCGCGTCGAGCGCATGGACGCGGACAAGCCCTATGCGGAGCAGTTCATCGACATCGACAAGGACTGGGGCGATGTCGCCACCTGGTCGCTGCTGAAGCGCTACTCGCCGCGGATCACGCCGGGCTACTTCCTCAACGCCGCCGACATGCAGATGACGGCCGACGGCATCGAGCTGAAGCCCGAGAGTGAGCGGATCTACCTCTTCCTCTTCGCCCGCACGCTGTTCCTGTCGCTGTCCATCATGCTGTCGTGCCTGCTGCTCGGCTATCCGGTCGCCTACCTGCTATCGTCGCTGCCCGCGCGCTCGGCCAACCTGTTGATGATCCTCGTTCTTCTGCCATTCTGGACATCGCTGCTGGTCCGCACGTCGGCCTGGAAGGTGCTGCTTCAGCAGCAGGGCGTGATCAACGACTTCCTTGTCTGGATCGGATTGATCAGCGACGCCAACCGGCTGGTGATGATCAACAACCAGACCGGCACGATCATCGCGATGACGCACATCCTGCTGCCCTTCATGATCCTGCCGCTCTACTCGGTGATGAAGACGATCTCGCCCACCTACGTTCGCGCGGCCAAGAGCCTGGGGGCCACCGACTGGACCGCTTTCTGGCGGGTATATTTCCCGCAGACCGTGCCTGGCATCGGCGCCGGCGCGATCCTCGTCTTCATCCTGTCGATCGGCTACTACATCACGCCGGAACTGGTGGGCGGAACCAGCGGCATCTTCATCTCGAACCGCATTGCCTACCACATTTCCAGTTCGCTCAACTGGGGTCTGGCGGCGGCGCTGGGCGTGATCCTGCTCGCCGCGGTGATGCTGCTCTTCTATGTCTACGACAAGATCGTCGGCATCGATAACGTCAAGCTCGGCTGAGGAGGCCCAAGAAGAAAATGTCCTCTCTTCCTGCCTATGCCTCTACCGGCCAACGCGCCTGGTACTACAGTTTCCGTTTTATCTGCGGCCTGATCTTCTTTTTCCTGATCTTCCCGATCATGGTGATCGTGCCGCTATCGTTCAACGCGGAGAACTTCTTCACCTTCACCAAGGCGATGCTGGCGCTTGATCCGGCGGGTTACTCGCTGAAGCACTACGAAGACTTCTTCACCAACCCGGACTGGCAGCAGGCGATGTGGAACTCGCTGTCGATCGCGCCGGTGGCGACGCTGCTGGCGACCGGCCTCGGCACGCTGGCGGCCATCGGCCTGTCGCAGAGTCATGTGCCCTTCCGCTCGGCGATCATGGCGGTGCTGATCTCGCCGATGATCGTGCCGCTGATCATCTCGGCGGCGGGCATGTATTTCTTCTATTCGCGCATCGGACTGCAGGGAACCTACATCGGCGTGGTGCTTGCCCACGCCGCCCTCGGCACGCCCTTCGTCATCATCACGGTGACGGCGACGCTCGTCGGCTTCGACCGAAGTCTGACCCGGGCGGCGGCGAGCCTTGGCGCCAACCCGGTGACCACCTTCTTCAAGGTGCAGATGCCGCTGATCATTCCCGGCGTCGTCTCGGGCGCGCTCTTCGCCTTCATCACCTCGTTCGACGAAGTGGTGGTGGTTCTGTTCCTGGGCTCGGCCGGTCAGAAAACCCTGCCCTGGCAGATGTTTACGGGACTGCGCGAGCAAATCTCGCCAACGATCCTGGCCGTCGCCTCGCTGATGGTGGCGATCTCGATCGCACTGCTGACGGTGCTGGAGCTGCTGCGGCGGCGTTCCGAGCGGCTGCGCGGACTGACGCCAGGCTGAGCCGATCTTGCGCAAGATCGTGCATTTCGTGCGAAACGCGCGACAGGATTTCGAAAAACTGAGAGGCCGGTTGCGGAGATTGTCCGCAACCGGCCTCGTCTTTTTCCGCAGTCCCGAAAGCCCGGCGGAACGGGGTTATCCCCGCCCCGCCGGATCCGTCAGACGATCCGCTCGGGCTCGCCGACCCGATAGCCGAATTCCAGCGCGGCATCGCGCAACCATTCCAGGAAGCTTGCCTCGAAGCTCGCCGGGCAGAGAAGGTCGAACGCCTCCTTGCTGCGGCGCAGGAGAACGACCGGCATCTGGTGGATGACGGACTGCGCCAGCGATCCCGGCGGGAAGGAGGCCATCGAGAAATCGATGGCGACCGCCTTGTTGAGAACCGCGATGGCGTCCTCACCCGAAACGCGAACCGCGTGACGGGCACTGGACAGGTCGACGACCGACGCCTCGTCGGTCCCGAAAGCCTCGTCCAGCCGGGCGACATCGCCGGCATCCGACGAGAGCCACAGGAAGCGGCCGAAGGCAACCCAGCAGAAGAGCGCGGCCTCGCCCTCGGCGAACCTGCCGGGGCGCCCCGGCAGGTCGGTGCCGGCAAGCGCGCCGAGGCGGGTGCATACGTCCTCAAGCCGGTTCGGCCATGCGCCGATCTCGACAATCGCACCGGTCTCCAGCGGCGCCAGGCCAAGGCGCAGGCCACTGGCGCCACCGGTCTCGCCAGCCACCAGCGGCCCGCCGTGGACCTCGTCCTGGCCTGCCGGCTGGCCGGCATCTGGAAGCGGCGGGGCGGGATCGCCGGTCACATTGCCAGCCGCGGCTACGGTGTTGCTGTCGAAGGTGGCGTCAGACATGCATTCTGCTCCCCTCGGGGTCGTGGAAACAGGGATGAACCACCCGCACCCGAACCGAGATCCCCTTGAGGGGATAGACGGCGTCGAGTTCATCGCCCGTGCGGCTGTTTCCACCGGAAAGAAGGGCCAACGCGATCTGCGTGCCCATAACAGGCGAGAAGGTCGTGGCGGTCACGTGCCCGAGACTCGCCCCTTCTCCCGGGCTGGTCAAGTGGCTGCCCGCCCGGATCTTGTCTCCCTCCACCGCGACAAGGCCGACAAGCACCTCGCGCTCGGGGTCCGAGAGCCCAGGGCGCGCCAGCATGGCGGAGCCGACGTAGGGTTTGCGACGAGAGGCCATCTTGCCGAGACCGACATCGGAAAGCGTCGTTCGCCCGTCCATCTCGGCTCCGGTGATATGGCCCTTCTCGATCCTCAGCGTGCCGAGCGCCTCCAGCCCGTAGGGAACGATTCGTTCCGGCGCGCCGGCCTCCAGCAGCGCTTCCCAGACCGCAAGCCCGTCCGTCCAGTCGCAATAGACCTCATAGGCAAGCTCGCCAGAGAAGGAGAGCCGGGCGATGCGCACGTCCACGCCGGCGATGCGCCCGCGCGTCAGCCCCATGTGGGGACAGGCATCGGGCGAGACATCGCCCTTGGAGAGCGCCCGCTGCAGCACCGCGCGTGAGGACGGGCCGGCAATGGCAAGAGCCGCGAACCGGTCGGTCACCGAGGTGACGTGAACGCGCAGCTCCGGCCAGACGACGTCCAGATAGTGCTCCATATGGGCAAGCACGGCGCCGGCGTTGGCGGTCGTCGTGGTCACCAGGAAGCGGGTCTCGTCCAGCCGCCAGGCGGTGCCATCGTCAAACATGATGCCATCCTCGCGCAGCATCACCCCGTAACGGGCCTTGCCGACGGGAAGCCTGGCGAAGCCGTTGGCATACAGTCGGTCGAGGAAGACAGCCGCGTCCGGCCCCTGGACGTCGATCTTGCCCAAGGTCGAGACATCAACGAGGCCGACGCCGGCGCGCACCGCGCGCGCCTCGCGGACATAGGCATCCTCGAGCGTTTCGCCCGGGGCGATGTAGGCACGCGGCCGCATCCACAGACCGGCAGCCATCATCTGCGCCCCGTGCTCCACATGCCAATCGTGTATCGGCGTCAGCCGCAGCGGCTGCAGGTGGGCGCCGGCCTCACGCGCGGCGATGGCGCCGATGGCGACCGGGGTGTAGGGCGGCCGAAAGCGGGTGGTGCCGACATCCGCCATCGACAGACCCCGCGCCTTCGCCAGCAGGGCGATGGCGTTGACGTTGGACGTCTTTCCCTGATCGGCCGCCATGCCGAGCGTGGTGTAGCGCTTGACGTGCTCGACGGAGGAAAAGCCCTCGCGGTCGGCAAGCGCCACATCGTCGGCAGTCACATCGTGCTGCAGATCGACGAAGCGCTTCTGCCGGCCGACGGCGGGCACCTCGAAGAGCGGGAACGGCAGTTCGGCGCCCGCCGCGCCCTCAAGCACGGGAAGCACCGGCGCGGAGGAAACCGCAGCGCCGCAGGCCCGGGCCGTGACCTGCCCGGCCCGGGCCCCGCTTTCCAGCGCCGCCGCAAGATCCAGTTGCCCGGCGCAGGCACCGCAGGCGGTCCAGGCCTCACGCGGGGTTCCGGGCAGAAAGGACTGAAGCGCCGTGTCGAAGACGGGCGGGCTGCCCGCCTGGCTGGCGAGATGCACGCTCGGTGTCCATCCGCCGGCGACGAGCAGCGTGTCGCAGGCCGGCCGCATGGCGTTGACGCCGAGCGTGCCGCTCACCGGGTCGAAGCCGCGAATGTCGACGCCGGCCAGCACCGTGTGGCCGCGCGTGCCGACGACCACCGCCCCGGTCTCGAGCCGGATGCCGCGTTCGCCGAGCTCCTCGGCGAGATCGCCGCCGACACCGCGCCGGCAATCGACCACGGCCTTGACCGGAACACCAAGCTCCGCGAGAGCGAGCGCGGTGCGCACACCGCCGTCGTTATTGGAAAAGAGGATCACCGAGCGACCGACGGAAACCCCGTAGCGCCTGGCATAGGCAAGCCCGGACGAGGCCAGCATGACGCCCGGCTTGTCATTGCCGGAAAACACCAGCGGACGCTCGATCGCCCCGGTTGCCAGCACGACGCGGCGGGCATGGATCACCCAGTGGCGCTGGCGCGGCTGAAACACCGGCGGCTCGCGCAGGTGGTCCGAGACCCGCTCGACGGCGGCCAGCACGTTGCCGTCGTAATAGCCGTGGACGGTGGTGCGCGGCAGCAGGCGCACGCCGGCCGTGGCAAGTTCGCCCAGCGTCAGCTCGACCCAGGCGGAGGCGGACAGCCCGTCGAGCCTCGCCCCGTCTTCATGGACCCGTCCGCCGAGACAAGCGTTCTCGTCGGCGAGCATGACGCTCAGCCCGCTTGCCGCCGCCGCCTTTGCCGCCATCAGGCCGGCCGGACCGCCGCCAACCACGAGCACGTCGCAAAAGGCGTTGCGCTTCTCGTAGCGGTCGGGATCGGGGAAGTGGGTGCCATGTCCAAGCCCGGCGGCCCGGCGAATGACGCGCTCGGCGATGTGCCAGCCGGTCTGCCCGGCCTCCATGAAGGTCTTGTAGTAGAAGCCCGCGGCGAAGAGCGGCGCCAGCTTGTTGTTGATCGCCATGGCGTCGAAGGCGAGGCTCGGCCAGCGATTCTGGCTTTTCGCCTCCAGTCCGTCGAAGAGCTCGGCCATCGTTGCGCGGGTGTTGGGCTCCTGGCGCGCGCCCGAGCGCAGCTCGACCAGCGCGTTGGCCTCCTCCGGGCCGGCGCTCATGACGCCGCGCGGCCGATGGTACTTGAACGAGCGGCCGACGAGCTTGCGCCCTGTCGCCAGCAACGCCGAGGCGAGCGTATCGCCGGCATAGCCCTCAAGCCGGTTGCCGTCGAAGCGGAAGGCGAGCGGGCGCGTGCGGTCGACATGACTGCCGCCCTTTTTCAGACGAAAGCCGCTCATGCGCGCCTCTCCAGTTCGGCGGCGAAGAGCGCGGCGCGACCGGCGGGCTCGACGGACAGGATCTCGTGAGTGGCCGTGTCGCGGACAACGCGCAGCCAGTGGCGACAACCGGATATGTGGTGCCAGAGCTCCGTGTGCGGGCCGCGCGGGTTCTCGCGGTCGTAGACATAGGCGGCGAAGGGCTCGGCCTCGGTCACGGAGAGATCGGGACGGGTAAGCGTTCCGTCGCCGCCGTAGGAGAATTCGGCGACGTCGCGCAGCCCGCAACAGGGACAATCAATACGCATGGCGGGCGTCCTTTCAGTGCATCTTCGGAACCGGGCCGGCGCCGCGCTCGTCAATCGAGGCGCCCCGGCGGAACCGGTCGAGGGTGAAGGCGGCGTTGAGCTCGTGCGGCGCGTCCTTCGCGATGGTCCAGGCGAAGCACCAGCCGGAGGCGGGCGTCGCCTTGAAGCCGCCATAGCACCAGCCGCAGTTGAGGTAGAGCCCGTCGCGCGGGCCGGTCGCGATGATCGGGCTGCCGTCCATGCTCATGTCCATGATGCCGCCCCAGCTCCGCAGCAGGCGCAGGCGCGAGACGAAGGGCAGCATGGCCACCGCCTCGGCCATGACGTGTTCCACCACCGGCAGGTTTCCGCGCTGGGCATAGGAATTGTACTTGTCGATGTCACCGCCGAAGACCAAGCCGCCCTTGTCGGACTGGGACATGTAGAGGTGGCCGGCGCCGAAGGTGACGACGCTGTCGAGGATCGGCTTCACCGGCTCGGTGACGAAGGCCTGGAGCACATGGCTCTCGATCGGCAGATGCGAGACGCCGGCCTTGCGCATGACCTCCGACGTGCTCCCGGCAACGGCGACGGCGACCTTGCCGGCGCGGATCTCGCCGCGCGAGGTGGTGACGCCAACGATGCGCCCGCCCTCCTCGATGAAGCCGGTGACCTCGCAGTTCTCGATGATGTCGACGCCGCGCGCGTCGGCGGCGCGGGCATAGCCCCAGGCGACCGCATCGTGTCGCGCGGTGCCGGCGCGCGGCTGCAGGAGGCCGCCGAGTACGGGAAAGCGGGCGTTGGGCGACACATCGAGGCCGGGCACACGGGCGGCGACCTCCTCGCGCGACAGAAGCTCCGCGTCGATGCCCTGCAGACGCATGGAGTTGCCGCGCCGGGCATAGTCGTCGATCTGCGACGGGGTGTGGGCGAGATTGAGCACGCCGCGCTGGGAGAACATGACGTTGTAGTTGAGGTCCTGCGACAGGCCCTCCCACAGCTTCATCGACCACTCGTAGAAGCGGTTGTTCTGCGGCAGCATGTAGTTGGAGCGCACGATGGTCGTGTTGCGGCCGATGTTGCCGGAGCCGAGCCAGCCCTTCTCCAGCACCGCGACATTGGCGATGCCGTGCTCCTTCGCAAGATAGTAGGCGGTGGACAGGCCATGGCCGCCGCCACCGACGATGATCACGTCATAGGCGGGTTTCGGCTTGGGCTTGCGCCAGGCGGGCTGCCAGTTTCGATGGCCGGAAAGCGCGTGGCGCACCAGCGACAAGGCGGAATATCTCTGCAACGTCAAAGCTCCCCCGGGTCCCGCGTCGGGCCCCCTGTTTCAGTTGGTTCGAAGTTGCGCCTGCCGCCGCGCCCCTCCCGTTCCGCTCGGCTCAAGCCGCGCCTTCCGTGCGTTCGTTCCAGCCGGTGCGCGCCGGCTCGGCGACGGCGAACTCGGTAAGCAGCCGACGGCGGAAGATCCGCACCGCCTCGCGCTGGAGATCGTCCGGCCGGAACAGCATGAAATAGCCGAAGCCGGACGGAGTCGAGAGGTCGAAGGGCGCGGCGAGGCGACCGTCGGTGAGATCGCGCGCGGCAAGGCGCTTGTCGGCAACGACGAGACCGCCCTCGCGGGCGGCGAAGTCCAGCGCCATATGGGCGGTGTCAAAGACAATGCCCTGCGGCAGCGGCCGAGACACGCCGGCGGCGCGCAGGAACTCCGCCCAGGCGGTGTGGCGGCCACCCTCGTTGCGCACATGCAGGACCGTTTCGACGCGCAGCGCCTCGGCAAGGCCCGCACCCGCCACCCGGGCGGCGGCATCGGGCCGGCACAGCAGCGTCAGCTCCTCCATCCACAGCAGGTCCATGACCTGGTCGGTGACCCGGGGACGGGAAAACACCACCGCCGCGTCATGCGCCGTGTGGTCGAGACTGTCGAGGACGTAAGGCGTGTCGATCTCGATGGCGACGCCGCCCTCGGCGCGGCAGGTCTCGATGATGGGGGCGGCCATGCGGCAGGCGAAGGACGGCGGCAGGGCAAGGCGCAACGTGCCGCCCCGGTCGATGCCGCACACCGCGTTGAGCCCGGTCTGGAGGCCGTCGAGGGCCGGTATCACGGCGAGCAGCAGGTCCTGCCCGGCCCTTGTCAGCGCGAGCGCCGAACCGCGGCGCTCGAACACGCGCGCGCCGATGAGTTCCTCCAGGTTGAGAATGTGGCGGCTGATGGCGGACTGGGTGACGCCAAGCCCCTCGGCGGCGCGGGTGAAGCTCATCTGCCGCGCCGCCGCCTCGAAGGCGCGCAAGGAGTTGAGCGGCAGGCGTCGACGGTCGATAGGGGCAGGCTGGCTCGTCATCGGGCGTCCGGTGCGTGGCGGCTGGCTCAGGTTTCGAGCCTTGAGGCTACGCCGGCTTTCGGCGGAAGCAAAGCGCCAGTTGCACCCCGGCGGAACCGCATCGCCGAACCCGGCATCAGGCATTCAGTACCCGTTCGGCGATGAGGAGCAGGTCCTCGTCCGTCACCGCACGCAGGCTGGCAAGGCGCATCGGGGCGTTCTCGGGCCGCGCCATCTGCGCGGCGAGACGCTCCGGCGACAGGCGGTTGATGTCGGCGGGAAGATGCAGCGAGATGCCGAGCCGGCGCACCAGACCGGAAAACGCCATCGGCAGTTCGCCATAGTGGGCGCAGCCGAAGGCCTGGGCGACGTCCTTGTAGGCCGCCTCCTGCCCCTCCATCGACCAGGCCAGAGAGGCGGCCATGCCAAGCGCCACCGCCCGCCCGTGATGGATCGGCAGCAGGCTCGCCAGCGCATGGGCGATCATATGGGCAATGCCGGTGCCGCAATTGTCGATGCCGGTGCCGGCGCGCGCAGCGGCAAGCAGCAGCGCTCCGCGCGCGGCGAGATCGTCCGGCTCGGCCACCGCCTTCTCCAGATGGGCAACGGCAAGGGCGATCGCCGAGCAGCAGGTGGCGCTGTTTTCCGCGAAGGCGGCCCGGTTCGTCGCCGCCTCCATGGCATGGACGATGGCGTCGAGCCCACAGGCGGCGGTGAGCGGCGCGGGAAGCCCGGTGGTGAGCTCGGCGTCGAGCAGGGCGACATCGGGCTTCAGCGCCTCGCCCCAGTACCAGTATTTGACGCCCAGCGCGTCGGAGACGATGGAGACGGCGGTCGTCTCCGAGCCCGTGCCGGCGGTGGTGGGCACGCAGACCAGCGGCAGGCGCGACAACGGCAGCGGCCGGGCGGCGAGCCGGTAGCTGGAAAGCGCATCCGGCGCACCAAGCGCGGCGGCGGCAAGCTTGCCGGCATCGAGCGCCGAGCCGCCGCCCAGCGCCACGACGACACCGGCCTCGCGGTCGCGGGCGAGCGCCATCGCCTCCTCGACCCGTTCCTCCTTGGGATCGCTCATGATCCGGTCGTAGGTGACGACCCGGTGGCCCGCCTCCTTCATGATGCCGGCGATGCGCGGCGTCAGGCCGAGCGGGCCGAGGCCGGCGTCGGCGACGAGAAGCACGCAGGCCCCCTCCCCGGCGAGCCCCGAGACGAGCGCGCCGAGACCCGCGCTCGTGCGCGGGCCGCAGACGATGCGCGGAACCCGGTTCATGGTGAAAGTCGGCATCTCCCCTCCCCGCCAAAGCGCGAAGCCTGGAGGATCCGACAGGGATGCGGCGGAGGGAAATGCAAAAAGGAAATCGGCCGATCACATAAAATGGGCCGCGCCCCGCCCGCCGCGACGAAGCGCAACCGGCCCCGCGGGATGCGGAACCGGTTGCGCAGTCGCCAGGCGGGCTCGGGCCCTGACGATCAGACCAGGCCCGCCTTGGTCAGCGGCAGCACCACCGGCAACACGCCGTTGGCGGCGAGAATGGCGTTGGCGACCGCCGGGCCGACCGGCGGCGTGCCGGGCTCTCCCGCCCCCGTCGGCGCTTCGGCGGAGGCGATGACCTCGACCTCGACCGCCGGCATGGCGTCCATGCGGATCGGCAGGTAGGTGTCGAAGTTCTGCTGGTCGACATGGCCGTCGGTGAGCGTGATCTCGTCGTAGAGGATCGCGCCAAGGCCGTAGCCGATGCCGCCCTCCATCTGCGCCTTGACGTTGTCCGGGTTGACCGCGACACCGCAGTCGACCGCACACCAGACCTTCTCCACCTTGAAGGTGCCGTCTTCCGCCTTCGACAGTTCCGCGATCTCCGCGACATAGGTGCCGAAGGATTTGTGGACGGCGACCCCGCGGAAGCGGTCGCCCGCCTTCGATCCGGACCAGCCGGCCATGTCCGCCACCTTGTCGAGCACGGCAAGCTTGCGACGGTTGATCGCGTCATGCTCCTCGTTGCCCGTGGGCGCGGAGAGGTGCCGACGGCGGAACTCCACCGGATCGGCCTTGGCCGCATGGGCGAGCCGGTCGATCATCCCTTCCACCACATAGGCGGTCTGGGTGTGGCCGACCGAGCGCCACCACAGCACCGGCACGCCGACCTTCGGCGAATGCAGCTCCCCCTTGAAGTTCGCCGTCTTGTAGCTGAAGTCCTCGACGCCCTCGATCGAGGTGACGTCAATGCCGTCCTTGACGGCAAAGGCCTCCATGAAGGTGCCTGCCATGAGCGACTGCTGGACGATGCGGTGGTGCCAGCCGGCGATATTGCCGTCGCCGTCGAGGCTGGCGCGAACCCTGTGCACGCCCATCGGCCGGTAGTAGCCGGCGCGGGTGTCGTCCTCGCGGGTGTAGACCAGCTTGATCGGCTGGGACTTGCCCCAGATCCTGGCGATGGTCGCCAGCTCGACGATGTGGCGCGCATCCGGCGAGGTGCGCCGGCCGAAGGAGCCGCCCGCATAAAGCGTATGGATGGCGACGTTCTCAGGCTTCAGGCCCAGCACCTTGGCCGCCGTGCCCTGATCCACCGTCTGGAACTGGGAGGGATACCAGAGGTCCGCCTTGTCGCCGTCGACATGGATGGTCAACACCATCGGCTCCATCATGCCGTGGGCGAGATAGGGGAACTCGAAGGTCTCCTCCACCACGTCGCCGGCGGCCAGTATCGCGGCGACATCGCCATCGTCGCGGAAGACGGGGCCGTCGGAAGCGGCGAGCTTGCGATACGCGTCAAAGAGCGTGTCGCTTGAGCGCGTCTCGGCGCCCGTCTCGTCCCACTCGATTTCGAGCAGGCCGCGCGCCTTGATCGCCGGCCAGGTCGAGGTCGCCAGCACCGCAACGCCGTGGTCGGGCACCTCGATGACATCGACAACGCCGGGAACCTTGCGCGCCTCGGCGGCATCGACCGACTTGACCCTGGCGCCGAACGCATGGGGCCGCTCGAGCACGGCGACCAGCATGTTCTCGCGCTGGACATCCATGCCATAGGTACGCGGAGCGCCGACGGTCTTGTTGGGAACGTCGAGGCGCGGGAAGGACTTGCCGATGAAGACCCAGCGGTCCGGGGTTTTCACCGCGACCGTCTCCGGCACCGGCATCGCCGCCGCCTTCTCCGCCAGATCGCCGAAGCCGGCCGACTTGCCGGAAGCGTGGGAGAGCGTGCCCTCCCTCACCACGATTTCGGAGGCGGGAACGCCCCATTCCGCTGCTGCGGCGGCAACGAGCATGGCCCGCGCCGTGGCGCCCGCCTCGCGGTACTGCATGAAGGAGTTGGCGATCGCGGTGGAGCCGCCGGTGCCCTGCATGCCGAAGGCGAGGTTCTTGTACTTGTCCACCTCGGCGGGCGCGAACTCGGCCCGCATCTGGTCATGGCGCGCGTCCAGCTCGTCGGCGACAAGCGTGGCAAGCCCGGTGGCATTGCCCTGTCCCATGTCGAGATGCTTGTTCAGCACCGTGACGAGACCGTCCGGCGAGATGCGCACGAACGGCGTGAACATGTCGCCGGCGGCAGCTTCGCCCGAGGCCCCGGCGACGGCCACGCGTGCCGGCGCGCCGAGGCCGATGACGAGGCCGCCGGCGGCAATCGCCGACATCTGAAGGAAGGAGCGGCGCGAGGGACGCGGCGCGCTTTCGGACATATGATCGATCATCTTGAACATCGGCTCAGCCCTCCATCGTCTCTGCCGCGCGGTGGATCGCGGCGCGGATGCGGGGATAGGTGGCGCAGCGACAGACATTGCCGCTCATCGCCGCGTCGATGTCCTCGTCGCTCGGTTTCGGCGTGTCCTGAAGAAGCGCGGTGGCCGCGAGGATCTGGCCGGACTGGCAGTAGCCGCACTGCGGCACGTCGAGCTCGCGCCAGGCCGACTGGACGGCCTCGGCCGCCTTGCCGGAGACGCCCTCGATGGTGGTGATCGATGTGCCTTCGACGTCACCCACCTGCGTCTGGCAGGAGCGGATCGGCATGCCGTCCATGTGCACGGTGCAGGCCCCGCAAGCGGCGATGCCGCAGCCGAACTTGGTGCCGGTCATCTGCAACTCGTCCCTGAGAACCCACAGAAGCGGCGTTTCGGGATCTATATCGAGCGAGCGGTTCTCGCCATTGACGGTCAACTGGACCATATGTCCCTCCTGAAACCCAATCGGTCCGCGGTTGCCTTTTACAGGAGGCGCGGACCTTGAGCGTTTGCAACGTACTTCTAGGTGGGGCACGCTTCACCCAAGGTCCAATTGATTTTGGATATCCGGAAACATTGATGCCATGAATATCTCTTCGGTCGATCTCAATCTCCTCGTCGCTTTCGACGCCCTGATCAGCGAGCGCAACGTGACGCGCGCGGCGCGGCGGGTCGGGCTGACCCAGCCGGCCATGTCCAACGCGCTCGCCCGGCTGCGCGCGCTTTTCGACGACGAACTCTTCGTGCGCTCGGGGCGCGGCATGGAGCCGACGGCGCGTGCCCAGACGCTGGCGCCCCTTCTCAACGACGCGCTCAGGCGGATAGAGCAGGCGCTGGCGCCGGCGCTCGACTTCGCTCCCGAGCAGATCGACCGGATCGTACGCATCGCCATGACCGACAATTCCATGGCGGTGCTTCTGGTCGACCTGATCGAGCGGCTGCGACGCGACGCCCCCCGGCTCGACATGCACATCATGGGAACGCGCCCCTCGGGCATGACGCCGATGCTCGACGACGGCGAGATCGACCTGGCCGTCGGCGTCGGCAACGACCTGGAGGCGCGACATCGCTCGCGCACGCTCTACACCGACCGTCTGGTGGGCGTTGCCCGGCGCGGGCGCTTCGGGCCGCAGGGGCCGACGCTCGACCAGTTTCTGGCGGCCGAGCATGTGGTTGTCGCCCCGCGCGGCGGCGCGGGCGGCGTCGTCGACCGGGCGCTGGCGGCGAAGGGCCTGCGCCGGCGCGTCCTGCTGACCCTGCCGCAGTTCATCTTCGCCCCCTATGCGGCGGCACAGGTGGACCTCGTTGCCTGCCTGCCGGCGCGTATCGCGCTCGCCAAGGCAGAGCTTCTGGGGCTCGAGATCTTCGAGCCGCCGGTGGAGCTTCCCGATTTCACCGTCGCGCTGATCTGGCACGGTCGCGACGACGCCGACCCGGCGCATCAATGGCTGCGCGAGACCGTCGCCGAGGTGGCGCGACAGGTGACGGCGCTTGGCGACGATCACCTGCATGCCATGTGCGGCACACGAAGCAGGGAAGCCACCTTCGCCCGTTTCGCTGCTCCGGCAGACGTGATTGCAACGAACGAGGCAATGGAGACGGGCGCGGACGTTGCAGCCGAGCAGTTGCCGGCCGAATAGGCTGCACGCCCCGGACACTGACCGAAACGGGCGAGTTCATCGGCACTGTGCGCTATCGCGGGGACCCGATCACGGCACGCGTCCGGATCTACTGATATCAAGCCTCGAGCAACGGCGAGGCTCGACCGACAGGGTGGGCGGGCTGCTTCGCGCCCTTGTCGCCAGCATCGGCCGCCGGTGTTGCAAAAAGATAAGGGAGCGCGGCTTGGCCGCACTCCCCCTCCCCTCTGGTTATTCCTGCCAATCCGGTCGGGCCTGCCAAACCGGACCGGTCTGAAAAGCGGGCCGGGCCCTGGCTCCTCCTGCCGGGGCCCGGCCTCGGCTCCGGGCGATCGCCTCAGGCGACGTTGCGGCGTCGACCCGCGATGAGGTCGAGCACCGTACGTGCCGCGTCGAGGACATTCGAGCCCGGGCCGAAGATCGCGGAGACGCCAGCCTCGCGCAGGAAATCGTAATCCTGACGCGGAATGACGCCACCGCACACAACGATGACATGACCTGCACCGCGCTTCTCGAGCGCCTTGACGAGCTGCGGCATCAGCGTCTTGTGGCCGGCGGCGAGCGACGACACGCCGACGACATGGACCTTGGCGGCGATGGCGGCCTCCGCAGCCTCGTCGGGGGTCTGGAACAGCGGGCCGGCGAGCACCTCGAAGCCGACGTCGCCAAAGGCCGAGGCAATCACCTTGGCACCCCGGTCATGGCCGTCCTGGCCGAGCTTGGCGACCATGATGCGCGGCTTCTCGCCGAGTTCGGCGGCCAGATCGGACAGGCGGGTGACAAGGGTCTTGTACTCCGGCTCGTCCTTGTATTCGCCCGCGTAAATGTTGCGAACGACCTTGGGAACGGCGGCGTGGTCGCCGAAAACCGAGCGCAGGCAATCGGAAATCTCGCCGACGGTGGCGCGTGCGCGCGCCGCCTCGACAGCGCATTCCAGGATGTTGCCCTCACCCGTCTCGGCCGTCTTCGTCAGCGCCGCGAGCGTCTCCGCCACCCGGTCGGAATCGCGGCTGCGGCGGATCTTCTCCAGCCGGCGGACCTGGCTCTCGCGCACCGCGGCGTTGTCGATGTCGAGGATGTCGAGCTTGTCCTCGTCCTCGAGCCGGTACTTGTTGATGCCGACGATGACCTCGTCGCCCTTGTCGACGGCCGCCTGGCGGCGGGTGGCCGCCTCCTCGATCATCTGCTTGGGAATGCCCTTCTCGACGGCCGCCGTCATGCCGCCCTCGGCCTCGATCTTCTCGATCAGCTCCCAGGCGCGGGTGGCGAGTTCGTCGGTCAGGCTCTCCACATAGTAGGAACCGGCGAGCGGATCGACGACGTTGGTGACCCCGGTCTCGTGGTTGAGGATGAGCTGGGTGTTGCGGGCGATGCGCGCGGAAAACTCCGTCGGCAGGGCAATCGCCTCGTCGAAGGAGTTGGTGTGCAGCGACTGGGTGCCGCCAAGCACCGCCGACATCGCCTCGAAGGCGGTGCGCACGATGTTGTTGTAGGGGTCCTGCTCCGCGAGCGACACGCCCGACGTCTGACAGTGGGTGCGCAGCATCTTCGACTGCGGCTTCTTCGGCTCGAACTCGGTCATGATGCGCGACCACAACAGGCGCGCGGCGCGCAGCTTCGCCGCCTCCATGAAGAAGTTCATGCCGATGCAGAAGAAGAACGACAGCCGGCCGGCGAAGGCATCGACATCAAGACCCTTGGCGAGCGCGGCGCGGACATATTCGCGCCCGTCCGCCAGCGTGAAGGCCAGTTCCTGCACCAGCGTCGCCCCGGCCTCCTGCATGTGGTAGCCGGAGATCGAGATGGAGTTGAACCGCGGCATCTCCTTCGCCGTGTACTCGATGATGTCGGCGATGATCCGCATCGAGGGCTCAGGCGGGTAGATGTAGGTGTTGCGGACCATGAACTCCTTGAGAATGTCGTTCTGGATCGTGCCGGAGAGCTCGGCCCGGCTCGCGCCCTGCTCCTCGCCGGCGACGATGAAGCTCGCCAGCACCGGGATCACGGCGCCGTTCATGGTCATGGAGACGGACATCTCCTTGAGCGGAATGCCGTCGAAGAGGATCTTCATGTCCTCGACCGAGTCGATGGCCACGCCAGCCTTGCCGACATCGCCCTCGACGCGCGGATGGTCGCTGTCGTAGCCGCGATGGGTGGCAAGGTCGAAGGCGACCGAAAGCCCCTTCTGCCCGGCGGCGAGTGCCTTGCGGTAGAAGGCGTTGGAGGCCTCGGCGGTGGAGAAGCCGGCGTACTGGCGAATGGTCCAGGGCCGACCCGCGTACATGGTGGCGCGCGGGCCGCGCAGGAACGGCTCGAAGCCCGGCAGCGTACCCAGATGGCCGATGCCGTCGAGATCCTCCGCCGTGTACAGCGGCTTGACCGGAATGCCCTCCGGCGTGTTCCAGACGAGCTCCTGCGGATCGCGGCCCTTGAGCTCCTTCGACGCCAGGTCCATCCAGTCGCGAACGGTCGTCTTGGTCATAATCTCACGCCTCCGATGTAGCCAACGATGTGCCGAGCCACCGGGCGAGCACTGACGCCATGATCCCGGCTTCTCGCTTGACCCGCGCCAACATCATTCGAATTCCATGATCAGCTCGTCGACGGCGAGGCTGTCGCCGGGCTTGGCGGCGATCACTTTGACCACGCCCTTGCGCTCCGCCTTGAGCACGTTCTCCATCTTCATCGCCTCGACGGTGGCAAGCGTCTGTCCCGCCTCGACGGTCTGGCCCTCCTCCACCGAAATGGAAACGACGAGACCCGGCATCGGGCACAGCAGCATCTTCGAGGTGTCCGCCGCCACCTTCTCGGGCATCAGCCGCGCCATCTCGGCCTGGCGCGGCGTCAGGCAGGCGAGCGTCACATCGGCGCCGCGCTGACGCAAGCGGTAGCCGTGGAAGGTCTGCTCGACCTTGACCGCCAGCGCCCGGCCGCCGACTTCCGCCTCGATCAGGCGCATGCCCGGCTTCCAGCCATCGAGCGAGACGAGGATCTCGCCCGAAAGCGCGTGCCCCTGATCGGCCTCGCGCGCAGCGACGCGGTACATGCCCGTCCCCGTCTCCGGCGTCACCGCAACCGGATACTCGGCGCCGGCGACGACGATGGTCCAGTCCGGCCCGACAACGCGGCGATGGTTGTCCATGGCCCCGGAGATCTGCGTGGCGCGGGTCTCGGAGAGATGGTTGCAGGCGGCCGCAAGCGCCACGAGGCGCTCCATGTCCGCAGCCGGCAGCTCGACGCCCTGGAAGCCGTCGGGATATTCCTCGGCGATAAAGGCGGTGGTGATCGCCCCCGAGCGGAACCGCGGGTGCTGCATGACGGCGGCCAGGAACGGCAGATTGTGGCCGATACCCTCCACCTCGAAGCGGTCGAGGGCCTCCGACATCGCATCGACGGCGGCGATGCGCTCGGGCGCCCAGGTGCACAGCTTGGCGATCATCGGGTCGTAGAACATCGAGATCTCGCCGCCCTCGAAGACGCCCGTGTCGTTGCGCACCACGGTGCCGTCGGCACGCATGCCTTCGCTCGGCGGCCGATAGCGGGTGAGCCGGCCGATGGAGGGCAGGAAGTTGCGGTACGGATCCTCGGCATAGAGGCGGCTTTCCATCGCCCAGCCGTTCAGCCTGACGTCGTCCTGCGAGATCGAAAGCGTCTCGCCGGCGGCGACCCGGATCATCTGTTCGACAAGGTCGATGCCGGTGATCAGCTCGGTGACGGGATGCTCCACCTGAAGGCGGGTGTTCATCTCCAGGAAGTAGAAGTTGCGCTCGCCGTCGACGATGAACTCGACCGTGCCGGCGGAGGCGTAGTTCACCGCCTTGGCCAGCGCCACGGCCTGCTCGCCCATGGCGCGGCGCGTCGCCTCGTCGAGGAAGGGCGACGGCGCCTCCTCGATGACCTTCTGGTTGCGGCGCTGGATCGAGCATTCGCGCTCGCCCAGATAGATGGTGTTGCCGTGGCTGTCGGCGAGCACCTGGATCTCGATGTGGCGCGGCTGGGTGACGAACTTCTCGATGAAGATGCGGTCATCGCCGAAGGAGCTTGCCGCCTCGTTCTTCGACGACTGGAAGCCCTCGCGCGTCTCCGCCTCGTTCCAGGCGATGCGCATGCCCTTGCCGCCGCCGCCGGCGGACGCCTTGATCATCACCGGATACCCGACCTCGGCGGCGATCTTCACCGCCTCGTCGGCATCGGCGATCAGGCCCATGTAGCCCGGCACGGTGGAAACGCCGGCTTCCGCCGCCAGCTTCTTGGAGGTGATCTTGTCCCCCATCGCCTCGATGGCGGAGGCCGGAGGGCCGATGAAGGCGACCCCCGCCTTCGCCAGCGCATCGGCGAATTCGGCGCGCTCCGACAGGAAGCCGTAGCCCGGATGCACGGCGTCCGCGCCACAGGCGCGGACCGCCTCCAGGATCTTGTCGAGGACGATGTAGGACTGGTTGGCCGGCGGCGGGCCGATGTGGATCGCCTCGTCGGCCATCTTCACATGCAGTGCATCCCTGTCGGCGTCGGAATAGACCGCGACCGTGGCGATGCCCATCTTCTTCGCCGTCTTGATGACCCGGCAGGCGATCTCGCCGCGGTTGGCGATGAGGATTTTCTTGATCATTGAAAAGGTCCCGTTCCTGGCGTCGTCACAGCGGAATGTTGTCGTGCTTCTTCCAGGGATTCTGGATGTCCTTGTTGCGCAAGGTGGCAAAGGCGCGGGCGACGCGGCGGCGCGTCGAATGCGGCATGATCACGTCGTCGATGAAGCCCTTTTCCGCCGCCACGAACGGATTGGCGAAGCGGTCCTCGTATTCCTTCGTGCGCGCGGCGATCTTCTCCGGATCACCAAGCTCGGAGCGGTAGAGGATCTCGGTCGCGCCCTTGGCACCCATCACCGCGATCTCGGCCGTCGGCCATGCGTAGTTGATGTCGCCGCGAATGTGCTTGGAGGCCATCACGTCATAGGCGCCGCCATAGGCCTTGCGGGTGATCACCGTGACCTTGGGCACCGTCGCCTCGCCATAGGCGAACAGCAGCTTGGCGCCGTGCTTGATGACGCCGCCGTATTCCTGCGTGGTGCCCGGCAGGAAGCCGGGAACGTCGACGAAGGTCAGGATCGGGATATTGAAACAGTCGCAGAAGCGGACGAAGCGGGCCGCCTTGCGCGAGGAATTGATGTCGAGCACGCCGGCCAGCACCATTGGCTGGTTGGCGACGACGCCGACCGTCTGCCCCTCGATGCGAATGAAGCCGGTGACGATGTTGCCGGCATAGGCCTGCTGGATCTCGAAGAAATCGCCCTCGTCGGCGACCTTCGTGATCAGCTCCTTCATGTCGTAGGGCTTGTTCGGATTGTCGGGAATCAACGTATCGAGCGACATGTCGACGCGCGCCGGGTCATCGAAGAACGGACGAACCGGCGGCTTCTCCCGGTTGTTGGACGGCAGGAAATCGATGAAGCGGCGCAGGGCGACCAGCGCTTCCACGTCGTTGTCGAAAGCGCCATCGGCGACCGAGGACTTGCTGGTGTGGGTCTTGGCGCCGCCAAGCTCCTCCGCCGTGACCACCTCGTTGGTCACCGTCTTCACCACATCCGGGCCGGTGACGAACATGTAGGAGGTGTCGCGCACCATGAAGATGAAATCGGTGATCGCCGGCGAATAGACCGCGCCGCCGGCGCAGGGACCCATGATCATCGAGATCTGCGGCACGACGCCGGACGCCATGATGTTGCGCTGGAAGACGTCCGCATAGCCGCCGAGAGAGGCGACGCCCTCCTGGATGCGCGCACCGCCGCTGTCGTTGAGGCCGATCACGGGGGCGCCGTTCTTCACCGCCATATCCATGATCTTGCAGATCTTCTGGGCATGGGTCTCGGACAGGGAACCGCCGAAGACGGTGAAGTCCTGCGAAAAGACATAGACCATGCGGCCGTTGACCGTGCCCCAGCCGGTGATCACGCCGTCGCCGGGCATCGTGGTGTCCTGCATGCCGAAATCCACGCAGCGGTGGGTGACGAACATGTCGAACTCCTCGAAGGAGCCCTCGTCGAGGAAGATTTCGACGCGCTCGCGCGCCGTCAGCTTGCCCTTGGCGTGCTGGGCCTCGATGCGGCGGGTGCCGCCAGCCAGGCGCGCGGCGGCACGGCGGGTTTCCAGTTCCTGCAAGATCTCCTGCACGGGCGGCTCCTGTGATGCGTGACCGGCGTTCGGCCGACTGGATTTTCTCGTTGTTCGTGTCTTCGCTTTCGCGTCGTCTGTATCTGCGCGCCGGCTTTGTCGTCGCGCCGGCTGTCAAGCTTCGCACCTGTCTGATCCAGGCGGAGCGATGGCCCGTCGTCGCCACCCTGCGCCGCCCCTCTGCCGCCCTGAAGGCGAGCCGGATACGCGGTTGCGCGGCATGCGGGCAACGGCGGACGCGGGTCCACCGTCCGGACGGCAGGCGGCGCGCTGGTGTCGCGGCGCGGCGCATGCGCCGCCACCGTCATTCACACCGGCCCGGAGCCGGCGGAGGTGGCCCGGCCCGCCGCCGGCCAGATGCCGGAGACGGGCCGAGGCCGACTTTCGAACGTCAGCCGCGCGGGCTCAGACGCTGGCCGGCGACAACAATGGCAGCGGCCAGAACCGACTTCACAAGACCGGCAAGCAGGAACGGATAAAGGCCGAAGACCAGCGCCTTCTCGACCGAGCCGAGCAGCGTGGCGAGCCAGATCAGGCCCGGGACGAAGACAATCGCCTGGGCAAGGACCGAGGCGGTGACGGCGCGCAGGATGCCCTGCGTCCAGCCCTTCATGGCGAACCAGCCGGCGAGCCAGGCCGAAGCCACGAAGCCGAGCAGGAAGCCGCCGGTCGGGCCGGCCATATAGGCAAGGCCGACGCCCTTTTCCGGGGTTCCGGTGAACACCGGAAGGCCGGTCGCGCCTTCGGCCAGATACATCAGCACGCTTGCCGCGCCGAGACGCGGGCCAAGGGTGAAGCCGAGCACCAGCACCGCAAGGGTCTGCAGCGTCATCGGCACCGGGAAGAAGGGCACACTGACCTTGGCGGACACGGTCAGAAGCAGCGAACCGGCGAAGGCGACGATGAGCGTGCGCGCCAGCGGCCGCTCCGACGTCCACGAGGTCACGGTGGTGAACATGATGGCAGTTTCTCCTGTTAGTCCATATTCCAGACCGCCGACAACGCGGCGGCCGCTGCCTTCCCGTCTGGCTACCCGTTTTAGGGGCCGGACGGGAGAGTTGAAAAAGCCGCAAGGCGAACTTAATCTGTTTGCAAATTTGCATTTGCAAATTTGCAAACCCGACGCCTCGCGCCTCGGAACCGGGACCCCATTATGAAGAAGCTCTTCATCGGCCGCCAGATCCGATCCTTGCGCGAGGCGGCGAGCCTCACCCAGCGTGATTTTGCCGAAAGGCTCGGCCTGTCGACAAGCTATGTCAACCAATTGGAAAACAATCAACGGCCAGTTTCCGCGCCGGTGCTGTTGTCCCTGTCCGAACATTTCGGCCTCGACCTCGGCTCTCTTTCCGTCGATGACGACGACAGACTGATCGCGGCGCTGCGCGAGGTCTTCGCCGATCCGGTCTTCGCCGGCGGCAGGCCGGGGCTTCAGGACTTCAAGATGGTCAGCCAGAATGCGCCGGATTTCGCCCATGCCATGGTGCGCCTGCACCAGGCTTACCGGCAGATGAGCGAGCAGCTTGCAATGCTCGACGACACGCTGGCGCGCGACGAGACGCTGGCACGCCCGACCCCTTATGAGGAAGTGCGGGATTTCTTCCATTTCGAAAACAACTACATCCACGAGCTCGATGTCGCCGCGGAGGACCTGAACAGCCGGCTGACGCCGACGGGGCGCGTCTTCGCCCGCGACCTGGTCGAGCATCTGGAAACGCGCCACGGCATTTCGGTGACGCGCCACCGCCACGAGGCGGATGCGGGCGAGATCCGCACCTTCGACGCGCGCGGCAAGCGATTGTCGCTGAACGAGGCGCTGCCGGAATCGACCATCGTCTTCCAGCTCGCCCACCAGATCGCGCTCCTCGAGGCGCGCGCCATCATCGACGGCGTGCTGGCGAAGGCCAAGTTCCAGACGGATGACGCGGTGCATGTGGCGCGCATCGGTCTTGCCAATGCCTTCGCCGGAGCGCTGGTGCTGCCTTACCGGACCTTCCTCAAGGCCGCCCAGGAAACGCGACACGACCTTGATCTCGTCGCCGACCGCTTCGGCGCCAGCCTCGAACAGGTCGCCCACCGGCTCTCGACCATGCAGCGCCCGCGCCTGAAGGGCATCCCCTTCTTCTTCGCCCGCGTCGATCGCGCCGGCAACATCACCAAGCGCCACTCGGCCACCAAGCTGCAGTTCGCACGCTTCGGCGCCGCCTGCCCGCTGTGGAACGTGCACCGCGCCTTTGAAAGCCACGGAACGATCATCCGCCAGCTTGCCGAAACGCCGGACGGCTCGCGCTACATCTCGCTGGCCGCGCATGTGGTGAAGAAGTCGGGCGGCTATGGCGGGCCGGTGCTGCATTATGCCATCGCGCTCGGCGCCGAGATCGCGCATGCGCGCGACATCGTCTATTGCGACGGGCTCGACCTTGCCCGCGACGCGGCATTCGAGCCCATCGGCATCTCCTGCCGCATCTGCGAGCGGCTCACCTGCGCCCAGCGCTCGGTGCCGCCACTCAACCGCGCGATCTCCATCGACAGCGACCACCGCCGGCTGGTGCCCTACGAGATCCGGTGAGGCGGGCGAGAGGCCGTCAACTCTCGGCAAAGCAGCGAACGACCCCGCAGTCAGTGGAAAGGCCGCGCGCATTCCAAGGCACGCTTGCGCCGGTCGCCGGCAAGGAGGTTCGTGATCCTCTTCAGCTCGAACCGGCGATCCGCCCCCTCAAGCGCAGCCTTCGAGAACACGAGAGGGACGCTGTTGGCCTGTCCCGCATCGTGTCCGCGGCTCAAGAGCCGCCGTCCCGTTTGCCGCAGAAGGCGCGGAGGCCGACGGCGATGCTCGTTGGCGGGCAGCGCTCGCAAAACTCTCTCGTGCGCGCCTTGAAATTCCGCCCCTCGGCCCGAGATTGCCGCGACTACCGGTCGATGCAGAAGCGAAAGGCGGCGTCGAGCATCCTGCGGTCTCCCTCAACCAGGGGCACCGTGCCGCGCAGCTCGCCGCCCGCCGACTGCCCGAGGAAGACGCTGACCCCGAAAGCGGCCGCGCCGGCGACCCGCGTTCCCGTCTCCCGATCGAGTCGGAATTCCACCGATTTGCCCGAGCGGACCCGCATGCGATCGCGCGGCACGCGAATCCGCTGCACCTGGCCGTCCGCGCCGCTGAGAAGAAGGTCGCCCGGATCGGGCAATTCATCGGGCAGCGAGATGTCGGAGGAAACCAGGAGATGCGGCTCGCCACGCCGGCAGTAGGCGGTGACCTGGGTCAGCTCGTCGTAAAGCCGCGTGCGGCCGAGGCGCTTCGCCGCCGCGACGATGCCGGACTTGTAAGGTTCCAGATAGAAGGGCGCGAAGCCGTCGGGCGAGACGAGATCGAATTCCTCCAGCGTCGCCCGGTCTGGCTCGTACATCTCGTCGCGCCCGGCGGTGACGCCGAGCACGAAGATGCGCGGGTCGATGTTCATGTAGACCAGATAGGCGACGATCAGGCTCGATTCCGTCTGCCCCTGCGCCAGCGCATCGTCCTGCGTCAGGCCGGCCTTTTCCCACGCCTCCCGGTTCGGCACGAAGAAACGGTGGAAGCCGAGGCGGTTGCCTTCCGCAATCCGCCGGACAGCACCTCCGAGGAAGGTGTAGGCGCAGGCGCTCATGCAAAAGCCCTGCTGCCCGACGCGGCCGAACGCACCCTCCTCCACCCAGTTGCCGATGGCGGTCTCGTAATTGTGCTGGCGGATGATCGAGCCGAGATCGAGACCGGCGCGCAGGTTGCCGCCGCCGCTGTAGAGCAGCACCTTGTTGCCCTCGGGCTGCTCGCGCTCGAGAAAGGCGCGGAAAGCACGCGGCGTGTCGGCCGTGATCCCGCCCACCGCGAGGATGTAGCATGACGCGGCCGAGTTGCCCTCACAGACATTGTCGAACGCCATGTCGTTGCGAACGTCGAGTGCGAACGCCGGCAGGGGCACGCAGAGCAGGACACCCAACGCCATGCAGAGACCAAGACCGAACACCGGCAGCCGGCGTGCAAGCCGCGCCAGAACCTCTCTTCCAACCATCGTCCCCACCCCGTTCCCAAATCGCCGCAACGCGAGAATTTTCCCGATCCTTTCGCGAAGGGCAATCCCAAACGACGCGGTGGCGGCCGAGGCCGACGCACGACATCTGCCGGCATCTGTCCGGGCGCGGCCCCGAGACGTAATTTCCTTGCGTCGTCGCGCCTGATTTCGTACCTCGTCTTGCGGATCAATTGTCATACGAACCACCGAGGCGAGAATGCCGACTTACCGGTCGAGAACCAGCACCCACGGACGCAACATGGCGGGCGCGCGCGGCCTTTGGCGCGCCACGGGCATGAAGGACGGCGATTTCGGCAAGCCGATCATCGCGATCGTGAACTCCTTTACCCAGTTCGTGCCAGGGCACGTTCACCTCAAGGACCTCGGCCAGCTTGTGGCCCGCGAGGTCGAGGCGGCTGGCGGCGTCGCCAAGGAATTCAACACCATCGCGGTGGATGACGGCATCGCCATGGGCCACGACGGCATGCTCTATTCGCTGCCCTCGCGCGAGATCATCGCCGACAGCGTCGAGTACATGGTCAACGCGCATTGTGCCGACGCCATGGTCTGCATCTCCAACTGCGACAAGATCACCCCGGGCATGCTGATGGCCGCCATGCGGCTCAACATTCCGGTGGTCTTCGTTTCTGGCGGCCCGATGGAAGCCGGCAAGGTCAAGCTCGCCGACGGCACCGAGCGGGCGCTCGACCTGGTCGACGCGATGGTCGCCGCCGCCGACGACAAGATGTCCGACGAGGACGTCATGGCCATCGAGCGTTCGGCCTGTCCGACCTGCGGCTCCTGCTCCGGCATGTTCACCGCCAACTCGATGAACTGCCTGACCGAGGCTCTCGGCCTGTCGCTGCCGGGCAACGGCTCGACGCTCGCCACCCATGCCGACCGCAAGCGGCTGTTCATCGAGGCCGGCCACCTGATCGTCGACATTGCCCGGCGCTACTACGAGCAGGACGACGCCAGCGTGCTGCCGCGCTCCATCGCCAATCGCGCCGCGTTCCACAACGCCATGTCGCTCGACATCGCCATGGGCGGCTCGACCAACACGGTTCTGCACCTGCTCGCCTCCGCGCGCGAGGGCGAGATCGACTTCACCATGGCCGACATCGACAAGCTGTCGCGCAAGGTTCCCGTGCTCTGCAAGGTGGCCCCGTCCGTCTCGAATGTGCACATGGAGGACGTCCACCGCGCCGGCGGCATCTTCGGCATCCTCGGCGAGCTCGACCGCGCCGGCCTGCTCGATACCTCGCTGCCGATGGTGCATGCTGCGAGTCTCGCCGACGCGCTGGCATTGTGGGACGTGAAGCGCACCGACAGCGACAGCGTCAACGCGTTCTTCCGCGCAGGTCCGGCGGGCATTCCCTCTCAGACCGCCTTCTCGCAGGACTGCCGCTATGACAGCGTTGACGACGACCGCGAGACGGGCGTCATCCGCGACAAGGCGCACGCCTATTCGCAAGACGGCGGCCTTGCGGTTCTCTACGGCAACATCGCGCTGGACGGCTGCATCGTGAAGACCGCCGGCGTCGATGACTCGATCCTGAAATTCACCGGGCGGGTGCGCATCTTCGAGAGCCAGGACAGCGCTGTCAGCGGCATCCTGACCGGCAAGGTCGAGGCTGGCGACGTCGTGCTGATCCGCTACGAAGGACCGCGCGGCGGGCCCGGCATGCAGGAAATGCTGTATCCGACCAGCTACCTGAAGTCGAAGGGCCTCGGCAAGCTGTGCGCGCTGGTCACCGACGGCCGCTTCTCGGGCGGCACATCGGGCCTGTCCATCGGCCATGTCTCGCCGGAAGCCGCCGAAGGCGGCGCCATCGGCCTTGCCCAGGAAGGCGACCGTCTGGAGATCGACATCCCCGGCCGCACCATCCACCTTGCCGTTTCGGACGAGGAGATGGCCCATCGCCGCGCGGCGATGGACGCCAAGGGCGCCGACGCCTGGAAGCCGGTCGAGAAGCGCACGCGCAAGATCAGCACGGCCCTCAAGGCCTATGCGCTGCTGGCGACCTCCGCCGCCGAGGGCGCGGTGCGCCGCGTCGACTGAGGCGACGGTTTCGCCCGCCCGCAGGCGTGCACAGAACGAAAAATGCGAACGGGCGGCCCAGTTGCCGCCCGTTTTCTTTTCCGCAAACGGGCGAATGCCTCTGCCGCGGCGAAGACCAGGCCCCGCGATCCGGATCCGAGGCAGCGCGCGCGGCAATGGCACTTTTCACAAGAGAGTGGAGATTTCCAAACTCCGCCCAAGCATCAGTTGTGCTAATCTGATTGAACTGAAAGTTTTGATGGACTGACTGCGGCTTCTGACGCAGAGCCTCGAGCTGGCTTTTTTTAAAGTTAAAGCACAGCCGAGCCCATCAAAGTGTTGCTCTGATGGCAACTGCGAGATGGCCGCGGAACAACGAGAAGACCGTTTCTTCGTGGACTGGGGGGAGAGTTCCGGTCCCGCACCGGACAATTCATGGCCATGTTTTTTCGATATCTCCTGAAGTCGTTCTCGCCCCCCGACAATCCCGACCTCCTGAAGGCGCAGTACAAGGCCTTCTCGCGACAAGTTCCGCTGCTTTACATCATCCTGGTGATGAACTGCTGGGCCCTCTCAATCACGCACTTCCCCTACGCCCCGGTCTGGTTGACGCTCTATATCGCAGCCACCCTCAGCCTGATCTGCATTTTTCGGATCGTGTCCTGGTGGAAGCAACGCGACAAGGAGCCGGAGGTTGCCGACGCCCGAGCCGCCTTGCAACGCACGCTGTATCTGGCGGTCGTGCTGTCACTCGCGTTCAGCACCTGGTCTCTCACCCTGTACGGCTATGGCACGCCCTATACCAAGGCCCATGTCGGCTTCTTCATGGCGATCACCATCGTCAGCTGCGTGTTCTGTCTCATGCACCTGAGGTCGGCGGCAATCATCGTCGGGCTTATCGTCAACACCCTGTTCGTCTCGTTCTTTATGTCGACCGGGGAGCCAACTTTCATCGCATCGGGGCTCAACGTGGTGCTTGTCACCATTGCCATGCTCATCATCGTCTCGATAAACTATAATAATTTCAAGGAAATGGTCGAAACGAAGACGCGTGCGCTGGCGCTCAGCAAAGAGAATTTTCGGCTCGCGAACCTCGACAGCCTGACGGATCTGCCGAACCGGCGCGCCTTCTTTTCAAGGCTGGAGCGCACCTTCGAGATCTCCGCGGCCGACAACGAGACCTTCGCGGTCGGCGTCGTCGACCTCGACGGATTCAAGCCGGTGAACGACACCTACGGCCACGCCATCGGCGACAAGCTGCTGCGCGAGATCGGCACCCGCCTGCGGAACATCTGCTCCCGCAAAGCCGCGTTTGTCGCAAGGCTCGGGGGCGATGAATTCGCGTTTCTGATCGAGAAGAAGACAAGTCCCGAAGCGTTGCTGGAATTCGGCAAGGAGCTTTGCGACCTGCTCGCCAAACCGGTGGCTCTCGCCTCGACACGGGTGCAGGTCTCCGGGTCGATCGGCTTTGCCATCGGCGGTCCAGAGGTTCCCTCGCCAACCGAGCTGATGAACCGCGCCGATTATGCGCTCTACCATTCCAAGCGTCATCATCGCGGCGCCGCGACCGTCTTCTCGAAGGCGCACAGCGCCATGATCCACAGGGAGTCGCTTGTCGAGCAGATGCTGCGCGGAGCGGATCTCGATCAGGAATTGCGTGTCGCCTTCCAGCCCATCATCGATATTCGCACCGACAAAGCCGTCGGTTTCGAAGCGCTGGCGCGCTGGAACAACCCGACCATCGGCCCTGTCTCGCCAGCCGAATTCATCCCGATCGCGGAGCGCGCCGGCATCATCTCGCGCCTGACCGGCACGCTGCTGCAACAGGCGCTTTCCGCCGCCGCCACCTGGCCGGACGACCTGCGGCTGTCCTTCAACCTGTCCGCCCATGACCTTGCCCTGCCAGAGAACCTGATGCAGGTCGCAGGGATCCTCAGGCGCTCGGGATTCGACCCCCGACGCCTGGACATGGAGATCACGGAAACCACGTTCGCCTTCGACCCCCAGCAGGTGCAGAACTCGGTGAACTTCCTGCGCGAAATTGGATGCGGCGTGGCCCTCGACGACTTCGGTACGGGCTACTCAAGCCTGTCGCGCCTGCACGCGCTGCCGCTGACCAAGCTCAAGATCGACCGCAGCTTCGTGATGAACATCGAGCACAACCCGGCCAGCTGCGACATCGTCCGATCACTGGTCAACCTGTCGCGCGACCGACAGCTCGACTGCATCGTCGAGGGGGTCGAGACCCTGCAGGAACTGGCCGTGCTGAGGCAGCTCGATGTCAATCTGGTGCAGGGCTTTCTCTATTCCCCGCCCATGGAGGCTGACCAGGTCCCCGCCTATATCGCCAAGGGCCCGCAAGGCCCCGCCGTTCACCGCACGCACAACGACGCGCAAGAAAACGACGGGCAACCCGCCGCCGCCGGTCACACGCTGAGATAGCGCTCCCGGATGCTCGCATCGGCCCTGAGGTCGGCGGAGGTGCCGGTCCAGGCGACGGTGCCCTTCTCAACCACCACATGGCGGTCGGCAAGCACCTCCAGCGCGTCGACGTTCTTGTCGACGACGAGGATGGACTGCCCCTCCCCTTTCAGCCGCTCCAGGCATGACCAGATCTCGGCGCGGACCAGCGGTGCGAGCCCTTCCGTTGCCTCGTCGAGGATCAGGAGCTTGGGATTGGTCATCAGCGCCCTGCCGATGGCAAGCATCTGCTGCTCGCCGCCGGAAAGCTGATTGCCCATGTTCAAGCGCCGCTCCCTGAGGCGCGGGAAGAAGGCATAGACGCGCTCCAGCGACCAGCCCGGATCGGTGGCGAAGCGGTTCGCCGAGGTGGCGATGAGGTTCTCCTCCACCGACAGCGTCGGAAAGATCTGCCGACCCTCCGGCACCAGCCCGAGCCCGGCCTGGGCTATGCGGTAGGAGGGACGCCCGGTCACCTCCGTGCCGTCGAAGACGACCCGGCCGGCGGAGGCCTTCATCATGCCCATGAGCGTGCGGATGGTGGTTGTCTTGCCCATGCCGTTGCGGCCCATGAGCGTGACGACCTCGCCGGTGTTCACGCTGAAGCCCATGCCGAAAAGCACCTTGGCCGCACCATAGGAGGCCTCGAGGCCGTCGATTTCCAGAAGCACGCTCATGCCACGCCCTCCTCGCCGAGATAGGCCTCGCGGACGCGGGCGCTGTTGCGGATCTCCTCCGGTGTGCCACTGGCCACGATCTGGCCGTAGACGAGCACGGAAATGCGGTCGGCAAGCGCGAAGACAGCGCTCATGTCGTGCTCGACAAGGAGCATGGCGTAGCGGCCCTTGAGCGCCTTCAGCACCTCCACGAGGCGGTCCGTCTCCTCGCGCCCCGTGCCGGCCATGGGCTCGTCGAGCAGCAGAAGCTTCGGCTCGAGCGCCATGGCGATGGCAAGTTCGAGCGCCCGCTTCTCGCCGTGCGACAGAATGCCGGCTGAGAGATCGGCGCGATGCGCCAGCCCCAGTTCGGCAAGGATGGCGCCGGCGCGGGCATTGAGCTTCCGGTCACGGCCCACATTGGCGAGGAAGCGGAAGGAATGCCCCTGCCGCGCCTGCAGCGCCAGCGCCACATTCTCGCGCGCGGTGAAGTCGGGCAGGATCTCGGTGATCTGGAATGACCGCGCAAGACCGGCGCGGGCACGCGCGTGGAACGGATCGGCGGTGACGTCGCGCCCGTCGAAGGAGATGCGCCCGCCGTCCGGGCGCAGCGCGCCGGAGATCTGGCCGATGAGCGTCGTCTTGCCGGCCCCGTTCGGGCCGATGATGGCGTGGATCTCGCCCGGCATCACGTCGAGGGAGACGTGATCGGTGACCTTGAGCGCGCCATAGGACTTGGTGAGGTCCTCGAGCTTGAGGATCGGATCAGTCATCCTTGCGCCCTCCCTGGATGAGCGCGAGCAGCCCGCCCCGGCCGAACAGCACGACCAGAACGAGGAAGGGGCCGAAGATCAGCCGCCAGTGCTCGGTGACATGGGACAGAAGTTCCTCCAGCGCCAGATAGCTCGCGGCACCGAGAATGGCGCCAACGAGAGACCCGAGGCCACCGAGAACCACCATGACGATCAGCTCGCCCGACCGGTGCCAGGACATGTAGGCGGGAGAGACGAACTCCGCCGCATTGGCAAGCAGCGCGCCGGCGAGGCCCGCCATCATGCCGGCGATGACATAGGCGGCGAGCCGGTACCAGTAGGGATCGATGCCGATGGCGCGCAGGCGCATCTCGCTCTGCTTGGCGCCCTGCAGCACGCGCCCGAAGCGGGAGGCGACGATCATGCGGGCGACAAGATAGCAACCGATCAGGACGGCCAGCACGACGTAGTAGAAGGTGGTGCGATCATTGAGCAGGTCGGAGCCGAGGATCTCGGTCCGCCCCCAGATGGTCAGCCCGTCGTCGCCGCCGTAGGCGGAGAGCGAGGTCGCCGTGTAATAGGCCATCTGGCCGAAGGCGAGCGTGATCATGATGAAGTAAACGCCGCGCGTCTTCAGGCTGATCGCGCCGGTGACGGCGGCAAAGAGCGCGGAGACCAGAAGCGTCACCGGCAGCGAGACGGTGACGTCCCAGATGCCGTTCTCGGCGAGGATGCCGACGCAATAGGCGCCGATGCCGAGGTAGGCGGCATGGCCGAAGCTGACCATCGCGCCGAAGCCAAGGATCAGGGACAGGCTGACGGCGGCAATGGCGAAGACCATGACGCGGATGGCGAAGAAGACGATGAAACTGTCGTCGAGCGCGCCGGCCACCGGTGGCAGCAGCGCGAAGGCGACGAAGACGATGAGGGCGAGCACCAGTTCGGGCACCCGGCCCCGGCGCGCGGTGGCGGGCCCGGCCTCGGCCGGTGGGGAAGCGGAAACGGGGATGGGATCGGTCATCAGCGATTGGTCGGCTTCTTGTGGGGGGTGTGGCGCGTCATCGTCCGCTCATCCGTTGCGGACGGGGAACAGACCCGTCGGACGGAAGAAGAGGACGCCGGCCATCAGCACGTAGATGAGCATGGAGGCGATCGCCGGGCCGACGTCGTTGGCGGCCGAGGGCGAAAGCAGCAGCTTGGCGATGTCGGTGGCAAAGCCCCGCCCCAGCGTGTCGACGAGGCCGACGATGAGCGCGGCAAGGAAGGCACCTCGGATCGAGCCGATACCGCCGATGACGATCACCACGAAGGCGAGGATCAGCAGGCTGTCGCCCATGCCCGGCTCCACCACCAGGATGGGAGCGGCGAGAATGCCGGCGAAGCCGGCGAGCATGGTGCCGAAGCCGAAGACCAGCATGAAAAGCCGGCGGATATCGACGCCGAGCGCGGAGACCATGGGAGCGTTGGTCGCTCCGGCGCGCACCAGCATGCCGGCGCGGGTGTGAGTGACCAGCACATAGAGCAGAACCGCGACCACCAGGCCGGCGACGATGAGGGCAATGCGATAGACAGGATAGAGCAGCCCGTCCATCAACTCGAAGGAGCCCGACAGCAGGTCCGGCATCGGCAGGGTGAGCGGCGTCGATCCCCAGACCGCCCGCACCGCCTCATTGAGGAAAATGATGATGCCGAAGGTGGCCAGCACCTGGTCGAGGTGACTTCGGTCGTAGAGATGCCGGAACACCAGGACCTCGAGCAGCAGACCGAAGGCCAGCGCGCCGATGAGCGCCAGAACCAGCGCCCCCCAGAAGGTGCCGGTGATCGCATAGGCCGCGACCGCCAGATAGGCGCCCAGCATGTATTGCACGCCGTGGGCGAGATTGATGAAGTCCATGACACCGAAGACGAGCGTCAGCCCGGCGGCGATCAGAAAAAGGAGAATGCCAAGTTGCAGGCCGTTCAATGTCTGAACGGCAAGAAGGGTCGCGCTCAACGCTCCGGCCTCGCGGGTTGGGCAGGTGATGTGGCCCGGCCGCTCAGGCAGGCCAGGGATGTGGCTGAAAGGCAACCGGCCCGCCCCTTTGGGGGAGCGGGCCGGAGGCGTCAGGTCACTTCATCTTGCACTGGTCGACATAGGCGTCGACCTTGTCGTCGAAGACCTTCTCGACCGTCTGCGTGACATACTTGCCGTCATCGCGCTTGACCGCCTTCACCACGTACACATCCTGGATCGGGAAGTGGTTGGTGTTGAACTTGAAGTCGCCGCGCACGCTGTCGAACGGGGCTTCCTTCATGGCGGCCATCAGCTTCGCCTTGTCACCCTTGCCGCCGGCCTGCTTCAGCGCGCCGTCGATGAGGCGGGCCGCGTCATAGCCTTGTGCAGCGTAAACCGAGGGCTCGTAGCCGTATTCCTTCTCGAAGGCGGCGACGAAGGCCTTGTTGGCCTCATTGTCGATGTTCGGCGCCCACTGCGCACCGGCGAGCATGCCGACGGCCGTGTCCTTGGTCGCCGGCAGCGTCGTCTCGTCGACGGTGAAGGCGGACAGGAACGGCACCTGCTCGGTAAGCCCGGCCTGGGCATACTGCTTCACCAGATTGACGCCCATGCCGCCCGGCATGAAGACGAAGACCGCGTCGGGCTTGGCGGCGGCGATCTTGGTCAGCTCGGAGGAGAAGTCGAGCTGGCCAAGCTTGGTGTACATCTCGTCGACGATCTCGCCCTTGAAGTAGCGCTTGAACCCGGCGATGGAATCCTTGCCCGCCTGATAGTTCGGCGCCATCACGACCATGCGCTTGTAGCCGGCGTCCTGGGCATATTTGCCCATGGCCTCATGGTTCTGGTCGTTCTGGTAGGAGGCGGTGAAGAAATAGGGCGAGCAGGCCTTGCCCGCGATCGGCGAGGGCCCGGCGTTGCCGCCGACGAAGATCGTCTCGCTCTCGATGATCGGCTTGTAGGTCGCCATCATGACGTTGGAGAACACAATGCCGGCGATCATGTCGACCTTGTCGCGCTCGATGAGGCCGCGCACCTTGGTCAGCGCCGCATCGGGCTTCAGTTCGTCGTCGACGACGAGAACCTCGGTGTC
The DNA here is from genome assembly GCF_054880955.1 of Stappia sp. ICDLI1TA098. NCBI lineage: Bacteria > Pseudomonadati > Pseudomonadota > Alphaproteobacteria > Hyphomicrobiales > Stappiaceae > Stappia > Stappia sp. ICDLI1TA098. Next base: position 2,133,705 of record NZ_JBTZBT010000001.1, read on the forward strand.
GAGGCCGCCGAGCTTACCGTCGGCCTGCTTGACGCCGAGCAGGAACCCGTCCCGCATATGCTCGCCAAGAACCGCCGGCGGACCGGACAGGGTGGCGAGGAAACCGATCTTCAGGCTCTCGGCCTGGGCACTCAGGCCGCCAAGGCCAAATGCCGCCGCGGCGATGGCCGCCGTCACTGCACGCTTCATTCTTGAACTCTCCCCTCGGATACGCCCGGCGCAGGATCATGTCCGCGCGGGCGCCGGCTTCTGGCTGGTGTGACTGTCGTGGCACGGCATGGAAGGACCCCGTCCGTCCTGCCGCTCCGCTCTGCGGCGGATCTGGAATTATTTTAAGCCTAAAATATTTCCTCTGTGAAGCCCCACGTTTCACCACCGGACACGTTAATCGCGCGGAAGGGCGGAGTCGATTAGGCTGCCGGGCGGAACAGGGCGACCGAGGGAGACGGAAAATGGCACCAGCGCGCATCCGAAACACAAGACGCAGCGCCATGTTCGCCGCGCTCCTGCTTGCCGGGGGCGCAGCCCTGACGGGCGCGCGGGCCGACAGTCTGTACGAGAACGGCGACCGCTCGCTTGCCTGCGGCCAGATCGCCGCGCAACAGGCCAACCTTGCCGCATCGCGCAACCGCCCGGAACGGGATCCCGGGTTCGCCGCCGACGTGGCCGATGGCGTGACCGGTGCCGGCATGGACGGCGCGGTGATCGGCGGCCTGGCCGGACGCAGCCGACCGGGACGCGACTGGAGCCCGCGTGGCGCGGAGCGCGGAGCGCGGGCCGCCGCCGGACTGGCGACGCTCGATGCGCTCGGTCGGTCGGCGCAGCGCACCTGGCAGGACGCCTATGATTCGGCTTTCGAAAGGTGCATGGCCGGAGAGGCGGCAGGAGAGGCGACCGAACCGGCTGCGGACGACGGTTGCCGCTCGAGCGGCGTCGTCATCGGCTCCGGCGGGCGCGGCGGCGTGTCCGTTTCCTCGGGCGACACCGGCTGCCGCTAGTCCCTGCGGGTCAGCGTTCGCCCGCGCGCATCGCCGGCGAAGGCATTGCCGGAGACCTCGCGCAGCAGCTTGCGCGCCATCGCCTTCGCATAATCGCCATAACCGTCGGCGACCTCGACAAAGGCCCCATACCCGCGAATGACCCTCTCGCGATAGTAGACGACCGGATCGGGATCGGCGCCGCGCACCACCAGCCCGTTGACCGTGATCCGCCGGTAGTCGAAGGCGCGATAGGCGCTCTCGGGTGGAAAGCCCTCGTTGTTCACCCCGTCGCCGGACATGTCGACCACCTGGCGCAGGCAGGGACGCGGCGCGCCGCGCAGACGGATCGCCGCGTGGCCGAGCGCATAGCCGAGCGCCGTCGGGTAGCTGGTATGGGTGCGGCGGGCTTCGGAAAGACCGGCGGCAAAGCGCTCGATCCCGGCCTGCGAGGACAGCCACGTCCATTCGGCAAGCGTGACATGCTGGGCGCGGCCCGACCACTCGAAGGCCGTCACCAGAACCCCGCCACTGGCCAGGATCGCCTCGCCGACCCGAGGATCGCGAAACGCGCGGGCAAGCCCCTGCATCTGGAGATCGAATTCGCGCGCGTCGACGCTCGACGACACATCGATGGCCAGAACGAGCGCAAGCGGGCAGACCGGGCCTTGCGCGAGCGGCGCGGAAGGTTCGGCGGTGGCGCGCGTCACCCGGGCGGCATCCGCACGACCGGCCGCCGCAAACCCGAGGACAAGCGCCAGTACCGCCATTGCGGCGCGCCCAGGAAGGCGCGCATTTCCGCCGTCACAAACCATCACCCGCCCTTTCCTTGCCCAGTCTGCGCATCAGCGCGACGAAAGGGCAAGGCCTGCAGCAGTCGCGGGGAGCCGCCTTTCCGTTGGGCTCCCCTGCGGTTCAGTGCTGTCTGCCACCGGCGATCAGAAGGCGCAGCAGCGCCTCCAGCGGCCCCTGTCGGCCGGACCGCAGCCACAGTAGCGCGAAGACAATCTGCGCCAGGTTTATAAGGAAGGCGACGCCCAGCAGTTCATGGTGTTCCATGGTGCCGAACAGGCCGAAACCGATCCCGTAGAACAGGAAGATGCAGATCACCGTCTGACCGACGTAGATGGTCAGCGGAATGCGCCCGACGGCGACGAAGGGCAGCAGCAGCGTCGCCCCCGCCTTCGCCCGCAGCACCAGATTGAACAGGCCGATCAGACCGAGGCAGAGCAGCAGGCGGCGGGCGTTGTAGAAATAGGCGTCCCAGTCACCGATCGAATAGGCCTCCCAGGCGGCGAGCGTCGTCGTGCCGTGGATCAGGAAGCCGAGCAGAACGCCGCCGCCAAGACCGGCGACCGCCATCGCCAGATAGGTGCGCGTGCGCCAGCGCCCGGACAATCCGCCGAGGCGGAAAAGCGCCATGCCGAAGAACATCATCGACCCCACATCGAGGACATGATCGGAGAAGAACAGCGTCGTCTGCTCCTGGAAGGTCTCCAGCGCAATGGTGCGCAGCAGGTCGGGATAGGAGGCAAGCCGCTCGTCCATCTCGGCAAGCGCGAGCCGCTCCAGTTCCTGGATCTGCTGGGCCGCTTCCTCCTCCTCCGCCTGCTCGGCCTCGTCGACCTGCGCGGCATCGGCGCCGGCAGCCTCGCCGGTGGCAGTGTCCGGGCGCGGGGCCGCGACGATATCGGGCAGGTCCTGCGCGCCGGCATCGGCCCCTACCTCGGAGCCGGTGTCTTGAGGCGTGTCGGCCGCGGCGGACAATTGGGAATCATAGGCCTCAACGGAAGCCTGGTCGAGGCTCCAGCCGGTGCCGTCCTTGAGCGAGGACACGACGAAAAGCGCCAGCGCGATCATCAGCAGACTGCGGCCGCGCAGATTGCGGAAGACGAAGAGGAACATGCCGAGAAGCCCGTAGACGTAGAGAACGTCATAAGGCCACAGCAGCAGGTAGCCATGGACAAGGCCAAAGGCGACGAGCCACATCAGGCGACGAAAATAGAGATCGGCGGCGAAGAGCCCCCCCGGGCGGCGCTCGTAGCGGTCCATGATCAGGATCGCGGTCGCGCCGAACAGCATCGAGAACAGGCCACGCATGGTGCCATCGACGAAAATGACGACGAACAGCCATGTGGTCACGTTCCAGTCGATCGCCAACCCCCACTGCTCAGGCAGCGAGAAGGCGACCGTCGGCAGGCCGAAGACGAAGATGTTGCGCCACAAAATGCCGAGCGCGGCGAGACCGCGCAGGGCGTCGAGCACGGGCAGGCGCTCGGACGCCGGCACGGGCGAAACCACGGCACCGGCCGTGGACGGGATGCTTTGATCCACTTTAGCTTTTCCGGGAATACGCATGTATTTGCGGAAGAATTACGCGTCGTCGCGCGACGCGACAAGAAAAATCGGAGCCGGATCACACATCAATTGTGGCAGCTATGCAGTCCTCGCAGGAGGTCGACGCAAGCGCCACTGCGCGCGCATGACCGCCATGAAATGTCCGCGTGAAAAACAAGAAACCGCCGCGATGGACACCGCGACGGCCTTGCGAACGCAGTCTTGCGCGATTAGCGCGGCGCGAGGCGAATCGCGCCATCGAGACGGATGGTCTCGCCGTTGAGCATGCCGTTTTCGCAGATCGCGGCAACGAGGTCGGCATACTCCTGCGGCTTGCCAAGCCGCGAGGGGAACGGGATCTGCTGGCCGATGGAGTCCTGCACATCCTGCGGCAGGCCGAGAAGCATCGGCGTCTCGAACAGACCGGGCGCAATGGTGACGACGCGAATGCCGGAACGCGACAGGTCGCGCGCGACCGGCAGCGTCAGCGAGGCGATGCCGCCCTTCGAGGCGGCGTAGGCGGCCTGGCCGACCTGACCGTCGAAGGCGGCGACGGAGGCGGTGGAAACGATGACGCCGCGCTCGCCGTCGGCGGTCACCGGCTCCAGCCCGCTCATGCCCGTCGAGGAATGGGCGATGCAGCGGAAGGTGCCGACCAGATTGACGGCGATGACCTTTTCGAAAAGCGCAAGCGAGTGCGGTTCACCGCGCGAGGTGGTCTTGGCTCCCGGGGCAATACCGGCGCAATTGACGAGAATGCGCTCGACGCCGAAGTGCTCGCGGGCTGTGGCGAACCCCTTCTCCACACTCTCGTCGCTGGTCACGTCGACCGCGACGAAGGCGCCGCCGATTTCCCTGGCCACCGCCTCGCCCTGCTCGACGTTCATGTCGAAAAGCGTGACCCTGACCCCGGCGGATGCCAGTCGGCGCGCTGTTGCCGCGCCGAGACCGGACGCACCGCCGGTGACAACGGCGGAAAGACCTTCGCGAAGCTCCATTTTCACTCCCAAGTTGTTGCGCCCGCACCTTTGGCGCGAGCCTCCTCCGAAGCCGCAGAGGTTACAGACGGACAGGGGACGGTCAAGCCTTGGCGGGAATACGCAGTCAGGCGATGACGACGAGATCGCGAGGGCCCGCCAGGCCGGCGACGGTGCAGGCGGGCCTGTGCTCGACGCCGGCCGCATCGAGCCCCTGCGCCACCGCCCTGGCAAAAGTCTCCGCGTCGGTGAGCACGGTGGTCCGTTCCGCCTTGTTGGCGTCCTCGAGTTTCGCCGCCCGGTTCACCGCATCGCCGATCACCGTGAACTCGAGCCGGTCGACCGACCCGACGACGCCGACGGTGACCGGCCCGGCGGCGACGGCGGCACCGGCGCGCAGATCCTCCGGCCAGCCGAGCCGCGCTAGCGCGGGAGCGAGACCGGCGAATGTGGCGGGCAGTTCGCGCCCCGCGCGCAGGGCATCGGCGGCGGCCGTCTCGCTCGGCGTGACCGCGCCGAAGGTCGCCAGCACGCCATCGCCCAGGAACTTGTCGACCCGCCCGCCGTTGCGCGCGATCACACGCGACACGTCCTCCTGATAGCAGGCCAGCACCGCCATCACCGTTTCCGGCGGCAGGGCAGCCGCCATGCGGGTGAAGCCGCGAATGTCGACCATGAGCACCGCCACTTCACGCACTTCGCCGCGCCCGGCGACGAGCATCTCGTCGGCGTCGGTGATCGAGCTGGCGACCTCGGGCGAGAAGAAGCGCTTGAGATCGGAAGCGGCGGCCTCCTCGCGCACGGCGGCGACCAAAACCTGCCGCCCGCGATGCAGCGCCAGCGCCAACAGCAGCGTCACGCCAACGATGACGATGGCCTTGTCCAGCTCCGCGCCGACGAGGATGGCGTTGGAGGTGAGATATTCGACGTAATTGCGGGTGACACGCATCTCCGACAGCGCCGGCAGCACCGCATAGCCGACCAGCGCGGCCCAGCCGAGACTGCCCACCAGCCCGGTCGCCAGCACGAAACGCGGATCGAACCGCAACGCGCGCAGGGCGATGAAGATGAAGAGATACATCACCGTCGGCGCCTTCAGATAGAAGCTCGCGGGTTGGGCGTACTGGATGTGGAAGGAAAAGATCAGGCCGCAGAGCAGCGCCACGTCGACGACGATGGACAGCAGCAGATACCAGGTCGGCAGCTCGATGCGGTAGGAAAGCACCAGGCGGCTGAGAGTGAAAAGGAAATAGGCGCCGAGCGCCAGCGGCACGAAGTTGAACCCGCTGCCGCCCTCGGCGCGCGGGGCGAGCGAATAGAGCGCGGCGAAGAACACGACGAGCGCAAGCTGGATCCAGCCGATCAGTCGTTCGGCGCTGGCCTCGCGGGCGCGGATCTCGGCGGCGACACGCGCGGGGACATGCCCGGCTGCCCCGGCAGGCGGCTGCGATGCGGCCACGTCGCCTCTCCTCCCTTTCCGCCGGCGCGAAATGGCCGTCGTGGCATCAGACAACGACCGAACCTCGTCGGCAAGTCACGCTTCGCGGAGGCCGGACCGGACGCCGTATCAGGGGGTAAGCACCATGCCCTCGCGGGCCACCAGCAAGCCGGGGTGGAGTTTCACCGCCTCTTGCGCGATGGCGTCGAGCGCGTCGTCCGAGCGGCGCGGATCGTGGTGGAACAGCACCGGCTGGCGCACACCCGCATCCAGCGCGAGTTCGACGCATTTCTGCCAGGTGGAATGCCCCCAGCCGGCATAGGTCGGATATTCGGCGTCGGTGAACATGGCGTCGTAGATCATCACATCCGCGCCCTCGACGAAGCGGCGCACCGCCCGGTCATGCTCAGGCACGCCGTGCTCGTGGTCGGTGATGATGCAGATCGACTTGCCACCGTGTTCGAAGCGATAGCCGGTGGCCCCGCCCGGGTGATTGAGGGACACCGTCGTGACGGCAATCTCGCCGGTCCGCTCCACGGTCTCGCCGGCGTTGAAATTGCGGAAGGTCACGGCCTTCAACTGCTTGGCCGCGACCGGGAAGATCGGCGGCGACATGATCCGGCAGATGATGTCCATCAGCCCCGACTTGTCGGCGAAATGACCGGCCCAGGCATCGATGCGGAAACGCTCGTCATAGGCCGGCTTGAAGAACGGAAGGCCGCAGATGTGGTCGAGATGGGTGTGAGTGAAGAACAGGTCGAGCGCTCGGGGCGGCTCCGCCATTAGCGCCGAGCCGAGAAGCCGGGCGCCGGAGCCGCAATCGACGAGGATCAGGTCGCTGCCGGCCCTGAGCTCGAAGCAGGTGGTCTCGCCGCCATAGCGCAGCGTCGCTTCTCCGGGTGTCGGCGTGGACCCGCGTACGCCCCAGATCTTGAGAGACAGCCCGGAACTTCCCGCCACGTCGCCTGCCCGCTTCACGCCGCTTCGCCTGACGCCTTGAGCGCCGCGAGATCCTGTGTGGTCCGTTCCAGACGCTGCGCAAGCGTGCGCATGACCTCGAGCGACATGTCAGGAAACTCCTTGAGCAAACGAAGGAAATCGTCCTTGGAGACGGTCAGGACATCGAGTTCCTCCGCGGCGACCACGGAGGCGGTACGCGGAACGTCGCACAGGATCGCGATTTCGCCAACAATGGAATGACGCCCCACCCTGGCAACGGTTTTCTCCCCGTCCGGCGTGTCGACGCGGATGTCCGCCGCCCCCTCCAGGATGATGAACGCGCTGTCGCCCTCCTCTCCCTGATTGCACAGTCGCTCGCCAGCCGCGAAGCGGGTGCGGTCGGAGATGAAGGCCAGCAGCCTCAGCTTCGTCGCATCGATGCCCCGGAAAAGCGGCACGCGCCGCAACGCATCGACTTCCGCGTCAAGGGTCACATTACCTCCTTCGGGCGCAGCGCCGGCGATCTTGTGCCGTGGGCCGCCCAGGTTTTTCCCGACAAGGGACGCGAGCCGAAGAAAGCGGTCATCAGTCCTCCTCCTCCCCGCGCACGCGACCCTGGTTCATGACGATACTATGGTCGAATTCCTCCGACACGATCAAATTCGACGAGCCGAAGAGCAGCATGCGCCCCTCGAGTTCGCCACGCAGCATGGCGCGAATGGACTTGTCGTCGTCGCTCATGCTGGCCGCGGTGTCGTCGAGGATGGTGATCGGCGCGTTCTTCATCAGCGCGCGTACCAGCGCGACACGGCGACGCTGCCCGGTCGACAGGCGCGAACCAGCGACGCCGACATGGAAATCGAGGCCGGCGCGAATGATCGGCACACGCAGCTCCATCTCCTCCACAAGTGTGCGGATAACCTTCTCGATGCGCTCGCGCGCGTCGCGCCGGTCGACCCGCGGACGGCCGAACAGCAGGTTGTCCTCCACCGACATCGGAGCGATGTAGCGCTCCGGGTCGAATTGGACGATACGCCCCTCGCGCCGGGCCAGCCGCTTGTGGAAGGTCCCGCGGGCGGCGACGATCTTGGCGCGCAGGTCGTCGTCGAGCAGGCCGAGACGGTGACGGGCCGGCACCAGCTTGAAGGCAAGGCCGATGAGCCGGGCCTCGTCGGCCGGCGTCAGCCCGGCCTTGCCGCTGTCGCCCATGCGGGCCGCGCGGGTGATGCGTTCGAACTCCGGCAGTTCATCCTGGGTGATGAAGGAATAGTCGCCCAGAAGGCCGGAATCGCCCGAGACATTGGCGAACAGCTCGACCATGGTCTCGGCGATCTTGCGGCCGATGGCGACGAGCTGCGGGACAAGCCCGGTCTCCTTGAGCGCGGCCCCGACATCCGGGTCGGCGGCAAGCGAGGCAAGCCCCTCGTTCGGGTCGGCCGGTGCCGCGAACAGCAGATTTTCCGCCACCGAGGCCGAGTTGTTGAACTGATCGACGTGCCACAGCTCGATCATGGCCGAAAGGGTCGGGTCACTTTCAACCTTGTCGGCCAGCGCCCGACGCACGGCGAGGATCTTCTCCGCCACGTCCGGCCAGCGCTCCGGATCAATCGGCGCCTGCAGGCCCATGCGGTAGACATCCGGCGCAAGACCCGTCATCTCGATCAGTTCGAGCGCGCGTCCGTCGAGCCCGTCGAGGTCTGCCAGGCCGACCCGGTCGAGATCCTCCCAGGACGCCTCGACATCATACACCGGATTGGCGGTGGCATCGGCTTCGGCGAGACGGCGGTCGTGCTCGCTCGTCGCCGCGCTGTCGCGCTCTGGCGGGCGCAGTGGCCGGTGGCGCAATCCGTAGAAGATGTTGTCACGCAGCGTGCCGGTCCACACATGCACCGACGGCCCCACATAGGCGATCTGGCGGCCGAGCACCGATTCCGACAGGTTGTCGAGATTGTGCCCGCCGATCTCCACCCGACCGCCCGTCGCGCCGATCAGACCGGCGGCGAGCTGGAGGACCTCGGAGCGCCCCGATCCATCCGGGCCGAGGATCGTGACATGATCGCCGGCGGCGACCTTGAAGCTGACGTCGAACACCTCCTGCCCGGCTGCACCGCCGGAGAAGCTGACGCTCTTCATCACCAGATCGCCCTCGAGCCGCACGTCCTGATCGTCAACCAGACGCGACACCGGGTAGATGTCGACCGGATCGAAGTTCTCCACCACGGTCTGGTACTTCACGTCGACGTCGGCGACCATCTGGTAGTAGGCCAGCAGCTCCTTCCAGGGGCCGGCCAGATCCTTGTAGGCCGCGATCACCGCCAGCAGCGCGCCGATGGACAGATTGCCCTCGATCACCAGCCAGCCGCCGATCAGGTAGAACAGGAACGGCGTCAACTGGTTCATGAAGTTGTTGAGGAACTTTATGAAATACTTCCAGTTGAAAATCTTGAAGCGGATCAGATAGTTGGTATAGAGCCGCTCGGCGATGTCGGCCGAATGCCAGGCAGAGGCGTCATTGGCGTGGATCTCGGAGATGCCGCCGATCGACTCACCCACCTTGTCGGCGATCACGCGGGTGTTGCGGACCCGCTCGCGCGACAGGCGCACGACGCGGCGCTGCAGCTTGGGAATGACATAGGCCTGCATCGGATAGGAGGAGATCGCCGCGAGCCCGAGCAGCGGATCCTGCATGAAGATGAAGCCGATCTGCACCACCAGCATGCCGCCCTGATAGGCCGGCAGGGCGATCGCCTCGCCGATGAACCCTCCCACGTCCTCCACCTCGGAGGTGATCATCGGAATGATTTCGCCCGAACTCACCTTCTTGAAGTGCGGCAAGCGGAAGCGCAGCACCCGCTGGAAAAGCTCGAAGCGCAGGCGGCGCAGCATGCGCTCGCCGAGTCGCCCCTTGAAGACGTTGAGGATCAGCTTGATGCCGTTCGACAGGACGACAAGGCCGAGAAAGGCGAAACAGAGCAGCACCAGATAGGAGACCTGGTCGAACTCGAGGCCATAAACAGCGCGCGGGAAATTCTCGCCCTGGATCGCGTCGTTGACGATCAGCTTCGGCAGTTCGAGCAGAACATAGGTAACCGGATAGGAGACGATGGTGATGAGCAGGATCACCATCTGCTGGCGCTTGCTGTAGCGCCAGATAAAGTTGAAAAGACTTTTTTCCATACGAGCCGCGTTCTCGCGCCTTATTCGCCAACAACCGAATTCGTCAACAACCGCAAAACGCCTGCTCGGGGACCAGATCGGTCGACATCCCCTTTCACCCGTTCATCGGCATATCATAACCTTCCTGCCACAAAGCACCAGTTCACCGAAAGCGGCAACCGAACAAAAACCAAAGCGAATTGCCGGGCATGGCACCCTTCTCCACCGTGCCGGGGCCTTGCATCCCATTTACGCGCCCGCTAGACAGAATGAAAATTCGGGTGCGTGGTCGTTCGTGGAATGCGGTTGCGCTTACGAGACAGGCTTGCATGATCAACAGCTCCCCGAAGATCCTGATCTACAGTCACGACTCCTTCGGGCTCGGACACCTGCGCCGCTGCAGCACCATCGCCCATGCGCTGGCCCGGCGGTTTCAGGACCTGTCGGTCCTGATACTGTCCGGCTCGCCGATCATCGGCAGTTTCGAGTTCCGCTCGCGCGTCGACTTCGTGCGCATCCCCGGCGTCATCAAGCTGCGGAACGGCGAATACACGCCGCTGTCGCTGTCACTGAACATCGAACACATCCTCGCCATCCGCTCCTCGATCATCGAGCACACGGCCAAGGTCTTCGACCCCGACATCCTGATCGTCGACAAGGAGCCGCTCGGCCTGCGCGGCGAGATCCTCGGCACGCTGGAAATGCTCAAGCGGCAGGGCAACACGCGACTGGTGCTCGGGCTGCGCGACGTCATGGACGATCCGGCGGTGCTGCGCGAGGAGTGGACCCGCAAGAACGTCGATCCAGCGCTGCGCGATCTCTATGACGAGATCTGGATCTACGGTCCGCCCGACCTGCACAACCCGCTCGAAGGCATGGACTTGCCCAGGTCCGTGCACGACAAGGCGCTGAACACCGGCTACCTGCGCCGCACCATCCCGGCCGACGCACGCATCGCCGAGCCCCTGCCCTTCGACGACGAGCCCTATATCCTGGTCACGCCGGGCGGCGGCGGCGACGGGGTGGAGATGGTCGACTGGGTGATGCGGGCCTATGAGGCGCGCACCAAACCGCTGTTCCCCGCGCTGATCGTGCTTGGCCCCTTCATGCCGGCCTCGGCGGCGGCGGAGTTCCAGTCCCGCGCGGAGCTCCTGCGCGACGTGCACGTCATGCGCTTCCTGCCGACCATCGAGCCCTATATGGCGGGTGCGCGCGCCATCGTCGGCATGGGTGGGTACAACACGTTCTGCGAGATCCTGTCGTTCGACAAGCCGACGCTGCTGGTGCCGCGCGTGGTGCCGCGCCGGGAGCAGTCGATCCGCGCCACCCGCGCCGAAAAGATCGGCCTGCTCAAGGTTCTTCCCATCGAGGACTATCCGGACGTGAGCAAGATGATCAACGCGCTTGCCGAACTGCCCTGGCTGGCGCCGCCATCGACGGCGGGCATCGACAATCTGCTCGACGGACTGACGGCCATCGGCGACCGCGTGGAGGCGATACTCGACGCGCGCACGCCGCGCGCCACGCCGGGAATGATCCCGGCCCACTGAGCGCCCTTCCCGCGCAACGCACCCCGACACACCCGGATATCCCGACATGTCCCGCATCGCCGTCGTCGTCAAAGGCTATCCGCGCCTGTCCGAGACCTTCATTGCCCAGGAGATCCTGGGGCTAGAGCGCCGCGGCGTCGGCCAGCTCATCGTGGCGCTGCGAAAGCCCTACGATCCGTTCATCCACGAGGTGCACCGGCAGATCGGCGCCGAGGTGCTCTATCTTCCCGAGTACATCAAGGACGACCCGGCGCGTGTCGCCCGCGCCCGCCGCTGGGCCGAGGCGCAACCGACCCACGCCGCCGCGCGTGCGCTCTACGAGGCGGATTTCGCGCATGAGCACAACGCCAACCGCCAGCGGCGCTGGGGACAGGCCTGCGTGCTGGCGCATGAACTGCCGCAGGACGTGAGCTGGATCCACACCCACTACCTGCACACGCCTTGCTCGGTGGCACGTTACGCGGCGCATCTTTCGGGCCGGCGCTGGTCCTTTTCGGCCCATGCCAAGGACATCTGGACGAGCCCGGACTGGGACCTCAAGGTGAAGCTCGACGACGCCGCCTGGGGCGTGACCTGCACCCGGGTCAACGTCGAACATCTGCGCGGGCTCGCGGCCGAGCCGGAGAAGATCACGCTTGTCTATCACGGGCTCGACTTCACGCCGTTTCCGCGACGCGCGGCAAGGACGCGGATGCACGATGGCGCGCGGGGGCGGCCGGTGCGCATCCTCTCGGTCGGGCGTGCGGTCGAAAAGAAGGGGTATGACGACGTGCTTGCCGCCCTTGCCCGCCTGCCGGACGATCTCGACTGGCACTTCGAGCATATCGGAGGCGGCGAGAAGGCCGGCGACCTGACGGCCCTGGCCGAGCGGCTCGGGATCGCCGGGCGCATCACCTGGAACGGCGCGCGCCCGCGCGAGGATGTGATCGCCGCCGCCGAGCGCGCCGACGTCTTCGTACTCGCCTCGAAGATCGCCCGATCCGGCGATCGCGACGGCCTGCCCAATGTGCTGATGGAGGCGCAGGCCATGGGCCTTTGCTGCCTTGCCACCAATGTCTCGGCAATCCCGGAGCTGATCCGCGACGGGGAGACGGGCGTTCTGGTGCCTCCCGAGGAGCCGGCAACACTCGCCGCCGCGCTCGAGAGCCTCGCCCGGGACCCGTCGAGGCGCGACCGGCTGGGACAGGCGGCGGCCGATGACGTGCGCGCCCGCTTTTCCTCCGACCCGGGCATCGATCTTCTTGCCGAGCGGTTCAAGGCCGTGCTGTAACGCGCCATGCGCATCGCCTTCACCGCCCCGATGAAACCGCTCGACGACCCGACCCCCTCGGGAGAGCGCACCATGGGGCGGCTGATCGTCGCCGCGCTGGCGGCGGCCGGGCACGAGGTTCGCATCGCCACCGGCTTCCGCTCCTGGCGCGGGACCGGCGGCATCGCCATGCAGCAGGGCTTGGAGGCGGAGGCGCTGGCCGAGGCCCTGCGCGTCGGCGACCGCTGGCACGCCGAGGGCTACCGCCCGGATGTGTTCCTCACCTATCATCTCTACCACAAGGCTCCCGACTGGATCGGCCCGGCGCTCGCGACGCGCTTCGGCGCGGCCTATGCGGTGCTTGAGGCAAGCCGCGCGCCGAAGCGGCGGACCGGCGACTGGGCGTATGGCTTTGCCGCCGCCGACGCGGGCCTTGCCCGCGCCGACCAGGTGGGCGCGCTTCACCGCGCCGATCTCGCTTGCCTTCAGGATGTGGTCGACAACGAGCGCCTGGCGCTTGTCCCTCCGTTTCTCAACGCGGACCCGTTTCTGGAGACGCCGCGCACGTCGCGCCGGGACGGCGACCCGCCGCGTCTCCTTGCTGTCGGCATGATGCGCGAGGGCGCGAAACTGGCCTCCTACACTGTGCTCGCCGAGGCGCTTCGCCGGATCGATCCGGCGCGCTACCGGCTGACCGTTGCCGGTGACGGCCCCTGCCGGAGCCAGGTGGAAAAGCTCTTTGCCAGCCTGCCGGCGCGTTTCGCCGGCGAGATCGCCGCCGACGCCATGCCGTTGCTTTATGCCGGTCACGATATTCTCGTGTGGCCGGCGGTGCGCGAGGCGTTCGGCTTCGTCTTCCTCGAAGCCCAGGCAGCCGGGCTTGCCATCGTCGGCGGCGCCACCTTCGGCGTGCCCGACGTGGTGGCCAACGGCACGAGCGGCCTGCTCTCCCGCGAAGGCGATGCGGCAGCCTTCGCGGCCAATCTCGCGACGCTTCTGGAACACCCGGATCGCGCAACGACGATGGGCGATGCGGCGCGCGCCCATATCCGCGCACATCACACGCTGGCGGCCGGCGCGAAACGGCTCGACGGCTTCCTGCGCGACGCCTTGCGCCTTCAAGCGGCCCGCGCTACCCGGTGACACCATGACCCTTTCCGCCTTCATCCACGTCCAGCACCTTCTCGGCACCGGACATCTGCTGCGGGCCGCCGCAATCGGTCGCGCACTTGCCGCGCGCGGCGTGGCGGTGACGCTCGCCTCCGGCAACACGCCGCCACCGCTTGCCGACCTCTCGGGCCTCGACGTGGTCGAGCTGCCGCCGGTACGGGCCAGGGACGCACGTTTCAAGGCCTTCCTGACGCCGGACGGGCGCGAGATCGACGACGCCTGGAAGGCGGCGCGACGCGAGGCAACGCTTGCCGCCTTCGCCGCCCGTGACTTCGACCTGCTCCTGACGGAGACATGGCCCTTCGGCCGACGCCCCTTCGCCTTCGAGATGGAACCGCTCCTCGCCGCAGCGACGGCGGCGGCAAGGCCTCCGCTGATCGCCGCCTCGATCCGTGACATTCTGGTGCGCAAGCAGGAGCTCTGGAAGGAGCAGGAAATGGCAACGCGGGCGCGGGCCGCCTACGACCTCGTTCTCGTCCATTCCGACCCGGATTTCGTACGGCTGGAGGACAGCTTTCCCTTTACCAGGGAGATCGCCGACCTCGTGTCCTACACGGGGTTCGTCGACACCAGCGGTGCGCGGCCCGAGGCGCCGGACGGCGACGGCGTGGACGAGGTGATCGTCTCCTGCGGCGGCGGCGCGGTGGGGGCGGACCTGCTTGCACGGGCCATCGACGCGCGCGCCCTGTCACGCAGGGCGCAGGACTGTCGCTGGCGCCTGCTCGCCGGCCATGACATCGACGCCGCCACGCTCGACGGGCTCGTCGCGCGGGCCGGAGATGGCATTGTGGTCGAGCGGGCCCGGGCGGACTTCCCCTCGCTTCTGGCGCGCGCCCGGCTTTCCATCAGCCAGGCAGGCTACAACACCGTGCTCGACGTGCTGCGCGCCGGCGTGCCCAGCGTGCTCGTCCCCTTCGCCCAGATCCGGGAGACCGAACAGGCGCAGCGCGCCGAGGCGCTGGTGCGCCACGGCCGCGCCGTCGCCGTGGCCGAAGCCGGGCTGACGGCGGAGCAGCTTGCCGGCGCGGCCGACGCGGCGCTGGAGCTTCCGCGCCAGGACGGCTTCTCGGTCCGCCTCGGCGGTGCCGAGGCTGCAGCCGACCGGCTGATCACAGCGCTTGGGGAACGTGCGGCATGAGTGGAAGCGGCTTCGAGGACTTCCGCGACGGGCTGAACCGCCACCTCGACTGGTTTGCCGAGCGCGGCATGAGCGTGCCGATATGGTGGCGCGACGACGACGCGGTGGAGCCGAGTGATGCGCTTGACCAGCTTGTCGCCATCGCCAATGCCCATGAGATCGAGGTGGCGCTCGCCGTAATCCCGAAGGACGCGACGCCAGCGCTTGCAAAACGGCTCGCCGCAGAACCCTTCGTCAGCGTCCTGCAGCACGGCTACCAGCACCGCAACTTCCAGGACAAGGCGCGTGGCGAGAAGGCCGCGGAGTTCGGCCGTCGCCGTGACGTGGACGAGGCGATCGCCGAGATCGCGGCGGGCAGCGCGCGCCTGCGACAACTCTTCGGCACACGTTTCGTGCCCGTCATGGTACCGCCGTGGAACCGGATCGCGCCGCAGATCACCGCCCGTATCGGCGAGGCCGGTCTCCTCGCCATCTCCACCTTCACCCAGTTCCACCCGCGCGACCGGCTGCATGTGCAGACCCATGTCGACATGATCAAATGGAAGAAGGGACGCCGCTTCATCGGCTGGCCGTCGGCGGGATTGCGCTTCGACTACCAGCTCGCCCGCCGCCGCACCAATGCGCACGAACCGCTCGGCCTGCTCTCCCACCATCTGGCGCAGGACGATGCGAGCTTCGACTTCCTCGACAGGACGCTTGCGATCCTGGCCCGCCATCCCGGCGCGCACTTTGCCCGCGTCGCCGAGTTCCTGCCGAAGGGCGCCTAGGCCCGACAGGCGACGTCACCAAAGCGAAACGGCCGGAGACGAAGTCTCCGGCCGTTGTCGTTTCAAAGGGGCGTTTCGTTTCAGAAGCGGGCGGTAAAGCGCGCCTTGAAGGCGTTGTCCTGCGCCACGTTGCCGAAACCGCCCTGATAGCTCAGATCGATCTGGACCTGTTCGGTGAACTCGAACTTGACGCCAGCCTCGATCAGCGCGCTGTCACGGTCCATCGGCGTGCCGATCACGTTGAACGCATCACCACCCGAAAACCGCATCGTCGAGACATTGTTCAGATTGCCCAGGGCGTGACGCCAGCCGAGCGACCCGTTGAGGCTCGCGGTCACTGCCTCCGTCTCGAGGAACTGACGCTCCATCCGCATGCCCAGCGTCGACACACCAAGGACCTGCCACGATGAATTGACCTTCAGCGCCGACGCACCTCCGGTTTCGGCGTAATCGTCGGTGCTCTGGTAGGCGACCTCGAGGCTGGCAAACGGCTCGAACCGGGCGAAAGTCGTGTCGAATTCATATCCGACTTCCGCGAAGGCCTGGGCAACGTTGGAATTGTACCGCGACGACAGCTGGTCGGTAAACCCGGGGAAGACAACGCTGCGGTCGCTCGAAATGTCGCTCAGACCGTAGGACGCGCCGAGATGCACGTTGACCGGCCCGAAGCTGTTCGCCGCGTAGGCACCGACGGTATAGGTGTCGATGTCGGCAGCCGAGGCGGAGCCGGTGACATGCGTGCGGCCGAAGCCGGCCAGCACGCCGGCGCGCCACGTGTCGAACACCAGCATATCGGCGCCGACGAACAGACCGCCGGTGCTGTGCTTCAGGCCCTGGCTCTCAGAGGTCTTGGCGCTTTGTCCCCAGCCGCCGTAGGCCTGCCCCCAGACGCTGACGCCGCCATCCTGACGGGGAGCCGCCCCCGCGCCGTGGAAGGCGACAGCAGGCATCGGGCCAATGCCGCCCGAGGCAGCGCGCATGCGCTGATTGGCCGTCTGACGAACGAAGCTGGCGCCCTGGAAAACCACGGTGTTGACGCTGACGGAGTCTTCGTTGGTGAGCTGATCAAAGACCGTCGGCGATGTTCCGGTCGGCAGACGAAGGACGGCGCTGTAGAGCGGATTGAACGGGCCGAGGCTCTCGATCCCGCCGGCAACACCCTTCTCGTTCTGTGTGTTGCCAAGGCTTGCGAAGCTCACGTCGTTGCGCTCCAGCGTCAACGTGACGGTCGTATCCGTGTAGCCAAGTGCTGCGTCCAGGAAGGCAAAGTCGTCGGAGACGGAACCGAACTTCCCGTCGACATCAGCCGCGGTCAAGATCGTGTAGGTGGAGTAGTCGGCATAGGCCGGGGTGGCGCTGGCGTTCGATGCCGCCTTGACGAAGACGGACGCGTTGTTGTCGAGCTTGGCCACGCCGGACACGTCCAGAACGCCAGACTTGCCATCGGGCGAGATGCCGACAGCAAAGGTGGAGCCGCTGACAAAGTCCAGGTTGCCGGTGACGTTCAACGTGCCATTGGCCGTGCTCGCGGCAACAGTCGCGCCGGAGACCAGCGTCACCTGATTGACGGAGCCGATGCCATCCAGCGTGCCGCCGGAAAGAACCGAAATCGCACCGGAAACGGAGCCGTCGACAGCCAGCGTTCCCCCGGAGACCGTCGTGGCTCCAGTGTAGGTGTTGGTGCCGCCAAGCCGCGTCGTTCCGGCAAGAACGTCGACGCTGCCGGCGCCCGAGATATCGGACGCGAAGGCATAGGCCGTATCGGTGTGATTGAAGACGATCTTGCCGGTACCAGCACCGAACGTGACGGCCGCCGCATTGAGCGTGCCGGCGGCAACCGCCGTCTCGCCCGAGGCCGCGCCAATGTTCAGCGTACCCTCGGATCCGACCTGATCGGCGATGGTCAGCGTGCCGGCACCCGACGCCATCGAGGCCACGCCACCGGCGGCAAGCGTCATGCTGCCCTTGCCGAGGTTGCCGAGGCTTGAACTCGTGGCCGCGACCCACTGCGACCCGTCGCCCGTCACGACGACGGTGCCGACGGAACCGGCCGCCGATGCAATATCGAGGAGCTTTCCGGACACCTTGCCGCCATTCGACACGGTCAGGGAGCCCTCCCCGCTCTCGCCGACGTTCATGGAGCCACCCGCCAGGTCGAGATGCGCGCCGGCGCCGTCGACGACGACGGCACCCTTCGAGCCTGCATCGAGACCGACGTGGACGAAACCGGCGTTCACCGTGCCGCCCGCGTTGATCGCCAGCGTGCCATTGCTGCCGCTTTCCTTGCCGACGAATATGCCGTCAATGGAGCTGACCTCGACCGTGCCGCCGTTCTCGACCGTGAGTTCGCCCGTACCGCCGCGGCCGACCTCCAGGAC
Organism: Stappia sp. ICDLI1TA098; assembly: GCF_054880955.1. Taxonomy (NCBI): domain Bacteria; kingdom Pseudomonadati; phylum Pseudomonadota; class Alphaproteobacteria; order Hyphomicrobiales; family Stappiaceae; genus Stappia; species Stappia sp. ICDLI1TA098. The sequence goes on from NZ_JBTZBT010000001.1 coordinate 2,151,781, forward strand.
CGACGTCGAAAGCGTCGACCCCGCGCCGGTCACCAGGCCCTTGCCGGTGTTGCCGGTCGAGTGATAGCCGAAATAGACGTCGTCCCTGACTTCGACGCGGCCGCCTGCGGAGACTGAAAGCTCGCCCGAACCGTCATTGCCGACGTAGAGGCTGCTGTCGGACTTGACCTTCGAGCCGGCCCCGGACACCTCGAGCCTGCCGGTGCTTCCCTGCTCCAGGCCGACATGGATGGTGGCGGTCGCATAAACAAGACCGCCATTCTCGACCGCCAGCGTCCCCTTGCCGTTGCGCCCGACGACCACCCGGCTGGTCTCGAGCGTCGACACCTTGCCGCTCGTCGCGTTGATGCCGCTGATCGTCAGGCTGCTGGTCGAGGTTTCCTTCACGCCGATGTCGACAATATTGGCGACCGAGATCTTGCCGCCGTCCAGCACACTGACCGTGGCACTGCCACTCTCGCCAATGAACAGTCGGTCGGTGGAGAGCAGGGAACCATCGCCGGTGATCGTCGCGCTCACCGAGGTCGCAGGCACGTTGTTCTTGCCGAACAACGTGTCACCGGACACCTCTGCGACACCGCCGTTGGAAATCGCCAGGATGGCGGCTCCGCTCCAGCCGACGCTCAGGCTGCCGGTGGTCAACTTCGAACCGACGCCGTCAATGTTGATCCTGCCGGCCTCGCCAGGCGAATAGGCCCAGCCGACATAGACCTTGTCGTCGCCGGTGGTCGTTACCGTGGCGCCGTCCATGATGTTCAAGGCGCCTGAACCGGCTTCGTCGACATAGATCCGGCTGGCCTGCAACGTCGATCCCGCGCCGGTCACGGTCAGCGTGCCCGTTGTGTGGGCGTTCTTGCCGAGCGTCAGATCCTGGGCAATGACGACATCGGCACCGCTCTGGACCGTCATCTCGCCCGTCCCGCTCCAGCCGATGTTGAGGTCGTGGGCGGAAAGGCTTGAACTTGCCCCGGAGAGGTTGACCGTTCCCTTGCTGCCGCCCCAATAGCCGACATAGAACTTCGCCGATTCACCCGCCGCGGTAACCGTGGCTCCGTCGGCAAGGGTCAGGGTCCCCTCACCCTGCTCACCGATATAGAACCGGTTCGCGCTCAACGTCACTGTGCCGTTGGTTTCCACGGCGCCTGATGACCCGGCAGATTTTCCGAGCGTGATGTCGTAGGTCGCCGACATCGAGCCGGGCGCGGTGACAGTGACCACGGTTCCCGTGTTGGCCTCGCCCACGGTGATATTACCGGCCGTCACGGGCGCAGACACTCCGCTAGGCAACCCGTCATCAAAGACGAGATCTCCCGCAAGGGCATTTGGCACGACAGAAAGCGGCAGCGCGCAAGACGCAAGAAGCGCGACAGACGCACGAAGGAGGATGCCCCGCCGGCGCGGCTTGCACGTTGCGTCAACTTCAAAAGCCAATTGCGTCATTCCTGCCCCCAAGGCGGCGCCATCGGCGCCCAACTCTCCAAAACATTAAAACCGTCAAAACAGAAAGAATAACCCCTCACCGGAACTTGCCGTTACTTTCAGCACCCCAAAATGAAAGAAACCTTTCAATATTCGCGATTCGAACCCTTGGATACTTACAGAACAGAAACAACGCGCCCGATCCAGCATATTTGCAGAACCAAGAAAGCCGCCTCAGGAGTGTGACCGGAACGCAACATTCTCGCGGAATGTCAGGCGGGGAACTACATTTTAAAAGTCGAAAATTACGCTAGGTAACTTCAGATGGCGCGCACGGATCTCACCGCGCGCGGCGAGGTCCGTGTCCGGAAACGGGTGCTATCCGGCGCGCGGGCCGTCGAGAGTGGGATGCAGGGGAGGCTGCCGACCACGCGGCGGGACCAGGTGGGGCGGCGTTGCCCGCTGGAATCAGGACAGCCCGAAGCGGCCTGAGGACGTGCTCAGGCCGCTTGGGGGAGCCTCAGCCCTTCGGGCGGATCAGGCGCAGGCGCCAGGTGACGTTCTTCTTGTCGGAGGTCAGACGGCAGTCGTCGAGCACCTCCCAGTCGGCACCGTCGGTCGCCTCCCAGAGGCGCCCGATCAGGCGATTCGCACCCGACTCGGGACGCTTGGGCGAATACATCGAGATGGCGATGACGCCGTCGGGCGACAGGAAGGGAACGTAACGGGCGACCGCCGCCGCCGGATCCTCCGAGAAGTGCAGCACTTCGTTGAAGACGACGGCGGAAAAGGTCTCACCGGGCTGGGCCGCGAACGTGTGCAGGTCACCGACCCTGAGCGAGGCGATCTGCGGGTCGACATCGGCAATGCCAAGAGCCGCCGGCGCCAGATCGACACCCACGTAGCGGTCGACGCCCATGGGCTTCAGGCGCTCATAGAGCAGCCCCTCGCCGCAGCCGATGTCGAGCACGCTGTCGAGCGCGCCGTTCAGCGCCAGCCACATGCCGATGATGCCGTAACGCCCGCTCTCGGGAAGATCGCGCAGAAATGCCCAGCGCCCGCGCCGGTATTCCTCGTCCCAGCCGTCCGCGGTCGTCGCATTCTTCGCCATCATCGTCTCCGGTTTGATCGGTCCCGCCCGCATGGGGCGTCAGCCCTCTCACTTATACGGGTCGGCGGCGTCACGCAAACCGTCACCGAGGAAGTTGAAGGCGAGGACGACGATGATGATCGGCACGACCGGTGCCATCAGCCACGGGTAGACGACAACGACGGAAATGTCCTGGGCCTCGTTCAGCAGAACGCCCCAGGAAACGGCGGGGCGGCGCAGGCCGAGGTTGAGGTAGGAGAGCGCCGTTTCACCGAGGATCATCGCCGGGATGGACAGCGATGCCGAGGCAATGACATGGCTGGTGAAGCCGGGCAGAAGATGCTTGCGGATAACGCGCGAGGGCGTCGCCCCCATCAGCAGCGCGGCTTTGGCGTATTCCTCCTCGCGCAGCGACAGGAGCTTGGAGCGCACCGCGCGCGCCAGTCCCGGCCAGTCGAGAAGACCGAGAATGACCGTGATTCCCAGGTAGATCCACACCGGCGACCAGGTGACCGGAAGCGCCGCCGAAAGCGCCATCCACAGCGGCAGTTCCGGCAGGGAGCGCAGGATCTCGATCACGCGCTGGATGAGACTGTCGACAAAGCCGCCGAAATAGCCGGCGATGCCGCCCAGGACGAGACCGAGCACGATGGAAATCGTGACGCCGATCAGACCGACCGTGAGCGACAGGCGCGCGCCGTAGACGAGACCCGAGAAGACATCGCGCCCGAGCCGATCGGTGCCGACGGGATAGAAGGTGCCGCCTTCGGCCGGACAGACCAGATGGAACCGTGCCTCGAACAGACCCCAGAACTGATAGGCCGAGCCCTGGCAGAAGAACCGCAGCGGCTGAACGTCGGTGCGATCTTCCTCATAGACCCAGCGCACCGTCTCCAGATCGATGTCGGCCTTCAGCCCGTAGACGAACGGACCGACGAAGGCCCCGTCATGGAAGAGGCGCAGCGTCTGCGGCGGCGCGTAGAGATGGTTGTTGGACCGTTCCGAGGGCGCGTAGGGCGCGATCACCTCGGCGAAGGGAACGCAGAGATAGAAGAGGATGAGGATCGCACCAGACCACACGGCGAGCCGGTGGCGGCGGAACTTCCACCACATGATCTTCCACTGCGAGGCCTGGAAGTAGCGCTCCTGCTCGGGCGTCAGCGTCTTGGCGGCGGCCGGGTTGAACGGCTCGGCGTCGACGAAATGCTCCAGCGGTGCGTCCCGCGTGTCGTTGGCGCTCATGATCCCGCCCTCCCGCCAAGTCGGATGCGTGGATCGAGCACGGCCAGCAGCAGGTCGGAGACAAGCATGCCGAAGAGCGTCAGCAGGGCGACAAAGAGCAGGATGAAGCCGGACAGGAACTGGTCCTGCGACTGCAGCGCATTGAGCAGAACCGGGCCGACGGTCGGCAGGTTCAGAACCACCGAGACGATGACCGAGCCCGAGACCAGTGCGGGAATAAGATTGCCGATATCGGCGATGAACGGGTTCAGCGCCATGCGCAGGGGATATTTCGTCAGCAGCCGAGCCTCGCCCAGCCCCTTGGCGCGGGCCGTGGTCACATATTGCTTGTGCAGTTCGTCGAGCAGGTTGGCGCGCAGTCGGCGGATCATCGCCGCCGTCCCGGCGGTGCCGATGACAACCGTCGGCACCACGAGGTGCGCGAGGATCGAAAGCGCCTTGGCAACGCTCCAGGGCTCGCCGATGTACTTCGGATCCATCATGCCGCCGATGGAGAGCCCGAACCACAGGTTGGCGAAATAGAGCAGGATCAGACCGAGCAGGAAGTTGGGCGTCGCCAGACCGAGATAACCGAGAAGGGTGAAACCGTAGTCACCCCAGGAATACTGCCGCGTGGCCGAATAGATGCCGATCGGAAAGGACACCACATAGACGAAGAGGATGGTGGCGACGTTGAGCACGATGGTCAGCGGCAGGGTCGGGCCGACCACATCGGAAACCGGCTTCTCATACTCGAAGGACCAGCCCCAGTTGCCCTGGATCAGGCCGTCGAAGCCGTGCGGCCCCTGCCAGAGGCCGACCCAGATCAGGTAGCGCTCGAAGAAGGGCCGGTCGAGCGCGTATTCGCTGCGCAGGAACTCGAGCTTGGCGATGGACGCGCTCTCGCCGGTCGCCCGCAGGGCGGCGATCTGGTTCGAGATGTAATCGCCCGCCGGCAACTCGATGATCACGAATATCAGCAGGCTGATCACCAGAAGCGTCGGGATCATCGTCAGGATCCGGCGCAGAATGTAAGTGAGCATCAAGCGGTCTCCCAGCCGCGGCCACTGCCGCGCACGCTCATTTAAGGTAGAATTCGTCCATGCGGTGAATGCCGAACTGGGCGCCCGGGTCCCAGCCGTAGATCCCCTCGACCGGCACATTGCCGAGATCGCGCACGACAACCGGCTGGCGCACCTCCGAGACAAGACCGATGTGGATGGTCTGCTCGGCGTGGATCCTGAGCATCTCGTGCCAGATTTCGGTGCGCTCTTCCTCGGACGTGGAGGTAAGCCAGTCGTCATAGAGGCTGGTCAACTGCACCGCCGGCTCCCAGTCCGGCTTCTCGCCGGTCTGGCCCTGGGTCTCGTACCAGTTGCCCCAGGCCGACCAGGACAGGAAGTCGCTGCGCACCGGCGCAAAGTCCTCCGGCGGCATTTCCGAGGTGGGAATGCCGTTCTCGAAGCCAGACCAGACCGCCATCACCAGCAGGCCCGAAAGCGCCCGCTCGCGGATGATGTCGCGTTGGCTCGGCTTGGGAAACAGCTTCACGCCGATCTCGCGCCAGGTCTCTGCCACGAGTTCGAGGGCGTCGAGCTCCTCCTGGCTTTCGCCGGCCGCCTCGACGATGATTTCCAGCGGACGGCCGTCCGGCAGTCGGCGCACGCCGTCGCCGCGCCGCTCGGTCAGGCCGATCTCGTCCAGCAGCGCGTTGGCCTTCTTCGGATCGAATTCCGCGTTGAGCGAGCGATATTCGGCGCGAAACAGCGGGCTCATCGGCAGAACCGTGTCATTTCCCGGAGAGCCGAAGCCTAGGTAGAGCACCTTGTCGATCATCTCCCGGTCGATCCCCAGCGAGAGCGCATGGCGGAACCGCGCATCGCGCATCAGCTTCCGCCAGACAGGATCCTTCACCGTCAGGTTCGGGATCAGCGAGATCTGCGAGCCCTTGCTGATCGGCCAGAGGTAGGTCTCGAAGCGCCCCGCCTTCTCGCCCTGCTTGAGGATGGTGATGTCCGAGAAACCGATGTTGCGGGCCTGGAGGTTGACCTCGCCCGCCTGCGTCTTGGCGGGAATGATCTTGCCGTCGGCCACCGTCATGATCACCCGGTCGACATAGGGCAGTTGCTGCCCGGCCGTATCGACCCGGTGATAGTAGGGATTGCGCTCGAGCACGAACCGCCGCTCGCCGTCGTCGACCACACGGACCCAGGGCTGCAGCGTCGGCAGATCCGGGTTCCGGGCGTCATACATGTCGTCCATCTTGTTGAACAACGCGGCCCAGTTGCGCAGCTTCTTGCGCGCCGCGAGCTGCGCGATGTCGTCCATGTCCCCATAGCGGGCGTGGAACTGCTTCAGATAGTGCGCCGGACGGTAGATGAAGGGCGGACGCGACTTGGCCAGCTCCGGCTTGAACAGCGGATTGGGCGCGTCCCAGGTAAAGCGGACGGTCGTCTCGTCCAGCACCTCGAAGACAGGCGGCTTGCCGCCGGCCAGCATGAATTGCGGCAAACCGGAGGGCTGCAGCTTCTCATTGAGGGCGACATCCTCATACCAGAAGCGGATGTCCTCGGAGGTAAAGGGCGCTCCGTCCGACCACTTGTGCCCCTTACGCAGGCGCAGCGTGAAACGGCGATCATCCTCGCTCTCGAACGACTTGAGAAGATCCGGACGCAGTTGCAGGTCGCTGTCGTAGCCGACCAGACGGGCATAGCCCCAGACATTGATGAGGCGCACGTCCTTGGAGCGGCCGATCAGCGTGTCGATCTGCCCGCCGGGCGTGCCGATCTGCCGGCCGCGCACGGACGGATCAACGATGAGCGGTTCTTCCGGCAGACGCTCGGTGACAGGCGGCAGGTCAACGCCGACACGATCAACCAGGCTCGGCGTCTCCTTCAGTTCCAGAGCGCTGGCGCTGCCGATACCGCTGACTGCAAGAAGGGCAGCGCCGGCAAGACAGGAGCGCAAGGCGGCAGCAAGTATGCCGAACGGGCGGGAATGGACGGTCATTGAGCAGCCTCCCGGGGCGTCGTGCCCCTGCCCCGGCCGGCCAGGCCGGGCGCGCAGACATAATGACCGGGCGCCACCTCGACGAGGCTGGGAACCATGCCATCTTCCAGACGGTAGGGCTCGGGCCAGAAACTGGGCTCCGAGGAGCGGCCGGCGTCGAGCGCGGCGAAATCAAGCGGCGCGTCGAGATCGGGCTCCGGCACGGAGGACAGAAGAGCCTTGGTGTAGGGATGCCGGGGAGTGTCGACCACGTCGCGCGTCGCGCCGATCTCGACGACACGACCGCGGCACATCACCGCGACACGGTCGGCGATGTAGTCGACAACCGCCAGATTGTGGCTGACGAAGAGGTAGGTCAGCCCGAGCTCCGACTTCAGGTCCTTGAGCAGATTGAGGATCTGCGCCTGAACCGATACGTCCAGCGCCGAGGTCGGCTCGTCGCAGAGGATGAACTCGGGATTGAGCGCAAGTGCACGGGCAATGCCGATGCGCTGACGCTGGCCGCCGGAGAAGGAGTGCGGATAGCGGCGCAGGAAGCGCGGGTCGAGGCCGACGAGGCTCATCAGCTCGCGCACCCGCTCGGCGCGCTCGGTCGGGGTACCGACCTTGTGGATGACCAGCGGCTCCGCCAGCAGCTCGTTCACCGTCATGCGCGGATTGAGCGAGGAGAAGGGGTCCTGAAAGATGAGCTGCACGCGCCTGCGATAGTCTAGAAGATCAGCACCCGACAGACGGGCGACGTCGCAGCCGCCCTTGCCGGTGTCATAGGAGATGGAACCGGAGTCGATATCGAGCGCGCGCAGGATCGCCTTGGCGGTGGTCGTCTTGCCAGAACCGCTCTCGCCGACAAGGCCGAGGCATTCTCCGCGCCGGACGGTGAAGGAGACGTTGTCGAGCGCCAGGATCTCGCGCGGCGGACCGGAGAACAGTCCTCCCTTGCGCCCCTTGAAGCTCTTGGTCACGCCGTCGAGCGTCACCAGCGGTGCGTCGGCCTGTACGGCGTGGCATGGCGTTTCCTTGCGGGAACCGACGGCGTGGGGCTCGATCGGCCGGATCGGCACGAGCCGCTCTCCCGCCTCCATGGCAAAGCGCGGCACGGCATTCAGCAGCGCCTTGAGATAAGGATGCCCCGGATTGGAAAACAGCTCGCGGGCGCTGCCGCGCTCCATGATGCGCCCGTGATAGATCACCACCACATCGTCGGCCATGTTCGCGACAACGCCGAAATCATGGGTGATCAACAACACCGACATGCTGAGCTCGGCCTGCACATCCTTGATCAGCTTCAGGATCTCGGCCTGGATCGTCACGTCAAGGGCGGTCGTCGGCTCATCGGCAATGAGAAGTGCGGGATGGCAGATCATCGCCATGGCGATCATCGCGCGCTGGCGCAGGCCGCCGGAGAGCTCGAACGGATAGGCATCCACTCCCCTCTCGGGATCGGGAAAGCGCACAAGGCGGAGCATCTCGCGGGTCAGCTCACGCGCCTCGGCGGCACCGACGCCGCGATGCAGCTCGGCCGCCTCGCCGATCTGGTCGCCGATGGTGTGCAACGGCGAGAGCGAGGTCATCGGCTCCTGGAAGATGATGGCGATGCGATTGCCGCGAATGGCCCGCATCGCCGGCCCTTTGCGGTCGAGCGAGGCAATGTCGACCGGCGCCGCGGAGGCGCTGTCACGGAAGAGCACGCGACCGCCGGCAACATGCGCGCTTTGAGGCAGAAGCCCCATGATCGTCTGGGAGATGACCGTCTTGCCGGAGCCGGATTCACCAACCAAAGCCACGGTACGGTTGTGCGGCACGTCGAAGGAGACGTTGTCCACCGCGCGGGTTGTTCCCTCGCCGGTCCTAAAATCGACACTCAAGCCATCGATCGACAGCACATTCACGCGATACGCCCTCCCCCCGGCGAGATCTCAGATGCAATAGAACCGAGCCGTCATAGGTGTGACAAGCTGCCGTAAAAGGCAATTCAGGGCAAATCCCCACCCGCAACAACGACTACCCGGCCAACGTGACCCGGTATGTGACACTCATCACAAGTGCATGAACGTTCCCTGACCAACTAGGCACTTCTTCCCAGATGCTCCACAGTCTCGTCAAACAGGCCGACCGATGCCGGGTCCGTCGAGGTCTCGACCTGCCAGACGGTCACCGATCCGGAACGCCCGCGCAACCTGTGGGAACCGATCGGCACCCCAAGCGGCGCCGGCGCGTCGGGCCTGACCGCCTGGGCGCGGGCCGAAACACCATCGACGGCCACCATCGACATGGCGGCGTCGCTTGCCAGGATGACCGTCTCTTCCTCCGGCGCAACCTCACGCCCCAGGGACTGAAGCCTCTCGCAAAGGTTCACCGCATCGCCGACGACGGTATAGTTCCAGCGGTCGAGCGCGCCGACATTGCCAACGACAACACGGCCGCTGTGCAGGCCAATGCGCACCTTGAACGCCGGACGCCCCTGGCGTTCCGCCTCGCGGTTCGCCGCCTTCATGGCCTCGGCGATGCGCAGACAGGCGCGCAACGCCGCCGGCGCATGGTCGGCCCGCGCGTCTGGCGCGCCCCAGAAGGCCAGCATGCCATCGCCGATGAACTTGTCGACCGTCCCCGCCTCCCGCTCCACGGCGGCGACGAGAAGAGCAAAATGTGCATTGAGAAGCGCGGCCGTTTCCGCAGCGCTCAGGTTTTCCGACAGCGAAGTAAACCCGACGATATCGGTAAAGACCAGCGTGACATCGTGCTCGCTCGCCGTCGCCTGATGAACGCCGAGACGCATCAGCTTGCTGAACAGTGAGCGAGGCACGTAGATGTTCATCGCCTTGAGACCGACGACCATCGCGTTAAACGACTGATAGACCTGATCGAGCTCGCGGATGCGGCTGCGCGGCAGCGGCTGAACGCTGTCGAAGTCGAGCTTGCCGACGAAGCCCGCGCGCCGGGCGATTTCGGCAAGCGGGCGGGCGGTTCGCCGGGCGAGCAGGATGGCGAAGCCAAGGGCGACGATGATCGAGGCAAGGCCGACCGACGCCGAACCAACCAGCCGGCGGATCTCTCGCGAGATGGTCGAGGCCTCGAAATACTGGCCGACCGTCCATACGCCGGGTCCGTATCCGGCGATCACCTTGGTGATCGACAGATATTCCGGACCGCCGCTCACATCGAACTCACGAACCTGAATGCCGGCGGCATTTGCCTTCTTGAAATTGTCGAGCGTCGGCGTCGCGTCAAAAGCGGCGAGAACCGGGTCGCCGATGGAGGTGACGCTGGCCGGAAGCCTGGCAACCGCCCCTTCGAAGTCGGGAAGCCGGTCGAGATCGGAGTGGGCAATCACCTCGTCGCCGTTGGCGATGATGAAGACGGTGGAAGCCGGGCCGTCGTCGAGCTGGGCGACGGTCCGGCCGAGCTCTTCCAGCGAGACGGCGGCGGTGAGGTAGCCGGTAAGCGTCCCGTTTTCGACGATGGGCACGGTGACATTCGCGTAGGTCACCTCGCCGGATGTGATCAGCGGACCCCAGGTTGCCGCCGAGGTCGCCGAGACCTTCGGCAGGATGTAGCGCTGCGCCACTTCCGGGAGGTCGTCGCGCTGGAACGGCCAGAGCTTGTCGCTGCTGGACCGATAGACACCGAACTCGCGGTGTGAAACGTCGGAGACAACAAGCACGTCGATGGCCGGATTGGCATTCATCGCGGCCAGCAGCACCGGGCGCAGGCGCTCCTGCTCCGAGGGACCGACGGGGGTCCCGTCGAGCATGGTCTTGAGATGGACCACGGCGCTCGAGGCCAGGTCGAGATGGTCGCGCAACTGCCGCTCGAGCGCGTTGGTCGACAAGATCGCCTTGTCGTTGAGAAGCGAGAAGGTGTTGCGGGCGTTGGCGAAGACGGCCAACCCCAGCACCAGGCTCATCGACAGCGTGAGCAGCAGGCCGAACGCCATGCCGACGAGAACGGTCAGGGAAATCCCGCGCAGGCGTCCGCGCCCATATCTTCGCAAGGAGGTGATCATGCCTGATTTCTGGTTCTGCGCCCTGGTGTCTCGATTTTCGCACCTTAATCCCGAATCCGGGCAAAACGCGAGCCCGCGTGCGACCGGGAGAAGGCAGACCCACCGCTCTCTTGTCCTCGCCTTCCCTCACCGGCTAATACGGGTCCAACAAGGGAGCATCTTTGCGTGACCGACTATGAGGCTGAATACAACAACCGGGCCCTGGTGCCCGAGCATCCGACGCTGATCGAGGGGTGGGCCCGCGACGCCGCCGCCTATCGCGAGACCGCGGCCGGCGAGATCGGCGTGTCCTATGAGCTCTCGGTGCGCACCACCTATGATGTCTTCCTGCCCGAGGGCGGACTGCCGGAGACCGGCGTTATCGGCCTCTTCATCCATGGCGGCTACTGGCAGGCGCTCGACCGCAGCTTCTTCTCGCACATGGCGCGCGGCCCGGTGGCGCATGGCATTCCCGTCGCCGTCGCCAACTACTCGCTCTGCCCGGATGTGCGCGTCGCCGACATCACCGGCGAGATGCGCCGCCTGGTCGGCCACCTATGGGAACGCTACCGCAAGCCCGTCGTTGTCTATGGGCATTCCGCTGGCGGTCACCTCACGGCCATGATGCTTGGCACCGACTGGGGCGCACGCGGACTGCCGCCGCGTCTGGTGCCGGCGGGCCTTTCCATCTCCGGCCTCTTCGACCTGCAGCCGTTGCTCGACACCTCGATCAACGAGAAGCTGCGGCTTGATCGCAGGGAGGCGATCGAGGCCTCTCCGGTGACGCTCGCCCCGCCCGTCGGCCTGCACCTGACGGCCGCCGTCGGCGGCGGAGAGTCCAGCGAGTACATCCGCCAGTCGCGGGTCTTCGCCGATCTCTGGGGACGCGGCGGGGTCGACACCAGGCTCGACATCCGCGGAAACGACAACCATTTCACAGTGATCGCTCCCCTTGCCGATCCGCAAAGCGATCTGACCGGGACACTCGTCTCGATGGCTCGCAAGATCTGCTGACAAGACGACCTCGCCGCCTTCATCCTGTTTCGCGCGGAGGCCACCGCGCCGACCTTGAGGACCTGCCAATGCGCCCGGAAACAACCGCTCCCGTCCGTCTCGAGGACTACCGCCCGCCCGCCTTCCTGATCGAAACGGTCGAGCTCGACATTCGTCTCGCGCCGAAGGCGACGAAGGTCTCCGCCCGCCTGACCGTGCGCCGCAACAAAGGCACTCCCGCGGACGCGCCGCTGGTGCTCGACGGCGACGAGCTGGCGCTGACCGGCCTCACCCTCGACGGCAGCGCGCTGGCCGGCGACGATTACGTCGTGACGCCGGACCGGCTGGAGATCTTCCGCGTGCCGGACGGCCCCTTCACGCTCGTCATCGACACCCGGCTCGATCCGGACGCCAACACCAAGCTGATGGGCCTCTATCGCTCCAGCGGCACCTATTGCACGCAATGCGAGGCGGAAGGGTTCCGCCGGATCACCTACTTCCTCGACCGGCCGGACTGCCTGGCGCTCTACACCACGCGCATCGAGGCGCGGGCGAGCGAGGCACCCGTGCTTCTGGCCAACGGCAATCCGGTGGACGCCGGCCCGGTGCCGGGCACCGACCGGCACTACGCCGTCTGGCACGACCCGCACCCGAAGCCGAGCTATCTCTTCGCCATGGTCGCCGGCGATCTCGCGGTGATGCCCGATACCTTCACCGCCGCCGACGGACGCGAGGTGGCGCTCAACATCTTCGTCGAGCACGGCAACCAGGATGCCTGCGGCTGGGCCATGGACAGTCTCAAGCGGTCGATGCGCTGGGACGAGGAGGTCTTCGGGCGGGTCTACGATCTCGACGTGTTCAACATCGTCGCCGTCTCCGACTTCAACATGGGCGCGATGGAGAACAAGGGCCTCAACATCTTCAATGACAAATACGTGCTGGCGAACCCGGACACGGCGACCGACCAGGACTATGCCGGCATCGAGGCGGTAATCGCGCACGAATACTTCCATAACTGGACCGGCAACAGGATCACCTGCCGCGACTGGTTCCAGCTCTGCCTGAAAGAGGGCCTGACGGTCTTCCGCGACCAGGAGTTCTCCGCCGACATGCGCTCGCGCGCGGTCAAGCGCATCGCCGACGTCCGGCTGCTGAAGTCGCACCAGTTCCCGGAGGACGCGGGACCGCTCGCCCATCCGGTGCGCCCGCGCCTCTACCATGAGATCAACAACTTCTACACCGCGACCGTCTACGAGAAGGGGTCGGAAGTCGTGCGCATGCTGAAGACCGTCGTCGGCGACGACGCCTTCCGTAACGGCATGGACCTCTATTTCGACCGCCATGACGGCGAGGCAACGACCATCGAGGCGTTTCTCGCCTGTTTCGCCGAGGCAAGCGGTCGCGATCTCTCCCGGTTCGCGCTGTGGTACGAGCAGGCGGGCACGCCGACGCTAACCGTTTCCAGCACCCATGACGCCGCAGCCGGCACGCTGACGCTTGCCGTCGAGCAGCGCACCGCGCCGACGCCTGGACAGACCGCCAAGCAACCGCTGCACATCCCGCTGCGGCTCGGCCTCGTCGCCGGCGACGGCCGCGACCTGACACCCGAAACCGTGACCGGCGCGGAGATGACGGGCGACGTGCTCCACATCGTCGCCGAGCGCCACGAGGTCGTGCTGTCCGGCATCGCCGAAAAGCCCGTCCCCTCGCTGCTTCGCGGTTTCTCCGCCCCGGTGAACCTGAGAAGCGACGTTTCCGATACCGATCAACTCTTCCTGTCGGCACGCGACAGCGACCCGTTCAACCGCTGGGAGGCCTTGCAGACGGTGGTGACGAAGACGCTGATCGCCGCAACCGCTGCCATCGCCAGCCAGAGCGAGCCGGTGCTCGATGGCAGTCTTGTGGCCGCGATCCGCGCCAATGCGACCGACGCGGCGCTCGAACCAGCGTTTCGCGCCCTGTGCCTGCAACTTCCGGGCGAGGCGGACATTGCCCGCGAGATCGGCCGTGACATCGATCCGGAGGCGATACGCGCGGCGCGCGCCTGGCTGCGAAGCAGCCTTTCCGACGCGCTGACCCCGGCGCTTCTCGGCCTCTACAACGAGATGGCCTCCTCCGGCGGCTTCTCGCCCGATGCAGCCGCCGCCGGCCGGCGCGCGCTGCGCAACGTGGTTCTCGACTATCTCGGCAACGGCTCCGTTCCCGAGGCCGCCGAACTGGTCGCCGCCCAGTTCCGCGCCGCGGACAACATGACGGACCGCTTCGCCGCGCTGACCACGATGGTCCACGCCAACCTGCCAGGGCATGAGGAAGCACTCTCCGCCTTCGAGGAGCGCCACCGCGCAACACCGCTGGCAATGGACAAGTGGTTCATGGTGCAGGCAACCGCCCCGGCCGCCGACACCCTCGACCGGGTCAAGGCCCTGTGCGCTCATCCTGGCTTCTCGGCTGGCAATCCCAACCGGGTGCGTGCCCTGATCGGTGCCTTTGCCACAGGCAACCAGAGCCAGTTCAACCGGGTGGATGGCGAAGGTTTCGCCTTCGTCGCCGCCTTCGTGCAGGACCTCGACAAGCGCAACCCGCAGGCGGCGGCGCGGCTGATGTCCGCCTTCCGTTCCTGGCGCGCCCTGGAACCGGACCGCAGGACACGCGCCGAGACCTGCCTCAAGGCGCTGGCGAAGGCGCAAGACCTTTCCGTCGACCTGCGCGATATCGTCGATCGCTGCCTTCAGTAAGCGGTGAGTCTCCGGCGCATCCGCCCCCGCAAATATATGCGCCGGAGACTCGCAAGAGTTGTGCAATCCGCAATTCGCCTTAATCTTTGCTTAACCATATTTTTCTTGGCCGACTCTGGACAAATCAAGCGAATGCGATTCAAATGAAATCGATTCGAGCGGCGCTCGAGTGCAGTTTGGCGGCTTAATCGACACATCGGGGGCCAATAACATGGCGCGTGCCTTTGCAGGCTCAGCGTCCGCGCGTCGATTCGCGGACATTCTTCGGCGACACCGCGAAACGCAGTCGCTGACCGGTCATATCCGACTGCTCGCGCAGCCTGCCTATCAGCGCCTGCTGACGGCGGAACCCTTCTTCCGTCGCGCCATTCCGATCCTCTGCATCGTCTTCATCGCCACGCTGGCGACCTACCGCGCCCTTACCCTTTCCTACGACCATGAAGAGACCGACCAGCGCGCCCGCGACGATCTCACCATGATCGCCACGACGCTGACGGCGCGCCTCGACGCGGCCGAGGGCGAACTGCCGGAGATGGGCTTCGAGAGTGCGCTGCAGGCGGCCCTTGCCGACAACCTGCCGCCGCGCGCGACCAGCGACGGCCGCCGCATCTATGTCGCCGACGCCGACGGCCGCATCGTCGCCACCGCGCCGCAGCGCTCCGACCTCGACGGACGTCTTCTCGCCGAGCTTCTCGGCGCCGGGCAGCCGCTCACCGTGTTCGGTGCCCGCGCCGGCGTACTGACCATCGATTCCGGTAGCGACACCGAAGCTTATGCGACTGTCCATCACCTCAACGGCCGTCTCGGCATGGTGGGGCTGATCCAGGACAAGGACATGATCTTCGCCGAGTGGCGCACTGGCGTTTCGGCCAATGTGACGCTCTTCGTCGGCACCGCCTCCGTCATGATCGTGCTGATCTATGCCTTCTTCGCCCAGGCGACCCGCGCCGAGCAGGCCGACCAGATCTATGCCGCGACGCGCGCACGCATCGATCTCGCGCTCGACCGCGGCCGCTGCGGCCTGTTCGACTGGGATCTGTCGCGCGGACGCATCTTCTGGTCCGCATCCCTCTACGAAATGCTCGGAATGAAAGCGCGCGACGACATCCTCGGTTTTTCCGAGATTTCAGCGCTGACCCATCCCGACGACATCGACCTCTACGACCTGGCGGAAAGCCTGCTGGAAACCGGCGAGACGACCGTCGACCGTATGTTCCGCATGCGCCACGCCAACGGCGACTGGGTGTGGCTGCGTGCACGCGCCGAGGTGCAGAGCGAGCCCGGCCTCTCCGAGCCGCACCTGATCGGCATCTGCATCGACATCACCGAGCAGCGTCAGCTCGCCGAGCAGAGCCGCACCGCTGACCTGCGCCTGCGCGACGCCATCGAGACGATCTCGGAAGCCTTCGTCCTGTGGGACACCGAAAACCGTCTGGTGATGTGCAATTCCAATTACCAGAAGCTCCACAACCTGCCGACGTCGGCGATCAAGGCCGGCACCGCCTATGCCGACGTCATGTCCGCGGCGCGCCAGACCGTGGTCTCGGCGAGCCCGACCATCGGCAGCGACGGTTCGGACCCCTCCTCCAGCTACGAGGCACAGCTCGCCGACGGCCGCTGGCTGCAGATCTCCGAGCGGCGGACCAAGGACGGCGGCTTCGTCTCGGTCGGCACCGACATCACCGCGCTGAAGCGCCATGAGGAAAAGCTGATGGAGAGCGAGCGGCGGCTGATGGCCACCGTCGCCGACCTCCGCCAGTCGCGCCAGAAACTCGAGGTGCAGGCCCAGCAGCTTGTCGAGTTGGCCGAGAAGTACTCGCAGGAAAAGACCAAGGCCGAGGAAGCGAACCAGGCCAAGTCCGAATTCCTCGCCAATATCTCGCACGAGCTGCGCACACCTCTGAACGCGATCATCGGCTTCTCGGAGATCATGGACAAGGGCATGTTCGGCCCCCTGGGCTCCGACAAGTACACGGAGTATTGCTCGGACATTCATGACAGTGGTCGCTACCTGCTCAACGTGATCAACGACATTCTCGACATGTCGAAGATCGAGGCCGGCCGGATGGATCTGAAGCGCGAGGAGGTCGACCTTGTCGCCATGGTCAGCGACGTCAGCCGCATCATCTCCGCCACGGCAGCCGAAAAGAGCATCGCCGTGGAGAGCGAGACCGCGGAGGGGCTGACGCTCTCCGGCGACCGCCGCGCGGTGAAGCAGGTGCTGCTGAACCTGCTCTCCAACGCCGTGAAGTTCACCCCCGACGGCGGCAAGGTGCGGATTTCCGCCAACCGCTCGCGGGAGAAGGACGAAGCGGTGGAGATCGTCATCAAGGACACGGGCATCGGCATCAAGGATGCGGATATCGCCCGCCTCGCCAAGCCCTTCGTCCAGGTCGAGAACCAGTTCACCAAGACGCACAAGGGATCCGGCCTGGGGCTGGCCATCGCCCAGTCGCTGGTGCGCCTGCATGGCGGCACCATGACCATCCGCTCCAAGGTGGGCGAAGGCACCGCCGTCACCGTCCGCCTGCCGCTCCATGCGCCGCGCCCGATCGGCCGCCCGGAGGTCCCCGAAGAGGTGATCGTCGATGCGGCGGAAAAGGCGAAGGCCGCGATCCGGCAGATCGCCTGAGCCCCTCGCAAAGGCGCGAGAAGACAGCAATTGAGAAAGGCCGCCGGATACATCCGGCGGCCTTTTTTCAATTGCGTGAGCGGCGATGGCGCGCTGACTCAGCTCTTTTCCGGCGCACGGACCGGGCCCAGCAGACGCTCGAAAGTCTGGCGCACCGCCTCCTGGCGCTCCTGCAGGAGAAGCTCCAGATGGGCGAAATCGGGGGCCTCGCCGGCATGCGCGAGAAGCTGGCGCACGCCCTTCGGAGCGGCCTCCGCATCGAAGCGCCCCTCGAGCGCAAGGCGCTGAACCTGGGTCAGTGCATGATAGAGGCGAATGCCGGGCAACAGGATCTCCGCGTCGCCGGCGCTAAGGACTCCGGCCTCGAGCGCGCGTTCCAGAGCGGTTTCGGTCGTCTGGGACAGTATTTCCGGCGCCTTGTGCGCATGCGCGAGCTGGAGGTACTGGGCTATGAACTCGATGTCGACCAGACCGCCGGCGACCTGCTTGATCTCCCAGATGTCCTTCGTGCCCTTGTCCGCCTCGATACGCCCCCGCATCGCCGCGACTTCGCCGGCGAGCGTTTTCGCATCGCGCTGTTTCGACAGCGTGCCCTCGATGAAATCGCCGATGCGCGCAGCAAACCCCTCCGAGGACGAGGCAATCACCCGGGCGCGGGTCAATGCCATGTGCTCCCACGTCCAGGCGTCGCTCGACTGATAGGCCTCGAAGGACGAAAGGCGGGTTGCCAGCGGTCCGGCGTTGCCGGACGGCCGCAGGCGGAAGTCGACCTCGTAAAGCTGCCCCTCGGCGGTCGGCGCCGAAAGGGCCGAGACCAGGCGCTGGGTCAGGCGGATGAAATACTGGCTGGTGGGCAGCGGCCGCGCGCCGTCCGTCTGGGTGACCTCCTCGGGGTGTTCGTAGAGCAGGATGAGATCGAGATCCGACGAGGCCGTCATCTCGCGCCCGCCGAGCTTGCCCATGGCCAGAACCGCCCATTCGGCACCCGGCAGCCGTCCGTGGTTCTCAGCCACCAGGGAGACCACATGAGGAAGAAGCCCGGCGACGATCGTCTCCGCCAGTCGGGCAAGCGCCTCGCCCACCTGATGCGCGGTCATCGTGTCGGTGAGCAGACGCAGGCCGATCAGGAACTGCTGCTCCTGCGCGAAGATGCGCGCGCGGTCGAGCGCATCCTCGTAGAAACGGGCGAGATCGAGCGTACGCTTCAGTCCCGCCTCGAATTCGGCCGAGGTCGGCATCGTGCCGAAGAAGGCCGGATCGATCACCGCATCAAGGACATGAACCCGCTTCGAGACGAGTTCCGCCAGACGCGGCGCGGACCCCATCACCGTCGCCAGAAGGCGCAGCAACTGCGGGTTGGAGCGCAGCAACGCGAAGAGCTGCACACCCGCCGGCAGCTTCGACAGGAAGCCGTCGAAGGCGAGAAGCGCCTGGTCGGCATTGTCGGTGGAGGCAAGCGCGGCGACGAGCGCCGGGTGCAGCTCGGTGAGCCGCTCGCGGGCGCGTGTCGAGCGCACCGCCGGATACCGGCCGAAATGCCAGGCGCGAATGATCTTGCCCGCCTCGCGCGGGCGCTTGTAACCGAGCCCCGACAAAGTCTCCAGCGTGTCGGGATCGTCGTCATCGCCCGTGAAGACCAGATTTCCAAGGTCCGAGGCGAGCTCCGGTTCGTTCTCGAAAAGGGCCGAGTAGTGCCGCTGCACGGTGCGGAAGTAACCGCGCAGGCGGTTCTCGAAGTCTGCCAGCGTGTCGAAGCCCATCAGCCGCGCGACGCGGGCGCGCGAGGTGTCATCGGCCGGCAGGATGTGCGTCTGCTCGTCGTTGAGCATCTGGATGCGGTGTTCGACCGAGCGCAGGAAGCGGTAGGCCTCGGTCAGCTCGCTGCAGGTTTCCGGCGCGATCCAGTCCAGCTCGGACAATGTCACGAGCATGTCGAGCGTGCGCCGGCCGCGCAGGGCCTTGATGCGACCTCCGGCGATCAGCTGCTGGGTCTGGGCGAAGAACTCAACCTCGCGGATGCCGCCGCGTCCGAGCTTGACGTTGTGCCCGGCGACCGCGATCTCGCCGTGTCCCTTGTGGATGTGGATCTGACGCTTGATGGAATGGACGTCCGCGATCGAGGCATAGTCGAGATACTTGCGCCAGATGAAGGGCTCGATCTCGTGCAGGAACGCCTCGCCGCAGGCGATGTCGCCGGCACAGGCACGCGCCTTTATCAGCGCGGCGCGCTCCCAGTTCTGGCCAAGGCTCTCGTAGTAGACCAGCGCCGCGGGGATCGACATGGCAAGTGGCGTCGCGCCCGGATCCGGGCGAAGCCGCAAGTCGGTGCGGAAGACATAGCCGTCGGCGGTGCGATCGCTCAGCAACTTGACGAGGCGCTTGGTCACGCGGACAAACTCGACCGGAGCCTCGGCATCGCCGGAAATGGGCGCGGTCTCCGGGTCGTAGAGGACGATCAGGTCGATGTCCGAGGAGTAATTCAGTTCGAGCGCGCCGTATTTACCCATCGCCAGGACCGTGAACCCCGAGCCCTCCTCGGGCGCGGCCGGGTTCACCGGGGTAAATCGGCCGCGTCGTTCAAGATCGCGAAGGCAGAAACGGATCGCCGCGGTGAGCGCGGCATCGGCGAAACGACTGAGACCGGCCGTCACCGCGTCCAGATCGAGCGCGCCGGCGATATCGGCGAGTGCCAGCGTCAGCGCCAGATCCTTCTTGTGGTCCCGCAGCCCCGTCATCAGCGCGGCCTCGTCGGCGGCGACGAGATCGCGGGTGGCCGCGATCAAGCGTTCAACCCGGTCCGCGGGCACGCTTTCGAGGATGTCGGCCAGCCGCTCGGGTGCCGAAGCAGCGAGATCGCGCAGATAGGGCGCGTTCGACAGGGCGCCGCCGAGAAAATCCGAGACGCGTGCGCGGGTCTGCGCCCCGAAGGTGCTTCCGGTGCGCTCGAGAGCGCTCTCGAGATCGGCAAGGATCGCCTCGGCCGCAGCCGCATCGGCCGGCGCCGGCACACAGCCGATCACCTGCGCCAGCGCCCGCCCGCTGGCGTCCGCCGCCTCGTTCCGCTGCCCGCCGCGCGAAGCCGTGTCCCGTGTCTCGCTCACTCGCATCCCCCCGCGCGGACCGGTGTCCGCGCCCTGTTGTCGTTTCGGATCGCGTTCGCGCTCCGCAGCCTCCCTTTAGCGCGAGACGCCCGGCGCGGGAAGAGAGCGCGCATCGTCGCCCCCTGCCCTCTCGCCTCCTGTACCCTCCGCGACGTCCGCCGAATGAGGTGCAGCCGGTGCCTCGCCCTCGGGAAGCCGCAGCACCGCGCGTAGCCCCGGGTCTCCGTCCTCGAGCCTGAGGGTGCCCTTGTGCAGATGGGCGACCGCCGAGACGAGGCTCAGCCCCAGGCCAGAGCCTGGTGCGTTGCGGCTTTCCTCCAGCCGGATGAAGCGGTGCGTCACCCGCTCCTTGTCGGCATCGTCGATGCCGCTGCCAAAGTCTCGCACGGACAGCGCCACCTGGTCGCCCTCGCGTTCGGCGGCCAGAACGATGCGCGCGCCCGCCGCGTCGGTCGAATGTCCGTATTTGAGGGCGTTCTCGATAAGATTGATCAGCGCCTGGACGATGAGTTCGCGGTTTGCCTCGGCGAAAAGCCTCTCGCCGGCACGCACTTCCAGCGTCCCGCCCTCGTCCTCGGCGACCGGCTGGTAGAGTTCGCCGACTTCCTCCAGCAGTGCGCCGAGATCGACCGGCTCGAACTGGGCTCCCATTGAACCGGCCTCGAGCCGGGCGATGCGCAGCAGCGCGTCGAAGGTGCGGATCAGGGCATCGCAATCCTCGAGCGTCCGGTTCAGTGCCTCCCTGGCGAGCGGATCGCCGACATCGCCGCGCACCGCCTCCTCGACGCGGTTGCGCATGCGCGTCAGCGGCGTCTTGAGGTCGTGGGCGATGTTGTCGGAGACGTCCTTCAGACCGTGCATCAGCGCCTCGATGCGGTCGAGCATGGCGTTGAAGCCGACGGCGAGCCGGTCGAACTCATCGCCCGATCCCTCCACCGGAAGCCGCTCGGAAAGATCGCCCTCCATGATCCGACGACCGGTTTCCGCCATCGCGTCGATCCGCCTCAGGACTCTGCGGCGGACGAAAACCAGAGTGACGATGCCAAGCACGGCGACGACGACGAGCCAGAAGCGCGTCGCTTCCGACAGGAGCGAGCGGAACCGCATCTGCTCCTGGAGGTCCCGCCCGACCAGAAGGCGGAACCCGCCGGGCAGCTCGAACACGCGCACCAGCGCCTCGCGGCGGGCGCCATCGCCGATGGGAACATAGGAGACCTGCTGCAGCTCACCGGCAGCACTTGCCAGCACCCGGTCGTCAAGGCTCTCGATGTTGCCTGCGATCTGGTTGGCGGCGAAATCGACGACAAGATAGAGACTGGCGCCCGGGCGGCGGGAGCGGGCGTCGACGGTTGCCACCAGCCCCCGGATGCCGGCGATGCGGTAGCGATCCGCGAGGCTGGAGATTTCCGCATCGATGGTCTCGACCGCCTGCTGGCGCAACACCATCGCGGTGTTCTGGCTCAGATAGACCAGAACCGCGCCGGAGGCGAGCGTGAGGGCGATGAAATAGATCAGCGCCAGCCTGATGACCGTGGTGCGGAACACACGTCCGGTTGCAGAGAGTTGTCTCATGGCAGGGTCCCTGCCGCTCACGCGGCCGCCGGGCCGGCATCGCGGATCGTGTAGCCGGCGCCCCGGATGGTATGCAGCAACGGCCGCTCGAAGTCCTTGTCGATCTTGGCGCGCAGGCGCGAGATATGAACGTCGATGACATTGGTCTGCGGATCGAAATGATACTCCCACACATGCTCAAGCAGCATGGTGCGGGTCACCACCTGGCCGGCGTTCTGCATGAGGTATTCGAGCAACTTGAACTCGCGCGGCTGCAGCGGAATTTCTCGGCCGGCGCGTGTCACGGTGTGGCGCAGCCGGTCGAGCGTGAGGTCGCCAACCGTGTAGACGGTCTCCACGTCCTGCTGGCGCGGACGCCGCCCGAGCGCCTCGACACGGGCGAGCAGCTCGGAAAAAGCATAGGGCTTCGGCAGATAGTCGTCACCGCCGGCGCGCAGACCCGTCACCCGATCATCGACCTGACCGAGCGCGGAGAGCACCAGAACGGGCGTATGATAGCCCTCCGCCCGAAGCCCCGAGATCACGGAAAGGCCGTCGCGGCGCGGCAGCATCCGGTCGACCACCAGAACATCGTAGGGCGCTGTCGTCGCCAGTTCGTAGCCCGTTTCGCCATCGGCGGCGTGATCGACCACATGGCCGGCCTCGCGCAAGGCCTTGGCGAGATAGCCGGCAGCCTCGACATCGTCCTCCACAATCAGAATGCGCATCGTCTCATCCGGGCTTTGCGTCCCGCGCGGGCGGGCGGCAACATCATCTGGCGTGCATAGCATCGGAACTCTCCCTGGTCCAAGTTCGGGACGCACCTTCGCCTGAAACGACAAGGCCCCGAAGCGTGAGCTTCGGGGCCAGGGACAACCGGATCCGGCTTGCGGCGGTTGCGGACCTTCCCAGTCAGCTCCGGCCGTCACCGGCCCGCCGGGGACCGCCTCCCGGGCGCGTTTTCGGGAGGCGGAAGGCGGGCCGGAGCGTTGTGCTACGGATCAGCCCTTGGAGACGGGCACCGCGATGAACCGCGTCGCTCCGTCGCTTTCCACCCGCATGAGCACCGCCTTGCGACCGTTCTCGTTGGCCGCGAGCACAGCACTGGCAACATCGCCCGGCTCGCTCACCGATTTGCCGGCGACTTCGAGGATCACGTCGCCGCGCTTGAGGCCCTTCTCGGCCGCCGGACCATCGGCCACCGCATCGGTGACGACGACGCCCTTGTCGCCCGCCCCAACCTTCGCGGCACTTGCCAACTCGATGCCGAGGCTGTCGACGAAGGCGGTGTCCTTGCCTGTCGGCTTGAGCGAGGCGACGGTCGACTTGTCTTCAAGAGTGCCGAGCTTGACCTTGACGGTCTCCTTGGCCCCATCGCGCCAGACGCCGAGGGTGACGTCGGTTTCCGGCGGATATCCGGCGATCTTGCGGGCCAGATCGCGCGGGCTGTCGATCTTCTCGCCGTCGACGGACAGGATCGTATCACCGGTGCGCACGCCAGCCTTGAGCGCCGGACTTCCGTCCTGGGCCTCGGCCACGATCGCGCCCTTGGGCTGGTCAAGACCAATGCTCTCGGCGATGTCCTTCGTCACCGGCTGGATCTGAACGCCGAGCCAGCCGCGCACGACGGTTCCGTCGTTCTTGAGGTCGGCGACAATGCCGCGAGCGGTCGAGGCAGGGATCGCGAAAGCGATACCGACATTGCCGCCGGAGGGCGAAAAGATCGCCGCATTGATGCCGATGACCTGGCCCTTGACGTTGAAGGCCGGACCGCCCGAGTTGCCCCGGTTCACCGGCGCGTCGATCTGGATGAAGTCGTCATAGGGACCGGCGCCGATGTCGCGGCCACGGGCCGAAACAATGCCGGCGGTCACAGACCCGCCAAGGCCGAAGGGATTGCCCACGGCGACAACCCATTCGCCGACCATCGGCGCGTCATCGGCGAATTCCACATAAGGGAAGTCGTTCTTGCCGTCGATCTTCAGCAGGGCGAGGTCGGTGCGCTTGTCGGCGCCGACAAGGCGAGCGTCGTACTCGGTGCCGTCATCGGCGACAACGGTGTACTTGCTGCCATCGGCGACAACATGCTCGTTGGTAACCACATAGCCGTCATCGGTGATGAAGAAGCCGGAGCCCTGCGCCATGCCATGGCGGCGCGGCTGCTGGCGCTGCTCGCCGTTGCCGGAGGGATCGCCCCCGAAGCGGCGGAAGAATCGCTTCAGCGGATGACCGTCCGGGAGATCCTCGAAGCCGGGAATGCCACCCTGGGAGGACATCATCTGCGGCGTCTCGTCGGTGACGACGCGGACACTGACGACGGCCGGCTTCACGGCGGCGACGACCGGCGCGAAGTTCACCGGTGCCGGCGCATCGACACGCACCGGATCGGCAAGGGCGAACTGGCCGGGAACGACGGTCTGAGCGCTCAGCGCGCCGGCCAAGCCGAGCGCGAGAGCGCCAGCGACAACGCCTTTGCGGCTCGGCAGGCGGCGAAAAGCGCGGGGGATACGGATGTTCGACATGTTTCGTCTCCACGTGACGGGTCGGGAACCTGGTGCCGGCGTGTCACGCGGGGAAGCGATGTCGCCGGCTTGCCCATCCCTTATGGAGCACGCCGCCTTACAGGCGCCTGTCGGTGGAATTAAGAATTGGTAATGTACTGGAACGGGCCGTCAGGCGCCCCGCTCCAGAAGTGCGATGAAGAAGCCGTCGGTCGACGTCCGCGCCGGGCTCAGCGTCGCGAAGCCTTCCCGCGAGAACCGCGGCTTTGGCGCCTCGGTGCCGAAGATCGTCTCCCAACGGGCGGAAAGGTCGACGGCGGCAAAGCCGGGCTCGCGCTCGAGAAAGGCGCGCACACGCTCTTCGTTCTCCGAGGGCAGAACCGAACAGGTCGCATAGAGCATATGTCCGCCCGAACGCACGAACCTCTGCGCGGCGGACAGCACCTCGTCCTGCTCCTGCCGGCGCGCGGCAAGTGCATTGGGGGTGATGCGCCACTTTGAATCCGGACGGCGACGCCAGACGCCGGACCCGGAGCACGGCGCATCGACGAAGACAAGATCCATGCGGCCCTCGAGATCCTCAAGACCACCGGCCTCGGGATCGCGCACCTGCACGTTGCGGGCGCCGGCGCGCTGCAGGCGCTCATAGATCGGAGCGAGCCGAAGCTTGCTCGCATCATGCGCATAGATCTGGCCGCGGTTCTCGAGTTCGCCGGCAAGCGCCAGCGTCTTTCCGCCGCCTCCGGCGCAATAGTCGAGCACCTGGGCAGGCATCACCGAGGCGGCGACGAGAGACGCAATCTGGCTCGCCTCGTCCTGAAGTTCGAACCAGCCCTTCCGGAACCCCTCCTCCGCCTGCACATGCGGCGCGCGGACCTTGCCGCGCGGCGGTGCGATGCGAAGACCCACGGGCGAGGTCGCCGTCGGGCCGAGTTCGACATGTGACAGGCGGCGGGTCAGCTTGTCACGGTCGTTCTTCAGCCGGTTGACACGCAGATCAATCGGCGCGCGCTCGGCAAGCGCATGGCCTTCCGCGACGGCCTCGTCGCCGAAGGCAGCCTCGAACTCGGGCCAGAGCCAGTCGGGAACATCGGCGCGGGCGTTGGGCGCAGCATCCTCCGGCATCACGGCAAGCAACTGCGTCCGCTCGGCGTCGGACAGCGGCTCGGGCGCGAAGCGGTCGCCCTCGAAGGCCTTCTCCAGCCCCTCGATGCCAAATTCCCAGGCGCCGGCGTAGGTCGCAAGCACCAGCCTGCGCGGATCCGCGTCGCCCATGCGAGCGGCGAGCGACAGGCGGTGGCGCAACGCATCGAACACGAGGTTGGCGATGACGAGCCGGTCTCCGGAACCGGCAAAGCGGTGGCCGTGCCCCCACTCCTTCAGCGCGTCCTGAACCGGTCGCCTCTGTGTCTCGACAACGCCGAGAATCTCGATTGCCGCGGCCAGACGGCCTCCGTCCTTCATTCCATGTCCCCGATCATGCAAATATGCGCGAACTCGACAGAGCTCGGTGCCCGGCCCGGTGTCCTTGCCGGCACGGCATCCGCGTCTCGCGCGAAATCCGAAGGGCAATGCGGAAGACCAGCCGTCGCTGGCGCATCCCCTTCCCGCTGCTTTAGCCGATAGGCGCGCCATTGCCAATCACTGCGCCGCCGAAGTCGCCTCTCTGCCGGAAAAGAAAAAATAACGCGCATACCAACCGGATAAGCATCCACTGATTGCAACGCCTCGTGATTAATGCCAGCATACAACCGAAAATCAACCAAAGCGTGCAAAAATGGCCGGAATTTATAACGTTTACATAACGTTCCTTCCAGTTTTCTGAGTGAAACCGGAGGTGCAGAGCATGAACGATACGCTCGAAGGAACGATTGATCCCGCCAAGGAACTGCAAGCCTGGAAAGCCTATTTCGCTTACGCTGCGCAGGACCTCGAGACGGAGTCTCCGGAGATCCTGGTTGCCTGTGCCCATCGCCTCCTGGAGATGGCGCAGAAAAGCAAGAAGTCCAGCCGGCGCCGTCCACAGCCTCGCCCGGTAGACTAACCCTCGGCGCTGGCGCGCCAGCCGTTCTGCGGCTGCTCAGGCGCGATGTGCACGCAATGACCTCGTTCACGGACGAAGCCATGTTCCGCCAGAACCAGCGCCCTTCCCGGGCGCTGGTTGTTTTGTCGTGGGCGGAGAAGATTGTATCTCCGCCACGTCTCCTCAGACGCTCGAGGGGTAGTTGGGGCTTTCGCGGGTGATCGTCACGTCATGGGCGTGGCTTTCGCGCAGCGCGGCGCCGGAGATGCGGACGAAGCGAGCCTTGTCCTGGAAATCGGTGATCGTCTTCGCGCCGACATAGCCCATGGCTGCCCGCAGGCCGCCGCCAAGCTGGTGCAGCACGCTGGCCAGCGGCCCCTTGTAGGGCACCTGTCCCTCGATGCCCTCGGGGACGAGCTTCAGGGCATCGCGCACTTCCGCCTGGAAGTAGCGGTCGGCGGAACCGCGCGCCATTGCGCCAACCGAGCCCATGCCGCGGTAGGACTTGTACGAGCGTCCCTGGTGCAGATAGACCTCGCCGGGGCTCTCGTCCGTGCCGGCCAGCAGCGAGCCGATCATCGCAGCCGACGCGCCTCCGGCAAGCGCCTTGGCGAGATCGCCGGAGTACTTGATGCCGCCGTCGGCGACGATCGGAACCCCATCCTTCTCGGCAACCGAACAGGCTTCCATGATCGCGGTGAGCTGAGGAACGCCGACGCCGGCGACGATGCGGGTGGTGCAGATCGAGCCCGGGCCGATGCCGACCTTGACCGCGTCGGCCCCGGCATCGATGAGCGCGCGGGTGCCGTCGGCCGTTGCAACGTTGCCTGCCAGCACCTGAACGGCGTTGGACTGGGACTTCACCCGCCGTACCATCTCCAGCACGCGCTCGGAATGGCCATGGGCGGTGTCGACGACAAGCAGATCGACGCCGGCATCGATCAGACGCTCGGCCCGCTCAAACCCCTCCGGCCCGACGGTCGTGGCCGCGGCGACACGCAGGCGCCCCTGGTCGTCCTTGGAGGCGTTCGGGTTGAGCTGCGCCTTCTCCATGTCCTTGACGGTGATCAGGCCGATGCACTTGTTGCTCTCGTCGACGACGAGCAGCTTCTCGATGCGGTGGTGGTGCAGGAGACGCTTGGCCTCGCTCTGGCTGACGCTCTCGTCCACCGTGACGAGCCTCTCGTGGGTCATCAGCTCGGCGACGCGCTGGCCCGGATCCGAGGCGAAGCGCACATCCCTGTTGGTGAGGATGCCGACCAGCCGGCCTACGACCTGACCGCCCTTGCCGCCATTCTCGACAACCGGAATGCCGGAGATCGAAAACCGCTGCATCAGGTCAAGCGCATCCTGCAGCGTCGCATCCGGGCCGATCACCAGCGGATTGACCACCATGCCGGATTCGAACTTCTTCACCTGGCGCACCTGCTCGGCCTGCTGGTCGATGGTCAGGTTGCGGTGGATCACGCCGATGCCGCCAGCCTGGGCCATCGCGATGGCGAGGCGCCATTCCGTGACCGTGTCCATGGCAGAGGAGAGGATGGGGAAGTTGACTTCCAGACCGCGCGTCACGCGTGTGCGCAGGTCGGTCTCGGAAGGCAGAACCTCCGAATGCCCGGGCATCAGCAACACGTCATCGAAGGTGAGCGCCTCGGTGCCGTGAATCGACTGGTAGAATGCTGACATTGTGCCAATCCCCTTTGCAGGAATGGACGGCCAACCGGCTAGCGAGGAAGCCTCCGGCAGGGCGGTCTCAGATGGGAGAAGTTGGCGCGGGTCAATAACATGCGTGAGACAGGATGGGAAGCCGCTTCGCGCATGCAGCATGTCGATTTCCCGCAATTGCGAAGGCGCGTCCCGAAGTTGTCCTGTGAAAGCAAGCTTCTGCGCGGTGCGGCCTCACAGGGGCGGCCACGGGCAGGCGCGCGGGATGCGCGCATCCCTCCGGAGGTCCGACGCGAAAGGGAGAATCACGGGAACGGCGGATGCAGCGCCTGCTCTCCCTGGGCGGAAGACGCAGGTGCTGCTCCCGCTTCGCCCGCCTGTGCGCCCACCCGACGGGCTTGCGTCAGTCCTTTCGCCCGCGAAACCCCTTGGCCAGCACATAGAGCTCCGGGCTTTCCTTGCGGCTCGACGGCGGCTTGATGTGCTGCACCGTCTGGTAGTCACGCTTCAGCGTGGCCAGCAGTTCATTCTCGGTGCCGCCGCGGAAAACCTTGGACAGAAAGGCTCCGCCCGGTGCCAGCGTCTCGCGCGCGAACTCTGCCGCCACCTCGAAGAGGTGGGTGGTTCTCAGGTGGTCGGTCTGGCGATGGCCGGTCGTGGGCGCGGCCATGTCGGACATGACGAGATCGGGCGCGTGACCGCCAAGCGCCGCCATGATCGCGTCCGGCGCGTCGTCGTCGAGAAAGTCCTTGAGCAGCAGGCGCACGCCGGGAAGGGCCTCGACTTCCAGATAATCGATGCCCACGATGAGCGGATCCTCGTCGGTGGACCCGGTGACCGTGGCCGCCACCTGACACCAGCCGCCAGGAGCCGCGCCCAGGTCGACGATGCGCATGCCGGGCTTGAGGATCTTGTGCTTCTCGTCGATCTCCAGGATCTTGTAGGCTGCGCGCGAGCGGTAGCCATCGATCTTGGCGCGGCGGACGTAGGGGTCGTTGAGCTGCCGTTGCAGCCAGCGCGTAGACGACGTGGTCCGTCGGCGGGCCGTCTTGACCCGCTCGAACATGCCGCGATCGCCGCGGCCACGGCCGGATGTGCTCATCTGTCTTTCCTTCCGCGCGCCCTGTGGCGCGCCCCCGAGCTGCGCCGCCAGACATTGTCGGCCGCCATCAGCTCCATCAGCATTCCCTCGCGCAAGCCCCTGTCCGCCACACGCAGGCGCTGGCAGGGCCAGCGACGCCGGATCGCCTCGAGGATCGCGCAGCCGGCGAGCACCAGGTCCGCCCGGTCGGCACCGATGCAGGGGTTGTCGCAACGCTCCTCATAGGGCATCGAGCGCAGCCGCTCAATCATAGCCGACACATCCTCGGAATCCATCCAGGCACCATCGACCCGGCGGCGGTCGTAGCGCTTGAGACCGAAGTGCACGCCGGCAAGCGTGGTCACGGTGCCGGAGGTTCCAAGCATGTGAACCCTGCCGTCACAGATCGCCGCCGAAAGCTCCTCGCCCAGGGAGAAATCCTCCAGATGGTGGCGGGCATCCTCCACCATCGCCTCAAAGTCGTCCGGCGACACATTGCGGCCGCCGTGACGCTCGGCAAGGTTCACCACGCCCACCGGAAGCGAGATCCAGGCACGGATGAACCGGGTCAGCGCCACGCCGCGCGCGCCGCAGCGGTTGCGCAGGTCAAGCCAGACGATCTCGGACGAACCGCCGCCGATGTCGAACAGGACGACCCCGTTGGCGTCGGGATCGACCAGCGAGGCACAGCCGGCGACCGCCAGCCGGGCCTCGGTTTCCCGGGTGGCAATCTCCAACGAAAGGCCGGTCTCCTGGCGCACCCGCTCGATGAAAAGCGGGCCGTTCTCGGCCGCACGGCAGGCTTCCGTTGCAATCAGCCGGGCACGCTCAACGCCCCTGTCCAGCAGCTTGTCGCGGCAACACGCCAGCGCTTCAAGCGCCCGGTCCATGGCGGATTCGCACAGCCGGTTGGTATGACCAAGCCCCTCGCCCAGCCTGACGATCCGCGAGAAGGCATCGACGACGCGAAAGCCGCGCTGTTCGGGTCTGGCGACAAGAAGCCGGCAGTTGTTCGTGCCAAGATCAAGCGCCGCATAGAGACGCCGGTGCTCGGGCAGAGCCTCGTCCTCGCGGCGAAAGGCCGGACGCTCTGCGCCGCCGGCGCGACCGCGTGGCGACAAGGCGCCATGGCCGCTGCCCTGGGCGCTGCCGCGCGGGCCAGCCGCACGTCGGCCCGGCTCGCCCTGCATGCCGGAGCCTGTCGCCGCCCCTCCCGGAGATCCGGCTCCTGGGGCCCGGCGGCCGCGTGTTTCGTCGGCCGCAAAACCGCCCCGCTGGTCGGACACCGGTGCCCGCCCGGTCTCGCTGGCGCGCCGCTCGGCCCGGTTCGGGCGATGCCGCTTGCGCCCGCCACGCTTACGGTTGCCGCGCGGGGCGGCCTCGTCCTGCTGAGCGTTTGCCGTCCCACTTGCCGCACCGCCGCCAGACCGTGCGCACGGCAAAGCGTCGGTGTACGCGGCTGGTTTCTCGGGCACGTCATGTCGATGTGATTGCGTCTCGCGACCGGACGGCCCGTCCTCCGTGCGGCGCGTTTCCCCCGGACAAGGGGGGGCTCCGCCAGCGAGCAGCCGGCGCGCACCTCTCCTGCTCCCGCCCTCGCCGTCGGGATTGGATGTCGCTATCGTGCCGTCCCGGCGCGAACCGGAAACCGAAGCGGCTTCCGTCTGCGCCGCAATCGCTTCCGAACCGGATGCGGATTGCCTGCGCTTTCTCCTGGAACGGCGGCGCGGGCCCTTGCCTCGACCGCCGTTCACCGGCATCGCACCGGGCCCCGGCCGGCCGTCGCCCGGCCCAGTCGGTCCCGATTCGCTCAACTTCTTTTCCTCGCCGGCGCCATTGCGCCTCTGGCCGGCCTCGCGGAGGAGCAAGCCTCTTGCTCGCGGACGACCCAATCCGGCCGTCACCCCGCCGTTGGCGCTTCCCGCGCCGTCCGGCCCCTATGTTGGGTTAATCCCAGTCTACCATCATATTTTCCGCCCGCAACGATCCCCGTCATTCGCCGGCGACGTCACGGAACTTCGGCACCTCGACGAAAAAAAGATCCACAGGCCGGATCACGATTGCGCAAGGAGGCTTGACAGCGCGGCCTGAGATTCCTAAAAACCCCACCAAGGAAACGCGGTGGCCGCCACGGCCCACTCTCTATGACCTTCGGTCATGCGCTGTTTCCATGGCTTTTGGGGAATAGGTTAACGGTAGACCCACGGACTCTGACTCCGTTAGTCCTGGTTCGAATCCAGGTTCCCCAGCCAACCACCTGCCTTCAAATTACATTTTCGGGTTTACCAACGGATAGCTGCGCGGTTTCCGCGCGCTTGGCGGGCACGAATCCAAGCAAAAACGGCAGCTCTGGGCAAAACTCACCCCTGAATCTCCGAACGTCTTGACCTGCTCCCCTGATTGTCCGCGCTGATAAGCCCTGCTCTGGTTTTAGGCCTTTCGCGCCCGGATTGCGATCGTCCGGGGTGAGTCCTTCGAGGCTCGTGTGTGGTCATTTCAGATTGTACTCGTTTTTCCAGTCTTCGATGACCTGCCGGGCATGGCGATAGCTGCGGAGCAGCAACGCGCTCCAGGTCGGACGTTTACCCACCCCAGAGCTTGGCGCCCAATACCCGCCGTTCGACGCAGTGCCCGTCAAGGCCGGTTGCGCGGGCGAGCCGGCCGTACGGGACTATCAGAATAGGCCCGTTTGGGTGCATCGCCTCTCAATGAAAGGCCCTATCCGGCACTTGCGTCAGGACGTCCTGTCCGTCTGCGCGACAACCGCAGTCCATCGCGCATGTTAAGTCCCAGCAAGATGATATTGACGGCACCTGCAATCAACTCAACCGCCTGCACCACATAGAAGCTCATATCGAATGCACCCGCCTGCGCCTTGAAAGACAGATACAGCGCGGAGGGGATCAAGATCAGAATGCCATTGGCAGCAATGAAGGGCATCCGTTTTTTCTTGGCGTTGATCAACGGACCGCGCATTCGTTTTCCCAACTGGAAACCCGAGCCGCCCGCGGCCACCAGGGCAGGGACAAGAATAAAAAAGCCGTAAGGAACCAACGTCTTGACTGTCGTGACAGCCTGTTCTCCGGCAAATGCCTCGGACAAGGCGGTAGAGATCCAAAAACACAGGATCGTAAGAAGCGCAACGGCGCCGGCGATAGGATGGATGGTTCTGGACATGACGAAATTCCTCGATCCGATGAAATATGAATAGCTAGCTATATATCAGTTGAATAGCGAGCTATGCAAGTGGTATCAATCTTCCATGGCGTTTGAGAAAAATCAGTCAGCGGGGTATCTCGCGAACCACATGGCGCGCATCTTCGCGCATGGTCTAACTGCGCGGATCAAGCCTCTGGGTCTGACCACCGGCACTTTCCCCGCGCTTCTGGAGTTGTGGGAGACCGACGGTTTGACCCAGAAGCAGCTCATCGAGCGGCTCGACATCGAACAAGCGACAATGGCCAACACATTGGCGCGTATGGAGAGAGATGGTCTGGTTGCCCGCAAGAAGGATGCGAACGACGGACGGGTTCAGCGCGTCTGGCTGACCGAGCACGCCCGCGCACTGCAGGGCCCGGCCATAGCGGCGGCGCAGGAAGAGAATGCGGTGCGGCTGGCAGGTCTCACTGAAGATGAAAAACGTCAATTCGTCGCACTGCTTCAGAAGGTCATAAAAACCAGGATGCCAGGCGAGCGGGGCGATAGGTGAACCGAAATTTGCGTAAAGCCGACGTCCGCGCCCGGACACAGCGTCCGTCATCCGGGTTCGAAGCAGACCTTCGCTACGCTGTCTCTAAGCGGTAGCAGAGCCCCCATGTCAGACATTCTACCGCAGGCCGACGGCTCCAAAGAGTGGACTGGCGACCAATGAGTGCGGTGTCTGACTATGAGCTGTTAGCTGCTGACGGGGAACGAGAATTACTCATCTGAAACGCTCCGAATACAGGTTAGACAATACGTGCCTTGGAAAAGCGGAAATCGATGCCAAGCTTGGCCGCCTCGATCGCGTCATGCAGCGGACCACTCATGAAGATCACCGAATTCAATTTGGGGTCGATCCAAATGTCAGCTCCATCTAATGCCGATGCCGATACTACAATGTCCCCATTGTTCGGTTCTATTGCCCACCAGCGTCGAAAACCGGTCGTCGGATTCTTCGGCCCTGGACTGAGTTTCTCGCTTTCTTCCGGCAGCAGGCAGTCCTTCTGTGATCCGAAATTGAGAAAGTAGAAAGGGCCGGGGAGTCGCGTGGTCTTGTCCATTTCGTAGATGGGAAACTCCACCAACTCCCCGTCGCCCAGATCGAATCGCTTGAGCAATTCAGCCAACTTACCCTTGACGCAAAAAAAACCGTCGACGGCAAAAAGGTCCTTCACCCGGGACCAGCGTTTCGGATCGAACACATAGGCCGCCTCGACGAATTCATCCCGGCGGAGTTTTTCACCCCGCGCATGACGATTGAAGCGCTTGGCTTGTTCTTCTGTCGGGGTACCCATCTCGAATTTCGGCGGCGCCCAGTCCTGACCAAAGTGCTTTTCACGAATGCCCAGCTTGTCGAAAAGCTGAGAATTGCTGCCAACAGTGCCGACCCAGATCTCATCCGGCATTTCAATCGTCTCCAGCTGCATGCATCGTCTTGAGGGTTGTCAGGTACGCAATTGCGACCGCCGCGCGCCTCGTCCTGCCGCAAGCTCCCATTTCAATTGCCGACCAATCAAGCACCGTCATTGCGACACCCCGGCGACGGGCGGTCCAAACACCCTGAGACGATCTCCCAAATCGTTTCGAAGTCTGGCGTGCAGCCGTTCGCGCACCTCCTCCGGCCCGGACACGACAAGGACCCAGGGGATCTCGCCGCTCGTCCAGTCCCGGGGTGCGATGCGAAAGGGGATTCCCGCCTCCTGCTGCGCCTTGAGCCTGGCGTCGACATCCTCCGACACCTTCGCCCACAGGGCGACGCCGAGCGGTACCGTGACGCCGCTGTCCTGACCGCCCCTGCCCTTCACCTTGCCGCGCAGCGTCAGCAACTGATTTGAGGTGCCGGGCGGATAGACGAGCCATTCCAGATCGGCCAGCGCCGCGTGTTTCCACACGGGATCGCGCGCAAGCAGCGCCACGATCTCGCCGAGGCCGGCGTTGAGGCCTTTCACCGCATCCGCGATCCGGGAGCCGGCCGGCAAACCGTCCTGCGTCGCGCCGCTGGCATCAAGGGAGGCCGCATTCGAACCATCGGCCGCCAGCCTTGCAGCTGGCGTGTCCGTGGCGTCGTTCGTATGTGTGGTGTCGTCATCAGCCCCGCACGCCAAGTAGCGGGGAAGCCCGCAAACTATCACTGCCCAAAGCGC
Source organism: Stappia sp. ICDLI1TA098 (assembly GCF_054880955.1). Classification (NCBI taxonomy): domain Bacteria; kingdom Pseudomonadati; phylum Pseudomonadota; class Alphaproteobacteria; order Hyphomicrobiales; family Stappiaceae; genus Stappia; species Stappia sp. ICDLI1TA098. The sequence goes on from NZ_JBTZBT010000001.1 coordinate 2,186,129, forward strand.
GCACATTATGATATCTGGCGGCATCGCAAAGATGGTGACCATGACGCTGAGTACCGACTCCCCCTCCACATCCCCGATCGCCGACATACATCCGGCCCTCTCTTCCGCCTTGATGGCCAAAGGCTATAGCCAGCTGACTCCGGTTCAGTTGGCGATGACGAATGAAGAGTATGGCGAAGCCGATCTGCTCGTATCCGCGCAGACCGGTTCGGGAAAAACGGTCGCCTTCGGTATTGCGATCGCGCCGACATTGCTTGGTAGTGCCGAGCGCTTTGACGCAGCTGCCGCACCGCTGGGCCTGATCATCGCTCCGACGCGCGAACTTGCCATTCAGGTTCAGCGCGAACTCGATTGGGTCTACGCGGCGGCGCAGATCAGGATCGCGACCTGCGTCGGCGGCATGGACATCCGCAACGAACGCCGCGCACTCGCACGTGGCGCTCATCTTGTCGTGGGCACACCTGGGCGCCTGCGCGATCACATCACGCGGGGGACGCTGGACCTCAGCGCCGTTCGCGCGGTGGTGCTCGATGAAGCCGACGAGATGTTGGACCTCGGGTTTCGCGACGACCTGGAATTCATCCTCGGCGCGGCACCAAAAGACCGCCGGACACTGCTGTTCTCGGCGACCGTACGGCGCGGCATCGCCGAGCTGGCCAAGACGGTGCAGACCAATGCGGTGCGCGTCGCGACAACCGCGTCCACCGAGCAGCATGCCGACATCGAATATCAGCTGATGCTGGTGCGGCGCGACGAGCGGGAACACGCCATCATCAATGCGCTGTTGGAGTCCGACAGCAAAAGCGCCCTGGTGTTCTGCCACACACGTGAAGCGGTTCGCCATCTCACGGCGCGCCTCGTCAATCGCGGCTTCTCGGTGGTTTCGCTTTCGGGTGAAATGGCGCAATCGGAGCGGTCAAATGCGCTGCAATCCATGCGCGACGGACGCTCGCGTGTCTGCGTGGCGACCGATGTCGCGGCGCGCGGCATCGACCTTCCGAACCTCGACCTCGTTGTCCACGCCGACTTGCCAAGCAACCCGGAAACCCTGCTGCACCGCTCCGGACGGACCGGTCGCGCCGGACGAAAGGGCATCTGCGTGCTCATCGTTCCGGAAAACAGGCGAGGCGCTGCTCAGCGCGTGCTTGCATTGGCCAAGCTGACAGCGACCGTGCGCGCGGCACCCGGCATTGCGGAGATCGAGGCGCGCTATCGTCGGCAGATCCTCGATGCAGCCGCCTCGGCCGCGCCGCCTGACGAGCTGGAAGCGGATTTTGTGGCCGAGTTGCTGGAGCGGGCCGGACCGCAGCGCATTGCAGCGGCGTTCCTTCGCCAGCAACTGGCCACTCACCCCGTTCCCGAGGACCTCTTGCCGCTTCCCAATGAAGCCTTGCAAAGCAAGAATTCCAGTCGTGCGCGTCGCTCCGCAGACGAACATGCGCCGGTTCGCGAGCCCCGCGGCCCTAGCATGGAGGGCGGCGTCTGGTTCACCATCTCGCTTGGGCGCCGGCAGCGCGCCGATCCGAAATTCTTGCTGCCGATGATCTGTAACGCTGGCGGCGTGACAAAACGTGATGTCGGCGCGATCAAGATCGACGATACCGAAACCCGTTTCGAGATTTCCGCCGACAAGGCCGCCAGCTACGCGAAGCAGATCGAACAGCCTGGCAGCCTTGAAAAAGGCATCATGATCGCCCCGGCCGGTGAGATGCGCGGGAAGCCGTGGCAGGCGAAGCCGAAATTCAAGAAGGACGGCGCTCCGGCCAACAAACACAAAGCCCCTGCGGCCGATCGCGGCAAACCATCGAAACACAAGAGCCGCAAGCCCAAGCGCCCTGACTGATCGGGGCGGCTTGGCTCGCCCCCGCACCGGTTGAGCATGATCGCGGCGCGCGTGAGGAGGCGGACGCGCCGGAGCGATGTTTTGCGCACCCGCCGAAGCAGGCATCGACGGGTCTCACGTTGTTCAGGCTCTCCTGGCAACGCTGGTGGTTCCAGCGCTAGACAACCCCGACGATTTACAGCTTCTCGGATGAAGGATACCCCGTTCTTCGTCGCCCCCATTCGCGATCGTGCTTTGTTGAGCAGACGGTTTTCGAGCGTCAGGCCCGCCAAGCATTTCTTCAGCGTACGGCCTCGCGATGCAGATCCTGCGCCGCGCCGGTGTTCGCGACACAGGCAGTGTCGCCGACAAGGCGGCGCTTGCGCGCGCTGAATGTCTCAGCCTGGTGCTGCCTCACGCTGGGGGACACCGCCTCTCGTGGATATGTCTTGATGTCGAATGCAAAACGGGCGCACCGACTTGCGATGCGCCCGTTGGATAGCCTGTCGGCTGTGTTGTATCGAGGCGTCAGAGAGCAGACATCCGCTCGACGGACCAGCTTTCACGAATGCTCGCCAGCATCGTGTTTTCCGTCGTGAAATCGCGTCCCGTATAAGCGCCCGCCAGGGCGATGCCAGCCTCGTGCAGGGGCATCGGGACACCGGCGAGCCGGGCCAGTTCGACCAGCGGCACCAGTCCGAAGGGGATGTCTTCGGTGAGGTAGCGGGTGTCGATCGATGTCGGCCCGGGCGTACGCGGTCCCTTCGCACTGACCTGCGAGGCCATCTCGGAGACAGAGCCGGCCGAGATCCCGGGGAAGGTGCGCAGATAGTGTTCGAAAACGCTGCGCACGTTCAGCCCGAAGCGCTCGGCCAGCGCCAGCCGCTCCGTATCGAGCCGCTCGATGACCCGTCCCACCGCCGGCGTGATATTGGCGTAATTGTCCCAGTCCTCTCCCGTTTCGATGCGGGTCAGGTTGGCGAGCCCGTTTGCCAGATGGATCGGCGGGTTGAGATTGCTGAGCGCAACGGCGAGCGCCCCGGGCAGGCGATGAAAGCGCTTGCCGAAAAGGGCCTCGCAGATCTCGCCACTGTCGTCGGGCGTGCGCGCGCCGACCGTTGCGTAGTCGATCCGGTCACGCAGCGTGCTGGAGACGATGCGGCCGTCGGGACGCCTTTGCGCGGTGGCCACGGTCGTCGACCAGGCCACGACGGGAAGCCCCCTGCCCGCGGCTGCGAACCGCTGGTGGGCGTAAAAGGCACTGAAGGACAGCTCGGCGCTGAAAATCAGCGTCTGGGAGGGACGCACGTGCGGCAACAACGCCTCTACCAGGTCCTGCACCCCCGGTGCCCGGCGCGTGCAGATCAGCACGTCGGCCCAGTCCGCCGCCTCGCCGATGCTGTGCGCGTGGTGCACGCTGCCACTGAAGGCGACGGCGCCTTCTACGCGAAGCGCGGTTTCTCCAACAGTCCCGCACGAGCGGGTGGCGATCCGGACCTCGTGCCCGGCGTTGAGCAAAAGGGCGGCGTAGGCGAGGCCGATGGCCCCGCCACCAAAGATGGCGACTTTCATTTCTGTCTCGCGATTCTGGCAGATATCCTCAGCCGGCGAGGGCGAAGGATTGCGGGAAGAAGGTCTTGGGAAGGAACAGGAAGACCTCGGGCAGGAAGACGACGCCGAGGATGACGAGGATCGTCAGGCCGATGATCGGCAGCACCGCCATGAAGGCGCGCGGCATGGGCACATTTCCGATCTGGGCGGCGATCAGCAAGCAGATGCCGTAGGGCGGCGTGGTGAGCCCCATGGCAAGCGACAGGCAGACCACCAGCCCCATGTGGATATCGGAGATATGGGCGATCGACGTCAGTTCCTGGATGATCGGCAGGAAGATGATCACCGCGGTCATCGGGCTCAGCACCGTTCCGATGATCAGGCAGAAGATCATCACCATCACAAGAACCGCGATCGGCTGGTCGGAGACCGAGAGGATGAAGTCGGCGACATCGCGGGCAATGCCCATGTAGGCGATCAGCCAGCCCATGATGCCGGCGGCAGCAACCGCGAACATCGGCAGCGAATAGGCAACGACCGTGGAAGACAAAAGCTCGAAGAGCTGGCCGACCTTGACGGTCCGGTAAAGCACCACCGCCAGTATCAGACCAACAAGGGCGGCAACCGAGGCCGCCTCCGTGGCGGTGAAGAAGCCGCTGGTGATGCCGCCCAGGATGATGATCGGAATGAGCAGGGCCGGCGCGGCGCGGCGACCTGCCTTGAGCTTCCCAGAAAGGTCCACCTTCTCCGCGTTGGCCACGTTGTAGCGGGTCGCGACGTAGTAGGTGTAGCCCATCTGCGTCAGGCCGATCAGGACGCCCGGCAGCAGGCCGGCGAGGAAAAGCGCGGCGATCGAGATGTTGCCGAAGGCACCGTAGATCACGAAGAGGATCGAGGGCGGGATGATGACGCCGAGCGTCGAGGACGTCGCCGTCAGAGCCACCGCGAAGGGCGCGGGGTAGCCGGCCTTTGTCATCGCCGGGATCATGATCGCGCCGACGCTCGCCGTGTCGGCGGCGGCCGAGCCCGACATGCTGGCGAACATCATGCTGACCAGCACATTGATGTGGCCGAGCCCGCCGCGGATATGGCCCACCATCGTCTGTGCGAAGGTCATCAGCCGGTCGGTGATGCCGCTATCGTTCATCAGCCGGCCGAGCAGCAGAAAGAACGGAACGGCAAGTAGGGCGAAGGAGTTGATGTTGGAGACCATCTGGTTGACCACCGACGTCGGCGGCAGGCCGAGCAGCAGGACGGTCAGCAGCGAGGCGACGCCAATGGCGAAGGCGATGGGCACGCGCAGGGAAATCAACGCGAGGAAGCTGCCGAGAAGGACGATGATGGGGGTCATTCCACGACCTCGCTGCGAATGACGGTGCCGGCCCGCAGGGCCTTCAGATCGCGGATCGCTATCTCGACCGTGAAGAGGATCATGACCGCACCGCTCAGCGCCACGCAGATGTTCTGGTAGAAGAGCGGATAGCCGATGGAGAAGGAATAGCGCCGCCAGCCGAGCTGGGCGTAATCCCAGCCGCTGGTCGCCAGCACCCAGATCAGCGGAAAGCCAAGCACCAGGGCCAGCAGCTTCAGCACGCCGTTGGTTCTGACGAAATGCTCGGGAAAGATCTCCACCACGTAGTGGAGCCCGCGCCGGTAGCCGACCGCAGCCCCCAGGAACACCGTCCAGATAAAGCAGAACATCGCCAGTTCATCCGTCCAGACGAAGGACATGGCGATGAAGTTCCGGGCGAAAACCTGGAACAGGATGACGACAATGAAGGTCGCGAACAGAAGCCCGCCGACCGTCGTCAGAATTTTCTCAATTGTTGAGTTGACCCTGGAAAGCACACTGTTTCTCCCCTTGCGGCGAGGCGGCCAGTTACGGCCGCCTCGCCGTGCCCATCAGTCGATGTTGCGGATCAGTTCCAGCAGATCGGTGACGCCGAGGTCGGCAGCGACCTCATCGTGAAGCGGCCTGACGATCTCGATGAACGGGGCCTTGTCGACCTCCGTCACCGTGATCTGGCCCGCGGCGACATAGGGCTCGAGCAGGGACTGGTCGTATTTGATGCCGGCGTCGATAGCGACCTGCGAGGCATGCGCGGCCGCACGCATCAGCGCCGCCTGGTCGTCCTCGCTCAGCCGGTTGAAAGCCGCCTCGCTCATGGTGATGTGACTCACCATGAACTGGTGCTCGGTGCGCGCGTGATAGGGCGCGACCTCATAGAGCTTGTTGGCGACATAGGCGCTGATGGTGCTCTCGAATGCATCGACCACACCGGTCTGCATGCCGGTATAGAGCTCGGTGAAGGGAAGAGAGGTCGGCAGCGCACCCGAGGTCTCCCACATCAGCGCATCCATGCGCGAGCCAGGCACGCGCATGCGCATTCCGGCAATGTCCTTGATAGAGGTGACAGCACGGGTGTTGTTGGAGAGGTTGCGCACGCCGCCGCCCGTCAGGGCGAGCAGCTTGAGGCCGGTTCCGCCTTTCACGTAGACCTTCTGGAAATAGTCCGAGATAGCGCTCTCGGGAGCCACCGCCTTGCGCAGCACCTCCTCGTTGGCGAACAGGTAGCTCAGGCTGAAGAGCTGGTACTCGGGGAAGAAGGGCGTCGCCTCCTGCGTTCCGCCGATCAGCAGGTCGATAGTGCCCATGCGCATCTCGTCGAGCGCCGTGGCGTCCTTGCCAAGCGCGCCGCCGCTGAAGATCTGGATATCGACGCGCCCGTCCGTCGCCTTGAGCATGTCCTCGCGCAGCACTTCTGCTGCGTCGAGCCACGGATGAGGCGCATTGGCCTGGGTGGAAAGGCGCAGCGTCTCAGCGCTCGCGGGCAAGGCCATCGCAATCGCGAGGGCAGAAATAGCGGTCAGGCGGCCGATGGTGCTCATCGTCTTTTCCTTCAGTGTCCCCTTGGTGATTTTGCCATGGGACAAAAGCCCCGTGGTTGACAGAGGGTCGGGCCGTATCATCATAATGTCAAATTGCACCTTGGCATTTAATCATGCGTGGAAATTATGAAAGAAACCGGCCCGACCGATCAGCTACCGCATATAACCATCCGCCAAATCGAGGCTTTTCGCGCTGTCATGCAAACGAACGGCATGACCTCCGCCGCCCAGATGATGTCGATCACGCAACCGGCGGTCAGCCGGCTGATCGCCGACCTCGAATTTTCGCTCTCCTTGAAGCTGTTCGAGCGCAACGGACCGAAGTTGCGCCCCACCAACGATGCCCTGCGCCTGATGGAGGAGGTCGAACGGGTCTTCCTCGGCCTGCACCAGGTCGAGCAGGCGGCACGGAAGATCCGCCGTTTTCCGCAAGCGCTGATCCGCATCGCCGCTCCGCCCTTCCTTTCGCTAGGCTTCGTTGCCGTTGTGGTAAAGGCGCTAAAACACCGTTTTCCAGAGCTGACCTTCAGCATACACACCGACACATCCATCGCGATCGCCGATCAGGTCGGACGTGGCCAGCACGACCTCGGCTTCTGCACCTTGCCCAGCGGCACGTCCGACGTGCGCATCATTCACGAAACCGGCGTCGACGCGGTCTGCATGATGCCGGCGGACCACCCGCTTGCCACCCATGACGTCGTTCAGGCGCGACATCTGAAGAACGAGTCGCTGATCGTGCTCGGCCAGAGCGGCGGCATTCGCCCGCAGATCAACGACGTCTTCTCCGGGGCCAAGATCGCTCCCAACATCGTCGCGGAGATCCTTTTCGCCGCAACCGCCGGCAGCCTCGTCCGGCAGGGCATAGGCCTCGCGCTCATGGACCCTTTCTCGGCCCGGGCGACCGTGTCGGAGGCAACGGTGATCAAGCCGTTCAAGCCACGCGTTCGCCTGATGTTTTCCGCGATCACCCCGCTTCATTCGAAGCTGTCCGCACCGATCAACTGGATGCAGGACGTGCTTCGTGACGAGATCGAACCAACTCTGGCGCGGTGGGCGTTCACCTAGCGCCAGGGGTGCCGTTCATCCCCGCCGGACCGACAGCGCACGCAGCAGCACATCGCGGGCAAAGGCGACGCGCGGGTGGCGCAGAGCGCTCTTCTCCCAGACAAGATGGAAGGTGTTTTCAGGAGAACGGATCGGCGCGGGGATCACGACCAAACGCCCTGCCCGGCGCTCCTCGATCGTCAGATAGTCGGGAAGCACCGTCCAGCCGACCCTGTTGAGCAGCATTGCCCGCAAGACGCGCAGATCGGCAACGGTCACCGCCGGCGCGCGTCCGGGCAGCGACAGGCCGTTGACCGAAAGCCAGTCGCGCAGAAGCGGCCGGTCGAGGTCGTAGGCGATATGGGCAGTGTCGCCAAGCGCGGTCGCCAGATCGGCGCAAGCCGCGATGCGCGCGGCCACCGCCGGAGCCGCCACGGCGAGCAGCCTCTCCACGCCGATCGGCTCGAAGGCGAGGCGCGGATCCTCCAGCCGCGAGGCTGTCAGCGCCAGATGCACACGGTCCTCCAACAGCATCGCATAGAGCGCCTCGCGACCGCCGATGTGCAGGCGCAGGTCGAGCCCTGCCGTCACCAGCGCTTCCAGACACGGCGCGATATTCTCCGCAAGGTAATCGGAGGGGGCCGCGATGTGGACGGTCCCCGACAGCCGCGCCGAGCGCGCCTTGACCCCGGCAAGCGCCGCCTCGGCGACATTGAGCGTATCGCCCAGGTTCGCCGCGAGATCCTCGGCGATGATCGTCGGGCGAACACCGCGGGCATGGCGCTCGAACAGCGGGCGGGCGAGCTGGGCCTCCAGCGCGGCCACATGCTGCGAGACGGCGGGCTGGGTCATGCCGAGAACGCGCGCCGCCTCGCTGATGGAGCGCTGACGGTAGACCTCGACGAAGGTTCTCAAATGCTGGATCGACATGAGCAGTCCATAAAATATTTTATGGCTGCTGTCGATTTGCCTTCTGTGGCTCCATGCCATTCCACCACCATATGCCGATGCAGCACAAGGAGAGATCGAATGCGACACTCACCTCGAATTCTCATGATCGCCACCTCCGCATCGACCATGGGCTCGTCCGACGAGCCGACCGGCATCTGGCTGGAGGAACTGACGACGCCCTATTATGCCTTCCAGGACGGTGGCGCCCACGTCCTGCTGGCCTCGATCGCAGGCGGCCCCGTTCCAATCGACCCGCGCAGCGTCAAGCCTGCCGGCGAGAACGATGCCTCCGTCGAGCGCTACCTGGCCGACGACGACTTTCGTGCCAAGGTCTCGCAGACACCGGCATTCGACGCACTCGACCCGAACGACTTTGACGCTGTTTTCCTGCCCGGCGGGCACGGAACGATGTTCGACTATCCGCAAAACGCCGCGCTGGCCGGTATCGTCGAGACGATGGACAGTGCCGGCAAGTTCATCGCGGCGGTCTGCCACGGTCCGGCCGGCCTGGTCGGTGCGCGCAAAGCAGACGGCACACCGTTCGTTGCGGACCGCCGTGTCGCGGCCTTCACCGACAGCGAGGAGCGAGCCGTCGGCCTCGACAAGGCGGTGCCATTCCTGCTTGAAAGTCGGTTGAGGGAACTCGGCGCCCGGCATGAATCGGCGCCCGACTTCCAGCCTTTCGCGATCCGCGACGGCAATCTGGTCACCGGCCAGAACCCGGCCTCCGCCGGCATAACCGCGGATCTCTTGATGACGACACTGAAGGAAGGGAAAACTGCATGACCACCCAGTACCTGCACACGATGATCCGCGTCACCGACCCTGATGCGACGATCCGTTTCTTCAACATGCTTGGTCTCGAGGAGACCCGGCGCATGGAGAGCGAAAAGGGCCGCTTCACCCTGATCTTCCTGGCCACGCCGGAAGATATTTCCGAGAAGGGCAAGCGGGCCAAGGCGGAAGTCGAGCTCACCTACAACTGGCCCGCGGAAGACGGCAGCGCCGCGGAGACCTACTCGGGCGGCCGCAACTTCGGTCATCTCGCCTATCTGGTGGACGATATCTACGCGACCTGCCAGACGCTGATGGACGCTGGCGTCACGATCAACCGCCCGCCGCGCGATGGCCACATGGCCTTCGTCAAGACACCGGACGGCATCTCGGTCGAGCTGCTCCAGGCCGGCGAAGCCAAGGCTCCGGCAGCGCCCTGGGAAACGATGCCGAACACCGGGAGCTGGTAACGCACCTCATGGCAACGCCAAGGCTTTTTGAGCCGATCTCGGTTGGCGGGCTCACGCTCGCCAACCGCATCGTGATCGCTCCCATGTGCCAGTACAGCGCCGAAAACGGCGAGATGAACGACTGGCACCTGGCCCACCTGTCCCAGCTTGCCCAGTCGGGCGCCGGGATCCTGACAATCGAGGCGACCGCGGTCTGTCCGCAAGGCCGTATCAGCTTTGCCGACGTCGGCCTTTGGAACGACGCGACGGAAGCCGCCATGGGCCGGGTTCTCTCAGCGGTTCGCCGCTGGTCGGACATGCCTGTGGCGATCCAGCTCGGCCATGCCGGGCGCAAGGCATCGACCGACCTCCCCTGGCGTGGCGAGGGGCAGCTCGCGCCCGATCATGCCAACGGCTGGCAGGTGGAGGCCCCCTCCCCTGAACCGCGCCTGCCGGGGACTGCCGCGTCCACACCGCTCGACGCGGAGGGACTGAAGCGAGTGCGCGAGGCTTTTGCCGACAGCGCACGGCGCGCCGCGCGCCTCGGGATCGATGCTGTCCAGATCCACGCAGCCCACGGCTACCTGCTGCACCAATTCCTCTCGCCGCTCTCCAACCGACGCGAGGATGACTACGGTGGCAGCCTGGAAAACCGGATGCGGTTCCCGCTGGAAGTGTTCGACGCGGTGCGCGCGGCATTCCCCGCCGACCGGCCGGTGACGGTGCGCGTCTCGGGCAGTGACTGGGCGGACGGCGGCTGGAACGCGGAGCAGACCATCGCCTTTGCGAAGGCGCTGGAGGCGCGCGGCTGTGCGGCGATCCACGTGTCCAGTGGCGGGCTCGATCCGGCGCAGAAGATCCCCATCGGCCCGGGCTATCAGGTGCCGCTCGCCCGCGCTGTCCGGCAGGCGGTGGACATGCCCGTCATCGCCGTCGGGCTGATCACCGAACCCGAGCATGCGGAAGCGATCCTGGGCAACGGCGACGCCGACATGATCGGTATCGCGCGCGGCATCCTCTACGACCCGCGCTGGCCGTGGCATGCAGCGGCGCGCCTCGGCGCGCAGGTTCGTGTCTCCCCGCAGTACCTGCGCGCGCAGCCCCGTCTTCACAAGGATCTGTTCGCGCCCCGCTAACCGCACAAACACCAAAACGGGAGAAGGGCAGGACGGCCGATGCCGCCCTGCCCTTCTTCTTGCGAAATGCCGTCGTCGATCGATCAGGGGATCGGCGGCAGTCGGGCTTCGGGCGCCTCGGCGTTTCCAACGCCGTGTCCCGCAGCGGTCTCATAGGCGAGAATGGCTCCGGCGAGATCCTCGAGCGCCGCGCCAACCGACTTGAAGAGCGTAATGTCGTCATCATCGCGCAGGACAGCGAGCCGTCCGCCGGTGAGATCGAACAAGTCGCCCTCGATCTTCTCTTCCGACAACACCCCCGATTCCAGCGCCTGGACGATATCACCGCCTTCCTTGGTCGCCCCTGCAAGGGTGTCGACGAAGACGCGCGCCCGCGAGATAGCCTCGTCATCGCTCTCGCGCATCGATGGCTTGAATGCGCCGACGAGATCGAGATGGCACCCCTTGGGCAGCCACTCGCCGAGCACGACCGGAGCTTCCGAAAGGGTTGCACAGCTTACGATGTCGGCGGTTGCAACCGCGCTCTTCAGGTCCTCCACCGGCCTGGTCAGGATATCGAGTTCCTCGGAAATCTTCTCGGCGACGGCGGCGGCCTTCTCGGGGTCGCGCCCCCATACGGAAATGCGCGACAGCGGCCGAACGGCGGCATGGGCGGCGGCGAGATTGGTCGAAAGCCGGCCTGTTCCGACGATGACCAGATGGCGCGCTCCCGGTCGGGCGAGATAATCGGCTGCAAGCGCGGAGGCGGCGGCAGTGCGCCGCGCGGTCAGTTCCCCACCATCGACGAGCGCCAGCATCTCCCCGGTGGTCGCATCGGACAGCATGTAGCTTGCCATCACGGCGGGAAGCCCGCGTGCGCCATTGCCGGGGATGACCGTCGCAAGCTTCACCCCGAGGTAGCGACCCGGCACCCAGGCCGGCATCAGCAGCAGTGTCCCGTCAGCCTCTCCTGGCACCTTGAAGTCATGGTGATGACGGACGGGCATCTCGCATCCGTCGCGAAACATCGCGCGCAGGGCCTCGATCAGGGCTGACCAGTCGAGAGCCTCGCGTGTCGCGGTTTCGTCGAGTTGCAGCATAAGGCATCCTTTCGGAAGTCGTGGCGGGATGATCGGACCGGCGTGCCGGCCGGCCGATCATGGCGTCAACCTCGCCCCGGCTCAAGGAGAAGCCGTGCCAGCACGCAAGGGAGCTACCCGGCGATGCTGCGCGCACCATCGAGGATGAGCCGTGTGGCGATGCCCGCGTAGTCGTCGCGACTGACCGGCCCTCCCTCGCGAAACCAGAGATAGTGCCAGTTTATCATGCCGAAGAGGCTCATGGTCACCGGCATCAGCAAGGTCGAACCATTGCCCAGTGACGGCACAGCGGCAACGAGCGCTCCGGCGAACTGCTTCACCAATGCGCGCTCGCGCTCCTTCAGTTCCTCCTGCTGCTCAGCCGGCAGGCGTTTCATCTCGTTGATCTGGATCTTGTGCTCGGCGTTGGCGTCACGATAGGCATCGAGCAGAGCGCTCACATAGGCACGCAGGCGCGCCTCGCCATCGCCATCCTTCGGCGCGGCATCCTCGACCGCGCCGATCAGGTCGTCGAGGTGGTCGCGGATGATGTCGAAAAGCAGAGCATCCTTGTTGGCGTAGTAGTGGTAGACCAGCGCCTTCGAAACCCCGCAGGCAAGCGCAATCTGGTTCATCGACGCGCGATCGAAGCCATGTTCGGCGAAGAGTCCCGCCGAGGTCTTCAGGATCGCCTTGCGCTTCTCGTCGTAGTCGTCAGCGCGCGGCCGAGCCATGGCCGTCTCCGTTTCTCGCGCGACGACGGGCCTTCCGCCCGCCATCGCGCCGGTTTCGTTGCTGCCCTAGCTTTCCTTGGGCCGATTGTCGATGACGCGCCGGGCCTTGCCCATCGAACGCTCCATCGTCTCCGGGTCGGAGACATGGATACGGGCGCTGACACCAATGACGTTCTTCAGATGCGCGCGCAGTTCCGCCGCGGCGGAGGCGCGATGCGCGTCATCCGCGTGCGAGGCGAGCGCCTCGACATGGACGGTCATTTCGTCCATGCGACCGGTGCGTGTCAATTCCACCTGATAGTGGGGCGACAGGCCATCCACGCGCAGCAGCTGCTCCTCGATCTGTGTCGGGAAGACGTTGACACCGCGCACGATCATCATGTCATCGGACCGGCCGGTGATCTTTTCCATGCGGCGCATTGAGCGGGCCGTTCCCGGCATAAGGCGGGTCAGGTCGCGGGTGCGGTAGCGCACGACCGGCATCGCTTCCTTGGTAAGCGACGTGAAGACCAGCTCGCCCACCTCCCCATCGGGCAGCACCGCGCCCGTCACCGGGTCGATCACCTCCGGATAGAAGTGATCCTCCCAGATGTGGAGTCCGTCCTTGGTTTCGACGCACTCGTTGGCGACACCCGGCCCCATCACCTCGGACAGGCCGTAGATATCGACGGCATGCATGTCGAAAGCCTGCTCGATTTCCTGACGCATGGCGTTGGTCCAGGGCTCGGCGCCGAAGATGCCGATCTTGAGAGACGAGGAGCGCGGATCGATGCCACGTGCCTTGTACTCATCGAGAATCGCCAGCATGTAGGACGGTGTCACCATGATCACGTCGGGCTTGAAGTCCTCGATCAGCGTCACCTGACGCTCGGTCATGCCGCCGGAGATCGGCACGACGGTCATGCCGAGTTCCTCGGCGCCGTAGTGGATCCCGAGGCCGCCGGTGAACAGGCCGTAGCCGTAGGCGACATGACAGATCATGCCCGGACGGGCGCCGGCGGCCCGCAGCGAACGGGCGACCACCTGCGACCAGGTGCGGATGTCGTTGCGCGTGTAGCCGACCACCGTCGGCTTGCCGGTCGTGCCGGAGGAGGCATGGACGCGCGAGACTTCCTCGCGCGGCACGGCAAACAGGCCGAAGGGATAGTTGTCGCGCAGGGTCTGTTTCTGCGTGAAGGGGAACTTCGCCAGATCCGTGAGCGTCTTGAGATCGTCCGGATGCACTCCGGCGTCATCGAAGCTCTTGCGGTAGTGGGCAACGTTTTCATAGGCGTGGCGCAGAGACCACTTCAGCCGGTCGAGCTGAAGTGCGCAAATCTCGTCGCGCGAAGCGGTCTCGATGGGTTCGAGATCGCCGGCCTTGGGCGACAGGTCAAGCATGGTTTTCCTCCCGGAACGTGCAAGGATATTCTGTTCGTGAAATATCGGCCGGATCAGGCGGCCGGCCCTCCCGCTGCGGCCTCTCCCTCGGGCAGGAGCGTGCCGCGAATCGTGCGTGAGTTGCCGCGGAACTCCGCCACGGTCTCCCCCGCTTCATTGACCACGGTGACATCGGTGATGCCGGAGCGCCCCTCGCGCCAGCGCTCGACAGCCGTTGCCACCAGCCGCTCGCCGAGCCGGCCGGGGCGCAGGAAGCTGACCGAGCAATGGCTGGCGACCGTATTCTGGTTGTGACTGTTGCAGGCGAAGGCGAAGGCCGAATCCGCGAGCGTGAAGACGAAGCCGCCGTGGCAGATGCCGTGGCCGTTGACCATCGTCTCGCCAACGGTCATGGCGAGAACCGCGCGGCCCGGCCCGACCTCGATGATTTCCATGCCGAGGCCCTGGCTCGCCCGGTCGTTTTCCCACATGGCGTCGGCGCAGGCACGCGCCAGCGCGTCGCGGTCGAGGCCGCGCGCATCCATCGTTCCACCGCTCATCGTCCCGTCTCCCCGTCGTCCGGCGCGCAGCCAGTAAAGGCCGGAGCCCGCTTCGCCATGAAGGCGGACACGCCCTCGCGGTAGTCGGGCGAGCGGCCGGCGCGCCCCTGGAGATCGCGCTCCAGGTCGAGCTGCGTGTCCAGGTCGTTGACGGTTGCCGCCTCCATCGCCTGCTTGATCAGGCCGAGCCCATAGGTCGGCGCGGTGGCGAGCCCCGTGGCGAGTTCCATGGCCCGCTCCATGAGCTCGGCATCGGGAACGGCCTGCCAGATCATGCCCCAATCCTCGGCCTGTTTCGCCGGGACGGGCGTGGCGAGCATGGCGAGCGCCTTGGCGCGGGCAAGGCCGACGAGCTGCGGCAGCGACCAGGTGCCACCGCTGTCCGGCACCAGGCCGATTTTCGAGAAAGCCTGGATGAACTTGGCGCTTTCGGCCGCCAGCACGATGTCGCAGGCAAGGGCGATGTTGGCCCCGGCCCCTGCGGCAACGCCGTTCACAGCGCAAATCACCGGCTTCGGCAGCGCCTTCAGACGACGCACCAGCGGATTGTAGTTGGCCTCGATGGTCTTGGTCAGGTCGGGAGCCGGACCGTCGTTCGCGACGACGCGATCGGACAGATCCTGTCCAGCGCAAAAGCCGCGTCCGGCGCCCGTCAGCAGCACACAGCGCACGCCCGCGTCGGCCTCGGCGACGTCAAGCGCCTCGCGCAGGGCCGCATGCATCGCCTCGTTGAAGGAATTGAGCTTGTCCGGCCGGTTCAGCGTGACGACGAGCACGCCGCCGTCCCGCGTCGAGAGAACCGGCGCGGCAGTGTCTGCCTGGTCCATGAGACCTCCCTTTTCGTTCCATCCGTATTGTTTCGCCGTCACCGGCCAGGCCCTCACCCGCCCAGGGACCGAATGGCGAAACGTGGATTTTTAACTTGACTGACCAACCGGTCGGTAAATTATTATGATCGTCAGATGGGCGCTGTCAATCGCGTCCGAAAACGCGACAACGACCAGAGACGACCCCGCGACGGGCGCGCTGGCGGCGGGCGAAGGCCTGCCCGGCGAAGCTTGATCGGACAAACCTTGGCGGGGCGACAGGGAGACCGGAATGGCGGCATTCTTCGACAAGCACAAGGCAACGCTCGACAAGGCGGTGGAGACGATCCGCAGCCGTGGCTACTGGTCCGCCTACCCGGAAATGCCCTCCGGCAAGATTTATGGCGAAACCGCCAAGGGCGACCAGGAAGAGGCGTTCAAGGCGCTTCTCGGCAAGCCGTTCGAGATCGACCAGCCATCGACCGGCGAGCGTGTCGGCCATGAGATCAGTCCCTATGGCCTCGATCTTGGCGTGAGCTACCCGGAGACGACGCCGGATCTGGCGGTCGCGGCCGCCAGCACGGCGATGAAGGGCTGGGGCTCGGCCTCGGCCGAGGCGCGCGCTGGCGTTCTGCTGGAGATGCTTGCGCGGATCAATGCCCTGAGCTTCCTCTTCGCCAACGCCGTGATGCACACCTCCGGGCAGGCATTCATGATGGCCTTCCAGGCCGGCGGCCCCCACGCCCAGGATCGCGGCCTCGAGGCGATTGCCTATGCCTACGACGAGATGAGCCGCATTCCGGGCAGCGTGCGCTGGGAAAAGCCGCAGGGGCCGAAGGAGCCGCTTGTGCTCGACAAGGTGTTCCGCATCGTTCCGCGCGGCCCGGCGCTGGTCATCGGCTGCGCCACCTTCCCGACTTGGAACAGCTATCCGGGTCTCTTCGCGAGCCTTGCCACCGGCAACCCGGTGATCGTCAAGCCGCATCCGGCCGCGATCCTGCCGCTGGCGCTCACGGTGCGCATCGGCCGCGAGGTCCTCGTCGAGGCGGGCTTCGATCCGAACGTGCTGCAGCTTGCCGCCGATACGGCCGAAAAGCCGCTCACCAAGGAGTTCGTCACCCATCCCGACGTGGCGATCATCGACTTCACCGGCTCCCCGGCCTTCGGCGCCTGGGTGCGGGAGAATGCCAAGGGCAAGCTCGTGTACACCGAGGAGGCCGGCGTCAATTCCATCGTCGTCACCGGCACCGACACCCTGCGCGGCATGACCGGCAATATCGGCTTTTCGCTGTCCCTCTACTCGGGGCAGATGTGCACCGCGCCGCAAAACATCTACGTTCCGCGCGACGGCATCGAGACCGACGACGGCCACAAGACTTTCGACGAGGTGGCGCAGGCCATCGCCACCGCCGTCGACAAGCTCCTCGGCGATCCGCAACGGGCCGCCGGCGTGCTTGGCGCGGTGCAAAGCGAAGCGACCCTTGCGCGTGTCGCGGCCGCGCACGGCCTCGGCAAGGTGCTGCGCGAAAGCGCCCCGGTCGAGGGCATGGACGGTGCGCGCTCGGCGACGCCGCTCATTCTCGCCGTCGACGCCAGGGACGAGAGCGCCTATCTGGAAGAGCGCTTCGGTCCGATCAGCTTCATCATCGCGACGGACGGCGTCGACGATGCCATCGCCCGCGCGGCCGGCTCGGCCAGGACGCATGGCGCGATCACGGCGGCGCTCTACGCCACCGACGAAGCCGTGATCGACAAGGCAGCCGATGCCTTCGCCGATGCCGGCGTCGCCCTTTCCGTCAATCTTACCGGCGGCATCTTCGTCAACCAGTCCGCCGCCTACTCCGACTACCACGTCACCGGAGCGAACCCGGCCGGCAACGCCTGTCTGTGCGACAGTGCGTTCGTCGCGAACCGGTTCCGCGTGGCGGCCATGCGTCGGCCGGTCGCTGCATAGACCGGTTGGCGTTCGCCGGCGCCATGGAGGTGGGGCCGGTCACTTGCCTTGAACTGTAATGGGAGGAATCACATGCGCACTTACGGAAAAATCCTTGGCGGCGCCGCGCTTCTGGCCGGTGCTGCGATCTTCGCCGGCTCGCCGGCGGCGGCCGAGAACATCAAGATCGGCGCCTCGCTGTCCGTGACAGGTCCGGCGTCCTTCCTGGGCGACCCGGAAGCCAAGACGCTCGAGATCTACGTCAAGAAGATCAACGAAGCCGGCGGCGTGAACGGCAAGGACCTCGAGCTGGTCGTCTATGACGACGGCGGCGATGCCAACAAGGCGCGCACCTTCGCCACCCGCCTTGTCGAGGACGACGGCGTGGTCGCCGTGGTCGGCGGTTCGACCACCGGCGCGACAATGGCGATGATCCCGGTGTTCGAGGATGCCGGCATCCCCTTCATCTCGCTTGCCGGCGCGGTCGTGGTCATCGACCCGGTGAAGGAGTTCACCTTCAAGACCCCGCACACCGACAAGATGGCCTGCGAAAAGATCTTCGCCGACCTGAAGGCGCACGGCATGACCAAGATCGGCATGATCTCCGGCACCGGCGGCTTCGGCAAGTCGATGCGCGAGCAGTGCATGGCGGTGGTCGGCGATTACGGCATCGAGGTCGTGGCCGACGAATCCTATGGTCCCAAGGATTCCGACATGACGCCGCAGCTCACCAACATCAAGAACGCCGAAGGCCTTCAGGCCGTCGTCAACCCGGGCTTCGGCCAGGGGCCGGCGATCGTGACCCGCAACTATCGCCAGCTCGGCATCGAGGTGCCACTTTACCAGAGCCACGGCGTCGCCTCGAAGTCCTTCATCGACCTCGCCGGTGACGCGGCCAACGGCGTGCGGCTTCCCGCTTCCGCCCTTCTCGTCGCTGACAAGCTGCCGGACGACGACGCCCAGAAGCCGGTCGTCACCGAGTACAAGGCGACCTACGAGGCCTCCACCGGCCAGCCGGTCTCGACCTTCGGCGGCCACGCCTATGACGGCCTGATGATTCTGGTCGAGGCGATGAAGCGTGCCGGCTCCGAGGATCCCAAGGCGATCCGTGACGAGATCGAGAAGACCTCGGGCTTCATGGGCACGGCCGGCGTCGTCAACATGTCGGCGGAGGATCACCTCGGTCTCGACCTGACGGCATTCCGCATGCTCGAGATCAAGGACGGCGACTGGGCCCTCGCCGAGTAAGAGACGCCCCCGAGCGCCCCGCCCGCCGCCGCGACACACAGCGGCGGCGGGCGGATGCCGGGAAACCCGTCCGCGCCGACGCATCACACCCGCACGACCACCGGCAAGGCGATGACGCCACGCCGACAATAACGACGCCCAAGGCCCGAGCCCCATGCCCGAGTTCCTGCAATTCTGCATTTCCGGCCTGACGGTCGGCGCGGTCTACGCGCTGGTCGCCCTCGGCTTCACCATCATCTACAACGCTTCCGAGGTCGTGAACTTCGCGCAGGGCGAATTCGTGATGCTCGGCGGCATGACAACGGTCTTCGTCGCCGCCACCGGCGTACCGCTGCCCGTTGCGGGCCTGATCGCGGTCATCGTCGCCATGGTCGTCGGCCTGCTGTTGCACAGGCTCGCCATCGAGCCGGCGCGCGGCGCATCACCGGTGACGCTGATCATCATCACCATCGGTGCCTCGATATTCTTGCGCGGCGTCGCGCAGGTGGTGTTCGACAAGCAGTTTCATTCCCTGCCCGCCTTTTCCGGCGACGCACCGATCCGCTTCGCCGGCGCCTCCATCCTGCCCCAGAGCTTCTGGGTGCTCGGGGGCGCGGCCGTGATCGTCGTGGCGCTGTGGGCGTTCTTCAACCACACGCTGCTCGGCAAGGCAGTGCTGGCCACCGCCGCCAACCGGCTCGCCGCCCGCCTCGTCGGCATCAACACCTCCTTCGTCGTCGGCTTCTCCTTTGTCGTGTCCGCCGGCATCGGCGCGGTCGCCGGCATCCTGGTCACGCCGATCACGCTGACAAGCTACGACATCGGCACGCTGCTGGCGCTCAAGGGCTTCGCCGCCGCCATGCTCGGCGGCATGGGCAATCCGCTTGGCGCGGTCGTTGGCGGGCTGACCGTGGGCCTTCTCGAGGCGCTCGGCGCAGGCTACCTTTCGTCGACCTACAAGGATGCAATCGCCTTCATCGTCATCCTCGCGGTTCTCTTCGTCATGCCCGGAGGCCTCTTCGGCCGGGCCAGCGTGGAGCGCGTGTGATGCTGGACAAGATCCTTTCCAACCGGCTCGCGGTACCGGTCTTCATCGCGCTTGTCGTCGTGGCGCTGTCCTTCGCGCTTCCCTCCAACTTCTATCTCCGGGTCGCCGCGCTGGTGTGGATCTCGGCGCTGACGGTGATCGGGCTCAACCTGCTGATGGGCTACGCCGGACAGGTCAGTCTCGGCCACGCCGGCTTCTTCGGCATCGGCGCCTATGCCGTGGCGGTACTGCCGGCGCAATTCGGCCTCCATCCGCTGCTCGCCGCCCTTGCCGGAGCGGTTATCGCGGGCGCCACCGCCTTCTTCGTCGGGCGCCCGATCCTCCGCCTCAAGGGGCACTACCTCGCCGTGGCGACCCTCGGCTTCGGCATGCTCGTCGCCATGGCGATTTCCAACGAAGCCTGGCTTACCGGCGGTCCCGATGGCATGCCCGTCACCCGGCTGACGCTGTTCGGCTGGCGGGTGCGCGGGGCGGACACCTGGTACTGGATAACCGGCGGGCTGCTCGTCATCGGGGCCTGGATCGCGGTGAACCTGGTGGCAAGTCCGACGGGCCGGGCCTTGCGGGCGCTGCATGATTCCGAAGTCGCCGCGCGCGTGGCCGGCATCGATGTCGCCAGGGCCAAGCTCATCGTCTTCATCGTCTCCGCTGTCTACGCGGCCGTCGCCGGTGCGGCGCTGGCCCTCGTCAACGGGTTCGTGACGCCGGACAGCGCCAACTTCATGCATTCGATCGAACTGGTCACGATGGTGGTACTTGGCGGCATGGGATCGGTGCTCGGCTCGGTTGCCGGCGCGGCCATCCTCGTGGTGCTGCCGCAGCTCCTGACCGGCCTCCACGACTACGAGCACATCATGCTCGGCTTGCTGATGATGGTGATCATGATCGTGTTGCGCAGCGGCATCGTTCCCGGCCTTGCCGCCCTCATATCGCGGAGGCGGACATGACGAACGCAAACGTCGCGGCCGAACGGCTTTCCGTCGACGGCATCGGCATCTCCTTCGGTGGCGTCAAGGCCGTCGACGGGGTGTCCTTCACAGCCCACGATGGCCAGGTGCTGTCGATCATAGGACCAAACGGCGCGGGCAAGACCACGCTCTTCAACCTCGTCTCGGGCGTCTACCAGCCGAAGACGGGGCGGGTCACGCTCTCGGGTGCACAGGTGACCGCGCTTGCGCCCAACCGGCTTGCCGAGCGCGGCATGTCGCGCACGTTCCAGAATCTTCAGGTCTTCTTCCGCATGACCGCGCGGGAGAACGTCATGGTCGGCCGCCACCTGAAGGAGAAGCGCGGGCTGCTCGCCCATCTTTTCGCCCTGCCCTCGACCGGACGCCAGAACCGGGAGAGCGCCGCTATCGCCGACGGGCTGCTCGCCCGCGTCGGACTGACGGACTATGCCGACACGCTTGCCTCGAACATGCCCTATGGCGCCCTGAAGCGCCTGGAAATCGCCCGCGCGCTTGCGGCCGAGCCTCAGGTCCTGCTCCTTGACGAGCCGGCGGCCGGCTGCAATCCGGTGGAGACCGAGGAAATCGAGAAGCTGGTGCGCCGGATCGCCGACGAGGGCGTCGCTGTCGTGCTCGTCGAGCATGACATGAAGCTCGTCATGCGAATTTCCGACCGGATCCTCGTCCTCGACCAGGGCCGCCAGCTCGCGGAAGGTACCGGCGAGGAGATCCGCCGCAACCCGAAGGTCATCGAGGCCTATCTTGGAACCCACGGCACGCGGGAGGCCAACCTTGCGCTCGACTGATCCGCTTCTCTCGGTCAACGGCCTGCGCTCGGCCTACGGCCGCATCGAGGCGCTGCATGGCGTCTCGCTCGAGGTTCGCGCCGGCGAAATCGTGGCGCTCGTCGGCGGCAACGGCGCGGGCAAGACGACGCTGCTGCGCACGCTCTCCGGCGTCCAGCCAAGAACAGGCGGCGAGATCCGCTTCGAGGGCAAGGACATCTCCCGCCTCTCGCCGCATGCCCGTGTCGCCACAGGCATCGCCCAGGTTCCCGAAGGGCGGCAGATATTCGCCCCGCTCGCAATCGAGGACAATCTTCGCCTCGGGGCCTATCTGCGCAAGGATGCGGAAATCGCCGACGACCTTGCCCATGTCTACGACCTCTTCCCTGTTCTCAAGGAACGCCGGCGCAACGCGGCGGGCGGGCTCTCCGGCGGCCAGCAGCAGATGCTGGCCATCGGCCGCGCGTTGATGAGCAAGCCGAAGCTGCTGCTTCTCGACGAGCCGTCCATGGGGCTGGCGCCGGTGCTTGTCGACCAGGTGTTCGAGATCGTGACGCGGCTGCGCGACGAGGACGGCGTCACCGTCTTCCTGGTGGAGCAGAACGCCTTCGCGGCGCTCTCCATCGCCAACCGCGGCTATGTCATCGAGACCGGAGAGATCGTCATGGAGGGCGCCGGAAAGGCGCTTCTCACGGACGAGCGGGTGCGCGAAGCCTATCTCGGCGTCTGAAGGAAAGCGGACGGCGGCCAGCCGCCTTTCGTCTCAATCCGTTCCGCTTTCCTCGCGGGTGACGATGGCAGCGCCGGCCTCCAGCGTGCGGTGAACCGGACATTTGTCGGCGATCTCGATCAGCCGCGCCCGTGTCGCGTCGTCCACCTCGCCCTCGATCCGGATCCGACGCTCGAAGCGATCGACCTTGCCGCCGCGCGCCTTCTGCTCCTGCGAGCAATCGGCGCAATCCTTGGCATGCACCTTGCCGTGGATCACCCTTGCCGAGAGCCGGCCGACCGCGATCCCCTTGTGCTCGGCGTACATGCGCAGCGTCATC
Organism: Stappia sp. ICDLI1TA098; assembly: GCF_054880955.1. Taxonomy (NCBI): domain Bacteria; kingdom Pseudomonadati; phylum Pseudomonadota; class Alphaproteobacteria; order Hyphomicrobiales; family Stappiaceae; genus Stappia; species Stappia sp. ICDLI1TA098. The sequence continues at coordinate 2,208,254 of NZ_JBTZBT010000001.1, forward strand.
ACCGTGCAGGCCCCGAGCGCAACCGACAGGTAGTCATAGGGCGAGGGGCCGCTGTCGAGGCCGCCGACCGCTTCCGGCTCGTCGGCGATCAGGCGATGCGAACCGCTCTTCGCCGTCGCCTGATAGCGCCCAAGTCCGGTCTCCGACACCAGCACGCCTTGCGGATCGGGCTCCTCGCCGGCCGGAGCGGGCTCGCTCTGCAGATAGCGCTCCGCCCAGGCGGCGATCACGCCGGCCGCATAGGCTGCATCGCGCGGATCGGAAAGCAGATGGTCGGCATTGTCCAGCGAGACGAAGCTCTTCGGATGACGGGCGGCGACGAAGATGCCGGTGGCATTGTCGATCCCCACCACCGCGTCGCGCGGCGCATGCAGGACGAGAAGCGCCTTGCGCAGATGCACGATCCGGTCGGTCAGGTTCTGCGCCGAGACATCCTCCAGGAACTGCCGTTCGATGGTGAATGCGCGTCCTTCGAGCGTAACGGTCGCCTTGCCCTCCTCCCGGATCCGGCCGAGATCCGCGTGAAAGCTGCGGGTAACGTGCTCCGCGTCAGCCGGCGCGCCGATGGTGGCGACCGCGACCGCCTCGGGAATGCCGTGCGCCGCCGCCAGAACCGCTGCCCCGCCCAGCGAATGGCCGATCAGCAGCTTCGGTGCCTCGTGACGTTCGCGCAGATGGTCGGCAGCCTTCAGCAGGTCGGCGACATTGGAGGAGAAGTTGGTCGAGGCGAAATCGCCACCCGAGCCGCCAAGCCCGGTGAAGTCGAAGCGCAGGACAGCGATGCCCGCGCCGGTCAATGCCTCGGCCAGACGCCGTGCCGCCGTCAGGTCCTTGGAACAGGTGAAACAATGGGCAAAGAGAGCATAGGCGCGCACCGGTCCCGCCGGCAGGTCGAGCCGCGCCGACAGGTCCGACCCGTCGTGCCCCTTGAACGTCAGCCGGACCGGACTTGCCATCTTGCTCTCCCTTCGCGTTTCTCTTCCGCCGCGAAGGGCGCGCGACGCCCCCGGTCGCAGCTCTGTCGTGTCGGTCTCAGCGCGCGGTGCCGGTCTTGCCCTCGCGCCCGCCCGCCTGCGCTTCGAGGATCTTCTCGAGCTCGAGCTGCTCCGCCTCCGACAGGCGCGGCGTGCCTGCGGTGGCGATCTGGCGTGTCCGCCGGCGCGCGCCGAACAGCAGCACGATGGCGCCGATCACCAGGGTCGCCGGGGCCAACGCCCACAGCAGGATCGTGTTCCAGCCGATCCTCGGCTTCAGCAGCACGAACTCGCCATAGCGGTCGACGAGGAAGTCGACGACTTCCTCGTTGGTGTCACCGGCAACGATGCGCTCGCGCACCAGGATACGCAGATCCTTGGCGAGCGGCGCGTCGCTGTCGTCGATCGACTGGTTCTGGCAGACCATGCAGCGAAGGCCGGCGGAAAGCTCGCGGGCCCGGGTCTCGAGCTTCGGATCGTCGAGCACTTCGTCGGGGGTGACCGCGAAAGCCGGGCCCGCCGTCGCCAGCAGGAGCACGAACACGGCAACCAGCGGAGCGAAACGCGACAACATCGGCCTCTCCTTCGGACGCGGGCTCATTCCGCCGCCACCAGCTTCTGGCGGGCGGGCTTCGGCGCACCGATGCGCAAGCGCCGGTCGGCGAGCGAAAGCACGGCTCCAAAAGCCATGACCAGACAGCCGATCCAGATCAGCGTCACCAGCGGCTTGTAGAAGACACGCACGTCCGCCGAACCGTCGCCGTGCACTTCGCCGATGGAGATATAGACCTGCGACAAGCCGAAGGTGACGATGCCGGCCTCCGTCGTCGGCATGCGCCGCGCGGTGTAGAGGCGCTTGGCCGGATCGGCCTCGGCGACCTTCACGCCACCGCGTGCAATGTCGAAATGACCAACGTCGTCGATGTAGTTCGGCCCGGTGCGCCGGGCGAGCCCGCCGAAGGTCAGCTCATAGTCGCCGATTTCAACGCTTTCGCCCGGATGAACGGTCAGGACGCGTTCCTGCTGCAGCGCGGAGACGGCGACAATGCCGAGCAGCGTCACCCCCATGCCGACATGCCCGAGCGTCGTACCCCAGGCCGAGCTCGGCAGTCCGATGAGCCGGGACAGGCCGACCGACAGGCCCACCTGGCGGAAACGTGCCCGCGACAGAATTTCGGTGATCGCCCCCATGATCACCCAGACGGAGAGGCCGAAGCCGAGCGCGGCCAGCATGTGATCGATACCCTGCAGCCAGCCCATGACAAGCGTCGTGGCGATGGCCAGGCCGAGCACCCAGTACAGCCGCTCCAGCACGCCGGCGAGATCGCCGCGCTTCCAGGCGAGCAGCGGTCCGAACGGAATGGCGATCAGCAGCGGCACCATCAGCGGGCCGAAGGTCAGGTTGAAGAACGGCGGGCCAACGGAGATCTTGCCGTCCGTCAACGCCTCGAGCGCCAGCGGATAGAGCGTGCCGACGAAAACCGCTGCGGCGGCGACCGTCAGCAGCAGGTTGTTGAACACCAGCGCCCCCTCGCGGCTCACCGGCGCAAACAGCCCGCCCTGCCTGAGCATCGGCGCGCGCCAGGCATAGAGCGACAGCGAACCACCGATGAAGACAATGAGGATGCCGAGGATGAAACTGCCGCGCAGCGGGTCCGTGGCGAAGGCATGCACGCTCGTCAGCACGCCGGAGCGGACAAGGAATGTACCGAGCAGCGACAGCGAGAAGGTGAGGATGGCAAGCAGCACCGTCCAGACCTTCAGCGCCCCGCGCTTCTCCATGACGATGGCCGAATGCAGCAAGGCGGTGCCGGTCAGCCAGGGCATGAACGAGGCGTTCTCGACCGGATCCCAGAACCAGTATCCGCCCCAGCCGAGCTCGTAGTAGGCCCAGTAGGAGCCCATGGCGATGCCGAGGGTCAGGAACATCCAGGCGAGCAGCGTCCACGGCCGCACCCAGCGCGCCCAGGCGGCATCGACCCGGCCAAGCAGCAGCGCGGCGATGGCAAAGGAGAAGACGATGGAGAAGCCGACATAGCCGATGTAGAGGAGTGGCGGATGGATCGCCAGCCCCACGTCCTGCAGGATCGGGTTAAGGTCCTGTCCCTCCATCGGAGCGGGCGAGACCCGTGTGAACGGGTTCGACGTCGCCAGCACGAACAACAGGAAGGCGGCCGTCACCCAGCCTTGAACGCCGAGCGTGGCGGAACGAAGCTCTGCGGGAATATTGCTGCCGAAGGCGGCGACGAGTGCGCCGAAAAGCACCAGGATCAGCACCCACAGAAGCACCGACCCCTCGTGGTTGCCCCAGACGCCCGTGAGCTTGAAGAGCAGGGGCTTCGCCGAATGCGAATTCTCGATGACGTTCAACACCGAGAAATCGGATGTCAGATAGGCATGGGTCAGCGCCACGAAGGAGATGCCGACCAGCAGAAACATCATGACGGCGACCGGCTGGGCCACCGACATCAGCCGCGTGTCGCGCGTCATCGCGCCCCACACGGGCACGACGGACTGCACCATCGACAGCACGAAGGCCAGGATGAGTGCAAAATGTCCGATCTCGACGATCATGCCTGGCGTCTCCCTCTCTCGGCATTCCCGCGGTCCCGTCGTGGACGACGACACCGGCTGTGCAGGGGCCGGCGCGCACGCGGCACGCCCGGTTCGTTCCTGCCGCCTATTCCTTGCCCTGCCAGACGCCCTTGTCCTTGAGCGCGTCGGCAACTTCCTTGGGCATATAGGTCTCGTCGTGCTTGGCCAGCACGTTGTCGGCGTGGAAGACGCCGTCCGGCTCCATCCGCCCCTCGGCCACCACGCCCTGTCCCTCGCGGAAGAGGTCAGGCAGCAGGCCGACATAGACGACGTTGACGCGTTCAACCGTGTCTGTCACGGCAAACCGCACCTCGGCGTTCTTGCTGCGCTCGACACTGCCTTCCTCGACAAGACCGCCCAGGCGGATGCGCTGCCCCTCCGGCACCGACTTCGCGACGATGTCGCTGGGGCTCTGGAAGAAGACAATCTGATCGTTGAGCGCAAAGAGGATCAGGCCGACCGCAACGGCAAGCACGCCGCCTGCGGCCGCGATCATCGTCATGCGCATTTGCTTTCGGGTCATTCCCGCCTCGCGTCGTTGTCGCGCCTCCACTTCCGGGGCGCGCCGGTCAATTCGCGCCGATGCCCAGTTCCTGCGCCGCGCGCTCGACCTCGGCCACAGCCTCGGGGTCGTCCTTCAGCGCCACACGCGCCCGCGCCACCGTGTCGCCAAGCCGTTCGGCATCACCGAGGACGGACAGCGCGCGGATCAGCCGTAGCCATTCCTCCGGCGTTCCGCCCTCGTCCGTCAACCGGGTGTCGAGCTGATCGACCATGCCACGGATCATCGCCGTGCGGTCCTCGTTGCTCATCGCGGCGGCGGCGGCGACCTGTTCCCTGTCGGGACCCGGCACGCCGGCAACTGCGGGAGCACCCGGCGTCTCCACCTCGACCCCCAACTTGGATAGCTCGATACGCACCGCCTCGGCCCATGCCTCGCCGCCCCTGGCGTCGGCCAACAGCGCCTTCCAGGCGGAAATGGCGTCGTCCGAGCGGTTTTCCTGGGTGAGCGCCAGCGCCAGGAAGAAGCGTGGCTTGACCGCCGTCGGATCGAGCTTCACGGCCCGCTCGAAGGCAGCGCGCGCGTCAGCGCCGACAATGCCGCTGTTGGCGATCACCATCGCCTCGCCCATATCGGTTTCGCGGCGCACGTCGGAGCCAAGCAGACGGATCGCGGAGGCATAGGCAGCGGCGGCGTCCTCGGCACGACCGAGCCGCATGTAGACCGGCGCCAGCACGTCCCAGCCACGACCATCGGAAGGGTTCTTCGCCAACTCGCGCTCGACGCGCGCGACAAGTTCCGGCAGCGAGCGGCCGGTTGCGGGGGCCTCGAGCCGCGCCTGCAACGGCAGATCGGGCAGATCGGGCGAGCCGACCTCCAGGTAGAACAGCAGCGCGGCAACGGGAATGATCAGAATGGCGATGACCTGAGCGAACCGCAGCCTGAAACGCGCGGACGTGGCCGGCGCCATATCGCCGACGCTCGCGCTGTCTCCTTCGGCCGTGACCTCGCGGTTGGCGGCGATCAGCCGGCGCGCGATCTCGGTCCGAGCGGCATCGGCGGCCTGCTGCGAAACCAGCCCGCGGTCCAGATCGCGGTCGACTTCCGCAAGCTGCGCCTTGTAGACCTCGGCGTCATGGGCAGCCGCGCTGGCCGCCTGCTTGCGTGCCCGTGTCACCGGGACAAGCACCGCAAGCGCCGAAAGTGCCGTCAGGACGGAGAATACGATCCAAATCACCATGGCCGCATATAGACCGTGACTTGCGCGCATTCGCAAGCAAAACCGGTCACGAAAACCGAGGGATTCCGGGGGGTGTGACAGGGGGTCGCGCCAGCGCGCGCGCGTTCAAGGCAGGCAGTGCCCGGAATGTGAGGCCGGATCAACGCCTCAGGATGCGGCCTTTTGTGCCGGCTTCGCCTTCACCGCCAAAGCGGCCTGGCGGCTGCGGCGCAACTGGTCGGCGTAGTCCTTGCCGAAATAGGCTTCGCACAGCTCTATCGCCGCATCGACGGCCGCCTGATGCGCCCGGCGCGCGCGTCCCTGTGCACCGGCGAGGCCCGAAAGAAGCGCACGCGTCTTGAACTCGAGCGACTGCTCCAGAGACTGGCGGCTGCGCGCGGTGATCTCGTTGACGGCGAGGCTCTCGGCGAAATCGCGCATCTTGTTGAGCAGCATCACGCCGCGCAACGCCTCGTCCATCAGACCCGCATCGAGGATGGGTTCACCGTTCTCGCCGACCGCAGGTACGGAAAGCAGCCGGCGGACATTGCCCAGCATCGCATCGAGTTCGCGTGTGACAAGCGCCGACATCGCACGTCGCGTCTCGGCGATACGCTTTTGCCATTCCGGCTTTTCCTCGAACTCGAACTGCCTGTCGAAGACCCTGACCAGCCGGCAATAGGCGTTGAGCGCCTCGCCGAGCGCCGTGTTCGAGCATTCGCCGGTGGCGATCAATGCGAAGCGCTCAACCTCTGAGAGCGCGGCCTCGGCGAAGACGGCATAGCCCGAGGTGGCGATGCGCTTGACGGAAACGGATCCAGCAAGTCCGGCGGCGAGCGACATCATCGATTCCGGTGCCTCGACCCGGCGCAGAACGACGGCGGCGACCAGGAAGGCGAAACGTGAATTGCGGTCGGTGACCGACTTGATGCGCTTCAGAGACGGGCTGTCCGCCTTGAAGTCCCATTCGGTCAGCCGTTCCGGCAGGCTCTCGCGCAGGGCGTCGAGCCACGGCCGTGACGCGAACGCGGCGAAGACGTCCTCAAGGTCGCGCATGGCACGCGCGCCGCCGACGAGCATCGCGAGCTTCTGCCGGCCCTTCTCCGTCGCGTGGGCGCCGTCGATGAGCTGCTGTACCGTCGGGGCGACATGTTCGCGCAGGGCCTCGGCCAGTGCTGCGATGTCCTCGGGATCGGTTTCCAACCGCTGGGCAATGTCCAGCGCCTCCCTGACCTTGTCCGGAGCCACGTCGCGTTGCAGCCAGGCCCAGATCAGCGAAAGGCTCGTGCGCTTGATGCGGCCACGCTCGGGACCGCACAGCGCGGCGTCCACCAGCAGGTCCTCGACCGGCGAAAAGAAGAGGCGCTGCAACCAATTGTCGCGAGGCTCGATTTCGGAGATGAGCGAGTCGGAATGGCGGGCCGCACGCATGCAGGCCTCGAGGATCAGGTCGAGGTTTGGATCTTCCGATCCCCGGTCGCGCGCCGTCTCGAGGCTGCGCAGGAGCGTTTGCACGGCCCTGGGCGACAGCTCGTCGAGATAGCTGCGAATCTTTGCGGTCAGGTGGCGCCTGTCCGGCATGTCGTATCGCTCAACTTCGAAGGTCGATTTTCCATGGCGCCACTTTGCCAGAAAAGATTTAATCGAATATTGGCAATCCCATTAGCCGCAATCGTTTGACGAAACATCGGGATTTGCCGCCGTGCGGACACGGCGCGGCCGGGCTTACTGGCACTTGGCACCCAGGCCTTCCGAAGGAAAGACAATGGACAAATCTACCCTGCCCAGCACCGCATTCCAGACCTTCACGCGCGAGGCCGAGGGCCATGCCGCAGCGTGGCTGGAGGCGGTCGAGAAACTCGGAGGCGCATCGTCGCTCGACGCACGCACTGGCGAGCTTGTCTATCTCGGCATCCTCGCGGCGCTGCGCCTGGAGAGCGGGATCGGCTTTCACGCGGCGCGCGCCAAGGCGCTCGGCGCCTCTCGGGAGGATGTGATCAGCGCCGTTCTTGCCGGTCTTCCGGCGGCCGGAAACGCGGTGATCCAGAGCCTGCCGCCGGCGCTTGCCGCCTATGACGGCGCGCCGGAAAAGGCAGACACCGACACCTCCACCGGCTGACGACGCGGTTCAGGTGATCGGTTGCCAGGCTCCGTCGCGGCCGCGGCAGGCGGAGCCGCGCATCGAGCGCTCGCTCTCGCTTTCGCCCTGCTGGATCACATGGGTGTAATCGCGGCAGACGATGTTGTTGACCTGATAATTGGGACCCGTGACCACATGGCCATGGGTGCCGTTCGAGCGGTTTTCCCATGCGATGCGCGCACCGGTGCGGTTCGCGGCGAGCGCGTCGCGCAATGCGGTTGCCGCCGCGCGCCGGTCCTCGGAGGAAAGCCCCCTGCCGGCGTCGGACCGCAGAAGATCCGCAAGCACCAGATCCGCTTCCGATTGCGGAACCGGCGCGGCGCTGAAGGCGCTGCCGAACAGGCTGCCGCCAACCACCACGGGGCCCGTGTCGATCGTGCCGCCGGTGCTGCATCCCCCGAGAAGGATCGTGAGCGCGATCACCGCGCCGCGTCCCTTGCCCATCATCCGTTGTGACCTCGTCGTCTCGTCCGTTGCGGCGATCCTGCCTCGCGACCGCACTCAAGTCATAACGCATGTTGCCCCGTTCGGTTCCCGCTGCCGTGCCCCCGGCAAGCTGGCTCCGAATGTGGGCACCCCTTCGAACTATCGCAGACAAAACGCCCGCGCGCACCTTTCCCACACCGCTGGGACCACCGAAAATTCCGGCGGGAGCGCGGGTTGAACCGGACAGGAGGTGCAGCCTGCCCTGGTCATCAAGGCCATGAATTTGTGGCCGAACTGCGTCCGGAACCGCCACATCCCATGGCCTTTTCCGCCTAAAGCGCGGGAAGCGTCAGCCTGGCGCGGAGGCCGCCGCGCTCGCCCCGCGCAAGCACCAGATCGCCGCCGTAGAGCGCTGCGAGGTCGACGACGATGGCGAGGCCGAGGCCGGTACCGGGCACCGTCTCGTCAAGCCGCCTGCCGCGCTTCAGCGCATCGGCGATCTCGTCGGGACCAAGCCCCGGCCCGTCGTCGGAGACCGTCACCGTGAGCTTGCGCGCGCCCTCGCCCGCGTCCGCCAGGACGGCGGTGACGGCCACCTTCGACACCGCCCACTTGCAGGCATTGTCGATGAGATTGCCGGTCATCTCCTCCAGGTCCTGCGCCTCGCCGCGAAAGCGGATGGCACCATCGATCTCCAGGGAAATCTCGATGTCGCGCCCCCGATGGATGCGCTGAAGCGCCCGAACCAGGCGCGAAAGCACAGGCTCGACATCGGTGGAAACGCCGATCACACGGCGTTGCGCGGCCATGCGGGCGCGCTCCAGATGATGCGAAACCTGGGTGCGCATCACCTCCGCCTGCTCACCGATCTTCGCGGCGAAGGGCGCGCGCTCGCCACGCACCTCGTTGAGGATGACGCTGAGCGGGGTCTTCAGCGCATGCGCGAGATTGCCCACGTGCGTGCGGGCGCGCTCCACCACCTCCCGATTGGACCGCACCAGCGCGTTGAGTTCGAGCGCCAGCGGCTTGATGTCGGGCGGCAGGTTCTCGTCCACCCTCTCCGCGTCGCCCCGGCGCACGGCGGCAAGCGAGGCGCCGAGCGTGGCGAGCGGCCTCAGACCGACACGCACCTGCAGGAAGATCGCGCCGATCAGGCCGAGGCCAAGCACCAGCAGCGTCAATGCCGTCTGGCCGGCGAAATCGGCCTCCCGGGCGCGCAGTTCCTCGGCCGCGCCGGCAACCGCGATCCGGTAGGCCGCGTTGTCGCCGAAGATGATGGTGCGCTGAAGCACCCGCAATTCCGCGCCGCGCGGGCCGGCGATGGTCGCCCGCGTCACGTTGCCCGCGTCAGGCGGCGGCAACTCGAGCCTGTCGCCGAACAGCGACTGCGAGGCGAAACGCACCTCGCCGGTCTTCTCGTCGATCACCGTCCAGTACCAGCCCGAGGCCGGCAGATCGAACCGCGGTTCGCCAAGGTTCCCGGGGCTTGCCGGCTTTTCCGGCGTGCCGCCCGCCATCTCGCCGACAATCGCCTTGAGATAGACGTCGAGGCGGGCGTCGAACTCGCGCTCGCTCGCCTCGCGGTAGAGCGCCACGAGCACGAAGCCGGCAACAAGCAGCGCGATCACCGACCAGATGGCGGCGACGGCAATGAGGCGGGTGGACAGCGCATATTTCGGCGCGCGACGAACGGCGGACGCCGGCGGCGCGTCTTCGTGTGCCGCCGGATCGGTGTTCGCGCTCACGCCTCCGGCTCGCCCAGCCGGTAGCCGAGACCGCGCACCGTTTCGATCATGTCGGCGTCGAGCTTCTTGCGCAGGCGTCCGACGAAAACCTCGATGGTGTTGGAATCCCGATCGAAGTCCTGATCGTACAGATGCTCGATCAGCTCCGTGCGGGACACCACGCGGCCCTTGTGGTGCATCAGATAGGAGAGCAGGCGGAACTCGTGCGAGGTGAGTTTCACCATCGCTCCGTCCTGGGTCACCTTGCCGGCGCGAATATCGAGCCGCAGCGTCCCGGCGGAGATCTCGTTGCTGGCGTGTCCGGCAGCGCGGCGCAGCAGCGCGCGCAGGCGGGCGACCACCTCCTCCATGTGAAAGGGTTTGGCGACATAGTCGTCAGCGCCGGCGTCGATGCCCGCCACCTTGTCGGACCAGCGGTCACGCGCGGTCAGGATCAGCACCGGCATGGTGCGTCCATCGCGGCGCCAGCGCTCAAGCACGCTGAGCCCGTCGAGCACCGGCAGGCCGAGATCGAGCACGACCGCGTCATAGGGTTCGGTATCGCCGAGGAAATGCCCCTCCTCGCCATCGAACGCGGTGTCGACCACATAGCCGGCCTCGCCGAGAGCGTCCTTGAGCTGGCGGTTCAGATCCTGGTCGTCTTCAACAACAAGCAGTCGCATGAGCCTTCATCGTTTCCATTTGCCCCGTTGCCTGCCCCTGCCCGTCACTTCAGAACCTGGCCGCTGCGCGCGTCGACGACGCGGTTCGCCACCCTGCCGCCGGAAAGCACCGACAGCACATAGACAAGCCGCCCGCCCTCGCGGCACAGGTCGGCGCGCACGATCTCGCCGCCCACGGCGCCGGCGACACGCCCAAGCGGCTGCGCCTCGCCGTTTTGCACGGCGGCGCGCGCCTCGCCCTGGCTGAGACACGCGGCCTGCGCCTCGGCGACGACAAGCACACTGCCCAGCGTGCCGGCAAGGAGCACGGCGACCAGGCGGCGAAGAAGGGAGCGACGGGTTTCGACCATGCGCGATTCCTAGCGTTTCCAGCCTGAATAGCACATGAATGACCCGCACGTCCGGCATCGGGGCGTCATCTCACCGCTTTCCCGGCGGGCGCACCGCCCGCACCGCGCCCTTCACCCCGTCGACCAGAAACAGCGACAGCAGGATCGCACCCGCCCAGTCGTCGAGCGGCGGCGGCAGCGCCGCCACGTTCCAGGAGAAGCGGAAGACCGAATCGAGGATAACCGCCGTCCACCACAGGCCGAGCGGCAGCACGAACAGAAGCCGCCCGATCCGGGCAGCGGAAAAGAGGTGTCCCTGTTCCGCGATCAGCACGGCGCGAGCCTCGGCGCGCGCCGCCATCTCTCCCCGGATCGCCTCCGCCGCCAGTTCCGCCGAGACATCCCTGTCGCGTGTGTGCGCATCGATTCGCTTTTCCAGCAGCGAGACCATGGCCGCCAGCAGCGGCCCCGCGAGCAAGCCCAGAAGGCCGCTCATTGCCGCCGTCCCCGCCAGCCGGCCGGCCCCTGTGTCAGGTGGCGCAGCAGAATGTTCGCCACATTGACGGCGACGATCACCCAGACCGCCGTCTCGCCGGGCAGATGCGCCTGCCAGTCGATGCCGGCGAGCATTCTCAAGACCTCGAGAAGGACCACCGCAAGCGCGGCAAGCGCATTCAGCAAAAACGTCTTCCAGCCAGGCATGTCAGGCTCCTTTCAAGGGCGTCGGGGGAAGATGCGGCGGAAGAGACGCACAACCGCCTGCCTCGCCGCCTGCCGGAAGCGCACGGCGAAAAGCCCCGCAGCGAGGACCGAGAGAAGGAGAAGGCCGGGAAGGAGCAGCCCCTGCAGCCGGTCGTGAAGGACGGTGGCGGCGGCGGCAACGGCTGCAAGCAACGCCCCGGCCACGCCGCCGGACCGCCGCGCCGCCCGCTCCTGCGGCTTTGGCGGCGGCAAGGGTGCCTTTCGCGTACCGACCGACAGCTCCCCTCCCGCGCCATAGTCTCCATGCTCGAGCAGACGGGCTTCCTCCCGGCGGCGACGGACGAGACCGGGCAGCCGCTTGCCGCCCGCCGTCGCGTAGTTCGTCGCAAGGATCCCTGCCGCCTGCGCCACCTCGCCCGCCTTCAGTGCCCGGGCCCAGCGCCAGCCCAATGCGCGGGGGCCGAGGTTGTAGACAACCGAGCAGCAGGCGTCATGGCGGTGTTGCGGCAGATCGGGGAAGGCCGCGCGTACCGCCGCGCCATACTCCTCCTCGACCATCCGCCCGAGCAGCCCTTGCGCCTCCGTCTTGTCGATCCGGTCGCCCGCCGCGAGCGCCCGGCCGTGCCGCCTTCGCCAATAATCCGCGAAAACCCGCGAAGCCATGGTGAAGCCGTAGCCGATGGTGAGCACACCGACCGGGTCGCGGTAGGCATGGCCGACGAACCCCTCGTGGCGGGCAATGAACCCCGCTCCCCTGTCGCTGAGGCGCATGTCGTTCCTCCCTGCTGTTGGTGATCTTCTCGTCTTGTCGCGAAAGTCGTCTGCTCAGACGGACAGGGTCGCGCGCGCGGCAACCCCCGGGCCGACGAGAGCCGAGACCTGCCGCACACGAAGTTCGAACGCGCCCTGCGGCGTACCGAAGAGGGAGATTTCCTCCTCGGGAAGCAGTGCCAGCTCCGCCGTTTCAACCGTGCGCGAGACGAGCGCCTCACCACCCGGCGCGAGCAGTTCGGCCACATAGGCTTCCCGGTCCTCGCCGAGCGGCACCTCGCCCTCGCGCCAGCTGTCGCCGCCGATCCGGGTCCTGCGGATCCAGGCGAAGCGAACCGTGCCGCCCGTCTCTCGCCGCGCGCTCAGATGCACCGGTGCGAAAGGCATCAGGCCGCGCGCGCCTGCGGTGATCTGCAGGTCGACACGGGCCGGCGCGTCGAGCGGACGGCCCGCCGGGACCAGTGCCAGCTCGAAGGGCACGCCGATCTCGTCGGGCTTCAGGGAGAGCGGCGCGAGGCTCTGGTCGAGAAGCACCATGCGGGCGCCCGCCGGCGTCTCCCGAACGGCGGCCGCTTCGGTGCCAAGCAGCCCGCGCAGCAGCATGGAAAGCCGGTATCGACGCGGCGCGACCAGCTCCGCAACGGCGAACTGCAGCACCTCCAGACCTCCGTCCGGGGAGATCACCGCCAGCGCGTTCGCCCCGGCCAGAACCTCTGCCGGGCTGACGGAGGAAAGCAGGCCGCCCGAGATCTCGACCTCGACAGTCCCGCCCCGATCCCAGCGGGCAAGCGGCCCCGCGGCAAGCGGGGTCGCGAGCGTGCCGAGCAGCGCCGGCGTCTCGACCAGCACATGCGGGGCGAGCGGCACGCCGGCCCGCGCCCGGTAGATCTGAAAAGCACCCGGCCAGGGACTGGCGAAGGCGGCGACGCGGGGCGCTTCCGGCTGGCTGTCGCCGGGGAGCGGCGGCAGGTCGAGAGCCAGCACCTGGGGCGCGCCGGTCGTCGCCGTGACTGTCCTCGGCCGCGCCTCACCGCCCAGGATCCTTGCACGTACGGGCACGGGTTCGCGCACGCTGCGCCCGTTCACCCGCCGGCTTTCGCCGTCCTCGAGCGAGACGATGCGAATCTGCCGTGTCGCCGCGCCATCGAGACGAGGGTCGGCGGCCAGCGTCAGCACGTCTCCAGGTTCGATATCGAGCCTCCCGGGCGGCAGGGCGAGGCTTACCTCCTCCCTCTCGCTCCACTGGCGGATCAGCATCCGGTCGGCGAGCGTCGCCGCGAGCGCCGGGTCGAGGCTCGCGCCAAGGTCGAGTTCCTCGACACGGCTTGCAAGCCCCTCGCGCCGTCGCGAGGCGACCACGTAACGCCGGTGGTCGCGGGCCGGATCGCGGGCGGCAAGACGGATCTCCGCCGGCAGGTCGGCATCCTGCGCCCGCACCGTCGAAATCGCCGGCGTCTCCCGCGAGCCGGCGACGACCGTCTCCGCGTCAAGACTGTCGACCGGCTCCGACCAGGCCGGACGCAGCCCGATGGCCGTGCCGAGATCAACGGCGACGAGGCCGTGAGCCTGGAGAAGCGGCGCCAGCACCGAGCGGGCGGCGACTGGGCCGGCCACGGCAAGTCCGTCCAGCGTTCCCGCGATGTCGCCGACCGCGAGCGCCTCCTGCGGGATGGCAAAGTCGTCGGCGAGCGCGCGCACCAGCCCCTTCAGCGAGACGCCTCCGAACCGGCCGTTGAGCCAGTGGCCGGCGCGCCAGTTGTCTCCGTCGGCCCAAAGGTCCGTCTGTCCGGGAAAGACGGGGTACGGTCGTGCATCCCAGCTCCACAGGAAGATATGCGCCGGATCGACCATCGGCCCGCCATAGACAGGCGAAACCGGATTGTCACCGGCCTGCACCTGCGGGTGCCAGCCCGACCAGCGGCCGATCACCGCCTCCAGCGCCCGGCGCTGGATCAGGTCGTCGCGTCCACCGTCGGAAAACCGCGGCCATGCGGCTTCCGAGGACTTGGCGTCGAAGAAGACATTCGGCTCGTTGGCGCCACGGCTGATCGCGGGCACGCCCAGTTCGGTGAGCCAGACCGGTTTCGACCCCGGCACCCAGGAGGTCGGCTCGACGCGTTCCACCCCACCGACGCGCTCATGGTGCGGGTTGCCCCACCAGCCCGCCAGATCCTTGGCGCGGTAGACCCAGGGCTTGCCGTAGGCGCCGTCCGAGATCGGCGTGCGCATACCCGCCCGCCGGTCCGCCTCGTTGAGATAGTACCAGTCAAAGTCCTCTCCGCCGGCGACATGGGCGGCCAGGCACGCCAGGTCATAGGGGTTGCGGTTGCCCTCCGGGTCGCCCCCCTCGCGCTGGTCCGCGAGCGGGAAATAGGCATCGATCCCCACCGCATCGATTGCCGGATCGGCCCAAAGCGGGTCGAGGGGGAAGCGTAGCTCGCCCTCCTCCGGCTGATGCGCGCCGTATTCGCTCCAGTCGGCGGCATAGGTCAGCGCCGTCTCCGGCAGCATGGCCCTGACGTCGCCGGCAAGCTGTTTCAGCGCGCCGACGAAGGGCGCGCCGCCGGTGTCGTCGCGCAGCCGCGTCAGCCCGCGCATCTCCGAGCCGATCAGGAAGGCATCGACCCCGCCCGCCGCCCGGGCGAGCGCCGCGTGATGAAGGATGAAGCGGCGGTAGCTCCATTCCGCCGGTCCGGCGTAGGTGACACCGCCGCCCGAGGAGGAAAAATGCGCCGGTGCGGCGGAACCTGCAAACCCTGCGATCTCCGCTCCCATCGCCGCCGTGGCTTCCGGTGATCCCGGCTGGCCGGGTGCCTTCGACGCGGTAATCCGGCCGCGCCAGGGGTAGGGCTGCTGGCCGTTTCCGTCGCCATAGGGATCGACGAGACCGTTTTCGGCGGGCACATCCATCATCAGGAAGGGATAGAGCGCGACCTGGAGACCGCGCGCCCGCAGATCGGAGATTGCGGCGATGACGCTCGCATCCGACGGCGTGCCGCCATAGGCGGGCCGCCCGTCATGGCGCGAAACCTCCTGTGCCGTTTCCCCGGACAGGCCCGAAACCGACCATGTCGCTCCGGAGGTCACCCGGCCGTGCGTCTCGACCTTCGGACGGATCGTGCAATCGGGACAGGCAAGGCTCTCGCCGAACCAGGAAACGACCAGCGCCACCCGTTCGAGATTGGGACACAGCGCCTGCAGCTCATCCATCGAGGCGGCCCAGTTGGAGGGCGCATGGGTGACGTGGCGGTTGGCCGTTTCCGAAACCCCCGGCCGCACGGTCCAGGTGACCGGCGTCGTCTGGTAGACGAACTCTCCGGCGCCGGGAATGACGGTGACGGCGCGCACCATCTCCTCAAGCGGCTCGACGGCGCGGATGACCTCGAAGGAAAGCTGCGGCAGGCGGTCGCCGTAAATGGCCAGCGGCAGACGCTCGAAGACCACGTAGGCGGTGTTGCGATAGGCCGGCGCCTCGCCCTGGAGCGCGGCGATCAGCGGATCGGGAAGCTGATCGGCCGCGCCTTCGTGGACGCGCCAGGTCACGCCGTCGAGGTCCATCGGCTTGCCGTCCGCCCACACCGCACCGACGCGCGAGACCGGTCCCTCGCACAGCGCCACAGCGAAGCTTGCGTAGTAGTCGTAGCTGCGCACCGTGGTGGTGCCGCCACCGCCGCCGCCCTTGCCGCCGGCGCTTTCCTCGCGCACCACCTCCTCGAAGCGGGTTGCCCAGATGATCTGCCCGGCGAGCCTTACCCGGCCATAGACCTTCGGCAGTGCCGCCCCTTCCGTCGATGACTGGACCGAGAGGTCACCGAGCCGGTTGCCCTCCACCGTCCGGCTCGTCGAAAACAGCCGCTGATCGATCAGCGAGCCGGCGATGGCGCCCGCGGCCTGGCCGAGGATCGCGCCGGCGCCGCCGAAAAGGGCCGCGCCGGCGAATTTGCCGGCGGCGGCGAGGATCAGGGTTGCCATGGGTCTGTTCCGGGAAAGAGAAAGCAGCCGACGATGCGTCTGCGCCATGCGCCCGCCAGCGGGCTTTGCGAAACCGCAAGCCCCTCGTAGGCATGAATGAAGCTGTCCGCGGTGCAGAGGATGCCGGCGTGCTTGACCGGCGCGCCGGCGCGCCAGCGGAAGAGCAGCACGTCACCGGGGCCAGCGGCTTTCACCGGCACCTCGCGCATGTGGCGCCGGGCGGCGAGCAGCAACGTCTCCGCGCCGCCCGCTTCCGCCCAGTCACGGCTGTAGGGCGGCAGAGGCTCGGGCTCCTCTCCAAGGCACGCCCGCCAGACGCCGCGCACCAGGCCAAGGCAATCCGCCCCTGCTCCCTTGCAGCTCGCCTGGTGGCGATAGGGCGTGCCGATCCAGTCCCGCGCCTCGCGCAGGATGTCGTCGCGTGTGATCATGAGAGGTCTCCCCGGGGCGCCCTCGCCCCACCGCGTCAGCGCACCAGCACGCCGCCGTCGTTTTCCGCCGCCCCGCGGCTTGGATAAGCCAGCGCCCGGTCGGAGCCGGGCATGTGCGGGAAACCCTGGAAATTCAGATGATTGGAGAATTTCGCGCGGCAGGTGGCAAAGCGCTTGTCGCAGCCGGCGGTGAGCCGCACGGCGGTTCCCGCCGGCGGCAGGCCGGCAAGCGGGCTCATCAGCGCCAGGCGACGCACCTCCCCCACCTCGCGGTCGGAGACGATTTCCGCCGACACGCCGGCGAGCCCGCCCTCGAGGATCTCCAGCCTGCCGCCGGCGAACCAGTCGGCCTCGACGCTCGCAACACCCGTGACCTCCGGCCGGTCGGCGGCGCCGCCTTCCAAAAGCGTCGCGGTCGCGACCATGCCGGCACCGGACAGCTCGGCGCGGCAGCGCCCATCGCCCAGATCGGCGTCGCACAGATGCGAGAAGACGCGCCCCTGCGGCGCATCGAAAAGATGGGCGAGGCCGCGCAGCTCGGCGCGAAACGCGCCTCCGGCCCGACTGACCTCGCCGATCGTCGCCCGGCGCAGAAGCACCCGGTTGTCGGGCGCGCGCCAGTCGACCGCGTGGATCTCCACGCGCCCGCCATCCCACAGCCCGGCGGCGAGGTCGGCTTCACCGATCGCGCTGGACGAGAGGATGCCCGCCACCTCGGCGCTGCCGGCGGCGAAATCGGGCTCCAGCGTTGTCGCACCCGCCTCGAAGCCGAGTTCCGGACGATAGACGGTGCCGCCGAAGGCGATCTCGCGGTCATGATCGGTGAAGCCGAACACGGCCCCGTCGCGCCGCGTCAGCCGCCAGCAGGTGACGCGGGTGGCGACCGGTGCGTCGAGGCGCGCGAGCACCTGCGGATCGATGTCTTTCATGTTCCCTCCTCCCTCAGCCGTCCGGATCGATCTCGACGAGCGGGATCGTCGGCACCCGGCCCGCCTCGAAATGGGTCAGGCTCATGTCGAGCCGGTCGGTGTCAAAGCGCACCGGGACGTCGAAGCGAAAGCCCGCCGTCACCGCAACGTCCACCCCCGGCGCAACGCCGAGAAGCGTGACCAGACCGCTTGCCGGATCGCAGGCGAATTCCGCTCCTTCGGCAAGCTCCACCCCGTCGAGCGCGACACGCACCGTTCCCCCGACGGGTTTCGCGATGGCCCGCGCCGGCGCGTCCGCTCCCGCCGGCCGGATCAGGGGAAAAGCCGTCGCCGTGCCGTCACCAGTGCCGATCCGGCAGTCGAAGGCCGTCGGCTCCCCGCCGGGCAGCGAGCAATTGTCGAAGGGGTCGCGAAAGCGAAAGCCGTGCAGCCGTCCCCTGGCACGCTCGAAGAAGGCGGCGACGGCCTGCAGGTCCGCGAGCGAGCGCACGCCCGTGCCCGCGTCATAGCGCCGCCGCGAGCGGGCCCAGCGCCCGTTGCGCCGCTCGGCGCCCGAGGCGAGCGCCACCACCTCCGTGCGCCATTCCGGCCCGCCGCTGGCGCCAAAGGCGACGCCCAGCGGAAAGCGTTCCTCGATGAAGGACGCCATCGCCACCTCCCTGCTGCAGTCCGGTCCGGGTACGCGGATCCGGACGTTTTTCCGATCGTTTGATTTGCCTCAAGGCGCACCGCCCGGCGACGCGGCAATGTCGCTTCACAACGGAGGAAACACCTACATGAGCCACGTCCCGCACGAGTTGCACGAAGAGTTCCCGGATCAGACCGAGGCACTCCATTCGCTCAAGCTCGGCAATGCCCATTTCGCCCGGCTCGCCGACGAATACCACGAGGTGAATCGCGAGGTTCACCGCGCCGAGACCGACGTCTCCCCCGTCTCCGACGAGGCGCTGGAGGAGATGAAGAAGAAGCGCCTCGCGCTCAAGGATCAGATCGCGGCGCTTCTCGCCGCAACCTGATACGCCGGCGCCTGAGCCCCTCCTCTTCAGGCCCGACGTTATAGCCCGCGCCGTCCCCGTCCGACGGCGCGGGCTACCATCGTTTCGATCTGCGCCTGCGAGCGCGCGAAGCTCTCCGCGTCGCGGGCCTCGATGTTGAAGACGATGGCCGGCCCGGTGCCGCCTCCCCCGCCTGACCCCGCCGAAACGCCGAGCCGCCCGCTCGCATCGCGGGCAAGCGGCAGGATCGCCTCCGCCCCCGCCTCGCCCATCAGTCCAAGCGTTCCGGACGCGCCAACCGGGAAGTAGCCGGGGCTCGCCACCACGCCCCCCTTGGCAAAGGGCATCACCCCGCCCGATCCTCCGCCACCGAATGCGCCCGAAAGAAGCCCGTCGGTCAGGCTGCCGATGCCGCTGGCGATGCCCTTTTCCAGCGGCGCAAGGGCCGCCGTCAGCGCCCGCCGCGACAGCGACAGCGCAATCGAGCGGAACACTGTGTCGAGCTTGCGCCCGTCGACCACCGCCTGTTTCAGCCCGCTGGACAGCGCCGTGGAGATCCCCCGCGCGCTTGCGCCGACCTGCTGCATGGCGCGCTCCAGCTCGGCCGCGCTCTCGCGCCCCTGCTCGAGCCCATCGAAAAACCCGCGTCCGCCGTCCGCATCCGTGTCACTCATATCGTTGTCGTCCCGTGGTTCTGGTCGGGAAAGCGGCGCATCAGCCCAGCAAGCGCGTGCCTGTCGAGAGGCCCGGCACCAGCGACTGGCGAGACCGCCAGCGCGACCTCGCGCGGCGTCGCCCGCCACAGTGTTTCAGGCGCCCAGCGCAGAACGCCGAGGCAATGATGGATCACCGCGCCCCAGGGGAAGGCGCGCCGGCCGGCTTCGCTTCGTTCGCCCGCGAGCGGTGCCCCGCCCGCGGCTCGCAAGGGTTTGGCGGCACCGCACCTTCCTCCTGCGGAGCGCCGAAGGTCGCCTGCAGAAGCTCCGCTGCCAGCCGCGCCATCGCCGGCAGGCCGCCGTCGATCCGCATGGCCGACACCTCACTGTCGCCAAGCTCCTCGCCTGCGCCGCGCAGGCCCGCTCCCAGGATCCGCGTCAGGTCGCGCGCCGAGAGCCGCCCGGTCTCGAAGCGCGTACCCAGCGCCGCGAGATCCTCAGCGCCGAAAGCGTCCTCCAGCTCGGCGAGAGCGCCAAGGGTGAGGACCAGCGTGCGCGGACGACCGTCGAGAACGGCCGCCACCTCGCCGCGATGCCGGTTGGCCATGGTCATGCTCCCGAAAAGCCGAGCGCGCCGGCCGATTCCAGCGCGATCTCATAGGTCACTTCGCCATCATGGGTGCCGGCGTAGTCGAGGCTTGCGATCTGGAAGGGCCCGGTGATCGTGCCGAAATCGGGGATCACCACCTGCCAGTTTCGCATCAGGCCGTCGAAGAACAGCCCGCGCACGGTCTCGTCCGCTGCCGCGTCGCGGAAGATGCCGCCGCCGGAGACGCTGGCCGAGCGGGTTCCGCCACCGGCCAGAAGCTCGCGCCAACGCCCGGCGCTGTCGGCATCGGTAACGTCGACACTTGCCTGGTTGAGCGCGATCCGGCGGGCGCGAAGGCCGGCCATGGTGACGAAGCTTCCGGTCCCGTCGGCATCGCATTTCAGCAAAAGGTCCTTGCCCGCCTGTGCGGCCATGACACGTCCTCCGTCCTTTGTCTGTGTCTTCAAACCGGTTCGGTAACGACGCGCAGCCGGAGCCGCGCGCGCCAGGTCCGCCCGTCCGCCTGCCGCTCGCTCGTCATTTCGCTTCCCGCGAGATTGACGAGACGGTGGCCGGCGAGACGGGCGGCAAGCCCTGTCCCGGCGGCAAGCGCATCGCGCGCGGCGACGATCAGCCCGGCGACCTCGCCGCGCGCCGGCCGGCGCGAGAAGGCAAGGATCTCGACCCGGTGAACCTCGCCCTCGCCCGCATCGGCGACGAGAAGACGGGTCTCGATCGCTCCGACCGCCAGATAGGGCAGCGCCGCGCCGCGCGGCACGCCATCGTGAACGCGGGAGGGGCCGGCAAGCGCCAGGATCCCGGGATCGGCGGCCAGTGTCGCGACCAGGGCGGAGCGAAGCGCGGCGGCGCTCATCGTCCCTCCTCCTCGAGCATGCAGGTAAGAAGCCCCTTGCGCCTGGCGCCGTCGTCCACCGCAAGAATGCGAAAGACGCGCGTGTCGTCGACGAGCCGCCAGCCGCCGCGAATGTCGGGGCGGTGGCGCAAGCGCGCCGCATGGGTCGCGGTGCCGTCAAGCCTTCCGGCAAGCTCACGTTCGGCAAGCCGCGCCGGCTCCAGCAGGACGTGGACCGGCCCCAGGTCCTCATAATGGATCGCCACCTCGCCGTCCCCGACCTCGATCCTGTCGGGGCGCTCGAGACGCATTGGCCGGTCCAGCGCGCCGGCGGCGATCACAGCCGCACCCGCCGATAGGCGGCAAGCAGGCCGATGAACCCGGCCGGCGCGCCGGCGGCCTCCCCGCCCCCGAGACCGGCAAAAGCCTCGCGGTTGTCGAACCAGTGGGCCGCGAGCAGGAGCACCGCGTGGCGCAGCGGCTCCGGCACATCGCCCGCCGCCACGCCGTATCCCGCGGTGAAGTCGATCTCGATGCCGTTGAAGCCGCGAAGACCGGCTGGCGCGCCGGCAGCGAGTTTCAGGCGCGGCGGCTCACCGGCCCGCTCGAGCGTGACGTCGCCGTCATCGAGCACCACCGGCAGCCCGTCGTCGTCGTAGACGATGACTGTCTCGACGGAGACGACCGGCGCGACGGGCAGATGCACGATGCGCCCGGCCGGCCAGTCGTCGAGGTAGAGCCGCCAGCTCTGCGAGATCAGCGCCCGCCGCGTCAGCTGCTCGACATGGGCGCGCGCCGCCGCGATTAGCCGTTCGATCAGCGCATCCTCGCCCGCGTCGCTCACCCGCATCTGCGCGCGCGCTTCTGCCAGCGTCACCGGCTCCACCGCCGGCGGCCTCGTGACAAGTGCTGTCATGCGATTGTTTCCCTTGATTGGGTTGGCAAGATGAAGGTCGGGCAAGGGCGGGACCGGCATGCCCGCGGCCAGCCGAAGCATGGCCGCGGGCTGCAGGAGCGCTCCCCGCTCCCGCCTCAGGCGGAGAAGGACAGCAGCTTGATCGCGTCGAAGTCCTGCACCCCGCCACCGACGCGCTTGGTGGTGTAGAAGAGCACATAGGGCTTGGCCGAATAGGGATCGCGCAGGATGCGCAAGCCGGTGCGGTCGACGACCAGATAGCCGCGCCGGAAATCGCCGAAGGCGATGGGCGTCGCGTCGCCGGCGATGTCCGGCATGTCCTCCGCCTCGGTGAGCGGGAAGCTCATCAGCGTCGCCGGAGCACCGAGGCTTGCCGGCGGCTGCCAGAGGTAATTGCCGTCGGCGTCCTTCATCTTGCGCACCACCGCCTGGGTGCGGCGGTTCATGACGAAGCGGGCGTTCTGGCGATAGCCGCTCTTCAGCGCGTAGACGAGATCGATAAGCACGTCGGCCGGATCGCTCGCCGGAAAGGCAGCGCTGACACCGGTCGCCACGGTACCGAGCTTGCCCCAGCTCCAGGCCGCCTCCGCCGCCTTGGGGTAGTCAAGAAAGCCGCGCGGACGGTTGACCCCGTCGCCGTTGATGAAGGCCGTGCCCTCCTGTTCGGCGAAGGCCAGCTCCACCTCGCCGGCGATCCAGGCCTCGACGTCGACGGCCGTATCCTCCAGCAGCGAAGGCGTCGCGGCCGGCATGGCGTAGAGCTCCATCGTCGGGAAGGAGAGTTCGGCAAGCGTCGGCGTGCCGGTCTGCGGACGCGCCGCCACCTCCGCCGCCCAGCCCGCCTGCGGCCCGGCCACCGAAAAGGGCTTCTTGAAGACGCTCGCCGACACCTGTCGGGTGCCGGCGATGGCGCGGATCGGCGAGACGGAGGCCATGCGCGTCAGGATCGCCGTCTCGGTCTCGTCGGGCACCAGATAGCCGCCGTCCGGGTCGGAGCCGACGGAAAGCGCCTTGGCCTCCAGCGTGCGCAGGCCTTCCTCCTGGCCCTTGCGCATATAGGCGGCGAAAGCCGCGCGGTGCTCGCCCGTGGCCGCCGGCGAGCCGGCGTCGCCGTGTTCGCGGCCGCCGCGCGCCGGGCGGGCGGCCTTCAGCGCCATCTGGTCGAGCCGGGCCTGCTGGCGATCAAGCTCCGCATCGATGCGGGCGAGCTTCTCGCCCATCAGCGGATCGGATACGCCGCGCGCCTCGATTTCCGACAGCCGCTCGTCGTTGACCTCGCGAAAGGCGGCGAAGGTGGCGCGGATGTCGTCGATCTCGCGGCTCGACGGCTCCTGCGCGGTGGCCGCCTTTGTCTCCCGCCCGGGCGCGGACTTGGCTTCCGGCGCACGCGGCGGGCGGCTGTCGGCGCCGTCGTCGCGCGGGTCGGTTGCCTTGGTGGCGGGCGCCATGCGGGCGCCGGCGCCGGTCGCGGCGGATGCACTGTGTCGGGTCATGTCGTTCACTCCGTGTGCGGGCTCAGGAAAGGACGCCGGTCGGGGCCGGCCGGCGGGGCCCGGGCACGTCGATGCGCGCGCCCGGGTGCAAGGGGAAGGTGACGAGCGACACCTCCCAGAGGTCGATGTCGAAGATCCGGCGCAGGCCGGTCGCCGGGTCGCGGCGGGCGGAGCGGGTGCGAAAGCCGATGGACAGGCCGTCGAGCGCGCCGGCGGCGACAAGCACCGCCGCCTCCCGCCCGGTAGCCGTTCCCGCGAGCAATCGCCCGGTGATGCGCAGGCCCAGCCGGTCCTCGCGCGCCTCGTCCCAGATGCCGATGGGCCGGCCGGGATCATGCTGCCAGAGCATGCGGATGCCCTGGATGCCGCGTTCGTTGAGGCTGCGGCGAAAGGCACCGCGCACCACCACGTCGCTGGCATCGTCGGGCACGCCGAAGAGGCTCGCATAGCCGGAAATGCGCGTGCCCTCGCCCGCATGCGCGGATGCCGCGCTCATGCGGTCGCGTCCAGGTCGAGACGTCGCATCAGCGCCCCGAGGCGGTGCGTGAAACAGGCGAAGACCGCCCGGTGCCGAGGGGGCGCCGGCGGCATTTCAGCGGGACGGTTGGGGCGCGCGGGATCGGCCGCGCCGGCCCTTTCGGGTCGCGTCATGACAGTCTCCGGATTGTCGGTGGACAGAAGGGAAAGGCCGCGTCCGTCAGTCGTCGAACTCGGCGAAGATGCGGTTGAGCCGCGCGATGGCCTCGACGAAATCGTCGAACCGACGGTTGGCGCGGGCCATTTCGCGCAGCGCCCAGACGAGCAGGCTGGAGGCGGAACTCGCCCACAGCAGCAGCACCAGATGGGCGAGATCGCCACCGCCGGCCAGCAGCCGGGCGGCGGGCGCAAGGCCGAGGGGCTCGATCATACCCGGGCCTCCGCTTCCCCCCCGCCATCGGCGGGCAGGGTCTGCGGGTCGTCGGCGGAAGGCGCGGGGCCGTAGCCGACGGCGATCCGCCTTTCCGCCGTGGTGAGGAAGGCAGCGCGCCCGACCCTTTCCCACAGCGCCGAGCGCTCGGCCGCCAGAGCCTCCACCCGGTCGAGATCCGGGCGCAGCACCAGCGGCATGTGCCGCCCCGCCTCGCCCGCCGGCGTCAGGAAGCGGGCCAGGGCCTCGCCGACGCGGGCGGCCAGCGGCAGCACCGTCTGGCGCCAGAAGGCGCGGTTGGCCTCCTGGAAGTTCGAGTAGGTGTTGTCGCCCGGGATCGCCAGCAGCATCGGCGGCACGCCGAAGGCGAGCGCGATCTCGCGCGCCGCCTGGTTCTTGGCGGCGATAAAGTCCATGTCGCGCGGCGTCAGCCCCATCGGCTTCCAGTCGAGCCCGCCCTCCAGCAGCAGCGGCCGGCCGGCGTTGCGCGGTCCCTGGTAGCCCTCCTCCAGTTCCTTCTTCAGCCGCTCGAACTGCTCGTCGGAGAGGTTCGCTCCGTCGCCGCCGCCATAGACCAGCGCACCGGAGGGGCGGGCGGCGTTGTCGAGCAGCGCCTTGTTCCAGGCGCCGGCCGCGTTGTGCAGGTCGAGGCTCACCTGCGCCGCCTCGATGGGGGCGAAGCCGTAGTGGTCGTCGAGCGGATGGAAGACCTTGAGATGCAGCACCGGCGGCCGGCCACCCGGCTCGACGGCGGCGAAGCGCACCGTGCGCCCCGCGACGGTATAGTCGAAAGCCTCCGGCCAGCCGTCGCGCCCCGGCACGACGCGCACCCGGTCGGGCCGGAGCGCATGAAGCTCGCGCGGGGTGCCGTCGATGGAGACGGCCTCGACATAGGCGTTGCCGGCGACAAGCAGGTGGCCGTAGACCTCCTCCAGGAAGGCCGCGCCGGAGGCCGCCGGATTGGGCGCGGCAAGCAGCGACAGCAGCGGGTGCCGGTCCAGCTCCCGCTCGCCTTCGTGGAGCGTGTAGGTCACGCTCGCGGCGGCTTCCGCGATCATCCTGACCGAGCGGTTGACCACCGGGTTGCGCGCATAGCCCTCGCGGGCAAGCGCTGCGTAGTCGCGCGGCGTCCACACCGGCCGGCCGGTCCCCTGCAGCGCCAGCAGCGGCGCCGCGCGTGACGCCTTGGCCTCGCGCGGGCGCTGCAGGATCGAGTCAAACATGGATCGCAAGCCCATGATCGGGAATCCTTTTTCCTGAAAAGCCGAGAAAATGATTCCGCCGCCCGACGCGATGCTCGGGCGCTTGCGAAACCGATTCAAGTTGCTGAAGTTCAGCCTGAGCTTCCGCCACTCAGACGTGGCGCAGGCGCGGCTCGCCGCGCGTGCCCAGCGCCAGTTCGTGGACGGCGTAGACCAGCGCGTCGAGCCGGTCGGGCGAGCGGCCGTTCGACAGCCCCTCGCTGGTGAAGTCCGTCATCTCGTCCTCGAGTTCGCAGAAGGCCCCGACATGGCGCACGCGTCCCTTGTCGTAGAGCATGGCGACCGGCTCGGCCCTCAGCCACTTGCCGCGCCGCGCCCGCACAGGCTTCACCGGCACGCCGGCGTCGACGCCGGCGATCACCGCGCCCACCATCTCGCCGCCCTGGTTGACCTCGGCGACCAGGCAGTCCGCCTCCAGCTCCCGCCACAGGGCGACGGCGGCGCGGGCCCAGCGCGCCGGCGTCGCGGCGGCAACGCTGGCATCGGCCAGCACATGGACGATGCCAGCCGCATCGATCCCGGCGGCGACGATGCCGCAGGCGTCGGACTTGCGCCCCGAACTTGCCGGCGGGTCGACGGCGACGACGATCCGCACCAGCCCCGGCGCCGCATCGGCGCGCGCCGCCTCCAGCCGGTCGCGGCTCCACATGGCGCCGGAACGCTCGTCGACGATCTCGCCGTCGAGTTCCTGCCGCGCCAGCCGCGTTCCGGCGTAGCGGCCGCGCACGGCGGTAACGAAGCCCTTGGCCAGATGTGCCGCATTCGCCTCCGTCGCCGCCCGCGCGACGCGCGTCGCCGGATCGCCCGCCAGCCGCTTCAGCAGCGGGATCGGCCGCGGCGTCGTCGTCACCAACTGGCGCGGATGCGCGCCCAGCCGCAGGCCGAATTGCAGCATGTCCCAGGTTTCCTGCGGGTGACGCCATTTTGCCAGCTCATCGCACCAGGCCAGCTCGAACTGGGGTCCGCGCAGAGCGTCCGGATCCTCTGAGGAGAACACCTGCGCCACCGCGCCGTTGCGCCACTCCAGCCTGCGGCGCGAGGGCAGCCATTGCGGCCGCTCCTGCTCGCGATGAACGGCAAGCAGGCCCGAGACGCCCTCGATCATCACCTCGCGCGCGTCGAGCAGTGTCTCGCCGACGAGCGCGATGCGTCCGGCGCCCGCCTTGACGCAGGCCCGCAGCCATTCGGCGCCGGCCCGCGTCTTGCCGGCGCCGCGCCCGCCCATCAGCAGCCACAGCCGCCAGTCGCCCGGTGGCGGACGCTGGTGGGCATGCGCCCACAGGTCCCAGTCGTGGCGGAGAAACCCCAGTTCAGCCGGGCCGAGTCCCGCCAGGAACTCCGGCAGCCGGCCCGCTCCGGCGCAGTCGATCAAGGCGCTGCGCAAGCTCTCGCCTGAGTGCATCCTCGTCCCTTTCCTGCGGTTCGAGCCCCGAGAGCCCGCTTCTCAGCTCGATCAGGATGTCGAGCGTCTTGGCCAGGCTGCCGAGCGTGCGGGCATTGCGTTCGACGCTTGCCGCATCGGCGATTTCAGTCATGTTCTCCGCATCCTCGCGGACCTTCCTGAACTGAAGTTCGACGGCGCGGATCTGCGCCTCGAAGGCCGCCGTCAGCCGCGCCACCATCCGGGTCAGCCCGCGCGCGTCGCCGCTGTCGATCAGATCGCGAAGATCGCCCTGGCGCACCCAGCCCTCGGTCTTCGCCCGGCGGATCACGGTTGCCCGCGTCACCCCGACCTTTTCCGCGATGGCGTCGAAGTCGGCCGCCCCGTCCTCATAGAGAAGCCGTGCCGCCTTCCACGCCGGCGCCGACAGATGCACCGGCTGCTTTCGCCGCCCCCGCTTGCGCAGGGGCGCATCCGGCGGCGTGCGCCCGGCGGCGGCGGCGTCCGGCCCGTCATGCGTGGTGCCCGACATGCCCCCTCCCCTCGTTTCCGCGACATGCCGGCCGGCGTCGCCCGAAACAAAAAAGGCCCGGATCAAGCTCCCCGCAGGGGCGATCCAGGCCTTTTCTCGAACTCTGTGTCTGCATCGGCAAACGCTGTGCCGGCGGTCTTCAAACTCCGTATCAGCGGTCCGGAAAGTCCCTCCACAAGGGGAGAAGAGCCTTTCCGAAAACGTCCGCCGCACGGGCAACGTCAACGACCGCCCGTCGGCCGCACCTCTGCGACCATGAAGCAACCCTAGTCGATCAGCGTCACGCTGTCAAGAATATTTTCCTATTTTCTTTTGACTGACGCACGGACCTGTCTTTCCGAGCCGGCAAGGGCCGGCTCCCTCTTGCCGGGAGGCGCGAGTCACGCGCAAACTCGCGCACTTTTCCTCCAGCCGCCACGAACGGTCCGTCGCCATGCTCCCGATCCTGCCCGCCCGCCTGTCGCGCATCCTTCTTGTCCTTGCAGCCCTGCTTGCGCTTGCCGTCGTCCCGGCGCGGGCGATGGAGCCAGCACTTGCCGACACGCTCTCCCAGACGCTGCGCGCGCCCTTCACCGGCGACTTCGACGCAATCGCCGAGCGGAATTTCCTGCGCGTGCTCGTCCCCTTCTCGCGTACCTTCTATTTCATCGACCAGGGCACCCAGCGCGGCACGACCGTCGACATGATGGCCGAGTTCGGCAAGTTCCTCGTCAAGCGCCACGGCAAGGCGGTGACGAACGATCAGATCGTCTTTCTGCCGACCCCGCGCGAGCGGCTGTTCTCCGATCTGGCCGAGGGGCGTGGCGACATCGCCCTTGGCAACCTGACGGCAACGCCGGCGCGGCGGGAACTGGTCGACTTCTCCGATCCCCTCTATGAGGACGTGCGCGAGATCCCGGTGAGCCGGGCGGAGATGCCCGCGCTCGCCTCGGCAGAAGCGCTGTCCGGACTGCGCGTGCATGTGCGCCGCTCCTCGAGCTATTTCGACAGTCTCACGACACTCAACACGCGGCTAGCGAAGTCCGGACGCGCGCCGGTCGAGATCGTCGAGGTCGACGACGCGCTGGAGGATGAGGATCTCGCCGAGCTGGTGCTGTCCGGCGGCATCGACCTCATTGTCATGGACGCGCACAAGGCCGCCTTCTGGGCCAGCGTCCTCGGTGGGCTGGCGCTGCACGACCAGGCAGCGCTGCGCGAGGGCGGCACGATCTCGATCGCCTTGCGCAAGGGAACACCGAAGCTCAAGGCCGAGGTCGACGCCTTCGTCGCCACGGCCCGGAAGGGCACGCTCATCGGCAACATGATCCTGAAGAAATACCTCAAGGACGCCACCTATCTGGCACGGCTCGACGACCCTGATCGCGCCCGTCGCTTCGACAGCACGCGCGCGCTCTTCGTCAAGCACGGCAAGGCGCATCTGGTCGACTGGCTGCTGGTTTCGGCCCAGTCGTTCCAGGAAAGCCGTTGGGACCAGTCCCTGCGCAGCAAGGCAGGCGCCGTCGGACTGATGCAGATCAAGCCCTCCACCGCGGCCGATCCGAACATCGCCATCACCGGCGTCGCCGAGGACCCCGACCGCAATGTGGAGGCGGGCACCAAGTACCTGCGCTTCCTCGCCGACACCTATTTCGCCGATCTCGCCGGCGATCCGCCCAACCAGGCGTTCTTCGCGCTCGCCGCCTACAACGCCGGTCCGAGCCGCTTCGAGCGGTTCCGCAAGGAGGCAGCCGACAAGGGCTACGATCCGGACAAGTGGTTCGGCAACGTTGAATGGATCGTGCGGGCGCGGGTCAGCCGCGAGCCGGTGCGCTACGTCGGCAACATCTACAAGTATTACGTGGTCTTCGCCGAAGACGCCCGGCGGTCGGAACGCGCCGCGACGGCGGACAAGGCTTCGGAGGCGAAAGCCGTGCCTAGCCCTTCGCCGTGAAGTCGATGAAGCCGGCCTGCGTCTTCGCTTCCGGTGCGCCGTCCTCCATCGGATTTTCCGCCGGCCAGTCGACGACGAAATGCTCGTATTCCTCGAGCGCGATGCCGTCCTCGGGGAAGCTGCGGCCGCGCACGGAGATGCCGGCGGCGTGGACGCTGTCCGGGTCGCCGGAGACGAGCGGGTGCCACCAGTAGAGGTCGCGCCCCTCGGCAACGAGGCGGTAGCCGCAGGTGGGCGGCAGCCAGGTCAGTCCCGGCACGGTTTCCGGCGTCAGCGGCAGGCAGTCCGGCACCACCTCCAACCGGTTGGGGTAGTCCCGGCAGCGGCAGCTGCCATCGTCGAACAGCGTGCAGGCGAGCGAGGTCCAGACGATCTCGCCGGTGTCCCAGTCCTCGAGCTTGTTGAGGCAGCAGCGGCCGCAGCCGTCGCACAGGGATTCCCACTCGCCCGGGTCCAGCTCGTCGAGGCCCTTGCGCAGCCAGAAGGGGCGCTCGTCCGCCGCCGGGGATCCGCTCTCGTCAATCTGTTCGCCCATGTCTTTCCTGTCTCCCTCGATGCCCCGGGCGTGCCCGTCCCGGATCGTCGGCATCCATCCGTCTCGCGGTCCGGCTTTCCTTGAAACACCCGGCGGATCGGGAGTAAAAGAGGCAGGATCGGTGTCGCCGCGCCCCGACCGGTGCGGGCGCGCTGGCATCGTCGCATGTTTCGCGGCCGCGCGACGCAGGCCGGGACGACACGCCATAGCAGAACGGACGGACAAGGTGAACCAGCGATCCGGCGGCCCGCACGACGATCAGGCCCGGCACACGGCCGCGCCGGCAGGAGCGGCCGGCGATGACCATGCCGGCCCGACCGTTCCTCAGGGGCGACGGCGGGGGAGGCTTCGTGCCCGGCTGCTGTCGCTCGACGCCTGGCTCGACACGATCCTGTGGCGCGGCTTCACCACGCTTCGCATCGCCTGCGAGGGCTATTCGGCCTGGCTGCGGCGGTTCCGGGTGCGCGGCGCGCGCCGGGTCGCCGCCGAACTCGCCTCCGATGGCGCCACCTTCGGGTTGCTCGGCCTGATCCTCATGCTGACGCTCGCCCAGCCCGCCTTCGAGCAGACGGAGCGGGCCGACTGGCGCACGACGGAGGATTTTTCCGTCACCTTCCTCGACCGGTTCGGCAACGAGATCGGCCACCGCGGCATCCTGCTCAACGACACGGTGCCGCTGGAGGAGCTTCCCGACTATCTGATCAAGGCGACGCTCGCCACCGAGGACCGGCGCTTCTTCTCGCATTTCGGCATCGACGTGATGGGTACGTTCCGCGCCATGGTCGAGAACGTGCGCGCGCGCACCGTCGTGCAGGGCGGCTCATCGCTCACCCAGCAGCTCGCCAAGAACCTGTTCCTGTCCAACGAGCGCACGCTCGAGCGCAAGATCAACGAAGCCTTCCTGGCGCTGTGGCTGGAGATGAACCTCTCCAAGCGCGAGATCCTGAAGCTGTATCTCGACCGTGCCTATATGGGCGGCGGCACCTTCGGCGTGGCGGCCGCCTCGGAGTTCTATTTCGGCAAGAACGTGCGTGAGCTCAGCCTCGCCGAGGCGGCGATGCTCGCCGGCCTGTTCAAGGCACCGACGAAATACGCCCCCCACATCAACCTGCCGGCGGCGCGCGCGCGCGCCAACGACGTGCTGACCAACATGGTGCAGGCGGGCTTCATGACCGAGGGGCAGGTGATCGGCGCGAGGCGCAACCCGGCGGTCGCCGTCGACCGCAGCAAGGAACGCTCGCCAGACCATTTCCTCGACTATGC
Organism: Stappia sp. ICDLI1TA098; assembly: GCF_054880955.1. Lineage (NCBI taxonomy): Bacteria > Pseudomonadati > Pseudomonadota > Alphaproteobacteria > Hyphomicrobiales > Stappiaceae > Stappia > Stappia sp. ICDLI1TA098. The sequence goes on from NZ_JBTZBT010000001.1 coordinate 2,238,963, forward strand.
CTTCGACCAGCTCAAGCAACTCGCCCGTACCCATCCGCGTCTCGCCACCGATCGCATCGTCACCGTGCGCACGACGCTCGATCCGGGCCTGCAGCGCCAGACGGAGCGCGCGCTGCTCGACAGTCTGCGCCAGCACGGCGCACGCTACAGGGTGGAGGAAGGCGCGGTCGCCGTCGTCGTTCCGCAAACCGGGGCCGTGCGCGCCATGGTCGGCGGCAAGGATTATGGCGCCAGCCAGTTCAACCGCGCCGTCGACGCGCTGCGGCAGCCCGGCTCGTCCTTCAAGCCCTTCGTCTATATCACCGCCTTCATGAACGGCTACACGCCCGCCTCGGTGGTGCCGGACGCGCCGATCAACATCGGCGGCTGGAGCCCACGCAACTACTCGCGCGGCTACTCGGGCGCGGTGACGCTGCGCACGGCGCTTACCAAGTCGATCAACACGGTGCCGGTGCGCCTTGCCCAGTCGCTGGGGCGCGACAAGATCGTCGAGAACGCCCACCGCATGGGCATCACCTCGGAGCTGCCGATCACGCGCGCCCTGCCGCTCGGCGTCGCCGAGGTGCGGGTGCTGGACATGGCCACCGCCTACGCCAGTTTCGCCACCGGCGGCTACAAGGTGACGCCGGCGGCGATCCTCGAGGTCCGCGATTCCGAGGGCAAGGTGATCTACGACTTCGCCCGCGACCGCACGGCGCCGGAGCGCGTCATTCCGCAGGAAAACGCCGAGCAGATGAACCAGGTACTGGTCAATGTGGTGGAGAACGGCACCGGCCGGCGGGCACGGGTGGCCGGCGTCACCGCGGCCGGCAAGACCGGCACGACGCAGGCCTATCGCGACGGCTGGTTCGTCGGCTATACCGGCAACTACGCGGCGGCGGTGTGGTTCGGCAACGACGACTTCACCTCCACCGGACGGATGACCGGCGGCAGCCTGCCGGCAATGACCTGGCAGTCGATCATGGAATATGCCCACAACGGGATCGAGTTGAGGCCAATGCCCGGTGTCGACGCGGCGCCCGCCGCAGCCGATCCGGCTCTGGTCGCCGGCGCGGGAGCCGGCGGCGGTGACCGCCCGCGCCTGCTGCGCGAACCGTCGATCGCGGTGCTGCAGGAGATCGGCGCACAGCTCGACGCCATCGGCAAGCGCGCGTCCCTGCCCGAGGCGTCCGCCCCCGGCCAGCCGGCGAGCCTCGCCCGGTGACGTCCCTGCCCCTTCACCGCGATCCGGAGACCGACGGGCTGACGCCGGACCGCCTGCCCGCGATCCTGTCGCCCCGGCGGCGGAGCTTCCTCGCCACGCTTCTCGCCGTCCTCGCCATCGGCGTCTCGAGCGGGTTCCTCACCGCCTATCTCGCGGTCGAGCGGGGGCCGGGCTTCGACCGGCTGCAGCTCGGCGCCTGGGAGGCGCGGCCGACCCAGGGCACCGAGGAGGCCGACCCCTATTCGGCGGCGACCCACGCGCGCACCGGCCGCGTGCCGCTGGCCAGCGGCGAAGGCCTGCTGTTCCTGGCGCGCGACGACAGCACCGGGGCAACGCTCAATCCGGGCTGTGACTACGAGGTCTCCGGCCAGGCGGCTCCCGCGCGGCTGTGGACGCTGACCGCGCTCGATGCCGGTCTCGCCCTGCCGCGCTCGGGCCATCCGCGCCACGGGCTCAACAGCCGCCAGATCCTGCGCCGCCCGGACGGCACCTTCGCCGTCACCGCCGCGGCGCGCGCGCGGCCGGGCAACTGGCTGCCGACGGCGCGCGACGCCGACGGTCTGGTGCTGGCGCTGCGCCTCTACGACACGCCGCTGACGACGGGCACCGGCCTTGCCAACGTGCCGATGCCTCGGATCGAGCGGAGGGACTGCCGGTGAGCGCTAACGGCCTCGACACGTCCGCCCGGCCGCACCGGAGCGCATGGCGCCACCGCGCCGACGGGCTGACGCTGGCCCGCATCGGCCTCGTCCTGCTCGCCGGGCTGCTGCTCGGCGTCATTGTTCATGTGGCGGCGATCATGGGCATCCCGGCACAGGTGCCGCAGACGGCCTACGCGCGCATCGCCGCCTTCGGGCCTGACGGGCGCTTCAATCTCCTGCCCAAGGTCGTGCCCGGCGCCGAGCCGCTGCCCATGCTCGATCCGGCGATGATGCACGCAGCCTGTCGCTTCGACCTGGCCGAGGGCGCGGTGGAGATCGCCGCCGCCCTGCCCCCGCCGTTCTGGTCCTTCGCCCTGTTCAACGCCAAGGGCGAGGCGATCTACTCGCTCAACGACCGGACCTCCGGCAACGGCGGCCACCTCGATGTGCTGATCATCACGTCCGAGCAGCTGGCGATGCTGCGCGAGAACCCGCCCGTGGGTCTCGAGGACATGATCGTGATCCAGACGGAGGAGCGCTACGGCTATGCGCTTCTGCGCGCGTTCAACGGCGACCCGGCGCGCGAGACCTTGCTGAGAACGGCAATGGAAGAGGCGCGTTGCAAGACCCTGCCGGTGGAGTGAGACGCGCAAGCGCCACACCCGGCTAGCCGCGCGCCGCTAGCCGGCGTCGCGGTCGCGTCGCGCCGGTTGCAGCGGAGCGGTGCGCGCGGCCTCGCGGCCCTCGCTGCGCGGCTGCCCCTCGAACAGCGACACATGGCGGGCGCCGGCCCGCTCTCCCGTCCTCTCTCCGGCGGCCTCGCGAAACTGTTCGCGCGCGGCCGCGGCCGCCTCGCGCGCCTCCGCCTCGAGCGCGGCGGCGACGCCGGCGGCGAGCCCGCGCATCAGGTGGAAGGCGGCGCGCGGCGTCATGCGGTCGTGCAGCGCCAGCAACAGGCGCAGCCGGTCGAGACGCAGGCGCTGACCGAGCAGGCGCACGGCGATGCGCCCGGTCTCCGTCTCGCTGGTGCCCACCGCCTTGAGCGCCACCATCAGCGCCTCGCCGCCCGGATCCTCGACGATCCGCGCCGCCGTCTCGCCGTCCAGATCGAGCACATAGGCCAGATGCGCGGCAAAGGCCGCCGCGCCGCCGGCAAGCGCGGCATCGACCAGCGACTTCAGCACCGCCGGCTTGAAGGCGGCATTGAGAATGGAGTGATCGCCCTTGCGCACCAGATCCGCGAGGGCGCGGGTTTCGGCCGCGGCGAGCGCTTCCATGCGCCCGCCCTCGTCGAGATCGAGAAACAGCGCGAAAAGCAGCCGCGCGGGCAGCACATGCTGGCGCGCAAGCGGCGCGGCAAGGCCGGGCAGCAGGTCGGCGCGGCCGAGCACGGCGACAAGCCCGTCCTCGTCGAGCGCCACGTCCTTGCGCGCCAGCAAGGTGGTGACCGTGTCGGGCGCGGCGTGGCGAATGAGCGCAACGACGACGGAAGGCTCGAGTTCGGCGCGGCGGGCGACGCAGGCGCGAATGCGCTCCGGCCCGCGCGCGGCGCAACCGATCAGGGCGACGGCGGACAGAGGCCTAGGGCTGGCAAGGGCAAGGGCTGCGACGGGAACGCTGGGGTCGGCGACAAGCTGTTCGAGACAGGCGACGGGCGTCTCCGGATAATTGGCGACGAGACCGGCAATCGACAGCCGCAGCTCGGGCGGCGTGTCGGGCAGAAGCTGGCGGAAAAGCTCGACATAGATGCGCTGCTCGCCCTGGTCATGACCAGAGCGAGACACATAGAGCTCCGTCGCCGCCTGCAGAAGGTGGGACCTGCGCTCGTCGTCCGGTTCCATGGGAAGATCCACGACGCCGTCCATCGCCTTCCTGGAGTGCTCGCCGCCTTCGGCGGCCGGATGCTTCGGTGATTTCGACACGACCGGGCTTGCTTGTGCCACGTTACGCCATACACGCCGGCCGGGTGGGCACGCCCCGGCCAACTGCCTCAAAGTGACACAAAACCGTTAGCGACTTGTTAACCGTGACTCGTTCCTACTGACCTAACGGCAGATAGTTCCTCGTCACCTGCCAGGGTTGGAACCCGGGCCTGCCGCCCGGCTTTCGAGACTCATGGAGGATGCAATGGGTACAGTTCTGATTTTCCATCTCTCCCGTCGTCCCGCGCGCAACATGCTTCGCCCGGGAACACGGCGATCTGAGGGCCGGGGCGAGGTCGTGATCTTTCCCGGCGTGCGCATGGAGCGCCACGGAAGCGACGCGGGCCTTGATCTGGCCGCACGAATCGGGCGCAACAAGGAAAGCGCCCCGCGTCTCGGCGCGGAACTCGACCCGGGCTTTTCGTACTGACGACCCGCGACAGGACCGAAGCCGAGCTTTCGGGGGCTTGAGGCCCGCACGCCGCAGCCCCGCGGCCGGACGCGCCCGGACGGGAAAGATTGAAGGGTGACCACCGCCACGCGCACCGCCCCTGCCGTCTTGCGACCGCGTGCGCCTCGCCGCGCGCAGCGGCTCGCACTTGGCCTCGCGGCCCTGGCGCTTGGTGCCGCGACCGGCGGCTGCCAGCGCCCGACGGGCGACTTCGACCGCGCCGCGCCGTCCGTCGTTCACGACCTGTTGATGCCGGAGGCCGGAGCGCAACTTGCCGCCAACCGCGGCGAACCGGTGTCGCGGTTCAACCTCACCGACGACGAGCGCGAGTTGCGCGAAAGAGGCTGGACGCTGATCCGCCCGCCCTCGACACAGGACTGGATCGAGGGCTCTCGCACCGAATTGATGCGAACCCGGATCCTGCCGGAGACCGGCACCGCCGACCCGGGCCTCTATTACAAGTACCTGCGCTCGGACCGCTACCGCTCCAGCGAGGCGCGCTATGACAAGGTCGCCGCGGACGCGCGCGGCGATGCCGATCTCGTCCCTCCCTTCTGCGAAGTGGCGACACGGGTGATGGCGGCCGACCAGGAGCGCCTCAGGGCGCTCGGCCGGCGTGACATCACCTCGCAAGAGGAACTTGTCGGCGCCCAGGCGCGCGTCTGGGAAAACCGCCGCTACATCGACTGGGCCGGCCAGGCCCTGCGCTACCGGCTGGTGTCCTACCGCAACGCCATCGACTCGCTTGAGGTCGAGACCCCTTCTCATGACAAGGTCTGGGACGCCAATTCCGCCTGGAAGAAACTCGCCGCAGAGGTCGTGCAGCTCGAAAAGGGATGCGACGTCGGCAACCGCTATGGCCAGGAAGAACCGACCCGTCCTTCGCGCATCTACAAGAACTGGGGCACGGAGCGCCCGCCCCCACAGAAATAGCGCAAGCGCGTCGGGGCCCCCTTGATCCGAAGCCGCCGGGGCCCCGCTCCCCGTCGCACATGAGCATTCACCACCCGCTTGAAACGGATCCGGCGGCGCCTTCTGGCGCCGCCGGATGTGTTTTTCCTTGATCGCGAGCGCGGGGGCGCGCGCTCCTCAGGCGACGGCTGCGACCTTGCGGACGAAGTCCTCGACCTGGTTGCGCAGCTGCGTCGCCTGCACCGCCAGATCGCCCGAGGCGGAGAGCACCTGCTCCGCGGCGGCGCCGGTGTCATTGGCGACGCGGGTGACGTCGGAGATGTTCGACGTCACCTCGCTGGCGCTGGCGGCGGCACGCGCCACCGCGCCGACGATTTCCTGGGTCGAGGCAGTCTGCTGCTCGACGGCGGAGGAGATCGAGGAGGACGCCTCGTCGATGCGCTGAATGGTTTCCGAAATGCCGCCGATGACGTCGACCGCCCGTTCCGTCGAGGACTGGATCGCGGCAACCTTGTCCGAGATATCGGCGGTCGCCCGCGCGGTCTGGTCGGCAAGCTGCTTCACCTCGGCGGCGACGACCGCGAAGCCCTTGCCGGCCTCGCCGGCCCGGGCCGCCTCGATGGTGGCGTTGAGGGCCAGAAGGTTGGTTTGCGCGGCAAGGCCGGAAATCATCTCGACGACGCCACCGATCGAGGCGGCAACGGTGCTCAGCTCAGAGACGATTGTAGCCGTTGTCTCCGCCTCGCGCACGGCGCCCTTCGACAGCGCTGCCGACTGATGGACCTGACGTCCGATTTCCGAAACCGACTGACCGAGTTCCTCGGCCGCGCCGGCGACGGAGGCGACATTCTCGCTCGCCTCGCCGGCGGCATGCACCACCGCCTCGGAGCGCGAGGACGTGTGCTGTGCCGTGTCGGTGAGCTGGCGCGCGGTCGCCTCCAGCTCGGTCGCCGCTCCCGAGAGCGTGCCGGTCAGCGCGTCCATCTGGCGATTGAACTCGGAGCTCATCTGAGCGAGCAGTTCGGCGCGCTGCTTGGACGTCTCGGCGGCAAGCGTCGCCTCATGGACATTGACCAGCGAGCCACAGGCACGGATCGCCTTGCCGCTCGCGTCATGCACGATGCCGCCGGTCGCGCGGAACCAGCGATACTCGCCATCCGCACACTTCAGCCGGTAGGTCACGTCGTAAAAGGACTTTTTGCCCGGAACCTTCTTCAGCGCACCGCCGAAGGCGGCAAAGGTGGGCGCGACATCATCGGGATGCAGCTTGTCCGACCAGCTCTCGCACTTGTTCGGGAAGTCGGCCTCGGAGGTGTAGCCGACAAGACGGCGGAACTCGTTGGTCCATGTCCACTTACTCTTCGGATGAAGCGCATCCTCGTTGACGAGAACCGCATCCCACAGCCCAACGCCGCAGAAATTCCCGAGAACCTCAATGAGTTCGTCGCTCTTCGACTTCATCCGTTTGAACATTCCGCTCTCCATCAGGGCCCCTAAAGCGGACCGCTACCTTGCCTCCCGTGCGCACGGGCAACCGACACCGCTTCCGCGATACCAACCGGACACCCGGCCGGATATCCGGCAGATCGTGGTATTTCTCCGAGAAAACCTCGTTAAAACACGCAGCAGGCGCGCACCGATAATCGTCATATTTCTCTAGACTCGTAAAAAATGAAATAACGTAGAGTTTCGATCTGATCTCGGCAGTACCCGCCCTCAGCTGTCGGACACGACTTCCCAGAACAGCCGCGCCTCGCGGTCCTCGATCTCCACGACCCAGATATCGGGATCCATCCGCCGCTCGGACGCCAGGCGCGCCGCGACCGCCTCCCTGTCGCCCTGCGCGATCAGCTTCTCGAACAGGCGCTCGCCGGCGGTCGTCTCGTCGAAGTAGCTCTGCGGGGCCGGACCATAGAGGTCGAGCGTGCCGTCCAGCCTGTCGGCGATCAGGTAGATGGCGCCGGCTTCCGGCGAGCCGCGCGCGGCAACGCTGGCGTAGGCATTCTCGCCGTAGCATCGGCGCACGAGCGCGGAGACCCAGAAGTCGGAGGTCAGTCGCATGACAGAAGGTCCGTTCGGTTTGGCCGCACGCGGAGGATCGCGGCGGGTTTTCGCGCGGACGCAGCCTAGCGGCCCGCCCGCTCCGCGTCACCTTCTGCGCACGCGGTCCAGCTCGCGCTCGAGCACCGGGCCGATCTCGCCGGTGATCGCGAGGCCCCGGTCGAGTTCGAAGCGGCGGATGGCATTGGCGGTCTGCTCGCCGAAGAAGCCGTCCACCGTGATCGGGCCGTAGCCGAGATCGGCAAGCGCCCCCTGCACTTTCGAGATCCGCGCCCGCTCCGCGCTTACGGCGGCCGGGTTCTGCGGCGGCACGGCGGCCCCGCCGCTTGCCGCGATCAGCGAGCCGATGTCGCCCGGTCCCGAGGACGCCGGGGTCGCCGGCGCGGTTTCGGGAGCCGCCGACGACGACTGCCCCTGCTGCGGCGGCAGCGGCGGCACGGGGATCGCGCCGCCGGATACCCCATCGTCCATCGCCAGGCGGGCCAGCAGCCTGTCGTCGATGGCTCCTGTTTCGGGAATGCCGCGTGCGCGCTCCCAGGCGCGCACGCCGCGCTCCGTCGCAGGGCCGACGAGCCCGTCGAGCGTTCCCTCATACATGCCGAGGCGGCGCAGTTCGATCTGCACTTCGCGGACCAGCTTCTGGCGGCGCAGCGCGGTCGGGTCCGGCGTCTGCTGGCCCACGTCCTGCATCGATACCGGCATGTCACGCGTGTGCACCAGCGGGGCCTGATGGCGGGTGGTCTGGAAGAAGGTGGCGTTGGCGACGATCAGCGAGGCGGTCAGCGCCATCACCAGCGTTCCGCCGGCTGCCACCGGATTGTCAAGCGCCGCCGCGCCGATGCCCGAGCCCATGCCCATGCCCGTACGGTCGTCGTCGCGCGCCGAGCCGCCCGCCGGGCGTCGTCCCTGCGTCTTCGGGGTCTTCGGGGCGTCGCCCCTGCGGGATCGGCTCATCGTCCGCGCTCCGCGCTCATGCGATGTCCTTCCAGGCGGCGGACGACCTGCCGGCGTCGCTTTCGGCGGCATCGGAAAGGCGCGCGCCCGGATGCGCGCCGCGATTGGCGCGCGCAGTGGTGGTCGACGCCTTCAGCGGCGCGCATGCCGCCGTGCCACGCGACCGGATCGCGCCTTCCGGCAAATTGGGAAGCAGAACGGAGATGCAGGCGCCCTCGCCAAGGCGGCTTTCAATCTCCACATGGCCACCGTGCAGGTCGGCCAGCGCATTGACCACGGCAAGGCCGACGCCGGCGCCCTCGCGCTCCTCCGCCTCGGCCAGCCGGACAAAGGGCTGCATGACCCGCTCGCGGTCCTCGGGAGCGATGCCGATGCCGGTGTCGCGAACGCCGAAGACGAGGCCGGCCGGTCCCTTGCGGGCGAAGACGACGACGCGGCCGCCCTCGGGCGTGAACTTGAGCGCATTCGAGATCAGCTTGAGCGCGATCTGCCGGCAGGCGCGCGGATCGGCAATCGCCGGGCCAAGCTGCAGCGGCATGTCGGTGGCGATGGTCTGCCGACGGGCGGCCGCGTCCGGCTCCAGCGCGCGGCGGCAATCGTCGAGGCAGGCGCGCAGGTCGAAACTTTCGGCATGAAGCGCGACATCCCCCGCTTCCAGCCGCGCCATCTCCAGCATGTCGTCGAGAGATCCGAGCAGGTGGCTGCCGGAACGATGGATCAGGCCAGCGTAGTCGGCGATGCGGGCTTCGTCGAGGCCGGCGCGCGGCATCGCCCGCATCACCTCCGAAAAGCCGAGAATGGCGGAAAGCGGAGCGCGCAACTCGTCGCCGACGGTGGCAAGGAAGCGGGCGCGTGCCTGCAAGGCGTCCGCGGCGGCGGCGCGCGCCGTGTCGCGCTCGGCCTCCGCGACCTTGCGCGCGTCGATGTCGCGCAGCGCACAGACAAGCGCCTTGCTCCCGGCGGGCAGACCGGCCAGCGGCAGCAAGGCCGGCGCCGGCGCGGGGTTGCAGTCGAGCGCCACCCAGCCGTAACCCGGACGGCCCGGGTCGCCCGGACGGCCATTGCCCCGACGCAGGCGCAGCTCCAGCGTGCGCGGCCTGCCGTCGGCCAATGTGTCGGAAACGGTCTTGAGGTAGAGCGGGCGGTCGGCGACATGCAGCCGTTCGAAGAAGCGCTCACCCTGGATGTCGACCGGCCCCAGGCCCAGCACCGCACGCACCGAGGGCGTCACCGACTGGAGCCGGCCACCGGAGAGAATCACCGCCACCGCGTCGCCGCGAAGCGCTGCGACCTGCTCGTGCCGGGCTTCCGCTTCCTGCGCCCGCTGGCGTTCCATGGCAAGTTCCTCGCGGGCGCGCAGGGCCAGCAGCGTTCCATAGAGAAGCGCGGCGGCGGTGGCGATCGCGGCGAGCGTCGTGCCCGAGGGCGCAGGGCCGACAAGAGCCGGCACGCTTTCGGCGAAGACGGCAAGGGCGGCGAGAAGCGCCAGCGCGAGAGCCAGCAGCGCCATGATCGTGCGCCGTGACCCGGCCAGCACCGCCTCCAGCGGCACCAGCGCCAGGAAGGCAAGCACCGGCGAGGCGAGCCCGCCGGTCATGGCGGCAAGCGCGGCGATGAAGAGGGCGAAGAACCCGGCCGAGACCGCTTGACCGCGCGCCAGTTCGCCGGTGCGCGAGACATACATGGCCAGCGGCAGGTGGGCGGTGAGCCAGGCGAAGGCCAGCGCCAGCGCCGGTGTCGTCGCACCATGGAAGGCAAGGCTAAGGGGCAGCAGCGCGAGCGCCAGCCCCCCGAGCGCCAGATGGCGGAGAATGAACAGCCGGTGACGTCGGCCGGCCAGCGCATCGCCGGCCACCTGAGGGTGCACCAATCCTTCGAGAAAGCCGCGCGCGAACGACAGCCCGCGCGAAAGGTCCGGTGTCATGTCGGTTCTGTCGGCACCCTTGCCGCCCATCGAAAACTTCATGCCGCGATGGTCACAGGAACGGTTTAAGGAAGCGTGAAACGCGGCGCTGCCGCGGGGCGCCCGAAGACGGGGATACGCTGAATTTCCACGACTTTTCCCCGACGTCGCGGGCTTGCGACAATTTAGATAAAATTTGAATCGAATTTTCGAAAAACACGACTCTAATTTGCCGAAAATGCTGCCTGCTGGCTCAACCGCGCGTTGGAAGGTGCGTGCTAGAGTGACTGCCATGACGGAGATCGACGACCGTTCCGCCAAATGAGAAACGGCGATCGCCTCCGCAGTGACAGGTTATCAAGGGCAGCAAACATGTACTTCCTTCTGAAGTCGGCCTTCTGGATCGGGCTCGTGCTCCTGATCCTGCCGATCGACACCGGACCGGAAAGCACGGAAACGCCGGGTCTCAACCCGGTCAACGCCTTCTTCGCCGCACAGTCGACGATCAGCGACCTCAGCGGCTTTTGCACCCGCAACCCGGCCGCCTGCGAAACCGGCGGCCAAGCCATCGCCCGCATCGGCGCCAAGGCCCGGGTCAGCGCGCGCATGATCTATGACTATCTCGACGAGGAGACCGGCGACGGCCTCGCGCCGGATACGACGGTCACCGGCGGAACCAACACGCTGACGGCCGAGGACCTTGCTCCCGAATGGAAGCTGGTTCCGGTCGCGGCCAACACCGAGCCGGCCGGCGCGCCGGCCACCACACTCGCGGCGGCCCCGGACCAGCTTGTCCCGCACGGCCCGGTCGCGCTTCCCCGGCCCAAGCCCCGCGCCAGCGACCGGCCGGTCTGACCCTTGCGGCCGCTTCCCCGCCGCCCGGCCTTTCGGGCTGACGGAGAAGCGGCCGATATCTTCCGGGCGGAGAAAAATCCTTCACCCGACATGCACTTGCCGGCGCCTCATGTCCCGATGCAAGCGCCAAACCCTTGGCGGGTTCTCCGCCCCCGCGGGCGAATTGCTGCCCTTTTCGCCCGCGGGTCTTCTTTTTCCCTGTCCCCGCGCGGTTTGCCAGACGCTGTCTTGCCTCTATATAAGAGCGCGAACCGACACCTGACCAAACGGCGCACGATGATCCCTCCCCTTTCCGAAATCCTCGACAATTTCGAGTTCCTCGAAGACTGGGACGACCGCTATCGCTATGTGATCGAGCTCGGCCGGATGCTGCCGGAATTCCCGGAGAGCGAACGCACCGATGCCAACAAGGTGCGTGGCTGCGCGTCGCAGGTGTGGCTCACGAAGACACTCCAGAACGGGAACGACAGCGCGCCGATTCTCGTCTATCAGGGCGACAGCGATGCCCATATCGTCAAGGGGCTGGTGGCCATCGTGCTCGCCACCTATTCGGGCCGGACGGCCGCGGAAATCGCCGAAACCGACATCGACGAAATCTTCGCCCGCATCGGCCTGAAGGAACATCTCTCCCCGCAGCGCGCCAATGGCCTCAAGTCGATGGTCGAACGCATCCGCGCGGAGGCCCGGGCCGCGCTGGCACACGCCTGAGCCTCGGGGGCCTGCGCGCGGGAGCCAGCCGCAAGGTCAGGCCCGCTCGGCGTAGCCGTAGTGGCGGGCAAGGCGCGTCAGCGCCAGAGACAGGATGATCTTGGCGGAGCGCGCCGGCCAGCCGCGCTCTTTTTCCACCTGCTCCAGCCCCTTCAGCTCGCAACAGACCGCCAGAAGAACCGGCGTCAGTTCCTGACCGACGGCGCGAAGCGCGTGCTCCACACGTTCGCGCGCGGCGACAGTCTGATCGCTGAGATCGGCGACCCCGCCGCGCCCCGCGCCGCGCCCGCCATCGATCCGACCGGTGGCGATCCCCTCCCATGACGGACGCGCCAGACCGGGCACGATCTGGCCGAAGGCATGGTCGGCCCGCAGGCGCTCTCCGGCGGCAAACTGCGCCTCATCGATCAATGAGCGGCCATCACGGCCGCGCCGTGTTCTCAGCCATGCGAGCGGGCTTTCGGCCAGGTTGACCTCGGCCATCAGGACCGCGCCACCGGGCTCTGCAAATCGGCGCGTGCCCCGCAGCTGATGTTGCACGCGAAAGCCGTCCGCCCCGCCCCGCAACCGGTCGAGACGGGCAAGGCCCAGGTCCGAGATCCGCACCCCCGCCCCAGCGCGCTCGACCAGCCCGTCCGACGCCGCCCGATCGAACAGCGCCCTTGAGCAGGCAAGCCCGCCGCCGCCTTCGAGCGGGTGGAGCGCCAGGTTCGCGCCCTCGGGGGAGAGCCGCCAGCCGGCGGATGCCCGCAACCTGCCAAGCAGCCGGTCGAGCGCACGCTCGCCAACATCCCCCGAGCGCGCGCTCGACAGTCCGTCCGCCATCACGCATGCCCCCGGCGCGCAGGAAGGTGGCCGAGGCTGGCTCCGATGCCTTCCTCAAGTATCGCCAGAAGCCTGTCGAAGGCTGCGTCGTCGCGGCGGTCCTCCACCAGCCGGCAGGCATGGGCGACCGTGGTTCTGTCGCGACCGAAGCGCGCCGCGACCTGCGTCAGCGACTGCCCCAGCAACACATGATGAAGATACATCGCGACCTGGCGGGCAAGCGCGACATGGGCCGGCCCCCTGCTCGCCCGCTCGATATCCTCGCGCGCCACATCGAACGCCGACATCACATAGGCATCGATGATCGTTCCCGCGCCACGCGGCCTCACAAGCCGCCCCCCACCCGCCGGCGCTCCCGGCTGTCCAGGCAATGCCCCGCCCAGGATCAGGCCCTCTCCAATCATTGCACACCCTCCAGACAATCTTAGGTTTATATTCCTATACAATTACGCGAATTTCTCGCGCAAGGGGATAAGTCCCCGTAGCCCGCCTCTCAGACGTGCCTCACGGCCGGGAAATTCCCGGCCCGCACGCACGGGCCCAAGATGTCTGTTCCAGGAACCGCAACCGAGGGCGACACGCGCAGTCCCGTGCCGGGGCACAGCCTTGCCCCAGCCTTCCGCGATACAGAAGGAACCGCCCACCATGACCGGAAGAAAAGACGCCAGCCCATTGCCGCTGCCGTCCTCGCCGGCGGCGGCAAGGGCGCTGTATCGGCGCGTCGTCACGCGTCTCGGCGGAGATCCGGGCGACAAGGATCCACTCTCGACGCTCGACTGGCTGGCAAGGGAGGAGCGCCGCGAGCTGGAGCGCGGGCGCGCGGGGTCGTGGATGTTCGACGCCAACCGCCTGGTGGCCTTGCGACAGGCACAAGCCCTGGCACGCCATACGCAAAATGTGACCGACCCAAAGCCTCACGGCGGATAGCCGCCGCCGTGGCGGGCGCGAACGCCACGGATCGCCCCTGTGTCAAAACGCAGAGAAGCCGTCGCGGCAGCGCCGCGACGGCTTCTCTGGACGATCGTGTTCCGGCCGGGTTACCCCAAGGCCGGGACCTGCTGGATCACTTGCCGCGCTTGCGCTGCTGGCCCAGACCCATCTTCTTGGCCAGCTCCGAGCGGGCAGCCGCATAGTTGGGAGCAACCATCGGGTAGTCGCTCGGCAGGCCCCACTTCTCGCGGTATTCTTCCGGCGACATGTCGTAGTGCGTACGCAGGTGACGCTTCAGCGACTTGAACTTCTTGCCGTCCTCGAGACAGATGATGTAGTCGGGCGTGACCGACTTCTTCACCGCGACTGCCGGGCGAAGCGGCTCCGGCTCAGGCTCGACCGCCGCGCTGCTCGTGCGGTGCAGCGCGTTGTAAACCTCGTTGATAAGGCTTGCCAGATCGGCAGATGCGACCGTGTTGTTGGACACATAAGCCGAAACGATATCGGCGGTCAGGTCAATGATGTTGTCGTCGGCGACTGTCTCAGTCATTTTCTACCCACCAGTTATGTCGGAACAGACAGGAAATAGACCGACAAAAAAGATCGGGAAATTGGCTCCGCGTACTGTGGCAGTACTGCGAAAACCACGATTCCATCCACGATTCTGCCGATCAAAAGGCATGGCAGTCGTATATATCGCCACTTCAATGGCGACAAGAGAAATCTTCCAGATTTCAATTGAACGAAATCGCATTCCGGCGCGATATCAACGCTACGTGTTAGTTTTCATCGCAGGTTGCACAAGCAGATTGCGAAGAATTCATGGCAAGAAACGAAAATGGCTCATGGCACTGCCGCAAAGCAGTGCCATGAAGGCGCTGCGTCAATCCTCGCCGCGCGGCATTTCATCGATATGCGTATCCGCGCAGGGGCGGTAACCGACCTCCAACGCAGCTTTTGCGAGCAGATGGGCGGCCACCGGTGCGGTCAGCAGGAAAAAGACCACGCCGGCAATCGCCCGGGTCACCACGTCGATCTCATGGGCATGGATCGCCAGCGCGATCAGCATCAGTCCCGAGCCGAGCGTGCCGGCCTTGGAGCCGGCATGCATGCGCATGTAGACATCCTTGAGCCGCAGCAGGCCGATGGCTGCGATCAGCGAGAAAAGCGAGCCGACGACCAGCACGATACCGACGGCGATTTCGAACAGCGGGTTCATCGGCCAGCCTCCCTTTCGGTGACGGTATCGCGGACCTCGTCGACAATCGTCGCGTCCTTGGCGCGCCCGCGATTGAGCACGAAACGGGCGAAGGCGACGGTCGCCAGAAACCCGACCAGTCCAAGCGCGATGGCAATGTCGAGGTAGAGATAATAGTCGGTCTGAACGCCGATGGCGGCGATGAAGCCGATGCCGACGGCGACCAGCATGTCGAGCGCAACCACCCTGTCGGGCAGCGTCGGCCCGCGCACGATGCGCACGACGATCAGGGCGAAGGACACGGTCAGCACCGCCAGCGAGATCGCAACGCAGGCATCGAGGAACTGGCCGGAGAATGCCGCGAGACTGCTCATCGGAAGGCCTCCAGAATCTTGCGCTCGAACCCGTTCTTGATGTCGTCGATCGTCGCCTGCGGATCCGGCACGTCGATGCAATGGATGTAGATGACCTTGCGGTCCTCGGACACGTCGACGGACAGGGTGCCCGGCGTCAGCGTGATCAGGTTGGCAAGCATCGTGATCTCGAAATCGCGGTCGACGGTCAGCGGATAGGCGATGATGCCCGGCTTCAGGTTCATGCTCGGCGACAGGACGATGCGCGCGACACGCAGCGCCGAAAGCACAAGCTCATAGATGAACAGAAGCGCCAGGCTGGTGACGCGCCAGACGCGCTCGCCATATCTGACGGTGCCGACCTGCTCGCGGATCAGGTAGAGCGCGAGCGCGCCGAGGGCAAAGCCGAACACCAGGTTGACGACGGAGAAGCTGCCGGTCACCGCGCCCCAGGCGAGCGCCATCAGCAGATTGATCAGGAAAAGACCGGTCATTGCGCTGCAACTCCCAGGACGGAACGGATATAGCCGGTGGGATCGATCAGCGTTCCCGCGCCCTTGCCCGCAAGCTGCATCATCGGCTCGGGCTGGACGCCCAGAACGATGACGATCGCCAGGAGCAGCAGGATCGGAAGCCAGACATTGGCCGCCGTCGCCCCCCGCTCGGGGACATGGAAGGCGGTCACCGTACCGTCTGCGGTTCCTTCCGCGCCACCGCGCCAGAAGGCATAGATCCACACCCGGCCGATGGCGATGGTGGTCAGCAGCCCGGTCACGAGAATGGCGGCGGCGATCCAGCCGTGGCCGCCACGCAACGCGGCGTCAACGAGGATCACCTTGGGCCAGAAGCCCGAGAAGGGTGGCAGGCCCGAGACCGCGAAGCCAAGCATCAGGAACACGGCGGCAAGAGCCGGGCTGACCCGGTAGAGACCGCCGAGCTCACGCAGCGAATAGGAACCGCCGAGCGCGTTCATCATGCCGGCCGCCATGTAGAGCGCGGTCATGACCACGATCGAATGTACGGCGTAGAAGATCGCGCCCGAGAGCGCCGGCGCCGTGCCGATGGCAAGACCGGCGAGCATGGAGCCAATGCCGGAAATCACCAGATAGCCAAGCAACCGGCGCAGGTCCGTCTGCGCCAGCGCGCCAAGCACGCCGGTAAGCATGGTGGCGATGGCGACGACCGCGATAAGATCGGCGAGCTCCACGCGCGCGTCCGGCAGCAGCAGCACGAAGATGCGCAGCAGCGCATAGACGCCGACCTTGGTGAGCAGGCCGGCGAAGACCGCCGCCACGACGATGCGCGGCGTGTGGTAGGAGGCCGGCAGCCAGAAGTTCACCGGGAAGGCCGCCGCCTTCATGGCAAAGGCCAGGAAGAAGAGAACGGCGACGGTCATCAGCGGGCCGCTGGTGCCGATGGCCCGTGCCTTGATGGCGATGTCGGCCATGTTGAGCGTGCCGAGGATGCCGTAGAGCAGGCCCGTCGCCAGCAGGAACAACGTCGTCGCGATGATGTTGAGCAACGCGTACTTGACGGCGCCATCGAGCTGCGCGCGCTCATTGCCAAGCACGATCAGGCCGAAGGACGAAATCAGCAGCACTTCGAACCAGACATAGAGGTTGAACAGGTCGCCGGTCAGGAACGCCCCGCAGACACCCGTCATCATCAGCATCAGGAACGGATAGAACCCGTATCGCCGGCCGGAGGAATCCACGTCCGAGATGCCGTAGACGGCCGCGCAAAGCGCGACAACCGAGGCGCTCAGGGCAAGCGTCGCGCCCAGCGCGTCGACGGTGAAGGCGATGCCGAAGGGGGCGAGCCAGTTGCCGGCGACCATCGTCAGAACGCCATGATCGAGCACCCGCAGGAGCAGGCTGGCGCAGACAACCACCAGCAGCGTCAGCACGGTGATGGCGATCGCCGGCTGGATCCTGGTGTTCTTGCGCGTCATCACGCAGAGCGCGCCACCCATGGCGGTGAGCACGAGCGGGGCCACCATCAGCCAGTCGGCGGCGGCCACCGGCTCCATGCTCATCGCATTGGAGATATCCACGGTGAGTTCGGTTGCTGCCATTCTCAGTACCCTTGCGGCGGCGAAGCTTCACCGGTCGGCTCGGCGACGCGCATCTCGCTGGCGTCATCCGTGCCGAGCTCCTGGTAGGCGCGGAAGGACAGCACCAGAAGGAAGGCGAAGAAGGAGAAGGAAATCACGATGGCCGTGAGGATCAGCGCCTGCGGCAGCGGGTTGGCGATCGTCTCGGCGGGAACCATCTGGTCCCCGGGAATGATCGGCGGAACCTCCCGCAAAAGACGCCCGGCGGTGAAGATCAGCAGGTTCACCGCATTGCCGAGAATGGCGATGCCAAGCAGGACGCGCACCAGCTGACGCGACATCAGCAGATAGACCGCGACGGTGAAGAACAGGCCGATCAGGATCGAAAGTGCGGCTTCCATCAGTCGCTCTCCCTTTCCTCGAGCGCGAGCGCGATCGACGTGATCGAGCCGACGACGACGAGATAGACGCCGATGTCGAAGAACATCGGGGTCGACAGCGCCACCTCCACGTCGGCCACCTGCACGTACCACCACTGGCTGGTCATGAAGGGCTGCCCCCTGAACAGCGACGGCAGGCCGGAGATGCCGGCAAGAAACACACCCGAGGCGGAAATGCTCATCGGGTGAAAACTGATCGCCCGCCGCACCGCGGCCACGCCACAGGCGATGCCGTAGATGGCGAAGGCCGAGGCGGCGATCAGGCCGCCGATGAAGCCGCCGCCAGGCTCGTTATGGCCGCGCAACAGCACGAAGATCGAGAAGAGCACCATCAGCGCCGCCAGATAGGGGGCGATGGTGCGAAAGATGACGGTTCTCATACGCGCGCCTCCTCGTGCTTCTCAATCGCCTCGTCGCCGGCCGCCCGGTCGAGCGCGAAGGCGCGCTCCCGTTTCGGCCGCACGCGGATCAGCGCCAGCACGCAAAGCCCGGCGAGCATCACGACCGAGATCTCGCCAAAGGTATCGAAGCCGCGGAAGTCGACCAGGATCACGTTGACGATGTTGCGGCCGTGGGCAATCGTCCGGCTGTAGGCCTCGAAGAAGTCCGACAGCGAGCGGTCGAACGGCATCTGTGTGATGCGGATCAGCAGCGCGGCGAAGCCGATGCCGACACCGGCGGCAATGACGCCGTGCAGGACGCGCGGCAGCATCGGCCGATGGTCGCGCGGCTGCAGGTTGAGCCGGGTCATGACCAGGGCCAGGATCACCACCGACAGCGTCTCCACCATGAACTGGGTGAAGGACAGGTCCGGCGCGCCGAAGAGCATGAAGATCAGCGCAACCGCGAAGCCCTGGATGCCCAGCGAGACGATGGCCGTCAGGCGGGTGCGGGCAATGAGCACCGCATAGAGGCCCGAGGCGGCGATGGCCAGAACGCCCCATTCGTAGAAGCGGAAGCCCGGCATGGAGATCGCCGCCGGCCAGTTTCCGGTTGCGATCAGCGGCACAAGCAGCGCCACGGCCACGAACAGGAACGTCAGCGTCATGTAGACGTCCATGCGCCCGCCCTGAACCAGCCGGGTGAAGCGCGTCGACAGTGTGACAATGCCGGCGATGAACTGGTCGAACCCACGGTCCGGCCCCCAGCCGATGGCGGAAAGCACGGCGGCGATGACCGCCCGCAGCCGGTCGAGCGAGAGATAGAGCACCACGCCGAGCGCAATCGTCGTCAGCGACAGGATCAGCGGCGCGCCGATGTGGTCGGGCACCAGGTGCAGCACCACGCCGGAAGGCGCGCCAAGGATCGAGGTCACCACCGGAGCAATGAAGAGCTCGCCCGTCGTATGGGCCAGCAGCGCGGCGGCAAGACCCGTGAGCGACAGCACGACGGGGCCGGCGAAAAGCAGCACCGGGCCTTCGTGGGCATGCTTGGGCGTCTCCACCTTCGCCCCCAGGAAGGGTTTGATGACGACAGCGGCGGCGATGACCAGCATCATCGCGTTGCCAAGCACCGCGGTGGCGGTGATCAGCATCGTCGCGGTGGACGGCAGGCCCGCGCCCTCGAAGGTGCCAGCGTACATGTACTCCTTGGCGATGAAGCCGATGAAGGGCGGCAGGCCGCACATCGACAGCGCCGCGAGACAGGCGGCGGCGAAGGTCACCGGCATGGCGCCTCTGAGGCCGCCGAGACGGGTGATGTCGCGGGTACCGGCCTCATGGTCGACGGTGCCGGCGACCATGAAGAGCGCGCCCTTGAACAGCGAGTGGGCGAGCAGATAGAGCGCCGCGCCCTCGATTGCCTTGTCCCAGCTCGTGCCCGTCAGCATGACGAGCAGACCGAGCGAGGCCACTGTCGTGTAGGCGAGCATCAGCTTCAGGTCGGTCTGGCGGATGGCGAGCAGCGTGCCGATGATGAGCGTCACGCCGCCGAACAACGGCAGGATCGTCGTCCAGAGCATCGTGTCGCCAAGCACCGGATGCATGCGCATCAGCAGATAGACGCCGGCTTTCACCATGGTCGCGGAGTGCAGGAAAGCGGAGACGGGCGTCGGCGCTTCCATGGCGTTGGGCAGCCAGAAGTGGAACGGGAACTGCGCCGACTTGGTGAAGGCGCCGCCGAGCACCAGCACCAGCACCAGCGCATAGAGCCCGTTCTCGCGCAGCATGTCGCCGGAGGCGAGAACGCCGCTCATCGAGGTCTCGCCGGTGAGGTTGATGATCAGCAGGAAGCCCGCCAGCAGCGAAAGGCCGCCGCCGCCGGTCACCACCAGCGCCTGCAGCGCGGCGCGGCGCGAGGCCGCGCGCAGATGATCGAAGCCGATCAGCAGGAAGGAGGTGATCGAGGTAAGTTCCCAGAAGATGAACAGCGTGATCAGATCATTGCCGAGCACCAGCCCGAGCATCGCGCCCATGAACAGGAACAGGAAGGAGAAGAAGCGCCCCTGATGCGGATGGCCCTTCAGATAGCCGCCCGCATAGAGAATGATGAAGGTACCGATGCCCGAGATGAGCAGTGCGAACAGCGTCGACAGTCCATCGATCAGGAACGACAGGTTCACCCCGTAGTAGGGTGCCCAGGATATCGCGGGCATGAACCGGGCGCCTTCGGCGACCTCGGGAGCCAGGCCCGCGAAATGGAGGAAGATGCCGGCCGGAACCAGCGCCAGTGGCCAGGCGGCGTTGTGGCCAAGGGCGCGCGTCAGGAACGGCGCGACGGCAGCTGCCACGAACGGAGCCAGAACGGCGATGAAAGTCGCCTCGAAACCTAGGAGCGGCATGGGCCTCCTCAGGAAAATGGTCGCACAACGAGAGCGCACAGGATCGTGATACGACCTTGTAAAGGCGCGCTGGTTAAGAAATTCGCCTCACATATAACCGCCACACTTTCCCGGGCAAGCGATTATCGGCACATTTCGCGAAGCTTTTCCGAAGTTTGCGCCGCCCCATTGCGAGGGCGGAAATACGTTCCTATTTGTGATGATCGCCCCCACCTTGACGAAGAGGACGCTCGACATGGCCGATGCTGCCAACAAGCCGAAACTCGAGAAGAGCGAAGCCGAATGGCAGGCGCAGCTTTCGCCCGAGCAATTCCACGTTCTGCGCCGTGCCGGCACCGAGCGGCCCTTTTCCGGCCCCTTCTGGAACACCTTCTCCAACGGCCTCTATTCCTGCGCCGGCTGCGGCACGCCGCTGTTTCGCTCGGACACCAAGTTCGACGCCGGATGCGGCTGGCCGAGCTTCTTCGAGGCGGTGACGCCGGATGCGATCACGGAGATCGTCGACCGCTCGCACGGCATGGTGCGCACGGAAATCCGCTGCGCCACCTGCGACGGACACCTCGGCCACGTGTTCCCCGACGGCCCGCCGCCGACCGGCCTGCGCTATTGCATGAACGGCACCGCAATGACCTTCGAGGAGGAGTGAGGGCGGCCAGGTCACATCCCTCCCCGGCGCCCCGCCCCTTAATCGTCGTGGCGGATGATGCCGGTGACCGCACCGGCGAAGATCGCCGCGACGACCCAGCCCAGGATCACGAAGACCTTCTGGGCGGTGTGGGTGAAAGCACCCCATCCGCCGCGCGCCGGAGACGGCGCCCAGGCCGCTTCCTGTCCCAGATCGACCAGCGGCAGCACCACGTCGACGGCGTAAAAGAGCGGATTGAAGGTCTCGTAGTCGCGCCCGGCGCCGGTTTCGGAGGACCAGTCCGCGGGGGCGCGATCTCTTGCGGACAACGAGATGTCGGCACTCTCAGTTTTCGCTGGAACCTGCGGATATCACAGCCATTTCGGAAATGACGTTTGCAATCTCTTCCACGTTCTCAAGCGACATGTCGGAGCTGCCCGATCGCAACAGATAGGACTGTTGAGCAACGGCAAATGCCAAAACCTGACCGATAATCGCATGCGCGCGTATTATGATGATTCCATCGTCCGCACGATGGTTGTTCAGTCGCGCAACAATACTGCTGACGGCTTTGTGTATCGGCTCGATGAAGCTTCGGAAAAGGAGATCGAAGTTTTCTGTTGGCCGAAGCTGCTCCCTGACGATCAAGATGGTGCGATCGGTCGACCGGCCGGGCGACAGGATCAGGAGCGTGAAGGCGCGGATCAGGGCGCGCAGGTTTTCCAGGCACAGAGCCCGCGACATCGTTTCGATCTCTGCGGCGGAGATTTGCAGCAGGCCCGTTGAGGCCAATCCATCCGCGATTTCCCTGGCGGTTTCTTCGAGCACGGCGGCGTAAACGCCTTCCTTGCCGCCAAAATGGTAGGGTATCGCGGCCTGATTGACGCCCGCTGCTTCGGCCAGGGTGCGTGTGCGCACACCGTCCATGCCGAACTCGGCAAAGAGTTTTAGTCCTGCATCAATCAGTTTCGCGCGTGTAATTTCCGAAGACTTGCTCTGGCTCTCGATCCTGCTGCTCATCGTCTGGACTTTTTATGTATTGGAAAGCGCCCAACCGTGAATTCGGTCAGGCGCCTGCCTTGTTTCAACCGGCTCTCATTACGTTGGTCGAGTTCTGATTGAGCTCAATGCCTCCATCGGCGCCAACGAGAACGGTTCCACCCAGATTTGCCAGATGCCTGCCAAACGCGCAATTCGTTTCAAAGGCGAAGGACATGCCTTCCTGCAGCGGCAAGTCGCGCCATGTCGTCGGAAGGCGCCCGATCGAACCGTAAGCCGACGCTTCCGGCAGAGATTCCGGCCCAGGGGCCGATCCAAAGCCAATTGGCCCGTAGGGATTGATGCTGTGGATCAGCGGATGGACATGCCAGCCGCCGGAGGCGAGCAAGGGCGCTTCCATGATGTCCACGACTTCGCCGAATGTGCGCCCGGGACGCAGGGCCTGAAGCCCTTCCTCGTAGCAGGCCCTGGCAACGGTCGCGGCGCGTTCAAACTCCGGATGCGCCCTTCCCACCGTTATCGCGGGTTGGTGCTGGGTTTCGTACATGCCGTAGAATGCGAAGACCTCGGCAAGAACCACGTCACCTTCTTCGATCACCCTGGGTGGTTGGGCGCGATACGTCCAGGGAGCCGGTCCCCAGCCGATGAACTCGTGTCCGGACCCGAAAAGGACCTCCGCGGTAAAGCCGGCGTTGCGCAGGCATTCGGCTGTGGTCGCGGCGACGATATCAGCCTCACTCACGCCGGGCTTGGTCGCGGCCCTCATCGCTTCGCACATCTTTTCACCGATCCCGGCGGCATGACGAATGAGGGCCAGCTCCTCCGCGCTATGCGCCGCGGTCAACATAAAGTACTCGCGATATACCGGCTTGAATTCGGCCTTGGGAAACGCCTCTCGGACTGCGTTCCATATGCCGAAGGGAATGGCTCCGTCGAAGTAGAAGGGCGGATAGGGCTCCAGACCGATCACACCGACCTTCCCTGTGAGGCCAATGCGATCCAGGAGCGAAACCAGGTGCGCGCCGCTCTTGCCCACATAGATCTGCTCGGGCTCAAGCCACTGCTGATCGCCACGCAAGCGGGCTTGCATGTGGTCGGATACGGCCATCGGAGCAAACGCAAGCACCACCGGCGGCTCATCTCCCTTGAAGACGACAATGGACCCCAGCCGATCATTGGTAAAATAGCTGTCGGGAGCGAAAGGGGCCGGAGCGGAGGACTCTCTGTCGCCATAGACAATGAGCCCCTCGACGCCGGCTTTCTTCATGATTTCACGTGCCGTTCCCCATCGCCGGTCACGCTCGGCGAGCGAAAGACGTGGCGCCGCATCCAGGTGCAGCGGCGCAGCACCCTCACTTGTGGTCGGGGTTGCTCTGGTGGCATTGGCCGAATGCAGATTGCTCAGCATGGCCGCCGCGGACAGTCCCAAAAAATCTCGGCGTTTCATGACATCCTCATGGAGACGTTGAACGCCTAATTCGTAATTCATCCGAATGAACAATTCAAATGAATTAATCATGCGTCCGGTCATATACCCCTGCTTGGCCCGGCAGGCTGACTTTCGAGAGGTGCGAGATCAAAGGCGGCGGATCTTTCGGGCGATTTGGGCCGGGCCCTCAGACGTCGAGACGCGCCAGGAACGCGGCGATGGCGGCGACAAGTTCGGCCTCGCGCATGCGATGCAGCATGTGTCCGGCCCCGGCCATCAAAAGCAGCTCCCCATGCGCGCCCGCAATGCGGCGGGCGTGGGCGGGTGAGCCGTACTCGTCGTCGACGCCATGGATGGCGAGCAGCGGACAGGTCACCTCCGCAAGAGCCGCATCCAGTGTCCAGTCGGCGAAGGCCGGATCGAGCCAGGTGCGGGTCCAGAATTCGACAACGAAGCGGGCCTTGTCGCCATGATGGCGCGCAAGCCGGGCGAGGCTCTCGGGCGTTCGGAACACCGCCTCCGCCGCGCGCACCCCCTTCAGCGTGCGCTCCTCGACAAAGGACTGGGCGGCAATGGTGACCAGCGCGGCGCATGCGCCGCGCATCCGAGCCGCCGTTTCCACGGCCATGCCCCCGCCGACGCTGTGACCGCAGGCGACAAAGCGGCTGAAGCCGAACGCCTCCTGCAGCAGCGGAACCGTATCGAGGCCCTCACGGGCGATGAAGTCGAAGCCGGGCCGATGATGCAAGGGATCCGAGCGGCCGAACCCCAGCCGGTCAAAGGCGATGATCCGCCGCCCCGTTGCCATGGCGAGCCGTTCCGGAAAGCTCTTCCAGAGCGCGACACAGCCAAGGGATTCATGAAACAGAATGATCGGCGCAGGCCCTCGCGCGCCCGTCGACCCGAGCGCCTTCGAGGCCCACTCGCGCGCGAAACGGTGGGCTCCGTTCGGGCCGACCCTCCTGTCACGAACCCAAACGCCCTCCGCGACGATCCCCTCTCCTGCCCCCATCACTCCGCCGCCTCGCAAGGCCGGACGCGCGCCTGCGCCTCGGCGATGCGGGGCATGTTGACCTCGATCCAGTCGGCAAGTTCGCGCACGCGCTCGCCCGCCTCGCACCCGAGCTCCGTGAGGCTGTATTCGACATGCGGCGGCACCACCGGATAGGAGCGGCGCGCGACCAGCCCGTCGGCTTCCAGCAGCTGCAGCGTCTGCGACAGCATCTTCTCGCTGACGCCCCCGACCTTGCGCCGGAGTTCGGCGAAGCGGAAGGTTCCCTCGCTCAACCCGAGAAGAACCAGCACGCCCCAGCGGCTGGTCGCATGCTTGAGAACCTCGCGCGAGGGACAAGCCACGCTGAACAGATCCCCCCGGCGCATCCGCTCCGACAGCGGCAGAGGCGCTTCGTCCTGGAAGCCAGGCGCGGGCGCTCCCGTCTTCCCGGCGTTCTCTTTCGTCATCCGCGTCTCCTTTCGGTGGCACGTTCCGGAGGAAGGCCATCTTTTTAAACTAACCTTTTTGTGCGTACTTACAAATCGAAAGTACCTGCTTCATATGGGGTGTATCGACGTTGCCCGAAAGGAGCTTTTCCATGATCGCAGTAACCGGCGCCAGCGGCGCTCTCGGACGCCATGTCATAGATGCGCTGCTCGAGACCGAAGCCCCCTCCTCCATCCGCGCCATCGTCCGCTCGCCGGAGAAGGTCGCAGACCTTGCCGCACGCGGCGTCCAGGTGGTGCGCGGAGACTATGACGCGCCCGAAACGCTCGGCACGGCGCTCGCCGGGGTCGACAGGCTGCTCATCATTTCCTCAAGCGAGATCGGCAAGCGCACGCCGCAGCACCGGGCGGTGATCGAGGCGGCGAAGGCGACCGGCGTCGGCTTCATCGCCTACACGAGCCTGCTCCGCGCCGACACGTCCCCGCTCGCTCTCGCAGAAGAGCACGTCGCGACGGAGACCATGCTGGCGGAGCTTTCCGTGCCGGTCGCGATGCTGCGCAACGGCTGGTACCTTGAGAACTTCCATTCGGCCATCGTCTCCGCCCCGGAGCTGGGCGCAATCGCCGGCGCCTCGGGAGAGGGACGCATTTCCGCGGCCTTGCGCGCCGACTACGCGGCCGCCGCCGCCAGCGTCCTGCGCGATCCGCCGACAGCGCAGACGGTCTACGAACTGGCCGGCGATACATCGTTCACCCGCGCGGAACTCGCCGCGGAAGTGGCCCGCCAGTCCGGCAAGCCGGTCGTCTACAACGACATGTCGCAGGCCGAGTATGCTGCCCTGCTCATAAAGGTCGGCCTGCCGGAGGGCTTCGCCGCGATCCTCGCAGATTCCGATGCCGGAACAGCGAAGGGCGCGCTCTTCAGCAACGACCGGACGCTGTCGCGCCTCGCCGGCCGGCCGACCGGCACGCTGGCGGCAGCGGTCGAGACGGCGCTCGCCTCAGCGCAGTAATCCGCCGGACATGATAGACAAAAGCCGGCGCGGAGAGTTCCCGCGCCGGCCTTTTCCTCTTGTGAGCCTATCCCATCATGACCGAGACACCCGG
Source organism: Stappia sp. ICDLI1TA098 (assembly GCF_054880955.1). Taxonomy (NCBI): domain Bacteria; kingdom Pseudomonadati; phylum Pseudomonadota; class Alphaproteobacteria; order Hyphomicrobiales; family Stappiaceae; genus Stappia; species Stappia sp. ICDLI1TA098. The sequence goes on from NZ_JBTZBT010000001.1 coordinate 2,264,752, forward strand.
CCCCGCCCTGACGATCACCTACTGCCGCCAGTGCGGCTGGATGCTGCGCGCGGCGTGGATGGCCCAGGAGTTGCTGTCGACATTCTCGGAGGAGATCGGCTCCATCACCCTCGTTCCCGCGACCGGCGGCACCTTCACCATCACATGCGACGGACAGCCCGTCTGGGACCGCAAGACCGACGGCGGCTTCCCGGACGCCAAACACTTGAAACAACGCGTCCGCGACCTCGTCTGGCCTGACCGCCCGCTGGGGCATTCAGACGGTCACAAGCAGGAGGAGTGAGCGGGAGAAGGCAATCCGCATGAGCCACATTTCAGGACATTGACGGACGGTCTATCCGCCATGGTCCACGGCCTGAAAGACTTCCTGGGCTGCGTTGAGGCCGTTGATGGCGGCGGGCAGGCCGCCGTAGACGGCCATCTGCCAGATCGCCTCGATGATCTCCGTACGGCTGGCGCCGGCGGCGAGCGTGTGTTCGATGTTGATCTTGAGTTGCGGGCCCGTCTGGCCACCCAGAACCGTCAGCGCCGCTACCGTGCAAAGCTGGCGTGTCTTCAGATCGAGTCCTCCGCGCGCATAGTGGCGGCCGTAGGCCCATTCGATCAGGCTCTCGGCGAAGCCCGGGAGCAGATCGTCGTAGCGCTCGGCGAGCACGGCTTCGAGGTCCGGGTTCAACCGCGCGGCGAGGTCGCGCCCTTTATCCAGCGCGGCGCTCATGATGCCCTCCCCCGATGACCTGCCGCGGACGACAGCGCCTCGCTGAGCGGCGTGACCGGGTCATCGACCTCTCCGCTCTCGATCCGGCGATAGAGATCAACCTTGTCATCGAGCAGCTTCAGCGTTTCGCCCAGGCGGTCCAGATCGGCCGCGACCTTTTCGCGATGCCGCTCCAGCATCTCGCGGCGTTCGCGCACCGAGGCAACGCCGGGGTGGGTGCGCAGGTCCGCGTAACGCAGTCGGTCGCGCATGCCGAGCCCGGTCGCCTTCAGCCGGTCGAGGAAATCGAGCCAGCCGAGGATCGCCGTGTCGTAGATCCGCCGCCCGCCAGAATCACGCAGAGGCGCGGGAATGAGCCCGATCTTCTCGTAGTAGCGCAGGGTATCGACGCTCAGGCCGGTCCGCTGTGCAAGGTCACCGATCATCATCACGCAGCCTCCGCCGTCGACACCCCGAAGGCCGCTTCCAGTCGGGCCGTGTCCTCGAAAAACAGATAGTGCTCGATCTTCCCGTCGCAAAGCCTGGCTCGCAAGGCCCAAGTGGACACGAACAGGCGTGCGGTGTGGCGAACACGGTGCCGGAAGTGCCCCGATGCGAAGCCGAGCTGTGGGCTTTCCAGAAAGTCCTCGACCTCGAAAGCCTCCGTTTCGAAGGCCGCGCGCAGCTCTCCAAGGAAGGCCCGCATCCCCTCCCGCCCGCGATAGGTACCGTAGATCGGCAGGCGCGGATCGGATGTCGCGCGAACCCCGACGATGGTCGCGTCCGCTGCGATGAAGGGCAGAACCCTCTCCGCATCGCCGCCCGTCAGGGCCGAGAAAAACGCTTCAATGACGCTCATGGAGCTGTCTCCTGTTGGAACCAGCTTCGGACCCTGGGAGCTGGAGCGCGCTCCAGGTCAAGAGGAAAATTTCAATCAGCCTCCTCCTGACACCGTGCTGTCAGCATGTCTCGCCTTTATGGCGGACAAATGCGGAACGCGGGGTTTTCGCGCGCCGGGTTTCGGACCATATTGCGGTCATGGCCAAGCGACCCTCCTCCCCGTCCCGTTCCGCCCCTGATTCCGAGACCCGCGACGCCCGCGACGAAGCCGGCCCTGCGGGCTTCGGCGAGGCACCGCAGGCCGCTTTCGAGGGCGCGCCGTTTTCCGGGGGCGTGTCCGACTGGGCGCGGCAGATCGAGGAGGACACCGCGGCCGGAGCGCAGAAGCCCGCGGGCGGCAAGAGCAAGACGGCGAAACCCGCCCGCTCGGCGCGTGGCACCTCCATGGGGGCGACCAGCGATCCGCGCGAGCGCGCCGCTGGCGGCCTGAACCCGGTCTCCGGGCTCGACATGAGCCTTGAAGAGGCCGAAGCACTGCTGGCCAAGCAGGTCGCGGAGAACAAGAAGAAGCGGAAAGGCAAGGGCAAGGCGGCCGCGCCGGTGATGTCCGACGGCACCACCGGCCACACGGCCACCGTCGAGGCGCTTTCCGCGCTGATCGAGAGCGGCAACCCGCTGCACAAGAATGGCGAGGCCTGGGTGCCGCACCGCCCGTCGCGGCCGGAGAAGTCCGAAGGCGGCGTGGAGATCAAGCTCGTCTCTGAATACGAGCCGAAGGGCGATCAGCCGACCGCCATCGCCGATCTCGTCGAGGGGCTGTCGGCCCAGGACAAGACGCAGGTGCTGCTTGGCGTCACCGGCTCGGGCAAGACCTACACAATGGCGCAGGTGATCGCCCGCACCCAGCGCCCGGCGCTGATCCTGGCGCCCAACAAGACACTGGCGGCCCAGCTCTACGGCGAGTTCAAGAGCTTCTTTCCCAACAACGCCGTCGAGTATTTCGTCTCCTACTACGATTATTATCAGCCGGAGGCCTATGTCCCGCGCACGGACACCTACATCGAGAAGGAAAGCTCGGTGAACGAGCAGATCGACCGGATGCGCCACTCGGCCACCCGGGCGCTGCTCGAGCGCGACGACGTGATCATCGTCGCCTCGGTCTCGTGCATCTACGGTATCGGCTCGGTCGAGACATACACCGCCATGACCTTCGCGCTGGAGGTCGGAGAGCGCATCGACCAGCGCCAGTTGCTCGCCGATCTCGTGGCACTGCAATACAAGCGCAATGACGCCGCCTTCCAGCGCGGCACCTTCCGCGTTCGCGGCGACACGGTGGAGATCTTCCCGGCCCACTACGAGGACCGGGCCTGGCGCGTGTCGCTGTTTGGCGACGAGATCGAGACGATCACCGAGTTCGATCCCCTCACCGGCCAGAAGCAGGCCGAGATGAAGTCGGTCAAGGTCTACGCCAATTCGCACTACGTGACGCCCAAGCCGACGCTTGCCCAGGCGGCCAAGTCGATCAAGAGCGAGATGAAGCAGCGGCTTGAGGAGCTCAACGCCCACGGCCGGCTGCTCGAGGCGCAGCGGCTGGAACAGCGCACCCTGTTCGACCTGGAGATGCTCGAGGCGACGGGCTCCTGCGCCGGCATCGAGAACTACTCGCGCTATCTCACCGGGCGGGCGCCGGGCGAGCCGCCGCCCACCCTGTTCGAATACCTGCCCGACAATGCCATCGTCTTCGCCGACGAAAGCCACGTCACCATTCCGCAGATTGGCGGCATGTACCGGGGTGACTTCCGCCGCAAGGCGACGCTGGCGGAATATGGCTTCCGCCTGCCGTCGTGCATGGACAACCGGCCGCTGCGTTTCGAGGAATGGGATGCGATGCGGCCCCAGACCGTCTGCGTGTCGGCGACACCGGGCGGCTGGGAGATGGAGGAGGCCGGCGGCGTCTTCGCCGAGCAGGTCATCCGCCCGACCGGCCTCATCGACCCGCCGATCGACATTCGCCCCGCCACATCTCAGGTCGACGACCTGCTCGGCGAGGTGCGCGAGATGGCGGCGAAGGGCTACCGCACGCTGGTCACCGTGCTGACCAAGCGCATGGCCGAGGATCTCACCGAGTATCTGCACGAGAACGGCGTGCGCGTGCGCTACATGCACTCCGACATCGACACGCTGGAGCGTATCGAGATCATCCGCGACCTGCGCCTCGGCGCCTTCGACGTGCTGGTCGGCATCAACCTCTTGCGCGAGGGCCTCGACATTCCCGAATGCGCGCTGGTCGCCATTCTCGATGCCGACAAGGAAGGCTTCCTGCGTTCCGAGACTTCGCTGATCCAGACCATCGGCCGTGCGGCGCGAAACGTCGACGGCAAGGTGATCCTCTACGCCGACCGCAAGACCGGCTCGATGGAACGCGCCATCGCCGAGACCAACCGCCGCCGGGAGAAGCAGGAAGCCTACAACGTGGAGCATGGCATCACGCCGGAGAGCGTGCGCCGCACCATCGGTGACATCCTGCAGTCGGTCTACGAGCAGGACCATGTGACGGTCGAGGCCGGCTACGCCGAGGACGGCAATCTCGTCGGCCACAACCTCAAGGCCCACATCGAGGATCTGGAAAAGAAGATGCGCGAGGCGGCCGCCGACCTCGAATTCGAGACCGCCGCGCGCCTGCGCGACGAGGTCAAGCGCCTGCAGCAGACGGAGCTGGCGCTCTCCGACGACCCGCTGTCGCGCCAGTCCGCCGTGGACGGCAAGACAGGCGGCTACAAGGGCGACAAGAAGTACGGCGCAAGCGCCAACATGCCGACGAAGTCAAAGGCGCGGAAGAACACGCTCGACGAGATGACCGTTGGCCGGACGGAAGTGCCGCTTGCCTCGGGACCCCTCCCGGCCAAACCCGGCGGAGCCCCCGAGGACGACGCGAAACCACTGGTGCGGGGCAAGATCGGCACAGGGTCCTACGAGGATCCGGCGGACGAAAAGCGCCGCCGCGGCCGCTCGAAGAAGAGTGGTCGCCCGGGGCAGTAACAAAGCTCACCACGGATTCGCCAGGCGGGCATATCGCGATATTGTTCATGCGGCCCGGCTGGGGCAGACTCGGCGCATGAAGATGCTTGTGATCTGCCCTCTCCTCCTCGTCGCCGCGCTTGTTGCCCCTCCAGCACGCGCGCAGCAGATGCCGACCTGTGCCACCGGCGGAGCATCGTCGGTGATTATCAACGGCAAGCCGGCCCTGCGGCTTTCGGATGTGGCGAGTTGCCCGCTGGGGATGTTCGAACCAGTTGCCGGCGTTTCAATCGAGGGCGAGCCGGCGGTGCGTCTGGTGGCGCCACGCGAAGGCTGCATCGGCGGCGGATCTGCGGATGTGATCATCGGCGGCGCACCCGCCGGCCGCGCCGGGGACGTTACCTGCCTGCCGAACTAGCACCGGGATTCCTCCCCGCCGCATTGGCACCATGCCGGCGAGGCCCGCCCGGTGGCTGGGCGATGTCAAAGCGCCACTGCGCGGGATTTCATCCGCGCCGACGCCCAATGATGACCGGGGCAGACAGGTGAACGGGGGCGCGCGGGGGCGCCCCCGGCATCTCATGTTTCGGAACGCTCGATCCACTTGGGCGTTTTCGGAGCCTCATAGGCGGCGAAGGCGGCAAGCAGTGCCTCGGGCTTCTCCTCGACCAGAACCATGTCGCGCATCTCGGCGCGGACAAAGGCCTCGTCCCGTTGCTTGTCGAGGAATGCCAGCAAGCCATCGTAGAAGCCCGCGACGTTGAGGAAACCGCAAGGCTTGCGATGATAGCCGAGCTGGCCCCAGGTCCAGATCTCGAACAGTTCCTCCAGCGTGCCGGCACCGCCAGGCAGGGCGATGAAGGCCTCCGAAAGATCTGCCATCTTCGCCTTGCGCTCGTGCATCGATCCGACGACGTGCAGCTCCGTAAGGCCGGTGTGAGCGAGTTCCTTTTCCTGCAAGGCCCGGGGCAGCACCCCGATGACCTCGCCGCCGGCGGCGAGCGCGCCATCGGCGACCGCCCCCATCAACCCGACCTTCGCTCCGCCGTAGACGAGGCGGCCACCGGTGCGGGCAATCGCCGCTCCGGTCGCGCGCGCCATCTCCTCATAGACCGGAAGCCGGCCCATGCTGGAACCGCAGAAAACGCAGACAGATACAGCCACAGGTCAGCCCTCTGCCAGTTCGGCAAGCACGCGGGCCCAGGAGCGGATGCCCTTGTGGTAGCTGGACATGTCGTATTTCTCGTTGGGCGAATGCACCTTGTCGTCATCCAGGCCAAAGCCAATCAGCAGCGAATCCATGCCGAGCATGGTCTTGAAGTCGCCAACGATCGGGATTGAACCGCCGCACCCGATCAGCGCCGCCTCGCGCCCCCATTCGTCGGCCAGCGCCTTGCGGCCCTTGTTGAGCGCAGGGCTGTCGAAGTCGAGGCGCAGCGCCGGCGCGCCGCCGTGCTTGGAAAAACTCACCGTGCAGTCGTCCGGCAGGTGCTCGCGCACATGGGTGCGGAAGGCAAGCCGGACCTGATCCGGGTCCTGATCACCGACAAGGCGGAACGAGACCTTGGCATGGGCCTGGGACGGGATCACCGTCTTGAAGCCTGCGCCTGTGTAGCCGCCCCAGATGCCGTTGATCTCGCAGGTCGGGCGCGTCCAGATCTGCTCAAGAGCCTTGCGGTCGGTCTCACCGGCCGGGGTCTCCAGGCCGACACCACCGAGGAAGGTGGAATGGTCGAAGCCGAGCTTGTCCCAGAGCGCCGTGACGTCCGCCGGCATCTCGATGACCCCATCGTAGAAATGCGGCAGCGTCACCCGGCCGTCCTTGTCGTGCAGGCCGTCGAGGACCTTGACCAGAGCGTGAATCGGATTGAGCGCGGCGCCGCCGTACATGCCCGAATGCAGATCGCGGTTCGCCGCCGTGACGGTGATTTCCTCGCCGACGAGTCCACGCAGCATGGTGGTGATGGCCGGTGTCTCGCGGTCCCACATGCCCGTGTCACAGACCAGGGCCAGGTCGAGCGACAGCTCGTCCTTGTTGGCCTCGAGGAAGGGATGGAGCGAGGGCGAACCGGATTCCTCCTCGCCCTCGATCAGGATCGAGACCGAAATCGGCAGGCCGTCTGTCTCGGCAATCCAGGCGCGTGCCGCCTCGACGAAGGTCATGAGCTGGCCCTTGTCGTCCGCCGCGCCACGCGCGACGATGACCTTGGACCCGTCCTCGCGGGTGGCGATCGACGGCTCGAAGGGATCGCGCTCCCAAAGCTCGAGCGGGTCGACCGGCTGCACGTCGTAATGGCCGTAGAACAGCACATGCGGGCCGGGCTTGCCCTCATCCTTGCGGTGACCGACGACCATCGGATGGCCGTGCGTGTCGCGCACCTCGGCGGGAATGCCGATCGCCGTCAGCTCCCGGGCGAGCCAGTCGGCGGCGGCCCGGCAATCCGGCTTGAAGGCGGGATCGGTAGAGATGCTCTTGATCTTGAGCAGATCGAACAGGCGGTCGAGGGAGGCGTCGAAGTCGGCGTCGATACGGGAGAGAACCCGGTCGAGATCGGACATGGAAGAAGGCTCCGGAGTGATTTTTGCGAACCTGCGCGGCGAACGGCGCAAAGCTGTGGGAGCCAAAGATGGCCACAGTTCTTCTTCGGAGGCAAGCCGGACACGCCAACGGCCCCCCGAGAGGTTCGGGAGGCCGCTGGCCGCGGGGAAGTCGCGCCGCCCCGAAGGGCGACACGCTCAGAAGTTGCTCGCCTCGACGCAGGCGGTGGACACATTCGCCCCGTCAATCGCGGTGCCGTTCACCGAGAAGACGTTACCCGCCGCCTGGTTCAGCGAGGTCGCCATGTAGGGCGAGCGGCCGCAGGGAACGTCGGTGCCGGTGGTGGTGATACCGCCGTTGAGATTGCTGAAGGCGCCCATCATCCAGAAGCCGGCATTGCCCGCCTTGTCGATCGTGACGTTCTCGAATTCCAGGTTCTGCGAGGCATTGAGCATCTGCATGAGCTGGATGCCGATCAGATCCACATCCGAGATGGCAATGTTGCGGAAGCTGGAGTCGCGCACCTCCTGCACCATCATGCCGCTGTTGGTGGCGCCCGCGATCACCAGGTTCTCGAAGGCATAGCCCTTGTTCGATTCAGAACCGACGATGATCGAGCCGTCGCCACTGAAGCCGCTGATGTTGATGCCGCTGCGCTTGCCGGCATTGGTCACCGCACCGAGGCCGGTCAGGCTGGAGTTGCGGTAGGCAATGTCCCCCGAGGCGACAAAGGCGACGCCATCGGCGCCCGTGCGCTCGATGTTGACGCCGTCGAGCTCGGCGTTGTGGACATAGTGGAAGACCACCGCTTCCTTGCTCGTGTTCGACAGGTTGACGTTGGTCAGCACCAGATTCTCGGAAACATTGGCGAAAACGCCCATGCCGACCGTGTCGGCGGTCACGTCGCTGATCGTCGCACCATCAACCCGGTTGAGGCGGATGGCCACGCCCTTGACCGTCGAGGTCGGGTTGAAGTTGCTGAAGCCGTCCGCGCCGGAGAAGCTGACGTTTGAGAAGCGGACGCCGGAAATGGTGAGGTTGGAGGCGTTCTCGACGTTGATGCCCCCCGACCCAACGTCGGTGATGGTCAGGTCGGCGAGCGTGACATTGTTCGCTCCGTCCGCATTGACCGCCGTCCGGCCGCCGGACAGGGTGAAGCCCGTCAGGCGCGCGCCCTCGGCCATCTCGAAGATGTCCGTCGTCGTGCTCGTGCCGTTGATGCGGGTGTCGCCGACGCGCATCGTACGGCCGGTCAGCGGATTGCGCACGTTGAAGGCACCCGCGACACGCTGGCTTGCCGTGAGGCTGATCGTGCCGGACACATCGATCCGCTCGCCCGCGCCATAGACAAAGATCTGCTTGGCCGCACCGGCGGTCTCGATGTCCTGCTCAAGCGTCGCGCTCGAGGCATCGAGGATCTCGAGGTTATCGAGGGCCGTCCCGGTGGCGGCATCGATCCCGGTCACGGCATCGCCAAAGGCGCCGGCCTGCGTCACCACATCGACGTCGCGGACCACGGTCTCCGTCATCCGCATCTCCAGCGGCGTCAGGTTCGAGCCGCCGTTGACGCCGAAGACACGCTGCAGCGGCAGGCGCAGGCGCGCACCGAAGAAGCCCTGGTTGCCGCGGGGCTCGTCATATTGGTACTCGGCAAGCAGGCTGACGCGGCTGCCTTCGAACAGCACGTCGTCGATGCGGTACTCGGCGCGCACGCGCGGCCCCCAGACCGTCTCCGTGCGATCCTCCCAGAAAGCGTAGCCGCCGCCGTAGATCCAGAACTGGTCCTTGCCGTCGGCGGTGAGCTGGAGCCCCTTGAGAAGCGCGCCGGCTTCCGCGTCAAACCCGCGCATGGCCCGCTCCTGGCCCTCGCGCACGGCGATCGCGCCCGAGCCGACCGCGACGCTGTCATGGGAGGCGAGCGTCTGGCGGGTCTTGCCAACCGGCAGATAGGCGTTGGCGCGCAGCGTCAGGCTTTCGGTCATCGCCTCGGCACCGAGCGTGATCTGCTTGAAGTGATTGTTGTACTGGGACCGGCGATAGTCAAAGAAGCCGTAGGCGCCAAGGATCCACCGGTTGTCGATGATCTGGCGAATGCCGAGACCGGCATTGAGCTCCTGCGAACCCTGCTTGCCGAAGGCGCCACGGATATCCGTGTAGATCAGCCTGTCGAAGGTCTGGAACAGGGGCACGAAGAGCGAGGTCTCGCCAATGGCCGTCTTGGTGCCGACCTTGCCGCCGACTTCCAGATGCGCGCTCCATTTGGCACCCTCGTCCGCCATTGCCGGCAGACCGAGAAGAAGCGGCGAGCAAAGAGCCGTCGCCTGCAGGAAGCGGGACCGCGCACCGCTCGTGCGGGCGCGTCGGGGGGCGGTGTGTCGTCTTGTGTCAGCGTTTCTGGTCATGGTGGCGCAGGGCGGCACTCCGGCAGGCGAGCGACAGGATAGCCCTGCCGTCACGCCGGATGCGCGCACGGTTTCCGTGATTAGCATTGCAGGATTTACGGAGGTGGCCTTGCGTCTCTGGCTAGGTCATTCCGAGCGGTTCCGCGCGGCCCGTCGGACCGGCGATGCGCCACGGATAGAAGATCAAAAAACATGAGTCAATGACTCATGATTGTAGCTTTTCCATTGTATTAAAAAGATAAATCGCGTCGCTATATCCGTTTGGACACAAGCCTTACAGAACGCAGCGTCAATTGCGAGCGCAGACAGCCATGCCCTCTCCCACGGCTGCCCACGTTTTCCCCACCCTTGTCAAAACCCGCGTTTCAGGGACCCCATGATACCGCGAACCAGCGCCCGTCCGAGAGCCGAGCCGACGGAACGGGCAACGGACTTGGCTGCCGTCTCGACGACGGAATCGGAGCGCGAGCGACGCGTGGGCGCACGCGAGCGCCGAGGCTTGGGTGTGTCGTCGCGACCGAAATCCGGTATCGAGAAGCCGGAGCGGGTGCGCTTCGTCGTCCCGCGACGCGCAACCTCCTGTTCCTCGCGCATCTGCTGGCGTTCTTCCAGCCGCGCGGCTTCCTCGGCCCGCCGCTGCAGCACCTCGAAGGCCGACACCCGGTCGATGGGATCGTCGTAGATATGCGCCAGCGGGCTCGCGGCAAGGATCTCGCGCCGCTCCGCGTCGCCAATCGGTCCAAGCCGCGACGACGGCGGGCGAACCAGCGTACGCTGCACGATGGAGGGGATGCCCTTGCCTTCCAGGGTGGAGACCAGAGCCTCGCCGACACCGAGTTCCATGATGACCTGGCTGGTGTCGAGATCCGGGTTGGGACGGAACGTCTCGGCCGCCGCCCTCACCGCCTTCTGCTCGCGCGGTGTATAGGCGCGCAGCGCGTGCTGGATGCGGTTGCCGAGCTGGGACAGCACCGTCTCGGGCACATCGAGCGGATTCTGCGTGACAAAATAGACGCCGACGCCCTTGGAGCGGATCAGGCGAACCACCTGCTCGACCTTCTCGAGCAGCGCCTTGGGCGCCTCGTCGAAGAGCAGATGCGCCTCGTCGAAGAAGAAGACCAGGCGAGGCTTCTCGGGATCGCCCACTTCGGGCAGTTCCTCGAAGAGCTCGGAAAGCAGCCAGAGCAGGAATGTCGCGTAGAGGCGCGGCGCGCCCATCAGCTTGTCGGCAGCCAGCACCGACACGACGCCGCGCCCATCGCGGGTCGTGCGCATCATGTCGCGGATGTCGAGCGCCGGCTCGCCGAAGAACGCTTCTCCGCCCTGGCGCTCAAGCACCAGAAGCTGGCGCTGGATCGCGCCGACAGAGGCCTTGGACACATTGCCATAGACCCGCGACAGTTCCGAAGCCCGCTCCGCCACATGGGCGAGCAGCGATTGCAGGTCCTTGAGATCGAGAAGCAGCAAGCCCTCGTCGTCGGCCAGCTCGAAAGCGACGTTGAGGACACCTTCCTGAGTCGGGTTGAGATCCATCAGGCGCGACAGCAGCAGCGGCCCCATCTCGGAGACCGTCGCGCGGATCGGATGCCCCTTCTCGCCGAAGATGTCCCAGAAGATCGTCGGGAAGTCCTCGTAGACATAATCGGCCTCGAACCCGATCTGGCGGGCGCGCTTTTCAAGGAAGTCCTTTTCCTCACCGGCGGCCGCGATGCCGGAGAGGTCGCCCTTCACGTCGGCGCAGAAGACGGGAACGCCGGCACTGGAAAAGCCTTCGGCCAGGATCTGAAGCGATACGGTCTTGCCCGTGCCGGTGGCGCCCGTGATCAGCCCGTGCCGGTTGGCCAGCTTGAGCGTGAGGTATTCCGGCTTCGTAGAGCCGCCGATAAAGATCTTGCCCGCGTCTTCCAGCATCGCACTCCAGCCCCGACAGCCCGGCACGCGCCCGGACTTCTTCCGCACGGCCCGCTCCGGCCGGCCGCTCCTGTCATGTAACGTGCCGCAGGGGTTGTGTATAGCTGTTGTGGATCGGCCCGCGCTGGTGTCAGATACACGAATTCATATCTTGATTCTGGAGGATCGAATGGACGAAATCATCAGCCGCATCGCCTCGGCCGCCGGCATCAGCGAGGATGTTGCGCGTGAGGCCGTCACGATTATCCTCAACTTCCTCAAGAAGGACGGCCCGCAGGAGCAGGTGGACAAGGTGCTTGCCGCCATGCCCGGCGCCGAGGCACTCGTCACCGAGGAAGAGCGCGGCGGCGGCATGCTGGGTGGCATGTTTGGCGGAGCCATGGGCGCCATGGGCGCGCTCAACAAGCTCAACAGCGCCGGCCTCGACATGGGCGAGATCCAGACCGTCACGCGCGAACTGGTGAAAGTGGCGCGCGAACACGCCGGCGACGAGCTGGTCGACAAGGTCATCGATGGAATTCCCGGCCTCGGCCAGATCGTCTAGGCACGGGCGAACAAGGAACAGGCAGGGAGCGGCGGCGCGCCGGGGCAACGCGCGCCGATCCGCAGAAGGTCCGTCAATCATGGTCCAAGGACCGGCACCACGGAGAAGAAGATGTCCTATTCCATCGACGAGATTGAGGGTATTGGCCCCGTCTATGCGGAAAAGCTGACCGCGATCGGGATCAAGACCACAGCAGCCTATCTGGAACGGGCCAAGGATCCCAAGGGACGCAAGGCACTCGCCGAGGAAACCGGCATCGATGACAAGCGCATCCTGAAGTGGGCGAACATGGCCGACCTGATGCGCATCAGCGGCGTTGGCGAGGAATATTCCGAGCTGCTGGAAGCCGCGGGCGTCGACACGGTCAAGGAACTGAAGCACCGCAACGCCGCGAACCTGGCCGCCAAGATGAAGGAAGTGAACGAGGAGAAAAAGCTCGTTCGTCAGCTTCCGAGCGAAAGCGCGGTCGAGAAATGGGTGGAGCAGGCGAAGTCGCTCGACCCGATGATGACCTACTGACGCGACCTGGCAAGGGCGCCCGGGTCAACCTGGCGTCTTTGCCCTGCTGTCGACTGAAGCTGTTCCAAGCACCGGCGTCGGCTGTGTTTTTGCAAGGCCTCCCCATTTCACGCGAGAGTGCCTTGCCGCCGCGACGTCCCGGCCGATCCATACGGGAAATTCCGCTGGCACCCGTTGCCGTTTGCCGGTCAGGTGCCTATTTTCCCTTGTGAGACAGGCATCCGCGACACACGCTCGCGGCGTCGCCGCTCTGGCCCGCCAGCCGCCTCACGCGGCACGGGTCATCTCAATTAACTCGCGCAGGTGAACGGCTGCGCGTGCCCGCCGCACTTGCGGGCCGCCGAGCCGCGCTCGCCCTGCACATCGAACTGCCCGACTTACTCGGAGGACGTCACTATGGCTTTTGAACTCCCGGATCTTCCCTACGCCTATGATGCGCTTGGCCCCTACATGTCGGCTGAGACGCTCGAGTATCACCATGACAAGCATCATCAGGCCTATGTGACCAACGGCAACAAGCTGCTCGAGGGATCGGGTCTCGAGGGCAAGTCTCTCGAGGACGTCATCAAGGAGAGCTTCGGCAAGAACGCCGGCCTCTTCAACAACGCCGCGCAGCACTTCAACCACATCCATTTCTGGAAGTGGATGAAGCCGAATGGCGGCGGCACCAAGCTTCCGGGCACCGTTGCCTCGAAGATCGATTCCGATCTCGGCGGCTATGCCAAGTTCCGTGAGGACTTCCTCGCCGCCGGCGCCGGCCAGTTCGGCTCCGGCTGGGCCTGGCTCGCCCTCAAGGACGGCAAGCTGGAAATCATGAAGACGCCGAACGGCGAGAATCCGCTGGTCCATGGCGCTGCGCCGCTGCTCGGCGTCGATGTGTGGGAGCACTCCTACTACATCGATTACCGCAACGCGCGCCCGAAGTACCTCGAGGCATTCGTCGACAACCTGATCAACTGGGAGTACGTCGAGGAACTGCTCCAGAAGGCCTCCTGATCAGGTCCGCCCGGCACGCAAAGCCGGAGCACGCAGATAGAAAAGGCGGGACCCAAGGGTCCCGCCTTTTTCGTATCTACCAAGCAGTCCTGCCGAAGGCGCGCGATCACGCGCCCTTGCGGCAGGACTGCGTGAACACCTGCAGGAAGTAGCCCGACATATAGGTGAGGAATGCCTGGCACTCGGCCTGGGTCTTGAAGCAGCCTTCGCGCGAATACTGGCTCACGCGAAGGTCCACCTGCTTGCGCCCGCCGATGAGGCCGCGCCAGACGTTCTGCGCCCCGTATTTCTGCGACATCGCCTTGCAGTCGTATTGGGTGCCGTAGGTCTGGGGCACATAGGCCGGGTCATGGGTCGGCGCGAAAAGCAGGTCGGACAGGATGCCGGCGTTGGCCGGCACGGCCTGCGCGGCGGCAAGGGCGACGGCAAGACAAAGGGCGGTCGACGTCCTCGACAGGCGGTTTCGCATAGTGGCCTCTTCTGGTCTGTTCGTTGGGCAAGGTGCCCGGCCGCGTGCCGGCGCCTCATGAGGTGATCCCGCGCTTTCACGAGCCTTCCCGGCATTTTTCAAACTAAAATGCGGCGGGAGAAGGGGGAAATCGCATGCGACAGCCTAGCGCCCATCCCTTTCGGCAATCTTATCGCATGAGGCAGGTTTCGAAGGGTCCATACTGTTTTCGCCGCCTCCGCACCAATACCGATGCGCTTGAAATGATTTCATTTAATCATTATATTCGAAATATAGAATTCACTTATGCGTTGTCACGCCCTCGCCAAGGAAAGAGATCCATCATGTCCCTCGTTACCAGCAATGTCGGCGGTGTCGACCGCGCTCTCAGGATCGTGGTCGGCCTGGCGCTGATCGCGTTCGCACTGTTTGGCCCGGCGGATATCGCATGGAAATGGGTCGGCTTCATCGGCGTCGTGCCGCTGGCGACCGGGCTTTTTCGCTGGTGCCCCGCCTATACGCTCTTCGGCATCAAGACCTGCAGCACCAGCTGACCGGCACCCGGATGTGAACCGGATCCGGAGAGATGTGCCAGCCGCGAGCCCCATGCGGATGGCACGAGGACATTCCGGACCCGGAAAGCGGGCGGAGCGCCATGCTCCGCCCGCTTTCTTTGTTATACCGGCTCACGGCTTGTGGAAGGTGACCTCTACCATTCCGATCACGAAGCCGTATTTCATCACATTGGCCGTGTTTCGCACCGTCTTGCGGTCGACCTGCGTCAGCGTGTCGTAGAACCGCAGCGCGACGGGGCCGTCGGCGGTCTCGACCGTTGCAGGATAGTCGAAGCGTAGCCGAGAGCCGCCCGAGCGGATGTTGACCGGCGTCAGCACGTCGGACCGCGAGGCGATATAGCGGTCGGCCGCGACCTTTTGAAAGAACCAGACCTTCGTGTCCCGCTCGCCATCGGCGTAGCGGAAATCCTCGCGCAGACGCAGGGTGAAGGTCTTCGCGTTCCAGGTACCCCGGGTCACCACGGTGAAGGGACGCCTGACGCCGGCAAAGTCGCTGACAAACACGCCTTCACCCACCGTCCGACCCTGGAAGAATTCCTCGAGAACCAACGGACGGGCTCCGGCGGCCGAGGCGGCGCTCGCGGCGATCAGGGAGAGAACGAAGACCGCGGCAAGCACGGCGAACCAGGCGCGCACGCTTCGTCGCGCGGCTTCCTGGCAGAAGACGAGAACAGGCATCGACGGTCTCCCGGATCGCTTGAGGGACAGAGGCGGCGTCATCGCACCGCCTCTTCCCTTTCCTACGCGCCTGAGCCCATCGTGGATTGCTTCTTCAGCCCGCCCGGCCCGCGACCTTCAATGCGAAGGCATAGACGAGGGCCACTTCCTTCAGCCGGTCGAAGCGGCCGGAGGCTCCGCCGTGACCGGCTTCCATGTTGGTCTTCAGGTAGAGCGGCGCCTGGTTGGTGCGAAGCTCACGCAGGCGGGCGACCCACTTGGCGGGCTCCCAGTAGGTGACGCGCGGATCGGTCAGGCCACCAACGGCAAGGATCGGCGGGTAGTCCTGCGCGGCGACATTGTCGTAGGGCGAATAGGCCGCGATCGTGCGGTAGTCCTCCAGCGAAGCGAGCGGATTGCCCCATTCCGGCCATTCCGGCGGGGTCAGCGGCAGGGTCTCGTCGAGCATCGTGTTGAGCACGTCGACGAAGGGCACTTCCGCGATAATGCCGCCAAAGGCCTCCGGCGCCATGTTGGCCACCGCGCCCATCAGCATGCCGCCGGCGGAACCACCCTGCGCCACGATCCGGTCGGAAGAGGAGAAGCCCTCACTGGCGAGATGCCTTGCGGCGGTGATGAAATCCCTGAAGGTATTTTCTTTCTGCGCCCGTCGCCCGTCCTTGTACCAGCGAAACCCCTTGTCCTTGCCGCCGCGCACATGGGCAATGGCATACACAAAGCCGCGGTCGACCAGCGAGAGGCAATTGGTGTTGAAGCTCGCAGGAATGGTAATGCCGTAGGAGCCGTAGCCATAGAGAAGGCAGGGTGCCGACCCATCGAGCGGCGTGTCCTTCCTGTAGATGAGCGACACGGGAACCGTCTCGCCGTCGGCGGCCGGCGCGTGAATGCGGCGCGTGACATAGTCGCCCGCGTCATGGCCGGAGGGCACTTCCTGGGTCTTGCGCAGCGCTCGCTCGCGCGTCTCCATGTCGTAGTCGAAGACCTGCGCCGGCGTCGTCATCGACGAATAGGAAAAGCGGATGCGGTTGGTGTTGAACTCGTAGCCATCCGACAGACCGAGCGAATAGGCCTCCTCGTCGAAGGAAATGGCGTGTTCCAGGCCGTCGGCAATGCGCCGGACGACGATGCGCGGCAGGCCGTCCTCACGCTCCAGCCGCACCATGTGCTTGGCGTACACAGTGTGCGACAGGATCAGCCGCCCGCTCCGGTGTGGTACCAGGTCCTGCCAGGCATCGCGCCCCGGGTTCGACAGCACAACTTCGGCCGCGGCCGTTGCGATGCGGAAGTCCTCCGCGCCATCGGCATTGGTCAGGATGTAGAGCGTGCCGGCACCGTCATCGTCGACCGTGTATTCCGTGCCGGTCTCGCGCGCAGCGACCAGGCGCGGCTCGGCGGTCGGCGTGTCGGACGGAATCAGCCAGGTTTCCGACGTTTCGTGATCATGGATGTCGATGCTGATGAACCGGCCCGACTGGGTCTTGCCAACACCCATGAAGAAGCCCGCATCCGCCTCCTCGTAGACGAGAACGTCCTCGCTCGTCGGCGTGCCGATCTCGTGGCGGAACAGCTTCGAGGGCCGGTGATTGTCGTCAAGCCGCACATAGAAGACATAACGTCCGCAGGCGGACCAGACGCCACCGCCGCCGGTGTCCTCGATCACGTCGTCGAGGTCGCGACCGCTCTTCAGGTCGCGGATCTTCAGGGTGAAGAACTCCGAGCCCTTGTCGTCATAGGCCCAGGCGAGCCTGCCATGATCGGGCGCGTGCATGGCGCCGGCAAGACGGAAATAGGCTTTCCCCTCGGCCTCACGGTCACCGTCGATGAGGATTTCCGCACCCGCGCTGGCATCCTCGCCGAGCCGGTCGCGCTCGATGCGCACCAGCCGCGGATGCTGGCCTCCGGCCACGTAGGAAATGCCGTAGGCAAAGGGGCCGTCAGGCATCGGAACGGAGCTGTCGTCCTCCTTGATCCGGCCTTTCATCTCGGAAAACAGCGTGTCCTGAAGGACCTGTGTGTCGGCCATGGCGGCTTCGAGATGGGCGTTTTCCGCCTCGAGATAGGCACGGATCTCCGGATCGAGTGTTTCCGGTGCGCGCATGACCTCCTGCCAGTTGCCGGCGCGCAGCCAGTCGTAAGGGTCCTCGCGCGAGATGCCGTGGATCTCGTGGGTGACCGGGTGCTTGCGGGCCTGCGGAACGGCGCTCTCGGAAGCGGCGTCGGGACGGGCGGCGGACGTTGGGGAGGCTGTGTCTTTGAGCATGGGGCGGAATTAGTCATTCGCGGGACGTCTGGCAAGGGCTGGCGGTGATGCTGCGGCGCAAGACAGGATGCACCCCAATCCGATCTGTGCTATTGCCTTGCCCGAAGAGTGGGTGGCGTCCTGCGCACGCAGAACGGCCGGCCCCTCCAGCACCCGAAGACCGCGGGGAGCCCGACGCGGGCACCTCCAGCAAGAAGCGAGCGGTTCGCGCGCGCCCTGAAGGCCGCACCGCTCCGGAGCCGCCGCCATGAGCGACCGAAACACCACCACGCTGAACCCGGAAGCGCGCACCCGCGTCGAGCGCCCGCGCCTCTACAAGGTTCTCCTGCTGAACGATGATTTCACGCCGCGCGAATTCGTCGTGGCCGTGCTCGCGGCCGAGTTCCGCATGAGCGAGGACGAGGCGGCCCGCGTCATGATCACCGCGCACCAGCAGGGTGTCTGCGTCGTTGCCGTGTTCCCGCGCGACGTCGCCGAGACCAAGGCCTCGCGCGCCTCCGACGCGGGCAAGGCCAACGGCTTCCCGCTGCGCTTCGAGACCGAACCGGAAGAGTGAACCGGGCAACCGCGGCCTGCCAGCGCGGACGGGTGGTCGGCAGAGGAGCGGATCAGGCCAGCGCGAGCAGGCCGTTCAGATCGTTGAGCACCGCGGCGGGCGGCAGGTCGGCGTATTCGTCAGCCGCGCCTGCACGGTTGATCCATACCGTGCGGAAACCGAACGCTGTCGCTCCGGCAACGTCCCACCGGTTCGAGGACTGGAAGGAGACCGTCTCCGGATAAATCCGGAAGTGATTGGTGACGATCTCATAGACGTCCTGACTGGTCTTGTAGGTCTTGAGCAGATCGACCGAGAAGACCTCGTCAAGCAGATCGCCGATACCGGCGGCGCTCACGGCGGCTTCCAGCATCGCCGGCGAGCCGTTCGAAAGGATCGCCAGCCGGTGGCCGTCATCCTTCAGCCGCTTGAGGACGGTCGGCACCTCCTGATAACAGTCGAGCTTCCAGTAGGCCTCCAGAAGCCGGGCCCGCAGCGCATCGTCGCTGTGGCCGACGATCGACATCGCCGTATCGAGCGCCTGTTCCGTCAACGCCCAGAAGTCGAGATAGCGGCCCATCAGCGCCCGGGTCCAGGAATACTCGAGCTGCTTCTCGCGCCAGATCGCGGACAGCCTCTGCGCCTGCGGAAGATCGCCCGCATGCCGTCGCACCGCGGCATGAACGTCGAAAAGCGTTCCATAGGCGTCGAAGACATAGGCAGAGATCGGGCGGGCGGCGGTATGCGACATGAGAGGTCCTTGGCGGGAAAGCCGGTTTTCCGGAAACCGTCGCAGAGTGACCGCGCGCAAGTCGCGAAGTCAATGGCCCAGTCCCGCCAGCAACCAACACCTGTTTGTGAAATCGCCCGTCACGGCGCGGGATGGCCCCCCATCGTCGGCAACGCCCCTACAGACGAAGCAGGCCCCGCGCCAGCCGAGCCCTTCCTTGAAGAACCGCCGTGCTTGCGCGACATCGGATCCGCCGAGGGAAGGGCAGGAAAAATTCTCCTCGCGGTATGGTGTTTCACGCCCCTGTGAGAGCCATGCAAGGCGACTTGAAAAACAATCCATTCGTTTTTCCACCGGATGGGGGCAAACGCTTGACCTTGCCGGCCTAAGGGCGTTCGATCCGTTTCACGAAATGACCTCGCAACGGATCGGAGAAGAAGATGGCCGAGTGGTCGCAGACCTGGAACTGGATCGACGGTGACTGGATCGAGGGCAACGCCCCGATCATGGGAACCCGCAGCCATGCAGCCTGGCTGAGCTCCAGCGTATTTGACGGCGCGCGCGCATTCGAGGGCGTGACCCCGGATCTCGACCTGCACTGCCAGCGCGTGAACGATTCCGCCCGCGCTCTCGGCCTGAAGCCGACGATGCAGGTCGGGCAGATGATGGAGCTGGCTCGGGAAGGCCTGAAGAAGTTCCCCTCCGACGCCGCCGTCTACATCAAGCCGATGTACTGGGGCGAGACCGAAGGCATCGGCACCATCGCCGCCGATCCGGAGGGAACGCGCTTCGCGCTTTGCCTGTTCGAGGCCGGCATGGCGCCGAAGGACACGGCGATCAGCCTGACGCTGTCGCCGTTCCGCCGGCCGACGCTGGAGACCATGCCCGTCAACGCCAAGGCCGGATGCCTCTACCCGAACAACGCGCGCGCCATCGTCGAGGCGAAGTCGCGCGGCTTCGACAATGCCATCGTGCTCGACATGCTCGGCAATGTCGCGGAACTGACCACGGCCAATGTGTTCATGGCCAAGGACGGGGCGGTGCATACGCCGGCGTGGAACGGCACCTTCCTGAACGGCATCACCCGCCAGCGCACCATCAAGCTGCTGCGCGATGCCGGCGTCGACGTCTACGAGCGGACGCTCGGCTATGGCGACTTCCTGGACGCCGACGAGATCTTCTCCTCCGGCAACTACTACAAGGTGGTGCCGGTCAAGCGGATCGAGGACCGGGAGATGCAGCCGGGCCCGATCGCGGCGCGCGCGAAAGAGCTTTACTGGGACTTCGCCCACGGCTGAGCGTGGTCGCGGCACCGGGACAACAACAAGAAGAGGCGGGCGGAGAAATCCGGCCCGCCTTTTTCCTTGATGGAACCTCAGGCGCGTTCTGCGAAGGGCCCCACGAGAAGCGCGGCGAGAAGAAGCACCGCCGCCGCCCCGAGCGAAGGCCAGTAGAAGCTGCCCGTCGCATCGGCAATCAGTCCGGCCAGCGTCGGCCCCACCATCTGGCCGACGCCGAAGCAGGCGGTCATGACCCCAAGCAGGCGGCGCGGGTCACCGGTGGACAGGCGACGCGCCTCGACGAGGCCGAGCGACGTGATGCCCATGAAGGTGCCGCCGAACAGGATGGCGGCGATCGCAAGGCCCGCCACGCCGGGAACGAGCACGCTTGCCGCGATACCGATCGCCTCGAGAACACAGGCAAGCGCGAACCCGCGACCAAGGCCGATGCGAGCGGCAATACGCCCCCACACCCAGACCGAAATCGCTGCCGAAAGGCCGACGGCGGCCCAGGCCGGTGCTTCGAACGGAGCAAGGCTCTCGGAGGCGCGCAGGATGCTTGTCAGGAAGGTCGCCGTCACGACATAGCCGATGCCGAAGAGCCCGTAGGCGAGCGCAATGCGCATCAGCGCCGGCGGAATGCGCGCATGGGAGCCGCGCTTCGTGCCTGCATCCGCTCCCACAGGGACCGGAGCCCGTGCGGCCTCCGCTTCCGCGCGCATGCCGGGCGCCAGACAGACCCATGCCCCGCAGCAAAGCGCGAGCGAGAGCAGTCCCGAGCCCCCCCACAGCCCGCGCCAGTTCCCTCCTCCGTGCGCAAGGCCGCCCACGACAACCGCCGAGAGGGCAATACCGATCCCGACGCCGGCAAAATGCACATCGCCAAGCTTCGCGTTACCGCCGGCGGCCAGGTTCTCCAGCACGAAGGTCGAGGAAAAGACCAGCACGCCGGCGCTGGCCAGACCACCCAGGAAGCGGATCGCGGCAAGGAAGACAACGCCATCGTCCAGCGCCATCATGCCGGTCGTCAGCACGCTGCCGGCCAGGCCGACAGCAAAGCCTGCCTGGAGATGGCGACGGGGAAAGGCGGTCGCGCCGAGCGCGCCCAGAAGATAGCCGAGGAAGTTTGCGGACGCGACGAAACCGCCCTGGGCGGCGGTGAGCGGTATCGTCTCCGCCATATAGGGAAGGATCGGTGTGAGAACGAAACGACCGATCCCCATGGCCGCCGCAAGGCACAGGAAGCCGCCCATCGCGAGACGGAAGGGCGAGACTGCCGGGTTTGTCATGATGCGAGAAAGCTCCCGTAGTCGCCGGCGGGCGCCGACAGCCGGATGGTTGGCCTGCAGACTAGAAGGGATTTTGTCCGGGTGAAAGACGGAAGCAGGCATGCCCTTGCGGCAGCAACCGCAACGAAAAAGGCCCGACGCAAGCGCCGGGCCGGAACAGGACGACCAGTGCCGCGCTAAAGGCGGATCTGACCGTAACGCAGCGCCTCGACGACCGTGTGGGTCTTGTTCGAGGCGTTGAGCTTGGCGCTAGCGTTCTGCAGATGGGCGTGAACCGTGCGCTGGGAAATGTCGAGCAGCTCCGCAATGTCGCTGGCAGTATTGCCCAATGCGGTCAGCTCGAGCACCCGGCGCTCGCGGGCTGAGAGATCGCCCGGGCGTTGCGTGGTGATCGCGCCAAGCTCGATCAGCCGGCGGAAGGCCGCGTTGCAGATCAACTCGAGATTGGCCAGCTCGATCTTGCCACCCTCGAGATGGGCGCCGCCGCCCAGCACGAGCGCCTGGAAGGGCTGAGCCTCCATCACCGGCACCACGACGACACGGGTGTCGCCGCCGAGCGAGGCAAAGAGCTCGGAATGGCTGGTTTCTCCGGCGGTCACGTCCCAGATGAAGGGACGATTGCGCATCAGGCCAAGCATCAGCGCGCCGTCATGCGTGTCGAGCTCGGAACGCTCAATGCCGCCAGCACGGTCGTCAGCCCAGCGGAAGCGGTGCACGAGGCCGTTGATCGGCCGGTTCGGCATCGGCAATCCCGTGATCAGGATGTGGGTCGCCCCCATGCGGCGCAACTGCGCTTCGACGATGTCGAGAACATGCTTGGCCGACTGGGCCTCCGCGATCGCCAGCGCCTTTGACTGCAGTTCCATCGGTTCGGCCATCTGTCTCCGCCTTTCCGTCATACCCAGGCGCCCTTCCGTCACGCGCCGGAAGCCGCCATGCTAACGGCGAGAATCTGAACAGCTTCTTTGCAGCCGCCCGGATCCGCCATGCGTTCAATCGCGCCCCAACGCTCCGTCAGGAAAGGCACCGCACCCACCGATGACCCGCCTCCCACCCGAAAACGGCACGTTACCGGCCAAGAGATAGAGAGTAGAAGATACAACGTTAAATACGTATAATCTACGTCTACTCTCGGAAGAACTCACATTTCCCGGCCAGATTCGCTCGAGTCTCACCAGCCGGCAACAACTTTTGCGGGCAGCACCCTGCGGACTTCTGCAGCGTGCCAGCGGCTTCGGGACCGGAGGCGAACAGGACCGAGCCTCTTCCTGCCCCCGCACCGTCCACCGTCGGGCCGATTCCCGCTTTGCCTGCATTACCTTGTCTATTTATGTCGAATTACGGGCAATCGTCGCAACCAAAAAATGGGCAATAGCGAGCAAATACACCCAAGGTTGTCGCCCCTTGGTGATTTCGACATGAGGCAAACTGCCTGAAATCCGCCAGAGCCGCCCTGAACGCGCAAGAAAGACACCTCCCTGCGCATGTTGGGGATCCGATGTCCGGCACCAGGCTGGCGACAGCGAATGGCGGGGACGCCTGCCACACTGGGCCTTTTCGAGCGCCGGTGCGAATGCTATGCCATCACCGTCGCTCCGCAGCGCTCGCGTGCCCCGCCCTTTAGCGCCCGCCCACGGCAGCGCACGCGCTCCTCGCGCGCCGGAGGGCAGCTCCTGACGCAAGATCCGAGAGTTTTCATGACCCTTCAAAAAACCGTCGCGGCCCTTTCGCTCATCTCGAGCTTTCTGCTCGCGGCCTGTTCCCCGACGATGGAGATGGATGGACCGATCACGGTTGCCCGCACCTCCGACGTGACGCTGGTCCAGATCACCGCAAGCGGCGCCGGCGGACTTAACGCGCAGACGCCCTACTCCAAGAAGGCGATCGAGGCGGCCCTGCCCGGCTTCACGGCGGAAGGCTTTCAGTCGGCAACGGAAGACCGAACCGAATGGGCCATGGGCGCGTTCAATTCCGACGGTTTCCAGGTGCTCCAGATCTTCAAGGGAGACGGCGGCAAGATCCGTGAAGTGCATGGTGTCACCCACCATCTGACCGGCCCGAACGGCGAGCGGATCGGCATGACCTTCGACGAGATCGGAACGCCGCGCAGCTCCTGCCGCGATGGACGCAACCTGTGGCGGGGCATGGCGATCTGTCAGGCAGCGGGGACGAAGAACGTCACCCTCGTCTATGCCATCTCGCAGTACGACGGCCCGTTCGACCGGCTGCCGCCGGAGGCTCAGCTTCGCAAGGCTGCCCTTCAGCGCATCATCTGGTACAACCGCTAAGGCACGCCGTCCCGAAACGGGACATCGATGCTGGCATGAGGATTGCGCCTGTCCCGTGAAGGACAGGTGCATGATCCAGAAAAGATACAGGTCAACCGTCGCGCATTCCATGACCCGCCGAGCCCTGCTCGGCGGCGGGCTTGCAGCGACCGCCACGCTTCTGATCCAGCCGGCCGCGGCTCAGCGGATCGCGGACCTTCGCGGAACCATCGACGCCGGCGAGTTCGGCGTGCGCCCCGGCGCTGCGGACGACCAGAGCGCACTGTTGCAGCGGGCAATCGATGCCGCCGCCAAACGCGGCCGGGCCCTGTTCCTGCCAGGCGGGCGCTACGCGGTCGCCAACCTGCGCCTTCCCTCCGGCACGCGGCTCGTCGGTCTGCCCGGACAGACCCGTTTCGACTATCAGGGCGGCGGACATCTGATCTACGGAGAACGCGCCAAGTCCATCGGCCTTGAGGGCATTCATTTCGACGGCGGCAACCGCGCGCTTGGCGAATACACGCCGGGCCTGCTGCATTTTGCCGACGCAAGCGACCTTGAGGTGACAGGCTGCACGGTTTCCGGCAGCGCCAAGGCTGGCATCGCCCTGGACCGGACGTCGGGCCGCATCCATGCAAACACGATCTCGGGCGCGCGCCAGGCCGGTCTCAGGTCCATCGAGGCGACGGGGCTCGCGATCACCGACAACCTGGTGCGCGACTGCGGCAATGCCGGCATCCTCGTCTACCGCTGGAACGAGGGCGAGGACGGCACCATCGTTTCCGGGAACCGGATCGAGAAGATCGCCGCCATCGACGGAGGAACAGGGCAGAACGGGAACGGCATCAACGTCTTCCGCGCCCATGGCGTGATCGTGCGCGGAAACCGGGTCGCCGACTGCGCCTTCTCCGCGATCCGCTCGAACTCCGGTTCGTCGCTCATTGTCGAGGGCAACTCCTGCCTGCGTTCGGGCGAAACGGCGATCTACTCGGAATTCGCCTTCCAGGGCGCCGTCATCGCCGACAATCTCGTCGACGGCGGAGCCATCGGCATTTCCATAGCCAATTTTCTCGACGGTGGACGGCTCGCCACCTGCTCGGGCAACGTGATCCGCAATATTGCAAATGAAGGCCCCTACCCTGCCGAGGTGCAAGGCTTCGGCATCGGCATCGCCGTGGAAGCCGATACGGCAGTGACAGGCAATGTCATCGAGAAGGCAGCGAGGATCGGACTGCACATGGGCTGGGGGCCGTATCTGCGCGATGTCGCGGCAACCTCCAACGTAATCCGCGATTGCCCGACGGGCATTGCGGTCACGGTCGTCGAGGAAGCCGGCCCCGCGCTCATCGCCAGCAATCTGATCTCGGGTGCAAGCGCGGGCGGCGTCGTCGGCTATCGCTGGAAGGACCCGGTCACCGACGACCTGACGCAGGCATGCGCAAAGACCTACCCGCATCTGTCGCTGTCGGGAAACCTCGTGAGCTGAGGCCTTTGGCTATCCGGCAGCGCGGCGCATGCCCTGAAAAGCCTCGCGCACGGGGCGCACGTCGCCCACGTGTATGCCGTTCCAGTTCTCCAGCCTCGGCTGCAGCCAGGGCGCCAACGCCTTGCTCTCGTCCTCGTCAAGCTCGATCAGCGCCTCGATGACGGCAGCCATCATGGTCTCGGAGGCACGCGTCGCGCCATCCTCGCACTTGAGCGCAACGCCCAGGCCCTTTTCCGGGATCGAGGCAATGAACACACCTTCGGCGCCCGTCTTGACGAAGACACGGCCCGACAATGCGCCCATCACCTGCGAACAGAAACGCCCCGTGCCGGCGACCATGAACGGATTCTCGACGCAGGCGTCATAAAGACGGGCGGTCGCATCGGCGCGGATCGGCTCGAGCCCCTCGCCGGTGCCGAAACAGGCGAACCCTTGCGCCAGACGGTCGAGCGGCATGGCATAGGTCGGGATAGAGCAGCCATCGGTGCCGCGCGCCATGTCGGAAAGCGACATGCCGATCATGCCCTCCATGGCGGCACGGGCCTCCATCTGCACCGGATGATCCGGCTCGATGTAGCCTCGGGTGGCAACGCCGAGCGTACGGGCGAGTCCCAGAAAACCGGCGTGCTTGCCGGAGCAGTTGTTGTGTAGCGCGCAGGGGCAGACGTCGGCGCGGTGCAATTGGGCGACATCCTGCATCCGCTTCGGCCAGTGCGTGCCGCACTCGAGCGCGTCCTCGTCCAGACCGGCCTTGACCAGCATCACGCGCGCGGAATTGACATGCACCTCCTCGCCATTATGCGACGAACAGGCAAGCGCCAGTTCCGCCGGGCTCAGATCGAGCGCGTCCGCCGCCCCTGATTCCACCAGCGGTAAGGCCTGAAGGGCCTTCACCGCCGAGCGTGGGAACACGGGGCGCGATACGTCGCCAATGGCGGTGATAATCTTGCCGGCTGCATCGACCACGGCGACGGTGCCGCGATGGCGACTTTCGACGGCAGTGCCGCGCAGCACCTCGACCAGAACGGGATTTTCCATCTCAGTCCTCTCCGGCGGCGACGCGGGCGGCAGGCGCGGACACGCCCGCCAGACGGCGTCCCTCGACCCATGTCCCCAGCCGCTCCAGTGCGGCATCGAGCACCTCGTCGCGCTTGCAGAAGCAGAAGCGCACGAAGTTCGTCGGCGCATCGGCGACATAGAAGGCGGAGACGGGAACGGCGGCAACGCCCGCCTCCTCCACAAGCTGGCGGCAGATGTCGACGTCGGTGCCCTCGAGCCCGAGCGTCGACACGTCGCAGGTCGCGAAATAGGTGCCCTCGCAAGGAAGGACACCGAAACCGAGGCCGGCAAGCCCGGTCAGGATGCGGTCGCGCTTGGCCTGCATCGAGCCGGCCAAGTCCTCGAAATAGCTGTCGTCCTTGCCAAGACCGTAGGCAACGGCGCGCTGCAGGTTCGGCGGGGTCGTGAAGGTGACGAACTGATGCGCCTTGGCAATCGGGTCGAGCAGGTTCGGCGCGGCCGTCACATAGCCGACCTTCCAGCCGGTCAGCGAGAAGGTCTTGCCGGCAGAGCCAATGCGCACGCTGCGCTCGCGCATACCGGGGAAAGCCATCAGCGGGCGATGGACACGGCCGTCGAACAGCAGATGCTCGTAGACCTCGTCGCAGATCGCATAGACGCCGTGCTCGTTGCACAGTCTTGCGATCGCCGCGAGCTCCTCCTCGGCGAAGACCTTGCCGGCCGGGTTCATCGGGTTGTTGAGCAGGATCGCCTTGGTGTTTTCGGTAAAGGCGTTCTCGAGAGCCGTCAGATCGAGCCGCCATTGCGGCGGGGTGACGCGCAGGCGCACCGGAATGCCGCCCGCCCGCTTCACCAGCGGCAGGTAGCAGTCGTAAAGCGGTTCGATGAGAATGACTTCGTCGCCCGGCTCCAGAAGCGCAAGGAGCACGTCGGCAAGCGCCTCGGTCGCCCCGGAGGTGACCATCACTTCGCTCTGCCAGTCGACGTCGATCCCGTAGAATCGGCTGTTGCTCTGCGCAACGGCCTGTCGCAGCTCCGGCAGCCCCAGCATCGGCGGGTACTGGTTGGGGCCGGTGATCAATGAGTCGGCCGCGATCCTGCGCACGTCTTCCGGACCGTCGACATCCGGAAAGCCCTGTCCGAGATTGATCGCGCCGTGAGCCATGGCCAGTCGCGACATTGTCTCGAAGATCGTGGTGGGCAGGCCGGTGAATACGGGATTGGTCGGCTTCATATCTGGCTCGGTTCCTCGCCTGACGCGCCGCGCGTGACGATTGCGGCGCGGAGGCTTTGTAGCCACTCCCAGCGCCGGCGTCGAGCGCGGAACCCGCGCGCATCGGATTCCGCGACGTAAGACATTGAATAAAAAGTGAAAACAGGTCGAAGATCGCACCATACGTGACGGAGGTCACAGGATTGCCCGACCACTCCGCTAGTGTCGCTCACGGGTCAGGTGGCGCATCGCGCCGAGCCGTTCCCCCCGGCCAATTGCCAGACCCTGGCAGGCCTTCCATCCCTTGCTTGCCGTCACCCGATCCGGCTCAGGCTTGCGGGAGGAAAGCGCCGCCACCCGACCCCGGTGCGCCCTGCACCGGGGTCGCTTCGTTTCATCCAGGCGCGTTTCAGCGAACCAGAATGTTGCGGAACTGCCAGGGATCGCTCTCGTCGATGTCTTCGGGGAAGAGCCCCGGACGACCGTCAAGCGGGGTCCAGTCGGTGTAGTATCCCTTGACCGGCCCCAGGTAGGGGCCCTGAACCTCGAGGCAGCGGCGATAATCCATCTCGTCCGCCTCGACGATGCCTTCCTTCGGGTTTTCCAGAGCCCAGACCATGCCGGCGAGCACGGCGGACGTCACCTGCAGACCGGTGGCGTTCTGATAGGGAGCGATTTCCCGCGTCTCCTCAATGGAAAGCTGCGAGCCGTACCAATAGGCATTCTTCTCGTGGCCGTAGAGCAGCACGCCAAGCTCGTCGATGCCGTCGATGATCTCGTCCTCGGTGAGGACGTGCAGCGTCTCCTGAACCTTGCCGGCCGCGCCGAAGAGCTCGTGCAGCGACAGCACCGCATCGTTCGCCGGATGGTAGGCGTAGTGGCAGGTCGGGCGATACTTGACCTTGCCGTCTTCCTTCACGGTGAAATAGTCGGCGATGGAGATCGACTCATTGTGCGTGACGAGGAAGCCATACTGAGCGCCCGGCGTCGGGCACCAGGTGCGCACGCGGGTGTTGGCGCCCGGCTGCTCCAGATAGATCGCCGCCTTGCAGCCCTTCTTGTGCCTGCGGGCGTTCTTCGGCATCCAGGTTTCATGGGTGCCCCAGCCAAGCTCGGAAGGCTGGAAGCCTTCGGAGAGGAACCCCTCGACCGACCAGGTGTTCCAGAAGGCGCCCATCGGCTTGGGCTTCTTGGCGCGCTGGGTATCGCGCTCGGCGATGTGCACGCCCTTGACGCCGACCTTCTTCATGAGCTTCGCCCAGCCCTTGCGGTTGGTCGGCTCCTCGAACTTGATCCCGGTGTCGCGGGCGACGTCGACCAGCGCCTGCTTGACGAACCAGGACACCATTCCCGGGTTTGCGCCACAGCAGGAAACGGCCGTGGTGCCGCCAGGGTTCTTCTTCTTTTCGCGGCGCACGGTCTCGCGCAGCGCGTAGTTGGTGCGCTCCTCGTTGCCCGCACTCTCGTCGAAATAGAAGCCGAGCCAGGGCTCGACGACGGTGTCGATGTAGAGCACGCCGAGTTCGCGGCAAAGCTTCATCAGGTCGAGCGACGATGTGTCGACGGAGAGATTGACGCAGAAGCCCTGGCCCTCGCCCTCCGTGAGCAGCGGTGACAGCACCTCGCGGTAGTTCTCCGGCGTAATCGCGACCTTCTCGAAGCGGTAGCCGCGCTCGTCGACAAGAGCGCGGTCGGTATCAACCGGATCGACAATCGTCACGCGCTTGGTGTCGAAATTGAAATGCCGCTCGATCAGCGGCAGCGTGCCGCGGCCGATCGAACCGAAGCCGATCATGACGATCGGGCCGGAAATGGTTCCGTAGACAGGGTGGCTCTGCCCGGAAGCGATCTCGGCCGCCGGCTTCCGGCTGGCGCCACGCTTGGCGGGCTTTTTCGCGGCCGTGGCCGTCTCATCGGTCATTGCGGGCTTCCTCTCGTCGTGGAAATTCGCTGCGGCGGCGCGCGACGGCGCCGCCATATCGGGAACATAGCGCCGACCGGCCGCATTCGCGACCGGTCGGCTGGATATGGATGGATGATGGCGTCAATCAGATGACGTAGGAGCGCAGCGGCTTGAACCCGTTGAACGCGACCGAAGAATAAGTCGTCGTATAGGCGCCGCAGGCCTCGATCAGAACCTTGTCGCCAATGGACAGGCTGACCGGGAGTTCATAGGGGGTCTTCTCGTAGAGCACATCGACGCTGTCGCAGGTCGGGCCGGCGAGCACGCAAGGGGTCTTGCGATCGTCGTCCTTGTCCGTGCGGATCGGATAGCGGATCGCCTCGTCCATGGTCTCCGCAAGGCCGTTGAACTTGCCAATGTCGAGATAGACCCAGCGGATCTCATCCTCGCTGGCGGACTTCTTGGAGATCAGGACCACCTCGGCCTCGATCATGCCCGCATCGCCAACCAGGCCACGGCCGGGCTCGATGATCGTCTGCGGAATGCGGTTGCCGAAGTGCTTCGACAGGCCGCACAGGATCGCCTCGCCGTACCGCGGCACGCCAGGGACATCCTTCAGGTAGCGTGCGGGGAAGCCGCCACCGAGGTTGACCATGGACAGCGTGATGCCGCGCTCGGCCATCTCGCGGAAGATGCCGGCAGCCGACGCGAGCGCCGTGTCCCAGGCATCCACATTGGCCTGCTGGGAGCCGACGTGGAAGGAAACGCCATGAGCGGTCAGGCCCGAGCGATGAGCATGCTCGAGAACGGTCGGAGCCATCTCCGGCGCGCAGCCGAACTTGCGCGAAAGCGGCCAGTCGGCGCCGGCGCCGTCGCACAGAATGCGGCAGAAAACCTGAGAACCGGCGGCGGCGCGGGCGATCTTGTCGACCTCTGCCTCGCAGTCGACGGCAAAGAGGCGAACGCCCAGCTCGAAGGCACGCGCGACATCGCGCTCCTTCTTGATGGTGTTGCCGAAGGAAATGCGCTCCGGGCCGGCGCCGGACGCCAGGACCATCTCGATCTCGGCGACAGAGGCACAGTCGAAGGACGAGCCCAGGCGCGCCAGGAGCTCAAGGATCTCCGGCTCGGGATTGGCCTTCACGGCATAGAACACGCGCGTATCCGGGAGGGCACGCTCGAAGGCCAGATAGTTGTCGTGCACGATATCGAGGTCAACAACGACGCAAGGCTCGTCGTCTCGTCGCTGGCGGAGAAAGTTGCGAATGCGCTCGGTCATGTCAGTCACCCGTTCCGAACTGCGTCACAGGATCGCGAATGCACGGCGTCGGCCGGTCCGCTTTGGAGACGGACAGAACACGCGTTGCATTTGCGAGCGATCGGGCTCGAAACCACAGCATGATGCCATGGCACGGCCGTACCGCGATTGATGCCTTGGATTGGATCGGGTTTTCCGAACCGCACAGCGGGCAATGATGTAACAAGTGCCTCTTCAGTGACCCCGGGACTTGGAAACCCGGCAGAGACCAAAAAAGCCCTCTTACGTCGTTGCTTTAAGCCGTCCGTTTTGCTGCTCTCTCCGGAATAATCCGGGCCCTATGAGCAGCTGCCACCTTTCGGTTGGACGACCACGGGCACGTGCGAATTTGGGCAAGGGGAGATATGAATCAGGAGGCCGTAACAATCAAGGAAAAACTCGTTTTTCACCTCATGTTTTTTATGACAGCCGCCAAGGCGGCGCCAAGCGGCAAACGTTGCGGCGTCAAAGGTTTCCCTCTCCCCGACGCGCGTCGTCGCCGGAGCGGAAATCCGCTCCGGCGACGACTGCCGGACAGGTGGCTGTCCGCAAGCGTCAGCGGGTCTCGGCCGCCGGCGGCTGACCGGGGCCGCCCGGCATGCGCGGTCCACCCGGCATGCCATGGTGCGGCCTGCCCTTGCCCATACCCATGCCATGCCGGCCACGCGGACGGTCGGCAAAGGAAAGCGCGCCGTCGCCGTTGCGGTCCATGCGGCTCACCAGGTTCCTGGTCGGGCGCTCCGCCTCGTCCGTGGTCACGGCGAGATCACCGTTGCGGTCGAGGAACTGGAACATGCGGACAATGCGACCGTCGGCGCGCTCCAGCCAGATCGTGGAGAACTCGTCAAGCGTCAGGACCTTGTCGCCATTGGCGTCGGCCTTGGCGAAACGCTCCGCACGGGCGGCGCGAACCTCATCAGACGTGACCTTGCCGTCACCATCGGTGTCGAAGCGCTCCATGGCCGGGCCGTTGCGCTTGCCCCAGCGCTGGCCGCGCTTGTCGCCGCGCTCCTCGTCGTCATCACGCTCGTTCATCCGGTCGAGGCGAGACAGCATGCGCTCGGCACGCCGGTTGTATTCCTCCTCGGTGACCTTGCCGTCGCCGTCGCGGTCGAGGCGCTGGAAAGCCCGCACGCGCGGCGTGACCACGACCTCGGCATAAGCTGCCCTGAATTCCTCGAGCGTGACGCGGCCGTCGCCATCCTTGTCGGCGAGCTTGAAGAGTTCCTCGCGCTTGGCGTCGATCTCAGCCTGGGTGATCTTGCCGTCGCCATCGGTGTCGAAAATCTCGGCGAAGGTCATCATCATGCCCATGCGCTGCGGGCCGTGGTGACCATGGCGCTTGCCCCAGCCGCGCTTGCCGTCCTTGTTGTGATGCCCGCCCTTGTGCATCCAGGACCGCTCCTGGCCCTGCTCGTTGCGCTTGCCGTCACGATCGGCGAAAGCGGGCATGGCGAAGGCGCCGGTCAGGGCTGCGGTGATCGCCACGAGGGCCAGATTGCGTACGGTTTTCATATCGAAACTCCTCATCGAATGTGAAATCGATGAGCAAGAGATAGGCGGCGCCTGTCGCAGAACTATGCCCGGATTGCCCCTGTTGTGTCGCAAGCTGTCGCCCTGCGCGGCTCCGTTACACCTCGATACAATTGGGATTTCCAAGCTGGCGGCGGTCTCGATAGATAGAAGGTGCAGGCCTTATGGATACGAGACACATGACCGAAAGCGGACACCACATCCTCGTCGTCGACGACCATCGCGACATCCGGGAATCGCTCGCGCGCTATCTGCGCAAGAATGGCCTGCGCGCCTCCGTCGCGGAAAATGCCGCCCAGGCACGCAAGTTCCTCAAGGCGGCGTCGGTGGATCTTGTCGTGCTCGATATCATGATGCCCGGCGAGGACGGCCTGTCGCTCTGCCGCCATCTCATGGAGAGCGAGGCGACGCCAGTCATCCTGCTTACTGCAATGGCGGAGGAAACCGACCGGATCATCGGCCTAGAGATCGGCGCAGATGACTACGTGACCAAGCCCTTCAATCCGCGCGAGCTGCTTGCACGGGTTCGCGCGGTGCTGCGCCGCTCATCCCAGGTGCCAAAGGAACGCGACCCGGTGGAGGCGGAGCAACTTGCCTTTGCCGGATGGACACTGGACGTGCCGAAGCGGCTGCTCACCGGAGAGGACGGCGTCGCCGTGCCGCTTTCCACCGGCGAGTTCCAGCTCCTCGTGGCATTCCTGAAGCGTCCCCGCATGGTCCTGTCGCGCGACCAGCTTCTCGATCTCACTTCCGGACGCAGCCCCGGCGTCTTCGACAGGTCGATCGACAATCAGGTCAGCCGGCTGCGGCGGAAGATCGAAGCAGATCCGAAGACCCCGGAGCTGATCAAGACCGTCTGGGGCGGCGGCTACACATTCACCGCTGAAGTCGAGGACAGCACCGCATGAGCGCCCGCGCCCGCTTCCGCCTCTGGCCGCGCTCGCTGGCCGGCCAGCTTATCGCATTGCTGCTGATCGCCGTCGTCGGCGCGCAGCTCATCACCCTCTGGCTCTTCACCGACGAGCGCCGCGTCGCGCTGGTGGACCTTGCCCGCAACGTCATCCTGTCGCGCACGGGCTCGCTCGTGCGCTGGATCGACGCCTCGCCTCCCGACATGCACGACGACATTCTCGGGGCCGTGTCGAGCCCCTTCCTGCGGTTCTGGGTTTCCAGCGATCCGGCGCTTGCCCGCAGCGGTGATCGCCAAACCGACACGCGGCTGGCCGAAATGCTGAGCGAGGAAATCGGCGACGGGCGCGAGGTGAGGATCGACGTGGTGCGACGCCCGCCGATGCCCCCGAAGGGCATGTACCGGATCGGTGAGTCCGATGATGACGATGTTGACAGGGATGCACCGAAAAAGAGCGGAAAGCGCCATCACCGCTGGAAGGACGCGCCAACCTTGCTCACACTGTCGGTGTCGCTTTCCGACGGGCGCTGGCTCAATGGTGTCAGCCGTTTCCGCGTGCCTCGCAACACACTGACGCCGCTTCTCGTGACCGCCGGCCTGATGGCCGCGGCCATCGTTCTCGTCATCGCCTTCACCGTGCGCCGGCTGACGCGCCCCTTGCGCGACCTCTCGGCGGCTGCCGAGCGACTCGGGCGGGGGGAGGACGTCGATCCGCTCGTCGAACGCGGCCCCTCGGAAGTTCGCGGCACGATCCACGCGTTCAACGTCATGCAGGACCGGCTGACCCGTTTCGTGCGCGACCGCACCCGCATGCTTGGCGCGATCAGCCACGACCTCAGGACCCCGATCACCTCCTTGCGCATCCGCGCCGAGTTCATCGACGACGACGAGAACCGCGAGAAGATGATCGAAACACTCGACGAGATGCAACGCATGGTCGAGGCAACGCTTGCGCTTGCACGCGATGAAGCATCGCGCGAGGATGTCGCCCGCATCGACCTCGGCGAATTCCTGGAGGCCATCGTCGAGGACTACCGCGATATCGGACAGACGGTTTCCTTCGAAAAGCCGGGCCGACGCATCGTTTCGTCCTTCCGCCCCCTTAGCCTCAAGCGCGCCCTGCGCAATCTTGTCGAGAACGCCCTGCGCTACGGCAAGGGGACTGAAATCAAGCTGGAGGCAACCGCCGACACCCTCGCCATCACAGTCCTCGACAATGGCCCAGGCATCCCGGAAGACAGGCTTCAGGACGTGTTCGAACCCTTTGTCCGGCTGGAGGAATCCCGTTCGGAAGAAACGGGAGGGATCGGGCTTGGTCTGTCGATCACACGCTCCATCGTGCACGCACACGGCGGCACGCTGGTGTTGTCCAACAGGCCGGAGGGCGGGCTCTCGGCGCGCATCGTCCTGCCGATGGGCCGGACGGCGTGATCCAGGCGCTGCGAGCGTCCGGCTCAAGACTCCCCTGGCGAGGGACACCGCACGCACCATGTAAACGCGTAAGCGGATGGCGGCACCCGGCAACGACCGGACAGGCGGACGCGGATATGTCGTGAGCGAGTTCCCGCCAAGGCTTGCATTCATTTCCGAGAGAACCCAGAAATTCTGGCAAGATACGATTCGTCGACACGCTTATCGGGTGGGAGAGAGAAGATGGCAGAGCCCCCACAGGGCAGCAACTTCGGTCCGTTCATTCAGATGGTTCTCGAACGCAACCGCACATCACCCGACGAGCCGCTTCGACCGCCACTTTCCAAGGAGAATTCCCGCCGCCGATCCGAGGGCGAAAAGCCTGAACGGCGCAGTGCGCCGCGTGCAAGAGGCGAAGCCGATGTCATGGTCCTGACCATGCGCGGCCCGGTCGCCGGCACGCTTGTCGACCTGAGCCTGACGGGGTGCAGCATCGAGGCCGACGAGCTTCCGAAACTCGCCATCAACGCCAGGATCGCGATTCTGGCGCACGGGCTCGAGATGCGCGCCGAGCGGCGCTGGGTGCACGGCGCAAGGTCGGGCTGGCGCTTCGTCTACAGCGAAACGGAACAGACCCGGCTCTCCGCCCTCCTGCCGCGACGCGCCGAGCGCTTCCCACACCCCTTCACCACCCGCGCCTGAGCGCGGGCGGCAGGACCAGAGGCGGAAAGGTCGAAAGTCAGCCGCGCGCGGATGCCTTCACCTCGAGACGACGGGCGTGCAGGATCGGCTCGGTGTAGCCCGACGGCTGGCTCGTGCCCTTGAACACCAGATCGCAGGCCGCCTTGAAGGCAATGGAGGCGTCATAGTCCTTCGCCATCGGCCGATAGAGCGGGTCTCCGGCGTTCTGGCCGTCGACGACGGTCGCCATGCGCTTCATCGTTTCCATGACCTGCGCCTGAGTGCAAACACCGTGACGCAGCCAGTTGGCGATGTGCTGCGAGGAAATGCGCAGCGTCGCCCTGTCCTCCATCAGTCCGATATCGTTGATGTCCGGCACCTTGGAACAGCCGACGCCCTGGTCGACCCAGCGCACAACGTAGCCGAGGATGCCCTGGGCGTTGTTGTCGAGCTCGGCCTGGATCTCTTCCGCCGTCCAGTTCGGCCGCTCGGCGACCGGGATCGAGAGAATGTCATCGAGGCTGGCGCGGCCGCGCGTGGCCAGCTCCTTCTGCCGGGCGGCGACATCGACCAGATGATAGTGCAGCGCATGAAGGGTCGCGGCGGTCGGCGACGGCACCCAGGCGGTGGTGGCGCCCGCCTTCGGATGGCCGATCTTCTGCTCCAGCATCGCCTGCATCAGATCGGGCATGGCCCACATGCCCTTGCCGATCTGGGCGTGCCCCGGCAGGCCGCACTCGAGGCCCACGTCCACATTCGAGTTTTCATAGGCCTGGATCCACGCAGCCGACTTCATGTCGCCCTTGCGAATCATCGGGCCAGCTTCCATCGACGTGTGCATCTCGTCTCCGGTGCGGTCGAGGAAGCCGGTGTTGATGAAGCAGACGCGGGCGGATGCAGCGCGGATGCACTCCTTGAGGTTGACCGTGGTGCGGCGCTCCTCGTCCATGATGCCCATCTTGAGCGTGTTGGCGGCAAGGCCCAGCACCTTCTCGACGCGAGAGAACAGCGTCTGCGCGAAGGCGACCTCCTCCGGCCCGTGCATCTTCGGCTTGACGATGTAGAGCGAGCCCGCGCGCGAGTTGGCGCGCAGGCCACCGCCATTGGCGCCACCGCTGCCGATGTCGTGCTTGGCGATCAGCGCCGTCATCATGGCATCGAGAATGCCCTCTGGGATCTCCCCGCCATCCTCGTCGAGAACCGCCGGCGTCGTCATCAGGTGACCGACGTTGCGCACAAGCATCAGCGAACGGCCGTGGAGGGTGAGCGCGCCGCCTTGCGGGGTGGTGTAGGTCCGATCCCCTTCCATGCGCCGGGTAACCGTCTTGCCGCCCTTCTCGAAACTGGCGGACAGATCGCCCTTCAGCAGGCCGAGCCAGTTGCGATAGGCGACGACCTTGTCCTCGGCATCAACCGCGGCGACGGAATCCTCGCAGTCCATGATGGTGGAGACGGCCGCCTCCAGCACCACGTCGGCGATGCCGGCGGCATCCGCCTTGCCGATCGGGCTCGTGCGGTCGACCACGATCTCCAGGTGAAGGCCGTTCTTGGTGAGGAGCACCGCGTCGGGGGCGGCGGCATCGCCGCGATAGCCGGCGAACTGGCCCGCGTCCTTCAACGTCATCTCGCCGCCAGCGGAAGATGCGACCACAAGAGTGCCGTCACGCACGCAAAGCCCGGCGGCCTCCGCCCAGGAGCCGGACAGTGGGGCGCGCGCGTCGAGAACCTGGCGCGCATAGGCCACCACCTCTGCGCCGCGCGCGGCGTCATAGCCGCCCGGCTTCGGCAGGCTGCCCATGGCATCCGTGCCGTAGAGCGCATCATAGAGCGAGCCCCAGCGCGCATTCGCCGCATTGAGCGCGTAGCGGGCGTTGGTGATCGGAACGACGAGCTGCGGGCCTGCGAGCGTGGAGATTTCCGGGTCGACATCGGCGGTCGTCACGGCGAAGTCGCCGCCCTCTTCCACGAGATAACCAATCTCGCGCAGGAACGCGGTGTAGGCCTTTAGGTCGACAGGACCGGGATGCGCACGGTGCCAGTCGTCGATCTTCGCCTGAAGCTCGTCGCGGCGAGCAAGAAGCTCGCGGTTCACCGGCGCGAGGTCGCGCAGAATGTCCGCGAACCCGGACCAGAAGTCACCAGCTGCGACGCCGGTTCCCGGCAGTGCCTCCTTCTCGACGAAGTCGCGCAATTCGGGGGCAATCTTCAGGCCGGCGATTTCGATGCGATCCATGATGCGTCGTGCTCCTGGGACTCTGTCTGCTGAAACCTTGTGAAGGGTACGAGGCGGCACGCGGCCGAACGCCGGGCGCTTCGCGGCGGATGCCATTGGTCACGGCATCCGGTTTTGCGCATCATCGAAGAAAGAGCGCCTACCGGTCAATCCGTCACAAATCGAAAAGACTTCCTCCACAGGAGAAAAAATCACGCGCGCCAAGACACCGGGCCGACTTGCATCGCCCGTGGCGATTGGTCATACGATATGGCAACCGGGGACCTGCCGCACGGCCTGCCCCCTCCTCCTCACGTTGCCCGATGCGCGGGCATCCCCCAAGACGAGGGCCTGGAACCGCCGGGGTGCCGGCCGATCCGCTTGCGCCTCCTCGAGAAACCCGGTCGCAATTCGCCATGTCCCAGTCAGGCACGTCCCTCACCGCCCGCTTCTACGCCCAGCCGCTCGTGCTGCTCTTCCTCACGACGCTGTTCTGGGGCGGTAACGCGGTCGCGGGACGGCTGGTGATCGGCGAGGTCTCGCCGCTTGCGGTGGTGTTCCTGCGCTGGATAGCGGTGTCGGGTCTGATGCTCGTTCTCTATGGGCGGCAATTGCGCGCCGAGATGCCCTTGCTGCGGCGTCACCTGCCGATGATCGTGGCGATGGGTGTTTGCGGTTTCACCGCCTTCAACTCCCTTTTCTATGTCGCTGCCCACAGCACGACCGCGGTCAATCTCGGCATCATCCAGGGCGCGCTGCCGGTCTTCGTCCTGATCGGGGCCTTCATCATCCTGCGCTCCCCCATCGGCGTTCTGCAGATCGTCGGAGCGCTGGTCACGCTTTCCGGCGTCGCCCTGATCGCCAGCCAGGGCAATCTCGCCCGGCTCGCCGCCCTTCAGATCAACCCGGGCGACGGGCTGATGATCGTCGCCTGTCTGCTCTACGCGCTCTACGCGATCCTGCTGCGCAACCGGCCGGCGGTGTCCGGGATGGTGTTCTTCGCCGCACTCTCGGTCGTCGCGGCGATCTCGTCGGTTCCGGTCGTCGCTTCGGAGATCATCCAGGGCACGGTGCAATGGCCGACCGCCAAGGGCTGGCTTATCGTCGCCTATATCGCCATCTTTCCGTCCTTCATCGCGCAGATCTTCTTCATGCGCGGTGTGGAACTGATCGGGCCCGGACGTGCGGGTGTCTTTATCAACCTCGTTCCGATATTCTCTTCACTGCTCGCGGTGGGGCTTTTGGGCGAGCCATTCCATCTTTATCACGCAGCGGCGCTCGTCCTTGTTCTGGTCGGCATCGCGCTTTCGGAACGCACCCGCCGAAAGCCCACGACACAAGGCAAAGGGGCCGACGCTTGACCGACGCACCATCGATTTGCCGCAGAGCGGTCCGATAGGAGGTCCATGCAAGCGCCACTTTTCATCGCCGCCATAGCCGGCCTTCTTGTCGTCATATCGCTGATCGAACCGCTTGCACGACGTCTCGGGCTGGCGGCGTCCGTGCTTCTCGCCGTGGTCGGCGTTGGCATCGGAGCTGCTTCGGCCTGGCTCTACCACACGCCGCGCACAGACGTTTTCAACGAGATCGCGAGCGTTTTCGTCAATCTGCCGCTTAACTCGAGCGGCATTTTGAACCTGTTCCTGCCGGTGCTGCTGTTCCAGACCACGCTGACGCTCGACGTGCGGCGCATGGCGGAGGATGCAGGCGTCATCTTCGCCATGGCGGTGGTGGCGGTGCTGGTGGCGACAGTCTTCATCGGCGCGGCCCTTGCCCCGTTCGCCGGTCTCTCCCTGGTTGCCTGCCTGCTGCTCGGCTCCATCGTCGCCACGACCGATCCCGTCGCCGTCGTGGCCATCTTCCGCGACATCGGCGCGCCGGCCCGCCTCGGGCGGTTGGTCGAGGGTGAGAGCCTTCTCAACGATGCGGCGGCGATCGCGCTTTTCGTCATCCTGCTCGGCGTTCTCACTGGCGGCCAGACGCCGAGTGTGCTCGACGGATTGTCAATCTTCGGCTGGAGCCTGCTCGGAGGCCTGACACTCGGCTATCTGGGTGCCCAGACGCTCGTCCGCCTGCTGCCTGTCGTGCGCGAGTTCCGCCTGGCGCAGGTCACGTTGAGCGTGGCGCTGCCCTACCTCGTCTATGTGCTTGCCGAGCATGTGGCAGGCGTTTCCGGTGTCGTCGCGGTCGTGGCTGCGGGCATCGTCATCAATCTGGTCGGACCGACGCGTGTGAGCCCCGACGGCTGGACTTACCTCAACGACGTCTGGAACCAGATCGCCTTCTGGGCCTCGTCGCTGATCTTCATGCTCGCCTCGATCCTGATCCCCAAACTGCTGGTCGATGTCGGCTGGTCGGACCTCGGTCTGCTTGTCATCGTCATCGTCTCCGCGCTGGTCGCACGCGGCGTCGTGCTCTTCGGACTGTTGCCATTGATGTCCGCGTTGAAGCTGTCGCAACCGGTGAGCACACCGTTCAAGACCGTCATGCTGTGGGGCGGCATGCGCGGCGCGATCACCCTGACGCTGGCGCTCGGCGTCACCGAGAACGCGGCGATCGATCCGCAGGTTCAGCGCTTCGTCGCCGTTCTTGCCACCGGTTTCGTGTTGTTCACGCTGCTCGTCTACGGCACGACACTGAAACCCCTCATCCGCATCTTCGGCCTCGACAAGCTCGCCCCCATCGACGTGGCGCTGCGCTCTCAGGTGCTCGCCCTCGCCCTGGCGGAGGTGCGAGAGGGCATCTCTCGTGCCGCCAAGAGCTATGGCATGGCTCCCGAGATCGCCGAAAACGTCGATCGTCCCTACCGCCAGCGCCTGTCGAACGAAGCGGAAGGGGCCAGTGGCGCGGCCGAGATCCTCGACAGAGACCGGGTCACGCTCGGACTGGTCGCGCTGTCGAACCGGGAACGCGAGATCGTCCTGCGCCACCTGCTCCAGCGTACCGCCTCAAGCCACACGGCGGAGGTCATGCTCGCGAAGATCGGACGGATCGGCGATGCCGCGCGCTCCGGCGGACGCATCGAGTACAACCGCGCCGCGCGTGACGCGCTCGCCTTCCCCGCGACAATGCGGATGGCGCAATGGTGCCAGCGGCGTCTGATGTACGACCGCTGGCTCGCCCGCCTGCTCGCCGACCGCTACGAGATGCTGCTGCTGAAACGCATCGTACTCGACGAGTTGCTGGCCTTCACCGGCGAGAAGATCGAGCCGCTGCTCGGTCACCGTGTGACGGAGATCCTCACGGAGATCCTGCTGCATCGGCGCGAAGCGACCGTGACCGCGCTCGAGGCGCTCAGGCTCCAGTATCCCGACTACGCCGACAGTCTCGACCAGCGTTTCCTGCAAAAGGCGGCCCTGCGCATCGAGGAGGACGGATACCGCACGCTGTTCTCGCAGAACCTGATCGGCGCGGAGCTGTTCTCCAATCTTGCACAGACCGCGCACCATCAGCGCGCCCATGCCGACCGCCGTCCGAAGCTGGACCTCGGCATGCATACCGAGGAGCTTGCCGGCCAGCTCCCCCTCTTCCACGATCTCTCGCCGGAGCGCGTCCACGCGATCTCGAAGCTGATGCAGCCGCGCTTTGCCGTTCCCGGAGAGACCATCATCCGCAAGGGGGAGCACGGCGACACGGCCTATTTCATCTCCTCCGGCGCGGTAGAGGTGGTCACCGGGCAACAGCGCATCCGCCTCGGCCGCGGCGACGTCTTCGGCGAGATCGCGCTCCTGACTGGCGGGCTGCGGACTGCGGACGTTCACGCCCTCGGATATTGTCATCTGCTGGTGCTGACGCGCTCCGACTTCCGCGAACTGTTGCGCCGGGATCCAGATCTGCAGACGCAGATGAGCGTGATGGTCCGCGAGCGCCAGGCGATGAACGCGCAGGCAGTGGAAGACGCGGCAGCCGAGGACACATGAGGGACCGCGCGAGTCGAGTCCATGCGGTCGCTCGTCGTAATCACCATGCCGCGCGCCGGCAGTCGGCTCAGGACGACGGTGCGTCGCCGGTCTCCCGCTCGCTCCACATCTGGATACGCCGATAGATCGTCGAGGGACTGACCCGAAGCGCCTGGGCGGCGCGTGGGATGTTGCCACCGCATTGCTCGATGGCGCGTTCGATGGTGCGGCGAATGACCGTTTCCAGCGGTTCGATGGCATGCCGGGCGGACAGGCCTGACAGCTCCGCATCGACGATGGGCGGCGCGCCGGCCGACTGCAGGGTGGCCAGCGGAGCGACGACGGCCCTCGCTGCCTCTCTGACCAGGGCGGGCAGCATGGTTTCATCCATGACCTCGCCATCGTTGAGGACGACGGCCCGGCGGATGGCGTTTTGCAGCTGCCGGATGTTGCCTGGCCAGTCGCAGGCAAGCAGGGCCTGCTCGCAGCTTTCGCTGAAGCTGCGAAACCGCTTGTCATCCTCCGCCGAAAAGGCGGCCAGAAACTCCCGCGCGATCAGCAGTACGTCGTCCTCACGTTCGCGCAAGGGAGGCAGCTCTACCGGAACCACATGCAGGC
Source organism: Stappia sp. ICDLI1TA098 (assembly GCF_054880955.1). NCBI lineage: Bacteria > Pseudomonadati > Pseudomonadota > Alphaproteobacteria > Hyphomicrobiales > Stappiaceae > Stappia > Stappia sp. ICDLI1TA098. Next base: position 2,306,462 of record NZ_JBTZBT010000001.1, read on the forward strand.
GGTAGAAAAGGTCCTCGCGAAAACGCCCTTCCTCGACCTCGACCTGGGGATTGCGGTTGGTGGCGCAGACGATGCGCACATCGACCGGCCGCACGGCATCCTCGCCCACCCGCTGCACCGAGCGCTCCTGGAGAACGCGCAGCATCTTCGACTGCAGCTCGAGGTCCATCTCGCAAATCTCGTCGAGAAACAGCGTCCCACCGTCGGCGGACAACATCGCTCCCAGCCTGTCCGACACAGCACCGGTGAAAGCGCCGCGGCCATGGCCGAAGATCTCGCTTTCGAGCATTCCCTTCGGAATGGCCGCGCAATTGATCGTGATCATCGGCCCCTTGGCCCTGCGGCTCATGCCATGGATCGCGGCGGCACACAGCTCCTTCCCCGTTCCGCTCTCTCCGGTGATGAAGATCGTGGCGTTGGTGGGGGCGGCATTGTGCAGGATGCGATAGACGGTGCGCATGGCGCGCGAACGGCCGATCATGCCGGCCAGACGGTCCGGCTCCTCGCTTTCGTCGGCCTCCGCAGCCAGTTCCTCGATGCGGTGAGCCATGCACACCCGGTCGAGAGCATTGCGCAAGGTGACCCTCAGCCGCTCGGCGGAAAACGGCTTCATGATAAAGTCGTAGGCCCCCTCGCGCATGGCCTCCACGGCCATTTTGACAGACGCTTGACCGGTGACGAGCACAACTTCACAAGCCGCCCGGCGGCGCTTGATGTCGCGCATCAGGTCGAGGCCATTCCCGTCGGGAAGGTTGACATCGATGACGATGACCGAAGGACATGCCTCCTCGACCGCCTCCAGGGCGCTGGCGCAGTCAGGCGCGATCAGGACCTCGACGTCCTGCGGCTCGAGATAGGCGCGATAGGTCTCGGCGAGGGCACGTGTGTCCTCGACCAGCAAGACCTTGGGCCGGTTCGCTGTCATCCCCTTCAAAAACCACCCCTGTCGGCGGACGCCCGCTTTCTCGTGCGGTCAGCAAGGACCAGCGCCTGGCGCGGGTCTCGAGACGAGCCATCCATGTTTCTACCGGATTACCCCGGAAGCCGAAATTCCCAGTTTGGCTATAAAGCCATGCGTTTCCTCCGCGCGCCGATGCCCTGATCGCAAGCCAACTCCCGAAATCGTGCCCGAGAAGGCATGCCGCCCGGCAAGGCCAACAGCTTGCGCGAAGGCAAGTATACGCCAGAAGAGCCCGAATAAAATTGACATGCCAACGTCAATTCGCCGCCCTGAGAGCGTTCAGGCAATGGTAGTTCTCACCATACGCACCGCCCCGGTGCGGCGCGCCGGCGCCAAGCGGCGCCTCACGGCTGCTGCCGCGGATCCGTTGGGGCGAGATCATCGGGAAGAACGATGCCTGCCCGGGCGAGATTGTCGCGCAGGGACGCCCAGACCTCGGGCGAACCGATGGGAAGACAGTTTCCGATCCAACGAAAGATATCCGCGTTCTCCGGCCGGCTCGGCAGCACCCATCGATCGCGGATACGCTTGCACAGGCGCTCCCCCTGCTGCCGCGCGCCCTCGACGCCGCCCGTCATGACCAGCGCGGCCAGATGCCAGGCATCGCCGATGAGACAGGCGCCATGCGCCTTTTCCTGGGCCCGCACAGCCGCAGCTCCCTCCCCGCACAAGACCATAGTTCCCGCGAAGAGGCTCCACTGCAGCGGAGAAAAAGGAAGCCCGCGGTCGCGCACCCGAAGCGCGGTGCTGAGCGCCTCCGCCGAATGCCCGTTGCAGGCCAGGCCATAGGCAGCGGACAATGCGACCCAGGGGTCGCTGTCGTTCAGATCGAGCGCCTTTCGGTGATGGCGTTCGGCAATGCCGAACCGGCGTTGCAAGGCGGCGCTCCAGGAAAAACAGGAATGGGCGCGGCAATCGAACGGATCGAGGCCGAGCGCGGTTCCCGCAAGTGCGCTCGCGCGCTCCAACGAGCGATGGGAGTAGCTCGTGCCCGGAAACACCAGGTGACGTGCATTGATAACCTGGGCGAGGCCCGAGTAAGCCGGAGCGTAGCGCGGATGTTCCTCGATCAACGCGCTGAAGACCGCCTCGGCACGCAGCGAATCCTCGATACGCATGGAATTCAGCAGTCCGCGCCCGCGAAGCAGCCGGTCGTAAACATCGAGTTCCGCGTCCGGCAGGTTTGCCAGTTCCTGAAGCCGCTCGGCCGAGATATGGGCATTGGTGGCCATGGCGATCTCGCCGAGCAGCGAAAGCTGGCGCGACATCAGGACATCAAGAGGCACTTCCGAAGTCCGCCCCCAGACATAGTGGCCCGTCCTGTGGTTCTTCACGGTCACCGTATAGGCAGCCCGGCCCTCGGCGCGCATGGCTGCGACGCCGATGCGGTAGACAGGGATGCTCGAGCGTTCCAACTCGTCATCCACCGTGTCGATCACCGTCCACTCGCGAAAGCGAAGGAGGCGGGCAACGAGGTCGTAGCGGAAGATCTCCGCGAGCGGTCCGTCGCCGCCGGCGCGCATCACCGCGCTCACCGGATCGACCACCACGACAAGATGCCCGTCAGCGCTACGGCCGGCGGAAGACCGGCCAGCCGGCCGCGCAGGAGGAAGAGGCGCGGCGGCGGGAGCCTCCGCGAACCCCGGCTGCCCGGAGGCGGTCGCCTCCGACGCAAGATCGAAGTGTTCGGGGAAGCGCCCGAGCTTGATCTCGACGATCAGCGCCTGGGTCTCGCTGGAGGGTTGGGTGTCGAATTCCTCCTCCAGGACATTCCAGAGGTCTTCGTAGGCGCGAAGCGCCGTCGCATAGTCCCCGTTCGCGGCACGCGCCCTGATGAAGGCACGGCAGGCCGGTTCGTGAGTCGGATCCAGATTGAGAAGCGCGAGGGCCGCATCCTCGACCCGACTCAAGTCGCCGTCGACCGCCGCGATGCGAGGTTCCAGCAGGCCGCGCAACTCGTCGTGCAACTGTTGTCGCCGCACCCGCAGCCATGCGGTGAACGGTTCCGCCAGCACCTCCCCTCCCTCGAACAACCGCTCGGACAGCCGCCTCTCGTGCAGCAGGCGTGGAGGCAACCTGTCTCCCGGCTTGAGCAGGACATCGACGTCCGTTCTGACCCGCGCCAGGTCGACGGCGATCGCCTGCTTGTCGCTCGACAGTCCGTCGAAACCGAGGGTTTCGAGATTGCGCCGGAGGATCAGCAGCGTCTGACGCAGCGAGGACCGCGCGTGGTGCTCCGAACTGTCTTCCCAGAACAGATTGGCTGCGGCTTCTCGCGGCAAGTGGCCGTCCGGCGACAGGCACAGGCGCGCCAGCAGCCCCTCGGCCTTGCGCGAGCGGAAGGTGACCGGAATTCCGTCAACGGCAAACCGGGGAGCGCCAAGCACGACGACATCGAGCACCGGCCCACTGCGAGCGGTTTCAGAGCGCGACGGCGCGTCCTGCGCGCGTCTGGTTCGCCGGTCTTCCAAGCTATTTCCCCCCGCCGCCCGTAATTCGCCGCGAGCCTGGAACACCCGGTCGACGTTGCCTCATCCCGGTCGGGCGGCGCACCTGCCAAATGCGCCCTTCCACCCAAGGCTGAGAAAATCACGGACAGATAACGCTAATTGGTGTTGCATCCGAATAACAAGAAATTGTTGCAATCGGTATCGACTACAAGCGCCTATGCGACCGCGGGGAGACCGGCCCCGCAGTCATAAAAGACATATGAATCAGTTTGTTGCCTTCTCCTTCAGGAGGAACGACGCGTTCTTGGGTCGGCCGCTCGGCCAACCCCGCACAGGTGCCATCGAACGGCAAGGTCGAGGCCGGCCTCGTTGAGAGGCGTCCGTTTCGATGCACGGCGAGCTTTGGAAGCCTTTTCGGTTTCAGCTCACACGTGACCCAACTGGGCCGGGGAATTTCCCCCGGCCCGTTTTTCCCGCCACCAGCACAAGAGGCTGGAACGGGGGGCTTGCGGAAGGTGCCCGTCATCGCTTTGGGCACGGAGCAAGCCGCCAGAATTGTGGGAAGCAGAATCGCCCGACGACGCAGCGCTGGAATTGCGCATTCGACGGGCAACGGGTTTTCAGTAGATGCTTTTGGGAGGAAATTCAGAAGGATCGGCCACCCGCACGCGATACTCGCGGCGGGTGGTCTTTTTTTGTCGAACTGACTGCCCCGGGCAATCGCCTCAGGCCACGTGCACTTTCGTGTCCTCGCCCTGCAACCGTCGAATATCGGAGAAGAAGTCGCGGATATCCTTAGTGATGGACTTGGCGTGCCCCTGAAGGTCGGACGAGACTACAAGGAAACTTGTGGCCGCACCCTCCGTCTTCTCGATCGCATCGCTCACACTTGAGACATTGCGGTTGAGAGTGGAGGTTCCTTGGGCCGCCTGCTGCACGTTGATCGAGATCTCGCGCGTCGCCGCACCCTGCTCCTCGACCGCGGCTGCAATTGCAGCGGTAAGACTGTCGATCTCGCCCACAGTCGAGGCAATCGACCCGATGGTGGCAACCGCGCGCGTCGTCGCGGCCTGCACCTCCGACACCTGCTTGGCGATGTCCTCGGTTGCCTTGGAGGTCTGGCCGGCCAGCTGCTTCACCTCCTGCGCGACGATGGCGAAACCGCGTCCCGCCTCGCCGGCGCGCGCCGCCTCGATGGTGGCGTTCAGCGCCAGCAGGTTGGTCTGCTCGGCAATCGCCTGGATCAGGCCGATCACATCGCCGATCTTCTGGGCGGTGACCGAGAGCAGGCCGACCTCGGAAGAGGCGTTGTCCGTGATTCCGGTGGCGCGGCGGGCAACGTCGGAAGCTCCGGAGATCTGACGCGCGATCTCGACGATCGAGCTGGCGAGCTCCTCGGCCGCGGCCGCAACCGTCTGGACGTTGCAACTGGTCTGCTCGGACACTGCAGAGGCGGACAGGGCCTCCTCCGACGCGGCGTTTGCCACAGCCTTCAGATTTCCGGCGCCGGCGCCGACCTGATCGGCGGTATTGCCGACGGCCTGCAGCGCACCATCCACCTTGACCTGGAAGCGGTCGACAGCTTCCTTCAGGGTCTTGGTCCGGTTCTCCTGCGCCTCCATCAGAATCTCTTGATAGGTAGAGATCGCATAGTCGAGATCGAGCATGACTGCACGGTTCATCGCCTGGATCGTCACCGTCAGGCGCTTCGGCGACAAGCGGTACTTTCGCACCACGATCGCGACAAGTTCGTTCAGGACAAACTGATAGCCGGCGATGTACCAGCGCGGCTCGAGGCCGATACGGACGTGAGCCCGCCCGATCCGGTTGATGCTGTCGACATATTCCTGGTCGAACGCGGCGTGAAACAGACGCCCCCAATGGGCTTTCTGCGCGCTCTCCAGCGAGGCTTGTCGGCTGCCGACCAGATTCTTCAACGCAGGCTCGGACATGACGTGCTTGTAAAAGCGACGCAAAATGTCGTCCAGATGCGCTTCCACCACAGGCCAGAGCGCGCGAAGGCAGTCTCTGGTTTCATCGGTAATGCAGGCAAAGGAGACGCGACGCCCGACTTGCTCAATTTCTGTTTTCGACATCTGGGGGGGCCTCTATTCAATTCCGAAAACAAGTGTCCCCTATATTTCTTGAGATTCGACTAATTTTTGCCAGCCCTTCCGTAGGGTTTTTAAAAAACAAACCACAACAGCCAATCGCACGAAGATTAAAATAATCCTTTGAAATCAAATGCATAAAAGCGAGACCCAAAATTCCCGCGCGAAAATCTCTCCGAAGGCCGCACTGCCGCTGCGTTCCAGGATATCCCCGAAAAAATGAATACTGACGCAGAAAATCAAAAACCCGCAGATTTACGCAATTTACCGAAAATATTCATTTAAATATGAAAGAAAACCCCTGCAATCGCAGCAGGAAATCTGCAACAGCGAATTCATGTCGCAATAAAACGGAATTAAGGGCGCGATGCCGGCAAAGCCATCGGTGGAAACTCCGGCCGAGGCAGCGCTCGGAAACTGGCTGGGGCGGCAGGATTCGAACCTGCGCATGACGGTACCAAAAACCGTTGCCTTACCACTTGGCGACGCCCCACCGTTTGCGGTCGCCTGTATAGCCAGCAGCCATCGGAGACGCAAGCACGGCATTGTCATGGCCACCTTCCCCAACGGCGCGAACAAGCGCCTACCGGCGACAACGCCTGTCATCCACAGGCTGATTCAATTTCGAGGCAACGTCGGGCTTGCAGTCGCAAAATCATGGTGCTAATAACCCGCCACACAGACGAAATGCCTGCGGCGGCGACGCTCGACACGGCAGGTTTTCTGAAAATGTCGGAGTGTAGCGCAGCCTGGTAGCGCACCTCGTTCGGGACGAGGGGGTCGCAGGTTCAAATCCTGCCACTCCGACCATTATTTGAAGACATTTAAGCATATTTCCTGACTTTCCCGTGAATCCAGATAGAAACGCGGTATTGTCGACGCCGTTCCTAGTCGCCTTATCTACCGGCACAGCGAGCTCTTGCTGGTGAATTTGGACGACTTCCAACTCCTGCCTTTCCCAGCATCGGTTTGTTTCTCTTTTCTGAACAGTTTTTGGGCCAGCGAGATACTGGACGCGTCCCCCCTCATACTCGCGAGGCCAGCCGGGCAGAAGTTGACGCGCATCGCGAAATGCGCATCCCCGCAAGCCTTTTCAACCAGAAGATGAAGGCCCTTGCCTCTCCGAACACCCTCCCGCCTAAAAGAAACGTGTCAAAGTTCCGCCAATTGAGCGCGGATGAAAAGGGAATACGGTGCGGATCACCCATCACCGGTGTGTTCTGGTATTCGTCCGCGGATCTCGCGATCGATCCCTATGTCGCCGGCGTCAATGCGGTTCCCGGCTGGATGCTCTCCACCCTGGGTGTCTCGAACGCCGTAACCTCCCGCGAGGAATGGCCGACAGTGGGCTGGGAAACGATTGCAACCGCCGACCCAGCCTTCATCGTCGCGGCAGATATGGAACGCCGCCGCTTGCCGGCCGATGACATCGCGGTCAAGCGGGCGTTTCTCGCGAGCGACCCTCTGACGCGGGAAATGGACGCCGTGAAGGAAGGGCGTATCATCGTCATAGACGCCAACGCGATAGATCCGTCGGTGCGCTCCATATTCGCGCTTGAGGCGTTGGCGCAAGCCCTGTCCTGATACGGTCTCGCCCAAGGACGGGCAGCGCAGCGATCCGCTCCGTGAGATGGCTGTGGCTGGCTACCCCATTGCTGGCCGCTGCGCTTCTCCTTGCCACGGTTGTTGGCGAAACGCGTATCCCGCTCTCGACCGTTCTCCAGGTGCTTTCGGCAAAGCTCGGATTTTCCGACCAGACGCTCGACCCCATTCAGGCCAGCGTCATCTGGCACTATCGCCTGCCCAGGGCCGTTGTCGCGGCCAGCGGTGGAGCCGGGCTGCGCTGTCCGGATGATCCTACAGGCGCCGCTGCGCAATCCGCCGGCCGAGCCATACCTTTCTAGGTATCTCGACCGGCGCGCACACCGGAGCTGTCACGGTCACCTTGGCGGGGGTGGGAGCTGGCGTCATCAGCATGTCGGCAGGCGCATTTGTCGGGGCGCTGGCCGCCTTCGCGCTTGTTGCGGTAGTGGCGAAAGCGGCCTGCGGAGGGGTCGGCGTTCGGGGCACCGGCATCATCATTCTCGCCGGCATTGCGGGATTGCAGATGTTCAATGCTCTCACGGCGTTGATCATTGCTCAGTCCGCCAGCGCGGAACAGGCGCGCGGCATAATGTTCTGGCTGCTCGGCAACCTCTCCGACGTACGCTGGCCAGATGTACAGCTGGCCCTGCCGATGGCCTTTCTCGGGATCGCGATATCCCTCTGGCACGCGCGAACGCTCGATACCTTCACGTTCGGCTCTGACAGTGCCGCCTCGCTCCGCATCGACGTACGTCGTGCGCAGGCCATCCTCATCGCGACCGCTGCCTTCATGACGGCAATCGTTGTCTCGATTGCCGGCGCGATCGGCTTCGTGGGACTGGTCATTCCACATGCGATGCGCCTCCTGGTCGGCCCACGTCATACCCGGCTTGTCCCCGCGAAAACGCTGGCCGGAGCGGTGTTCCTGGTTCTGTCCGACGTTGTCTCGCGGATCGTTATCCCCGGTCAGGTTCTGCCGATCGGGGTTATCATGGCACTGGTCGGCGCACCGGCCTTCGGTCTGATCATGGTCCGAGGGCGGCAGAGATGAACGACAGTCCTGAACTCGAGTTCTCCGGTGTCAGCTGGGCTACGCGGGACCGATCGATTGTCTCCTTTATCGACCTTCGACTGAAGCGACGAGAAACGCTGGGCCTGATCGGCCCCAATGGGTCCTGAAAATCCACGCTGCTCAGCCTGATGGCCTACCTTCGCGCCCCTACGGAAGGTGAGGTGCGCCTGCAGGGCCGGTCGATGGCCCGGATGCGGCGGCGCGAAATCGCCCAACGCCTCGCGCTCGTCGAACAGGCTTCCGACACGGGCGAGCGGATCACGGTACGGGATGCGGTGGAGCTCGGACGTACCCCCTGGGTGGGCTCGCTGCGCCGGTGGAGTTGCGAGGATGACCTCGCCGTGACGAATGCCTTGGGCGCAGTGTCGGTGGACCGCTTGGCCAAGCGCGACTGGTCCAAGCTTTCCGTCGGAGAACGGCAGCCCGCGCACATTGCCAGGGCCCATGCGCAGCGGCCCGAGATCCTGCGGCAGGACAAACCGACAAACCATCTCGACGTGCATCATCAGCTCGCAATTCCGGATCTTGCGTCGAGCCTGGCGGTGACGACCGTGGTCACGCTTCATGACCTGCAGCACGCACTACGCTGCGATCGGCGTCAGGTCATGGAAAGTGGCCGTTGCATTGCCCTGGAGCCACCGGCGGAGGTGCTGACGCCCGCCCTTGTCCGAGACGTGTTCCGCATTCACGCCGAGCTCATTCCGCATCCCTCAGGTGGTCTCCCGGTCTTCTCGTTTCAACGCCTCTCCTGAGGGAGCATCCCATGCCAACGCGACTGACATTGCTTCTCGTCCTTCTGGCGACACAGGCGTTCGCCGAAACCCACGAAGTGAAAATGCTAGACCGCAACCGGACAGGCGCCATGCCGTTCGAGCCCGACTATATATTCGTCCAGCCCGGAGAGACTGTCAGGTTCGCCGCAGCATCTCCGGGCCACAATGCGGCAACCATCGACGGCATGATCCCCGAAGGGGCAACGACGTTCGTTTGAAGAGATCACGGTAACACTGCCCCAGGAAGGCGTTTGGGGCATCAAGTGTTCACAGCACTACACAATGGGGATGGTCATGCTGATCCAGGTCGGCGACACGCCGGCAACCGAAGCCGACCTTCCTGACGATCTCCCGCCGGCAGCGCGCCAACGGATGCTCGAAATCCTTGAACGCCAAAAGACGGCAAGATGAGCCCCTCCTCCCCGTTGTTCGGCATCATGCCAATTCGCCCTACAAACTCATCGACAGGGGGGGCAGCTTACCGTTGCAAGTATATTGTCCGCCTCGCACTCGGCACTCGGAATTGCGGATGACAGACAATCAATCGCGAGAGGGCCCGCGGTGCGGATCCGCTGTTCAAGCAGTCCCACCAAACCCGAACCGACGACATCCTCAGACACCGCAAGTGCATGACCGACTTTCCGGGTTTACAAGTCGTATGCTAAATGCAATCGACACACTGAATAGTTGTACCTCTGATAAGGAATGAGGGGCTGCTTCTGCGATGCAAGGTTCCGATCAGCGCCTGTGTAGGCCGGCATTGAACTCCCACACACAGCAGAAACGCATCAACCGACGGGCAAAGTTAAAATGACATATTGCACAAAATGAACTACTCGCAAAATACGTATTCAAACAGAATAAAAAACCCAAAACAGATTCACGCCGCAGAAGAACTTAAATATCGCCTCCCGTGCTCATCAGAGCCCCCGACCTACAATCGAGAATGTGAAGCAGAATTTTGTTCTTATCAAACCTGTTGATCATGTCTGTTGATTGAAATGCCGTTCGCCGATGTAGAAGCACCTGATGGTAACCGACATCGAGTGGTTGGTTCTTCCTTCCGCCGATTGTGCTAAACCAGTTCCGGTTTTGGCAACACAATCACATGCCGGTCGGCTTTGCCAGCTAGGCCTCCCTTGGCGAGGAACCTGCGGAACGCATCATCGACAAAGACACCCATCGCCTGGTCCTAGTAGCCAACTGGAAGTCGGGCGAAGATCTGTGGCTGATCGACTTTAGCGCCCCGTGGAGGGCAGGACGAAATGATCAAAAATGCGAAAAAAATTTGAAGGCAAGCAGTTCAAGTCCTTGAACCGATGGCGGACGGAAAATTCTGTGTTAAGGAGTGGTGACATTGCAGAATAACCTCCTTTACCTCGTGCGCATTGACGCGCTAGCTAAACCGCTCCTAGTTATCTTATCTTTGGTCATTCTGGTACCAGATTTAGCTTATTCTGGCGAATCTAAATCTAAGTGCTACCCCTTCTTTTCAAAAGAAAAATCCATTTTGGAACTATACCCAGCTATTTTTGACATCAAGAACGGGCTAAATACTATTAATCGCGCTCCAGATGATATGTACACCAAAGATAAAAACACGAATAGAAAAACAATCACCGTGTTAAGCAATTTAGAAATTTACAGTGACTCGGAGATAAATTTTGAATTCCAAGTAATTTCCATATTTCATCCGCCAAAAATTATTTATAAGACCATTCCAGATAAATCACCCTCCGGAATTAGAATTGATGATGCAAACATTTTGATTGTTAGTTCACGAGACGACTTATCCAAGAACTGGAGCGAACTCACCACGCGCGAGACAAATATGCATGTGTCGACTGTACCTGGTTGCCGCGTCATAAGGCACATCCGGAAAAATCGTGTTATGCGCACTTTGGTGGAGGTGAATCCAAAACAGGCAAGGTATCAGGGGCGATCGTGCATACGCGCAGGAATATTGATGGGGCTTGGTCTGAATAACCTAGAAATTCTGTCCGGGCCCGAATATGTACGCACCAACCACGAGGATGAATACATGTTCCTCTTCACAAAAGATACTGGACTTATGCAAATATCTGTTCCGGAAGTGTCACCAGGAATGTCAATTGACGACTTTGAAAAAGTTAGAAGATCCCTTACCTGTGAAGATTAACTCCACGCAATTCATCAATTTATTAAAAATGGAGCCACCATATGACTTCCAAAAATTGTGACGTTGCCCCAGTGAATTAATCCAGGTTGAAGTAGGCTCTGGCCCGACGAGAAGGACCAGAGATGAAGCGCAACCGGTTTTCCGAAGAACAGATCATAGGCATATTGAAGGAGCACG